>JACJXW010000009.1 GCA_020636405.1 Lewinellaceae bacterium | reverse complement strand
GGATTGCCTAGTAATAGTTTTTTAGTCGAAAAGCTTTGTCGTCAAAACATAAAAACTACTTTGAGTAAAGCATCAAAAGAGGCGTAGCTATCAACACAACAAATCACATTATGAAGATCGGTATTACCAATTTGAAGGGTGGGGTAGGGAAATCGATGATCTCCCAGAACCTCGCTGTTTGTTTCGCCCACATGGGATACAAGGTCTGTATTGTAGATACGGACGAGACCCGGGCCACAGAGAAATGGAGCGCGTTGCGGGAAGATGGCCTGCCGGGCATCCTGGTGGTCGGGGTGCTGGAGAGTGAGAACCTGAGCAAGACCATCCAGAGCCTGGGCAAGGACTACGAGATCGTTATCATCGACGGGACGCCAAACCTCTCGGAAATGGTCACCCGGATCATCATGGTCAGCGATGTGCTGCTTATTCCTATCCGGCCAGGAGCTTCGGATTTCCGGACGATGACGGAATTCTATGGGCGTTATAAGCAAGCAGAAGCCTTCAGAGAGCATATCCCTGCCTACTTTGTCCTCAATGAGTATAATGATGCCCTTAATATCCACAAGGGGATTAGGGATGTGCTGCAGGCGCAATACGGGGACATTCCCATCCTGGAGACCACGATCAAGAACCGGGTGGCTTATGGGGAAACCAGCGCCCAGGGGATCGGAGTCTATGAGTACGCAGACGATAAGGCAAAAGTGGAAATGGTCAGTTTGACCAATGAAGTGCTCGGCGTTGCGGAGCAGGTCGGATTAGTTAAACAATAAATTTTATCGAGCTATGGCAAAGCAAAAAGTAGATATGAGCAAATTGGCGCTTCAGGCCAAAAAACCTCTGGCTCAGCCGGAAGAGGATAATACTGTAGAGGTAATTGAGGCAGCTGTTGAACAGATTCATAAGGAGGAGGAGCCGGAAGAAAAAGCTACTCCAAAGAAACAGAAGAGAGCCAGAAAACAGGAGCCAGTAAAACGGATCACCTTTGACCTGCCGGCTTCTCTGCATAAAAAGATCAAGATACATTGTGTGCGGGAAGGGGTGCCTCTGAAAGAGTTCCTCCTGGATTGTGTGGTCAAGGAGATCAATAAAGCGTAAAGTAGTTTTTACTATTTGTAGTAGAATAGTTTGAGCAGGTGAAGTTTTCTCCTTGAATTCAAGGGGATGAATAAACTTCCAGCGTCTCAACAGATGGCACAAAAATATTCCTTCGAAATCACTGATTCACGATGGCTAAGAAAAAGCTTGTGGTGCAAGGTGTCGAAATAAGCCTTTTTCAAAGAGAAGAAGCTGAATAC
The DNA here is from genome assembly GCA_020636405.1 of Lewinellaceae bacterium. Classification (GTDB taxonomy): domain Bacteria; phylum Bacteroidota; class Bacteroidia; order Chitinophagales; family Saprospiraceae; genus JACJXW01. The sequence goes on along the minus strand of JACJXW010000009.1, from coordinate 390,847 downwards.
ATCTGTATTTCCGATATCGCCCAAAAATTCGGAGAGGCGCGGATCGTCATAGCTAACTGGATGCGCAACAGAACTACCCTTCGCTTTCTGGGAAAATGGGAAGAACTTTACAATCCAGAATTTAACCGTATCGAATTCGATACACTTTTATTCGAGTCGGGTGAAAACACCTTCACCATGACACCCACTAAGTGGATCAAAACGACCGGTGCTATTGGTATTGAAGTGAAAATGGGCCGGGGCGGCGGTACTTTCGCCCATAAGGACCTTGCCCTGGGCTTCTGTTATTGGGCAAGCCCGGAATTCCAACTTTATGTTATTAAGGAATTCCAGCGCCTCAAAGAGGATGAAGCTCAACGGCTTAGTACCGATTGGAACGTCAAACGCCTGATGTCGAAAGCGAACTTCCATATTCACAGGGAAGCAGTCCGCGAAAACCTGGTCCCTCATATTGACTGGAATACGAAGCGGGAAGCTATATTCCAGGCCAGTGAGACTGACCTAATCAACCTGGCGCTTTTCGGCATGACGGCCAAGGAATGGCGCATCGCTAACCCCAACAAGAAAGGCAATATGCGTGATCACGCTAGCACCGCACAGTTGTTGGTATTATCCAACTTGCAATCTCTGAATGCCAAACTTCTGAAGTGGGATTGCGATAAGGGGCAACGTTTCCAGATTCTTCACGAATCTGCAAAGGAAGAGCTCTCCATCCTTGTTAGTCAGAGAGCGATAAAAGATATAAAAAAGCTAAAATGAAGGGACATCCACTATACTGCTTGTTGAGGTGTGAATGCTCATAATGGCTGAATGTAAGCATCGGGCTGAAGCATTACTGCAGTAAGAGGGTAGGGGAGAAGCAGGAAAAGGCAAGACAACTGGAAGGCAATAAAAATGACTTGCACTGTCTTCCAAAATCTCCCCTCTAAGTTTCTCAATCGCCCAGATTTTGATAATTTACGTCTTGGCAATGTAGCAAAGGTTTATTCATGGCAAAGGGGAAAGACAAAGGGACTGGTTTTGAAGCAGCCGGGCGCCTGGGCCCTACCGGCGCCAATTACCTTTTGGCCATTGCCATCGATGCGTACGAAAACCATCCCAGGTTATCCAACTGTGTGCGCGATGCGAAGCAGCTGGTGAAAGTGCTGCAAGAGCAGTATGGCTTTGCGCCTGATCATACGATAAGGCTCTACGACCAAAACGCTACGCTGGAAAACATCTTCAATGAACTGGAAAAATTGACCAGGAAGGTTACAAAAAACGACAACCTGCTCGTCTATTTCTCTGGCCATGGCTATTTCCATAAGCTTACCAAAACCGGCCACCTTATCCCGGTAGAGGGAAAAAGGTGGCACCAGTATCTTTCAAATTCTAACCTGCGCGACTTGATCCGGGGCATCAACAGCTTTCACACCTTTCTCATCGTCGACAGCTGCTTTTCCGGTTCTCTTTTTGCCGATAAGGACACCTATAGCTCTACTGCCCTGGCTGAGGTGGTGGAGGGCCTGCCCTCTCGCTGGGCGCTGGCCGCCGGGCAGATCGAAACGGTGGAGGATGGGCTACACGGCGATCACAGCCCTTTTGCCAAGGCGCTGCTGAGTTACCTGGAGGCTAATAACAGCCCCCTGGTGCCGGCATCGGAGCTGATCCAGCATGTGAAGCGGGTGACGCCGCATAATGCGCGTCAGACGCCGGTGGGCGGGGTGCTGTTTAAGACGGGGGACGTGGGCGGAGAGTTTGTGTTTCACCTTTCCACCAGGACGGATGAGGACGAGGCTGCCTGGCTGAAAGCGGCGGCGCTCGATACGGTAGCTGGCTATGATGATTATCTCGATGCTTTTCCTAACGGCCATCATGCGGAGGAGGCGGAGGAACGGATGGAGGAACTGGAGCAGCAGGATGAGGAAGCCTGGCAGCAGGCAGCGAACTCAAAGTCTGTGGTTGGGTATCGGAGGTATATTCGTCATTCTCCCAAAGGGAAATATGTCCGGGAAGCGCGCCGAAGGATACAGGAGATGAAGGAGCGGGCTGATCCGGAACCTGAAATGCCGGCAAAGGCAGAGGCGCCTGCTCCGAAGCCGGCGGTAAAGGAAAAGCCTTTAGCCCCAAAGGATATGGTTTTGGTGGAAGGCGGATCCTTTGAGATGGGGGAGGGATCTGGCGTTCATAAGGTGACGGTTAGCAGCTTTTATATGGGTACTTATTCTGTCACCTTCGATGAGTATGACGCCTTCTGTGAGGCTACAAAAAGGAAAAAGCCTGAAGATCGAGGCTGGGGGCGTGGCAAGCGGCCGGCAATATATGTAAGCTGGTATGATGCGGTAGAGTATTGCAACTGGCGCAGCCGACAGGAGGGGCGGCAGGAGGTTTATGCCATTAACGGCAAGGATATAACTCCCAATTGGAAGGCTAACGGCTACAGGCTGCCGACGGAGGCGGAATGGGAGTATGCTGCCCGGGGTGGGCAGCAGAGTAAGGGATACGAGTATGCCGGTAGCAATAAGCTGGACGAAGTGGGGTGGTACGATGGAAATTCCAATTCTCAAACCCACCCCGTTGGCGAGAAAAAAAGCAACGAGGTGGGGCTGTATGATATGAGCGGGAATGTCTGGGAATGGTGCTGGGATTGGTATGATAAAGACTACTATTCCCAAAGTAAGGGGAGTCAGGATCCGAGAGGGCCGGCATCGGGTTCGTCCCGTGTTGTGCGCGGGGGCTCGTGGCGCGACAATGCGCCGTACTGCCGGACGGCTCTTCGCAGCACCTACGGCCCCGGGATCCGCTATCACTCCCGGGGTTTCCGCCTGGTGTTCGTCCCGTAGTTCAAAGGTATGGCCGGATGGCTACCGTTGAATCCCGTGAAATGCACTGAGATGAGTTAAGTATTTCACGGGAGTGCCCTGCACCTGGTGTGTCTTGCATACGCCAGGACGAAAAGTCCTCTATATGCACAGTGCTGGTAGGGCGAATGGATTTTCGCATCGAACGCCCTGTGCATTTTTTTTTGACCAGGTTGATAAAAAACAGGTCAGTCCTGTACTCTTCTACCTATATCCTGCCTGCCACTATCGTCTACCTTGCTTCTCGCTGGATGGCTGTCCTTTCTGGGTTGGCTTACCACACAGCCAGCAGCCTCTGCAAGTTGCTGCCTCGCTCGGCGTTTGCCATGGCCACGCGTGGTGCACCCACTCAGAGGCTGCTTTCAAACTAACTGGAGGGCAAAAGCCCTCTTTGCCGCTCCTGCCGGCAGGCACATAGGTCTCTGTAAAAGAAGATTTAATTTTTTGTTGTGCTAAAGTTTAATAGCTAAATTAAAGTTTAATAGTTATCTTGCACTAACTAAAAAAGCAGTAACATGCGCACCATAGACGGCACCCGGTACATATCCGCCAGCGAATACGCAGATATTAAAGGCATTAGTAAAGGGCGGGTATCTCAACTCAAATCAACGCTCCCGTTTGAACGCTTCGATGATATAGGCGTAGAGCTGGTCAACTACGACCTGCTTGAATTGGAACTGGATGAGCGTAGGTTGATGGACCTCAAGTACAGTAGCCAGCGGGCGCTTCACCAGTATAGTTACGGGCAGTTGGGTAAGTTCTTCGCGAAACTCCTGGGCGAGCTGACTAAAGCGGAGGGGGAGGCTAAAGAACAGGCGGTTTCCCTAGAGGAACTGCTGAATGCTGCGAAGAGTGACCTGGCCCTCGCCAGGAAAGCTAATGAGGAGCTGACAATCAATCTACAGACGGCTCAAGAGCAGCTTGCCGAGCAGCAACAGCTTGCGGAGAAGATGGCTCAGGCACTGGCAACTGGGCAGGCGGAGAATGAAAGGTTGCGAGAGAAGGCCGCAGATTGGGAGGTACGCTATGAGCAGCAAGGGGCGCAAAAGGAGGAATTGCTGCAAAAGGTGATGGAGCTTCAGGAAGAACGTGCTCAGCATTTAGCCCGCATTGCGGTGCAGGAGAGTCAGAGGGATGCGCAGGGAGATCTGCGCGCTGAGTTTGATGAGTTGAAGAAATTGGTTTCTAGATTATCTGAAAGAAGAGACGAAAAGGGCTGAACTGAACCCCATGTGAGTTGAAGTGAAGAAGGTCCATCTGCTTCTCCCCGTATCCTTCCAACAACAACGTTGCGTCTCCCGGAAAGAGGGCTTCTCTTGCGGTTGTCTAACCACACAGCCAGCAGCCCCTGCAAGTTACTGCCTCGCTCGGCGCTTGCCATGGCCGTACGTCCTCGCCTTGTGCAGCTCGCTTGGGTAGGCTAGGGGAGGGGCGCGCTCGCTTCCGCGGCTGCGGGCGCTCCGCCATGGCAGCGGCTCGCTTCGGCAGTAAGGCTGCAGTGCCTGCTGGCTGTGTCGGCGCTCGGGCCGGCGGGTGCGTGCTGCTCTTCCCGCGCTGTCATCCTTTCTATCATGTTGTCTTCTATCGTTTCTACTGTTTCTTCCTTTTCCACGGTGGGCTTCTCCGGCTCGCGGTCTGCTTCTTCGTCCCCGGCTTCTCTGCCGGGCCAGCTGGCGGCGGCTCTCCCATCGGCTTGCTCGGCCTTGGTGGGCTGCGCTTCGGGGGTTGACGCGGCGGTGCGGGCGGCTCGCCCATCGGCTCAGGTGTTTCGGGCGTCGGCTTTTGGCTCCGGGGCGTTTGCGGTGCCGGCGCGTTCAGCGGCGCTGGTGCGGGCGGTGGCTGCTGGGCGGGGCTGCCTGGTGGCGTTCCCCGGTGGGCCGTGCCCGGGGGCTGTCCGCGTTTCCCGCCAGTTTGCGGGCCATGGCTCGGGCTCCTGGGGCTCGGTGGCTTTTGCCCTGGGGCTGGGCGTGCCGGTGTTTGTCCTGGCGCCGCTGCCGGCCGGGGCGGCTGAGGCTTGGCGGGCTTGGTGCGGGCCGCTGGCTGGCCGGTTCTCTTGCCTCAGCGGGGTAGGGGGGCAGTGCTGGCTGTGGTGCCCGGCGGCTCCGTTGCAGGGGCGGTTGTTGTAGTGCATGGCCCCCGGCGGCACCCCGCCGGGGGCTATTTCTGAATGTTTTTCTTGTGATTTTCACAGGAAATTAATATTTTCGATCCGAAAAAATACATTATTCACCGAGCAATGGAATACAACGAAACGCTGGCCAGGGAACTACAGCAACGACATGATCTGTCGGATGCTACGGTCAATAACTGGAGACGGCAGAGACGTATTCCGGATGCTTACCAGGATCCAGCTTATTCACCGAAACGAGATTACGCTACGCCTGGCCAGGAGAAGCTGGTCTTTACGTTACTCAACCTCGGCGCCATTAACAATACAAGATTAGCAGTCGACGGACAGCGCCTGATCGATATCCGCCGGCGGAAAGGCTCCCGGATGAGGGTGGAGGAGTTTTACGCTTTACAGAAGGACTTCCTAAATCTTCAGGAAAAGATTAACGCGTATTTGGATACGGGTAAAGAAGCGGCGCTGCAGGAGGTGCTCAGTGACCGGCGGCTCAAGCCTTTCACCTTGATCCCGAACCGGGTTTTGGTGCAACGGATCCGAAGGGGAGGGGAGGTGAAACCAAAAGAGCATGAGTATTTACAGGAAGTCCTGAAAGAATTCATGATAGCGATAACCATCTAATTGTTTACCTTCCGGATTTTCAGTCCGGATACCAATCAAAAAGCAACCATGTCAAAGTACCCTAATACCATACAATTGCGCCTGGAGCAAGGATTTGAGGGAGAAGGCAACCACGCCTGGCTAAACGGCCAGAAGCTGAAACCGGAGGATAGCCTGGCGAAGCGCATCCACACCCGCAAGGGCTTTGAGTGGGGGTGCGACCTATGGAAAGAAGTGGGGGGAGGATGTCAGCAGATGGCACTGTCGATTTGCCTGGAGTTGTATGGACCGGAATTAGCGTTGCAGGTTTATCCGGAATTTATGCGGAGGTTCATCATCGGCCTACCGAAAGGGGAGAACTGGAGAGGGGAACTTGACCTGGTCGCGTTCAATGAAGAGGTAGTGGAGCTTTTGGAAGATGAACCTACCCAGGATAATGACCTTGCTGTCCACCTCGATGTTGAAGGGTTCTTCTATTCCGTTTTGAGCTGGGCGCCAGAAACAGCGGAAGAGGCAGCGCAGATCGTAGAGACAATGAAGAGGTCTTGTACGGGATACCAGGCGAAGGTTGTGAGCACCGGCGCTGATGGCCGGTTTGTCGAGGCTTGGCGCCTGGGTAATGAGGAGCAGGAACCGGAGGCGATCAGTGAAGAGGAATCCCGCGACCACAGCGTCGATGTGATTACGGAAATGGTCTGTCAACAATACAATGCGGAGTTGGCACAGCAGCTGCCGGATTATACGGAGAGCTTTGCAAAGGTGCTGGAATTTGCAGAGCAGATGGGGCTGGATTATGAGAGCCCGCGGATCCGGGCGTTGATCCAGCGGGCGATGCTGGCGGTGCTGGCGGGGTAGGGGAGTTTAAAGGTAACGAATTCGTTACCTTTAAAAATAGCGTTAAGGCAAAATGGTAAGGCTATCAAAATTGAAATTGAATATTGAAAAAGCAAATCTTGGACTATGAGTAGAAAGAGAACCATAGTGGTAAATGGCAAAGAGATTACTCTTCTTCCGCGGCCCAACCAGGAAGATTATATTTCACTGACCGATATCATGAAAAGCTTTGATGATGAATTCGCGATATATAGCTGGTTGCGCAATCGCAATACCGTTGAGTTTATTGGAGTCTGGGAAGAATTGCATAATCCGGATTTTAAAGGTAACGAATTCGTTAGGTTTAAAAGCGAGGTAGGTTTGAATACATTTAACCTGACTCCCAAAAAGTGGATTGAAGCAACCAACGCTATTGGGATGATTGTCAAATCGGGGAGATATAGTGGTGGGACATTTGCTCATCAGGATATTGCCATCAATTTTTGCTACTGGTTAAGCCCTACTTTTCAGTTGTATTTGATCAAGGAGTTTCAACGCCTCAAGGAGGAAGAAGCAGAGCGTCAATCCCTTGAATGGAACGTCCGCCGAATAATGTCCAAAGCAAACTACCGAATCCACACCGAGGCGGTACGCGAGCATCTGATCCCGCCGCGCTTGCAGTACACCAAAATGGAAGGTTTATACTTCGCCAATGAAGCTGATGTCCTGAACATGGCGCTCTTCGGTATAACGGCCAAGGAATGGCGCCAACAAAACCCGGAAGCGAAAGGCAATATCCGGGATAATGCTACCGCCGAACAGCTGCTGGTGCTGTCCAATTTGCAGAGCCTCAATGCCAAGCTGATGAAGTGGGATTGCGACCAGGAACAGCGGCTTCAGATCCTGAATGAGGCGGCTATTGAGGAGATGCAGATCCTGGTATCGAGTACGAGCTTGAAGCAGCTGCCGGAAGACGAGAAGAAGAAGCTGGGGAGGGGTAAGAAGGGGGAGTAGTTTTGGGGTCACGAAAACAGCTATTTAACATAAGATAAGTTATAGGCAATGAATAAAACATTGAAAATAAAGAACTTACGTGAATTTTTCGAAAAATTATTATGTTAAATAGAAAACTTACATCCCTCCTCCTATCCTCGTCAAATACACAAACATTCAAGAACCCAATGGTAGGTCTGCTTGACCTACAATCCGTATGTAATGCTCTCAGGAGAGCATATCAATTCCCAATATTAGGTAAACTTATTTTTTACTCATTCTTCTACTTTCTCGTTTCTCTGATTGCCGCTGCCTTTGCTTCATATTCTTCGGCTTTATCCTCCTGCCCAAGGGCACGATAGGTCGCTGCGATATTATTGTAGGATAGAGCCAGATATGGGTGATTCGATTCGAGCACTGCCTCTAAGATCACAAGGACTTTTTGATGGTAGCCGAGTGCCTTGAAATACTGTCCAAGGGCATGATAAGTTCCCGCGATATTGTTGTAGGAATTAGCCAGGTTGGGGTGTTTCGATTCGAGCACTGCCTCCCTAATGGCCAGAGCTTTTTGATGGTAGCTGAGTGCCTCGGAATACTGCTCGAGGGCACTATAGGTTAAGGCAATATTATTATAGGAAGTGGCCAGGTCTGGATGGTCCGCTTCCAGTACTGCCTCCCGGATAGCAAGGGCTTTTTGATCGTAATGGAGTGCCTCGGAATACTGTCCAAGAGCACGATAGGTTCCCGCGATATTATTGTAGTAATTAGCCTGGTCAGGGTGGTTCGATTGCAGCACTACCTCTAGGATCGCCAGGGTTTTTTGATGGTACTTGAAGGCTTCGGAGTGCTTCCCCAAAGCGCGATAGATTGTCGCGATGTTATTATAAGAAGTAGCCAGGTCGGGGTGGTTCGATTCCAGTACTGCCTGTTGAATGGTAAGGGCTTTTTGATGGAAATCGAGCGCTTCGGAATACTGCCCAAGAGCGTAATAGGTAAGGGCGATATCATTGTAGGATTTGGCCAGATCGGGGTGTTTCGATCCCAGTACTGCCTCCCGAATAGCCAGAGCTTTTTGATGGTAGCTTAGTGCCTCGGGATACTGCCCAAGAGCGCGATAAGTTCCCGCGATATTATTGTAGGAATTAGCCAAGTCGGGATGGTTTGATTCGAGCACCTTTTCGCGCATGGCCAGAGCTTTTTGATGATAGTTGAGTGCTTCGGAATACTGCCCAAGAACACGATAAGTTTCCGCAATATTATTGTAGGAAGTGGCGAGGTCGGGGTGGTTCGATTCAAGTTCTGTTTTCCGGATGGCGAGGGCTTTTTGATGGTAGCTGAGTGCCTCAGAATACTGCCCAAGAGTACTATAGGTGGCCGCGATATTATTGTAGGAGGTAGCCAAATCAGGGTGGTTTGCTTCGAGTACTAATTCTAAGATTACACGGTCTTTTTGGTGATAGAGTAGCGCCTCTTCATACCGTCCAAGGGCACGATAGGTATTAGCAATGTTATTGTAGGATAGGGCCAAATCGGGGTGGTTCTCATCCAGCACTACCTCTAGAATGGCCAGAGCTTTTTGATGATAGTTAAGCGCTTCAGGATACTGCCCTTGGACGTGATAGATGAGGGCAATATTATTGTAAGAATTGGCTAGGTCGGGGTGGTTCGCATCCAGCACTGCCTCTTGAATAACCAAAGCTTTTTGATGATAGTTGAGTGCCTCAGGATACTGCCCTTGGACGTGATAGATGAGAGCAACATTATTGTAGGATTGAGCCAAATAGGGGTGCCTTGCATCAAGTACTGCCTCCCGAATAGCCAAAGCTTTTTGATGGCAGCTGAGTGCCGCTGTATATTGCCCCAGTGCGCGGCAGGTTTCTGCGATATTATTATAGGAAGAGGCCAAGTCAGGGTGGTTCGATTCCAGTACCGCTTGGTGGATGGTAAGGGCTTTTTTATCATAATTGAGTGCCTCAGAATACTGCCCAAGGTCGCGGTAAGTTGATGCGATATGATTGTAAGAATTAGCCAGGAATGGGTGATTGGCTTCCAATACCGATTCTCGAATCGTAATGGTTTTTTGATGGTAATATAGCGCCTTTTCATACTGTCCAAGGTCGCGATAGGTTGCTGCGATATTATTATAGGCTGTGGCGAGATCGGGGTGCCTTGCATCCAGCACCGATTCCTTTATTGCCAAAGCTTTTTCGTCGTAACGTAGCGCTTGCTCGTGCCGCCCAAGGCTACTATATGTAGTTGCTATGTTGTTATAGGATTGAGCCAAGTCTAGATGGTTGGCTTCCAGCACCGATTCCCGAATCGCCAAGGCTTTTTGATGGTAGTCGAGGGCCTCTTTATATTGCCCGAGATCATGAAAGGTGTTAGCAATATTGTTATAGGAAGTAGCTAGAGAGGGGTCGTTAGCTCCTAATACAGATTCATAGATCGCCAAAGCTTTTTGATGGTAATGTAAGGCCTCCTCGTACCGCCCAAGATAAAGATAGGCATTGGCATTATTGTTGTAGGAATTGGCTAAGTATGGATGGTTCGCTTCCAGCACCGCCTCCAGGATAGCTAAAGTTTTTTGATGGTAGCTGAGTGCAAGGGAATACTGCCCCAAGGCACGATAGGTTTCCGCGATATTAATATAAGAACTGGCTAGTTCAAGACTTTCCGTTCCCTTAACCTCTTTCAAAATTCGGATGATCTTTTCGTAGACCTCTATTGCCTGACGATACTGGAAAAGCAGATTGTAAGCTTCCGCTTTTAGTTGGTAGCTTTCAACGACCTGATCTATCTCCATCTCACGGTCAACAACAACTGCTTCCAATTTTTCTATTTCATCTTTTGTTTGCTCCAAAGCGACTATGGCATTTGAATAGGCAGCATCGAGTTTCGCCTCATCTAACACGGCAATAGCTTCTTCAATTTCCCCTATTTGAAAATGCTCATAAGCCTGAATATATAAGCCAGATGCAAAATCCAGATTGGCCTTCGCTAGTTCCTGGACAAATTCTGGCAGCCGCTTTTCCAGTTCTGCTACTTTTTGCTGTAGCAACTCCTCTGCTTCAAAGCGGTTTGCAACTTCCTTCCCAAAACGTTTTTCCAGTTCGGCAATGGTTGTTTTGCTCTCCACTTCGCTTGCTTTTAGCCGGTCAATAATGGCATCTTTTTCCGCATAGAGGGCCTTTTTACTTATGTTGAACAGCTCAGTTTGCGCTTGTGCCAGTTTCCCTTTCTCTATTAGAAACACCCGTAGTAGGGGTTTGCGCCCGATGATCACCCGCGCCAAATCGTACTCGTTGACCACATCCAAACCAGCTTTCTCTACCTGCACCTTTACCGCTGTCCCGGCATCTACTCCTACAAACTCTAATTCAAAGCGGCCCTCCACATCCGTGTCATCTGGCGTAGTAAAAGGAGCGCTGATATAAGCGTCTTTGACATACTTGATATGACCAGTATTATACTTGCTGTTATGAATAGATACCTGCCCTTTGAGTATGATTTGCTGGCTGTACCCTGAAAAAGAAATGAAAGAGAGTAAAAAAAAGTGAAAAAGCCACTCATTACGATAAGTTTTTAGGTTTTTAAACAATCGGAGATTGTTAGACTTACTCATTTCGAATTGGTTCACTTATTTTAATTTTTTCTAATTGCTGCCGCTTTCGCTTCATATTCTTCAGCTCTATCCTTCTGCCCCAGGGCACGATAGGTTGCCGCGATATTAGTGTAAGAAGTAGCTAGGTTGGGGGGGGGCGCGTCCAGCATTGCCACATAGATCGCCAGGGCTTTTTGATGGTGATTCAGCGCCTCCGTATACTGCCCAAGAGCGTGATAGGTTACCGCGATATTACCATAGGAAGTGGCCAGATTAGGGTGGTTCCTATCCAGCACCGCCTCCAGAATCGCCAGGGTTTTTTGATCGTAACCCAGCGCCTCCTCGTACTGCCCAAGAGTGCAGTAGGTTTCCGCGATACTATGGTAGGAAGCGGCTAAGTGGGTGGGGGAGACTTCTAACGCCGTTTCCCGGATCGCCAGGCCTCTTTGATTGTAACCCAGCGCCTCTTCGTACTGCCCAAGAGTGCAGTAGGTTTCCGCGATACTATGGTAGGAAGCGGCCAAATCGAGGGGGAGGACTTCTAACGCCGTTTCCCGGATTGCCAGGCCTCTTTGATCGTAATCCAGTGCCTCCCCGTACTGCCCAAGGCCTCTATAGGTTGCCGCGATACTATGGTAGGAAGCGGCCAAGTCGGGATGGGGGGCTTCCAACGCCACCTCCCGAATCGCCAGGCCTCTTTGATCATAATCTAGCGCCTCCCCGTACTGTCCAAGGGCGCGATAAATTTCCGCAATTTTATGGTATAAAAAGACCACATCGGGGTGGCTCCTACCTAGCACCGTCTCCCCGATCGCCAAGGCTTTTTGACCGTACCCCAGCGCCTCTTCGTACTGCCCAAGGGTGAGATAGGTTACTACGATATTACTATAGGAAGTAATCAGATCAGAACGGTTCCTGTTCAGCGATGTAATCAGATCAGAGTGGTTCGCTTCCAGCGTCGCCTCCCGGATCGCCAAGGCTTTTTGATCGTAACCCAGCCCCTCTACGTGCTGCCCAAGAGCGTGATAGGTGGTCGCTATATTATGGTAGGAAGTGGCCAGGTTGGGGTGGTTCGCTTCCTGCATCGCCTCCCGGATCGCCAGGCCTTTTTGATCGTAATCCAGCGCCTCTTCGTACTGCCCAAGGGCGCGATAGGTTTCCGCGATACTATGGTAAGAAACGACCAAATAAGGGTGGTTCCTATCTAGCATCGCCTCCCGGATCGCCAGGGCTTTTTGATCGTAACTCAGCGCTTCTTCGTACTGCCCAAGAGTGCGGTAGGTTTCCGCGATATAATAGTAGGAAATGGCCAGGTCGGGGTGGTTCGCTTCCAGCGTCGCCTCCCGGACCGCCAGGCCTTTTTGATGGTAACTTAGCGCCTCCGAGTGCTGGTCAAGGGCGTGATAGCTTGCCGCGATGCTATGGTAGTAAAAGGCTAAATGAGGATGGTTCACTTCCAGCACCGCCTCCCCGATCGCCAAGGCTTTTTGACCGTAACCCAGCGCCTCTTCGTACTGCCAAAGGGCATGATAAATAAGTGCGATATTAGCGTAGGAAATGGCCAAACTAGGATGGTTCACTTCCAGCACCACCTCATCGATCGCCAGGGCTTTTTGACCGTAACCCAGTGCCTCTTCGTACTGCCCAAGGTGGAAATAGGTTCGGGCGATACTACCGTAGGATTTAGCCAGATCAGGGTGGTTTGCTTCCAGCACCGTCTCCAAGATCGCCAGGACTTTTTGATCGTAACCCAGTGCTTCTTCGTACTGCCCAAGGCCGACATAGGTATTTCCGATAAGATAATAGGAATAGGCAAGGCCATAGTGGTTTGCTTCCAGCACCGCCTCCCGGATCACCAGGGCTTTTTGATCGTAGCCCAGCGCTTCCGCGTACTGCCCAAGGCCTCTATAGGTTGCCGCGATCTCATGGTATACAACGGACAGCTCAAGGCTTTCCTTTCCCTTGACCTCTTCTAAAATACGGATAACCTTTTCGTACACCGCAACCGCCTGACGATACTGAAAAAGCAGATTATGAGATTTAGCTTTCAGTTTAAAGCTTTCAACAATCTGATCAATCTGTAGCAAACCTTTCTCCTGCATGTCTTTTCCTATACTTTCTATTTTATTACCTTTCGCAATAGTATTAACAGCTTCCTGGTAGGATTGGTCCAATTTGGCTTCATCCAAGACTTTAATAGCCGCTTCAATCTCCCCTTTTTCAAAATGCTCATAAGCCTGAATATATAAATCAGATGCAAAATCCAGATTGGCCTTCGCCAGTTCCTGAGCGAATTCCGGCAGCCGCCTTTCCAGATTTGCTACTTTCTGTTGCAGCAGTTCTTCTGCTTCAAAGCGGGTGGCGATTTCCTGTCCAAAACGCTTTTCCAGTTCGGCAATGGCCGCTTTGCTTTCCGCTTCGCTTGCTTTTAGCCGGGCAATAAGTGCATCTTTTTCCGCATAGAGGGCTTGTTTGCTGATGTTGTAAAGTTCTGTTTGTGCTTGCGCCAGCTTTCCTTTTTCTATTACAAATACCCGCAGTAGGGGTTTGCGCCCGATGATCACCCGTGCCAGGTCGTACTCGTTGACCACCTCCAGGCCAGCTTTCTCTACTTGTAACTTTACCTCCGTGCCGGCATCTATTCCTACAAACTCCAATCCAAAGCGGCCCTCCACATCCGTGTCATCCGGTGTGGTAAAGGGGGCACTAACGTAAGCGTCTTTGACATACTCAATATTGCCGGTATTGTACTTGCTGTTATGAATAGACACCTGCCCTTTGAGCTCAATTTGCTGGCTGTACCCTGAGATGACGATGGCAGAGAGGATAAACAGGGTAAGGATTGTGCGCATGGTGATCAGTTTTTGGGTTTGAGAAAAATGGGGATTTCCCGTCCGGTTTGTACTGGTACGTTTGCCTGTTCAAATGACTCATAGCCTTCTTTATAGGCGCGAATCGTCTGAAACTTGGCCTGCTTTTCCGGAGGTATCTGCAGGGAATATTCTCCGTACTGATTAGAAAAAGTGTAGACGTCCTGATGAACACTGACCCTCACCCCTTCTACCGGATCTCCAGAACGAGAGTCCTTTACAATGCCCCTTATCTGCCCTAGACCCTGTAGTTTAACAGGCAGGGCAATGTACTCTCCCCGGTTTAGTTGGTACAAAGAATCATGGTGTACAGCTCGGTAAGGTTCACCCTCGGGGTCATGGAAGAGGATTTCTACCCTAGCATCTGGCTGAAAAAAACGCTCTGGCACCTGCTTAAAAGTCGCTTCGCCTTCATTATTGATCTGTTTAGAAATGATGGCGTCCCCATAGATCAACTTTACCACTCCGCGGTTGGGCAGCACTAAATCGTCCTTACCGGCCGGCCCGTGTGCCAGGACGGTAACAGTGTCGGAATCAGGGGTGACAATAGCAACAGGAAACGGGTTTATAAAATTTAATACTTCCGCCAACCCACCTAGTATGCCAATAATTACTGCGGCGGCTGTAACGTACCGCCACCAAGGATGACCAGGATTTTCTGTAGTCCGAGCTGCCGGTGACAGGCTCCAAGAGTGCGGTAGTTGAGGGTAAACCTGCCAGGGTAATTGATCGACAGTATCTTCATACTGAGGCATTAATCCTCTAAGGTTTTCCTCAAATTGTACCCTGAAACCTGTTTCTGCCTCCTGAAAAGCATGTATGATATCGGCGCCACTAGCCAAAGCACTGTAGAAGAGGGCCGCGAAATTACAGGCAGCCTGATCGCCTATCGCTCGGTCGGTAGCGATGACAGCCTTAACTCCTGCTTGGTGATATGCCTTTGCCTGTGGCAGGCTTAAACAACTATTGAGAAAAAGCAACTCCAACCCTGGCTGCAGGGCAAGGAACTCCGCCAGATTTTGAGCCTGAACGCTATTTGCCTGTTCATAGGAAGACTTGAAGAAAATCTCATCATCATCGGAGTGGCCGCCATAATGAAAGACCTTTATCCGCCCCCGATATTCTTGAAATGCCTGAATCACATCAGCTGCTTTAGCGGCGGGCAGTACCTGTACAAGGCATTTACCTTCTCCTTCAGCTTGACGCAGTTTTTGTTTTAGGATGCGTTGTTCTTCATCCAAATGGCGAAGAGAACGCCCATCATCGTTAGCAAAGGCGAGTAGAATGACTGGTGTTTTGGAGTCTGCCATAGCTATACTTTATGGCTTATAAATGTAAGAAATTTTGGTGATTGAGCTAAGGAGTTGAAAAAGTAATACACTTTATGTCATTCTGAATAGCTGTGCCGAAACTTTCTCCATTTTAGCCAGGCATACTGGGAATTTAACTTTCCTTTTTCACCAGCAAGAATAGCAGGGTGCGATTCTAGTTTGTACCCCCCAGGGCATATCTCCCAGCGACATGCCCTACGAGGAACTTCCACCACCCAGCCAAGAAGGCACAGCGCAGGAAGATCAACGGCTCCAGGTTAGCTTTGTCCCAGAAAGAACTGGCGGATTTAAAGCGCAAGTTGACAATCCGCCGGATGGCGGACTCGCCTAGTTCGTTACGACGTAACGTCATACACGCCCCAAAGTCCAGGACTTCTGCCCTACAAAACAAAGCAAAATCCGCTCTTCTACCCCCTTATCAAAAAGGGTCCTCCAAACCCACCCAAAATCCCTCTTGAAAATCAGCGTTTTATAAAACGCCAATTCCCTTATCAAAAACCAGTACCTTTATGATATGGAAAAACGTGCTGCCATATACGCAAGGGTCTCTACTTTGGACAAGGGGCAGGACCCGGAAAATCAACTGATTCAGCTGCGGGATTATGCCCGCCGGCGGGGCTTTCACCTGGTGGGTGAATTCGTGGACTATGCCCCCGGCGCCTCGGAGCAGAGGGAGGAATATCAGAAGATGGTCAACCAGGTGCGGAAACGGAAGGTCGATGTGGTGCTGGTCTGGCGGTACGACCGCTTTGCCCGGTCGACCCAGGCGCTGGCCAGAGCGTGTTGGGAGGTGGTGCTTTGGTAGCGAAAATATCAGATTTCGGGTTCTCACAAAGCTTATTTTTGAGTGCATAGCCAAAGCTATGGACGAAAAAATAGCTGAAGTGAGGTTCCGAAAGATGGTATTTGCAGCCCAAACGACCACCTCCCAACACGCTCTCGATGCGTTGAAGGAGTTTCATTCGCTGGGGGTGGATTTCATTTCTATCCTGACGTCCGCCTTGTTTTGTTGTACAAACCCGGCGCAGTCAGGATATACTGACCATGCTGGATTTGAAACAACAAATCCAGCCCTGCGTCAGTATACCAGGAGAACGTCGATACGACCACGCCTCAGGGGGAACTGATCTTCAGCATCATGGCTTCTATCGCGCAGTTTGAGAGCGCCCTGATCAGCGAAAGGGTCAGGGCAGGCATGGCAAGGGCCAAGGCGCAAGGTAAGCGAACCTCAAGGCCGCCCATTGCGAATGGTGTCCAGGAGAAAATAGCCGGGCTGTACCGGGAGGGGAAATCGATCAACCAGATCCGGAAGGAGCTGGGGGTCTCCTATGGGACGGCTTGGAATTATGTGCAGAGGGTGAAGGGGTAATCGTCATGAAACCGGCATTTGCCGAAGGGCGCCTCCGAAAGCCCGCCCGCCTTGCCAAGCTGTCCAGGCAGCTTCTTCCTGCCTGCTACTTCTTACAGCCGTGCTGCTGGCGCTCAGCCCCGGCGGGCCGCAGCCATTCCTACAACAGAGCGGCAGGCCACTTGCCGGAAGCTGCTCCGACAAAGCCGATTAAGTGATCGGCGGTGTAAATCATCAGGAGTAAAGACACCTCCACCCTTCCCGCGCTGCGCTACCTGCCTGGGGCCGGATTTCTTTCTACCCGAAGGCACCCTACCGGACTGGAAGATCATTTTACCATCGCTTGGTGTGGGCAGCGCAGTTCGGGCATCTCCCACAGTTCCATATTTGAAAAACCGCAAATTACTGGAGGATGTCCTGAAGGGTGAGAACGGCCGGGCAGGCCCGAAATGACAAGTGCCTCACAACCTACGGATTGCCCAGATTCAACGGATTAGCCCCGCTTTCTCCTACCGCTTCACCACCCTTTGTACTCCGATCAGCTCCCCGCTCTCCCAATCGGACAGTTGCAGGATGTAGGCGCCGGCCGGCAGGCTATCCAGGCCCAGTGTCCCATCCTCCACCCGATGGGCGCCGTGCAGGCGGCCGCTCAGGCCGTATACCCGCACCCGCAGCGGGCGTTCGGAGGGAGCCTCCAGGCGGAGCGGCCCGGCGGTGGGGTTGGGATAAAAAGCTGGAGCGGAGGCCGCCGCGCCGGGCAGCTCCGTGCTGCTGACGATCGCCCCCGAGGCCGTGTCTACGCGGAAGATGCGCAAGGTGGGGTCTATGATTCTATCAATGCCGTCGATGATGAGGTAGTTTTCCTGCGGCGTCAGCTTGATGGCATAGGGGAAGCCCATGTCGTAGGTGTTCATCCAGACGACGTTGAGCAGGCTGTCGAATTTGAACAGATAGGTGGCGGATTCCTGCTGGTTGAAATTGGCGTAGTAGATATAGCCTTCCCTGTCTGCAGCAAAAGCCTCGCCGCCGTTGGTGAGGAAGCCGCAGGTGGGCAGGTTGTAGCCCCGCTCGAACTGGAGGTTCTCATTGAAGACCTCGATGGCCACCGTCCGTTCCGGGCAGCCGGAGCCGGCGTAGGGCGCGCCTTGCAGGCTGGAGCTGGTGTAGGCGCTGGCGTACACTTTGCCGTCGAAGTACTGCCCCATGCAGCCGTCCGTCCCGCTGCCGAGGAAGTTGCCTTCGAACCAGGTCGTGCCCTGCACCTGCCCGTTGCGGAGATCGAACTTGCCGATCAGCCCGCCGTAGCTGTTGCCGTCGTTGCCGCCGGGCACCGTCTCGCCTTCCATAAAGCCGAAGAGGTAAAAGGCATCCTCTCCCATGGTGGAATAATAGTGCACGTACAGGGAATCGATGTTTTTCAGGTCGCGCAGGAAATACACCTCCCCGCTCAGGCCGAGGATCTCGTACTGCGTGAAAGGCCGGCCGCCCAGCTGCGGCAGGAGGTAGGGCACGACGGCATAGAGCGTATCGCCGGAGATCCTGCGGGCGCCCCGGTTGAAGTTCACCAGGCCGGTGGTCTGCTGGGATATATTCATGGCGCCCACTTCGGGAGCGACGCCCTCCCAGGTGACTTCGCGGAGCACGTTCAGCTCTTCATCCAGTTCGAGCAGCAGTCGCGTGCCCGGCACGTCGGGCCGGAAAGCATCGAAAAAGTAACGCCCCCCGCTGGCGAAAAGGCCGCCGTAATAGCCGCAGCAGGTGGGCTCCAGGCTCAGCGTGGCCGTGATTGCTCCCTGCGGGCCGATCTTGTAGAAGATCATGGTGCCGGCGGTGGCGTCGTTGATACCGTAGATCAACCCGCCCCCGGTGGCAACAGAGGTAAAGCTGGTGCGGTACGCCGGAGAACCGGATAGCTCGGAGAATTCTTCGAAGTCCTGAGCCGACAGACAAAGCCTAAGGCAAAAAAGCGCGATAGTAAATGGAAACCGCATAGGAAATGGTTTGATAACATAGCCCGGGAGCCCGGACAAATGCCCTGTTCAGAAATGATGTGTTTACCGTGCAGGCAGAGGAAAAAATTGCAGATAAAAGAAAAAATCAGCGAAATTGTTCATCGCTTTCTACTGAAAAAAAGCTTACTGTGGCCGGCAACCAACGGCCCCGCCAGCATCGTCATCCCCAACGCCGGGTTCTCCGGCCCCACCATCACCCTGAACGACAGCCGGAGCATCAGCAACCTGTCCCTTTCTTCCAACGCAACCTTTCATGCCGCCGACTCCCTCATCATCAATGAAGGCGGCCAGGTGAACGGCACCCTGGAAGTGAGCGGAACGCTCCTGAACCGGGGAGAACTGCGGCTCCGGCGGTGCCTGGTGTCCGGCAGCCTGTTCAACGAAGGCGCGATAACTCAGGGCGGATCCGTATACCATCAGCACCATCGGAGAGCTGCCGTGCCTGACGTATCCCGATTATCAGTTCATCGTCAGCAACGCCAGGAAGTTCTCCCCGGCGCCGGAGCTCGTTGCGCCTGAATTCTTTCTGGGCCAAAACGAGCCCAACCCATTTGAGGGTTCCACCATCGTCCGCTATTCGATCCCCGAAGCGGCCGCTGTACAGCTAACCGTATACGACGCACTGGGACGGGAAGTGGAAAAGCTGGTGGATGCCCGGCAAACTGCCGGCTGGCATGAGCAGGAATGGCGCCCGGCCGGCCTGCCCGGTGGGGTGTACGTATGCCGCCTGCAGGCGGGCAACCGGATGACTGTCCGGGCAATGGTACTGTCCGGGCTTTAAAATGCTGTTTTTTATCCGACTGGCCTGTTTACCGAAAGAGCCGGACATGGATAACTTCCGCGGCAGGGGCAAGAGCAACGCGACGGATAGCCATCCTAATTTTACACTCCCATTACACCTACTCCCGCTTTTGATAAAAATCCTCCCAACCTCCTGACCATTATCATTGTTACACACCCGATATTTTATCGTAAATTTGGGCGACTAATTACTGGCCAAATAAAACGGAATTTAACCAATGAATAAGACCGCACCTTTCGATCGCTTTATCAACCGCCATATCGGGATCAATGAGGAAGAACTGCAGGAGATGCTGTCCGCCATCGGCGTGAAATCCCTGGACCAGCTCATCGACGAGACCGTCCCACCCGCCATCCGCATGAATAGGGAACTGGACCTTCCGGAGGCCATGACAGAATACGAATACCTGGAAGAACTGCGGCAGGCCGCCGCCCTGAACAAGGTATACCGGTCGTACATCGGCATGGGATATTCCGGCGCCGTTACGCCTTCGGTTATCCTGCGCAACGTGTTCCAGAACCCGGGCTGGTATACCCAGTATACACCCTACCAGGCGGAGATCTCCCAGGGGCGCCTCGAGGCCCTGCTCAACTTCCAGACCATGGTGAGCGACCTCACTGCCCTGCCCATCGCCAACGCCTCCCTACTCGACGAGGCCACCGCGGCGGCCGAGGCCATGCATATGTTCTACGGCATCAAAAACAAACGGGCCAAGGGCGAGGCCATCAACCAATTCCTCGTTTCCGACAAGGTGCTGCCGCAAACGATCGACGTGCTGAAAACCCGCGCCAACCCGCTGGACATTGAGGTCGTCATCGGCGACTGGCGCAGCTTCGAATTTACAGATAAGACGTTCGGCCTGCTGCTGCAGTACCCGGACCGCGAAGGTTCCGTGGAGGACTACCGCGCTCTGGTGGAAAAAGCACGGGCCCAGGAAATATACGTTACCGTGGCCGCCGACCTGCTCAGCCTGGCCTTGCTGACGCCTCCGGGCGAATGGGGCGCCGACGCCGTGGTGGGCAACAGCCAGCGCTTCGGCGTTCCTATGGGATACGGCGGCCCACACGCCGCCTTCTTCGCCACCCGCGAGGAACACAAGCGGCAGATCCCCGGGCGCATCATCGGCGTTTCGGTCGACGCCTACGGCAAGAAGGCCTACCGCATGGCCCTGCAGACCCGAGAGCAGCACATCCGCCGCGAAAAGGCGACCTCCAATATTTGCACCGCCCAGGCGCTGCTGGCCGTCATGGCGAGCATGTACGCCGTCTACCACGGCCCCAAAGGCATCCGGGCGATCGCCGAACGCACCCACACCCTGGCGCAGATCCTGGATCAACAGCTGAAAGGGCTGGGCTTCAACCAGGTGAACGCCCACTACTTCGATACGCTGCGCCTGGAAATGGACGGCAAAATGGTGGAGGAAGTACGCCGCGTCGCCCTGGCCCACGAGACGAACTTCTTCTACGAGGCCAACGCCGTTCAGGTCAGCCTGGACGAAACGGTGGGCATGGAGCAACTGAAGGCCATCCTGTCCATCTTCGCCGAAGCTAAGGGAGCGCGCTTCTCCCTGAACGGCGCCGAGCCCGCCGGTTACCAACTGCCGGAAGCCCTGCAGCGGCAGACCCCCTACCTGGAGCACCTCATCTTCAACAGCTTCCATACCGAGACCAAGATGATGCGGTACATCAAGCAGCTGGAGAACAAAGACCTCTCCCTGATGCACTCCATGATCCCGCTGGGCAGCTGCACCATGAAGCTCAACGCCGCCACCGAACTGATACCGGTGAGCTGGGCGGCCTTTGCCAACCTGCACCCCTTCGCGCCCGCCGATCAGGCCAAGGGGTATTACCAGATATTCGAAGAGCTGGAAAGGTGGCTCTCCGAGGCCACCGGCTTTGCCGCCTGCTCCCTGCAGCCCAACTCGGGCGCTCAGGGTGAATACACCGGCCTGATGGTGATCCGCGCCTACCACGAGGCACGGGGAGAAGGGCACCGCACCGTGGCCCTCATCCCGGAATCCGCCCACGGCACCAACCCGGCCAGCGCCGTCATGGCAGGCATGCAGGTGGTGGTGGTGAAATGCGACGAGCAGGGCGATATCGACCTGGATGACCTGCGCGCCAAGGCCGAAATGCACAAGGCCAACTTGTCCGCCCTGATGGTGACCTACCCGTCGACCCACGGCGTGTTCGAAGCCGGCATCAAAGAGGTGTGCGATATCATCCACCAAAATGGCGGAAAGGTCTATATGGACGGCGCCAATATGAACGCCCAGGTCGGCCTGACCAGCCCGGGCCTGATCGACGCCGACGTCTGCCACCTCAACCTGCACAAGACATTCGCGATCCCGCACGGCGGCGGCGGCCCCGGCATGGGCCCCATCTGTGTCAACGAAAGCCTCAAGCCCTTCCTGCCCAAACACCCACTGGTGGAAACGGGCGGAAGCCAGGGCATCACAGCGGTCTCCGCCGCGCCCTACGGCAGCGCCAGCATCCTGCTCATTTCCTACGCCTACATCAAAATGCTGGGCAAAAAGGGCGTGACGGATGCTTCGAAATACGCTATTCTCAACGCTAACTATATTCGCGCCCGCCTGGAGAAGGACTACGATATCGTCTTCGGCGGCAAGCACGGCCACTCGGCCCACGAGCTCATCATCGACCTGCGGCCCTTCAAGGAGCTGGCCTCTGCCGAAGATGTGGCCAAGCGCCTGATGGACTACGGCTTCCACGCCCCTACCCTCTCCTTCCCCGTAGCCGGCACCGTGATGGTGGAACCGACGGAGAGCGAGAGCAAGGACGAACTCGACCGCTTCTGCGACGCCATGCTGGCCATCCGCAAGGAGCTCGACGAGATCGCCCGCGGTGAGGTGGACGCCCAGAACAACCCGCTGCACAACGCTCCCCACCCGGTAGATATCGTCACCGCCGACAACTGGCCCTACCCCTACTCGAGGGAAAAAGCCGCCTATCCGCTGCCCTACCTGCGGCACGGACACAAGTTCTGGATCGGCGTCGGCCGCATCGATAATGCCCACGGGGACCGCAACCTGGTCTGTACCTGCCCGCCGATGGCGGCGTATGAGGTGGAGATGTGATTGGTGATTCGTTGATGGGTTGATTCGGGGAGGGCCCCACGCAAATCAACCCATCACCCCCCCCCCGACAAAGGGGCCATTTTGGAAAGTTTGCCGAAGTGGTTACCTTTATAGTGTTAGTATATATTTAAAACCAATTTAAGCAATATTGCCGGAACACCCAGAGGGAAACCCATGTCATTACCGCTCATCTATCTGGCTTTCGCTAATGACCTCAGCTCCCCGCTTGAAGCTCTGACCAGGGAACACGACAGCATCCGGGAACTTTTGATGGAAGGAGTCAACAACCAGTGCTATCAGCTCTATCCGGAGCCCTTTGCCACCATTGAGAAGGTAGCCAGCGGACTTGCCGCCTTCAAGGACCGGGTACACCTCTTCCATTTCGGCGGCCATGCCGGTGGCCGACAGCTCATCCTGACGGGACAGGTGGCCAATTCCGATGGCATAGCGAACATGCTGGCACAGCAAAAGAACCTGAAGCTCGTCTTTCTGAACGGTTGCTCCACCAGCGAGCAGGTCCGGTTGCTGCTCGAGCTGGGTGTTCCGGCCGTTATTGCCACTTCAGCGCCCATCGACGATGAACGGGCCGTCAGTTTCGCCCGCCAGTTCTATCTCGCTCTGGCTAATAGGCACAGCATCGGGGAAGGTTTCCGGCAGGCGTCGGCATTCATCCAGGCATCCGGCAATGAAGCGCCCAAAGTCCATCGCGGCATTGTGTTCGATGAAGCGGCGGCGGAAGAAACGCTGCCCTGGGGCTTGTACACCAGGGAGGAACACCCCGAGGCCTTAAGCTGGAAACTACCTGTCGAGAGCCATAAGGAGATCATTATTCAAGGCGCCAGCAACCGGTACAATATTTCCCGTGTCCCCATCAATGAACACCTCACCCAGGTGCTGCTCGACACCCTGGCGAAGTACGACCGCAAACTGCGTTACACTAAATCGGATATGGAAGAAGGCGAAGAGGTCGACATTCGCGAAGTCCGCCTGGATATTATGAACAGCCTGCCCGCCCCCATCGGAGAACAGATCCGCAAATTGTTTGCAGCCGGGCCGGAATCCCAGGGCGCCAAGATGGACCAGATCAGCGAAGAAAGGTTGGCCCAACTGGTCAAAACTTATAACACCATCACCGAACTGCTCGCCTTTATTGTGATGGCCCAGCTCTGGGATGAACGCCACCGGCGCCCGGAGATGGTGATCCCTGAAAATTGCCTGAACGAGCTCAAGGCCTATTTCTCTCTCACGGCCCAGGACCTGGCAACCTACAACCCCATTCCGCTCATTCGCAGCACCCGCGTGTTCTTCGAAGAGCAACAGATCACCTATTTTATTGAGGAGATCGAGGGGCTGAAGGATCAGCTCGCCGAAGGCAGTTCCTTTTATAACGCCCTCGGCTTCATGGAGTCCATGAAGGAAAAATTGTACAAGACGGGGCGGGGCATTCCGGCAAGTGAGATCGAGAGTTATTGTGTTCAGGCCGAAGAACAACTGGCAACGATCTTTAATCACCTGGGTTTTCTCGCCAAATACAAACTGGCGACGATAAAAAATATAGACCTCATCAAGCGGCGCCATAACCCTCCGCAGTACCGCCATTTTTTGGTCCAGCTTGATAAAGTGACTGCCGGGTACCTGGATCAGGACAAGACCTTTGCAGCGTTCACCGACAATCAATCGGTCCTTTTCCTCAAATCCAATCAGGATGTAGCCGAATACCTGAACCTCTCCCCCTTCGTCATAGATGAAAATGCCTTCACCGGGGACGATAAGTCCAAGCTGTTCTTCTTTACCCATTACGACCGGGCAACAGCAACTTTCCATTACAAATTCGCCTACATAGAAGAAGACCGCTTACAGGCCAATTCACATCAGTTTTCTGAACTTCCTGAACTGTTTAACAACTTCAGCCAGGACATTTTTGGGAAAAGCCTGAATGAATTATGAACCATAAAAGCCCATTCAAATTCCTGCAGCCCTATACCCGGGAAGACCGCGCCATCTTCTTTGGCCGGGATGAGGAGATCGAACAACTTTACAAAATGGTCTTTCAGGCCGATATTATCCTGGTATACGGGCAGTCCGGAACCGGAAAGACCAGCCTGGTACAGTGCGGCCTGGCCAGCCGTTTTCAACCCACAGACTGGCTGGACCTCTTCGTTCGCCGTAAAGACAACATCAATGACTCGCTCAGGGAAGCGCTACTTCGCATGGCCCAAAGCCCCGTCAGGGAAGGAGCCAGCTTGTCCCAATTGGTTAAATCCGTTTATCTGGATTATTTCCGCCCTGTTTTTCTCATTTTCGACCAGTTCGAAGAGTTGTTCATATTTGGGGAAAAACCGGAACAACAACAATTCATACAAGATATCGCCCAATTACAGGAGGCCGGCCTTTCCTGCAAGGTCATTATCGTGATGCGGGAAGAATACCTCGCCCACCTCTACGATTTCGAAAAGGTGATACCGGAAATCTACAATAAACGGCTCAGAGTCGAACCCATGGGCGGGCAGAATGCGCACCAGGTCATCCAGCAATCCTGCGAAAAACTGGGGATCCAGATCGTTGACGCTCCACGAACCATCAGGAAGATCACAGAAAACGTCAGTGGCGGAAAAGCAGGGGTTCAGTTATCCTACCTCCAGGTATACCTCGACCGGCTGTGGCATGAAGCAGTTGGCGCTTCTCCGCCGCAAAGCTCCTTGTTAACCCAATGATCCAGCTCTACAAATGACGAATATGCCTCAAAAGGTTGTCTTTACTCCCGATATTGTCGACCGCACCGGACCAATCGATAAGGTGCTGGAAGACTTTCTGTTTCAGCAGACGAACGCCGTCCAGAGCGCACTGGAGAAAAAATTTCCGGGAGTATCCAAATCGGCCACGCAGCGGTTACTTAATGAGTTTGTAAGCCTGGAAGGTACCAAAAAACCCAAAGCCCGCTCAGCTATCCTGGTCTCCGGCATCGATGAAACCCAGGCCTTTTTCATCCTGCAGCAGCTCGAAAAAGGAAGGATACTTTCAGAATCGGATGGTATATACGAGGTAGCGCACGATACGCTAGCCAAGATCATCGCCGACCACCGAACCGACGATGAGGTTGCTCTCCTGGAAGCCGTAAAATTGGTCAAGGACCGGCATTATGATTATCAGAAGTACAAGACGCTCCTGATCCGCAAAGAACTCGCCTTCCTCAGCCGGTATGAATCCCGGCTCCGGGAGTACGATAAACTCAAACCGGACGAATGGGCCTTCATAAAAAAAAGTAAAAAGGCAGCTAATCTGAGAAGAGGGTCATTAATCGTTTTTCTCATCGCCCTGGTGATGGTTTCCATCGCAACCTTCTCCTATGTTTATGCACAGAAAACCTTAGCAGTATTAGCACTGAAAAAGGCTAAGGAAGAATCCCTGAAGTCCCGGTATGCATTATTATCCGCCCAGTCCATAAGTGCTCAGGATGACGACAACACCCTCGCACTGCAACTGGCTTTTGCCGCCCGGGCTGTTGCTACGGATTCGCAAACCAGAGAGAATGCCCGGGCCGTATTCGTTGATATCTCAGCCCGGCAGGATTTTCCTTTTTATCAGTTGCTTATTGATTCCCTGCAAAAAGTTTTCGCCCTCGATGTCTCGCCCGATGGCCATCGCATCCTCACCGCCGGCGAAAATGGGGAAGCCAAGGCCTGGGATGAGAAAGGGCGACTCCTGCAAACGCTGGAAGGAGGGCATACCCAACGGATACAGGCTGCAGTATACTCCCCTGACGGGCTGATCGCTACCGGCGGGATGGATAGCCTGGTAATTATCTGGAAGCAAGATGGAAGTATTTTACACCGAAGGCCAAACAGCTCAGGCATGATCAATGCACTCGCCTTTTCGCCCGATGGCCAATACCTCCTGAGCGGTGACGCGGATGGATGGATAAAGCAATATGAGACAAAATCCGGAAAACTGATCCACGAATTCCCCAAGAAAAGTTCCGGTGATGGCGCCGTAAACTGTATCACATTTTTGCCGGAAGGCGATCATTTTCTTTACGGGCTTGAAAACCAGCGCATAAGGATCAAAAGCCTGAACGGCAACTGGAGTTCTTTTTTCGATGGGCATACCAATGAAATCACGTCCCTTTCCGTCTCTCCGGACGGTGAGTACTTCGTCTCAGGAAGCTGGGATAATACCGCTATTCTCTGGGAGAAATATTCTTCCTACTCCGGCCCAAAATTCAGAAAACTATTAACCCTTGAAGGCCACGAATACAATGTAAATGCTGTTGCGGTTTCACCGGATGGGAAACATATTGTCACCGGAAGCGAGGACAATACGATACACCTTTGGGACAGGCAGGGGAACCTGGCCCGGGTTTTCTATGGACATAGCGGTGAGGTGACCGCGCTCAAATGGCTGAACCCCGATGTTTTTATCTCCGGCAGCCGCGATATGACGGTGAAAGTATGGCATATCTCTCCGCTTTACCCCATCGTCATGAAGAATGACTGGCATGTCCTTCAGGCTCGTTTCGACACCAAGGACAGGGTCATCACCGCTTCCCGAAATGGGAACATTTACCGCTGGTGGTTATCCAGCGGACAGGTTGACACTCTGGTAAAGACGCCGAACCAGATCACCGACTTTTTTGTCCTCCCCGATAAAAAATTACTCGTTTATGGTGATAAAAAGGGCAATATCGGGCTGGCCTTCGAGCGGAAAGACACCATAATCGTCAAAGAGGTAAAAGGGCCCTGTAGCCCCGGGTTAGAAAAGTATAATGGCTGTATTACAAAACTCATACTCTCCCCCGACCAGATATCCTTCCTTTCCGTGGGCCTGCGAAATGAAGAGGAGCATACAGCAAGCTTGTATGAGATTCAGGGCGATACGATAATAAAAAGCCATATAGCATTCGGCCCTAATCGCCATCCAGTTCTTGTAGCTTCCTTCTTCCCCCAAAGCGGTAAGGCAGTAACCGCTGATGTTAAGGGCAACATCTTTATCTGGGCCCCGGATGGAAAGCTTCTTAACAATTGGAAAGGGCACGCCAACCAGCAGGTCGTCTCCGTGGCCGTTTCTCACAATGAAGCGTTCCTCGCTACCGGAGGTTGGGATAACGATCTGATTATTTGGGACACTACCGGAAAAAAAATACAGTCCTTTATCCACGGAAAACCGGTCCGAAGTATTGCTTTCTCCAAAAACGATTCTCTTCTGCTCACCGGCAGCAATGACAACTGGGCCCGGCTTTTCAAGTTCAGTAATGGAAAATGGCAATTGGAGCAACGCTTTGAAGGGCATAGCGGTACCATATGGTCTGTTTCCTTTTCTCCGGATGAAAGGCAGGTCCTTACCGGTAGCCTTGACAATACCGCCAGAATCTGGAAAATCATCGATTCCACTTTTATGAATAGCAATAGGATCGCTCCATTAACGGAAAAGCAAAAAATGCAATACGGTTTCATGATCGAAAAACCGGTGGATACCCCCTTGCCGACGAAGGACTGATCGGACATCCACGGCCCTCACTCCTGTACAAATACTGGCGCCTGCTGGTACTGATACGCCGTATCCGTCAGGATCTTCATCTCCTTCGTATCCCAGTTCATCAGGCCGATATATAGCTTATTCAGCACCTTCCCCTGAAGATCGATGAGGTTAAAAGCGGAATCCACCGAGCGATGGGGGGGTGACGATCAGCTCCGTGCCGTCCTTCCGGCTGCTCATCCAACTGTCCGCCAGGCGGATATCCGAAACCTTGCGGAGGTTCCCGCCGTCGGCATCCATCTCATAAAGCAGGTAACAACGCCGGCAGGTGTCCCGGCCGGAAATGAACAGCTGAATGAGGTGCTTCTGGGAATAGCCCACCTTGCGGGAGAGATGCTCCAGCGAGAGCTGCCCGGGGTGCTTCAGGATCTGGCCGACG
Source organism: Lewinellaceae bacterium (assembly GCA_020636405.1). Classification (GTDB taxonomy): domain Bacteria; phylum Bacteroidota; class Bacteroidia; order Chitinophagales; family Saprospiraceae; genus JACJXW01. The sequence continues at coordinate 362,504 of JACJXW010000009.1, read as the reverse complement.
GCATATTCCACAAAGGGGTTGGGCTGCAGTCCGGCTCCCGCCATGGCCAGCAGGTGGCGTTCGGCGGCGGCCATTTTGGCTTCCGGGGTTTCGGCTTCCAGCAAGGCCTCCCGCAACTGGAGAATGGGCTGCCCAAAGACCAAGTCTCCCTCGACGACCTGCTCCGTCAGTTCGGTAAGCGGCATGCCCACAATAGGCCGGGCGGCGCCCTTCCGGAAGGTGACGACAAACATCTCCGCATCCTGCCCGGCATGGATGGAAATGTATTCCCGGCGCAGGCCCGAGATCCAGGCCCGGCGGAAGGATTGCCGCACCGCCAGGGTCTCGTTGTCGTATACATTTTTGGGGGAATCCGTCAGATCGATCACCAATTCCACATTACCGTCCGGCAGGAATCGGTCGATGCTGTGCCCGGGCTGGTATCCCTTGTAGTGGATTCGGGATTCGGGATTCGGGATTCGGGATTAGGGGTGTTAAGAAAAATTTTCAAATACGTTCTTTGAAAAAAATTGGAATTTAGCCGAAAAACGAACATGCCCGCAATGCGCCGAAAACCTCCCTCCGCAGAGGGAGTGAGTGTATCAGAATTGCTTGAGTTGATACCTGAGGAATCGGTCGAGCAACTGGCTAAGGACCTCGTCGTGGACAAATGGGTCAAGAAACTTAAGGCCACCAGCCTGTTCAAGTTAGTGCTCTTTAGCCTTATGAGCAGCGAACGCTTAAGCCTTCGGGTCATGGAAGAGCATTATAAAGACCCGCTCTTTCAAGCCTTAGCCCCTGCGCTGGCTGCCGATGAGGTGACCTGGACAGGTATCCGGGAGCGCCTGATCAAGATCAAGCCTGCTTTTTGCCGTAAGCTTTTTGAGCTAGTCTATAAACGCGCCCGGCAATTATATGGAGACAAATCTTTGTCTGGCTACCATATCAAGCGCTATGACTCCACAATGATCGCCACCTTTTCCCATTTATTGGAAGGGATGAAGGTAGGTAACACGAAAAAAGGCAAAAGGCAAGTCAAGCTCACCACGGAACTGGCCGACGAGTTTCTCATCCAGATGCATTTCCATGCCGATCAAGGGCACCTCAGTGAGGAAACAGCTTTGAAAGAAGCCATCCTCAAGACATCCCATGGCCAAGAGGATATCAGCGTTTTTGATAGAGGGCTACAAAGCCGCAAGTCTTACGCCCAACTGGCAGAGGAACAGATATTATTTGTCGGCCGCCTGAAGGATGCGCCCCGTTATGATCTGCTTCATCCACATTGGCAAGACGATGGCTATAGCGATACAGAGAGCTTAGAGTTTATCCAGGACAGTGCCGTTCATCTCTATGAGAGCAACAAAAAAGTCTCGCCCACCAAACTGCGCTTGGTTCAATACCGGGCCAAAGCCAGTGGGCAGGTGCTGTCTTTCGTGACTAACCTGTGGGATCTACCTGCTGTGGCCATCGCTGAAATTTATCGCCAGCGGTGGGACATCGAGGTGCTTTTCCGTTTCATGAAACAGGAAATGAACCTGACGCACTTTGTATGCAACGATGCCAATGCCATCCAAAACATGCTCTACTTTACCATGATTGCAGCTATGTTGGTCTTGATCTACAAGAAACGCAACGGTATCCGTTCGTTCAAAATGGCTAAAATCCAGTTTTTCAAAGAACTAACTTATTCCATCTTGCTTGACATCCTGGAGGAGCCGCAAGGGGTGGACTGGCTCAAGCAGAATATGAAAAAATTCATCCAAAGAGAGTGAAAAATTTTTCTTAACACCCCTAATTCGGGATTCGGGATTCGTGGATTCGGGATTCGTGGATTCGGGGGTTCGGGGGTTCGGGGGTTCGTGGATTCGAATAACGAGTAACGAATAACGAGTAACGAATAACGAGTAACGAATAACGAATAACGAGTAACGAGTAACGAATAACGAATAACGAGTAACGAATAACGAATAACGAGTAACGAATAACGAATAACGAATAACGAATCTACGAAAATTTACCGCTTCCTCAGCTCGAACAGATCTGTTCGCCGGCCCTTCAGGTTGCGCAGGCTGCCATAGGCGTGCAATTGTTTCAGCAGGCCCAGGTCGAGTTCGGCCACCAGGGTGGTCTCGGTATTGGGCGGGGCTTCCGTCAGGATGCCATTGCCCGGGAAGGCGAAGTCGGCGGGAGTGAATACGCCGGACTGTGCCATCTGGATGTCCATATTACTCACCCGGGGCAGGTTGCCCACACTGCCGGCGATGGCCACATAACATTCGTTTTCGATGGCGCGGGCCTTGGCGCAAAGCTGTATCCGGGTAAATTCATTCTGGGTGTTGGTATGAAAAGGCACGAACAGGATCTGCACCCCTTCTTCGGCCAGCAGGCGGGAGAGTTCCGGAAATTCCACATCGTAGCCGATCAGTACCCCTACCCTCCCGCAGTCGGTGTCGAAGGCGGCGAGGCGGTTGCCCCCCACCATGCCCCAGAAGCTGGCCTCGTTGGGGGTAACGTGCAGTTTTTCGTAGGATTCCGTCGTGCCGTCTCTCCGGCAGAGAAAGCCGATGTTGACCAGCATCCCTTCCCGGATAAAAGGCATGCTGCCTCCGATGATATTGACATTATAGGAGATGGCAAACTCCCGAAGTTTGTCGCGGACCGGCTCGGTGTATTCGGCCAGGCCCCGGATGGCATCCGCTTCGGGCAGGTTGTCGAGGCCCGCCAGCAGCGGAGCATTGAACAGCTCCGGGAAGAGCACAAAGTCCGTCTGATAGGCCGATACGGCGTCTACGAAAAATTCCACCTGTTCGAAGAGGGCCTCCAGCCCGCGGAACGGCCGCATCTGCCACTGGACCAGCCCGACGCGCGCCACCTGTTTGGTCAGCGCGGCCAGTTTCTGGGGCTTCTGGTAGTAGATGTTATTCCAGGCCAACAATACAGCGTACTCCAGAGAGCTTTCATCATCCGGCAAGTATCCTTTCAGGATCTTTTTGGCGTGGAAGTCGTTGCTCAGCTGGAAGGACAGGACAGGGTCGTAGATCTCCTTCAGGCGCACCTTGCGGATATAGTCGCGGGGAGAAAGCTCGTCCGCATATTTACGGTAGTTGGGAATGCGGCCCCCGAAGAGTATGCCTTTGAGGTTGAGCCGCTCGCACAGCTCCTTGCGGGCGTCGTACAGGCGGCGCCCCAGCCGCAGGCCCCGGTAACCGGGATGGACGAAAACGTCGATGCCGTACAGCACATCTGCCTCCGGGTTGTGGGTATCAAAAGAATAATTGCCGGTGACATCGTCGTAGGAGTGGTTCTCATCCAGGCTCGCGTAATCGACGATGATGGACAGGGCGCTGCCCACCACTTTGCCATCGGCCAGGATAACCAGTTGGCCTTCGGGAAACTTCTCCAGCAGGGATCGGATCTGGCCCTCTGTCCACTGTGGTTCTTCAATGTCGCTGTACGCTTCGATCATGGAGGCCTTGAGTTCACGATAGTCGCTCAGCTCTAGGTTGCGGAGTTCTATTTTTTTGATGTCTTTGGGCATGGTTGTGGGTTTATGGCTACGGGCAATGTGTTGAATTGCGGTATTGAAGGAGCTCAAATTTAAGGGGAGTGTTCGGAATTCGCTGTTCGACTTTCGCAAGTCTCTGGAAATCAAGGGCATTTTTCAGAAGACACCGAAAATTGATCTATTCCGAATTTAAGCGCCAATGGGAAATTGGCGCTTAAAGATGGCTATCATAACCGTTCAACAATATAACCATTTCCCAGAACAAGCATTCAAACTCACACCCGCACCTTCAGCAAGCGGCCCAGCTTGATAAACGCTTCCTCCCACTCCTTACTGGCAAAGACCCACTCTTCTTTTTGGTACCCCTGCAGCATGGAGTAGTAGGTGTTCTGGCTGCGCCAGAAATCAAGATTGAAGTTGAGGGATTCGAGCATCTCCAGTATGGTGATCAGGCTCTGCAGGCGTTCCAGGTCTGCCTCGTTGGTATCCAACTGCTGGATCTCATTGAAGACCCGTTCGCTGACCGTCAGTTTGAAGGCCTGTTCATCGGCCAGGCGGATGTTCCATCGGCGGAATTCGGCGTAAAGGCGCCGGAGTTCCCGTATATTGAGGCGGCCGTTCTCAAACTGCCGCAGCAGGTCGCGGTTGACGACGAACTCCACGGCACTGCGGTAGAACCCGGGTACGGGAATATCACTCATGGCGATGCCCAGCATCAGTTGGTAGTTGTCATTGTAAATGGAGCGCATCTCATTTTCCACCTGGTCCAGGCTCTTTTTGGTGATCTGATCCAGGATCTTTCTCTTCTCATCGCGGAACAACTGCCAGATGGTGTACTTATTATCCTTTCCGAAGTACTCCTGCATGACGCTGATGACCTCGCCCAGATTGGTCTCCAGGAATGCCTCGCGGATGCGGCTCGCCATTTCATCGAAGGCTTCGCGTTCCATGTCGAGCAACAAATTGCCGATAATGTGGTGCTGGCCCAGGTAGAGGACGGCGAAGCTGAACTGTCGTTCGGACAGTGTGGCTTTCGACTGGATGGTAGCCCTGCCCACCGCCAGGCGCAACGTGCCTGCCGAGAGGCGATAGTAAGCCTCGCTTTCAGCGATGTAGTTGAAAAAATCGAGGTGTTCCGGATATTCCTCGAAAATGGAAGAAACCGCATAATGCATACCTACCCTCACCAGGTCCACCTGTGCAGGCACCACGTACTTTTTATAGCTGGTCGCCCCGTTTTCGTAGACGTTGCTGGGGGCCTTTTCCAGACGCTTGACGAAAGCATCGTGTAGATTTACATCCGCCACATTAACCGCGTAATGGATGGCTCGGTTAGCATACTGCAGGATCTGGTTGGTCTCTATGCCGGATATTTCGTCGAAGAACCAGCCGCAACTGGTGTACATCAGCATAGCGTGGCGCTGCATCTCCATAAGGCGGAGCAGCCGGGTCTGTTCGTCTTTATTCAGTTCTTTCTTAGCGTGGCGTTCGAGAAAGGCATTGATCGTCCTGTTCGAACGGCCCAACAGCACCTTGATGTAGTCATTGCGGGCGGCCCAGACATCCTTCATGAGTTTAGCCCCTTCCTTTTCATAGATGGGGATGAGTTCGTCCCGCAGCCAGTCCAGCGCTTCGCGTAAGGGTTTACGCCACGCTTGTGTCCAGCCGGGCCGTCCTCCGGAGTTACAGCCACAATCGGAGCGCCAGCGCTCTACGCCATGGACGCAGCTCCAGGAGCTGTTCTCATGGATCTGGGCTTCATATTCGGGCGGGAACAACTCCAGGTACTGCCCGTAGTTGGTAATGGTGGCCAGGCCTTTGTCTTCGATATGCCTCAGGCAGGCAGCCAGGGCCATTTCCCCGTGGCGGTGGTGGTGGCCGTAGCTCTCCCCATCGGTAGCGATGTGCACCAGTTGCGGCTCTTCGTTACCGCCGAAGGCCTCCGCGAAGCGCTCGGCAAAGTACCTGCCGTTATTGAGCAGGCCCTCGAAGGCGACTCCCTGGGCAATACCGCCATGGTAGAAAAATAAGACAATGCTGCGCCCCGACGGCAGGCGGCAGAGGTACGGGCGGCGAGTGTCGATACCGCCGCCGCCGGTACCTGTCCATTCTTTGGCGCCGGCTTTCCGGAAGGCCTTGGCCTGCCGGGGCGCCAGAATGGTAAACTTAATATCGTTTTCAGCCAGCACTTCCAGCGTCTCGGTGTCCGCCGCCGTTTCGGCCAGCCAAATCCCCTCCGGCTTGCGTCCGAAGCGGTATTCAAAATCGGCAATGCCCCATTTCACCTGTGCTTCCTTATCGCGCCGGTTGCACAGAGGTAGAATGAGGTGGCTGTGCACCTGTGCCAGGGCCGAACCGTGTCCGCCAAATAATTGCTGGCTTTCCTTATCTGCCGCCAGAATGCCCTGGTAGGCCTCCGGGTCCGCTTTTTCCATCCAGGATAGCAGCGTGGGGCCAAAGTTGAAACTTATCCGGGCGTAATTGTTGACGATGCCTACAATAACATCATCCTTGTCCAGTATCCGGGCAGCCGTATTCGGCGCATAACATTCGAAGTTGATGCGCTCGTTCCAGTCGTGGAAAGGCGCAGCCGAATCCTGTTTCTCAACGGCTTCCAGCCAGGCATTTTCCCTGGGCGGTTGATAAAAATGGCCGTGGATGCAAATATATTTATTGGAAGTACTCATAATTTTATTTTAAGCGTTCAGGCCGCCTCGGGCCTTGTCCCCTTCCCTATCTATGGCAGCGCGGCCCGGCATGAAAACACATGCCTTCGACGATTAGTGTAAGATATACAATAAGTTGAAATAATCGAACGGAAAGTTAAACACCTTGTTTGGATTCGCCTCATTATTTTTTCCACATTCTTGACTTCCTAAGGAGAATGGCCCTTAAACCCCTTTAACATTTCATTAGGAAGGCAAACAAGAAAAGGGCTCCTGCCTGCGTTCTACTAGATGCGAGTTAACTTACTTTAAACTAAAAATCCATTAACATGCGCAAACTCATTATTCTCAGCATTCTGTCCATAGCCCTTGCCTCCTGCAGCAACGTTGGCAAGTTCAAGGAAGCCATTGAAACGCTTTCTACCGATTGGGAAGGCACCACCGCTAAGGTAACTGCTGTCGTTGACCAGATCAACGCAACCCAGGCCCAGGCTAAGTCAGCGCTGGAAAGTATGAACCCTTCCGAGGAGGTTGCCGCCACCCTTAACGATGATCAAAAGGCCAAATTGGCCATTATTCAGCAAACCGTACAAAGCCAGATGGGTGAACTCGGAACCCTTGCCCAGAAAGCCTTTGAATTTGTGAGCCAATGGCAAACTGAAGGAGAAAAGCTCACCGCCCTGAAGGACGGGCTGGCCGCCGGCAAATTGCCGGGCGATGTCCAGGCTACCATCGACAGCCTGAAGGAGCTGATGGGCACTGCCGAACAAAATGTAACAAACTGGACCGGCATGGTGGATGGCGCCAAAACAGCCATTGCCAGCGCTACCCAGTCTTACAATGACCTGATCGGAGGGGCGGTTCAATAAGGCCTAACCGGGCCTTTCGGCTGCTGAGCCAACCATCGAGAGCCATTCCGGCATGGAATGGCTCTCGTCGTTATCCGGGGTTAAGACTCAACCATTCTTTGTTTTATTCCTTTCTATATTTATGCCTTCAAAATAGAAAACCGAATCTAAGCTTATGATGAACTGGAGACACCTGATTTTGCCAGCCCTGATCGCCCTGATCAGCATTCAGCTACCCGCCCAGGCGCCCAAAAGATGGACCTCGGCCGATATACACAAGGCCATCCAGAAGCTCAACTTTCTGGGCTCCGCCCTCTACGTCGCCGCTCACCCGGATGACGAGAACCAGCGGCTGATCTCTTACCTTTCCAACGAGGTGAACGCCACCACCACCTATCTGGCCATGACCCGGGGGGACGGCGGACAGAACGAGATCGGCCCCGAGATCGAAGAATTGCTTGGCGTGATCCGTACCCAGGAACTGCTGGGCGCCCGCCGGGTCGACGGAGGCAACCAGATGTTTAGCCGCGCCAACGATTTTGGTTTTTCCAAAACCCCGGAAGAGACCCTCGAATTCTGGGGGCATCAGGAGGCCCTGTCCGACATGGTATGGGCCATCCGGAAATGGCGCCCGGATATCATCATCAACCGATTTCAGCACAAAGCCGACCCCAATTGGTACGGACGCATGCACGGCCACCATACTGCCTCGGCCATGCTCTCCTATGAAGCCTTTGAGCTGGCCGCTGATAAAAACGCCTTTCCCGAACAACTGCAATACGCTGAACCCTGGCAGCCCAAAAGACTATACTTCAATACCACCTGGTGGTTTTACGGCAGCCGGGAAAATTTCGAAAAAGCAGATAAAACCAGAATGTCCAGTATCGATGTAGGGGTTTATTACCCCACCCTGGGAAAGTCCAACACCGAGATCGCCGCCGAAGCCCGCAGCATGCATAAGGCCCAGGGTTTCGGAGATATGGGAACCCGCGGCTCGGAAATGGAATACCTGGAATTGCTGAAAGGCGATATGCCCGAAAACAAAGAGAACCTCTTCGACGGCATCAATACGGCCTGGAGCCGGGTGGAAGGTGGCGCCCCCATCGGCACATTATTGGCGGAGATAGAAGCCTCCTTCCGCTTCGAGGAACCCAGCGCCAGCGTGCCCGGCCTCATGAATGCCCTGAGCAAGATCGAAGCCCTGCCTGATGGTTTCTGGAAAAGGAGGAAACTGGCAGAAATAAAAGAAGTCATTCAGGCCTGCCTGGGCCTGTACGCAGAAACTACCGCCGGCAGCCCGTCCGCCACGCCCGGCAGCAGGGTGGAGTTGTCCATGGAGGTGATCAACCGCTCAAAAATACCCGTGGAATTGCTGGAAGTAAGTATCCTGCCTTCCGGAAAGGATACCAGCCTGGCCCTCCCGCTCGAATACAACCGGGGGCATAAGCTTATGCAAACGGTAATCCTGCCGGATGAGATGGACACAACCAGCCCTTACTGGCTGAAGGAAAAGTGGCAGGAGGGACGATACACCGTAGACGAACAGGAACTTAGAGGGCTGCCGGAAGCGCCGCGTACCTTCCGCACCAGATTCACTTTCTCCGTTGCCGGCCAACTCCTCGTACTGGAAAAGGAAGTTGTTTACAAATACGAAGACCCGGTAAAAGCCGAAGTCTACCAACCATTTGAAATAACCCCGCCGGTCTACGTCAAAGTTGCGGAGAAAGCCTATGTCTTTGGCAACGGCCAGCCGCAAACAGTAGAGGTTACCCTGAAAGCAGGCAAAGAAAACGTCTCCGGCACCATTGAGCTGTGTCATGGCCAAGACTGGAAAGTGGAACCCGCATCCCTTGATTTTGAACTGGGCTTCAAAGGGGAGGAAAAGGCCGTCCGCTTTCAGCTCTACCCACCGAAACAGCAAGGGGAGGACTTTATTGTGCCCCTTGCTAAAGTCGGCGGAAAAAGCTACAGCAAGGAACTGGTCAGGATCGACTACAGCCACATTCCCGTACAGTCGATATTGCTCGATGCATCCTCCAAAGCCGTTAAGGTTGAAATCGAAAAGGCAGGAGAGAAGGTTGGGTATATTATGGGACTGGGCGATGAAGTGCCCGCCAGCCTTAAACAGATCGGCTACGACGTTTCCCTGCTTAAGGATGGCGACATCAACGCCGACAACCTGAAGCAGTTCGATGCCGTGATCATGGGCGCCCGGGCCTACAATGGGCTCGACCGCCTTCGCTTTCATCAGAACACCCTCTTCGATTACGTGAAGAACGGCGGTACCCTGATCGTACAGTACAATAAGAACTTCGGGCTCACCGTGCCCATGGAAGAGATCGCCCCTTATCCGCTGAAGATATCCCGGGGGCGGGTGACTAAGGAAGATGCCCCGGTCCGGTTCCTCAAACCGGATCACCCCATACTCAACTGGCCCAACAAAATTACGGAGGCCGACTTCGAAGGCTGGGTACAGGAACGCGGGCTCTATTTCCCCGGCGAATGGGCGGATTCCTACGAGCCCATTCTCTCCAGCAATGACCCCGGAGAAGAACCACTGGACGGGGGCCTGCTCGTAGCAGAATTCGGCGAAGGTTATTACATCTACACCAGCTACGCCTGGTTCCGGGAATTACCCGCTGGCGTACCCGGGGCTTTTCGCCTGTTTGCCAATATGATCTCTATTGGGAAAAAACCACGGCCGTAGGGGGGATCGGTTATCGTCTCTGCCTGTCCGGAGCCTTCTTCGAACGCCGCGGCTCGTGGTGCAGCGTTGGGGGTTGTTCGGTATTCGGTGTTCGGAGTTCGTGGGCGAACATCGAACACCGAATACCGAACTCCGAATACCGAACACCGAATACCGAATACCGAATACCCATCACCCCGCCGATTGTTTGCCCTCCACCGGCTTGCGGATAATCTCCAGGAAGACCTCTTCCACGCTCGGGCTGGCCACTACTTCTTCGTCTGCATCTTCCCGGGCTTCTTTCACACTCAGGATGGGGTTGACATACTGGAAGTCCGCTTCGTCGTACTCGTAGATCGACCACCTGCCCCAGTTATATTCCAGAGCGGTCAGGTTTTCCACCCAGTCTCCGGAGTTGAGGTAAGTCACCTTCTTGCCCTTTACTTCCTCGGCCCGCATTTGGGGGCGGTGGATGTGGCCGCAGATGACATAGTCATAATCTTCCTCTGCCGCCAGCTTCAACGCCGTATTCTCAAAATCACTGATGAACTTGACGGCCTCTTTGACCCGGTACTTCACCTTCTTGGCAAAGGACATTTGGGACATGCCCATGAACCTGCGCAGCTTATTGATGAATCGGTTGAGCCGGATGAGCCAGTCGTAGCCCTTCCCGCCTATTCTTGAAATAAACGGAGAGTAGCGGATAAAGAGGTCAAAAATATCGCCGTGGAAGATCCAGTAGTTCTGCCCTTTTAGGTTCAGGATGAGCTTATCCCGCAGGTGGATGTTACCCGATGAAAAATCTGAATAACGCCGCAGCAAATCGTCATGGTTGCCGGTGATGTAATAGACCTTGGTTCCGCTGGCCGACATCTTTAAGATGCGTTGGATCACCTGAATGTGCTCTTTGGGGAAGTAGCGTTTTCGGAATTGCCACATATCGATGAAATCGCCGTTCAGGATGAGCATGGCGGGCTTAATGCTCTTCAGGTAGTTCAATAATTCCCTGGCGTGACAACCGTAGGTGCCCAGGTGGACATCGGAAAGGATAGCAATATCGAGTTCTCTTTTCATAAAGGCCGGATAAAATGTGATTAGGGTACTGCTTTTTGCGCCAGGCCCAGATAACTCCCACAAATTCCGGTTTATATGTGAAGTATATGTAAAGTGGTAATTATATAATGGTTAATACTGTATCGTCTGCAATTCCTGTATTTACAGGGGTTTTCGATACGGTAGGAAGCGCCAGTGCAATCTGTCGAAAAAACCAGTGAAGTACGAAAGGATGTTTAGAGAAAAATGCTCCGGTTGGGCCCGGGGTTGAATGCTGAACCAGTTCGTAATTGGAACAGGGAAGTAACTGCCTATCCGGCTGAATGCGCCTGGCTTTGCCTCAATCCTAAAGGATGGCCAGGCTTTTTCAGCCCTTGCTCCCTTCAAATGGGGCAAACAAAACCTAAAAATGCCGTCTCGAAGCCAACCTAAAGAATTACATGGACAAAGAGCAAAATAAGCCCTCAGCGAATGTTCAAAAAAATGAGCAGGCCTCCTTTTTTGAACCGCCGAGGGCTATGGAAAGTATAGGGATTTGCAGGTTAAATACCCACTTGGCAACAACGGCAAAAAGCCGAAAAAATCAAGCGCTGTAGGGGCAAACTCAGAATTGGGCTTCGGAACCGGCCTGCCACGCCTTCTTATCCAATCTGTCAAAGAAGAAGGTGCTTAAGACAAGAATAAAGATCAGGCCGATGGACAGGTAATCTTCCTGGAGGCCGAAGATGGGCCGTGAGGAGAAATCCTGGAGGCCGAGGGCCTCGAACCCCTTATTGTATTTCGGTGTTTGGTCTTGTTTGATGGAGGGGAAGGTGGCCAGCAGGTCTCCTTTGATAGATTCGTTGATCGCTTCCATCTTTGCCCTTGTGGTAGAGTCTCCCAGGGTATAGTTGATCTCGTTCAATTCCAGCTCCAGTTCTGTATAATGGGCCGACTTCCCGGCAAAAGAGGCGGTCACCCCATCGAGGGTCATCGTAGCGAAAGGAGCACTGTTCAGCGAGATATAGACCCGCCGGCGCAGTTGTTCGATCTTGATGGTGGGGAAAAGGCTTAAAGCGTTTATTCCGTATTCTTTCAGGCGGGCGGCAAGGGCTGCACGGTGGTCCTGGTGTATTTTACGGAAAAGCGGGTGTCCTTCTATGGGCGTGCTCGGCGTCCCATAATATTTGATGGGGTACTTATATTCCGCCCGGTTCAGCTCATTATCTCCAATGTCATTGATCTTTACCTGCAGAAGCTGCCGCCCGTTTTTTCGGTCGGTACTGTCGGTGAGTACGTAACGGGAACGGTGCCTTACGCCAAACTGCCGTTTAAGCAATTCCATCTCCTCGTTGTCGTAATACTGGTCAATGAAGAAGTCTTCAGCGGCCTTGGTACTAAAGCCGGGATCGAATTCCTTCAGGAACAGATTATTGTTGTCGTAGCGGGTAGTCAGGTATTTCCAGACGGAGTCCACGATCTCGTTCGGCACAGCCAGTTTGATCTCGTTCTCTATCCGCATGGCGTCGAAGCCGCCGGCGTCGAACTCCGAAGATTGGCCGAAAACCGAAATGAAAGAAAAAAGCAGAGATCCAAATGTAAAAAGTAATCGTTTCATGGTTTAATAATTGTTAGTAAATATGGTTTGAACTAAGAGTGTTTGTTTTTGAGGCTACCATTCTAACGTTGAACAGCCAAGAGGAGCTTCGTATATCGTACACAGCCCCAAGCTCCTGCCGGCCCCGTGCATCGTACACAACCCCGGAACTTTCCTGATTGTAACGTTTTGCGTAGCTGCCCTGAAGACGTGAACCCGGACCCCCAAATAGGCTGACCAGTTATGCGTCAGTGTATTTGGGCCGGAGACGTTACACCCGTCAACTCGAGGGGACGCGGGCTTATCGTCTTCGACGCCAAAAAATTTTGGTTCACCCTGTGGAATTTATATTTATTCCACGGGCAGGCCCAGTTAGCGTTAACCTACAGGGTTGCCTCCAATCAATCTCCAAATTTAAGGGGGGTGGGTGGGGGGTAGATGGGGGGAAGGAGGATCACCGGCAATTGAGCTGCCTTCGATCCTTCCTTGAAGAATCAACTTTTAAGCGCATTTATCGTAGGCCAGGTAATTCAATTTTATTCGATACCACATTCGATCACCAGCCGGACAGCACCTGAAAACCGGCCTTAACTTCTCTTTTCCGGCCTGTTTGCCTGCCTATTCATTGTCAGAGGACAGTTCCGTCCGACTTGCATTTAGTATCTTTTCCAGGGCTTCCAAATGCCTGCTAAAAGCCTCTCGCCCGGAAGCCGTCACTTCGTAGGTCGTATTCGGCTTACGGCCAACAAATTTCTTGTGCACTTTAAGGTAGCCCTCTTTTTCCAAGGCCCGGAGGTGGCTGGCCAGGTTGCCGTCCGTAGCGTCCAGCATCTCCTTTAAGCGGTTGAAATCGGCCTCGTCATCGACCAATAAGATGGACATGATAGCGAGGCGTAACCGGTTATCAAATACTTTATTGAGCCTTGTAAACAGTTCTTTCATCTTCTGTGAGGTTAGAGGTTGGATAGCAGACGCTCATTCCGGCTATGGCCCAACACTCTCCCGTTTGTTCTCGCCAGCTTCGTATTTGTAATACATCCAAACGCCATATATGATATGCAGGAATCCAAATCCTATAATCCATGCTTCCAGCCCAAAACCCCTGTAAAAAGTAGCCAGAAGGCCCAATGCGATCTCGCAAAGCCCCAGGTAATGTACATCGCGCAAGGTAAATTTACTGGCATTAACCAACGCCAGGCCATAGAAGATCAAGGTCGTCGGCGCTACCAGGCCGATCAACCCATAGTTGAGCAATGCCAGGCAGAAAAAACCACCTGTAACCAAGGGAATACCCAGGCTGACCAGCAAACGCCGAGTCAATGTATCCCAGATCTTTTGCCTCTTACGCCGGGCCTTACGGGTCGTAAAAAAAATACCGAAACTCAACGCAAGGATAAAGACACCCACCGCATCCAGGATAAAAAACGTCAGATAGTCCAGCCCCCACCTGTGTACCTCCGGCGCCATGACGTAATAAGCCCGGCTTTGATCAAAAGGGCTTACGCCTAAAAAAACATAAACCAACGCCCCTCCTATCATTGCCGCCACACCAGCCACAACCCCCGACAAACCGCTCAGCGAGATGAACCGGGATGAACGCTCCATCAAAGAGCGGATCTCACTCAATGTTTCCAAATGATGTCGATTAGGGTCTACGCTGCTCATATAAAGCACTTTGCCACACAAAGTTGTTTGATAAAAAATTAGGATGTTCTACGGGGGAAGGGAAGGGAAGGTTACACCAGTAGCCCAAATTTTTTTGAACTCGTAACGTAGCAGCGCAGTCATTAGGCTACCGGGGGGCGCCAGCGGGAACGAAGATCCGTTTATAGAACAAGCCGAGCTCGGGAATAGGTGCAAGCACCAAACGTTTTTCGGTCAGCTCCAGGATTTCGTTGGGCTGCCCCTGCCCACTGAGATTGATGATCAGCTGTTTTCCGTCGCTGCTCATCGACCAGGTGCCTGTTTGCTCAATACCATTGGTGACGACTACCAGGCCGCCTGATTCCTTGAACTCAAAAACAGCATCTTTGTAGATCGTCATAGCGCCTTCCACCATCGCCATTTCGTTTTCAGAGGGGTTCATCAGGCGGGCTGAATCCAGAATGGACTGAACATCATAACTCCAACTGCCGGTGAGGTATTTTCCAGGCGGCTTATTATCTACACAGGAACTATAGATAACAGACAAAAGGAGCACGAGGAATGCAAGCTTTTTCATGAAAAGGAAATTTGCCGGAATAACGGCAAAAGTATAGTGTAGCCGGGAAAGTTTGCAACTTTTGAAGTTAAACTTTCCCGGCCTCCGATTAGGAGACCACTTTTTTCAGGCTTTTCCGGTAGTCGCGGGGGCTGAGCCCGGTGATGCTCTTAAACTGCCGGTTAAAGTGGGACAGGTTATTGAAACCGCTGTCAAAGCTGACGGCGGCGATCGTGAGGGTGTCGTCCCCCAACAGCCGGCAGGCATGGGCAATGCGAAACTCGTTGACAAACTGGCTGAAGGTCTTGCGGGTCAGTTTCTTGAAATACCGACAAAAGGCAGGCACCGTCATATTGACCCGGGCGGCGGCCTCATCCAGGTTGACCTCCGCCTGAAAATCTTCTTCTACATAGGAGTAAACAGCCTCCATGCGGCGTTGGTCCTGAGCGTTCACTTCCAAGGCAAAACCACTGGCGTTGAGCATTTTATAATCGGCCGACTGTGCCATTTCCTGAAGAATGGACAATAGTTCCAGGAGGCGTTCAAAACCTCCAAGTTCCATCATATTCTGGAGGCGCCGGCCTACCTTCTGCTTCAGGGCGCCCCCAAAAGAGATCCCCTGGCGCGACCGGTCGAAGAGGCGGCGAATCGATTCCATTTCCGGCTTGCCCAGAAAATCCTGGCCCAGGAAATCTTCTTTCATTTGCACCACAATCTCCACATGTTCTTCGAAAAGCTCTTCTGCAAAACCAAAATGCGGGAGATTGGGGCCAAGAAAGATCAGGTCCCCATCTTCGTAAAAAGAAACATGATCTCCGATGTGGCGTTTTCCCCGCCCATTGGAAATGTAAACGATCTCGTACTCCGGGTGGAAGTGCCAGTGCGGCCGGTTGCAGGCTTCCAGGTCATCAAATCGCCGGATAGTGAACGAGCTACCAAAAACCGGCTCTATTCTTTCCAAAACTGCCTTCATACTCTTTACTTGTTTATGCTGGAAAATGCACGGCGGAGAGGAGATTGACTGGTTTACTGGTTGATTGGGTTGCTCAATCAACGAGTCACGAATCCCCGCCTCCGCATAAAACTATGGCGGGCGGGGACGAACAACTAATCTGGTCAGGGCTACGGAAAGCACACTCTCCGCAGCTGCATGTTTCCTAATGCTAACAACAACACGAGAAACGAAAAAAGAGTTCTTGTTGTTTTTACACTAAGTGAAAAAAAATACGATTTAACACAGAATTAACCTGGCTTCTCCACAGGCGGCTTTCTTCATCAATGGAGTACCAGTATTTGCAAAAATCATGGAAGATGCGCCTCCCTTTCTCCTCTACCTTTGCGGCATCAATACGGAGTTTCATACATTACCATTTAACCTTGATGCGGGGCTTCCTAAAAGGAAGTCCCATTTTTTATGACGATATTTCGTAAGAAAAGGAACAAAGTAAAATCACCCAATTGCATATGATGATCAGAACATTAAAAGCTTTTGCTTTTCATTTGCCGAGCCTTTCGGTAGGGCTCACTTTTATGACATTGAGTATACTATTCGGCAGTTGGCTGGCCCGGCTTCCGGAAGTTCAGTCGGCCCTTGCCCTTTCAGAAGGGCAACTGGGCATGGCCCTGCTGGGGCTGCCGCTGGGCGCCCTCGCACTGATGCCCTTTGCGGGCTGGCTGTTGAAGCGCCTCCACACCGGGCGGGCGATGATCTTCTCCACGCTCCTGTTTTGTGCCAGCCTGCCCTTCCCCGCATTTGCCCAAAGCCAATGGGCGCTGATGGGCGGGCTCTTTATAGTGGGGATGTTCAACAGTTTCATGAACATTTCGATGAATGCGGCGGCAGCCGCCATCGAGCAGCAATACCGCATCACCATCATGTCCGTCTGTCATGGTATGTTCAGCCTGGGCGCCATGATAGGGGCCGGCAGTGCTGGCCTGGTTGCGGCGGCGGGCGTCCCCCTGCAGAGCCACCTCATTGCCGTGGCCCTGCTGATGGTTGGCCTGCAGTTGTTGCTGCGGCCGGTCATTTTTGCCCTGCCCAACAGCGAGTCGGACGGTTCCTCCTTCGCCCTGCCGGGCAAGGCGCTGCTGGGGCTGGCCTTCATCGGATTTTGTATCATGATCGGTGAAGGCGCCGTGGCCGACTGGGGAGCCATCTATCTGCGCAACATACTGCATGCCAACCCCTTCGTCGCCAGCCTGGGTTATGCAGGCTTTTCCCTGGCCATGGCCCTGGGCCGTTTTGCCGGCGACGGCATCAAGATGCGCTTCGGGGCCGGCCGCCTCGTTGTCATAGGCAGCCTCCTGGGCGCCGGTGGGCTGGCAGTAGTAACGTTGATCCCCTCGGCAGCAACGGCCGTCCTCGGCTTCACGCTGGTTGGTTTTGGATTTTCTACCGTAGTACCCCTGCTTTTCAGCGCCGCTGCCAAAACGCCGGGCGTAGCTCCCGGTACAGGCATCGCTGCAGTGGCCAGTTCCGGCGTAGTCGGCTTCCTCATCGGCCCGCCGCTGATCGGCGGCATTGCCGAGCACTTCGGGCTGAACTTCGGACTGGGGGTAGTCGCCGCTTTGGCCCTGACAGCGGCGGCGGTCGGCAGAAGAGTCAGGATGTAACGACATTTATATTCCCATAAACATGGAGGCCGGGAAAATTCCCGGCCTTTTTTTATGCCCCATCCAAAATGCCCCCCCTGATCCATAAAACATCGACAATATTGCTCCAGTGCAGGCCGGGGGCCTTTATCAGGTGCGGATATTCCAGGGCCAGGAATCTGGCTTTCCGGCGGCTGATGCATATAAAAACCCGAGGCTGTCTTGGTTGGGCAGCCCCGGGTTAATTATTCATGTATCCGGTAAACGGATCAGGCTTCGGCTGCTTCTTCCTCGTGTGATTCCATCAGCCGCTGCTGGATATCGTGCGGTACAGGGCTGAAATTGGCAAATTCCTGGTGGAACTTGGCGCGCCCCTGCGATAGGGACCGCAGCGTGGAGGAATACTGGTAGAGTTCGGCCAGAGGCACCTGAGCGGTGATCTTCTGGTAGTGGCCCTCCGAGCCCATGCCCATGATGATGGCGCGGCGGGTCTGCAGGTCGCCCATAATATCCCCCATCACCTCGCCGGCACAGAGGATCTCCAGCTTGTATATGGGCTCCATGATCTGGGGCGCCGCTTCCCGGAAGCCTTGCTTGAAGGCCTGGGTGGAAGCCAGCATGAAAGCCATATCGTTGGAGTCCACGGAGTGCATTTTACCGTCATATATACTTACCCGGATATCCTGACAGGGAGAACCGGTAAGGGGCCCTTCTTCCATTTTCTGCAGCACCCCTTTCTTGATGGCGTTGGAGTATTTGGCGTCGATGGAACCACCGACGATACACCAGTAGAAAGCGAGTTTACCGCCCCAGGACAGCTCCTCGATGTCTTTATTCCTGACACTCAGGCCACTGGGATCCGGCATGCCTTCAGAATACGGTTCGATGCGCATGTGTACCTCGGCGAACTGGCCGGCGCCGCCGGTCTGTTTTTTGTGACGGTACATCGTATCGGCAGCTTTGGTGATCGTCTCCCGGTAAGAGATACGGGGTTTGATGAAATCCATGGATACCCCGTAGAGATTCTCAATGCGGTGTTTGACCAGGTCGAGGTGCAGTTGTCCCTGTCCAAAGAGCAGGGTTTGTTTGAGGGTTTTGGACTGTTCGACGATCAGCGTGGGGTCTTCCTCAGAGATGATATGCAGGGCCTTCATCAGCTTTTCCATATCCCCTTTGCTGGGCGGGTTTACCGCAACCCGAATCCGGGGTTCGGGAAATTGCATCTCTTTAATTTTTCGATCTTCCCCCTTGACATTGAGCGTGTTGTTGGTATGCGAATTTTTGAGCTTCACCGTCACGCCGATGTCACCGGCCTTAAGTTGGTTGACCTGATCGCGGTTCTTACCTTCGGCGACGAAGATCTGCCCGAAGCGTTCGGCGGTACGGTTCTGGGCATTGATCAGTTCATCGCCGGTATTGAGGGCCCCGGAATAGACTTTAAAATAAGTCACATTGCCTACCTGGGGCTCCGACATGGTCTTGTAGATAAAGATGGTCGTATCGGCGTTGCTGTCACAAGGAAGGCGGGTGCCATCTTCCAGCAGTTTAGCAGGGCGGTCGGAAGGAGAAGGGCAGACATCATTGATGAAGCCCATGATGCGCCCGCTGCCCATATTCTGGGTAGAAGAGCAACAGAATATCGGGTACAGTTCCTGGTGGGCGATGGCGATACGCAGCCCTTCCGCCAGTTCCTCCTCGGTCAGGGAGCCTTCTTCGAAGAATTTCTCCATAAGCCCTTCGTCATTTTCGGCGGCAGCTTCCACCAGGGCATTGTGCATTTCCTGAGCGCGCTCGATCTCCGAGTCGGGGATGGGCTGTTTTTCCGGGCGGCCGCCATCGGGCGGGAAGACATACATGGTCATCCGAAGCGCATCGACGATGGTATTAAAGCCGGTGCCCGGGTTGAGGGGGTATTGGACCGGCACCACCTTGTGGCCGAACCTGTTTCTCGCCTGTTCGAGCGTCCCCTCAAAGTCGGCCTTTTCGTGGTCCACCTGGTTGATGACAAAAATAGTGGGCGTTTCGAACTTTTCTACGTATTCCCATATGAGTTCTGTGCCGACCTCTACACCGTTCTTCGCATTGAGCAGCATCACCCCGGTATCGGCGACTTTCAGAGAGGAGATCACTTCTCCGACGAAATCGTCAAAACCTGGCGTATCCAGAATATTGATCTTAGAATCCTTCCATTCTACGTGCATGAGCGAGCTGAACAGAGAATTTCCGCGTTCGCGTTCGATGTTGGTGAAATCTGATTGGGTATTACCTTCCTCCACAGACCCCCGGCGAGTGACGGCCCCTGCTTCAAAAAGCATGCATTCCGCAAAGGTCGTCTTCCCACAACCAGAGTGTCCGAGGAGGGTAACGTTTCTAATGTTTTTCGTGTCAAAACTCATATGGTCCTCTTTTTGAAATGGTTAACAAATGTATGTGCGGCCAGGCCACACGGAGGCGCTGCCTTTTTGAGCGGGGTTCGCAACCTCCAAAGCAGCGGGGAATGAAATTAGGAAAATAATAGTAAATGGCAAAGGTTTCGCCTCATACAGTTTTCAGTAAACACCAGTCTCTTCCCAGATTTTGAAATGGAACGCAAATGGACACTAATTTGGCGAATTATGACCGGCCCTTTCCAATAAGTCCGTAACTTGAGCATCAAAAATGGCGCACTATTGCAGCCTCAACGGCACGATCACCGCTCAGGAGAAGGCCAGCCTGGGGGTAACAGACCTGGCAGTGCTCCGCGGCTACGGCATCTTTGACTACTTCCTGTTCAAATACAGCCGCCCCATGCTGGAGGAGCAGTATCTGCAACGCTTCTACCATTCTGCAGAACGGATGGGCCTGGGCCTCCCCCTCAGCCGGCAGGAGCTCAGCCGGCACCTGCGCGAGCTGATCGCCGCCAACGGCGAGGACAAAGGCAGTATCCGCCTGGTGCTCACCGGCGGGTACAGCCCGGATGGCTACTCTCCCGGAACACCGAACCTGATCATCCTGCAACACCCCTGGCCCAACACCCCGGAAAGCTATTTCACCGAAGGCATCGGCCTGATCAGCCACAACTTTCAGCGGGAGTGGCCGGAAGTGAAAACCATCAACTACCTGACCGGCATCAAACTGTTGCCCGAGATCCGAAAGGCCGGAGCCCTGGAAGTACTTTACCACGACAATGGCATACTCCGGGAGTCGGTGCGCTCCAATGTCTTTATCATTAACGACCAGGAAGAGCTCATCACCCCGGACACCAATATCCTCTTCGGCATCACCCGGGATTCCGTGCTTAAAGCGGCGGCGGGCCTGCTGCCTATCACCACCCGGGAGGTCCGCATGGAGGAAGTCTACGGGGCCCGGGAGGTGTTCATCACCGGCTCCAACAAAAGCGCTATGCCGGTGGTGCGCATCGACGGGCGGCCCATCGGGGACGGCAAGGTGGGCCACTGGTCGAAAATTATGAAGGAAAAACTGGAGGCGTACCGGGAAGCTTATTTTCAACAGGTGAAGGTTTAGTGCTTCACATTTCTTATCTTTGGTCTATTAAACCATTGCCTCTGACAACGATTTTCATCCACCTTTCACCTTTCCTGCCTGGAATAGTGCAGAAGTAATGCGCTTCGGCCAATAGGCTGTTTATTATTTACTTCAAAAAAATTATTCCAATGCTGGAAATATCCACCTCCCGTCTTCGGCTCATCGCTTTGAGCCTGGAGCAATTACATCTTTTGATCGATGACATCCACCAACTGCAGGAACAGCTTGGGCTTGATCCTTTCGAAGTCCGCCTGGCGCCTGAGTTTGAAGCCGAATACATCGAATCTCTGCGGGATTTCTGCCTGCCTCAGGTAGCCACCCATCCGGAAGACTATGCCTGGTATACCCACTGGATCGTCATCCACCGGGCCGATAATTGCCGCATCGGCGGCATCGGCATGGGCGGCTTACCGAATGAAAGAGGGGAATGCATGATCGGCTATTTTGTCGATGAGAACTACGCCGGCCGGGGGCTGGCTACGGAAGCTGCCGGCGCCCTCTGCGGCTGGCTGGAGCAGGACGAGCGCCTTCAGGCCATTATCGCCACTGTGCCGGTGGGGCACATTGCCTCGGAACGGGTAGTACAAAAGGCCGGCTTCGAAATGGTGACGGTGGATGAAGGGTTGGGGCTGTGGCGAAAGGAAGCCTAATTACCCGATGCTTTCTCTTCTCCCTCCGGTTTCTTTTGGTTCAGGATCTCCAGCACTTCAGTGGTGATGTCGAGGCTGTCGGCGGCCAGCAATACGCTGGAGCCCTGCCCGTACTGAAGGATGTAGTCGTACCCGCGGCGCTTGCGCATTTCATCGAGAGACTGCCGCAATTCCGTTTCCAGTTGAAGCTGAATGCGCTGCGTTTCTGCTACCAGTTCTTTACTCAATTTCTCCTGTTCGGCCATGAGGGCTTGTTGCTTTTGGCCCAGGCGTTTTTCTTCGTCGGCGATCTGGCTGGGCGCCAGCAGGCCCTCCTGGATCTTTTGCTGTACCGCCCGGAATTCATTCTCCAGGGCAGCTCCCTTCTGGTTCAGCCGCTGGCCGGCTTCCGCCTGGCGCTTTTCCAACGCATCCTGCTGCTGTCGGAAATATTCATACTTGTTGAACAAAGTATCCGCATTGACGAAGACGATATTGAGCGGTGCGGACGTTTCGGCAGCCGCGGCGCCACCGCCTGCCGGTTCCTTGCTTCCGGAAGAAAGATGCTGAGAGAACAGATATGCTACTGCCAGCAACAATATGCCATTTAAGGCCAGCGAAATATTTGCTTTCATTTTTTCAAATTTTCGCAAAGGTACATTTCTGGTTCTAGAGTGCAAAGGATTGGAGAAATGGAAAGTCGGAAGTGGGAGATTGCTTAGCGTTTCGCCTTTCGATTTCCGAATCCCGAATCAACCAATCCCGAATCCGGGCGTCACCTCAGCCTGAACCTGTCCCCCGGCAGCAGCACGCTCAGTTCCATGCCCTGCCCGCCCAGCAGGCCATTGTGCGCTATGCCTTTCCCGTTGGTATTGCGAAGCAATATCACCTGAGCGTCTCCCACTACCGTGGCGCTGTCGCCTTCTACCAGTATGGCCGTCGATTCATCGATGCCGATGCAGGCCAACCCGGGGTATTCCAGTGCGACGCTGATCAGCCGGTTCATGCGCATGCGGTAAATGAAATGCTGGTCGACGATGGCGCCGGGCATCAGGCCTAATCCTTCTTTGATCTCGATATTTTCGGCTTCTATGGTGCGGAACTCGCCCGTATATTCAGGGTGTTTGTATTCATTGCCGGTGATCATTTCCCGGCTCATCACCGCGGCGCCGGCGCTGGTACCGGCAATGAGCGCCCCCTGCCGGTAGGCCTGATGAATGGCGTCGTACACAGGGCTGCCCAAAACCACCTCCATGAAGCGGCCCTGGTCGCCGCCGGTGATGTAGATCAGGCGGGCGCCGCGCAGGGAGTCGAGCGCAGCGGTGGGATAATCGCCTTTCACAAAGTTGTAGGTGCGGAATTTTTCCGCCGGGAGGCCCAGTTCCGTAAACTGCCGGATTCCGTAAAAGGCAGATGTATCCGGCTCGCTGCTCGCCATGGGAAGGATGATGGCATAGCCTTCGGTGTCCAGCCCGGAAGCGTCCACCATGGCCTGAACCAGCCCCGGCGGCCGATCGCCACCGCCGATGATGAACAGCTTACCGGCCGGAGCGGTGGCGAGTGCCGGAGTAACTTCGGCCTGGCCGAAACCCGGGAGGGAGAATATCCGTAAAAAAAGGAAGGCGAAAAAAAATCTCATAGGCCGAATATTTTTTATGAGTTTGTTCAAATTTCGATGATGAGTCGAACCAGATGAGGCGGATTTTGAACAAACTCTAACCTAAAGCGCCGTAAGGGCTGCCGGAGCAGGCCGCATCTGGTTGTTCTCTTGGGAGCCCCTGGCAACAAACTCACCATTCTGCTGACAATTTAGGGAAAAAGTATATTTTTGCTAACATCCCGGGCATTCCTGGTGATTATTGCTTAAATTAAGCCACAATCTTGCAAAGCCATCAACGTATTGATATGGGAAAAGTCATTTCGCTGCTCAACCATAAAGGAGGGGTTGGAAAGACCACAAGTGTGATCAATATCGGAGCAGCCATGGTAGAGTTGGGCAAAAAATCCTTACTCATCGACCTGGACCCCCAGGCGAACCTCACGCTCTCCCTGGGTGCTACCCGGCCGCCACAGACCATCTACGAGGCCATGCGCGGCGAGTCTGAACTGATACCGCTACCGGTGAAAGAGAACCTGGACGTCATAGTTTCCACCCTCGACCTTTCCGGCGCCGAGATGGAGCTGATCAACGAAGCCGGACGGGAGTTCATTCTCCGGGAACTGCTTTCGCCCCTGCGGGAAGAGTATGATTTTATCATCATCGACTGTCCTCCTTCTCTGGGGCTGCTCACCCTGAATGCACTGACCAGCAGCGACTATGTGATGATCCCGCTGCAGACGGAATTCCTGGCCCTGCAGGGCCTGGCCAAGATCAAGCAGGTCATTCAGAAGGTGAAATTGCGCCTCAATAAAGGCTTGCAGATCGGCGGTGTCATCGCCACCATGTACGATAGCCGCAAAGTGCTCAATCGCGATGTAGTGGAAACCATCAAAAAATACTTCGGCGACCTGGTGTTCGAAACCATGATCCGCGACAACGTCGCTCTGGCTGAAGCGCCCTCTCAACGCAAGGACATCTTCGACTACAGCCGAAACAGCGCAGGTGCGGAGGATTATCTGAGCTTGTGTAAGGAAATATTGGTGAGGGTTGAACGGTTTGAGGAGATGGCTGTGAAGGGGGGAGTGAGGGAATGAATGTACAACGTTCCTATTTACACCAGGGTGCTTGGACAAAACTGGCGAACAACTGGCACAGGAAGCATTAGAAATAGTCTCGATCTTTGCCCCAGCCAGGAAAAACACGAACTGACATGGAGAGGAAGAATGCCGGAATGTACCTACGGAGCCTTTGAACGGCCAATAATCATTCCCTCATTAATTCAATCAATATAGATCTTGAGCAAAAAAAGATTCACAGAAGGACTGGAAAGCTTATTCGGAGAAGCTGCTGAGGACACCCTTCAGGAGAACAGCCCTCTGTTGTCCAGGACGGAGAAACGGGAGGCGCCGAAAAGCAGGGATGAAGAAAGTAGCAAGCGTTCTTCCGCTAAAGATTTTTCCTCCGACCTGCAGGCCTTTCTGGAACATGCTTTTGAGGAAAGTGTAGAAGAACAACTGGAACAACGCAAACAGAAACGCACCCCCATATCCGGCAGCGCTCAGGTGAAGAAGCGCCACCGTAAACCCCTCACCGGGCTAGACGCCCTCATCCGCAGTACCATCGAGCCCGGCAGCATGCGCATCGAACAAAAGTCGGCCAAGCGCATTACCCTTACCTTCGACCCCGAAAAGCTGGAAAAGCTCAAGGCCATTGCCCGCCGGGAGCGTACCTACCTGCGCGACATCATCGATGAGATCGTCGCAGAGTTTCTCGATGAATATGAGACGAAAAAGGGGGAAGAGGAAGCCTAGGCATTTTCCGAAAAGGCCGGCAACAGGTAGCCCCATACCCGGGCCCGCAACTGCTTCTTTCGCTAATCCTTATTATCTTACCTTTCCCTAATTTTGTTTATAGAAAAACTGGCGCCCATAAATGCTCGACCGTTTTCCTCATTTCTACCAACTGGACTTTATGGACTGCGGCCCTGCCTGCCTCAGGATGATCGCCAAATACTATGGGAAAAACTACTCCCTCCAATACCTGAGGGAGCACAGCTACGTCGACCGGGAAGGGGTATCGCTGCAGGGGATCATCGAGGCGGCCGAGCATATCGGGTTGCGTACCCTGCCTGCCAAGCTGCCCTTCGACGGAAAAAGCAAGGATCAGGCCTATCTGGTGAACGCTCCTCTGCCCTGCATCGTCCATTGGCGGCAGAACCACTTTCTGGCCGTTTATAAGATCAGTAAAAAATACGTATGGGTTTCCGACCCGGCGGCGGGGAAATTTAAGCTGGATCACGATACGTTCAGAAAACACTGGCAGGGTGACGGGGAACTTGGCATTGCACTGCTTCTTGAACCCACGCCGGAATTCTACGAAAAGGGGCAGGAAGGCGGCCGCCAAACCATGAATTATCTGATCCTGGCAACCTACCTGAGGCCTTACCGCCGGTATTTTATCCAACTCCTGATCGGGCTCTTTCTGGGTAGTGTGTTCCAGCTTATATTTCCCTTTCTCACCCAGGCCATCGTTGATGTCGGCATCCAAAACCAGAACCTCAGTTTCATCTACCTCATCCTGATCGCTCAGCTGATGTTGTTCCTGGGACAAACTTCCGTCACAGTGATCCAGAACTGGCTATTGCTCCACATCGGCACCCGGATCAACGTATCACTGATCTCTGATTTTTTAACTAAGCTGATGAAGCTGCCCATCGGCTTCTTCGACGCCAAAATGGTGGGTGACCTGCTCCAGCGCATTTCTGACCAGAACCGCATCGAATCCTTCCTGACCAACTCCACGCTTCAATTCCTCTTTTCAGCCTTCAACCTGATCGTTTTCGGGCTGGTCCTGTTGATCTATGATTTCCGTATCTTCGGTATATTCCTGGCCTCCAGCATCCTGTATTTGCTCTGGATACTGGTGTTCCTCCGGAGGCGCAAGGAGTTAGATTACCACCGCTTCCAGGAATTGTCGGCCCACCAAACTACCCTGATCGAACTGATCCAGGGGATGCAGGAGATCAAACTGCAGAACAGCGGCCGCAAACGACGGTGGCTGTGGTCGGACATACAGGCCAGGCTCTTTGGCATCAACCTCCAGTCTCTGGCAATCGATCAGTATCAGAATGCCGGTACCTCTTTCATTAGCCAGCTCAAGGATATTCTCATCACCTTCCTCACCGCCAAACTGGTTATCGATGGCGAGATCACGCTGGGAATGATGCTGGCCGTACAGTTCATCATCGGCCAACTCAACGTGCCCCTCCGGCAAATGATCACCTTCATCCAAACTGGCCAAGACGCCAAGCTCAGCCTGGAACGCTTATGGGAAGTACAAAAGATGGAGGTAGAAGAGGAGGACAGCCCCTTCAAAGCAACCGAACTGCCGCCCGACGATAAAGAGATCCTGCTCGAGAACGTAAGCTTTCAATACAATAAGCTGTCCGATACGGTGCTGAAAGACATCAACCTCGCCATTCCCAAAGGCAAGGTAACCGCTATCGTAGGAACCAGCGGCAGCGGTAAGACAACATTGGTCAAACTCTTACTGGGATTTTACCCGCCCACTCGGGGCAGCATCAAAGTGGGAAGCCTGCCGCTCGCCAATATTGACAAAACATTCTGGCGCGGCCAATGTGGCGCTGTCATGCAAGATGGGTTCATCTTTTCGGATACCATCGCCAACAACATTGCGGAGAGTGCGGAACGGGTGGATAAGGCCAGACTCGTCCAATCGGTAAAAACGGCCAATATCCGGGAGTTCATCGAGTCCCTGCCTCTAAGTTACAATACTATGATCGGCGCCAAAGGCAATGGTATCAGCCAGGGGCAGCGACAACGGATACTCATTGCCCGGGCGGTTTACAAAGACCCGGAATTTCTGTTCTTCGACGAAGCGACCAATGCACTGGATACCCAAAATGAGAAAGTCATCGTCCAAAACCTGGAGCAGTTTTTCCAGGGGAAAACGGTAGTGGTAGTGGCTCACCGGCTCAGCACCGTGAAAAACGCAAGCCAGATCGTGGTCCTGGATAAAGGGGAGCTGGTGGAAAAGGGGACGCATCAGGAATTGGTGGAGAAACGAGGGGCTTATTTCAATCTTATCAGGGATCAACTGGAATTGGGGGGGTAGGAGGTTGGGAGGTTGGGAGGTTTGGACGTTGGGAGGTTTGGACGTTGGGAGGTTGGGACGTTTGGACGTTTGGAGGTTTGGAGGTTGGGAGGTTGGGACGTTGGGACGGTATAGGACATATATTTGTTAGACGTAACTATTCAGCATCATCGAAAAAATCGGCAGAAAATGCGATTTCTAGGTTATGCTGAATAGTTACTGTTAGACAAAAAAAAGGTGAAGGGAGTGTTCAGAATTCGCTGTTCGTTGTTCGCAAATTCTTGGAAATCAAAGGATAGGACACCAGCTTAGCGTTGGACAAAGTCGGAACGCGGACACGAGCGAAGCGACTGACGGAGTAAATCGGAAATCGGAAAGGCACCCGTACACCGTACCCCGAAAAGCGAATACCGAAAAGCGTACCCCGTACACCGAAAAGCGAATACCGAAAAGCGTACACCGTACACCGTACACCGAAAAGCGTACCCGTACACCGAAAAAATAACCATGCCCGAAAATAATCCATATCCCGAATCTGACGACATCCGGTTGAATTCCGGCCGGGAAGACATTCAGCGAATGCTCGGCAACCCGCCGGGCTGGTCTCTGCGCTGGGGTATTACAGCAGTGCTGGTGGCGGTTGTCCTGTTCATTGGGTTAGCCTGGCTGGTCAAATTTCCGGACGTCATTACTGCCCGGGTAGTGATCATGACGGAAAACCCTCCGGTTCGGATCTTCGCCCGAAGCAGTGGCAAGATCAGCCTGTTGCTGGCGGGGGATAAACAGGCGGTAGAGGCAGGAGAGATCATCGCGGTACTTGAAAACCCGGCCAGGCTGGAAGATATACGGCAACTGGAGTCACTACTGCCTCAACTGGAAAACGTCACGGATCCGGAAACGCTGGTTCAACTTCAGTTGCCCAATGGGCTTCAATTGGGCGAAATGCAAAACGCCTACGCCAGCTATCAGCAAGCCTTCCAGGACTTTCAGTTTTTCGAACGCCAGCGGGGTGTCTTTGCCCAGGCCGCTTCCCTCCAAAAGCAGGCCGAATATCTGGCAGGGCTGAACACCTCTTTGGAAAAACAAGAACGCACGCTCATCCGGGAGGTGGAGATCGCCCAAAGGAGCTTTGACCGTAATAAAGGCCTGTTGCAATCGGGGGCCATCAGCCAGCTGGAACTGGAGCAATCCGAGACCAACTACCTGCAGTACCGCCGCCAGTTGGAGAACCTGCAATCGCAGGCGCTGAATAATAAACTTCAGATCGAACGGTTACAATCGCAGATCCTTAACCTCCACCAGGAGCGGGCAGAGGAAAGCATGGAGAACTGGCTCGCCACCCGGGAGTTGCTCAGCCGCCTGGTAAGTGAGCTGGAAATTTGGAAACAGGCTTACCTGATTACCAGCCCCATAACCGGCCGCCTGTCTCTCACCCGGGTTTGGGGGCCGCAACAATTCGTGCAGGCCAGCGAAGAGGTAGCAACGGTAGTGCCCGGGGCCGGAGCCGGCGATATCGTCGGCAAAGCGTTCCTGCCTACCTTCAACTCCGGCAAGGTAAAGCCCGGCCAACGCGCCAACATCCGGCTGGATGGCTACCCCTACCAGGAATTCGGCGTCCTTCAGGGCCAGGTAAAGAGCATCGCGCTGGTGCCCGACCAGGATACTTATCTGCTGGATATCGCCCTGCCCGACAGCCTTACCACTACTTACCAACGCCGCATTCCCTTTGCCCAGGAACTGACAGGGCAGGCCCGCATTATCACCGAAGAGCGGAGGATACTGGAACGGGTGTTTGATCAAATGGCCAATCTCATTAAAAACAATTGACTGAAGCTATATACCGCTGGCCTTCCAAGGCCGATGGATCCATGTCCATTTTTCTATTCTATTCGATCACCATCTAATTCGAGATCATGAAGACACTGCATCAAGCCCGGCGATTCCTCCGGTCGGTTCAATATCCCATTGAATACAAGTTAACCCCATACGAAGAAAAACTTCAATAGATCCTTCACCATCACCAGGAACTAAAACCAAAAACAGATAATGAGCTTCAACAACTATCCCGGGCGTTGGCCGGCAAAATTAAGGAGGGCACTTCTCCGGAGGAACTGATGGCCCCGGCCTATGCCCTCGTAAAAGAGGCCTGCATTCGCCGCTTGGGACTGGAAGCCTATAATGTACAACTGCTCGCTGCCATAGCCCTGCACCGCTGCCGGTTGGTAGAAATGCAAACGGGCGAGGGCAAGACCCTGGCGGCTGTTTTCCCGGCCTTCCTCAACGCCCTTTCCGGAAAAGGGGTACACATCCTGACCTTCAACGATTACCTCGCCCGCCGGGATGCCGGCTGGATGGGCCCCGTCTTTGAATTCCTGGGGCTAAGCGTGGGCTTCATTCAGGAAGGCATGGCGCCGGCGGAAAAGCTCCGGGCTTACCACTGCGACATTACCTACGCCACCGCCAAGGAAGCAGGCTTCGACTACCTACGCTCCTTCATCGCCTACGACGAGCAGGAGCTGGTATTGCGGCCATTCCACTATGCCATCGTCGATGAGGCCGACGCCCTGCTGATCGACGAAGCCCGTAACCCGCTGGTGCTGGCCGGCGATATTATTCAAACCAACCTCAATTACCAGGAGGTCGCCAACCTGGCCGAAAAACTGCATCAAGGGCCAGATTTTGACATCAACAACTACTCGCGCAATATTTTCCTTACGGAGGCCGGCATCGAAAAAATAGAAAAGGCACAACACATCGACGACCTCCTCTCCGATGAACATTACGGCCTCCTTTCCGCCGTCAGCCTGGCCCTGCATGCCCGTATGCTGCTGCACAAGGATATAGACTATGTCGTACGGGACGGCAAGGTGAAACTGGTCGACGAATTCACCGGCCGCATCGTAGAGGACCGGAAATGGCGCAGCGGGCTACAGACGGCCGTGGAAGCCAAAGAACGGCTTGACATACAATCGGAAGGCAGGATACTCAACGCTATTTCCCTCCAACATTTCATCAACCGTTACCCCAGAAGGGCAGGCATGACCGCCACCGCCCAGCCAGCGGCCAATGAATTTATGGACAACTACGGCCTGGGGGTGGTCGTGATCCCTCCTAATAAGCCCTGCCGGCGAGTGGACCACCCCGACGAAGTATTCCCCACACAAGCCGCCAAGATCAAGGCCATCGTTGAGGAGGTAAACCGCACCCACGCTTCCGGCCAGCCCATCCTCATCGGCACCCGAACCGTCAAAGAATCGGAACACCTCGCCCGGGCCATCCAGGAGAGCGGCGTTCCCTGTCAGGTGCTGAACGCCAAGAACGATGAACTCGAAGCCGGCATCATTGCACAGGCAGGAACGCCGGGCGCCGTCACCATTTCTACCAATATGGCAGGGCGAGGGACGGATATCCGGCTGGGCGGCCCTGATGGAAAGGAACGGAAGGCCGTTATCCAGGCCGGCGGCCTGTATGTCATCGGCACCAACCGCCACGAGAGCCTCCGGGTGGATCAGCAACTAAGGGGCAGAGCGGGGCGGCAAGGAGATTTCGGCCAGTCCCGTTTCTTCATCAGCCTCGAAGATGAATTGATGGTGACGTATAAACTGAAAGAGGTATTACCGAAACGATTCCGAACAGGAACTCGACAGGATCAGGCCGGGTGGTTGGATGGGGTGATTGGGTTGATCCGGGGGGACAAAAGACAGGCCGGCCACTCCAGTGAACCGGATCGACAACCGACAGCTCCGGCGAAGGCCGAAATTAGCCTATCGTCCATAAAGGACAAACGCATTAACCTCTACATCCAGCACATCCAGGAGGTGATCGAAGATCAAAGCTCGGAAATGCGGCGGACGTTGATGCTTTATTCAGATCTGGTGGAGAAGCAACGGCAACTGATACAAGAAGAAAGGCAGCAGATATTGTATGGGAATGGCTTCCTGGAAGAGCACTTCGGCTTCAGAGGCGAGAATATTCCTGCCTCAAAGTTGAAAATGCTGGTGCTTTACCAATACGACCGGTTGTGGTCAGAGCACCTCGACTACCTGCAGCAGGTACGTGATAGCATTCACCTGGTCCGATTCGGTGGACAGAAACCCCTGCTGGAATTTCAGCGGCTGGCCGACCAGCAATTTCAGTCCCTTTGTGAAAGAATAGACGAGGAAGTCCGCGAAAAAGCGTCGCTGCTATTGGCCAATCCCGAACTGGAGCTTCAGGAGCTGGGCGTTCGCCGCCCTTCGTCCACCTGGACCTACGTGGTCAACGACAATCCGTTCGGCAACAAACTGGCCACCATGCTGCTGGATAACGCCAATATCGGATTTCAGGTGGATTTTATTTCGGCGGCGGCGTTTTTTGTAGCGGGGGTGTTCCGGAAATTGTTTAAGAAAAAATGAAATTGAGCGTTCCTGCAACAGGAGTCATGCGAATCGTGCCTTAGAGCCTATAAATTGCCACTCCTGCTTCCTCCCCTTCCCGTACCCATGCCCGGTACATGCCTTCCGAGTTAAACGGCAAAGCGATATTGCCCTTTGTATCAACCGCGATCAGCCCTCCTTCGCCTCCGAGCGCCAATTGCTTTTGCTGGATGACGAACTCCGCCGCTTCTATAAGGCCCATACCTTTGTATTCTATCAGGCAGGACAGATCGTAGGCGATCACACCGCGCAGGAAGTACTCGCCGTCGCCGGTACAGGAAACGGCGCAAGTAAGGTCATTAGCATAGGTGCCGGCGCCGATGATGGGGCTGTCCCCTACCCTGCCGTATTTCTTATTGGTCAGCCCGCCGGTAGAAGTAGCGGCAGCCACATGGCCATGATGGTCACAGGCTACGGCCCCTACCGTGCTGTACTTTTTGCTGTGGTCCAGCTGTATGATGCCCCTGGCTTTGGCTACCTGCCACTGCTGATGGCGGAATTCTGAGAAAAAATATTCCGGCGGCGCCTCTTCCAGGCCCTGCTCCCGGGCAAATTGCCGGGCGCCAGGGCCACAAAGCAGGACGTGATCCGAGGCTTCCATAACCCGGCGCGCCAGAGCGATGGGGTTCTTTACCCCCTGCACCATAGCCGCTGCACCGGCAGCCCGTGTTTTTCCGCACATAATGGAGGCGTCCATCTCATGCTGGCCGTCATTCGTGAAGACGGCGCCTTTACCCGCATTGAAGAACTCGCAGTCTTCCAGCGAACGGACGGCAGCCTCGACTGCATCCAGCGCCTTTCCGCCCTCCCGGAGGATGGCCTCTCCGATACGCAGCGCGTCCAGCAGCGCTTTCCGGTGAGCTTCTTCCTTCTCGGCTGTCATCTCAGCGCGCAGTATGGTCCCGGCGCCGCCGTGTATGGCAAGGGTATATTTGCTGGGCATGTAAAAGTGGCTATTTTGTGTTTATTGAAAAAAACCATTTCCTCTTCAAGAAAAGGGAATAGATACTACCCCAATAAATCCGAACGGTTGGTGTGGGATACGGGTTATGGAGTTGAGCTCCCCGTAACCCGTAACGCGCACCAATCTGGCAACTGGCAACGATCCACTACTCAATATCCAGGATTCTGCGCAATCACACCATTTGACACTTTCACTTCCCGGTCCGGTATTGGCAGTACTACCCGATAATCCTCGATCTGCCGAACCGAAGTAGCCCGCCCCAGGCGCACGAGGTCAAACCAGTAGTGGCCCTCAAAGGCGTACTCCAGGCGGCGCTCCCGGATCAAGACGTCATAATAGGCTTCCAGGTTGGGTACGTCAGCCTCCGCCACCGGCGAGTTCGGCAAAGAACGCGCCCGGACGGTGTTCAGGTCAGCCAGCGCTGCGGCAACCCCTTCGGTATTGGCAATAGCTTCCGAACGAATGAGGTACATCTCCGCCAGCCGAACTACCGGTACATTAAACTGAATATCAGTCGCCAGTTCGCCGTATTTGGTGCAACGCACTACTCCGAAGCGCCGCAAAAACTGCGCTTTGCGGGCATCGCCCTCCTCAAAGGCATTCCACAACTCATTGGATCCGGAGACCTCATTGGCCGTGGAAAGCATCAGGAGGCCCGAAAGGCCCTGCCCATCCTGAGTGGTAAATTGCAACTCAAAGATGGCTTCCGGAGAACCTTCCGTTTCAAAGTTATCATTATAATCGATATTGAGCTCGTAATCGATATCGGCAATGAGCAAATCGGCAAAACTACGGGCGCTGGCCCAATCCTTGCGATAGAGGAATACCCTTGCCAGCAAGGCCTGGGCGGCAGCTTTTGTGACAAAAAAACGTTCATCATCATCTGGCAGCGCCTGGGCGGCACGGCCCAGGTCTTCGATTATGCGGCCATAGGTGGCGGCTACCGTAGCGCGCCCCACCGATGTAGCCGTACTTCGGTCCAGCACATCTGTAAACACCGGCACTCCCAATGCCGAATTTTCATTAAAGAACTCGCCAAACTGGCGAAGCAGGTCAAAATAAGCAGAACCCCGGAAATAGTACGCCGTACCTTCGATCCGGCTGCGATCCTCGGCTCCGATACCGTCGATACCATCGATGTTGGCCAGGATATTGTTGGCGGAATTGATGATGTTGTACAGGCTGGCCCATACGTCTTCAATATAAGGGTTGGAGGTGGGGACGCGGGCATTGGCCAGGTCCTCGTAACGCTGGCGAAAACCCGTTGCTATGGCGTTGCCCCCGAGCAGGTCCGCCACCAGAACGAAATCGCCGCCGTAGAGGTTGGCGCCCTGAAAACTATTGTACAGCCCGATAGCCGCCGCTTCCGCCGTTTCCTTGTTGACGATGGCTTCTGAGGTTATGATCTCATTGTCCAATTCTACATCCAGAAAGCCGCTGCAGGCCGTGCTCAAAAATACTATCGCCGATAGAATGGTAAATCTGATGGTTATGGTTTTCATACGCTAATCTTTTTTGAAACTGATACACTAATACCTTACATCCCCACATTCACCCCCACCGAGATCGTCCGGGCCTGCCCCAGGGTCCCGAAATCTTCTCCCTGCTGGGTATTCAGGGCGCCCTGGCTGGCCGTATTGGTCGACACTTCGGGATCAAAGCCGCGGTAATCCGTAATGGTGAAAAGGTTCTGCGCCTGAGCGTAGAGCGTGAGCGAACGCAAGCGCATTTTTTGCACCACCTGAACGGGGAACTGGTAGGCCAGGCGCAGGTTTTTCAAACGGATGAAGTCGCCATCTTCCAGGAACTGGGTGCTGAAGCGCTGCATCTGGCCCGTTTGCAGGGAAGGCCGCGGAACGTCCGTTTGCTGGCCTGGCGTCCGCCAGTAGTTGTCCAGCACGTAACGGCTGTTGTTGCCGTAGGGCAGGCCGCTGCGCAACTGCCCGTAGTTCTCGAAAGCGTGGCGGCTCTGGTTAAAGATCTTGTTGCCGCCGGAGAACTGCAGGAAGGCGGACAAGGTGAACCCTTTCCAGGTGAAGGTGTTGTTGAAGCCCCCGAAATAAGTAGGAATGGCGCTGCCCACGACCTGGCGGTCGTCGAAATCGATCACCTCGTCGCCGTTGAGGTCCTCAAACCGGGCGTCACCCGTTTCCGGATCCACTCCCAAAAAACGGATCATGTAAAGGGTACTGGCCGCCTCCCCTTCCTGCAGGATGTGATTGCGCCCCAGGATCTCTCCGTTATTGAACAGCTTTTTGACCTGATTGTCCAGCAGGGCAAGGTTGAAAGCGGTGGACCAGGAAAAGTCCCGGCCGTTGATATTCAAGGTATTCAGGCTGATTTCGAAACCTTTGTTCTCGATCTCCCCGACGTTCTGTATGACGGAGGTAAAGCCGGTCAGGCCGGAGACATCGGCATTGAGCAGGAGGTCGGTGGTATTCTTGATAAAATAGTCTGCGGTCAGGCTGAAGCGGTTGTCCAACAAACCCAGGTCGACGCCCACATTCAGTTGGGCCGTTTTTTCCCAGCTCAGGTCGGGGTTTTCCAGTTGGGAGGGCGAAATGCCACTGCGGCCGTTGTAGGGGGCGTCCAGCCCCCAGGTACCTACCCAGTCGCTGCCGATCTCCTGGTTACCGGTAATGCCGTAGCTGCCCCGCAGCTTCAGGTTGCTGAACAGATCCTGATCGGCCATAAAGGGTTCTTCGCTCACGGCCCAGGCCAGGGAGCCCGAGGGGAAATAGCCGTAGCGGTTGTTCTTCCCGAATCGGGAGGAGCCGTCGGCCCGCACCGTAAAGGTAGCCAGGTAGCGCCCCTTGAAGCCATAATTGAACCGCCCCAGGTAGGAAAGCAGGCTGGACCGCCGCTTGCCGGTGGAGGCAAATACAATATTGGCGGCAGCCGAAATGCTGGGCGTCTCATTGGTGGAGTAACCGGAACCTTCCATATCGGAAAAAACGGCTTTGATCTCCTGGGCAGAGAAACCACCGATCAGGTTGAAGCTGTGATCGCCCAGCACCCGGGTAAAATTGAGGGTATTTTCCGTTTGCCAGGATAATTCCTCCCAGGTGGCGAAAATGCCCTGGCCGATGCTTGTCTTATTGCTGAAGGTTGGGGTGTACGATTCTTCATTGAGGGTGTTGAGGTCTGCCGACCAAACCGATTTGAGGGTAAGTCCCGGGATGATCTCGTACTGCCCGAACAAGGAGCTTTGCAGTCGGGAAGAAATCGACCGGTTCTTGTACTCCAGGGCGATCAGCACGGGATTGTCCAGCGGCCACCAGGTATTGTAATTGAAAGGGTTGGCATAGCTGCCATCCGCCTCGTAAATGGGCGCCGAGGGGTCCCAGGCCTGCGCGTTGATCACCACTCCGTACTCATCATTTTCGTTGATGGTGCGCCGGTGGTTAGAGCGGTTGACGGCGAAGTTGGCCCCTACCTTGATCTTTTCGTTGAGGCGATGGTCGAGGTTCAGGCGGGTGCTGAGGCGCCGGAATTCCTGTCCGATCTGTATCCCCGACTGGTTGAAGAAGTTGCCGCTGAGGTAGAACTGGGTCTTATCATTGCCCCCCTGAACGCTCAGGTCGGCATTGTCGATCTGCCCTGTACGGAAAATGGCGTCATAGATGTCGGTCGTTTGTATATTGGCGCCGGGGCCGTCGGGGTCGAAACCGAAATTATCGTTGAAATAACCGGCCCCGAGGCCGTCATTCTCGGCGGCAATATTGAGGAAGCGGACAAATTCCCGGGCGTTCATCATTTCGGGTACGTTGGTGATCGTGGAGAACCCTTTATAATACCCTGCATTGACCTGTGTTTTATCGCTCCTGCCCCGCTTGGTCGTGATCAGTATGACGCCGTTGGCGCCCCGGGACCCGTAGATGGAAGCCGCCGAAGCGTCCTTCAGAATGGTAATGGATTCAATGTCGTTTGGATTGAGGTCGGCCAGCGGGTTGACCGGCTGGATGTTCTGGTTGAGGGCGGAGTTGTTGCGGGAAACGACCGGTATACCGTCGATAATGAACAGGGGCTGGCTGCTGGCGCCAATGGAGGTGACGCCCCGGATATTGACATTGATGGCCCCACCCGGGGTACCTGAAGGGCTGCTAATGTTCACACCGCTGGCCTTGCCCTGAATGGCCGCCTCGAAACTCGCCGCAGGTACGTCTTTTACATCCTCGGCGCTGAGGGACTCGATAGCGCTGGAAACGTCTTTTCTCTTCTGGGTGCCGTATCCTACGACCACTACTTCATCCAGTACCTGGCCGGCGGCCAGCTGGATATCGATCACGCTTTGAGCGCCGATCTCTATTACTTTGGGCGTGTAGCCGGTGTAGGAATACTCCAGCTGTTTTGCCTCGGATGAAACTTTCAGTTCGTACTTACCGTCCAAGTCGGTTACCGCTCCGGAGGAGGCGCCCAGGATCAGGACGTTGGCTCCGATGAGCGGCTCTCCGGTCTCGGCGTCAGTAACAGTGCCGGTGATGGTGCGCTGGCCCAGGGCAAAGCTAGCCCACCCCAGGCAAACGGCGGATATCAGGAGTATTCGCCAATGTTTCATACTTATGTTTTTTGGTGATGAGAATTTTCCGGTGTCGGAAATAAAAAGGCTGAAAGCCAGGCCGCTCTCACAGGGCAACGCCGGACAGGAACAGGAAACCCATATCCCTATTGATCAGAAAAACAAAATGCCCTGAAAAGCGGAATGAAAGGAATACTAACAATCGAAGATGGGCTGCAAACCACTGAGGCTGGGCGTCTCCAGGCGGAGAGCCGTCGTCTTGACCGGAATGATAGACCTCTGGATCTGCATAAATGAGCTGAATTTGAGATTCCAAATTAGAGACTTTGGGATGAAATACCAAATGTATTCACCAGGTTTTCAGCCTGGCGCCTTGACTTGTCAAGCTTTTTTTTTGTATACTTACAGCAGATTTAGGCCATCTATTATGGATAACATTTACTTCCATAGCGTTATCAAACCATCTATCCCTTCCCACAAGCAGCTCAGCCTGATGGGACTCCAGCCTATTTTCGATTGCTAGACTTTAACCGCTCTCCTCTTCTTCTCGAAAATGGTTCAAGCCACGCTGCTTGGCCCGTCATTCGATAATTCTATCATTTTCTATAACCAAAACCTTTCTGCATTATGAGAAAAGCAGTACAACTTGCGTTGGCCCTACTGTTAAGTGTGGGCATCGCTCAGGCTCAGGAAACCATTACCTATGATTTTGAAGATGGCCTGATGCCGGAAGATTTCACCCTTTACAATGTCGATATGCTGACCCCCGCCCTGGATGAAGATATCGGCTGGAGGGATACCGCCTGGATCGTTTCTACCAGTTCCACCTTCGAGGGCTTCGGTGCGTTGAGCATCTCCTGGTACGAAGATGCAAACGGAAACGAGGTCGGGCCCGCTGATGACTGGATGATCCTGCCGAAACTCGCCCTGGGCGCGGGCGCAGAGCTCAACTTCCAGGTTAAATCGGCCACCTCCAGCGGCGACTTCCCCGATGACTACCAGGTCCTCGTCAATACCGGCGACGCCACCGTGGAAAGTTTTGGCAACGACGGCGAGATCCTATGGACAGAGCAAGCGGTGCCCAGCACCTTCCAGGACCGTGCCCTCGACCTCTCCGCCTATGCCGGCCAGTCGGTGCACATCGCCTTCCGCAATGTGACCAACACCAATGGCTACGGCCTGTGGATCGACAACATTTCCGTGTCCGGGGTCGTCACGACAGCTGTTCGTGAGGTGGATAACGATGCCTTCGCCATGAAGCTGGCGCCCAACCCGGCAAGCTACGGAACGGTTCAGCTTTCCTATACCCTGCAGGACGCTTCCCGGGTCGAACTCGCCATCCAGGATATGACGGGCCGCACCCTGGTATCCCTGCCCCAGGGCAATCGCCCTACGGGCAACAATCAGGCCCCGATCGACGTAAGCCAACTGGCCGCTGGAACATATATCGTATCCATCCGTTCTGACAAAAAGATCGGCACGGTAAAAATGATCGTAAGAAATTAATTCGTAGATTCCCTTTTATAATCAGGCAGCGCCCTCCCCCGGGAGGGGCTGCCTTTATTTGAAAATGCCCCGAATAAGTTCCGAACGCAACTTCAACCTGCCAAAAATCAACCCCATGCGCTATCGCATCTACTTTCTTCTGATCCCGATCCTGACGACTGCTATCTCTGGTTTCAGCCAGAGTTACACCTACTGGGCCGTCGGCGACACGGCCGATGTGCAGCCCGGCAACACGCTGCCTGGCATTGTTATGGGCGGCGGTGGCGGCGACAATGACCAGGCCATGCAATGGATGCTCGCCCGCGCCGGGGGCGGCGATGTGGTCGTCATCCGCGCAAGTGGACAAGACGACTACAACCTCTATTTCTATGAAGACCTGGGCGTAGCGGTCAACTCTGTGGAGACCATTCGATTCGAATCCGGCGAGGCGGCCGATGACCCCTACGTACTCAGCCGCATCCGCAACGCCGAATGCCTGTTCATTGCCGGCGGCGACCAGTTCGACTATTATTCCTACTGGAAGGATACGCCGGTGGAGGAGGCCATCAATTACCTGATCAACGAGAAGGGTGTCACGGTGGGCGGCATCAGCGCCGGCATGGCCATCCTGGGGCAATGTTATTACACCCCTTCCGGTTCCTCCCTCGACGCAGAAGAAGCCCTCAGCAACCCTTACCACCCGGATTACGAGATCCTGGGCTGTAACGATTTCCTGGACGTCCCTTTCACACAATACCTGGTCACCGACACCCACTACGAGCAGCGGGAGCGCCCGGGGCGCCACGTAGGCATGCTGGCGCGCATCGCCCGGGAATACAATACCCGATCCTTCGGCATTGCCGCCAACGAATACACGGCAGTGGCCATCGATGAGTTCGGGCTGGCGCAGGCTTTCGGCGAATACCCCGAGTACGAAGAAGATTACGTCTTTTTCCTGCAGGCCAACTGCCAGGACGAGTTCCTGCCCGAAACCATGGAGGAAGGGGTTCCCCTGGCCTGGGACCGGGGGCACAGCGCTGTTAAAGTGTACGCCGTGCCCGCCCGCACCAGTGGCGAGGGCGTCTTCGACCTGTCCGACTGGCAAACCGGCATCGGGGGAGAATGGCAGAACTGGTATGTCCAGGATGGAGAACTGATGCGGGCCTTTGATACCGGGCCGGATTGTGGGGCTGTGCTGAATGGTACAGCCGATGCTGCCCTGTCCCGGCAACTGCATATCTTCCCTAACCCAGCCTCAGAACAGCTTTACCTGAAATGGCCGGCCGGCAAACCGGTTGAAGGCGTCGAGCTGCGCAGCGCCTGCGGGCAGGTGCTGCTGCGGAAAGACGGGCCAGTGCGGGAACTCAGCCTGAAAGGGTTGGCAGGCGGAATATACTTCCTCGAGGTGAAAATAGCAGGAAGGGTGCTGGTGAAAAAATTGGTGAAAGGATAACAAAGGGTGGGGGTCGGGTTCTATTTACCTGCGATCCGCAGCTCTTCCAATAGCAGTTCCATGCCCGGCATCACCTCTTCCCCGGTGAGTTTTTTACCTTCGAAGCCGGAGAGGATCTCCACCTCCCCATTGGCGCGATAGATGTAGGCCTTCTCTTCGTAGGGATCGATCAGCCAGGCCAGGCGGACGCCATTTTTGACCCAAGTGTCTTTCACTTTCTTTTTTAATTTAGATAGGGCGTCTGTCTGAGAGCGTACTTCAACAACCAAATCGGGAATTACCTTCACGAAATCATTTTCCTGCTCTTCGGTTGTAAGTTTAGCGAGCTTATCAGAGCTTACCCAGGCGCAATCCGGGCTTTTTATTGCACCATCCGGCATTTCAAAACCCGTTGCTGAACTATAGGTTTTTCCCTTCCTGTTTTGAAACCACCACAGCGTAAGAAAAAAAATGACGATGGATTCCCGGTTGCCTGAACCTCCTTTAACGGGTGACA
The DNA here is from genome assembly GCA_020636405.1 of Lewinellaceae bacterium. Taxonomy (GTDB): domain Bacteria; phylum Bacteroidota; class Bacteroidia; order Chitinophagales; family Saprospiraceae; genus JACJXW01. The sequence goes on along the minus strand of JACJXW010000009.1, from coordinate 322,200 downwards.
TAATCTTGATTTTTCCAGTCTTCTCACGTTCCATTCGCAAGTCAGGATAACGAGCGGAAAGCAAAGCGAATTCTTCCTTAGACAAGGCTTTGTCCAGGATCAGTGGCCCCAGTTCAGCTATTTCTCTAATGGGGTCAATGATTTGGGTTTCCAGCTCAGCACTTGATGCCATAAAAGCAAATTTTCAAACAATATAAGCATTTATAGATACAATTTCAGGGCAGCTGCAGTTTGACATGCAGCCCCTTCTCCCTTTTATTTTCCCTCTTCCTGGATGAAGAGGCGGCGTAACTGGCAATAAGGCGGCTCTTTACGCTACTTTGCCATGCACTTTACCCAGATTTTCCCCAAAACTTCCTATGTTTGAAAAAACCACCGACAAACACCTCCTCCTATGAAGCTCTTCAAGAAATTCCCGGATAGCATTGTCATCATCATGGCCATTATGCTGGGCTTTGTCCTCCTCACCTGGATCGTGCCCGCCGGTGAATTCAACCGGGCGGAGGTAGCCGGGCGGCAGGTTATCGTTGCCGGTTCCTATCATAAGGTAGAGCCGGCGCCCCAGGGTATCGGCGACTTCTTCATGGGGCCCATCCGGGGGTTCATCTCGGCCGCGCAGATCATCGGCTTTGTCTTCCTGGTCGGCGGGGCATTCAACATCCTCACCCGTACCGGCGCGGTGGACGCAGGCCTGCGCGACATCATCAAGCTGAGCGAACGCAAGCCGGGTTACAAAAAGTGGATCATCCCGTTGATCATCACCCTGTTCTCTCTGGCGGGGGCCACTTTCGGCATGTGTGAAGAGGTGCTGGTCTTTGTGCTGATCACCATTCCGCTGAGCCTGGCGTTGGGTTACGACTCTATCGTAGGGCTTTCCATTTCCTTTGTCGGCGCGGGGGTAGGTTTCGCAGGAGCTTTCATCAATCCGTTCACCATCGGCGTGGCCCAGGGTATTGCCGAACTGGCGCCCGCCAGCGGCATGGGCTATCGGCTGATCGTATGGGGTATCGTCACCATCATTGCTATTGTCTACATCATGCGTTATGCCCGGCGGGTAGAAAAAGATAAAACCATCAGCCCCATGTATGAAATTGACGGGGAGCGGGATATTTCCCACCTCGATGACGAGGAAGGAGAAGGGTTTACTACCCGGCATAAACTGGTGTTGTTCATCCTGGCGGCGGCCCTGGCATTGCTCGTTATCGGCGTCAGCAGCTGGCATTGGTACATCGACGAGATCTCCGCGTTGTTCATCGCCATGGGCGTTGCCGCGGCGATCGTCGGCAAGCTCGACTTGGAGGGCGCAGTGGAAGCATTCAAGGATGGCGCCCGGGATATGATAACGGCCGCCCTGGTCATTGGGCTTGCCAAGGGACTGATCGTCATTGCCGAAGACGGCCGCATCATAGACACCATCCTCAATGGTATCGCTGCCGCTTCCGAAGGCCTGCCTCAGGCCATCACTGTAGAGATCATGTTCATTTTCCAGACCTTCCTCAACTTCTTTGTGCCCTCCGGATCCGGACAAGCCGCCCTCACCATGCCCATTATGGCGCCGCTTAGCGACTTGCTGGGCATCAGCCGGCAAACGGCAGTACTGGCCTTCCAGTTTGGTGATGGGCTGATCAATATGATCATTCCTACCAGCGGGGTAACGATGGGCATTCTGGCGGTAGCGAAAGTACCTTACAATGTCTGGATCAAATGGTTTACGCCCCTGCTGCTTATCCTTATCGTGGCTTGTATGTTACTGTTGCTTCCGCCGCTGTTTTTATTCTCGTGGTAACCGTAGGGCCATTTGAAAGTAGGCCGTTACTCAAAGGAGAAGATGCGGGCTTCTTATAAGGATTGGATTCTAGGAAGAGGTTGGATTGTTTGCAGTGCCCACCAGAAGTACACTAAGAGTTGGTTGATCCTTTCTGGTATCACCAAGGGCTCTTTTCTGCTTACAGGCCACGTTGCTTAATCCCGTGGTGGATGTTTAGGCCCATTTGATAATGGGTTTGATGAACCCACTCGTGGTTTAGCCGATAACCTACCATACGGATGTAGTAAAACAGCCTCCAAAAAATCCTGAATCGGAAGCCGGTTTCTCCAAACAAATGTGGGTTTGACTGTCAGCTTCACAATCAGCTATCTCTCACAGTGTTCTGCACTACTTTGCCAGCCTCGCAAGCAGACTCTCCGGTTTGCACCTATGTTTTTTCGATTTGTACTATTGTTTTTCCTGCCTGCCAACCAGCAAATCCATTTTGAGCAAATCGTCTTTTGTTCATTTTTTTTGACCAAGCCGGCAGAAATAGCAACAGTGGGAACGATTTTCTGATACATGAACAACAAATTGATTATCAATGCTTTGGGTACTCAATCAAAAACAATAGTCCAAACCCAAAAACAATAGTCCAAACCCAAAAACAATAGTTCAAAACGGAAAAACAATAGTGAAAGCCTGCCTTCCCGATCCTCTCCAACTTTGCAATGTGTTCTTCAAAGATCATTTCCTAACAGATCTCTAAATCACCTAAACTAAAGTACCATGATTGCTCAACCCAATGTCCAGAATCTGGAAAGTAATCGCTCTGCTTTATATACCGTAGTGGAACAGGAAGGTCAATTCGATGCTTCCACACAACACCAAATGTATGTATTAGGAAAAAAGCCTGAATCGGCTTTGGGCGCGAACATGCATCTTACCGCTGGACAGCATATCCATTTCGTAGCGCGTATCAGGGAGTTGATCGAAACGCACATCGATGATGAAAGATACGGTATAGATCAACTTTGCCGGGACGCCGGGGCCAGCCGTTCCCAAATACACAACAAACTCAAGAAATGGACCGGCCTTTCGACCACCTTCTTTATCCGTTCCATCAAATTGCAGAGAGCTAAATATCTGTTAGTGCAGACCGATCTGAGTATTACCCAGGTCGCCTTTGAGGTCGGATTCCGGGATCCCAGTTATTTCACCCGCGTTTTTGATGAGAGCTTCGGCACTTGTCCGAAGAATTTTCGCAAGCGCTGGCAGCATACCCACTCCATGGCCCAGAGCTTATCCTGAAACAGCTTAAAAACCAGAACAATGAACACTACTGTCCAGCAACATTCTTCCAGAAGCAGGGTCATGGCCATTACGGCCGGCGTTGCCGGAAACATTCTGGAATGGTACGATTTTGCGATCTATGGATTCTTTGCTCCCGTCTTAGTCCAATTGTTTTTTCCGGCGGAAGACCCTACGACTTCTTTGATCGCATCGTTCGGTGCTTTTGCCGCTGGTTTTCTGATGCGCCCGGTGGGCGGAGCTCTTTTTGGATACATCGGTGACCGGGTTGGGCGAAAACGCGCCCTCAATCTTTCTGTACTCCTAATGGCCGTTCCCACATTCCTGATCGGCCTGATACCGACCCACGCTCAGATCGGCATGGGTGCAGCCGTCATTCTGGTGTTCCTGCGTATGCTGCAGGGGCTTTCGGTAGGAGGGGAATATACCAGTTCCATTGTCTATCTGGCTGAAAGTGCTCCGGAAGGAAAGCGCGGCTTGTTTACCAGTACTTCCATGATGGGAGCTATCGGCGGCATCTTGTTGGGGTCTTTTCTGGGTTCGATCATTACCGGTATGCTGACGGAAGCGCAACTGCAGAGTTGGGGATGGCGCATTCCTTTCCTGTTTGGCATTCTGGTAGCCGGTATTGGATACCTTATCCGCCGCCACATGCCGGAGACCTTATCCGAACAGGAGGAAAAGGAAAATCCCTTACGCACGCTGCGCCGCAATTGGGTCCAGGTAGTGCAGGTGAGTGGGCTGAATATGCTTTCCGCTATCTTTTTCTATGCCTTGTTTGTATTTGTGGTAACCTGGTTGGTCGATTATGTTGAGGAATCCCGAACGCTGGCCCTGCGCTTAAATTCCGTAAGCCTCCTGATATTTATGGTTGCCATACTCTTTTTCGCACACTTGTCCGATCGCATCGGCCGCAAACGGTTGATCATTCCTGGCGCGGTGGCAATTATTCTGTTTGGTTACCCACTCTTCTGGTTGATGCATCACCACGATGAGACGATGATCCTGGCCGGAGAGATTGGCCTGGCCGTATTGGCCGCAGCTTATATGGCTCCCATCCCGGCGACGCTGACCGAAATGTTCCCCAAAAATATCCGGGTGAGTGCCGTTAGCGTCGGCTATAACCTGGCCTACGCCATTTTCGGCGGCACCGTTCCCATGGTAGCGGTTTGGCTTATAAAAAAGGAACACGACGACCTGGCTTTTGTCTGGTACATCATTGCCGCAGCGGTAGTTTCTCTGATCGTTGCATTTTCCTTACATCGTCAGATAAAAAATCAAATGCTGGATTAAGCATTCTGGTGAACAATACTCCGGCTTTTCGAAACAATAGTCCAAAACGGCCGGCCGAATTCCCCGGATCTTTATCCGGAAAGAAGTCCGATTATTTTACAATCAATGATACAACAAAAATGAAACCGAAACATCTCTTAGCAGGCTTTGTGCTGCTTATCTGGCTCATGCAGCCGGGAGGGTTATTTGCCCAGCGAATCGTTAAGGAGTACAAGATCAAGAACCTCGTCTCAGATGTGGTGCTGCAAAAATTCCAGCAGGTCAATCCCGATGTGCAGATCTATGACCATCATGAGGGCAACCGCCTGATCCTCGTCGGCGACTCCCTGCAGCTCCAGGAGGCCTTCAGCCAACTCGAACTGCTCGACGTCCAGCAGATGATGGTCACCATTGAATTTATGCTGGTCGAGTATTTCCACGAAAACGATTTTGAATGGGGCATCGACATCACCCAGGGTACTACCGGCAATTTCAAAGACATCAATTATACGGCTGGTGCTCAGGGTGGGGACCTATCCTTCGGCTTCAATGCCGTTACCAAGCTGACGCCTTCTTTCCAGGTCAATGTTCGTGCCCTGGTTGCAGAAGACCGGGCTAAGGTGATGACCAATCCTCACCTTGTAGTAGAGAGCGGCTCGGAGGCTCATCTCAGCATTAAAGACCGTCGGACCGTCACGCTCGAGACGGCGACCATCAACGGCGTCACCACTACTCTTCAGAACATCGACGCCGGCATTGAAATGTTCATCACCCCGGTACCGACTCATGATTCGTTGATCCACCTGTCCATTGATGGCACGGTATCCGAGTTCCTGCCCTTTTCCTCCGCCGGGGAATTCCTCATCGAAGAAAACAGGATCAACACCTCTGTGGACGTGCGCGACGGTGAGACACTGATCATCGGCGGGCTCATTCTTGAGGAAACCAATGACCTGGATGGCGGAATACCTGTGCTGAAAGATATACCGCTTTTAGGCCTGTTGTTCAAGAAAAAACGAAAGGTGACCAACTATGTGGAAAGGGTAATGTATATAACCCCTTATTTACATCCCATTGGCAACCTGTCCGAATACAAAAACATTCGTGATATGACCCCTTTTGAGCGTGAAGTCGAGGAAATTATCGAGGAGGACCCCGGTTTCCTAAGGTACGAGAACACCAAAAAGTCCATGCGAAAGAACCGGCGAAGGAATTCGGGGAATTAGCCTAAAATCTAATTTTCAAAAAATTGAAGACATGAAAAAGATACTGTTTCTCATCATGATATCTATAGCAGGGCTATTTACTTCCTGTGAAAGACCCCCCGTTTTTATCCCCGTGCGCGGCAATATTTCCGGAGCCATATTTGACAACAATGGCTCCCCGTTGAAAGGGGCCCAGATCGAGGCTAATTTTGAGGCTCCGGAAAACAACTCTGGTATTTCCCCACCCTCAACCATCGTCGCGTCGACAAATTCAGAAGGGGCCTATGAGTTGAATGAAGTCTGGGACCAGGTAAGCCTGTCCATAAGCCAGATAGGCTTTCAGCCTGTTTTTGAGCAGGTGGAGCTGGTTCTGGGCAATGCCAACCTCGAGGCAGATTTTACCCTGGTCGGCAGCCCTACGGTCCAGTCGGTCAGCCTAAGCAAAACGGTGCTTGCTGTAACCGAGCCCGATACGATTACCATACGGGTGGAAGCGCAGGACCTGTTCAACTCTAATTTCGGGGCATACACCGGGAAACTACTATTGAAAAACGAAACTGGCGGTACGGAAGTCATCCTGACGGCCATGGAAGAGGGGCAAAGCAATACACAATACCTTTTTGCAGCGAACCTTTTTTCCGGGCAGCTCCCGGCCGGAGTTTATCAGGCCGTTGCCGAAGTCACTGATCCTGACGGCAATTTCCATCAGGCGCCTGCGGCGGAAGAGATCCGGGTGGAGTAGCCTACGGATTAACGATGTTATGCTTTCGAAATGGAAGCTACCCAACCAAACTTTTCCTGCCTCCAAACAAGCACTAAAGAAGTATCATTGATTTTGCGGGGAGGAGGCTGTTCGCAGATCTTTTCCCCGCCTTTCTTTCCCACCTGCTAAAGGCCTGAATATACGATCAATGCGATTAAACAATAATCCTAAAACTTGAAACAATAGTCAAAATTGATCAGCCTGGCAAGCTGCATCTTTATCTCGATTTATACCGACGACGAAATGATTTGAAGACTATTTCGTGTCGGCCTGTCCCAAAGCAAAGTATTTGAGGCTCAACAAATTCCCAACCACTTTGCTTTGGGTATAATACTTAGAAAATAACCATACTGAAAACATAAAATCAGGATAAAATGCGACAACTTCTTAACGACAAACCAGCCAGTATCACTTCAGGAAGATTTTACACCGTTTTGGGGCTATTCTTCTGTTTTGGATCAGTGATCGCGCAGGAAAATACTCAACCACTTATTACCGACGGGAAGGTACAAACCGTGCTGGCCAACGGAGAACGGTTTGTAGATTACTTCGTTCCCGAACAAGCGGATGGTGATCAGCTTATCCTGGAGGCGGTAGGCGCCGACGGTGGCTGGATAGAGTATCAATATCACGATCATTTCGAAACGGTACGTACCAAACGGGTCAACGGAGGGGAAGGCGCCATGGCCACCGCGATCTATTCCGTTGGCCGTGGCCGCAGCATACCTCCCGGAGCGATCCTGCGTTTCGTCATCGGCAACCGCGGGCACTGGGCCAAGTATGACTTGCTGAACAGCGGTGGGTACGGTGCCGGCGGCGGTGGCGGTACCGCTATATTGATTTCTAAAGACAGCGGCACGGCCTGGGCCATCCTGATGGTTGCCGGCGGCGGTGGCGGCGGCGCGGTGCGCTTTCCGGACGGCCCTAATGAAATGGAATGGAATGCCGGATATCCTGGCGCTTCCACAGAAAACGGTTTGGGCGGCCAACACTACAGGGATTTGATGGCCAAGGGCGGAGAGCAAGGCCGTGGCGGGCATTCTAATGAGCGCACCGGCGGTGGTGGCGGCGCATTTGATGATGGTGTGCATACGCAGGGCGTACTCTACCACGGCACTGCCGGCTGGAAGGATTACCGGCTTAACGGACAACCGCTGGGAGGCCTGGGAGGCATCGATAAAGAAGGCCACCAAGGAGGGTGGGGCTTTGGCGGCGGTGGTTCCGGCCTGGAAGGCGGTGGCGGCGGTGGCGGTTATTCCGGCGGCGGAGCCGGCATGCAAGGATACGGCGGCGGCGGCGGTGGAAGTTTTGTAAATAAAACGGGCTTTTTCCCGGACAAGGTTGAAGTGATCGAGAACGGAAATACCAATAATACTGGTGATGGCTATATCCGGTATAAGTTCCTAAAAGGCGAATGATTGTTAACAACTGAAAATGTCCATCTGATGAACGAATATTCCATCCACGGTGGTAAAGCGGGCAATGAGCGGCTGGCCATCCTGTCCCGCACGGTAGGCGCCACAACCGGCGGGTTCCTGGATCGCCACCAATCGGCCTTCTTCGGCAGTTGTCTGGACCTCGGATGCGGCGGTGGAACAGTAACCCTCGACATTGCCAAACGCATGCAGGGCCGGGGCGAGATTTCCGGCCTCGACATGGACTCAGTAAACATCTCCTCGGCACAGGAAGCGGCCCGCCGTCAACAGGCGAAAAACATACAATTCGGCCGTTTCGACGCCTACGATCTTGCCGATATTGACAGCTATCATGCCGTCTATTCCCGCTTTTTGCTTTCTCATCTACATGATCCGGCTAAGGTATTGGACAATATCTTCAGAGGGCTGGTTCCCGGTGGCCGGGTACTGCTGGAAGACACCGATTTTTCCGGGCACTTCTGCTATCCCGCCTCTGATGCTTTTGATGCCTATGTGCGCTTGTACCAATCCTTGCTGGAAGCCCGCGGAGCGGACGCCAATATTGGCCGGAAGTTGCATCAATTGCTGCAGCAGGCGGGGTTTCAGGAGATCTCCGTCCAGGTCGTGCAGCCTGTCCATACCCAGGAAGAAGGGAAGTTAATGGCTGAAATTACCATGGAGGGCATTGCGGGCGCCCTTCTGCAGGAAGGCCTGGCCGGGGAAGCGGAGATCAGGGAAACGGTCCGGGAGCTGAAAGCGTTCCGGGCTGATGAACTTACGATCATGAGCCTGCCGAGGATATTTCAGGTTTCGGCGGTGAAATCAAAAAATTAAAGTAAGAAAATGGACAAGAAAAAATACTGGCAAACGAAGACCAAATACCTCCTGGTGCTTTTAAGCATATGGTTTGCGGTTAGCATTTTATGTTCGATCGTTTTCGTCCATCAGCTGAATGCCATTAAGCTGGGCGGTTTCCCATTGGGTTTTTGGTTTGCTATGCAGGGTTCTATGATCGTATTTGTACTCCTGATCTTCGTGTACGTCCGGCTGATGAACCGATTAGACAGACAATTTAGAGCCGAAAACCGATAATCCCATGGAAGTCCAAACCCTGACCCTGATCTTCGTAGGCGCTTCTTTCACCTTGTACGCTATCATCGCCTATGGGAGTAAAGCCAGCTCGACTCACGATTTTTACGTAGCCGGCAGCGGTGTTTCTCCATTGGCCAATGGAATGGCCACGGCTGCCGACTGGATGTCGGCGGCAACCTTTATCTCTCTGCCGGGCATCGTTTCCTTCATGGGCTATGACGGAGCGGTTTATTTGTTGGGCGGATCCGGAGGGTTTGTATTGCTAGCCTTGCTGATCGCTCCGTATCTGAGAAAATTCGGGAAATATACCATCCCCGCTTTTATTGGCGATCGCTACTATTCCAATACGGCCCGGACCCTTGCGGTCATCTGTGCGACGATTATTTCGTTCACTTACCTGGCCGGACAAATGCGGGGAGTTGGAGTCGTCTTTTCCCGCTTTTTGGAGATGAGTATTGATACGGGGGTTTATGTAGGCGCCGGCATCGTTTTCCTTTATGCGGTTTGGGGCGGCATGAAGGGGATTACCTACACGCAGGTAGCTCAGTATTGTGTGCTGATCTTCGCTTTTTTGGTCCCTTCCATCTTTCTTTCTATTCTACTGACCAATAACCCCATTCCCTTTTTAGGCCTGGGTGATACGGTAGCGGATGGCAGCGTCCATTTTATCGATCGGCTCAATGGGTTGGAAAAAGAGTTCGGCTTCAGGGAATTTACCGCTCAACGAAGCGCCACCCTCAACCTGACCGCCATGGCCCTCACGCTCATGATCGGGACGGCCGGTATGCCCCATGTGATCATCCGGTTTTTTACGGTCCCGAAAGTCAGTGACGCCCGCAAGTCGGTCGGCTATGCCTTGTTGTTCATCACCATCCTCTTCCTGTGTATCCCGGCGGTAGGGGCTTTTGCAAGAACCTATTTTCTGGAAGCGATCAACCATCAGCCTTACGCCAATGTACCCCAGTGGTTTAACACCTGGGAAGGCATCGGCCTGATCAAATATACTGACCTGAACGGAGACGGCATCATTCAATATCTGGCCGGAGCAAATAATGAACTGGCCATCGACCGGGATATTCTTTTTCTGGCCAGCCCCGAGATCGCCCAATTACCGGCCTGGGTGATTGCCCTGGTTGCGGCCGGCGGGCTGGCCGCTGCTTTATCCACGGCGGCGGGGCTGTTGCTGGTCATCTCCACCGCCATTTCTCACGATCTGCTGAAAAAGCAATTCGCGCCCCGTATGTCTGACCGGCAGGAACTGCTGGCAGCGAGGATCTGTTCCACCTTCGCCATTGGCGTGGGCATCTATTTCGGGATCCATCCGCCCGGTTTCGTTATGGAAACCATCGCGCTGGCCTTCGGCATTGCGGCTTCGGCTCTGTTTCCCGCCATTTTCCTGGGGGTCTTTTCTAAGAAAATGAATAAGCAAGGGGTCATAGCCGGGATGCTGGCCGGATTGGCATTTTCGCTGTCGTACATCGTTTACTTCCGGTTTATGGGCGGGGATCCGGAGGATTACCTGTTCGGCATTTCCGCTCAGGGGGTTGGATTACCGGGCATGATCCTGAGCTTTGTGGTTACGCTCGCCGTGGCGCGGTTCTATGAGGCTCCCCCGGCCGGTATTCAGGAGATGGTGGAGGATATGCGTTATCCGGAGCGTATATAGCCCTGCGATAGTGAATAAAGCTTTCCTCTAAACCGTTGAAAATACTTCGGTTCAGAGCTTAGCGGTGTACTATCAATAATTGCATACCGCTTAAGTAAGTAATAATTCAAGCGCTAATGGAAAATTAGCGCTTGAAGCCCTCTTTAAGCGGCAATTTCCCATTGCCGCTTAAATTGAACCTGCCTTTTTATACGTGAATAAAGAGTGTGTTCAAATTTCATACTTCGGGTTGAAAATGCCCCTTTTTCGCTTATACTTCGTTGCCGAAACAGTCACGTACCTATGGGTATGCTCCCGTTTCGGCGCCTTGTCTAACCAAAAAACGGACTATTTTCATCTCCAAAAACGAAATTTGAACACACTCTAAATATGCCCGACTACTTAGTAATGTGCCGGAGCATTTTTTTCGCCCAATTCCTTTTAAACAATAGTCCAATTATTCAAAACAATGATGCAAAAACTTCAAGCTTATCCGCTGCACTTTTGCATTAGGTACATTTTCGAACAAGAGTCAGAAAAAAGTCTAAAAGAAAAAAAACGATTAAAATGAAAAAGTTAAAGAACCAGTTCAAAATAGCCAGGTACCTGGCCCTGTATTTCCTGCTGCTGTCGAGTATGGCGGCAAGCGGCCAGCCCTCTCTCAACATGGTCAATACGACTTTAACCTATTCAGAATCAGATGCCACCCACTATTATGACTATATCCTTCCGCAGAACGTTACGAGCAAAATACTTTATGTGTATGCCAGGGGTGGAGACGGCGGCGCCGGCAATAATGTGGGAAAAGGCGGCGGCGGTGGCGCCGAACTCTGGGCGCTCATCCCGATTGGGAGTAATCCTGGGGAATTAAGGCCAGGTTCTACCCTGCGTTTCATTCCCGGCCGTAGCGGACGCAGCCGGGGGCAGTTCGGCAGTGGTGGCGGTGGTACCGCAGTAGCCTGGCTTGGAAAAGATTCGACCAATTGGCATATCCTGATGGTAGCCGGCGGTGGCGGCGGCGCCGGAAAAGATCACACCGGCAGTAGCGCCAACATCTGGGAGAACGGTTACGGTTCCGGAAATGATCCGGATAATGCAGGTAAATACACCAGTGATACATCTGCCGGCGGCACTGACGGCATGGGAGCCATAGATGGCAAGACGGATGGGGGCGCCGGTGGCGGCGCTTATGGCTCCGGCCTGCACGCTTACGATAAGGGAGGTGCGAGCCATCCCACAGGTTATAAGAAATACGACTCGGACGGCGCTGCCGGGATGAACGCTGCCGGAGAGCCGGTAGGAGGTTCATCCAGTGGTAGTGGTGATCATCTCGAAGGCGGTTATGGATTTGGCGGAGGCGGATCTGGTTATAATGAGGGATTTATGCGTGACGGGGCCGGCGGTGGCGGCGGTGGTTATTCCGGCGGTGGCGGTGGCGGAGAAGGTTACAATGGCGGGGGTGCAGGAAGCTATATCGACAATACTTACCTTAATCCTGCCTTTACCCTCCGGTGGAAAAATGACCCAACAATGGAGCCCAGTCATGGCGAGATCAAGGTCTTCGGTATTAGTTCCCTGGAACGAGCCTGGGAGATCGCCCCTTTTCCTTATACCTTACACACTATTCAATTAAACAAAGCGCTGAACAAGTGCATTGATAACCGAGGTGGCGGCCTGCAGAACGGCAACAATATCCTACTGTGGGAATGTATGGATAATAATCCCAATCAGATCTGGATATTAAGCGATTCAGAGATCCACCTGGCCAATCACACGGACAAATGCCTGGATCTGGACCATAGCAACACCGCTAACGGTACCAATATCCAACTCTGGGATTGTAATGGCACCGACGCCCAGAAATGGGTTTACGACGGCCTGACTAAAAACATCCGCTCAAAGGTAAACTCGGAAAAATGCCTGGATCTGGTCAACGGCATCACCAGCAACGGGAACAACATCCAGCTCTGGGATTGCAAAGAGATCGGCGCGCAGCAGTGGGCCATCGATGGAGCCACAACGGTATCATCAAAGTCTACCATGAAACACATCGTACCAGTGCGGGCTACCAGCTTTGCCCTGCACTCCCATACCGGCGCTGAATCGGGTTCCAACATCCAACTGTGGACCAAAGACAATACCAATACGGCCGAACAGTGGTACTTCGACGGCCTGGCCATCAAAATGCGAAGTAACCAAAATCTGTGCATCGATCTCAGCCAGAGCAATACCTCGAACGGCAACAACATCCAGTTGTACACCTGCAACGGCACCAACGCGCAGAAATGGATCTACGACGGGATGACGAAAGCGATCCACTCGGTCGTCAACCCGGATAAGTGTATGCAGATCGAGAAAAACTCAGATGGTGTGTACGGCAAGCGAGCGAATGTGGATATCCAGGATTGCAATGGATCGGACGTGCAGCAGTTTTTGATCCAGGAGTAAGGAATAAAGTTCCCTGTAATCTTTTTGAACGTGCTCCGGTACAGGAATCAACCCTGTGCCGGAGCATTTTTTTAACCAGGCCTTTCTTTCAAAACAATAGTCCAAGAAATCGAAACAATAGTAAAAGTTCCATCGTCCCCAAGGCTGCAACTTTGCATTAAATCGATTTCATCATAAAAAGCTAAAAATCATGAAAGACAAGAATAGATTCTTCAAACGCTTTTCAAGAATAGTGTCCATCCTGGTGCTTTTCTGTTATGGAAGTGCCGTTCAGCTAACGGCACAAGATGCCACTTTCCAGTACGAGGGTACCTACCATGATTACGTCATTCCTCAAACTACCAAGAAATACGCAGTATTGACGGCCGTTGGCGGGGATGGCGGAAGGATCCATTTTAAGAATCTTCTTACAGATTTTCAAGTCGGCGGCGGCAGAGGGGGCTTACTAAAAGCTTATTTCAAAATTGGAAATGCTTCTAATAACCTGAAGCCAGGTTCTACGCTGCGATTTATTGTAGGAGAAAGCGGAGAATCCAGACTGACTGCCGGAAGCACCGGCGCCGGTGGCGGCGGAGGAACAGGCATTGCCTATAAAGAAGTGGGCACTCAAGAGTGGATCCTGCTGATGGTCGCCGGGGGTGGCGGTGGAGCTGGCCATAGCTGGCTCACCGGCAAAGATACGGGGAACCCAGGTCCCGCCTATATCGAAGGAGAGGAAGGAGATGGATTGGGGGGTACCTCTTCCACTACGGCAGGTGGAGGAGGCGGGGCATTTGGCGATGACGCACGACAGAAGGACGGAACTGGAATGGACCCTAAATATGTGTACGGTGAACATGCCAAAGCCGGCTGGTCAGGAGGGCCAGATACAGGAGAGCCGACCGGAGGAAATTGTGTAGGTGACGGCCCACAAGGAGGTTTTGGTTTTGGCGCCGGTGGTGACGGGAATGCAACGTCATGTGAACCAGGGGGAGGCGGTGGTTACACTGGTGGAGACTTAGGAGGTCCAAACGGTTATAGTGATGATCACGCTGCCGGAGGAACCAGCTATGTGAATACATCCATGCAAAACGACTACGTATTACCTGTAGAGCGGGGCACCACCACCAGCCCCGAAAACGGATATGCTTCGTTGGAATTGGTCGATGAATCGCCAGTCATAAGTATCCGACCCGTCTACAATATCCTTTTGTGCATAACCCCCTATACCAACAGGACCGACAACGGTACGAACATTCAGACGGACAATTGGATCGGCACCGACGCGCAAAAGTGGTACTTTTATTCGGAAGATCGCACGATCCGATCGAAATTGAATACCGCTAAATGCCTGGACCTGAGCAGCAGCAATACTTCCAATGGCAATAATATCCAGTTGTGGGACTGCAACGGCACCAGTGCTCAAAAGTGGGTGTACAACGGGATCCATAAGACCGTCCACTCGGGTGTGAATTCGGATAAATGCATTGATGCCTCAAACGGGACTGCTAACCCGAGTGCGAGTGTCAATATCCAATTATGGGATTGCCAATATGCCAACAATAACCAAAAGTGGAATATCGCCGGTGCTACAACGGTGAGCAATTCGGCAAACATGAAACACATCATCCCGGCTTTTCATACTGGCTTTGCAGTCCACTCCAGTAACGCCGAAGTATCGGGCTCCAATATCCAGCTGTGGACCAAAGACAATACCAACTACGCCGAACAGTGGTATTTCGACGGCCTGGCCATCAAGATGCGCGATCACCAAAACCAGTGCATTGACCTCAGCCAGAGCAATACCTCTAACGGCAACAACATCCAGTTGTATACCTGCAACGGTACCAATGCCCAGAAATGGCTCTACGACGGGATGACGAAATCAATCCGCTCGGTGGTCAACCCGGATAAGTGCATGCAGATCGAGAAAAATGCTGACGGTGTGTACGGCAAGCGGTCTAATGTAAATATTTACGATTGCAATGGATCAGCTGCGCAGCAGTTCCTGATCCAGGAATAAGTAGGCGCATCGTATATACCTACTTTTAATACTAAACAACCGTCCAAAAACTCAAGACAATAGTCAAATTTTGAGCTGGACAAAGCATGCACTTTTGTGTCATCAAACCATTAAAAAGGATTCAAAACCATAAAAATGAAAAAGTCAGCATTAAAAATTGAAACCATTGCAATTCTTGCGTTATTACTTTTAGGCATTATTATGCCCTCACTAAAAGCCCAAAGCTACCATGATAATTCCGGACAACTTTTAGCGGATGGAGCAGCCCACACTGTGCCCTATCAGAATCGTGCATATCTGGATTTAAAGATCCCGCAATCTACGGAAGGGCAATACCTGTATCTGAAGTTGGAAGGCGCAGATGGGGGCCGTTTTCGCCGCTCAACTTATCAAAAGTGGGCCGCCGGGGGTGAGGGGGCTACCGTGGTGCTTGTGGTTGAGGTAGGAAATGGCACCGGCCAACTCCCTGTTGGTTCAACTCTGCGATTTATTGTAGGAGAAAAAGGTGGTGAAAGGTCTACAAGTGGCTCTGACTTTCACGGCGCTGGTAGTGGAGGCGGCACCGGACTGGCTTTTAAGGGGCCGGAGCAAAATGACAAATGGCAACTTTTAGCAGTAGCCGGAGCCGGCTCGGGAGGCATGGGGAACTGTTGCAATCATAGTTACGACGGCACCCCCGGTGGGGATATAGTAGCTACGCTGCCCACTTCATCAACGGGTATTGGTGGAAATGTCGTTCAATATGAAAATGTTGGATTTACAGAGAATCCCTATATGGCCGGAGGAGGAGGAGGTGCATTCTCGCAAGGCGGAAGTATGACCGATAAATCGACAACAATGTGGGGTGGCTACCCGGGTTGGACCGGAGGGCCGGATAGTGGTGCCCCAACCGGAGGAAGTGGCGGCCAGAATAGCGGATGGGGCTTTGGCGGTGGAGGAAGTACTCTAAACAAAGCAAGCTATCGTACCGGTGGTGGTGGTGGATACAAGGGAGGTGATATTCCGAATTCAGACGAAAAAAACGAAGATATTACGGATAAGCTCCCCGGGGGAGGGGGTGGCAGCTTTTACCATGCAACCTATGCGAAAATAGGCTATGCTGTAGTGAATGGAACAACTACATCACCTGGAGATGGATTTGTCGATTACAAGTTTTTCGATGGTCCTCCTTTTAAATCGATCCAGTTTTCCTATAACACCAATAAATGCATTGACGACTACGGCAGCAGCACGAGCAACGGCAATAACATTCTATCGTATTCTTGTACCGGCAACTCCAATCAACAGTGGTTCTTTCCCCTAGCAGATCGTACGATCCGTTCGAGGGTAAGTACCAATAAATGCCTGGACCTGGATGGTGGAAATACCAATAACGGCACCAACATCCAACTGTGGGATTGTCAGGCAGGCAATGCCAATCAGTTTTGGGTGTACAACGGTCTCTATCAAACAATCCACTCCGGGGTAAACTCGGACAAATGTTTTGACGCCGCTAATGGAAGTGCATCGACCTCCAATGTCAACCTCCAGTTGTGGGATTGCCAGTACACAAACAATAATCAGAAGTGGGAGATCGACGGCGCCACGACGGTGAGCGATGTGTCGAATAAGAAACACATCGTGCCGGCTTTCCATACGGGCTATGCCGTCCACTCGCATACCGGCGCCGAATCGGGCTCCAATATCCAGCTGTGGACCAAAGACAATACGAACACGGCCGAACAGTGGTTCTTCGACGGCCTGGCCATCAAGATGCGGGATCACCAAAACCTGTGCATCGACCTCAGTCAGAGCATTACCAACAATGGCAACAACATCCAGTTGTACAACTGCAACGGCACCAATGCCCAGAAATGGATCTACGACGGTATGACAAAATCGATCCGCTCGGTGGTGAATCCGGACAAATGCATACAGATTGAAAAAAATACCGACGGTGTGTACGGCAAGCGGTCGAATGTGCAGATCTGGGATTGCAATGGCTCGGCGGCGCAGCAGTTTCTGATCCAGGAGTAAGTTTCTATGACAAATAAGGGTGTGCGCCTGCCGGCGCACACCCTTATTTATTAGTGTAAACAATAGTCCAAGAAATCGAAACAATACTTCAAAGATCCAAAGCCTATCCCCTGCATCTTTGCAATAGAAAAGTTTTCCATCACGAAATAGCAATAAAATAAAAAACGATGAAAGAGCAAATGTTCAATCTCAAATCCCTGCTCATACTGAGTTGTATGGTCATACTGTTTTTTGGCTTTTTTACCCCGGAAGCGATGGCCACGGCGCCTGTTTCTTTGCAGAAAGGCCAGCTACCGATACCGGGTTCCAGTGAAACAACAGGGGTGCTTCCTACCAGTCTTCACGGCGTGCTGCTGGAAAACCAGAAAGTTCAGCTGGTATGGGAAGAAGACGGGAATCTGAACCTTCGTTTTTACGACCGGGAGATCCTGTGGAGTTCAAATACCGGTGGAACCGGAGCCGTATTGTACTTTATGGCAGGCGATGGCAAATTTTTGATCAAAGACAATAATAATAACGTGATTTGGAGTGCCGGCACGATTGGCGGGTACAAAATCTGGCTACAGTCCAACCGCAATTTGGTATTGGCCAGTAGCAGTGACCAAACGATCTGGCAATCCGGCACAGAAATGCCCTCCCTGGCAACGGATGGGTGGGGGAGGATTGATGCCACCGGCCGGCCGGAGGACTTCATGGTCCCCTGGAACAGCGGCTACAATTATCTGACCATCTGTACGGAAGGTGCTGATGGAGGAAAGAGGCATGTCACCAGTGCCGGTGGCGTTTCCGCTAATGGAGGCTCCGGGGCAACGATCGTAGCTACCTATGAGATCGGAACCGGTGCTAATCAGATCCCTCCAGGTTCCTTCATCCGGGTAATTATCGGTAAAAAAGGGCCCACGCGGTCAGTGGGGACTACGGCCGGATGCTATGGTGGTGGTGGTACCGCCGTGCTCTTGAAAAGGTATAATGAAGCCGAGTGGCGCTTACTACAAGTGGCCGGCGGTGGTGGTGGCGCCTACTCGGCCTGTTGTTCGGATGCAAAGGAAGGACAGTCCGCTGAAACGGGCAGGGATGGTGGAAGCGGTAGTGGCGGCACTGGCGGTGCTGGTGGGACGAATGGGAGCGATGGAGAATTTGTGGGTACCACAGGTTGGGGTGTTGCTGGAGAGGAAGGTTGCGGAGCGTTTTGTACTAGCGAGTACCACGGAATGTGGCCTGGAGGAGATAGTGATCCTACCCTACTGCCCGGTAATAGAGACGATGATTATAATGCGGATGATTTTAATGGCACATTTGGATTTGGCCGTGGTGGTGACTCCGACAATGCCGGCGGTGCCGGTGGTGGTTATTCTGGGGGCGGCAGCGCCAAGAATTACCATGTCGGCGGTGGCGGCGGCAGCTACGTGAATGTCGAGCAGATGGCCATCCAGGATATGATTGCAATCAAAAATCCCACCACTTTTAACACGCAGGATGGTTTCATCTTGTATCAATTCGGCAATACCTTGTTCAATGGCCGGATCAGATTTGCTTATAACACCGGAAAATGCATTGACGACTATGGCAGCCACACGGATAACGGCACGAATATCCAGACGTATAATTGCCATAGCTACGACAATCAACAGTGGTACTTTCACCCCACGGATCGCACGATCCACTCCGCGCTGGATTACAGTAAATGCCTGGACCTGAGCCAAAGCCACACGGATAACGGCACCAACATCCAACTCTGGGACTGCAACGGCACCGACGCCCAGCACTGGGTGTACAATGGCCTCTACCGAACCATGCACTCGTCAGTGGACTCAGGTAAATGCTGGGATGCCGCCAACGGAAGTGCGTCGACCGCCAATGTCAACCTCCAGTTGTGGGATTGCCAATACACCAATAACAACCAAAAGTGGAATATCGACGGTGCCACGACGGTGAGCGACCTGGCAGCGGTCAAGCACATCGTCCCGGTTTTGGCGCCCGGCTTTGCGGTGCACT
Organism: Lewinellaceae bacterium; assembly: GCA_020636405.1. Taxonomy (GTDB): domain Bacteria; phylum Bacteroidota; class Bacteroidia; order Chitinophagales; family Saprospiraceae; genus JACJXW01. Next base: position 303,289 of record JACJXW010000009.1, on the reverse strand, counting down.
CGCACACCGGTGAACAATATGGCTCCAATATCCAGCTGTGGACGAAGGACGATATCAATATGGCCGAACAATGGGATTTCGCCGGCCTGATCATCAAGATGCGCAGTAACCATAATCTGTGCATTGATCTCATTAATAGCAACACCGATAATGGCAACAACATCCAGTTGTGGGGTTGCAACGGCAGCAACGCCCAGAAATGGCTCTACGACGGGATGAATAGATCGATCCGCTCGGCGGTCAACCCGGATAAGTGCATGCAGATCGAGAAAAATACCGACGGTGTGTACGGTAAGCGCTCGAATGTAACCATTTACGATTGCAATGGCTCGGACGTGCAGCAGTTCCTGATTCAGGAATAAGGGAAGAAGATTTTCTTGATCCTTGTGATCATGCTCCGGTACAGGATTTTGCCCCGTGCCGGAGCATTCTTTTTACCAGGACTTTCTTTCAAAACAATAGTCCAAGAAATCAAAACAATAGTGAAAGAATCGCCGGCCTTTATCCCCCAACTTTGCAGGGTGAATAATCTCAAACAGGATACATTTTTAAAACTTAGAATAATGGAAAAGCAAACATTCAATCTCCAATCCCTGCTCATACTGAGTTGTATGGCAGTATCTTTTTTTGGTTTTGCTGCACAGGAAGCGATGGCCACGGCGCCCACATATGCGCTCAAAGGGGCCTTACCCATTCCCGGAACCAGCCAGACCAGCAACTTTCTGACCCTCAGCCAGCACGGCACCGTCCTGGAAAATGACGATGCTACGCTGGAATGGGGGGATGATGGGAACCTGGTGTTGTATTGGTGTGGACAGCATACGCTATGGTCGTCAAAGACAGGTGGAAAAGGGAATCTGCTGGTCTTTGACAGTAGTACCGGGAGATTGGAGGTTAAGGATCTGTCCGGAAATGTGATCTGGACAACCAACAAAGATGGTGGTGCGAAGCTGGAATTGCAGGATAATCGCAAGCTAGTCATGTTGAATGGCAGCAACAGCACCCTTTGGCAAACCAACAACGCTGAATTTCAGACGGATATGATTACCATGGGTGTGCAAACGCTGGGATTCAAATCCGACGATGATTTGGTATACGACTTGAGGGTGCCGAAATCTACTACTTCTCGATACCTGTATATTCATGCAGAAGGTGCTGATGGAGGAAAGCGACAGGTAAAAGAAGCAGGGGGTGCTACCCGCTTTACGGTGAACGGAGGCGCCGGTGCGAGCATTGCAGGTGTATTTGAAATTGGAACGGGCACCAATCAAATACCTCCGGGATCAGCCGTGCGCGTTATTGTGGGCGAAAAGGGAGTAACCATGATCGATCAAGCAACCACCGGCTGTGCCGGCGGCGGCGGTACCGGTGTACTGTATAAAAGGCCGAATGATCTCGAATGGCACTTGTTGGTCGTAGCTGGTGGTGGTGGTGGCGCCTATTCCGATTGTTGCTCGGCAAAAAGTGAAGGCAAGTCTGCGGAGATTACCGAAGATGGAGGGGATGGTGCATGTCCCACATGTCAAAATAATGGAGGAACGAACGGGGATCAAGGTGATGGTGTTGGCGATGCTAATGTTGCCGGAATGGGTATCAAATGGTTTGAAGTTAATGCGAATGGAGAAGGGTATACTGCCTGGCTAAAGCAGGATGAGGATAGAACCAGACTGCCAACAGGATCTTCTGAGAATGGAGTTTCAGGCTTCGGCGGCGGCGGTGTGGGTGGTTATTTTTTCGCTGGTGGTGGTGGCGGCGGCGGTTATTCCGGCGGCGGTGATGGAATATGTTATTATGGCGGCGGCGGCGGCGGAAGCTACCTGAATAGCGATATGGCCACTGACTCGTATAAAATCAAGAACCCCAGCACCAGCAATACCCAAAATGGATTTGTCAGGTACGAATTCACAAATTCTTCCCAGATATTTAAACAGATCAAATTCGCCTATAACACCAATAAATGTATCGACGACAATGGCAGCGGCACCAGCAACGGCAACAACATACAGTCGTACAATTGCAACGGAACCAACGCGCAAAAATGGTACCTAAACCCAACGGACCGCACGATCCACTCGAAGTTGAATACCGCTAAATGCCTGGACCTGAGCGCCGGCAATACCAGTAACGGCGCCAACATCCAATTGTGGGATTGTCAGGCTGGCAACGCTAATCAGTTTTGGGTATACAACGGCCTCTACAAAACGATGCACTCGGGAAAGAATTCGGACAAATGCTTTGATGCCGCCAACGGCAGTGCGACGACCGCCAATGTCAACCTCCAGTTGTGGGATTGCAATTACACCAATAACAACCAAAAGTGGAATATCGACGGCGCTACGACGGTGAGCAATGTGTCAAATAAGAAACATATCATCCCGGCTTTCCATACGGGCTATGCGGTACACTCCCATACCGGCGCCGAATCGGGCTCCAATATCCAGCTGTGGACCAAGGATAATACCAACACGGCCGAACAGTGGTACTTCGACGGCCTGGCCATCAAGATGCGCAACAACCAAAATCTGTGCATCGACCTCAGCCAGAGCAATACCGACAACGGCAACAACATCCAGCTGTACAACTGCAACGGCAGCAACGCCCAGAAATGGCTCTACGACGGGATGACGAAATCGATCCGCTCGGTAGTCAACCCGGATAAGTGCATGCAGATCGAGCGGAACACCGACGGGGTGTACGGCAAGCGGTCGAATGTAAATATTTACGATTGCAATGGATCGGCGGCGCAGCAGTTTCTGATCCAGGAGTAATTCTAAGTCGGAAGTGGGAAATCGGAAGTCGGAAGTGGGCCCGTCCTCGCCTAAGGCAGGGGCAGGCGCACTTTTCCGGCTCAAGCCCGAAGAAATAGCTGTAGGCGCTTAGTAATGCTCCGGCACGGGATTCAGGCCTGTGCCGGGGCATTTGATTTCAAGGCCCTGCATTCAAAACAATAGTCCAGGTATTTAAGACAATAGTCCAATTATGTTTTGATCATAGCCGGCAACTTTGTGTCAGAATAAATATCCAAGCTTAAAAAATTCTAGTCATGAAAAAATTAATGAAAATACAAAACATGCTCCGGCTTCTAATAGCTATTGTCACGGTTTCCCACTTATCAGTGATCCAGGCACAATCGAATGGAGAGGACTTATTTGATGACAGCCAAATCCATACGATAGACTATCCTGGTTGGGAAATCCGGGACTTCTACATCCCGCAGAATGTACAACACGATTACCTGTATTTGCACGCTGAAGGCGCAGATGGCGGCGCCCGCATTGTAAAAGAGGCTGGGGGAAGCATCCGGCATATCGTAAACGGAGGCTCCGGAGCTACCATAAAGGCCATCTTCAAGATCGGTACCGGAACCGGTGAAATTCCTCCAGGTTCTTTGATCAGAATGATCGTTGGCGGCGCCGGGAAAAGCAGGACATCTCAAGCGAGCCTATCCGGCGGCGGCGGCGGCGGTACGGCAGTATTGTTTAAAGCTCCGGACAAGTCGTACTCGGAATTCCAATTATTGATGGTGGCCGGCGGTGGCGGCGGCGGCATGAGCGATTGCTGCACCATAAAATTCCAGGGCAGGTCAGCAGAAACAGGTACTTCGGGCTCCTCCGGTAACGGCAATGGGCACGTGTTCTCCGGGGGTAGTGACGGAAATGGCGGAGAAATTTATAATGATGAAGCTGTCGGCGCGGGCGGCGGAGCATTGACTGCCGGCGGAGATGGCGATTTGAGATCCGGTGGCGCCGGAGGAGGGACCGATGACCCCCACGGTGGAAGAGGAGGCTATAATGATGGTGTGTTGCTCACGTTAGACACGTACGCGGAAGGTGGTTGCGGGTATGGAGCCGGAGGGCAAGGTTCTGCTACTAATGGCGGTGGCGGCGGTGGTTATTCCGGCGGCGGGGTCGTGGCGAGTAGAACCTATCGAGGTGGCGGCGGTGGTGGCGGCAGCTACCTGAATAGCGATATGGCCAGGTTTTCGTATACAGCCAAGAATCCAACCACCAGTGATCCAAAAGATGGATTTGTCCGTTACCAATTCACGAATTTAACCCAAATCAAGTTCGCCTATAACCCCAATAAGTGCATTGACGACACTGGTAGTAGTACCAGCAACGGCACTAATATTCTATCGTACACTTGTTCGGGCAACCCTAATCAAAACTGGTGGATCAATATAGGCGACCGTTCGATCCGCTCCGCGCTGGATTTCAATAAATGCCTGGACCTGAATAATAGTAACACGGCAAATGGCGCTAATATCCAATTGTATGATTGCAACGGCTCCGACGCACAACACTGGGTATACAACGGCCTCTACAAAACGATCCACTCGGGCGTGAATTCGGACAAATGTTTTGATGCGAAAAATGCCAACCAAGTGTACAACCTGAATGTCAACCTCCAGTTGTGGGATTGCAATTACACCAATAACAACCAAAAGTGGAATATCGATGGCGCTACGACGGTAAGTGATGTGTCAAATAAGAAACATATTATCCCGGCTTTCCATACGGGCTATGCGGTACACTCCCATACCGGCGCCGAATCGGGCTCCAACATCCAGTTGTGGACCAAAGACAATACCAACACCGCCGAACAGTGGTATTTCGACGGCCTGGCCATCAAGATGCGGAGTAACCAGAACCTGTGCATCGACCTCAGCCAGAGCAATACTTCCAACGGCAACAACATCCAGTTGTACAACTGCAACGGCACCAACGCCCAAAAATGGCTCTACGACGGCATGACAAAATCGATCCGCTCGGTGGTCAACCCGGATAAGTGCATGCAAATTGAGCGGAACACCGACGGCGTGTACGGTAAGCGGGCGAATGTAAATATTTACGATTGCAATGGCTCGGATGCGCAGCAGTTTTTGATCCAGGAGTAAGGGAAGAAGATTTTCTCCATGCTTTTGATCATGCTCCGGTACAGGAATAAACCCTGTGCCGGAGCATTTTTTAAACAGGCCTTTCTTTCAAAACAATAGTCCAAGAAATCGAAACAATAGTAAAAGTTCCATCGTCCCCAAGGCTGCAACTTTGCATTAAATCGGTTTTATCATAAAAACTAAAAATCATGAAAGACAAAAATAATTTCTTCAAACGCTTTTCCAGAATAGTATCCATCCTGGTGCTGTTCTGTTACGGAAGCACCGTTCAGTTGTTTGCACAGCAGACTACCTTCCAATACGAAGGACAATACCACGATTATGTTATTCCTCTGCAAACGACCAGGCAATACATCTTATTGACGGCCGTAGGCGGGGATGGTGGAAGGATCCAATTTAAAAATTCATTTGAAGATTTTAAAGTCGGCGGCGGCAGAGGGGCCTTTCTAAAAGCTTATTTCAAAATTGGAAATGCTTCTAATAATCTAAAGCCAGGTTCTACGCTGCGATTTATTGTAGGAGGAAGCGGAGAATCCAAACTGACCGCCGGAAGCACCGGGGGCGGCGGCGGCGGCGGCACAGGTATTGCCTATAAAGAAGTGGGCACTCAAAAGTGGACCCTGCTGATGGTCGCCGGTGGAGGCGGTGGAGCGGGATACGATTTGCTTGGTGGCAGATATTTGGGTAAACCAGGCCCTGCTTATCGTCAGGGGGAGGAAGGTGATGGAAAAGGCGGTGAGTCTGGCGCTGATAATGGTGGAGGAGCCGGCGCTTTTGGTGATGATATATATAGGGACGGACTAGTAGGTACTAAGTACGGTAAGCATGCCAAAGCCGGCTGGTCGGGAGGGCCGGATGCCGGAGAACCGACCGGAGGGGTTTGTACGGGTAGTGGGCCCCAGGGTGGCTGGGGTTTTGGCGCCGGTGGTGACGGACGCGCAACGGCATACTTCTCGGGCGGCGGTGGCGGTTACACCGGTGGAGACGATGGTGGAAACGCTGGTGGCTCCGGAGGAACCAGCTTTGTAAATACCTCTATGGTACCCCTCTTCGTATTGGGCCTTGAGCAGGGCACCACCACCAGCCCGGCAAACGGATATGCTTCTTTGGAATTGGTCGATGAATCACCCTACAAAAGTATCCGCTTCGCCTACAATTGGCTTGATTGTATACATGACTATTCTAACAGTACTAATAACGGTACGAATATTCAGTTGCATAATTGGATGGCCACCGACGCCCAATGGTGGGCCATTAGCCCGGAAGATCGCACGATCCGCTCGAAGTTGAATAACGCTAAATGCCTGGACCTAAGCCATGGCAATACCGCTAACGGCACCAATATCCAACTCTGGGACTGTAATGCCGACGACGCCCAGCACTGGGTGTACAATGGCCTCTACAAAACGATCCACTCTGGAAAGAATTCTGAAAAATGCTTTGATGCGAAAGATGGTACCCAAAACCCCACGAATGCCAACCTCCAGTTGTGGGATTGCCAATACACGAATAACAACCAAAAGTGGAATATCAGCGGAGCCACGACGGTGAGTGATGTGTCCAACATGAAGCACATCGTTCCGGTCCTGGCTACCGGCTTTGCCGTCCACTCCCATACCGGCGCCGAATCGGGCTCCAACATCCAGCTGTGGACCAAGGACAACACCAACACGGCCGAACAATGGTACTTCGACGGCCTGGCCATCAAGATGCGCGATCACCAAAACCTGTGCATTGACCTCAGCCAGAGCAGCACCTCCAACGGCAATAACATCCAACTGTACAGCTGCAACGGCACCAACGCCCAGAAATGGCTCTACGACGGGATATCGCAATCGATCCGCTCGGTGGTCAACCCGGATAAGTGCATGCAGATCGAGAAAAACACGGATGGCGTATACGGCAAGCGGTCGAATGTAAATATTTACGATTGCAATGGCTCGGATGCGCAGCAGTTTTTGATCCAGGAGTAAACCTTAGGTCTTTCTTACCTTCTTTTTAAATGCTCCGGCACAGGTTTCAGGTCTGTACCGGAGCTTTTTTTTGCCAGACCCTTCTTTCTGAACAATAGTCCAAGAAATTGAAACAAGAGTCAAAATCCCGCGCCTGCATTCCGGCGACCTTTACGCCAGGATAATGAGCTTAGCTAAAGCAGCGAGCTTGCATTTTTTAAAATAAATAGAACGATTATCATGAAACAACAGCATAATTCCCGTACGATGCCCAGCGTGTTTGGTGCGCTTCTGCTTGCCATCACCTGCTTCGCCTTGCAACCGGTGGTCGCTCAAACCACGATCGAACTCGAAGATTATCTCTACCAGTATACCGCCAATGGTTCTTATCAGGAGCTCTTGATCCCTGAATCGACCCAGGCTACCTACCTGTACCTGAAAGTCAAAGGGGGAGACGGTGGACATAGCGTTCACCATGATGGTGGGATCGGTGTGACGACGGAGGGAATGTTCGAAATTGGGACCGGAAGCAATCAGATCCGGCCCGGCTCCATCCTACGGATCATCCCGGGGCGAAAAGGAAATAACAACTACGGCGGCACCACGGGATCCGATAGAGGTTCTGGTGGTGGCGGCGGTGGCGGCAGCGCCGTAGTGGTGCTTCCTGCAGGTAAGACCAACTGGGATTCGGAGAGCATTGTCATGATGGTCGCTGGTGGCGGTGGCGGTGGCGGATCAACCTCAGCCGGGCGCCCGGGTAACACGTCTATCTCCGGTTCCGGTGGGCTGGACCCCTATGGCAACGTACTCACCAACGGAGGTCCGGAAAATATGGCTGGCTCAGCAACCAGCGATGCCAGTGGGGGCGCTGCGATGGATCATGCCGCGAATTTAGGTGGCGCCTCCTGCAATTCGGGCTATGATAACCCGGTAGGGGCGAGAAAGGGTTGGCCGACCGGCGGAGCCGGTTGTGTCTGCCTGTGTTCGGGTGGGTTTGGATTCGGCGGCGGCGGTTCCGGTAATGTGGCCGGCGGCGGCGGCGGCGGCTACAGCGGCGGCGGCGGCGGTGGGTATAATGAGCATGGCGGCGGTGGCGGCGGCGGTGGCGGCAGCCACGTAACCTCCGAGCTCAATATTGAACAAAAATCCGTGGTGGGTGGCGGCACCACCGGCTCTCCTTCGCATGGCTACGTCATCTATGGATTGCTGGATGGGGATGCCTTTCGGACAATCAATTTCGCCTATAACACCAATAAATGCATTGACGACACCGGTAGTCACACCGACAACGGCACGAACATCCTGTCGTATTCCTGTACCGGGAATCCTAATCAGGAGTGGTTTATCAGTCCGGCGGATCGAACTATCCATTCCAGCCTGGACGTCGAAAAATGCATCGACCTGAGTGCTGGAAACACCAGTAACGGTGCCAACATCCAATTGTGGGATTGTCAGAATGGCAACGCCAATCAGCACTGGGTATACAATGGCCTCTACCGCACGATGCACTCAGGAGTAAACTCAGACAAGTGCTGGGACGCCGCCAACGGCGCCGCCTATTCGACTTCCAACGTCAATGTTCAACTGTGGGACTGCATCTATGATAACTACAACCAAAAGTGGACCATCGAGGGCGCTACCACGGTGAGTAGTGTGTCCAATATGAAGCACATCGTTCCGGTCCTGGCTACCGGCTTTGCCGTCCACTCCCATACCGGCGCCGAATCGGGCTCCAACATCCAGTTGTGGACCAAAGATAATATCAACACGGCCGAACAGTGGTACTTCGACGGCCTGGCCATCAAGATGCGCGATCACCAGAACCTGTGCATCGACCTCAGCCAGAGCAATAACATCCAGTTGTACAACTGCAACGGCACCAACGCCCAAAAATGGCTCTACGACGGCATGAATCGATCCATCCGCTCGGTGGTCAACCCGGATAAGTGCATGCAGATCGAGAAAAATACCGACGGTGTGTACGGTAAGCGGTCGAATGTGGAGATCCACGATTGTAATGGTTCGCAGGAGCAGCAGTTTTTGATCCAGGAGTAGCACAGGGTATTTCCTTATCCTTTTGAACCTGTTCCGCCACCGGACTCACGCCCGGTGGCGGAACAGGTCACCGATAACTTTTCGTTCACCTTTTAATTTTTGATTATGAGAGACTATGTATTATCATCTGTTCTGTCGGTTGTTTTCTTCCTCTGCATACAGCCCGCTTATGCTCAGGGAAATAAGAGCCTCTCCGGAACCTGGGTAACAGAAAAACCGGTCGTTTATCTGGTAGAGTATACGGAAGTGCATCCACAGGGAGAGACCATTGCCAACAATGGGATACAGATCCTGGAGCGAACTGCTACCCTGGAGTGGACCTTGGAGCAGCGCCCTGACGGCCTCATCACCGGAGTCAATAATTGGGCTGCCTTCGATGAGTCGGGCACTAAGGTATTCGAGGGCCAGGAAGCCCTGCTCGGGTTCTTCGACGGCCAGGCCGGGATGCTCAGTGAACCGGCCGATGAAGCCGATCAGACGGCCCAGATCAATTTCGAATTCGAACTCAAAGGGCAGAATAAGATCAAGGGGTTTGCCTATAATGTCGGAAGCGTCAAGTTGCTGGCCATGCGTTTCGAACTCGTCCGCAAATAGGGTTTCTATAAATAGGAAAATAATAAAGGGGTGAACGCCTGCAGGAAGCGCAGGCGTTCACCCCTTTTTATTTTCTAAAACAATAATCCAAGAAATCAAAACAATAGTCCAAAACGCATGCGTCATCGCCCGGTACCTTTGTATGGAGCAATCGCCAATCAAGATTCAGAAATAAAAAATACGAAAATGAAAACACAAATCAATAGATCAAACAAAGGCATTTGGATCCTTTCGTTCATGATGATCTTCCTGGGGATGGCCAGGGCAGAAATGCGTGCCCAGTCGTTCACCGTAACCGAGAAAAAAGATATTGTCGTGCCGAGCGATCAAGATAAAATGTATGTCGAGCTTCAGGGTGGAGATGGTGGCAGGATCAAATTGGCACAGGGTGGCCGGGGTGCTACTATCCAAGGAATACTTAACATCGGGACCGGAACCGGCATGATCAAGCCCGGCGGGACCCTGCGATTCATTGCCGGGGCTGCAGGCGGCACTGTACCCAATGACAGAGATGGAGCTGGAGGAGGAGGCGGCGCTTCAGGCCTTGTTTATAAAGCACCTGGTTCTTCCCAGTGGAGTATTATTGCCGTGGCAGCCGGAGGCGGTGGTGCCTATGTAAATATAGTACAAAGAGATATGGCCAAGGATAGAACTGCCTATGATGGCGGTCAGGGAAGAGCCAGTATCGACAATATGGTAGAAAATCCTGGTGAAAATACATATCCAGGCTATAAAGGTGGTTCAGCGTACTCTGGCAACACTGATGAATACAAATGTGAAGGAACGGCCGGGATAGTAGACGGCCAACCCTTACGGGCTGTTGTATCTTCGCCCTGTACAACGTACCCGGGTGGCGCAGGCTTTGGTAGTGGTGGATCATACCATCACGTTTCATCCGGTGATAATAACTATTATTACGGTGGTGGCGGAGGCGGCTACTACGGAGGTTATTTATCACATGAAAATGGTGGAGGCAGTTGGACGAATCCTACTTATTTTAGTACAGCCAAAGCCTCAGCCAATGGCGTGACCGAGTCTCCACAAGATGGATATATCATGTACTCATACGATGTGGGGCCGATCCACTTTGCCTTTAACACCAATAAGTGTATTGACGATTACCGTAGCAGTACCAGCAACGGCACTAACATTCAAACGTACACTTGTACGGGCAACCCCAATCAGCAATGGGTGATCAGTACCAGCAATCGAACGATCCACTCAATGGTGGATTTTGGAAAATGCCTGGACCTCGACAATAGTAACACAGCAAACGGCGCCAACATCCAGTTGTGGGATTGCAATGGAAGCGGTGCCCAGAAATGGGTATACAACGGCCTCTACCAAACCATCCACTCAGGTGTGAACTCGGACAAATGCATCGATGCCACAAACGGTAGCGCGTATCCGAATTCGAATGTTAATATCCAATTGTGGGATTGCAACTATACCAATAACAACATGAAGTGGACGATAGACGGGGCCACGACCATAAGTATTCCGGTCAAAGCCAGGTTCATCGTCCCGGTTTTAGCCCCTGGCTTTGCCGTACACTCGCATACCGGTAATGAATCGGGCTCCAATATCCAGCTGTGGACCAAGGACCAAACGCTGTACGCCGAGTACTGGTATTTTGACGGTTTGAGCATTAAAATGCGCGAATATCGCGATCTGTGCATCGACCTCAGCCAGAGCAACAACGTCCAGTTGTACAACTGCAACGGCACCAACGCCCAGAAATGGATCTACGACGGGATGACCCAGGCGATCCGCTCGGTGGTCAACCCGGACAAATGCATGCAGATCGAGAAAAATACCGATGGTGTGTACGGCAAGCGGTCGAATATCGACATCCAGGATTGTGATGGATCGACCGCGCAGCAGTTCCTGATCCAGGAGTAAGTAAAATAACCAGATGAGAGGGTGAGCACCTCAAGTGCTCACCCTCTCCAATATTAAACAATAGTTCAAGAAATCGAAACAAGAGTGCACGTCTTGATTTCGGAAGACTGGTAGATGTGCAGGTGTATCAATCCGAGTACATTTCATACCTAATTAACAAAACTGTTCAACATGTTTACTAGAAATCTTACACTGCTCTTAGGCCTCTGTTTTATCTCCCTGGTATTTAGCCAATGCGTCGACAAACCCCAAAGCGCAGAGGATCCACAAAATGCGACGGCGCCCATTCCAAACCTGGAGGGCATTTGGGTAATTACCGATGGTCGGTTAATTTACGCGAATAAGAAAATCAGTAATTTTCCTGAAGATTATGAAACTGCCGAATTTGAAATTAAAGGCCAGAACGGTGGGGTCTTCGAAGTCTACCTATCTGTAATTCCTAAAAGCCCGGAACATCCCGGGCGCCATGGTTCCGATCCTCTGCCCAATACGGCAACTCCTTCAATAGGTGTGATTGATTGGGATGGGAAGTCGGTATTGATGACCGATATTGGCGATCACACTATTTACAAGTGTACTATTACCGGAGAAAACACCATGCAGTGTATGGTTTGGGAAAGCGGCGATAACGCATTAGCGGGCCGTATTTTACTTGAGCGCAAGTGAATAAATATTTGCGACAATCATTGCGGGAGGATTGAGCAATGGCGGTGATTTTGTGATGGCCCGCTACCTTCCGGATGGTTCGCCGGACGAATCCTTGGTACCAACGGAATGGTCATTACCGATTTACAGAACGATTTTGACTATATCCAGGCGCTGGTCATTCAGGCTGACGGCAAGATCGTGGCCGCGGGTACCAGCGCGTATCCAGATAACCCAGGAGGTGCTGCATTTGCCTTGAGCTGGTATAACAGCAACGGATCTCCGGATGCTACTTTCGGAGATCAGGGTAAAGTACTCACTGAAATTGGGCCAGGCTGGGATGATATTTGGAGCATGGTGATCCAGGCGGATGGAAACCTTATCACAGCCGGTTATGGCTTCGGTGAGGTTGCCGGCGCGTACAGTAATCAAGGAATTCCAACGACACACCATTTTTTCAATTGATTTCGAAAACCTAAAATTCAATACAATGAACCTATCTCAACATGCAGGACGATTGATCCTGCCCCTTTTTGCGCTGTTGATCTTGACTTTTTTTGCTGCATGCGATAAGGAAGATGCTTCCCCCAACCCGGATTATCTTCCGGAGGTGGGCAACCATGCGGTATCCTTCACCCATAAATTTAACCCGGCGGACTACGAAGAAGGCAAGCGCATCGTAGTGGAAGAATTTAGTGTGGCCATAGAAAACTCGGGCCAGGTCCGGCGCACGTATTTTATGAGCAATCCCGATAGTGCCGAAGTCTATGCGATCTCATTCTTCCACGCCAACAGTAGTACGTCGGAATGGCTGAACAGTGAGGAGCGGGATGCCGTTCTGCAGAAATTGTATCCTCTTTACCGTGAACCGCTGCTTGTGGAAAGCTATACCACCGGCCTGATCCACGATACGCACTTTTCCGAAGACAGCCCGGAATACCTTCCGGAACCGGGTGATGAAGTGGTCGTTTACAACGGCTTCTTTACTGCCGACACCTATGACGCGGCCGTGGATATCGTCACGAACGACATCCCTGCCGCCGTCGAAAACTCCGGGCAGAAACGGCGCAGTTACCACACGCTGAACCCGGACTTGTACGAAGTGCTTTCGCTCTCCTTTTTTCATCCCACAAGTAGCCTCGAAGAATGGGCCCAAGACCAGGGGTGCCAAATCCTCGCAGATTCCCTTTCCCAACTTGCAACCGGGCCGATCACCGCCCATCGTTATACACTCGAACTGGCGCACACCGCCAACTGATGTAGATATAAAAGAATGGAATCATCTGCTGATTCAAGGCAGCCCCGGCACAGCGATCGTACTGTGCCGGGGCTTTTTTATCCTCGCCCCAGCTCAGTACTTTTAACTACTTTCTTGTAAGTATAACTTCGTCTTCTGCCTCATCAGGCTGAAAAAATATGTAAATTGGAATTTATTACGTGAATGTGATTTAATTGTACTTCATCTGATCTTAACTTTATACTTTTGGAGACTTCTTTGTTGTTTGTAGCACCAATTCTAAGCAAACCCTTCGGGTGGCCATCATGAATCGATTTCCAGGCCTGATCCTATTATGCTTCCTTTTTGCTGTTCCAACTTTCCAGGCTCAGGATATCAATGCGCTGCCAAAGATATACCCATCCTATTCGGAAGACTTCAGCGATTACAGTAGTTTCCCCTCCACTTGTTTTGACCAGGCCCTTCAGGATGCAGACGGCAGGTTGTGGTTGATACCTTGCGCTTCAGCAAGGACGCAGGCCTCTCTTAATTTGTTCCAGTTTGATGGATATGAATTCAAATTCGTTCGGGGAGAAATCGAAAACCTGCCTGTTGATCCAAAGTTCATTGGATTGGGCCTGCAGAAAACCACCCTACTAGGTTATACCTCCGGCCCGGAAGCCAACAAGCTCTTTTTCTATGACCTGCGGGACCACCGTTTGCGTTTCGAAGATATTCCTATCCAGGGGGAAATTATTTTGGGAACCCTTTCACCGGACAACCGGATACTGCTGGTTTTCAAGCAAGTCGAACGATTTGTAATTGTAGAGTGGAGTAGTGGTAAGCTAACAACGTTAGGGAGTCTAAAGGATTTGGGAGTTTTAGATAGCAATAGTGATGTGTTCTATTTGAATGAGCAGGAAGCCTGGTTCTCCCTGGGGAGAACAGCTAACTATTTGGTTCGCTACAACTTCAGAACCAATACCGCTAAAAAATACTTCCTATCCGATTTTGTAACTGACGAGCTGGGGATCAGCACCGGGATAATTGTAGTCACCCCCGACGCCATGAAGGTGAATCCTTTGGATGATATCTTTATTTTTTTGAAGGATCTTTCCGCTGAGAACGCTGTCGTACAGTATAAATACAATAAGGAAAAAGACATTATCGAGCGGGTTGAACGCCAGCCGGAAAACTTATCGACAACCAGTCTGGTTTTTGGGGATGATTCAGGAAATTATCTTTTCCTGTTTCAGGACAAAAACAAGAAACATAAGGCATTTTTACAGGATGCCGCAGGTGTTCGCTACGATTATTCCACTTTTTTTACCGACCTGGAGGGGATCAAAGTCTATAGTCTTTGGGGGCAGGACTTCAGAGATCAGGTAGGTATTTGTTCAGATCAAGGTATTCATATTAAGAACGCGATCAACCCTGCTGGTATCCGGCATTTCCTTAAGGGGGAGGGCATCAGAGCTATGGTGGAATTGCCGGATAATAAGGTCATGGTCACATCCCAGAGGGCCGGCAATGATTTATTAGATCTAAAGGCCAACACCGTTTCTAAAATTAGCGTGCCGGGATGTCCATTTGATGTTCAACACTTCCGCACCGCGTTCTATTATGATCAGGCAGGAAAATTGGTAACGTCCGATGGTGATCTAATGATCAAATATGACCCGCTAACTCAAAGCTGTGAATCTTTTGCTCCCGGTATCGGGACAATAAGGAGTTTTTGTCCTGCCAACTCTGATCGGTATGTACTTATTACAAATGATGGCCGGTTATTTCTTTACCGTTTTTCCTCCAATCAGGCTACTCCTCTTTTGGGCAATGGGGAACCTATTCAAATACCCGGCTTCCCGAACGGGATGGCCTACGGCCAAAAAGATAGATTGTGGGTGGCCTCCAACAGTGGCCTTTGGAAGATCAACCTGGCAACCCAGGAAATTGAAGTGTTGGGGAAAAAAGCACCCTTTGTGGATGCTCGTTTTCTTTCCATGAGGCAGGATGAAAAGGGAAGGTTATGGTTGGGAACGGTTTTAGGAGGATTGAATATTTATGATCCCGATACCGGCGATATGATCATTGTCAACAGCGATGCCGGATTGGCCAATAATACCGTGGCCAGTATTTTGGAAGATGTAGATGGCGACTGGTGGCTGGGAACGTATAACGGTATTTCCATCGTCGACAGTAATGGGGAATTGATCACCAATTTGGACCTGACAGATGGCTTGGTCGAAAAAGAGAACAACCGCTTTGCCGCACTAAAAACCCAGGGCGGCAAATTGCTCTTCGGGACCATTAACGGGCTTCATGTGATCGACCCGGCGGTGATCAAAGGGCGCATAGAGCAAAACAACGGATTAAGTATTTATTTAACTTCCCTGGAATATTTTGATGTAAATAAAGGGGCGAAAACGAAGCAGACTGGCCTGCTGAACGATCTGGGCACGTTTCAATTGCCACCTGCCCATCGGTATCTGAACCTCTCCTTCGCCCTTTCCAGTTATTTCAAATCCCAGGAGAACCAATATGCATACAAGCTGGAAGGCCAGGATAGCGACTGGACCCCTCTGGGCAAGCAGAATGTCCTGAGTTTAAATAATTTGCCTCCCGGAAAATATCGCTTGCTCCTCAAGGGCAGGGATGCCAACGGCTATTGGACAAAAGAGCCGCTTTCCCTGGACATTCATGCCCGGGAGTTCTTTTATAAATCCCCCTGGTTTTACGCATTGATTTTCCTCCTGGCAGGCCTGGCAGCTGTAACCTGGATCTGGCGTTTGAGAGTCAGAATTAATGAAGCTACCCGGCAGATTCGGGAGGACAAAGAGATCATTGAAACGCAGGCCGAACAATTGAAGGAGATAGACAAGGCAAAAACACTGTTTTTTACTAATATTTCCCACGAATTCCGCACGCCCCTAACGGTCATCAGTGGTATGGCCAACCAAATCGAAGGCCAGCATAAAATTAAAGAACTGATCAGGCGCAACAGCCTCAGCCTGCTGAACCTGGTCAATCAAATTCTGGACCTGCGCAAACTGGAGCTTGGGAAAATGAAGCTCGATCTGGTGCAGGGAGATATCGTGAAGTATCTCCAATACATTCTTGCATCCTATGAGGCAATGGCAGAGCTGAAAGGCGTGACACTACATTTCCTTCCCAGGGAAAAAGCCTTGTTTATGGACTTTGACCAGGAAAAATTAGTCCGGATTATTTCCAATCTTTTGTCCAATGCCATCAAATTCACACCCGCCGGAAATGATGTGTATCTGATCCTGGAAAAAAGTGTCCTGGAAAAAGAAACCGGGCCAGCAACAGAAGCCTTATGCCTTCGAGTGTCCGATACCGGGATTGGTATTTCTCCGGAAAAACAAACGCATATTTTCGACCGCTTCTATCAGGTAGAGGATGTTGCTGAAACGAAAGAACAAAAGACGTCCCGCGCAAAAGTTGACTTTGAAATGGCCGGATCCGGGGTTGGCCTGGCCCTGATCAAGGACCTGATCACGCTCATGGGAGGCACCATCAGCCTGGAAAGCAAGCCGGGCAAAGGCTCTACCTTTACCGTATTGCTGCCAGTGAGCCGGGAGGCCGTAAAAGTAGAAATCGAACAACAAGCGGTTGAGGGCCTGGCCACCGTGGCCCAGGGCCCGGTAGAAACGGGAAAGGTGCCCGCCCCCTTATTGGCGAAACCCGCTTTTGCAGCGAGCAGTAGTGAGTTAAGCCTGCTCATCATAGAGGATAACCGGGATATTCAACAGTACCTCATTACCTTGTTAGAACCGAAGTACACCCTTTACCTGGCCAGTGACGGCCAGGAAGGTATAGAGATGGCCTTCGAACACATGCCCGACCTCATCATCAGCGATGTCATGATGCCCAAAAAAGATGGCCTGGAAGTCTGTGACACGCTGAAAAACGACAAGCGCACCAGCCACATCCCCATTGTCTTACTGACCGCCAAGGGAAGTGTGGAGTCCCGTATCCAGGGCCTGGAGCGCGGCGCTGATGCCTACCTGGCCAAGCCCTTCAACGAAAAAGAGCTGTTCATCCGCCTGGAAAAACTGGCCGAATTGCGCCAGTTGCTGCAACATCGGTATCAGCAGATCCGCCCGTCAGCTGAAACGGTTCCGGCAGAAATGTCCGCCAGCTTTGAAAAGGAGGATGCTATCATGGCAAAGCTGCAAAAGATCGTGGAAGATCACCTGGATGACACCAGCTTTGGCCCCGCCCAGCTCTGTGAGGCGATGGGCATGAGCCGCTCTCACCTTCACCTGAAGATCAAAGCGCTGACCAACCGCTCCACTTCCATCTTTATCCGCACCATCCGCCTGCACAAAGCCAAAGAACTGCTCCAAAAAGGCGAGCTGAATGTCACGCAGGTGGCCTTCGAGGTGGGCTTTAACGATCTGAGCTACTTTTCCCGGACGTTCACGGAGGAGTTTGGGGTGAATCCGCAGAATGTTAT
This sequence comes from Lewinellaceae bacterium, assembly GCA_020636405.1. GTDB lineage: Bacteria > Bacteroidota > Bacteroidia > Chitinophagales > Saprospiraceae > JACJXW01. The sequence continues at coordinate 285,551 of JACJXW010000009.1, read as the reverse complement.
TCCTGTCTGAGAATCTTGTCTTGATTTGATAATATATTCAATATATTTACTGTAACTATTATTTTGCTTTCTGTTTCCCATTCCTGACGAGGCTTTTTTGAATGTTGAGTACTCATATAGTCATTCGGTCTTCTAGTTCGTGGAAAAGTATGTTGTCAAGGCTTTTGCTGATTTCCTTGCTGATGGCAGGTCTATTCTCCTGTGGGGGCAACATGGGAGAAGATACGCTACCTGAGCGGGTTGAGAGCGATCAAGTGCTCCGGCGGCCACTAGCTACTACAGAGGCCTACGTCTTCAATCCGATCACGGGGGATAGTGTTGAGCTTGTTCTGGATCAAAACGGAAACCCTTTTGCAACCATGCAGCCCACCATGGCAAAAGGCCGGATTGACGAATTTTATCAGCAGCCCACGAAAGTTTTACCTGCGCGATGGGAAAAACAGGATGCGAAGCTTCGCTCGAGCAGGCGGCCTGTTTCGGTTGATATCATCCGCAAGCCACTCACCTATGATACCCTCCCGGTAGTAAAAAAAGAGGATTTCGTGCTAAAAAGTGCCATCGGCGATACCGTCATTACCGGAGTACCCGTAAAGATAGAGGGCAAAAAGACCCCTGTCCAGTATCCACAACCGATTTCCAGTATTCCTCCTGCTACTTATTATGATCAAGGTTATAACCTGAAGCGTATCGGTGTGGATCAGGGGTTAAGTATGGAAGGTACTTCTGGTTTGATCGAAGACATATACGGAAACAAGTGGATCTCATATATAGGCAAAGGACTGAGTAAATTTGACGGACATTCCTTTTGGCATTTTACGGAAAAAGAAGGTTTGCCTTCAAATGAACTTTGGGGGGTCTGGAAGGCCCGCGATGGCAACCTGTGGCTGAACACCTTGCACGAAGGGGTTATTTTCTTTGATGGCCAGTCATTTATCAACTATTCTGCCAAGGAAGGATTCCCGGGGAATGGCGTTAGGGACATATTTGAAGATTCCAAAGGGAATGTCTGGATTATGCGACGGTATGGCGTTTCCAGGTATAATGGCGAAACGTTTACGCATTTCACGACCAAAGAAGGTTTGGTGGACAATAACATTATCCGGATCTATGAGGATAAAGCAGGCGTGATTTGGCTGGTAGGATTTGGCAAGTTGAGCCGGTACGACGGTACCTCCTTTACCAATTTTGCTATTCCGCATCCGGACGGGGAGGATTTTATTAATCCGCTATTTGAGGATCAGACAGGCAACTTGTGGCTTTCTTCAGAAGATGAATTGTTCTGCTATGATGGTATCTCCTTTAAGCGGTTCCCGGCCCGTCTTCGGGAGTTCAGGCTATATTGGCAGGAAGATGCGATAAGCGGTGAGATATGGATCGCTTACTTCAGCGACCACCTCTACAAATTTGATGGAAAGCAGTTCTGGGAGTATTCTCTGACCAATGAGGAAACGGGGGCAACTATTGAAAGGATCGAGAAAGATGCGGCTGGAAACGTATGGTTTTGCACCTCCGGGGAGGGCCTTTTTGTGTTGAATGAACAATCGTTCCAGACTATTTCCGGCCTGGATGGAGGTGTAAGTATCGGCCAGGGAAACCGATTGTGGATAACCCAATCTCCGGGAGAAGTCAGTAAGTTCGAAAACGGTGTCTTTTGGCGTTTGGCCGGTGTTGATCCGCAGGCGCTCATCGGCCCTGTCCTGGAAGACGCTGACCAAAATGTGTGGATCGGCCTTTATCGCGGCTTAGCTCGCTACGATGGCGAAAAGATATCGTATTACCAGATAGACGACTTACGTGCTGTAGCGGTGACCCAGGCGATACTGGAGGACCATCAAGGCAATATCTGGCTGGCCCGAAATAGTGGACTGCTGGCGAAGTATGATGGGGCGCAATACATTCGGTATGATACTCAGGATGGATTGCCGCCATATAATTTTACCTTCTGCATGGAGGACAGCCGGCTTCAGCTTTGGTTTTCTACGGAAGGTGGCGGGCTGGTAAAGTTCGATGGCATCTCTTTTACCACTTTTTCGGAAAAGGAGGGTTTGAGCAGCAATCAAATCATTTCTCTGGCGGAGGATCAAGAGGGGAATATCTGGTTGGGTACCAGAGGAAGTGGGTTGATGAAGTTTGATGGAACCTACTTTTCCTATTATACGGAAGACCACGGCCTGAGTAGCAATGTAGTTACGGCTCTTGCGGTCGACCAAAAAAATCAAATCTGGGTTGGCACGAATGCGGGATTAAATGTTCTAATTTCCAAAAGTGAGCAAACGGTACCGCCCACGGATGAAAAGCCTGCGGAGAGATGGACACCGAACGAATATGCGATTTATTCCTTCTCCAAGAAAGACGGCCTCGTTGAAAGTGCCATTGGATGGAATGCTTTATCTATAGGCGAGGACAGCATTCTTCGTGGGGGCTTCGTGAGCGAGTATTTTGAACTGGATATTAATCATTTTACCTTGCCTCAAGAGCCGATTGCTGTGCAACTGGACCGGCTGGATATCAATGGCCGTGCTGTAGATTTTCGCGCGTTGGCAGAAGATCAACCCTCCGGGCTTACTTTCAGCGGGGTTCCGGCCTTTTTCAACTATCCAGCTGACCCCACATTTTCCTATCAGAATAACCACCTTACTTTTCACTACTCGGCTACGGACTGGTCCGCACCGCATAAGGTCCTTTATAGTTACCGCTTGCAGGGCGCTGATCAACGCTGGAGTGTTCCATCTGCGAATACGAATGCCAGCTTTCGTAACCTTCCTCCCGGCCGACATACCTTCGAGCTGCGGGCCCTGGGGCAATCACAAAAGTGGAGCGCACCATTTACCTATACCTTCCGGGTCTTGCCTCCATGGTGGAGAACCTGGTGGGCTTATCTGAGCTATGTTCTTATCATTGCCGGCTTGATATACCGAATTTATCGCTTCCAACTCTCGCGACAGTTACAGAGGCAGGAAACCGAAAATCTAAAAGCGCTGGACGCCTTCAAGAACGAGCTGTACACCAATATCACCCACGAATTCCGTACGCCACTGACCGTCATTAGTGGAATGGCTGATCAGATCAAAGAGCCGGTTAAAACAAAAGAATTGATCAAGCGCAACAGCCTCAGCCTGCTCAACCTGGTCAACCAGATACTGGACCTTCGCAAACTGGAACTGGGGAAACTCAAGCTCGACCTGGCCCAGGCAGACGTGGTGCAATACCTCCAATACCTCATGGCGTCTTATGAGGCGATGGCGGAGTTAAAAGGAGTGAAACTGCACTTTATCCCTAAGGAAAAGGAGTTTTTCATGGATTTCGACCAGGAAAAGCTCCTGCGCATCGTCTCTAACCTCTTGTCCAATGCGATCAAATTTACCCCGGAAGGCGGGCAGGTTTATTTGATGTTGGAAAAAAGTGCGCTGGAAAAAGAAGCCGGAGAACGGATAGAGGCGCTATACCTGAGCGTTTCTGATACCGGCACCGGTATTCCTCAGGAACAACAAGCTCATATTTTCAACCGCTTTTATCAGGTAGAAGATACCGAATCAAAATCAAAGAAATATCATTATCGCGGCCCTGGCTCCAACGCCAGAAAGGCTGGCTCCGGGATCGGCCTGGCCCTTACCAAAGACCTGATCACCCTCATGGGAGGCACCATCAGCCTGGAAAGTACGCCGGGCAAAGGCTCTACTTTTACCGTTTTGTTGCCGGTGAGCCGGACAGCCATGAAAGTAGAGATCGAACAACAAACCGTTGAAGGCCTGAGTACGGCGGCAGTGGATCAGGTGGAAGTAGAAAGAACGGCCGTGCCCTTGCCGCCAAAGGCCGCCTCCGGAGAGAGTGGCCTGAGTTTACTCATCATTGAAGACAACCGGGATGTGCAACAATACCTCATCACCTTGCTGGAGTCGAAGTACACCCTTTACCTCGCCAGTGATGGCGAAGAAGGCATAGATATGGCCTTCGAGCACATTCCGGACCTCATCATCAGCGATGTCATGATGCCGAAGAAAGATGGTTTGGAAGTATGTGATACGCTGAAAAACGACGACCGGACCAGCCACATCCCCATTGTCTTACTGACCGCCAAGGCCAGTGTGGAATCCCGTATACAGGGCCTGGAACGGGGCGCCGATGCCTACCTCGCCAAACCTTTCAACGAAAAAGAACTGTTCATACGCCTTGAAAAACTGGCCGAATTGCGCCGGTTGCTGCAACAAAGGTATCAGCATCTCCGCCCACCCGCTGACCCTGTTCAGCCGGCCCCATCGGCAGACTTTTCAAAGGAAGATGCCTTCATGGCCAGACTGCAAAAAATTGTGGAAGGACACCTGGATGACGCCGGTTTCGGGTCCACCCAGCTCTGCGAGGCGATGGGCATGAGCCGCTCTCACCTTCACCTGAAGATCAAAGCGCTGACCAACCGCTCCACCTCCATCTTTATCCGCACCATCCGCCTGCACAAAGCCAAAGAACTGCTCCAAAAAGGCGAGCTGAATGTCACGCAGGTGGCCTTCGAAGTGGGCTTTAATGACCTGAGTTACTTCTCCAAGAAGTTTACCGAAGAGTTTGGGGTGAATCCGCAGAAGGTTGTGCCTTCCTGATGGAAACTGAAGGATAGTGACATCGGTTATAACAAAGAATACACCTTTACCATCGTCTTGCGGGAGGGTTCATCCATCTCATTATTCCCCTCCCGAAATAATTGTCCACATCCTTACCCTACCCTGCTCAAAATTATCCGAAAATTGAATTTCAAACATATGCAAATTGCGCTTTCAAGGCACTCCTTTCCATCTGCCGTTCATTATCCAGTTGGATACAGATAAAGATACCTTCACCAGACAATGGGCGTGCGTTATGCTCCGTACCGGCGGGAATGAAGACCGTAGCCGGAGCTTTCAGGTTTTGCTTTTCCCCGTCGAGTTCGATCTCATAGACCAGTTCCGCCGATCCCAGCGGAAGTAAAATGTTGAACTCATCGAAATCATGGGTGTGGGGGACAGCAAAATCGGTGGGATCCTCATAGTAATCTTTGGTGAGCACATGACAGGCGACGTGGAAGCCCTCTCCTTCAAAGTCCTTATTGCTCATCAGGGCGTAGCGAAGGATACCGTTCACGTCAATGTGATTGGCGATCATGCCGAAGGGTTCGAATTTTCCTTTAGTGATCAGGCTGTCCATCATTACCTTATCTTTTTGATTGTTCATGAGTGTGAAATTTTGGGTTTTAACAAAGAATTAAAATTGTATGACGATTTCCAATACAAAGGTCCTGCCTTTGGTGGTGCAAAACGTGGACCTTTGTATCGGATATTAGGACTATTGTTTACTCCTCCTCCAAAAAGGGTGCCCGGGCATCTGGTTTAGAGCTAAGTACTGTGTAATTTAAGTTCAATTTGTCCACCTGCTTACTTCTCCCAAAGTTTACTCAGTCGTAAACAATAGTCCAAAAAAACGAAACAACAGTCCGTTTTTCCTATGACCCCCCCCCGCATCTTTGTACCTAAGTAGTGATTAAAGATGCCTTCTACCAGTTTGCATCGAGACTGGAGTCTGTTTTCCAAATCACAAAACCTTATGGTATGAAGAATATATCATTTTTCTGGATGCTATTGATCGCACTCAGTCTGGGTTGCAGACTACACCAATACTTCATCCATCGTTTTGAAGAACTGGGAGGAAAGGTAATTTCCCAAAATGTCTATGCCGCAGGCAGCATAGTTACGGCCGTCCGGCAAACCCAGTCGGTAGATTTTATCCACTTTGCAGCCTTGCCACAGGATGTCCTGTCGGGTATCCAACTCATTCGACAAGGTGGTTTTGAAGCTCCGATCGTAGGGGGCGACAGTTATGATGAACCCGAGGTATGGCGAGGCCAAAGCCAATTGGGCGAGGTCTATTTTACAACGCACGCTCACCTGGGCGCTGATAATCCCAACCCGCAAAGCTTTAACCCGGACAGCCGCATTCCAGGCAAATCCGTGACCATCATGGCGGAGCGGGACGGCGCCCAAACATTGGTCGCGGAGGTCATTCCCGGAAAAATACCCACCCCATGATCCATGCCATTTCAAAAACCGATCGCCGCCATGGCCAAGAAAGAGATCACCATACTGCTAATTGCCAGTGATAGCACCTTACAGGACCGATTGCTAAGCAAGACGGAAGGCCGATACCGGCTTAAGAACGCAACAAGCCCGGACAAAGGTTTGGCCATGGCTTATGCATCTGTACCGGATATTATTATCATCCAAAGTGATTTGCCCAAGGATCGTCCACTGGCCACCTGTAAATCCCTGAAGAACAACCAGCTTACCAGCCATATTCCCATTATCCTGATCCTGGAAGAGCTGCCGCCTCCGGAGGTGTCCGCCTTCTACCCCGCTGATGTGGTCCTGGCTTTATCTTTTACGACTAAAGAACTGATTATGGCCATGCGAAAGGTTTTCGCATTGAAGATACAGTTGATGAAACGCTACCCGATATTTTACAAAAGTGATAATGCCTTTACCCGGGAGCAGGCCTATTTAAGCCACTTCATTGAGCAACTGCCTGAAAAATAATAAGTTGAACCGGCTTTAAACAATAGTCCTAAAAAGCGAAACAATAGTCCAAAACCGCCCTGGCAGGATGACTCATCTTTGTATCAGAAAAATAAATACTCAAAAAATTAAAGCGAGCCATCATGAAATCTCTGCCAATAATCATCGTAATACTAGCTTCCTCCTTTCTGGTGAATAATCAGTTCGCCAGGAACGTTCAACTGGAAAATGTGGAGATCAATCTGCATATCGATGGGCTTTCTTCCCAATGGATCTACCTCCAGGGCATCCACAAGAACGTAAAGTCAAAATTGGATTCCGCCTGGCTGAATGCCGAAGGAAAAGGTCTTTTTAAATACGAAATGTCCCTTGATCCGGGCTACTATGACCTGGCCATTTCAGATGATGTTTCTTTCCCCATTTTACTGGGCCAGGATCAGGCCTTCTCTTTGAAGGCCAATGCGGGACAGCTGATCAAAACCATGGAAGTTCAGGGAAGCATTGAAAACGACTTATTATATAAGAGTATGCAACTCGATATCGATCTGCAGGATCGCTTTCAGGCTGAGATCCAGACGATCCAGCAGACAGGAGCGCAACAATTGGACCAGGCCCTGATCAACCAGTTGCGGGAAAAATACTTTGCAGAGAAAGTCGACTTCCTGAACAACCTCTTCCAGGAGTACCCCAATACCTTGTTCGCCAGTTATGAAAAAGCCAGACAAGAACCGCAAGGCATGTATGCCATCATGGGCGATCAAAGCCTGGATCCAGCCACGAAGCAGGAGCAGGTCCTGAGTGCTTTCTGGGATCAGGTCGATTTCAGTGACGAGCGGCTGCTGCGGACGCCGGTCATCTTTGATAAGTTGTGGCAATATTTCAACCAGTTTGTGCCCGACCAGACCAATATCAAAATTCAGGCGGTGGATGTCCTGATGAAAAAAGTGGCGGAGCACCCGGCTTACTACGCTTTTTTTGCCACCTGGCTCGCCGACGACTACCTTCCCCCGTTCACCGGGCAGATGGACCCGGATGCACTCTATACCCACCTGGTCAATAATTATCTGGCCGAGGAGCAGGCTGTGTGGGCGGATTCTATGAAGATCTATGCCTGGAAGTTACGAGCCGAAAGCCGCAGCGTCAGCCTGGCAGGCATGAAGGCTGCCAATTTTGAAGCCCAAACGCCGGATGGAAGGATGCAGGCCCTCTATGACGTCAAGTCTCCTTACATCGCGCTCTTCTTCTATCACTACGATTGTGATCACTGCATCGAAACGGCGCCGAAACTGGCCCAGCAATATCCCGCACTGAAGGGCCAGGGACTGGAGGTCGTCGCGGTAGCCATGGATACGCCGGAGGAGGAATGGAAGAACTTCATCCGCAGCAATGAAATGAACTTTATTAACGTGACAGACCAGGATAACCAGGCTATTTACGAACACTACAGCGTTTGGGCGACTCCCGAGATCATGTTGCTCGATCCGGATCGCACCATCATCGGCAAGCATTTGGCGGTAGAGGATATCTCTGTTCTGATGCAAGCCGACAGGATGGGAGTATTTAAATAATTGACACAGTAGTTAACCCATTGTCCTTAAGAAATATCCCAAGGGGAGGGCCCGTATACGAAACAGAAAATAAAGCAACAGATGAGACATCTAGCGGTAATCTATTTTATGATATGCGCTTTTGGATTGGGGGCTGAAGAAAGGAAAGTGCCGGCCAGAATTCTGCATCTGTGCGATCAGGGAGAGGGGCATTACAAATCCGGAACGCTGGACTCGGCCGTTCTGTACTTCCTGCAGGCTGAACTGCATACGCTTCAACTTCCAGAGCCTTTGCAGCAGGCTTTGTCATTGGAAATGATCGGCCACTATTATCAAAAGTTGGATTTCTGCGGCCAGTCTTTGGGCGTTTATGAAAAAGCCTTATCGATCCGGGAAACACTTGGCCATAAGGAAAGGGTTGCCGGTTTGTTAGATACTATTGCCGGCATACACTTCGAATTCCAGGATTGTGAGCAGGCCTCGGCCTACTGGCAAAGAGCCAAACCCTTACTGGAACAGAGACGGGAATTCGAACAATTGGGTGATATACAGGAAAAGATCGACTTATGCCACCACCGGCAACAACTGTTGTGGCCCCAGGATTCATTATCCATACTCGCTCATTCCAGAGCGCTCAAACAGCAGGAAATCGACAACCTCTTCGAAAAGGTGCTTTTGCAGGTTAACCTGGAGGAAGAAAAGAAAGAACTAGCGTATGCTCTGGAATTGCAGCAGGAGAAAGCCTTGTTGCGAAGCACCTTTTTGATCCTGATCCTCGCGTTTTTTTTACTGGCTATCCTTTTCGTTTTCTTCCAAATGAAACGGAATGCCAACCATGCCCTTTCTCGCTTGAATCAGGAAATCAGCAGGCAAAAAGAGCTCCTGGAGAAACAAAACAACAAACTGGAAGAGCTCGACCAAATGAAATCCCACTTCTTCACCAATATTTCCCACGAGTTCAGAACGCCCCTCACCATTATCGAAGGAGCCGTTCACGCTATACGGCATTCCGGGAATCCTACTGAGAAAGATCTGGAAGTGATCGCAAGAAACAACAACAATCTGCTACAACTGGTCAATCAGATCCTGGACCTAAGAAAGCTCGAAGCCGGCAAGATGAAACTGGAGTTCGTCCAGGGCGACGTGATCTCCTATCTGAACTATTTATTGGAATCTTTCCAAACCCTGGCGGACTCGCAGAATAAACAACTGCATTTCATCCATCACGAACCTTCCCTGGTGATGGATTTTGATCCGGAAAAACTGCTGCAGGTCGTTTCCAACCTACTCTCCAATGCCTTGAAATATACACCCGAAGGCCAGGATATCTATGTGATGGCCCAATCGAAGTCACAGGAAAAGGAACAGCTCCTGCTCACCGTGAAGGATACGGGTATTGGTATTCCCGGGGATAAATTGCCTTATGTCTTCGACCGCTTTTACCAATTGGACGACTGGATATACCGGCGGGAAGAAAGTACCGGCATCGGCCTGGCGCTCACCCGGGAACTGGTTGAATTAATGGGCGGCGCCATTGAGGTAACGAGTGAACCAGGCCAGGGGACGAGCTTCACTGTTCAGTTGCCGGTCACCAACAATGCGCCCCTTCAGGCCGATAACGGTCCTTTGCCGATGCCGCGGATCCAGGTGGAGGAGGTGCAACAAGTACCGGATGAAGTGATATCGGCCAATGCAGAAACGGAGGGCTTACCCTATTTGCTCCTCATGGAAGACAATCCCGACGTCGTGCGCTATACTGCCAGCTTGCTGAAAGACCACTACCGGATAGCCGTTGCCCGCGACGGGGAGGAAGGCCTTGAAATGGCGCTGGAAAGCGTCCCGGATCTCATTATCAGTGATCTGAAAATGCCGCGCAGGAATGGATACGAAGTTTGTCAATCGTTGAAAACCGACAACCGGACCAGTCATATTCCGATCGTACTGGTAAGCGCACGGGCCGACCAGGAAGCACGAAATGACGGCTTGAGAAGCGGCGCCGACGCCTACCTGAGCAAACCCTTCAACCGGGAGGAACTCTTTATCCGGCTGGAGCAACTGATCGAATTGAGACGCAGGCTGCGGGAACGTTACCAAAATCTGGCGCCGATAGCCTCTTCCGATGACCCCGTTTTTCACAAGGAAGATGCCTTCATCGCCGAGCTCCAGACAACCATAGAGGAACACCTGGATGATGAAAATTTCGGCATTCCCGAAATATGTAAATCGATCGGCATGAGCCGCTCCCAACTTCACCTGAAGATCAAAGCCCTTACCAACCGATCGACCTCCCACTACATTCGCGGTTTCCGGTTGATGCGCGCCCGGGAAATGTTCAGCACCACCGACCTCAACGTGACCGAGATCGCTTTTGAGGTCGGTTTTCGCGATGTGGCCTATTTCTCTCGGTCTTTTTCGGCGGAATTCGGCCTGTCTCCCAGGGATTATCTCAAGACGTTAAGCTAACAGGCCCTTACAAGTTTCAAGAATTGTCTATCCTCTTGGTTACGAAACACCTATGTTGGGCCCTTCCAAAATGCGCAACCACTTTAAAGTCGAGATTTCGATAATCGGTTTCGTATACTGAAATAGTCTCGAGTACGCAAAATCGAACCAATAATGAAACTAGATTAGGTATTTCCCCAGCCGCTCCAGTAAATGCGAAAGCGGGTATGCTCTCTTTAGGCTTTGTGCCGCAAGCGAGGAAATACCTCCTGGACTTCATTTGAGCGATGTAACTTTTGCAGTCTATAATACCGGCCGTTTCTATAGCCTGCCAGCCGCCTGCCCGGCCCGATTTTGCATGTTCGGGTAAGCCGGAGGGATTACTCCCTCCTTCTCCCCTCAGAACGGTACAAGCGCCTTTCAACGTATACTCGCTCAAGCACTCCAAACGCCTTTGTCAGCGCAGCAGCCGTAACCGGTGTTTTGGTGGTGAACCTGCTGGTGGCAGACGGGGTGGAGTAAAACCATGTTGTCCAGGGTATCTCTGCCACCCAGGTACTTTGGATTGACCTGATGTACATTCCAGCCAGTGATCCGATTTCTGGATGAATATGATGTCAAATATGATGAAAAATATTTGTAGGATTGAGGGCTGATGTGAAAATTATGTCGTCCTTTCAGGGCTCAGGCAACCACCTATCCGTTACCAAGGGCGTTGCCCTTGACTGGAATATCAGGCCCTTTCAGGGCTTTTTGAACCCTGGATTCGCATACTCTTAAAGCAATCCAGAGACCGGCATTTGAGCTTCACCATATACAGAAACTGCGCATTGGTGGCCACTTGTCCGCTACGAGCTGAAGCTCGCGTATGCGGTCCTTGGATGAAGACTCCTGCCCTCGATATTTCGCTTGCTTTCAGTTTGCAACAGGGCTGCATGCCTTCGCCCTACGCCCGCTGAAGTTTGTAACGAAAGCGGGAATGCTTCGGCAGCCAGAGAGAGCCCTGTACTTTGGGATGTATGTATACGACGAAACGTCGTAACGAACATGGGGATGATCGTATACGGGACGAAAGGGCCGGGGCCCTACCCGAGATTTTTACGCTTATGTTCGTAAAGCATTCATGCCGGGCAGGAGCCCGGTACCCAAGCCTGTGTACGGCCGCAGGCCGTAACGAACACTTCGATTAAAACTCGCTAAAGTACTTTCCTACCTGAATTTGCATCGAATCCTGATGGAAAAGAGTAGTTTTAGGAAATGGTGGTTTTGTGGAACTGCTATAGCCCAGGGGTTTAGTCTTTTACAACCGGGCATAAAGTTGTGTTTTCGCTACTTCTGTTCGGATAAAAAGACGTTGACATCCATAAAAAACATGACCGAGATTAAGCATATGAAGTTACTTGTGAAAAAAATAATTTTTCAATCTTTTGTTTTGGTTTTTATGGGTTCTTGTTCCTACCTGCCAAAAGATTCCAACGATTCAAGCACCCACAAAGTGAATGCCGGTTGCATTAGCCCCAGAGCATCCGTTGAAAGAAAAGTGCAACTAGAGCGTGGAATTCGTGGGCAAGTGAAGTTTTTGGGAGAGCCGGAAAATTTCAGCTCCATAACAGATAAAATGTCAGCGTATAATATTCCGGCATTATCTCTTGCGGTAATAAATCAAGGTGAGATTGCCTGGGCAGGCCTTTATCAAAATGCGAATTTTCCCGAAGAAAAACAACTGGACTGTACGAGCATTTTCCAGGCAGCATCACTGTCTAAACCAGTAACGTTTTTGGCGGCAGTACGTATGCATGCTGCCGGTGAAATAGACCTGGATAAAAATATCCAAAATTACCTGAAGGATTTTGTATTACCCCAAGGTAAACAAACAGCAGAGAATCCAGTCACATTCCGTAATATCTTCTCCCATACTTCAGGAATCACTTCCGGTGGATATGAAGGATACGCCAAAGATCTCCCCTTACCCTCTGATCTGGATATTTTAAGAGGTAGCCCCGGGGTCAATTCCCCAGCTATCGAAGTTGTCACACCGCCCAATGAAACACTGGCTTATTCCGGTGGTGGATACACCTTAGCGGAACAGGCTCTTCAAGACATATACAATGATGAGTTCTCGAACATCATGAAGAAATGGATTCTTGAACCTGCCGGCATGAAGCACTCTGAGTTCACACAACCTTTACCCGCCTCAAAGTCTGATCAGGTAGCCAGAGGTTACACCCAATCCGGGGGCCTTGTAGATGGAGGCTGGCGGAACCATCCGGAGCAAGCGGCGGCAGGCCTTTGGAGCAACGCTATTGATATGGCTACATTTCTAATTGAAATTTATAGAGCCTATCAAGGCAAAAGCTCGATATTTTCACAGTCCGATATTCAATCGATGATAAGCCACGAACGAGACGGCCATGTTTATGGGTTCCTATTGAACCGTTCCGGTGATGATATTTCTATCACCCACTATGGCGGCAATGCCGGTTACCGAACAGGAATGACCATAAGCCTTACGAGCGGAAATGGGTTGGCCTATTTGATTAATTCAGACAATGGCGGGGCGCTGGGAAATGAACTCATGTTATCAGCCTCACAAGTATACAACTGGAAGCATTTTAAGCAAACAAATGTTCAGCGGAAACCAGTAAGTTCAGAAGTTTTGAAGGGGTTGCCGGGTAAATACAAGTGGAACGATCAAATAGATCTTTCAATCACATTTGATGAAACCCATAACCTTATTTCGCTGATTTTCCCTAATGGGGACGAGTATAAACTTACCCCGGTTGTTGGCGGTGAACTAGAATTTATTCATCCAAATACCGGTGTAAAAGTCATGTTTATTAAAGAGGATGACTTCCGGTCTTTTACCCTCTATGGGCAAACTGCCGTTAAATTGAAATTCAACACTGATGCTAACAAAAAATAAACCGCATTAAGATTGTGTTCAAAATACCGCCGTTTCTTTGGCCTGCCAGCCGCCTGCCCCGCTCAATTTGCGAGTCCATTAAAAGGTATGGGATCCGTTATACCCAAAACAGCTTCCGCTAAGGCCCTTGTTCGCTAAGAGCTGAAGCTCGTATGCGGTCTTTGGATGAGGGCTCCTGCCCTCGGTACTTTGCTTGCTTTCCGGTTACAAAAGGGCTGCATGCCTTCGCCCTCCGCCCGCTGAAGTTTGTAACCAAAGCGGGAAGGCTTCGGCAGCCAGAGAAAGAAAGCCCTGTACTTTTAACCGTATACGACGAAACGTCGTAACAAACATGGGAGCCTTCCTCACACTCCATTCTGCCGGATCACCTCCGCATACCAGTAAGCCGAATCCTTCAGCGTCCGCTCCAGGGTCTGGTAATCGATATGGATAAGCCCAAAGCGCTTGCTGTAGCCCAGCGCCCATTCGAAGTTGTCCATCAGCGACCAGGCGAAATACCCTTTGAGCTTTATGCCCTGCCCGATGGCTTTGTGGCATTCTTCCAGGTAGCTCCGGTAGAAATCAATGCGGCCCGGGTCGGCCACCTTGCCGTTCACTTTCCAGTCGTCCCAGGAGGAGCCATTCTCGGTGAGGTAGATCTCCGGGTGGCCGTAGCGCTCATCGATCCATTCCAGCATTTTGCGGCAGCCCCAGGGCGCAACAGTACCAGTTCATGGTGGTGCGTTTCCAGTTTTCGTCTACGGACAGCTCCACGTCCTGGTCTTCGGTAAGTGGCGTTGCTTTCCGCTGCCTGCTTGCTGGCGGTACGGTGGCTTCCGCAGCGTACATGGTGGTGTAATGGTTGATACCGAAGTAATCCACAGAGCCTTTCACCAGCTCTTTTTCCTCCGGAGTGAATTCGGGCAGGCGCTCGCCCAGGCGTTCCCTCATCACGGCAGGGTAATCGCCGAAGTATACCGGGTCGGCGAACCAGCCCAGGAAGAACTCCAGGGCGCGCTGGGCGGCACTTTGTCCTGGGGCGAGTCCGTGAGCGGTTCCCGCCAGTCGCAGTTGTTGGTATGCCGATCTGCCCGCCCCTGGTGAGCGTACTTTTTACGGTATACGTCTACGGCTCTGGCATGTGCCAGGATCTGGTTGTGGTACTGGCAAGGTAAGGCTCGGAGTTGGAGGTGCGGTACTGGGAGCAAAATGGTACCAGTCCGTAGCCCAGGATAGCAGTACCACCCAGGGTTCGTTCAGCGTGATCCAGTTCTTGACCGGTACCGCCGAAGTGCTCGAAACAGACATCCGCATAGGCGGCGAAATAGTCGGAAATATCAGCGCCGATCCATCCGTCGTTTTCCAGCTGGAGGGCAAGCGGCAGGTCCCAGTGAAAGAGCGTCCCCAGGGCGTGATGCCGGCGTCGAGCAGCTCGTCGATCAGGTTGGAATAGAATTGAATGCCCTTCTTATTCACCTCCCCTTGCCGGTAGGCATCACCCGCGACCAGGAAATGGAGAAGCGGTAAGCCTTGATGCCGATCTCCTTCATCAGGGCTACGTCCTCCTTAAACTTGTGGTAGTGGCTCCCGGATACCTGTCCGGTTTCCCCGTTATTCGTTTTTCCCGGAATGCTGGTGAACACATCCCATATCGAAAGTACTTTGCCGTCAGCATTGTACGCTCCTTCTATCTGGTAAGCGGAGGTAGAAGCGCCCCATACAAAGTCTTCTGGAAATTTCTTCATGTACTGTTTGAGTTTAAACTTTGCCCATTTCTGCCAGGGAGCCGCCGGAATCTGGTAGGCCTTCCGGGTTACAGCCTATCCCTTTTCGAATTGAGAAAATTGATCCTACCCCAATATCCTCAATTTTTATAACATAGGCACCGGCGTTCCATGACTCCACGTTCATTACCGCTTTTTTTGCCAACAAACCGGATGCCGCTGCGCCGCTGATACAGTACCGCACATAGGTGTAGTAAGCGCCCCGGAGCGCATCGCAAGTGATGCGGGAAGGAAAGGAGCTGCCGATACCTTCTTCTACCAGAACGTACTCGCCATCAGCGGGGAAGCCGCAGTCGTAAACACCCGCTCCGGTGAAGCTCTTGCCGGGTGGTTGGACTTCAATATGCACCAGTCGTGACATCAACTTATTTAGACTTTTTCTCAATTAGAATATATTTTCTAATTTCTAGAATGCATTTTCAATTAATTAGAAAATTCTTTCAAAAAATAAATTAGAAAATTCTTTCTAATCTCATTCTGCCGCTTATATTTGTCTGGGCTTATTTTCCATGAAATAGAATTCTGTTCCTTTAAATGAGCCTAAAATTTTATTCAGCAAACAAAACATCCAATCTCCATGGCAAATGTACTCTGGCTACAGGGAGGAGCTTGCAGCGGCAACACCATGTCCTTCCTCGATGCTCAGGAGCCCACGGTCGTTGAACTGATCGTTGACTTTGGCATCAACATCCTCTGGCACCCTACCGTAGGGCTGGAAATCGGGCACCAGGTCAGCGACCTGCTGAACGACTGTGTTTCCGGTAAAACCCAGCTGGACATCTTCGTCTTCGAGGGTTCCGTCATTGAAGTACCCAACGGCACCGGAAAAATGAACTACTTTGCCGACCGCCCTATGAAGGACTGGGTAAGGGAACTGTCCAATGCCGCTCAGTTTGTAGTAGCCATTGGCGACTGCGCTACCTGGGGAGGTATTTCCGGCCGTACCGCCCAACCCGAGTGAGTCTACGGGCATGCAGTTTCACAAGAAAAAGAAAGGCGGGTACCTCTTTACCGGACTTCGTTTCCAAAGGAGGCCTTCCCGTCATCAACATCCCCGGCTGCCTTACCCACCCGACTGGATCACCCAGATCCTGGTGGTATCTCCACCACCGCATCGGCGATGTGCTGCTCGACGATTACCACCTACCAAGACCTTTTCACCGACTTTGTACAGACGGGCTGCCCGAACGCCATCAGCTTCGCCCAAAAGGTGGATTACCACTTCGGCAAGCGCGGCGGCTGCCTGTTCTACGAAGTAGGCTGCCGCGTACCTATGACGCGCGCCAGCTGTAACCGCATCCTGTGGAACCGCCATTCCAGTAAAACGCGTACCAACCATCCCTGCCTGGGTTGCACTGAGCCCGGCTTCCCGCACCACGACTGGTCAAGGGCAGTGTTTTCAAAACCATGAAATACCTGGGCTTCCTGCCTAAGGACGTGCCGGCGGGCACCAACAAACTGGCCTACTATTCGCGGGCCGGCTTCGAAAAGGTCATGGGCGCGTTCGAGAACCTCACCGGTGTGAATAAAGAACACTTCGAAACTTCAAAATAAGTCAACATCATGTCTGAATACAAAGAACTCAATATATCTCCGGTCGGGCGGGTAGAAGGTGACCTGGATGTAAAAGTCTATATGGAGAACGGGTGGTTACCCGCGCCCACACCCAGGCGGTACCATGTTCCGGGGTTTGAAAAGATCCTTGCCGGCAAGGACCCGCAGGCGGTACCTGATCGTAACGCCCCGGCCTGCGGCATTTGCGGCGGCTCGCACCTCTACTGTGCTTCTTCTGCGCTCGACGTGGTACTGGAAGACCACCCTGCCGCCCAACGCCCTGCTGTTGCGAGTATCGGGCGGTAGCCTCGGAAACGATCCAGAGTATCCCTCGCTGGTTTTACGCCATTTTTGCGACGGATATACTAATAAGAAATTTGCCAACAAGCCGCTGTATCAGGAGGTGGTCCGCCGTTTTGCCGCTTATGTGGGCACTTCCTTCCAGCAAGGAGTGACCGCCAGTACCGCCCGGTGGAAGTATACGCCATCTTCGGCTACCAGTACCCCACTCCAGCTATATGGTCCCGGGAGGCGTCATGTGCGCGCCCACGCTGAAGGACATCACCCGCGCCCATTCCATCATGAACCAGTTCCGCAACGACTGGCTGGAAACCGTCTGGCTGGGTTGCTCCATCGAACGTTACATGCAGATCAAAAGCTGGGACGACATGATACTGGCTGGAAGAAAACGAATCGCACCGCAACAGCGACCTGGTACTTTGTTCCTGCGTGCCGGTACCTGGAATTCGGTATCGATAAGTTCGGGCAGGGCGTAGGCAAATTCCTCGCTTGGGGCACCTATCTGCACAAAGACATGTACAACAAGCCTACCATCGAAACCCGCAATGCGGCGGTCATCAGCCCCGCAGGTTTCTGGGACGGCAAGCAATACTACGAGGTGACCAGAAGCAGGTGGTGAACACGTCAAACATGCCTGGTATCTCAACCAGGATGACGCCCTCCACCCCTTCGATGAACCGATACCCACCGCCGCTACCGATTCCAGAAACCTGGAAGATTCCGATTTTGGCGGGAAGTACAGCTGGTAAAGCGCCCCGCTTTATGGTACGCCGCCGAAACCAGCCGCTGGTACCCGCGTGATCATGGCGGTACCAACCCTGCCAACCATAGGCCCACCAGATCCGCGACCCCTTATTTGCCGATATCATGGACAAAATGGGGTACCTCCGTCTTCACCCGGGTGCTGGCGCGCATGCACGAAGCGCCGCGACTCTACACCCTGATCGACGAATGGCTGCGCCAGGTGTCTCTGGACGATGAGTTCTACATCAAGCCGACCGAGCAGGATGGTATAGGATGGGGCGCTACCGAAGCCGCCCGCGGGGCACTGGCACACTGGATAAAGGTCAAGGACGGCGTTATCGAAAACTACCAGATCATCGCTCCGACCACCTGGAATGTCGGTACGAACGACGCAGAGGGTAAGCCCTACCCGATCGAGTCGGCACCTGGAAGGCACCGAGATCGAAGACCCACACGACCCTGTGGAGGTAGGCATGGTCGCCCGCTCCTTCGACTCCTGCCTGGTCTGCACCGTACACGCCCATGACGGCAAAACCGGTAAAGAACTGGCGAAATTCAAATTGTAATATCAAGGTACGTTGAACACAAATGGAGCCCACGGAGATTCCGGGGGGCTCCGCTTTTTGTATAGCCATAGTAATTATCAGCATTTCGCTTTTAGCGGTTCGCTATTCGCAGCACTATGCCCCTAATTGCAGGAACCCAAGCTCAAGGAACCAGTTCTTTGCTCTAAATCCGGGTTTTGAGGCAGAGTTTAGCGAACGGCGAATAGCGAACGGCGAATAGCGAACGGCGAATAGCGAACGGCGAATAGCGAACGGCGAATAGCGAACGGCGAATAGCTGAATAATTACTAGCCATACCAGTAATTTCACATGTAGCGTAAGCAGGTGAACAAAATGAACTCAACATTAACCAAAAAAACCGCCATCCTCGGCTTCGGTAACCCCGTCCGTGCGGACGACGGAGTGGGCATCTACGTCATCGAACAACTAAAGGCACACCTGGAAGAGGAGGAGCACATCAGCCTCTTCGATATGGGGACCTCGGCCTTTGAAGTGCTCTTCAAGCTCCGCGGACAGGAACGGATCATCCTCGTCGACGCCGTGCTCCATACCGGCGAAGCGGTGGGCACCGTCTACCGGCTGCCCGCCTCGGAAGTGGAAGGGCAGATCGAAGAGGATCCAATGGTGTTCCTGCACAGCCTGAAATGGCACCAGGCGCTGTCCTACGCCCGAAAAATGCTGGGCGACGACTACCCGGAAGACATTGAGGTCTACCTGATCGCAATAGACGATACCCGCTTTAATGTCGGGATGACAGAGCCGGCCAAACAGGGAGGGGATAAGGTGGTGAAGCTGGTGCTGGAGGAGATGGGGGGATCAGTGTCGTAGTGTAAGTAACTTACCTAGCGGCAGGAGATTAACAAGAAAATCGAAAAGGATATGTTCATTCCACCCCACAACCTGAAAAAGAATTTCGAAGAGGACCGACTAACGGCAAGCGAGGTCCGCTTACAATCTTCCCATCTGGTGATCGGCCACGAGGTGGCCTCGGAGGTGTTCGGGGCAGAGCAGAACGCTTACGTGGTGTATTACCCCGAGCGCCGCACGCTAATGATCGCTCCAGTCAGCGATGAACTGTTCAAGAACCTGCACAAGGCCGGCCAGCAGATGCTGAAAAGCCGCAACCTGAGAGGCGACAAGTCCATCGCTTTGCACGAAATACTGATCGACCATCAGGTGAATGATACGGACCGGGGGCTGGAATACGAGCTTCAGCCTGGAATGGGCATCTTAAATGTGAAGTTGTAATGTACATCTCACCGGACATCCCTTTCCCGCTGCCCCGGAAGAAGGCCGGCGGTACCGGCGGACCTGCAACTGCTGCTAACAGAGGTACCGCTGGCTGATGAATACGGAGGTGCGGTATTTCATCCAGGAAAAGCGCAGCCGCTGGCACCTTACGATGGTGTACATCGCCGTAGACAACCCCTGAAACTGATATGCCGCAAGATCGATACCTATTCGTCGGAGCAAAAAGCCCTGACTTTTGCTAAAATATTACAACGCGGCATTCGAAAGGACGCCCGTGGCACTTTAAAAACCAACCGCGATGCTTTCAATATATGCGCCAACTAAGCACCACGCGCAACTGCAGGCGATCATCGAAAAAGAGCCCCGCCTCGGCGAGCTGGTGCGGGTCGTCGATTACCTGGAAGAGCGCCCCGTTCCCAGCGCCCACAACCTGGTGGTGAAGAAGGACGAGATCTGGCCGCTGATCGACTGGCACAACGTACAGCCGCCCTTTCTGCTGCCGGAGAGCCTGGAGCTGAACGAGGCCCACCTGCTGGGGCTTCTCTTTGCCCAGCTCAACAATTATGAAAAAGTGGAGGAATACCTGGCCCGGCAATACCCCAGCCTGCATCTGGAGCTCGACTTCATCAACCGCCTGAAGCATGGCATCCCGGTCAGCCCGGAGGAACTGGTTTCCCAGTATTCGCCTTTCGACGAGTACCGCCTGATGCACAATCAGGCCATCGTGCACCATTACACCGCTGCAGAACAGGCGTTCGACGTGGAGAAAACCGAATACTTCTACGTCGAAGCTTTGCAGTGCGCACCCAATGAAGCGTACTTCGCCTTCACGGCCCGCCAGTACGCGCTGTTGCTCATCGACCTGGGGGAAACCGAAAAAGCGGAGCGCCTCCTGAAGGCGGCTCTCAGCCAGGACGTATCCGGGGAGGCGAAGACGGAACTCCGTCATACCCTTTGCCAGTGCTGGATGCAGCGCCTGGCCGTCCCCTACGACGAGGCCCTGCTGGAGCAGCTCAAAAAGAACCTGTGGGAAGTCCTGCAGACCTACGAAAAGCAGGAGCGCCCCCTGGAACAGGCCCTGGTGCTGACCGACGCCGGCATCATCGCCAACTATTCCGAGAGCTGGGCGGAAAGCCTGGGCTATTTCAACCGCGCGCTTGCCATTTTCGACCGGGAAAACCTGCCGGAGCTGGCCGCCAACGTACACTACCGCCGGGGCGTACTGCTGTTCACCTGGGCGCAGAAAGGCAACCCGCAGTTCTACCGCGGCGCCGCCGAAAGCTACCAGAAGGCGGTACAGGTGTTCTCCCGCGAGGCCGCCCCGGAAGTATATGCCGAGATCCAGCATCACCTGGGCATCATCTACGCCGAAATTCCGGATGAGGTGAAGAAAAAAAGCATCTGGGCAGCCGTCTCCTCCTCAGCATTCCAGGAGGCCCTGCAGATCTATACCAAAGCGGCCTACCCCTACGAGTACGCCGCCGTCTGCAACCACTACGGCAATGCCCTGACCAAATACCCGGAGGCCAAACTTTCGGACAATTACGAAAAAGCGCTGTTCTACTACCAGGAAGCCCTGGCCATCCGTACGCCCGAGGCCTACCCCATGGAGCGCAGCCTGACCTTGCTGAACTACCTGGAAGCCCAGTGGAACCTCAGCATGCCCGAAGATACCTTCCAGGAAGAACGCTACCTGGATATGGCCCGCAAGGCTGAAGAGGTGCTGTCCCTGAACCAGGATGCCAAACTACAGGCAGAGGCGCAGGGGCACCTGGATAAACTGGCGCGGTTGAAAGAGGCGTATGCTTAGGGCTGTTTGATTTTTGATGTGCGATGTTTGATTTTTGATGTGCGATGTGCGATTTTTGATGTGCGATGTGTAACGGGCGTACATCACACACCGCAAATCAAAAATCAAAAATCAAAAACCACTTCCTTTTCCATGCACGAGATCTCCCTGGTCAGAAACATCTTCAACACCCTGGAGTCCGAGTTTTCCAAGGCGGAACTGGGCAACCTGTCCGCTATTGACCTCAGGGTGGGCAAGCTCTCCAATGTGGAGCCCATCCTCATGCAGAACGCCTTCGAGGCGGTGACTACGGCCGAGGATAAATACCAGCAAGTAAGGTTGAACATCGAGGTGGTCCCCATCGAGATCTACTGTTCCGCCTGCGACGCCCGTTCCACCATCGAGGATTATAAATTTGCCTGCGCTGCCTGCGGCCAGCCCAATAATAACGTAGTAAAGGGAACGGAACTGCTCATCCACAGGGTCCATTTCGGGTAGAAGCCATCGATGGTTCAGTGCCGGGGCTTCTGCGGCCATCCTGTCGCTCCATGTCTTAGAAAATATTTTCTAAACCTTAGAATTCCTTTTCTAACTCAACCCAACTCGTTACCTTTCCGCTAAACCCGTTTATACATGGAAAAAGCGCAAAAGTCAACCAAGGCGGCGAGGGGCACCGTCACCTGTGACAATACCACTATGCACCTGTTGAAGGCCAATGATTTTGTCGCGGAAAGCATCCGCCGGAAAATGGCCGAGCAGGGCATCCTGCTGCTCAATATCACCTCTTCCGCCGGCAGCGGAAAAACCACCCTCCTTCAGGAAACCGCAAAGAGGATCGGCCATAAGGTCAACATGAAAATACTGGTCGGAGACCTGGAGACCGAGCGCGATGCCGACCGCCTGCGTGCCGTCGGTGTTGACGCGCTGCAGATCGTGACCGGCGGCATCTGCCACCTGGAAGCACAGATGGTATGGCAGGCCATGGACAACCTCGATCTTAATGGCGTAGAGCTGCTCATTGTCGAAAACGTCGGCAACCTGGTCTGCCCCGCTTCCTTCGACCTGGGCGAAGACTACCGCGTGACCCTCATCGCGACTACCGAAGGCGATGACAAGCCCAAGAAATATCCCCGCATGTTCCTGACCAGCGAACTGATGCTCGTCTCCAAAACAGACCTGCTGCCCTATCTGCCCTTTTCGGTGGATGCCGTCGTTGCCGATGCCCGGGACATCAACCCCAACATCGGCGTCCTGCAGGTCTCCAGTACCCAGGATATCGGGATTGACGAGTGGTGTAACTGGCTGCTGGAAAAGGTAAAAGAAAAACAATCCTCCACAACACACAAAAAAAACGAAAGCCATGTGTTTAGCGATCCCCGGTAAGATCCAATCCATTGAAGAACAATTCGGCGGGCTGGTGCGCATGGCCAAGGTGTCGTTTGGCGGCATCATCAAGCAGGCCAGCCTGGAAATGGTGCCCCACGCCCAGGTGAACGATTACGTGCTGGTCCACGTCGGCGTAGCCATCAGCGTGGTGGACGAGGAAGAGGCCAAAAAGACGTTTAAGTACCTGGAAGAAATGGGCGAAGTGGAGGAAGAACTGAATATTTCGGACTTCCTGCCGGATAGGGAGGAGTATGAGTGAGGGGGACAGAGGGATGAGCACGCTACCGGGGCCGCAACGGGGCGTGTTCGGAATTCGCTGTTCGCCATTCGCAAATCCCTGAAAATCAACGTCTTTTTAGACGAAGCTGCCGTTCTAACGTTGGACACTGTTGGAAGCAGGTGAGCTGAAGCAGCCTGCCGCGGTTGCGAATACCGAAAGACCATAAAACCGCAATACCTGAAAACCACAGCCCTCACATTGCCCTCAAAAAAAAAGAAACATGAAATTCCTTAAAGAATACCGCGACCCGGAAGTGGCGCACCGCTATCTGGAAGAGATCAAAAAGGCAGTCACCCGGCCCTGGACGATCATGGAAGTCTGCGGCGGGCAGACCCACAGCCTGGTCAAGAACGGCATCCTGGACAGCCTGCCTCCCGAGGTCAATATGGTGCACGGCCCGGGCTGCCCGGTCTGCGTCACCCCGTTGAACCTCATCGACAAGGCCATCTTCCTGGCGGAAGAGAAGGGCGTCATCCTCTGTTCCTTTGGAGACATGCTCCGGGTGCCGGGATCGGAGAAGAGCCTGCTGACGGCCAAGGCCAACGGAGCAGATATCCGCATCCTGTACTCGCCGCTGGAAGCCGTGAAGATCGCCCGGCAGAATCCGGACAGGCAGGTCGTTTTCTTTGCCGTCGGTTTCGAGACGACCGCCCCCGCTAATGCGCTCTCGGTTGTTCATGCTCACCGGCTGGGCCTTCAGAACTATTCCATCCTCGCCTCCCACGTACTGGTACCGCCGGCCATCGAAGCGGTCATGGAAGACGAGGAAAGCCACATCCAGGCCTTCCTGGCGGCCGGCCACGTCTGTACCATCATGGGCACCCTCGAGTACTATCCGCTCGTCGAACGGTTCAAGGTGCCGATCGTGGTCACCGGCTTCGAACCGGTCGACCTGCTCCAGGGCATCCTCATGGCCGTCCGCCAGCTGGAACGAGGGGAGGCCAAAGTCGAAAACCAATACGCCCGCATGGTTCGCGAAGAAGGCAACCCTATGGCGCAGGACACCATCTACGAGGTCTTCGAAGTCACCGACCGCCTGTGGCGCGGCATGGAGGTCATCCCCATGAGCGGTTATGAGGTTAAAGCGAAGTACGGCGATTTCGATGCCAAAAGGAAATTCAATATCGACATCCCGGAAGCGCCCGAAAATGAGGCCTGCATTGCCGGCGAGATCATGAAGGGCATCAAAAAGCCCTTCGACTGCCCCAACTTCGGGACGGCCTGCAAGCCGGAAAATCCGCTGGGGGCGCCCATGGTCAGCTCGGAAGGGGCCTGTGCGGCCTACTACCACTTTTCAGGCCTCGTAGCGCAATCCTCCTGACCGCCCCCCTTCCTCCAGAATTCACAGGAGGCGGAAGCGGCAGCCAGCACGAAACCTCAGCCCATGAAAAAAGACATACAAAGCCGGGAAGACATCGCCACCCTGGTCAATGCCTTCTACGACAAGCTTCTGGAAGACGAACTCATGAAAGACATCTTCCTGATAACCGCCCGGATCAACCTGGCGGAGCACCTGCCCATTCTGTACGACTTCTGGGAGAGCGTCTTGTTCCAGGCCGGCAAATACCGGGGCAATACTTTAGAGAAACACCTGGAGCTAAACAGGCAGCACCGACTGGAAGAGCAGCACTTCCGCCGCTGGCTGTCCCTTTTCAACGAAACGGTGGACGAATTTTTCGAAGGGGAAAAAGCACAGCAGGCGAAGGAAAGAGCACTATCGATCGCAACCATCATAAAAATCAAAATAGATGACCTTGAAAGGCAACGGCTCGAATTTGGCAACTGAGCCGCTCGCGCCCCTGGTGAGCAAAACGCGGATATTCGAAGGGGCGGCTGACAGCCCGTTCCTGGCGCCCCGGGGTGTCTTCCTGGCCGCCGGGCAGCTACTGGTCGCCGACACGGCCCAAAACCGGGTATTCCTCTGGCGCGAGCTGCCGGAGTCCAACTTCCAACCGGCCGATGTGGTGCTGGGGCAGCCGGCAAAGGCCGACACGGGCAGGAATTCCGGGGGCAAGGTAAACGCCTCCAGCCTTTTCTACCCTTCGGGCATCTGGTCGGATGGTAAAAAACTGATCATTGCCGATGCCTGGAACCACCGCGTGCTGATCTGGCACAACATGCCCACCCGCGACGGACAGCCCGCCGACGTGGTCATCGGGCAGCCCGATTTCACCAGCAATGAGCCCAATGTGAAAGGGGTCGGCAGCCTCCCCTCCGCCCGGTCCATGAACTGGCCCTACGGCGTCTTTTCCGACGGCCGGCAACTGTGGGTCGCCGATACCGGCAACCGCCGGGCCCTCTACTACGAACACATTCCCACCGCCAACTTCGCCCCGGCAAACCAGGTGGTCGGCAAGCCCCACTTCGAGGAGCGGGACTACAGCCATGAAGACCCCATCTGGCCCTACTCCGTCAAGATCGGCCCGCGCGGGCAGATGGCCATCACCGACACCCAGTACTACCGCGTGCTGCTGTGGAACGACTGGACAACGGCCTTTCACCGGAAGGCCGACGTGATCATCGGCCAACCTTCCTTTGAGGGCAACGGCCAGAACCAGTTCAACCTGTTCCCCAAAGCCCATACCCTGAACTGGTGTTACGATACCTGCTTTTACCAGGACGGCCTGTGGGTGGCCGATACTGGCAACAGCCGGATACTGTGGTTCGAGCAGGTGCCCACTGCCCACAACACCCCCGCCGACAACCTGCTGGGACAGGACGACTTCACCACCGGCAGTGAGAACAAGAACACCATCTGGAGCACCGAGGGCAGCCTTTACTGGCCTTTCCAGGCCTGTATAGAAGGCAACACCCTGGTGGCCGCCGATACCGGCAACCACCGCATCGTTTTCAATTTCCTGAATTTTTAAATCGCCAGCTATGGATACCTCCTTTCCCCTGCTGTTTGCCGCCGTCGTCGGTTTCAGCCATGCTTTCGAAGCCGACCATCTGGTAGCGGTGAGCAACATCGTCACCAAACGAGACAAGATGGCCCTGGCCATCAAGGATGGCATCTACTGGGGTTTCGGCCATACCTCGACCATCTTTCTGATCGGCCTGCTCATCATTGTGGGCAGAGTGGCCTTCTTCGACGGGTACTTCAGCTACTTCGAAGCGCTGGTGGGCCTGATGCTCGTCGGGTTGGGCCTATTCCGCCTTTACCAGTATTAC
This sequence comes from Lewinellaceae bacterium, assembly GCA_020636405.1. Classification (GTDB taxonomy): domain Bacteria; phylum Bacteroidota; class Bacteroidia; order Chitinophagales; family Saprospiraceae; genus JACJXW01. Next base: position 259,302 of record JACJXW010000009.1, on the reverse strand, counting down.
AACCGGCGCCGGCGCCCGTCCCAGTGGATCGACGAGCGGAGCAACCACCACCTGGCCTATGGCGTTGGGTTTGTCCACGGCCTGGCCGGCAGCGGGGCCATGATCCTGCTGGTGATGACGGAGATCCAGGGCAGTTTCAATAGCATGATGTATTTGCTTATCTTTGGGGTCGGTTCCGTAGCGGGCATGCTGGTGGCGGCGGGATTGTTCAGCCTGCCGTTTTCCCGGAGGATCACCGGCAACGAAAGCCTGCAGCTGGCGCTGGCCTTACTGTCTTCCTTACTCTGTATAGGGTACGGGGCCTTTGTGATCGTGGAAAATTTGTCGTAGCATCACCAGGTTTTGTGCATCGCACTATATGAAAAAAATAGAACTGAATATCATCGCCCTGGCGAACAGCGAGTCCAATCCCGGAAACTTTGCCCTCATCCTGGAGGAGCAGGACAGCTTCCGGCGCCTGCCCGTCATCATCGGCCCCTTCGAAGCCCAGGCCATTGCCATCTACCTGGAGCGGCTTCAGCCCCCCCGCCCGATGACGCACGACCTATTTAAAAACACCCTGGACGCCTCGGGCGTGGAACTCACCGAAGTACTCATTTCTGATGTAATAGACGGCGTCTTCCACGCCCGGGTCATCGGCACAAAGGCCGACGGCAGCCCCTTGTCCGTCGATGCCCGTACCTCCGACGCTATTGCTCTTGCCGTCCGTTTCGCCTGCCCCATCTACACCACCGAGGCCGTCATGCAGTCGGCCAGCATCATGCTGGATAACCCCAGCAAAGCCTTCTCCAACAAACGAGGCCAACTGTCGGACTACACCCTCGAAGAGCTGGAACGCCTCCTCCAACAGTTGCTGAACAAGGAGGACTTTGAGAGCGCCGCCAGGATACGGGACGCGATCGCGAAGAAGAAGGGGTGAGGGAAGTGGGAAGGCGGGAGTCCTGACGCTTGCGGCCAGGATAGGACAATGCAAAGCGAAGCATTCATCGGTTGTGAAACTTGGGGGAGATAGATCAACTTTCTGTATCCTCTGGCTACCACCCTTCTAAGGCTACAAACTATTGATAACCAAAGAGTTGCGGAACGCCCAAAGCCATTCCGATTTCCGATTTCCGATCCCGACCTCCGCTGTCGGTACGGGACTCCCTGCGGTCGCTTCCGACGGCCCTTTCACGTAAGGCGAGGGCGAGTTCCGGGGCACTCGTTTCGCTGATGCCAGGAGGGCAGCCCCTTAGGGCCGGGAACTTCCCCTTGGTACACTGCACATTCCTGTTCTGCTTCGCTCCAAGAAAGCCGTTTGCCCTTTTTTGTCGCGCAAAAAAGGGCCAAAAAACGCTGGAAGCTCCACAGGCGGCGCTTTTACGCCTGGTATTACCGGGTAGCGAGAGGTATTGGCGCCTGCCCTTAATGTCCGGGATTGCCCTTTTTCAGGTGCTGTGCCGGTTTCCGGATTTAAGCGGGGCCATAGCCCTTCGCCTGAAGTGCCGGTTGCCATGGTTTTGCAGGTTGTCTCGGCTCCTGGCAGGAAACCGCCAAGGCACGTTCCTTGCCCTCAACAGCAGGAAATGGCCCTGTTGTCCTTGTCTTCTGCCAAACGCTTTCCTTTGGGGAAAAAGGGCGTTTGTGGCCGCTTTGGAGCTGTCCATTGCCCGGTGGTAGCTGCCGGGCAGGGGCTCCGGGCAGTGCCCAAAAAAGCCGCCCTGGAACTGGCCCTTTTGTTACGCGAAAGGGCCGTTTGACTTCCGATCCCGACCTCCGCTGTCGGTACGGGACTCCCTGCGGTCGCTTCCGACGGCCCTTTCGCCTAAGGCGAGGACGAGTTCCGGGGCACTCGTTTCGCTGATGCCAGGAGGGCAGCCCCTTAGGGCCGGGAACTTCCCCTTGGTACACTGCACATTCCTGTTCTGCTTCGCTCCAAGAAAGCCGTTTGCACTTTTTTGTCGCGCAAAAAAGTACCAAAAAACGCTGGAAGCTCCATAGGCGGCGCTTTTCCGCCTGGTATTACCGGGTAGCGAGAGGTATTGGCGCCTGCCCTTGATGTCCGGGATTGCCCTTTTTCAGGTGCTGTGCCGGTTTCCGGATTTAAGCGGGGCCATGGCCCTTCGCCTGAAGTGCCGGTTGCCATGGTTTTGCAGGTTGTCTCGGCTCCTGGCAGGAAACCGCCAAGGCACGTTCCTTGCCCTCAACAGCAGGAAATGGCCCTGTTGTCCTTGTCTTCTGCCCAACGCTTTCCTTTGGGGAAAAAGGGCGTTTGTGGCCGCTTTGGAGCTGTCCATTGCCCGGTGGTAGCTGCCGGGCAGGGGCTCCGGGCAGTGCCCAAAAAAGCCGCCCTGGAACTGGCCCTTTTGTTACGCGAAAGGGCCGTCCCACTTTAACCCTCACCCATGCGCATCGGTTTTCGATCTACTCCATCGCGAAATGTTCCGCCAGGAAAGCCCAGATCTTTTTCCGTTCCTCCATTGGTTCTCCGGCCAGTAGTGCATCGAAGAAAGGCTGCAGGGAAAGTTGGCCCTTTTCGCCCTCCTCTTTCAGGTCCTCGACAATCTCTTCGGCCGAATCCAGGTTGAGGGAGAAGTAATCGGGAAAGCCGTAGGCGGCGCCCAGCAGTTGGAGGAATTCTTTCTTGTTCATTTCATTTGATTTTGACGAAACTGCCATAGTGGTCTTTGGTGTAGTAAAATACGTTTTTTTTCTGATCTACGACCAGCCGCTCCCCTCCCCTTGAAATGCCCGGGCGGAAAGGGTGGACGTCGAACTCATAATAGGTTTTCCCTTTCGGCAACAGGCCCTCCCGGTTGCGGAACAGCCGGCCCCCTTTGTATCCTTTGGGCGGCAGCAGGCCCTTCGCGCTTTTCAGGTGGGCCACCAGCTGGCGGACATGCCGGGGCGCTTTGGCCAGGGCCAGGGTGGCGATGCCCGCGCCGGCGCCGCCGCCTGTCTTTGGCGTTTGCGGGCTGAGGTGGGCCGTTCCGCCCGGCTCTCCGTTCCCGGTTCTCATCCCGGAACAGGACCGGTACCCGGCAAAAAGCAGTACGGACAGTAACAACAGGAAAAGAAGGGGCAGGCTGTGGCCATGCCCCGATGCCATCGTTCTCATAATGCAACAGGATTTAGAAGTTATGGATTAAATGCCTATCTGGTGTACTGTTGCAGCGGTTGGGTTTGGGTTTGCATGCAAATAACAAAAACAAATATAGTCGCATTTAGACTATAATGCAAGTAAAACAGTCGTAAAATGTTCACACTTTGCCAATCTTGCCCATTTTAAATACTTTGGGAGACAATTCCGGAGTGCATGGAGATAAAGAAATACAACAGGATCAAAAGAGTACTTAAACAGAAAAAGCGAACCGGCAAATGGCTGGCCGAACAACTGGGCAAAAATGAGATTACAGTGTCCAGGTGGTGCCGTAATGTACAGCAGCCGAGCCTGGAAACATTGTTCGAAGTGGCCGAGCTGCTGGAGGTCCGCCCGGCGGAGTTGCTGGCGGATTGGGAGGGGTAAGGCGCCAGGGATTCCATCCCTCGGCTGGGATGGAATCCCTGGCCGTGGATGGCGAACAGCATTCTTTGACCATTAATTTATCACCACCACCATGAAACCCAAAAAATACTATCCCCCTCTCCTACCCGGCCGTTTTTTCCACGTTTTCAACCGGGGCAACAACGGGGACAACCTTTTTTACCAGGAACGCAATTACGCCTATTTCCTGCGAAAGTATTTCGAATATATGTCGCCGGTGCTGGATACGTATTGCTACTGCCTGCTGCCCAACCATTTTCACCTGCTGGTGCGGGTGAAGGAGGAGGCGGTTGTTCTTGGGGATAAAAAGGGCGCCATGCCGGGGGATAAAAGGGATTCCATCCCTACCCTGGGCGCCCATTGGGCTAGGGATGGAATCCCTACCCCCGGGCATGGCGCCTCCCGGGACGATCGCGAAAAAGAAGCCGCTCTATGGGTAAGCGAACGGTTTCGGCGCCTCTTCCTTGGATATTCCCAGGCGATTAGAAAACAGGAAGGCCGCACCGGTTCTCTTTTTCAAAAGAACTTCATAGCACACCTGGAACGCGTCAACCTCAACCTGATTGACCCGGTCCTGATCGAAGAAGACTCCTTTGCCGCCAAATAATAAAGCGAGGACGGGCTTTGCCACAACCCACCATTGCCTGGACTGTCAAAAAGCTGGGAACAAGTATTTCGTTTATGGGTGGAAATGGTTAGCTTTAGGCAATTGGAGAAAAAGCCCAACGCTAAATGACCAAAGCGCTATGACACCTCGAGAAAGAGTGATAAAAGTATTGTTACGCATTTTGTCCTATCCATATCGCTACACGCGCCGCGATCTGGCTCAATACTTTGGTGTAAGCAAAGATGCCATCAATGAAGATATAGCTGCCTTCCGCAATATAGGGCTGTCCATCGAATACGATGATGAAAATCAGCATCGCCTCGCCATTCTACCTGACCGGGAATTTAAAGAACTGCGCCACCTGCAGCCTCTTTCTGATGAAGACAAAAGCCGCATTGCCCGCGCCCTTGATTTCGTACCCAAACGTGAAGCCATTTATCTCCGGAGAAAATTAGAAAGCCTTTACGATTTTCAGCGGTTGGGGCTCAGAGCACTGCGGAAACCTGCATTGGATCGTATTGACCGCCTGGCAGCCGCTCTGAAAAATCGGGAGCAGGTGATTCTGGAAAATTATCGGAGCCGGAGTAACCAAATCAGGGACCGCCTGGTGGAACCCTTCCACGTAGATCCGGAAAAGGACACCCTTCAGGCCTATGATGTGGAACAAAAGGATTCCCGTCATTATCGTTTGTCCCGTATAGAGCGGGTCCATTTAACCGGCCAGCCCTGGCAATACAAGAATGACCACCGGGCCAAGATCACCGATGTTTTTCGAATTGCCGATAACGATCAGGTTCCCGTGCACCTTCACCTGGATGTCTTTGCCTACAATTCACTCACCGAAGAGTTCCCCCTTACCATCACTTACATCGATCCCGGTACAGAGTCCAATACCTTTGAGCTCCAGTGTTCAGTGAACCACGAATTCAAGGGGATACAGAATTTCATCATGAGTAATGCGCAGCATGTGGACATCATTTATCCCGTTGAGCTGCGAGAACGCGTAAAAGAGGAAGCGAAAAAAATTTTGGGAAAATTAAACGCCCAATAGGGGGGTAGGGCGATTTTCCCCCCAGCCTCGCCCCTATATTTGTTTTGAAACTTAATTAAACTGAAATATGCGAATATATTTCCACCTCTCTCCGAATACGGAGATCGTCCCATTCAATTATCAGGCCGCGTTGGTCGGCGCCTTCCACCGGTGGCTGGGAGAGAATGAACTGCACGATGATATTTCGTTGTACTCGCTTTCGTGGCTGAGCAATAGCCACCCGCGCCGGGGAGGGCTGGACTTTCCCGGGGGCAGTACCTTTTATATCAGCGCCCCGAGCCACCAAATGCTGTCCGCCCTCTTGGAAGGCGTACAAAACGGCTGGCGGGTTCGTTGGGGAATGGAAGTCAAAGAAGTCACCATTCAACGCACGCCGGAGTTCGGAGAAAAACAACGTTTTTTGGTGCAAAGCCCGGTATTGATCAAACGGCCAAGAGAAGAGGATGACAGCTACCGGTATTATTACTATTCCGACGAGGAAGCTGACGGCTTGCTTACGGAAACCTTTCAACACAAGCTGCGCCGCGCCGGGCTCACTGAGGATGCCCGAGTGGCTTTTGATAAATCCTACCCCTTCCCCAAAACTAAAATGATCAACTACAAAGGTATAGATATCCGCGCCAGCGCCTGCCCGGTGATCGTTTCCGGCGATCCCAGTGCCGTGGCCTTCGCCTGGGAAGTGGGCGTGGGGAATAGTACGGGGATTGGGTTTGGGGCGTTGAGGTGATTGAAATAAGAAAAAGTGGAATCCATGAAATATTATATTGTAAAGTATTCAGGACCTTTTGGGTTTATTAAACCTTGGACAGCAGTGAGGGATACGGAAACATTTTCTCAGCAGTTTCTAACGCCATCTATTGTTGGAGGTATTGAACGAAAGTTATTTCCAGGGCTGCTCAATAAGCCTTTTGGTTTTTACAAAATCAAAGGCCATAGGTTGTCATACAGTCAAATGACCAGCCAACAGGAGCAAATTCAGCCTCGCGGCTGGAATAAAAGGAAAGTCAATAAGCGTTCGGCTTATGTTCGTGAATACGCTATTTTAACAAGGAGTGTACTATTACATCCTATTCTTCATCTGGCATTTGACAATCGCCAAGATGCTGAAATCGCAGCTCAACAGCACATCTGCCTTTGTCGAAACGAGGATATTCTATACCCTGCATCCGAAGATCCGGTATCTATTTCGATTGAGGATTTCAACTCGAATGGTGAAGACTTTAATGGCTTTGAATTAGTTTTTGAGAAAAACGAAAAATCATTTCTGGTTGGCTACAATCGCCTTGACAATGGCAGCCCAATGTATGGCTGGCTAAGAGTAGTTGGCAACCCTATCAATACACTCCAATGAACCGCCATCCCGAAATAAAAGCAAAGGGTAAACCGGAATGGACAACCCTTTTCGACCACTTGACGCACGTCAAACTGGCTATTGAAAAAATTGCCGCCAGCACAGGATTCGATTCAGAAAAAGCAGCTCTTGCAGCTATTTTTCATGACATTGGGAAAGCACACCCTGTCTTTCAGGCACGGCTAGAAGGTGAAAAATCCGAGCAGACATTCCGGCATGAAATTGCCTCTCTTTTTTTCGTGCCACTTGTACAGAAAGCATGGTGGGATGATATGATTGAGATGATCGTGGCTCACCATAAATCCATCCGGGGGGATTCTAAACTTAAAGGCATTCTGGATTTAGAGCGCCATGAATCCAGTGTATTTGAGTACCACCTTGGTAATTGGGAACAGTGGAGCCCGGCTGCACTGGAAATATTGGAATGTTTTGGCGTAGAAACCTGTCCTGTTTCAAGGGGAGAGGTAGAAAACATGTACGATTACGTGGTCAGCTTCTGTAAAAAGAAAGTTAAAAAAGAACGAGGCTATTCTGAATTACGTGGCCTACTGATGGGAGCAGACCACTTTGCATCGGCAATGATACATAAAACAGAAGTGAAACTGGAAAACCTTTTTGTCCAACCAGATTTGAGGTTTTTCAACCGCACTTCTAAAATGTACCCGCTATCTCTTTGCCCTGCGGATTCCGAATTACCGCATACTATGGTCGTAGCAAGCACGGGAGCGGGCAAAACGGATTTCCTTTTCCGGCGCTGCCGTGGCAGGGTTTTTTATACGTTACCGTTTCAAGCCTCGATCAATGCGATGTATTACCGGTTGCTCAAGGATTTGGAAAAGGATAATCCCAAACTTGATATCCGGGTTTTACATGCTGCCTCGTCTCTGATTGAAAAGGAAGACGGCGACCGTGAAGACATTGTTTTGCAACGCCATCCAGGATCGGCTATCAAGGTTTTGACACCTTATCAACTAGCAGGCATTGCCCTTGGTAGCAAAGGTTTTGAGGCCATGATTTTGGATGTCAAAGGTTGCGATGTAATCCTTGATGAAGTACACACTTATTCTGCCATTTCACAGGCCATTGTACTTAAATTGATTGCGGTATTGAAAAGCCTTGGCTGTCGGCTGCATATCGGGACAGCTACGATGCCTTCTGATTTGTACGATCGGATTTTGGAAATACTTGGTTCTGAACAAGTTTTAGAAACCAAACTTACGCTCGAAGAGCTAGATGAATATGATCGCCACACCATTCATAAAATTGTTAATTGGGAGGCATCAAAATCGTTGGTGCAAAAAGCGGTGGAAGCAAAGCAAAAGGTGTTAATTGTCTGCAACCGTGTTCAATCAGCCCAGGACGTTTTTGAGAAAATCAAGTTAGAATACCCCAAGGTAGATGCTCTGCTTCTGCACAGCAAAATGAAGCGTAAAGACCGCAAACAAAGAGAAAGGGCACTTATCGGATTGGATGAGAATGGAGAGCCGACAGGCCGTTTCAATACTTCGGATGATGCATGTGTTGTTGTTTCAACCCAAGTAGTAGAAGTAAGCCTTGATATAAGCTTCGACCTCATGGTAACAGAATGTGCCCCGCTAGATGCCCTCATCCAACGCTTTGGCCGGATAAATCGGAAACGAAGTAAAGAAACAATAGGAAAAACCAAGCCTGTTTATGTCATTGCTCCACCGGAAGATGAAAAGGAAGCACTGCCCTATGACCTTTCAAATCTGAACAAAAGCTACGAGGTGCTGCCTGATGGCGAGGTATTGCACGAGCGTGATCTCCAAAAGAAAATTGATGCTGTCTTCACAGATATTGACTTCATGAGAATCGAAGAGGCTGCCGCTTTCCAATCAGATGGGACATGGAAGATCGCGCCGCTGACCAATGGAACGGCGTGGCTGGTGGAAATGCTGCAAATAGATAGTGTGACCTGCATCGTGGAAAGTGACACTGAACTTTACAGGGATGGAAATTATCAGCAACGGATGGAGCTAGAAATCCCCGTTCGGTACTGGTCCGTGTATAAATATCTAAGGCTGGAATATGGCAACGGCCCGTATCAGATACCTGATGAAGCTTACGATGAAGAGCTAGGATTATTGGCTGCTGAACTGAAACAGGTCAATGTTAACCATCAAATTAGTTAACCATGTATACTGCAGTAGTTGGCAAAACCTTTTTGAAAGAATACAACCGCCGAAATGGGACTGGCTATTCAGCGAAGGAATTTTTTGATCGAGAAATCTTTGAGCAGATTTTCAACCATGAAAAATATCTACTTTGGGCTGGCAACTCTCCATTTGTACAAGGGCTGTCAAAAAAGAAACCTTTCTTCAACTCCGCTGAGCGTTTAGAGAACTTGGGAAAGTTGCACAAAAAAATAAGTGCTGGTGACCGTGATGCTAGCATTGCTCTCGGTTTCCCAGCGTCAGAGAATAAAGAGTATGCAACGACCTCTGGGTTAGTAACCGACTTAGAAGTGCCCTCTGATGAAGAAGCAGTTTATCTTTCCTGGATTGGAGGCACACTCAGCTTAGGAGTTTCTGGAGGATACACCATTCTTTTTGATGATCCCGAAATTACTTATGCCACGTTTGAGGGTTGGGAACACTATCGTCGCTTTTTGAATGATCCTCTTTTTGATAAGTTCCCTCCCTATAAATTGACTACTTGGAATGGACAATGGCTCGCCTACAGGTTTGATGAATGGTATGAGAAGGACTTCAATTTCGGAACCTTAGAAAGGGAAAGTTTATTCTCCAGCAGTGAAAAAGGTATTGAAATCAATACTGTTTCATGGTCACGTCTTTTTTTCAGCCTTTCTACTTATCTGGAAATTGAATCTGCCACGGCTTATATTTTTTCGCTTGGCTCGACTAATAAGACTGTTGGATTTATACCCTTTCAATTTCAAAGCGGAAGAAGCCTAATTGCCGTTTACCAAAAGCTTTTTGGAAACGAGGAGTACAGAATAAAGCGGACAAGCGAGTTCGAGGCCTTCTTTGGCCGACATATTAAACGAGCCTGCGAAATGGGCAGCATCGGCCTACATGCCCTTCGTCCTGAATCGCTGGAAAAATATTTTGGTGATTCCACGAATCTCAAGTTTGTTTCCGTTAAGGCAGATCGTAAGAAAGGTGAGAGCGACGAAGCTTTCCGGGAGCGGATTGAAAAGGAAGCCTCCAAATCCAGATCAACCATCATTTCCTATCAAACTTATAAAACTTGGTTAGTCGCTATGTTATCAAAAAACAAGACCGATATCTCGGAATACAGCCGGGAGATCGCCCAGGCATTGGTACGGTACCGTGCCGGGGGCAGGAAGCTAGACCGCAAAAATCTATTGGAAAAAGAGTTCTTCCAGACCAATAAGATCAAGATGCTGGAAGCCCTCCACAAGATTATCACCAACGACGAAGTGGAGCAGGATATCAAGGACAAAATGAATAGCCTCCGTGATCAGGTTCACTTTCTGAGTAAAGAGGATTTCGCCTACTTTATCACCTTGCTCAAATTCGACTATGGCTATGCCGAGTTCAAAAATCAATAACCATTAAAAACAGAAAATATCATGAAAACCATTTATGTAAGAACCCTTAAGCATGCTGAACATACTGTCTTTTGCGTGGCAGATGGGCAAAAAAGATATTTTGATCCGCAATTTGGAGTGCCTGTACCTTACTCTAGCGGCCAGCAGGTGAAACGATCTATCTTAGATTCGCTGAATGCAGAACTGAATACTCCCGGTTCTCCGACAACCTTTTTTTGGGATGTCAAGAAAGGCGAAATTTCAGAAGGTGAAGTGGCGGGTACTTGCAATCCCGCTCACGCTGATCAGCTTCTTGGAGGCTGGATGTATGCAGCAAAAGGAGGTAAGGAGCGTACACTGAAGCGCCGCAGTCCGCTTTCCATTTCTGCGATGCGAGCTTTGCATCCTAAACTTGCTGGAACAACCTCAGAAAACATGACCTTTGATCGCAGTGACCGCTCCAATAATATAATTATTGTCAGAGACGAAAAGGGGAATGAATTGACTGATGAACAAATTCAGGAAATTCTTTCAGGTAAGGATAGAAGTCTTACCAGAAAATGGATTCCAGGTAGTAATCGAGCCTCAGGACTCTTTGTCCAGGATATTGCTATCGATCTACGCAGGCTTTTCTCCGTAAACCTCAATCCGTTCGAGCCGGAAATTAGTCCAGTAACTGAAGCCCAGCTCCGTGAAAATGGCTGGGTCGAAAGCGAGAACGTCTTTGGTCCTTGCCTTGTCGCTCCGAAAGCAGACAGAGACAAGCTCATCCCTGCATTGGTGGATGCAATTCTGAATTGGAAAATCACTTCCAACCAATCTCGCACATTCAGTTTGATGGAAACACTTGCTATTTCCGTGAGTGATAATGCGAACAAAATAGCAAGTAGTGTTCGTGCAAAGTTAGTTGGAGATGGAGAAAAAGCAATGCCAATTATTGAGGAAGGTATGCCAGGCGTTGAAACTTTTGTGGCTCTGCCTGCAGCCGGGTATGTTTTGACCACAAAAGAAAAGGCAACTGCATTGGATGAGGCCAGGGCATATCTGATTAAGCAACTGTCAGAATTTGACTATGAGGGTCAACTACAATCTGCATGATCTCCGCCTCCCACATCACCTACTACCACCTCTGCCACCGCAAGCTGTGGATACACCACCGGGGCCTGCGGCAGGAAGACAACAGCGCGGCGGTCTACGAAGGCAAGCTCATTGGTAAGCATACCTATGCCCGGAGGCCAAGCCGCTGGCGGGAACTCTCCCTCGGCGCCATCAAGATCGACCACTTCGACCCCCGGCAGAAACTGGTGCGTGAGGTAAAGAAAAGCCCGAAGCTGGAAACTTCCCACATCGCTCAGGTGAAGTACTACCTTTTTTACCTGGAGCAGGCGGGCGTAGATACCCCTCGCGGATTGATCGAATACCCCAAGCACCGAAAAACGACGGAAGTGCAGCTTACTGAAGCAGACCGGAAGATGATCTGCGGCTGGGAAGCGGAGATAGAGCGCATCGTACAGCAGCCCACCTGCCCGGAACTGGTGAAAAAGAGCTACTGCCAGCACTGTGCTTATCGCGACTTTTGTTTTATCTGAATGAAAGATCATGAAGAAAGCCTTTTATCTGTTCAATCCCGGCCGTATGAGCCGAAGCGACAATACGCTTCGGTTCGACCCGGCAGAAACGGCGGAGGCCCCAGCTAAGCCGCGCTTCCTACCGGTGGAAGGCGTGAGCGCCCTTTACGTTTTCGGCAGCCTCGACACCAACAGTGCCCTGTATAATTTCCTCGGGCGAAAACACGTGCCGGTCCACTTTTTTGACTATTATCAACATTACACCGGTTCCTTCAGCCCACGGGAATACCTCCTGGCTGGGCAGATGCTTATCGCCCAAACGGATGCCTACCGGTCCGGGAAACACCGGGTGCGGATCGCCCGCGCGCTGGTTGAGGGCGCCACTTTCAATATGCTGAAAAACCTGCGTTATTATTTGAACCGGGGCCGCAGCCTGGCGGAGCATATCGAAAAGATCGAGAACCTCCGCGCCGAACTGGAAAAAGCGAAATCGGTAGATCATATCATGGGGCTGGAAGGCAATTGCCGGCAGCTGTACTACAGTGCTTTCGGCCAGATCGTGGACAGCTTTCCGTGGGCCGGCCGGCAAAAGCGGCCGCCTACGGATGGACTCAATGCCCTATTGAGCTTCGGCAATTCCCTCTGCTATACCGTTTGCCTCGACGCCATCTACAATTCCCAATTGAACCCCACGATCAGCTATTTGCATGAGCCGGGAACCCGCCGGTACAGCCTGGCCCTGGATATGGCGGAGATCTTCAAACCCATTCTGGTTGACCGCCTGATATTCCGCCTTTGCAACAAGAAAGAGATCCGGGAAGAGCATTTCGACAAGGTGGACAACGCCTGCTTCTTATCTCCCGCCGGCCGGCGCCTTTTCGTACAGGCCTGGGAAGAGCGCCTGCAGCAAAGCATTCAGCACCGAAAACTGAACCGGAAGGTGAGCTACCGCCACCTTTTGCGCCTCGACTGCTACAAACTGGCCAAGCATTTGCTGGGTATGGAACCCAATTTTGAACCCTTTAAGATCTGGTGGTAATGTATGTGATCGCTGTTTACGATGTCGCCGCAGAGCGCACTCCGAAAATGCTGAAACTGTGCCGCCGCTACCTGCATTGGATACAAAATTCTGTATTCGAAGGCGAGATATCCGAAGTGCGCCTGAAGGAACTCATTGAAGAAGCCAAGGAGATAATGGATGAAAGCCACGACAGCTTTATGATCTTTAAGAACCGGCACAAACATTGGCTGGATAAACAACTGATTGGCAGGGCTCTGAGCGAAACCGATCAGTTCCTGTAATCGTCGGCCAGCCGCCTTTACTGCTTTACCAGCAACACGTTCTTTGACATGATTGACCTTTGTGATTGATTATCAACTATATACCTTTGTCGTCGATCCCCGCCTGTTTTTACTCTTTTTGCGGCCGACGACAAAATCGCTGAATTTTTCGCCTTTATGGTTTTCTTATAGGCTAATAATCAGCTTTTTAGTATTTTTAGGCTTCGGCCCTTCAATCGCACCTGCTGGAATTGAAACCAATAAAGACAACCGGGCGTTTTTAATCCCGGAATCCCTTCAATCGCACCTGCTGGAATTGAAACCAATCTTCGCAGTAAGAACGGGGGAAAACGTCGTATCCTTCAATCGCACCTGCTGGAATTGAAACAAAATGGTTCGCAAAGGTTTTCGGCGGTTAATTCAAAGCCTTCAATCGCACCTGCTGGAATTGAAACTCTAATATGTAGTTTACGTTATTAGACGTTAGCCCTCCTTCAATCGCACCTGCTGGAATTGAAACTTTTCAATCCATTCGTTTATCATTTTATCTAAACTTCCTTCAATCGCACCTGCTGGAATTGAAACACCCCTATCTATAATAACTGTCGTTGTTCCCTTATTCCTTCAATCGCACCTGCTGGAATTGAAACTTGGAGGACTGTACAGTCTACCTTAATAGCGCATACGGCCTTCAATCGCACCTGCTGGAATTGAAACACATTCGGGAAAATGAAGCCCTACAACCTGAGCGTACCTTCAATCGCACCTGCTGGAATTGAAACCAAACAGGATGCCTTTCACTGGCATCCTGGCCATGACCTTCAATCGCACCTGCTGGAATTGAAACGCATAAAACAGGTAAATGCAGGTGGCTGCATCATCGCCTTCAATCGCACCTGCTGGAATTGAAACGTGAACTGGGGGCTGGCCTTTTATCTCAAATACAGGCCTTCAATCGCACCTGCTGGAATTGAAACTTGAAGGAATTTACCAGAAGTTTCCGGCAGGAGTTCACCCTTCAATCGCACCTGCTGGAATTGAAACGCGGGAACCGGACCCCAAGCGTACTGAACCGGGAAACCTTCAATCGCACCTGCTGGAATTGAAACTTATTGCTCCATATTTGCAGCATTGGTTCGCGGTCCCCTTCAATCGCACCTGCTGGAATTGAAACTCAACAATTGGCGTTCCATCGGTGTAAAAAAGGCTATCCTTCAATCGCACCTGCTGGAATTGAAACATCTTTATTATTCCATGATGGTGATGTGTTAAATTCCCTTCAATCGCACCTGCTGGAATTGAAACGAAAAAACAGCGTGAACAAGAATCAAGCCATAGCCTCCTTCAATCGCACCTGCTGGAATTGAAACGAAAAAACCAGGTCGGTAATGCGGGGCGTTACCGGCCCTTCAATCGCACCTGCTGGAATTGAAACTGATTTTGATGTTATGAATGAGATCCGGAGATGTTGCCTTCAATCGCACCTGCTGGAATTGAAACGGCCATCAAAGACCCTAAACCGCCAGTTGTTCCGGCCTTCAATCGCACCTGCTGGAATTGAAACTCCGGTCATCGAACCGGGTAATATTGCCCCGGTAGGCCTTCAATCGCACCTGCTGGAATTGAAACCTTTTGTTTGATGACTGGCCGGGATCCGCCTTCCGGCCTTCAATCGCACCTGCTGGAATTGAAACATGATAACGAAAATTGCAACGAAAGGGATGTTGTGCATCCTTCAATCGCACCTGCTGGAATTGAAACGTTCTTACATTCGCCTTACTTGCACCGAAAAGGCACCTTCAATCGCACCTGCTGGAATTGAAACCATCTTGTACAATTTGGGCCTCTGCGTTTGTTTCCCCCCTTCAATCGCACCTGCTGGAATTGAAACGTCATTGTTGCCATTATTGCAGCTATTTCGGCGGCAGCCTTCAATCGCACCTGCTGGAATTGAAACCGTTGAACTTACGCCCCAGGGGCTTATTGGCTACCCCTTCAATCGCACCTGCTGGAATTGAAACTATACAATACTGGAGTAGAAAACATTACAGTGAATGCCTTCAATCGCACCTGCTGGAATTGAAACCTGAAACGGATAAGATTCGCACCTGGATGTATGTTACCTTCAATCGCACCTGCTGGAATTGAAACTAACTTATCGTAGCATCCAGGAAGGCGGAGCCGTAACCTTCAATCGCACCTGCTGGAATTGAAACGCCAATTTACCAGCGATTAAAGGCGAAATTTGGCGCCTTCAATCGCACCTGCTGGAATTGAAACTTCCGAGACACATTCTCAAGCAGCCAGCCTCTGTTGTACTGGCAATGCGGATCGGCGTCGGCAAGGCGGTGTCGAAAGGATTCCGGACGGTAAAGCGGGTGGGTTGAGAGAGTCCATTTTTTCGCCTATTTTTAGAAAATAGTTTCAAGAAAAAAAGATCAAGGTGAGGCCAGAAACATTTGGAGAATTTATAAGGAAACGACGACTGGAAAAAGGGTTTGCCTTAAGACAAGTGTCCAATGCAGTGGACATCGACCAATCCACGATGAGCAAGATCGAGCGGAACGAACTGACAGCACCTCAAAGGATAATCAAACCACTGTCGGAAAAGTTAGGGGTTGAATACAGGGAATTGCAGATAAAATTCCTGAGTGAAAAAATATATTATGAGCTCAAACAGGAAGACTATTCGATAGAATCACTGGAGATCGCCAAAAAGCGGCTGGAGCGGGAAAAAGGAGGGACCAGTTATGATTTCGAGCGGAAGCAGTTGATAGAGCAGGTCAGAGCCTATTTAAAAAATAAGCCAATTGATAAAGCCTGGTTATTTGGGTCATTCGCCAGGAGCCAGGAAAGTTTTGACAGTGATATAGACATCATTGTAAAATTCAAGCAGCCAAACAACCTGGATTTATTTGATTATGTGGGGTTAAAAATCGACCTGGAAGAGATAACCGGAAGGCAAATAGACCTGGTTGAAGAAGGCTATGTGCTCCCAAACGCTAAGAAGAAAATAGAGGAAGAAAAAGTATTGATCTATGAGCGCAAGGCCGGATGACAGAGAGCGGTTGAACCATATCGCTGAGCCTCCCCCTAACTATCCACCCACTCCCGAAACTCCCCTACCCGCGCCCGGCTCACCACGAACTCCACGCCCTCTACCGGCGCTGACAGCTCCAGTTTCATGCGCTGGTTGAAGTAGGGGTGTATCTTATCGACGGCATTGATGTTGACGATCTGCCCGCGGTTGATCTGGAAGAAGGCCTGTTGGTCCAGGCCGGCAATGAGGCCTTCCACGGTGCTCGTGTAGAGGTGGCGTTGCCGCTGGAAGGTGTGCAGGAAGGTCAGGCCCTCCTCGGAGTACACGCAGGCGATGTCCTCGATGTTGATGAACTCGTAGTGGGCGCCCTTCTTCACCAGGCAGCGGAGCTTTTTCTGCTGGTTCAGCTTACGGAAAACGGCCTGCAGCTGGGCGGGCGCCTCCGCATCAGGGGCGGGGCGCAGCCGGTTGTACTTCTCAAGGGCTTTGCGCAGTTCGTCTACGTGGATGGGCTTGAGCAGGTAGCCGATGCTGTTCTGCCGGAAGGCCTCGATGGCGTACTGGTCGTAGGCGGTGGTAAAGATGATGGGGGCGAGCACCTCAAGGTGCTCGAATATCTCGAAGCTGCGCCCGTCCGACAGTTCAATATCCAGGAAGATCAGGTCGGGGCTGGGGTTGTCTATCAGCCAGTTGACGGTATCTTCCACGCTCTCCAGGTGCGCCAGCACTTCTATATCGGGGTCGATCTTTTTCAGGGAAGCCTTCAGGTACTGGAAGGCGTTGATCTCATCTTCGACGATCAGGGTCTTCATAGGTACTGGTTTGAAAAGATTAACGGTACGGCCACGGTGAAGGAGCCGTCTTCTTCAACGACGGTGAGGGGCTCTTCAGTAAAGAAGGCCATACGGGAGCGGATGTTCTTCAGCCCCACGCCGGTGGAGTTGTCTTCCCGGATCTTCTTCTGGATGTTGTTCTTCACCAGGATGGCCTTTTCGCCCGGCGTTATTTCCACCTCGATGTGGAGGGGCTTTTTCCGGGAAACGACGTTGTGTTTCACCGCGTTTTCGATCAGCAGCTGCAGGCTCAGCGGCAGGATGCGGGCAGCGCCGGGCGCCTCTGCGGGCAGCGTGATCCGGATGCCGTCGTGGAAACGCTCCTGCAGCAGAGCGGCGTAGATGTGCGTATTGTCGAGCTCGGTCTGCAGGGGCGCCAGTTGCTGGTCGTGGTTGCTGACCGCGTAGCGGTAGAATTTCGACAGCTTGTCCAGGTAATTCATTGCCCGGCCGGGGTCGGTGGGGATCAGGTTCATCAGGGTATTGAGGCTGTTGAACAGGAAATGGGGGTTGATCTGGTTGCGCAGGTTGTCGAGCTGCCCTTGTATGTGCGCCATCCGGATGCGGTCCTTCTCCTGTATGGCCTCCTTGAATTTATGGAAGAAATAAATGGCTTCGTAGAACATGGCGATGGCAAAGGTTAGGACGTAAGTGGAACTCAGCCCCTGAAAAAGGGTGGGTTCGAGCAGGTCTTCCGTGCCGATCACCCGGTAGACGGCGTTGAAGGCCATGGCCAGGCTCACCGAGATGACGGGCACCGCCACGGCAATGATGGCCAGCTGCAGGGCCAGCCGCTTCATCGTGTCCTCGAAGGCCTGGAACCGCCTGCGCAACACGATCATCAGGTACCGGTTGAAAAACCAAAAGGCGGCGGTATAGGCCAGTCCTTCAAAGTATTCCTGGGGCACCGCCGCCAGGTACTCCTGCAGGCCCACCCCGAAGAAGACAAAGGGGATGATCAGCGCCAGCAGTGGAATGCCCACCAGCATCAGCGGCCGGTCGTCAAAAGCGAGGTAGGGGATGTTCGGTTTGATCATGTATCGAAGCATCAGTTTCAAAGGCCGAAAGATAAAACTCTAAAACTGCACCCGGTACAAAAAGTCGGGGAAGAAGCCGATCTGATTCACCTGATCTATGTTGTTGGTCAGGCGGTTGTACTGGCGGGCGAAGATGTTCTGCTGGTTGGTGACGTTCTGCAGGTCGATGAAGAACTGGTGGAAGACCTTCTTCCGGCTGCTGTTGAGCTTCAGGCCCAGCTTGACATCCCAGCGGAAATAGCTGTCGTACTGTTCGCTGAAGGCCAGTTCCGTTTGCAAGACCTCGAACCCGGCGTTCCGCGACGCTTCCAGGTTTACCGGGGTGTACCAGCGGCCGCCGGCAGTGGTCAGCTTGGTATCGAAGACGATGGCATTCTTGCCGCCTTTGCCGATCTTGAACTCCTTGCCGGCCAGCAGGTTCAACACGTAGCCGTTGTTGAAGGGAGTGTTGCGCTCGATGCCGTCGCTGCCTTCGTACTTGCTCTCGAAAAGAGAGGTAGTCAGCAGGGTATAGTAGCCTTTGCTGTAGAACTTCTCCAGGGTCAGTTCGACGCCGCGGTTGAAGCCCGTGCCTTCGCTCACCAGGGAGGTTTTGTCATCGGAGAAGGCGAAATCCGCGCCCTCTGTCAGGGTGGAATAGCTGGTGGGGGCCATTTCCACCGGCGCCCGGCTGATGTCCTGGTAGTACACTTCGGTTTTCAGGCGCCAGTCCTGGGACAGGCGGGTGTCGTAGCCCAGTACATAGTGTTGGGAGCGGACGAAGTCGAGGCTTTCGTTGGCCCGCACCAACTCACCGTCCACCTCCTCGTTGAGGAAGAGGATGGGCAGGGGCGCCATCTGGCTGTGCATGCCGTAGCCGAGGGTGACGCGGTGTTTCGAGTTGAAGGCGTAGCTGGCCGAAGCTCTTGGCTCCAGGGCAAGCTGTTCGTTGAGGGTGGAATACTGGCCGTGGAGGCCGGCGTTGATCTCGATCTTTTCGGCCAGGCGGTATTTGGCCTGCGCAAAGGGCTGCACCAGGCTAAAGCGGCCGTCGATATCGTAGACGGTGAACCAGTCGGCCTCGCCGTCACCGTCGCGGTCGGGGGCGTCTTCGCGGTCTCGAAAGATGGAGTTGTTGCCGAGGTTCTCGTACAGCAGGCCCGTCCGGACGGCCAGCCGGGCGTTGATCTTGGAGTTGAAATAGGTGGAAAGGGTAAAGCGCGATTCGGCGTTGTCTACTTCGGTGATGCGCAGCCTGGTGGCTTCGGCGGAGTGCAGGTTGTAGTAGCGGTCCTGCTCGAAGTTGTTGCCCTGGAAGGAGCCGCCCAGGACAGTCCGGATGTAGCTGTTTTCGCCGACGATGAGGTTGTGCGACAGTCCGAGCACGCCGAAGCGGGAGTCGACGTAGCCGTCCTCATCTTCGGCGGCGAACAGGTCGCCTTCCTCGATTTCGGAGCCGAGGAAGGTGATGTCTGACCGGCCGCCGATGCCGAAGATGGAGAACTTGCCCGCCTTGGTGCGGCCCAGGTCTACCTTGAAGGAAAGGTCCTGGTAGTTGGGTGTTGCGGCGGTGCTGCCCGCTCCGATCAGGCCGATGAGGGAGTAGCGGCCGGCCACCAGGTAGGAGCCGCCGTTGTTGCCGAGCGGCCCTTCAGCCATGCCTTCCAGGCCGCTGAACGCTCCGGCCTGCAGGGTGAACTCATGGCGGTCGCGGTTGCCGCTGCGGAAGCCGATGTCGAACACGCCGGCGTTGGCGTTGCCGTACTCGGCGGGAAAGGCCGAGGTGAGGAAGTCGGAATTGCGCAGCACATTGGGGTTCAGGGCGCTGACCGGGCTGCCGGTGGTGCCGAAGGTGGAGAAGTGGTTGGGGTTGGGCACCGGGATGCCCTCGATGCGCCAGAGCACGCCCGTCGGCGAATTGCCCCGGATGACGATGTCGTTGCGGCTGTCATCGGGAGCGGAAACGCCGGCGAAGTTAGAGGCCAGGCGGGCCACATCGCTGCGTCCGCCGGAGAAGCGGTTGACCTCCTCGACGGAAAACTGCCGGGCCGAAACGGCCGCCATGTCGTTCTGCGGGCGGTCTTTGATGGTTTTGGCCACCACCACCACCTCGTTGAGCTGGCTGACCTTTTCCTGGATGGCGATGTTCAGAATGACGTCCTTACCAGTGGAGACTTCCACGTTCGGCAGGGTGAGCATTTCGTAGCCCACATACTGGACCTGCAATACGTTGCGGCCGGCCGGCACCTTTTCGAGTACGAAATAGCCATCTATATCGGTGATGGCGCCTACCGGCGTTTCGGCCCCCACCAGCTGCACCGTGGCGCCGATGACGGGCATTTCCGATTGCTGGTCGAGTACCGTGCCCTTTACCGTTCCGGTTTGGGCGGACAGCATGGATAACAGGCTGAAGAAAGCGAGAATAAGTGGTATCTTTTTCATGGTCTTGGTTTGTTCTGGGTTCAAATATCCAGCCCAAAACCATCGCCCGAAACCGAAAAAAGTTGAACTGCTTATTTTGGGGGTTGAACTGCGGCGAGTGGTGGGTTATTCGTTGATTCGGGGTTCGTTGATTCGGGGTTCGTTGATTCGGGATTCGTTGATTCGAATCGAACAGCGAATTCCGAACACTCCCTTTCAATGAATTTTCAGCCCAATAACCCCCCTCCGGGGTATCCGTTTTCAGGTAGCCGTTTGCACCGCATCGCCCCTCCACCAGCGGCGGCCGGCCACTACCCACGCTTCGCCCGTCTTCCGCTTGTGGCGGATCGTCAGCCAGATGGACAAGGCGATGGTGGCCGCCCGGAAAACATTGGGGCCCACTCCGCCGAGGGCGTTGTCACTGACTTCGAAAACCGCCCAGGAAAGGTTCATAAAAAAGTGGTAGCTCATGGGTACCCACAGGTTGTAGCCGTACTCGACGTACAGCCAGCTGAACCACATGCCGCCCATGAAAGTGACCAGGAAGATACCGGCGAGGCTCCCCCAACTGTACCCCTGATAGAGGTGCCCTGCCCCGAAGAACAAGGCGCTGGCCAGCCCGGCAAAGACGAAACCCCATTGGGCATGGCGGAACAATTGTCCGAAGAGCAGCCCCCGGTAGAGGATCTCCTCGCCGACGGCGGCCAACAGGCAGCCAATAAGGATGGCGGACGGGTTGATCGTCAGGTTGAAATTGGCGAGCAGGCCGGTTCCCAGCAACATGGGCAACGTGCCGATAAGGCCGGCCCTCAGGCCATACCTTAGTTTGGAAAGGGACAGGCCGGCAGCTTCCTGCACATTCCTGAAGCCGTGGAAGAGCCCCAGAATGAAGAGCGGGAAAGCGACGTACCAGGTGATCTTGTAGAATACCCCGCGGGCCTGAGCGTCCATTTCCACGTACCAGCTGAACAGCTTCAAGAACTCAGCTGCCTTCTGGGAAAGGATGAATGCGGCAATAGTGAGGATGGCAATGACAATTCTTTTTTCCATGATCCTGAAGATGTTGCAGTGGCGAACGGTAAGGGTTTGGGGCAAAGTTAAACAATCCGGATTTCTCTGTATAAAACTGATGTTAGGGTGTTCGCCCCCTCACCTTTTCACTAACCTCCCTCTCGCCAGTATATTCCTCCCTGCACTCACTTCAAACCCATACACTCCCGCCGGCAGGGCGCTTGTGTCCAGGTGCATTTCCCGGCCGCCTGTTTGGCAGGGGATAGAAACCCGCCGCCCCAGTGGACTGAAAAGCATCAGGCGGGCACCCGGCGGCAGCGGCTGCCCGAAGCGGAGGAGGGCCTGGCTGCCCGCCGGCTGCGGCAGGATGGTGAAGGACAGCAGGCGCTCCTGTTCTCTGGCGCCATTGACGATCAGTTCGACTTCCTGGCAGACTGTGTCACTGCCCGCGGCGTTGGTGACGGTGAGGCATACCAGGTACAGGCCGGGGGCAGTATAGGTGTGGGTGGGATCGCGGAAGGTGGACGTGTTGCCATCGCCGAAGTCCCAATACCAGTCGGTGGGATCAAAGATGGAATTGTCGAGGAACTGCACAGTCAGGCTATCGATCACGAAGAAAAAATCTGCCCGGGGCGGCGCTTCCAGGAATAGGAGTGAAAACACGGAATCGGCTCCCAGGGCGTTGCTCACACGCAGGCCTACGACGTAGCTACCGGGATCGGCATAGGTATGGGTGGGGTGCTGTTGGGTGCTGCCGTTGCCGTCGCCAAAGGTCCACAGCCAACTCGTAGGGGCGTTGGCGGAGAGGTCCTCGAAGTCCACCTGCAGGGAAGGCGGGGCGTTGAAATAAGTAAAGTTGGCCGCCGGAGCCTGCGGCAGGGCCGAGACAAGCACATTCTCCGTCGTGTTGGTGATGATGGGCGGATTGAAGTCGAAGTAGATCCGGGCGGTATTCGGAACGGTGGTATTCTCGGCGAGGCCCTCGCCGGCATAGATGGCGAAGTTGACGTAGCCGTGGCTGGCCGGCTCGTTGGTGGTGCTGTCGGGCAACAGAATGTTGCGGAACTGGAGTTCGAGCAGCCCGTTATCGCGATTCAGAGTGGCCTCGAAGGGGTGGCTGCTGCTCAGCGGGCGCAGGGTATGCCAGTCGAGGGATGGGGAAAGGTAGTCGCGAACCACTACGTTGAACGCAGTGTCGTTGCCGGTATTCTGGAAACGCACGGTATAGAGCAGCTCTTCACCGAAGAGGGTGTAATTGACATCATAAAGAGGCTCCTGGCTGCGTTGCGGCAGGGCTAGTTTATCGTTGGGGTCATAGGCACAGCGTATTTCCGAGCTGAAGATAAAGGTGTCGTTCAGGGCCAGGTTGCCGGGGCTCTCTTCAACGAAGGCCAGTACCGGCATGCGGATGAATTCCCCCAGAAATTCCGCCCCGGCGACCTCGAACTGCAGGAATACCTGCCGGTACTCACCGGGGTAAAGGTTGTCGAAGTGCCAAACCAGGGTGTCGCCCGCCACCTCGACGGGAGCGGGGTTGGCCAGCAGGAGGGATACCAGCGGGCTGAGGGCCAGTTTTACGGCGCCGTTCTCCACGGTACAACCTTCGTTGTGCAGGTTGAGCCAGAAATTGGCATTAAACCCGCAACGGGTGGGATTGGACAGGAGGGTGGGGCGCAAAACGGCCGGGCCGTCCTCCACCAGCTGTACGCCAAAGTGGAAGGGGCCGGGGGCATTCTGTCCATCGATCACTATCGGGTAGCTTGTCGGGCCCGTGGTCAACTCCCAGCAATCGCCCAGCTCTGGCGCCAGGGTGTAGCCGCCGGGGGAAAGGAAGAAGCGGAATTGCCCTTCCGGGTTGGTATAGGAAGCCAGGGCTGCTGGTTCCAAAGAAAGGGGGATAGCGGTTACAGGCTCCTCTCCGGGGTCCCGCAGGCCGTTGCCATTGGCGTCCCGGAAGATGCTGCCCGCAGCGACAAAGGCGTCGCCCAGCCCGGCGAAGTTCTCGTACCAGCTGATCTTATTGTCGAAGGTGGAGCCGGCCAGCAGGTCCAGGCCCCCGTCCCGGTTGAGGTCCGCGGCAGTTAGGGAGGATACCCCATCGGCAACGCCCAGGAGGGTGGGAGCACTGAAGGCACCCCCACCCTGGTTTTCGAACCAAACCACCTCGTCGCTCTCGTAGGCGCCCACAACCAGGTCCTGGTCGCCGTCAAGGTCGAGATCGCCGGCCGCCAGAGCGCGGGGAAAGTTGAGTCCGCCGGGCAGGAGCATCCGAGGCCCGAAGTTGCCGTTCCCGTCGTTGGCGAACCAGGATACAGCGTCATCGTCGCGGGAAGCGCAGGCCACATCGGAGTCGCCATCACCATCAAGGTCGGCGGCAACAATGCCGAAGGCGGCGTCGGGCTCAAGGGAGATAAGGCGTTTGGTGAAGGAGGCCTGCCCATCGTTCTCGAACCAGGCAAGGCCGTCGTTACCGCTGGAGGAACCAAGGATATCCAGGTCGCCGTCGCCATCGAGGTCGACAGGGAGGTAGGCCTGCACGTTGCCGAAGTTGAACCACCGGTTCTGTTCCGGAGCGAAGTTGCCGCCGCCCAGGTTGCGGCACCAGTAGGTGGTGCCGTTCCCAGCATCCGGGAAGAGCACGTCCCGGAGGCCGTCGCCATCGAGGTCGGCGGCGATGACAAGGGGCGGGTTGAGACGGCTGGCGGAAAGCACCCGTTGAGAGCCAAAGTTGGCGGCCCCATCGTTTTCGTACCAAGCGATCTCGTCGTCCCCTTTCGAAGAAGACAACAGATCAAGGTCGCCGTCGCCGTCCAGGTCAGCGGCAAAGGCGGAACTGGGTTCTTCCGCCTCATCGGTAAGGACGTGCATCAGGCCGAAGTTGCCGCCGCCCAGGTTTTCGTACCAGCTGATGCGGTTGATGTCGCGGGAAACAGCGACGATGTCGGGGTCGTCATCGCCGTCCAGGTCGGCGGCAAAGGTTTGCAGCAGGAAAAGGTCTTCCCTGGAGACGAGCCGGGGCGGGCCGAAACTACCGTTGCCTTCGTTTTTCAGCCAAACCGATTTGTCGCTGTTGCGCATGCCGGCCAGCACGTCCGCAACGCCGTCGTTGTCGAAGTTGGCGGCCGCCACCGAATGGGGGCCGCCGGTGGTGTTGTAGAGCAATTGCTGGGGCCCGAAGCTGCCGTTGCCCATATTTTGATACCAGGCTACCTTGTTGTCATCCGAGGAGGCAGACAGGAGGTCGGGCAGGCCGTCGCCGTTCAGGTCGCCGGAGGCCACGGCGCGGGGGCCGGCCGCTTCGGTGCTGACGGTGGAGGCCGGGCCGAAGCTGCCGCCGCCGGTATTTTCAAACCATACGATGGCGTTGTTCACACGGCTGGCGGCCGCCACATCCACATCGCCGTCGCCGTCCAGGTCGGCGGTATGGATGGCATTGCCGGCCCACGAACCTATGCTGGTGCTGAGTGCAGGCTGTACGGCGAAGGCGCCGTTGCCCATGTTTTTTGTCCACCGCAGCACCCCGAAGAAGGCGCCGTAGAGGACGTCCGGCAGCCCGTCGCCATCGAGGTCGGCGCTGGTGACTGCCCGGCTGGAGGCGGCCGTCGCCAGCGTCTGCTGGCTGCCGAAGACGCCGTTGCCCAGATTGGGGAACCAGAAGACTTTGCCGTCGGTGCCGGAACCGGATGCAGTGGCAAGCACATCCACATCGCCGTCGCCGTCCAGGTCGGCGGCATGGATGCCGTAGGGGTCGATCAGGACGGCGATGACGGACTGCTGTCCGCCGAATTGCCCTTGCCCCAGGTTCTCATACCAGACGACGGCCTGATCCTGTCCCCGGCTGGAGATCACATCCAGGTCGCCATCCCCGTCGAGATCAGCCGGAAAGGCGGCGCGGAAGTCGGCCCCCTCTTCACGGATGATGCGTTTGCCGCCGAAGCTGCCATTACCGTCCAGGTTTTCGTACCACACCAGGAGGTTTTGCCCGGCGAGGAGCACATCGAGGTCGCCGTCGCTATCGAGGTCAGCGGGGCGGACGTCATTGGCCCAGGTAATGCCGAAGTTGATGCGTTGCTCGGCCCCGAACTGGCCGAAAGAGAGGTGAGCCAACAGCAGGAAAAGTGTTGGGAGCGCAGTTTTTTTCATACGATTATTTTTAAGGCATTTCTTCAGGCCTTAAAAATAATTCGAGGCAGGCATTTTCGAAATAGGGGGATAGCTCTTTTTGGAGGTAATGGAAGGTATTCCAGGCGCAGGGGAGGACTGTAAACCGGAAGCGGGTTGAATTTTCGTACCGAAAAGCCAGATAAGCGCACAAAACAGAATTGATCCCCCGCTGGCGGTGGCGACCTGGCTATAGTAAAACATCAGTCATCCCGAATTTTTCAATTCGTGTATTTCGAAAATTCGGGATGACTCATGCGAATCAGGGGCTAAATGGCAGCCGATGGAGGCAGGGATCGAGGGTGCAGCATGTGAGGTGAAAACGGCAACCCTTTTTTTACTGCTTCAGCAGGCCGCCTTTCTGATTTATGATGTTTGATTTGTGATGTTCGGTTTTCGATGTAGGGCGAGCGGAAGGGCTGCTCCCAAGGAGCCCCATCAAAAATCGCACATCGCACGTCAAAAATCGCACATTTCTCCGTACCAAAAGTATCGTATAATCTGTCTGATATTTTGCACTCCCGGCCCTTTCAGGGCTCTTTAGCTCCTGATTCGCATGACTCCAGTTTCGAAGTAAGGGCCCCGGGCGCTCCGCTTCAAAGCCAAGCGCCCGGGGCCAGGCAAGGGAGGCAATGATGATGCAGCCCAATCCGGCTCCGATCACCATTGCCGCCCAAACCCCTACCCCTCGCTGGTCATGATCAGCATCGGTTTCATTTCGAAGCTGTGGTAGAAGGGGCGCATCCGTTCGGTATTGTAGAACTTCTTGACGTCGACCACCTT
Organism: Lewinellaceae bacterium; assembly: GCA_020636405.1. Taxonomy (GTDB): domain Bacteria; phylum Bacteroidota; class Bacteroidia; order Chitinophagales; family Saprospiraceae; genus JACJXW01. Next base: position 233,121 of record JACJXW010000009.1, on the reverse strand, counting down.
TTTGGTGCTGGTCACCACGCTGATGGGCACGTCGTCGTAGCGGCCGTTCTTGAGAATGACCAGGCGGCCGTCGATGCCATTGAGGATGAGGTCGAGGGCCAGGTTGCCGTAGGCCATGGGCACGATGGAGTCAATGGCGTCGGGGTCGCCGCAGCGGACCAGGTAGCCCAGTTTCTGGTTGATGACATTGACCGCCTTGCCGTTGTTGTATTTCGGGGACAGTTCCTTGATCTTGGCGGAGACCATATCGCCGATGCCGCCCAGTTTGGCGTGTCCGTAGGCGTCCTTTTCCGCTCCTTCGAACACCATTTCTCCGCCCTGGAAGGTAGCGCCTTCCGAGATCAGCACGATGGAGTACTTGCTGGGGTTCTCATTGCGGTCTTCCACCATGAGGTCGGTCAGCTTTTCGATGTCGAAGGGGTGTTCGGGGATGATGCAGCGGTTGGCGGCGCCGGCCATGGTGGGCAACATAGCGGTAAACCCGGCGTAGCGCCCGAACACTTCCAGCACCATGATGCGCTCGTGGGATCCGGCGGCGGTCCGCAGGTTGTTGGCCATGGAGATGGTGCGGGTCACGCAGGTGCTGAAGCCGATGCAGTAGTCGGTGCCCGGCACGTCGTTGTCCATGGTCTTGGGAATGGCCACCACCTTTAAGCCTTGCTGGTAGAGGTGTACGCCATAGCTCAGCGTATCGTCGCCCCCGATGGGAATGAGGTAATCGATGTTGAGCCATTCCAGGTTTTTGAGCACCTCGGGGGTGAGGTCGTTGACCTTCTCCCCATAGGAGTCCTGCAGGTGTTGGGGCACCTGGTCTTTGGCCACGTGGCTGGGGCGGGTGCGGGAGGTGTGCAGGAAGGTGCCGCCCGTCCTGCCGGCCCGGTTGACCACGTCTTTGGTGAGGTACTGGAAGTTGTTGCTGTTGTCGTACTTCTTATCGCGTACGATATCGACCATGCCGCCCCATCCGCGGCGGATGCCGATCACATCATATCCTTCTCTCAGTGCCCGGATCGTGACGGCGCGGATGGCGGGGTTCAGGCCGGGCACGTCGCCGCCACCGGTCAGGATACCGATGACGCCTTTTTTTTCCTTAATGTTTGCCATGCTATTTATGGGTTAAATGAGAAAATGCTACGCACCCGATGAATCGGGTACGTCCGAAAAACCATAAAGTAAGGAGCAAAGTGTCAAAAACACAATAACAAAAAACCATGCTCCTCCATGATAAATATCATCCTATCCCGCCTGAGAAATGCCTAAATTTAATCCTTTCAAAAAGGGCTTGCCAGGAGGCAGCTCCCGATATCCATCGGAGTGGGCCAAAACGCCACCTCCAAACAAGCTCTCTAACCAAATCTCTCATCCTATGAGTATACAAACCGCCTCCATTTCCAAACTTGAATCGCTTTTAGGCGATGATGCCTCCTATTTGCTCGAGCACGTATCTAAAACCATTCCCAAAGGCCAGCTTCACTTACCTGGGCCGGACTTTGTCGACCGGATCGTGCTGGGGTCCGACCGTTCTCCAGTCGTGATGCGCAATATGCAGGCTCTTTTCAATGCCGGCCGCCTGGGCGGGTCGGGCTACGTGTCCATCCTTCCCGTCGACCAGGGTATCGAACATACGGCGGGGGCCTCTTTCGCTCCGAACCCGATCTATTTCGACCCGGAGAACATCGTCAAACTGGCCATCGAAGGCGGATGCAACGCGGTGGCTTCCACCCTGGGTGTACTGGGCGCCGTTTCCCGCAAATACGCCCACAAGATCCCCTTCATCCTGAAGTTCAACCACAACGAGTTGATGACCTACCCCAACAAGTACGACCAGATCATGTTCGCCAGCATCGACCAGGCCTATGATATGGGGGCCATCGCTGTCGGCGCCACGATCTATTACGGCAGCGAAGAGAGCAGCCGCCAGATCCAGGAGGTCTCCGAAGCGTTCCGCTATGCCCACGAACTGGGGCTGGTGACCATCCTGTGGGCCTACCTGCGCAACCCAGGCTTCACGAACGGCAAGGACTACCACGTGGCGGCCGACCTGACCGGACAGGCCAACCACCTGGCAGCGACCATCGAGGCGGATATCGTCAAGCAGAAACAGCCGGAAAACAACGGCGGCTTCAAAGCCATCAAGTTCGCCAAAACCCACGATAAGGTCTATTCCGAACTGACTACCGACCACCCCATCGACCTGACGCGCTACCAGGTGGCCAACTGCTACATGGGGCGGGCCGGCCTGATCAACTCGGGCGGCGCCTCCGGTAAGAACGACCTGGCACAGGCCGTACGCACCGCCATCATCAACAAGCGGGCCGGCGGCATGGGCCTCATCTCCGGCCGCAAAGCCTTCCAGAAACCTATGAAGGACGGAGTGGAACTGCTGAACGCCATCCAGGATGTGTACCTGAATAAGGACATTACGATCGCGTGAGTTTTTTGCTCTAAACGACAAAACCCGCTCTCCGGCATTGCCCGGGGGGCGGGTTTTGTCGTTCAGAGCGAGATGCCCCCGGCGTTCGACGCCGGGCTGTATCTCCTGTGGGGAAGAAAAGTGCCGGAAGCCCCATCCCGGCAGTCAAAATCTGATTTTTGATGTTTGATTGGTGACGTTCGATTTTCGATGCAGGGCGAGTGGAAGGGCATTGTCCGTAGCCCCTGCCCGGCAGCTACCACCGCGCAATGGACAGCTCCCAAGCGGCCACAAGCGCCCTTTTTCCCTAAAGGAAAGCCTTGGGCTGAAGACAAGGACAAAAGCCCCATTCCCTGATGTTGAAGGTAAGGAACGTGCCTTGGCGGTTTCCTGCCAGGAGCCGACAACCTGCAAAAGCCATGGCACCGGTATTCCAGGCGAAAGTGCCGTTCTTCCTTTAGGATTGAGGAAAAAAACGGTGCTTTTTCCTTCCATTTCCAAATGAACAATTTAAATGCGATTGCCCTGCCAGTGTTCCTTTCCCGGAGCGACACTTCATAATTTTATGCTATTTTTACCACTCGGGGCGCGCCGACCCTGTAATGTGAATCATCCAGGACCAAAGACGCTTGAAATGAACATTAAAACCGAATTACTCCTCTGCATTTATCTGGCCTTCAGTGTGCACGTATTCGCTCAAAACCAGCAACGCCCCAACATCATCTTCATGATGGCCGACGACCACGCCTACCAGGCCATCAGCGCCTACAGCGATCACCTGATCCAGACGCCCAACATCGACCGCCTGGCCAAAGAGGGGATGCTGTTCACCAATGCCTGTGTTTCCAACTCCATCTGCGCCCCCTCCCGGGCGACCATCCTGACCGGGAAACACACCCACATCCACGGGAAGGTCGACAACATCTTTCCCTTTGACACCACCAACGTAACCTTCCCCCAGATCCTGCAGGCAGCAGGGTATCAGACGGCAATGTTCGGCAAGCTCCACTTTGGCAACAACCCCAAAGGCATTGACGAGTTTATGATCCTGCCCGGGCAGGGTTATTACTACAGCCCCGGATTTATCACCAACAAGGGCGATACCACGATCGAAGGTTATGTAACCGACATCATCACAGACCTGGCAATAGACTGGCTGGACGAGCGCCGGGACCCGGAAAAGCCCTTCCTGCTGATGTACCTGCACAAGGCGCCTCACCGGGAGTGGTTTCCCGCCGAACGGCACTACCGGGAATACATCCACAAAACCTTCCCGGAGCCCCCTACCCTGTTCGATGACTATCAGGGCCGGGGCGCCGCCGCCCGGCAGGCCGAGATGAACCTGCTGATGCATATGAACTGGGCAGGCGATTCGAAAATATACCCGGAAGTGATGGACAGCCTGGGCATACCGGAAACCCTCGACTGGGGCGTGCGGGCACTGGAGGAAACCCTCACCCGCATGACGGAAGCCCAGCGCCAGGCCTGGAACGAGGTGTACGGCCCTATGAATGCAGATTTCCTGAAGCGCTACCCGGAAATGAGCGACAAGGACCTGATGCGGTGGCGTTACCAGCGCTACATGCAGGACTATCTGGCCACCATTGCCGCCGTAGACGAGAATGTAGGCCGCCTGCTGGATTACCTCGACGAGAACGGCCTGACGGAGAACACCATCATTGTTTACACTTCCGACCAGGGCTTTTACCTGGGCGAACACGGGTGGTTCGACAAGCGCTTCATCTACGACGAATCTTTCAAAACACCCCTCCTGGTACGCTGGCCGGGGGTAGTGCAGCCCGGTACCCGTTCTACCCAAATGGTACAGAATCTCGACTTCGCCCAAACCCTGCTGGAAGCCGCCGGCCTCACCCCACCGGCCGACATGCAGGGGGAAAGCCTGCTGCCCCTGCTCAAGGGCCAGGCCGACAAATGGGACAGGGAGGCGGTGTACTACCACTACTACGAATATCCCGCCATCCATATGGTCAAACGGCATTACGGCATCGTGACCGAAGACTACAAGCTCGCCCATTTCTACTACGACATCGACGAGTGGGAGCTCTACGACCGCAAAAAAGACCCACAGGAATTGAAGAACGTATACCACGACCCCGCCTACGCTGAGGTGGTTAAGAAACTCCGGCGACAGCTGGCAGAGCTGCGGGTGAAGTACAAAGACTCGGAGCAGTTGGACCGCAAGTATATTGAGCTTTATAATAAATAGTTAAAAATCGGGAATCATGAAGCAACTTGCCCTTTTGGCCGGCGCCCTTTTTCTAATGGCCTTTGCCGCCCCGGCTCAGAACCTCCTCAAATCGGAATGGAAATTCAAAACGGGGGACGACGCCTCCTGGGCCACTTCCAAAACGGACGATGCTTCCTGGCCGGCGATCCTTTCCGGGAAAATGTGGGAACAGCAAGGATACGACTCCTACGACGGCTTTGCCTGGTACCGGCAGTCCGTCGTCGTTCCCGGCAACCTGGAAGCGGAAGCCCGCAAGAACGGAGGCCTGATCCTGCACCTCGGCAAGATCGACGATTCGGACTATTTCTACTGGAACGGCGAGCTGCTGGGCCAAAACGGCAGCCTGCCGCCAAATTACCGTACAGCCTACGATGCGGACCGGGTTTATAAGATCCCCTTCGAGAAGATCGCTTTTGGCAAAGAAAACCTCCTGGCCATCAGGGTCTACGACGGAGGCGGAGGGGGAGGCCTATACCGCGGCGACGTTTCTCTGCGCGTACCCGGCATGGAGGACCTGCTGTCCATCTCGTTGGTGGATATCCCCGCCAACCACATCTTCCTCGGCGACGGGCCGGTGGCCCTGAACCTGAAGCTGGTGAACAACTACAGCGAGAACCTGTCCGGCCGGCTGAAGGTAACCATACGGTCCGATTTCGGGGAGCCGGTAACCACATCGGAAGAAGCGGTATCGGCCAGGAAAAACACATCCAAAACCGTCCAGGCCAGCCTGGGCAAACTGCCTCCCGGCTTTTATCAGGCTACCGTCCTGTTTGAGAGCGGCCTCGATAACAAACAGCTGAACTTCGCCATCGGGTCCAACCCCGAACAGGTATCCTCCCCCCTCAACCGCCCGGACGACTTCGAAGATTACTGGAAAAGAGCAAAAAGAGAACTGGCGGCCGTGGCCCCACAGTACAAAATGATCCGGCAGGACAGCCTTTGTACGCCCGAACGGGAGGTTTTCCTGGTGGAAATGCGCTCGCTGGGCAACATCCTGGTCCGGGGCTGGTACCTCAGGCCTACTGCCCCCGGCAGGTACCCCGCCATCCTGCAGGTGCAGGGATACAGCAGCGACCGCAAGGCCAACCAGGGATACCAGGGCAACGACATGGCGGCCTTCGTACTCAACATCCGTGGACATGGCAACAGCCGGGACCACATCAACCCAGGCTTTCCCGGCTACCTGCTGCACCATATCGAGGATAAGGAACTGTACATCTACCGCGGCGCATACATGGATTGCATCCGTGCGGTAGACTTCCTCTACTCCCGGCCCGAGGTGGATACCTCCCGGGTAGTGGTCGAAGGCGGCAGCCAGGGTGGCGCCCTGAGTTTTGCCACTGCTGCCCTCGATAACGAGCGGATCAAGCTGTGTGCCCCCCAAGTACCCTTCCTTTCCGACTTCGAAGATTACTTCAAGGTAGCTGTCTGGCCGGGCAACGAGTTCAAAAATTATGTGGAAGAGCATCCGGAAGTAGGATGGGATCAGGTGTACCACACGCTGAGTTATATTGACATCAAGAACCTGGCGCCCTGGATAAAAGCGCCGGTGCTGATGTCGGTCGGGCTGGAAGACCCGGTTTGCCCGCCCCATATTAATTTTGCAGCCTACAATCAGCTCTCGGTGCCCAAAGAGTATATTGTCTACCCCAGGGCAGGCCACGGGCTGCCGGGAGAAAACTACGAGACGATGATCCGGTGGATCAGGAAAAACTTGGGACTGTAGCTACTTCAGGGCGCCGCCTCATCGAAGAGCGGAACGATAAGCTGCTCAAACTCGGCGATCCCCTCTTGGGTTAAGTGAGGGTAGACCAGGTTCCAGATGGTTTCCTTCAGCGCTTCCTGTTTTAGAGGCAGGCGTTCCCCTCTCACCAGGCTTTGGGGCACCCAGAAAGCGATCAGCATCCAGATGGACTGCGCCAGAGTGTCGTAAAGGCCGGGCCGGGCTTCTTTTCGGATAACCCCCCGGCTGATGTTGAAATCAAAACGCTTCCGGATCTGGCTGATCATTTTGGAGATGTGTTGCCGCCGGAAGCTGGCCATCTCCGGGCAGGTGCGGTCCACTTCCACTGAATCGACGTAATAGAAGGCGTACTTTTCGATGAAGTAGAAGTATTTGGAGACCTGGTTGTCAAAGTCCAGAAGGTTGGGAAAGATGCGGTAGGTGGAAAGGATCTCGGCGACCTCTTCTCTGAGCTCTTCATGGATGGCACACAAAATGGCCTCTTTGTTGCGAAAGTGATAGGCAAGGTTGCCTACGCTGATACCGGTTTCTGTAGCAATTTGTTGCAAGCGCACATTAGCCAGGCCATACTCATTGAAAAGTTGAACGGAGGCATGGAGAATTTTCTGCTTCGTGTTTAGTTCGGCCATGAATACAAATAATGTTTATTCCCACCGCATCAACTAAGCCCGGCAGGAATGGTTTTAGGTGGAACACAGGCCAAAGTCCTGAATATCCACCTGTAAAGTGCCTCGTTGGTCTTTCGCTGCCAAGCGCCTCATGTATCCGGCCATCAACAGGGCTTTTTTCCTGGAAGCATGGCGCGAAATGATCCGTTTGATCAGTTTCTGTGGCGTACGGTAGTGGGCAAATACCAGTTGTATCTCCCACATTCCGGCTCGTTTTACCACATTATCAACGACGGCTGTGTCCTGTAGCCACCAGTCATCAGATAAAAAGGCCATATCGGCATTACTGCCGGGCTTTTCTGTAAAGTGCTGATTGTTGAGCAGGTTCAACAGGCCATCATAAGCTTCACTTCCGAGCTGAAACTCAGCCATAGCATGGGTGTTTTTGTTGAATAAAATGGACTGAAGCTTTCAACAAAGCTACAGGAAATACATCAAGATCAAAAGAAAAAGTCGTAAGGCGACTGCAACATTTGTCCATATTCCCGCATTCCCATCTCCGTAAAATAGGGAAGCAGCAACGCCCAAAGGGCCGACCGGTACGCCTGTTCCTCAAATTCCGGATTTCCCCGGGCCAACTCGCGGGTGAACCAGAAATCGGAGGCTGTCCAGAAATGAAGGGCCAATTGTTCAAACAGGCCTTCCCGGGGCTCCGCTACCATGGCGCCTCTTGCCGCGTTGAAGTCATACATTGCCTTGAGCTGGGCCACCTGCCAGGAAATATGCTGCCGGTGAGCCTCGGCAATGGCCGTATTGGCCCGGATGAGCTCCAGCGTGTCGAGGTAGAAGAAAATGTAATCCTGCTGCAGGCGGAAGGTGCGCCGGATCAGCCGGTCGATGTTGTCAAACAGCGGGACCACCTTGTATTCGGCCAGCAATTCCTTCTGCCGGCGGGCCAGCTCTTCGTATATCGTCAGCAAAATAGCGTCCTTGTTGGGAAAGTGATAGGCGAGGTTGCCCACACTGACTACCGCCTCATCGGCAATGTGCTGCAGCCGCACGTTTACAAACCCATCCCGGTTGAATAACATCAACGCCGATTCCAGTATTTTATCTCTGTTTGACTTCATTTTCAGGCTAAACATCCCCACCGCCCAACATCCCCACGTCCAAACGTCCCCACGTCCAAACGTCCAAACATCCAAACATCCCCACGTCCAAACGTCCAAACATCCAAACCTCCAAACCTCCCCACGCCCCCCTACCTCACCAAAACCACCTCCCCGCTCACCCGGTGTTCCTGTCCATCCATTGTAACGATCGTCGCCTGGTAGACGTACACTCCGGGCGGAGCCGGCTTTCCTCCTGTCCTACCGTCCCACCCGAATCCCGCAGCGTTGGCTTCCAGCCCTTCCGAGTCAAAGGCCAGGCCGCCCCAGCGGCTGAAGGCCTGCAGGCGGAGCACCTCTTTGATGTCTTGTCCGATAAAGATAGTAAAGGTGTCGTTCCTGCCATCGCCGTTCGGAGAAAATGCGTTGGGGATGTAAACTTTATAGGTATCGAGGATGAGGAGAACCAGGCTGTCACACCCGTAACTCGATGTCAGGGTAGCGGTATACCGCCCCGGCTTGTCATACTTCCGGCCACCGAGGGGCCAGCTCCCGCCCTCAAATATCCAGGCGTATACCGTATCCGCCACCTGTCCGATCACTTCCAGTTCGAGGCGAACGATGCTGTCGCAGTTGTTGGCCGTTTTCAAGGTGTCCTGATAATTGCCACTGTATTGCAGGCTACGGCCTCCAAATGAATAGGACTCCCCTTCACAGATCACTTCCCGCAGTTGAGTGGTAAAGGCCGGCGGGCGATGGCGGTAAGCAGTAGTGATACGGCAAGAATTGGGCCCAAGTGCCCGCACCTGATAGTCTCCTGGTTCTTTTATGTCCTCTAACTGAGGGCTCGTTTGGCCTACCAGTGCCACCCCGTCCCGGTACCATTGGTACTGCAAGGTATCATAAAATGGGATACTCAGCCCAAACGCCTCCGAACAGGGATGATCCAGGGTACTGATGCGGAAGGAGAACTCCCGCTCTTCGGCCAGTACCAGCTTGTCGAAGAAGTAGTAGGTGCTGATGTTCGAAGGGGATTGTACACAGCCTGGGCCGATAGCGATGGCATAGATGTCTTCGGTGGGCACCACGTTGATCTCCTTCAGCAACCATTGATTAGCGCCGTTGATGGACACCGAACCGAGTTGCATCCAGCCCGGGCCGTTGGTAGGACAGCCAAAATCGGGATCGTTATTGCCAAAGGGCAGGTTGTTGCAATTGGCCGTACCGAAAAAGACGATAGACGTGGGCGGGGAATTGTCGCGGTGGGTGAAACCGACATAAAATTCAAAACGGTAAGCGACCCCTGCCCGCAGCGGGTTGGTCAGACAGGCGCCGGCGTATTCCTTCCAGTTGGGTTGCGGCCCTCCTCCGTTGTTGCCGCCCGGCCTGCCGTTGCGGAAGCCCATACATCCCTCCCCGTCGGGAAACGGCCTGGGAGGAGGCAGGTCGGGCCAGCCCAGCCAGTTGCAGGTGTGCAGGTAGTCGGTAGTAGGCGCCGAGGCCTGAATCCAGCCCGTCGCGCAGTCCATCTGCGAACGGTTGCCGGGGCAGCAGTCCTGTTCTTCAAAAGAAGGGTTGGGAATACGGGAAACCGGCGCCGCCACCGGGCAGCCGCAATCCGGGTCGTTCAGGTCAATCAACCCATCGGCATCATCGTCCACAGCATTGTCACAGGCCTCAACAAGTCCTGGCCGGCCATCGGGCTCTGCTCCGGCTCCTGAAAACAACAGAGCTGCAAAAATGAATAATACCGGCGAGATCTTCATAGGGGGCGTTTTGATTGTTGCTCAGTACTCTGTAAATTAAGTAAATTCTCGTTTATGAACGGTGGATTTTCGTTCTAACCGAGGAACGCCCGGAGCCTGATAGCCTTAGCTATCACGGCGAGGACGAGACGACGGGTAGGGCGGAAAGATACGTTCATAAGCAGAAGATATTTATTTTACAGAGTACTCAGGCGCTATGTACAGTAGGGGCCAGCGCGTTTTTAAAAATACGGCTTCTCGGCATAATACCAATATACAGGGTCGAAAAATTAAAGCCCTACAATAGACGGCGCCGGAAGGAGCGAGCCCGCGGCACACGAAAAAGGGCTCTTCCCGGTTGGAAAGAGCCTATATTATGTATGCGTCTTAAAATAGATCACAGCATGGGTGAGGACATTCACAGGAGGGGTAAGCAACTTTCTTCTTTTTAAAGTTGCCTTGGATGAACCAATAAATCAAACTGATAATATCTATCTTTGCATAGATGAAATCTATTTACAAATGACGCTTCAACAGCTTGAATACGTCCTCGCCGTGGCCCGTCACCGGCACTTTGCCCGGGCAGCCGAGGCCTGCTTCGTCACCCAACCGACGTTGAGCATGATGATCCAGAAACTGGAGGAGGAATTGGGGGTGAAGATATTCGACCGGAGCCGCAAACCGGTCAGCACTACCCCCGTGGGAGAACTGATCCTGGAACGGGCCCGCAAAGCCCTGAAGGAAGCGGAGGGCATAACGGAATTAGTAAAAGCCTACAAAGGGCATATCGAAGGCACCATCAACATGGGCATCATCCCGACCCTGGCGCCCTACATCCTGCCCTTGTTCGCCCGCCCATTTCTGGAAAAATACCCGGGTGTAAAGTTGAGGATCTGGGAGTACACCACCCAGCAGATCATTCAGCACCTCCGGGAAGGCAGCCTCGATGTGGGGCTGATGGCCACGCCGGTCAATTATCCCGGTATCGACGAACACCCTGTATTTTACGAGCCTTTTGTAGTATACACCACCAATACTTACCAGAAAGAATACCTGGTGCCCAAAGACATCGACCCCAACCAGCTCTGGCTGCTGGAAGAAGCCCACTGCTTCCAGTCTCAGGTCGTCAACTTGTGCGATTTGCGTCAAAAGGCCGGCCAACGGCTGGACTATGAAGCCGGAAGCATCGAAACACTCATCCAACTGGTGGATTCCCAGCAGGGCATCACCATCCTGCCTCAACTGGCGACAATCTCCATGGCAAAAAAACAGCGCCAACGGCTGAAACCATTTCAGCCCCCCGCCCCCGCCCGGGAGATCAGCCTGGTGGCTTACCACGGCTTCGCCCGCGACCGGTTGCTGGTGGCCATCAAAGAGGCGATCGTCCAGGCATTGCCCAGCGTCATAAAAAAGGGAGGAGAATTGGAAAGGGTGGATATCGATATCCAGTTGGAATAGGGAGGAAAAACAGCTAAGATGCGCTAGGAGTTAAAAACCTCTTTCAAGTCTATCTTCAGATCAGGAAAAATGGCTGCCCGAGCTTCCTGGTCTTCGGTCATGGGTTGCAGCCCGACGAATTGCCCTACTTCTGACCGAACATAAACCAGCACTGTCTTATCGGTAGGATTTACCAACCAATATTCGCGTACTCCCGTTTCCTGATACACTTCATACTTCTCTCGCATTTCTTTCTTGGAGTTTCCCGGCGACAGTATCTCTATTATTAGGTCCGGAGCCCCATGGCACCCTCTTTCGTCTAGTTTCTCAGGATCACATATCACGCATAAGTCCGGTTGTACAACTGTGAATGTCTCCTCATCGTTGCTCTTTTCCTTCTTTGGAAGGCGAACATCAAAAGGAGCTGAAAAGGCCTGGCACTCTTTTTTGTCAAAATACTGAAAGATCCGAAGGCTCAACTGGCGGGAAATCTTCTGGTGCTCTGTACCAGGGGCCGGGCTCATTTTATAGATCTTCCCTTTAATGAGTTCAACCCGCTCCTGCAATTCCCACATGAGGTAATCAGCGTAAGAATAACGCTTATTAACATCCAATTCTGAAAGGGTAGTGAAAGGCATTTCCAACTTTTTCTCAAAAATACAAGAAATATGGGTAGCGGTCAATTGGAGATGCCCCAAAGTGGAAACATGAGTCATCGCACTTAAGGTACGATGACTCATGTTTACTCATTGGTTCGGTTATTCGATGATAACCATCTTCTTCGTAGCGGTATGGCCAGCGGTTTCCACCGTGTAGTACAGTACGCCGGCGGCCGGCAGGTCATTGGAGTTCACAACTACGTTGTTGTACCCCATGACGCCATCCAGGCGAACCAGTTTCAGTACTTTGCCGGTCACGTCACTGATCGTCACCGTCACCTTGCCGTCTGCCGGCAGGTTGAATCCGATCAGCGTCTCCCCTTTGAAGGGGTTCGGCGTGTTCTGGTACAGCTCAAAGTTGTTGGCTGCAGCCACTGTAGTGCCGGCAAACTCGATGGCAACGTCGAGGAGGTCTCCGTTGGAACGGTAGGCCTCCGCCTTCGTAATGCGGGAGCTTACGCTCAGCAAGCCGCTCAAGCGGGCATCCGCCTTGCTGCGGAATACGAGGCTGAACATCACGGTATTCGCATTTCGCTGTTCGCTGTTCGCAATCTGGTTCCAGCTGGTGGTGATGAGCCCTTCGTTGGCGTACACCAGGCCGAAGTTCTCCTTCTTCACTTCACCCTCGACGATATCCACCAGTTCCAGCGCGCTGTTGTTGAACACCAGCGTTGCCTGGTAGCCTTCGATGGAAGCGATGTCGGCGGCAGTGAAAGCAACTGTGTACTCCTGTCCTGCCTTTACCTCAACATCCTCGACATTGAAGGCGAAGGCGCCGGCCATTGTACGGCCCTGGACGCCGAGCAGGCTGTTGGTCTGTGCATCCAGGTTGACGTCCCCAACCTTGATGGCAACGAAGTCGGCATTGCTGATGCCCGTGCCCGGCAGGTTGTTGATGTTCACCACTTCGGGGAAGGCTTCAAACCAGGGGTTGTTCGGCCGCGGGAAGACGTAGGAACGCTTCACGAAGCGCCAGCTGGTATTGTTGCTCATCTGGGTATCGATCGACAGGATCAGCTTGCGCAGCTGGATCAGGTCGAGGGTCGTGATCGACTTGCTGTTGTTGACGTCGGCAGCGATCATCTTGTACGGGCTGTTCAGCGGCTGAACACCCAGAATGTGCTTGCTCATCAGCACCAGGTCGAAGGTAGATACCCCGTTGAGGTAGTCGCCGTTGCGGCGTGGCGTGACGGTATAATCGTAGCCTTGCTGCAGGTTATTGAAGCTGTAAGACCCGGTACTGTTCGTCATCATGGAAGCCGACGCCTGGCCGGAGAGGCTTACCTGTACATCTTCTACAGCATTGTTTACCTCGGTAGCGATCGCGCCGGCGGCACCAACGGCCAGCGGGCTCGGGCCACACAGGTTCATATTGTCTTGTACGAGAACGTAAGTCTCGCAGAAGTCGCTGTTGCCAGCGCCGTCGTATGCCCAGATCTCAACCACCACCGTACCGGTATCAGCGCAGGTGAGGGTGATGCCTGTAGAGTCTACGTTCGGAGCATCGCCCGTGCGGTTGATCGAGTATTTGATCGGGCCGGTGCAGTCTGAGGAAGGAGATACGATGAAATCGCTCGCCCAGATCACCATACGGCCATCGTCCGGTACGTTATCGCCATTGAGGTCCACCGGCATCAGCTCGAGCGCCAGCCCGTTGATACATACCGGTGCCGGGGCCTTGCAGTCTACGACGCAGAAGTCCAGCAGCTCGCTGTTCACGTTGCCGCAGCCATCTTCTACATGTACTTCGAAGGCATGGCAACCGATCGGGAAGCGGCCGTTCAACTGGTAGTTCGGATAAGATCCGGTCAGGCGGAAGTCGTCGAACAGTCCATCCGTGATGTTCAACAGGTTGGCGTCGATGGAACCATTGGCGCCGGCATCGAGGAACACCTTGATCGTCAGGTCATTGGGCGTACAGTTCTCGTCGATCGTGAACGGAAGGCCCACCAGGCCGGTGCAGGTTACGTTGTCGTAGGAACAGAAGTCCTGCGGCGCGGCAATGATCTCCGGATCGATGTTGTCGTATACCTTGATGATCTGAGTGTACTGGTAGTAACCGCCGTTGTAGTCCACCTTGCGCCAGAAGTCATCGATGCCGTTGCAGATGTTCTGGAAGGCCAGCGGTACGTTGTTCGGCTCGGTCTCGTCGTCATCGCGGTCGATGTAGTTAAACCCGCCCGGGCGGTGCAGCACCCATACCGCTTCGTCGCCAGGAGCGCCGTCGCAGTCCTCGTCGCGGCCAATGACCAGCGGCTGGTCGCTCTGGCCGTCGTACTGGCACCAGTTGATCACCTTCCACTTACGGAAGATCTTGTAACATTCGTTGCCGGAGGCGGAGAAGAACTCGTCGGTATGGTTCACGGCCAACAGGTCGCAGCCGATCTCTTCGTAAATTACGCTATCGGGTTCCACCACGCCACAGATCGCCTCTGCATCTTTCGGGAACTTGATCTCGTAGTTGTGTACTTCGCGGATGGTGACCACCTGCTGGCAGAAGTTCACACTTTCGTTGCGGTTCACGTCAACTGCGCGGAAGCGGCGGATGATGGTGCCGAAACCACACTCCAGATCCGGTACCGGCGGCAATTCGCGCTCGTAAGAGCCGCAGTTGTCGTCGGAAGTAGCATCGCCGAACAGGGCCTGCAGCTGCAGGGTGTCGGTAGCATTGAAGCTGTAGGGCAGGTCATCGCAGTCGATCGTTCTCGGCGCCGGCGCGTAGCAGTACGGGCGCACCTTCTCTTCCGGCACGATGTCCAGCCAGCAGGTATTGATGTTGCCGGCCTTGTCGATTACGCGCATTTCAATGGTGATGGATACACCAACGTCACAGCAGAAGAAGTCGACGTAGGGGCCCCAGTTGGAGAAGCCGGTGCCACAGTCGTAAGTGACGGGGTTGAACTTATTGCGGCGTACCTCGATCCGGTCGATGGCACAGTTGTCGTTCGAACCTTCGTTGATGTCCGTAGCGTAAACGCGAGACCGTACGTTGGCCAGCGGGCCACTGTAGGTAAAGGAGCCGCCGCCGATGGAAATGTTCAGGTTATCATCGCAAATAGCCGTCGGCTCGATCTGGTCTTTGGCGGTGAACGGGCAGTAAACGACCACCTGGTTGCCACAGTCATCATTCACGGTATAGCGGAAGTAGTGGTTGCCGGCGGGGATGCCGCTCACCAGACGGCTCGGAGCGTTCCAGAGCACAGTGCGCACGACAACAGTATCCGTGCGGGTACCGGTAACGATGCCATACTGGTTGGTTACCTGTACCTCTACCTCAGTGACGATCTCCGATTTTACCTGGTAGTTGGAACAGTTATCCGTTACTACCGGCAGGGGTACGGAGAAGGCTGCGGTACAGCTGAACGGGCTGGTGGAGTACACCAGCGGGCCCGGGCCCGGGCAGGTAACGGCAGGCGCGGTAAAGTCGCCCACTTTGATCACCTGCTGGTCGGTTGCGATATTGTCGCCGTCACACCAGTCGATCACCGTCCAGTCGCGTACGAATTTGAAGGCGCCGGCACAAACGTTCACCCGGGTACGGTCGACATAGCTGGCGCCGATGTTGCAGTAAGCCTGCGACAGGTTCTGAATGCCGCTGACCGTGAGGATGAACGGATAACCCGAAACGCTGGGGTGCGGGTTGCCGTTGGGCAGGATGGCGAACTGCTCGTCGCACTCGATCGGCACCGTGCGCGGCGGGAATTCCACGTCGAGGTCATCCGGGCGGTTCAGGGTGATGGTCTGCGTACAGGTAGAAGCGTTGCCCTTGTCGTCCACAGCCCGGAAGGTACGGCGGATGATGATCGGAGCACAATCGCCTGCACTGGTATACGTATCTACGAAGGTTACGGTAACGCTGTTGTCGCAGTTGTCGCTGGCCTGCGGTGCGCCTGTGATGGCGAGGCTGGCCGGATTGTTATAGATCAGGTCAAAGTCTTCGCAGAACAAGGGCAGCGGGATGGTGACGTTGCGGGTCGGCCACAGCTGCGTATTGTTGACCACCATCGGTTCCCAGGTCAGCGGGTTCAGGACGGTCGTCTGCTGGAACAGGCCGACGCGGCCGGTATTGTCCGGGCAGATGTCAATCGAATACGTTCCGGTAGCCAGTGCATCGTCAGAAGTGATCCACAGGTAGTAGGTCTCACCGGCAACCAGCGGCATGGTCAAACGGAGGTAGGGGTCGCCGTTGCCCAGCGGCGGGTTGATATTGTCGATGGGCTCGTCCTGGAACGCGATGATGTTCTCACAAGGGTTCGAGGGAGAGAACCCGCCCTGGAACAGTGCAATAGCGCTCTCCTCCGCAGAAGCGGCGCCGGTGGAAGTCACAAACTGGTCACTCACCAGAATGGTGTAGTAGTCGGTGCGGTCCACCTGGAACGGGATCAGGTCGTAGTAGTGAACTCCGGGATCGATACCGGCCTGGCCGTCGATGAAGCAGGAGAAGTTCAGCGGCTGCATGTTCAGGTCAGAAGTGGCCAGGTTGCCAGTAGTCGAGTAGCAGCTCTCCACGATGGTGCCCTGGCTGGTATTCGCCGGACAAGTAAGCGCCGGTGCGGCCTTGTCTTCGCCGGTGATGTAACCCCAGCAGTTCTGCCAGTTAAAGAAGGGGAACAAACCGCCACCGCCAACACCGGAAGTGGTAAATGCGAAGTTGTCCACCTGGATGAAGGAAGTCACTCCGCCCGTGGCGAAACCGTCTCCTCTTACTGCGTAGAGGAGCACCCAACCCGTCTGAACAGGCTGGTTTACGGAGCCGCTGCCCGTAACGACCTGATCGGCGGCAGTGCCCATAAGGTCGAGGATGACGTTGCCATTGAGGTCGATCAGAAGCATGTCGTCCTGAATGTCATCTTCATGGCGGAAAGAGTAGTCGAACCGGAGCTGGCCATTGGCCGGCATCGGGATGGATACGATCGCGCCGGCGTCATCGCCGGATTCGATCAGCAGTGAAGTAGCCGTAAAGTTTACGGTGCCGGGGCCGGCCGAGCCCCCCGTGCCTACAGAAGGCGGGTAGGTAATGGTCCAGTTGGCCGGAGCGAAGGCGCCGTTAAATCCGTTGACCACGGTGCCGGGGCCGCCGCTGCCACCCTGTGCCGGGCCGTTCAGGTCGGGGCCGACGTAGGTTACTTCGTAAATGAACCTTCCGCATCCATCCAGGATATTGCCGTTGGTGGGGTCGTCGTCGTTGACGATGTTCACCCGGAAATCAGATTCCTGAGCACAGCCGAAGCTGCCTTCCAGCACCATATCGGCGGTGATGAAACGCTGGCAGTTGCCATCGACGGTGATGTTCATATCCACATTGCAGGCCAGGTTGGTCGGCGGAGGAGCAGCCTGGGTAACCACCACGAAGAAGTCTTCCTGGCGGTCATTGCCGGCGGCATCTTCCGCAGAGATCACCACCTGATAAACGCCCGGGTCGAGCAGCAGCAGGAAGGTCTGCCCTCCGATCAGGACCGGAGAGACCGCACCTGAACCGCCGCCGTTCTGGCTGACGAGGAATACGTCTACCGTATAGTTAGAACCCGGAACCACATCCGGGGCGAAGGTGTAGTCACCATCGCAATTGTCAGTCACAGTGACTTCAAAGAAAACCACGGCCGGGTCGGACTCACAGGGGTCCAGCGCGACGTTGATGTCCTGAGAAGGATAAATGATGAGCGGCGCCCAGGTATCAGGCTGGCTCACTACGCTGAGGGTAGCGTTGACCACCCGCAGGTTGTTGGCTCCGTCGCGGTACGAAGCGGTGATCACTGCGCCGTTGTCAGCAGCAGTAAGGGCGCGTTCGAACTCGAAGTAACCCTGAGCGAGGTCGGAACCAGCCGTCCAGGTCAACGGAGAAGCCGTGGCAGCGCCTGTTCTTCTGTAGGTGAAGGACAAACGGCTGGGGCTGGTGCTGATCACCGGGTCGCAATCGTCCGTGATGGTGATGGCGAAACGGCCGGAGATCTGGTTGGTACAGGCCGGCAACAGGAACGTCAGGTTGCCCGGCATATGGATGTCCGGCAACTGGTTGGCGTCCTGAACCACGGTGAACAGGGTTTGGACAGTCACTCCGCCGTAGGAAACGTTGATCGGGTAGATCCCGGGAGCCAGGCTTCCGGTAGCCTCAAAAAAGGCGAATCCGTTCTCTACCTGGATGTAGGACACCGTCAGCGGAGCGCCGGAAACCGTGATTTGGCCAGCCAGGTTGGAGTTAGCCGAAATGCCGCAGTCAATGACGTTGCCGGTAAAGATGACCGAAGCGCCGGGCTGGCAGGCCGGTACGGAGAACTGGCCGTTGCCGGACACGTCAATGATGGGATCGGGGTCTGGCGACTGGTTGACGGTGACAGTAAAGCTGTATGTGGCAACGTTGCCGTCATCGTCGGTAGAAGAATAGCTGACCGTGTAGGGGCTGCCGGCAGGCGACAGCACCGAGCCGCTGGCCGGGCCGCCTGTATGCCGCAGTATCGGGGCAAGGTCGCAATCGTCGACAGTAGAAATGGTCCAGTTGACCGGAATGCCGTCCACGTCACAGCTTGGCACTTCCACGGTCATGTTGCCGGGCCCGTAGATCTGCGGAGCCCGGACGTCATCGACGATGATGATGTAAGTCTGGGTGACCGACCCGCTGGGGCCGTCCTTGCGGATGGTGAGCGTGTTGGTGCCCACGGCGGCAATGACGTCCAGCACATAGGTCTGTCCGGCTCCGAGTTGCATCAGGGTAGCTCCCGGGTTAACGGAGGTGGAGACCGTCGTGGTGTTGATGTAGGCCGTAGCGGTAGCCGGGCCGGCAAGGTCAAAAACGTTTACCGTCCACTGAAACTGATAACCGCATTGCCCTTCGGGAAGGACTTTGGTCATCGGCGATACAGGAGGCAACCCGCCGGCGTCGAACACCACCAGCTGAGGTGGTTGCGCATAAGCCTGCTGGGCCCCCGCGAAGCCAAACACCAGCAGAAGTGCCAGCGCTTTCAGCCATGTGAAGGCGGAAACGAAAGTAGAATTCGTTTTTTCCATAAGATCACAATTTGTTAAAATGATAATTTATTGAAATTCAGGTCATGTCAGATCACAACTCCCCTACCCTCCCGGACGGAAAAACCGTCAACAGGAGCTGGTGGAAAGTGTATTTTCCTAACGGTAATACATGCCACTGCCAGCCCACGATCCGTGGCCGACAGGCAAACACAGGGTGGCTCTTAATGTCGTTTGGGAATTGTTCGCAATGAAATTAAAGGAAAGAGGAAGTGAGGAATTGGGACACCTCGGGTCGAATTAGTGTACTTTTTTCTGTTCATGGGATTCTGATTGTAAAAAAGAAACTTCACCTACATCGGTTAATCAACAGGCCGTCTCTTCAAAATATTCATTAGGGTCGGGCTGTTGCCCGGCCCTCTGTAGAGGTAACTGCCGGGCTATAGCCCGAGCTACCAGATGGGTACAAATATATATCAACTTTGCCTATACTATATACCCTGAGAGCGGTATTTTAGTACTTCTAATAGGATTCTAATTATCTGTTAATAAGGGGAAAAGAGCAAGGCGCTCCCGTCCAGGCAGCAGGAATGCGGCTGCGGTTGAGGGAATGCACAGAAGGATGCCGGAATGCCCATCATTCGTCATTCATTCCCTCATTTAGTAACCCTTAAAAAATACGTTCACTGATCTTGAAATGTGGTGAAGGCCGGAAGCCCGTCAGAGCTGAAGACGAGCCACATTTCAAGATCTCCAAACAGTGAACTAATTTTTTAATCATTACTTAGTACACTGTAAACTAAGTAACTTTCCGTTTTGGCAGTGCCTTTTGACGAAATGCTGCGTTCTTCGATCGGTCAGGTAGCTACGGCTACCCTCCCTCCTCACGCCTTGCCTTTCACCAAAATGCCCATCCCAAAACAGTAAAGAACTTAATTTACAGTGTACTTAGAACGTGTTCAGGCGATGGCATGAGAAGTCAGGCGGCATTTCACTTTGAGGATCTGCCGGATCTCGTCCAGTTCTACGTTGTAAGGTTTATAGACTTCCCCATTATCGGAGATGAGGCGAAGGCGGGCCACCTCGTTGCCCTCTCTGACCTGTTGGATGCGCTTGGCCACCACCACGTCTGTAACGATGACGTAGACGTGGTTGTCTCTCAGGGGGGTGCCGCGTTCGATGGGTTCGCACACCACCAGGTCTCCGTTAGTGATCGTGGGCAGCATACTATCGCCGTTGATCTCGAAGGCGACCAGCCTGCCTTCTAGGCCAGGAATGGAGAACTTCTGTAGGTTGTCCAGGAATTCGCGGTCCTGGTGTTCGAGGGCGTAACCGGCCATCGCCCGTTCGGGAACGAGCATGATGTTCTCCCGCCCTCCGCGCTGTTTTTCACTGATAGGCCGGGCAGGGATCTCCCCCTCTACGCCAAAACCTTCCAGGAACATTTCATCTTCGATGCCGAAAATGAAATTGGCATTGATACCATAAGTTTCAAACAAGCTGGTAAGCTGATCTACCGTGATATTGCGCTGCCCCTTGAGGATGCTGTTGATCACGTGGTTATAGGTGCCCAGCTTTTTGGCGATGTCCGACTTGCCTTTGATGAAATTGTTTTTCTCCAGCTCGTGGAAGACTCTCCTAAAGCGCTCATTTACAATATTTTCCGAAAAACTTCCCATTTTTTGAATAAAAATGTTTTATTAAAGTTGAAATTAAACAACTTTTTGTTTTATATTTGTTGCAGAAAATGGTTTTTAGCAACAAGAAAATGTAATTTCACCGCTCAAGATACAAAAAGTTTCCCAAAACAGAAAGTTATGAGTATCGATCGACGCGATAATGTACAGATCCGCCAGGGAAAGAAACAAAAGGGCCAGCTTTCCCACCAGGCCCGGCACATCCGGCGCGGCGGAAACAACAGTTTCCTGGCAGACATCACACTGGGGGAGATCCTCCACCGGTTATGGCTGGGGCTCAACAAATTGTTGATCGCCCTCAAATATCAGTTTCACCGCTTGACTGCCGGCATTTTCAGCGACATTCGGCTGCCCTGGTACAAAATTGCCTTCATAGCGATCGTGTTACTCATCGTCACCAAGAAGGACATTCAATTCACCATTAATATGAAGGCGCCGTTGTCGGGCTTCTCCTCCGATGCGGAGAACAGCAGCCAGATGACCCTGGCCCAGCCCATTGCCCTGCGGGAGGCGGGCAACGAAGGCGGACTCCGCCCGATAGACGAACAACGGGCCCATGCCTATATCAAGAGATTCAGCAAAGTGGCCGCCGCCGAAATGGAAAAGTTCGGCATCCCGGCCAGCATAAAGATGGCGCAGGGGCTGCTCGAAAGCCAGGCCGGCGGCCATCCTCAGGCACGGCAGGCCAATAACCACTTCGGCGCTCCGCTGGCCGGGCAGCACTACAATAGCGCCTGGGAAAACTGGCGCGCCCACAGCCTCCTGCTCCAGAATGAATACCCGGGCCTGTCCGATGCCGGCCACAGCTATAAAAAATGGGCCAAAGCCCTCGAACGTTCAGGTTATACCGACGACAGCCGGTACGCCGATAAGCTCATCGAGCTCATTGAAAAATTCCAGCTCTATAACCTGGACCAGTTCTAAACGACTTTTTTTACTCTCCTATAAGTGGTTTTCTCATGATTGTCCGAGGGCCGTCCTGTTGCTTGCAGGACGGCCTTGTTCTTGGCAAAAGAGGTGAATGCACAAAACCACTTTCCCGGCCTGTGCGGCAGAGAGGAAAAACAAAGCAATTACCCCTTGCGGAACCGCCGGCCAGAACAATGCACCGGCCGCCTTGTTGAAAATATTAAGTAGGATATCTGCTCCTGTAAAAACACCTGATCATGAGCCAGCCACCGAGCCTTCTCTTCAATTACTCCCCCGGGGTACAAAGCCTGATCCCTCTGCTCTACGTCGCCTGGGCCGACCGGGTCCTCACGCCAACCGAGATCGGCATCCTTAAAGGAAAGGCGGCGAAGGCTACCTTCCTTACCGAAGAGGATAAAAAAGTGCTCCTGCAATGGACAGACCCCCAGCGCCCGCCTTCTCCCCAATTGTTCAAATACTGGGAGATAGAACTTCGGCGAGCGGCGGGCCGGATACCGGAAGGAACGCCCCTATCTCTCACCACCCTGGGCATCAATATGGCCGAACAGGGTAATCGCTCGGAAGGAAAAAAATGGGCGGCCCCCGAATTTGAGGCCCAGCTCAGGGAACTGGAGGAAAACCTCAGCAGCATCAGCATCGAAACGTTCCGCTGGCTCTTTCCAGAGGCTTCCAGGGAGCAGGCCAAACAGACAGAGCAACAACGCGCCGGGTTCCGTCCGGCAGATATGGCCACTTTGCTGGACGCCGATGAGGCCGGGCTCAAAAACCGCCTGCGCATCCTTCTGAGCGACGCCGCTTTCCGCCATCCGGAACCACAAGACAAGGAAAGCTACCGCCGCCAGGTACTGCATTGGATAGAACTGCTGGCCGAACAAGGGCTGGGGGCGCTGGCTTATCCTTCCGCTAATGGCGGCCAGGATGACATGGGCGCCTACGCCACGGCCTTCGAGATGCTGGGGTATTTCGACCTCAGCCTTACGATAAAGTTTGGTGTACAATTCGGCCTGTTCGGCGGCAGCATTCATCAGCTGGGTACCGAAAGGCACCACAATCGTTACCTGGAAGCTATCGGCAAAGGCAAACTGCTCGGCTGTTTTGCCATGACCGAGACCGGCCACGGGTCCAATGTCCGCGGGCTGGAGACCACCGCCGTTTATCTGCCCGAAACCGGGGAGTTCCTCATCCACTCCCCTACCCGGGAAGCGGGAAAGGAATACATCGGCAACGCGCTGCACGGGGCCATGGCCACTGTGTTTGCTCAACTGATCGTACAAGGGGAAAACCACGGGGTACACGCCATCCTGGTGCCGCTGCGCGACGAAAAAGGCAGGTTGCTGCCCGGTATACAGGTGGAGGACTGCGGTTACAAAATGGGGCTCAACGGCGTTGATAACGGCCGCATCTGGTTCGACGCAGTGCGGGTACCCCGCGAGAACCTGCTGAACCGCTTCGGCGACGTGAGCCCGGAAGGCGTCTACAGCAGCCCCATCGACGACCCTTCCCGCCGATTTTTCACCATGTTGGGCACCCTGGTGGGCGGACGGGTTTGCGTACCCCGGGCAGGGCTGAGCGCCGCCAAAACAGGGCTCACCATTGCCGTGAAATACGCCCTGAAACGCCGGCAGTTCGCGCCCAGCTTCCACGAACCCGAAGTGTTGCTGCTCGACTATCCCAGCCACCAACGCCGCCTGATGCCCTTGCTGGCGAAGGCCTATGCCCTGCACTTCACCCTCGGGTACCTCACCAAACGCTACGTCAATCACTCCCCGGACGACATCCGGGAAATAGAAGCCATGGCTGCTGCCCTAAAAGCTTACAGCACCTGGTTCACTACCGCCTGCCTTCAGGAATGCCGTGAAGCGTGCGGAGGGAAGGGTTATCTGTCCGAAAACCGCTTCGACAAACTGAAGGCCGACACCGATATCTTTACCACCTTCGAAGGCGACAATACGGTGCTGATGCAACTGGTGGCAAAAGGGATCCTTTCTGAATTCCGCAAAGAATTTCACGAAGAAGGCAACCGGGCTGTTCTGCGCTTTGTTGCCGGCAGGGTAACTACCGCCCTGTCAGAACGCAACCCGGTCGTCATTCGCAACACCAGCCCCGCCCACCTGTTGAGCCAGGAATTTCACCTCAACGCTTTCCGCTTCAGGGAACGGCGCCTGCTGGAATCGCTGTCTCAGCGCATCCGCGGATGGATACGGGAAGGGCTTAGCGCCTATGATGCAGCCATGAAATGTCAAACCCATATGATCGCCCTGGCGGGAGCTTACGCCGAACGACTGACGCTGGAACAATTCATCGAAGCCACTGAAAAAACGGAAGGAGGCCCCCGGGAAGCATTGCAGCGCCTTTGCCAGCTCTTCGCCCTGCATACCATCGAACAACACAAAGGATGGTATCTGGAGAACGATTACCTGGCGGGCGTGAAAAGTAAAGCCATCCGGCGGCTCGTAGATGAATGCTGTGTCAACGTGCGACAGGACGCCGGCGCACTGGTGGAGGCATTTTCAATCCCCCAGGAATGCCTGCGGGCGGAAATCATTACCCAGCCGTAACTATTCAGCATTTCGCTTTTAGCGGTTCGCTATTCGCAGCACTATGCCCCTTATTGCAGGAATCCAAACTCAAGGAACCAGTTCTTTGCTCTAAATCCGGGTTTTGAGGCAGAGTTTAGCGAACGGCGAATTGCGAACGGCGAATAGCTGAATAGTTACACCCAGCCGTAAAATGGACGAGAAAATACCGTTTACAGCCCAAAGCCGGCCTGTATATTCTTTAATTCAGAGGTTTTTGGGTTCATATAAGCAACATTTTGCATTTTTATCCATCATTTATTACCACAAAAAGCCGTTATAGAATATTATCTTGGATGAGGTGGCAGCGAAGAATTATCCTACACCTGTAGTTCATCTTTTTTTGCATGGCCTCTAAAGAGAACCTTAAATCACCAGAATCATGAGGAATGTCTTTGTGAATGCCCTTGTAGCGTTGATTAGCAGTTCTTTCTCCTTTTTCCTTTTTCACCAGTTCTATCAACCGGCAGTGGCCGTGGCCGAGCCCGCCCAGCCGGTGCGCCTCGTCGGCAATGAAGAAACGCCCGTCAATACCAACCCCAGAGAATGGACACAGCTTCCTCCCGTCGATTTTGTGGCCACCTCCAAGCTGGTAACGGCGGCAGTGGTAAACATCAATACTCAAAGTGCAAGCGGTTACCGGATGTCTTCCGGCTCCGGAGTGATCATCTCTTCGGATGGGTACATCATTACCAACCATCACGTAGTCGAAGATGGCTCCAACTTTGAGGTAACCCTCTATGACAAACGCAAACTGGAAGCCAAACTGATAGGTTCCGACCAGACCACCGACCTGGCCCTGCTCAAGGTGGAAGCCCGCAACCTCCGGCCCGTCGCTTACGGAGATTCGGACAACGTGGAAGTGGGGCAGTGGGTCATGGCCGTAGGCAACCCCTTCAACCTGTCGTCTACGGTCACTGCCGGCATTGTGAGCGCCAAGGCCCGCAACATCAATATCCTCAGGGGTTCGTATGCCATCGAGTCCTTCATCCAGACCGATGCAGTGGTCAACCCCGGCAACAGCGGCGGCGCCCTGGTCAACGAACAGGGAGAACTGATCGGCATCAATACCGCCATCATCAGTGAATCGGGCGGCTATGAAGGCTATTCCTTTGCCATTCCCGCCAACCTGGTCCGCAAGGTCATCCGTGATATTCGCGAGTTCGGGGAAGTGCAGCGCGCCATCCTCGGAGTGGGTATTTCGGAAGTTACCGACGAGGTTGCCGCCGACCTGGCCCTGCCGTTGGTCGCCGGGGTATACATCACCAATGTGAGCCGCGAAAGCAGCGCCGCCGAAGCAGGCCTGCGCTCCGGGGATGTGATCATCAGCGTCAACGGCATCAAAACCAACTCCGTGCCCGAATTGCAGGAGCAGGTGGCCTTATTCCGCCCTGGCGACCGCATCAGCCTGGAGTTCTACCGGGAAGGGCAGAAGTTTAGGCGAGATAATGTCACGCTGAAGGGGCTGGAGAATTCGGCGTCTCTCAGGAGGTAACCTGTTCAGTCAATAAAATTATCTCTCCATTGGCCAACTGGGCAGGCAACAGCCCCATCACGCCCGCATGCCCCTTATGGCACCAGCGCTTTAAACAACTCGCTCGGTTCCTGGCCTTGCACAACATAAGCCTGCCCGGCAGGCACAAAAAAGGCTTCGCCCCGGGAAAAGCTGGCTCCGTCCGGCGCAGTAACTTTTCCCCGGGTTACGATCACGATCTCTGCCCCCCGGCTCTCTTCCGGCCGGTATACCTGGCCCGAAGAGAGCCGGATGCGGTTGAGCTGAAAGTCAGGCGCAGGAGTAGGATAAACCCACTCTACCTCCGAAATGGGTTCCCCTTTCAATATCTTGGGGTCGACCGGGTCAAATACCAAATGGCTCAGCAATTGAGGGACGTCCACATGCTTTACGGTCAGGCCGCCGCGAAAGACGTTATCCGAGTTGGCCATAAGTTCCACATTCACTCCTTCCAGGTAAGCATGAGGGATACCGGCGCCCTGATAGATGCCTTCCCCGGGATTCACTTTCACCAGGTTGAAGAAAAAGATGGAGAAGACGCCCCGGTCGTAGTGCCCGCCGTCGAGCATGTGGTTATCGAAAGCCTGCATGGCCCAGTATTCCGGCTGAGACTTGTCGAGCTTTCCCGCTTCGGCCAGGGGGCGCAGGCGTTGCTCCATAGGCTGCAACAGGCGGTCTACCTCCGGTTGCGGCATTTCCATGACAGCTTTGTACAGCTGGAAAATACTGCGATCCGCAAAAACGGACAACAGGCTGCTGAATTCCGGAACTTCCTGCAGGCAGCGCATCAGAGCCTGCTCATTTTTGAAACCGTGGAGCAGCCAGAACTCCGTCAGAGCCACCATAACCTCCGGCTTGTGGTTGTCGTCCTTGAAATTGCGGTGCGGTGCATCCAGCGGGATACCCAGCTCGTTTTCCCGCCGGAAGCCGGCTTCGGCCTGGGCTTTTGTAGGATGAGACTGAATAGACAACATCTGGCGGACGTCCAACACCTTGAACAGATATGGCAGGCGCCCATCAAAGGCCTTTCTCACTTCAGCGCCTAACCAAGCAGGATGTTCTTCCAGCAGTTCGTCCAACGGACGAGCCTGGCCATTCGCCTGGACCATAGCCGGCCCGCGGTGATGATCGCCCATCCATAACTCGGCGAAAGGCTGGCGTTCCTTGTTCTCAACACCCAATAGTTCGGGCAAATAATCAAACCCGCCCCAGGCATAGTGCTGAACGACTCCTTTTAAGGATAGTACTTGTTTTTTCACGTCGATCATTTTGTGAAATTTCTGTTTTTTTCCAGGCAATTCAAAGTTTTGCCCGTCGGACATAGAATGATTGCTTCGTATCATACGGTAAAGATCCCGGCGGGGTTCACAAATGTACCGTAACCTTTATCACTGACGGCATACCTCTCCCTCCTGTATCTTTGCCTCAGATTGTTTGTTTCTTTGTCAGTTAATAAAAAAACATGCTCAAAATTATGCAGAAGTTATTTGGAGGCAGCAGCGCTGCTATAGATATTAAAACCATGATTGCCAACGGCGCCAGGCTGGTCGATGTGAGAACGCCTCAGGAATTCGCCGAAGGATACGCCGAAGGGGCCATTAATATACCGTTGCAGGACCTGCAGCGCCAGTTGTCGAAGATGAAAAGCTGGAACGCGCCCATCGTAGCCTACTGCCGCTCAGGCAACCGCAGCGGCATCGCCGCTCAGATCCTCAATGCGAACGGTATTGAAGCGTATAATGCAGGTAGTTTAGGGCAGGTGAATGCGTTGTTGAAGTAAGGTTAAAGCCGGGGACTGTTCGAAATCCGCTGTTCGCCGCTCGCAAATTCCTGAAAATCAAGGGATATTTTGAAAAACACAGAAATTTGAACTATCCCTAAAGCCGGTTTTGGTTGCTTCCCACAGACTAGTTTAAGGAGCGATCAAAACCGGCCCTCGTAAACAATCCGGTATTTCCATACATTTCTACCGCCTACCCTATTCCACTCCCACCTCCACCATCCAGTTATTCCCGCTCCTCCATTCCCATATCGCTACTGAATACACGATGAGGTATTCCAGGGCCACCACTGCCAACTGCTCGTGGTACTCCGCATAACTGTAATTGATGTAAGTCAGGCTGGCCAGGGCTGTCCACAAAATTGGAAAGCGAAAGCGGGTGAAGGGCGCCAGCACCAGGGGCAGGCTGGTGTACCAGGGGTGCACCGTAGGGGTAAAGGCCAGATAAAGGCAGATGGCGAACAGCATCAGGCCGGGCAGGCTGCGCCAGTCCTGCCGGCGGTCGCGGCGGGCCGCTATACTGATGCCCAGGAAGGTACATGCCGCCAGCGCCGGCCCCAGGTATTTAATGAGATTGTACCCGGAGATCTGATAGCCCACCCAGCGCAACAGATAATAGATGCTGCCATTAAACTCGAAGCGCTGAAAATACAGACGAAGGCTGCTCCCCATACCGGAAAAGAAAGCTCCGCCCAGCAAGGGGGAGAAAAGCAGCAACAAGGCCAGACCCATCAGGGCAAAATACCCGAAACTACGCCGCAACCCCAGGCGCCGGATCAGAAAAAAACCGAACAGCAGCGGCAGCAGCTTGGAGGCCACCGAAAGCGCCATCGCCAGCGCGGAAGGCCCGGGCCTGCCAGCAACCAGCCACCACAAACTGAGCAGTAAAAAAAAGATCATCGCCCCCTCGAAGTGGAGGTTGCCCATCACTTCTACCAGGATCATGGGGTTGAGAGCGTAAAGCAGGGCGCCCCTTTCCGGAAGCCCCAGTTTGCCTAACAGCTTCACCAACAGGGCCAGGCTGCCCAGTTCAAATAAAAAAAGAGGGGCCTTCATCGCCACCGAGGCGGCATACAGGCTATCGGGAAAGAGCCAGGTTGCCAGAGCAAAGGTAGCCTGCGCTACTGGCGGGTAGATGGTGAAGTATTGCTGAGAGTTGAGCAAGGCATAAAGCTCAGGGGCCAGGCCCGGCACCTGGTTGCCCTCCTCCAGGTAATAGGACGGCAGGTGCGCGAAAGGATTGATGCCCTCATTGATCAGCCTCCCGTCCCAGACGAAGCGGTAAATGTCGTCGGATAATTGTGGAAATGCGCCTACCAGTATAAGGCGGGCCAGGAGGGCCACCCCCAGAAAAAAATAAAGGGCGGCCTGGTTATCGGCCTTCCGGTAAATGAGGAGATACAACAGGAAGGCGGCAGTGTGGAAGCCCGCGATCCAGGCAAAATCGCTCTGGCCGGGGAGGTAACCCAGGCCGGCAATACATAGTATAAACAGTAACCCCAGCCCCCAGTATCCGGGAGACAGGGAACGAAGGAATGAAGGCGTAAAGGAATGATTACCATATTCGTTCCTTTGATCCTTCATTCCTTCACTCATTGCTATCTAAGGCTCAGGTGGCGAACCGTATAGAAGAAGATCGTGCCAAAGCCCAGGGCGAGCATCATATGGAAAACGACAAAGGTCGTATTCTGAATGAGGAAACCGCCGATGACGGCGCTCAGGAAGTACAGCGCCAGCACCCCTTCAAAGATGGTCGTCCACGACAACTTCTTGCTCAGGTAGTTGCGCTTGACGAAGTTGTCCTTAATGCTCTGAATATTGAACTTCGGTGTCCGCACAAAAGGAGACTTTTTGCCCATGTAGCCCTGAACGACGGCTACTGTGTTGTGCAGGGATAGCCCCATGGACAACGCCAGGAACAAGGGGAACAGGGCCAGAAAGCGCACCAGTGCCTTTCCGAAGGAATCGTTATGCGTTGGCGCCTGCACGTTGGCGGCGTAATACACGGCAATGATGGACAACAAGCCTACCAGGAAGTAGGCGAAGAAGTTCTTGCTAAAGCCCAGCTCGATCAGTTCTCCCAGCGAGAACAGCAGTGGTACGCTGAAAACGCCGGTGATGAATACGAATACAAATACCGTACTGGCCAGCAGGTGGGAGGTAGCATGGATCTTCTGGCGAAGGCTGAGGTTCGGTGAACGCCAGACCGTCGGAAGCATTTTTTTGGCAGTTTCGGCGCCGCCTTTCATCCAGCGGAATTGCTGGGACTTGAAGGCGTTCATTTCTGCCGGGAGCTCGGCCGGCGAGCCTACCTCTTCCAGGTATTTGATCTTCCAGCCCTTGAGCTGAGCGCGAATGCTGAGGTCGAAGTCTTCGGTAAGGGTATCGGCTTCCCAGCCGCCGGCATCATCGATGGTCTCGCGGCGCCAGACACCGGCCGTACCGTTGAACTGCAGCATATAGTCGCCTGCCATACGGCCGACCTGTTCGACCGTGAAGTGTACGTTGAGCTGCAGGGCCTGGAGCTTCGTGATCAGAGAATAATCCTGGTTGATGTGCTCCCAACGGGTTTGCACCACCCCGACATTATCGTCTTCGAAGAAGGGGATCGTCCTCTTCAGGAAATCGGGCCGTGGAAGGAAATCTGCATCAAAGATGGCCAGGAATTCGCCATTCGCATACTGCATGCCATCGCGCAGCGCTCCCGCTTTGAAGCCCTGCCGCTTTTCCCGGCGGATCTGCTCGATGAGCAAGCCCTTGGCCTTGTACTCCTGTACTTTGCGGCGGACGATCTCTACGGTCTCATCGGTGGAGTCATCCAGGATGTGGATCTCGAAGCGGTCGTGCGGATAATCGAAGTGGGCAATATTGTCGATAAGGCGCTCCACCACATACATTTCATTATAAATGGGGAGTTGAACGGTCACAAAAGGATAGGCAGGGATTTCTTCTTCCTCCTCCAACAGCAGGCCAACATCGGCATTCAGCCGGTGTGTACTCGCGTGCTTATGGTTATGAGAAGTGGCCACCGCCAGTTGCCGGGTGTAAGCCTGGCTTCTTTTTTCCGCTTCAGACGGAGGTTGTTCTTCCTCCCGCTGATGCTTTTTGTAGTGATACAATAGATTGAACTGCATTAAACAGTACACGGTGATGTACAAGAGGGCCATTGTGTAAACGGCCAGGACCGTGTAGGCAATCACAGATGTCATTGCAAAGAGTTTTGGTAAAATAAGTTGGAAGCTGGAAATGCCGGCTTCCTTACAACAATTTGAAAATAGTCCATAAGATCTTATGTCCGGCTAAAATGGTTCCCCGGATCGTGCCTGACACTTTAGACCGGCCGACCCGTTTTCGGTAACGGACAGGGACCTCAATACATTTATATTTTTTTTTTGCTGCTTTGACCTGCATCTCTACCGTCCATCCAAAGTCCTTGTCCTGCATGTCCAGCTCCAGCAATTTATCGAATCTGATGGCACGGAAAGGCCCCAGATCCGTAAACTGATAACTGTAAAAAAGCTTTATGAGGTTAGTGGCTAGCCAATTGCCGAATATCTGCTGGGGCATCATTGCCCCCTTTTCCAATTCGCCCAGAACGCGGGAGCCGATGGCCAGGTCATATCCCTGTTCTACAACGGGGCGGATCAATTCCGGCATTTCAATGGGGTGGTCAGAATAGTCGCCATCTAAGAAAACGATAATATCGGGCAGTTCGTTTGCTGGCTTTTGCAATATATGTGCCATGCCTTTGAGGCAGGCGCTTCCATATCCTTTTTGGGGCTGATAGGCCACTACTGCACCGTGCTTTCGCGCTACAGCAGCGGTATTGTCCGTACTGGCATTATCACAGACGATTACTTCCCGCACAAGCCCTGAAGGTATCTCTGACAGGACCAAGCCTATGGACTGCTCTTCATTAAAGGCAGGAATAATAACGTCAATTACCGGTTTATCCAATTCTACATCCCTATTTTGCTCCACAAAGTTAGAAGAATTATGAACAACTTGAATGTCCCGGCCTAAACATTTAAGAATTGGCCATACTTATTCGTTAATCTCCCAACTGTCTGCTGTTTGCCGATAGATTATTTTATTTTTAGGCCGCAAAATGCGACGGCCCTTTTCTCGTTGCAGTATAAGAACGAAATGATATGAGATTTATTTACTTTATATGCATTGCCCTGTTGGGCCTGGTATTGGCCTCTTGTCATAAAGACGAGGACTTCATCACCGACGGCAATTTCACCCTGGAATTTTCCCTGGATACGCTGCGTTTCGACACCGTCTTCACCGAACTGGGCTCCGCTACCCGCTCTTTTAAGGTGTACAACCGCAACAGCCGCCCGGTACGCATCGGCAAGGTAAGCCTGGAGGGGGCCGCCGGCGCCAAATTCCGGATGAACGTCGACGGCCTGCCCGGCGATGCGGTGGAAAATGTAGAGGTGTTTGGCAACGACAGCATCTACGTTTTTGTGGAAGTGACCATCGACCCGGACCAGCCTTTGTCCGTGAGCCCCTTCGTCATCGAAGACAAGGTCATCTTCGAAACCGGCGACAAACGCCAGGAAGTGCGCCTGGAAGCCTGGGGGCAGAACGCCAATTACTTCCCCAGCCGGTTCAACCGGGGGGTACCCGTTTTGCTGAGCTGCAACAACGACAAGATCGTCTGGGACGACCCCAAGCCCTATGTCATCTACGGCGAGATCTTCATCGATAGCTGCGCCCTGGAAGTGATGGCCGGCACCCGTATCTACGTACACGGCGGTATCGCCCAGAATGAGGTGTTCGGTATCTTCAACGACGGCATCATATACACCCTGGCCAACGGCAGCGTCCGCATGCTGGGCACCCAGGAAAATCCGATCATCGTCCAGGGGGACCGCCTGGAAGAACCGTTCCAGGACGACCCCGGCCAATGGCAGGGCATCATCCTCGGCAAAGGCAGCAAGGGCAATATAATGGAATGGACAACCGTCAAGAACGCCATCTTCTCCGTTTATGTCGACTCTCTGGCTGAGCTCACCGCCGTCAACTCCCAGTTCTACAATACCAACAGCAGCGGCATCATCGGCTTCCACAGCACCATCCGGTTGGAAAACTGCCTGGTGTACAACAACCTCAGCACCTCCGTACAGCTCATCCTGGGAGGGGATTATTCCTTCGACTACTGTACGGTGGCCAGCTACGGCGTCGACGCTTCCGCCATCAGCATGAGCAACTTCTTCTGCTACGACGACTTCCTCAACTGCCAGTTCCTGGAGGAAAACCCCCTTCGGGCCCGCTTCCGCAACTGCATCTTCTTCGGCTCCCGTCGCGATGAGGTGGGATTGAGCGACCTCTACCGCGGAGAGCAGCCCGCCGCCTTCGACATCGACTTCCAGAACTGCATCGTCCGCGTCGATGAACTGCTGGAGCAACAGGACGGCCTGTTCGCCGATTTTCTGGAAAAACAGTGTGCCACCTGCATCAACGCCACTCGCGACGATGCCATTTTCGCCGGCCCCAACGAAGACGACTACCACCTGGATACGCTCTCCATCGCCGAAGGCATGGCCCTGCCCATTCCCGGCATCGGGATCGACCTGGAAGGCAATATGCGGGATGACGTAGCGCCCGATATCGGGTGTTATGAGTATCAGTAGGTTTCTTACGCTATCTTGTTGAGATTTAAATCTTTTTTTATGAGATTCCAATTGCCTGTACTCGCGCTTTGTTTTCTGCTCCTGGGCGCTTCCCCGTCTAACGGCCAGGCCAGCCTGGAGCCTTGCGGCACATCACCGGAGTTGAGTGAAATACTCGCGCGCTATCACAACAACCCGGGCCAGTATGCCCGCCTGGAAGGCATCGTTCAGGTGCCGCTCACCATATATATCCTGGGCGAAAGCAATGGATCCGGATACTTCTCCATTCATCGGCTGATGGACGCCTTCTGCACCCTTAACCGGGACTTTGAGCCCACCGGCATACAGTTCTATATCCTGGGAGAGATCAATTACATCAACAATAGCGCCTGGTATGCCCACCCTGGTTTTCAGGCAGGAGCCGAAATGATGGCGGCCCACAGGGTTGAAAACACGCTTAATTGTTATATCGTGGAAGATCCCGCCGGCAATTGCGGATACGCTTCTTCCAACGGAGCGGCACTGGCCAAGAGCTGCCTGTTCCCCGACGACCATACCTGGGCACATGAGATCGGGCACATGCTTGGCCTGCCTCACCCCTTTTTGGGCTGGGAAGGCTATGAACACCCGTACGCCACGCCCGCACCGGCCTTTATCAATAACCGCCCGGTTGAAAAAACCGATGGCAGCAATTGCTATGTCGCCGGCGACCGCTTTTGTGATACCTCGCCGGACTATCTCAACTTCCGATGGAGCTGCAATGAAGATTCGGAAAGCTACCAGCTTCAAACCGATCCTGATGGGGTGAATTTCCGTTCGGACGGGACGCTCATCATGTCCTACTCCAATGACGAATGCGCCAACCGCTTCTCGGAAGAGCAGATCAGCGCCATGCAGTTCAGCCTGCAGGATTTCTGGGCCGGCCTGGCTTTTGGGCAGGATCTGCCTGGGGATATCCCCGGCGCCCAGATTACACTTACAGCTCCCGTAGGGGGCGCCAGCGTGCCGGGCGATGCGGAAGTTACGCTTTCCTGGGAGCCGGTTCCCAACGCTACACAATATATTGTTGAGGTTTCCAGGTTGCCGGAAATCTCGTTTACGGTCGCACAGGTGATTACGCCTACCAACTCGGCCGTCATCACCGGCCTGCCGGCCAATAAAGAATATTTCTGGCGGGTGAGGCCTTATAACGCTCGCTACACTTGCACGGATTTTTCTTCCGTGGAGTCTTTTTCCACAGACGCCCTTTCGTCGGTTGCTCAACCGGAATTGCTGTCCTCCATCGAGCTGCATCCTAACCCACTTCCTTCCGGACAAGCCCTGACGGCCACCATCAACGCTCGTCAAAGGCTCAAGGCCGGCATCAGGTTGTTCACAGCTACCGGGGTGACGGTCATGGATTGGGGCCAATACCAGATAGAGGAAGGAGAACAGCAAATCGAGCTGCCGGGCGGAAGCCTGCCGGGCGGATTATACCTGCTCGAAATTGCGACACCAAGAGGGAAGGCCGTAAAAAAGGTGGCGATCGGAGTATTTTGAGCCACACCGATGCCAGGAAGAGATCGGCCCTTATGGGGCATTATAAAAAACTGCGACTTTTGATCAAACGAATTTCCATACTGGGCTGCGGCTGGCTGGGCCTCCCGCTTGGAGCAGCACTGGCGCGCAAAGGTTACGAAGTAAAGGGCTCCACCACGAGCCCGGAAAAGCTGGAAAAACTGCGGGAGCAGGGCATTGAGCCCTACCTGATCAGGGTGAACGATACAGTGGAAGGGCCCGAAAAGGAAAGCTTCTTCGACGCTGAGCTGCTCATCCTCAACATCCCGCCCGGCGGACGGCGCAACCCGGAAGTGGAAGAACAGTATCCACAAAAGGTGAAGGCAGTCCTGAAACAGGTGCACTCCGGCTCGGTGCAATATCTGATCTTCATCAGTTCCACCAGTGTCTACGGAGACGAGAACCGGGAGGTGAAGGAAGAGGATGAACCCTGCCCCACCACCCCCTCCGCCCGGGCCCTGGTGGTGATCGAGCGCTACCTGGCCCTATTGCAGCACCCGCGCATTACGGTCCTTCGGATGGCAGGGCTGGTCGGCGGTAGCCGGAAGCCGGGCCGTTTCCTGGCCGGAAAAAAGGACGTGCCCGACGGAGAAGCGCCGGTCAACCTGGTGCACCTCGACGACTGCATCGGCCTCATTGAGGCGGTTGTGGAACAAGGCGCCTGGGGCCATACCTTTAATGTATGTGCCGATCAACACCCCACCCGCGCCGCTTTCTATTCGGCCCAGGCAAAAAAAGAAGGCCTGGAGCCGCCTACCTTTCGCGCCGGCCATGAGCTTTTCTATAAGGCCGTTTCGAACGAAAAAGCGAAAAAGGTGCTGGGGTATACCTTCCGGCACCCCGACCCGATGGCGTTTTAGAGGATCGTTTGGAGCTGCATTTGTCCAGGCCGGGCCTTATTTTTTATAAGGATCAAGTTCATACCGCATGAGAACAGAACTTCGGGGGGGCTGCCAACCATCAGGCAGCAGCTCATCAAAGCGGTTGACAGGACGATCACTGATGCCCCAGAGCACATCGTAAAAATAAAAGGGCCCTCCAATACCTTAAAAAATAAGTGAAGAGCCCTGGTTAATTATGTACAATAGTGATGAAACTAAAAAAGGGAATCAATACTATTTAGTATTGGGGCATAGATCTTGAATAGAAATAGGGAATCTTTATTTTGAGGGCACTACCGTATCTACGGTGATCACTCTGTTTTTTAAACCGTTATGGATCTGATGAATATTTGTTTTCGCTTTCATGAGAGTAGGTCTTTTTGATTTGTATTAGCTGTCTTACAATTTCAAAAGTACCTACCCTGATTGCCGTTCTTGCAGACAAAAACGCATGGTTCGTTCCCCGGAGCCTAAAACACAAAACCAAAACCCTAACAAACAAATATTTGAAAATCAATTATTTGAAAAAAATCAACATTTTCCCATAACAAGATTTTTGGTAGTTCTTGAATAGCTCTCGCCGATACGATAGGCGCCTTCCGAACTAGGTATGGAGTTCGGCCGGGGCTGCCTTTCGGCCATAAATAGCAATTTGAAGGATATCGCCGGTTTTAAGTATGATTTCGGCGGCGTGGGGCGAACGCCTGGCAGCAGGAGATCCCAATTGAAATTGGAAGGCTTCCAGGTTCCAACGGAGCAAGTGGATTGCTTCTCACTAGTTCTACTTTGTTAACTGGGAACTATCGAGGGATCACCGTGTCTAAAGTGACCACTCTTCTCAGGATTAGTTGCATTAAATCTGAATTGTGCACACTTGTGTTTGCTTAAAGATCAGAAGAAACAAATTACCCGGAATACTTATAGATCTTTTCTTCCAGGGAATTGAGGGCGAACATCCAAAGTTGCTCATAAGGAATGATCTCGACCTTATAGGGCTGATGTGCTGTTTCTAAAGGAATAGACTCCAGTTTTTCAGCATGTTTCCCAGATTTTCGAATCACTGCCTGGCGATGAAAACTTGCCTCGGCAATGGATAACAACATCTTGATGAAGTAATAAGAGCGCATGGTGTCGCCTCTTCTTAAGTACCGGTTGCAGTATTTCTCGATGGCTTCCAGCCTGTCAATAGCCTGGTAGTACTTTTTTTCCTGAATAAGAAAAAGGATTTGAATGCTCAGAATTGCTACATTCATACCGCGTTTATCCTTAGAGAAAATAGGCGTGTCGTTGAGAAAGCGGCCTAACCTGAATTTGGTGAACCTGCCATCATTAGCAGAGGGTTTTACCTTGCCAATATTCACCAGATAGTGAATATAGGCTTCGTAAATGGTCCAGATCTCCTGCATGTGGGAAGGAAGGAAAGCATAACGAGCATGATTGGTCACCCCGTTCAACACCTCGTAAGCCTCTTGGTAGTTTGAGGTATGCATCGCCAGCAGAAAGTAAAGTTCATAGTATTTAAACCAGTTCACATTGCCCTCTTCGATCAGGCTGATACAGCGCTGCGCCGCATCCTTTCCTTTTTCAAATTGCCGAAGCTGAGAATAACAGACCAGCTTCTGGTAGTAGGCGATCTGGAGAGGGGTATTGGCATCGTAAGGTTTCTTCTCGAAGAATTCGATGATCTCATCGCAGACTTCCGCTGCTGTTGTATAATCGTTTACTATAGTATAGATCATCAACTTGATCATGCTGCCATAAAGGTGCAGTTTGTAAGAATCAAACTGGCTCAGGTTGGGCCTTAGCGCCTCGTAATATTCGATAGCTTGCTGTTGCAGGTTCTCCTTAGTGGAGATATTTCTCACATAGTGCATCACGAGTTCGGAATACAGCAACTCTGCTTTATTGTCCGCCAGCATGATTTGTTCATATTCCTGAAACAGCCTCTTGTATTCTTCAAATTTGGTTATATCCCCCAGGCGGGTGCTGTAATTGAGGCGCAGGATGCGCAACAGGTCCAGGGCCATTTCCGTAAACTCATACTTCAGGGCATACTTCAAAATGCGCTCGCATATTTCGACGCTTGATTTCCAGGCGTTCTTGCCAAGCAACATTCGCGCTGCCGCCCAGTCTTTATGGCATTGGAAATAAGCCTGCTGCCGGTCGTTGTAACCTGGTTTCTTCACATCGATAAAAAACAGGGAATTAACCAGCCTTTTCTTTAGAGTGGATTTCAACTTGCGGTAAGGCGCTTTATTTTGGGTATCCGGAAAAAAGTGCGCTATGGCTTCTTCTTCTGTTTCAAAATGGTTGTTCAGAATGGCTTCGTAAAAGGCGGTGATCCTGTTGTTCTTCGAAGTGTCCAGCACTTCTATGGATTTGAGCTTATTCTTATTGACAATGTAAGCCAATTCCTTTAATGCTTCCATCTTGTGTTTATTTATTGTACATATTTGAGAACAAAGCCTGCTTCTTTCCTGGCGCCAGCATTCACACCGCTGGTTTTAAGAAGACAACCGGTATATCCTCCCCTCGGTTACCAGAGGTGAAAACTTTATTTTTTCGGCCTGCAAGACGAAAAACACAGACATAGCCGTAGCTATGGCGTCCCGCTTTTTCTTAAAACGGGATCAACGAAGCAGGACGGAAAAAGAAAGCAACACCCCGTCTGTGTGTTTAGGGTAGTTTTCTCGGTATGAAGAAAAGCCTCTATGGCATTAGCCCTTTTGCTGATGGGCTACTGGAATAACAGCAAAAGGTTGTTGGGAAAATTAGCGACACCTTAAATTGCGTCTAGCTCCTAAGCAATGTTTCTTTTCAGAAACTGTATCTTGTTTTCGGGAAAGCTGAAATTGAATGGGCTTGATTGTAATAGCCAGGAATGTAGTTTATTGCACTACTCACTCCGGAAGCAAATAAAGGGATTCTTATTATCCCTGGCGAAGGAAGGATAAAAACAAAACTACACTTTCGTGTATCTAGCCTGATCTTTATTGCTGGGGAAAGGGGGAATCGATTTTCATCTTCTGCCCTTACCTCTAAAAAAACTCAACAATGAAAAAGCTGGGCCTTATTTTTAACGTATACCGCCCTGCCGGAACGCAGCAGGCGCCAACGTCTAACTGGCTGCAAAGCCAAGGGGGCAGATGAAATGGCTCTTCTACCAGAAAATTATCTCCAGCGAAATGGTTTTTCACAATACATGGGCATGCTCCTTCCTCCCGAAACAGCATGCGCAACCTCTTTTTCGCGTCTATTTCTATGACAACCTGTGCCTGCTGGCAGGAAAATTCACCTGGCTCGTCATACGCCAATATCTTGCAAACGCCATGCCCTGCGCAATTTTTCGATGCTAAACCAAGAACGATGTTAGCTCTTACCGTATGTTCGGCCAAAAAGGCTGCTTTATTGAAGGCAATTGTTAAATTTCTCAGGGGGTGTAAAGTGAATACCATTTCGTACTCTTTAAATTTTGAATAAGGGCAATGCAAAGATAACTATTTTCAACCCATAAGATACAGACAGGATAGAGGTATTTACCCCTCCCAGATATATATAAAAATCGAATTAAAAAACAATAAATAATTGATTTTCAAAGCTTAAAACAAGTCCAATAATACATATAATAATCCATTTTCAAGGATACTCAAAAGATCAAAAGGCCCATTTTCCAATTATGGTACCGGTCCATTTTCAGATTATAAACAAGCGAAGGGCAAACGCAATGTTAAGGTAAGTCCAAGACTTCCATTACGAACTGGCAGATAAAGCCAAACTTACGATGACATAGCCCAAAAATAGGAAGCAAAGTTGAGAAAAGTCCTGGAAAAGGCCAAGGAAAATAGGGGAAGGCAAAAAATAAGGAATAATTAAGGAGAAGGCCAGCTAAAGCATAGGCCTCCTCCTTCTTTTAGACAAACACTAATTAACTTTTTGAATCCCCCCCCCAAAGGCCAGTTTTATCCTGACAACTGCCCCACCCAGCTGATTAAGTGTCCAGTTTCCAATTGCCCATCGGAAACTTCCGAGTTTCTATCCAGACTGGTCATCGTACACAACGCCAGCATACTAATGGACAGTTTCTCGGTTGTGCATAGTAGGTAAAAGCGAACGGGGTAGGCTAATCCCATTTGCACCCCCGAACTGAGTTTAACCCTACATCGGGGCTTAGAACAGCCGAAATTGTGAATAAAGTTATTTTTTTGTTGGCGCAAGTATGTCATTTTAATCTTCAATTGAACTACCCATTTGTGTAGTCATATCGATTTACTCCATACAAAGTGAATCCATACACCATTATAATAATTTGAGGCCAGACACTGAACCGTTAACGGTTACATACATTCTAAAAAGGGAAGGAGCCCATTGGCTCCAACCCCCAAAACAAATAATGCACAATTCCTATTCTATCCCAGGAAGATAATCTACCTGGCATCGATAAAGTTTTCCTTGCGCAGGCTGCACAAGTACATGCAGTGGCCACGGAGTACTTCTGCTTTCACTTCGATCCGGTGAAAGCCTGCGTCATTGTCTCTTGTTCTACAGCCTGATGGTAGTTGTTCCATGGTAGCTGTTCGACCTGCCCAATGACCCATTCGGCTGATAAGAATAAGGATTGTGTGCATTATCCCAGGCATGAACTTCGACATCGAGCAAATCCTGGACTTCAAAAGTTTTACAATGATGCCGATTTCAAGTCGGCATCACTGTAAATTCAGTCTGGCTGTGTCTACTCAGTAATGATCATCTTTTGGGTAGCCGTATGCTTATCCGTTCGGACGCTATAGTTCAGGACACCGGCCGGTAGCCCGTCGCGCCGTAGGATTAGGGAGTTGTACCCCTTGACACCATTGATGCGAATCAGTTTCACTACCTTTCCGGTAAGCTCGCTGACCGTCAGCGTCACCTCAGCAGCTTCTGGCAGATAGAAACCGATCACGGTCTCGTCCCGGAAGGGGTTCGGCTGGTTCTGGTACAGCTCGAATTTATCCGCTGAAGCCCGGGCGATACCAGGCCCATCCTTAAAGCCGATCATTACGTCCATGTATCTTCCATCGTGGCCGTATGCTTCGGCCTTCGTCACTTCAGAACTGATGCCCAGCAGGTTGCTGAGTTGAGCATCGGTAAGGGCCCGGAACACCAGGCTGAACATTTCGGCGTTCGGCGTTCGGTATTCGGCGTTCGCTGCCTGGTTCCAGCTGGTGGTGATCAGGCCTTCGTTAACGAACCGCGTTCCAAAGTTCTCCTTGCGGGCAATACCCGGTATGATGTCTATCAACTCCAGTATTCCGTTATCGAACGCCAGCGTGCCTTGATAACCGGCGACATCAGCGAGGCCGGCAGCGGTAAAGGTTACCGTATACTCGTTGCCTGCTTTCAGAGCGATGTCCTCCGCCTCCAGGGTGAAGGTGCCTGCGATAGAGCGGCCCTGCACACCGATCAGGCTGTTGGTAACGGCGTCCATGGTCACATCACCCACTTTGACCGCCACGAAGTCCTGGCCTGTAAGGCCGCCGGCCGGCAGGTTGTTGATGCTGATAGCCTCAGGGAATTCCTCCAGCCATGGATTGGCTGGATTGGGGAATACGTAGGCCTTCTCCACAAATCGCCAGCTGGTGTTGTTACTAAACTCCGTATCGATCGACAAGATGAGTTTACGCAACTGGATCAAGTCAAGCGTAGTGATCGATTTACTGTTGTTTACATCAGCAGCGATCATCTTATACGGGCTATCCAGGGGCTGAACTCCCAGAATGTGCTTGCTCATCAATACAAGGTCGAAGGTCGATACTCCGTTCAGGTAATCTCCGTCGCGCATCGGGGTGATGGTGTAGTCATAGCCTTCCAGCACGGGGCTGAAGCCAAACCAACCGTCGGCGCCGGTCATCATCACGTCGTTGTCCTGCCCACTGAGGCTCACCTCAACATCCTCTACGGTGTTGTCTTCTTCCGTAGCAATGATACCGGAGGCAGCCAGCAGGGGCGCATCGCCGCAGATATCCATGTTGTCCTGTACCAGAACATAAGTCTCACACAAGTCAGCATTTCCAACCCCATCGTAAGCCCAGACCTGTACGAACAGGTTGCCGGTATCGGCGCAGGTCAACGTAAGGTTCGTGGAATCCACATGCGGGGCTTCGCCAAAGCGGTTGATCGAATACTTCACCGGCCCGGAACAGTCAGCCATCGGGGAAGTGATGAAGTCACTTGCCCAGATCACCATACGCCCTTCATCCGGAATGTTGTCGCCATCCGTATCAAACGGCATCAGTTCGACGGCCAGGCCGTTGAGGCAGGTGATCGCCGGAGGCTTACAGTCTACCACTTCAAAGTACAGCTGCTGGCTGGTTCTGTTGCCACAACCGTCATCTACCCGCACTTCGAAGGCGTGGGCGCC
Organism: Lewinellaceae bacterium; assembly: GCA_020636405.1. GTDB lineage: Bacteria > Bacteroidota > Bacteroidia > Chitinophagales > Saprospiraceae > JACJXW01. The sequence continues at coordinate 191,246 of JACJXW010000009.1, read as the reverse complement.
GATCGGGAAGCGGCCATTCAGCTGATAGTCCGGATAAACCCCGGTGAGGAGGAAATCATCAAACTCGCCATCGGCCAGGTTCAGCAGGTCAAAATCGATAATGCCATCAGCATTCGCATCCAGGAACACCCTGATGTTCAGGTCGTCCGGTGTACAATTCTCATCGATCTGGAAGGGCAGTTCCACCATTCCGGTACATTCTACATTATCGACAGAGCAGAACGGATCGGGCTGCGTGTACAGTACCAGAGGGCCGATGTTGTCGTAGGCCTTTATGATCTGGGTATACTGGTAGAAGCCGCCGTCATAGTCGGCCTTGCGCCAGAAATCGTCAATGCCGTTGCAGACGTTCTGGAAGGCCAGCGGTACGTTGTTCAACTCTGTCTCGTCATTATCGCGGTCGATGTAGGTCTTTCCGCCCGGGCGGTGCAGCACCCATACCGGTTCGTCACCAGGTTGGTTGTCGCAGTCTTCGTCACGGCCGACGATGAACGGATCGCTCTGCCCATCGTACTGGCACCAGTCGATGACCTTCCACTTGCGGAAGATCTTGTAGCACTCGTCACCGGAGGCAGAGAAGACCTCGTCGGTAAAGGTCACGGCCAGCAAGTCACAGCCGATCTCTTCGTAAGATACGCTGTCGGGATCCGTCACTCCACAGATCGCCTCGGCATCGGCCGGGAAGCGGATCTCGTAGTTATGGACACCACTGATCGTTACCAGCTGCTGGCAAAGGTTCAGGCTCTGGTTGCCAGCTGCATCAATAGCCCGGAAACGCCGGATAATGGTCCCAACGCCGCATTCCAGATCAACAACCGGCGGCAGCTCACTGACCACGACTTCGCTACAGTTGTCTTCAGCAGTGGCTACGCCAAACAGTTGCTGAAGTTGCAGGGTATCGGTTTCATCCAGGCCGTAAGGCAGCTCGCCACAATCCACATTGATATTGGCCGGCGCATAGCAGTATGGGTTCACTTTTTCTTCCGGCACAATTTCCAGCCAGCAGGTATTCTCATTACCCGATGCATCCGTCACACGCAATTCGATCGTCACGGCCTGGCCAGCGTCGCAGCAGTAGAAGTCTACATAGCTGCCCCACGGGCTGACCTGGCTTCCGCATTCGAACGGAACGACCTGGCCGAACTGGTCAAGGACTACGCCGGAGCGGCGGACTTCCAGTGTCACGTCTCCACAGTTGTCGTTGGAACCTTCGTCAATGTCCGCAGCGAAAATGCGGGCCAGGCCACCGCCGCCGATGGAAACGGCCAGATCTTCATTGCAGAGCGCTGTAGGAGCAACCTGGTCGTTGACGTCAAACGGACAGTACGACACCACGGTGTTGCCACAGGCATCTTCTACGGTGTAACGGAAGTAGTAGCTTCCCGCTTCAATACCGCTGACAATCCGGCTGGAGGCATCCCAGCTGATGACGCGCACCACAACCGTGTCGAGTGCCGTTCCGATCACCTGCCCATATTGGCCGTATACATCAACCTCTACTTCCGTGAGGATTTCTGTATGGACTTCCCATGCCGAGCAGTTGTCGGTCACTTCCGGCAAAGGCGCTTCGAAGCTGGCCGTGCAGCCGAACGGGCTGGTAGAGAAGGCCAGGCCCTCAGGTATGCCGTTCCCGTCATAATCCTCACTCGGGCAGGTAACGACAGGGGGCGTAAAGTCTCCCACTTTGATCACCTGCTGATCCTGGGCAATGTTGTCACCGCTGCACCAGTCGATCACCGTCCAGTCGCGCACGAATTTGAACGCACCGTCACAGATGTTCACCGGAGCCCGGTCGACGAAACTGGCGCCGAGGTTGCAGTAGTCTTGCGTCAGGTCTATGATGCCGTTCACCGTCACGATGAATGGATACCCGGTTACGCTGGGCGCCGGGTTGCCGTTCGGCAAGGTGGCAAACTGCTCGTCGCATTCGATCGGAACCGTCCGCGGCGGGAATTCTACGTCGAGTGCATCCGGGCGGTTCAGCGTAATCAACTGCGTGCAGGAGTTGGCGTTGCCCTCGTCATCAGTAGCTGTAAACGTACGCGTAATGGTGATTGGCCCACAGTCTCCGTTCCTGGTGTATGTATCGGTAAAGGCAACCTCCACATCGCTGTCGCAATTATCATCGGCCACCGGTTCGCCCGTGATAGACAGACTGGCCGGGTTGTTGTAGATCAGGTCAAAGTCGCCGCAGTACAGGTCCAGCGTCAGGCTGGTTTCACGGGCCGGCCACAGCGTCGTGTTGGTGACGGTTATCGGTTCCCAGGTCTGCTGGTCGAGGACCGTACTCGTCGCGAACAGGCCTACCTGGCCGTTTGCATCCGGGCAAATGTCCACTGTATAGTCCCCAGAGCCAGCGGGGCCGGCGATGTCGTCGTCGGTGGCCACCCACAGGTAGTACGTCTCCCCGGGGATCAGCGGCAGGCTGATGCGCAGGTACGGCTCGTCGTTGGCCAACGGCGGAGTCACGTCGTCGATCGGCTCGTCCTGGAAGGCTATAATGTTCTCGCAGGGGTTCGATGGGTTGAAACCACCCTGGAAGAGGGCTATAGCGCTTTCGTCAATGGTAGAACCAAAGTCGTCGGAAACCAGGATCGTATAGTAGTCCGTACGATCAACCTGGAACGGTATCAGGTCGTAGTAATGCACACCGGGCTCGATGCTGGAAGTAGTGCCGCCTCCATCGATAAAGCAGGAGTAGTTCAGCGGCTCCATTTCCAGGTCGCCGGCTTCCAGCGTGCCACCAAAGGTATAGCAGCCAATCGTCAGGGTACCCTGGCTGGTATCATCCGGGCAGGCCAGGCTGGGCGCCGTCTTGTCTTCGGCAGTGATATAACCCCAGCAAGGCTCAAATCCTGCTACCGGCCCTACACCTGGCGCGAGCCTCACCTCATAGATGAACTGGCCGCTGCCATCCAGGATGTTGCCATTGGATGGGTCGCCGTCATTGACGATCACTACCACGAAGTCGTCTTCCGTGAGGCAACCGAAACTGCCTTCCAGCACCATGTCAGGCGTGATGAAGCGCTGGCAGTTCTCGTCCAGGGTCGCATTGACGTTGTAGTTGCACAGCAGGTTCGTCGGAGCAGGCGCAGGTGTTTCCGTGACGACTATGGAGAAGTCTTCTTCACGGATGTTGCCACTGCCGTCTTCCACGGTGATGAGTACCTGATAGCCCCCTGGTACGGTAACAGTGTAGCAGTAGCGGTTGCCGGTTACCGGCGTGAGCACCTGCCCGTTGACCGTAACTACCGGCGTCAGGTCGCCGTCGCAGGCATCGGTAGCCGTTACTTCAAAGCACACTTCTTCGGACCCGTTGTCACAGGCGTTCAGCTCTACATTGATATCCTGCGACGGATACACAATGATCGGATCTGAACTTGGCCCTTGCGTGACGTTGATGTTGAAGGAGCAAGTGCCTACGTTGCCAACACCGTCAGTAGCTTCGTACACTACAGTGTAAGTACCCAGGTCAAGCGGAGTGCCCGGGGCCGGGCCGCTCAACTGAACTGCGGTAACGTTGGAACTGCAGTTATCGGTTGCGGTAACACTCCACGTCGGCGGCGCGACAGGCACACAATTGAACAGTGCCGTATTGATGTCTGCCGGGCAGGTCAATACCGGAACCTCATCGTCTACCAGCGTCAGTACCGTCGAACAGGCCGTGCTGTTCCCCGACTCGTCCGTTACTGTAAATACTACCGTTTCCTGGTCGCCATGAGCGCCGCTGAAGGCCGTGCCGGCCGCCGGGCTCTGCGTAACCGTCAGACTGACAGGCGCCGTGCAGTTGTCATCGGCGGCCACCAAAGCAGTCAGGTCAGGTATCTCGGTGGCGCAGTCGCCTGTGCCGTCAGCGCTCGTCAGTACATCCTGTGCCGGAGCGCAGGAGACTACTACCGGAGCATCGTCGTCCACCAGGGTCAACGTAGCCTGGCAAGTGGCGCTGTTGCCGGAAGCATCAGATACCGTGATGGCCACTACTTGCTGCGTGCCGGCAGAGCCGCTTATGATCGTACCTGCCGCCGGATCCTGGGTGATGATCAGCTCATTCACCGGCGTGCAGTTATCCAGAGCGTTAACCTGGCCGGTCAGGTCAGGGATAACGCCTTCGCAATCGTCATTTGTAAAGATGTCCTGATCGGGCGCGCAGGCCAGGATGGTGGGCTGCTCGTCGCCGTACAGCGTGATGGTAGCCTGGCAGCTTACGCTGTTGCCGGCTCCATCCGTCACGGTGAAGGTCACCACCTGCTGGTCGCCATCGTTGTTGCCGAAGGGCGTACCCGGCGCCGGGCTCTGTACTATGATCAGGCTGGCAGCATCCGTGCAGTTGTCGTCTACGACAAGCTGGGATACCATGTTCGGTACTAGCCCGGTGCAGTTGCCCATGCCGTCAGGCGTAGAGGCTACCAGATGATCTTCCACACATTCTATAATGGTTGGGTTCTCATCGTCCACCAGGGTCAGCGTCACCTCGCACGTCGTGCTGTTGCCCGCTTCGTCCGTTACTGTGATGGCTACAACCTGCTGGTCGCCGTGAGCGCCGCTGAAGGCCGTGCCGGCCGCCGGGCTCTGCGTGATCGTCAGGTTACCAACTGCCGTGCAGTTGTCATCCGCCGTCACCTCACCCGTCAGGTCGGGGATCAGGCTCGCGCAGTCGCCCGTGCCGTTGGCACTGACGAGCACATCCTGATCGGCAGCGCAGTCGGTGATGGACGGATTCTCATCGTCCACCAGGGTCAGCGTCACCTCGCACGTCGTGCTGTTGCCCGCTTCGTCCGTTACCGTGATGGCCACAACCTGCTGGCCGCTGAAGGCCGTGCCGGCCGCCGGGCTCTGCGTGATCGTCAGGCTGGCCGCTGCCGTGCAGTTGTCGTCGGCAACTACCTCACTTGTCAGGTCGGGGATCATGCCCGCGCAGTCGCCGGCGCTACCCGTGCTGGAAAGCACATCCCGGTCGGCAGCGCAGCTGACAATCGACGGATCTTCGTCGTCCACCAGGGTCAGCGTCACGTCGCAGGTGGTGCTGTTGCCCGCTTCGTCCGTTACGGTGATGGTAACCACTTGTTGGTCGCCGGAAGCGCCGCTGAAGGCCGTGCCGGCCGCCGGGCTTTGTGTGATCGTCAGGTTGCCCGCTGCCGTGCAGTTGTCATCAGCCGTCACCTCACCCGTCAGGTCGGGGATCAGGCTCGCGCAGTCGCCCGTGCCGTTACCGCTCGTGACAACATCTTGTGCCGGAGCACAGGATACTATTGCTGGAGCATCGTCATCCACCAGGGTCAAGGTAGCCTGGCAGCTTATGCTGTTGCCGGAAGCATCGGATACCGTGATGGTAACCACTTGCTGGGTGCCGGCAGAGCCGCTGATTATCGTACCCGCAGCCGGATCTTGGGTGATGATCAGCTCATTCACCGGCGTGCAGTTATCCAGAGCGTTAACCTGGCCGGTCAGGTCAGGGATAACGCCTTCGCAATCGTCATTTGTAAAGATGTCCTGATCGGGCGCGCAGGCCAGGATGGTGGGCTGCTCATCGCCGTACAGGGTAATAGTAGCCTGGCAGCTTACGCTGTTGCCGGCTCCATCCGTCACGGTGAAGGTCACAACCTGCTGGTCTCCGTCGTTGTTGCCGAATGGAGTGCCGGCTGCCGGGCTCTGTACTATCGTCAGGCTAGCGGCATCGGTGCAGTTATCATTCACAACAAGCTGCGGCGTCAGGTCAGGCACCAGGCCCGCGCAATTGCCCATGCCATCCGGCGTAGAAGCTACCAGTTGATCCGGCACGCAAGTTACGACGGTTGGGTTCTCATCGTCCACCAGGGTCAGCGTCACGTCGCACGTCGTGCTGTTGCCTGCTTCGTCCGTTACCGTGATGGACACAACCTGCTGGCCGCCGTGAGCGCCGTTGAAGGTTGTGCCGGCCGCCGGGCTCTGCGTGATCGTCAGGTTGCCGGTTGCCGTGCAGTTGTCGCTGGCCGTCACCTCATCGGTCAGGTCGGGGATCATGCCCGCGCAGTCGCCCGTGCCGTTGGCACTGACCAGTACATCCTGATCGTCGGCGCAGTCGGTGATGGACGGATTCTCATCGTCCACCAGGGTCAGCGTCACGTCGCACGTCGTGCTGTTGCCCGCTTCGTCCGTTACCGTAATGGACACAACCTGCTGGCCGCTGAAGGCCGTGCCGGCTGCCGGGCTCTGTGTGATCGTCAGGTTACCAGCTGCCGTGCAGTTGTCATCAGCCGTCACCTCATCGGTCAGGTCGGGGATTAGGCCCGTGCAGTCGCCCGTACCGTTGGCACTGGACAGTACATCCTGATCGTCGGCGCAGTCGGTGATGGACGGATTCTCATCGTCCACCAGGGTCAGCGTCACGTCGCACGTCGTGCTGTTGCCTGCTTCGTCCGTTACCGTGATGGACACAACCTGCTGGCCGCCGTGAGCGCCGTTGAAGGTTGTGCCGGCCGCCGGGCTCTGCGTGATCGTCAGGTTGCCGGTTGCCGTGCAGTTGTCGCTGGCCGTCACCTCATCGGTCAGGTCGGGGATCATGCCCGCGCAGTCGCCCGTGCCGTTGGCACTGACCAGTACATCCTGATCGTCGGCGCAGTCGGTGATGGACGGATTCTCATCGTCCACCAGGGTCAGCGTCACGTCGCACGTCGTGCTGTTGCCCGCTTCGTCCGTTACCGTAATGGACACAACCTGCTGGCCGCTGAAGGCCGTGCCGGCTGCCGGGCTCTGTGTGATCGTCAGGTTACCAGCTGCCGTGCAGTTGTCATCAGCCGTCACCTCATCGGTCAGGTCGGGGATTAGGCCCGTGCAGTCGCCCGTACCGTTGGCACTGGACAGTACATCCTGATCGTCGGCGCAGTCGGTGATGGACGGATTCTCATCGTCCACCAGGGTCAGCGTCACGTCGCACGTCGTGCTGTTGCCTGCTTCGTCCGTTACCGTGATGGACACAACCTGCTGGCCGCCGTGAGCGCCGTTGAAGGTTGTGCCGGCCGCCGGGCTCTGCGTGATCGTCAGGTTGCCGGTTGCCGTGCAGTTGTCGCTGGCCGTCACCTCATCGGTCAGGTCGGGGATCATGCCCGCGCAGTCGCCCGTGCCGTTGGCACTGACCAGTACATCCTGATCGTCGGCGCAGTCGGTGATGGACGGATTCTCATCGTCCACCAGGGTCAACGTCACCTCGCACGTCGTGCTGTTGCCTGCTTCGTCCGTTACCGTGATGGCCACAACCTGCTGGCCGCTGAAGGCCGTGCCGGCTGCCGGGCTCTGTATGATCGTCAGGTTACCAGCTGCCGTGCAGTTGTCATCAGCCGTCACCTCATCGGTCAGGTCGGGGATCAGGCCCGTGCAGTCGCCCGTGCTGGGTGATACATCCTGATCCGAAGCACAGGCCAGGATGGACGGGACTTCGTTATCTATCAAGGTAACCGTGGCTGTACAGCTGACGCTGTTGCCACCCTCATCTGTTACGGTAATGGTCACTACCAGTTCGTCGCCATGAGCGCCGCTGAAGGTAGAGCCAGGAACCGGGCTCTGGGTGATGGATAATGCGCCGGCAGATGTACAGTTGTCTTCTGCCGTTACGCCTCCTCTCAGGTCCGGAACCAGAGTTTCGCAATCGCCGGTTCCGCCATAGCTGGAGAACACTTGGCGGTCGCCAGCACAAGTCAGGATCGAGGGAGCTTCATCGTCATCCAGTGTCACAGTCACCTCACAGGTACTGCTGTTGCCCTGTTCGTCAGTAATGGTGATCGTAACCACCTGCTGAGCACCGTGAGCACCACCAAAGGCAGTTCCTGAGGCCGGGCTCTGCGTGATCGTCAGGCTGGCATCTGCAGAACAGTTATCTGTCGCTGTCACCTGTGTTGTCAGATCCGGGATCAAGGCAGAGCAGTCGCCCTCGCCGTCTAAGCTTGAGATGACGCTCCTATTGTCCGGGCAATCCGTGATCACGGGCGCCTCATCGTCTACCAGCGTCAGGATGGACTGGCAGGAAACCGTATTGCCATCCAGGTCTGTGATGAACAAGGTCACCAGTTGCTGGTCGCCATGAGCGCTGCCAAAGGCGGTTCCTGCCGCCGGGAACTGGGTAATGGAAGCTATCGTACAGTTATCCGCTGCATCTACCTGGCCGGTCAGGTCAGGCACTACTCCGCTACAGTCGCCCAGGCCATTGGAACTGGTGGGTACATTCTGGTTCGGAGCACAGGTAGTAACGACAGGGACATCATCGTCTATAACATTTACGTCGAAGGAACACGTATTGGTATTGCCCGAATTGTCGGTAATGGTAAACTCAACCGTCGTTGTCCCCAGTGGGAAGGCGGCGCCGCTGTTCAGGCCCTGCGTCAGGCTCAGGGTATAGCCCGGGCAGTTGTCGGAACCGAACGGCGAAGCATAAGTTACGATTACAGAACACTCATTCTGGGCCGTGTATACCGTAATGTCATCCTGCGGGCAGGTGATCATCGGCACGATCGGGTCTTCAACCATAATGGTGAAGCTACAGCTTGCCGAATTGCCCTCAGTGTCCGTTACGGTATAGGTTTCCGTGTAAGTACCTCCATGCTGGTAATAGTTCGGGTTACTGCCCAATCCGCTACTCAGGCTAGTCACTGCACCCGGGCAGTTGTCCGTACCTACAGGAGGTGCATAGGATATCGTCACGCCACATGGGCCGGTAGAGATTATCGTAGCGGTACCGCTAAGCATGCTGCCATCGGCACCCACTACGATATTGTCCGGACATGTGATCTCAGGAAAGTCGTTATCTTCTACCGTTACGGTGAAGCTGCAGTTTACACTGCTGCCGCCCGCATCGGTATATTGGTATTCTACGTCTGTCGTGCCTACCGGGAAGGAAGCGCCGCTGGACAGGCCATGCACCAGGATACCGGGCTGGCCGCTGCCGCCACAGTTGTCGCTGAACGCCGGAGCGTCATAGTGAACGACTGCGCCACACTCGTCAACATCATTGTCAACTGTGATATTGACCGGACAGCTTTCTACCACCGGAGGTTCGTTGTCTTCAACGGTAACGGTAGCTACGCAGCTTGCCCGGTTGCCGGCGCCGTCCACAACGCGGAGGATGACGTTGTTGTCGCCCAGGGCATTACAGTCGAAGGACAGCTGCCCGATGACGAACGGCCCGTTCTCGAACACCAGGTTGGAAACCTGGCAGTTGTCATAGCTGCCGCCGTCTACATCTTCCGGCAGGATAGCAACAGAGCCGCTGGCATCCAACTGGACAGTGATGTCCTGGCATACCGGCGTGGGTAGTTCCGTGTCCTGAACCGTTACGGTAAAGCTACAGGTAGTGCTCAGGCCGGCGCCGTCGGTAGCCGTAAATTCAACCGTCGTAACACCCAGCGGGAACATGAGCCCACTGGCCGGGCCGGCTGTTTGTGTCACGGTTACACCGCCACAATCGTCTGTAGCAATCGGCGCATTGAAGTTAACCAGGGCCGTACACCGGCTGTCATCCGTTCCAACGGTGATGGCGCTCGGGCAATCCACGAAGGAGGGCGCTCCGGTATCTTCAACGGTAATGGTGAAGGTTTCTGTAGCAACGCACTGGCCAGGTATAGTTCCCAGAGAGGCCGATACCGTTACCACAGCAGTTCCTGTGCCAGTCACCGTGAAGGACGGGATGTTGGCGTTCAGGCCGCTGGAAGCACCATTGATCAGCCCAATGTCGCCGCCGCTAACCGTCCAGGCATATACGATGGATGGGTTGACCGGCAGGGCCGAAAGCAGGATGCTCGGCACATCGTCGCCCGGGCAGAGCGGCCCAATATCAGCGATCAGGCTGATATCCAGGGGCACACCCGGATTGATCGTCACGGAGGTAACAGACTCGCAATCGTTAGCGTCGGTTACCGTTACCTGATAGACACCGGGCGCCAGGTTGTATACCTGAGCCTCATCGTTGTCGATGGTCTCGGGGCCGTCGTTACTCCAGTCGTAGGAATAGGGCGCTGTACCGCCTGCAACATTCACCAGAGCAGAGCCGTCGTTGTTGCCCAGGCAGCTTTCGTGTACGATGTCGATGATCTCCGGCAACAGTTGATCCGGCTGGATCAGGTTGATCGCGCCGATGGTGAACTCACAACCATTGGCGTCAGAGATCGTCACGGAGTATACGCCTGCCTCCAGGCCGTTGATATCCTGGCCTACAGACTGGAATCCGTTGGTAGCGTCCCAATCGTAGCTGTAAGGAGCTGTTCCGCCATTAACGGCCACAGCAATCCACCCGTCATCGCCACCATAGCAGGTAACGTTGTTCAAGCCGCTGACGAAGGCAGACAAGCCGTTCGGGTCGCCAACGGTGAGGCCGGTTACAGCTTCACAGCCATTGATATCTGTCACCGTCACACTGTAGGCGCCGGCAGACAGGTTCATCGCCGTAGAACTGATGGCATTGGAATTTTCCTGGCCGGTACTCCAGGCGAAGTGGTAGGGGCCGGAGCCGCCGCTGGCGCTCACCGTAGCCCTTCCGGACATATCACCGGCACAGGAAGCATCGATGATATTGTCGATCGATACAGCCACCTGAGTGGGCTGGCTGACCGATACCGGCCCGAAGGATGTCGTACAGCCTTCAGAGTCGGTAACCGTTACGTAGTAATTTCCGGCGCCCAGGCCATTCGGGTCTTCTACATCCGGGGCATTATCCCAGTTGTAGGAATAGGGCGCCGTGCCGCCAACTACAGTCAGTTGGATACTACCGTCGGTTTCGCCATAGCAACCGGCGTCAATGCCCACCCCACTTGCCATCAGAGGCATGGAGGATTGGCCAACCGTCACGCTGGTGGTGGTAGTACAATCATTATCGTCCGTTACCGTCACCGTGTACAGGATGCCTCCACTCAGGCCAGTAGCCAGGGAGCTGGTTTGCCCATTGCTCCACAGGTAGCGGTAGGGCGGCATGCCGCCGGTAGCGCGAATACCGTACCGTACCGTCATGGCTTCCGTAGCAGGTTTCATCGGTAGTCAGAATGACTTCCGCGATGATATCGGTTGGTTCGTCAATATCGACAAGTACCACAGCCTGGCAACCGCCAGCATCCGTAACTGTGACTAAGTGCTGTCCGGCAGACAAGCCACTTACGATGGCGCCCGTCTGGCCGCCGGCGCTCAGTGGCCACTGATAGGTATACGGGGCCGAGCCGCCGAAGGCAGTTATTGCTGCTGCGCCATCATTGTCGCCATTACAGCTGACATCCACAGTGCCGGTAACAATTGCAACAAGGCCATTCGGGTCAGTCAGTACTATTGTCGCGACAGCCTCACAGCCATTGGCATCCGTAGCCGTCACCATGTAAGTCCCGGCAGTCAGATTGGTCGCTGTTGCGGTTGTTTGTCCATTGCTCCACAGGTAGGCATACCCGCCAATACCACCGCTGGCTGTAGCTGTTGCCGTGCCGTCCATATTGCCCTGGCAATCCGGGTTCATCACGTTGCTGATCGCAACGCTAACCGAAGTAACAGGTTCATCAATAGTGACGGAAGTTGTCACCATACAACCATTGGCGTCTGTAACGATTACCGTGTAGGTGCCAGCGCTTAAGCTTGTTGCCGTCTGATCAGCGGAACCATTGTTCCATGCATAGATGTATGGCTCTGTGCCGCCTTGTGCATGAACCGTAGCCGTGCCGTCGGCGCCATTGAGGCAATTCACATCTGTACTTCCAGCAATAAAGGCTGTCAGTTCATCAGGTTCATCCAACGTAATGCCGGCCGTAGTTTCGCAGCCATTGGCGTCAGTGACTGTCACCGTATACGTAAGGCCTGCATTCAGGCCAGTAGCCGTAGCTGTAGTGGCGCCATTACTCCATGCATAAGTATATCCGCCAGTACCTCCGGTTACATCAACCGTAGCGGTGCCGTCATTATCTCCATGACAACTTACATCCTCACTGGATATGATTGTAGCTATCACAGGAGTAGGTTCGTCAACCACTACTGTTTGTACTGCTTCACAAATATTGGCGTCCGTCACTGTCACAGTGTAGGTGCCGGCAGACAAGTTATTGGCTACCGGGCCAGTTTGGCCATTGCTCCACAGGTAAGTATAAGGCGCAGTACCGCCCAAAGCACTAACAGTAGCACTACCGTCATTATCTCCCTGGCAGGCTTCATGATCTACATTCATGACGGTAAGCATCAGGCCGTTCGGGTCGCCAATCGTGATGCTGGCAATATTCTCACAGCCATTAGCATCCGTTACCGTTACGGTGTAACTTCCGGCAGAGAGGTTTGTAGCCACCGATGTCGTAGTGTTCTGGTTCACTTGTCCGGTGCTCCATACAAAATCGTAAGGCGCTACTCCTCCGCTGGCCGCGGCCGTTGCCTGGCCATCCATGCTGCCTGCACAGTCCGCATCCTGCAGGTTACTGAATGTAATGGCGACAGCATCGCTGGGCTCATCGATAGCCACAACAGTGGTGGCTATACAGCCGTTGGCATCGATGACCATCGCTGTATAAGTACCCGCGCTCAAGCCGGTGACGGTCTTATCCGTAGAGCCGTTGCTCCACATGAACGTGTAGGGCTCCGTGCCGCCCTGTGGCTTAACCGTGGCCGTACCATCGGCGCCGCCGTAGCAACTTACGTCCGTGCTGCTTTCTATGAGAGCCGTCAGTTCGGCAGGCTCAGCAAGCGTTACGCCCGCAGTGGCTTCGCAGCCGCTGGCGTCCGTTATTGTTACCGTGTAGGTAACGCCAGCCGCCAGGCCGGTAGCCATCGCCGTGGTAGCGCCATTGCTCCACACGTAAGTGTACGGCGTCGTGCCGCCCGTAGCGTTCACCGTGGCAGAGCCATCGGCCGCGCCGTAGCAGCTTACGTCCATGCTGAAGATAACCTCCGCCAGTACCGGCGTGGGCTCGCCAATTACTACCGTCTGCACCGCTTCACAGCCGCCCGCGTCCGTTACCGTCACCGTGTACGCGCCGGCGCTCAGGCCCGTGGCTGCGATGCCCGTTTGGCCATCGCTCCATTGGTAGCTGTACGGCGCCGTGCCGCCACTGGCGCTTACCGTGGCCGTGCCGTCGTTGGCTGCCGAACAGGTTTCTTCCGTCACATCGGCCACTACCAGCTCCAGCCCGCTCGGGTCTTCTATCGTAATGCTCTTCACTGCCTCGCAGCCGTTCGCGTCCGTTACCGTTACGGTGTAACCGCCCGCGCTCAGGCCCGTAGCCGTGGATGTAGTCATATTCACTTGTACCATGCCGTTGCTCCACGCAAAGTCATACGGGGCAGTACCGCCGCTGGCTGTCACCGTGGCGGAGCCGTCGGCGTTGCCGCTGCAGTCGGCATTCGTTATACCGTCTATATCTATTGCTATCTCGGATGGCTCTTCTATCACCACCGGCCCGAATATCGTTTCGCAGCCGTTCGCGTCCGTTACCGTCACCGTGTAGTTGCCGGCGCTCAGCCCGTTCGGGTCTTCTACATCCGGAGCGTTGTCCCAGTTGTAGCTATACGGCGCTGTGCCGCCAATTACCGTCAGCTCGATGCTGCCGTCGGCTTCGCCGTAGCAGCTGGCGTCAGTAGGCACACCATTGGCTAGCAGCGGAAGGGCCGGCTGCCCCACGACGATGCTCGCCGTGCCCTCGCAGCCGTTCGCGTCCGTCACCGTTACCGTGTAGGTAACGCCAGCGCTCAGGGCCGTGGCCGTGGCGCCCGTGTTGCCGTTGCTCCACAGGTAGCTGTACGGTGTGGTGCCGCCCGTGGCGTTCACCGTAGCCGTGCCGTCCTGGTTCTCGAAGCACGTCTCGTCCGTGCTCGAGATGACCTCGGCCAGTACCGGAGTGGGCTCGTCTATTACTACCGTTTGTACCGCTTCGCAGCCGTTCACGTCCGTTACCGTCACCGTGTACGTGCCCGCAGGAAGCCCTTTGGCGATCTGGGTAGTAGCGCCGTTGCTCCAGAGGTAGCTGTACGGCGCCGTGCCGCCAGAGGCGCTTACCGTAGCCGATCCATCATTGCCATCTGCACAAGCCTCATGTGTAACATCTGTTACCACCAATGTCAAGCCGTTCGGGTCATTAATAGTGACACCGGACACTACCTCGCAGCCGTTGGCGTCCGTCACCGTTACCGTGTAACCGCCCGCGCTTAAGCCCGTAGCGGTAGCAGTGGCTTGTCCATTACTCCACAGGTAGCTGTAAGGAACTGTACCTCCATCAGCTACTACACTGGCACTGCCAGTAGCATCGCCGGCACAATCAGCATTTGTAGTAGTTGTATTTACAATGAACAGTGGCGTAGCTGGTTCGTCGACCGTCACCGGCCCATACTCGGCAGTACATCCATTGGCATCAGTCACTGTGACGAAATAGTCGCCAGCTTCCAGATTAACCGGATCCTCAACATCCTGGGCATTGCCGCTCCAGTTGAAAGCGTAAGGCTGTAGGCCTCCGGTAACTGTGATATTAATACTACCGTCATTGGAACCATTGCAATCGACATCCTCAACTTCGATATCATTGGATATCAAGAGTTCTGCCGGCTCCTCAATTACCTGGGTTACACTCGTACGGCACCCATTATCATCAATTACTCTGATGGTATAGGTTCCGGCATCCAGCCCTTCAAATACCGGAGAGGACTGGTAGTCCGTTTCCGCCCAAGCCGGGCTGGTAATCTTGTAATTGTAGTCCGGAGTTCCACCCGTGGCGTTTACTGTGATGCTACCATCATTCTCTGCATCACCGAAGCAGCTTTCATCGCTAAAGGCTACGACATCCAGGGTAAGTTCCGTCGGTTCGCCAATTACTATACCCAACACAGCCGTACAACCGTTTGCATCCGTCACTTCTACCTGATGTGTACCAGAATTCAGGTTTTCGAACAAACCACTGGCTTGTGGGCCAACACCAACGTTCGGGCCGCTTATCAAGCTATAGTGGTAAGCAGGCGTTCCACCAGAGGCCGCAACGGTAAAGCTACCGTCATCTTCATCTTCACAGCTAACGTCATGGCTCGATACAAGGCTAAGGCTCACACCCGTCGGGTCTTCTATGGTAATGCTCGCAACCGCCTCGCAGCCGTTCGCGTCCGTCACCGTCACCGTGTAACCGCCCGCGCTCAGGCCACTGGCCGTAGAGCTGGTGGTGGTGGTGTTGACCTGCCCGCTGCTCCAGGAGAAGCTGTACGGGGATGTGCCACCACTGGCTGTAGCCGTCACTTCGCCGTCCATGCCGCCGGCACAGTTGGCATCTGTGAGGCCACTGAACGTTACCGCCAACCCGTCGGCAGGCTCATCGATGGTTACTGTCGTAGTGGCCATGCAGCCGTTGGCGTCGATGACCATCACTGAGTACGTGCCCGCGCTCAGGCCCGTGGTCGTCTTGTCCGTAGAGCCGTTGCTCCACATGAACGTGTAGGGCGCCGTGCCGCCTTCAGGCTTAACCGTGGCCGTGCCGTCGGCGCCGCCGTAGCAGCCCGCTGCCGTGCTGCCTTCAATGATGGCCGTCAGTTCGGCAGGCTCAGCAAGCGTTACGCCCGCAGTGGCTTCGCAGCCGCTGGCGTCCGTTACTGTTACCGTGTAGGTAATTCCTGCACTCAGGCCCGTAGCCGTGGCCGTCGTAACGCCATTGCTCCACGCGTAAGTGTACGGCGTCGTGCCGCCCGTAGCGTTCACCGTGGCAGAGCCATCGGCCGCGCCGTAGCAGCTTACGTCCACGCTGGAGATAACCTCCGCCAGTACCGACGTAGGCTCGCCAATGACTACCGTCTGCACCGCTTCACAGCCGCCCGCGTCCGTTACCGTCACCGTGTACGTGCCGGCGCTCAGGCCCGTGGCTGCGATGCCCACCTGGCCGTCGCTCCACAGGTAGCTGTACGGCGCCGTGCCGCCAGAGGCGCTTACCGTGGCCGTGCCGTCGTTGTTCTCGGCGCACGTCTCATCCGTTACATCCAATACCGTAAGCTCCAGCCCGCTCGGGTCGTCTATCGTGATGCTCTTCACCGCCTCGCAGCCGTTCGCGTCCGTTACCGTTACGGTGTAACCGCCCGCGCTCAGCCCGCTGGCCGTGGAAGTTGTCATGTTCACTTGTACCATGCCGTTGCTCCACGCAAAGTCATACGGGGCAGTACCGCCGCTGGCTGTCACCGTGGCGGAGCCGTCGGCGTTGCCGCTGCAGTCGGCATTCGTTATATCGTCTATGTCTATTGCTATCTCGGAAGGCTCTTCTATCACCACCGGCCCGAATATCGTTTCGCAGCCGTTCGCGTCCGTTACCGTCACGTTGTAGTTGCCGGCGCTCAGCCCGTTCGGGTCTTCTACATCCGGAGCGTTGTCCCAGTTGTAGCTATACGGCGCTGTGCCGCCAATTACCGTCAGCTCGATGCTGCCGTCGGCTTCGCCGTAGCAGCTGGCGTCAGTAGGCACACCATTGGCTAGCAGCGGAAGGGCCGGCTGCCCCACGACGATGCTCGCCGTGGCCTCACAGCCGTTCGCGTCCGTCACCGTCACCATGTAGGTAACCCCAGCGCTCAGGGCCGTGGCCGTGGCGCCCGTGTTGCCGTTGCTCCACAGGTAGCTGTACGGTGTGGTGCCGCCCGTGGCGTTCACCGTAGCCGTGCCGTCCTGGTTCTCGAAGCACGTCTCGTCCGTGCTCGAGATGACCTCGGCCAGTACCGGCGTGGGCTCGTCGACCACTACCGTTTGTACCGCTCCGCAGCCCTGGGCGTCCGTTACCGTCACCGTGTACGTGCCCGCACTCAGGCCCGTGGCTACGATGCCCGTTTGGCCATTGCTCCACAGGTAACTGTACGGAGGCGTACCTCCACTGGCGCTTACCGTTGCCATGCCGTCGTCGGCAGCCGTGCACGTCTCGTGCGTGACATCCGTTACTATAAGCGTTACCCCGCTCGGGTCTTCTATCGTAATGCTGGACACTTCTTCACAGCCGTTGGCGTCTGTCACCGTCACCGTGTAGCCGCCCGCGCTCAGGCCACTGGCCGTAGAGGAGAGGGTATTCAGGTTCACCTGCCCGGTGCTCCATTCGAAGTCGTACGGGCCTACGCCGCCGTCAGCAGTAGCTGTAGCCTCGCCGTCCATGCCGCCGGCACAGTTGGCGTCTATAAGGCCGCTGAAGGTGATGGATACGCCTTCGGCAGGTTCATCGATCGTCACATTGGCCGTAGCCTCGCAGCCGTTCGCGTCCGTTACCGTCACGACGTAGCCGCCCGCACTCAGGCCCGTAGCCACCTCATCCGTAGAGCCGTTGCTCCACAGGTAGTGGTAGGGGGCCGTGCCGCCAGCGGCGCTTACCGTAGCTGTGCCGTCGGCGCCGTCGAAGCAGCTTACATCAGTGCTGATGTTGATAGCTGCCGTGAGGGTAGCCGGTTCACTAATGGTAACTATAGCCGTTGCTTCGCAGCCGTTCGCGTCCGTTACCGTTACGGTATATACACCGGCAGACAGAGAGGTGGCTGTCGGCGTTATTTGTCCGTTGCTCCACAGGTAGGTATAAGGCGTGATACCGCCCGTAGCGTTCACCGTGGCCGTGCCGTCGTTGTTTTCGGCGCAGGTTTCATCCGTGCTGAAAATGATCTCGGCGATCAGGTCCGCAGGCTCGCGGATCACTACAGTTTGCACTGCTTCACAGCCATTGTCGTCGGTTACCGTCACGGTGTACGTGCCGGCAGATAAGCCGGCAGCGGTGGACGTGGCATCCGGGCCGTCTACGTTATTTTCATTGAAGCCATTGCTCCAGGAGAAGTCGTAGGGGCTGGTTCCGCCATTGGCCACCACTGTTGCACTGCCGTCGTCGTTCTCGTCACAGGTTTCATCCTCAACACTGGCCACAACCAGTTCTACACCCGTCGGGTCGCTGATAGTGATGCTGGCGACTTCTTCGCAGCCGTTCGCATCCGTCACTGTGACGTCATATCCGCCGGCAGACAAACCGGTAGCGGTGGAAGTATTGGTATTCATATCTGTCTGCCCGCTGCTCCATTCGAAGGTATAGGGGGCCGTGCCGCCGCTTGCAGTAGCGGTCACCTGCCCATCCATGAAACCGGCGCAGTTGGCATCCTGTAAATTGCTGAAAGTGATAGCAACCGGCGCTGCAGGCTGCTCTATGGTCACGTCGTCCATGGCTATGCAGCCGTTGGCGTCAATGACGGTCACTGTGTAATCACCTGCACTCAGGCCGGTGGCTGTCTGATCAGTGCTGCCATTACTCCAGAGGTAGCTATAAGGCATAGTACCGCCGGCGCCGTTTACTGAGGCGGCGCCATCAGCACCGCCGAAGCAGCTCACATCCTGTACGGAGGCTGGATCGATAGCAGCCGTGAGTTCAGTAGGTTCATCGATAGTTACATCAGCCGTAGCTTCGCAGCCATTAGCATCTGTTACCGTTACCGTGTAATCTCCTGCCGCCAGGCCAGCAGCCGTAGCCGTAGTTTGGCCATTGCTCCACAGGTAGCTGTAGGCGGTAGTTCCCCCGGTAGCGTTCACTGTGGCGCTGCCGTCAGCATAACCGAAGCAGCTGGCGTCCGTATTGGAGATGACCTCGGCGATGAGCAGCGTCGGGCTTTCCACCTCTGCTTCCGCTACGCCGATACATCCATTAGCATCTGTTACGGTTACGGTGTATATTCCGGCGCTCAGCCCGGTTGCCATGGCCGTCGTCTGGCCGTCGCTCCACAGGTAGCTGTAGGGAGATACACCTGCTGTAACGATTGCCGTTGCAGTTCCATCGGCAAAACCGAAGCAGCTCACATCTGTTGCTGTGGTAGTCACCACAGGGCTGTCTTTTACAACCAGCCATATTCCAACTATATCCACACAACCATTCTCGTCTTCGATCCTGGCGTATATGGTCTTGCTCTGCGACAGGTACTGGGTGCCCAGTGTCGCAGGAGACTGGTCCTGAATTGAATTAGCCTGGTTGTGGGCATCATCCTCCGTCAGGAAGTAGTCTATCGACACTATAGGAAGAGAGAACCCTGGATTGCCATTGCCATCCACATCCGTCGGCAGGAAGGGATCAAATGGCTCCATTGCAAACATCGGATTCTCGGCATCTTGCAACGTAAAGGTTGCGAACGTGCCTTCGATCTCATCCGGGCACTCCATGATCATAACGATGTTGCCCAACGGCGGGCAGATCTGGATGGACGCCGGGTCGGCATCATCTTCATCCGTACCTGGCACAGCGTCTCCCGGCGTACCGGTACCGTTACCATTGATCACATCGTCAGACGGCGTATTGACCGCGCCGCCCGCGTCATTGCCCTTAATGGCATCTGGCGTAGAATCCACGTCAGGTAAACCAAGTGTATTATCCGCGCCAGCGATCTCGGCAACGTTCACAGCGGACGTACCGGTGAAGGCAGGGGCTACTGTAAAGGTAATATCCACTGTAGTAGAAGCACCTGCTAACAGGCTTGGGATCGGCATATCAAGGGTAGCAATACCCGGGCTGCTTTCCGTCCAATCGCCATCCGTCAGGATGAGGCCGGCCGGAATGTAATCGTTGATCCGGATATTGGTTGCATCCAGGGTGCCCTGGTTGTATACTGTGATGGTGAAGCTTACTTCATCACCTGGGTTCACAATGCCAACCTGCCCGGCGGACAGCTTTTTCACCAATGCGAGGTCGAATACTTCAACCACCACATCTTCGGGGTCGTGATCGTCTTCATCCGTCGACGGGTCGCCATCGCCGGGATCGCCGCTGCCATCACCTCCGATGGTGTTGTCAGAACCGGAGTTCACCAAGCCGCCGGCATCATTGCCATCAACATTATCCGGGCTGGAGTCAACATCCTGAACAGACAGCCCCATTTCATCGGTGGCTGAGCTGATCTCAGCATTGTTTACCAACCGAGTGCCTCCTGCAAGGCCGGTATTGACGGTCAATACGATGTCGATATCCGTACTTGCCGCAGGCGCCAGGCCACCGAAAGGCAGCTCACCCTCACTTACCCTCAGAGTCGTCACCGCATTTCCGGCAACAAGCCCCCAATCCGGGTTCAGTACCGGGTTGAACGTGAAGCCACTGGGGATATAATCCGTAATTTCGATATTATCGGCAGGGATAGCCCCCTGGTTAGTAACCGTAATGGTGAAGGTAACGTTATCACCTGCTCCAACGCTGGCGCCCTGGCCAAGGCCAAGCTCCTTAACCAGAGCAAGGTCAAAGCTGCTAACGACCACATCTTCCGGGTCGCTGTCGTCCTCGTCCGTATTCGGGTCCGTGTCGCCAGGAGCACCGGTGCCGTCGCCGCTGGTTACGTCGTCAGACGGGCTGTTCACATTGCCGCCCGCGTCGTTGCCAGGCGTATCATCCGGCGTGGAGTCTACGTCCTCTACCGGCAAGCCTTGCTCGTCCGTAGCCGAGCTGATCTCCGCTACGTTCACCAGTTGCGTGCCGCTGGCCAGGCCGCCGTTCACCGTCAGGATGATGTCGACCGTAGTCGACCCACCTGGGGCTAAGCCGCCCACCGGCAGTTCCCCTGCGGATACCTGCAGCGTCGTTACCGCGTTGCCGCCTATCAGGCTCCAGCCCGGGTTCAGGCCCGCGTTGAACGTGAAGCCGCTCGGTACGTAATCTGTAATTTCAATATTGTCTGCAGGGATCAGCCCCTGGTTGTATACCGTGATGGTGAAGGTGACCTCGTCGCCCGGGCCCACCATAGCGCTCTGGCCTGCGCCAAGCTCCTTGGACATAGCCAAGTCGAATGGGTTGATGACCACATCTTCCGGGTCGCTGTCGTCCTCATCCGTATTCGGGTCCGTGTCGCCAGGAGCACCGGTGCCGTCGCCGCTGGTTACGTCGTCAGACGGGCTGTTCACATTGCCACCCGCGTCGTTGCCAGGCGTATCATCCGGCGTGGAGTCTACGTCCTCTACCGGCAAGCCTTGCTCGTCCGTAGCCGAGCTGATCTCTGCTACGTTCACCAGTTGCGTGCCGCTGGCCAGCCCGCCGTTCACCGTCAGGATGATGTCGACCGTAGTCGACCCACCTGGGGCTAAACCGCCTGCCGGCAGTTCCCCTGCGGATACCTGCAGCGTCGTTACCGCGTTGCCGCCGATCAGGCTCCAGCCCGGGTTCAGCCCCGCGTTGAACGTGAAGCCGCCCGGTACATAATCTGTGATCTCAATATTGTCCGCAGGGATCAAGCCCTGGTTGTATACCGTGATGGTGAAGGTGACCTCGTCGCCCGGGCCTACCATAGCGCTCTGGCCTGCGCCAAGCTCCTTGACAAGCGCCAAGTCGAATGGGTTGATGACCACATCTTCCGGGTCGCTGTCGTCCTCATCCGTATTCGGGTCCGTGTCGCCAGGAGCACCCGTGCCGTCGCCGCTGGTTACATCGTCAGACGGGCTGTTCACATTGCCACCCGCGTCGTTGCCAGGCGTATCATCCGGCGTGGAGTCTACGTCCTCTACCGGCAAGCCTTGCTCGTCCGTAGCCGAGCTGATCTCTGCTACGTTCACCAGTTGCGTGCCGCTGGCCAGCCCGCCGTTCACCGTCAGGATGATGTCGACCGTAGTCGACCCACCTGGGGCTAAACCGCCTGTCGGCAGTTCCCCTGCGGATACCTGCAGCGTCGTTACCGCGTTGCCGCCGATCAGGCTCCAGCCCGGGTTCAGGCCCGCGTTGAACGTGAAGCCGCCCGGTACATAATCTGTGATCTCAATATTGTCCGCAGGGATCAAGCCCTGGTTGTATACCGTGATGGTGAAGGTGACCTCGTCGCCCGGGCCCACCATAGCGCTCTGGCCTGCGCCAAGCTCCTTGGACATAGCCAAGTCGAATGGGTTGATGACCACATCTTCCGGGTCGCTGTCGTCCTCGTCCGTATTCGGGTCCGTATCGCCAGGAGCACCGGTGCCGTCGCCGCTGGTTACGTCGTCAGACGGGCTGTTCACGTTGCCGCCCGCGTCGTTGCCCGGCGTGTCGTCCGGCGTAGAGTCTACGTCTTCCACCGGCAAGCCCTGCTCGTCCGTAGCCGAGCTGATCTCCGCTACGTTCACCAGCTGCGTGCCGCTGGCCAGCCCGCCGTTCACCGTCAGGATGATGTCGACTGTTGCAGATGCTCCAGGGAGCAGGCCGCCAGCCGGCAGCTCGCCCGCGCTCACCTCCAGGGTCGTGGACGCACCACCGGCTGTTACCGTCCAGGCAGGGTTTAACCCCGCGTTGAACGTGAAGCCGCCCGGTACATAATCTGTGATCTCAATATTGTCCGCAGGGATCAAGCCCTGGTTGTATACTGTGATGGTGAAGGTGACCTCGTCGCCCGGGCCCACCATAGCGCTCTGGCCTGCGCCAAGCTCCTTGACAAGCGCCAAGTCGAATGGGTTGATGACCACATCTTCCGGGTCGCTGTCGTCCTCGTCCGTATTCGGGTCCGTGTCGCCAGGAGCACCGGTGCCGTCGCCGCTGGTTACGTCGTCAGACGGGCTGTTCACATTGCCGCCCGCGTCGTTGCCAGGCGTATCATCCGGCGTGGAGTCTACGTCCTCTACCGGCAAGCCTTGCTCGTCCGTAGCCGAGCTGATCTCTGCTACGTTCACCAGTTGCGTGCCGCTGGCCAGCCCGCCGTTCACCGTCAGGATGATGTCGACCGTAGTCGACCCACCTGGGGCTAAACCGCCTGCCGGCAGTTCCCCTGCGGATACCTGCAGCGTCGTTACCGCGTTGCCGCCGATCAGGCTCCAGCCCGGGTTCAGCCCCGCGTTGAACGTGAAGCCGCCCGGTACATAATCTGTGATCTCAATATTGTCCGCAGGGATCAAGCCCTGGTTGTATACTGTGATGGTGAAGGTGACCTCGTCGCCCGGGCCCACCATAGCGCTCTGGCCTGCGCCAAGCTCCTTGACAAGCGCCAAGTCGAATGGGTTGATGACCACATCTTCCGGGTCGCTGTCGTCCTCATCCGTATTCGGGTCCGTGTCGCCAGGAGCACCCGTGCCGTCGCCGCTGGTTACATCGTCAGACGGGCTGTTCACATTGCCACCCGCGTCGTTGCCAGGCGTATCATCCGGCGTGGAGTCTACGTCCTCTACCGGCAAGCCCTGCTCGTCCGTAGCCGAGCTGATCTCCGCTACGTTCACCAGTTGCGTGCCGCTGGCCAGCCCGCCGTTCACCGTCAGGATGATGTCGACTGTTGCAGATGCTCCAGGGAGCAGGCCGCCAGCCGGCAGCTCGCCCGCGCTCACCTCCAGGGTCGTGGACGCACCACCGGCTGTTACCGTCCAGGCAGGGTTTAACCCCGCGTTGAACGTGAAGCCGCCCGGTACATAATCTGTGATCTCAATATTGTCCGCAGGGATCAAGCCCTGGTTGTATACTGTGATGGTGAAGGTGACCTCGTCGCCCGGGCCCACCATAGCGCTCTGGCCTGCGCCAAGCTCCTTGACAAGCGCCAAGTCGAATGGGTTGATGACCACATCTTCCGGGTCGCTGTCGTCCTCATCCGTATTCGGGTCCGTGTCGCCAGGAGCACCGGTGCCGTCGCCGCTGGTTACATCGTCAGACGGGCTGTTCACATTGCCGCCCGCGTCGTTGCCAGGCGTATCATCCGGCGTGGAGTCTACGTCCTCTACCGGCAAGCCTTGCTCGTCCGTAGCCGAGCTGATCTCTGCTACGTTCACCAGTTGCGTGCCGCTGGCCAGCCCGCCGTTCACCGTCAGGATGATGTCTACCGTCGTAGACCCACCTGGGGCTAAGCCGCCCACCGGCAGTTCCCCTGCGGATACCTGCAGCGTCGTTACCGCGTTGCCGCCGATCAGGCTCCAGCCCGGGTTCAGCCCCGCGTTGAACGTGAAGCCGCTCGGTACGTAATCTGTAATTTCAATATTGTCCGCAGGGATCAAGCCCTGGTTGTATACTGTGATGGTGAAGGTGACCTCGTCGCCCGGGCCCACCATAGCGCTCTGGCCTGCGCCAAGCTCCTTGGACATAGCCAAGTCGAATGGGTTGATGACCACATCTTCCGGGTCGCTGTCGTCCTCATCCGTATTCGGGTCCGTGTCGCCAGGAGCACCGGTGCCGTCGCCGCTGGTTACGTCGTCAGACGGGCTGTTCACATTGCCGCCGGCATCGTTGCCAGGCGTGTCGTCCGGCGTAGAGTCTACGTCTTCCACCGGCAAGCCTTGCTCGTCCGTAGCCGAGCTGATCTCCGCTACGTTCACCAGCTGCGTGCCGCTGGCCAGCCCGCCGTTCACCGTCAGGATGATGTCTACCGTCGTAGACCCACCTGGGGCTAAGCCGCCCACCGGCAGCTCGCCGGCGGATACCGCCAGCGTCGTCACCGCGTTGCCGCCGATCAGGCTCCAGCCCGGGTTCAGCCCCGCGTTGAACGTGAAGCCGCCCGGTACGTAATCTGTAATTTCAATATTGTCCGCAGGGATCAAGCCCTGGTTGTATACTGTGATGGTGAAGGTGACCTCGTCGCCCGGGCCCACCATAGCGCTCTGGCCTGCGCCAAGCTCCTTGGACATAGCCAAGTCGAATGGGTTGATGACCACATCTTCCGGGTCGCTGTCGTCCTCGTCCGTATTCGGGTCCGTGTCGCCAGGAGCACCCGTGCCGTCGCCGCTGGTTACGTCGTCAGACGGGCTGTTCACGTTGCCGCCCGCGTCGTTGCCAGGCGTATCATCCGGCGTGGAGTCTACGTCCTCTACCGGCAAGCCTTGCTCGTCCGTAGCCGAGCTGATCTCCGCTACGTTCACCAGCTGCGTGCCGCTGGCCAGGCCGCCGTTCACCGTCAGGATGATGTCGACCGTAGTCGACCCACCTGGGGCTAAGCCGCCCACCGGCAGTTCCCCTGCGGATACCTGCAGCGTCGTTACCGCGTTGCCGCCTATCAGGCTCCAGCCCGGGTTCAGGCCCGCGTTGAACGTGAAGCCGCTCGGTACGTAATCTGTAATTTCAATATTGTCTGCAGGGATCAGCCCCTGGTTGTATACCGTGATGGTGAAGGTGACCTCGTCGCCCGGGCCCACCATAGCGCTCTGTCCTGCGCCAAGCTCCTTGGACATAGCCAAGTCGAATGGGTTGATGACCACATCTTCCGGGTCGCTGTCGTCCTCGTCCGTAGCCGGATCCGGATCGCCGGGTGAGCCCGTGCCGTCGCCGCCGATCGTATTGTCGGAGCCCGTGTTTACTTCACCGCCGGCGTCGTTGCCAGGTATGTCGTCCGGCGTGGAGTCGATATCTTCTACCGGGAAACCATCGCTATCCGTCAAATCACTAATCTCCGCTACGTTGATCAGTTGGGCGCCACTGGCGAGGCCGCCGTTGACCGTCAGTACGATGTTTATGGAGGTCGATGCGCCCGGCGCCAACCCGCCAAAAGGCAGTTCCGTCTCAGCTACCGTCAGTGTCGTCGTGGCGCCGCCGGCTGTTGCCGTCCAATCCGGGTTCAAAGCAGCATTGAATGTCAATCCACTTGGTACATAGTCCGTGATCTCAATGTTGTCAACCGCCGCTTCTCCCTGGTTGGTTATGGTAATGGTAAAGGTGACGTTATCACCCGGGCTAACCATGCTGCTCTGCCCCAAGCCTAGTTCCTTAACCAGGGCGAGGTCAAACAGGAACGCTGGCAAGTCGCCGCATACTTCATCTTCTTCCAGCAAAATACCACCGTCGGTATATAGTGCCGACATGTTATACAAGCCTTCGCCCGGCGCCGGGTCGCCCGGAGTGCCATCTTCGCAGGCGGTGTAAATGTTGTCACCGCCATCCGTAGAAGTTGATGACAATTGCAGTTCGACATTATACTCCAGCGTGTAAGTGTGCGTTTCACCGGGATCAATGGAGATACCATCCGCAAGGGTATTGGGATCGCCATTGGTTACGGCAAGGGCACCGCCGGCAATGGCAGGTACAACCCCAATCGTATTCAGCGTTCCGGAGTTGATGACGATGTCATCGTCAAACGTCGGGGTATCGACCAGATCATAGGTAGTCGTAGCGCCGCCCAGGTTCTCTACTGTAATGGTATAGGTTACATTATAAGAACCATCCGGTTGGCGGGCGCTTATTACCGGCCCTGTCTTGTCGTGGGTGATGAACGGCAGGTCAGCGCAGATCTCGTCTTCCTCATCCGGGTTGCCGTCATTGTTCGTATCCAGAGAAGTGCTATTGTACAGGCCCTGGCCTGGTACGGAAGCGTCAGCCGTGGTCGGGCCGGGCGTGGCCGTCGTCGTACCGCAGGCCGTGTAGATGTTGTCGCCGCCGTCCGTAGAAGCAGCCGACAGGTCCAGGCGTACATTGTAGGTCAGCTTGTAGGTTTGGGTAGCGCCCGCCGCGATGCTGATGTCATCGGCCAGCGTGTTCGGGTTACCATTGATAAAGGACAAGGCCCCGCCAGCTACCGCCGGCACGACATTAGTCGTCGTATAATCAGCCGAAACGATCGTAATATCGTCGTCAAAGTTCGGCGTATCCACCAGGTCATAAGCGCCTGGCGCCCCTCCGAGGTTCATCACCTCGACCGTATACATTACTGTGTACGTGCCATTGGCATTCGGCCCCGTTACCATCACTGCATCTTTATTATGCGTGATATAGGGAAGGTCGCCGCATACCTCGTCTTCTTCTTCAGGTATGGCGTCGTTGTCGGTATCAAGGATCGTCCTATTGTACAAACCTTCACCTGGCTGTGGGTTGCCCGGCGTACCGTTTCCACAGGCGGTGTACACATTGTCACCACCATCCGTAGATACCGGCGACAGATCCAGCGTCACATTGTAGATTAACGTATATATATGCGTTGTGCCCGAGGCAATAACCTGATCGTCAGCCAGTGTATTTGGAGTTCCATTGATCAGGGAAAGAGGCGCTCCACCGACTGCCGGCACAACGTTGACCGAACTGTAACTGGCCTGATTGATCACAATATCATCATCAAAAGCAGGCGTGTCAATCAGGTCGTAGGCGCCGGCAGCTCCGCCAGTATTAGACACCGTCACTGTGTAAGTAACATTGTAAGAGCCATCCGGTTGTTGAACGCTGATCACCGGCCCTGTCTTTTCATGCGAAATAATTGGCCCTACGCGGAACGTGAAGTCCACCGTCTCGTTCACGTTGTCATCGTCCAGCGTGCCCGGGTAGGCCGGCGTGCCCGTGCCCGATCCGCCTTCGCCAGACTCATTGGTCGGCTCCGAGTTCGGCGTCAGGGTTATCACACCACTGGCTATACCGCCGTTAACCGGCGCGTCCTGGCCGTTGTCGTTGTTGTCCACATCGCCCGCGTCCGCACCCGGATACGACTCCTTGTTTTCCAAAGCGCCGCCCGTGGAGAAGTTGCCCGCCGGGATGTACACGATATATTGGCCGGCATTCAGTTCATCAAAATAGTAGTAACCGTCGGCGTTCGTTACCGTCGTCTCCAGCGGCACGCCTACGCCCGGCGTTTGCGTAGCGGCGTACAGTTCTACCGTCACGTTGGCTATGCCCATGTCGCCCACATCGTACGTGCCGTTCTCGTTGTTGTCCATGAAGACATAGTTACCAACGGCTACTTTCTCCGTACGGAAGGTGAAGTCCACCGTGCCGTTCACGTTGTCGTCATCCAGGTTGCCCGGGTAGTCCGACTGGGCCTCGCCCGTCGGCTCCGTGTTCGGCGTCAGCGTCACTTCGTTGGACACGATACCGCCGTTCACCGGAGTGTCCTGCCCGTTGTCGTTGTTGTCCACCGTGTCGCCCGTATCGGCGCCAGGGTACGATTCCTTGTTTTCCAGGGGCTGCCCCGCACCGAAGTTGCTTGCCGGGATGTACACTACGTATGTCCCCGGTTGCAGGTTGTCAAAGTAGTAGTAGCCATTCGCATTCGTGCTCGTCATCGCCAGCGGGGTGGCTACGCCGTAGTCCGCACCCGCTGCATACAACCATACGTCAACACTGGACAGCGCCATGTCGCCGCCGTCAAATGTGCCGTTGTCGTTGTTGTCCATGAACACTAAGTTACCCAGCGCCACTTTCTCGTTCACGAAGGTGAAGTCCACCGTCTCGTTCACGTTGTCATCGTCCAGCGTGCCCGGGTAGGCCGGCGTGCCCGTGCCCGATCCGCCTTCGCCAGACTCATTGGCCGGCTCCGAGTTCGGCGTCAGGGTTATCACACCACTGGCTATACCGCCGTTAACCGGCGCGTCCTGGCCGTTGTCGTTGTTGTCCACATCGCCCGCGTCCGCACCCGGATACGACTCCTTGTTTTCCAAAGCGCCGCCCGTGGAGAAGTTGCCCGCCGGGATGTACACGATATATTGGCCGGCATTCAGTTCATCAAAATAGTAGTAACCGTCAGCGTTCGTTACCGTCGTCTCCAGCGGCACGCCTACGCCCGGCGTTTGCGTAGCGGCGTACAGTTCTACCGTCACGTTGGCTATGCCCATGTCGCCCACATCGTACGTGCCGTTCTCGTTGTTGTCCATGAAGACATAGTTACCAACGGCTACTTTCTCCGTACGGAAGGTGAAGTCCACCGTGCCGTTCACGTTGTCGTCATCCAGGTTGCCCGGGTAGTCCGACTGGGCCTCGCCCGTCGGCTCCGTGTTCGGCGTCAGCGTCACTTCGTTGGACACGATACCGCCGTTCACCGGAGTGTCCTGCCCGTTGTCGTTGTTGTCCACCGTGTCGCCCGTATCGGCGCCAGGGTACGATTCCTTGTTTTCCAGGGGCTGCCCCGCACCGAAGTTGCTTGCCGGGATGTACACTACGTATGTCCCCGGTTGCAGGTTGTCAAAGTAGTAGTAGCCATTCGCATTCGTGCTCGTCATCGCCAGCGGGGTGGCTACGCCGTAGTCCGCACCCGCTGCATACAACCATACGTCAACACTGGACAGCGCCATGTCGCCGCCGTCAAATGTGCCGTTGTCGTTGTTGTCCATGAACACTAAGTTACCCAGCGCCACTTTCTCGTTCACGAAGGTGAAGTCCACCGTCTCGTTCACGTTGTCATCGTCCAGCGTGCCCGGGTAGGCCGGCGTGCCCGTGCCCGATCCGCCTTCGCCAGACTCATTGGCCGGCTCCGAGTTCGGCGTCAGGGTTATCACACCACTGGCTATACCGCCGTTAACCGGCGCGTCCTGGCCGTTGTCGTTGTTGTCCACATCGCCCGCGTCCGCACCCGGATACGACTCCTTGTTTTCCAAAGCGCCGCCCGTGGAGAAGTTGCCCGCCGGGATGTACACGATATATTGGCCGGCATTCAGTTCATCAAAATAGTAGTAACCGTCAGCGTTCGTTACCGTCGTCTCCAGCGGCACGCCTACGCCCGGCGTTTGCGT
This sequence comes from Lewinellaceae bacterium, assembly GCA_020636405.1. Lineage (GTDB taxonomy): Bacteria > Bacteroidota > Bacteroidia > Chitinophagales > Saprospiraceae > JACJXW01. Next base: position 161,983 of record JACJXW010000009.1, on the reverse strand, counting down.
AGCGGCGTACAGTTCTACCGTCACGTTGGCTATGCCCATGTCGCCCACATCGTACGTGCCGTTCTCGTTGTTGTCCATGAAGACATAGTTACCAACGGCTACTTTCTCCGTACGGAAGGTGAAGTCCACCGTGCCGTTCACGTTGTCGTCATCCAGGTTGCCCGGGTAGTCCGACTGGGCCTCGCCCGTCGGCTCCGTGTTCGGCGTCAGCGTCACTTCGTTGGACACGATACCGCCGTTCACCGGAGTGTCCTGCCCGTTGTCGTTGTTGTCCACCGTGTCGCCCGTATCGGCGCCAGGGTACGATTCCTTGTTTTCCAGGGGCTGCCCCGCACCGAAGTTGCTTGCCGGGATGTACACTACGTATGTCCCCGGTTGCAGGTTGTCAAAGTAGTAGTAGCCATTCGCATTCGTGCTCGTCATCGCCAGCGGGGTGGCTACGCCGTAGTCCGCACCCGCTGCATACAACCATACGTCAACACTGGACAGCGCCATGTCGCCGCCGTCAAATGTGCCGTTGTCGTTGTTGTCCATGAACACTAAGTTACCCAGCGCCACTTTCTCGTTCACGAAGGTGAAGTCCACCGTCTCGTTCACGTTGTCATCGTCCAGCGTGCCCGGGTAGGCCGGCGTGCCCGTGCCCGATCCGCCTTCGCCAGACTCATTGGCCGGCTCCGAGTTCGGCGTCAGGGTTATCACACCACTGGCTATACCGCCGTTAACCGGCGCGTCCTGGCCGTTGTCGTTGTTGTCCACATCGCCCGCGTCCGCACCCGGATACGACTCCTTGTTTTCCAAAGCGCCGCCCGTGGAGAAGTTGCCCGCCGGGATGTACACGATATATTGGCCGGCATTCAGTTCATCAAAATAGTAGTAACCGTCAGCGTTCGTTACCGTCGTCTCCAGCGGCACGCCTACGCCCGGCGTTTGCGTAGCGGCGTACAGTTCTACCGTCACGTTGGCTATGCCCATGTCGCCCACATCGTACGTGCCGTTCTCGTTGTTGTCCATGAAGACATAGTTACCAACGGCTACTTTCTCCGTACGGAAGGTGAAGTCCACCGTGCCGTTCACGTTGTCGTCATCCAGGTTGCCCGGGTAGTCCGACTGGGCCTCGCCCGTCGGCTCCGTGTTCGGCGTCAGCGTCACTTCGTTGGACACGATACCGCCGTTCACCGGAGTGTCCTGCCCGTTGTCGTTGTTGTCCACCGTGTCGCCCGTATCGGCGCCAGGGTACGATTCCTTGTTTTCCAGGGGCTGCCCCGCACCGAAGTTGCTTGCCGGGATGTACACTACGTATGTCCCCGGTTGCAGGTTGTCAAAGTAGTAGTAGCCATTCGCATTCGTGCTCGTCATCGCCAGCGGGGTGGCTACGCCGTAGTCCGCACCCGCTGCATACAACCATACGTCAACACTGGACAGCGCCATGTCGCCGCCGTCAAATGTGCCGTTGTCGTTGTTGTCCATGAACACTAAGTTACCCAGCGCCACTTTCTCGTTCACGAAGGTGAAGTCCACCGTCTCGTTCACGTTGTCATCGTCCAGCGTGCCCGGGTAGGCCGGCGTGCCCGTGCCCGAGCCGCCTTCGCCACTCTCGTTGGTTGGCTCAGCGTTCGGTTGCAGGGTTATCACACCACTGGCTATACCGCCATTGACCGGCGCGTCCTGGCCGTTGTCGTTATCATCCACATCGCCCGCGTCCGCACCCGGATACGACTCCTTGTTTTCCAAAGCGCCGCCCGTGGCAAAGTTGTTCGCCGGGATGTACACGATATATTGTCCGGCATTCAGTTCGTCAAAGTAGTAGTAACCGTCGGCGTTGGTCACCGTGGTAAACAGCGGAGCGTCAACGCCCGGGTTGTCCGTCGAAGCGTACAGTTCCACCGTCACGTTGGCGATGCCCATGTCGCCGGCATCGTAGGTGCCGTTGTCGTTGTTGTCCATGAACACGTAGTTACCTACGGCTACCAGTTCGATATCGCCGCAGGCATCATCCTCCAGGTCTGTATTGCCATCGTTATTAAGATCGATCTCGGCAATGTTGTATAGGCCGTAACCAGGCTCTCCGTTACCGTTCGGGCCACCGTTGTTACAGGCATCATAGACATCATCTCCGCCGTCAGGCAGGGTACCTGTCAAATCCAGTACGATGTCGAATCCGAGCGTGTAGATATGAGTATTACCTGCCGTAAGCGTCTTCGTACCCAAATCAATTGGGATGGACGGCGCGCCAATAAAGGAAGGCCCATTGGCAATACCGCCATTGATATCTACAAAAGTGTAATCCCAAGCGGTGATCGTGACATCGTTCTCAAACAACGGCGAATCCGTCAGGTGGTAGTTGCCGGCTGCGCCGCCGTTATTGACCACCGTTATGGTATAAAGCACCCGATAGGAACCATCGGGTTGCTGGGTAACGGAAGTCAGCACCTTTGTCATGGAGATGTACGGCAGGTCTTCGCAAATCTCGTCGCGCTCTTCCGGTGTGCCGTCGTTGTTCAAATCCAGCGACGTCGCATTGTACAGGCCCTGGCCGGGCAGGGAGCCATCCGGCGATACCGGGCCGGCTGTTTCATTCGTATTACCACACGACGTGTAGATGTTGTCGCCGCCGTCGGTCGAACCGGCCGACAGGTCCAGCCGCACATAGTACGTCAGCATATAGGTTTGCGTTGCTCCGGCTGCAATCGAAATATCATTTGCCAGCGTATTCGGCTGGCCGTTGATCGTAGACAGCGCCGCGCCGCCAACCGACGGAACCACGTTCATCGTGCTGTAGGAGGCCGACTGAATGGTAATGTCGTCATCAAATGTCGGCGTGTCGATCAAGTCATACGTGCCTGATGCACCACCGAGGTTTTCTACAACTACCGTGTATGTCACCGTGTAGGTGCCATCCGGATTCGGTACCGGGCTCACGGTCACCACATCTTTGCGGTGCGTGATATACGGCAGGTCGCCGCAGACTTCGTCTGTTTCTTCCGGCGTGTTGTCGTCGTTCAGATCCAGGCTAGACATGTTGTACAGGCCTTCGCCAGGAGCAGGATTGCCCGGCGTGCTTTCTCCGCAAGCCGTGTAAATGTTGTCGCCGCCGGAGCCGGCGCTCAGATCCAGCGTTACGTTGTAAGCCAGCGTATAGATCTGCACTGCACCCGGCGCGATCGACACATCGCTCGCCAGGGTATTGGCTGCCCCGTTCACCGTAGACAGCGGGGTGGCCGGCAAGGCAGGCACATCACGGGTATAGCTGGCAGCATTGATCGCAATATCGTCGTCAAAAGTCGGCGTATCGTACAGATCATAGTCGATCGTCGCTCCGCCGTTATTGCGTACAATGATCGTATAGGTCACGTCGTACGAGCCGTCGGCGTTCAAGGCGCTCACAACCGGCCCAATCTTGTCGTGCATGACGTCTGCCCGGAGCCGGAAGGTGAAGTCCACCGTTTCGTTCACGTTCGCATCCGGCAGGGAGCCCTCGTATTGCGGGGTCGCGGAGCCTTCGCCACCGGCGCCTCCCTCGTTGACGGGAGAGCCGCCTGGTGTAAGCGCCACCGGAAGCGATGCGATACCGCCGTTTACCGGCGTATCTACGCCATTATCGTTGTCGTCCGTATTACCCGGATCATTCCCGGGATACGATTCTTTATTTTCCAGCGCCTGGCCGGAAGCAAAGTTGGACGACGGGATATAGACCACATACGTGCCTGCCTCCAGGTTGTCAAAATAATAGTACCCTGAAGGATCGGTGATGTCGGTCGCCAGCGGCGGATCTACCCCATAGTCAGCGCCTGCGGTGTACAACTGCACCGTCACGTTCGCCAGGGGCATGTCGCCGGCATTATACACCCCGTCTTCGTTGTTGTCCATGAACACGAAGTTACCGACAGCCACCAGGTCGCACTGTTCAGGTGCGTCATAGGCATCCAAGAGATTATCCGTACAGGTCGGTTCATCTACGAAGAAAGCGGTGATGCTGATGTTTTGCGCCCCGTCAGAGGTCAGCCCTGTGAGCGTAACCGTTTGTGGGCTCGTTGTGGCCGCCACGGTCGCCATACCGCCATTGGAGGTGCTCACCGTGATGTTGCCACCCGGCGAACCGGAATAGTTCAGCACCACATCCAACGAATAGGTATTGGTAAGCGGATCACAGGGAGTGGGTGTCGCTGAAACGACGTCCATCGTACAGCAATCGCCTTCTTCCAGTACGATTTCGCAGCAGGCCTCCACGGGGCAGGCACTGCCGTCTTCGGCTGTCCAGTAGTAGGTACCCAGCTGATCGGCATTGGCAAAAACCCGGGTATTGGCCACCACTACAGCAGCAACCGGTCCGGCGCCGTCGGCATCGTACCACCATTGGTAGTTTTGCCAGCCGTCTTCGGCTGTAAGGGTATAACTTTCACCGGGGCAGAGCGGGTATGGATCGGGGCAGCCCGTGACCGACAGACAAATACTGGTCGGAGAGACCGATTCCGGTTCTCCGCTCGGGCCATTGTCCACACACCAGTGTTCGACGATGATCTCATCGGCGCCCATCGGCAAGTTGATTACGCCGAGGGAACCAACCCAACTGGCCTGGTCCACGCCATCGGTGATGTCATTAGTATAACCGGTAGTGGCCACGGTAGATCCGTCTTTGCGGAACACCAGGCGCCACCGCTCATTTGTTTGGGTTTGACTGGCGCGCGTAGGCGAACCGTCATAGGAGATCACCTCCGAAATATTGACCGTCACCGATACGCCGGAAGTGAGTAGGGCCGGGTACGTCCCGGGAGGTATGGTGTAGGTCGTTGTGCCGTCACACCGCAATTCGACGATGGATGGATCACCTGTACCCGGGTCAATGGACTGTGTCCAGTGCAGGACGTCCGTACCGGCGGGGCAGGTGGGAGTAGCCGGGGTGAAGGCGTCGCTGCTACATGTCGCCGGCGCCGTCACCGTCACATCCACCAATTGGCAAGTAGGGTAATCCTCATCCGTAATGGTGGCCGTCAGGTTGCCGCCCGCGATGGGGAAGGGACCGAAGGGGTTTCCTTCATCCACGCCGTAGCTCAGGCCCGTCGCGACATCGCCGCCGATGGTGAGAGAATAGCTCGCGCCGGTGTTGGTTCCCGTTACGTTTATGGTGAAGAAGAAGACATCGTCGCTTGGATCGGCGGGTGTACCGTTGTCGTCGCAAAAAGTAGTGATGGTGGGGGTGTTCAGGGAGCAATTAGGCGAACACGTCACCGGATCTACCGTCACCGTCACATCCGTTTTGCAATCATTGTCTCCATTAAAAATGCGCACGATATAGCTGCCGCCCGTATTCGGGATAGCAGACTGGATCACCGCCGGCAGCGAACCCGGTATGGGCGTGGCGCTTGCAAAGGCAGGGCCGTCGTACGAACCCGCATTCAACGTGCTTACGCCGTAGTGCGTGCCATCGGTCACCCCGGCCAGGCTGATCGTACCGTTATTTTGAGGGGTAGCCCCTGAACAGTCGGGAGCATCCTGGTTGAAAGTGATGGCAGAGGGGTTGGTGCAAAGGCCAGCCGTTACAGGAAAGAAAACTATATCCTGATCATCTTCACCAGGAAGACCGGCGGAATAAAGTTCAAAGCCGGCGCCCACACCAGAACCTACGATCGAGTTTTTAATAGTGTTAAAGTAAGTGAGCGCCGCACTGGACGGGATTGGATTATTCGGGGGACTCGCATAGGTTTGCGCATCGCCGGAAGAGAGGTCCATAGAGGCCGGAGTGCCATCGTAATCGAGTAGTATTTCGCTAATTGCCAGGTCGATACCCGCCACTAAATCATGATAAGCCGTCGTGGACTTATCAAGCGTATTCAACTGGCCTGCATAGGTATAAAATATGTCTTTTAGCGCATTATATTTCTCGGTCGTATTGACCGACCAGGCATTGGACGGCCCACCTCCCACCGGGGGGCTACCGCCCACGTAGTACGACAGAGTGGAACCATCCGTACTGAAATCATACACTGTTGAATTAGTAGGGTCTGGATAGACAAGATTGACACAGAAGGCCAAAAAGGATTGACCAATCAACGGACTGGCGGCGCCTGTTCCCGCAGTTACCGTCGCAGAGAACGAGATGGCTTCGTAAGTCGCAGGGCTCCATCCTTGCACCCAGTAATAGCTGTTAGGGGAGCCGGTGTAATTACCCGATATATTGAACTGGATTGTCTGGGCTACCGATATTGATACCGTAAAGAACAGCATAGCAATAAGCCCTAATTGATATGCCATGCGGAAGTATGTCTTATTTGATCTTCCCCATCGGCTCAACAAAGACTGGGAGTTTGATTGACCGGAATTGGTGGTAAAAAAACTTTTCATGATTGAAATCAATTTTTTATCGAGTGATGAGGAAATCAATTTTTAATTACAGTTGTCGTGCCGCAGGGAATGGTGGGGCAGTCGTTGCTACAGGCCGCCGGCGCCGTCACCGTCTGGTTCACCAGTTGGCAGCCCGCGTCATCCACATCCGTAATCGTGATCGTCAGGTCGCCGCCCGCGATCGGGAAGGGGCCGTAGGGGCCGTTTACTGTATTATAGGCCAGGCCGCTTCGTGTGTCGTCACCGCTAATAGAGTAGGTGGCGCCCGTATTCGAGCCCGTTACATTGATGGTGTACGTGAACGTATCATCGGAAGGGTCCGAAGGCGTGCCGTTGTCATTGCAGGTGGCGACGATGGTGGGGGCGTTTAAGGAACAGTTACAATCAATTGTCGGGACCGTTACCAGCACATCTCTTGAACACCCGTTGCCTTGATTGAAGAGACGCACGACATAGGACTTGCCATGCTCCAGGTTACTTAGGTTCAAGGTTCCTCCCGAAACATCAAATAATGCAGGGTTCATGCTTGGGTCACTGTTGTAGGCGGGTCCATTATAGAAAGTAGTCCCTGCAGCGCTGATACCTGCTACATCCGCATTCACAATACTGCTGATTGTTGCCGTGGCATCAGCATTCGGAATATTACCGATACCACATGTACCTGTCATGACCACCGGCGAACCATTGGTAGGCGGGTCCGTGGTACAGATAGTCACATCAATCTGGAAAGCACCACATACATTATTGGCGCCATTTCCATCAGCACTAAAGCGATAGACTGCACAACCGATACCCGAGACCGTAACCGACTCATTGCACGCATTATATGTAAATACATTGTTCGGGTCACTAATTTCCGTCCAGTCGCCTTCCGTGATTATACCTTCACATTCCAGGAATCGTTGGAGGTTTACGGTTTCATCATTAGTCCCGTCATAACAGATCGTATTGGTCAGGTTCTGCGGAGTACTGGCTGGGCAGCACTGCGTTACAATACCGATGGCCTTAGGGCGACCATCCGCGGGGTTTCCAATATTGAGGGAGATCAGTTCGGTTAGATCTGTTTCAAATACAGTCAGACAGTTACTTTTACTACCCACATAAACCTTATCTGAGGCCGGGCTGTAAGTAATGCCCCGTGCACCAGCCCAACCGACAAGACCATTTGAGGCATTAGCCGTAAGCGGAGTTGCGTTGGTCATGGAAGCGATCGGATTACCGGATGCATCATACTTAACGATCGTTGGATCATCATTCCCTCCATCTATCCGCTGATCTTCCACTACATAAAAGTTACCAGCTACATCCCGTGTAATTCCCATTCCACCCCGATAACTGGAATTACTGGTGGTTGAGCCATTTGGGGTTTGCAGCGTAAACAAAGCAGTACCGGCATTGGTGACAGGATCGCCAATTGGCGCATAGAAACTTTCGTCCAGCGGCCCGGAATAAACTACGCTATTTGAGAGCGGATTACTAGCCGTTCCTCTGTCCACGGCGTACCAATTGTTATCATCTACATAGAAACCCCAGACATTTGCATCAAATTCTTCTACCCCACCATACAAAAACATTCTGCCCAGTATTTCCCCGGTACATAAATCAATGGCAACGACGAATCGATAATCCGCGGAAACGGTATACATCGTATTATCCCGGAAACCGTAATTAATCGTTTTTACCTGAATACCATTGACGACAGGATCATTATTAAACCAGGGTGTCGGGGTCAAAATATTCCCAAAGGCATCCAAACGGAAAATATCACCTTCGGATGTACCTGCTACATATAAATTCCCATTCAGATCTTGAGCAATCCCATGATTATTTTGAATTGTCATATTAGATGGTAGCCATAACGAAGGCGACTCAGTGACACTGCCATCGGTTGGATCGACCTCGAAGCGGTGCGTTACACCTGTACCCACATCTGTATCGTTCACGTAGATGAAGTCGGTACAATCGCAACCATCGTTGCTACTGCTACACGTCGCCGGCGCCGTCACCGTCTGGTTCACCAGTTGGCAGCCTGCATTATCTACATCCGTGATGGTGATCGTCAGGTCGCCGCCCGTGATCGGGAAGGGGCCGTAGGGGCCGTTTACCGTATTATAAGCCAAGCCGCTGCGCGTGTCGTCGCCGCTGATGGAGTAGGTGGCGCCCGTATTCGTGCCCGTTACATTGATGGTGTACATGAAGGTATCGTCGCTTGGGTCGGCAGGCGTGCCGTTGTCATTGCAGGTGGCGACGATCGTCGGCGCGTTCAGTTCACACGTATTGCTACACGTCGCCGGTGCAGTCACCGTCTGGTTCACTAGTTGACAACCCGCATCATCCACATCCGTGATGGTGATCGTCAGGTCGCCGCCCGTGATCGGGAAGGGGCCGTAGGGGCCGTTTACCGTATTATAGGCCAGGCCGCTGCGCGTGTCGTCGCCGCTGATGGAGTAGGTGGCGCCCGTATTCGTGCCCGTTACATTGATGGTGTACATGAAGGTATCGTCATTTGGGTCGGCGGGGGTGCCGTTGTCATCGCAGGTGGCGACAATGGTGGGGGTGTTCAGGGAGCAATTAGCTGCATCGCTGACACCGAAGTCCAGTCCATGGTTATTTTCGCCCCAGGCGCCGGTGGTGAAGGCGATGACCGCCGTGCCGGCATTGTCCGTACCGTCGCTGTCGCGGATATCGGCGCCGGGATCGTTGCTGGTCAGGGAGCCGGAAGCGGCGGAGTTGGCGGTGGTCAGCGTATAGCCCGGCGTGGCGATGGGCGACTGCGATAGATCGAGCCGCACTTCGTAGGCCATATCGGGCAGGATGTCGCCAGTGTTGGTTCCGGAGACGGGCGTTGCGGATGTCCACTCGACGACCAGAACCGGCCGGCCTTGAAGGGTACGATCGCCATCATTGCCGTTTAGTCCCCGCTCGATCAGGAAGGAAAGGTGGTTTCCGGAACTCCAGCCCGCCCGGTCGATCACTTCCTGTACGATGGAGACCAGGCTGGGGGAACGTTCGTTTGCCGTTGCTACCGCGGGAACCGTAAAAGCAGGAACCGTCCAATCTACGAAAGCGCTGGTCCGGGTTCGGCTTGACAAGTTATTCGAAACATCCACAAAGAGCGGGGAGTCATCGACGTCTTCGGCGTAGAAACGCACCTCGGACGGGTCGGACTCCGGAAGACCGGAGTCATCACTTTGAAATTGTACATAGGCAGAGGTGATGGTAGCTCCCTGCGGAATGTCGGCAACAAACCGGATGGCGCCCCACTCTCTGAATTCGTCGTTGATATCAAAACTGCCGACTTCCATATTGCCATTACTGAACTGCCTGGCGCGGTTGTCCTGTGTATTGTCGTTCGTTTCGATGACCTGCGCGATCTCGGCGCCGGAGTAAACCGGGTTTTCCAGGCTGGTAAACAGGTATTTTCCGTTGGCATCCGTCACGTCCGTCGCTATCAGGTTACCATTTTTATACAATCCGACGGTCACGCCCTGGATGGGTGTTTCGCCGGGATCCTGCACGCCGTCCTGGTCGGTATCCACCCAGACGTAGTCGCCGATCTCAATGGGCGCCGGCGTGGTGAGGCCTTCGATGTCGCCCAGGCCATTGGCCTTAGAAAGCGTAGTACCCGGCTCAATATCTCCTGAATCATAGAGGGTATAGCACTTAGAGGCCGTTCCGAGGGTGTTGCTCAACCAGGAAAAACCGCCGGCGCCGGTTTGGCCCACGCCATGCGGCTGCCTGGGTGTCAGGGCAGTCATGATGATGTCCTGCACATTGATCTGTGCCAGGCCGCCGAAGGACTGGTCGGAGTGCCGGGCGCCGGAGTAGGGGTTGGCCGTATTATATCCGTCCTGCCAGTAGAATTCGGTATCATCACCGAAACCACCTGTATTGGGCGCGCCGGGGCCAGGACGATCCGGCCCGGCTGAGCCGTCGGCCGAACTTTCCAGTACATATTGACCGGTCGAAGTGTTAAACCAGGCGGTAATGATCTCGCCGCGGGGCTGGGCGTCAGGGCTCACTCCCGGCACATTGGCGCCCAGCATATCCCCATGCCGGTCTCTGAATGACATGATCAGATCGTTGCCATAGAACTCGATATCGGTAAATATGTAAAATCTGTTCGGATTGGGAGAAAGCGTTTCCTGATCGGCGCCTGATATCCAGGGGTTGTTATCTCCCTGATCCAGGTCATTCCAGTTAAAGCAGAAGAACTCGGTAAAAGTACCGGTTGTGGGATCCAATTGGTAGACAAATGCATTGATCTCCGTATCGTCCTGCGAAATCTCCGAGGAGCAGACGGCGCCCACATACAATTTACCGTTGCGGTATTTCAGGCCGAAAGGCCGGACATCGTTAGCATTGGCGCAGGAAAAACAATCATTTTGGCTCAGGGCCGGGAAATTCCAGTTGTTCGACATGGTACCGGTAGCGATGTCGATCTCGATGATCTTTTTGTCATTGAGATTGACTGTGTAGAGCTTGGTATTGTCATCGGAGATGTCCAGGTCGCCCAAAGCACATTTCCCCACCAGATTAGCCGTAGCCGGATCGGAAGCAGGATTCAAGTCGTTACCGTGCGAGCCGCAAACGGAAATCCCGGAAAAACCATCAACGTCAACAAAGACGCTGGGCGCCGAGAGCGCCAATCCGGATACCGGGTCGATCTGTACCTGGTAAATAGCGCCCGGCCCGCCGGGGCCGAAATCCGTATGTTTCTTTTGATAGGCGGATAGGTAGGCGGTATTGGTGGTGCGATTCCAGGCCAATCCGAAGGTGGTGCCGATCTCATTATTGAAAGCAAAATGCAACGGAGTGCGGTTGTTGCCGTTTTCATCGACCACATCGTCGTTGTCAGCTACCGTGGGGACCCGGCCCCAGTCATAGAAAACACCGACGAAGGCATCGCGCAGGCCGCCGATGGGGTCATTATAATCGCCGGCGAGGTAACACGAGGTCGCCATGATCGGGTTGGCAATGGAATAATTGCTAGGGTTATTGAAGCCCACGTTCACGCCGGTGGCGCCGTCAGAAGCGAAGACGACGTTGGTGCTGCCCGCGGCGCCCTGCCGCAAGTAGACCAGGGGCGTCGGGATGACGAACTCCAGGCGGAGGTCGTTGCCGCCGGTATTAATGGAGTAGGCGCCGTTGAGGGCGGTCGTCGCCGTATGGGTTGGAGCGCCGGCGGCGTCGCCGTCCAGGTAGCCGTTGACGGTAATACCGCCCACGCCGGGTTCGCCCACGTCTCGCAGCCCGTTGGCGTTGTAATCTTCAAATACGGTTCCGGTGATGGTTTGAGCCTGCAGACCCCACGCGGACGCCAAAAGGAAACTGGCCGCCAGGCAGCTTTTCAGTAAAAGAGACGCGGTCTTTTTCATGATCGTATGATTTTGATATTTTTTGCGAGATTTATGAGAAAAATGCCCGCTGTCGATGGCATCGGGCGCCGTATGCATAGCCAAACCATTGATAGAGAATGCAGTTGAATATCATCGCCAGAGTAAAACGAATGCATGAATTTATGATCTGGTTTGATTTACTTTTTCTTATCGGTTCTGCATGCAGCAGACCCGCCGGCGCCGGCGTTTTCACGCCGCCCGGTAATGGACGAAGGCTCCCGCCATCCTGGCTTTTATTGGTGGAGCACTTGCCGTACTGCCTTTTTGCCGAAGGTTGCGCAGTAGGGCATGCCCTGTAAATGTCTTGTTATATCAGCTGGAGCGGGCTGATACCACTCCACTATTGGGTGATCTGTTCTATGGTAATCGGCTTTTTTTGCGGAAGCCGGGCTTAATACTTTTCGTGATCCAAAAGTAGATGATGAAAGGCCCCTTTAGCCAGACAGAAAACAGGCTTTCGTTCCCCCCAGAATCGAGGGACCATCCATCTTTTTTGTAAAAAAACTGTAAATCAATTTCTTATAAAAACCCAATACCCGCTTCAGCCCCTTCCACCTCCCAAAGCACTGCCTGCTGCCGGGTTCGCCTGAGCAGGGGAAGCATCAGGTACCGGCTGATGCCTCTGGAGTAAGAGGGAGCATATTTCGAAGCCGGCGGCAGTGTACCGAGAGCCCATTCCGCGCCGATTTTCACCTCATCCCGGCTTTGCCTCCCGGGCGCCGGTTTTCCAATTCGAACGCGGCTGTTGTACTACTCGGCACTCCCCGATGAGGCTCCAAACGTAGCCTTACATTCCTCGGCAAAATTCATGCGACAGGGCGCCGGTACTCTCTGCAGCGGGAACGAACGCAGGACAAGGCGCCGCGCCATACCCGGTTGCAGGCTGACGCTTCGCCGACAGGCAGGCCGCAGCACTACCCTGCCCTGCCTGCCGGCGCCGGGCAAGAGCACGGCCAGGCGCTGCTCCGGTAGGAGCCGGCCAGGCACACCATGGGCTGCCCAATCATCCGACAAGGGTGGCCGGGCGCTCTTTCGAGGGGTAAACCCTGGTGTTTTCCGGTTTTCAAACACTGAAAACAGGGGCGTCAACTGACTGGGAAACAGTGGTTTTGGCAGAATTTCCGGTGATTTTTGGCCCTTGTGTCCCGAAAAAATAACCGCCTGTAGTATTTTGGCGGCCATTTGAAGGATCAGCCGTATCTCTTTTTCCATGATGAGGGAATTTTTTCAATTGTTCTTACTGAAAAGGGTTTTAGAGGCCGGCAGATCTTTATCCGCGGCCTCATAAAGCTGTTTATTACCCTTTAATTTTGATGCAATTTAGGCAGATGTAAAGGCAATAAAGCAGACAAAAAGAGCGCTTTCGTTCCCCTCAGAAAAAACGCACCTTCGCATTTACTATTTACAACATATTGATTTTCTTGATATTAAAATAAGACCTAAACACTCTTTTGCTCCTTTTCCAGAATGAACGGGAGGCCAGGCGATTTTGAAAACAGGGGAATGGAAGTTAATTTTAATGGTAAATTTATACGGCGATCATCGCTATCCGTAAGGATGGCGCACCATCGAATTCAATAGTCAATGATTTAAGACATGCTGAAGGTAGCCTTTATTGAAGATGACCCTATTTACCGGCAAAGCATAAGCGCATCCCTCCGTTTGCAACCTGATATCACATGCCTGGTCAGCGCCGGCTCAGTGGAGGAGTTTTGGGAAGCCCTGCCTTCCCGGGCCGAAATAGATATCCTTTTCCTCGATATTGACCTGCCCGGGCAGTCTGGCCTGGAGGCCTTGCCTGCCTTACGGCAGCGTTTCCCCCGGGCCGACCTGATCATGCTCACCCAATTTGAAGGCAGGGAGCAACTGCTTCAGGCTTTCAGTTCTGGCGCAACGGGATATTTGTTAAAGGACTTTCCTGCTTTGCAATTACCTTCCTTCATCCAGATCGTCCAAAAAGGCGGGGCTCTGATCTCTCCGCAAATGGCGCGGTGGGTCATCGAATATTTCAATCCTCCCAAAACGGGCCAGGCATCACTGACGGCAAAAGAACTTCAGTTGCTGAACCTTTTCGCCGACGGCCATTCCTACCAGGAAGCGGCCCAAATTCTGGGCATATCGGTAGACGGGGTAAAGTATTATGTTAAAAAGGTATATAACAAACTGAATGTCAATAACAGGATCGATGCTATCCGTGCCATTAAAGGTAACTTGTAGATACAGACAACAAGAACGCAATACGGTTCAGGGCCCCCATCTGGCCGAATTCTGTTTATTTTCATGCATTCCCTCATCCGGGCACTGGCCCAGCGTTAGCTCTCAAGCCTGATTTTCAAGGCTAAAAACACGCCTTCATCAAAACCATTATTATGAAGAGTGGTAAAGCAAAAATTTTACTTTCGGCTTTTTTTATTTTTCTCTTTTGCCCATTAAAGGCCTCCCAGATCGAAGAATGGCAAGCCGAACTGGACACCGTCCGGTCGGCGGAACGCAAACTGGAGCTCTTGTCCTTGCTCGCCCAAAAGTCACCGACAATGGATCAGAAGATACATTGGGCGCAGGAATGGCTCGCGTTTGCCTTTGAGCAGAAAAACGCCGGCGCCGAGGCCCACGCCAATTATATACTCCTGGCCGCCCGCGGCAATATGGGGGATTTTCAAATAGTCCGACAGGAAGGAAAGGAGATGTTGAAAAAGGCTCTGGCCTACGGGGACCCGGAGTTGGTGTTGAATGCTTATAATATATATGCCGGCTTTGGTTACTATTCTCTCCAGTCCTTCGATTCGGCGGCCATACTCTACCGGGCGGCCCTTGATTACGCCGAGACTGCAAAGGGCATGCTATCCGATAGCATCTACGCTCAGTCTATTACCCGTTTGTATGTCCCGATAGTGGAGGTATACGCCCGTACCGGCCAAAATGAGAAATACCTGGATACGGCAGAAGAATTCCAGGCCATTGCCTATTCTACTGAGAACAATTACGCTATAGCCCTGGCTAATTTTACCGCAGGGCTTTCCCAATTGCGGCTGGGGCAAAAAGCCAAAGCAAAGGAAACGCTGATGGCCGGTTATCAGTATGCATTAAAATCAGGTTCTCAGAGTGTACTGTTCAATTTTTATACCCAGTTGTTCAACGCTTATTCTGATCTGGGAAAACTGGACTCGGCTGCCTATTTTTCCCGGTTACAATATGAAAAAGCGCTGGAACTCGGCTATGAAAATGATGCGTACACTGCCCTATATCTGATAGCGCAAACAGAGATCGAGCAAAAAAAATATGCCCCGGCCTTAGCTCGCCTTACGGATTGCCTGACTTACTTCAGGAGCGTACAAGACCATACCAAAACAGCCAGAGTGGAGGTGCTGTCAGCCGAGGCGTTGGCCGGGCTCGGCCGGGCGGCGGAAGCACTGCCGCTAGTGAGGGCCGCCAAGGAAAGCGCCGGCAGCATAACAGATATGCTGCTACTGAATCACGCAATGGGAATTGAAGCCCGAATATTATTTGACCTGAAAAACTACAAGAAAGCCTATGAGGCTTTTGTGGAGTACCACTTGTTCCAATCCGCTCATAACCGCGACGTTTTTCCCGGCACCGGCGCCGGGCTGGCCATCGTCAAACGTATTGTAGAGCGCCATAACGGCTCGATCACACTAGAGAGCGAAGGGAAAGGGAAAGGGGCCCGGTTCATTCTACGCCTGCCTGCCGAAGAGAATTAGCAAGCCGCCACAACGAAAACCAAGCCTATGAAAAGCGTTATGATCTGCCGGTATTTCTTTCTGCTGTTTGCCTTTTGTCCGGCCTTCAGCCCCGCCCAATCTCCGGCTCCGGCGGAGGACCAGCCGATGAAAGCCCGCCTGAATCAAAGCTCCAGGCATTTAGAGGCAAAAGAATACGCACAGGCAAAAGCGGCAGGGAGAGCGTTATTGCTCCTCGCACAGCGCCAAGGCGCCGATTCCCTGGCCGGCGCCGCCTGCCATCTCATCGGGCAAGCATATTATTATGAAGGAGAATACCAGCAAGCTCTGAAGTGTTTTCAGGAAGGCATCCGCTACTGCCCCTATCAGATCAGCCCCGCCCTATGGGCCCAGTTATCTTACAGGGCGGGGGTTTGCCATATCTACCTGGGAGAGCTTCAGGTTGCCATTGACTCCACATTCCTGCCGGTTATCTATCAAAAGGAAGGGCTACTACCCGATGGCCATAAGGAGCTTTACAACATCTATGTAGGCATTGGTGCGGCTTATCGCAGGCTGGGCCTTCTGGACTCTTGCGAAAATGCCTACCAGGAAGCCCTTCAATTACTTTACCGGTTCAATATTGAATCGGCCAGTATATTTTACAACCTGCGCCAGCTGTATGAAGACATGGGCAAGTACGACAAGGCCCTGAAGTATGCGCTGCTCACGCTTCAGGCAGATGAAGCAACGCAGGACAGCGCCAATCTCGCTCAGGACCATAGTATGCTGGCAAAGCTGTATTCTTTGGCCGGGGAGTTGGAAAACGCCCGAAAACATGCCGACATCAGCGTTCAATTGACAGAACGCCTCCTATTTCCTGTTAACCCGGCCAGTATCTATGCCAACATGGCCAGGGTCCAAAAGCTGGAAGGCGATTTTCAGGGAGCTGCCGCCACCCTGGAAAAGGCACTGAAAATGAATGCATTGCCAATGGAAACTTCCAACATCCAGATCTCTTTAGGCGAATGCTATCTGCACCTCGGCGACCCGGCATCTGCAGAGCGGTTCCTCCTGCTCGGCAACACTTATCAAAAGAAGACGAAACAATTTATTCAATATGCCGAATCCAGCAGGGTGCTTGCCGTCCTGTACATGGAACAAGGCAAATGGGAGCAAGCGGAATATTTTTTAAAGGAAACTGCGCGCTATATTGAATCGTCAAAGAATATTGAAGAAAAAGCCGATTTTTATGCCGTTTATTCCGATTTCCTGACACGCCGGGGGCGCCACCGGGAAGCTTTAGGCGCCTATAAATTATATACCCGGCTCCAGGATAGTATATTCAGCCTGGAAAGCATGGCCCGCTTCCAGGAATTATCTGCCGCTTTTAAGGCTGAGGAGTTGAAAAATGACTTGTTGAAAAAGGAAAATGAGGTACTGAAAGAACAACAAAGGCGACGGCGCCTGCTGATAACTGCTTCCTTCCTTCTGATAACCACTTTACTATTATGGGCAAGGCAAATTTACCGGAACATTCAGGCCCGGCGACAAGTCAATGCTTTCCTAAGAAAGATCCATGATCAGATGGAGCAGGCTGAAAGCTTTTTCCAGGCAATGGAAGCAAGCTTGTCAGTCGATATCAGAGCAACCGAAAACCCTGCCGGCAATGCCGCGCCGGCGGTATCCGCCGCAGCGTTCCTTCAGGGAAGGCCGGAACTTGCCGATGAATTTAATGCCATTAATCAGGACATCATCCGCCTCAGAGGAAATTTTCAGCGCTTCCAGAAGCAGTTGGCCTATTTTGAACAAGCTTCCCTGGAAGAGAAAAAAAAACTGGCCGATACTATTGAGAAACTTCAGGCCATTCAATATTCTATGGCCCACGACCTGAAGGGGCCCCTGTTTCGGTTAAAAATAATATTGAACAACCTGTTTGCCTATTCCGGCGAAGGCCTGGCGAAAGGATGGAAGGCAGAAGCCCTGCAGATACTTGTAGATATGGAAAGCCTGATCAATTCTCTTGTTTTGATCATGAATATCGAGCAGGCCGGCCTGCGTTTCTCCCGTTTTAGCCTGGGCGCCCTCATTGAGAGCATTTTAAGAGAACAAGCCGAGGTGGTTGAAAAGACCGGCGCCGTGGCCCTATACGACGGCTTACCGGAGATCTGTTCAGACCGGCATCTGATGAAGATCGTTTGGGGCAACCTTATTTCCAATGCACTCAAGTTCAGCAGCCATGGGCAAGAGCCCCACATCGTGATCAAGGCTGCGGCTCAAGACGACAAGTGGCTGCTCAGTATCAAAGACAACGGCATAGGCTGGGAAAAGGGGCGGGAAAATAAACTCTTCCAACCTTTTTCCCAACTCTCTGATATTGGCGCCCTGCGGCAGGGTTCTGGTGTAGGGCTGTTCATCACCAGGAAGATCCTTAAAATACTGGGAGGGGATATCATTGCCGAAAGAGGGGCCCGTGGGGCTACATTTACGGTTATGATCCCTGAAAAGAAGAAGTATCAACGAGGAGAATAGGTTACAATCCCTGATCGTTCGGGTATTATATAAGTTTTGTGCATTTAGGGCGGCGCCAGAGGGACTTGGGAAGGCAATGCACAAAACCTATCTCCGCTGAGAATAAATGGCCTTAACCAGACATCTGAGGCCATGCCCGCAGGGGCTGCAACCAACGCTTACCGCCAAAGCGGCAAGGAGGTGGTCGCCGTGGGGGTGAATTTCAGCAGTGAGCTCAAGGCCGTGGAGGCGTGGAAGGCGGAGCGGTTGAAAGAATAAGGGGCCGGCAGCCGCCCCGCCAAAAAAAACTGAATTTCATGAAACAAATTTCTCCATAAGCCGTAATGCCCTTTTATAAGCTGTTTTCTCTTCCCTTTAATTCGTAGAGCTGAACGAACCGTTGGCCTGCGAGCGAACATCCTACCTCCCACATTCAATTTTTCCTCTTCGATATTTTCCAGCTGCGGCGGGCCGCCCTCGATTTTCCCGGTACGCCATACGGCTTCTTATCCGGGAAACAAGTCCAAAAGAGGAGCCGCTGTATTGCTTCGCCTGCATCCTTAGCGTTCCTGCCAGTTCTACCTCCCCCCGTCAGCACCGATTTTTTCACTGTTAACTCATTTACGATGAAAGAGAAAACCGTTTTATTGATGGGGCTGCTGGCCCTGTTCCTACTGGCATCCTGTGAAAAAGAAGAAGCCTACGGCGTCGCGGACCCCTTAGGTGATGCCCTGGAAACCGCCCTGCTGGAACAAGCCGGCGGCCGGGGCCTCGACTTCTACCGACTGCCTTCATCCACTAGCCTGCATGAGATTCCGCAAGACCCACTCAACCCATTGACCCCGGAAAAAGTAGCTCTGGGCAAAATGCTTTTCCACGAGGCCGGCCTGGCCATGGCGCCAAAAAATGATAGGGGCATGGGGACTTATTCCTGCGCTTCCTGCCACTTTGCCGCCGCCGGCTTCCAGGCGGGCAGGCACCAGGGAATTGGAGAGGGAGGAGAAGGGTTTGGCATGGCCGGAGAGGGCCGCCGGGCCAACGAAACCTACAATGCGGCAGACCTCGACGTGCAACCCATCCGCAGCCCTTCGGCGTTGAATTCCGCCTACCAGGAAGTCACTCTGTGGAACGGCCAGTTTGGCGCCACCGGCCCAAACGCCGGCACCGAACACGCCTGGCAGTCCGGAACACCGAAAGCCGTCAACCACCTGGGGTTCCAGGGCCTGGAATCCCAGGCTATCGCCGGCATTGATGTACACCGCCTGCTCCCGGACCGGGAAACTCTGGAAAGCCTGGGGTATAAGGAGCTGTTCGACCAGGCCTTCCCCGAGCGCCCGGAAGCGGAGCGATACAACAAAATAACCGCCGGGTTAGCGATGGCCGCCTACGAACGGACGCTGCTCGCCAACGAAGCCCCCTTTCAGCAGTGGCTGCGGGGAGATCAGTTCGCGTTATCGGAACTGGAGAAGAAAGGCGCCCTGCTTTTCTTTACCAAGGCCGAATGCAGCAGTTGCCACACGGGGCCGGCGCTCAACAACATGGATTTTTACGCGCTGGGCATGAAAAGCCTTTCCGACTGCCCGGAAGAGGTCTTTCAGGCGCCTGCCGATTCCCCCGCCAACCTCGGCCGGGGTGGTTTTACCGGAAGGCCGGAAGACGCCTATAAATTCAAAACTCCTCAGCTCTACAACCTAAAGAATTCGCCCTTCTACGGGCATGGCGCCAGTTTCCGGTCCATCCGGGAGGTGGTGGCCTACAAAAACCGGGGTGTAGGGGAAAACCCGGCAGTACCCGCCTCCCAACTGGCGGAAGGGTTCCATCCGCTCGGCCTGGCCGATGAGGAAATTGACGCCATAACAGCCTTCCTGGAGCATGCTTTACGCGACCGGAACCTCAAACGGTTTGAGCCGGATGCCGTATTTTCAGGGCTGTGCTTCCCGAACAATGACGGGCAGTCGCGGCAGGATATGGGGTGTGACTGAAAGCTCGGAAGGGCTATCGGCCTAAGAAGCTGTTTGCATTTCATTCTGAAGGATCTAATGCAAACAGCTTTTGATATTAGAGTGTGTTCAAATTTCAATGATGAGTCGAGAACGAGAAAATTTTGTTTCAGACAAGGCAAATTTTGCAGTCGGATGCGGGCAATCCGACGAAAAATTTAACGCCGGATGAAACAAAATTTGCCGTTCGTAGGCCATTGATTGAATTTTGAACACACTCTTAACCGCCTGCCATCAGATCAACGCGATCCGGGCATACAAGAAAAATTCTTAGAGTTCCTCTATGGTACGGAGAGATCTGCTCCAAAGCAAAGACCATAACCATACAATATAACCGAGCTTAGACACCAATTAACACAGGATATCACCACGCTTCATCCAAAAGAAGAATTGAGGCTATTTAAAGAAATTACAGCGTATCAAAAGATTTTTTTCAATAATATGCAAGAAACGGCCGCTCGCAAAAAAGAAGAACTCCGCGCCTTCAACTATACCGTCAGCCGCGATTTAAAGGCGCCCCTGAATTCGGCCCGAAATTTTGTGGATTTGCTGGAACAACAATTGGCACCGCAAGTGTATTCACCTGCAAAAGAATACCTTCAACAATTCCGGACTGTGCTTTTTCAAATGAAAGAGCTGATTGAAGGGATCACAGCCATGATCGAGGCCATCGACATAAAAAACCAGAGAGAAGGTCAATCTAAATAAAATGCAGCCGAACGATCGACTTAGCACGACCAACTATTGCCTTGCGGATCCGGGCAGGGCTTATATTGTCTATTTCCCAGAGGGTGGAAAGGCTACCCTTGACCTTACTTCCGCTGAAGGTATGTTTGCCGTACAATGGTTTATCCCCCTGTTGCAGAGAATGGTTTCGGGGCCGGTACCGCTGCCAGGCGGGGACTACCAAACCATCGCCCCTCCGTTTTCAGGTGTTGCCGTGCTGATCCTGCAAAAAAAAGATCATTGAGGAATGCAATGAGTTTTTCGGTTTATCTTCGTTATGAGCTGTAGCTAAATAATCAGGTAGTGAAGTTTCCACCTAAATTCAAAATCTAAAAAGAGGAATTTATTTTTTGAACAATACTTAACAATATCCAAAGAGCTAAAAATGAGTAGTAAACATAAAACGCTATTCTTGATATTCATCCTCATTTTCGTCTTTCAAGCAGTTTCAGGCAGCAGTCGGCGGGATTCACTAGCAAATGCCCTGCACAAAGCTACGGCGGACAGCATGAGAATATCACTAACCTGTGAGCTAGCCGCTGTCCAAATCCAGGAATCTCCGGACGAAGACAGCCTGGAAATCATAAAACAAACCCTGATCCATGCGCTAGACAAATCAGTGGCGAAGAAATACCTTATCGCCGAAGGGCTTGCCAGATACGGTCTTGGTTTTTATTACCAGAAAACCGGAGACTTTCAAACTGCGCAACCTCTACTTGAACGAGCCCTTATGATTTTCCGGGCACTCAACGACCAACGACACGAGTCAGCCTGTTACGAGCGCTTATTCGTGCTTTATTGGTATGGCCTGAACGATCTGCGACAAGCTAATTACTACGCGCGAAAGGTAATTGAAAAGCAAGCCTACCTTGAACCGGACCGGGCCTACAGCATCTATCTGGCTTATTTCTTTCTGGGAAGTTATCAACGCTTTCAATATGACCTGGACAGTACCCAGTATTATTTATCGCAGGCCATAGCCTTCGGTGATAAACATCAGACGCGAACACTTGACGCATATGTATTGCTTTCTTATAATTATTTCAATAAGCTGGACTTCCTAAACTCTACGGCCTACGCCCGCGACCTGATAGCAAGCGGCAAAAGAAAAGGATCGGCGGAAGAACAAATGTGGGGTTGGGCTACGGTGGGCTCCTTCCATAGTACGCTCGGTAATCACCTTTCAGCCTATAAAGCCTTTACCGAAGCGATGAGTATCGCTAAAAATACTTCGGATAAAAAAGCCTATTTCGATTTTAACGTCGCCCGGCTGGTTAGCGAGACATACCTCAAGCCCGGTAAACCCAAACTGGACACGCTGCAACTCCTATTTGACAGCATGAAAGTCGTTCAACCCTGTTCTCTGGAAGTATGGCTGGAATTGAGCCCCCTCTACCGGCTGACTGGCCAGGAAGCGTTAGCCATGTCCGTTAACGATACGCTGATCTCCTACGCCGAGAAGTGCAACACACATAATCATATACCCTATTTGTTGAGATACAAAGCGGATATGCTCCTCAGCCGTAGCCGATATGCCGAGGCGCTGGATATTTCCAGGAGCGCTTACCAACTGGCGCTCGCAGGCGACGACCCATACCTTTCCAATGATATCCGATTTATCTTAAGCCGGGCCGAAGCGGCGGCCGGGCATTTTCAAAAGGCAGAGCAACTCTACCGCCAAGCGTCCGCTTTGCGCGACTCCATCGACGTACTACGGTTACAATCCATTGAATCGTTGACCAGACAACTTGAACAGGATCAAGCCCGTTTTGAAATCTTAAAAACAGAGAATGTTCTGCTAAAGAGTCAACAGCAGAAAAAGAGACTCCTCATTGTACTTATGTTCGTTGGCTTGCTGAGCATTATTACCCTCGCCGCTCTTTCCTGGGACCGTCGCCGCATCCAGGAACAAACCCGGCGCCTGACTTCCAATCTAAATATACAGCTAGATGAATTGACCGAGCATATCCGCTCGCACGCCGAATTATTATCCGATAATTTGCGAGGACAAGTGGAGGACTTGTCCAATGAATTGTCAATTGCCGGCCGGCAATTGAACAACCATATTGACGGACATACGCACCATCCCAGAGAAAAATTAAGAATGCTCAAGGAAATCATTAAACAGCAACAAGAACTATCATTAAGAGTACAAGCCGCGGCTCTTCAAAAAGAAGAAGAACTCCGCGCCTTCAACTACACCATCAGCCACGATTTAAAGGCGCCCCTGAATTCGGCCCGAAATTTTGTGGATTTGCTGGAACAACAATTGGCACCGCAAGTGTATTCACCTGCAAAAGAATACCTTCAACAATTCCGGACTGTGCTTTTTCAAATGAAAGAGCTGATTGAAGGGATCACCGCCTATGCTTATATCGATCATGAAGAGATACGACTAAACAGATTCGAACCGGCGCCATTATTGATGAATATCATCGAACAAATTCGTAAAACAGCGCCCTCTGCCATACAAACGGAAATTGTTATTGCCGACTCCTTACCATTTTTGAATGCAGATCCTTTCCTGATGCGCCAGGTTTTCAGTAACCTGTTGAGCAATGCCTTCAAGTTCAGCGCCCCGGTTGAAAAACCGGAGATCCGCATCTACGGCCGGCAAACGGCTGACTTTGCCGAAATAACCATAGCAGATAACGGGGTAGGCATTCCCCCGGAAAACCAGAGCCGGATTTTCCAGCTTTTCCGCACAGCTCACGATCGCCGGACTTTTCCCGGCACGGGCATCGGGCTGGCCATTGTCAAACGAATTATAGAGCGGCATGGCGGTTCAATCGTGTTCAAGTCCGCTAGAGAGAACAAGGGCGCCATTTTCACGGTACGATTACCTGCTTGGGGAAGTACCGCTACCTAGTATTATAAATACCCAATCATCTTTCAAGGCCAAAGGATAAGGCCATGCGCCATTGTCAGCCGGAATTCTTTGTAAGTGTTACTCACCGATAGATCGGCGCTGTGCCGACAGGCTCGGGGCCAGGTTCGCTGGCAATCAACGGCTTAAAGCCTTCGAGAGCTACAACCTGGAAAAGCTCGAAACCGTGCGCCTGCTCTTCCAAACCTGAATCATATCGAGATTACCGGCCCAATCGAAAGGAGCATCTCCGGGAAGGCAGGCCTTTGAGTTGCCAATGTTTTGTCTTTCTGCCCAAGAGCCCCAACAAAACATAGTGACAATGCAGAAAAGGACGGCTACCGAATAAGTTTCGATGATAAACATAGCGGTCAGGATATTAATTGACGGAACGCTGCTTCCATAATGGTTTCTGTTGCGGTGGCGCCAACTCTTGTTACACCCAGCGACCGGACATGTAGTATTTGCTCCAGGTTGCGGACACCGCCTGCAGCTTTTATCTGCACTCCAGGATCGCAGTGCTCCCGCATCAGGCGCAGATCACGCTCGGTGGCGCCCTGGTAATGGTATGTTCCATCGTTGTTCCTGACAAAACCGTAACCGGTGGAGGTTTTCACAAATGCAACCTTCTGGCGGCTGCAGATCTGGCAAAGCCTGGCCTTATCCTCATCCCGGGTGACGAAGTCAGTCTCAAAGATCACTTTCAATATGGCTCCCCCCTGCACTGTAGCCTCGTTAATGGCATGGATCTCGGCTTCAACATAAGCCCAGTCGCCTTGCAGTACTTTGCCGATGTTAACCACCATATCTACCTCTTTTGCGCCATCTGCAATCACACCAATGGTTTCAGCAACCTTGATTTCAGGGGTACTGTTGCCGTGAGGGAAACCAATGACCGCGCATACTTCCACGGCGCTGCCCTTCAGTAAAGCAGCCGCTTGGTGTACATGGTAAGGTTTTACGCAGACGGTGGCCACATCGTACTTCACCGCAATAGCGCAATTAGCCTCCAGGTCCCGGTCGGTAAAGGTGGGATGCAGAATAGAATGGTCGATCATTTTTGCGATCTGTAGAGGTGTCACTTTGTGCATCTGAAGCTTATTTTTTTATAAAGATCCAGTTCATGCCGATAGGGAACAGAAGCCTGCCCCCATGCGGAGCCCGGCCTTGTGCTGAAGGATAAACTGACGGATGGCCTCATCGGTACGAGGGTTGGATGCCAGTTCCATTAAAGCCGTTCGGCAACGAAGTATAAGCGAAAAAGGGGCATTTTCAATCCGAAGTATGAAATTTGAACACACTCTTAATAAAAATCCTCCCGTTCCAGTGGCGTCCTGCATCCGTTTCAGCCAGTCCAGTTCCCACATCAGCTCATCCAGCAGGCCGGGTATGCCGTTTCCTGATTCGGGAATGCCGAAATTATCTCCAAACGCCTGAGGCGCCTTTCGCATAGCGTCAATAAGAGAGCGTACGGCTTCACTGGCAAAGGTGGTATATTTATTAGGGTCGCCGGCATCGAACCACCCGCCGTGCAGGTCTCTTTCCGTAGAGGGGTCGTCTTTTGCCCAACGGTTCCTCACCGCATACCCTTGTGCGCCCGGCGCATCAAATGCTGCCTCATCAGCCCATTTCTCGTTTGCATAAGGAGGTTTTTTCGGAAAGTTCACTCGCTGATAAAAAAATACCCTTACCGCCTGCTTCAAAACTTCGTCATAAACATCATCGCCGATCCGGAAAGGGAAAGAGGCCTTGCCTGTTGCTTTATCGAAAATGTAATATTCCCCTGGCCTGCGAAGCCTGGAAAAGTCAAAATACCAACCTTTATCTCCACTCTGTCCATGTACCTGCCCATTGTTCCAGGCTGCTATCGTACCTCGGAAAACGGTTTTATGGCCGGGCAGGCTACGCACTTCATAGTCCTTTTTTCGAGTGCCGGGCCGGTATTCTTCAGCAGCATCGAACCCTTCATAAGGATCCGCGATCACTGCTATTTTCTGTTGAGCGGGCAGATACCCGAACTGGCCGGCCCGAATAAACGGTGTTATTTCGGAGCTCGTTTGGCCGAAGAGCGTAAGGCCTGAGATAAGGCCAATGGCCCCGGCTAGAAAAAAATATTTCCTGGTCATAGCACCATCACTTTCTTTGCATAAAAATATCCTTCATCATAAAGCAGGAGTATGTACAAGCCTGGGGACAGGGCAAAATCGAACCTCAGGACATTACAACCAGGACTATCCGACCAGATCAGCCTGCCGCTAAGATCGAACAGCTCTGCCCGCTGCACCCGCTCCATTCCCCGAACGGTAATTTGATCGGCGGTAACCGGGTTGGGAAAAACGGCGACATGATCCGATGCAGGATCTGGACCACGGGTGTGCAACACGGTATTCTGCACGTATTCTCTCAGCCATTCCATGGCCGGGCGTTCGGTAACGCCATCGGGCTCTATGAGGTAGGCCTGCTGTGCCGTGCGCCACATGCCCGGGCGGAAGCCCCACAAAGTGACGCCCTTGACGGCGGGGTGCTCCCAGAATACCGGAAAGATCCGCTGGTAACTCTCGAGCTGGACTTGGTCCGTCGGGCCGTCAATGTCCATCTCGGTGACATATAAAGGCAGGCCGGTGGCCGCCAGGGCATCGAGGTTGCTTCTCATCTGGGAAGCGCTGGCGCCGGTGGAAAAGGCGTGGGCCTGTACCCCGATCTGGTCGATGAGCCCTTCGGCTTTCAGCAGATTGATGATCTGCAAATATTGGTTGGTGCTGGAGGTGCTGTTGACAATACTGTAGTCGTTGATCAGGAGCTGGGAACTGGGGAAGTACTGGCGGGCCAGCCGGAAAGCTTCCAGCACCCAGTCCCAACCGGTGGCGCCGCTGCCTCCGAGGGCGTTGATGTAATTGCCTCCGCCGCTACCCGGAGCATTGGGCGGATCGTGTAACGGCTCGTTGACCACCTCCACAAAATCGATGTCGGGGTAGCGGCCGGCAACTGCCTGGAACCATTCCTCGATCTCCGCTCTCTGTTCACTTACGGGGAGGTTCTCGATCCAGGATGGCTGCTGGTTGCCCCAGATCATTACATGGTGGCGGTAGGGAAAGCCGTTGTCCTTGGCCAGCGCGTAGGCGGAGTCCAGTTCCGTCCAGTTCATATTGTCTCTGAATGGCTCCACACTGCCCCATTTTCCGGCGTTTTCCGGGGTGACCTGATTGAAGTAATTGGTAAACCCCACCTTCTGGGACTGGCTGTATACACTTCCCAGGAACTTGGGTTTCCCGTCGGCGATCGGCGGCGAGGAGACGCCGCCCCCGGGCGTACTCGAGCCGGCCTGGCCATTTTCGAGGTTGGACACCGTGTAGAAGTAGTCTGCCCGGGCAAAGGCCACCTTGTCAATATCCAGCCCGTCTTCGCGCGCGCCGATCTGAAAGGTTTGCGTGAGCGCTCCGGAGGGAACATTAAAAACCACAGGCGGTTCATCCAGCAAAAATTCCGACAAATTGACCCACTTCCAAACACCTGAAGTGACAATGCCTTCTCCGCCGACGACCTGGCCTCCCCCCGCATAGCCTACGGAGTACAGATTATTGGCCCTTATCCAGTCGTCGCCCGACGCAGGCGATTGCTCGCCGAACCCGTTTCCATAAAAAAAGCTGTCGTCGTTGGCGGCGGCCGGCCCCACCCTTATCCTTACATAGAGGCCATAGGCCTGAGCAGCGGGAAAGGTGACTTCCAGCGTAGCTACCCGGTTGGCATTTTCCGGGCTGCCGCCGGCGCCGTCGGTGGTAGTGGTAATGTAGGTGACGCCCCCCTCCTGTTCAACGGTAAAGTCGGGCCCGAGCACCCCGTCTTCCGCTTCCACGATCGTAGGAATGTTCTGCGGCTGAGCGGGAGCCGAGAGAACCGCCAGAAGAATAAAGGTTGATAGAACGGAGCTTTGCAGGATTATTTTTTTCATTACAGAGCGTTTAATTTACGGCGGATCAATCCTTCCATTCATCCGTCCTGAAGGGCGATGCAGGCAGCCCTTCTTTATTATACAAATTGGCGCCTTCCGGGTTGTCGGCCCAGGCATATCGCACGGCCACGGGTTTGGGCACTTTATCGCTCCAGGCCGTCACCTGATCCCCCTCGATCCGGGCTTCGGCCCAGACGAATTGCCTGTCGGCGCCGGCAATGGCAAAATGCCGGAGTTCTTCTCCCCCTCTGGAGACCAAACCGCTACCGGTATTGCTGAACGCTATTACGGCTTTGTCGCCCCGTACTTCCATAGATTGAAAAAGAGGGCCGGAGGGAACCACCTGCTGTTCTCCGTACGCTACCCGCCGGGCCGCCAGGGCCAGCCTTTTGCCGACGTCCTTTTTGTTGAGGGGGTGAATGTCGTTCCATTCTCCGATATCGATGGCAACGGCCATCCCGGTATGAGGGAGAGCGAGGGTTTCCAGTTGGGCTTCTCTCAGCCTGGCCCAGTCACTGTCGGAAGGCCCGCTCCCGGTTTCCATGAAGTTGGCCAGCTGAACGAAGAGGAAAGGAAGGCTTTCCCGCCCCCAATTGGCCCTCCAATCCCGAATCAAGGCGGGGAACAATTCCTTGTATTCTTCCGCCCTTTGGGTGTTCGATTCTCCCTGATACCAAATTACGCCTTTGATCCGGTAGTTCAGTAAAGGGGCAAGCATAGCATTATACAGGCCGGCGGGCTTCCAGCGGATGAACGTCTGGCTGGCAAGGGGGGCCATCGTGGCGCCCAGTTGGTATTTCCATGGGCCTTTCAGGCCGATGGTTGAGCCGGCAGTGATCAACTCATAGGGCTTATCCGCCACAAAACCTCCTTCCCCGATATTGCTGATGACTCGTACGGTAATTATGTTCTTGCCTGCTTTCAGGACTCCAGGCGGGATAGTATACCGCCTCGGCGGATATTGATAACTGGTGGCGCCGACGAACACCCCATTGACAAAAACGGAATCGGCATCCACGATCCTTCCCATTAACAGCCGTGCGGGCTGACCTGCTTCGGATGCCGGAACCTGCACCTCCTTCCTGAACCAAACCACGCCGTTCACTTTCCCTATCTCCTCTCCGGCCCAATAGCCCGGAACCATCATCTCGCGCCAGCCGGATGTGTTCAACTCCGCACCGTACCAGAGATTATCCGGATCCCTGTACCCGGCGTCCAGGCTGTTCAGATCCCTATACCATTTTTCGATGCGGGCCTTATCCTGAGTTTCTATTTGTACGATCAGTGAATCGTCTTTAAACCGCTGCACCTCGCGGTAGTGCTCCGGAAACGGTTTCAATGCCTCTTCGCTGATCCATGCCTCGGCAGGCGAACCGCCCAGGCTTGTATTGATCAAGCCAACGGGAACGCCGTACGTATCAAATAATTCGAGCGCGAAGAAATAGGCAACCGCCGAAAAGCTTAAAACACTTTCCGGCCCGGGAGATTGCCATTGCCCTCCGGACAGATCACCACGCGGGCCCTTGAAATCATACGTCTTTGGCACTTCGAAATACCGGATGTAGGGATTTTGGGCCTTAGCGATCTCCTCCTGGTAAAGCGGCCGGGCCCGCTCCATGGACAGTTCCATATTGGACTGGCCGGAGCACACCCACACATCCCCTACTAGAATATTGTTTATCGTTATGGTGTCATCGGATAGGATCATCATCTGGTAGGGCCCGCCGGCACTCAGTCCGGACAGTTCTACTTCCCACTCCCCGGAACCATTCGCCGAGGTGGTATAAACCGAACCGCCGAAGGCTATGGCCACTTTTTCACCGGCATTTGCCCAGCCCCATATTTTCACCTCCGCATTTCTTTGCAGCACCATGCCGTCGCTGATCAGCTTCGGAAGGGTGGCTTTACCGGAAACAAAGGTTGCCTGCGCCAATGCCAATGCCAAAAGAATGACGATTCTTATCTTACGCGTCCTGTGGATCATTGATGGTTTTGAAAAAGAGCACACTGTTCCCCTGATTTAGGTAAAGAAAGGCCCGATTTTGGTGCAATCGATTGTGAAATATACGATATTTTTGGTGAATTGATCAGCACCATTCTATGCGAACTTGCATGTTTTAAGAACTCAATCACCTCAATAAATAACAACTGATGATGCTATGTACTTTAACGTTCCAACATTTCTATTCCTGCTATCCGGGGTTACTTTAGGATGGCCCAGCCAGGCCCCCTCTCCTTCTGAAGCACAACAAAGAGAAAGGATTTCCATCAATAAGGGCTGGCGCTTCATGAAATACGGATCGGAGCCGGACCAGTTGATCTATGACCTTCGCCCTGAGGTGGCCGGCCACAATGATAATAAAGTAGCAGATTCCAAACCCACCGAAGCGGTAAAGGTGGAATCCGGACAGGAGGTCTTGAAAAAGTGGATTTTGCCTTCCGGCAATGATTTTATCCTGGACCCTTCGAAACGCCATGTACGCCCCGAAGGCGACCCGGGCAGCGATTTTCCATTCGTGCAGAATGACTTTGAGGACAGTGCCTGGGAAACAGTCAACCTGCCGCACGATTGGGCCATTAAAGGGCCCTTCCAGGAAGGCCAGGACGCTGAAGTAGGGGGCGGCATGGGGCGCCTTCCCAGCCATGGAGTGGCCTGGTACAGGCGAAAGCTGGACATACCGGAGTCCGATGCCGGCAGATCCATCTTTCTGGATGTCGACGGGGCTATGTCCTATGCCATGGTATGGTTGAACGGGCGCCTGGTTGGCGGCTGGCCCTATGGTTACAATTCCTGGCGGTTAGATCTTACCCCTTACCTCAAACCCGGGAAGGACAATCAGCTAGCTATCCGGTTGGATAACCCACCTCATTCTTCAAGGTGGTACCCGGGAGGAGGTATTTATCGAAATGTATGGCTGGTCAAGGCCCATCCTATACACGTCGCCCATTGGGGCGCCTTCATCCGCGCGGGAACTGTCTCTAAGGAATCAGCGGTAGTGGGCCTGGAGGCCAAAATAGATAACGATTCCAATTCGGAACATGCCGTTGAAGTCAGGACGGAGATATACAAGCTAAATGGCGATCTCAAACGTTCCGGAAAACCTGTTGCCGCGTTCTCAGGCGTAACTTCCACCGTACCCGCCGGAGAATCCATTAGGATAACCGACTCGGCCGTAGTAAGGCGCCCTTTGCTTTGGGGCCCGCCGCCCACTCAAAAACCCCACCTTTATGTAGCGCTGATCCGTTTATATTCCAATGGCGAAGAGATCGATACATACGAGACGCGCTTTGGTATCCGCACTTTGAATTTTGATCCCGAAAAAGGGGTGCTGGTTAATGGGGAAGCCATTCCCATCAAGGGTGTAAACCAGCATCATGACCTGGGCGCCCTGGGAGCGGCTTTTAACACCCGGGCTGCAGAAAGACAACTGGAGATCCTGCAGGAGATGGGCTGTAATGCCATTCGCATGGCCCATAATCCGCCGGCGCCCGAATTGCTGGAGCTGGCCGACAGAATGGGTTTCCTGATAGTGGATGAGGTCTTTGATTCCTGGGAACGAAAGAAAACACCCCTCGATTTTCACCTGATCTTTCCAGATTGGCATGAGCAGGACATCAGGTCCTTTATCAGGCGTGACCGCAACCATCCTTCTGTAATAATGTGG
The DNA here is from genome assembly GCA_020636405.1 of Lewinellaceae bacterium. Lineage (GTDB taxonomy): Bacteria > Bacteroidota > Bacteroidia > Chitinophagales > Saprospiraceae > JACJXW01. The sequence continues at coordinate 130,851 of JACJXW010000009.1, read as the reverse complement.
AGTTATGGAAATGAAGTGGGTGAACAATACACCGAAGAAGAAGGCGCTGCTTTAGCGCAAAAATTGCGTGCCATAGTAACCGAAGAGGACAATACCCGCCCTTCTACGGTTTCGATAAATTTTGCCAAACCGGGAATGCCCTTTCCGGAAGCCATAGAAGTGCTCAGCCTGAATTATCAGGGTGAAGGGATCAGAGATGCTCCGGCTTATGCCCATCTGAAGGGAATCAGGACGCCTCCGTTATACCCGGCTTTTCACGAGGCATTTCCCGATAAACTGATCCTTAGCAGTGAAACGGCCTCGGCATTAAGTACGAGAGGCGCCTATCTATTCCCGGTTTTTGATGGAATAAGCGCCCCTGCGGAAGATGGCGCCGGCGGGGATCCGGAAACGAAATCGGTGAGCGCTTACGAGCTCTATACCTCGGCTTTCGGGGCTTCAGCCGATAAGGTCTTTGCTTCCCAGGATCGCCATCCGTACGTTGCGGGGGAATTTGTTTGGTCGGGATGGGATTACCTGGGGGAGCCTACGCCTTATTATCTGGCCCGCAGTTCTTATTGCGGAATTATCGATCTGGCGGGGTTCAAAAAGGACCGCTTTTACCTTTATCAATCCCGCTGGCGTCCGGATCTGCCCATGGTACATATCTTACCGCATTGGAACTGGCCTGAACGGACAGGCCAAGTGACGCCGGTACATATTTTCACTTCCGGAGATGAAGCGGAGCTGTTCCTCAATGGACGATCACAGGGTAAAAAGAAAAAGGGCCCCTACGAATACCGGCTCCGTTGGGACAATGTCAAATACGAACCCGGTGAGCTGAAGGCAGTCGCCTACAAAAATGGGAAGCCCTGGGCAGAGCAAACCCTGCAAACTACGGGCGAACCAACGGCATTGCGGGCAGCTGCAGATCGCACTGAAATAAATGCAGATGGGGAAGGCCTGTCCTTTATTACCGTCCGGGTAATGGATAGCAACGGACTCCTGGTTCCTAACGCAAGCAATAGGATCGAATTCAGCATCGAGGGCCCGGGAGAAATTGTCGCTACAGACAATGGAAACCCGGCAGGCCTGCTTGAGTTCTCTTCAAAAAAGCGCGAAGCGTTTAACGGGCTTGCATTGGCGATAGTTCGCTCGCAGGAAGGCCTTAAAGGCACGATCAGGGTTACGGCAAAAGCACCAGGACTCAAGGAAAGTGTGGTGGAAATAAGTACTTACCTGGACTGAAATAGAGAAATACATGGAAATACGTAAAAATGCTTTGGAACCCGCGCCCTGCTTGGGCGGGCAATGTATTTCAATATTTCTATGTGTGTCTAAGTATTTCTGTCCAAGCTCTTAAGTAAGTGGACAGAAATATTTAAGTAATAATTCAAGCGCTAATGGAAAATTAGCGCTTGAAGGCCATCTTTAAGCGGCAATTTCCATTGCCGCTTAAATTTGAGCTCTTTTTTATACTCAAATTTAATTTGTCCACTTACTTACTAAGGAGCAAATAACCCCGTCCAGTTACTTTTTCTTTTTACCGGCGCTGCTGTTGTCCGGCACATTTTCCTCTTCAAGAGTGACAATGCCGGCGGTTAAGGCACTATCCATTTTCCTGTCGGAGGAAGCCCTGGCCACCACATAAGTATCGAGGGTGACGCTACTCTCGGATTCTGTTTCAAGATTGCCCTGCAGAATCGCCAGAGCTTGCCGAACAGCGGCTTTGCCCATTTCTATTGCGGGATGGTGAACGGAGGAAAGCGGCGGGTCGATGATCTCGCAGATAGGATCGTCGTTGAACCCTATGATCGCCAGTTCTTCCGGTATTTTTATTCCCCTGCTTTTGGCGCATCGTATTGCACTAACCCCCGTCGTGTCATTCGCACAGAAGATACCATCGGGCGGATGGGCGTTATCCAATAGCTGCTCGGTAAGCCTCATCCCCTCTTCGGCGCTCAGAGAGGTAGCCTGAAGGATAAGAGATTCGTCCACCAGAAGATTATTTTTCTTCAGAGCGGCAATGTATCCCGACCACCGGTCCTCATAAATGCCCTGATGCCGGCCGCCGCCGATGTGGGCAATCCGCCGGCAGCCCTGGCCGATCAAATGTTCCGTTGCTTCGAAAGCAGCACTGAAATTATTGATGTGCACTTTGTGAATATCGTTCCGGGCCGGAAAACGGTCGACAAATACCACCGGTATCCCATTTTTGGCAAAGAGGCCGAAATGGCTGTAATCTGTCGTCTCCATCGCCAGGGAGACGATGAGGGCAGAGATCCTGCTGTCATACAGTACCTGGAGGTTTTCCTTCTCCAGCTCCCTATTATCATACGATTGGGAAATGATCACCCGATTCCCTGATTCCCTGGCTGCCTCTTCTGCCCCTGAGATCAAGGAGGAGATGAAGGGCCGGTTAATCCAGGGGGCCATAATCCCAAAGGTGTTGGAGCGGTTGGTCCGGAGCGACGAAGCAATGGCATTGGGGCGGTACCCTCTTGCCTCGGCAAGCTTCCTAACCGCATTCTTGGTCTGCTTCCCTATGCTGGAATGGTCGTTCAGTGCCCGGGAGACCGTGGAAGGCGATACGTTCAGTTCTTCCGCCAGGTCATGGATCGTAACGGCTTTCTTCTTATTTCCCATTGTCTTGAGGGGCAAATGTGCAAATTATACGCAATTACAATACGATATTGCGCAACAAAAGTTTTTCGTTCAGGGCGATTGTTGAAAAATAATGGCGCAATCGATTGTGAGGTGTCTGTTTTTTTTTAGTTTCGCCTACAATCCAATACCATGCGTCCCAGAATATTCCTTTTGTCCCTGGCCCTATTCCTTCTATCCGCTCACCAGCTCAAAGCCGAGGATGGTTATCGTTTATGGTTGAGGTATGACAAGATAGAGCCGGAAGAGCGCAGGAGCGCCTACCTGCAACAACTTGGACAGGTATTTATCGACGGAGACCGCCCCATTCTGAAGGCGGCTGGCAGCGAGCTGGCCAGTGGCCTGTCGCTTATGCTCGGCCAAGCCGTTCCGTGGGTACAGGAACCTGGAAATGCCGGTGGGATCGTTGCCTGCGTCATTGGAAAATCACAGGCTATCAGCCGCCTCATTTCCGAAGAAGACGCCAAGGAACTCCAGCCGGAGGGGTTCATGCTGCTCAGCAGGGATAACCAGGTGGCTATCGCCGCTAAAGACGACAAGGGGATCCTTTACGGCGCTTTCCACCTGCTGCGGTTGATCCAGATGCAGAAACCGCTCGACAACCTTCGCATCATCGAGAACCCCAAGGTAAAACTCCGGGTGCTCAACCATTGGGACAACCTCGACCGGACCGTTGAGAGAGGCTATGCCGGCTTTTCGATTTGGAATTGGCACGAGCTGCCCGAGTATATCGATCAACGGTACATCGACTACGCCCGGGCCAACGCCTCCATCGGCATCAACGGGACAGTAGTGACCAACGTCAACGCCAACGCACTGATATTCAGATCCGATTACCTGGAAAAGGCCGCTGCCCTGGCCGATGTTTTCCGCCCATATGGCATCCAACTCTACCTCACGGCACGATTCAGCGCGCCCATCGAACTGGGAGGCTTATCTACTGCCGACCCGCTGGACCCACAAGTCAGGCAATGGTGGAAAGACAAGGCGGCGGAGATCTACCGCCTCATACCGGATTTTGGCGGTTTCCTGGTGAAAGCCAACTCGGAGGGGCAACCGGGCCCTCAGGACTACGGCCGCAACCACGCCGACGGGGCCAACATGCTGGCCGATGCCCTGGAGCCCTTCGGGGGGGTGGCCATGTGGCGCGCATTCGTCTACAGCGAGGAAGAGCCGGAAGACCGGGCCAAGCAGGCCTATAATGAATTTGTGCCCCTCGACGGCCAATTCCGGAAAAATGTCCTCATCCAGGTAAAGAACGGGCCCGTCGACTTCCAGCCGCGCGAACCCGTCCACCCCCTGTTCGGCGCCATGCCCCAGACTCCGTTGATGATGGAATTCCAGATCACCAAAGAGTACCTCGGCCAGGGGACCCACCTGGTAGGGCTGGCAAAAATGTATGAGGAAATACTGCAAACGGATACCTATGCGGAAGGGAAAGGGTCATCCGTTGCAAAGATCATCGACGGCAGCCTGCATGGGCATACGTTAACCGGCATAGCCGGTGTGGCCAATATCGGGACCGCCCGCAACTGGACGGGAAACCTTTTCGGGCAGGCAGACTGGTTCGCTTTCGGAAAGCTGGCCTGGGATCCGTACCGCTCTTCGGCGGATATTTTCCGGGAATGGGCGGAGCTGTCGTTCACCCACGACCCTGGCGCCTTGGCCATTATTTCCAGCATGCTTGCTTCCTCTTACGAAACCTGCGTCAACTATATGACGCCGCTGGGGCTACATCACATCATGGCTGCCGGCCATCACTACGGCCCCGGGCCCTGGGTAAAGGAAATGTCGAGAGCTGACTGGACATCGGTATATTACCATAAAGCCGATGAGCAAGGGCTGGGCTTCAACCGTACCGAAAGCGGCAGCAACGCCCTGGAACAATATTCCCCCGGATCCAGGGCCCGGTTCGCCGATATGGAGCAATGCCCGCTCCCCTTTCTGCTTTGGTTCCATCACGTACCCTGGGGCCATGTGCTGCCGACCGGTAGGACACTCTGGGAAGAACTTTGCCAGCGGTATCACCAGGGCGCTTCGGAGGTAGGCCGGCTCCGGGAAAAATGGAACAGCATCGAAGGACATATCGACGGAGAACGGTTCAGGCAGGTGAGCATGCACCTGGAGATCCAGGAAAAAGAAGCCCGATGGTGGCGCGACGCCTGCCTGTCCTATTTTCAGTCCTTTTCTAAAATGGAGATCCCCCCGGGCCTGGAACAGCCCAAACAGAGTCTTGAATACTACCAGTCGCTCCATTTTCCCTATGCCCCGGGCATCCGCCCACGCTGGTAACTTATTTCGTTCCCGCTAAACAAGATCGAGGCCATGCCCAATTCAAAAGTAGCGCTTATCATAGATCAGTACTTTCCCCTGTCCAGCAGGCCCTGTACTGCGTGCACCAGATACAGGTAGCTGGAGCCCACGCTGATGACGTACTCGTTCTCTCCCCACAGGAACGGCCAGTCTTCCTTATTTTCCGGAAAATCAGGCTGCAGGATCAGCACCCCGGGTACGACGCCCCCGGCGATGAACGAATAATCCGCCCGGTTGGTGCCATAGGCCACCTTTTTGGACACCGTGCCCACCCCGGAAACAAAAGAGAGGTTCGACCCGGGGTGGCAGCCGTAGATGTAGTGTAATCCCTGAAAGGCCTCCTCTTTCCCGATGATGCCGGGGAAAGCTTTATGAAGGAGGTAATTCGTCTGGGCAAAAGCGATCACCTGCCCGCTGCCCGCCCAGCCGCCGGTAGCGATAGGCACCCCAAAAGGGTTCTCTTTCCTGAATTGATCCACCTGTTCCTTGTATTTCCGAACGAGGCCTTCCAGTTTTTGAGCGTATTCCTTATCCATAAAAGGCATTGCGTAAACGGCGAGGGCGGCGCTCTGGGCGAACCGGCTCTCGATCGTAGGCCACTGTTCGGCCAGGCTTTGGCGGTATTTATCTTCTTTGGTGGTGATCAATAGTTCAACGGTTGCTTTCAACTTCTCGTCGTCCAGCCGGCCGCCGGTCGTATTGCCGTGGTGGAAAAGGAAAGGTTCGTGGCTGTGCTCCTCCTCCCAGGCTTTTACGGCGGTAGACAGGCACTCGTCGGCCAGTTCATCGTTGTAGCCGCGCAGGGCCCGGCTGGCGGCTGCCAGAGCAGCGATCGAGCCATAGTTGAGTGGAGTGGACCGGCTGGTGAATGCCCAGCGGTCGTCGAAGGAGCCGCTGGAAAGGCCGTCTGATTCGAGGCTGTCGAGTTTTGGGTTATACACGAGGTTGTCGGTTTTCGTAGAACCGTCTCCGAGGTGGTGGTAAGTATGCAAATGGGCAGCGACGATACCCGGAATGGCATGCCCAACCGCCCGGTGCTGGGCGGCCAGCGCCAGTGCCCCGTGTTCGATCTGCTGAAGCAGGTCGGGTTTGCCGTCGGGATGGTGAATGTCTACGTAGCGGGAGGCCTGGTCGATGGTGGTTTCGTCTCGTTCGATGCGGAAATCCTCCCAGGCATGTACCAGGTTCCTCACCACGTAATATTGGGTTTGGGTTCGGATGTCGTAATCGCCGGCATCGTACCAGCCGCCTATGTTCAACCCCGGAATGTGTTCTCCCGGCTGGTAAGGAGTGTCCGTCGTTGGCCCCTGGGCGTAAAGGTCAAAATGCTCGTGATTGACAGGCGCTTGCAGGGCATCGTCGAGATGAGAAGCACCGTGCCAGATGCGATAGGCTTCGTTGACTGTCATGTGGTCCATTTGCACCGGGAAGAACACATCGAGCGTAGGTTGCCAGGCTTTTTCAAAAACGAAACGCCCAATGGGAAAGGGACGGGTACGCTGCAATCCGTATTCAATGAAGTAAAGCCCTTCTTCCTGCACCGGGCTGAAGTCGAAGGACAGGTAGTAGTAGCGGGTGTAACCGCCCCAGGGGCGGGCGGCGCCCACCAGTACCTCTTTAGCCGCGCCGTTCTCATCCAGTTTCATCAGGCGGGCCGTTGGAAGAGGCTCATCGTTCTTGTCCAGCTCAAGGACGGCGACTTTTTGCTGATCAGGATGATACCCCACCTGGGAATGGGCGATCATCGGCGGGCGCACCCAATCGGGAAGGGCATTTATCCGAATCGACCACTCAACGGCCTTACCCGTCTGGTTGGACGGGAGGAGCGTGCGCAGGACGTACCAGCCGTTCTGCGCTTTATTGCGGCCGTCATACAGGGAAAGGGACCCCGTCAGGGCTTCAATGGTGATCCGGCGTTCGGGGTCCTCCGGCGCCAGGACGAACTTCCTGCCTCCGGCAATGGGAAGAGGGAAAGTGCTGCCATCGCCCTGTTTTTGGGTAGGGCCACTGGGATAAAGCGGGAAGATGCCCGCCTGCCCGTCGGCGAGATAGGCCTTCTCAAAATAGGCGGACGGCAGGAATTCCAGGTTCAGCCCGGCCCGGTTGCGCAGGGCCTCCGGCAGGGGCTTCTCCAGATGTACGCTCAGGCGTATCTCATCGCCGTCCGCCACTGCCTTGATGCGGTAGTCGAAATCGTAGTCCGGATACCTCAGATGGGCCTCGATGGTATTGGTTGCTTCATCTATCTTGCGTTCGACGAACTGCGGGATGGCATCCCACTGCTCCGGTGTGTTATGCAGCCGAACGTCCCCGTTGGTGGCGGTGCGCACTCCGTGATGAATGATCTCCACCCCACTGATCTTGGAGTCGCTGAACAGGCCGTTGTACCAGTTGCTGAATACCAGGACGTTGATGCCCTGCTTTTCAAAATATCCCTGTTGGTTGAGCGTCAGAGGCTGGGCAGCTGAAAAAAGGGGCCACAGGCAGATAGCTGCCGCGAGCAAAAGGAGGGTACCGGATTTTTTCATACTAGATGTTTGGTTCAGGTTGAAAGACCGCATCAACAAAATAGCATTTTTTTCACACCTGCAATCTATTGTAATGCCATAGCATCAAACACCCCCCATTTTTGAGCAAAACACCCCGCATACTTCTATCGCTCTACGCTTACTTTTGGTATCATCACAAGTGAAGAGTTTTATGAACCGATCCATCTCAATACTAGCGCTCCTTCTGGTTAGCCTCGCCGGCAAGGCACAGGATGCCTACCACACTGCATTACAGAATTACCTGCAAACCGAATACGGCCTTCCCGCCGGCAGCTGGGCCCTCAACAACACAGAAGCGGCAAACCTGAACAGCGATTTCTGGTGGGGCGACATCAACGCCGGGAACCAGCCGGCCTCGGGCCAGCCCTTTTCCCAAAAGATACGCATCGCGGTCAACAACAGCGGCAATAACCAGTGGGATGCAGGGTACGGCATACAAAACGTACGGGCGATTAGTTCGGGCAGCGCCTGCCTGTTGGCCATCTGGCTGCGGGCAGAGAACAACGAGGGGCAGGTAAGCCTGTTCGTACAAAACTCCTCGACCTATGAAAATGAAGCCTATCTCACTTTCAGCTTATCCGGCCAATGGACGCAGTATCTCATTCCATTCGATGCCAACCGCAATTATTCAGCCGCCGGACTGACGATAGGGCTGCATCTGGCCTGGAAACCCCAGACAGTCGAGATCGGCGGGCTGGCTGTCCTCGATTACGGTACTGCCCTGACGGTAGATGAATTGCCCAACCAAACTCACAACGACCAATACGGCGGCTGGGAACCCGACGCTCCCTGGCGGGCGGAAGCCGCACAGCGCATCGAACAGATCAGAAAAGCCAACCTCACCGTACGGGTAGAAAATGCAAATGGCGTTCCCATTCCCGGAGCAGCCGTAACGGTGGAAATGCTGGAACACGATTTTGCATTCGGCTCGGCCGTGGTTTCCCGGCTTTTTGCCGGCAACCATAGCCACAACCCTACCTACGAAGCCAAATTGCTCGACCTCGACGGGCGGGGCCACGGTTTCAACTGGGTGGTCTTTGAAAATGCCCTGAAATGGCCGGGCTGGGAACAAAACTGGATCACGCCCAAACCCCAAACGGCCAATGCGGTGCAGTGGCTCCGCAACCACGGTATCCGGATCCGGGGGCACAACCTCGTCTGGCCGGGATGGAGCAACATGCCGCCCGACATACAGGCCAACCAAAACGACCCGGAGTACATTAAAAACCGCATCTTCGATCACATCGAAGAGATTACTTCCTACCCCGGAATCGCCGGTAATATCGACGAATGGGATGTGCTCAACGAGATCACCACCAACCGCGACCTCGAATACGCCCTGCAAGGGCAGCCGGGCTATCCCACCGGCAGGGAGATCTACCCCGAGATCTTCCAAAAACTCGCCGAGGTGGACCCCAACACCAAAACGTATCTCAACGACTATGTGACCATCAGCCAGGCCAATACAGGCGGAGGGCTCTATGACCTGAAAAAACAGTTCGCCCAGGAGCTTATCGATGCAGGCGTCCAACTCGATGGCATTGGATTCCAGGGCCATATCGGCGGTTTCCCCACTTCGATCTATGCTGTGTATGACATCCTGGAGGACTTCTACAATACCTTCGGCACTACCGCCAAGATCACGGAGTACGATACCAACGAGGCTGTCGATGACGAATTGGCAGCCACTTACCTCCGCGATTTTCTCACCATGGTTTTCAGCCACCCCAGCACCGACGGATTTATGATGTGGGGTTTCTGGGACGGGGCCCACTGGCATAGCAACGCTCCTATGTTCTACCAGAACTGGACCCTCAAACCCGCCGGTGAGGCCTTTATCGACCTGGTCTTCAACCAATGGTGGACCGAACAAAGCGGGTTGACGAACGCCAACGGCGAGTTTCACCTGCGTGGGTTCAAAGGAACCTACAAGGTCACCATCGACAACGGCAATGAGGTTTGGTCCGATACGCTCGAACTGCGCAACGACATGCTGGTGATCAGGTCGGAAAATGGGGTGGTTACCGGTAGTACCGTTCCTGCCGCAGTGCCGGTTGTCCGCGTTTTCCCCAATCCCGCCCACGATGTCCTTCACCTACAAGTGAGCGGGCAATCCGGAGCGCAAGCCTCTGTTTACGACTCAACAGGCAGGTTGGTTTTCCGAAAAACAATGACGGCGCCGGCAATGGACATCCCGCTTCAGTTCGGAAAAGGCATTTTTCTGGTGGTAGTGGAAAGAGAAGGCCAAAGAACGGCCAGAACCGTGGTGATTCAATGATAGGAATGCCAATACATACGGACCCTATCCTTCGAAATCTTTACCCTCTGCCACAAACTTGGCGCAGGAAAAGGCGAAGGCAGGCATTTGATCAGTCCAGGTATTCAACATAAACAATTCATCGAACAAAAAACTCAACCTATGAAAAAGCGATTTTACACCATTTTGGCAGCCTGCGTTCTCTTCAGTGGGATAGCCTCTGCACAGGATATCCTTTTACAAAGCTTTGACGACCCGGCAGTGATCGGAAGTTGGAAAAATACTGATGCCGGCAGTTTCACCCTTACTGGTTCGGCGGATGCTAAGGAGGGCAGCGGCTCGATCGCTCTCAGTTATAACCTCGTGGCGGACCAGAGCTGGGGCGGCAGTGTGGACATCCAGATGGTCCCGGATGGAGCTACATTTGGAGACCTGTCAGAGACGGAGGGCATCAGCTTTTGGTATAAAGTCATCACCCCGGCAAGCGATGTCAATACAGTCAACTGGACGACCAAGATCTTCATCAACAGTACGGGCGGAACCGAAGAATGGCACGCTTCCCTTACCGGAGTGATCAACGATATGTCGGGCGACTGGGTACAGGCCAGGATCCCCTTCTCCAGCTTTGCCATTCCTTCGTGGCTGACCACCTACGATGGCGTTCTCTATCTCGACCAGGTCAAAGAGATCCAGATGCAGATCGTTGCGGGGGCGGGCATTACCACCACAGGAGAGCTCCTGATCGACGCCCTGAGCGCCTATGGAGGCGGCTCCAGCAATATAGGCGCCTTGCTCGAGAGCTTCGACGTGGTTGGCTCCATCGGCAACTGGATCAACAGTACTGAAGGCAGCTATTCCCTGGGCAGTTCCACCGACGCAGTGGAAGGAACCGGGTCCGCCTGTCTGGACTATATCCTCATCGCCGACCAAAGCTGGGGAGGAAGCGTTGACATGCAGTTTACGAACAACGGCGAATTGTTCCCCAACCTTTCAGAAGACGAAGGCATCCGCTTCAACTTCAAGGCCACCCAACCGGCCAGTGTCACTGCCGGGGTCAGCCTCAACGTCAAATTATTCATCAACAGCGGAGATGGCACCCAAACAGAACAATGGCACGCCGCTCTGAGCAACGTCATCGGCGACAACTCCGGGGAATGGCAGGAGGCCAAGATCCCGTTCGCCAACTTTGCCATTCCTTCCTGGGAAGCGACCTACGACGGCATCCTCTATCTCGACCAGATACACACCATCGAGATCCAGATCGTGACCAGTTCGGTAGGGCTGGAAACCAACGGCGTCATCTGCTTCGACAACCTGACCAGCTATACGGCCGGCGACGTTACCCTGTACGAGGGCTTCAAACTGAATACCCTTGACGATCCGGAGAACAATGTAGGCAGCTGGATCAACAGCACCGATGGCAGTTTCTCGCTGGTTGCCTCCAGCGATGCAGCCGAGGGCGCCGGCGCCGGCTGTCTCACCTATCATCTCGTTGGCGACCAGGGATGGGGCGGCAGCGTGGATGTACAGTTCCTCCCAGCCGACACGGTCAGCGGGGTCTTTCCCGATATGACGGAACACCTTGGCATCAGCTTCTGGTACAAGGTGCCAGAGCCCGCCGATGCGCCCGGCAACGTCTCCTTCGTAGTCAAGTTATTTGTTAACAGTACCGGCGGTACAGAGGAATGGCACCGGACCGTCGGCGGCGTACTAGCCAACCCATCGGGTGAATGGGGGCAGCTTTACATTCCCTTCAGCAGCTTCAACATACCCTCCTGGCTCACCACATTTGATGGCGTCTTATACCAGGATCAGGTCGCCGAGATCCAGTTTCAGATCCTCGCCCAGGAAGGCACCACCACCAACGGCGGTATCTGTTTTGACAACCTCACCAGTTACGACGACGAAGAGGTGGTGCTCAGTACCGTAACGCCCATTGCCGCAGGCATCAAGCTGTATCCCAACCCGGCCTCTTCCCAACTTTATATCGAAGGGCTGGACAACATTGAGCGCGTCCAGGTATTCGACCGGAACGGAAGGCTGCTGAAAACGGTGGGCAATCCGTATTCCTCCATACAGGTCGCCGACCTGTTGAGCGGATTTTACATCCTGAAGATCTATACGGACACAGAAGTTTACTCCGCCAAGTTCCTGAAACATTAGGGTAAAACCTGATGTAGAGGCGCAGAGGGCGCAGAGGATTAAATATTTGGTGATGATTGATTATTGATTTCGCATTTTCTGCGCCTCTGCTCCTCTATATACACAGGTTATAACCTGTTTTAGGACTGGCTATAAAGAACATACATTACTTAGTTTACTGCCGGGCTGGCCTCCCTTTCAGCCCGGCATTTTTTTTGAAATCACTTCAAAATTGCTTCGATCTCCCTGAGGTCGTCCCCGCTGAAGGCCAGGTTGTCCAGTGCTCCGATGTTGTCCAGCAGTTGCTGGGGCCGGCTGACGCCAACCAGGACAGTGGTGATGCGCTCGTCTTTCAGTAGCCACGCTATGGCCATTTGGGCCAGGCTCTGCCCGCGCCTTTCGGCAATGACATTGAGCTGCCGCACCTTATCCAGTTGATCCTCTGTCACTTTATCCTTATTCAGATAGCGGGCGTCCTTTACCGCGCGGCTGTCTTCGGGAAACCCTTTCAGGTATTTGCCGGCCAGTATGCCCTGTTCGAGTGGGGAGAAAGCGATAGCGCCTGTTCCCTGCCGTTCCAGTTCATCCAGCAGGCCATTTTCCACCCAACGGTCGAACATACTGTAGCGCGGCTGGTGGATGAGCAGGGGCGTGCCCATTTCCCGCAATATTTGGGCGGCCTTTGCTGTAAGCGCCGCATCGTACTGGGAGATGCCCACGTAAAGCGCCTTTCCTTGTTGTACGATATGATGCAGGGCGCCCATGGTCTCCTCCAGAGGCGTTTCGGGGTCGGGGCGGTGGTGGTAGAAAATATCGACGTATTCCAGGCCCATGCGCTTCAGGCTCTGGTCGAGGGAAGCGATGAGGTATTTGCGCGAGCCCAGGTTGCCATAGGGGCCCGGCCACATGTCCCAGCCCGCTTTGCTGGAGATGAGGAGCTCGTCGCGGTAGGGCCGGAAGTCTCTCCGAAAGATATGCCCGAAGTTCTCCTCGGCAGCGCCGTAGGGCGGCCCGTAGTTGTTGGCCAGGTCGAAATGGGTAATACCATGGTCAAAGGCAGTGCGTAAAATGTTCCGCCCGGTTTCCAGATTATCGGTATGTCCGAAGTTGTGCCATAGCCCCAGAGAGATCATCGGCAGGAGGAGGCCGCTTCGGCCACAACGGCGGTACTTCATGTTGTCGTAACGGCCGGCATTGGCCTGATAATGGCCGGGATCGTAAGTGTCGTTGATGTTCATTGTTTAAGATCGTATGGTTGTAAAAGCGTTATCCGTACAAGGTAGCACTAAAAAGCCGCACCTTATAAATTCCCGCCTGCCTCGCCCGGGCCTCCGCCTTCATATCCCGACGGGCACACCCCGAACTCTTTTTTGAACTGGTCGCGGAACGATTTCAGGTCGTTATACCCCACCATGTAAGTTACGTCCGAGACGTTGTACTGTCCGGATTCCAGGAGTTGGGCCGCCCGTTTAAGGCGGAAGCTGCGGATGATCCGGTTGGGCGATTTTCCGGTCAGTGCCTTCAGTTTGCGGTACAGCTGCATGCGGCTCATATTGAGGGCAGTGGCAAGCTGGTCAACGGAGAAATTACTGTCATCGATGTGCCTTTCCACCACTGTTTTGATCTGGGAAAGCAGTTTTTCATCCAGCGAGTTGAGCGGCAGGGAAGAAGGGCTAAGGTCGAAGTTCTTAGCGAAGCGTTCCCTCAGGGCACGGCGGGTGTTGATGAGGTTTCTGATGCGGGCGGCCAGCAGGCGCATGTGGAAGGGCTTGGTTACATAATCGTCGGCGCCCGTCTCCAATCCGTCGACCTTGAATACGAGCGAGGTGCGGGCCGTGAGCAAAATGACCGGTATGTGGCTGGTAGTGATGTTGGATTTCACCTTGCCGCACATTTCGATGCCGTCCATTCGCGGCATGGCAATATCGGCGATGATGAGCTCAGGAGGTTCCGCCAGCGCTTTCTCCAACCCCTCCTGCCCGTCTGAGGCTTCACTGATCCGATAGTCCGCCTCGAGGTTCTCTCGCAGGTAACCGCGAATGTCGGGGTTGTCTTCTACCAATAGGATGAGCGGCTTTTCTCCACTATCTTTCAGGAAGGGGACTCCATTTTGGGAGGACGGAGGGGGTAATTTTTCCGGGGAATCGGGCAGCGCGAAGGCCGGCAGGCCATTGGCCACCTGCTCCAGCGGCCTCAGCTCTTCTTCGGTGAACAGGCTCTTATCCAGCGGCAGGCGGATGCGAAAAGCAGACCCCTTGCCTTCTTCGCTTTCTACCTCGATCTTGCCATGGTGTTTTTCCACGATCATTTTGGCCAGTGAAAGTCCGATACCAGTCCCGCCTTTGCGGGCCCATTCCTTGCTTTTTTCCACCTGGTAAAAGCGCTCAAAAATGCTCTCCAACTGCCCCGCCGGAATACCCACTCCCGTGTCCGCCACTGTGATTTCCGCCGGCCCAGGCTGGCGAAGGCTTACCGTTATCTGGCCGCCGTCGTTCGTGAATTTAAATGCATTCGACAACAGGTTGAACAGCACCTTTTCCAGTTGGTCGTGGTCGAACCAGGCGAAGATCTCTTCCTGCTCCGCAAAAAAGGAAAGCTGGATATTGCGTTGCTTGGCCAGATTTTTGAAGGAAGCCACAACCTCCCGTGAAAACTCTACAAGGCCGCCTTCCGCTACGTGTAGTTTCAGAACCCCCGCTTCACTCTTGCGGATGTCAAGCAACTGATTGATCATGGTCAGCAGGCGGTTGGCGTTGAAGTGCATGCGGGTGAAAAGCCGGTGCATCTTACGGTCGATGGGGTCTTGCAACAACTGCTCCAGCGGGCTGATGATCAAGGTGAGAGGCGTCCGGAGTTCGTGGGAGATATTGGTAAAAAACTGAAGTTTCAGCTGGTTCACCTCCTCCAGTTTTTCCCGTTCCACCCGCTCCAGTTCCAGGCTGTGGCGGAATTCCGCCCGCAGCTGGGTGATCCTCAGGCCGAAGTAAAAGAGCGCCAAGGCCGCCAAGGCATACAGCGTATAAGCCCACCCCGTAAACCAGAACGGAGGAGAGACACAGAGCTGCAGCTCAACGGGCTCGCTCCACAGGCCGTCGCCATTGGCAGCCTTCACCTTAAAGATAAAATCACCGTAGGGCAGGTTGGTGTAGTGGGCAATGCGCTGGCTGGCTTCCGTATACACCCAGTCGGGGTCAAAACCCTCAAGTTGATAGGCATAATGGAGCTTTTTAGGTTCACCGAAATGCAGGCCCGTAAATTCAAAGGAGACCACCTGGTCGCGGTAGTTCAGTTGCAGGAATTCCGTTTCGGAAATGCTCTTCGTCAGTACTGTTCGGCCGTCTTTCAGCTTTCCAATGGGCACCGAACGGTTGAAAAGGCGAAAGTCCGTGATGGCAATCTTGGGAGGAATGGTGTCCGGGCGGATCTCTTCGGGGCGGAAAATGGAAAGGCCATTGACCCCGCCGAATACCAAATGGCCGACAGCAGTCGTAGCGGCAGCATCGTCGTTGAAAAAATTGTCCTGCAGGCCATCGTAGGCATCGAAGTTTTTCACCGTCAAGGTATCGGCGGTAAAACTCAGGCAGGAAATGCCTTGCTGGGTGCTGATCCAGATGTTGCCTTCTTCATCTTCGAGAATGGACTGCACAATGGCATTGGCCAGGCCGTTCCGTTCGTAGTAGGAACTGAACCTGCCGGCCTTGCTGTCCAACAGGTTCAGCCCACTGTCCGTACCTACCCAAAGCCGGCCCTGTTTATCGATCAGAAAACAATTGATAAAATTATTGCTCAGGCTACCTTCCCCCTTGACCTCGGAGCGAAAGCGCTGTACGAGCTCCAGGACATTGCGTTCATCATCGAATTTCAGTTTGTAAACACCGCCGCCCCGGGTGCCCAGCCAGAGGTAGGGTTGCCCTCCTTCTACCGTTTCACCCAGATGTACGACCGGAAATTCCTGGAAGTTCACGGACAGGCCGACGGTAGACAAATAGTGGTGGAAGATACCCGTAGCGGGGTCATAACGATCGAGCCCTTTATCCCAGTAACCCAGCCATACATCACCTGAGGCCGATTGAAGCAGGGACATCACATAGTCATCGCTGAGTTTATTGCTCTTTGTAAACTGCTGAAATTGCCGCAGCACTCTACTCTGCCCCAAAATGTCCGTTTCCCGGGCCCGGAAAACGCCTGCCCCGTCGGTAGCCATCCACAGCCAGCCTTCGCGGTCGAGCAGCAGGCCGGAGATAAACCCGGCCAATTGCGGCATTTGAGGGGCGCCCATCTGGAAATTGCGGGCCGGGTTGGACAGGCTGCCCTTTCCATCAGTGGGAAGAAAGATCAGGCCGCCACCCCGCGAGCCAGCCCAGAGGCCTGCCTGGCCGGAAGCCGGGGCCAGGCAGGTTATATTATTGCAGGTATTTCCGCCCGCATCAGGCCGGATGCTCAGGAAAGCCTTAGCGTTGAGGTTCAGCTTATTCACCCCCTTGTCCATCCCTATCCAAAGGTTGCCGGTCCGGTCTTTTGACAAGCACAACACGACGTTGTTGCTCAGGCTGGCGGGGTCGTTTTTCTGGTAAGTAAAATGGCGGCTCTCGCCACTTTCGGTGTCCAGCAGGTTGAGGCCGTTATAGGTAGCCACCCAGACGTGGCCGGCATCCTCCTCCAGCACATCTGGCACGAAAGGATGGCTCAGGCTGTTCGGCATACCGGCATCATGGCCGTAAAACCGGACATCGAGCCAGGCCGGGTCATCTGGCGAAAAACGCACTTTTTTCAGTCCAATACTGGTGCAAACCCAGAAAACAAAGGGGTCATAACGGGAAGGCAGGATCTTATAGACAAAATTGTGCGGCAGGAATCCATCGTCAGAAACACCCGCCGGCGCCAGGTTGTAGCGGATAAAATACTCCTCAGCGCCGTTGCGCACCAGGCGGTTCAGGCCCTCCTCGGTCCCTACCCAAAGGGAGCCGTCGGGAGTCTGGGCAATGGTGTAAACGAAATCGTGGCTCAGGCTGCGGCTGTCCGCCGGGTCGTTCCTGTAGTGAACAAACCGGCCGGCCTCAGGCTGGAATCGGTTTAGCCCCCGTTCCGTGCCGATCCAAAGGACCCCCTCCCTGTCCTGGAATATGGCCCATACATTGTCGTTGCTGAGGCTGTTCATGTCCTCCGGGTCGCGACAATATTGTTCGAAGACATCCAGCGCACGGTTATAGCGGTAAAAGCCGGTGTAGTTGGTCCCCGCCCAAAGGTTGCCCTCGTTATCCTCGAAAAGTTGGGTGACCTTGTTACTCTTCAGGCCGTTGGTATTGCCCGGCTGCTGGCGATACATCTTCACACTGTAGCCGTCGTACTTGGCCAACCCAGACCAGGTGGCCATCCAAAGGAATCCCTGGTGATCCTCGAGGATGTCGTTGACGCCGGTATTGGAGAAGCCAATTTCGGCAGGCAGTTTTTCAAAGCGGAAGTTGGCGGCCTTGTTCTGCCCATAGAGGAATAGCGGCAGAAGGGCCAGGAATAGGGACAGGTATGCACTGTGTTGGGGGTGCCTCATGCTCTGTTCCGCGCAACGTATCGCGTTGTTTGTTTATAGTATTAAAAAATACCGTTACAAATTAGTAAAAATTGACGGAACGGAGCTACGCCGGCCCGAAGGTTTTTCAGTCCTTCCTTTTTGTGGGAAATTACCCGGGCAGGAAAGGAGCATTAATACATTCCAAATTATTTTGTACGGCTGAAAACTATTTTGGAATAAAGTCTAACGGGGCCCGAACATTGGCTGGCAAGTCAGTACCGATTTTTTAAAAAAACCTGCCGGATGTCCACTCAAAATAGCCAAATTGATATTGATCCGGGGCCGGATGTCTTTTTTTAGTATATTGCCGCTGAGAAAATTACAGCCTCAGGGTTGCTGCTTTTCCATTGCCTAATGGGTTATGTTTGCATTTCAAACATTGCCAGGTACCAGTAAAAAATAGCAAATCCCAAAACTCTTTTTATGGCAACTATCCACTCCTTTTCCATTCTCCTGATGACTGCCCTTTTTTCATTCCTGCCGCTAAAAGAAGAAAACAGCGGCCAGGCTTTGTTTAAATCGGAGGCCGCATTCCTCCTCCTGTCTCCGAGCGGGGCTGTCTCCTGGATGCCGGGAGAAGCCCTGAGCTTTGAATGGATGGCCCTGGAAAATTACACAGGAGCGTATCGCCTGAAAATACTGCAGCTGGCTGACGGCGAGCCGGCGCCGGACGAACTGCCCGATACCGGCCTGTTCTTCGACGAGAGCGGGATCAACGGCACCTCTTTTTCGTACCCGGACAGTGCGCCTTTCTTCAGCCCGGGCGGTATCTATGCCTGGCAGGTGGAAACGGATGAACTGGTAAACGGCCAAATCCAAAAATCCCAAAATGTCGAAGTGGCCACTTTCCCGCAGAACTGTGGCCTTACCCTCTCCGGCATGCCCACGAATACGCTCTGCCCCGGAGATTGTTTTACCCTTACGGCCCAGTTCGGCAGCCTGGCGCTGGACCATCGGGTCGTTTGGTATGCGGATCACGAAAATTTATCCGCCATTACCGTTCAACCATCGGCAGCGCCTCCTTTCCCCCTGTCAGAACTGAACAGTGCGCCCCTGGAATCCCCTCCTCACTACGCGGGTTTCGACAACGCGGTGTCCTTTGAGATATGTATCGACGAAGGGGCCGCTGGCCCGATCAGTTTTTCGGCCTACTACTACCAACCCGGCTTTAGCTGTACTACCAACCCCATGGACAACCAATGTTGCCACGATGTGGAGAGTTTTGAAGTAATGGTGGCCGATATCCCGGATTTTTCCCAGCTGGAGCTGGAGCTCAAGGACCAGATCGACGGGGCGTTGGTTACAGAGATTTGCAGCGGCGAACCGATCTTGTTCAGCATCCAAAACCTGCCGACCACCGACCAGGCCAGCCCGATCTGGCAATACAACGACGGCGACGGATCAGGGTGGCAGGACATCGGTGAAGCGCCCTTTACCGATTTCACTTTCCCTGTCCCTGCCGGCCACAACGCGCTTGCCATCGACTGCACCGACAACGAGGCCGGTTTTGTGGAAAGGATATTCCGGGCAAAGCTCGTCGTGGACGAGGCGCCCGCCATTTGCGAATACTTCACCACTGAATATCCGCTACGCATTTGCTGCCCCATTACCAATGCCGCGCTCGAGATGGCCACCACCGACGATTTCAACCTGTCCGTAGGGTTGTGCGAAGGGGATGTATTGTCTCTCGGGGTAGCGCTTCAACCGGAAGACCCCTTTGTCAGCCCGCCCGGCGAGTTTGTCAGCATCCAGTGGTTCCTCAATGAGACAGAACTGCCGGACTACAGCGGCCAGGCCAGTTTCATCCTGCCCGGCATTACTGCCGCAACGGAAGATATCTGCCTGAAGGCGGTAGTACGCAACTGCGCGAATAAGGAAAAGGCCTTCACCCGATGCATCAACGTAGATCCTATGCCGGTGTGCGATACCATCGTCCTGAAAGCCCCTGTGCTGGAACCCGTAGAGTCGGAGCCCGGCCTGGTGGCGTACGAAGCCTGCCCCAACAGCGCCTTCACCCTGGAGGCCGTGGGATTCGGCCCGGGCACCTGCGTGATCCTGTGGGAGTACTCCTACGATCAGGAGGAATGGCTGCCGCTCGGTTCTTCCAACACCATTCAGAATACCAACCTCATCATTGAAGGAGATTTTACCAGTATTTTCTACCGCGCGAAATGCCAGCCGCTCAACAATCCCTCGGGTTGTGAGCCTTGCCTCAGCAGCAATATTATCGAGATCCGGGAAATTCAGCCGCCGTCGGAGCCGGCGTTTATCGATTGCTATCCGCTTACCTGGTGCCCGGGCGATGTGGTGGAGCCCTACATTACTTTTGTGGAAGAAGGGGTAACCTATACCTGGTATGTGAACGGGGTGGCACTGCAGGAAAGCCCGTTCATCCTGGAATATACGCTGCAGGACAATACCTGCTTCCAGTATACGGCCTCCAATGCGTGCTATACCGTCAGCTCCAACCTCTGCTGTGTAAAAGTGTGCGACATTACCGCCGTCATCGGCTGCCCTCTGGCGCCCAACGAATGTGCCTGCCTGGGCGACCCCATTGTCCTGACGGCGGAAAATTCCGGATCCAGTTGCGAGGAAAGCCTCCTGGCTTACGAATGGACGTGGACGGACGCCAGCGGTGTACTCCAAACGGCAAACACCTCCTCCATTACCGATACCCCACCGGCCAACGGGACAACTTATACCCTGACGGTCAATGACCTGGAGGTGGGTTGTTCCGATACGGCCACCATGACCATAATCCCCTGTGACAAACAGTAAACGCCAACTCCAATGAAAAAGCTCTTTCTATACCTCCTGTTCTTTTCTATAGCTTCCTGTACCTACGCCCAGCCCTACGACATTACCGGACACATCAACCGCCTGAGCGGCCAGCCGGTACCCGAAGTGGTGGTTTATCTGGGTGGCGATGTGGAAGATAACACCCAATCCGATATCAACGGCGCCTATTCCTTTTTAGATCTTCCGGCGAACAGCAACCTGTCCATTTTGCCTTTCAAGGATATCAACCCTACCGAATGTGTGAGTGTCCGGGATCTTATTGTCATGGGGAAGCACATTCAGGGCATCACGCCATTGAGTAATCCCTACGCGATGATCGCCGCCGATGTAAACAACACGGGAAGCGTCAACACTGCCGACCTGTTCCTATTGCGCCGGCTGATCCTGGGTAGAGATGTCGACTTTGCCAACAATACCAGCTGGCGCTTTGTGGAGGCCGGTTATAATTTTCCGAACCCAGCCGACCCATGGGAGGAGGACTTCCCGGAGGAAGTGCAGATAACGAACCTTCAGAGTGACAGGGTGGTGGATTTCATCGGAGTAAAGATCGGCGACCCTACAGACTGTGTGGGCGATGCGCCAGACGCACCGTTCCTGACGCTTACCGCATCCAGTGTGGAGGCCGAACCAGGAGATGTCATTTCCGTCGATATCCTGGCGGATGGCTTCAGCAATGTGAGCGGGCTGCAATTCTCGATGGAATGGGACCCAAACGTGCTGCAATTCGAACAGGTATCCGGCGCTGTACTGCCCAGTTTTACTGCTCAGGCCTATTATCCCAATGACAACCAGTTCTCTGTCTGCTGGTTTTCCAATACGCTGGAGGGACTGGATTTCACCGACAATACCGCCATCATCACCCTGGAGTTTACAGTGGTGGGCCAGGCTGGAGAAAATACCGCCTTGTCCTTTACCGAAACCCCCACTCCTTTCGAAGTGGTGGACGGCAACTGCTTCCCCTATGAGCTGAACACCAACAATGGGCTGGTTACCGTCACCCCGCCCTCCCCCTTCTTCGCCAAGATCTACGGAGATACCGCACATAATACACCGACGAAGATCAAGTCCTTCCCCGAAGGCAACGGGATATACGTTGCCGGCACGCGCCTGCAGGGCGGCGTCCGTTATGCCACCTTCAGCAAGTTCAACCGAACGACCGGTGAACTGGAATGGGATTTCCAGCTCGACGAAGGCTCTATCTTCCACGATTTCGAGTTCGTCAAGGATACCAGGGCTTGCCTGCTGGTCGGCGCTACCGAGCCCTTCCAGGTGAACGGAGTGGCTCAGGACAACGAGTCCATCCTGGTGAAAGTAGACGACAATGGACAGATGGTGTTCGGCCGCAAATTCCAGCAAACCGGAAGGGAACACTTCAACCGCATTATTCGCCACGCGGACCCCGTTTTGGAGGGCTTTCCTTATTACGTCGTAGGCACCATCAACCCGGCAGCCAACCCACCCTTTTATCCTCCCCCCCCTTCGGGTACGGACCGGGTGTTCGTCATGAACATCAATGCCGAAGGAATGATCCAGTGGGCTAATCAGTACGATTATGACGGCGTCATGGTACCGGATGACGAATTCCATCGGGGATTGTTCGCCGTAAATGTATTTGACGGTGGCGTCCAGGATAATGGCAACATCGTACTTACCGGCAACGATTCGCCCAACAACGACGGGATCATGGTGGAGATCCACGGAGGTACGGGGGAAGTCGTCAATGCCGTCAAATTCGAGTCCGGATACGACATCTACGACGGCCTGGAATTGCCCAACGGCCAGATCGCCATTGTGGGCTCTGATTTTGTCAACTCCCAGGCCTTTCTCTCTTTACTGGATCAGGAATTTGACAACATCGGTGGGTTACGGTTCGAACAAGTGGAACTGTTTCGGGAAGTAAGCATGGATAACCAGGGCAGATTGTACGCCGCCGGCCCCACCAACTTTGGGCCATTAGCGGACAATTTCAATTACATCCACAGAATAAGTTCCAACGGCATGGGGCCGCAACTGGACTACACCCGTTTCCTGCTGGATGAAGCTACCCAATTTGAGAACCCCCGGATCATGGTTTCGCCCTTCTTCAACCAGCTTTTCTACGCCGACGGCCGCCTTCTGCCTTCCGGCGGATTCGGAAATTGGGACATGCTGGTGGGCAGCTTCGACCTCGAACTTTCCTCCCCTTGCCAGATGGAGACAGGCCCGGCAGTTGCCGGCTTCAGCCTGCAGAAGATGCCCATCGACGTCACCGTAGCCCCTCATACCCTGCCGCCCCCTACTTCCGTCACCAGCGTACAGATAGGCTATGAATGCCTGGATTTCTGTATAGAAACGGCCTGCGAGATAGCTTTCACCTGGACGCCCCAGGAATGCGGCAGGATCCTGTTTACGCCTCTGCCGTCCGGAAATATCCCGGTAGTTTCCTACAACTGGGACGTCAACTGCGACGGCACGACGGAGTCGGTCTCGTCCAGCCCCGTCCTGAGGTTTAACCTTTGCGGGGAAACCCTGCCTGTCTGCCTCACTGTAGAGTATGGCGACGGCAGGTCCTGCTCCTACGAAGAATTGGTAACTTTCCCGGGGGACAACACCCCTCCCCTTATTGCCGCTTTCCAGGACATCACCGTGATCGGCAGCCCGGACGGCGATGGAAATTGCACGGCAAACGTCACTGTACCACTGCCCATCGTATCGGACGACTGCGGCAGGGTAGGTTTGATCAACGACTATACCGGAGTGGCCGACGCTACCGGCATCTATCCCCAGGGGACGACTACCGTTACCTTCACCGCTACAGATGAGTGCGGCAATGCGTCTTCCTTCCAGGTGAATATTACGGTGGTGTGCCGGGATTGCGGAGAGGCGGTGATCACCTGTTTTCCCGGCTTTGTGAATGACAGTTACACTGCAGGCGTCGACCCTGCCTCCCCGGTGCTGGGGATCGTAGACGTCCGCAACCTGGATGCCTATAGCCCCGGTGACTACGCCGAGGAACTGAGCGGACAAAACATCTATCATTCGGATGAGTGGAATTTTACCAATATGGGCCTGGTATTCGGCCTGGCGATCGATAACCAGAACAACTTCTATGCGGCTTCCAGCACCATTTACGGATGCTCTTTCATTACTCCGGGCGGCACGCAATCTGCCTTCGGCCCCAGCGGCAATTCCCGTATCTACAAGATAGACCCCTTTGATAACATCAGCACTCTGATAGAACAAGGCAGTTTTGCCGCCGGCGAAACCACCATCCCCAGCGACGGGGCCGGCTATGGCAATATTTGTTACGACCCGATCCACCACCAGTTGTTCGCCACCAACTTTCACGACGGCCTCATTTACAGAATTGACCTCAACACCAATACGGTGCAGGACAACTTTGACCCCTTCCTGGGCGACAACCCCGTCTCCGATGACAACCCGGATTTTGTCGCCCTCGGCCAGCGCCCCTGGGGCATTGCCTACAACAAGCTGGACGGCAAACTGTACTACAGCAAGTGGAATGAGGACCGCGGCAGGCCGAACATCGATGAGAAGAATGAGATCTGGTGTGTACAGATCGACCAGGCCAGCGGTGGTTTTGCCGGGCCGGATGAAAGGATCATCGAACTACCGGACCATATCGATACAAAGTTCCCTGATAATCCAAGTTTTCAAAACTATTCCAATCCCGTATCCGATATTGCTTTTTCAGAAGGAGGCGTCATGCTGATCGCCGAACGGTCCATGCAATTTGATTGCGGTGATGCGACCCAGTCTACTGCAAACTGGTTCGACTGGTATTCTCATCAGGCCCGCATATTAGAGTACGAATTCAATGGGATCGAATGGGTGCTGACTCCCGGCCATGGCGCCACGCCCTTTACCGATTATGATTCAGGACTGAAATACAAAGCTGGCAGCAATCATCCCAGCAAGGGAGCAACCACTGCCGGAGGGGTCGATTACGGCTATGCCAGCTTCGATCCTGCAATAGAAAGCCCCTCTGATTGCGATAAAATGATGTGGGCCTCTGGCGATTTCATCAGTTGCCAGTCCGGAACGCCATCCTGCAGCGGCCAAATATACGGCATACAAGGGGTGCCTACTGATCTTGGGGGCAACTCCTGTGACGGTTTTACGATTGATTTTGACGGCCAGCCTGGATGTGACAACAAAGTCCAGCAAGGCGACGTAGAGGTCTTCAAGTGCCTCTCCTGCCCTTTATCGGACACCTGCCTCATCTCCTTCAACTGGCAGCCCCGGGAATGCAATACCGCCCAGTTCACGGCCGTACCGGTGGGGAACATTCTGGTGGGCGCCTACTCCTGGGACGTCAACTGCGATGGCGTACCGGAATCCACCGAAGCCAACCCGGTGCTCGGCCTTGGAGCATGCGGTGCGTCCGTGCCGGTCTGCCTGACGGTAGAATACCTCGACGGAAGAACCTGCACCTATGAAGAAATGATCAGCCTGCCGGCAGAAACCACGCCTCCGGTGATCGATTGCTCCGGCACTTTTTCCTACACTACGGATCCGGGTGTGTGTTATTATACCGGCGGTTTTGAACTCCTTGTCATCGACAACTGCACCTCAATGCCCGAAATTGTGTCCTACAGCCTGGCCGGCGATACCCAGGGATCCGGAACGGGCCTGCCTCCGCTGATCAACGAAGGCATCACTTTCGTGACCCTCACCGCAATGGACGACTGTGGCAACCTGAGCTTGCCCTGCTCCTTCCAGGTGACGGTGGCGGATGAAGAAGCTCCGCTGATCCAGTGCCCGCCCGCTGTCGAGGTGCAGGTCCCCGGCTGTTCGGAGGGAGGGACGGCCACGTACGCCAATGCCACAGCTATCGACAACTGTGAACTGGAGGGCATCACTTATGACATCAGCAGCGGAAGTTTCTTCGCCTGCGGGCAAACGGTGGTGACGGCCACCGCAACCGACATCTTCGGCAACAGTTCGGCATGCAGCTTTCCTGTTTTTGTCGATGGTTGCCAGGACTGTGCCCGGATCTGCGGCGCCACCATCGAATGCGGGGAGGTTGCCGGGCAATATGTTTTCGATATTTGTGTGGACAACCTGACAACCCTGGCCGACAACAGCGCAATGGTGAGCGTAAGCAGCCCGAACGGTGAGATCACCTTATCGGATGGGGAACTGCCAGGCATTTCCGGTATTATTGAAGTAGGGACGCCGCTTCCCACAGAACTCACCTTCATGGTCAGTTTTGAATTCCCGTGCCCCTTCGGCCCCATCAGCTGCGTAGATTTCGTGACGGTGGCTACCCCTTGCTGCCTGGAAATATCCGTTGCCGGCCAGGCCGTTTGCGCTCAGGCCGAGATGATCCCCATTCCCCTGCAGGGAGACCTCGACTACCTCACCGGAGTGGATTACATCAATTGGTATGTAGCTCCTGCTCCTTGTGAATCCTTCGTTCTTGCCTATCAGGCATCAGGGATTGCGGATCTGCCGTTTTTCCCCAGCCTTTACTCCGCTTATGACTCGGCCTGTGTGTACGCCGAGGTCGTCTTCCTCCCTGGCACGCCCTGTGACCGGCTCGTTTCCGACATCGCCACCCTTTATCTCTGCGATCTGGCGGCGGGGGGCCTCGACAACGGCAACGGGCCATTTTGCTCGGATGCTCTGCCTTCCGTTTATGAGCCCATCACCTTTTCTTCGGGGGAGCACCCGGCTTGCGCATACTCCATTCAATGGTATCAAGATAGTGAACCGGTCGATGGCGCCACCTCCGACACCTATACACCCGTCGGATTGTCCTATACCGGCGGCCCTATGGATTGCTACTCCGAGCACCTGATCTCGGCACAGGTAACCAACCAGTGCGGGACCATCAACTATGCTACCTTTATTCGCATTTACAATTCGGAAGCTCCCCTGGGGACGCTCTCCCTCGACCCTCCTGAAGCGCTTCCCCTGTGCCGGGGCGAGGACGCCACGCTCCGTTATGAGCCCAACTGCGTGGGCCCCGACCCTTACACCTGGAAATGGTGTGTACAGACTGCAACCAGCGGCTACCAGGAAATTGAAGGGGCAGGGACTACCAATACTACCTGGAATACCAACCCTTTAGAGGAGGATACCTGGTTCAGTATCAAAAAGAAGAACGGCGTCTGCCCGGAAGACACCCTTACCCTGATGGTCGACATCAAAGAGGAGTTGGCCATCAACAACTTCTCGGCTACGCCAGATGACGACTGCAACCCCGGCCAGGTAAACCTGCAGCTGGACTTTGCCCCGGATCCTGAGGCGGACTGTGGCTTTCTCGTCCGTTGGTACCGGGACGGCAGCCTGCTCGGGACAACCACCGCAGCGGCATCCCCGGCCACTTTCTCTTTTGACGGACAACCGTTGGCAGGAAATTACTTCGCGGAAATTGAAGATGTCTGCTGCGGAAGAAGGCTGAGATCGGAATGGATATCCATAGGCCCGTTTATGGAAGTGCGCATGGTTGTTCCCTGCTTCCGGTGCAACAATGAAATACTGGCGCTACATGGCCTTGTCATCAACCCTCCCGAAGGAGCGGATTGCACCTATCAATGGCTGAAAGACGGGGTGGTCATTCCCAATTCTACGCTTGATTTCCTGACCATAACCCAGGGCGACGCCCTTTACACCTTCCGGGCCACCTGTGGCGATTGTACGAAGGAGGTAAGCTATTTCCTGCTCCAATGCGGAGGGCAGGTCAATACCGTTTTCTACCCGAATCCCGAGATAGACATAAGGGCCATTCCCAACCCTACTTCCGGAGAATTGACGCTGAGGCTGAAGGGCACCCTGCAACCTGATTCCCACTTCCAACTGATCGGGCTGGATGGAAGGCCCCTGCAATCCGGCACGCTGGCGCCCGGTAGAGAGGAATACTCTTTGTCGCTAAGCCTGCTGCCTGATGGTTTGTACTTCCTCACCGTTTTTGAATCGGGCGAGCTCATCTGGGTAGAGAAGGTGGTGAAGCAGGAGTAATGCCTCTCTGTCAACCCCTACCCCAAGCGCCGTACCATCTCCAGGCACATCCTCGAGTTGTGGTACGGCGCCTTCCACGGCCCCGCCTTGTCTTCGCTGAGGATGGGGATGCCACTGCGGCCTGTTCGCCAATGCCATTCTCCCTGCTCTTTATCCAACAGGTAGCCTTTAATGAACGACCAGCAGTTGAGGGCCGCCTCGGCGTACTGTTCCTCCCCTGTTAGCTCCCAGGCGTTCCAGAAGCCGACGACGGCCTCTGTCTGTGGCCACCAGTGCTTATCGGTATCTTTCATGCCGCCGGGGCCGGCTTCGTAGAGGATAGCGCCATCCCGGTCGACAGCAGTTCGCAGTACCGCCTCTGCCATATGAAGGCTCACCGGGCGCACCTGCTCCAGGATCTTTTCGTCGCCCAGCGCCTCCGCCGCTTCCCAGAGCAACCAACTTGCCTCCACGTTGTGTCCGAAGGAAATGTCCTGCCCTTTGGGCGCCCAGTTCTCATCAAAGTAGATCTGCAGGCTACCAAAGGAGGGAATATAAAAGCGATCGATGATCAGGCGGATGCTATTTGCCAGCGATTCCCGTAAGGCGGCGAAAGGGTTCACCCGGTAGAGCTGGGTGTAGGCTTCCAGGATGTGCAGGTGGGTGTTCATGATCTTGGCCTCGTTGGCGTCCTTCTCGCTCAGGCGGATATCCTCCATGGGGCTCCAGTCGCGGGCGAAAGCGCTGAGGTAGCCATTTTGTTGCCGGTCGAAGCTGTATTTTTCGATGAGCCAGAAGATCTCTTCCGCCATTTCGAGCGCTTCTCTTTGCTGCGTCAGGGCATAATACCCGGACAAAGCATAGATGGCAAAGGCCTGCCCGTATATCTGCTTCTGCGTGTCGACGGGATTGCCCTGAAAGTCCACTGTCCAGAAGACGCCCCCCTCCAAGCTGTCCCAGAAATGTTCACAAAAGTAAGTGTAGGCCCGGGCGGCGAGCTGGTAGTGCCCCCCATCCTTTGTAACGGGAGCCACCGCGGAGTAGGCCCACAGCAAACGGGCGTTGAGGATCCCTCCCTTGTCGGCTTCCGGGTACAGCTTGCCGTACCCGTCTATCCTGCCGAAGAAGCCGCCGTTCTTTTCGTCTACCATGTGCGTGCTCCACCAATCGATGATGTGGTGCAACTCCTGTTGGAATTCGTCTTTGAGTTGGACAATATCTAATTTTGAAGGAGGCGTTTTTTTGACGGAAGGCTTCATGAGCTTACCCTTTTCGAATCAGCTATTCGCCAGAGGTCAGAAGCTATCTCCGTTCCTAACGAATACGCTGTAAAATTTTTAAATTACCAGCAATCAGCTCATTTCGAACCGCCACACTGGCGGCAGAGCGCAGGCCGTCGGGCGGAGTATTTTTCACGTAATCGAGCAGTTGTTCCACGGTGGAAGTGGCCACGTGCATTCGGGTATCGGACGAGCCGTAGTAAATGAACACCTCGTTGTTCTCGTTTACGATCCATCCGTTGCTAAAGGCGACGTTCGACACATCCCCTACCCTTTCCTCACCCCGGGGCGCCAGGAAATGGCCGGCGGGGGCATGTGTTACCTCCCAGGGTTTGTCCAGGCGGGCCAGGAACATATACAGTACATAGCGCAGCCCGGCAGCCGTATTGCGCACCCCGTGAGCGAGATGCAGCCAGCCGTCCGGCGTCTTGATGGGTACCGGCCCCTGGCCGTTCTTTACCTCTTTGATGGTGTGATAAACCTTACCGTCGATGATGCTCTCCTGATCCACCCGTGCCCGTTCCATACTGTCCGTCAGGCCCCACCCGATGCCGCCGCCGCCGCCCACCTCGATGAAACCGTCCTGCGGGCGGGTATAGAGCGCGTATTTTCCATCCACGAACTCGGGGTGTAATACCACGTTGCGCTGCTGCCCGGCATTGCTGATGAGGTCGGGCAGGCGCTCCCATTTCACCAGGTCCTTGGTGCGGGCAATGCCGCATGCCGCCACCGCCGCGGAGGTGTCATCGGGGCGGGACAGGTCTTTCCTCTCGGTGCAGAAAAGGCCGTAGATCCAGCCGTCCTCGTGATGGGTGAGGCGCATATCGTACACGTTGGTGTCGGGATCCTCCGTCTCCGGCATGGTGACAGGATAATCCCAGAACCGAAAATTGTCCACTCCATTCGGGCTCTCCGCTACGGCGAAGAAGGACTTGCGGTCGTCTCCCTCCACCCGCACCATGAGCAGGTACTTACCTTTCCAACGCATGGCGCCGGCGTTAAAAGTAGCGTTTATGCCTTGTCGTTCCATCAGGAACGGGTTCGTGCGTTCATTGAGATCGTACCTCCAGAAAATGGGGGTGTGGGCAGCCGTCACCACCGGATATTTCCAACGAGAATAAATGCCGTTGCCATCGGGTTGAGGTTCATTCTTTCGGGTGATGAGGGCCTCGTGCGCATCGAGCAGCGCTCTTAACTTTTGTTGAAAGGCGGTCATAGATATCGTTTTTAAGTTTTGCGAGGCAAGCCTCGGCCAGGCATTTATTCCGCCTCCGGCAACCGGTCAAACCAGGTGCGCTTCAGGATCAACGTACACACCAGCGCCACCCCAAGGGAAGCCGCAGCCGGCACTCCCTCCAGCAACACGACGTAGATCGGGAAAATGACCAGGGCCGTTTGCCAGAGTGTTCCGATAGCGACGTTGAACATATCCCTCCCGAAATCGGTATTGCGTTGGAAGCCTGGATCTTCCGCCACTACCTTGTCGTGGATGGGCTTCCAGAAGCCCCAGGGGCGCACATTCCGGTAAAAATCCATCAGTACCTCTTCCTTCACCGGCGGAGCGCTGTAGGTGCCGATGAGGCAACCGATGACGGAAACCAGCAGCATGAGCGGGAAGGTATACAGGTCGAGCACGCCCTCAAAGATGAACCGGAAAGACAGCGCCGGTACCAGTCCGCCCACCATACCCCAGAAAAAGCCATGCCCGTTGAAGCGCCACCAGTACCATTTCAGCACGTTGGCGGCCACATAACTGCCGTACAGGCCCGACACGATCCACTGCAGCATATCATTCACATCCTTGGCGTAAAACCCCAGCACGATGCTGATACCTACCATGATCAGCCCGGCGATGTAATTGATGTATTTGATCCCGGTGTCGGGTGCATCGGGCCGGATGAATTTAAGGTAGATATCGTTGACGATATAGGCCTGCGTAGCGTTCAGCGTTCCGGCAAAAGTAGACATGAACGCCGCCAGGAGGCCCGCCAGCAGGAGGCCCAGGAAACCTACCGGAACGAACTCGCTGATGGCCGAGGGCAGGATCTGTTCAAAATCAATGGCCCCTCCCACGATGAGGTCGAGCCGTTCGTAATAGAGCAACCCCAGCACCCCGAAACCGGCGATCATGAAGTACCGGACAGGCATCAGGATGAAGCTCACCGAGCCGCTCATCAGAGCCGCCTCCCGCGGGGATTTGGAGGAAAGGATCTTCTGCATATCGTAGTTGGGCGCCGGCCCGGCAAGGCTCACCAATACCCCTTTGAAGATCATCATCATGAAAAAGATGGAGAACAGGCTGAACCCGTCCGTTCGGATCTTTTCGTTCACCTCCGGAATAAGGCTGGACCAGTCCAGGCTGAGGCGTTGCCCGAAAAAGGGGGTGAGCCAGCCATCGGGAACCAGCAGCGCGTTGTCCGCTATAGCATTCATCGCAATGACGCCAACCACAATACTGGAAATAGCCATCAGCCCGTACTGTACCACGTCGGCCCAAACGATGCTCATCATACCGCCCATCAAAGCATAAAACACCGCGAAACAGGTGAAAATAATCCCGTAAAAGTGCGGTACATACTCCGGCGACACATCGAATGGTACGTAAGCCGAAACGACTTCCCAGGGAACGAATATCTCCACGAACTTTCCGATCCCGATAAATCCATAAGCCAGATACCCCAGTCCCATAATGATGGCAAAGACAACCACAATACCGTGAGAAAGCCGCGCCCCCTCCCGGTACCCAAAGCGGGTGTTGATCCACTCGGCCCCCGTCGTCACCTTGGAACGGCGCAGCCACATGGAGAGAAATACCATCAGGAAGATCTGGTTGAAAACGGGCCACAGCCAGGGTATCCAAACGCTCTTCAACCCGTAGACGAACAGTAAGGTGACCAGCCACATGGTGCCCGAAATGTCGAACATGCCCGAAGCATTGGACAGCCCGAGCAGATACCACGGCAGGCGGTTACCGCCAAGCAGGTAATCCTTCTTACTGCGTTCGGCCTGCTTTTTCAGCACCAGGCCAATGACCACAGTAGCCAACAGATAGGCCAGAATGATAAGAATGTCGATCGTCGATAGTTTCATCTGTCGTACTTGTGAGTTGTTTAGCCGGAGGGGAGGCAGGCCTCTTCAGCCCGGTATCCTCTTCCAAAGGAACAACTCAAGGTTTAACTGTCAAAACTTTTGGACTGGAAAAAGGCTCGGCCTGCCGCATTCCCTTTCGGTCCAGCTTGTACAATTTCGGCAATTGCCATTCCATCAGGATCAGAGGATCCCGGCAGAATTCCAGAAAGTCGGGAACACTCCCGTGGCCAGGGTAAGGAGCATAATGATGCCCGGTGCGGGCATTGCGCCAGACCAGCACCCAGGCAATGCGCGTAGCCACCGGGTCTGCCTTGATGTACCGGAGCAGGCGCCCGGTCCACCAGTTTTCTTCAGGAGTGCTTTCCAGCCCGGTCTCCGTCAGGGCGGCCACTTTGCCCCGCTCCTCGGCCATTTCCACCAAGAGCCGCAACTGCCGGGTGAGTTCGGTAGGGTCGTTCTCCGGCTTCACATCCCGATAGTCGTCCAGTCCGAGAATATCTACGTAATCATCGCCGGGATAACATTCCAGGTAATGCGCTTTGTCCTTGAAAACGTCGGTGGAGTAACAATACAGCAGGTTGTGCACCTCTTTTTCATCGCGCAGATACCTTACCGTAAAGCGCCAGAGCTCCTTATATTGCTCGGGCGTACAGTGCGGCTGCCCCCACCAGAACCACTGCCCGGTATGCTCGTGAAAGGGCCGGAATACGATCGGGATGTCGTGTTTGAACAAAAATCCCGTGCGGAGGCTCTTGAAAAAAGCCGCCAGTACATCGAGCCGGGCCTTGTAGGCTTCATGGTGGGCGCCGCCGGGCAAAATGGCAGCGACAACGTTGTCGCCCACATCCCAGGAGCTGCCGTCGGTCACAAAATTGTCGAGGTGCCAGCTCACGGTATTGACGCCGCCCATTTTGTAGGCTTCCAGCATCCAGTTTTTCATGGAAGTGAACCGGACCGTGTCCAGATTTTTATCGCCTTTGCCCAGCTTGCCCAGGTCCCACCCGAACACCGCCGGAAAACTGCCGCAAACATCTTTGACATCCGACCGGGTTTCGGGCCACTCCTTCCAGCCCACTCCGTAGGCGAGGTCGTCCTGATGGCCAAAGAGAATGTACCGGGACGACATTTCCCGAAGGTTGGCGTACAGGGCCTTGGCCTTTTTCGTGGCCTGTGGATCCACTGTTTTTATCTGGCTGTAAAATCTACCATCTGTGTCCGGAGGGGTATCGTCCGGCCAGGTTGCTCCCGCCAGTGAGAGGGGCAGCAATAAAAGTAGGAGTACCCTCATGGTGTTTGGTTGATTGCGTTGATTGGTTGATTGGGTTGAGAAACTAAATCCACTTGATCAACCCAATCAACTAAATCAACTACTTAACTGGACAATAAACTCAGGCCTACGTCGAAATAAGGAAATACATTGTCCACCTGCTTATTTACCGCTCCTCAAACCGCACATTGTCGATACATACATTCACATGGGAATCCCCGTTGTTGAAGGCCACGCCGAAGTCCTCAGAGATGTTGTTCAGGTCTGGAATCGGGTTGCCGCCGTCGAGGAATTCATTCAGCGGAATGGTAACGGTTACCCATCCGTTGGTCATGTAGGAACCGGTTTCCGACCACGGTTTCCAGGCGCGCCAGAAGTCCCCGTCGGCACCTTTAAGGCGCCAGGAGAACTCGCCGCCGGTAATGGGTTCCAGCACGTTGATATCGAATTTCAGGACATAATCGCTGATGTTCGTACCGATGGCTGCACCGGGGAAGTTGTTGGCTCCGTTACGCCAGAAGAATCCGGTCCAGCCGGACAGGTCGGCGTTCGCACGGAAGTAGTTCGAGCCGTCGAGCGAAAGGGCCGGGTCGTTCTCGATGCCTCCAGTGTCTCCCCACCAGCTGTCCAGCCCGTCAAAATTAAAGAACACCAGGCTGGGGTCGGCCACCGGATCCACCCCCTGAATGTTGATCGGAGGAGAAAAGAACTCCTCTCCGTC
Source organism: Lewinellaceae bacterium (assembly GCA_020636405.1). Taxonomy (GTDB): domain Bacteria; phylum Bacteroidota; class Bacteroidia; order Chitinophagales; family Saprospiraceae; genus JACJXW01. The sequence continues at coordinate 97,276 of JACJXW010000009.1, read as the reverse complement.
AAAGGTGATGAACTTGATATTACCGATACCGGTAGCCGTGCCCATCGGCACAAATACCTGGATCAGGGTGGCCGTTTTCATGCCGAACATGGTGGCGGGCACTTCACCCGGGAAGATCACCTCGTTCAGTTCATCGAGGTGCTCGCCGACGATATCGATCATATCGCCCGGGGCGGCCATGGCCGGCATACTGGAGATGACGGCATTGGTGGAAAGCAGGATGTTGAAATCGAATGCCGAACTTACCTGGCTGCCGTTGGAAGTCACCACCGCGATGGGCCCGGTAAGCGCCCCGATGGGTACATTGACGGTTGCCTCTCCCGGAAGGGCGTTGTTCACCGCGACTTCCAATCCGCCGCTAAAGATGACGCTCCTCACCAGGTCGAGGTCCTCGCCTTCAATAGTGATCTCTTCGCCAAAGCGGGCCTCCGGAGGGGTAATGCTTGTTATAACCGGCTGGACAAGCTGCAACACCTGGGTGCTGAGCACCTCCTTCTCTGCTGCTGTGCGGAAGGTGACGAGGCCTTCGGTAGCGCTGACCGGCACCTTGACCCGGATCTCGGTAGCCGTACCGCCGCCCAGGATGGCGCCGGCCTTGTTGCCGCCGAAGACCACCCGGGTTATCAGGTCCAGGTTGACGCCGGTAACCGTTACGTTCTCCCCGTTCTTGACCGGGTTGGGCGCGATGCTCGCGATCTCGGGCACCATCATGATGAGTTCTACGGCTGAAGGCACTTCGACAAAAGATCCGGGGATGAGCAGAATATTGCCGTCGTGGGCGTCCGCCGGCACCATCACCTCGATCTTATCCGCACTCTGGCTGACGAAGGCGGTTACCGGGTTGGTTCCTTCAAAGCCCACCTGGCGGGCAAGGTCGAGGTCCGTCCCCTGAATGGTAAGCACCGTTCCGGCCTTGACGGGGTTGGGAGACAACTGCAGGGCTTTCGGCACCGTTACCTCCAACGTCTTTTCAGACAGTACGACGATCGGCATTTCCTCTCCATTGGAAAGGGCAATCGGCCCTGTTTGGGCCGCATCCGGCACTTTCACTTCTATTTTTTCCTTCGACTGGCTGAGGAAAAGCGTATCGCCAACCGAAACGTCGGAGCTGAAAATGACGGCCCTGATCAGGTTGAGGTAGTCGCCCTCTATGGCCAGCACATCACCGGAGCGGACAGTATCCGGGCTGAAGGAGGCCAGCACAATGGGCTCGGAAATGGTCAGCATGGAAATGGACCGCACCTCGCCATCCGGCGTTTTCAGGATGATGTGCCCTTCCACTGTGGCCTCCGGTATGGCCAGCGTGATCAACTCCTCGGTGTGGGTAGTGAAGGTAGTGACGTTCACATTGTCCGGCAGGACAACAGCGGACACCCGGCCGAGGTTGGTTCCGATAATCCTTAGCTCCCCTCCGCGCAGCGCAGGCGAAGGGCCGAAACTAAGTAGCTCGACCGTGGTCTTGGCCTCATCGTCCTTCTTACAGGAACCGAGCAGAAGGGCAAAGGCCAGAAAGGCGGCGAGCAGGTAGATAAAGATATTATATGGTCGATACATAGTCTTTATTTTTTGCTGGTTCTAAGACAGTTTTTGATGTAGGACTCAGGATTTGGTTTCCCTGGTGCTGCTCCGTAGGGGCGAACCCCTTAGGGCACATCGCACATCAAAAAACCTGGATCAAAAATCCTAAATCCTCACGACCCGCACATTATCGATAGCGATATAGATATCGTTGGCATTATCAGCGGCCCCGAAGTACATGATGGTCATATTGGTGAACTGTGAAAGGTCGGCCAGTTCTGCCGGGGCGCCATTCTTATCCTCGTTAAATGCCGTTAGCGGGATCGTCACGGTCACCCACCCGTCCGTCTGGTAGATGCCTGTCTCTTCCCAGGGGCGCCATCGGACAAGAGGGACGGGAATGTCCCGGCCGTGGTCGGCGCCAAATGGGGCGAAGAAGATCTCCAGCGGGATCTCCCGCCATTCCACCGGGACATTGACCTCGAAACGCACGCCCCATTCGCTGACCGTGGCGGCGCCGGGGAAGATCGGGACGTTGCCCCGTCCGGTTTCGGCGTCCTCAGCTACATACATCATGTTGAGTTCATTGACCCATTGCCAGGCGCCGACACCTTCCATCTCGAAATACGTGTAGTTGCCGGAACAAGGCGGCACTTTCCCCTCGCCGGCCTCGACGTGGGCAATAGGAGAATTCCAGCTTCGGTGCCTCAGGTCGTCAAAGTTGACCACCACGTTGCGGCTGTCCCGGAAAAGAAAGTCGGACACGGCCGTTCCGAAGTTGGTGGAAACGGTGACCTCCCCCATTTCCGAACCCGCCGGCACCCGGACCTCCAGTCTGGTTTTTTCAAGAGAGACGATCTCGGCTTTCCCGCCTCCCGGAAAGGACACCTCCGTGGGCTCGAAAAAGAAATCTCCGTTCAACACAGCGATATCCCCGTCCTCCACATATTCGCTCTTAATGGAATTCAGTACCGGTGCGGGCACGTTGACAAAGAACTCATAGAACATTTCCTCGCCATTGGAAAAAACGAACCGGATCTGGTTGGTCACTTCCGTTGGCACGCTGCTGGGCACGCTCACGATGATGGCCCTGTCCGTTACGTAGGTTGGGCTGAGCGAAGCCCTCTGGTCGTTGAACCACAATTCTACGGTATGCCCGAGGTCCTCCCCTACGATGGCAATGAGGCTGCCCATAAAAGCCCCCACCAGCAGCGAGTCGGCAGCCTCGGGATTGGTGGATCGGATGTACAGAACCCTGGGGCTGCCGATATCCTCCGGGCTCACGTCTTCGTCTTTGTTGCAGGAGGTGGCCACCATGCCGGCCGCCAACAGCAGGAAAGCAAACAGCGATAGTTTTTTATTTGTCCATTTCATCTTTTCAGTTTTTTATCAGGATCCACTGTCCCATCACTTAAAAATATACTCCTCGGCCGGCACATCCGGCGCCAGCAGCGGGTTGGCCACGACCTCGGCTGCGGGTATAGGCAACCACATCTGCGCCTCCTGGATCGTGATCGGGTTGGAGGGTTCCTGCATGATGTAACCCTCGATGGAATTTTCATCGGCTGCATTGGGGCCATTGTCGCGGTAAAACGTCACCTCCCGTTGCATAGCGTTGAGGTATTCCACAGCCCCTGCCGGGTCGCGGTAGTAATAGCGTTTGATATCGAACCAGTTGATGCTCTCCAGGGCGAACTCAATGCGCCTCTCCTTCAGAATATCCAGGAAGGTGATGCTCGACTTCGGCGGCAGGTTCGCCCGGTTGCGAATGGCGTTGAAGTATTGCAGGGCCGTCGGGTCGGAAGTGGAAGCCTGAGCGCCGAGGGCCGCCTCGGCATAAACCAGATAAACATCCGCCAGGCGCAGCAGGATCTGATTGATGCGGGTGGCCTGCCCGGTGGATACACCTCCGTCGGTATCTTCATTACTGCCGATAATGTACTTTTTCAGGTTGTTGAGGGTGGCGGAAGCGCCTTCCAGCACCGTGTTCGGATCGTTGGGGTCGCGATGAATGATGTAATAGGTATACCCTCCATCGCTTTTCCTGATCTCCGGATAGTGGTTGCCATTGGCCATATAGATAGCAGGCTGCCGCCGGTCGCCCCCATCCATGTGCCGGATGAAATCATAGGTCATGCTCTTGTATCCGCCCCAGGCCTCGGTATTGCCGGTGATGAGGCTGCTGCGCGCCCAGTTGGCCTGGCGGCTGTTGCCGATGGCGTAGGAGCCTTCCATCCACTGCAGGGCGAAGAGCGACTCTTCATTGTTGTTGTTGTCGTACCGGAAAATGTCCGCGTAGTTCGGTAGCAGAGACAAGCCGCTGTTGGTGATCACTTCGGCGGCGAACTGTTTGGCCAGTTCGAAATTCTTGCCCGACTCCGGCCCGTTCAGGCTGGACGCGATCGTGAGGTGTACTTTGGCGAGCAGCCCCAGTGCCGACCACTTCGTCACCCGTCCGGGAGTATCGGAAGCCGGAAGGTTCTGAGCGGCGAACTCCAGATCCCGGCGAATGAACTCCAGCACGCTGGCCCGGGTGTTTTTCGGCAAAAAGAATTCGTTGCTGACCACGATCTCCGTTGAGTTCTCCACGATCGGCACCTCCCCCCAGTATTCGGAGAGCAGGTAATAGGCCATGGCCCGAACGAAACGAGCTTCGCCCAATGCCTCATCGATCACTTCCTGGGGCACGTTGCCTTCCGCAGCCCGGGGCATGTCGTTGATGACCGAGTTGGCGTAGGAAACAACCCGGAACAGCCCCTTCCATCCGGAAGAAAGGTGAGCATTGCCGGAGTTGAAGGAGAAATAGAAAAACTGCCCTTCCTGGTCCCAGTTGTGATAAAGGTCGCCCGCCATAGCATCGCCGGCGCACCAGGCGAACTTGTCGTTGTAATCAAACCATGGAAATCCGTACAGGGCGGCGGTGGCCGCCTTGATCTCTCCTTCCGTTTTGAAGAAGTTATCTGCCGTAAGCCGGTCCACGGGTTCAATTTCAAGGAATTCCTTGGTGCAGGAAGCCAGGGCAAGGGCCAGCAACAACAGGTATTTGAATATATTTTTCATCTTGATCGATTTTAACGTTAGGAAATCCCAAATCACCTAAAAATCAACGTCCACTCCGAAAGTGAATAATCGGGGCGACGGATAGCGGCCCATATCCACATTCTGAAGCAGGGGGTCCTGGTTGAAAGCGCCGATCTCGGGATCGTAACCGGAATAGTTGGTGAAGGTGTAAAGGTTCTGAGCATTGACGTAGAACTTCATCCTCTCGATCCGGGCCTTCCTGGTCAATACCGAAGGTAGGGTATAACTCAGCCGCACGTTCTGGATGCGCAGGTAGGAGCCATCCTCGATAAAACGGTCCGACATGCGGTTGTTGCGGTTGTTGTCGTTGGTAGATGGCCGGGGAATATTTCCGTCCGGATTGATCAGGAAGACATTCTCAGGGCTGTCGTCCGGCCCATTGGGGTCGATCAGCCCGATCTGGGCGCGGCCGGCGACCGTGGCGGCCTGGTTGTTGAACACACTGGACTGCCCTTCAATGACCACCCTCGAATAGTTGAGCACTTCGGCGCCGTAGGAGCCATTGAGGTAAACCGTCAGGTCAAATGGCCCGTAGCTGAAGTTGTTGTTGAACCCGAAGGTGAAATCCGGGTTGGGGTCTCCAATAATGGTTTGGTCATCGACATTGACGACGCCGTCGCCGTTGAGGTCTTTGAATTTCATATCGCCGATCCATACGCCCTGGGTCTTGCTCACCAGGTTGCGCCCGTTGGGGTTTTCGGCAGTGATGTTGCCGTCACTCACCTGCACGGCATGGTTCAGGATGTCATCCTGGTCTTTGAAAAGGCCATCGGCAATATAGCCGTAGAACATCCCGATGGGCAGGCCCACGCTGGTCCGGGTAGCGGTTTGGAATTCACTGTACCAGTACAGGTTGCGCCAGTAGACACGGGCGTCGTCGTCCAGCTCGAGGATCGTGTTCTCGTTTCTGGAAAAAGTAAGGTTGGTCGTCCAGTTGAATTTTCTGCCGGCCACGTTTCTGGTCGTCAGCGAGAGGTCAAAACCCTTGTTTTCCAGCCTGCCTACATTGGCGAAGGGAGCGCGGATGTCGTTCCAGTTGGTGCCGCCCAGATAACTCGGGATGGACAACTGGAGCAGCATGTCGGAAGTCTGCTTTTGATAAAGGTCAATGGTAAAGTCGATGCGGCCGTCGAACAGGGAGAGGTCCATGCCTGCGTTGAACTGTTTGGTAGCCTCCCATTTCAGGTCGGGGTTGGAGATCTTCTCCAGGCGATAGCCCGTACCGAATGGGGTATTGACAGTGAGCAGGGAGGCGCCATAGAGGTAATTGCCAATGGCCTGGTTGCCTACTTCGCCGTAACCGGCACGCAGTTTCAGGTCATAAATGGCATCTACGGATTTCATAAACTCTTCCTTACTGATGCGCCAGGCCACTGAGCCGGAGGGGAAGTAGCCCCACTTGTTGTTCGGCCCGAATTTGGAGGAGCCGTCCGCTCGCAGGGTAAAGGTGAGGAGGTACCTGCCGTCAAAAGAATAGTTGAAGCGGCCGAAATAGGACGCCAGGGAGGCGGCATCCTTCCATCCGTTGGTCCTGGAGGTAATGTCGTTGCCTTCACTGAGCACCTGGATATCATTGCTGGAAAACTCCTTCTTGGTCACCTGGGAGCCTTCCCAGGAAGATTTTTGGGCCTCGGTGCCGAGCAGGGCGGTGATCTCATGGCGTTCTCCCAGGGCCAGGTTGTAGGTCAGGTAGTTTTTCCAGATCCAGAAGAAGTTGCTTTCTTCGCGCTGGCGGAGTTGGTTCTCATTGTTTTGCAGCACGCCCCAGTTGTAGGTCGGGTGAAAGGATTTATTGACGGAGTGGTTGTCGTCGAACCCTATTTCCGAGCGGAAGTTGAGCCCCTTGAACAGGTCCACTTCGCCAAAAATATTGGCCATGAGGCGCTGCCTGCCCAGGGTATTGTTGCGCAACAGGGCCGCCCCCACGGGATTGAAACTGATGTCGGAGGTATTGCTGGCTGGCCCGGCGAACTCGCCGTTGAAGTCGCGCACCGGTACGTCCGGCGGCATGACAAGGGCCTGCATAATGACGCCGTCGCCGCCGTCGTTGAGGGTGATCTTCTCATTCGTTTTGGCGTAGGCGAAGCTCGCCCCGGCCTTAAACCATTTGTTCACCTGATTATCCAGGTTGACGCGGGTGGTGATGCGGTCAAAATTGGACCCGATAATGATGCCGTCCTGCTGGAAATAGCCGCCGGAAACCGCGTATTTGGTATTCTCGTTCCCTCCCGCGATGGAAACCTGGTGGCTCTGCATGCCGGCATCCCGGAAGACTTCGTCCTGCCAGTCGGTACCTGCACCCAGGAGGGAGGGGTCGAGGTATCGCTGGTTCACCTGCCGGTCGAGGTCATTGGCGATCTGCACCTGATAGGAAGCATATTCGGGCAGGGTCATCATTTCCAGTTTGTTGGGCAGCGCCTGGTTGGCGTAGTATCCGTTGTAAGAGATCTTGGCCTCCCCCGCCTTGCCCCGTTTGGTGGTAATGAGCACCACGCCGTTGGCGGCGCGCGCTCCGTAGATCGCCGTGGCCGACGCGTCCTTCAACACTTCGATGCTTACGATGTCGTTGGGGTTGATGGTAGACAGCGGGTTGACCCGGTTCTGGCCGTTGGCCCCGCCCGCCCAGTCGAAACCGGCCACTGCTGCGCCGTCTCCCTGGAAGGGAATACCGTCGATGACGTAAAGAGGTTCGCTCGACCCTGTGATGGAGTTAGCGCCCCGAATGCGGATGGAAGCAGCGCCGCCGGGCTGGCCGGAGTTCTGCGTCACCTGCACCCCCGCGACGCGCCCCTGCAGCGCCTGGTCAATGTTAGTGGTGATGGTGCTCCGCAGTTCGTCGCCCGATACGGAAGAAACAGCGCCGGTCAGGTCGCTTTTCTTTTGTGTGCCGTAACCGATCACCACAATTTCGTCCAGCAGTTCGGAAGCCACATCCAGTACGATATTCAGGGTGTTTTCGGCGGTCACGGTGACCCGCCTGGCCTCATACCCGGTGTAAGAGGCCAGGAGAGATTCCCCCGTCTCTGCTTCGATGGAGAACCGGCCGTCATAATCGGTGATCGTTCCCCGGTTAGGTGCATCCTGCACCAGGATGGTGGCGCCGATCAGAGGTTCTCCTTCTGAAGAGCTGACCGTCCCGGTGATGGTGCGGACCTGGGCATTCAGGCCAGGCGCCAGGAAAAGAGCCAGGGAAAGGCACAGCCACCTGCCGGTATTGGAAAGTCGCTTAAATCGTTTCATAAATCATAGTTTTGGCCCTTTGGCAGATTTCTGTGAGCCGTGCGGATAAAAGCCGGGGACACGGCTATCTTTTAACTTTTGGGCTTCCAACCGGCCCACGAAATTTGTCAAAGGAGAATTTCTAACTCCAGTAAATCAAAATGACATGCTTCCTTCAAATTTATTCTTCAACTGCCCCAGGGAAGGGGGGGGATCTGACCAAATTAAGGTGCTGTTCGTTGCACAGAGGGGATTTTCGACGCCGGAGGTTACATCGCCCCCCGGCTTTTGAAAGGAAGGGGGCGTCCGGTTTCAGGCTGGCGGAAATAATTTAGCGGATAGGGATCTGAAATGCCCGGATAAGGGAAAAATTCTGCATCTTCGAATCCACAGCCCAATACACTTCCAGTATGAAAAAAAAAATACCTTCTAAACTCGCGGGGCCGCTCTTTCTTGTCTTTTTTGCCATTGCCGCCAATGCGGAAGGGCCACGCCTGGTTCCGGTTATCCACGAGGTCTCGGTATTGACGCCGGCCGTGGAAAAGTACGGTAAGTTTGAAGCCGCCATCAACCTCGAAGCATCCTACACCAATCCATACGATTACAGCCAGGCCACATTAAGGGGCAGCTTCACCTCCCCTTCCGGCGCCGAAACGGCCGTAGACGGATTTTTTATGCAGGACTACATCCTGAACACCACCACCGGCATCCTTACCCCTGCGGGCCAGGGTGGTTTCCGCCTGCGATTTTCTCCGAATGAAATCGGCGAATGGACCTTTATCGCCTCTGTGTCCGACGCTACTGGAACGGCAATTTCCGAAGCCTTCACCTTCCAGTGTACCGGCGCCGCCACACCGGCCAACCACGGTTTCCTGCGTACCTCACCGGCCAATTACCTGCAATTCGACGACGGCGTCCAATACATCGCCATCGGTGAGAACATCGCCTGGCAGAACAACAATCCCTACCTCAATTACAAGAGCTGGCTGAACGGGCTGATCGGCAACGGCGGCAATTTCTTCCGCCTCTGGCACGCTCACTGGGGACTGGGTATCGAATGGGAAAACGGAAGCGGCTTCGAGGGCCTGCGCCGCTATAAACAAACCAACTGCTTTTACCAGGACTGGCTATTCGACTACTGCGCAGAGAATGGCGTGTACATTATGCTCGCCCTGCAACACCACGGCCCGGTTTCCACCCAGGTAAACCCCAACTGGAACGACAGCCCCTATAACGTGGCCAACGGCGGCCCCTGCCAGAATACCCTGGAGTTTTTCACCAATGAAGAGGCCCGCGCACATACCAAAAACCGCTACCGATACATCGTGGCCCGCTGGGGCTACGCCCGAAGTATCCTCTGCTGGGAACTCTTCAACGAGGTGCATTGGACGGACAATTTCCAGGCCAATATGGACCTCGTCGCCCAGTGGCATTTCGAAATGACGGATTACCTGAACAGCATTGACCCCAACCAACATCTCATCACCACCAGCTACGGGGATGACCTCGTCGACGAAAACGTCTGGTCACATCCCGACATAAGCTTCACCCAAACACATACCTACATCAACATCCCCAACATCGAGCGGGCCCTGGCCCACGGCAACCAAGCATACCTCGACGCTTTCGCGAAACCCACCCTCAACGGCGAGTTCGGCCTGGGCGGCAACGCCAGCCTGGCCAACCAGGACCCCGACGGCATCCACCTCCACAATTCCCTCTGGGGGGGGCTGTTCAGCGGGGCTTTCGGCACGGCCATGACCTGGTGGTGGGACAACTACATCCACCCCCGAAACCTGTATCACCACTTTTCCGGCCTCTCCCGGATAGCGCCCGAGATCCCCTTCCTTCTGGAAAACCTGGCGCCGGCCAGGGCATACGCCACGGGCGCCCCCGGCGACCTGGCCCTGACCCCTTCCCTGGGTTGGAGCGGTATCGGTGAAAGCCAGGTGTCGATCGATGCCAACGGGCTGATAACGCCAGCCGGAGCAGCCCTGGGGCAATTCCTCTACGGGTCGCAATGGAATACCCAGTACCGCAGCCCGCCCACCTTCAACGTCAACTACCCGGAAACCGGAGAATTTACCGTCACGACCGCCAATGAATCCGGAACCAACCCCCGCATTGCCATCTGGCTGGACGGCAACCTCTTGCTCCAACAGAACGCCCTTCCCAACACGAGCTATTCCATTGTAGTGCCCGCCGGAGCCCACACCATCAAAGTAGACAATACGGGCACAGACTGGATCACCATCTCCGCCTACACTTTCGAAGGGATCGGCTCACAGATAGACGCCTATGTGCTCGTTTCCGAAGCGAAAACTATCGCTGCCGGCTGGGCGCTGAACAATCGCTACAACCACCAGTATGTAGCCGCCAATGGGCTACCCGCCTCTACCCCACCCTCCTCGGTAGTGGTAGAAGGTTTTCAGGATGGCGCCTACTCGGTGCGCTGGTACGATCCGTTGGCCGGGGCCCTCTCCGGCGAAGCCCAGGCGATGGCCAGCGGCGGAAACCTGATGATCCCGCTTCCTTCCTTCCTATGGGATGTAGCCTTCGTGGTGGACGATACGCAGGTGGCAACCAAAGAAGCGCGCCAGGGCCTCTCATTCGACATTTTTCCGAACCCTGCTCCTTCGGAGGCGGACATAACCCTAAGCTTGCCGGCCAGCCTCTCCGGCACAGCTCAAATGGCCCTGCTCGATATGGAAGGGCGGGAGATACGGCAATTCAATAGCAACAACGCCCGGTTCCGGCTGCCGGCAGGGCTGCCGGCGGGACTCTACTGGGTAAAGGTAGAAAGTGGCGGACGGATCGGAACACGGGCGCTGGTGGTGGCGAGATAGTATTTGCAGGATCCTACCAGATTAGCCCGTGAGTTAGTGAGGAATGGAACGCCATTCCGTAATTTTTGCCAGCGGATCAAAACTTAAGAACATGAAACGTAAATTGCCCTTCACCATTATCACTCTTTGCCTGATGCCTTACTTTACTTTTGCACAAAAGCCGGCCGGTATTTTCGACAACACCGGCGATGTTGGGCCGGTGCGCTATGCCGGCAGCACCACCTATGATCCCGGATCACAGGCTTACCAGCTTTCGGGTTCAGGAGCCAATATCTGGTTCACTAAAGATGAATTCCACTATGCCTACAAGGAGGTGAACGGCGATTTCATCCTTCAGGCCCGCGGCAAGCTGCTCGGAGAAGGCGTTGACCCACATCGCAAGTTTGGCTGGATGGTGCGCACCGCTATGGACACCAGCGCGGCTATGGTCAGCGCAGCCGTTCATGGCGACGGGCTGACGGCCATACAGTTCCGCCGACAGGCAGGAGCGAATGTCGAACAGGTCATTGCTCCGGTAAAAATGGCCGATGTCATTCAACTCGAACGGCGTGGACAGAGCTTCCTGCTCAGCGTTGCCCGTTTCGGGGACCCTTTCTGGACGGTGGAAGTTCCTTTTTTTGAATTTCCCGAAAAGCTGCTCGCCGGGCTGTTCATCTGCTCTCACAATCCGGATGTGGTGGAAAAGGCCGAATTCGACAACGTTCGCATCGTCATCCCTGCCGCACCGGATTTCCGGCCTTACCAGGATTACATCGGCAGCCACATCGAACTGATGGACATGGACAATTACCGGCGCCAGGTGATCCATTCCGCGCCCAACTCCCTGCAAGCGCCGAACTGGACGCCGGACGGCAAGACGTTGATCTACAACAGCGAAGGCCTCATCTACCGCTTTCCCCTGGCTACCGGCGCCCCGGAATTGCTGAACACGGACTTTGTCAACCGGAATAACAACGACCATGTGCTTTCCTTCGGCGGAAAGATGCTTGGCATTAGCAGTTCCAGCGGTGAGGAAGAATACGGTTCCCTGATCTATACCCTGCCTGCCACCGGCGGAGTCCCGAAACGCATCACACCCGTTGGCCCCAGCTATCTTCACGGCTGGTCGCCGGACGGCAAGTGGCTCACTTATACTGGCGGGCGCGGCGGCATTTACAACATCTACAAAATACCTTCCGACGGCAGCGGCCCGGAAGTACAGCTGACCGACGAACCGACGCTTGACGACGGCCCGGAATACAGCCCGGACGGGAAGTACATCTATTTCAACTCCACCCGCACCGGCTCTATGGAATTGTGGCGCATGAAGCCCGATGGTAGTGATCAGGAGCAACTGACCGACGATGATTTCCAGAACTGGTTCCCCCACTTCTCCCCGGATGGCAAGTGGCTCGTTTTCATCTCCTACCTGCCTGAAGTGCCGGCGGCAGAGCACCCCTTCTACAAACAGGTATACCTCCGGAGAATGCCGGCGGAGGGCGGCCGCCCGCGGGTGATCGCCTATCTGTACGGAGGGCAGGGCACCATCAACGTGCCGAGCTGGTCGCCGGACGGGAAGTGGATCGCGTTTGTGAGCAATTCGGTGGTAGAATAGTGCCCCGACCCTCTGCATCGGAGGCCAGGTAGAATTGTTGAATGGTTATATTGTTGCCCTGGTTGCGCCCGGCTGGCCGACTGTCCTTTTTGAAAAATACCGGTTCACAATGAATATGAAATACCCTCTCCTCCTAACCCTTGCGGCCCTGTACACAGCCTGTGCTCCTGCCGAAAAGCAGCCGGCCGAAGCCGAAGCCTCGTCTCAGGAGGCCTTCGTGGCCAACCCACAACCCGTATCCGAACAAGAAGTTAAAACCCTGGAGATCGGCGCCCCCGCCCCCGATTTTCACCTACCTGGCATAGACGGAAAATTCTATTCCCTGGCCGATTTTGAGGGCGCCAAAGCCCTGGCCATCGTTTTTACCTGCAACCACTGCCCGACGGCCCAGGCTTACGAGGAGCGCCTTCAATCGGTAGCGGCAGAATACCGGGACAAAGGCGGCGCCCTGGTGGCCATTTCGCCGAACAGCCCGCTCGGCCTGCTCTACGAGGAGCTGGGCTATACCGACCTCAATGACGATTATGAGGAGATGAAGATCCGGGCGGAGGCCCATAATTTCAACTTCCCCTACCTCTACGATGGCGATACCCAGGAAACTTCCCTGAAATACGGGCCGGTGGCCACGCCCCATGTTTTCGTGTTCGACGCCAACCGAAAACTGGCCTATACCGGCCGCATCGACGGTTCGGAAAAACCAGGTACGGCCAATGCCGAAGGCCTAAGAGCAGCAATTGATGCTGTGCTGGACGGGCAACCGGTGGCTGAGCCGGCCACCAAGACCTTTGGCTGCTCGACAAAATGGGGATGGAAGCTGGACTACAAGAAAAAAATGAACAGGGAATGGGCGGAGAAACCCGTTCGCCTGTCGAAGCTGGACGAGGAAGGCATTAAGGGCCTGCTTAAAAACGAAGATTCCGGCAAGCTCCGCCTCATCAACATCTGGGCCACCTGGTGCGGGCCCTGCATCCTGGAATTTCCCGAATTCATCGTCCTCCAGCGCATGTACGGCGCCCGCGACTTCGAATTTGTCTCCCTTTCTGCCGATAACCCGGAGCAGGAAGACAAAGCGCTGGCCTTCCTGAAGGAAAAGCAGGCGGCCTGCCCCAATTACCTCTTTTCAAAGGACGACAAGTACGCCCTCATCGAAGCGGTTGACCCCGAATGGAACGGTGCACTCCCCTATTCCATCCTCGTCGAGCCGGGCGGTAAAGCCGTCTGGAAACACCAGGGCGAAGTAGATTTTTACGAGCTGAAGCGGGTGATCGTGGAGCATGAGATGATGGGGAGGTATTATTAAAAGGAGTGATGGAATGAATAAAACATGTCTTCCATTCACCCTTGAACCATGCTACTGAAAAAAATCAATATGAAAAAAGCTGTATTTATTTTCTCCTTCTTGCTGCCCGGCTTCCTTTCCGGACAGGCCACCATCACCGGTTTCAATCACCTCGCCTTGTCGGTCAGTGATATAGAGGCCAGCACTGCATTCTACCGCGACATCCTCGGCCTGGAGCCCCTTGAAGTGCCCGACGACCTGAAGGCCATCCGTTCCTGGTTTCGGTTCGGTGGCGGGCAGGACCTGCATCTGCTGGCCGGCCGCACCGAACCGGTGGCCGACAACGGCCGAAATAGTTCTCATTATTCCCTCACCATACCCGACGCCGATGAGGTAGAGGCATTCCTTATCGAAAAAGGACTCGATTACCACCGCCAGCAGCGCTTCGACGACGCCTGGCAGATCTACATCTCCGACCCCGACGGTTACGTCATCGAGCTGAACGAGCCCCCCATCCACTGGACGTACCTGCTGAACGGAGAGAACCTGAACGGCTGGGATACTTACCTCGGCCCGCCGTTCTCTCCCGATGGGCAAACCCTGCCTGATGCCGAGCCCATCGGGCTGAATCAGGACCCTAAACAGGTTTTCTCTGTTGTTCGGGAAGAGGGGAAGCCTGCTCTGCGGATCTCCGGCGAGCACTTCGGAGGTATTTCTACCGTAGAGGAGTTTGAAAACTACCACCTCCAACTTCAGTTCAGGTGGGGCAAACAAAAGTGGCCTCCCCGCCAGGACGCCAAGATGGACAGCGGCGTCCTCTACCACGCTAATGGAGAACATGGAGCAGACTGGGGCTTCTGGATGCAGTCCCAGGAATTCCAGGTGCAGGAAGGTGACTGCGGCGATTACTGGGGCGTGGCCGGCGCAGTAATGGATATCCCGGCCCGGCGACAGGGTGAAAAAGACTGGGTTTACGACCCGGATGGCCAACTGATGGCCTTCTCCGAAAAGTCGGAAGCCGGCCGCCACTGCATCAAATCGCCGGACACGGAAAATCCATCCGGCGAGTGGAACACGCTCGACCTGTATTGCTATGGCAGCACGGCAGTGCACGTGGTAAACGGAAAGGTGGTGATGGTACTGTACAACTCACGGCGCCCTGCGGACGGCGAAATGCGCCCGCTGACAAAAGGCAAGATCCAGATACAGTCCGAAGGGGCGGAAGTATTTTACCGGAATATTCGGATCCGGCCCATCGATACCCTTCCAGCGAAGATGATACCGGTAAAATAAAAGCCCGCCTTTACAAAAGCCTGTCTCATTACCGGGCCCAGCAGAATGGAGCGGCCGGTCAATGATCCTGTGGAGAAATCACCAGCCGCTTGGTGATCATGCGTTGCCCCATTATCACCTGCACCAGGTATACCCCAGGGGGCACCCCCAGGAGATTGAACTCCTGCCGGCCAATTCCTGATCCACCCTCCTCCTTCACCAACCTGCCATTGGCATCCACCAAACGCAGCCACTGGATAGCTTGAGGAGCTTTTATGGTGAAGACTTCCCCCGCCGGATTGGGAAAGAACTCTATTTCGGGGCTGTACCCCACCTGGCCCTGCACCCCCGTCACGCATTCCAGCCTCATGATGCGCTGCCACAGTTGGTTGTCGAACGAGGAAGCCGCCGGGGCGATGCTACCGGCAGCATTGCCCATCCGCACCACCACCAGCCCCCTGCTGGGCACGACATATATCTTCTGGTCGTTCTTGCCCAGTGCCGCGATGAGGTCGGCCGGTGCTTCGGGAAGGAGGCTTCCGTTAAAAGAGAACTGCAGGCCTGGAAGCATAAAGGAAGATTGGCCGTTGAGCCACCAGAGGTAGCCATACGATGGGTTGACGGCCTGGGAGGAATGAGTCATGGCATTGAAATAGGCCGTATCGGAGAGAACGGCCGTCCCGTTCCAGTTGCCGCGCGCCAGGGTAAGCAACCCGAAACGGGCCATATCGCGGGCACGGCTGTAGAAGATGTAGTTGAACCACAGGCCGCTCATACCGATGCGGTTACCCAGCCGGGTGAGCGTATATACGTTTTTATTGATACCGGTAGCTTCCTCCATCACATCCTGCACGATACGGTAAGCGGAATTGTGGTACGCCCAACGGGCGCCGGGTTCAGCCAGGCACTGAAAGCACTCCGGGTCAAAGCAATTGTCAATGCCCCCTGGAGGTTCCAGGCTGTCATCCAGCCCGGTAGACATGGAGATCTGATGGCGGATGGTGATGCGCCGCTCTTCTTCAGCCGGGCATGACGTCCAACCCTCGCCCAGGTAGTCGCTGGTGGGGTCTTCGATGCTGAGGCGCCCGTCTTCCTGGGCCAGTCCGATCAGCATGCCCATCAGGCTCTTGCCGGCGGAAGCCCAGTACCAGATGGAGTCCTGAGTAAAGGTGCCGAAATACTCCTCCACCACGATCTTACCGTCCTTGAGGATGATGAAGGCTTTGCTGTCTTTTTCTTCTACGAACCGGATCAGGCTGTCTACCTTATCGGTGCACCAGCCCAGTTCTTCCGGCTCCAGGCGGGCCCATTCGGTACCGGTGAGGGGAGGAAAATAGAGGTTTTGAGCGTGAATAAGGGAGAAGCAGAGTGCCAGGGAGAAAGTAAAGAGTGTCCGCATAGATGAATTTTTTGGTTAGACTGAGGGCAGAGGCAGAGGTTTAAGCGGGGAGGGATGTTTTGAATAGAATGGGAGTAATTATTCCAATTCTTTCCAATCAATCATCATATTGGAGGGTATCCTCCCCTGTCGGGGGAGGCGCCGGCTTGTCCTTCAAAGTTTCAACGAAGGCGGAAGGCGGAGCGCCTGCCCCGTACCCGCAGTGTCGGGGGGCATACAACAACGAAGCCGTTCCGGGCTTCCCCGGAACGGCTTCGCAAGGTGGGCCAGCACGTTCAACGAAGGTGCTGGCAAAAATAATTTACATCTTGGCCCATTCTTCGATGGACTTCTTGTTCATGCGCACATAGTCGTCGTTACCTGCTTTCTCAGCAAGCTCCATGGACATCTTAGCGGCTTTAATGGCTTCATCCTTCTTGCCCAGGTCGGCCAGGATGAGCGCTTTGCGGCGCACCTGCCAGAAGGCGGGATTGTCGCCGGCGGTAGCCATTTCGATCCACTTCAGGGCCTGGTTCAGGTCCTTGCCTGAATCGTGATAGTAAGTAGCGGCAGCGTAGTAATCCCCTTTGCTGGGGCCATTCATTACACTTTCGATAGAGGCCATCACCTGCTTATCGGTATGGACTTTCAGCGGAAGGTTAACGATTGTCTTGTCCCAGAACAAAGTAATGTCTGCGGATCCAGCCTGAAGATTACCGATGTGGAAAGTCATGTTTTCCACTTTAGTATCCCAGGTTTGGGATTTAACGGTGACGGTAGCGGCCGGTTCTTTCTCCAGGTAGCTGCCCCAGTTTCCGCTTTCATACGGGTAGAACATGAACTTCCATTCCGATGCGCCGGGGGTGGCCAGCACAGCATAATCACCGGCTTTGAGATCGGCATCGCCAACCATTACATCCTCGCTGAAGGAGAACTTGGTAGCCGAATTAGCGCCCAGGCGCCAGGGCTTATCAAACGGCACCAGTCCGTCTGCGGCAAAGACCTCCCTGTCTTTAACGCCGGGACGGGAATAAACGATGGTTACGTCCGTCAGGCCAACGGCCTGCTTCAGTTCACAAGAAGGGCTGGGGGCCGGCGTCCTAATCTGGCCGTTGAGATCCAGCGCAGCAAAAGATAATAGCAGCAGCAAAGCGCTGAAATTCAGTAACACTTTTTTCATTATAGCTTGGTTTTAATTTTAGAAATGGCGAAAATCGCGGCTAAATTAGTTTTTTTCCCCTGCATAGTTAACATTTAGGCCCTTTTTTACATTTCCTTAAGATATGACTATAGCAATAATCGCCCACGACGGGAAGAAGGCCGACATGGTGGCCTTCATCAAGGACCACACCGAGCTTTTCCAGAAGAAGCACATCCAGCTCATTGCCACCGGCACCACCGGCTCTCACCTGGAGAAAGCCGGACTGGAGGTCGCGAAAATGGAAAGCGGGCCGATGGGGGGCGACGCCCAGATCGCCAGTCGCCTGGTGGAAGGCAAGATCGACATGGTGATCTTCTTCCGCGACCCGCTCGGCAAACACCCCCATGAGGTAGATGTCAACATGCTGATGCGCCTGTGTGATGTGTACAATATACCGCTGGCGACGAACCACGCGGCGGCAATGCGGTTTATACAGACTTTGTAGGGCTTCCGGCTTTCCGGAGTTCCCGGGGGAAAAAGCCCAATGGCTCTATAAACAAAACCGCAGAGCGGGAAACCTGGAGTCCGCGCTCTTTCTTGAATACCATTTCCTAATTTCAGCACAGCAAGCTAATTCCGGATGCAATACCTGAAAAACGACCATCTTCCCACCATCCTTCCCGACTGGGCCGGCAACCCACATGACGGTAAACGCTTCCACTACATCCACGAACCGTTTTATCCCTCTTTTCGCAGCCTGCTCAAGTGGCAGTTCAGCCCCAATCCGCAGCGGGCGGAAAAGAAGGCGGACGAATGGGCGCCGGCGCAGGCCCGTGCGTTCAATTACCTGCAGGATAAGAGGCAGGACTGCATCGTCTGGCTGGGCCACGCCACCTTTCTCATTCAGCTCAATGGTGTACGGCTCATCACCGACCCGATCTTCAATGGGCTGCCATTCCTGAAGCGGCGGGTAGCCCTTCCCTTCCCGCTGGAACAGCTCACCGATATCGACTATATCCTGCTCTCCCATGACCACCGCGACCATTGTGACAAACGAAGCATCAAGGATCTGCTGAAGTATAACCGCCCCCGGAAGATCCTGGCGCCACTGAAGCTATCCAACGTCATAGCCCCCTGGGTGGGCGGCATACCCATTGAAGAAGCCTCCTGGTACCAAACTTACCGCACCGAAGGTGTAGAGATCACCTTCCTGCCTACCCGCCACTGGAGCCGCCGCGGCCTGCTCGATTTCAACCGGGTGCTGTGGGGCAGCTTCCTGATCCGGAACGGCAATAAACAGATCTACTTCGGGGCAGACAGCGGCATGGGGCCTCACTTCGAAGAGATCGGCCAGCTCTTCCCCGGTATCCAGTATGCCATGATCGGCATCGGCGCCTACAAACCGGACTACATGATGCAACCGATCCATACCAGCCCCATAGAGGCGCTGCAGGCCTTCCGTCAGGTCGGCGCCGAAACGCTCATCCCCATGCACTACGGTACCTACGACCTGTCGGATGAGCCTGCCGGTGAGCCCTACCGGGAGATACAACGCCACTTCAGGGAAGCCGGGATGCAGGAAATGCTTCGGTTGCCGGCAGTAGGGGAAGCAGTAAAGGTTTAGTGAGCGGTGCATCAGAGGCATTCGCAAAAACATAAGCGGGTGGGAATGTCCGAAATTCGCTGCTCTCCGCTTGCCCCCCCCTGAAAATCGATGTTTTCTTCAGAATACACAGAAAATTGACCTAGCCCCAGCAGGTAGACAAGACTCTTTTACGTTGCTGAGGGATTTCGCCCACGCCCAAACGCCCAAACGTCCCCACGTCCCCACGTCCAAACGCCCAAACGTCCCCACGTCCAAACGCCCAAACGTCCCCACGTCCCCACGTCCAAACATAATTAGTTGTATCAAGAGAACAGGACTTCGCGGGATTTTGAATATCCCCTCCGGAGGGTATTGTAGTGCCATCCATCAAATTCTACCTTTAGCTTTTCAGGACGATACACATAAGCCCTTTCCCAAGCGTACCGGGAAGCGGAAGCGTAGTGTAGCGCCCCGCCAAGAGGAATGTTGTTCCTCCTCAACTTTATCTCCAGATTTTTTAAACCAATCAAAAAGATGAAAAGACTACTACTTAAAGCATTACTATTCTGTATTCCCTTTGCCCTGGCTGGCCAGGACGGTGCCCTTGACACCAGTTTTGACGGCGATGGCATTCTGGAAGGCAACGGCGTTGGTTATGACAATGTAATGCTACTACCGGGCCTCGGCCTTTTCGCTTACCCCAACGGAAAGCTGCTGATAGGGATGACCGCAGGCAGCACGAGCGCAGGCGTGCAGAACGGGTTTGCCTTCACCCGGCTTCAACAGAACAGCGTCTCGGATGTCACCTTTAGTGATGACGGGATCGTGGTGGGCTATATTGAGGCCTTGCTTACCGACTTCGAGGTTGCTTCCAATGGCAACATCATCGGGCTCGGGCTCGGGCCGAACGCCACCCGGGTACTGATGCGGTTTAACGGCGCCGGCGATGTCCTGCTGCCCAGCAGCGTGGAAGCCAACGGCGGAGCGGATATGCGGCTGCTCGAGATCCAGCCGGATGGCAAGTTGGTGACCGCCGGTTCGGTGGGCTCCGGAACCAACCAGCACTTTTTTGTGGGGCGGCTGAATAATGATTTTTCGATAGATATCCTTTTTGCTTCCGGCGGAGGCACAATTATTGAATTTGACGGCCCGGGGGTCGCACGCGACCTCGAACTTACAGAAAATGGCCTGATCGTTGTGGCAGGCGACTTTGCGGGCGGGCAAGACCGCAACGTGGGCGTGGCGGTGCTAACGCCTACGGGTGCCCCGGTATTTGGATTTTCGAATGACGGAAAACAAAGCCTGGACCTTTCCGGCGATGATTTTGTGGCCGCTCTTACCGTACAACCGGATGGAAAATACCTGATCGCAGGCCAGAATGTTAACCTGTCCGGTCGTGATATTTTCCTGGCTCGTTTCAATCCGGATGGCACTTTGGATAACTCTTTTGGAAACCAGGGCAAGGCCGTAGTGGATGTTTCGGGGAAAGAAGACTGGCCGGCGGATATGGTACTGCAAACAGACGGGAAAATTTTAGTGAGCAGCTCTGCTTGTTTTAATAATGCCGGTTGTGATTTTCTGCTGGCCAGGTTCAACGCCGACGGCACGCTCGACCCATCCTTTGGGAACGGTGGCACCGTGGTCAGCGACCTGACGGGCCTCGAAGACCGTGCCTATGCTATGGGCCTGGACCCGTCCGGAGCAGTAATAGTGGCAGGGGGGAGTACTATTGAGCCCGGCTTCTCCACTGGCAACTATGTCGTAGCCAAGTACCTCACAGATCTGTCGGTGTCACTCCGGGAGCCGGAAAACCAACTCGGACCGGTATTGGTCTATCCCAACCCAATTGTGGAGACGGCGGTTGTGGAGTGTGCGTCTACAACGGCAGGAAGGTACATTCTCCAGTTGCGTGATGCCGAAGGCCAACTGATCCGCTCCTGGGATGAAGGCTGGCATCCGGCAGGAACGGCGCAGTTTTCTCTTCAATTCGGGAAAAAACAGCCTGCCGGTTGGTATACCCTGGAAATTGCCAACGGCCAGCAACGGCAGGTGGTTCGCATTATGCTTAAATAACTGCTGTGCGGCGAAATGCAGGCCTGCAGCCCGGAATTATCTCGGCCGCAGGCCCTGCTTACCCTGTGAAATAAAAGCTACGCTATTCCACGTACGAGGGTATGTATTGCACGAATTCGGCTCCCCAATGGCCGAATTCGTGCATTTTGAAGGGCAGGGATGATCCCTGGTTGCGCCTTTTAACCTATAGCCTAGCAACCATACCAGTTAGACCAGGTACAGTACCAAAAATAGCCCTCCTTCCATTCACTTGCCCACCGATAAGAATTGTAATAAGGATCATATCTCCAATAGTAGACATAGCCCGAGTGGTACTCCTGGTACCAGTTGAGTTTCCGGCAATACCTTGCATTGACATAGCTGCCGTAGTAAGTGTTCCACTCGTTTCGGTAGGTGGTCTGTGTGGCCGTCTGCCCTCTGCTGGCATAATATCTGCCGGATTGCCATGAACTTTGCGCATCCGTGGGGGTGAGGGATACTGCCAGTAGCAGGCTGAAAACGATTAAAACTCTTCTGATAATCATGATCTGTTGTATTTTAGGTTTATAGATACCGTTGAGGCCAATACCAAACCGTCCGTGATAAGCCCGGGAGGCGAAGCGATACGGGCCGCAGGAATGGCGGGGATGCCCTATTAGCAGTGAACAAGCGAGCTGACAGTGTAAATGGAATATGGATGAAAAGAGCGGTTAGGGTAACAATCAGAGACTTGTTTCATAAAGCAGGAGTTATACAAATGGGCTTCCAATAGGGCCCTTTCTTTAATGTTTTCAAAATTAAGAGGTTGTATTTTGTGGACATATCCCTTCTGGAGGGTATTTTTGCCATTGGCAAGCGCGGGCTGGGAGCGTATCTCAGAAGCATTTTGTGGATGCGGGCGGCGAATATTATCCTGTACTTAGCCGCTTCGGTAGAGTTCCTGGGTTTTGGGTTTTTGGGTTCGTTCCAACGTTTCTGGGTTTCTGGGTTTCTGGGTTCCTCCCAACGTCCCAACGTCCCAACGTCCCAACGTCCCAACGTCCCAACGTCCCAACGTCCCCACGTCCCCACGTCCCAACGTCCCCACGTCCCAACGTCCCCACGTCCCAACGTCCCCGAATTCCTGTGTTCTATGGAAGCCAGAGCGTTAACCTGACATGGACACATTTGATTGAACTATCCCGCCGCTTCCCGTTGTTGCTTCAAAGGCAGGCTCCTAAAAATGCCCTTTTACCCCATCCCGTCAGCTGGGAAAAAACAGAACTGCATAATATGCCCACTCCCGAACGCATCACCCTCCGCACCATCTTCAACGAGTTGCTTCTGCTGGCCAATCTGGAAAAAGGGCTCGGCTACACCCTCAAAATGCTGGCCATTGCTCCCGGCAGGAGCATTCGCGAATACCTCTACGAGAACCGGCAACGGATGACCAGGCCTTTCACCCTTTTGGTGCTGACGGCCACTGCCGCCACTTTCCTGACCCTGCAATTCATCCCTACTGGAGAGGCATTATGGGAAGACGTTCAGAATGACATAGATGTACAACAACTGCCTGAACAGGTGGCCACCCTATTGCACTGGTTTACCATTGCCACCAAGCAATACATGAACCTGCTTTACCTCAGCTCCCTGCCCGGCCTGGCCCTGGCCACCTGGGCCTTGTTCCGAAACAAAGATTACAACTTCGCAGAACACCTGGTGATCAATTCCTATGTCTTCAGTATGCAAACGATCTTCTACTGCCTGTATGTCCCGTTCCTCGCCTCTGCCCCGTGGTTGAGTATCCTTCTGGCCGGCATCCTGACGTTGTATACGCTTTTCGCTTATATGAAGATATTTGACGAGAAGATCCTGCCCGGAGCCCTTAAAAGTATAGGCGCCTACCTCCTGGCGCAGGCCATCAGCACATTCCTGCTCCTGCTGGTAGGGCTCTTGCTTTTCGCCTGGCTGTCCATCTGATTTTTCCTTACCTTTGACCCTTGAAATTCGCATAACCGAACGAATCATGCAATCCGTAGTCGTATTCTGTGGCGCCAATACCGGCTCCAACCCCGTTTATGCCCAGGCAGCTGCCGAAATGGGCCGGGCCCTGGCTCAACGCAATATTCAAACCGTTTACGGCGCCGGCAAGGTCGGCCTTATGGGCGTCCTGGCCGAAGCCGCCCTTCAGGGCGGCGGAGAAGTGGTAGGCGTCATCCCGTTTTTCCTTCGCAAAGAGGAGGTATGCCATGAAGGCCTGACCCGGCTCTACGTCGTTGACAGCATGCACGAGCGCAAGATCAAAATGGCGCAGCTGTCCGAAGCCGTCATTGTGCTGCCCGGCGGTTATGGCACCCTCGACGAGGTTTTCGAGATGCTGACCCTTGCCCAGCTCGGGCAGGGCAACCATCCGGTAGGCGTCCTCAACATCAACGGCTTCTACGACGCCCTGATCGCCCAACTGGACCACATGGCCGCTGAGGGGTTCCTCAAACCCGCACACCGCGAACTGCTGCTGATCGCCGACTCCGTTCCCAAACTGCTGGACAAACTGGAGGGCTACCAGGCGCCGCCGAAAGAAGGGAAGTGGATTAAGTTGTAGGTTTGGAGGTTTGGAGGTTTGGACGTGGGGAGGTTTGGAAGTTTGGACGTGGGGAGGTTGGGAGCCTGCAAACTTGCTTTACAATAAGGATAGTACTGAAATAGGTTTACATCCTGTTGAGGTTTTAAGTGTAACTCATTAGAATAAAAAGCCGAAAAACCGTAATTTTGCACCCGCAAAAATGATCCTTTAGCCGATTTAGCGGTTAAACAAAGGAGCCCACTCGCGGCTCTTTGACAAATTGTACAGCCCTATTCTGAGCTCCTGCAATTTGTCAAAGAAAAAAATATTAACATATCAAACCGGAAATCAATGCAATCCGTAGATCAAAAGCTGAAGTACAAAGTTAAAGATATCAACCTGGCGGACTGGGGCCGCAAGGAAATCGAGCTGGCGGAAGCCGAAATGCCTGGCCTGATGGCCCTGCGCGAAAAGTACGGCAAAGACAAGCCCTTGCAGGGAGCACGCATCGCAGGCTGCCTCCACATGACCATCCAAACAGCCGTGCTCATCGAAACCCTGGTCGAGCTGGGCGCTGATGTCACATGGTCGTCCTGCAATATTTTCTCCACTCAGGACCACGCCGCAGCGGCCATTGCCGCCGCCGGTATCCCCGTCTATGCCTGGAAAGGGCAGACCGAAGAAGAGTTCTGGTGGTGCATCGAACAGACGCTCTTCGCCTTCGAAGACGGCCAACCGCTGAATATGATCCTCGATGATGGCGGCGACCTGACCAATATCGTCCTGGACAAACACCCCGAGCTGGCGGCCGGTGTCAAAGGGCTTAGCGAAGAGACTACCACGGGCGTACACCGCCTCTACGAGCGGGTAAAAAAAGGCACCCTGCCCATGCCTGCTATCAACGTGAACGATTCGGTGACCAAATCCAAATTCGACAACAAGTACGGCTGTAAGGAATCGGCAGTGGATGCCATCCGCCGTGCCACCGACATCATGATGGCCGGCAAGGTTGCCGTTGTGGCCGGCTACGGCGATGTGGGTAAAGGCACCGCCGCCTCCCTGCGCGGAGCTGGCTGCCGGGTGATCGTTACCGAGATCGACCCCATCTGCGCCCTGCAGGCCGCGATGGACGGCTATGAGGTGAAGCGCATGGAAAATTCCATCCCCCGGGCCGACATCGTCATCACCGCCACCGGCAACTGCAATATCGTTACCGAAAAGCACTTCCGCCTGATGAAGGATAAAACCATCCTCTGCAACATTGGCCACTTTGACAATGAGATCGACGTGGCCTGGCTGAAGAAGAATTACGGCAGTACGCATGTAAACATCAAACCGCAGGTGGACAAATACACGGTCGACGGCAAGGATATCCTCCTGCTCGCCGAAGGCCGCCTGGTCAACCTCGGCTGCGCCACGGGCCACCCCTCCTTCGTCATGTCCAACTCCTTCACCAATCAGGTGCTGGCACAGATCGAGCTTTGGAACAACCACGGGGAATACGAGAACAAAGTATACACCCTGCCCAAACAACTCGATGAGGAAGTAGCGCGCCTGCACCTCTCCAAGATCGGCGTGGAACTGGAAACCCTGACCACTGAGCAGGCCGAATACATCGGCGTGGAGAAGCAAGGCCCCTACAAGCCGGACTACTACCGCTATTAATAGCCGCGCTTTACCGTGAAAACGGCCCTGCAGGATCACCTGTTGGGCCGTTTTTTTTGCAAGGGGATAATCTCACCTGATTGAACCGGCAGATGGGCCGCCCGAAAAGCGAAAGGGCAGCCCGAACGGGCCGCCCTCTGCTGTGCCATATTTGTTCATAAATAAGGGAAAAGATGCCCGGCAATTTACTTCTGCCGGGCTACCATTCCTGGTTACGGATTAGCTTTTACAAAGCGCTTGGTCAGTATCTCTTTTCCGGTATTGACCGTCAGGATGTACATCCCGGCAGTCATTTGCAGGCCCGAAAGCTGCAGGTTGACCGTACTGCCGTCGATGTTATGTATTCCGCGGTACATTTCCCGCCCGTCGAGCGACAGGATGGTGATCGTCGCCTCTTCAGCCGGCGCGTTGCCGATCGATACCGACAGTTCGTCCACCACCGGGTTGGGGAAGACTTCGAAGGATATCGGCTCGTCACTGTTGATCGTTGTCGGGTCAACTGGCCTTGGCGCTGTGCCCGAACCGGTGATATTGAAATTGCTGAAGCTGGCATTGGTAGTGAGGCCATAGTAGTAGCTGGACGCGACCATACCGGCTTTCACACAGTCGGGCATGCCGCCCATGTACTGCTGGTAAATCGTCATCCAGTAATTGCCATCGTAGGAAACCTCGGCGAAGAAGTAATCTCCCCATCTGGAAATGCGAACGTAATCAGCATAGATGGTGTATGCCGGCAACCAGTACTGGTAGTAGTACCCATTTGCCCAGGGCCGGTATTCCACGATCTTCCGCCCGTCCGGATAACGAATGATAGACATTTTCCGGGCGCCCGGGTCATCCGATTCCCGCATGGAGATGCCTGCGTATCCGGTGGATGGCACAACGCCGGTGATCCTTGCCGAAACCGAAGAAGTGTACCCACAAGCTTGCTTCCCTACAAATAATACCTGGTCCTGGCCGCCGTAAGCGTGGCCGCAGATGGTGGTAAGGGTGAAAGTACCGTTGAAGTCATCGTAGCCGGCATCATTGAAGCCGAAGCAGCCGATGTTGCTGACCATAAAGTCGCCCGGCAGGCCGCAATACTGGTTGACGTTCGTATTCGGTTCACCCGGAGTGATACACTGTGCGGAGAAATCGACGTTGTTCCGGTCCGTATCCACCCCATCTACATAGCGGCCGATACCCCGCAGTGCAGCGGGCGAGTCGGACAGGCCATCGCCGGAACCTTCGGTATAACCATTGGTGGAGCCTCCATAACTCACGGCGTCGGCAATGGCCTCGCCGTACAACAAGGCTACAGCATCCGGGTCGCCATTTTGAATGAGGTTGCTGTTCGGTGAAACATCGTAATCGCAGTTGGGCGTGGTGGATCCGTTGCCACAGATAACGAAGAAATCACCTGGGGCCAGCATTACGGCCGGCAGAGCGAAGTCGCCATAGATCTGGCCGTTAGAACCATTGACGAAGATCACAGAATAGTCGGCCAGGTTGATGGGCTGCGAACAAGGGTTATAGATCTCAACGAACTCGCGGTCGTCCGTACCAGGGTTGTTGTAGTCCAGCTCGTTGATCACCGGAGTACATTCCGGCAGGGAACAGGGCCGAAGAGCAATACCGGCGACAGGATTGGTAAACGTACAGGAAGGCTCATCCGAGAAAGTGGCGGTCAGGGAAACCGGCATGCCATCGGCAACCGTTGCCATTGCCCGGGCATAACCAGAATAGGTACCGTCGATGGTGAAGGGGCTGCCGGTCAGGTCAGCTACCGGAATGACGAGTTCTCCTGAAAAGGGGAAAAGGATATCGCCGGTGATCACCAGATTACCGCTGGCAGGCGCTCCCTGGTATTCGATCGTGATATTGGCTGCGAAGAAATCGTCATCCTGGGTTAAAGAACCGCCATTATTGCAGCCAAGAACGTCGGTTAGAGAAATATTAGTGATGAGACAGGAAGGCTCAGCCGGCCCGCAGACGCTGTTGTGGAAGCCGAGGAAAGAAGACTCATCTATACCATACCCGTCCCACTCTACGCTGGGGTCAAAGGGATCGGTAGCATTGGGGTCGCCTTTAGCAACGGATTGCTTTCTGACCAGGGTCTGGTTCTGGGTGGTTACCCCTCCACCCGACCACTGAGAACCAGGATCGACGCCCAACTGGCCAAAACGGTCGATGATATTTCCATCTTTCAGGAGCGTATAGGCGTCATCGCCGTTGTGGTTGATGCTGCCACTGGTTTGATCAGCTTTGGCAAGGAATGCTGCCCCGGAACTGGGGTTACAGATGACGTAGGTACCAAAAGCCGGGATCGAACCGGTAAGGCTGATGTTGGAGGTAGATGACCCTCCGTTAAAGGAAACGCTCAATGAATAATTGGCCAGGCTGATGGCCGCACTGGTAGGGTTGTACAATTCTATACACTTATTGAGGCTGCTGCCTTCAATATACTCAGAGATAAATACCTCCGCACAATCACCGCCGCCCGGGCCGCCGGGGCCGCTGCTGCAGTCAGAAGGATTGAACAAGCAGCCGGCGGGAGCCTGCTTGGTAGCATCACTACCCAGCCAGTTGCCGGCGTTGTTGATGGCCATGAGCAGGTCTCCTTTCGTCCCGCTTTCGGTGATACAGCTGTATTGCGCATTATCCACTTCGGCGACCGCCACGGCGGTCATGCCATCGGTGAGGCCGGCGGGAAGGGCTGAGGTGGCGGCAGAGGTAGCATCAGCTTGCCAGCTGCTGCCTTCAAAA
The DNA here is from genome assembly GCA_020636405.1 of Lewinellaceae bacterium. GTDB lineage: Bacteria > Bacteroidota > Bacteroidia > Chitinophagales > Saprospiraceae > JACJXW01. The sequence goes on along the minus strand of JACJXW010000009.1, from coordinate 69,359 downwards.
TTGACGGCGGCTATAAAGCTTGGTGCAGCTTCATCTCCCTGGTATGCCAGGATCTGATCGCCGCTGGAGCTCAACGCCAGGCTCCCGGAGGTAGTAATACTGCCGACAGAGTTACCCATGAGGTCGGCAGGGCCGGCGGCAGTGACCTGAATTTCCGTTCCACAAGTTATCTCGGTAGTCAATGTAACGTTCCAAATGCCTTCATTGGCGCGGAAACTGTTGCTGGTAGCGATCCAGCCATTGTCGGTAAACTTGATTACCGTCCCGGACGGGATCGTGGTTAGGGCCAGGAAAGAGAACGCATCGGGATCGTCCGAATCAAAGCTCACGAAAGCGATATCTCCCGGGCTCAACTGTGCATAAGTGCTGCCAGCCAGCACAAATGCCAGCAGGAAACAGAATAATTTGGAAAAGTGTCTCATACGCGTATGGCGTTTTGGTTTATAAAGTTGATGGATATTCCTGAGTTATAACCAGCAATTGACCAGGCGCCAGCCTGCTCGAATGGGGGAAAAGGGTGATCAAGCCTCTGTCGATAATTTTCTTATAGTACTTCCTAGGGGGGAAACGCTTTCAGCCATAAGGCGAAAACTATTGGAGGGTCGTCTTTTGAATGACTGTAAATCTACTGATTTTTTGTAAAGTGTTAATGGGATCAGAGCAGGAAAATGAATAAATACGCAAAATTAATATTGAATTAACTGCAATTTGACTCAAATCGGGGCCCCCGGCCAAAACAGGCCAGCATAACCCAATAGCGTTTTACGCAGTTGGCTGGAAAAAGTTTTACTTTTACGCAAAAAAATCCATGCAGTCCGTTTTCAGCGTTTACTTACAACTGGGGTTCAGCCACATTGCAGATATGCAGGGGTACGACCACATTCTGTTCGTGGTGGCGCTATGCGCCATTTACCGCATTCGGGAATGGCGTAAAGTAGCGTTGTTGGTGACGGCCTTCACCCTGGGGCATTCTCTGACCCTGGCCCTGGCTGCGCTGGAGATCATTCCCATCAATTCGGCCTGGGTGGAGTTTCTGATCCCGGTGACTATTATGGTTACCGCCCTGTACAACGTCATCGTCCATAAGCAAGAAAGCCAGTTGGGCACTTTTAGCCGAAGCCTCCAGATGAATTACCTGTTCGCCCTGTTTTTCGGGCTCATTCACGGCATGGGGTTTTCCAACTTTCTGCGTTCCAGCCTGCTGCCGGGAGAAGAAGGACAATTGGTTACCCAACTGCTGGCGTTTAATATAGGTGTGGAAATCGGACAACTGACTATCGTTACAGCCGTTCTTTGCCTTTCCTTCATCATGCTCTACCCGCTAAAAGTGAAGCAACGGGAATGGAACATTTTTATATCTGGCTCGGCCTTCGGCCTGGCATTGGTAATGGCGCTGGAACGGGTGCCGTAGGGGGATGGTTATATTGTTATAGGTTATATTTTTTGATCAATATTAAATCATTGTCCACCCGCATAGGCAGGCCAATAAAATCAGTATAAAAAAGAAAGATGAAAACAATATCCATTGCGGCTGTAATACTACTCTCCATAGGGTCAATGCCTCATGAGCAATGGGGCCATCAAGCCATCCAACCCTTGTACCGGGCGGCCACCGCCTGGATAGGTGGCGACACACAGCCTGAATTTCACGCTTTCCACGTCAGCAAGTGCCTGGCCGACTATAATGAGGGCGAGCAGGCCCTGCAGATGAGCCTGCACCTGTTTATCGACGACCTGGAAGAAGGCCTGCGCCGCCAGGGGGCCGACAACCTGTTCCTCTGCACCAAAAAGGAACACGAGGATGCCGAGCGGTACATCTACCGCTACCTGCAGCAGCACCTGGCCTTTGAGGTCAACGGAGAGCCGCGCGAATATACCTTCATCGGCAAGGAAGTATCGGAAGACCTCTCGGCAGTGTGGTGCTACCTGGAGATCACGGACATCCCCAACCTGAAGTCCCTGAAGGTCAACAACAACATCCTGATGGAAACCTTTGACGACCAGAAAAACCTGGTCAGCATCAGCGGGCCCGCTAAAAAACAGGGATTGCTGCTTTTTCAGAAAGGCGATACGGTGAAAAAGGCGCAGTTTTAAAACGGCATCCATCGTATTTCCGCAAGGGCAATGCCTGGACTTTCCGGCAGCCCCTGGCCCAATCCCATTTTCCGGCCGGCGCCATCAACCACCTGGCAAGTATGCCTGTTAGTTTGGTAACAACCGAAACCAATGAATCAAATTCTCAAAAAAATATTCATACTGCCCATCCGGTTTTACCAGATGGCCATTTCTCCTATGTTGGGCCCCACCTGCCGTTTCAAGCCTACCTGCTCTCACTATATGATCGGGGCTATCGAGGAATGGGGCGTCCTGAAAGGAATCTGGCTGGGGCTGAAGCGCATCTTCAAGTGCCACCCCTGGGGCCCGCACGGCTACGACCCGGTACCCAAGAATCCTAAAAAAATATCAAAAGCACCATAATAATGTTAAGAAGGCCAAGACGAAACCGACGCAGCGCCGCCATTAGAGGGTTGGCGCAAGAAACGCATTTAAGCCCGGAACACCTGGTACAGCCGCTGTTCCTGGTCAACGGAAAAGGCTTCCGGGAAGAGATCTCTTCCCTACCGGGCAGCTTCCGCCTCTCGACGGACGAGGCCCTGCGGGAAATAGAAAGCTGTATGAACCTGGGCGTGAAGAGCTTTATCGCCTTTCCCAAGGTGGCCGACGAACTGAAAGACAAACGGGCCACCCACAGCTACAGCAATGACAATTTCTACCTGCAGGCCGCACGTGAGATCAAGGCGCGCTTTCCCGAAGCCTGCCTCATCAGCGACGTAGCGATGGACCCCTACAGCTCCGACGGTCACGATGGCTTCGTTTACGAGGGGCAGGTCGTCAATGATGAGACCCTCCACATCCTGCAGAAAATGGCCCTGGCACAGGCCGAAGCCGGGTTCGATATTCTCGGCCCTTCCGATATGATGGACGGCAGGGTAGAAGCCATCCGCATTGCCCTCGACGAGGCCGGGTTCAACAACACCGGCATCATGTCGTACACCGCCAAATATGCCAGTGCGTTCTACGGCCCCTTCCGCGATGCCCTTGACAGTGCCCCGAAAGCAAGCACCGAAGACATCCCCAAAGACAAGAAAACCTATCAGATGAACCCCGCCAACCGCCGGGAAGCGCTGATCGAAGGAGAACTGGATACCCTGGAGGGCGCCGACTTCCTCATGGTCAAACCCGCGCTCAATTATCTGGACGTGATCCTGCTGATGAAACAAAGCTTCGAGCTGCCCATCGCCGCCTACCACGTCAGCGGGGAATGTGCCATGCTGCTGGCTGCCTGCCGTAACGGCTGGCTCGACTACGAACAGGCCATGCCGGAAACGCTGCTCAGCATCCGCCGTGCCGGCGCCGATGTGATCATCACCTACTTTGCGAAGGACTTTGCCCGAATGGTGGCGGGGTAGTGTTTGGGGGGGGATAGGGGTTTGGGAATTCGTGAAGGCGCTCCGTCTTCCACTTTCCGACTTCCGACTTTCAGGCGCCGCTTGTACCTGGAAGCCTTCCGATTTCCGGCTTCCCCCTTTCCCGTCTCCCCAATAACCCTTATTTTGAGAACAAAAATTGTGAAACGCTTCTTCCTTCGGTCGCTCAGGAACGTGGATCGTTTTTTTCACCGCCTCTCCAGGTGGGTAAGAAGCCTGTTGGGGTATCAACCCGATTGGCCGGTGATGGTAGCTTCCTACCGGGGGTACGGGCGCAGGGAATGGGTGTTCCTGAAAGGCAGGGTGCTCAAGGACCGCCGGATCATCGCCCGGAATGTCAACTCCCGTTGGCGGGCCCTCATCAACAATTACAAGCGCTTCAGCAGCCGGGAAATAGGAGGCGCCAGCGTCCGGCTGTCTATTGGAGATAATGATTTTCAGCTTACTACCGATGAGGAGGGTTACTTCCAGTTCGAGGGCAACCTGCCGGCGACGCTGCCGCACTGGACGGGTTCCTGGCGGGAGGCTCAGATACAGGTAACCGCTACCCCCTACCGGACGGTCGAAGTACAGGCCACCGGCGCGCTGCTCATCCCCCCGCCCCGGGCTGAGTTTGGCATCATCAGCGATATCGACGACACCGTGTTGCAAACCGACGTCACATCCCTGCTCAAACTTAGGGTATTGTACCACACTCTGCTGAAAGGAGCGGCGCTGCGGCAAACCTTCAGCCAGGCAGCCGCCTTTTTTCAGGCCCTCTGCCGCGGCCAGCAGGAGGACCCCGCCAACCCCGTCTTTTATGTCTCCAACAGCCCCTGGAACCTCTACGACCTGCTCGAAGAATTCCTCAGCCTCAATGGCCTACCCAATGGGCCGGTCTTACTGCGCGACTTCGGTATTCCATACCAGAAACAGCCCAGAAACTATAAGGGGCATAAGCACAGCAGTATCGAGCGCATCCTGAAAACCTACCCCAACCTGCCCTTCGTTCTCATTGGCGACAGCGGAGAAAAAGACGCCTATATCTACTGGGCGGTAGCTCAGGAATTTCCCGGCCGTATCGCGGCTACCTATATCCGCGATGTACGCTCCGGCCGCCACGCCCGGCGTATCGCCCGCTTCATCTCCAAGACCGGCGCCGATATCCAACTGGTGGAGGATTACACCCAGGCTGCAAAAGACGCGGCCCGGCGAGGATTGATCCGGCTCGAAACCTTCGAACAGTTCCGAAAAGAACGGTTGCTGTAGCCAATCGAAAATCGAAAATCAAAAATCAAAAATCAAAAATCAAAAATCCCCCGCCCCTTTCCTCCTCACTTTCCAATAATGATGCACCGTCACGCGGACGATATCCCGCTGGTAGTACGCCCCTGCAATGTTGCGTGGCTGAAACCAGTTGATGTACCCCACTTCCAGTCCCAGCGCCGGCGTCAGGCCGTAGCTCAGGCTGGCGCCCAGCAAGTTGAGGCTGAAAGGCGTCGGGCCGGTTTCGCCCAGATTGAAAAAGGCCTCATCGAAAACGTTGAGATGGAGGCGCCCCTTTGAGGTGGGCCGGGAGATTAGGGTGAGCTGCCCTTGCAGCAGGTAGCGGAAGCGAAGGCTGAACTGATAGCCGGCATGCCGCTGGCCATCGGCATCGATGTTCTGCTGCAGGCGTTCCTCCAGCCAATACCGTTGAGACAAGCTGAAACGGCCGGATAGCTGGCGGCGGTGGGCGAGTTCCTGCTGGGGCCGAAGTTCCGGGCGGGAATAAGATGTTATGGCATCGGGGTCCTGAGGCAGGGTTTGAATGAAATAGGTAAACCCCAGGGCAGCCGACCAACCGCTGCCCAGGTTATGGCTGAGGTGGTTGCGCACCATAAACTGGTGCTGCGCCTGAGGAAAAATAAACGAACGCTCCTCCACCTCGCAGCGCCACAGCCATTGGGTTCCGAAGTTGGTGTGATGGTACAGGCGAAACCAGCCCAGGTCCTGGTGGGTGAACCGCCGCTCTTTCTGGGTAAAGGCACAAGTGGACAAGAACAGTGAAAAAAGGGCGCACAACAGGCTCCTGGTATTCATCTCTTCAAATTGCGTTGTGAACGAAAAGGTTCTGCCGGCCTCATCACCGGCCGGCAAATTTGGTAAGGGCGGATTCAGGCAGCAAATAGAATGGTATTTTTGTAACTTTAGGATGATAAAAATCAACAGCCAGAACAGGAATTCGTCATCAAGCTAATCACAACATTCTAACCCATGTATGAGACACTATTAAAAAACGCACAAGACGTCCTCGAAAAAAACTGGAACGGCCAATTCACCAAGCCCGCCCCCAGCCTCTATCCCCACCAATGGAATTGGGACGCCGGCTTCATCGCAATCGGCAACGCCCACTACAATATGGACCGAGCCGAGGCCGACCTGCGCCACCTCTTCAGCGCCCAATGGGCCACCGGGCTCCTGCCCCAGATCGTATTCGGCGAAGACCCCAATGCCCGCTACTTCCCCGGCCCCGATTTCTGGCTGGCCGATCGCTCTCCAAACGCGCCAAAATCGTCCCGGACGTCCGGCATCACCATGCCGCCGGTCCATGGTTTCGTACTGTGGCGCATTTACGAGATTGCCGAAGATAAACAACGTGCCAAGGCCTTTCTCCGGGAAATGTATCCCAAGGTGGTAAGCCTGCACCGGTATCTCTACCAGTACCGCGACCCCCACGAGGAAGGGCTGGTGTATATCCGCCATCCCTGGGAAGGAGGCACTGACAACTCCCCCATCTGGGACAGCGCCCTGAGGCGTATGGATATCTCCCGACTGGAGATCCCGCCTTACGAACGCAAGGACCTGCAAAACCCCAAAGCGGCCAGGCACCGCCCTACTCAGGAAGATTACGACCGCTATGTCTATCTGGTTGACCTCTTCCGCCGCAACAACTACGATGACCAGGCCATCTACGAGCAGTGCCCCTTCCTCATCCAGGACCCCCTCTTTAACGGCGTGCTGGCCTGGTCGAACGAGTGCCTCATTCAGATCGGCGCCTTGCTGGGAGAAGACGTCAGCGAGGCCGTGCAGTGGGACGAACTGACGAAGTACAGCATGAACGAAAAGTTGTGGGACGAGGAACGCGGCATATACAACGCCTATGACCTGCGCAACGAAGAACTCATCCCCGTCTATACTTCCTCCGGCCTGATGCCTATGTGCGGGGACGTACCCACCCAGGAACAGGCGGAAAAAATGCTGCTGACGCTGGAAAGCGAAATGTTCGGCGGTAAACGCGACGACATCTACCTCTGCCCCACCTACAGCCTGCTGGCCGAGGATGTAGACTTCAAAAAATACTGGCGCGGCCCGGTATGGATCAACATGAACTGGCTGCTCTACCACGGCCTGATGCGCTACGATATGGAGGACATTGCCGCGCGGGTCAGGCGACACAGTTTGGAACTTCTGGAAAAGCATGGCATTTATGAGTACTTCGACCCCAGAAAAAGTGAGGTGGAAGAAGTTGCCTGCGGCACTTTCACTTTTTCCTGGTCTGCCGCCCTGTGTATTGACTTTTTAAGGGTATAGAGATGTAAAAAAGGCCCTAAAGAATCAGTGTAATATCCCTTATGAGACCGCCTCTTTCTTCATGTCCCCGTACCCGGCAGCCTGAAAGAAAAGGGCAAAAGATAAATGTATTCGGAAACGTTGCACCGACTGGAAAATAAGGTAACTTTACATATCGAATTGCGTCTAAAAGGAAAATGGTTGAATTTTCCAGAAAAACAGAGGAGAATAAAGACATTCTCCATATCCCAAAAACGCGTACGGATTCCATGATGGGCTTCTTTGTATAGAATAAGAGCATTCCCCCATCAAAAAAGCGACATATACCCGGGCTCCCCTTTATAAAAAGCCTTTACTGCGGCTGCAATATCACTTTGCTTTTCGCTTCCCCAAGCAGCCGACAGCAAAGCGTTTCCAGGTTTAACAATACGGATTCCCCTTGATCGCAAGGTGCGAAGAAATGAGTTCCTTTTGCCTTTAGGCAAGCGCAAAAGGGCTGTTATACTTTGAGACAATTACAAACAAACATCGTTATGAGAAATTACATTGTATCCTATCTCGACCTACGGCAACTCCTGCCGGGGTGTTGGCAACCGGGAATTTCGGGTTCCTGTTTTTACTATCCCCAAAGCCAATGCCCTATTTAACGGTAAATAGCGGATTTTTTGATCAGGTTTGATCCCAGGCGGATCAAGCCCAGCCTTTTTATGCATCTGTACTTGCCCTTTGGGATGAATACCCCAAAAAAGATGGCAACGGAGAGACGGAAAAAGGCACGGGGCTGGTGCGCCGGTGGAATCAGGCCAATTTATTCAAGCAGGGAAGCTCTGAGGCATGGCTTAAACACATGGGCCAAGGCCTCAACGGCTGATGGGTTTTCCCGCTTAGCTTACCAAAACCAGAAAAAAATGGGCAAACTACGTACCATTCAACAACTTGTCAGTAAGTCATTCCGGCAAATCAAACCAAAAGGTAAATTATCTCTGCCGGTTATCTTCATTGCCCTTCTGGGGCTGCTCCCAGTGTTGTCTCTGCTCGGTGGGAGCCACTCTGCTGATTTTAAAAGCTTATTCGGCCGCACACCCGAAAAAGCTACAGAGGAGGTTGCCGCCAAAGCAGAACCTGCCCGGGAAACGGCTAAAACCGAAACCGCTGCGCCTCCGGCCACAATGCCTTCCATCGCGGGCGGAGGGGATTATTCCATCGACTTCAGCGCGTATGACCCGATTACGTACAACCGCTTATTCCCCACCCAGATCATTCCTCCGGTAATGAGGAATACAGGGACAGACCCGCTGGAGGGCGCCAACCACTGTATAGCGCCCTGCGCCCCTTCGGACAATACCACCGTCGAGTCGCTGGCACCGGAAGACCTGGCCCTGGGCCAGATCGTAGCTTTTGATTACTACATTGAAGTAGGCAATCCTCCCGCATGTAATAGTACTGAAGGGGACTGTATTACTATTGTAGCGGAATGGAACGCCAAAACTACCAGTGGCGGAGATTTTGGCTATGATACCGACTATGGAGTGTTCGCCGCTTTCATCGATCCCTCAGACCCTTCTCATTCGGAGGGAATGGGCATTGATGCCAAGGTCACTTCATTTTCCTATGTGATCGCAGATGAAGGAACCAATAACGAACGGATCGTCGGCACCATTGAAATCTGTGGCCTGGATCCGGCTGACCAGGTAGTGGTTTTGGAAGTCTGGGTCGTTTTACAATCGGAAATTCCCGAAGGCACAACCGGTAACGTGCAATCGAGGCTGGTGTCTTCCTACACTTCCGGCACATCGGATAACCCAATGGTTTGTGACCCCGAACCGGGTGAGAACATTACCACTTCCGCTCAAACGATACCTCTACTGAGAGTGAGAGAGTTTTTCACCAGTGAGGCCGGGATTGAAATTGTTAAGTCAGACGACCAGGACCCGGTCAACCTTGGCAGCCAGTTAACCTACTCCCTGACGGTTACAAATAACGGCCCTGCTGTAGCCAATGATGTGGTCGTTTCGGACAACCTCGATGCCAATACCACCTTTGTCAGTGTTGCCATTACCGATAATGAAGGGTATATCGCCACCCCTGCCGATTGTTCCGAAGTCGGTGGAGTGCTCACCTGTGACTTGCAGTTCCTGAATCCCGGCGAAACTGTTGTCATCCAGGTAACGGTCCAGGTGAGTGATACCGCTCCCTATGCCGGCGGTGGAGGAACCGACTGCTCTGGCGGCGGCCCCTACGACCTGATCAATAATGTGACGGTTGCTACCATTACCGATGATCCTGACAAAACAAACAATGCAGATTGTGAACCGACCGATGTCAATCCGCCGAACTGTGGAGATTGTGTCGTCGACGGGCCGGACGGCCCCGTCTGTAGAAATACGGAACAGGCATTTACTGTTGACCCCACGCTCATCGCTGATTGTGGTACAGCTACCGTCGTTTGGAGCATTACAGGCAATGGGGCTATTCCAAACCCCTCTACGGGAACTTCCGTCACGGTTACCGCCGGCGATGTTTGCTCCGGCTCTTATACCATCACCGCAACCGTGACCTGTTCCGACTGCGCGGGAGATGTGGAATGCAGTAAAACCATTAACATCAATACGCCGAATCAATTGACGCCGCCGCCGAATGGATCTGCAACTGTAGACTGCCCTACTCTTGCAGCAGACCCCGGCGCTCCGGCAGATATTACCGATGCCTGTGGGCGCATGGTCAGTGCGGTCCTGGTTGGATCGACGGATACTCCAGACCCCATTATCTGTGACGGGCAGCGCGTATGGACCTACCGCTACACGGATTGTGCAGGTAATACAGCAGACTGGACATACACGTACACCATTGCAGACACTTCGCCGCCTTCCTGTCCTCCCGCTCTTGGCAGCAATACGCTGACCTGTGCCGATAATATTCCCAATCCTGCCGGACTTTTGGAAGATATTCAGATCGGCGCGGCGGACAACTGTCCGGGAGCGATATCCTCAGAGATCATTCTGGATTCCGGGCCGGCAGGTTGTGTTGACGGATCATTCGGGCGCACCTACATCGTTCAGCTCACCGATGCCTGTGGGTTATCCACAGAATGTACATTTTCCTTCTCCGGTTCCTGCGAAGGAGCCTGCACCCTTACACAAGGTGGTTGGGGCAATGCCGGCGGCAAGTATCCATGGAATAATGAACAAGGGAAAGCGCCGACCCTGGAGATCATTACCTTCCTGCTCGAAGACGAGCAATATGGCGATGGAGAATTGGTCCTTGGTGATGTAGAAGAGGGCAACTCTTTGACGATCACCAATCCGTCCTGCATCCTGGTATTGCTGCCGGGTGGGGGCAAACCTCAGGCTCTTCCCGGGCCGGGCGCCATCCTCAATGGGAATAACCTGGGGGGCGACGCCTTAGCGAACGAGATCAACTGTGTTCCCTACCAGAGCAGGTATCACCAACGAAACGGCCGCATCAAGAACGTGCTGATCGGTAATGCGATCGCCTTGCAGCTGAATATCTGGTACAGCGAGGAGGTTAATGGCGTCCCGCTGGGTGATATGCCCCTCAACGGAATCTGTATGGCGATCGAGCATGAATTGCCGGATACGATCGTAACGATCCAGGATCTGATGGACCTGGCCAACCAGTTCCTCAGCGGTCAATTGAATGAATTCCCGGAACTGGCAAGCATCATCAATGATGCCGTTACCGCGGTCAATGAATTCTGGGATGAATGTGAACCTTCTGATCCGCCGGCTCCGCTGGCAGGGACGGCTCCGGTGATCCAAACTGATCAGAACGCCAATAGCGTGGAACAGGAGCCGGTGCCCTGGAACGACGCCCAACTCACCATCCGGCCGAACCCGGCATCGGATGAAGTTGAGTTGGCCTTCCCCAGCGGGCTGGAAGAGCGGGCGCTGATCCGGGTAATGAGCATGGATGGAGAAATGGTAAGAACTGAGAAATTTGTTACTGTTGAAGGTATGAACTACCGGCGTATGGAGACGTACAATCTTCCTGCTGGCATGTACTGGGTCATGATACAGCGCGGAGAAAACACATTGGTACAGAAATTAGTGATCGCCAAGCGATGATTCCCTCTAAAATAGAGAGTAGCCCGCTTCATTGCGGGCTACTCTCCCAAGGGGAATTGACCGTAGGGTCCAGGAAGCTCCTCCCTAAAACCGGGAATGGAGCATGCATTCAAGCTGCTTATTTGCTCACCATCATCCTTTTGGTATCTATTATCTTCCCGTCTACGGAAATACTATAGGTATAAATACCGGAGCTGAGGTTGGAAGCATAAACTTCCAGGATGCCTTCTCCTGGTTGGAGATCTACTTTTTTCAGGATCTTTCCATCCACATTGAAAATGAAGAGCATTGCATTTTCCGTTACTTCCGGCAGGAAGTAAGTGATGGAGGTCCGTTCCCGGAATGGGTTGGGTGTGTTTTGGTTCAGAACGATCCGTTGCACCTCGTTGAGGTGCACTTCCTGATAGTTGGCCGTTTCGGCGCCCTCCTGGCGAAGCGTAAGGAGCTGGGAAACTTTGCTTTCCAGTTGCTCAAGGCGGCTCAGAACCTCCTCTTTCTCTTCTTTCAACTGTATTACTTCATCCTGTAAGGCTTTTCGGAGGGAGCGGTGGTGCCGATGCCTTGGCGGATCTGCATGGTATACTGATTACTAGGATTAGCAAGGTTGCCAATACCTACCGTTCCTTGTTGTTGAAGGGATATCCCATTTCCAGAGTTAAAATGCCGCCAATACATAGTATTATCCTGGCCAATTGTTCCATTGCCTAAATAGAATCTGAATATTCTTTGAGAGGCATTTGCAGTTTCAAAGCGTATTTCCGCAAGATCTCTAACCATATGTACTGAAGTAAGCGGCGAAGCGGTACCGATACCCACTTTCCCATCATTTTTCACGCTGACTAAGGGATTACCCAATTGATTATCCAATAACAGATTGGAAGTGGCAGAGGAATTGTCCTGCCCTCTTACATGTAGTTGAGCTTCTGGCAATCCATAATTTATACCAACCTCTAAATTTGGGGTAATTGCAAATCTTCTTTCTGTTGTAGCGGCCCCAGTATCAAAAACCAAGGACCCATTCGTGACATTTGATGAAGTACCGGCGCTTCTAATGTTCCAGTTATTTCCATTTGCACTTGTATTATGCAATTGCATTCCAATGTATGAAGGATTATCCCCATTTATATCAAGGCCAATATTTGTGGTTACGGGCAGATCAATCACACTGGTTCCTGAACTTAGTATGGAAAGTGGAGTTTCATTATCAGTCATATTTGCCAATCGCATGGCAGATCCATCATTCAAAAGATTCCATACATACCCATTGGTTTTGTCAAAACGAATATCCACATTGGAGGTGCCTGCAATATGGATTTTCGATGCATTGGTGACTGCAGTGTTACCAACGGTCAACCTTGACGCTCCAACCAAACCCTGCACCTCCAACTCAGATCCAGGGGTAGCTGTATTAATTCCAACCTTGCCGTTGGTATAAATATCGTCAAGGATTGAAGCAGGTGCATTTCCATCTAGTTTTAACCAATCCGCGTCCCCTCCATTATCCGGCAATGTCACCGTATTGCCATTGCTAATAGAAAGCTCGTTCCCATTAATGGACAAGGATTGTTGGTCCGTATTGTCAAGATAGGGGCTGAGGTCAACAGGGGTAGGATCGCCGGACAAACTTAGGGTATTGCCCGCCAGTGACAGATCCTGCAACTCGTTGCCCGGTTCGCCATCGCCATCCGGGCCGGCGTACAAGGCGCCGTCGCTGCCGAGCGTCAGTTGGTTATTGGCATCGGCGGAGATGTTGACGGACAGCTCATTTCCGGGATTGCCATCTCCGGAAAGGGTATTGTCGGTGAGAACGCCGGGGAAACAACAGTCTCCCCCAGTCCCATCCCCACAACTGACGATCAGGCATGGGCCAACGTAATCCCCATCGGCGATATGAGTAGGTACCGCACTGGGGCTGACGCACAAAGTGATCGAATTATCGGGATTGCCCTGGGGAAATGCTCGAAAACCTGGGCAGTATTCTTTTCGGAAAGCGATTAGGGGGGATGAGGAAAAAGTACAGCCTTGTTCCTGCTGCGTACTGGCCGAATTAGAATTGCGGTTGATCGCCGGAGGATTTGGCTGACAATGATGAGTATCTGGTAAAAGGAAAGGGTTGCTCTTAGGCGCTAATTCCCCATTAGCGCCTAAGTTAAGTTGAGCCTGCCAAAATTAAGCGCTAATGAAAAATTAGCGCTTAATCTACAGCCCCCCTTCTCGCAGCCACCCTAAGAAATCATTCAACTTCCTTCGGGAGACGGGAATTTTGGTGTTCCCGGGCAACAGCGCATACCCTCCATCCTCACGCAGAACCTGACTGACGTAGTGACGGTTGACCATGTGGGACTGGTGAGTGCGGAAGAAACGGCCTTTGGGCAGGATGTTCTCGAATTCCTTCAGTGTTCGGGAAACCATGAGCTTATCACCGGAGACATTGAAAAAGGTGGTCATATTGCTGCTGGACTCCAGGCGCATTATATTTTTCAGCTTCCAGAAACTCCAGCCCTCACTACTGGACAGGGCGATCTTCTCTTCCTCCTTATTATTGAGGGAAGCCATCAGGCTAAGCAGGCGCTGGTTGACACCCTGCTCTTTTTCCCGGAGTTTATCGACGGCAGCTACCAGCTCATCCGGGTTGATGGCCTTGACGAGGTAATCCAGGGCGTTGCATTTAATGGCGTCGAGGGCGTATTCTTCGTAGGCGGTGGTAAAAATAATGTTGAAGGCGGGGTTCGGAAAATGCTTCAGCAGGTCGAAGCCGGTGCCATCGTTCATTTTGATATCCAGAAAGATGGCGTCGGGGCGCATTTCTTCAATCAGTTGAATACCGGAGGCCACCCCATTGGCCTCTCCCAGGATGCGGACATCGGGGCAGAGTTCGGTGAGCATGGCCCTTAGGGCTTCCTGGGCATGGGGCTCATCGTCGATGATCGATACAGATAACATGATGAAGATTTCTGGCTGAGTCAAAGTTTGATGACAATGGTATCGGGGGGGCTAACCTGGCGAAAGATAATAATTTCCTACAGAAACGAAAACTACCAAATTCTCATTGAGAACCGCCAAATTCTCATCCTGCTGCTGCCGGTTTGGGATTTTGGATTATCATTGAGCATTCCCGAGAAAATAGACACCTATTTCCCTGCCTTTGGTACAAGCTTCTTTCTTTCAGCCTCAAAAAACCAGATCTTCCATTATTGCTAGGAGAAAACTTTAATCCAATGTCAGGGGCGCCGCCACAAGAAGAAACAAGATTAATGATGGATGCCTGGTTATGGAATGGACGACTACGGCTACCGGGGGTGATACAACTCCTTCCGGGCCTTATCCGGTTTCAGCCGGCGGATTTTCCAGCAAGCCACCTGTCTCTGGAGATCCCTTTGTCGGAGGTCGAAGAGGTCGATTCCTTCCTGGTGTTCAAAATCTCCCGCCTGGGATTGCTGGTGCGTTCCCGGGACGGGCGGGCCGACCGGTTTATCCTGGAAGACCCGGAGGCGTTTCGGAAGGCGCTGAACCAGGCCCTTAGGCGCTAAATTTCTCTGCCCGCCGTAGCTTTACGCGAAGGCATGGCCTTAGCGCCTAAGTTGAGTAGCCTGCTGAAAATTAAGCGCTAATGGAAAATTAGCGCTTAATGCACCCCTTAGGCGCTAAATTCCCTTAGCGCCTAAGTTGAGCCTGCTGAAAATTAAGCGCTAATGGAAAATTAGCGCTTAATGCATCCCTTAGGCGCTAAATTCCCCTTTAGCGCCTAAGTTGAGCCTGCTGAAAATCAAGCGCCAATGGAAAATTAGCGCTTGATGCACCCCCTTAGGCGCTAAATTCCCCTTAGCGCCTAAGTTGAGCCTGCTGAAAATCAAGCGCCAATGGAAAATTAGCGCTTGATGACGCTACAAAAAGCTCACCAGATCCCTCCCCATTTCCAAATTACACAAAGTACCCTTCCGCAGCCCCGCGTAATCCCTTGCCGAAGAATAGGCCCAACCTTCTTTAGTATTAACCAACCCAGCTTCCTTTGGGTTATCATGGATGTAACAAAAGCACTTATAAGCATAGCCCGTTCCCGGCATAAAACGGGAGTCCAGCCTGCCATCAGGCTTTCGCAAGGTTACGAATTCATCAATCCAACCATCTTTAGCCTTGAATTTTCGTCGAAAAACACTACCCGTCCACCCCATCTCTTTATTGATGGCCCGCGCGTAAGCTTTCTGGAGGATGCCAATGGCATCATTCAAAATAATGGTGTCGCTTCCCTTTGCCACTCTGGTGTGAGCGCGCTCCACCGTTCGCGCATTCGCACCGTATTTTTTTAACCTGCGCAATTGCTCCACGTGGTCGACGTGTTCCCGCAGGGTACTACGTTGAATTTCCACTTTTTTTACAAAGAACAACCAATGGAAATGATTGGGCATCAGACACCAAGCCACCAAGTCTCCATAGGGAATGAGGTAGGACCTCATCTTCCAGAGAAAATACAGATAGTTCTCCTCTGAAAAAAAGATCTGCCTTCTGTTGTTACCCTGATTGTAAATATGGAAAAGTTGTCGATCGTAAAATTCCATGACTCTATCGTTGAGAGAAAAAAAGTACTAGAAGATAAGGGCTTTGGGGTATTTTGTCAAGCGCTGCTGCTTGGGCGCCAATCTCCCATTGGCGCCTAAGCTGAGTGAGATTACCCGGCCTGCTTTGGTGACCTTTGGAAAATCAAGCGCTGATGGAAAATCAGCGCTTAATGACGACCCACACCCGCGTCCCCAATACCTTGCCTTTTTCACCCTTTATCTCCTCGACCATCACCTGTTCTTCTTCCTGCCCCCCCAGTAACCGCAGGCGGCGGGCCGGCAGGCCCATGCCATAGGACTTCCGTTTACTGCGGGGCCCGGCGGACTTCCGGCGTTTCGCCTCGGCGATGCCGATCCCGTTGTCGGTGACGGTAATGAGCAGGTTCTCGCCCTCCTGGTAGTAGGCGATGTGAAGTTCCGGGTTGCTTACCTCATCGGGGAAGGCATGGATGATGGCATTTTCAACAAACGGCTGCACCAGCATGGGTGGGATCTGGGTGTCAAACAAGTCGATGGACTCATCTAATTCTATTCGATAACCGAACCGGCCCCCGAAGCGCATTTGCTCCAACTCGATGTAGTCCTTCAGCAGTTGAACCTCCTCTTCCAGGGAGATCTCATTCCTCTGGGAGAAGTCGATGGCACGGCGCAGCAGGCGGTTGAAATTAGACAGGTAGCGCATGGCCGTCATCTTTTCCCCTTTAGCGATGAAACTCTGAATGGTGTTCAGGCAATTGGACAGGAAGTGAGGGTTCATCTGGGCGCGCAGGGCGGAGCGTTGCAAGGCGTTCATTTCCCGCTCTTTTTCCGCAAGTTGTTTCTGGAAGGCTACTTCCTTTTTGAGGCGATCCACCCGGTTGCGGTAGAACAGGTAGGCCAGCCCGGCAGCCAGCAGCCCCCCGACGGCCCAAAACCAGTACCGTTGCCATAAGGGGGGGCGTATGGAAAAAGCGAGGCGGGCCGGTTCGCTCCAGAAACCGTCTTTGTTCTGCGACTGCACCTCGAAAGTATAATCGCCGGGAGTTAGGGCAGGGTAGTCCACCCTCCGTTGCCGGGAGGGAGTCCAGGATTCGTTGGGGAGCAGGCGGTAACGGTAGTCAACCTTACCGTTCTGGCTGAAATCCAGAGTGAGGTAGGTGAAATTCAGATTGTTCTGGAGGTAGGATAGGACAGGGAGGGAATCTGCTCGCGCCTCTGCTCCGTTGACAAAGAGCTTTTCAATAACCGGCGGGCGGGAATTCGCTTCGACCCCCTTGCCTAACGGCAGTTTCACCAACCCCCGGGTTGTGCCCACCCATAACTGATCTCCCCAGGATTGGATGTCGCTGATCTCATTGGAAGGCAGCCCGTTGGCAATGGTGAAGCGCTGAATGCTGAAGGTGCTGTCCCCGGAAAAACGCACTTTATTGAGGCCGCTCAGGGTGCCCACCCAAAGGTTGCCCTCGCTATCGATGTGCAGGCGTTCGATCATGCTGGAAGTGAGGCCTTCTTCTTCGCCAATAACCTGGAATTCCTCCCCGTCCCAGATCACTATGCCCCGGCCTTTGGTGCCGAACACCAGCGTTCCGTCCTCAAATTCATCAATTTCCTCGATGCGGGAAGATAGTGCGGGGTGCAGGTTGGATGGAAGGAGGGTATCTCCGTTGTATTCAAGCAGCCCTTGTTGCCCGGCTGCCCATACCCTTCCGGATCGATCTTCGTAGATGTCAAAAAGACGCACGACCCAATTGTGGGCGATGCTTGAAAAAAAGAGAGAATCGCTTTTTCCAAGAGTCAACCTGATAAAACCCGCGGAAGAATTGCTGTAAAGGTTCTGCCCGTCCGGCGAAAGGTTGAATTTCCGGGCGGATAATTTAATAGGGGTAGACTGTTCGCGAATGGTTTGGCCAGGCCTATAATAATAGGTGTTGGGGCTGCTGTTGATCACCAGTTGGTTTTGTATCGTGTCCCAGAACAAGCCGAATATTTCCCCTCCGCCTGAGATTTCCGGCAGTGGCGTCCATTCCTGATCCGGAATGTTGAGTTCGAAGGCCGAACCGCTCTTCAGCCCGAAATACAGGGTTTCCGGATCGCGAAAGGCAATGGCCGTAACATTTTCTCCGGGGAGCCCATTACTTTCATCGTAAATGGAAAATCCCCAGTCCGGAAGATAATAAACCCCATTTTCGGTGGAGGTTAGCCAGAACCCTCCATCGCTGTCTTCCAGAATGTGGGAGACCGACAGGCCTGGCAGATAAGTTTGGAATTCGAACTTTTTCAGCGCATCCAGCCCAGCGTATTTTCGGACTCCGCCCCCCCAATTCCCTCCCACTAAGATATGGCCGTCTTTCATCTGGTAGGCTGAGGCCATGCCCAGTCCAGGTGCTGGCTGCGACCATACGGCCTGTTCATTTTTGATCAGGAAAAGTTGCCCCCATAGCTGGTTCAGGTAATACCCTTGGCTAAGAGGATAAAAATTATGTGTTGCGTTTAAGAAAAAAGCTCCTCGCTGGAGGGTGAGTTCCCCCGATATCCTGCCGGGCCTGTCGAAGCTGTCATAAACATAAAAGGGAAAGTCCGCTTCACCCGAATATTTTCGTTTTGGGGGGGAAACATAAGTATAAAGCCAGGCCCCTTCAATTTCCAGCGCCAGAATCGCATTTCGCACTTCGGGGAGTTGAATGAACTGGTGTTCCCCCTTCGGAGAAATGCGAATAAATCCTTTGATTGTTGAGCTGCGATATACATTCCCCACCGAATCCACATAAAAACCCATAAGGCGTCCATTAAAATAGGGCATTTCCCGAAAAAGGTGATTGTAGGGAAAGGCCAGGATACTATCCTGCCCATAATCGTAGTAATACAGGTTTTTCGACAGGGTAAGCATCCAGATGCGGCCCCAGTGGTCTTCGTGCAGGTAGAACACCACGTTGTTGGCCAGCCCCTGCGCCGGGCCGAAGTTCTCAAACTCATACCCATTGAAGCGGCTCACACCGTTGTCGGTGCCGAACCAGAGGTAGCCGCGCCGGTCTTGCAGCACTTCATAAACTTCGGGGCTCGGCAGGCCCTCATCGGTGCCGTAATTGCGGAAGGCGGGGTGGGGGCGCTGTGCCGGCAGGGCGTGGAGGAGCACTGCCAGGAGGAGGGTAAGAGACGTTCGGGATAGTAGGTTCAAGGTGTTTTTAAACAGGAAGATACAACTTAGGCGCCAATTTCCCATTGGCGCCTAAGTTGAGTGAGATTTTGCCCGGCCTGCTTTGGTGGCTTGCTGGAAATTAAGCGCTGATGGGAAATCAGCACTTAAGGTGTCGCTTAGCCTCCGCCTACCTCCGGTTATCCCCGGAAACCTTTGAGCCGCTCCGGCGTTTTTTATTCCGCCATTTTTGACCGTTGTTATTTCGGTTGCGGTTACCACCGTTACTTTCCGGCTGCGGCCGTGGCGCCGGCTGTGGAGCAGGCTGGTCGTCTTCATCCTCGGCGGTAAAGGGATGCTGTACAACAGGTATCCGCAGTCCGGTCAGCTTCTGGATATCGCGCAGGTAGGGGCGCTCTTCGGTGTCGCAGAAAGACAGGGCGATGCCGCTGGCGCCGGCACGGCCGGTACGGCCGATACGATGCACGTAGGTTTCCGAGATATTGGGCAGGTCGAAATTGATGACGTGTGACAATTCTTCGATGTCGATACCACGAGCCGCAATGTCGGTGGCGACCAGCACGCGGGTGCGGCCATCTTTGAAGTTGTTGAGCGCCAGTTGACGGGCATTCTGAGATTTATTGCCGTGGATGGCCTCGGCGTGAATACCCCGTTTGCTGAGTTCTTTAGCGACGCGGTTGGCGCCGTGTTTGGTACGGGTAAAGACGAGAGCCTCGGAAATGTCCTCATTGCGCAGCAGGTGGAGCAGCAGGTTTCGCTTTTGGTTCTTAGGCACGAAGTAAACAGACTGCTCTACGCGCTCAGCAGTGGAGGATACCGGATCGACCTGTACTTTGGCAGGGCGGTCCAGGATCTCGCGGGACAATTCGGCGATAGCGGTCGGCATGGTCGCCGAGAAGAAGAAGGTCTGCCGTTGCTCCGGCAATTTGCGGATCACCCGCTTTACATCGTGGATAAAGCCCATATCGAGCATGCGGTCGGCCTCGTCGAGGACAAAGAACTCGATATCATTGAGGCTGACGTAGCCCTGGTTCATCAGGTCGAGCAGGCGGCCCGGCGTAGCGACCAGGATGTCGACTCCGGATTGCAACTTACGGGTCTGGGCATTCTGAGATACGCCGCCGAAAATAACCGTATGCCGCAGTTTCAGGTGCTGGCCGTAAGCGTCGAAGCTCTCCCCGATCTGAATGGCCAGTTCCCGGGTAGGGGCCAGGATCAGAGCCTGGATGGATCTCCGCCGCCCGCTGGCCGGTTGCTGATCGTTCAGCATCTGAAGGATAGGCAAGGCGAAAGCAGCCGTTTTACCGGTGCCGGTCTGCGCGCAGGCCAACAGGTCTCTGCCTTGAAGCGCCAGCGGTATGGATTGTGCCTGAATGGGTGTCGGTTTTTGATATCCAGCCGTTTTTAGAGCCCGCTGGATGGGCTCGATGAGATGAAGGTCTTGAAAAGTCATTACTTAAATTGAAAACGGCTGGTTAAAACTCCTAATTTTCTTGGCGGGTTCTGGATCAGCAGTTATGTGTTGCAAGGAATTTATCCTTAAATGGTGAATAATGGTGTTCCCGTGTTAAGGAATACCTCAGAATAACGCGCAAGGTAGGCATAATAGTTCAATGTGTCAAATATTTGATACCTGCTAAAAAGGCCGGGAGGCAACGCCGAAGGCTTTGGGGAAAGGATTTGGACAAGAAGAAGCCATCCTCTGGCCTCAAAAAATAAATGTTCACAATCACTCAATATCTCCGCTGGCGATGGAATTTAATTTTGTAACTTTGTCTTGATCCAAATTTTCATAAACAAACATCTTTTATTTCAATATTTATTCACAACATCATTAGAATGAGAAAAACAACCGTTAAAACCCTGATGGCAAGGGGTTGAAAAAGGAATGCGGCTAAACTGGTGGCTGCTGGGCCGTGCTTTACCTTACGGTACTTCCTATGGCTATAACTTTATGACATTGGATGCTTACGAAAAGCCATGATTTTATTCTCTCTATGCAACACAAGTCCTAAGCTACTTTATCCGTTATTTGAGGCAGAGGCGTATCATTTATCCAAACTATCCGTATGGAATAATTGAAAAGCTCCTTGGATATATCTACATCTTCATACATCCGCTAATAATGAGGACGATTATTCTCAGCTTATTGGTTCTGTCTTTACAAGTGAACCTGTCTTTCGGGCAAGAGCCCAGTGTTCAGGAATTGCAGGAAGCATTATCCAATGCCCGGGGCAAGGAACGCATTGATCTGTTAAACACCCTGGTGGAAAAGGTCAAATTCAGCCAGCCTGGCCAAGCCATAGAGTACGCCGGGCAGGCGCTGGAACTCGCTGAACAACTGAAATACCACTCCGGGATCGCCGTCAGCGCCTATTTCCTGGCCATCGCGGAACGGGACGGCCGGAACACGAAGAAAGCAATCCGTTACGGAGAACAGGGGCTGGCCGCCGCCCAGGCCGCCGGCGACAAGATGGCGGAGCTAAAAGGATATAAAGTGCTGGAGACCATCTATCAGGTTGCCGGCAGAGATAAGAAAATGGCCGAATACCAGGAACGATATGCTCAGCTGAAAAAGGAGCTCGACCTGGTAAAGACCTCCGAACAACTGGCACAACTGGAGAAGGAATTCGAATCCACGGCCCAGGCTCTGGGGCTGTCCGAGCAGGAAAAGGCCCGGATCGCTCAGGAAAAAAAGGAAGTACAAGGCGCCCTCCAACTTACCGAAGCCGAGAACCTGCTCAAGGAAGCCCAATTGGCCGTAGCGGAAAAGGAAGCCGCCGAACTGGCCAGAACAAAGGCCGAGCTGGAACGCGAAACCGCTACGATGGAAAAAGACGCCGCCCTGCTGCAACTGGAACTCAGCCGGGAGCGGGCCCTCCGCAACCGAATCTTTGCCCTGGCCATGGTCCTGCTGTTCCTGCTTCTGGCCGTCTGGCAACGCTACCGGTTCGTTCAACAACGAAAGCTGGCCGAGATCGAAAAACAACGCGCGGAAAGGCTTCTGGAGATCGACCAGTTGAAGGACCAGTTCCTGGCCAATACCTCCCACGAACTGCGCACCCCGCTCAACGGCATCATCGGGATCACCGAGTGGCTGTACGAAAAAGGGGCGGACACCAGCCCGGAGGTCTTGCGCGATAATCTTTCCGTCGTCATCTCTGCCGGCAAACGCCTGAACAATCTGGTGAACGATATTATGGACTTTTCCCGCCTGAAAAATGCGGAACTGGCCCTCCACCCCAAACCGCTGCACCTGCGCCCGTTGGTAGACATTATCCTGCGCATCAACCTGCCCCTGGTCAAAGGGAAATCCCTGCAACTGTCCAACAACGTGCCGGCAGGCCTGCCACCGGTAATGGCCGATGAAGGCCGCCTGCAGCAGATCCTTCAGAACCTGGTGAGCAACGCCATCAAGTTTTCCGATAAAGGTACCGTTTCGGTCAACGCCCGGCCTACGGATGGTGGGCTGGAGATATCCGTCCGGGATGAAGGCATAGGTATACCACCGGAAAAGCAGGAGCTCATTTTCCAGGCTTTCCAGCAAGGGGACGGCTCCGCCGCCCGAGAATACGAAGGCACGGGGTTGGGCCTGTCCATCACCCGGCACCTCATCGAACTGCACGGTGGAAAGATCTGGCTGGAATCCGAACCCGGCAAAGGCACAGCCTTCTTCTTTTCCCTGCCTGCCTCCGAAGAAGAGCCGGTAGTTGTTGAAGAAGAGGTCAAGCACAATGCGCGGCAAATAGCGCCGGCTTCGGAACGGGAAGAGGCCAAACCCGGCCCGGCCGCCCCGATACCCGCAGGCCAACGCATCAAGATCCTGATCGTGGATGACGAACCGATCAACCAGCACGTCCTGAAAAACCATCTGGATTCGGATTACTATGCCATCACCACGGCTATGAATGGCGAAGAGGCCCTGGCAGCGCTCCATTCGGGCGAAAATTTTGACCTGGTCCTGCTCGATATCATGATGCCGCGCATGTCGGGATACGAAGTGTGCGAACAGATCCGGGAGAAGTTCCTGCCTTCCGAGCTGCCCATTATCATGGTTACCGCCAAAAACCTGGTAAAAGACCTCGTAACGGGGCTCAACACCGGCGCCAACGATTACCTGGCCAAGCCTTTTACCCGCGATGAATTTCTGGCGCGCGTAAAAACGCAACTCAACCTGCACCAGATCAACCGGGCAACCGGGCGCTTCGTGCCCAGTGCTTTCCTGCGCTCCCTCGGGCGTGAAAACATCACCGAAGTACGCCTGGGCGACCAGGTGGAACGCAAGGTCACCGTCTTCTTCTCCGATATCCGGGATTACACCACCCTGTCGGAAGTCATGACGCCCAGCCAGAACTTCGAGTTCGTCAATGCCTACAACCGGCGCATGGGGCCTATCATCGACCGCCACGAGGGCTTCGTCAACCAATACCTCGGCGATGCTATTATGGCCATTTTCCAGCGCAACCCGACGGATGCGCTGCTGGCTTCCATCGAGATCCAAAAGGCCCTTCAGGATTACAACCGTCAACGGGAACAGAAAAAACGCCGCCCCATTCGCACCGGCATCGGTTTCCATACCGGCCCGCTCATCATGGGTATCATCGGGGATGAAAAACGGCTCGACGCCACCACCATCTCCGACACGGTCAATACCGCCTCCCGGATTGAAAGCCTGAACAAATTTTACGGCACCCGGATATTGCTCAGCGAAGACAGCCTGGCGGAAATTGCACAACCCGATGCTTTTCACTTCCGCCGACTGGGAAAGGTACAAATGAAAGGTAAAAAGGTGCCTGTCCAGATCTATGAATGTTTTGACGGAGACCCCCCGGAGATAGTGGGAAAAAAACAGGCCACCCTCGACGCGTTCGGCGAGGCAACAGGCTACTATTTCGAAAAGGAATTTGCCCGGGCCTACCGCACCTTCGAAGCCATACTCAAGGAGAATCCGGAAGACGCCACTACCCAGCTGTTCCTGAACAAAACCCTGGAGTGCATCGCCACCGGCGTCCCCGACGACTGGACCGGCATCGAACGGATGATGGCCAAGTAAATGAGGGAACTCCATTTTACAAAAAACCTCCGGTGTATCCCTAAAATTTTATCAACCTCCCTATCTTGTAAGAAAACTATGGCCCGTACCTGGTGGAAAGAAGCCGTGATCTATCAAATCTACCCCCGCAGTTTTAAGGACAGCAATGGCGATGGCATTGGCGACCTGCGCGGCATCATCGAAAAATTGAACTACCTCAAGAACCTGGGCGTCGATGTCCTCTGGCTCAGTCCTATCTACCGATCCCCCAACGACGACAATGGATATGACATCAGCGACTACCGGGCCATCATGGAGGAATTCGGGACGTTGTCGGACTTCGACGAACTGCTCGCCGGTATACACGCCCGAGGTATGAAGCTGGTGATGGACCTGGTGGTCAACCATTCCTCCGACGAGCACCCCTGGTTCCAGGAATCCCGCAGCTCGAAGGATAATCCCTATCGCGATTACTATTTCTGGCGGCCCGAACCGCCCAACAACTGGATATCGTTCTTCGGCGGCAGCGCCTGGCAACATGATGAGCAGAGCGGGGAGTACTACCTCCACCTGTTCTCCCGCAAGCAACCCGACCTGAACTGGGAGAATCAAAAGGTACGCGAGGAGGTATACAGCCTGATGCGATTCTGGCTGGACAAAGGCATCGACGGTTTTCGCATGGACGTCATCCCTTTCATTTCCAAACGGCTGGACTGGCCGGACATGGACCCCGACGACTTCAGCTCGGCCATTGAGCAGATCTACGCCAACGGCCCCCGCCTGCACGAGTACCTCCAGGAAATGAACCGAAAGGTACTCTCCCAATACGACGTTATGACCGTCGGAGAGGCGCCGGGCGTGCCTCCGCGCCTGGCCAACCTGTACGTGGGGGAGGACAGGGAAGAGCTGAACATGATCTTTCATTTCGGGCATATGATGCTGGACTGGGGCCCGGGGGGTAAGTTCGACCCCAAAGACTGGAGCTTCAACGAATTCAAGGAAGTATTCAATACCTGGCACAAAGCCGTCGGCCAGAAAGGATGGATCTCCATTTTTCTGGATAACCACGATTTCCCCCGCCTGGTTTCCCGCTGGGGCAACGCCGGGGAGTATCGCCAGGAATCCGCCAAACTGCTGGCGACCTTGCTGCTGACCATGCGCGGCACCCCTTCCATTTACCAGGGCACCGAGATCGGCATGACAAATGTGGCCTTTGAACATATTGAGGATTACCGGGATCTGGAAACCCTCAACGAATACCGGGAGGCCAAAGAACGCGGGGACGACCTTGACGCACTCCTGAAAACCATTCATCAGGTTGGCCGCGACAATGCCAGAACTCCCATACAGTGGGATGACAGCTCCAATGCCGGTTTCACCACCGCTTCCGAACCCTGGATCAGGGTGAACCCCAACTACCGGGAGATCAACGTCAAATCAGCCCTGGCCGATCCGAATTCTGTATTTTATTACTACCGGCACCTGCTCCGCCTCCGCAAGGAAAACCCGGCCCTTGTGTACGGCGATTACGAATGCATTGACGAGGGCAGCGATTGGTTGTTTGCCTATCACCGCTGGAACAAAGACGGGGAGTTTTACATCTATCTCAACTTTTCTTCAAAAGAACAGAACGGCCTTCCGCTACCCACAGGCATCCGCATCCGGCTTTTTGTTTCCAACTACCATCAGGACGCCTCCTTCAAAGATACCCTTCGCCCCTGGGAAGCAAGAGTATACCAGGTAGTGCGGTAATGCCCCGAAAAATGGACATAGAAGAGCTCCTGCGACAAAAGCGCCCTATCATTCTCGATGGCGCCCTTGCTACCGAACTGGAAGCCCGGGGCGCTAACCTCAATGATCCGCTCTGGTCGGCCAGGATGCTGCTCGAACAACCGGCAATGATCCGGCAGGTACACCTTGACTACTTCCTGGCGGGAGCGGATGTGGCCACTACCGCCAGCTACCAGGCCAGTTTTGAAGGCTTTCAGCGCCGGGGGCTTGCGCTCCAGGACGCCCGGGCATTGATGCAGCTCAGTGTTGAATTGGCAATGGAGGCCCGGGAGCAGTTCTGGGCTACGCCAGGCAACCAGGCCGGGCGCATCTTCCCGCTGATTGCCGCCTCTATTGGCCCTTACGGTGCTTTCCTGGCAGATGGGTCAGAATACAAAGGGCGGTACGGGCTAACCATCCCGGAACTCCTCGGCTGGCACCGCCCCCGCATGGAAGCCTTGCTGAAAACCGGGCCTGATATCCTGGCCTGCGAGACCATCCCCTGCCCGGAAGAAGCGGAGGCCCTGCTGCGCCTGCTGGAAGAATTTCCGGAAGCTCGCGCCTGGATAAGCTTCAGTTGCCGGGACGGGCGGCACATCAGCCAGGGGGAGCTGTTCAGAGATGTAGTGGAAATAGTGGATGGCGCAGCACAGGTGCTGGCGGTTGGCGTAAATTGTACGGCGCCCCGTTACATCAGCTCCCTGCTGGAAGAGGCCCGGGCGGTAACGGAGAAGCCCCTGGTGGCCTACCCCAACAGCGGTGAGCGCTGGGACGCCGCCCGCCATTGCTGGGTGGAGGGAGAACGAGAGGATGGATTTGGGACGCTGCCCCTGGCGTGGCATGCCCACGGCGCCTGCCTTCTTGGAGGCTGCTGCCGCACCGGGCCCGAAGATGTGCGGGCCCTAAGGGCACTGTTTGAACTGAATTAACCCGGCCTACTCAAAAAAAGCCCGCTCAATCTTTTCTACATAATCCAGCTTCGCCAACCGGTATAATATTTCCCTGAAATTTTCCTGGTGCGTATTGCCCAGGCAGAGGTACTGATCGCTGCCGCAACCGATCCGCCCCCTGGCAGTTTGCACCTTCAGGCTGGGGTCGATGCCTTCCACTTCTTTCCGATACTGTTCCTGACGGGGAATACAGAACTCATAGTCGAGCGCGACTTTGCCGTCCTTCGGGCCGATGAGGCCGGCCTCATCCAGTTGGGACAAGTCGAACCGGATCTTTTGCAACTGCTCCGGGGTAGGCTGAACATTGGTGCTGCGGCAGGAAAGAACGGCCAGCCCTCCTATACATAACAGGAAGTATTTCATCACGATAATATTTTCAACCAAAAGCGCAGGGATTTGGAAGATTCGGCCGACTCCCCCAGATCCTGCCAGCTCATGCTGCAATATTGCCCAGTCGGATGGAAGCCGCGCCGGCGCCAGAAATCATCCAGCGGGCGATAACTTTCGGGCCTCAGAGGGTGATCCTCAGGACGGACGACGGCACAAAACACCAGCCACCCAAACCGGCCCAGTTGCCGGGCCCAACGCTCCCGCTCTTCGAAAAAACGAACGCCCAGCCCTCTTCCGCGATAGGGCCTGCTCAGGACCGATTCTCCAAAATAGAACACTTTCCCCGCATCGTAGCCTGCTTCTTCCAGGGGCTGCCGGACGTTGTCCGACTCAAACTCCAGCGGCAGCGCAGTGGAGGCGCCCACTATTTCTTCTCCATCCTGTACCAGCACCAACAGGCTATCGGGCGCTTGCCGGAAGGTATCCAGATAACGCATTTCGTAATCCATATCCCCGTCGTAGAGGTAAGGGTACTCCCGAAAGACCTCGATGCGCAGGCGGGCAAGGTCTTCGATATAGGGGAGAATAGCGGCGCCGGTAAGCGGAAAGGCCTTCAGCATTTTTGTGTCATGATTAAAAATTCGCCCACCCAGGCAACCACTAAGAGCTAATAATCAATCACTTGCGCCGAATTTTCGCCATCAGGGACGAAAAACAGCCGTAGCGTGCAGGCTGCCAACTGTCCTGTTTTTTCTTTTGAAAAAGAAGTAACTTTCCCGAATGCTTTCGGCAAGTGTCCAGGAGAACTCTAGTCTCCTGGACACTGACAAGCCCGGGAAAGTGCGATGGTGGGAAGGGATGGGCGTGGGCCTACCAGCGGCCCCACTTACCGCTGCTGCTTCTCCACCAACAGGATGTGGGCCGGGTAGAGGTCCGGATTGAGTTCTACATAGTTCCACTCGTTGAACCAGTGGAAGACTTCGCCGGTCAACAAGTCAGTGACCTTGAGGTTGACGTTGCGCCCGATATCCAGCAAGGCTTTCGGCACTTCGATGAACCCACTTTGTCTGTACTCCACATCAAAGCTGGCGATGCACCAAACGACATTGGTTTTATCGTCGTTATACTTGACGTAGCTCATCAGCTGTTCGTTATCGGTGCGGGTGAACTGAATGTTCCAGGTCGTCTGAAGAGCGGGATTTTCCCGGCGTATCTTATTGATCCTGGTGATCAGGCTGGTGAGGCGATTGCGGTGGTTCCAGTCGTAGTGGCGGATCTCGTATTTTTCGGAATTCAGGTACTCCTCTTTGCCATTGGTGTGGGGCGTATTTTCCATGAATTCAAAGGCAGGGGCGTACATGCCGTAGCTGGAGGAAAGCGTGGCGGCAAGCAGGAAGCGCTTGACAAAAGCATTGGGGCCGGCATTCATCAGTTCGTAGGCCAGTATGTCCGGCGTATTGGGCCAGAAATTGGGGCGGAAGTAATCGCGCAGCTCCGTTTTGGTGAGCTCGGTGAGATACTCCTCCATTTCCTTTTTAGTGGTGCGCCAGGTAAAATAAGTGTAGGACTGGTTGAAGCCCGCCTTGGCCAGCTGTGCCATTACTTTAGGCCGGGTGAAGGCCTCGGCGAGAAAGATAGTGTCCGGATAATCCTTTTGAACTTCCGCGATCACCCATTCCCAGAACCGGAAGGGCTTGGTATGGGGGTTATCGACGCGGAAAATACGCACGCCGGCCTCACACCAGAAGAGGATCACGCTTTTGAGTTCATCCCACAGGTTTTTCCAGTCTTCGGACTCAAAATTGAGGGGTACGATATCCTGGTATTTCTTGGGCGGGTTCTCTGCATAGGCAATGGTGCCGTCGGGCCGCCACAGGAACCAGTCTGGATGTTCCTTGACATAGGGGTGGTCGGGAGCACATTGAAAGGCGAGGTCGAAAGCGATATCTATACCGAATTCTTTGGCTTTTTTGATCAGGTTTTTGTAATCCTGCAGGGTGCCCAGTTCCGGATGAACCGCCTTGTGGCCGCCCTCGGTGCTCCCGATCGCCCAGGGCGAGCCGGGTTCGCCGGGGCCCGCATCAACGGAGTTGTTCTTGCCTTTCCGGTTCAGCTTCCCGATGGGGTGGATGGGTGGGAAGTAAAGCACATCGAAACCCATCTCCTGAATGCGGGGCAGCAACCGCTCAGCATCCTTGAAGGTACCGTGCCTGCCGATCTCAGCTGAAGTGGAACGGGGGAATATTTCGTACCAGGTGCTGAACAGTTCCCTTTCCCAGCCAACGCGCACGCGCAGGTTCTTATCGTACACCGTCTGGAACTGTTTCATCGGGGAATCGAAAATGGCCTGGGTAAATCGAGGGCTGAGGGCTATCTCGATTGCCTGCTCATAGGCATCTTCATCTTCCAGTTGCCGGGCGAACTGCAGCAAGGCCTCGGCATTTGTTTTGGAATAGAGCTTAGCGGCTTCCCTAAGGTATTTGGCGCCGATCTGCAGTTCGACCTTCATTCCCTGGCCCGCCTCGTATTTTTTCTTAAACCCGTCGTGCCAGTGCAACAGGTGGTCGACCCACCCTTCTAGTTTGTAGTAGTAAACCCCCTTTTTTTCTACCTGAAAGGCAGCCGTCCACATATCGTTGGGGTGTTCTTCCATAAAAACTTCGGTCCAGCGTTTTTGGCTTTCATGCCGGTAGAGCAGAGAGGCACGGATGTGGTCATGGCCGTCTCCAAAAATGTCGGCCGTAATATTGACCAATTCTCCTGGAACGCGCTTAATGAAAAATTGACCGCCGTCGATTTCCGGGTGTACATTTTCAATGATAACTCGGTTTCTCATGTTTTAAGGGCTTACGTTTTGCGATTGGGATGTATGTTGTATGTGACGCCTATCCGTACCGCACGCTGGCTGGTGTGCCGGCTTGACAGGCTGTGTTGACATCAGCACCGTTGCTGTGGGAACAAACTTAAAGAGAAAAATTTGAAATATTAGGCTTGGTGGACAGGATTTAACAGGGAGAGCTTAGAATTACAGGAAAATGTCAACAAAAGGTTAATCTTCCCAAAGGACCGTTAAGGCAGCTGCGCGGTATTGATGGAAAGCTTAATTTAGGACGCATGAGAAACCTGATCCTGACTGTGGCTGTGGTTGGGGCCCTGCTGGGGCTGGCGGCGGTGCAGTATCACTTCCTGCGGATAGCGATCCAACTGGAGAAAGTTCGCTTCGACAAAGAAGCCCGGCAGGCGCTGCAGGCTGTTGTTGAACAGGTGGAGCACGACCCGGTACTGGGCCAGCAGTTGTCACTCTTGCAGGGACTCCGTACCGGCGCGCCGGCCAACCCAGCGAATGATAGGGCCCTTGCCCTGGCCGATACGGTTACCCGGCTGATCGACAACACCCTGGCGGCGGAAGGACTGTCCTTGAATTACGCCTTTGCCATAAAAGAGGGGCTGCTGCTGTACCCCGTCGTTTCGGGCCCTGGTTTCCGCCCGGAGGAAGAAGAGGCATACCGCACTTATGTGCAGTTGTTGCAAGGGCAGCTGCGCAAAGATTGCAATTGTGACCTTTTCTTCTACCTTCAGGCCAATAACCTCCTTCCCCTGTTGATGCAACGCCTGATCCGGTTGGTACTACCCTCCGCTGCATTTTTATTGCTGCTCCTGGTAGCGCTGCTTTTCCTGATCCGTATGCTTCACCAGCTCAAAAAACTGGACGAAGTCAAAAATGACTTCATCAACAACCTGACCCATGAACTGAAAACTCCGGCCTTCTCGATTTCCCTACTGGCCAAACTGCTTCGCCAGGCCCTTGGCGCCGGCGACCGCAAACGAAGTGAAGAATACCTGGGGCTGTTGGAGGGCGAGAACGAACAACTGAAAGGGCATATCGATAAAGTACTGGAACTGGCAAGCCTGGAGGCCGGGCATCCTCAACTGAAGTTCCAGGAACTGGAGCTGCATCCAATGCTGGAAACGACTGTCCGGCAGTATCGCCATAAGGCGGAAAGCCAGGGCGGTGAGTTAAACTTCCGGCCACAGGCAGGCCGAAGCCGGTTGATGGCTGACGAGCGTTACCTGAGTACGGCCGTGCGCAACCTGCTCGACAATGCGCTGCTCTACGGAGGTGAAACTCCCCGAATCACCGTCTCCACCCTGAATCAAGGGAAGCATATCCTTTTGTCTGTAGCCGATAACGGCCCCGGCATCGCCCTTCGCGACCAACGATCGATTTTCCGGAAGTTCCATCGCTTGTCCGGAGGCGATATTCACAACACCAAAGGGTTCGGGCTGGGACTGAGCTTCACCCGAGAGATTGCCCGTACGCATGGAGGAACGGTAAGTGTAAAAAGCGAAGTAGGCCAGGGAAGTGTGTTTACAATTGTCTTGCCGGTAATACATTCATGAAACCTTAAAGATATGGCGAAGATCCTACTGGTAGAAGACAACGAAACCCTGGGGTATGTCCTCAAGGAATACCTCGAATGGAAAGGCTTTGAGTTATCATGGGTAAAAGACGGGGCCAGAGGCCTGGCCCATTTTGAGCGCTACCCCGCCGACTTGTGCCTTCTCGATATCATGATGCCGGAAAAAGATGGTTTCCGCCTGGCCGCAGAGATCCGGGAGCAAGCGCCGAAGGTGCCTTTGATCTTTCTGACTGCCCGTGCCCTGAAGGTAGATGTCCTCAGGGGTTTTGGGCTGGGTGCCGACGATTATATCACCAAACCGGTCGACGAAGAAGAACTCGTTGCCCGCATTCAGGCCGTCCTTCGCCGTACTCAGGGAGCGGGGGAAGAACAGCCCCGGCTACAGCTCGGCGCCTACA
This sequence comes from Lewinellaceae bacterium, assembly GCA_020636405.1. Lineage (GTDB taxonomy): Bacteria > Bacteroidota > Bacteroidia > Chitinophagales > Saprospiraceae > JACJXW01. The sequence goes on along the minus strand of JACJXW010000009.1, from coordinate 37,665 downwards.
CCTTCGACCCTTCCAACCAGAAACTCAGCTATCGGAATGAAGAACGCCTGCTCACCGAGCGGGAAGCGAAACTCCTGCTATTGCTCTGCCAACACAAGGGCAAGTTGCTCTCCCGTAAAGAAGCCCTCAAGATGCTCTGGAACCAGAATGATTATTTCACGCGCCGAAGCATGGATGTGTTCATCTCCCGCTTGCGGAACTACCTGGCGGAAGACCCCAATATTGAGATCCGCAACGTCTATGGAAGTGGTTTTATCCTGACCGATGAAAAGGAATAGTAAACCGGGGGGCCCGGCATTCAAAACAGGTTGGAGTCCGAAGGTAATAGCCCGAAAAAACAACTGTCGCTCTGATTTTATTCAGAGCGACAGCTTCAGCCGGTAATTTTCATCTTCACTACGAAAGCGTAAACACTTACCGGCCTAAAAGATTGAACACCCAATTGACCATGTTATTTACAGAAGATTAGCCGATTACTTCTATAAACTTTGTTTCTTGTTTGTTGTTTTTTGTTTGTTTCTGTTACAAATGTAACCCCTGGCAACCCCAGGTGTAATGACCTTCATCACCCCTTTTCACTGATTTTTGTCACTCCCCTCACAAACTGTTGTAAACAAGGCAAGAAGGGCGCACTAGCCCTCAAAAAAAGAACGCTTCTCCCCTACTCCTCCGGTTTATCGAGCAACAACTGGAGTTCCCGTTCAATGGATTCCGGAAGCAGCGGCCCATAGTAGTCGCGAAAGCCTTCAAGGTCATACCAGGTCTGAAACTGGGAGATCTCCAGGCTTTCCTTGGCGCCCTTGAGACGGAAGGACCGGGCCTGCCCGGTGAAGGGTTCCTCAACGTATACCGGGGTATCAGAAAAAGGCTCCAGTTTGTACGCGGATTTACCGTTGATGAGAAAAAACTCCTCCCCGTCGTAATCCATGGTGGCATCAAAAATAGCCATGCGTTCATCACAGATCTGAAAGAAGTTAGCAACGGGGTTCTTTCCGTCCAGCAAGGCCTCAACGGTAGCCTGCAGATCGATTGCCGTAAGATAGGGGAAAGTTATAAACTGGCCATTGCTCTCGCTGAATCCATACCCGCCCAGCAGGTAGAGCGTATTGCCATCCTGATGGTAGGCCATTCCGGTGGAACTGATCTGGTCTCTCAGCAGCCCGTCGAGGTTACCGCTGGTGTAAGCGGCAGCACGGTTGCGCCTGAAGTCGATCATCAGAATGTCGAGGTTGGGAAAATCGTTTGCGTATTTTTCATCCGCCTCGGAGCGGATGCTCCCTCCGAAAATGAGCAGATAATCTTTGTATTTCCCAACGGCATAGCCGTACATGTCTTCCAGGGTAGGATACAACTCATACGCCCGGGGAGGAAGCTCCCGTATAGTCTGTGCAGAAAGGCTAGCCATAGAAAAAATAAGGACTGTGGCCAAGGCGACGGATCGGTTCATGCTTTAGAAATTTGCCCTATTTAACAAATATTTCCGGCACTTAGTGCCAGGTCTTTGTTGACAAGAAACGACAATTTACCCAGCCGGGGTATTCCATCTCCAGCATAATGTTCAATTTTTGAGTAAAGTAGGTTTTAAATTCTGGCCCCGGACATCCAATAATGGGTGATTTTTGTTAATATTACAGGCGATGCTAAACAAAGATAATCAAACGCGTGCCATGAAGAACATTCTCTTTCCCACGGACTTATCCCCCGCCGCCGAAAAGGCATTCATCTACGCCCTCCACCTGGCCGACAAAATGGGGGCCATGCTCACCACCCTCCACGTTTATGTCAAACCCGAAGTCAAAGGAGCTTTGCCCCACACCTTGGGTGAATTCTACGCCTCCTTTGACCTGGAAGAGTTTACGAACTATAAAGACGCTATTCCTCCTCTTCGGGACATCCAGGAGGCCAACGGCTTCTCTCATGTAAAGGTCGTTCACCTGTTGAAACCCGGAAGCAAGATCGTCCCCTCTATCTTGCAGGCCGCCAAAAAGGAAAGCGCGGATATGATCGTCATGGGTACTACAGGCGCCAGCGGGTTAAAAGAGATCTTTCTCGGCAGCATCGCCGGAGAAGTGTTGGAAAACGCCGAGTGCCCGGTTCTCGCCATTCCTGAAAAAGCCGACTTCGACGGCCAGATCGATAACCTGGCATTCACCACAACCTACAAGGAGGAAGAAGAAAAAGCGCTGAGGAAGGTAATGAAAATAATGGCCCCCTTTGAGCCTTCCATTCATTGCATTAACGTCGACCTCGCCCATACCGAACCGATCACCCACCGTATGGATAAATTCCGCGCGGCTTTTAAAGAAGAGGAAAACATTCAGTTCTATGTACTGGAAGGTAATGACATCAAAAAGGTGATCTTCGATTTTCTGCCAAAACACAATATCGATGTGCTGGCCATGGTGACCCACAAACGCAACTTCCTGGAGGAACTCTTTAACTATAGCCGAACCAAAATGATGTCTTATCACGCCCGGACGCCCATACTTTCTATTCCGGCGCACATTCTTTAGAGGTAAACGCCCGCTAACCTCCTGATTTTCTATTGATAAAGGATAGTGTAACCACCATGCTGCCCCTGACACACTACCCCCTGACAGCCCTTTACCACATCCTTAACAGAATTTAACGCCCCGTTTATAAGAACTCCGAAGTACAGGGCGTTCAATACCCAAATAAATAAATGAAAACCATGAAACAATCTGCAAAGCTCATCTTAACCCTACTGGCGATCGCCGCAATTGCGCTGCCTGCTATGGCTCAGGTAAAGGTCAACCCTAAAGTCGGGGTCAACTTTTCCGGTGTAGACGCCCAATTGCAGGACATCACTGCGGATGCCCGCGTCGGCTGGAACGCCGGCCTTGACCTGCGCATCGGCGACGGGTTCATCTTCTTCAATCCAGGAGCCCACTATTACAGCTACACGGCGCGCCTGATCAAGAATGTTGAAAACCCCAACGATGTAAAATTTGAGGATGAAACCACCATCCAGAACGTCAAATTGCCCGTCAACCTCGGTATTCGCCTGACCGGAGACAACGGCCTGATCGGCCTGCACGTGAAAGGTGGGGTCGTACCAACTATGGTAACCGGCGTGAAAGAAAAGCAGGATTTCTCCTTTAATAAGGATGACCTCAACACCTTCACGCTGGGCGCTAATGTCGGAGCGGGCATCGACTTTCTCGTCTTTACCCTCGACGCCAACTACGAAATCGGCCTCAATGATTTCTTCAAAGACGCAACAGGAAGGAATAATATGCTGACGGTCAGCTTGGGGCTGAAGTTCTAAAGAGTTAAGGAACAGGAGTCATCCCGAATTTTTCAATTCGTGTATTTCGAAAATTCGGGATGACTCATGCGAATCAGAGGCTAAATGGCGGCTGATGGAGGCAGGGATCCGGCAAGCTCTTTTGATTTTTGATGTTTGATTTATGATGTTTGATTTTCGATGTAGGGCGGGCGAAAGGGCTGCTCCCAAAGAGCCCCATCAAAAATCGCACATCGCACGTCAAAAATCGCACATTCCTCCGTATCAAAAGTGCCGCATCCTCCGGCTGATTTTTTCTAACCCGAACCGTTCATGGCTCTTTTTAACCTCTGATACGCATGACTTATGCGAATCAGAGGCTAAATGGCGGCTGATGGAGGCAGGGATCCGGCAAGCTCTTTTGATTTTTGATGTTTGATTTATGATGTTTGATTTTCGATGTAGGGCGGGCGAAAGGGCTGCTCCTAAAGAGCCCCATCAAAAATCGCACATCGCACGTCAAAAATCGCACATTCCTCCGTATCAAAAGTGCCGCATCCTCCGGCTGATTTTTTCTAACCCGAACCGTTCATGGCTCTTTTTAACCTCTGATACGCATGACTTATGCGAATCAGAGGCTAAAGGGCGGCTGATGGAGGCAGGGATCCGGCAAGCTCTTTTGATTTTTGATGTTTGATTTATGATGTTTGATTTTCGATGTAGGGCGGGCGAAAGGGCTGCTCCCAAAGAGCCCCATCAAAAATCGCACATCGCACGTCAAAAATCGCACATTCCTCCGTATCAAAAGTGCCGCATCCTCTGGCTGATTTTTTCTAACCCGAACCGTTCATGGCTCTTTTTAACCTCTGATACGCATGACTTATGCGAATCAGAGGCTAAATGGCGGCTGATGGAGGCAGGGATCCGGCAAGCTCTTTTGATTTATGATGTTTGATTTATGATGTTTGATTTTCGATGTAGGGCGGGCGAAAGGGCTGCTCCTAAAGAGCCCCATCAAAAATCGCACATCGCACGTCAAAAATCGCACATTCCTCCGTATCAAAAGTGCCGCATCCTCCGGCTGATTTTTTCTAACCCGAACCGTTCATGGCTCTTTTTAACCTCTGATACGCATGACTTATGCGAATCAGAGGCTAAAGGGCGGCTGATGGAGGCAGGGATCCGGCAAGCTCTTTTGATTTTTGATGTTTGATTTATGATGTTTGATTTTCGATGTAGGGCGGGCGAAAGGGCTGCTCCTAAAGAGCCCCATCAAAAATCGCACATCGCACGTCAAAAATCGCACATTCCTCCGTATCAAAAGTATCGTATAAGCTGTCTGCCTTCCGGCCCTTTCAGGGCTCTTTGGCCCCTGATTCGCATGACTCCTGTTTCCTCATTGCTTATCGATCTCGATCACCATTCCCACCGCCGTTTTACTTTCCGTATTGGCCTCGAAGGCTACCGTTTTTCCGGCTTTGAACTGTATATCCGTCACCCGGGCATTGCCCAGCGCCTCGCGGAGTTTGCCTGCGTAATCGCCGGCCCGGCTGGCGTTGATCCGGTTATTAAACTGCTGAAAATCAATCTCCTCTTTACTAGCCACGATAGCAATAAAGTCCTTGTTGCCAACCTCATCGGCTACCATAGAATAGTCCCTCGGGAAAACGCGGGTGCCGGTAATGCCGCAGTAGGCGGAGTGCTTTTCGGTATAGGGGAAGAGGACGTAGCTGGAGCCGTCCGTTTCCTGGCCAAAGACGTAGAGGTAACATTCGATGGAATTGGCCACCATAACCTTGAACTTATCCCCTTTTCTAATGGGCTTTATGGTCCGGAAGGACATGTCGTCGTCTTTTTTGAACAAGCCGATGGTGTTCTTGGTATTGACGTCCACCAACCCGAATTCTACCGCCATCTTGCTCTTATCCTGCTGGCTGGCGGCAGGATAAACGCCATAGGCTTCCTTGGTGAAGTGCTCAAAGTCGCGATACTTCACCCAGCCGATCCCACGATCGCCCCATTCTTCCCCCCAACTGTTCATGATCTGGAAGGCTCCGCCCTGCATATTGTCGTCGTAGCCGATAACGCACATGGCATGGCCGCTGAAGCCGGGCATGGCGTAGTCGCGCTGGGAGGGTTGCCAGAGGGTTTGCCCCATCATAGGGCCCATAAAGGAACCGCCCACCATCATGCCGATCACTACGGGATACCCCTGGGCGAGATGTTGTTTGATGGCCGGCAGGTCGGGTTTGTACTGGCTCGCACCGACCGTTAGCCGGTCGAAGCCCTGAATGCGGTAGCGGGCGCCGGCCTGCTTCTGGTTGGAGGAAGGTTCGTTATTGCAGGAGCGTTCGTCGTAGCGGAATTGGCTGAAGGGAAGCCCCCCGTACTGCTGCATGGCTTTCATAGCATCGAGCATATAAGCCCCCTGACAGCCTGTAAGGGCGATCTGGTTGTAAAGATAGGCCGGGCTGAAGGCTACATTATTGGGGTTCTGGCCGGTAGTCTCCGCCTCCAGGATAGTGCGGGCGGCATAAGCGCTGGCCCAACCTACGCAGGAACCCTGGCGGCCCTGATGACGGCGCTGGGGCGCGTACTGCGCCAGAGAAGCGCGGGCAGGCAGGCCTCCCTGGCCACTGTATCCATAAGAAACAGGCTCAAAAACCTTGGCGCGGTCGTAAACCTCCTGGTCCAGCGTGGCGCCCAGCGAAAACTCCGACACATCGTACGCTTCTTCATAACCGCCACCACCACTGAGCATCTCACTTCCGCCCAGGAAAAAATACCATACCCCTCCCACTAACAGTATGGGGATCAGCAGCTTGGGCCGTTTGAAGAGAAACATCAGAATGAGCGGGAGGAATCGGAGCAGCGCATTGGACCCTCCCCCACCGGAGCGTCCCCCGCCTCCCCCCGGACGGGGTTGCGGGTCGTCTTTTTCCATTCTAATAGGCATAGTTTTGTCCGTTTTGGTTTTGCAGTTAAAAATCAGGATTTTGCATAGGAACGCCAAACTAACCCTTATTCGGCATCAGCCGGCAGTGTTACGACGGCCAATTTCCGGGAAAGTATCGGAAGGTGAAAATTGTTGTATTCATTTGCGAAACTTTTTTTCCCGTCCCTCGTATCAACGAAAGTCTTAGTGCATGAATTGGAGGTTATTTCTATTCCCAATACTTTCAAGTTCTTTGCCCCCCTTTACTTATTCATAAGGATAAGATAGTCACAAACTATACCCAATACCTCCCTTCGTTTCGTCCCCCGATTATAATATTAATTTATCGGACTTATTTAAAGGAAAAACTAAACCCTTTCCATAATGCACACATGGATAACAACTAGGCCAGTAAACACAGAAAAATTTCAAAAAGCCATTTTTATTCTAGAGGCTTTAAGCAGGCCCAAGGCCAGATTAATTCTTCAGGTACTGAAGGAACATCGGGGCGCTACGTTTCTTGAATTGATGATCTACGCACGGGTTACCGGTGAAGAGCTGGAACTATACCTGGAACAATTGTGCGAAACTGGAGTCGTAAAAAAGGAGGAATCGGAATGGCAGCCTTCCTTTTTCCTCGATGAAACACGCTTATCTGTCCTGGCAGCCTGTGCCAAGGCACTCGCCCGGGGCTCCACGTTCTCTGTCAGTACTTATTCCAGGGACGTACCGTGATAATACCCCATATCGGTATTCTTCAGCGACTTAACGAAATAGGTAGCTTGTCCTACATGATAGGAGAAATGCTCAATGACGTGGATGAGCACGGATAAACCTGTTTCCTGAAAAGTCTGGACCGGCCGGGGCCGAAGCAGCCCGGCCGGTTCTATTTCCTGAAATACCGCTTCCATATCTTCCTGAAGTTGCTCCAGCATTTCCAGCAGATAACTGGTGGGTAGCGGCCCGCGTTCGTCAAATTCCTGCTGCCGCTGCCGGGTATCTGCCTGCCCCCCCAGCCCGCTGATGATCCATTGACGGGCGTTGCCGCACAGGTGGAGCACCAGATTGCCCACGCTATTGGAATGGCCATTGGGCCTGTGCCAAATCTCTTCCTCATTGAGTTCCGCCAGGCATTTTTTCAGGCGTGGGATGGATTCCTCAAAGAGGCGGCGCCGGGCCTCGGCCAGCAGGGCGTCACAGAATTGTTGAGTGTAGTCGGCCATAAGGCGCCGGTTGAATGTTGTTGGCAGGGTGTCGTCATGTGCTCAACGACGACGGATCAGGTATTCAATGCTCCGCAAACGCTAATCACCTGCCCCGAGACGTAAGTGGACATATCGGAACCCAGGAACACACACATATCGGCCACCTCTTCGGCCTTGCCCAGCCGTTTCATCGGAATATTGGCCAGATATCCCTCTTTCACTTTTTCATCCAGGGCGTCAGTCATGTCCGTTTCGATAAATCCAGGAGCGATGACATTGCAGCGGATACTGCGTGAGCCCATCTCCTTGGCGATCGACTTGGAAAAGCCGATAATACCGGCCTTAGATGCAGCATAGTTGGCCTGCCCGGCATTGCCCGTTATTCCGACGATGGAACTCATGTTGATGATGCTGCCTCCCCGGTTCTTCATCATTGGGCGAAGAAGGTGCTTGGTCAGGTTGAAGATGGACTTGAGGTTGGTCTCTATCACCTCATCCCACATCTCTTCGGTCATGCGCAACATGAGGTTGTCCCGGGTGATGCCAGCGTTATTGACCAGGATATCGACCTTTCCGAACTCCTCCAGCACCGTATTTGCCAATGTTTCGGCAGCCTCATAGGAACTGGCGTCTGATTGGTAAGCTTTAGCTTTAACGCCCAGGGCACTGAGCTGATCCGCTACTGCGTTGGCTTGCTCGGCCGAGGAACGGTAGGTAAAAGCCACATCGGCGCCCTGCTCGGCAAAACGTTGGGCAATGGCCGCCCCAATACCGCGGGAACCGCCGGTGACGAGTGCTACTTTTCCTTCAAGTAATTTCATCTGTCGTTGGTTTTTACCTGCGAAGGTAGGGAAAATGTAAAAAGTATGGGAAAAAGCCGGCAACTTGCCCAACGCTTTTTACCCCGCTTTCGTCTTGTCCGAAAAACCACAATTATGAAATATACCGTTCTCTTATGCCTGAGCCTGGCGCTCGTTCTATTCAGTTGCGAAAAAGAAGATTTCACTGGCAAGCGTTCTTCGGAAGAACTCAGCGGCAGTATCGACGGCGCATTCTCCGGCGCGATAGGCAGCAGCACCGGCAACTCCGGCCAGGCCGGCGATACTACCATACAGGCCGGCCAACTGACTGCCGGCGAGTGGAACGACCTTGAAAACTGGGATTTCTGGACGGAGCTGATCGCGAAAGACACCCTATCGGAATATCCCGGATTCTGGAGATTTAACCGTCTCGACCGGGTCAGCCTGAAAGTGAGCCAGCAGAACGGTAACCCTTTGGCCAATGCAGAGGCGCTCCTGCTGGGCCCCAATGAAGAAGTACTCTGGCGAACCCGCACCGATAATGCCGGCCGCGCGGAGTTCTTCCCCAACCTGATGGAAGCCGGAACCAGCCAGCCAGCCCGTATCAAGGTCTCCCACCTCGGGCAGTCCTACTTCCTGAACAATGTCCAATTCTACGAAGCCGGCGTCAATGAATTGACCATCCCGGTTAGTGGGGCCAACAGCCAGAACGCCGATGTGTTCTTTGTCTTTGACGCCACCGGTTCAATGAGCGATGAACTGGAATACATCAAAGTAGAGATCAACGATATCATCAGCCGTATACAGAATAGTAACAACAACATCAACTTCCGCCTGGGATCCGTATTCTACCGGGATGAAGGCGACGAATACATCACCCGCACCTCCAACCTCAACAGCAATTTTGCCCAGGTCGTGGATTTCATCAACAGCCAGCGCGCCGATGGCGGCGGAGACTATCCGGAGGCGCTGCACTCCGCCCTCCAGAAAGCCATCGAAGAGCAGGATTGGCAAGGACAGGCCCGCGCCCGCCTGCTCTTCCTCATCCTCGACGCCCCCCCTCACCATGAGGTTGATGTGATCGATGCCGTAAAAGAACAGCTCCAGCTGGCCGCCGAGAAGGGCATCAGGATCATACCGGTGTCGGCCAGCGGCATCGACCGGGAAACGGAATTCCTGATGCGCATCCTGGCCATCGCCAGCAACGGCACCTACACTTTCATCACCGACCACAGCGGCATTGGCAATGAACACCTGGAACCCACCGTTGGCGAATATGAGGTGGAGTTTCTCAATGACCTGATCGTAAGGTTGGTGAATGAGTATGTGGAATGAGCAGGGGCTATTATACCTTCAGTTTTTCCTTCAGGTACTGCCCGGTAAATGAGCCTTCCACTTTTACCAGTTCCTCCGGAGTGCCCTGAAAGACCAGGTTGCCGCCTTCCTGCCCGCCACCCGGGCCCAGGTCTACGACCCAGTCGGCATTCTTGATCACTTCCATATTGTGTTCTACAATGAGGACGGTATGTCCGTTCTCCACCAGGGCGTTCATGGCGTCGAGCAGCTTGCGGATGTCATGAAAGTGCAGCCCGGTGGTGGGCTCGTCAAAGATGAAGAGGATGTGCTCGTTGGAACGCTCGCGGGTAAGAAAAGACGCCAGTTTCACGCGCTGGGCCTCGCCGCCGGAGAGCGTACTGGAGGATTGCCCCAAATGGATGTAGCCCAGGCCCACATCCGATAACGGCTGCAGTTTACTGACGACATCTTTCTCTTCGGAGAAGAATTCGATGGCCTCCTCCACGCTGAGTTCCAGGATCTCATGGATGTTCTTGCCCTTATACTGCACATCCAACACTTCCTGTTTGAAGCGCTTGCCGCCACATTCCTCACATTCCAGGCGCACATCGGCCAGGAATTGCATCTCGATCACCTGTTCCCCTTCCCCTTTGCAGGTATCGCAGCGGCCCCCGTCGACGTTGAAGGAGAAGTGTTTGGGCTTGAATCCCCGAATCCGGGACAATTGCTGGTCGGACATCAGCTTGCGGATGCTATCGTAAGCCTTGACGTAAGTCACCGGGTTGGAGCGAGAAGATTTACCGATGGGGTTCTGGTTGACCATCTCCACCTGAGTGAGCAACGAAAGGCTACCCGCCAGTTGCCCGAACTGCCCGGGGGAACGGGAGTAGCTTTCGCCCAGGTGTTTTTTCAGGGCGGGGTAAAGGATTGACTTGACCAGAGTCGTCTTACCGGAACCGGAAACGCCCGTAACTACTATCATAGTATTGAGCGGGATGCGCACATCGATGTTCCTGAGGTTGTGCTGCCGGGCGCCCTGAACTTCCAGGAAATTGCTGCTCTTCCGGCGGCTCCGGGGTACGGGGATCGCCATCCTGCCGCTCATGTATTTGGCGGTCAGGCTGTCCGCCGCTTCGTCATAAATGGCCTCATAGGGGCCGGCAAAGACCACTTCTCCTCCGTGGATGCCAGCTGCCGGGCCGATGTCGACCAGATAATCCGCATTTTTAATAATGTCTTCTTCATGTTCGACGACGATGACCGTATTGCCCATACCGCGCAGGGCCTTCAACACCCGCACCAGGCGGTTGGTATCCCGGGGATGCAGGCCAACGCTGGGTTCATCGAGAATGTACATGGAACTGGTCAGGTTGGAGCCCAGTGTGCGGGTCAGGTTGATGCGCTGAGTTTCCCCCCCGCTAAGGGTAGCGGATATGCGGCTCAGGGTGAGGTAGCCCAGCCCCACATCACACATAAACTTCAGGCGGTTGGTGATCTCGAGCAGGAGGCGGCGCGCCACTTTGGCGTCGAACTCACTCAGCTCGAGGCTCTGGAAAAACTCCAACAGTTCGTCGATGGGCAACTCCACCAGTTCGGTGATGTCACTCCCGTCAATCTTAACATAGGTTGCCTCCTGGCGCAGGCGGCCGCCGTCGCAGGTGTGGCAGGTAGTGCGCCCCCTGTAACGAGCCAGCATTACCCGGTTCTGTATCTTATAGGTCTTTTCCTCCAGTTCGGTAAAGAAGGCATTAATGCCCCAGAAATGAGCGTTGCCGTGCCAGAGCAGGCGGCGCTGCTCCTTGCTCAGGTCCTGATAGGGCCGGTGTACCGGGAAATCGAACTTGTGGGCCGATTCAAGCAGGCTATCCAGCCACAGGCCGTACTTTTCACCTTTCCAGCAGGCGACGGCCCCTTCGTAGACGGACTTCGTTTTATCCGGAATGACCTTATCTTCATCAATGCCCATCACCTTGCTGAACCCTTCGCAGGTAGGGCAGGCCCCATAGGGGTTATTAAAATTGAACAGTTGAGGGCTTGGCTCCAGGAAGGACATGCCGTCCAGTTCAAAACGGTTGTTGAAATCCTTTTCTTCTTTGCCCAGAATTTCCACAATGCACTCTCCTTCCGATTCGTAAAAGGCCGTTTGCACGGAATCCCCGATGCGTTTGGCGTTCTCCTCATCATCGTGTTTGACGACAAAGCGGTCGACCAGAATGCGTATGCCCTCCTCCTTCACCTCACCCAGTTTTTTATTCAGGTAGGCCGGGCCTTCCTCCAGGACGTCCTGGATATTTTGCAGGGCCCCATTGGCCTGCATGCGGGTATAACCCTTCTGCAACAGTAGCTCCAGCTCCTGTTTCAGAATTCGGTCCTTGTATTTATAGGGCAGGGGGGTAAAAAGCTGCACCTTGTCCCCTTCCTCAAACTGGTGGATGTAATCGGACACATCGGATACTTCATGTTTTTTGACCAGATTACCGGAGACGGGGGAAATGGTCTTGCCAATGCGGGCATACAGGATACGCAGGTAGTCGTACACTTCGGTCAGCGTTCCGACGGTAGAGCGGGCATTGCTGGTGCTGACCTTCTGCTCGATAGCAATAGCCGGGCAGATACCTTTTATGTAATCCACATCCGGCTTTTTCATCCGCATGAGGAACTGGCGGGCATAGGAAGACAGGCTCTCGACATAACGGCGCTGGCCCTCGGCATAGAGGGTGTCCATGGTAATAGAGGACTTACCCGACCCTGAAACACCAGTCACTACGACCAGCTTGTTCTTGGGAATATTCAGGCTGACATTTTTGAGGTTGTTGGCACGGGCGCCCTTTATGAAGATCAAATCTTTGAACCGCTCCTCGCTGGGCTTCTCCAGTAAGGCTTCGTCTTTCTTCGGCATCGGTCAGTTTTTTCTTGAAGAACAGCGGCCCGTCTTTCGGGGTGCATTCACGGGCCACTCTTCTTCAAGCCTGTGCTGTCGTGGGGCAGCGCTATGGGAAGGCTGGAAGCAAGTGGCCGGCTCGGGCTATTTCCCGTCGAACCCGCCTTATCACGTATAATGGAACAAAATGGCGAAGGTAGGGTTTTGGGCAAAGATTTAAAAAAATCGGCCAAAAAGGCATTAATTGCCCTTTCGGCCGATATCCTATGGGAAAATTAGATATTAGGAGAATGGCCTGCCCATCAGGACAGTTAGGTACAATTGCAACGGGGTAAAGCAGCCAGGGCCGCCCCCCGCCCTGTGTTCTACTGAAGTACGATGTCTTTTTCTTCAACCATCTTGCGGATATTGATCAGCGCGTAGCGCATGCGGCCCAGAGCGGTATTAATGCTCACCCGGGTCAGCTTGGCGATCTCCTTGAAGCTCATATCGGCATAATGGCGAAGGATAACGACCTCGCGCTGCTCCGGCGGAAGCATATCTACCAGTGCACGGACCTTATCGTGGGTCTGGCTCCGGATGATGCGTTGCTCGGCGTTGTCATCGGTGACCTGTAGCACGTCGAAGATGTCGAAGGTTTCCGTTGGAGAGACCTTCGGCCGGCGCTTGGTGCGGCGGAAGTAGTCTACGCACATGTTGTAGGAAATACGGAGTGCCCATTGAAGGAACTTGCCCTCATGGTTGTACTTCCCCTTGCGCAGGGTATCAATGATCTTGATAAAAACTTCCTGGAAAATATCTTCGGCTAGACTCTGATCTTTTACGAAGAGATAAATGGAGGTATAAATCTTCTGCTGATGGCGGTTCAGCAATTCTTCGAAGGACCTTTCATCACCCTCCAGGTAGCGGCCAATAAGCTGCTGGTCATTAAGCGGCGTAACTTGCATAACTAAATAATTTTGTCGTTATGGGATCTTATGTAAGCAAATTATTTAGTGTAGAAGTTACTTTCTATAGACTTGCAGTTTAGTGATAAAATGAGTGTGATGAAGCGTGAAATATAATGATGGCGTAAATATAAAGGCAATAAATCAAAATTGCGAATATAAGTCGCTTTTTTTTTGAAATCTTAACAGAAAATTAACCGGCACTACAAAATAAATATTAAACAAAGCCGCCTTATGCGGCAATTTTCCTAAAAAAATTAAGAAAAACCAGGTTTAAATTAGGGCTTCCCTCAATTTCATAGAATAAAAAATGGCTATTTTCAAAGCCCGGCATTTTTTAGGAATAGAAAAACGATCGTCCCAAAGATTTGAAAATACGGAAACAAAAGTAAGAACAGGATGAAAAAATGTTAATCAAGCGCCTGGCCACCCCAAAAGCCGCCGACTTGCAGTCAGGACATACTCAAAGAACAGTTGTCAGGGGTTGTTCCCAAAGGCGCGATTCTCAATGAATGCCGTATCGGTGAGGGTATTCAGGAAAGCGGCGAGATCTGCCTTCTCCTGTTCGTTAAATTGCCGGGCGCTAATCAGCGTATCTTTATTAGGATGGGAAGATCCGCCGCGGCTATAGTGTTCGATAACCGCTTCGAGAGAAGGCAGGCTGCCGTCGTGCATGTATGGAGCGGTGAGGGCGATGTTGCGCAGGGTGGGCACGCGAAACTTTCCCACATCTTCCTCCTTGAGGGTTATCCGCTGCCGGCCGCGATCCGTGTAAACATCATACAGGCCATTATTGCGAAAGCTGTCGTCGGTAAAATTAAAGCCCTGGTGGCAACTGCTGCAACTGGCCCGCTCACTGAAGAAAAGGGCCATCCCCCGTAGTTCGGCTTCGCTCAAAGCATTATCCTTCCCATTGACATACTGGTCATAACGGGAGTCCCCGCTGATGAGCGTCCGCATGAAAGAGGCCAGGGCGCGGGTGAGGGTAAAGGGCGAGGCTTGTTCTCCGTAGGCCCGCAGAAAGGCTTCCGGATAGTCCGGATGGCCGTTGAGGCGGCGTACGGCCTCCTGCAGCGGCAGGTTCATCTCGTTATGGTCCTCGATCGGGACGACAGGCTGCAGGCCCAGCTTGGCCACGCCGCCATCCTTATTGAGCCGTTCCAGATAGGCCACATTGGCCAGAGTGGGGGCATTGCGAAATCCCAGGCGCCCCTTTACTCCGGGGCTAACGGGGACATCGTCGGCAAAGGCCAGGGCCTGCTTGTGACAGGCCGCACAGGAAACCGTCGAGTCTTCGGAAAGGATGGGGTCGTAGAACAGGCGTTTACCCAATGCTACCCGTGCCGCGGTCAGCGCATTGTCCTCCGGGATCTCAGGATAAGGAAAACCGGCGGGGAGCTCCAGTCCATAGGGGGTTTCATCTATGAGGCTGTTCTCTTCCGGCCGGCAGGCGGAGAGTACCAGGAGCAGGAGGAGCAGGAGATAACCGATGGATTTCATAATAGATGGAGGCAAGCGGCAAGGCATCTTCAGGGAGGCCCCTGCTGGGATACCTTGCCGCTAATCGACTATTGATGCGTATACTTAAACGCACTGGACAGGTTGTTCCGGAAAGCCGTGGCCAATTCCGGAAAGTCATCCACGTGAGTAAAATGGTCTTGTGCCAGGTCGATGCCGGCAAGGGCCGTGGCCAGGTCGAACTCGAAGTGCATGTGGCCCTCTCCTTCTTCCACATCTTTATGGGTCACGAATTCCAGCGTTTTCAGCATGTCGTCATTCCCGAGGTGGAAGCTCATCACTTCGTCGGGCACGCCGTCGGCATCGGTATCCACTTTGCCGTCAATGCGGATGAACTTATAGCCGGTATTCCAGCTCCAGTGCATGGTCGGGAACTGTAAGCTCAGCGGATCGTTCGCATCACGGCTGGTGAAGTCCGTCTCCGTCTGGCTATTGGTTTCCGGATCTACTCCGATGAAGAAGCGCGCCATGTGATAGTGCCCTTTTTCCAACTCACTTACCTCCTGCATGCCGGAAGTAGGCGTTACCAGCAGGTATTTATCCTTTACTTCAGTAGGAACGCCTTCCTCCGTCATGAAGGTGATGCCGCCCACGTAAAAATTGGCGATGCTGAACTTCACCGCCGTGCCATTAATGGTGTACACTTTGGAAGTGTCGTAGGCTTCGCCGTCCACCAGGTAGTCAAACTCAAAGCCGACCATCACCTTTTCATCCGGCGTGGGCTCTTCACTATCGTTCTTGCAGGCCGTGAAAGTGATGGCCAAAATGGAGAACAGTGCAAGGAAAAAGATTTTGTTCGATCTCATGTTATCGGGTTTTAAAATTCAATTTTATAATAAGGACAATTGCATCCACGAATGGCCACCGGATTGCCCCGAAAAGAGCGGCCGGCGCCTTCCTGGATTTTCGAAACACCTGTATTTTAGGCCCCTGTTTCAACCTGAGGCCGTCTTGTGGCCCACTGCATCAACCGTACTGCTGGGTGATCAGGGGGCCCGTCAGGCAAACCGGGGTGGGCGGAAAACGCTTCGGACGAGTGTAAAAAAAAGGATTGAGGTATGGAAATAGGGCTGAGGAGAAAAAGTCTCGGAGGGGGCGGGCGGTAAGGCCAGGCCTACCGGCAGGAAAACGGAAAAAAGCGTCGGTTCCTTTTGCACGGAAGCCGGAGGCATTTCATCCGCCGGGCCGTTTTCCATGGCGTCGGCAACCACCTGGTTGATGAAGCAGCTGCCCTGGCACATCAGTTCCGGCTGGCCCTGGTTGATGCAATATTGCTGAGCAATAACAGCCCGCCTGGCCTCCAGCCAAAACACCGTCACCGGCAGGTAGGCCACCTGGCCGAGAAGGAGCACGATGAGTATGGTCGGAAGCGCAGCTTTCATCTGGATATAGAAAAATCTATCGCTGGCAAAACTATGGACTTTTTAAGTTAAATCCAGTGATTCCCGTCACATTGTCCTTTAGAAGGCAAAAGAAAGGCGCAGCCTGGGCCGCGCCTCTGAATATCAAAAGTAAGGATCTCCTTATTTACAGGCCAGCCGCCCTTTCCACCAGTTGCAGGAACTCCTGCCTGAAGCCGTAGGGGTCGAAATCTGCAGCGCTGCCTGCCCACTGCCGGACCTGCTCATAGGACGTTTCTCCCTGGTACTCCGAATCGCGCAGCAAGAGCCCGAAGCTGGCCACGGAGGCGGCAAAACGCATGCTCTCCGAAGCCTGGGTGAAACTATCCCCCTGGTCCGCCACTTCCAGGTTGAGCAAAGTACTGGCGTCCCCATCCGGCAGCTTGTAGCGAAAATCGATGGAAAAGGTGGGCACGTTGAGGGTGCTGCCTCCACTGGCAGGTATGATCTCGTAGAGGGCCGTAATGGTTTGCCCGGCGCCGATCTCGCCGGCATCCTTCTGGTCGTCTTCGAAATCCTCGTTCTCAAGCAGGCGGTTCTCATAGCCGATCAGGCGGTAGGAATGCACCACGCTGGGGTTGAAATCCACCTGAACTTTGACGTCCTTGGCAACGGTATAGAACTTGCCGAACTCGTAGAGGAACACCTTTTTTGCCTGGTCCAGGTTGTCGATGTATTCATAGGTTCCATTGCCGTTGTCGGCCACCTGTTCCAGCATGGCGTCATTGAGGTTGCCGGTGCCGACTCCCAGAACGGTGAGGAAGATCCCGAGTTCGCGCTTTTCTTCGATCAGGCTGACCAGTTCCTCCTGGCTGGCCGGCCCCACGTTGAAGTCGCCATCGGTGCCCAGGATCACGCGGTTGTTACCGCCCGTTATGAAGTTTTGCTGGGCGATCTGGTAAGCGGTAATAATACCCTCGGCCCCGGCGGTAGAACCACCGGCCCCCAGTTTGTCGATCGCGCTCTTGATCACGGCCTTCTCACTGCCCGGCGTTGAAGGCAGCAACAGTCCGGCCTGCCCGGCATAGGTGACGATGGCCAACCGGTCATCAGCCGACAGTTCGTCCACAAAAAGCTTAAAACTCTCCCTGAGCAAGGGCAATTTATCTTCACTGGACATAGAGCCGGACACGTCGATCAGCAGCACCATGTTGGAAGGGGGGAACTCCTGGATCTCCCTGCCCTTGATGCCGATGCGCACCAGGCGGTGGCTTGGCGCCCAGGGACAACTGCTTACCTCGCCGTTCAGCGCGATGGGATCCGCTCCTGTCGGGGACTCATAATCGTAGTTGAAATAATTGACCAGTTCTTCGGTGCGAATGGCATCTACCGGAGGTAGCTGGTTTTGGTTCAGAAAGCGACGGACATTGCTGAAGGAAGCCCCGTCGGCATCGATAGAGAAAGTCGAGGTAGGCTCCGCCTCAACTGTGATAAAGGGGTTCTCCACGATGGTATTGTAGTTTTCCCCGTCCCCACCGTTAATATATCCGTTGGAGCCCGAATAGTTTCCGGAAAAGTCTGCAAAACTCCCGGACAGGCCCCTCTCCTGTTGATCGCCTTCTTTGGTACAACTACTCAAAGCGAGCGCCAGGCCGATGGTGTATAGCAATAGTCTTTTCATGGTGCATCTTATTAATGATTGGAAAAATCTGAAGTAGTCAGGGATAAGACGATGGGGAAAGAGGAAACGTTGGGCGGGGATATGCCTTTAACCCAGATCCGTTAATACATCGAATAAGCACGGGGCATCATCTAAAAAATCCGTACGGCTGGCCATTACCTGTTAAATTTACGGGGCAAAATGAAAACGACTTCCATCTCCGCCAACATGAAGAGAAAAATTGACATCAAAGAATACAGTGAGCAGTTTCGATACACCCTCTTTAAAATGGTAGCTGCCCGGCGCTTCATCCAGGAGCACCGCCTGTGGGAAGGCTTTTGGAAATACGGCTGGGTATCCCGGTTTCTCGTCGTAGTGGCCCTGCTCATCGGCCTGAAATTTTTGTCTATCGCCATCAACTGGTTTCAGAACTTCAGTGCCGGAAATCCCGGGCAGGCATTCCAGAGTATGGGCATGCTGGCCGAACAGTTCTTTACCGAAGGCTTCGGTTTTCTGTTCAGCGGCGGCATGAAGTACGCGATGCTCATCCTGCTGGAAGTCCTGGTCTTTCACTTCAGCCGCCGGACGGTTTACATCCTTACGGGCAAAGATACAGATGCCACCTTTCACGAGTTTGTCGACGCTCAGGTCCGTATGATCAAGGTAGGTATTTACGCCTGGGTTATGGAGTTGGTCTTTACGGGTGTTTTCAAAGTCGCTTTCGGCATATTCGGATTTCTCGATTTCCTCCAGCCCGCTTTTGTCTTCGCTGTTCAGTGTTACTTCCTTGGTTTTGCCATTCTGGACAACTACCATGAGCAGTTTGGAATGACGATCAAGGAAAGCCGGCAGTACGCCCTTAATTATATAGGAGTAGCGGCGGCGGCCGGCCTGGTTGCTTACCTGATGATGCTGGTGCCGGTGGCTGGCGTTATTGCGGCTCCCATCCTCACTTCTGTTGCCGTTACCCTGGCTATGTACGAATTATCTGACCTGCACATTTTGGGCAAGGATGCCCCGGGGCCCTCGGAAGAGGTAGTGTAATCCGGAAAACAACATCGATGCAGGAGCTGGATTTCGAAGTATTTCCAGGTATGTTTCTATTTCAGCTCAGGCACCTGATGCCCCTTTCCCCCTTAGCAACAATTATCCCCTGAAAGCCCGGCCTTTTTTCGTAATTTTGCGGCGCTTAAATCAAAACCAAACGATTATGAGGCTAAAAAATATGCTTATGGGCCTGGCGCTGTTATTGGCAGTGCCCTCGATTGCCCAGGTTGACCTGATCAATAAGGTCAAAGACAACCAAAGTGACAATGCCAAAGAAGGATTCCAGTGGGAGTCTGTTGTTGATGTAGAACGACTGGCGGTAGAGAACCAGGGCGCTTCCGGCACCTGCTGGAGCTACAGCACCAATTCTTTCCTGGAATCGGAAATGGCCCGCATGGGTAAGGAACCGGTGGATCTTTCCGAAATGTTCATCGTACGCACGACCTATGAAGACAAGGCCGACCGGTACGTGCGCATGCACGGCAACCTGAACTTCGGCCAGGGTGGCGCCCTGCCCGATGTCTTCGATATGTACAAAAAGTACGGCATCGTGCCGGAAGCCGTATATGCCGGCCTCAACTACGGGCTGGACTACAACCGCCACGGTGAGATGGAGGCTGTGCTAAAGGGAATGCTCGATGCAGTGGTGGCCAATAAGAACAGAACGCTTACCCCCGTATGGAAGGAAGCGTACAACAAGGTGCTGGATGTCTACCTCGGAGCCTATCCGCATGAATTCGAATATATGGGAAAGAAGTATACGCCCAAGTCTTTCGCCAGCGATGTGGTCGGCATACAAGCGGATGACTATGTACAATTCACCTCCTGGACGCACCATGACCTATACAAGCCCTGTGTCATCATGGTGCCCGACAACTGGGCTTACGGCATCTCCTACAACGTACAGATGGACGATATGATCCACACAATCGACCATGCCCTGAAAAAAGGATACTCCGTTGCCTGGGCCGGCGATGTGAGTGAAAAGTATTTCTCCTGGAAAAACGGTATCGCCTATGTTCCCGAAAAGGACTACAACGATATGACTGCTGAAGAGCGGGACGACATGTTCAATGGCCCCAAACCAGAGATGGAGGTCACCATCGAAGCCCGCCAGGAAGCCTATGACAACTACTCCACCACCGATGACCACGGCATGCAGATCGTAGGCATCTCCAAGGACCAGAACGGCACGGAGTGGTATCTGGTGAAAAACTCCTGGGGCACCGCTAATGACCACGAAGGCTACCTGTACATGAGCAAAAACTACGTTCGCTACAAGACGCTTTCCTTCATGGTCAATAAGGAGGCTGTGCCGGCCGACATCAGGAAGAAGCTGGGCTGGTAGGGCTATGGAGGTGTGAACGTTGAAAAGTTGGGGCGTATGGACGTTCTGCCCCCTTTTCCACTCCAGGCAAAAAAATGAGGGCTCCTGTCGGCTAGACAGGGCCCTCCTATTGGCGGTTTTTTAAGAATCACAGTGTTTGCCAGGAGAATTTCTCCACGTTATGGTTTCCGCCACAGAACTTGTTTATTGATGCTGGCCCTTTGGGTCCAGCGGCCCCGAAAAACATCGGAGACAAACTCCAAACAGGAACAAAATCGAGAACAAAGGAAAGAACCCCAGGGAATAGTGTTTTAAAGCTACGCCCTGCGATTCATTCCAGGATGATTTTAGGTGCTCTTCTGGAGTTATAAAGAGAATTATAGGGTTCAATTTTTCTTCGAATAAGAATAACTAATGGGCAAAGGAGTATTTACGTCCATACGAGACGCAGGGGAAACTTAGGGTGGGGAATCAAAACAGAATGAGGGATGCTAATTTATTATTGGCAGCACTCTTGTTTTAGATGGGAATCTAATGGCGTAAAATAAATAAAAAAAAATCGAATAAAAAAGATTCCAGGCGTGTAAATTTAAAAATCCTGCCTTTTTGTTTGCCTCCAGCTGGCCAAATAATGTAGCGGGGCCTGAAAACAGCGGTATGAAAATTGTCCAATTTGCAGATGAACACCGACGGAGACATTTTGAGTTTTTCCGGAATATGAGCAATCCTCACTTCAACATTTGCTCCCGTGTAGATATCGTTAAGTTGCTGGCCGTTCTCAAAGAACGGAAGTTGCGTTTCACGCCCACGATCGTTTATTGTATTGCCCGGGCCGCTAATGAGATCCCCGCCTTCCGGCAACGCATCCGGGGCCAGGAGGTAGTAGAGCACGACAAAGCCCACCCTTCCTTTACGGTCCTGACGGAAGCCTCCGACGTTTTCAGCTTTTGTACCGTCCATTATCAACCCGGCTATCAGGCTTTTGCCCAGGATACGCTGGCCCGGATCGACGCCATGCAGAAGCAGCCTTCCATGAAGGACGAAGAAGGGCGCGACGATTACCTTTATCTCTCCGCCCTGCCCTGGATAAGTTTCACCAGCCTACAACACGCCATGAATTATAACCCCACCGATTCCGTCCCTCGTATCGCCTGGGGAAAATACTACGAAGAAGGAGATAAGATATGGCTACCGCTGTCCGTTCAGGCTCACCACGCCCTGGTAGACGGCCGCCATATGGGCCAGTATTTTGAAAAAATTCAACTTTTCTTCTCCGAGCCTGCACTTTTTTTGTAACCGGCGCCTTTTTTTTAACCAAAGAAATATTCTGCGGATTCCCCGCCGGTAAAAATCAGGTTTGGCAACAGCTTTATTTGTCCGATTTTATTCTGAATCTCCTTCTACGAACCAATATAACACCAATTGCCTCCTGCCTGAATAATTCATCTTTTCGTACCCTAAACTTTGAAAATCAATTGACTATAAGCTATTTTTGCCATAGCTTTGCACCTTAGTGTTTTAAATACACTAAGTTGAGAGGAAAATCTTCTTTGATTACTGGTGCGTAAAGACAATAATTCAACTCGGGTTTTGTTTTTCTATCAAGCTACACCAGTGGCCAAAGAACCAAAAATTTAAAACGATGCTCAAAAAACAGTACCTTAAAGACAAACCGGCATGCAAGGTGACCTTCACCTTACCCAAAGAAGCCGCAGAAGGCGCTCAGGAAGTGAAAGTTCTCGGTGATTTCAATAACTGGAGCTGGGAAACAGGCACGCCGATGAAGGCCGGCAAAAGTGACTATTCTGCCGTAATGGAACTGGAAACAGGTAAATCCTATCAGTTCCGCTATATGATGGACAAGCACCGCTGGGAGAATGACTACCAGGCCGACGCATATGCCCCCAACGAATTCGGCGGAGACAACTCTGTACTTATACTAGAGGCAACTGCTACCCCAGCCCCGGAAAAAAAAGCAACGACTACAAAAAAGGCTGCCGCCCCCGCTAAAAAAGCGGCAAAGGCCCCGGCTAAAAAAGCTGCCGCGCCCAAGAAGGCTGCACCGGCTGCCGATGACCTGAAAAAGATCGAAGGAGTAGGCCCGAAGATCGAAAAGCTCTTCCACGAGGCAGGCATCACGACTTTTGATGCCCTGGCCAAAGCCAAAAAGAAAACACTTACCGATATCCTGGCCGCCGCCGGGCCCCGTTTCAAAATGCATGACCCCACCACCTGGGCACAACAGGCCAAACTGGCCGCCAAAGGCGAGTGGGATAAGCTGGCCAAGCTGCAGGATGAACTGAAAGGCGGCAAGAAATAATTTATGATGGAATAATGGATTGATGGATTGATTTAATCCTTCGATCAATCAGCCCTTCCGTCTATTATCAAGACTACCATTTTATAACCGTTTAACTAAATTCTCATGATCAAGAAGCAATTTCTGAAAAGCAAGCCGGTATGTAAAGCAACCTTTACTTTCCCGGCAGAAGCGGCCCCGGAGGCCACGAAGGTTGAAATCGTTGGCGATTTCAACAACTGGAATACCGAGAAGGCCATTGCCATGAAGAAGCAAAAGGACGTTTTCAAGGCCGTAGTTGAGTTGGAATCCGGTAAGGAATACCAATTCCGCTACCTGATCAACGGTGAGGCATGGGAAAACGACTGGGCTGCCGATGACTATGTTGCTACTCCGTTCGGCGTAGACAACAGCGTTGTAAGTGCCCTGAACTAATAGATCCTTTGAACATTGTCGTTGTTGGTTGTTGTTCCTGGAATTGGCTCAGCGCCTTTTTTCAGGGCAACAACTGACAACTCACCTCTCCCAACGCTGCAACTCGATCAGGTTGCCTTCCGGGTCGGCGGCATAGACGAAAGTAATGATACCTACCCCTTCTACCTCTTTGGTCACCACCTCGCCCATTGCCTTCCCGCCATGGGCGACAACCTTTTTCAGACAGGCAACTACATCCTCTACCTGAAAGGCAATATGGCCGAAACCTTTCCGGTTAGCGGCCGGCTCCGGCCGATCCTTCATTTTGGCGTACTGATAGATCTCGAGAGTGGGCCCTTCCTCGCCGTAACCAGGCAGGCGCAGGTGCATCCCCTGCAGGGCGGCATCCTCTACCCCGGTGCCCCGGGAGAGCCATTCCCCGGATTGGTTCCGGGCGGGCGGCAGGGGGCGGCAGTCAAAAACATCGATGTAAAACCGGATCAGTTCCTTCCAGTCGACGCTGATGATATTGGTATGCACGTATCGAGTAGGCATAGAGACGGTATTTCAGTTGTTCCTCAAATCCAGCACCCGGTTCAATTTTCCCCCTTCGCTCCGTGGGATACTTCCAGGTTCTACCAGGGCAACGGCCATGGTCAGGCCAATGCGCTCCTTGATCTTTTTCCCCAGTTCGCCGTAGAGATAACGCAGGGCGTCGGGCAGGCTTTCGGGCTTTTGTTCCAGGTTTGGCCGGCCGAGGGCTTTGAGCACCTCGTCTTTCACCTCGACTTTGACGGCCAGGCTATCCATCGCCCCTTCACGGCTGACGATAAGTTGGTAGCTGGGCATCAGCTGCTCGAAGTCCTTGATCACATCCTCCACCTGGGTAGGAAATAGATTGACCCCTCGGATGATAAGCATATCATCAGCCCTGCCGCGAATGGGGCCCATCTTGATATGGGTTCGCTTTTCGGAATGTTCATAATAGATGTTGGTGATGTCGTTGGTCCAGTACCGCACCAGGGGCATGGCCTCTTTGGTGAGGGTGGTAAAAACCAGCACGCCAAATTTGCCCTCCGGCAGCGGCTCGCCGGTATCCTTATCCACCACTTCGGGGAAAAAGTGGTCTTCCCAAATGTAGCTGCCGGTGCCTCGTTCTTCGAAATCTTCATTGGAAACCCCCGGGCCGATGATCTCACTCAGGCCATAGATGTTGACGGCCCGCACCCCCATGCCCGCCTCCACCTGGGCACGTATGGCCTCCGTCCAGGGCTCGGCGCCCAGAATGGCGGTATGCACATTGAGGCTGTCCGGGCCAATGCCCCGCGCAGCCAGCTCTTCCGATAGGCGCTGGGCGTAAGAAGGCGTACAGCAGATCACCTCCGGACGGAAGTCCTGCAGCAACAGCAATTGCCGCTCCGTCATGCCTCCGGAAACCGGGATGACCGTCATACCCAACAATTCTCCACCGTAATGCATACCCAGGCCCCCCGTAAACAAACCATAACCATAGGCATTCTGCAACTTCATGCCCGGCTGGCAGCCCGAAGCCACCAGGGAGCGTGCCACTACTTCCGAAAAAGTACCGATATCCTTGCGGGAATACCCCACTACCGTAGGCTTCCCGGTCGTGCCGCTGGAGGCATGCAGGCGGATGGTGTCCGCCACCGGCATGGCAAAAAGGCCGAAAGGGTAATTTTCCCGCAGGTGGTTCTTCCGGGTAAAAGGCAGCTTGGGCAGGTCCTTTACGCCTTTGATATCAGCAGGCCGGACGCCCGCCTCATCCCATTGGTTTTTATAGAAAGGCACGCGCTCGTAGAGGTAGGCCACCAGTTTTTGCAGGCGCTCGTCCTGAAGCCGGCGGAGTTTGTCGAGAGGCATAGTCTCGACATCCGGGTTAAAGTAGTTCATCGGCAGAGCTGTTATTGGAAGTGAAATTTAGCAATTCTGTTCCAAAAAACAACCATCCTGTTCAACCCCAATTAATTCCCGTTCAGCCATCAATAATTTTAAAATTTTATCAATTCCCATAAATTTGAAATAATATTTTAAATGAAATCATTTCCGACAAATTAAATTTAAGTGTTATGGAAAATTCAAAACTAACAATTGCATTAGTGGTATTCGTTCTTGGCCTGTTACCGAAGTCCTGGGCCGATTGCCCCACCCCTGCCCAACTTGAAGCCTATGGCATTACCCCTAATAGCGCCGTACTAAGCTGGGAAGCCTCCCCCGACACCTACAAGTATGAAGTACGGGTCAAAAGTGGCCCAATAGTGGAGTGGCCTACGCTCTAAGCGGCCGATTTGCCGGAAAGAGGTTGTCCGAAAAAAACGGGCAACCTCTTTTTTCATTAACTTGCACCCCAACCAATACCAGCCAACTATGCCCTCCCGTCTGCGTAACCAATGGGCCCAGGGACAGCCCACATTCAATTTCTTCCTCACCATCCCCAATGCCTGGACTGCCGAGGTGATGGCCCGTACCGGCTTCGATGCCATCACCCTCGATATGCAGCACGGCCTTATGGACTTTTCCACCGCCTTACAGCAGTTGCAGGCGATCAGCACCACCGATGCCGTGCCGCTCGTCCGCCTGCAGTGGAACGAACCCAGCATCATTATGAAAATGCTGGACGCGGGTGCTGCCGGACTGATCTGTCCGATGATCGAGACAGCAGAGGATACCGCCGCTTTTGTGCGCGCTTGCCATTATCCTCCAGCCGGCATCCGCAGTTACGGCCCCATCCGGGCAAGCCGGCTGTCGGAGGGGAATTACTTCCAGGAGGCCAACCGGGAGGTGCTCGCCTTCGCTATGATAGAAACGGCAGCTGCGGCCGACAACCTGGAGGCCATCGCGGCCGTACCTGGCCTGTCGGGGCTTTTCGTGGGGCCGTACGACCTCAGCGTCAGCATGGGGCTGAAAAGAGTGGCTGATATTCACGACCCTGCGCTTCGGGCCGTGCTGGAACGCGTGCTTGCAGCCTGCGAAAAACACGGCCTTACCGCTGGTTTCTACAGCGGCAATGTGGCACACCTGGCGGAAGTTTCTGAAATGGGCTTCCGGCTGATCTCCACCGGGGACGATACGAAGTTGCTGGAACGGGGGGCGAAGGATTTGCTGGATGAGCTGAAGACTATTCCATCCTAATCTCTTCATACTCCTTAAACAACGAATACGCTACCGCCTCCACTTTCTCCCTGTACGCCGCGAAGTCGCTGGTAAAAAAGGCATTCACCCGCTCCAGCACCCCAGACGTCCGGGCTTTGGCCTGTTCCATCACCAGCCGGGCGGGCCCGCTCAGGCGGCCTTCGGAAGAACGAATGTAGCTGGAAGCATCCCTCAGGGTACTGGACAGCATACCGGTGCTGCGGCGGATACCCTTAAAGTCTTCGGGAAGCATGTAGAGTTCTTCCAGCACCGCCAGGCTGTCCTTCAGGGATTTGCCCAGCCTGGTGATCTCCTCGCGGGTACTGTCCGGAGCATTGGCCAAAGCTTCCTCCACCCGCTTGATGGTAGCGGCGGCCTCCTGCAACTGATCAAAGCCCTGGGTGGCTTTTTCCACCACGGCGTAATAGCTTTCATAAGCGGCATGTTGTTCTTTCATCTCTTCCGGCGTTTCCTCGGAAAGTGGATCCTGATGGACTGTCACGGTGGTGGAATCGGTATAGTTACCGCAGTTCAATAGCAACTTATACTGGCCGGGCAAGGCCCGCTGCCCCCGCGGAGGATCATCATCGGGCCGTACGCTGCGCCGGGAGGGGTAGCGTACGCCGTTCTCCCGCAGGTCCCAGGTATAACGAGCCAGGCCAGGCTTTGCCTCTTCCGTAAAGGTACGGATCGTGTCTCCTTCCGCATCGACCACAATAAATTCGATCTTTTTGCCCAGTTTGGGTGCAGGATCTTTTATTTCGCTCTCCTCCGTGTCCTTTTGCCCCCTTTGTTTCTGTCCCGCGGCAGGCTGCCCTTCCGAGGTGGCTTTTTTATCTTCTGGTTTCACCCAAACCGTGAGCATGGCGCTGGCCCAGCGGTTGTCCCCCTGGAAATCGCCGTCCGCCGGATTGGAGACGCCATAACTGGGGCGGCTGTCCACCCGGTAGGCATCGGGCGCCTGAAAAACGCGGAAGGGCTGTTCCAGCACCTTCCCTTTTGTCTGGGCGATCTCCCGAAGAGGCCGGATATCGTCCAGGACCCAGATCGACCGCCCAAAGGTGCCGATCACCAGATCCTGGTCACGGGGATGGATGACGAGGTCGCGGGTAGGCGTGGAGGGATAACCGTTCGTCCACTTCGTCCAGTTGGCGCCGCCGTCAATGCTGATGTACAGGCCATAGTCGGTACCCAGGAATAGCAGGCCCGGCGCCTCGGGGTCCTGCCGGATAGAAAGAGCATGGCCGCTGGCCTTGTTCTCATCGGCAATACGGGTAAATGTCTCCCCGAAGTTCGTGGTGTGGTAGGCCATGGGCCGCCAGTCGTTGCGCCGGTAGTCGTTGACAACGACAAAGGCCTCTCCGCGATTCCGTTTTGAAACCTCGATAAAGGGGATCCAACTGCCCGGCCGGGCGCCCGGCAGACGGGAAGCCAGGTTTACCCAGGTTGCTCCTCCGTCGCGGGTGAGTTGCAGGTTACCGTCATCCGTCCCTACCCAGATGACGTTCTCGTCCATCGGGCTGGGGGCAATGGCAACGATGGTGGTATGGTTTTCCGCGCGGGTATCGTCGATGGTCAGGCCACCGCTTTCGTATTGCTTTTGCTTTTCCGGGTCATTGGTGGTCAGATCAGGAGAAATGATCTCCCAGGACTCCCCGCAATCCAGGCTTCGGTGCAGGAACTGGCTGCCGAAGTATACGCCGCAGGCATTGAAAGGGTCGGCGGAAATAGCAGCATTCCAGTTGAAGCGCAGTTCCACACCGTCCGGATGCACCGGTTTAATGAATTTGGAATCTCCGGTTTTGCGGTCAACCAAAGAAACGTTACCGCCCTGGTACATGGAGTAAACGTAACGGTTATCCCCAGGCCGGAAGACGACGTCGAATCCGTCGCCGCCGCCGACCCGCTGCCAGTCGTGGTTGCGCAGGCCGCTCCAGCTCCACACAGCGCTGGGGCCCACCCAGGATCCGTTGTCCTGCAGGCCGCCACCGATATTGTAAGGTACATCCATATCGACGTTGACGTGGTAGAACTGGCCCAGGGGCAGGTTTTGAACGAACGACCAGCTTTCGCCCCCGTCGCGGGAGATATTCAGGCCGCCGTCGTTGCCTTCGATGAGGTAATCGGGGTTTTCCGGATGAACCCAGAAGGCGTGGTGGTCGGCGTGAGTGCCGCGGGCGATCCTGGCGAAGGTTTTACCGCCGTCATCGGAACGGGAGACCTGGGACCACAAGTTGTAAATGCGGTTCTCATTTTGGGGGTCGACAAAAATATCGGCGTAATAGAAGGGGCGGTTGCCAATGTCCTTATCCGAAACCTTCCTCCATTGGAAGCCGCCATCTTCCGACTTGTAGAGGGCATTCACTTTTGCTTCCACCAGAGCATAGACGATGTTGGGTTTGGAAGGAGCGATGGCCAGGCCGATGCGCCCAAGTATGCCTTCCGGCAGGCCGTCTTCCGAGGTCCGCTTCGTCCAGTTCTTCCCCCCATCGAAAGTTACGTAGAGGCCGGAGCCCTCCCCCCCGGAGGAGAAGGTCCAGGGTTTGCGGCCGTGTTCCCACATGGCGGCAATGAGCTTATTGGGGTTGGTGGGGTCGACGACCAGGTCGGCGCAGCCAGTGGATTCATTGACGTAGAGCACCCTATCCCAGGTCCGGCCGCCATCGGTGGTTCGGAATACGCCCCGTTCCTCATGAGGCCCCCAGGCGGAACCCAGGGCGGCCACGTAAACGATATCGGGATTGTCGCGGTGCAGGATGATGCGGTGAATGGTGCGGGTATTTTCCAGGCCCATGCGCGTCCAGCTTTTTCCGCCGTCGAGGCTTCGGAAGATGCCTTCGCCGCTGTTATAGGAGTTGCGTGGGTTGCCCTCGCCGGTTCCTACCCATATCTCGCTGGGGTTGCGCTGATTAATGGCCAGTGCTCCGATGGACTGCAGAGGTTGGCCGTCGAAGATGGGCTGCCAGTTGGTGCCGCCGTTGGTAGACCGCCAGGCCCCGCCGGAAGCTGTCCCGATGTAAATGATATTAGGCTGGCTGTTTACCACATCGATAGCGGTAATGCGCCCACTCATGCCGGCTGGGCCGATGTTGCGGATCTTGACTTCCTTAAAGTGGTCCAGGTTGAGTTTTTGAGCATGGAGGGAGAATAAACAACAAAGAGACAGGGCCAGGGCAGATAGTAGCTTGGGTTGCATGTGGTCGGATTTTCGTTTAATGCGATCGAAGTGAAAGCTGCTAAAATACAATTTTGGTATTTTTGTACCGCTTTGTGCAGGTATATTTTCGAGAAAGGACCGCCAGATCACCCGTAAATTGTCGACATGTACCAAAATGAATGGTTGGATATCATCCTCATTGCCGGTTTCACCCAAGGGCTTTTCCTGTGTTTTGTGCTTTGGAAAAAAAAGCAAGCCAACCGCCAGGCCCTGCTCTACCTGATCGCTGTGCTGGGCCTCCTCTCCCTCCTCATGCTGGGGCGGGCTACTTTTCAACCCTCCTTTGTACAGAAATTTGCAACTGTCATCATGCTGCCCGACGTTATCCTTTTTCTGGGCGGGCCGCTCGTCTATTTTTTTACGCTTTCCCTGCTCCGGCAGAAATTGCCTTCCAAACCCCGGATCTACCTGCACTATCTGCCTGCTATCTTTCACGTTGCCGTGGTCAATACAACGGTGGGCCTCAACCTTAACGGCACCTGGGATTTCATGACAGTTGCCCAGGTCATCTTCTGTATGTTTGTCATCGAAGCCGCCGCCATTATCAGTTTTCTCGGCTACTTTCTTGTGAGTTTTCGGGCCTATTATCGTTATCGTGAAGCTTACTATCAAAAATACGCCGCTCCGTTCCTGGGGCGCTTCCTTCATCCTTTTTTCGTGCTGGCTTTTTCCATGATCGGCATCTGGATCCTGGGGTTCACCTACAACTACTCCATGGAGAAGCCCGACTACATGGCGTATGTGATCGTCTGGTTCCTGCTGGCGGCGCTGATCTATTTTCTCGCCTATCAGGTATACTTCCATCCGGCACTGCTGGAATTACCGGAGCTTCGCGAAGAAAGTGCGGGGCCGGAAGTGGAAATACCCGCTGAATGGGTGGAACGCCTCGCCCGTTTTATGGAGAAAGAAAAGCCTTTCCTGAACCAGGAGATCAAGATCGGCGGCCTGGCGGAAGCCCTGAATATTCCCAAACATGAACTCTCCAGAGTGATCAACCAGGGTTTTGGGAAAAACTTCTTCGACTTCATCAACAGCTACCGCATCCGGGAATTCATCGCTCTGCGGCAGGATAAACGCAACAACCACCTCAACATTCTGGAACTCGCTTATCAGTCCGGCTTCAACTCCAAATCGGCCTTCAACCGGGCCTTCCGCAAGGAGGCAGGACAAAGCCCAAGTGCGTATTTGAAAAATTCCAGGCCAGTGGCCGCCGCACTGCAAAATGAAAAACCATAATTTCCGTCCCACTTTGCAAAACGGGTCGACAGGCTGCCCGGAAATCCCATCCTTTGCGGGGTAATTCTCATTTCTTCAAAAAACAGAAGCTATGAAAAAAATCACCCTACTGCTTTGGTTCGGATTGCTGAGTTGCAGCGCCCTTTTTGCCCAAACCGTTTCCACCGTCGCCACCAATGTACCGATCGACGATGACCTCATCCTGGCGCCGGATGGCAGCATCATTGGTTCTCACTACAATGGCACCGCCCTTCGCAAGCTCAATATGGGCGGACAAGCCGAGGTTTTTGCCACAGGGTTTGATACGCCCAATGGCCTGGCCTACAATTCCCACGGGATGCTCTTTATGGCCGACAACCGGGGAAACAAGGTATACCAGATCGATGCTTCGGGCAACTACGAGCTGTTTGCTGAATTCACCAGCCCCTCCGGGCTGCTTCGGGAGTGGGACAGCGACACCCTCATCGCCACCAGCTATACCGGTAATAAACTGGTCAAGATCGCACCGGACGGCAGCCTGGCCGACTTCATCACCGACAGCCGTTTCAACGGGCCGGTGGGCCTTTGCTATGATGAAAGTTACAACCTGTACATCGCCAACTTCAATGACCGGAGAATATTCAAGCTGTCTCCTGAAGGAGAACTGTCAGATTTCTCCCATCCAGGCTCCAGTGGATGGCTGGGCTTTATCGCATACACCAACGGTTATCTTTACGCGACTTTATTTTCCAGAAACCAGATCTGGCGGATCGCCCCATCCGGGCAGGCCGAATTGTGGCTGGGCAGCAACGCCGGCTCGGCCGACGGCGACGCCTCCGTGGCAAAATTCAACGGCCCCAATGGCATACGGGCCAGTATCACCGGCGACACCCTCTTTGTTTCCGACTACCAAACCCGGTCCGTACGCATGATCACCAACCTGAATCCGATAACACCCGCCCGGGAAGGGGGAAAAACCGACATGGGGTTTTCTATCAGCCCCAACCCGGTGTCCACAGCCGCCATGGTGAAGATCAGTTTGCCGGCGCCTGCAGAGCTCTCTCTACAGGTATTCGACAGCCAGGGCCGGCCCGTTCATAGGGCGTTCTCCAATGAACGATTCCCCGCCGGCAACCATGGCCTGGAACTCCGGGTGGATGGATTGCCTCCCGGGCTGTACCTCTGCCGGTTGGTAGATGAACAGGGGCAGGTGACAGCACGGAAAATGGTAGTTGGAAGGTAGGATCATCACGAATTGGGCTGCTTTGAGGCCCAATTCGTGTATTTCAAAAATTCGGAGGGCTCCTTTTCACCTGTTGGGCATCTCGGGATTCAGGATCGCATAGTGGAAAACATCCAGTACTTTTTCATTCTTCACCACGGCCTGGCGCGCCATGCCTTCAAACTGAAAGCCGGCTTTCTCCAGTACCCGTTTGGAGGCGACGTTATTGGAGAAAATGCGGGCGTAAACGCGCCGCAACCCCAGGTCGCTGAACGCATGCTGCACCATGGCCTTCACGGCTTCGGATACGATGCCCCTGCCCCAGTATTCCTCGCCCAGCCAGTAGCCTAGTTCACCGGACTGGCTGTAGACATCCTGCTGGAACATGATGCCCACCGCTCCGGCCGCTTCTCCGTCTACCTCAATAGCGAAAACCGTTTCCATTTCGGCATTGCGGGCATACTCGATGAACTGGCGGGCGTCCGCTTCCGTATAGGGATGCGGGAAACGGTCCTGCAGGCGAACGGCGATATTGGCATTGTCGGCGTGATGGGCAAGGCTGGACGCGTCATCCGTAAGGAACCGGCGCAGGCGGAAGCCTCTCCCTTCAATGAGCAATTCCTGGTCTTTCAAGGCAGGGCTCTTTCCGGGGTTGAGCAAGCGGATCAACTGGCGGAGGTTGCGGATCTCGTCGTAATCGTAACCATTGGCATGGTGGGCCTCCACCTTTTCATGTTCCCAGGTGGTATGGAAGGGTATGTGGATGGCCTTTCCACCCAGCTTGCAGATCGGCAATACGTCGGATTTCAATGAATTGCCGACCATCAGCACTTCCTCCAGCCGGATGCCGTTACGGCTGAAAACTTCCTGGTAGGTAGCTTCATCTTTTTCGGAGACGATCTCTACCCGTTTGAAATAATCGGCCAGGCCCGAACGGGCGATCTTGTTCTCCTGGTCGAAAAGGTCGCCTTTGGTAATGACCATGAGGTCATAGTATTGCGCCAGGGTTTCCACCGCTTCCTTCACCCCGTCCAGCAGGTCGACCGGATGTTCCAGCATGGCCTTTCCCATATCGACGATCTGCCTGACCTCTTTGCCCGTAATTTTCCCGTCAGATAGCTGAACGGCTGTTTCGATCATGGACAGGACAAAGCCTTTGACGCCATAACCAAACAGGCGCAGGTTATTGCGTTCCGTCTCATACAGGCGCCCGTCCAACTGTTTGGGATCGATGTACCTACTGAGCAGTTCTCTGAGCTTTTCCTGGGTTTGCTGAAAGATAGGTTCGTTTACCCACAAGGTATCATCGGCATCGAGGGCAACGACCTTTATGTTCTCGTACTTCTGCATGGAAGGAGTTGCATTGGTCGGTTTCAACATCGGTATTGGGTGTTTATCAGTGATCTTTAAATTTCCTTTTGGCGGGGACTTTTGTCCTTTCGGAAATATAAGCCGGGATGCTCCATAAAATCAAATTCTTTCCAGAATTCCAGGCCGATCTTTTCCAGCACCCGTACGGAGGCTCCATTTTCCTCCATGGCCCGGCCTACGATCCGGTTCAACCCCAGCGGCCCGAAGCCATAATCCAGGCAGGCCCGGGCAGCCTCGGTGGCATACCCCTGGCCCCAGTAACGGCGGTAGAACCGGAAGCCGATATCGGTCTCCTCCAGTTCGGGAATGTATTTCAGGCCGCACCAGCCGATCCAGGTGGGAATGCCCTTAGCATCTTGCGACTTCAGCAATACAGCCCAGCGGCCGTAGCCGTACTTTTCGTACTGGCCGTACTGCTGCAGGAACTGCCGGGCTTCATCTATGGATGCGAAGGGCGGGTCGCCGGTATATCGGATCACTGCCGGGTCCTGGTTGAGCTCGAAGAAGTGAAAGGCATCTTCTTCCTGGAATTCACGCAGGAGCAGGCGGGGTGTTTCGAGGATGTAATTATTTTTCATGGCGTTTTATTGAACCGGCACCGATTTCCAGATAGCCCAACCGGAGCAGGAAGCGTCGCTACAGCGCGTCCACATCATTGCCCGTCAGGAGGTGTACCTTGCGGGATATCTCCTCCACCGGCCAGTCCCACCAACGCAGTTCCAGGAGTTTACGGATCTGTCCTTCCGGGAAGCGCCGGCGGATCTCCCGGGCGGGGTTGCCCCCGACGATGGCATAGGGCGCCACATCTTTAGTGACGACGGAATAAGCGCCGATGATAGCCCCGTCGCCGATATGTACCCCTGGCAGGATGGCGGCCCGATAGCCAATCCATACGTCGTTGCCGATCACGGTATCTCTTTTGACCGGATACGCTTTCCCGTCCATAGCGTGGCTCCAGCTTCCTCCGAAAATGGCGAAGGGATAACTACTCACCGCCTCAGCCAGGTGGTTGGCGCCGTTCATGATGAACTCCACCCCGGAAGCGATCATACAGAACTTGCCGATGATGAGCTTATCTCCGGTAAAGTCAAAAAGGTACTTTACATTTTTCTCAAAGTTACGAACATCTTCAAAATCGTCGTAATAGGTATAGTCTCCAACAATGATGTTCGGGTTATGAATGAGGTTTTTCAAAAAACAAAGCCGCTCGATGTTGGCGAGCGGGAAGAGGGTATTTGGATTGGGTGACATGATCCGCGGTATTGGTTGATTGGTTGATTGGTTGATTGGGGGACAGGGCTGCGCCGGACTTTTCGGGATAAAGCTATGAAAACCCGTAATTGCGAAAAACAGAACACCAAAGAAAGCAGGATCATTCCCTAAAGGCGGGATTTTTTATTAACAGGCAGGAAAAATGAGCGGAAGGATTAATTCATCAATTTGCTTGAACACGGATGATACGGATAGCTCAAACCGGCGAGATTCGAGCCATCCGTGTCATCCGCGCTTGAGGATCAGCTTACTTCAGCTCTGCCAGCATAACCGGCGCCGGTACGATATTGCGTACTGGTTTGGTACTTTTCAGGTAGGCGAATATAGCTTTGAGGTCCTCATCCGTCATCTGGGCGAAGTTGGGCCAGGGCATGGGCGGAAGCAGGGGGCGGCTGCCTTCCAGGCCCTTGTATTTACCTTCCCGTATAGCCCGGAAGAACTGCTCTTCCGTCCACAGGCCCACCCCGGTATCGTCGGAAGTCAGGTTGGCGGCGTAGGAAACGCCCCAGGGGCCGACAGCGGCGGTCAGGCCGGGAGAGAACAGTGTCCAGGACCGAAGTTCGGAAGTGTCCACATGGGCCAGGGGTTCATCCTGCGGATGGCCGGAAAGGAGGCGCTCCGGGTCGGGTTCCGGGCCCTGGGCGCCCATTTTCTTGGGCGAATGGCAATCGTTGCAACCGGAGATAGTCACCAGGTACTGCCCGCGGGCCACCTGTTGCTCTTTGGACATTTGTTCCGCCGGTTGCGGCTCCTGTGCGGGTTCCTGGTTGCAGGCGAAGGCCATAACTGCAATGACCATGGCAAAAAGGCTTTTCAAGATTTTCATCGGATGATGTTTTTTCCTAGTTGGACAAGAACCCGGATCGAGGCGTCGCACTTTTACCGATATTTTTTTTGCCTTGCCATAAATGTGCAGATACCCCGCTTCCCGGCTGCTGAGCTGGCCTGCGAGGGTGCTAACCCCGTACAAAAGCTGTCGCGCGTCAACATATATTTTGTACCTTTGCCCAAACAAAAGAACAACCAATCGAACTTTTATGGGAACCGTTCTCAACCACAGCTTACTGACCGATTTTGACACCAGCCTGTTCGGCGCCGGAAAGCACTATAAAATATACGAAAAACTGGGCAGCCACATCATCGAGGTGGATGGCCAGTGGGGCACCTACTTCGCCGTATGGGCGCCTAATGCACAAGCAGTTTCCGTCGTCGGCAACTTCAACTACTGGAACCGCGACAGCCACCCGCTCTCTTCCCGTTGGGACAGCTCGGGCATCTGGGAAGGATTCATTCCGGGCATAGGCAAGGGAGAACTGTACAAATACCACATCCACGCCAAGGACGGCCGCCACCTGCAAAAGGGCGACCCTTTCGCCCTGTTCTGGGAGATACCGCCCAATACCGCCTCTATCGTCTGGGACCTCGACTACAAATGGAAGGACAAGGCCTGGATGGACAACCGCAAGAACATCTCAGGGCTCGACAAGCCGTACTCCGTATACGAAGTTCACGTGGGCACCTGGAAGAAGGTCCATGGCGGTACCCGCAGCCTGAGTTATAAAGAAATGGCCGACGAAATGGTCAAATATGTGAAGGATATGGGCTTCACCCACGTGGAGTTCCTGCCTGTCATGGAGCACCCCTACTTCCCTTCCTGGGGTTATCAGATCACCGGCTACTTTGCCCCGACGAGCCGCTTCGGCACACCAGAGGACTTCATGTACCTGATGGATGCCCTGCACCAGGCCGGTATCGGGGTCATCCTCGACTGGGTGCCCTCCCACTTCCCGGCCGACGCACACGGCCTGGCCGATTTCGACGGCACCCACCTCTACGACCACGCCGACCCGCGCAAGGGGTTCCATCCCGACTGGAAGAGCTGCATTTTCAACTATGGCCGCAATGAGGTACGTTCCTTCCTCATTTCCAACGCCCTCTTCTGGCTGGAACACTACCACGTGGACGGCCTGCGCGTCGATGCCGTGGCATCCATGCTCTACCTGGACTATTCCCGCGAGGAGGGTGAGTGGATCCCCAACGAGTTCGGCAGCAACGAAAATCTGGAGGCCATCTCCTTCCTCAAGGAATTCAACGAAGCCGTATACAAAGAATATCCCGATGCGGTCACCATTGCCGAAGAGTCTACCGCCTGGACCGGCGTTTCCCGCCCCACCTACACCGGAGGCCTGGGCTTCGGCCAGAAGTGGATGATGGGCTGGATGCACGATACGCTGAGCTACTTCAAGCACGACCCTATCCACCGGCAGTACCACCACAACGAGATCACCTTCAGCCTGGTGTACGCCTTCAGCGAGAACTTTATGCTGCCCCTGTCTCACGATGAGGTCGTACACGGCAAGGGCTCCCTTATACAGCGCATGCCGGGCGACGAATGGCAACGTTTTGCCAACCTGCGCCTGCTCTTCGGGTATATGTTCACCCACCCGGGCACCCAATTACTCTTCATGGGCGGCGAGTTCGGCCAGACCAGCGAGTGGAACATCGAGAAGGGCCTGGAGTGGTGGCTTACCGAGTTTCAATACCACCGCGGTATGCAACAATGGATCAAAACACTGAACCATTACTACCGCAACTCACCGGCTTTGGTCGAGAAACAGTTCAGTCCCGAAGGCTTCCAGTGGATCGACCATGGCGACTACCAGAACAGCAGCCTGTCTTATCTGCGCTACGGCCACGATAATGAAAAACCGGTTGCCGTCATCTGCAACTTCACGCCCGTTGTCCGTCAAAACTACAAGGTTGGCCTGCCTCTTGCCGGCACCTGGAAAGAAGTGCTCAACAGCGACGGTAAGGAATACGGGGGGAGCGGCGCCGTTCAAAACCAAGGCCCGCTGAAAACCACCCAGGAGACCTGGCACGGCCGCCCGTACAATGTAACGCTCAACCTGCCGCCCCTGGGCGTCATCGTCCTGGAACTGGAGAAGCACGAACGGCCGGAAGCCAAAAAGAAAACCTCGGCAGCCGCCAGGCCCAAAGCGGCGCCCGCCAAGCCGAAGGCCAAAAAGGCGACGGCGGCCAAGGCCCGGCCGAAGGCGGCTAAGAAGTGATCAGCCTGCCGGGTAGGCGGTTCAAAATTGGAATAGAAAAGTTCCCCAGGGTAGCAGTCTGGCGCTGGACGAGTTCGCGGTTCGGTATTCGGTGTTCGCAACAGCGGCGGCTTCAGCTCGCCTGCTTCTTAAAGCGTCCAGCCTTAGGCGGGTAGCCGTTCCCCAGGTTTCCCGGCCGCCATTACTGCCAGGCCCGCCTGCTGTGCCAGCATGGCAGGAAGGCAGGCGCTGCCG
>JACJXW010000008.1 GCA_020636405.1 Lewinellaceae bacterium | reverse complement strand
CGACAAAGACGGGGCCTTCCTTTTCGATCACTATACGGCCCAGACCTTCGGCGCCACGGCCAAACGCTTCAACAGAAAGGGCAAATATCACCTTTCCAAATGGACGGCGCCGTCAGACAGCGTCTGCTGGTACTTCGAAGTGGAGCAGCCTCAATCCTGCGAGCTGTCCATCACCTTTGCTGCTCAGGCTGAATGGGCGGGACAACCCTATGTGATCTGCCTCGACGGTGAGGAGATAAGGGCGAAGGTTGTGGAAACCGGTGACTGGTACGAGTATCAAACCTTCCTCCTCGATACGGTTGCTTTGCGACAGCCCGGTAAAAAAAAGTTGACGATCCGTCCGGCAGAGGGCCTTCCGCAATATTTGATGTATTTCAAGAGCATGGAATTAAAGCCGCTGTAACCGATAGCTTTTTGGAATTAAAAACGGATATTGATTGTTACCCAAACAAAAATTGAACCGCTAAACTTATGGCCCACTTCCAACTCCGCCCCTGGTCTGCCGACGACACCGACAGCCTAGTCCGGTTCGGCAACAACCCCAAAATTGCCGCCAATATGACCGACCAGTTCCCAAACCCCTACACTACCGAAAAGGCCAAAGCCTTCATCGAATACGCTACCAGCAACAACCCGCCCAACATCCTCGCTATCGACGCCAACGGGCAGGCCGTCGGCGGCATCGGCATCCACCCCCAGGCGGACATCCACCGCATGAACGCCGAAATGGGCTACTGGCTGGCCGAACCCTACTGGGGGCAGGGCATCATTTCTCACGCAATCAAACAAATGGTGGCGTACACTTTTGAAAACTGGGACATCAACCGCATCTTCGCCCGCCCCTTCGGCACCAATATCGGCTCCCAGAGGGCACTGGAAAAAGCGGGCTTTGTGCTGGAGGCTCGCTTCGAAAAAACGATTTTAAAAAACGGTGAATATCTGGATGAACTGGTCTATGCCGTCCGGCGCAGGTAAGCTTCTTATGAAAGAACATGCTTAAGGAAGCTCGTTATAAAACTGTACCAACGACCCTGCACAAGCCTGGCTTTCTCGAACCCAGAAACCCAGAAACCAGCCCCCCCCAGCCCTCACCTCCGCATGCCATAATGCCCAACCACATCAAAATCCAGTTTGCTCTTTACCACCTCATCCAGGTTGATTTCTGCATAAAGTATCCCCTCCTCATCCCAAAGAGGCCCGGCGATGACGTCCCCCAGCGGGCCCACTACCACGCTGCCACCCCGGCACATCACCTCGGGTTGTCCCTGTAATTCCTCCCGGTATTTTTCCGGGTACATATTTTTGGTGACGAACTGGTTGCACCCCAGCACATAACAACGCCCCTCGCAGGCGATATGGCGGAGGGTTGCTTGCCAGGAATCGCGCTGGTCGGCAGTTGGAGCCAGGTAAAGCTGCACGTTCTGCTCGTAGAGGGCCATGCGTGCCAGAGGCATGTAGTTCTCCCAGCAAATGAGGCCGCCCGTTCGGCCCAGCGGGATATCGGCTACTGACAGGCTGGTTCCGTCTCCTTCCCCCCAGATGATCCGCTCGGCGGCCGTGGGTTTGAGCTTGCGGTGGCGGTGGAGCAGTTGCCCTTCCGGTGAGAATAACAGCAGGCTGCAATACAGGGTATTTTCGTACGCTTCGCGCTCCACAGCGCCCAGGGCCAGATACACGCTATTTTCCCGGGCGATGACGCTCAGGGCCTCCAGTGCGGGGCTTCCCATCACCAGAGCATTGTTGTAGTACTCCAGCCATTGCTCCCGCCCGTAGGGCGCACGGCTTCCGACTACAGTGCCGAAGCTGAGCCCTCGCGGATACCCTCCGATAAAAGCTTCGGGAAAGAGCACGAACCGGGCGCCATTGGATGCCGCTTCACCGCTGAGGGCGGCGGCCTTTTCGATGGTGGCCTCCCGATCGAAAAGGACGGAAGCAGCCTGGACGAGGGCGATCTTGTTGGTCGGCATTGCCTTGTTTTTTTCAGAGCTAATACTGTTTTGAAAGTAATACGGCTTTCAGGGATCTCCTGCGCAAAATACATCAACTTATCTTATATTGTGGCTACTGAACAAAAAGGCCGCGCCATGAAAAAAAGACCTTCCCAAAAAACCTCCCCCGAAAAATCCAATACACCTTCCAAGCGCGGACAATCGCGGCACAGAGGCATCGATACTGCCCCGGCAGCGGATCAGGAAGCAGAAAATCAGCCCCTACCCCCGCCGCTGGCGGTGATGGTCAAAAACGGCCATCTGAAGTACGCCCGCCACCCGGTCATCATCGGCCATTTCAAAGGCGATGGCATTGTGAGTGCGGAAAGCGAAATGGACTTTCTGCTCAAAAACAAACTTTCGGAACGGGAAAGCCTCGGGCTGTATCCCGGAGCGATCGGCACCAACCTGGTGGTGTTGCCGGAAGAGCCGAACACCCAGGGCGCCATCATCATTGGACTGGGCGAACCGGAAAACCTGACTCCTTTTTTGCTGAGCAAAGCCACCGAAATGGCTTGCCTGGAGTACCTGCTGCGGCTCAGAAGCCAGCCGCACCCCAATATTGGCCAGATCATTGGCATCTCGGCACTGCTGGTCGGCAGCGGTTACGCCAACCTCTCTCTTTCCAACTCCATCAATGCCATTCTGGAGGGCGTCAACAACGCCAATATTAAAACCAAAGGCCTGGAAAAAGACATCCCGCTGATCTCGGAAGTCGAGTTCATGGAACTGTACCGCGATAAAGCCCTGAATGCTTTCTACATCCTGGATAAGGTAAGCCAGGACAATAGCGTCTACAACATCCGCCTGGCCCGCCCGGTAAAGGAAGTGGAAGGCAAGCGAACCTTCCTGCCCCTCGAGGACGAAAGAGCGTGGTGGAAAAGGATCACCGCCAGCCTGCAGGCCCATCCGGACAATGGGCAGAACTACATCCACTACAGCGCTTCCACCGGAAGGGCCCGAATTGAAGTGCGCAGCTTGTTCGTAGACCCTGCCACGCTCGAAGAGCTCCTCGCCGGCAGCAATAAAAAGAGCACCTGGGACCGGGAACTGGCCAAGACCATTTTTGAACTGCTGGTCCCCAATGACTTCAAGATCGCCTTCCGGGACCGGCAGAACATCCTGCTCATCCTGGATAAGGCCATGGCATGGTATCCTTGGGAACTGCTCCATTACGATAAAAAGGTGGGCCGCCCGATCTGCGTATCAACCGGGCTGATCCGCCAATTGTCCACCTCCGATGACCGCCGCAAAATAACGCCGGTTAACGACA
Organism: Lewinellaceae bacterium; assembly: GCA_020636405.1. Classification (GTDB taxonomy): domain Bacteria; phylum Bacteroidota; class Bacteroidia; order Chitinophagales; family Saprospiraceae; genus JACJXW01. The sequence goes on along the minus strand of JACJXW010000008.1, from coordinate 461,023 downwards.
ATAAAGCCCTGATCATCGGCGACCCCATCCTTTCTTCCAACCTGGGCATCAGCCAGTTGCCACAAGCGGAAGAGGAAGCGAAGGTGGTGGATGGGCTGTTGAGAGCTAAGGATTTCTCTACCACTCTGCTGGTCCGTAAATCCTTCAAGGAGATCATCTCTCGTTTATACGACGACTACAAGGCCATCCATATTGCCAGCCATGGGGTTACTCGTTATGGGCCGGATAAAAAGACGGGCATCCTGCTTTCCGACAACGTGGTGCTCACCGCTGCAGAGATCGACCAGATCAGCACCACGCCCGAGTTGGTCTTTGTGAATTGCTGCTACCTCGGCGAGACGGACCCTGCACGGGAGCAGTACTTCCGGGATAAGTACCGGCTAGCCGCGAATATAGGAACGCAGTTCATTGAGAATGGCGTGAAGGCCGCCGTCGTCGCCGGATGGGCCGTCGATGATGCAGCAGCCAGCTTGTTCGCCCGGGAATTCTACAACCGTATGCTCGATGGCGAGTACTTTGGGGATGCCGTCCGGGAAGCCCGTGCCGCCTGCTATCGTGAATTCCCGGCCACCAACACCTGGGGCGCCTATCAATGCTACGGGGATCCTTTCTACCAACTGGTGAAAAAGAAAAAAAGCGATGGGGCCGATGTGCCTTACGTGATGGATAAAGAGATCCTCATCGACCTGGAAAAATTCATCAATGACGCCCGATTCGCCAAAACGAGGGCCAGCCAGCTGCCCGACAGGCTGAAAACCATCAGCCGAAAGATCGAGGAATCAGGGCTGAGAAACTGTAGTGTTACCGAGTTGGAGGCCATAGCCTACGCCGAGATCGAGGAGTTCGAAACCGCCATAACAAAGTATGAGTCCCTGTTCGAAGAGAACATGGCCTACTACTCCGTCAAAGCCATTGAACAATGGTGCAACCTGCGGGGCCATCACCTGGTGGTAAGAAAAAACAAAATGTCCGGGGAAGAGATCTCCAGGGAAATGGAAGCCATCATCGGTGAACTACAGCACCTTCTGGAACTGGGCCGTACGCCCGAACGGTACAGCCTTCTAGGCAGCGCTTTCAAAAGAAAATCCGTACTGGCCGGCCACCCGGAAGACAAAAGGGCGGCTATTGAAAAAATGGCAGACAATTACCGGGATGGATTCCTGATCAACAATGCGCATTTGCAGGATAAGCGCATCTATCCGCTGATCAACTGGATCATTGCGGAATGCATCCTGAATGATGACGTCCGAATGCAGGAACTGGAAAAGATTCTCCGCCAACCCGCCGAAGCTTTTCTCGAAAGCCTGCTGGCCGAACTGAACGCCCTGGCTGAAGATAAAAAAGAGTTCTGGGACCTGATCCAGATCGTTAACATCAACCAGTGCAAATTGCTGTTCAGCCAAAAGCCGGCCGAACAAAAGGCTATCGTCGGGGAGATCAAAAAAGTTTACCGGCGCGCCTGGATGGCCGGAGGGTCTTTAAAATTCAAAAACAGCGAAGCGACACAGATGGAATTCATCAAAGACAGCCTCGCCATTGCCTCCCATTTTCCACAGGGGCTGTCCGCCTCGATCGACGCGCTGATCAAATTCTTCCGAATGAATGACCCAAAATAGTTGCCAACGGCCCGCTTCGAACTTATTCAAAGGGAGAGCCCTGCAATCCTGCAAGGCTCTCCAGAACGCACTCTCAAAAGAAACACCCTAAATAATTTATCAATTGGCGTCGATCACATTGCCGGAGCCGGTAATGCTAACTTCCAGGTCAGGATCGCCCTTGAAGAAGACATCGCCCGAGCCGCTGATGCGCACTTTGAGGTATTCGGTTACAAAAACCTCTACATCACCTGAACCGGGGATGGAAATATCGGCGGTGCGGCATTGCAGGTTGAAGGCATGCACATCGCCGGAACCGGAAATGCGGTATTTGGTTTCATCGGCCGTGCCTTCGAGGATGAGGCGGCCCGAACCGGGGATCTCTATGTCGAGGTCATCGGCATCGAGCGCGAGGTCTACATTGCCGGAACCGGGAATGTCAATTTCAAGATCCTCGATGACAAAGGTATTTTCACTGATGACATCACCGGAACCGGAAATATGAAGGCTCGTCAGCGTAGGCATTGTGATGAATATGCGCAGCTGGTCAATATCGCGCACACAACGGTTGAATTCGATCTTCCAGATGCCGTTGCGCACATCCAGTTCGATCTCATCGATGATGTTGTCTTTTCCTTCCACGATCACTTCCTGCTCGGAGCCCTGCTTGATAAACACATCGGCAGAGATCGGCAATTCGATACCGTCAAATGGAGCGACCGCCAGTTCACGGGAAACGATGGGGCCGGACCCATTCACGCAACTGCCGAAGAAGCCGTCGTCGTCGTTCACATTGATGAAGCAACTACTGGCAGTCAGAGTTATTGCTAATGCTAATAGCATCCATTGGATCTGTTTCATAATGAGATTGTTTTTTGTTTTTTTAGTTTTCAATGCTTTTATTCGTGGGGGGGTTAGGAGGTTAGGACGTTAGGGGGTGGGGAAGTTAGGACGTTAGGGGGTGGGGAGGTTAGGACGTTAGGGGGTGGGGAGGTTAGGACGTTAGGAGGTTAGGAGGTGGGGTTCCCAACGTCCAAACATCCAAACATCCAAACATCCAAACGTCTTAACGTCCAAACGTCTTAACGTCCCAACGTCCCAACGTTCACACGTCCCTACCCCCTATGCCATCCAAACCAGCCGAAGCGGAAAGTCAGGTTGGCGAGGGCGCCGTTGAAGTCATCTTCCCGGTAATAGCCCAGTTTTTCGTTGACGCCATCAACGTAGCGGTAGCCGACGGTTCCGGCCACGCGGAACCACTTGGCGACGTTGAGTTCCAGCCCTATTTCGGGAGTCAGTACGAATACGTTATCCACGTCTCTGGGGAAATTGGAGTTGTTCGTCACGTCGATCCCGACGCCACCCCATCCAATCCGGGCGCTGGTGTAGAGGTGGAGGATCTTATGGGGCGCGAGGGTATACCCCAGCCAAAAGCCGCCATGGCCCAGGTCGATCTGCTGGATCTCTTCATCTTCGATAAGGGCGTTGAAATCCACGCTTCCGATGCCGTAACCGCCAACGAAGAAATTGTCGATCACGATAGCGCCGCCGCCGCCCACCGCAGTAGTCATTTCATTTCCCAGCCCCATTTCTACAATGGGAGCGCCAAAGCCGCCGACAACCCGGGCGTTGTTGAATATGGTTTCGTGTTGTGCGTTGACAGCCAGGGTTAGGCAGGCCAATAGCGAAGCAAAAAATAGCCTTTTCATGTTTTTCAGCATTTTAATGATTATGTAGATTGTTTCCCTTGAGCCTATGGGCATAACTATCCTGCCAGAAGGCAAGGGTGCTTTCTGAATACTTCGTTAACCAGCAATTGGGGTGTTACTTGTCAGAACCGAAGCCCGGCCTGCAGGCCGGCCCACAATTTCACGTCCGTGCCCCCTTTGTTATGATGCAACAAAGTATAGGACGGATCGATGACAGCGGAACCTATTTCCCCGGTTTCGGGGTCTTCCAATTTAGACACCAGCACGTTGGCCACCGGCCCGGCAAAGAAGCTCGTCCGTCGGTTTTCCTGGTGGAAATCCAGCGTGAAGCGCAGCTGGTTCAGCAGGTTCAGTTCGTTGGTCCAGCGTTCCTTTTCATTGATGTGTATGGCTACCGCCTCGATGTTGAGCAGCAAGCGCGGGCTCAGCGGCAGGGCGGAACCCAGTCCGTATCCCAGGCCCCAGCTCATGGCTGCATCGCCCGGAATTTGCGCCTTATCCCAGCGGGCGCCCAGGTGAATGATGTTATAGAAACGATAGGCGCCCAGCTTCAGCGCTGCATTGGCATAAAGGGCGTCATTCGCCGAAATTTCAAAACGGTTGTATCCTTTTTTAATGATGTTGAGTAGGCCTATCGGCACGCCGCTTACCGTATCCGCCACATTGATCAGGCCAATCTGGAATCCCCCTACCTTTTTGCCCACGTTGAACAGGGCGCTGGCCTGTCCCACCTGAACATCCTCCGCAATGTTGAACAAAGAAGAGAACTGGCTTTTTGCTTTGCCCCGGGAGTAGTTGAACAAGCCGGCGGCCTGCAGCCCATTGGCATCACCGGCGGAAACATTGAACAGGCCGGCAGCCTGTACCCCGGTAAAATTCCCTTTGGTAATGTTGGACAAGCCAGCGGCCTGTACCGCCTGAGCCTCGCCCGAGATGTTGAGCAGGCCCGAGGCCTGTACACCTGTGAGGGTATCTCCGATGATGTTGAACAAACCGGAGACCTGTGTCCCGGTCACTTTGCCTCCCACCGTGCTTCCGAAACCGGCGACCTGTACGCCCTGCACGTCGTGCCTTACATGGTTGACCAGCCCCCCTACTTCCATTCCGTTGACGCCCCCATTAGTGCCCCACAACAGGTTGACGGAGAACTTATTAGTGATCTCGTTGCTGCGCAGGGCGTTTGTTCCCACGAAAGGCAAAAGGGAGATCTGGGCCAGGCGGGTATCGCCGGAATTCTTGCGGGCTGGCGCCTTCTCTTCCCCGGCGGATGGGATAGGCCGGTAGAAGACATCGAGGTTGACCTCACGATAGGTGTCACCTCCACTTTTGATCACCCGGGGCTCCCCGGATTCTCCGATGGGGTACATTTGGCGCATCAGGCGTTCCCGCTCTGCTTTGGCCCGCTGGTCCATTTTGGGTTCATTGGGATAAATGGGGCTGGTTTGGCGGACGCTACCTTTGAGGGTCTGCAGCTGCCCCAGTTGGTTTTCCCGGCTCTTGTCCGGCTTGAGCAATACCTGCCCGCCGACCGCAGCGTAGGCCACCGGCACCTGGCTGGTGATGTCGTCCATGGCTACGGACAAGGGTTCATTGACCACATGCAGGGTCACTCGGCGCTCCACCGGAATGAAGTTGGGGCTGTAAGAAAAACGCACCTGATAGTCCTGACTGATACCGGCCAACACCTCACCCAGTGGTTCGTTGGAATAGCGCAACGTAACGCGCTGGTCCAGCGACTGGCTGTTGAGGTTCACCAGCCCGGAAAGGCAGAATAAAACGAGTAACAGTCTGGTGTTTTTCATAATTGATGGTGCGCTTTTTTAAGGATCGCATTGCCCCTGGCCCTGAAGGCCGGGAAGCGATGATCAATCACAACGGGAGGCATCGCCCTTCAACACGTAAGTGCCATTTTGCTTTTCTACCTCCAGAACCATAGTGAAAGCCAGTGCATCCAGTACATTTTTCAGATCCGGCTTGATAAACTCGCCATTAAAGGTGCAGTTCAGCAGTTTGGGGTTGGCCACTTCGATCTTGGTGTGGAAGTACCGTTCCAGGTCCTCCACCACCACACTCAGGGGCAGGCTGTCGAACTCCAGGCGGCTGGTTTTCCAGGAGTCCGCATTAGAGGCCGGAGCTTCTTCCACGGTTTTTCTTTGCTTATCGTAGGCCCCGGCTTTGCCGGCTTCGAGCAACAGCTTCTGGCTGCCGCCCTCCGCTTTTTGCAGAGCCACCTTCCCGGTTTTGACACTTACCTCCACTTTGCTTTCCGCCGGATAGGCCCGCACGTTGAAGGAGGTGCCCAGTACCGTTGTCGTAGCCCCTTCGGCATCGATGGTAAAAGTATGCCCATTGCGTTTGACGACCTGGAAGAAGGCCTCGCCCGAGAGGCGTACCCTCCGTTTTTCGAAGGACGTCGCATAGGCCAGTTCCGAATTTTCGTTCAGTACTACAGTACTGCCATCCGGCAGGGCCACTTCTCTTTGTTCACCGGCTTCCGTACGGACGCTCGCCATCTGGATATCAGTGTCTCCATTGGAGAAGAAAAACCAGTACCCGGCCGCCAGCATCAGGGCGATGGCCGCTGCGTACCGTAGGGCAAATCGCAACGGCTTCATTTTCACCACCCGTCCTTCCGGCGCCTGTTGCCCGCCGCCGCCGGAGTAGCGCTGTTCGAATTTCTTCTCGAATGCTGCCCAGGCGGCTTGTTTATCGGTGACAAAAGGCTCGTCTTCATACTCTCCGGACACACTCCATAGCTGGATCATCTCCTCGAAGAAGGCCTTGTTGGCAGGGCCTGCCTCAACCCAGGCCATCAGTTCGGCCTTCTCGCCTGCCCCGATGTCACCGGAAAGATACCGGCCGATAAGATCCATGTATTTTGTGTTTTCCATTGTTCAGTTTCACTTTCCGATTGTAGGATGTTCCTGGCTGGGGGATACCCCTATTGGGGCGAAATTTTTTTTTTGATCCTTTAGCCAGAAAAATTTATTTCACTGCTGATCTTGGCGGACATAGCCCCTCCTGTTGTTCCCACAAAGGGCAACTGGCTGTTTTAACAACAAATAAACGGCCAGAATGATCGCGCCACGGGTTAGTCCCAGCCGATGCCGACGCTGATCTCCGCCGAAGGGCCCAGCCAGCTGTTCCACCCGACAGGCGCATCGTACGTCAGCGCCAGGGTAATGATATAACTCTTCGTATCGTTGTAGTACTGCCCTCTCCCTATATTGAAGCCTGCCTCGAAGTGAAGCAGCCGGTTGGTGCTGGCGCCAACTCCCGCCCAGAAGCGGTAATCGTACTCCAGGCGACAGTTGAAGTCGCCGCTCAGAGGAGCGTTGTTGAACAGGGCCTGAAAACTGGCGTTCGGGACGTGGCGCACCCAGAGCGACGGCTCCAACAACACCTTATTGCTCACCTGCAGAATACCGCCGGTGATGAGGTAGTAATGCCGGATCCGCTCCAGCGTAAATTCCCCGTCTTGGGGAGTGCTCAGGTCCATGGTGAAGGCCTGGGGCACCGACAGCCCCGCGTAAAATTCCCGAAAGACCAGGCCGGAAAAAAAAGCGGAGCTATAGGTCTTCCAACGATAGAAACACCCCAGGCCCATATCGGCATACGATTGGTTCATAACTCCTTCTACGGAAATACCAGGTTGATCATCCTGAAAGCGGATCTCATTTAATACAGGTGGTTGACGGAAGCGGGGTTGAGCACCTGCCAGTTGTAGCGGCAGAGGGTGCTGAGGTCGAGCTGTTGAGCGCTGGCACCGGCGAAGAGGAGCAGGAACAGGCTAGTGAATATGGGGCGTCTCATAAGGATAAGGTTTTAGTGTCATTCAATGCGCACGACAACATCCCTGGTGGCCACTGCCGTCAGCAAAGTGCCCACCGGCAGTTCTGCCTCTCGGCCTTTGACCAGGAAGCCCAGTCCCGCAAAGGGAAGCATATAGGGGATGGTGTCGTTATTGCCCGCCGAGGCGGAAAAGAGCGCCCCGGCCCCGGGGTAGCGATGGCCACCGTCCAGGCCAGGAACTTGCGGTTCTTACCAAAGGCCCGCTGGGGCTCCCCTGCCAGGCGCGCCCGCTACCCGTCGACCAGCTGCATATTGAAAGGCTCTATTTCCAATACCCCTCCCTTGCCAAAACTTTTGGCGCAGACGGCACGCCGCACCCGCCCTTCGGCATAGGCGCCGGTGATAGGTACTTTTTCAACATGAAAATAACGGGGTTTAATTTCCAGGATATATTCAAAATAAAAATATACATCTGGTTTCTGGACAAATAGTCGGACAGATAATGGATCGTTCCGCTGTATTGAGTGGGAAAAAGGAGGAAGAGGTACCCAAAGAGGCTTTTGATGTGCGATGTGCGAAGTGCGATGTGCGAAGTGCGATGTGTGATGTGTGATGTGCGATTTTTGATCTGGGGTGGGTACCGGGGGCTGGTTTCAGGCACCAAATTGCCTGGTAGGATCAACCCGCCTTCATCCAGAAGAGGGCAGGAAGTACTAAAGTATCCTCTTATTACGAAGGAAATAAAGCCTTTAGAAGAACAAATGCAAATACCCCTGCAGCCGCTCCCGGAGGATCTTCAGAGCTTTGCCCATCTGGTTTTCCACCGTTTTCACGGAAATGCCCATCTGATCGGCAATCTCCTTGTAGGTGAGCTCTTCGAAGCGGCTCAGCTGGAAGACGGTGCGGCACTTGGGCGGCAGGGTATTGATGGCTGCGGATACACTCTCCTGAAGTTCCCCATGCAGATAGGCCTCCTCAGCGCTGAGGCCGGTTTCCGATTCGTTCTCGGGAACGAACTCGTCCTCCTCATAGCGCTTGTTGCGCCGCAGGTAGCCCAGGGCCTCATTCATCGCCATACGGCGCAGATAGGCGGGGAGAGAGGACGTGACTTGTATGGAGTGGCGTTTTTCCCAGAAGCGCAAAAAGACTTCCTGAGCGAGATCTTCAGTCGTAGCGTGGTCGCGGATGAAGCGATGGATCGATTGACAAACGAGAGAATAGTGCTCCTGAAAGAGGTCCTTCAGGGCAGTCCGGTCATCAGACTTTAGGCGGTTCAATATGTCTTCTGCTCGTTGTGTAGACATTTATTCAACCTGGGTGTTTTTGCAGAGCATAATTTAAGTGTCGGAAATAGGGGGCCGTTTTTCAGGCCTCAAGGTTACAAAATAATAAACTGCAAAATACAAAGCCTTCGACGGAATTAGGCTTTTTTTCGAGTGAATCGCCAAAAAGCGGGCTTCAATGGCACTTTTTTTTTATCAGTCCGTCGTTTTATCCGTTATATTAGACGCGGGAAAAAACCACCGATATGACTTATTCCTACCTCCGCTACGCTCTGATCGCCTTATTTCTGGGGTTGGGCCTGTTGCTGCACCTGCAACTGGATTTTTCCCAGGCCTGGTACCTCTACCTCGCCGGTGTCCTGCTGCTGATTTCCCATATTATCTTCGGCAACGTGTGGATGGCTTTCGGCAGCCTCAAACGGGGACAGCCCGAAAAGGCCGAAGCCCTATTGCGCCAGGTATGGAACCCCGGCTGGCTCCTTCGTTCCAACCGCGCCTACTACTACTTCACCCTCGGGATGCTCTACCTGCAGCACAAAAAGCTGGAACCGGCCAAAACCCATCTGCAACAGGCCATCGCCCTGGGGCTCCGAAAACCAAACGACCACGCTCTGGCCCTGCTCAACCTCGCCCATATTGCCTTTGTACAAAAAGACTTCGCCCAAACCCGGCAAAAGCTCCAGGAAGCCCAAGCCCTACACCCCACCGACCTGATGATCAAAGATAACCTGCAGAAAATGGAAGCGGCACTGAAGCAACAGAATTAGGAAGGGCGGAATCCTTTTCATCATGAACTTTTTCTTCCTGATAAAATTATTAAAAGTAGCTCGATCCCTGATCAACAAGATTTGATTTAATTGGAGTAAATGCGAAAAACCCTTATTCCAAAACAATTCCTTACCTTTGCCAAAATCAAAAAACTCTATATGCTGACCATTAATATATACCTGAAGTTTGCGCTCATAGCGATAGGCCTGATCGGAGGTGTGGCGCTGTGGATAGCTTTTGGCGTCTGGTACGGCATCTGGTTTGTCATCATGGGCATTGCCATGCTGCTGTCCTATATTTTTCTGGGCACAGTCCAATCTGCCGCCGTATTAATGCAGAATAGCGATTTTGACGGTTCCGAAAAACGGTTGAACCTCACGCTCAAACCCGGCTGGCTGTACGCTACCAACCGGGCTTATTTCTACATGATCAAAGGGTCCATCGCCCTGGCGCGCAAAGATGTCGAGGAAGGCGAAAAATGGCTCCGAAAAGCCGAAGAGGTAGAGGTGCCGACCGACAACGAAAAAGCGATGCTGCAACTGCAGCTGGCCAACATCGCCGCCTCCAAAGGCAAATGGAAACAGGCCGAACAGCACTACCGCATCGCCAAGCAGTGCAAGATCACGGAACCCAACGTGAAAGAACAATTCAAACAGTTTGAAAAGGCATTTTCCAACCGCGGCCAGATAAAGCACACCCAGATGGGCGGCAAAGGGGCTGCGATGCGGCCAGGCGGCAAACGACGCCGGCCCAAGATCCGGTAAAGCCGGTGCGACAAACCTGAAGATCTTTCTTACTCCCAGTCTTATTTTAATGAAACAATCCACATGAGTAGGGGCGGCAAATTTTCCGCCCCTTTTTATTTTTCTTTCATCCGGCTGCGAACGAATGTGTTCAGCAGCAGGATGATGGAGGCGAAAAGGGATATCCGGGCGATGGTATCGCCCCAGAGTACATAAAAGGTGACCGCATCATTAAATCGAATGGCGCCTTTGATGGCCACCGGTTCGTTGTAGCGGGTAGGCTGCAGAATGTCGCCCCGCTGATTGATGAAGGCGGAAATACCCGTATTGGCCGAGCGGGCGATGGCGCGCCGCGTCTCGATCGCACGCAGGGAAGCAAAATGAAGATGTTGGCGGTGGCCGGCGGTATTGTCCCACCATCCATCATTGGTCATGATGAAAATGGCCTGAGCCCCCTTTCTGATATAGCCTGTGACGTATTCTCCGAACACCGACTCGTAGCAAATGGCAGGCGCCACCTTGCCGGCGTCGCTGCTCATGACTGACCGCTCCGGTTGGGTGCCTACACCGGCAGTGGTCCCTTCCAGCTTATCGATCAACGGTTTGAGGAAGAAGAAAATCCGCCGGTAAGGAAGGATCTCCGGCCCCGGTACCAGTTTCGACTTGCGATAGAACTGCAAGTCCGGATTTCCGGGCTCGATCTGTATAGCGGCGTTGAGGATCTCGTAGAACATGGTGTCTCCGGGACGCCGTACCTGCTCGCGTACGGCTGGGCTGTGCGGCTCTCCGGGCGCGAAGATGTGATACGCATCAATTCCGGTGACGACCTTTAGTTTCGGAAAGCCGCGAAAAGTATCGCGAATGCGCTGAATGGCCGGATAGGCATTAGCCTGGCTCGTTTCCACCAGGCCGAAGCTCGTCTCCGGAAAGACAAGGTAATCGGTGTTTTCGTCCACCTGCCGGGTGGCCAGTTCCAGGAATCGGGTAACCTGTTCGCGCTCAGGCACACGTTCGAACTTTTCATAATGGGGCTCGAAATTGGGCTGAACCACCACCACTTCCCGTTCCGTACCTTTTTCTTCATAATGGTTATAAAGGAATACAGAGAAAAGCGCAGGCACAAGAATGAGCCCCCCCAGGCGCAGGGCAGGCCACACTATGGAGGATTCCTTCCGGCTACTGAAAGCATCCCAAAGCCGCAGGGCCAGCACATTGGACAGTAAGATCCAAAGCCCGCCACCGAAGACACCTGTGTATTCGTACCATTGAATGAAGATGGGGTATTCAGCCATGCTGTTGCCTACCGTCAGCCACGGCCAGGTGAGTTCCCAGCGCAGGTGGATGTATTCGAAGGACATCCAGTAGCTCATAAACGCCAGATAACCCAGGCGAGGTACATACTGCCGGGTAACGTGGAACAACACGAAGGGAATACTCATCAGCAGCGCGTTGACCCAGATGGCGAAAATGCCCGCCACAAAGGCCGTATTGGCCACCCAATAAGTGGAAATGACATTCCACAATACAAAAGTATGATAGGCATACTTAAACATTTCCCAAGGATCGGCTTTCCCCCAGTCGATGGCAATCTCCCGCTCCACGATCAGCAGGGGCACGAAACCGATAAACATCAGAAAGGGTACGGGCAGGATGTCCGGAAAACCCACGCCCAGGAGAATGCCGCTGAGGGTCGATAGGCCCAGCCAGCGCAGGCGGTTGGGTGAGGCCGAAAAGCGCTGCTCGAACAGCAGCACCAGAGCGCCCCACATGGCCAGAAAAAAGACGAGAGGACGATACCCCCAAAGCAGTTCCTCGTTGTTCCGCCCCACCATATCGGCCGCCATCCAAATGCAGAGAACGGCTAATACGGTGATCGACGGAATGCGTATGTTGTTTTTCATAACAGACGGCAGTGTTTCAAGCCACAAGTTTAGGAATTTTTACGCACTCTTTCCGGCCTTTGGCCGGAGCAGTGTTTAAAAACAAATGCTCCGCTCAACCAGTTGAGGCACTGAGCGGAGAATTTGTTTTCAGGCAGTCCTTCGTTGCCGGAAATATTTATTTGACTACTAAGCCTTGTACACTTGTTCCTTCTGCGCTCGATATTCTTAAATAATAGAGGCCGGAAGAAAGCCCAGCTCCCCGGAACTGTACCGTTTCACCATCAGCATTTGCTATCTGCAGCCGCTGTCCGTCCGGGGTATAGAGCTCCAGGCGAGCGCCAGCGGAGAGGCCTTCCACCGTGAATGGGCCGGAGGTAGGGTTTGGATAGACGCGTATAGGTTCCTGCATAGCCAGTTCGGCGGCATCCATCACTATATTCAGGTACTGGGAAAAGAACAGCAAGGCCGCGGTAAGCGACGGCTCTCCGCACTCAAAATGCCCCAGGTTGGGGTCGATGTTGACCGACTGCACGTCAGGAGCGCCGTTGGCGTTCATCACCGAATCGGCCAGCAGGCTGTTGGTATAGAGCACCTGTTCATCCATTATACAGTAGTAAAGCCGCGTGGGCGATTCCGGCGCCCAGTCGTAAACATCGTTTTCCGCCAGGGCCAGGTTGACCGGATGGTTCGGATAGTCCAGGATGTTCTGTCGCACGCTGTCCTGAATGATGTATTTGGGTTGTACCAGCCCAACCTCCTGGGACAGCAGCTGAGCCAGGGTATCGTGCAGCTGGCCCATGGTGAGTTCGTTGTTGTAATACGCCTCGGCAGGGCCGAGATAGGGCTCGCGGAATACCTTGCTGAAGTCGTCGTAGATCTGGTAGTATTCATTCAGCCCCATTATGATCCGGACAATATAACCGGGAAAGAGATATTCTTCCTCGCTCAGGATGTATTCCCGCATGACATTGGCCAGGCTGTAGGGCCCCGACATGTGGGCTGCCGCAGTAACCGGGTACTCCGCAGAATAATCCTGCTGTAGGGCGCGGTGCAGAGCCATAGAGGCATGCCCGCCCTGGGAGTATCCGGCCAGGAACAACTGTCCGTTGAGCGCCTGGCCCTGCCCCTCGACGTACGGCCCGATGGCCTTAAGCATATCTATAGCGGCCGAGGCTTCGGTCGCGGCGTGCAGGTAGGGGTGAAAACCACGGGATTCCCCCAGCCCCAGGTAATCGGGCGCTATGGAAACGAACCCCACACCACCAAATGCCAGCGGCACTTCGTAATCGACGATGTTCAGGTTGGAAGGCGTATCGTCCTTGGCTCCGGATGTACCATGCTGGTAGATGAAAATGGGCAGGGCAAAGTCCCGCGCCTGGGGGACCACCAGGGCCCCGGAGGCCGTATCGGGCTGCCCGTGCACATCCAGGGTGGTATACCGCACCTTGTACACATCGATACCGTACTGGATGAAGAAACCGTATTCGGCCGCGAGTTCCTCCCTGGTATGGCTTTCCAGGAAGGTGGCGTCAACGAGGTTCTGAGCATTCAGCGTAAAGGCAAAGGCCAGGAAAAGCAGAACAATGAAGTAGTGTCTTGACATAGTTTTTTGTCAAATTTAGGTATTTCTTTTGGGCAATTCTTTTACTGGGATGGAGGAGGAGGTACGAACAGGCAAAAGCATTACCTCCGGAAAATCCGCGGCAACCGTAATACCCGCGCAGCGCCCTGTTCCCCATCTATCCTTCCCCTACCAGTTGCTTCCGAAAACCCTCCCTTTCGCGATTCAGGTTGAGAAAAGGAAACTCCTGCTCCAGCTGAGCGATGATCTCCAGTTGCTGTTGCAGAAAACGTTGGTGGGGCTCGGAAGCCGGGTGGAACGGCCGGTGGCTGCTGGCGGCGATCACCTTGCCGATGCGCTGCATCAGCTGGCGGGTAGGGCCATCGAAAAAGGCCTGCCCGAAGCGCTGCCAGATGTGATCGATGGCCACGTCGGAAGGATGGATCAGGTCGGGCGCGTAAAAGCGATAATCGCGCAACTCGTCCATTTGGATCTCGTAAGAAGGAAAGTAGTGGGCAAAGGGCAATTGCCGGCTGAGCTCGCTGCAAGCCAGCAGCAGGACAGCCTTACTGCGCTGGTTTTCCACCAGCCCGTCGCGGAGGTGGCGCACGGGGCTGACGGTAAGGATCACCTCCAGTTCGGGCTGCCGGTTCTTCAACTCGTAAAGTACCGGCTCCATGGCAGCGATCACCTCCCGGGGCGTCAGCCGGCGGCGCTCAAAAGCCGTGCCCGGCAGCTTGTGGCAGTTGGCCACTACTTCCCCCGACGGACGGTAAGTGAAAACATAGGCCGTCCCCAGGGTGAGGATCATCCGGTTGGCCGTCAGCAGAAAGCCTTGTGCTCTGCGATAAGCGGCATTGATCCGTTCCAGCGCCTCCTCCCGGCCGGGATGGGAAAAGGCGCCGTGGTGGAAAAAGCTGTGCCACAGCCCCTGGTGCTCCAGCAGGCCGCTCTGCTGAAAGGGGGCGTCCTGCAACAGGCGCTGTAACCCCTGGGCTATCGACAATGGGTTGTAAAGGATACCGTAAGGGTTGAGCAGGCTGTAAAAATGGTGATCGGCCAGGCGCCGCCCGATGTGTTCGGCAAAGCAGGAGCCCAGGCTCAGGATGTGATCCTGATAGCCAATGCGGAAAGGATACTCCGGCAGGGGTACGAGGGTCTGGTAGTTCTGCATAGATGGGTATAAAGGTAGGGGTTTGTGAGTGGGATGTCAAATGGGATGACGCTATCTTACCGAAAACGGAGATCAGCAAAACGCCACATCCCCATCCCCGTCCTGCAGCACAGCCCCTTCCGGGATATAGCCTCCCACCTTCTCATGATAAGCGAAAGTGCGCCGGATATCCTTTTGAAAGACAAACGGGGACGGGTTCTGCAGCATATAGTCCTTCAACTTCGGATGGAACGTAGTAAAATGAATGCATCGCCCCCGGATCATTTGCCGATATAGGTAGGCCGCCAGGACGGGCAGGATGTCCTCCTCAAAATAGAGGTAAGGAATGGTAAAGTGCTGATTGAGCCGGCGGGTAAACAGTATTGCTTTGGTTTCCCCCAGCCAGGAAATCCGAAGGAGCCGGGTTTCAAAATCATCGGATACGGCCGTGAAGTAATAATGGCTGTAATCGATCGAACATCCATCACCGGGCAGTACCCAGGGGTTGTCTTTGATCCAGAGGATATCGTCGGGGCCTCTCCGGGTGAGTTCATTTTCAGAATGGGCCTCGATAAAGGCCCGGTCCGCTTCCGTAAAAGTGGCGATCGGTTCTATTTTGATTTCCCGGGGCAACGGATAACGCCGCAAAGCGTTCCGGGCCCCGATCAGGAGGTTCGCCAAACCGTCCAGGGCCCGGAACGCCGGCCGCAGGGGCGCCAGTGCAGGCCGGCGCTGCGGAAGCAAATCCCCAAGGTTGAATCTCAGATAACCCCGCAATCCAGGGGCCATCTCCCTGAAGCGAAAGAAATGCAATCGCCGGATGATGGCTTCGGTATGCGGGGTCAGGTCGGTCAGCAGGACGCGCTCGCGGGCCTTTTGCAGAAACTGAAAAAATAAAGGCAGAGCGATGTTCTTGAATTCATCCGCCACCCACCAGCCGCTATTCCAGTAGATTTTCTCCTTACCGATGGCATCCGGCAAAAAGCCGGCATATCCCACCACCTGGCCGCCGTCTACCGCCAGTACCAGCGCCGGGCCTTCCGGCACGGCCCTCGGGTTGGCCGCCTGCGAAAGCGCCCGATGCCGGCTGATGGGGCAATGGGCGGACCGGAGGTACAGCTCCGACCGGATGAACGCTTCCAACTCCCCTACCCTGACCTCCCGAAATTCCATCAGCTTTTCTTTTCGAGCGCACGAGCGATGTCTCCCACGTTTTGAAATCCGATCATCTCTTCCAGTTCAAATTGGGTATCGAAAGCCTTTTCGATCTCCGAAATGAGCAGGACGTGGCGAAGGGAATCCCACTTATCGATGTCCCGCGCCGAGCTCTCCTCGGTTATCTTCAGGTTTTCGTCTTCAAAGACCCGTATAAAAATGGGGTTGAGTTTGGATAGAATGTCTTGCATGATTAATTGATTTTTTCGGTGATCCCGGCGGATACTAAATCGAGATCGCCATACAGGGGAAGGCGACACCCCTTATGCCGAAATATACTCCTTCCCCACCAGCCAGTAAAGATAGAGTTTTGAATATACTTTAAACCCGATCTTTTGCCAGGGGCTGCTGCCGTCAGGTGTAGCGGAGCACACCGCAAGGCGGGCGCCGCTGTCGAATCCTCTCTGTATACCCTGCGCCAGCAGCCACTGGCCGATGCCCTGCTTGCGGTGAGCAGGCAAGGTGGCGGCCATGTGCAGGCCAACGGTACTGCCCTGATAAAAATTCATAGCCGTACCTACAAACACGCCCTCCTTGTTACCTAGGAACAGCTCCACCCCGGGCCGTTCCAGCAACGGATAAAAGTAACCTTTTTCAAACGGGGTGTTGAAGGACTGGGCGGCGATCTCCGTCCATATGTCAACCTGTTCCGCGCTTTCCACCATACAAAACTCCAGGCCCGGCACCTCCGGCGGTGGTTTCAGCTCTTTGGGGCGCATGCCCAGCCCCTGCCAAATCCGGATGAGGCGGAAGCCGGCAGGCCCGATGAGGGTTTGCAGCCTGGAATTGGGGGAGAGCCAGAAAGGAGGCAGCGCTCCTGCCCGGATCTGCTCCTTCAGCGCCTCGATATCGATGGCTTCAGCTTGTTCGTTGAAGATAAAGTTTGGATAGGTGTTCCCGGGAGGGGCCAGCGTCCATTCATAGGCCGCCGTCCTGCCATGGTGGCCGCCACAAGCTCGGGCGATGGTGCGGTAGGCGCCAAAATGATTTTCGAGTATGGCCTTTTCCAGTGCTTCGCTCATAATAAGCCACGCAGTTTTTGGCGGTCGGTCTTTCCGCTGACTGTCCGGGGAAAGGCGCCGACCGATACGATTTTACCGGGGATCATATAGGGAGGCAGCTTTTGGCGCAGGCGGGCGTCGATCTGTACCCTTTCCCCTTCAGGCATGCCTTCCACGAAGAGGACGAGCGAGAGAACGCCCTTCTCCACATATGAATCCACCACGATATTCCGGCTGATCATCTGCTTCACATGATGTTCCACCTCGCCCAATTCTACCCGATACCCCTGTATCTGCAGTTGGTTGTCCTTCCTCCCGCAATAGAGGTACAGGCCCTGCTCATCCTGAAAAACGATGTCGCCGGTCTTATAAAACCGCCTTCCGCTGCGAATGGTGAAACTCTCCCGGTTTTTGGCCTCGTTCTTCCAGTAGCCGGGCGTTACCTGATCACCGCTGATCCACAGTTCCCCTTTCTGGCCGGCTTCCACTTCCTTTCCATGCTCATCCACGACGATTCCCTCCATGCCTTCATACGCCGCGCCGATAGCTACGATGCCGTTGTAAGCCGGGCTGCGGCCCTCCTCCCAGCGGTGATAGAGGCAATCGATGGTGCCCTCGGTCGGGCCGTAGTGGTTCTCGATAACGGCATTGGGCACGCAGCGGGACCATTCCCGGGTAATATCTTCCGGCAGGGCTTCGCCGGAAAACAGGGAATACCGAAGATGGGGCAGCTGTATCCGATCAAGATAGGGCCGAAAAAACTGAAGGGTGGACGGCACCAGCTTGGCAAAAGTAATCTGATGTTCCTTCAACACTTTCAGCGCCGACAGGAATTTGACGCCCTCCTGCGGGACGGTATACACGCCGGCGCCCAGGTATAGGGGCAGTACGTAAGACTGCACCGACACGTCGAACGTAAAGTCGAAGATCTGCAGAAAACGGTCCTCTTCATTGAGCTGGTAACCGATCCGGAAAAAGGCGCGCACGAAAGCATCCAGGTTCTTTCGGGTGATGGGCACTCCTTTAGGAAGGCCCGTACTGCCGGAGGTGAACAGAATGTACAAAATGTCCTCTTCGCGGCTGTTGGAACTGGTGGCAACCGCTTCGCCCTGGGAAAGCCCCCCGGTGGCAATAACTTCTGTTCCCTTCCCGACGCCGGTAGCTCCCGCTTCCGTCAGATCAAATGCCAGGACGTGTTTCATACCTGTCTGTTCCATCATGTTGCGGTTGCGTTCGGCCGGGTTGGCGGGGCTGAGGGGCACAAAGATGAGCCGGTTGAACCACAGCGCGAAGATGGAAGCATACGTTTCCAGGCGGTCGGCAGTGACGACCCCGACCGGGCTTTGCTCCGGGATCTCCCGTTCCCGCAAGGCCCGGGAAATGCCACTGATGCGGTCAGAAAAATCCTGATAGGTAAAAGATTGCTCCTTAATGCAAAAGGCCGTCCGGGAGCTGAATTCCCGGAGGTTGTGCGCAACGGTTGGCAGTATTGAGTTGAAGATCATTATCGCGTTTGAGGTGTGATTTGTGCCTTTCACTACGAGCCAGGAGTTATTTTTCTTTACTGTTTCTGATCCCGGCCTGCTCCCATGCAGCTCCAAACATCGCAAATCAAATATCAAAAATCAAACATCGCAAATCAAAAACCCTCTATTTCCTCTCCAGCACATTCCGGCCCAGCGGCGCTTTGAGCAGAAAATACAAGTATTCTTTCGACAAATTCACCCGAGCGGATAAGGGATTTTCATCGAAGGGAATGCGTTGCAGGTGTCCAGGAGCAGCATCCCTTTTCAGGCCGGCGCACCCGAAGCTCAGGCCACAAGCGCCCTCCTTTTCCAATGCTTCAAAAAACTTGCGGCCGACCCCAAAATCGGTAAAGGGAAAAGCAAAGGCCCGGACGGGTGGGTTAAAATGGTGGCCGACGAAGGCCAGGCTCTCCCGGGTTTGCCGCAGTTGCTCCGCCAACGGCAGGGCATCGTACCTGGGATGGTCGATGCTGTGGGCGCCGATGGTGAAGCCTTCCTTTTCCAGGCGCAGCAACTCCGCCCGGCTCATGTAACAAGGCTGCCGCTTCAGATGGGCGGCAAAGTCGACGCCCACCTCCCGGGCGATCGTCCTCAGCACATCGCGGCCCGAATACTGAACGGACAGCAGGAAGGGTTTCCAGTCCTCTCGGGCCTTCTGCTTTTCCTTCCACGACAGGATGGCCTTCAGTGCCTCCGGCTCCGATTCGATTTGCTCAATGAGCAGGGAAGACTGAAAACGAAAGAACAGATCCTCGTTGTCGACAAAAGCAGCGTTGACGAAAAAGGTGGCCGGTATGCCCTTTTCCTTGAGGATGGGAAATACAGTTGTATAACACTCCTTCAGCCCATCGTCGAAGGTGAGGTGCAGGGGAGGCTTTCTCGTTTGCTTTCCGGTTTTCAGATCTTCCAGCCCGACGGGCTCGTAGTGCTTCAACAGAAAATCCAGGTCCTCAGCAAACCTTTGGGTGGAACGCCAGACCCCAACGTGTTTTACATAGGGCGAGGGCCGGCCGGAAATGGCGTGGTATAAAGGAATGACCGGAAGCGCACTCCCCCGTTTCAACCAGCCGAAGGGCAACCGGCGGCCCAGGCGGAATAACAGGGGGAACAACAATTTTTCTTTTGCGGCCATGGCCGGTTTTTTGATCCAGGTTTACGATTTGCAGGAAGCCAAACCCCCTAACATCCTAACCTCCAAACATCCAAACCTCCTAACCTCCAAACATCCAAACCTCCTCACTCCCGCACTTTCCCATTGAACACACTCACCTTGGAATTGAACGGGTTGCCCGACGACCGCCGGAAGGACACGACCTGCCCCACGTGCCAGAGGGCATCGGCGATGGGGCCGTTGACCAGGTTCCAAAAGGGGTATTCGGAGGTATCTTCCCCGCGTTGAAAGAGGAGGCTGTAACCGGATACCTCTTCATCTGAACTGGTGAGCAGGATCTCGCTCGCCTGCCGGAAGTTTTCCAGCGTTCTTCGCCTCATTTCCTCAAATGAAAGCGTTTCTTCTTTCTCTGGGCGCACATTAACTTCCCGCCGGGGCGCCCGAACGATAAGAACGGACAGGCCATAGATGTGATCCAGCGTTTCGAGGGTAGTCCTGGCGGATTCGTTCGGACGGAACTGCAGGTCTTCCTCCCGCAAGCCTTCGGTGGCCCAGTAATAGCGGAAGCCCAGCCCGTCGATGAGGCGGGCGGCGACCGTACCGGCAGAATAGGCTTCAGGATAGTCCGGTATCTGGTAATAAGGAAGGCCGGATTCGGATGTGTCGTTTTTCATACTTTCGGACTGAGCTGTTAATGCAGGTGCAAGAATAAAAGCAAAAACGGGGAAGAGAATGGCTGATTTCATAGTTTTAAAATTTGTTTCACAATCGGGTGTCGAGTCAAACAAAGATAAAGAGATTGGCGAAAGAAAGCGCCTAAACCGAAGAGGCGAAAAGCCGCGCCATGAAATTTAAGCCGGGCGAAGGACTGGCTCCCTGCCTCTACAGAAATCTATATTTCCCGTGCGTTGTGACTCAGAAATAAAGAGAAAAGACAAAAGATAAAGGGAAGTACCGCGAGAAAATTTTTACTTTGGCCTTCAAAAAAAATTTCAGGAATAATGGATCTTACTAACCCACTCGTTTACGGAGTTCCCATTTTTGTGGTATTAATTCTCATTGAACTGGCCTACAGCAAAGCTCATGACGATACCCGTCAGCTATATGATTGGAAGGACCTTTCTGCCAGCGCTTTCATGGGTTTGGGCGCCATTATCATCGAGCCGCTTTTCAAAGTCATCTCCGCAATAATCATTTTCAATTTTGCCTACGAGATATTCAACCCGGAGGTAGATGGCGTACGCACCAACATCATGGGTTATCAATCCTTCGGCTGGGCCTGGTATACCTGGCTGATCTGCCAGTTGCTGGACGACTTCAGTTACTACTGGTTCCACCGGCTCAACCATACGGTGCGTTTTCTCTGGGCGGCCCATATCGTTCACCACTCCTCCCATCATTTCAACCTGGGCACGGGCATCAGGAACGGGTGGTTCACCCTTATGTACAAACCCCTGTTCTATATGTGGCTGCCGATCATTGGCTTTCACCCCGGAATGGTGGTCATCTGCATGGGCATAGAATCCTTGTGGCAGTTCCAACTTCACTCTCAATATATTCCCAAGCTGGGCTTTCTGGAAAAATTCCTGAACACGCATACCCAGCACCAGGTCCACCATGCCCAGAACCTGGAATACCTGGATAAGAACCACGGCGGTTACCTCAACCTCTTTGACAAGTTGTTTGGGACCTGGGCCGACTACGACGAACAGATCGAGATCAAATACGGGG
Source organism: Lewinellaceae bacterium (assembly GCA_020636405.1). Lineage (GTDB taxonomy): Bacteria > Bacteroidota > Bacteroidia > Chitinophagales > Saprospiraceae > JACJXW01. The sequence goes on along the minus strand of JACJXW010000008.1, from coordinate 439,952 downwards.
TCATTCATCCGCCCAACTCCTACAACCCGGTGGTCATCCTTCTGCACGAATATAAGAATATCTGGAATGACGTGAAGAGTACCAGCAATTGGCGCCATAAATTCATGTACATCTTCGGCCCTCCCGGCTGGAGCCCGGACGGGTCTACACTGACCGTTAAACAGATGCAGAGGATGTACACCAGGCAAGAAAAGGAGGAAGAAGAAAGCATCGGCAACGCTGCCAGCGCCCAGCTCGACCTCGCTACCCTGCATGTCAAGCGGAGCCACCAGGAAAGGGAAGTGAACATTAAGTAAAAAGCTTTTGCCTTTACCTTTCTTCGTTTTTGTTAACTTGCGCTGATTTTGTACTTTTCCATATGGAAAAATAAAAGACAGAATGGGATTGTTCGACCGCATCTTTGGCTCGAAAACGGACGAAATAGAACAACCGAAGATCAGCTTTGGGCGCTACAGTGATTCCTATAAGGACAGTTCCCGCTACACCGCTTGGGATGTGGCGCTGGAGAAGTTCGACCAGCAGGAGTACCTGGAAAGCTACAAGCAATTCTTCTACTATCTTCGGGATGAAGAAGAGGACAATGTGCGTTACGAAGAGGCCAAGGGCGGCCTGAAGTTCGAACTGTACCAGGGGTCCAAGAAGATCACGGGCATGGCCACGCCGCAGAAAGTCACAGTAGAGGCCAAAGTGGTCAAGGCCGAAGCACTCAATGTAGCTTTTATGCGCCGCCTCCTGGAACAGAACTTCAATCTCAAGTACAGCCGCTTCGCTCTGGATGAGGCAGGTAATATTGCCATCATCTTCGATACTTACACCCTGGATGGCTCCCCTTATAAACTGTATTACGCCCTCAAGGAGGTGGCCACCAAAGCCGATAAACAGGACGACCTGCTGCTGGAAGAGTTCAAGAGCCTGCAGCCGGTCGATACCACTCACCTGGAAGAATTACCACTGGACGAAAAACAGGCCAAGTACAATTACCTCACCGGCCAGATCAAACTGGCCCTGGAGGAAGCCGAAAACGGAAAACTCGATAAGATACAGTATTCCGGAAGCATCGGTTACCTGCTGCTCGACCTCATCTACCGGCTCGACTACCTCATCAAGCCGGAAGGGTTCATGATGGAAGCCCTCGAACACCTCCACCGCAAATACTATGAAAACGATGGAATGGCCACCGCCGGTAAGAACCAGGTGCTGTGTTCCGACCTCAAGGAACTGCTCGCCAGAGACAAAGAGGAATTCTTTAAGGAAATGTACCGCGTAAAATCCACCTTCGGCATCACCCACTCCGTTCACCACGACCGGGTGGTCAGCATCATCGATGCCGAATTGTTTCACATGGATTGGTACAAAGAACATGGTTATGAGAATATTGCCCTGGCCATTCCCGGTTACATCGTCGGATACTGCATGTTCAACTATGCCGTGCCCAAGCCCGACCGCGACCTGTTCCACCTCTATTACCAGATCGTAGAGTCCGACTATTTCCAAAGCCTGGGATTTACCGCTAGATACTACGACAAAGCCGTCAACAAATTTGACAAACGCGCCATCAAAAAGGCCATCAGCCGGATCATGGAAGATAACCGGGCCTACTACCCCAACCTCAACCCGGCCACCGGCTCCCTCCGGTTCGACAGCCTTCCCGAATTCGCCCGCTCCTACCTTCTCATGGTCCGCAATCTGGAAATGGTCAAAACCGATTGATGCGAACGATTGTTAGTTTTTTAAAGCTAACAACAAACCCTAACCATGACAACTGCTGCTACAAAAGAAGACATCCGAAACATTCTGGAAGAAGTGGCCGATCCCGAGATCCCTGTACTGGCCGTAACCGATATGGGCATTATCCGGGACGTTAAGATCGGCGAAGAGGGGGTGGAGATCATCATCACGCCTACCTATTCCGGGTGCCCGGCCATGAATACCATCGAAGTCAATATCCGGGCGGCCCTGCAGGAAAAAGGATTCGAGAATGTAAAAGTCACTACCGTTCTACACCCGGCCTGGACGACCGACTGGATCACCGAGCGGGGGCGGCAACGCCTCAAAGATTATGGCATCGCACCGCCCGTTGATGGCAGCGTCGACAAAAACGCCCTCTTTCAGGATGGGCCCACCGTTGAATGCCCGCAGTGTGGGTCCGGCCATACGGAAATGGTCAGCCAGTTCGGTTCAACAGCCTGCAAAGCACTATACCGTTGCCTGGATTGTAAGGAGCCCTTTGATTATTTCAAGTGCCACTAGACCAACGCCGGGGCAGGCCGAAACTCCAAAACTCACCCTAATCGTATAGCTATACAACCATCCAACCTCACCATCAATGGACGATAACAATACCATTCTCTTCGAACTCGATGGCCATGTGGCCAGGATCACCCTCAACCGCCCCAAAGTCTACAACAGCTTCAACCGCGAGATGGCCTTGTCCCTGCAGGCCCGCCTCGACGCCTGCCGGGACGACCCTCAGGTGCGCGCCATTTACCTCACCGGCGCCGGAAAGGCCTTCTCCGCCGGACAGGACCTGCAGGAGGTCATCGCCGAAGATGGCCCCGAGATGACCACCATTCTAACGGAGCACTATAACCCCATCATCCTGCGCATCCGGGAGATCGAGAAACCCGTCATCGCTGCTGTCAATGGCGTAGCCGCCGGCGCCGGCGCCAATATCGCCCTGGCGTGCGATATCGTCGTAGCTGCCGAATCTGCCTCCTTCATACAGGCCTTCAGCAAGATCGGACTGATCCCCGACAGCGGGGGCACCTTCTTTCTGCCCCGCCTGATCGGCTTCCAGAAAGCCTCGGCCCTGATGATGCTGGGTGATAAGGTGAGCGCCAACGAGGCCGAACGCCTGGGTATGATCTATAAGTACTACGAGGATGAAGATTTTGCGGAACAATCCATGGCCCTCGCCCGGACCCTTTCCCTGATGCCTACCAAAGGGCTGGGCTATACCAAAAGGGCCCTCAACCGATCAGCGGACAACAGCCTCGAAGGCCAGCTGACAGTGGAAGACGAACTGCAAACGGCCGCCGGGCAAACGGACGACTACCGGGAGGGCGTGAACGCGTTCCTGGAAAAACGCAAACCGGTATTCCAGGGGAAATAAGCATCAGCAGTCATCCGCCGGCTTGCTTTCGCTCCAGGTTTTCCACTGTATTGTTTTCCGGTACGCTCTTCACTGCAAATCCGCAGGTTACCCCATAAAAGCGCATCCATTCAGGAGCAGAAAAACCGCCGCCGTCAGCCCGATGCGAGGATGAGAGTCCGGCAATTACTGGTTTAACCAAATAATTGCATTGCACGGGCCGACAGGCGGAGGGAAAGTGTTACTAATTCTTGGGATGTCAGAGTGCGCGTTTTGAGAGGCCGGGAGTGTTTTGGTGTATGGGTTTCAGGGACAAAAGGAAGGGGAAAACAGATGGTTTCTATTCTCCCCTCTTCCGAACCTACAGCTTTCATAGCTTCACAAAATGTTTTCATTCAATCTTTATGGTACAAGCGGCGTAACCTGGAATCGGGATCCAGGCGATTTGAAAAAATGTAGATTGTCTTCAAAGGTTTTCATGATCGGAATACAGGGCTTTCAGGTGTAAAAGATGATGTAGATTGTTTTCAAATGACAGGACAAAGAAGAAAAAAAAGATAATGTCCGTCAAGGGGGCAAATGCGCCAAAAGCCTGATTTAGGATAGTTTAACCCAATTCCCCCCCACGAAGGGGAATACGTTAAACTAAGAAAAAATCACAACCAACTGAAAATCAAAACATTATACGAATTGTTAAAATCAACATATAAGGAGGCTCAAAACTTTAACACCTATTAAGCAAGTGTTAGGGAGCAGATTCAGGGCATTTTTGAGCAGAACGGGGAAGAAATGTGCCCATTGCGTTCGGCATGCATTGCTCCTAATTGTTATATTGTTTCTCCATCCGCGCTGGCTGGCGGATAGGGTTATATTGCCGGCATTAATAATTCTTTCGTACATCACATGCCCAAACGCACCAAACCACAAGTCGTAAGCGGAGTTTCCCCATCGGGAAGCCTGAATCCTCATATTCAGGCTCAGCGGCGCAAACTGAGGCCGCCGGGGGAATATGTCCGGGGTATCCTGGAGGGGAGCAGGGTAATGCTCAGTCAGGCCATCACCCTGATCGAAAGTACCCGCCCGGAGCACCAGAAGCTGGCGCAGGAGATCATCGGCCTTTGCCTGCCGCATAGCGGCCATTCTATTCGCATCGGCATCACCGGCAGCCCGGGAGTTGGCAAAAGTACATTCATTGAAGCTCTGGGGTTGCTTTTACTGGAACAGGGCCGCCGCCTGGCCGTTCTGGCCATCGACCCCAGCAGTAAGGTGAGCAAGGGCAGCATTTTGGGCGACAAGACCCGCATGGAAAAGCTGTCTGGCAGTGAAGCGGCATTTATCCGCCCCTCCCCTGCCGGAGAATCGCTGGGGGGAGTAGCCCGCAAGACAAGAGAGTCCATCATCCTGTGCGAAGCAGCCGGGTACGATACCATCATTATCGAAACGGTAGGCGTGGGGCAGTCCGAAACTGCCGTACACTCCATGGCCGACTTTTTCCTGCTCCTCCTTCTGCCCGGCGCTGGCGATGAACTCCAGGGTATCAAACGAGGTATTGTAGAAATGGCTGACCTCATTGCCGTCAATAAGGCCGACGGAGAACGGCTGCCTCTGGCCAAACGCGCCCGCCAGGAATACCGCAACGCCCTCCACTTGTTCCCTCCTAAAGAAAGTGGGTGGGCCCCCAAGGTGGAAGTCTGCTCCGCCACCACCGGGCTGGGAATTCCCGAGGCCTGGCAACAGGTCCTATCCCATTGGAAAACTACCGAGGAGAACGGCTACTTCTTAAAAAACCGACGGAATCAGGCCTACTACTGGTTACGCGAATCCATAAACCAGCAATTGCTTGCCGCTTTCGCACAAGACCCCGCTGTCCAGGAAAAACGAAAAGCAGTCGAACAGGCTGTGCTCGAAGGGAAACTATCCCCTTTCCAGGGTGCGGAGGAGTTGGTCGCACTGTTTTTGGGAGGATAACCGCTGTGTTTCATAGCCCAAAAATGACTTTTCCGCTCAATGGCCGTCAAAAACAGGAGATTGGCAGAAAAAAAAGAACTCTGCCGTACGTTCCAGCCTTTATTAATTGGCTATCTTTTTTGATATTTAAAGAATAGTGCCCTTATTGCGCGCACTGAAAACCACAAACTCAAAACAAAACATCCATTCTGATGAGATCACTTGTCTTAGCAGTAGTACTGATCGGCCTTGGGCTGATCCTTTTTGTCAGTGGCTGTAACAGCTACAACAATTTTGTTGATATGGAAGAAAACGTGGAAAACGAATGGGGAAAAGTGCAAAGTGCCTACCAGCGCCGCGCCGACCTTATTCCCAACCTCGTGAACACCGTGAAGGGAGTTGCCGACTTCGAAAAGAGCACCCTCACCGAAGTGACCCAGGCGCGTTCCCGTGCTACCAGCGTCAACATCGACCCCACCAACCTGACCCCGGAGAAAATGAAGGAATTTCAGGAAGCCCAGGCCGGGCTGAGCCAATCATTGGGCCGCCTGCTGCTCATTTCCGAGAACTACCCGCAACTGCGGGCCAGTGAGAACTTCAAAGAGCTGCAGGTACAACTCGAAGGTACCGAAAACCGCATCAAGGTAGCTCGTGACCGCTACAACGATGTTGTCACTGAATACAACAAAAGGGTGCGCCGCTTCCCGGGCAGCCTCTACGCCGGCATGTTCGGTTTTGACCAGAAAACGCAGTTCGAAGCGGAAGCCAGCGCACAGGAAGCGCCAAAGGTCGAGTTTTAGGGAATTTGATCGTTGTTGGTTGGCCGTTGTTGGTATCCTGGCCCATAACGGCCAACCGATAACAGATAATGCAGACAGCATGTTGAAATTTTTCAAGCCCGAAGAGGAAGAACAGATCATTGCAGCCATTCAGTCAGCGGAACGCAATACCTCCGGAGAGGTCCGCGTCCATCTGGAAGCCGACTGCGAAGGAGACATCATGGAGCAAACCAGGAAGGTGTTCCTCCGGCTCGGGATGCAAAAAACCGAAGCCCGCAATGGGGTGCTTATCCTCCTGGCGCCCGAACGCAGGGAGTTCGCCATCCTCGGCGACGAAGGCATCAATAAGGTGGTGCCGGAAAACTTCTGGCAGGAAGAACGCAACCTCATGCAGGAATACTTTCGCCGGGGAGCATTTGCCGAGGGCGTCTGCAAGGCCATAGAGCAGGTGGGCGAAAAACTTAAAGATTATTTCCCCTTTCAACAAGACGACACCAACGAATTGCCCGACGATATTTCATATAGTTAAATACCATGTTCAGATCCATTTTAACCTTCTTTTTTCTTTCCATATCCGTGCTGGCCATTGCTCAGAAGCAGATACCGGAGCCTACCGGGTTTCTGGTCAATGACTATGCCGGCCTGATGAGCCGTCAGGAGGTCGAGCAGCTGGGGAGCAAACTGCGGCGTTATGTAGAAGAATCATCCACCCAGATCGTCATCGTTACTGAAACTTCCCTGGAGGGAGAGGACCCCTTCGACTATTCCTACCGGCTGGCCAGCGCCTGGGGCATCGGCGGCGGTGAATACGATAATGGAATCCTGATCTATGTTGCCGAGCAAGATCGCGCGATCCGCATTCAGACTGGCTTGGGCACTGAGGGCTTCCTTACCGACGCCATGGCCAAACGCATCATAGACAATATCATCGCACCCGCATTCCGGCAGGGGCGCTATTATCACGGCCTCGACCAGGCTACCAGCGCCATAATGGAGCTGGGGCAGGGCGAATACACCGGTGAAGGCGGGCAACAAGGGCGGCGCGATGCCAAGGGCGGCGTACCCGCCATCCTGGTGATCGCCGTACTCATTTTTTTGATCATCCTTTTCTCCCGAATGGGGCAAGGCAACGATGACGACGACGACGACGGCGGTTACTACCGCGGCGGACGATACGACCGTTACCCGCGACGCGGCCGGCGAGGTGGCGGCTGGATTTTCTTTCCCGGCCCCTGGATTGGCGGCGGCGGCGGCGGCGGCGGCGGCGGCGGTGGCGGCGGATTTGGTGGTTTCGGCGGCGGCGGTTTCGGCGGTTTCGGCGGTGGAGACTTCGGCGGCGGCGGCGCTGGGGGGAGTTGGTAAGATAGTATAAGTATAGGGACTGAATTAGTGAATTAGCGAGGGGCTGAATATCAGGACAGGCACCCATTTCCTCATAAATGCTTACTTTTACTCCTCTTTCTGACTATACAAACAACTATGAAGCATCTCTTTACCGCTCTGCTCATCGCGCTTGTTGCCAGCGCCTGCATCCCCGTTCTGCAAAGCAGATATCTTACTCAGGAGGACATCTCCATAGTGCCCAAAGATAACGACATCTGGCGGGTACGGCGAGGCCGAAATGACCCCTGCCTGCAATGGGCCTCTTTCCTGCCGGACACCAACTACCTGGGCCACACCCCTATGCGGTACCTCCGCGTAAATGTACACTGGATGAATACTCCGGATACCACCTTCAGCCTTACCGGCCCGCGGGCTATCGAGTTCACCCGGGGGCTGATCCGGGCCGCCAACTACGACCTGGAGAAAAATCGGCAAATGTGGCTGCCTAATGGCAACAATACTCCGGTGTATCCCACCAATTATCGATATATTCTAACCCCCGACCCCAGCATTCCGGGAGACGACGGCATCTATTTCCACTATGACTCCGAACTCACCTACTACGTTCATAAAGGCAAAAACCGCAACCTCTACAGAAGAGAGGTTTTCGAAAAATATGGGGTGCAGATGGATTCGGTGCTGAACATCTTCATCATGGCCCACCACCCGGACAGCGTAGCCTCCCGAACATATAATGCCTATAATGTCGGTGTAGCCCTGGGCAATGCCATAAAGATCGCCGGCATATACAACAATGCTAAAGACCGGGATGACTATTGGGATTTTCGCGGCGCGTTCAATCACGAGGTGGGCCACATCTTCGGCCTGTCTCACGGCTGGACCAATGACGGCTGCGATGACACCCCCGTGCACACCCAGGATTGTTTCGCCAAGGGACAGGCGCCGGAATGCGACACTATGACGTCCAACAACGTGATGGATTATGCCGCCGTACAAAACGCCTGGACGCCTTGCCAGATCGGCAGGATACAACAGCGCATGGCCCAGGAAAATAACAGGGCCCGCAAGTTCCTGCTCCCCACCTGGTGCGAGCTTAAGGACAGCCTGGAGATCGTCATCCGGGACAGTGTGGAATGGAACAGCGCACGCGACCTGGAGGGGCACCTGTCCATTGCCCCCGGCGGGCAGCTCATCATTCGTTGCCGGGTATCCATCCCGCCGGGTGGAGCCATCACCGTAGAACCAGGCGGCTCCCTCATCCTCGACGGCGCCCACCTGCACAACGCCTGCGGAAAAGAATGGCAGGGAATCCTTGTGCAAAAGTTCGGCGCCGAAACCGGTAAAGTATTCTACACCACAAAACCTACAATTGAAAATGCCCGCAACGGGTTGCCTCCGCTGGAGGTGCAGCCGTAATGGGGTAGGATAAGGGGTTCCGGGTTCCTATGTTCCTGGGTTCCCACTTCCGCCTTCAAACTTCCTTTTGTTAAGGAAGCCCCATTTTTTATGGTGGGGGCATCTCCAGCCCCATTCCGGCAACACTCCCTGGGAAAATTCCGATTTCCGATTTACGCTGTCAGTCGCTTCGCTCGTGTCCGATTTCCGCCTTTGAGCCCCCTGCCTGCACCCAAAAGCCTTCCCACTTCCTAACTCCCCCCCAGCTCCCTGATCTTCCGCTGATAAGCAAAGAGGTTCAGGAACTCCCTGGCCGTCGTTTTGTGCGGCAGGTAGGGTACGCCCCGCCGGTGGTTGGCGCGGGCAATGCGGCCGATGATCCGCCAGTGGCGGGCAATGTCGAGCAGTGCACTCCAGTAGGTGCCCCGGCCTGGGTCGTAGATGTGGGTCGGCTCTGAGCAGGCTCCGTTGATCTCCAGGATCATCATGCCCTCACCGGAACGAAGGGATTCGATACTTTCACACTTGATGTCGAAGCGGCCGTAATAGAATTCGCCGACCTCCCGGCTGATGCGGTCGAAAGTTCGGCAGATGGATTCATCGGCCAGGTGGTTGCTGTTGATGAAGCGGGTACCTTTGGCGTGGTTGCCGACGATGCCCAGGTTTACTTTTTCGCCCGAGAGCGGTACACGGGTAAGTATTTCCGGGGCGGAAGTGCGAATGCGTTCCAATTGTAGCAGCGCCCGAGGGTTTTTCCGGATCAGTGCTTCCCCGGTGGAGCTTCCGTCGCCGGTAATGGAGAGGAACTCCTTGGTCGTGATGGAGGTCACCTTGCCCCTTTCCGCTCCCGGCATCCGGTAGTACAAGACGCCTACTTCCTCGGGCAGGGCGATGAATTCCTGCAAGATAAAATCGACGGGAAACCGCTGCAGGTAATCGGCCAGGGATGCCAGATCGTTCATTTTTTTTACCAGCAGGCCCCTGAATCCCAGGTCCGGTTTGGCAATGAGCGGGAAGGAAAGCCCCGCCTGTTCCAGGCGTTTAGGCAAGGAGTCCAGAGGGTCTCCGGACTGAAAGAGTAGCGCCTTGGGGCGATAGCGTTCCGGTATCTTCAGAAGCGTATCGTATTTGGATTCCAGCCCCATTCCTCCGGTGTAGATCTCGGGGTTGGCGGCCGTGAAGAAACAGAGGTGCCGGGCGCGCAGCATCAGCCACAGGATCTGTGGAATGACCGGATAGTAAAAAGCTTTGGAGGGCCAGTACTCCCAATTCAGCAGCCGGATAAAAGACGGCCGTTCTTTAACGCGATCCCACCACTTCACCTTGCAGCCCTATTTTTGTTTGTTTCATCTGCCCGTTGAGCAGGTCATGATACTGCATATCGATAAAGGTATCTTCCTTGACGATGCTGGTAATGCTCACTGTCCGCACAATGCCGCCCCGGTTCATCACTACGTCATTCCAGGGGTCTCCTTCGCCGGCATTGCAGTGAAAGTCGAGCGCATCTTCCCGGCTAAAGTGTCTTTTGCCTTCGCGCCACTCGGCGAACCACTGCTCCCGCTTGTAGCGCACCTCTTTCGGATAAAGGGGGGAAGACGACCATATATGGAGCTCCCGGGGATCCGGCCACAGGATGTGCGTCCGCTGTTCGTCCCACCGCAGCTCCAGCAGCCTGCCCCGCTCCAGGACGAGCATGGTGAAGGGCTCCATACCTTCGAAGGTATAGTGTTTCAGGAATTCCTCGGCAGAGGGATATTCAAAAAAATCGAGCGCCATCAGCCCCCGGCTGCGCCGGTAGGGCGGGTTTCGATCGTGTTTTTCGAATGCGCCGTTGAGGATGCAGGCCAGGCGGTTGGCGCTGGAGATAGCGATCCACGTTCCTCCGGCGGCTTCGTCGCGGGGAAAGGCCAGCTCCTGCCCGGCGATGCGCTGGCGCGTGATGTTCTGCGGAGAACGTGCCGGCGCCTCATCGCGGTTGGAGGTCAGCAGGTAATTGCCTCCCTCGAGGGGTATGTAGGTAACAGTACACATTTTCTAATGCCGTTTGTTAAAGGAATCCAGGAATAATGGGACAGGGAAAGGCCTATTCCTTCACTCCTTCATACAACACCATAACGTCCTTCAAGTCCTTACGGGTGATATTGGGCACCCTGGCATCTTCTGCCGGGTAGCCCACAGGTATTAGCAGGAAAGGGCGTTCATTTTCCGGACGTTGCAGGATCTCCTGCAGAAAGTTCATGGGGCTGGGCGTATGGGTCAGGGAAGCCAGCCCTGCGTTGTGGATAGCCGCCAGCAGAAAGCCGGTGGCCAGTCCCACTGATTCATTGACGTAGTAATTTTTCTTTTTTTCACCATCGACGAGGTCATAGGCCTTCTTGAAGACGATGATCAGGTAAGGCGCAGTTTCCAGGAAGGGCTTGTGCCAGTCTGTCCCCAGGGGGGCCAGGTCGGAAAGCCATTCCTCGGACATCCGTCCGTGGTAGTTCTCATACTCCTCTTTTTCGGCCGCTTCTCTGATCTTCTGCTTGATTTTCGGGTCGGAAACCACACAGAAAGTCCATGGTTGCTTATGCGCTCCTGAAGGAGCGGAAGAGGCTGTCATAATGATATTCTCGATCACCTCGATGGGCACCGGCTTATCCGAATAATCGCGCACTGTTCGCCGTTTACCCAGGTAACGGCAAAACTCCCGGCTACGTTGAAGCATTTCCGCTTTGGAAAACCTCACGCCTTTGTAGGGAATGAAACTGTCTTCAGCTTTGGGCATATGCCTGGCAATTTAGTTTTTCTTAGCGGCCATAAAGTTATAACAACTCATCGGATAAATAGAGTTATCGCCGGGAAGACAGTTTGGTCAGGGTGTGGAAACCGAAACCGGCAGCACTTTACCATTAAAGAAGTGGTGCCCTTCGGTGGCAAAATAAGTAATGAACGCACCCATTCTTGCGGCGCTGACCGGGGCCTGGAAACCGGGGAAAGCCTCGGCCAGCATTTCGGTCTGTACGGCGCCCAGGCAGAGGCAATTGCAGGCCACATTCTTTTCCTTCCATTCTTCGGCCAGGCACTCCGTCAGGTTGGCAATAGCGGCCTTACTGGCGCTGTACCCCAGCAGCCCGGGAAATTTAGCACTGCCCTGGTAGCCGCCCATGCTGCCAATATTGAGGATGTGCGCCCGCTCGCTCCTTTCCAGGTAAGGGCGCAGGAGCTGTACAAGGTGTGCCGGCCCCAAAAAATTGACCCCAAAAACGCGGTTCCAGTCGGTAGCAGTGATCTCTTCAAAGGGCTTCTTCAGCAGGTAGCCGGCGTTGTTGATCAGAATATCTACGCGCTCCATGGGTTTCACTTTCCCAATGAGGGCCTCGGCGTCGGGCTGCAGGAGGTCGAAGGCCAAAAAATCCAGCCGCTCGCCGGCTTCCGCCTTCAGGGCTTTCAGGCTCTCTTCGTTGCGGGAAAGCGCCAGTACGCGGTGGCCCTGACGGGCCAACAGAATGGCGGCATCGTAGCCGATCCCCCGGCTCGCGCCGGTAATGATGATGTTTTTCATGGATCCATTTATTTTTGCGTTTTGCCTGAATCTATTCAAACGGAATAAGGGTGGCATTGTTTTGGCAAAGGATTTTTCGGGAGTAATATTATACCTGGGCAACAAGCAATCCCCATGTCTTCTTTTTTAGCTGGTAAATTTCCACTAATTTTGGCGATCCAAATAATCAGGGAAATCAAGCCTATGTTTTTGAAAAACTTTTTATATCACATGGGGCGGTACACCATGATGCTGGGCACGAGCTTCTCACGGCCGGAAAAACATTACATGTACTACAAGGAGACGATGCGGCAGATGAATGATATTGGCATTGGTTCTCTGATCATTGTAGGGTTGATCTCGATCTTCATTGGAGCGGTGACTGCCGTGCAATTCCTCTATCAGCTGGACGGCACGCTCGTACCGACGTATTATGTGGGATACATCATCCGGGACAGCACCATCATCGAGCTGGCGCCGACCATCACCTGCCTGGTCCTGGCCGGTAAGGTCGGCTCCAATATGGCGGCGGAGATCGGCGGCATGCGCCAGAAAGAACACATCGACGCCATGGAGATCATGGGCGTCAATACGGCGGCCTACCTGATCATGCCCAAGGTCATTGCCGCGTTGGTAGTGATCCCCATGCTGGTGGCCGTCGCCGCCTTTGTCAGCGTCATTGGAGGTTATCTGGCCGCCGTACCGACCGGCATGATGTCGGACGCCGAATACATACAGGGGGTCCGTTCCTTTTTCGAACCGTTCAACGTAGTGATGATGTTCGTCAAAGCGATCGTATTTGCCTTTCTGCTGACGACCATCTCCTGCTACCAGGGATACTACGTCCGGGGCGGCAGCATCGAACTCGGGCAGGCCAGCACCAATGCTGTGGTCTTCAGCGACATCATGATCCTGCTGGCCGATTACCTCATCGCAGTACTGTTGACCGGTTAAAAACCAGAAAGTATGATCAGAGCGGAAAATATATACAAGTCGTTTGACGACAACGAGGTGCTGAAGGGCATCACCACGGAATTCTATCCGGGTAAGACCAACCTCATCATCGGGCGCTCCGGCGCAGGAAAGACCGTGTTGTTGAAACTGCTCATCGGCCTGCACGCGCCTACTTCCGGCAAAGTCTTCTACGATGATGTCGATTTCTTTAGCCTTAGCAAAAAGGAGGTTCGCTCCATCCGCATGAAGGTAGGCATGCTCTTCCAGGCCTCCGCCCTTTTCGATTCCATGACCGTGGAGGAGAACATCCGTTTCCCGCTGGATATGTTTACCAATATGACCTGGAAAGAAAAGGAAAACCGGGTCAACTTCTGCCTGGAACGGGTGAACCTGGGGAAAGTCAATGACAACTACCCCTCCGAGATCAGCGGCGGCATGCAAAAACGGGTGGGCATTGCCCGAGCCATCGTCCTGGAGCCCAAATACCTGTTTTGCGACGAGCCCAATTCGGGACTGGACCCCAAGACCTCCATCGTCATCGATGAGCTCATCCGGGACATCACCGTCGAGAACAACATCACCACCGTGATCAACACGCACGACATGAACTCGGTAATGGAGATCGGCGATAATGTCATCCTGCTCTACAAAGGGGAGATCGCCTGGCGGGGCAATCGGGACGAGGTACTGCACAGCGATAATGAGGTGCTGCACGACTTCATGTTCGCCTCTCCCTTCCTCCAACAATTGCGGGACTCTGCCCTACAGAAATAATTCTCCCTTTGTTTGTCAGTTTTATTTGAAATCTTATATCTTTGCAAAACTTTTTCAAAAAGGAGTTTGTATTGAAGGAAAAACTTCCGAAAGCGGAGTTTTTTTAGGGTCGGAAATAAAGAAAAACTCCTAACAATGCCCAGGTGGCGAAATTGGTAGACGCGCCAGCTTGAGGGGCTGGTGTTCGCAAGGACGTGCAGGTTCGAGTCCTGTCCTGGGCACTAACTTTTTCCTCTTTTGACTACGTTTGTTCTTTGAAAACGCCTGATTTTACAGTATATTTGAAGACCAGCTCAAACGAATATTTTCAAATATTACTCGAAATTTGACACCCCATTTGTCACCTAATCTGTCACCTCATGCCAGATGTCAAATTTTACCTTCAGGCGCCAAAAGACGATTCTTCCCTCGTCATGTTATCTTTCCAGGTTGCCCCCAACCGCAGGGTCCGGGTTTCCACCGGCCAACGGGCCGCTACAAAATCCTGGAATAAGAAAAAACAAAGGGCCCGCGGCAGCGGCCAGTTCGATGGCAACGCCAGCCTCAACATGCTACTCGACCTGATCGAGAGCAAGGTCAATGAACTCGACCGCCATTGCCGTATGGTGGAAGGAAGGGCCGCTCTGCCGGATGAGGTCAAAAAAGTGGTCTACGAAGCCACTGGGCGTGGTGATTCTATCCATTCTGCCGATCTCAGCTTCCTGCAATTCTGCGAAGCAGAGATCGAAAGGCGCAAACGCCTGCCTCATTATTCTCCTCACCGCGTCCGCCAGTATGGTGTGTTCCTCCGGCACCTGGACTGGTTCGCGGAACACTTCTACCCTACTTCCTGGAATAACATCAATGATGACTGGTTTAACGATTTCCTGGATTATTCCTATAATGTGCAGGATCACTCCGTGAATACGGTGGTCAAACACATCAAGATCCTCAAAACTTTCCTCCATCAGGCGGTCAAGGCCGGCTATACTTCTAATACGGCTTTTACTTCTTTTTCGATTAAGGAAGAACCTCCGTTGCTGACTTACCTGACTTCAGAGGAGCTGGAGGCCCTGTACGGGCTTGACCTTTCCGGTAATGAACGCCTGGCCCGGGTGCGCGACCGCGCTATCGTCTCGGGCTACACCGCTATGCGCTTCTCGGATGTCGGCCGCCTGACCGACGCTCATTTTGTGACGATCCCTGCGCGGGAGGGCCGGATCGACGGCATCCGCTTTATGATGAGCAAAACGGCTGATGTTATTACTATCCCGCTTCACCCGTATGTGAAGGTGATCATCGAACGCTACGGCGGCCGCCTGCCCGCGATCAGCAACCAGAAGGCTAACGACTATATCAAGGAGGCCTGCCGTTTGGCCGGCATCGATAGCCCGGTGACGCTGGTGCGCAACCGGGGCGGGAAGAAGGTGGATGAGGTGATGCCTAAGTGGCAGGCGGTTACCACGCATACGTTCCGGGCAACAGCGGCAACTAACCTGTACCGGGCCGGGGTGCCGCCTAAAACGATCATGAAGTTCGGCGGCTGGAAAACGCGCGAGGTGTTCGAACGCTATATCAAACTGGCGGATGAGGAGCATGCGGTGATCGTGGCGCAGTCGTCTTATTTTAAGGTGAGAAGGGGTGAATTGGGATGAAATATTGGCTCCCTTTGATGTTCTGATTCGGAGAATTTAATTGCCATTGAACCAACCTATCACTTTCAATGGTTATTTTAGCATAGGATCACAAAATATAATAAGAATATGGCACTAGTAATTGAAGACCGGGACCTCAATGCCGCGCATATTACAGAGGAAGAACTGCGGCTGGAAATTGCCATTTTGCTGTATCAGCAGGAAAGGTTTTCCATGGGACAGGCCAGCCGGTTCGCGGAAATGAACAGGATATTGTTTCAGCGGGAACTGGGTAAAAGAGAGATACCCGTAAATTATGACGTTGAAGACCTGGAAGAGGATTTGGAAACCCTTGGAATAGAGTTAGATGATAGTAGTAAGTGATACTACGGCTGTTAGTAATCTGGTTCAGATAGGACACCTGGAACTCTTAAAGAAGATATACAGCCGAATAATCATTCCCAAAGGTGTTCATGATGAATTACTGGTCCTGGATAAATTCGAAATTCCAATTCAGGAAATCCTGAAATCAGATTGGATCGAAGTCAGAAAAGTTGAATCTGAAGTTTTGTTAAAGAAATTCTCAACAGAATTAGACTTGGGGGAAGCTGAGGCTATTGCATTAGCAATCGAATTGAACGCAGAGTATCTCCTGATCGATGAAAAACTGGGAAGGAGAATTGCTAAAGAAAATCACATACCGATTATTGGCACTTTAGGTATTTTACTGAAAGGTAGAGAATTGGGCCTAATCAAAAATATGAGGGGACAAATGGATGATCTCCGGAAGATTGGATTCTGGATAAGTGATGGCCTATATGACAAAATCCTTGATCTCGAAAAGAGAATTTGACGCCACCTAACTGAATTTTGACCCACTTATTGTAACTCACATTTTCTCCTCAAACGGATCCACCCGCAATACATACTTCTCTACATCCGAAACCCGCACCCGCCAGTCGCCCAGCTTCCGGGACGACCGCACCTGGAAGCCGGGCTGGTTGGCCTGGATGATCCGGCGCAGCTCGGTAACTGATATATCGTATTGCCCGGAAATGGTGGACAGCTTGGCCCAGCGTTCGCCGGCTTCCGGAACTGGCGCCTGATGCCGGGAAAGGGCGTGAAGCGCTGCTTTCTGCATCATCTCCTGGAGTTGCTCCGGAGAGAGAGGCAGGGTGATGATCTTGATGGGTTGGTCCATGGCTTAACGGTTTAGTTGTTCCAATACTTTCCGCAATACCTCCTGGCAGCCCTCCACCACCTCCAGGCTCATCTGCTTGTAGGCGCGGGCGGGTGCATCACCACTGCGGAGGCTCTGCAGCAGGTTGTGGCGGACCTGCTCCAGCTCGCGGAGCTTTTGTTGTATCAGGTTTTCCATGTGGCTATTCGAATAGTTTTGGCTGTTGACGTGGCGGCTCTTTTTGCTTTGCTTCGAGCAGCTCGAGGGCGTATTTCATCCGGGAGAGCTGCCGCTCGGCGGCGGCCTTGCTGAGCTTGCCGGCGATGACCCATCCGGGGTAGAGGCGCTCCCGCATTTTGACCTCCCGCTGCAATTCCTTGATGGCGTCTTGTAGGGTTACTTTTTTCATGATTCTTCTTTTGGGTTTTGGCTATCCGATAGCAGTTTCCGAAATACCGACATCTTCCGGGCGATCTCTTTGGCGCGCTCTTCCAGGCTTTTTTCGTCGGCCATGGCCTTTTCGAGCTCGCGGAGTTGAAATATTGTCCGGCCTCCTCTGCGGCCTTGTTCGTAGGCGTTTCTGGCTTCTTCCTGTGCGTGCCGCAGGGCTTCCTGGTAGATCTGCTGGGCTTCGCCGGGTTCAAACCGGATCAGCCCGCGCCGGCGGGCGGTGTCGTAGAGGTGGGCGCCGACATCCCGCCAGCTTTTGGCTTTGCTCTTGAGTTGTTCCAGTATCTTGTCGAAGTGTTGCTCATAGTGCGCTTTCCAGGCCCGGGCGTGGGCGGCTTTCTTTTGTTCCCATTCTTCGCGCTGCCGCTCGCGGAGGTAGGCGCCGACGACCGGGCGGCGCTTCTGGCTGTAGGCGGCCAGGATCTTGCTCAGCTGGGCGGCGTTGAACTGCCCGCCGTACATCTCGGCGCCGGGGGCCTGGATCTCCCCGCAGGCCCAGAGCCGGTAGGCTTCGGTGATCTCTTCGGGGGCGATGTAGGCAAACTTTTCGCGGACGTTTCGGGCGGCTTCTTTTAGCGGCTCTTTGGCTACTTTTACCCGGGCGCCGTAGTTTTCGCAGATGAATTTTACCTGGGCTTCTATTTCGGCAACCTGCCGGGTGGGGTGCATGTGCCGCAGCTGGTTGTGGTAGCCGGCAATTACGGCCCGGGCAAAGTTAATGCTGCACTCCGCTGTATCCGCTAAGGCCGATACCTTCTTCGGCGCAGAGCTCCAGGAAGGCTTCGGTGGCAATGGCGGGGTCCCAGATTCCGCTTTGGCCGGGGGCGTTTGCTTTTTCATCGCGGTACTTTTGGGGGTAAAACAATGGGTCCTTTACCAGCCAGCTCTCGAAGCCGGCGAGGTTCTTGCTGCTGCGGGCGTTCCAGATGTAGATCCAACGGCCGTTCTTCTGGTGGTTGCGGAAGTAGCTGTAACAGCAGTCGCGGGCTTGCTCCTGGCTGCCGGGGTAGCGGGCGTTGGCGATGATGCCGGGCAGGTAGCCGTTGTCGAGGGCCCAGGCCCAGAAGGCTTCGGCGGCCTGGGTGTGGGTGCGGGTTGGGGTGTCAAACTGGGGTTCGGCTTCGGTTTCCCCTTGTCGCCCGCCGGGAGGGGGGGCGCCGCAACCGGGGGGTGGGGCGGGCTCGGTTACGCCGCCGGCTTCGGCTGCGCTCAGCCGTCGGCGTAACTCTTCATTTTCCTGTTTCAATTTTTCCACCTCCTCGCGTGCGCGCGCGTAGAGCGCTCTCAATTCTTCCTGTTTATTCAATTCTTCTTTTTTATTCAATTCTTCAGAAGGGTATTCAATACTTCCTGGCGGGTTTTCAGGGTGCTGAAAACCAGTATCCTGAAATTCCGTATCCTGAGAACCAGTGCCCTGAAACTCAGTGCCCTGAAAACCAGTATCCTGGCCCTGTGGATTAGCGCAGCCTTTGCCTGGGGTGTTCCCCGGGGCTGGCGGGGTGTATTTCCGGGCGAGGCTGGGGGGGATGGTGTATTGGTTGCTGGACAGCCGCCGGCCGTCACTGGTGCGGCGCTGGGTTTTGTGGGCGAGCTGGTGCTTCTCGAGCAGGGCGATGTCTTTGTCGAGGGCGTCTCTGCCTAGCCCGGTGAGGGCGCGCAGGGTTTTGCGGGAGGGCCAGGACTGGTTGTGCTCGTTCATGAATTTGGCGATGGCCACCAATACGCCGATGGCGCGGGCGCCGACGATGGGCATCTTTTCCAGGGCCAGGGTGTCGCTGAGGTTGATCATGTGCCGTCGTATTTTGGTGAGGGTATGGAAAAAAGCCCCGGCCCGTAACCATTATCCTTGGGCCGGGGCTGTACAGGCGACGCGAATGGGACGGCCAATTGGCGGGCCGGCGGGTTCGCTGTTGTCGCACTGGCAAGAGAATAGACAGGCGTGAAAATGTGCTTCAAATGCTCCCGGGCTTCCCACTGAATCGCTGATCCTCTAAACTCCGCTTGAAGAACACTTCTTGCCCGGGAGCAACACTCCCTACTTGTGTTTTCAGGCTCGGAAGAAACAGGGCGCTTTATTAATAGGGCTACCAGGGAAAGGCTGGAATGCGCGGACACCGAATTGTGTATAGCGAATTGCCTCCCTCCCTCCTGTCGGCTGCAGCGCCCGCATTTGGGCGCCACAGCCTGGGAAAACAGGAGGTGCCGGTTAATGTATGCAGGGCGGGCTTCGCCTTTTCTGCTGGCCTGGGGCTCTGGTTTACGGCGGAGCTCCGCGCCCGTATTCGTCTCCGGTAGCGTGGGCTCCGATTTTCCGTTCGAAGCTGGTGACTTTCAGGCGGCCTATTTCGATGCCGGAGGTGGAGTGGTACAGAAGGGTGAAACTGTCTTCCGCGTCGCCGTCTTCCTGTTCCTGGAGTTCCCAGCTGATGAGGCCGAAGGCTTTGCCTTTGTTGCGCTCGATGAAGGCCACGGAGCGGATGGCGCGGAAGTTGTTGGCTCCGGCGAAGGCCTGTTGGGGGCCGTCCCAGGGCTGACCCTGGACGCCGTAGAGGATGAAGTCGGCAACGAGCTCGCGCAGCGACTCAAAGGGAAGGGGCTTGTCCCGCTTTGCCCGGTTGCACAGGGTGGCCCGGGCAATGGGGTACGGTATGGCTGTTACTCCCATTTCAGGTGGTTTTACATAAAGAGTTATAGGATTTGGTTTTTGCCCCTCCTGTTCCTATATTTGAGTAGGATCTAATTAGATTCTACATTTTAAAATGTAATTTTACATCAAAATAAATGTAAAATTTCACAGGTTGATGAATTGTCGGTTGTTTTAACGTTTTTTTAACACTCACCAAACCTGGCAAGATTGAAACAGGAGGTAAACAACAGGTTCATTGACGGGCTGGAAGCCCTCAAGAGCAAGGGGGTCAGCTTCGTGGCTATGGCGCGGTCTATGGGCGTTCCCAAACAGAAGGTCATCGATATCCGCCACGGCCGGTCGTCCGCCGATGAGGCGCTGCTGGCCCGGTTGCTGGATGCGTATCCGGAGTTGGTCAGGGAGGGGGAGCATGCGCCGCTCAGCCCCCGGCGTATGCAATCGGAGCTGGTGGCCAGGGATGCGGAACTGGAGAAACTGGCTGGTGAGGTGGCGGAGCTGGAGAAACTGCTGAAAAGGGCCCATACGGAAAAAGAGGATACGCAGAAGGAGCTTAAACGGGCCATGGCGATCATCGAACAGCAGGCCAATACCATCAATGCCTTGTTGAAGAAACAAGGGGCTATTGAATAACCGCATTCTATCCGCTTCTGGCTGCTTTATTTTTCCTTCTCTACTTTTTCCTTCAGCCTCCGGACCACTTCCCTGGTTTTCAACGCTTCCCGCTTTACGGCGGGGTCCTTCGATTTCTTTGCTTTAGCTATCATGTCTTTGAGTGCGGCAATGAGGGCACTTGGGTTCACTTTGCTCATGGCCTGAGTTTTGAGCATTAGAGAATCGGTTCAGCGATAGCTTTAAACAATGTGAATTTGGGACAGGTAGGGGTGTGCAGGGTAAAAGTAAGGAGTGGTGAGGGAATTTTTTATAACAGTTTGCAGCGTTTTTGACAGGCCAGATTTGAGCGTTTTGGAAGATAAAAAAGAGATAAGCAGCTGATAATGTGTTGAATAAAGCCCTTGAATCTGGAGAAAATATAATGGTAAGGCTGGAATCTGAATTACACTTTTTCAGATCCGGTTTGTATATTTATGGTATAGTTTTAAACAACATGTAAAGGGGCAGCCTCAAAATGATCAAATCAGCACTGGGGCTGTCCTTTTTCGTTACATGCTATCTATATCATCATTGATGATGATAAACAGCAATAGATCAAGGAGCCACATTGCCTCAAAGTTTTTCATTAACATTCAAAACTGTCACCTCTAAAGTAGGCTCCTGGCTTTTGATTTTTCCGGCACTATTTTATTTTTATAATAATTGAAATTAGCAAAATTTATTTACATTTACTTGTATAACAATATATTGTGATCAATGAATGTAATAAGCCTCACAGAACTTTGTAGAGCCGTTAATCTTTCATTTTCGGAAAAAACCTATGAAGCAAAGTTATATCACGGGGCCCGAAAAGGAATATTCAGGGATGACCGCCATGCTGCTTCTTTTTTATACAAGGACAGGAAGTTCGCCAACCAATATTACAGGCAGGTAAAGTCTAAGCTCAAGAAACGGTTGCTGGATACCTTCTACGCTTCAGAAATAGAGCATGCCAATGAATTCCAAAAAGGTTATCATGAAGCGCATAAGACCTTTTGCATTGCTGAGGAGTTGATAGGGAGGAATATGCGAAAATCAGGGATTCATTTGATGAAAGAAGCTCTTAGGTTAGCTGAAGCACATGGATCAAACAGTGTAGCTTCTTTTGCGGCCAGGGCCCTAGTCTCTCATTTTGGAGCGATGGAAGCGGATAGGGTTCAATTTCAAAAGTTCAAGAAAAAATACCAATTACTATCCGAGAAAAATACGATTGAAGATAAGCTCAGGCTGGCCTATGCCGATGTTGCAGGCTGTTTCCAGAACCGTTGGACAGCTGGGAGAGAGATAAATGCCATGGCACAGAGGTACCTGGCAGAGATTAACCTGCACATTACTCTGAAGGACGTGAAGCTGTCCCAGCTGTTCTTTAAGATAAAAATCATGGGATACCAAGCAGCCTCAGATTGGGAGAAAGTCATCGAATCCTGTAAGGTTGCAGTGAAACACATGGAGCAACTGCCTGGGAAAAAGCCATATTCAATATTTTTCACATTTGAAATAGGAGCTATTTCCGCTTACTTACAGCTGTCGCAGTACAAGAATGCTGATGAGGCCATTTCAAGGTCCGTTACCAGAGTGCCAAAGGGCCACCTGAACTGGTCATTACTCATGTTATACTTGTTTATTTCCAAGCTAAACCAAGGACTCTTTGACGACGCCAAAGGGGTGTACAATGCGGTAACCCCTCACTTCAGTAAAATGCAGGCTTCCATGGCCGAAAACTGGCGTATTGCCTGGGCATACTATGCCTTTATGGCGGATGCCCCGGTTCAGGTCGGCAAATTTATGAACGAAGTCCCAATCTATTCAAAGGACAAAGAAGGCAGTAACTGTGCGATCCTCATTGCACAGCTGATCAATTACTTGAAGGAGGGAAAAAGAGGGTTCGTCATCGACCGAATGGATGGGCTCAACCGTTACAAAAGGCGATACCTAAGTGGAGATCTTAGGACCGCCGCCTTTGTCGCCCTCCTCTCCTGCCTGTCCAAAGGCAACTTCAACCGGGAGAAAGTCGAGAAGCTTAGCGCCCCCCACCTGGCCAAGCTGCAGGCGGAGCGCTCTATTTCAGATATCGAACTGGTGCGGTATGAATTGCTGTGGGGCAAGGTGCTGGAGTTGCTGGATTAGGCTCACTTCTCATGCAATTTCTTCAATTCCTCATACCGGTTACAACAAATATAAAAGGCATCGAATACCAGGTTGACTTCCTTCTGGCGTGAGCGCCGGATGCGGTTCAGAATATCTTCCCTGGCCCACCGAAAAGCTAAAAATGCGAGAACTGATAGGATTACAATTCCAGCAGATGGGTGGAGAGGCGCCTTTCCGATCTCAGCGATGTCTATGGTTAATTCCTCTCTGCTTATCCATAGGAATGTCAAATGCACTATTCCGGCCAGGGCCGTTACCCATAATCCATATTTTAAGGCATAGAAGATCCCGGAAAGCATCCTTACCAGGGCTTCCTGGCGAATGAGCTCTTCTTTGAAAGAGGGGCTGTATTCATAGACGGCCGACTTGCAGTAGTTGAAAAAAGTGGTGCCCTGTTCCTGTTGCTGTTCATCATACTTTCTGAAGAACTGAAAATAGGCGGGAGGGTGCCACAGCCGGCTGCGGACCTTCATGGTGTATGGGTAGGGAAATACTTCCCAATCTCTTATGCCGTAGTATATCTGTTCGAGCTGTCGCCGGCCCAGGGACGTCCCTTTTTCAGAGGATTCTTCATCAACCGCCTTTTTTACTGCTTCAAATACGGTTTCCGGAATTTCCGGCTTTTCCTGGGCTTCCCGGTTTACTATATCTGCGAGGCCCAATAGCGCCTTCCTTTTTTGCGCATCCTTCCGCAATCTATCGGTGGCTTTTTTCTCGATGTAGTTGAGCTGCCGGATGCGCAGCAACTGCCCGGCAACATAACTGAAAACCAGAAGGGCGAATAGTACGGCGAAATTATTGGCGGAAGTGATCAGGGATACCGGGCTGCTGTCAACGGTAACATTGAAGGGCAGGAATACCCCCCATAGCAGCCAGATGGTGAAAATGACGATCAGGCTGCCTGGGAAAATGATTCCCACTAGGTCGCGGATGAGGTCTCTGAGTAGCTCCATATGGATTTGTTTGCTATGGGTTACATTCTGGATTGTAGCAGGCGGGACAGCTCGTCCTTTAGCACTGGTTCCCGCGATAACCTTTGCAACACCCTCGAGATCCCGTCGGCAAATTCTCCGGGATCCTCCTCATAATCGTGCAGTAATTCATCAAAGGTAACCAATTTCAACTCGCTGGCGGTTTCCTCCATTTCTTTTCCATCGGCCATAACGGTGTCTTTTACTTCCAGGTAATCGCCCAGGTGTACTCCTTCCCTGAGCGTGAGCAGCTCTCCCGGGATAAACGCCAGGTAACAGGTGGAGATCTCCCGGTTGGTGCTTCCAAACTCATCGAAACCGGTTTCGAAACCGCCTATGCCTCCAATGCACCGGAGGTCCTGTTCGGTAAAGGTGAAGGCCGCCTGCTTTAATTGTACTTCTTCATTGGCTTCCCGGACGGCCGTTTCCCAGAACAGGCGGCTGATCAATTCCTGATTTTCCCAACTGGAGGGCGCTCCGGGCCTGGCTTTGTCCGGCAGGATCCGTTCATCTGCTTCCAGGTGGCCGCCCATGATGTCCCACTTGTCCGGGTCTGTTTTTTTGAATTTCGAGCGCCGGTGCAGGCAGATGTTGGGAAGTATTTTGCCCGCCTTTTCTTTGCAGGCGATCACCGCTACCTGCACTGCTCCGTGGGGCACGCCCTGGAAATGCGCTACGCTGCGGGTAACCAGGCCGCCAATGCGGAGCTTCTGTTCCGTTTTGTCAGCCCACCTTTCGAGGATGGCCATGAGTTGGTCCATATTCCAGGTGTAGTTCTTTTTTGGTTCAGTTGAATTGAAAAGTACGGTTTTTTATCGATATAGTGTTCGCTCTTTGTACTGAATCCTCACCGTATGGTGTAATGGTTAGCCGCTTTTCCTCCGGGTGTGGCGGCGGGAAGCAATGGTTTGGGAAGAGGATAGTCCCTCCTACCCTTTCTCAAAGTGTTGAGTTAATGCATAACTGTAAGGGTAGCTAACATAAGATTAGTTATAGGAAAAGCAAAACCCCTGTGAATAAAGGCTTGCAGCCCGATAGGTGACAAACTATTATGTTAAATAGAAGCTCCCGCCGCTTCATTCCAAACTGGCCGACATCCTGGGGCGCCAGCATAAGTTCATCGATGCGCTGGGGGGTGAAACGGAGTATGCCTACGATAACCGTAGCAACCTGGAACGAGTGTCCCCTCCTGCGGGTAGCTCTTATGAATATACTTACGATGTCCGCAACCGGATGGAATCCAAAAAGATACCGGGAAAGGGCTTGCAGGTGTTCCGGTACTACGACGACAGGGACTTGCTGAAGTACTCCCTGGACGCCAATGGCAACCGGCTCGACTATTCGTATGATGCTTATGGCAGGGAGCAGCTGGTGCGGCTTCGAACGGGAATAAACCCCAGCGCCTCTCACGGCTCGCCTGGGGACAGGATATTGGAGTATATCTACGGTGAATCAACTGCTGAACAGGCCAACTTCGGCAAAATGAAGTGGTCCGACGTCAAAGTCCTGGATGGTACTGATTTCAATTTCGTGAAGTCGGAATTTAACTACGACCAGTATGGGCGGATGGAGCAATTGGTGGAAAAACACCCTCTGGGTGAAGATACTTACAAGTATACCTACAACCTGGCGGACTGGCTTCGGTTTGAGGGCCGCAGCCACACAGGCCCGGAAATTTTTGATATGCGGACTACCCGCTTGTATGACCGCTTTGGCCGGGAGATCGCTTATATGATGCGGGTGGGCGCCGTGCCCGATGGCTTCCGCTTTGGGCGCGATTTTAATGTGGATGATCAGGTGACGGCGAAATACTATGATTCTCTCGACCCCTATAGCCCGCTGGATAAGGTGAAGCTGAAATACAACGCCCGCGGCTGGGTGACGGATATGAATGATATTTTCTACGATGAATTGCTGTTTGATGATTGCGGCACGGCTTTCGATGCCAGTGCGGATACTATCCAGATTGAGAAAAAGGTGAAGTGCAAAGACCTGGTAGAGGTGCTTTGTACGGAAGGGGAAAGCGTGACGATCGGTGGGCTGGACCCCTGTGCGCCGGGGGAATGCGTTATTGAGGTTACCGACTACAGCGTTGAATTATCCCTTTATAATGCTTCTGTTTTCAGTGTCCTGAGCAATAGCAATGAGAGCGTTGCCCTGCCGAATTTTACTTATGATGCTTCTGAGCTGGGCCTGTTCGAACAGGACTTGCGGGCATGGCTGGCCAATAACGGCTATATTTTCGAGGATATCACTATTACTCCGCTGGGGCACGAACGGTACCGCCTCCTGGTCTCCGGTACGAATTATCCTTTGGGGATGGTTGTGCTTGCTTACTCTAATGCCACCAAGTTCTTGACGGTGAAGTTCATAAAGAGCGACACCCGGATCATCCCCTGCCCGCCGGTGAAGGAAAGCCCCAAGCCGACGGGGGGCGAGGAGGAGGAACAAATAGCGGAAGATGACATACAGCTCAAGATCTCTACGCGGAGCCTGGAGGGCCTGGCTTTCCCGACGGCCTTGTACGAGGTGGAGTTTCCCAGCGGCTCAAAATACTGGGCTTTCCGGGAGGAACTGGCCGGCATTCCGGGTGTGTACCGGCGCAATGAACGCATTCATGTGGACAATGCTCAGCAGGGGTTCCTGGCGGTAAGCCCTGAGGGTGAAAAGGAAGAGGTATCGTTTCAAATGCTGCTAAGCGACGGCTTGAGTTATTCGGGTGAAACCAAACTGGAGCCCACCGGCCCGCCTTCTGAAGAGTGCACGCCGGCGCCTCCTGTTTGTACGGAGGTGGATAGGCAGGAGCAGGAGGAATCGGTTGCCCTGATCCATAGTGAGATGTGTAATACGGACCTTTGTTCTATGCCGTTTCCGCTCACCATCTACCTGGTTCAACTCTGCGATGGCTCTACGATGTACATCCTCGGCGAAGGCTTGCTGAACCTGCTCGACGGCCCCTACACGATACTGGACGAGCTGGTGCTGAATTCGCCTGATGAGGAGATCGGCGTGGTGGTTACTACGCGCCGCCCCTTGTTTGCTATGAAGTTCCGGGAATATGAACGCAACGGCAATATCAAGGAACTGCGCTGGAAGATCACCAACCGGGCGCCGAAGTACTATCGGTATTCCTACGGCCCGCTAAACAGGGTTACGTCGGCTGCTTATGGCTACCTGCAGGCTACCCCGGCAGTGCCCCAATCGCCAACGGCTTTCCGGTTTGGGCCGCCGGTGAGCGCAGTGCCTTCGGAGGAGTATTCCGTGCCGGGCATCGGCTATGATGCGGTGGGCAATATCACTTCTATTATCCGGAACGGCATGGTTCCGGTAGGCGGTTGTTTCGAGCCGAAGGTTATCGACGGCCTTCAGCTGATTTACGATGCTTCCAGCAACCGGCTGAATAAAGTACAAGACTCCGCGCCGGTAGCCGGCAGGCCCTACGGCTTCAAGCCTGGGGGGGATGACGAGGCGGAATACGATTATGACGCCAACGGGAACCTGAAATTTGACCCCCACAAGGGCTTGACGATGCGGTACAATTTCCTTAATTTACCTTCCGAGATCGGCCAAATGAGGCTGGTTTACGACGCTACGGGCCGCAAGTGGTTCAAGTACGGGGAGTTCGGAACGACGAGCTACGCCTCGGGCATCGAGTACCTCGATGGGAAACTGGAGGCGATCTACGCGCCAGATGGGCGCATGGTGGCGGAGTATACTGGGGGGCAGATAACAAGGTACCGGGCGGAGTACTTCCACCAGGACCATCTTGGTAACACCCGGCTGGTGTTCTCCGACTTCAACCAAAATGGTATTGTGGACCTGGAGGAGGATGATCCGGCGACGCCCTTGAATGAACTGGAGATCACTCAGGAAAGCCACTATTATCCGTTTGGCATGAACCACCTGGGCCCCTGGTATGAGACAGTAGCGCCGGAGAACAAGCACCTGTATAATGGCAAGGAGCTGAATGGGGATTATGAGATCAACCTCATGGATTATGGGGCAAGGTGGTATGATGGGGCGATCGGGAGGTGGACGGCGGTGGATCCGCTGGCGGAAAGTTATCACTCATATTCTCCCTTTAATTATACCCTGAATAACCCAATTAGGTTGATTGACCCGAATGGGGCTTATGTTCAAGGAGCCGATGCCTGGAATCATTTGAATGAACAAATCAAACAAGAGGAAAAAGAGAAGGGAAAAAAACAACCTCCTCCAGTCATCATTCTTTTTGCAGAGGCAAGGTTGTCATTAGGAATTATTGAAGGACTTGGTCAATTTGATCAATCAGGAATTGCCTTTGATGATTATGGAGTTACAAGTTATAGTATTTCTGGGACTTCATTTGTTGACAATACTGAAACCCTTTATGAGGGAAGCCCAAATCCTCAGTTTTTTATAGGGGGAGATTTAGACCTTTTTGACGCGGGGGTTTTAGTAGATTGGAAATCATCCTCCTTTAAAGAAGCAATCAGCAAAACAGCAGTTGCTACATTCGCTGGTGGACCAGTCGATATCAGTATTGGTGACAGTCAATTTGGGGTGTCCGGTGGGTTTAGTGTAGGGCTTTCATTAAGTAAATTTAATTTTGATAAAGTCAAATCTGTATCATTAACACGAGGTGAAGCAGTTAGAACAATACTAAAAACTCCGAATTGGTCAGTTAAAAATATTCATCCAATAATGGATGGAGATAATATCATTGGTTATTCTGGAAAGTTAAAAAGCGGAAACAGAGATACAGGAATAAATATAAGAAGCGGAATTAGAATAACTAATTCTGGGCTTAGGGAATCGGATAATCAATGGCAATCGGAAGGATATTTTAGACTCCTTAATAGATAACCATGAATACTATAAACCTGACAATAAAAATTCTTTTTTTTCTAATATTTGTTAGATTAGTAATCAATAGTTATCTGATAAATAAAAGGGATGGCACCTCTTTTTTTATTTTCTTTTTATTTCCTTTAAGCCAACAAAAGGTTGACTTCATGATAGAATCAGCGATTAAACCTTGGTGGACAATAAAAGAGAATGAACTTCAGAAAAGTGTAAGGTTAAAAATTATCAGCAACATCACGGCTTTTCTAATTGCAGCTATTTTAGTTGGCATTTTTATATATAAAATATCAGTGATGAACACTTCCTGATATCCCCTCATTCCAGTCCCTGTCAATTCTTAATGTCTCTGCTGTCACCCTACGGTTTGGGAATGAACCACCGATCGCGGAGGAGTTTCCATGGGTGAATGCGTTTAATTATGCGGAGAATGAGCCGGTGGCGAATATTGACCTGCATGGGCTTCAGAAAGTACGCTACAGCGTAATTGCAGAAAAAATTGTCGGCAACGATAACAGGGGGATTATCCGAACTGCCACCCCTGAAATGAGAGAGAGAAATAGCTTTAAAGCTGGGTTGGCCGATGCGACTGCCTTCTTGCTTGCTCCAATAAATACAATTGACAATATTATTGCTACAGCTTCTGATGAAAATGCCACTAATGAAGACGTAGTAAATGAGTTTTATAATGCCTGGACTTCCAATATAGGAGGAACTGGGAAAATGAAAACTTCAAGAGCCGCAAGAAGAGAAGTAATGCGGCAAGAAGGAATTCCGACGAGCCAACAACCTAGATCTCAATCAAAAAATGCTTCTGGCCGAGAGTATACTTACGAAGTGCCAAAAGGAGGAGGCGGCACTCAAACCAAGTCAGTTCAACAGCAAACCATGGATCGCAATCATGAAGGGGCTCACTGGGAAGCTGGAAAAGTGAAAGAAGATCCGAGGACAGGTGAAGTAAGAATGAACGAGCATGGCCGCCCAAAATTACAAAATGACAAATCCAAAGTATATTATGATGAAAAGAGAGGCAACCAGTGATATCAAAAGAAGGAAAATAAAAGGCAAGGGTTTTCTTAATGAATACCTTAAAGAATTGAATCGACTTGTTATCACCACACCGATACACGCAGGGAATTTATTATCCTTGGAAGAGACGGAAATGATCAAAGAAAAAGCCAGTGGAGTTCGTGCTTTAGAAAGTTATAAAAAAACAATCCCTTTTGAAGACAAAGAAAAACTCAGAAAATACCTTAATGATTTACAATCAATTAGGGACAATGAATTTTACTTATTTACAGAATACTCTAACTACTGTGGAGCAGCTTCTGTTCCAGGATTGAATTATTTCAACTGGCAATTTGAGTTTACAGCAGAACATGCAGGAATAATCTCTATTCTTTTGAAAGATTTATCCAATGAACTCATTTTAGATTTTTATGAAAGCAATAATATGAAGCTTTTGGAAATTGAAGCATTTGGGAGCTCCTGGCCGAATGTATTGATAGACTAAAGAGCATGAGGGAATCCAGCTCGTTAATCCCGCTACCCCCCCTTATCAAAAAGGGCCTCCAAAAACAGCCAAAAATCCCCCCTGAAAACCAACAAGTTACAAAATCCCCCGCTTGCGCCCCACTTGTTTGTACAGTTCGTTACGACGTATCGTCGTACACGGCCCAAGGTACAGGGCTCCTGCCCTATCTGGAAAGTATTACCGTCGGGCAACCCGTCCAGAAGCCCCCGGCAAGCTGCAGCTGTGAACAACGCAGCCTAACAGGCCGGCCACTGCCCTCCACAAATACTGCCTGGGGAGAAACGATAATCCAGAGAAAACCGTTATCTTTATATTTACAAAAACTAATGATCATGAGTGCTGTAGAAATCAGAGCCGAGATCCAGTCCTATCTGGAAAAAGTACAGGATGAAAGCTTTCTCAAAGTGGTCCATTCCATGTTGGATGCTTATGTGCGCGAGCATGAAGACCCTATCATCGGCTATGATGTTGACGGCGTTCCTCTTTATGCGAGTGTAGCCAGGAAACTGTTCAAAGAACAGCTGGAGGGGGTAGAACGAGGAGAGTACATCACGATCGAGGACCTGGAAAAAGAAATGGAAAAATGGTAACCTACAAGGTTGTCGTGACTCCAATGGCTCAGAATAGTTTACGCAGGATCAGTAGCCGCATCGAACAGGAAGCTTCTGCCGAAATGGCGGCCAAAGTTCGCCGGGCAATAGGAAAAACCATAAAGAGCCTGGCGCGTTTCCCAGAGTCTCATGAAAAGGAACACTACCTCTGCGACGGGCAGCAAATATACCGCAGAGTGCTAAAATGGGACTACCGAATCATTTACTCCATCAACGACGAAAAGCTCATCGTATCCGTTGTTGAAATTACCCACAGCAACCGAAGCCAGGAATCTATCGAGCGCCGGGTTAAAGGCTGACCCCTGAGAAAGCCATACCACGCCTTCGCCCTACCCCCCTTCTTCATCAAAAACCAACCCCACCTGGCTCGCTGCAGGGTTACCGATCCGCCGAAACCCCAGAGGCAAAAGAGGCTCATCGCACGCGGACTGAGGTAGCGTGACCGGATAAACTCGTCCTTTTGCGGCCAGGCAAGCCTCCTGTCCGCAGTGAAGATGCCAGCAATTCTCCCCAATTTCCTTAATTTGCCAAAACAGATCGGGCAAATGAGCCTGGCCTACGACGCGACGGGCCGCAAGTGGTTTTAGAGCTTGCTTGGAGGTGATCATTTTGGCTGCAAATGACAGGTTTTGGAATCCCGACAGGAAGTCGGGACAGGCTCTCGCTTCGTCTATTTCTTCGCCCGTAGCGCCGCTACGCGCTCATAAATAGCCTGTTCCGCCGGATGGCGGGAAGCCTCGCGAGAACCCCAAACCTGTCATTCCCGCCTGCTATGCCGCAGGCCGGCAGGTTCGCTTCAAAAGCACCACCTCCAAGCAAGCTCAAACACGGCGAGTTCGGCGTCACCAGCTACGCCTCGGGCATCGAGTACCTTGATGGGAAATTGGAGGCGATATACGCGCCGGATGGGCGTATGGTGGCGGAGTATACCGGTGGCACGATCACCAGATACCGGGCGGAGTATTTCCATCAGGATCATCCCGACCCTGCGGGTACGGGACAAGCTCTTGGTAACACCAGGCTCGTATTCTCCGACTTCAACCAGAATGGCCTGATCGAGCTGACGGAGGAGGACCCGACGACGGCGATTAATGAATTGGAGATTACGCAGGAGGCGCACTATTATCCGTTCGGGATGAACCACCTGGGGCCGTGGTATGAGACGGTGGCGCCGGCTGTAGCGCAGCGGAAGTCCCGAACGTAGCTTCGGGAAGAACAAGTA
This sequence comes from Lewinellaceae bacterium, assembly GCA_020636405.1. Lineage (GTDB taxonomy): Bacteria > Bacteroidota > Bacteroidia > Chitinophagales > Saprospiraceae > JACJXW01. Next base: position 408,276 of record JACJXW010000008.1, on the reverse strand, counting down.
CCTGTATAATGGCAAGGAGCTCAGCGCCGACTACGAGATCAACCTCTACGAGTACGGGGCGCGGTGGTACGACCCGGCGGTGGGGAGGTTTACGGGGGTGGACCCGATTGCGGAGGAGTTTCCGCATTTGTCGGTTTATAATTATGCGAGTAATAATCCAACAACGGGAATTGACTTGCACGGGTTGCAATTTGTTCCAAATTGGGTATTGCCATTTATTGAGGTGTATGGAAAAGTTCAAAAGTCGAAAGGCTTGATTCTCGAAAACATGTCCAGTGGAGCCAATGCAATCGAAAGACTACATAACAGGAATAAAACCAACCGTAGTGGCAATGAAGCAGAAATTCAAAATGTTGACCCAGTGCTTGATTGGGGAGCCGTAAAGAAAACTAAGGATGCCACTATTGTCATGGAATCGACTCTTAGAATTTTAGGAGAATCTATAGCATTACCAATGGATGTCTCCTCAGGTATTTTACAATCTTTTGGTGATGCATCACAGGTAGCTGGTTACACCTTGTTAATTCCTACAGAGGGAGCTTCAGGACTTCTAATCATAATCGGAGGAGGAGTAGAAACCACTGGAGATGCATTAGAAGCTGGAGTTTACATAATACGAGGAGAGAAAGAAGAATTAATGGAAAAAATAGTTGATCAAGGTGTGGGTTTTGTTATAGATAAAGCCTTACCAGTTGATGAAGAGGTTATCAGAAAAGAATTTGGTAATGCTGCTACGTTGCAAGCTATTCGAGAATCCTGGATGCAGGCCTATGAATTAATTAAAAAGGAACAACAGAAAAAGTCAACTGATGAGTGATAACCGTTTGATAAAGCTATTTGCCATTTTTTATAAGTCCCAAATAGTTTTAGGCGAATTGTTTGAGCAGAAAGATGGCAAAATAAAAAAGTTATTGTTTTTTAGTCTATACGGAATAACCGTTATGCATATTGTAGATTCATCATACCTTTACAGAGGAGATGAATTTGATTTACCTGAAATAATAATTTTTTTGGTTTTTGCAGGGGCGATTTATGGTATCATTCATAATTACTTAATCGGTTTCCTTTTTCCGTTAGTAGGGAAATGGTTTCTAAATTTAGAAGGTAAAAGGAGTATAAAAGATTTTCGTAACTACTTGCAACTTTTAGCGATAGTGAGAAGGGTTGACTTTTGGATATTCGTGCTAATTCTTGGCACTTGGAGCACTCTGGGGAAAAGTGTTTATATGTCAAACTCTGATTATTCTCTCCTTCAAGAGTTCTTTTTACTTGTGATCAAGGGAGCAATAATTGGATTAAAAACATGGGGTTTTATTCTTTTGTTAAAGGGGCTAGTCAAAATAAATGATTATTCCATATCGAAAGCCTTTATACATATTTTACTCATGGCTCCAGTATTTATTATTGATTTTTATATATTCAATGCGATTTTGCCCTAATGTGGAGCACCGCACAAAAGTGGCTTGGGTTCATTTGCTGATGCCGAACCGTGTATCACAATATGTAGCACACACTGGATCGCCGTACACGCCCCGCTCACCATCTACCTGGTTCAACTCTGCGATGGCTCTACGATGTACATCCTCGGCGAAGGCTTGCTGAACCTGCTCGACGGCCCCTACACGATACTGGACGAGCTGGTGCTGAATTCACCTGATGAGGAGGTCAGCGTGGTGGTTACTTCGCGCCGCCCCTTGTTTGCCATGAAGTTCCAGGAATATGAACGCAACGGCAATATCAAGGAACTGCGCTGGAAGATCACCAACCGGGCGCCGAAGTACTATCGGTATTCCTACGGCCCGCTAAACAGGGTTACGTCGGCTGCTTATGGCTACCTGCAGGCTACCCCGGCAGTGCCCCAATCGCCAACGGCTTTCCGGTTTGGGCCGCCGGTGAGCGCAGTGCCTTCGGAGGAGTATTCCGTGCCGGGCATCGGCTATGATGCGGTGGGGAATATCCTGAATATCCGGCGGATGGGCATGGCGCCGGGCGCCGATTGTTTCGAGCCAAAGGTTATCGACGACCTTCAGCTGATTTACGATGCTTCCAGCAACCGGCTGAATAAAGTACAAGACTCCGCGCCGGTAGCCGGCAGGCCCTACGGCTTCAAGCCTGGGGGGGATGACGAGGCGGAATACGATTATGACGCCAACGGGAACCTGGAATTTGATCCCCACAAGGGCTTGATGATGCGGTACAATTTCCTTAATTTACCTTCCGAGATCGGCCAAATGAGGCTGGTTTACGACGCGACGGGCCGCAAGTGGTTCAAGTACGGGGAGTTCGGTGTCACCGGCTACGCTTCGGGCATCGAGTACCTCGATGGGAAACTGGAGGCTATCTACGCCCCGGATGGCCGTATGGTGGCGGAGTATACTGGGGGGCAGATAACAAGGTACCGGGCGGAGTACTTCCACCAGGACCATCTTGGTAACACCCGGCTTGTGTTCTCCGACTTCAACCAAAATGGTATTGTTGACCTGGAGGAGGACGACCCTGCGACGCCCTTGAATGAGTTGGAGATCACGCAAGAGAGCCACTACTACCCGTTCGGCATGAACCACCTGGGCCCGTGGTACGAGACGGTGGCCCCGGAGAACAAGTACCTGTATAATGGCAAGGAGCTGAATGGGGATTATGAGATCAACCTCATGGATTATGGGGCGCGGTGGTATGATGGGGCGATCGGGAGGTGGACGGCGGTGGATCCGCTGGCGGAGCAAACTCCGTCATGGAGCGCTTTTAACTATGTTCACGGTAATCCGATCAGGTTAATTGACCCTTTGGGGCTAAGTGCAGAGGAAAAGGATGAAAGGTATGACAGAAGAAAAGCGGAATATGATGCTTGGCAAGCTCAGAGAGATGCCGAGTATGGATTATTTACGCCGTTATTAAATACAAGTAAGGGCGATCCAGTTAAGAAAGGAGAAGTAATACCTAACACTGGAGGATTGGTGGCTGGAATTGATGAGGTAGTGGTTTCTGCCAAAAGGACCTATAAAACAGGATCATTTCAACAATTGGTATCAACTTGGTTGAACCAAGTTAAGTGGGCTTCTAAAAATGTTATTAGCGTGTTTAGATACCCGGAGAATCCAAGTGGAAAAGAAGTGTTTGGATTGGGAATGGGGAAAGGAGACATCATAGACCCGATAGGAAGTTCCGATGGAATTATTGATGGGACTGAACTAACAATTCCGATTGGAGTAAGTAGTAGCCGCTCTTTTTGGTTTTCATATTTCAGTGGATTTGCTTCAACAATTGGTGCCTACAATGATGAAGTCGGTACCAGAGAAGGTTTACTCGGTAATGGAAACACCTTTTTAGTGCCACATGTGGATACAATTTATCCCAGTGGCAATTTTTGGAAGAATGACACATTATTTCTAACAAATTCTGTGATTGGAACAGATACTTCTAAGTGGGTTAATGTGAGGCGGAATGGCATACTTTTTAGGTTAGCTCCTAAAAAAATGACAAGGGCAGAATAACCCTAAGCTAAGAAAGGGCTCAAAACAGAGGGAGATGCCAATTGCAAAAGGCTCAATAGGCCTCTCAGCCTTCTCGCCTGATGAGGAGCTGAATTGAAACTAAGCTATCTAAACTGGGGCTTGCATGTACGAGCTTCAGGGCGTTCCCCGACAGGCTGCTAATTATTCATTTTTTGAAAAACGTAAAAAGAAGGTTCATGAAAATATTCTCTTATTTATTATTACTGCTATTTCTGTTTGCCTGTAAAAGAGATCTTACAAACACAACGAATAAGTGCGTCCTCCTTTATGAAGGAGTTGAATATAGTTGTGTTTGCAGGGAAATCGATGAAAAAAAGCAAGGCATGACTTCATGCTATTACGAAAATGGCGAACTTTTTTTGACTAGAAACTATATCAATGATACATTAAATGGTTTGGAAAAAGTTTATTATCCAAATGGAAATATTAAATCTGAAATGAGATTTGAAAAAGGGATGCCTGTTGGAATGGCCAAAAAATTCTTTCAAAATGGGCAAATAAATGAATACTTATATTTCTTTAAAGGAGACAGCCTTGCAAGTTACCACAAAGTCTGGGATGCTGAAGGAAATTTAGTGGCTTCTAAACTTCCGGTTGCAATTGAGTTTAATGGGCAACCAATTGATAAAATCGAATCCATACCTTTAATGGATTCATTTGATGTTGTTTTACAATTGGAGTACTCTGAGTACGATACATGTTATGCCATGGCAATTATTAGTGATACTTTTAATGGAATAACCGTGAAGGATACTATTTTCAATGACTCAACTTTTATTCATTACTCAAATGTTTCGAATCATATTGGAGAACATTTTATAAAAGGAACATTTTATGAAATTTTACCTCCAAATTTGATAGGAGGTGTAATTCCCTTTGAATTTAAATATGTAGTCAGATGAGACTTTTATTTTTTAAAGTACCTTGCTCTTGCCGCTCCTCCACAAATACCGCCTGTCGAGAAACGATAATCCCGGGAAAACCGTTAACTTTATAATGAAAAAAATAAGGCTTATGAGTACTGTTGAGATCAGGACGGAGATTGACTTATTCCTGGACCAGGTAGACGAAAGCTTCCTGAAAGTGGTGCATTCCATGTTGAAAGCTTATCTGGAAGAACAGAAGGAACCCCCGCTTGCGCCCCACTTGATTGCACAGTTCGTTACGACATATCGTCGTACACGGCCCAAAGTACAGGGCTCCTGCCCTATCTGGAAAGTATTGCCGTCGGGCAACCCGTCCAGGAGCCCCCGGCAAGCTGCAGCTGTGAACAACGCAGCCTAACAGGCCTGCCCCTGCCCAGTCCCTCCACAAATACCGCCTGGGGAGAAACGATAATCCGGAGAAAACCGTTATCTTTATGTTTACAAAAAACTAATGATCATGAATGCTGTACAGATCAGAGCCGAGATCCAGTCCTATCTGGAAAAAGTACAGGATGAAAGCTTTCTCAAAGTGGTCCATTCCATGTTGGATGCTTATGTGCGCGAGCATGAAGACCCTATTATCGGCTATGATGTTGACGGCGTTCCTCTTTATGCGAGTGTAGCCAGGAAACTGTTCAAAGAACAGCTGGAGGGGGTAGAACGAGGAGAGTACATCACGATCGAGGACCTGGAAAAAGAAATGGAAAAATGGTAACCTACAAGGTTGTCGTGACTCCAATGGCTCAGAATAGTTTACGCAGGATCAGTAGCCGCATCGAACAGGAAGCTTCTGCCGAAATGGCGGCCAAAGTTCGCCGGGCAATAGGAAAAACCATAAAGAGCCTGGCGCGTTTCCCAGAGTCTCATGAAAAGGAACACTACCTCTGCGACGGGCAGCAAATATACCGCAGAGTGCTAAAATGGGACTACCGAATCATTTACTCCATCAACGACGAAAAGCTCATCGTATCCGTTGTTGAAATTACCCACAGCAACCGAAGCCAGGAATCTATCGAGCGCCGGGTTAAAGGCTGACCCCTGAGAAAGCCATACCACGCCGTTGCCCTACCCCCCTTCTTCATCAAAACCAACCCCACCTGGCTCGCTGCAGGGTTACCGATCCGCCGAAACCCCAAAGGCAAAAGGGGCTCATCGCACGCGGACTGAGGTAGCGTGACCGGATAAACTCGTCCTTTTGCGGCCAGGCAAGCCTCCTCTCCGCAGTGAAGATGCCAGCAATTCTCACCAATTTCCTTAATTTACCTTCCGAGATCGGCCAAATGAGGCTGGTTTACGACGCGACGGGCCGCAAGTGGTTTTAGAGCTTGCTTGCAGGTAGTCATTTTGGCTGCAAATGACAGGGTTGGGAACCTCGCTTCATCTATTTCCTCGCCCGTAGCGCTGCTACGCGCTCAAAAATAGCCTGTCCCGCCGAATGGCGGGAAGCCTCGCGAGAACCCCAAACCTGTCATTTTCGCTTCAAAAGCACCACCTCCAAGCAAGCTCAAGTACGGGGAGTTCGGAACGACGAGCTACGCCTCGGGCATCGAGTACCTCGATGGGAAACTGGAGGCATAGCTGACGTGGCAAGGATTGGCCACCAATCCTTGCCAGTCACTATGTGCCGACATTTATCGTCGGTACATTTATGCCCCGGATGGGCGCATGGTGGCGGAGTATACAGGGGTACCATCACCCGCTACCGGGCGGAGTATTTCCATCAGGACCACCTTGGTAATACTCGGCTGGTGTTCTCCGACTTCAACCGGGACGGTACCTGATCGAGCTGACGGAAGAGGACCCGACAACGGCAATCAATGAGCTGGAGATCACACAAGAAGCGCACTATTATCCGTTTGGCATGAACCACCTGGGGTACCGTGGTACGAGACGGTGGTACGGCTGTAGCGCAGCGGAAGTCCCGAACGTAGCTTCGGGAAGAACAAGTACCTGTATAATGGCAAGGAGCTCAGCGCCGACTACGAGATCAACCTCTACGAGTACGGGGCGCGGTGGTACGACCCGGCGGTGGGAAGGTTTACGGGGTGGATCCGATTAGTGATCAGTTCCCATGGGTGAGTACGTATAATTATGCGGAGAATGAGCCGGTGGCGAATATTGATTTGCATGGGCTGCAGAAAGTACGATATGATAAGAACGCTCTAGGAAACAGTACATTTCAATCTGCACGCGCAATAAATCTGCAGACTACAGGTGGGCAAAGGTTTAATAAAACTTTGAAGAGCCAAAACAAGATAGATGTAGTATATGCTATAATTCCGAAGTTTTATGATGGAGAAACCGCTGGACCATTTTCTTCATTTGATGATTTCAAAAAAGCCAGAGAGAAAAAACCAGGCCTCAAAGCTGCTACCTCTGAAAACTGGAAAGAATATGAATCATACTTTGAGTCCAATAAGCAAGTGCTGGTTATTTCAACATATTGCGATGATACATGCGACAATTCGGATATCAAGTCTGCTGCTACAAACTTAAATCATGAAGAGGTGGCGCACGGAATCAATCGTCTAAATGGTGTTGAAAAATCAGTGAGTCAAGAACATCTGGATTTTAATGGAGAGGCAGGTCAGTTCTCTCCAAGCGATGAGGAAATAAGCAGTAATCCGAAGTATAGAAATACCAAGGCAAAAAAACAAATTGATGAAATCAATGAAATCATGGGAGATGACAAGTAGGATTATCGTTTGCTTATTTGTTTTGTCGTGCTTAGGTTGTCCCAATCAAGGTGTCTATTTTCATTGTGAAGATATAATCTCCAACTCAGCTCAAACGAGCAATAGATTGCTTCTTCACCTAGGTGACCTTAAAAGAAGGGATCAAAATGGCTGTGCCTTCAAATTAATGTCTAGCTTTTTCACTTTTAACGACTCATGGGAAGTGTACTTCTCTGGAAGTGAATGCTATATAAATATGTGCGGAGGTAATGAAGCCAAAGAACTCTTCTTGGATTTAGAAAAAGGACAAGACCTCTCCATAACTGTATGCCAAGACTCTATAAGTAAGCACACAAAAGTTGAGAAAAAAGTCAGTACAGTTAGAAGGATTCACCATGAAGATACCTACTATGCAATTATCAAGGTTGCTGGTTTTATTGATCTATACACAGATGAGGGCACTATACAGCTTGATGGATTCTTGCTCGTTTCCAACAAAAGCGGCTTTATTGGTTCGTATTTAAAAGATGCCAGCCGCCCTAATCAAATTATACAAAAGGAAGGCAATATATTAGAGGGTCCCATTGACTACAGCGAAATGTCATTCAGGAGAATAAGATAAAATATTATTACTTTTGCTGGCGCCAATACTCATCTGTTTAGATTGTTACCAAGAAGGCTCACGGCGCTCTGCCCTGTCTGGAAAGTATTGCCGAAAGCCAGTTGTGTGCCTACTGCTCTTTGGCGCCAAGCACGGATCAAAAACGATCCTAGGTAGTTACGACGTATCGTCATACACAGCCTAAAGTCCAGATCCAGGGCTTCTGCCCTGCAAAAACAAAGCAAGATCTTCTCCTATACCCCCCTATCAAAAAGGGCCTCCAAAAAAACCAAAAACCACCCCTGAAAACCAACGACTTACAAACCCAAAATCCCTTCTCAAAAACGAGTACCTTTATGATATGAAAAAACGTGCTGCTATATACGCAAGAGTCTCCACTTTGGACAAGGGGCAGGACCCGGAAAACCAACTGATCCAGCTGCGGGATTATGTCCGCCGGCGAGGCTTTCACCTGGTGGGTGAATTTGTGGATTATGCTTCCGGCTCCTCGGAGCAGAGAGAGGAATACCAAAAAATGATCAACCAGGTGCGAAAGCGGAAGGTCGATGTGGTGCTGGTCTGGCGGTACGACCGCTTTGCCCGGTCGACTCAGGCGCTGGTAAACGCCCTGAAGGAGTTTCATTCGCTGGGGGTGGATTTTATTTCGTACCAGGAGAACGTCGATACGACTACGCCTCAGGGGGAACTGATTTTCAGCATCATGGCTTCTATTGCGCAGTTTGAGAGCGCTCTGATCAGTGAGCGGGTGAGAGCGGGCATGGCGAGAGCCAAGGCGCAGGGAAAGCGAACCTCGAGGCCGCCCATTGCGAATGGTGTCCAGGAGAAAATAGCGAGGCTGTACCGGGACGGGAAATCGATCAACCAGATCCGGAAGGAGCTGGGGGTTTCCTATGGGACGGCTTGGAATTATGTGCAGGGGGTGAAGGGGTCATCGTCATGAAACTTTGCATTTATCGGAAGGCGCCTCCGGAATCCCGCCCGCTCAGCCAAGCTGTCCAGGCAGCCTCTTCCTGCCTCGCCAATGGAAGTACTATGCCGGCAGGCATCGGCAGCCTGTCCAGCCGCGCGCGGGCCGCACCGGCAGGCTATGGCTCAACGGCTCAGCACCGGGCACTTCACGCCCGGTACTTCGCTTTCCCAACGGCGCCTGCCGGTGCCGCCCACCAACCCAACACCCGCCCGACGAAGAACCTGCCCCAAAAACAGAGGCATTCCTTCAGCCTCCCCAGCTGCATCAAATGCGCCGCTACCTGGTAGCCATTATGGCCAGCTCGCTGTACAATAAGAGCATCAAGACGAAGCAAGCGGCCAGAAATACCATCGATCTCGATAATGCTCCTGCCAAACTGTATGAAAAGGTGCGGTACTGGCAGTACAAAATGTAGAAGATGGAAGAGGCTATTGATAGCCAATAGATGGCTTTATGTTCAAACCATATCAATATCAGGGATGCAGCTAAACCGATAACCAGCACCTGAGCCAGGAGATAGGCATTGATGAAGAGGTGCTCCACGAAATTCAACTCGTCGGGCTGGAAAAGTACTTTAGAGATGAGGGCTGCTATGGGCAACAGCAGGAGGAAAAGAAAAGTGGAATAATTGGATAGTTGTTCTAGTTTTTCCGGCGCTGGGCCCTGCAGGCTGGCCGCTGTGTGCCTGCCTTCTATGAAGCCTTTCATTAGGGCAATGAAGAAATAATCGCTTGCCATGAGCCATATGGCCAATTGATAGGCCATAAAGCAGACGGCCAGGTACTTCAAGGGGTTGAGATACCTCTTCCTGCCACCTTCGATGTAGAACCGGGTTACAATTCCGGGCATTACAAATAGATCTGCCATAGTTTTGATGAAGCCGGCTTCCAGGTCAAAGATTTTGGCAGTATCCTGCAGTAGCTGGGAGAACCCCAACCTGTTGTTTACGGCCTGGGCGCCGCAGTGATGGCAATACCTGGCGCTTTGAGGCAAGGGGGTGGAACAATGCAGGCAGTGGTTATTGGCCATGGTGCGTCGGTTTAAGGGCTTGGCATGTTAGCATTTAATGTTGCCGTAGCGTGTGTATCCCGCACTATAAAAATAGTTTTCCCCGGGCAATTCGCCAAAACCTGGTGTGCCGGCGCCTCGCGTATCAAATAACGGAGGTATCGAGGATTGTGGAAGCAGGCCGCAAGAAGGAGTGTTGCCGCCCCGCTCAGCCAAGCTGTCCAGGCAGCCTCCTCCTGCCTCGCCAAAGGGAGCTTACTGCCGGCAGGTATCGGCAGCCTGGCCAGCCGCGCGCGGGCCGCACCGGCAGGCTTTACCCCATCGGCTCAGCACCGGGCACCTCACGCCCGGTGCTGAGCTTTCCCAACGGCGCCTGCCGGTGCCGCCCGCTTAACCCAACCCGCTCGACGAAGAACCTGCCTCCTGAGACCTCTGAACCATCTAACTGGAAAAAAGAAAAAGCGCCGCTCGCTTCGAAGGCAAGTGGCGCTTAGTGAATTGAAGTTATGGAAAAAAGGAGCCCATAACCTCATCTAGCTGTTGCCAATATCGGGAAAATTGGGGGGATTGGCAAGGGGATTTTACCTGGTTTTCTTGCTTCACTGGCCATGAAAAGTGTACCAGGTAACTTGATGCCCTCTCCTACCCTGCCTGGTGGAGTAATTCCAATTTCGAGGGGCTTGTCTGGTGGGCCTCCTGGGAGGGGCTCCTAGCTTTTCCCGGGGGATCTATCCACCAGGCTCCATCCGTCCACATGCGCTGCTCCTTGCTGGCTGCTCCAAGGCCCTGCCCACCCGCTGTTCCGCTCGCCAGTAGCTCCCCACAGTGAAAAACCCCCAAAACAAAAACCTACCCAAGGTAGGGCTTCAGGGGCAGCAGCGCAAGGCGGGCTTACGGAAGATCTCCTGCCTTGCGCTGTGCGCTTCGCCTGCCCCTTCAGCCCTGGAGCAGGGAGTAGGTTTTTGTTCCGGGGGTTGTTTTTTCACTGTGGCTCGCCGCCTGCCTGCCGGGCTGCTCGCTCCACGCCCACAAGAATAAGGTGCGGCTAATGCCGCGACTGGTATAATTGTGCCTCCGGCGGGGGGGTTGATTTTTGCCTGCATCTGCTCACCGCCCGTCCGGGGCTGGGCCCTCGGGGCTTTCGGTAACCCGGAGCGGTTGGCCTGGTGCCGGCGCATGGGGTTCTGAGAGAGAATATAACAACTTGCTTACATCTACTGCCAGCCCTGGGCAGGGGGGCAAGGTATTGGTTTTGGCGCATGGCTGGAGATGTTTTTAAGCGTGTTTTTGAAGTGTAAAAAAATGATTTAAGTGGCTGATTTTCAGGTATTTTAGTGTAAATTTTTTGTTTCAAATTTTTTGTTTTTTAGGCTAAAAATGCGTAAATTGTATACAGAATCAAGGACATAAAAAACAGTTTTAGCCATGGAAAAAAAGGAACCCACTACCATCAAGGGGTATGCCATGAAGTATGCCCGCAGCTTTAACCTGCAACTTTCTGAGGAGCAATATCAGCGCTATTACCGGAGCCACCTCCGCAAGTTTGGAGGCTGGAGGAATAAGTTTCATACGGCTGTTGATATTGTGAATGCGATCCGGAGAGACCAAGCGAAGGCGGAAGGCGGACACGAGCGAAGCGACTGACGAAGTAAATGGGAAGTCGGAAGGCTAACAAGTGCTTCCTGGTAAGGCCTTCTCTCGACATTTAATCCGTTAGCCGCTTCGCACTTCCGACTTCCAACTTCCCACTTTCTTTAACCCTAAACCTCATCTAGCTATGTTACACCATTCTTCTTACGCCGACCACATGGAACACCGCATCAATGCCGCTTTGGCGGATTGGGACTACAAAGAGGCTGTTTGCGAGGAGCAGTCTAAACAGGAGGACAAGGAACAGGCCATACGCGAGGGCTTTATTCCGGATGTGACGGTCCGGAATATCGCGGTGCGCAAGTTCCTGGCGCAAAATGAATTCGGGGGCTGGCGGCCGGAAGTGTTCCAGGCTGCCCAGGATAAGCGGGTAGCGAAGGTCACCGAGCCGTTCCCCGGTACGCTGTACATCGAGACGCACGGCGCTGTTGCGCTGTCGGAGCTGGTCGATATCCTCCAGTTTACTTACTTGCCCTGGTAAGACATGGTTTACATTGTTCATTTTGAACGGCCACTTCACCATGCCCGGCATTATGTCGGGCAGGTGGATAGGCCCGAGCAGCTGGAGAAGCGGATCCAGGAGCACCGCGCCGGCAGAGGGGCGCGGATACTGGAGGCCTGCAATCAGCGAAAGATACTTTACCGAGTAGTGAGAACCTTCAAAGGAGGGAGGACGAAAGAACGAGCATTGAAGAACCGGAAAGAAACACCACGGTACTGTCCCGTCTGCAATCCTGAAAAATGGGAACGGTACCGGTAAATCCATCTCTTAACCTATTAAATTTTTCTCTCATGAGTAAGAAATCTGATTATCTGCCGATCACTCAGCCGAATGGCAACCTGGTTGACAAGAAATCGGGCGAACTGCTGCCTGTAACCTATTTTCCCGGCCGGCCGCTGCAATACCGCTTCGACGCCAGCCGCGGGGTGTTCAACATCCGGGGCGAGACAGTGCTGACCAAGCCGCGCGAGGCGTTCGAGATCATCCCGGTGGCGTACCGGATCTTCGCCGATAATATCCTGGGCGTGGGCATGAAGAAGTGGGCGGAGTTCTTCTTCCTGAACGAAGAGCGCCAGCTGTGTAACCTGCTGCTCCACGGTTACAGTGTCCAGAACCTGATGCAGGTGGTGGCCGACCGCATGTTCTACGACCATGTGAAACTGACCGAGGTGCGCCTGAAGATTTCCCCGGTGCAGAAGGAGAGCAAGAGCCCGGGGGCGGAGGGCAAGAAGTACCATATTGCTTCTTTCGATTATGAACGGATCTCTCCGGAGGAGGTGTCCACCTTGCAGCATGCGGTGAAGGGCTTGCAGATCTGGCGGGAGGATACGAACACGGGCGCCGGCGAGACGCAGTTTGCCGAGAACTATTCGCCGCCGGTTTTTGAGGAGGTGCCGGAGGGGGCGGCCTATCATGCCCTGGGGGACGAGGAATAATAGGACGGAATGCGCCCGCCTGTTTTGCAGGTGGGTGCCAAATACACCTACCATGTTGACACTCGACATCGACAACCAAACCCTCGAATTTCAAAAGGAATTCCTCTACCACAACGCCCAGCTGCCCTGGGAGGGGCTGCACCGGGAGGGCAGCTTGAGCCGCTACCTCATCCAGGCGATGGAGGAACTGCGCCGCGGGCGGATGGTTATCCTGAGCGCGGAAGGGCAAACCATTACCCTGTTTGGGATCACTTATGAGGATGTGCGGCTTAGTTTAACCTTTACGGGAAAGGGCCTGCCCTGCAGAATAAATACAATTCCACAGGGCCAGGTGCATATAGCCATCTTTGCCACCCGACAAGGATCACCCCGGGAGGGATTCTCTCCGGCTGCTTGCCGCCGGCTGAGAGTGGCCTGGGAAAGGGACGCGGCGGACTACTACCGGAAACACTTCGAACGGCTCCACCGGCAGGCGGCTCAAAGTTTCCTGGAGGAGGCGGAACGGAAACTGGAGGGGATCTCCGGCCAGGTGCAGGATTTGAGGAATACCATCCAGCAGGTAACCTGGTTGTGGGAATATGCACCGGCAGAGCGTGTACGGAAATGAAATTCATTATCAATCCTGCCCGCTCGCCTTGTGGAATAGATACAATTTCACAGGGCGGGCCGGCACAAAACCGAATGGCAATGAACCTCAAGGAACAATATGAAAAGGCCCTCCGCGAGCTGGAGGCCAAAGTCAGCCTGATCCGTTCCGGTGATATGGCCTGCGGCCACCCTATCCGCCAGGGCGACAACTACGGCGAGTCCTGCCAGGTGTGCGGGGAGCGCCTCGCCGGCTACGGCTACTGGGGATCCCACCGGGACTGCCTGCACCAGTATGCCAGCATGGGCGATGACAGCGAATATGAGTTCTGTATGTACTGCGAGGATGTGAGAAGAAAAGAACCCTGAATCTCTAAATCTGGCCGCCTGTCCCACCAGCGGCAGGCTGCCTCAACTCCTACCACCATGATCCAATTTGAAATGAAAACTTACCGCCAGGCGCACAACGCCATCACCCGGGCGGCCATCTCCGAAGCATCGATCCTGGCCACCGAGCTGAACGAGCCCGGCAACTTGGGCATCCTCACCATGGAGGCATTCTACGAGGTGCTGCAGAAGCGCATGGATGCCGCCCGCCAACGGGAACCCCACAAATGGAAGCGGCTGGGGGCCGTGGATATCTACCTCTGCCGGCTGACTGCCGATGGCCTGCCCTGTGGAATAGCAGGAATTCCACAGGGGAAACCGGTGCTACGCATCCGGAAGCCTAAAGACACGGGCCGGGACATCGCTACCATTTCTCTAACCGAAAACCAATAAAACGATGAACACCAATACCACCAATGCCAAAACGCTGATCATCCGCGGGCTATCGCCCGAAGTCAACCGGGCGCTGTACTGGGGCAAACGCCGCTTCGGGCAGGCAACCAACTCCAAAGCGGCGGAGCGCATGCTGCTCCGCTGTCGGGAACAGGAGGAGTGCATCAGGCAGCTGGAAGTCGAGAAGAAGGGGCTGGAGCGGCGATACCGGCAGCTGCTGCGAGCGGCCCGCCGGCTGGCCGAGCTGCAAAGGGAACTGGAGGATGCGAAGGGGGATCTGAGAGCTTTGTTATCAGAATCTGCCGGCAATCAGCCCGGCGCCGGCGAGGCCGGTCTTCTGCAGTGATGATTATGGGCCCATTTTTGGGTGTTGATAATAATTGAAAAATGGGCGGCGCCAGCTGGCGGGATGCCGTTTTGGATACATTTCGACGAGCTGCGGCTGGCTTACTGTGTGGAGGACGACTTGAAGAAAAAAGGGAACCACCTGAAACATAGCTGGGGGAAGTACCGGTCGGGAGAGTATTTTGTGCGGGTGGAGGAGATCATGGAGCGGACGAAGTTGTTTGGGAGGTGCTGAAGGCACTTGGTGCATGCCGGCATCCGGGTACATTGCACGCTGGGCGAGCAAACTTGAAGTGCGCAGGTCCACCGCCTTCTTAATCAGCCTGTAATTAACTTACACCCGGTGGCCTGAAATATTAATTCTAAGGTAGTTTAACTATTTTTACACCATGAGTGACATCACAAAATTCAAATACGAGGACCAGCAGATCAGTTTTGAATTCGCCGATGGGAATAAGATGATCAATGCTACTGAGATGGCCAAGCCATTTAGTAAGCCGGTCGGTAACTTCCTACGCCTCAAGGAAACCAAGAAGTACATTGCTCTGTTGGAGGAGCGATATTCAGATGTGAATATCGGCCGGGAAGTATTACGGGTCGTCAAAGGGGGAGATGCCTCCGAGGGCCTTCAAGGCACTTGGATGGATGAGAAGCTCGCGCTCAAATTCGCCGCATGGCTAAGCCCTCGTTTCGAATTGTGGGTCTATGACCGCATTCAGGAACTGCTAACAACTGGTAGAACAGAAATTACTGGCTTCAGCCCTTCTGGTGTCATCAAAGGGCTTCGGATGATCGCTCAGCAGAAGGAGGAACAGGAAAAGTTCAACACAGAGATACGAGACGACGTGGACTTCATCCGGGATCGGATCGATGAGCTGGAATCAAAGATCATCAGCGTCGATGACCACTATTACACCATTGCCGGCTACTGCAATTTAAAGAAGATCCCCTGCCCGCTCCACAAGGCTAAAGAATGGGGGAAAGCAGCCACAGCGCTCAGCCGACAGCGAGACATCGCCACCGGCACCGCTCATGATGAGCGTTTTGGCAAGGTGCGGACTTATCACGAGGATATTTTGAAAGAGGTGGTCGGATAGGTTGCCACGACGGATTCCACGTGGCCACTTAAGGGCTTTGTTATCATAACCTGCCAGCGGCTAGCCTGGCGTCGGCGAGGCCGGCCCTTTGTGGTCCTGATTATAGGTACATTTTTGGAGCGGCGCCAACTGGGCGGCGAGCCGTTTTGGGTACATTCTGGCGGGCTGCAGCTGGGGATCTTTCACCTGGCCGTGGGCTCTTTGTGTACGGGAAGTAGGATGCCTACAGAAGTTGCTTGCTTTGGCCGCAGCTTCTTCATCTGGATATTGGCTGCCAGGGTTCCCGCCTCCCGGGATAATTGCTACCTTCACACACATAACTAAAAGAGGCTATATATGGATCAGGACAATAAAGCCGTAATCTTCCAGGAAAAGCAAGCAAATACGCCGTGTCTGGCACAAAGGAGAATGGTGGTTTGCTGTTGCTGATGTAGTGGAAACTTTGACGGATACAAAAAATGTACGGCAATATATCAAGAAGATGCGTAGCCGGGATGCAGCGCTAAACCCGACTGGGGTACAATTTGTACCCCACTTCAAATGATAGCCAAAACCATTGGGGATCGCACAGGGCTTGTGATCGGTGACTGGTTCCGGCTGATCGGGACAATGGAGTATATGAAAGAATGGGAGTTAGAATATAACCGTGAGCATTTTTAATGTCAGCAGATGTGCCGACATTAGAATTATTTGAGTTTTGATTGAAAAGGCAGGCTTGATCAGATAAAAAGAAGCTGGATACCCCAAGAAGGTCTGGTAACTAAAGGTGCAAAATGCGCCAGAATTTTAACACTTTCCTGGCTGGTGTAAGCAGAAGTATGAAGCGGATTGTAGGGCCGTGAGAGAACACAGATTATGACGAATTTAAACCCCTCGAATTCGAGGGGTTTGGAAATTGAGCCGGCTTCCGGGAACATATAAAAGGTTTCTCCGATACTTTAATGTGAGCATCGGTTGAAATCAAACGGATGATGGGCTATACTTTTTGTATTTCTACAACCACTATAGAAAGGACGGAATAACCAGCCGCTTTTGTTCTTGTAAGAAAATTCAATCCTTTGAGCAGCTTTGCTAACCGGTTTTGAGAAGTTTATTCATTCTGCTCACATCACATGAAGGCTGAATTTCCCCGGTTCGCTACCCCCTATCTTGCCTGCCTTCAAACCGTGCATTTTAACTCTGCATAATAATGAAAAGGAGCGCAGTGAAAAACAAAACTATGGCAACCAGAGATATTCAATCTTTCCCTAAACACTGCCTCTTTTGAAAAATAGATCATGCAAATTGATTTTCGTCATTGCACAAGCCTGTACTCATCACTATTATGCAATAACATCCACGATAGAAATTTTTTCCCAAGCTTTATATGCTGATTCACTAATAACTTGTTTTGGCTCCTTTTGAAGCTGAAGCAAAGGAGTGCTCTAATCATCTAACCATGCCTCGAAGAGATCGGACAGATGGCAAATCCTCTGGTGGCAGGCAACCCCAACCAACCACTGGAACAGAAACATTAGCCCTGGAACGCTCTACTCCATCCAACGCCATAAAGATCCCGGAAATCAATCTCCCCAGGGGGGGAGGCGCGCTAAAGGGGATCGACGAAACCTTTCAGGTAAATCCGGCAAATGGAACAGCCTCCTTTACCATCCCGCTACCGGTAAGCCCGGGGAGGAACGGATTCACCCCTACTCTAGCCCTGTCCTACAATTCGGGCAGTGGCAATGGCCCTTACGGACTAGGCTGGTCGGTAAGCTACCCAACGATCCAAAGGAGGACGGACAAACGGCTGCCCCGCTACCGGGAAGAAGGAGATGTATATTTATTATCCGGTGCGGAAGAGCTGGTGCCTTTACTGGAGGAAAAGGAAGACGGCTGGCAGACAAGGAAATTCAGCAGTGGGCAACTCACGATCCAACAGTACCGCCCGCGTATTGAAGGGCCATTTTCCCGCATAGAACGTATTGTTTTTCAGGAAGGAGTATACTGGAAAGTCACTACCGGAGAGAACATCACCACCTTCTTCGGGAGGTCGCAGCAGGCGAGAATTGCCGATCCGGAAGATGGCCAGCGAATCTTTGCCTGGCTCCCTGAATTCAGTTTCGATGACAAAGGCAACTGGATACAGTACGAATACAAAGCCGAAAACCTCGAAGGCATACCCAAAAATCGTTGCGAAAGAAATCGGCATAACGGCCTAGCTCCTTTTACCAACCGATACCTCAAGAGGGTGCGTTACGGCAACCGCTCCCCCTACTATCTGGATGACCCTTACGATCCCAGCATACCCGATGAACAGGAGGCCTATTTTTTCGAGCTGGTAATGGATTATGGAGAGCACGATGAGGAAAAACCCTCTTCTGCAGATGACCAGTGCTGGGCTATGCGCCCTGATCCTTTTTCCTCCTACCGTTCCGGTTTTGAAATACGTACCTGCCGCTTGTGCCGCCGGATATTGATTTTCCATCATTTTGCGGAAGAAGAACACTGGCATTTGGATTTCGGGAAGGATTGCCTCGTATGGTCCTTGGGACTGCAGTATGCACCCTCTTCCATCAATGGATCCGACCTGGCAGAGGTGTCCTATTTAAAATCGCTGACCCAGAAAGGTTACGTTCGGAAAACAGACGGCGCTTATGTTTCCCGGGCCCTTCCGCCCCTGGAATTTGCATACCAGCAACTGGATTGGAATACGACTGTGAAAGTTGTCAGCCGGGAACATATCGCCAATGCGCCGGTTGGCCTCTCCGGAAATTATCAGTGGGTAGACCTCTACGGCGAAGGTATTTCCGGAATTTTGACCGAGCAGGCAGAGGGCTGGTATTACAAGCATAATCTTGGAGATGGCAGCCAGGGCGCTCGCTTTACCCGGGCTGAAAAAGTCATTCCCAGGCCTTCCTTTAAGGGCATTACCTCCGGTGTGCTCAGCCTACAGGACCTGGAGGCCAACGGGCAAAAGCAAGTCGTTGTCAACAGCCCGGGCCTGCGGGGGTATTTTGAATTGACGGCCGACAATAGCTTCACTCCTTTCCAGACATTTGAAAAAACAGCCAACGTTGACCTGCGCGATCCCAATACCCGCTTTTTGGACCTGAACGGCGATGGGCAGGCAGAACTGGTCATGACCGAAGACCGGGTGTTCACCTGGTACGCTGCCGATGGTAAAAGAGGGTACCGGGAAGCGGAATTTGCGCAAAAAGCCCTGGACGAAGAACAGGGCCCTGCCCTGGCCTTTGCCGATACAGACAGGCAGGAAGCCATTTTCCTGGCCGACATGTCCGGCGACGGATTGACGGATATCGTCCGGGTACGCAACGGAGAGATCTGCTATTGGGCCAACAAGGGCTATGGCCGCTTCAGCGCCAGAGTGGATATGGACAATGCCCCCGTCTTCGACCAGCCAGGCCTTTTTCACCCCAGCTATCTGCAATTGGCGGATATTAGCGGAACAGGAGCGACAGACCTCCTCTACCTGGGGAAGAACAAGTTCCGGGCCTATATCAACCTGAGTGGGAACGGCTGGAGCGACGCCCACCAGATAGAGCCCTTCTTTCCCCTGCATAGCAGCAGCCAGATTTCGGTTGTCGACCTTCTGGGTACAGGCACCTCCTGTATCGTCTGGTCGTCCGCTTTGCCTGCCGACAGCCAGGCGCCCATGCGGTATATGGACCTGATGAACAGCAGGAAGCCTCATCTGCTAACCCATTACAGAAACAATCTCGGCAAGGAATCTTCAATCGAATACAAAAGTTCCACCCACTACTACCTGGAGGATAAGCTGGCGGGAAAGCCCTGGGTAAGCAAACTGCCGTTTCCCGTCCAGGTGATCAGCAAACTGATCGCAGAGGAAAAGATCACCAATGTCCGTTTTTCCAGCGAATACCAATACCACCACGGCTACTACGACCATGCGGAACGCGAATTCCGGGGGTTCGGCATGGTAGAACAGCTGGATACTGAGGAATACGAAAGCTGGAAGAAAAATAATGACAGTAACGCTCTGGAACCCTCCGAAGCTTTCTTTCAAAAGCCCGTATTGACAAAGACCTGGTTCCATACCGGCGCCTATCACAATCGGGAAAACATACTGAACCACTATGCCCACGAGTACTGGCCGGAAGCCTACAGGAGGGATTTCCCCAAAGATCCAATCGCGGTCAGGGAGCCGATACTGGAGGATGCCCGCCTGGTTCCTGCTCAAAACCTGAAGAACCAGGCCATTATCGATCAGTTCAGTGGCGATGAGTGGCGGGAAGCCCTGAGCGCCTGCAAAGGGATGGTGCTGCGACAGGAGGTTTTCGCTTTGGATGCACCGAAAGACAAGCCTTCGCCGGAAGCCCTGAAAAAGCAAGCCAAACCTTATACCGTCACTACTCACAATTGCCTCATCCAGTTGCTGCAGCCCCGGGCACAGAATCCCTACGGGGTATTCCTGGTAACGGAAGGAGAAGCCCTGGCCATACAGTACGAGAGAGACGAGGCCGACCCGCGCATTGCCCATACGCTCAACATCAAAACCGACAGCCTGGGCAATATTCTGGAAGCGGCCTCAGTGGTGTATCCCAGAAAACACATCGGCCCTTCCCTGCCGCAGGCCGTTCAGCAGGAGCAGCAAAAGACCCTCATCACCTATTCCAAAAATGCTTATACCCACGACATTTTCAAGCCCGAGGTTTACCGCTTGCGGCAGCTGGCCGAAAGCCAGGCCTATGAATTAAGCGGCCTAAAAAAAAGCGGGGGGCTTTTCCGCATAGAAGACTTTAAAGGAGTGCTCCCCAAAAGTGAACCCCTCGAATACCATCAGCAGCCGAGCCACCGTTCGCTCCAGAAACGGCTCATTGAACATACCAGAGCTGTTTTTTACGATAACAGCCTAACCGGCCCCCTGCCCCTGTATAGCCTGCCCACCCATGGCATTCCATGCGAAAGTTATCAACTGGCATACACGCCAATCCTTGCCGACCACCTGTTCGGCAGTAAGCTATCTGATCCGGAAGCAAGCTTTTCCGCAGGGCGGTTTGTACACAGCGAAGGGGACGACAATTGGTGGATACGCTCCGGACGGGTGCACTTCATCGACCCCTCTGCAGGCGAAACCGCCAAGCAAGCCCGGCAGCGCTTCTTTTCTCCACTGGCCTATACCGACCCCTACGGTGCTACTACCCGGGCCGGCTACTACAAAGACTACTTCCTTTTTATCGAATCCGTCGAAGACGCCCTGCACAATACCGCGAAGGTGGAACAATTCAACTTCCGCACCCTTGCTCCCAGCCGCATGCGGGACCTCAACGACAACCTTTCCGAAGTGGTGTTTGACGAGCTGGGCTTTGTCAAAGCCATGGCCCTGCTGGGAAAAGACCTGGATGGAGACGGCATCGCGGAGCTGGAAACCGCCGATTCGCTTCAGGGGCTGGAGGAAACCTCCGAAGCGGAACAACCGGCCATCGACGCCTTTTTCCGTTCGCAGGATTCGGTTGAACTGGAGGAAAAAGGAAGGACACTCCTGGGGCAGGCCACTACCCGTTTCCTATACGACCTCGACACTTACCACCGGACGGGCAACCCCGCCGTCGTGGCTGCCATAACCCGCGAGATCCATCACGCCCGGCTGGAGGAAGGGGCACTGTCTCCCCTGCAACTCAGCTTCGAGTATTCGGACGGGATGGGAAATGTGGCGATGACCAAAACCCAGGCCGAGCCGGGTGCCGCCAAAGCTGCGGTGATCGGTCCTGACGGCAGTTATCAACTACGGGAGGTGGATACCGCCGCCCTGTCTCCCCGCCGATTGCGCTGGATCGGAAACGGCCGCACCGTGCTCAACAACAAGGGCAATCCCGTCAAACAATACGAACCTTACTTTTCGGTGAGCCCTCATTACGAGGACGCGCCGGAGCTGGTAGAAACCGGAGTCACGCCCCTTTTATTCTACGATGCGCCGGGAAGGCTGATCAAAACCGAGCTTCCGGACGGGACTTTCAACAAAGTAACCTTCGACGCCTGGCGGCAGGCCAGCTACGACCCGAACGACACCGTCAAAGACAGCCGCTGGTACCAGGAACGTCTGCAGGGCCTGGACGATGAAGAGAAAAGCCCGGACAAAGAAAGAGTAGCCGCCGAAAAAGCAGCCCGCCACTACGACACCCCTGCGCTTGTCCATCTCGATACCCTGGGACGGCCCATCTTCAGTATTGCCCATAACCGCGGCGCCGACGGCGCGGATGAATACTACGCCACTACCGTCGAACTGGATATAGAAGGCAATGCCCGCCGGGTCATCGACGCCCGGGGCAATATCGTTATGGAATACGGCTATGATATGCTGGGCCACCGGGTTTACCAAAACAGCATGGATGCCGGCGAACGCCAGATGCTGAATGACGTGATGGGCAACCCGCTGAAGGCCTGGGACAGCCGCCATCATGTCTTTTCCTTTGCCTACGATACCCTGCAGCGGCCTACGGAAAAGAAAGTGGAGGGCGGCGACGGAGAAGAGCCGCTGAACCATGTATACGAAAGAACGATATACGGCGAAGGACAGGAAAGCGATAAACGGCGCAACCTGCGCGGCCAGGCTTTTGAAGTGTACGACACGGCCGGCAAGGCCTGCCTGCCCGGGTACGATTTCAAGGGCAACCCACTTAACATGACGCGGCAATTCGCGGCGGACTACAAAAGCGTGGCCAACTGGCAGGGCCCTGCTTTGGGTGACAAACTGGAGCCGGAGGTATTCTCCTCAGCATCCCGCTACGACGCTCTCAACCGGCCCACCTGGTCACAAACTGCCGACGGCAGCATTACCGAGCCCGCCTACAACGAAGCGGGATTGCTGGATATGCTCAGTGTTACCCAGTCCGATGCCCCAAAGCAACTGTTCGTAAGGAAGATCAACTACAATGAAAAGGGGCAACGCTTGAGTATCACTTATGGCAACCGCGTAAAAACAACCTATCGGTACGACAGGGAAACCTTCCGCCTGCTGCGCCTGCATACCCAAAGAGCGGACGGCAGCCTGTTGCAGGATTACCACTACACCTATGACCCGGTAGGCAACATCACCGAAGTGGAGGACCGCAGCATCCCTACTGTTTTCTTTGGCAACCACAAGCTGGAGCCCCGCTCCCGCTACACCTACGACGCCCTGTACCGCCTGATCCGGGCAGAAGGCAAGGAACACATCGCTCAGGCCCGGCATGGCCAAGAGGATGACTGGAACAGCCTGCCTTTCCTGAAGAAATACCAGCCCGGCGACCTCATGGCCTGGCGCCATTACACCCAAACCTACCGCTACGATGCCGTTGGCAATATCCTGCAGATGAAACACCAGGCCCCGGGGGGCGGCTGGACGAGGGATTACGCCTACGAAACCCACAACAACCGCTTGAAACAAAGCCAGGTGGGAGAATTTACCTATCGTTACCCCCACCATCCGGCGCACGGTTTTATCACGGCTATGCCCCACCTGCAGCGGATGGGCTGGAACTTCCGGGACGAACTGCAGGCCATCGCCCGGCAGCGGAAAACCGAAGGCGGCGCTCCGCAGGCGACCTACTACGTATACGACGGCAGCGCCCAGCGCGTACGGAAAGTGGTCGAAAACGAGTCCGGCGGCAAAGGCTCAGCCGCCAAAAAGGAAGAGCGCTTCTACCTCGATGGCCTGGAAATATACCGCCGGCACAGCGGCGCCCACAAGGGCCTGCAGCGCACTACCCTGCACGTGATGGACGATTCCCGCCGCATCGCCATGATCGACCGCCGCAACGAGGTGCAGGACGGAACCGATAAAAAAAACACCCGCTACCAGCTGGATAACCACCTGGGCTCCGCCAGCCTGGAAGCCGACGAGGAAGGACGCGTGATCAGCTACGAGGAATACCACCCCTACGGCACCACCGCCTACCAGGCCGTGGACGCCCGGGTGAAAATGGCGGCCAAACGCTACCGCTTTACCGGCATGGAACGGGATGAGGAGAGTGGACTGAATTATCATGGGGCGCGGTATTTTGCGGGCTGGTTGGGGAGGTGGGTGAGTGCGGACCCGGAGGGGATAGCGGATGGGTTGAATGTTTTTTGCTACGTAGGGAATAACCCGATTGTCTTTCAGGATGTGACAGGAGGATGGCGGCGGTTGGTGGTAAAGGTAGCCTTTTGGGCCACCTTATCTTTACAATACCAACCAATAGGGGCTATACCATATGAGGGGCGCCCTCCGGTAGTTCAAATTTATCCTAAAGGAGGAAAAGGAGCGCTGGGATCGTTGCCCAAGGAGCAACCCAGATCTGCTACACCCACAAAAGATATACCAGGGGAGATAGGTCCGCCAGATACTGAGCCAGTGAGAACAGGAAAGCTACCCGGGAGTTCACCCAAACCAGAACCCAAACCTGGATTTTTAAATAGAGCAGCTGGTTTCCTAAAAGAAAAAGGAAAAGTAATAATTGAATCTGGGGCCGCTAAGCTTGAAAAAGCTAAAGTAGCCCTTAGAGAAGGGATTCCAAAAGCAGTCAGCAAGGCGAAAAGTTTAGGACCAGCCCTAAAAGAAGCAATTATAGAAGGGGGCTCCAAGACAGGGGAGTTTATTAAAGGAGCAATTGGAGCATCAAAAGGTGCAGTAAAAAGTGTGGGTAGAAGGGCAGGAGCAGTTCTTGGAGGTTTGGCCAGATCGGGAGGAAAAGCTCTAGGGGGGGTGGTACCTGCAATAGGAGCAGCAATGGATATGGAACAAATCGGTACCGGCATCATACAAATCACAGAAGGCAACACTGCAGAAGGAGTTTTAAACACAGGGATTGGGGGTGGTTCTCTTGCCTATACGCTCGCCAGCGTTTCCGCGTCAGCAGGTGGTGGGGCAGCAGCAGCAGTTACTGCTGCTGCTGGTAGTTTACTGTTTGCCAAAAAAGAAATAGAACGTGCATATTCTGGCGAAAAGACTTATGCCGCAGAAGCCGCCGATTATTACCGTGAGGTACAGGAAGAAGTCACCTCAGAAGCCCCAAGCATATCAGGCGCCCTGACATACATAGGAGCGGAAATAGCCGGCGGGGTCACGGGGCTTATCGCCTGGGCACAGGGTTCTGAAGGGAAGAAGGCCAAACTGGTCAGAAACCGCCCAAGACACGAATTCTAACCCCCTCCTCCAGGAGGAATAAACAGCAATAGTCCAACACAAATAAACACCCGGCCACAAAACATCTGCCCACTACCGAGCTGCGAATCCACCCAATGGCCCATTCAACAGCCCCGGAGCTGCCCACCAAAAACATTGTATCATGGCCAACTACATCATTTTCCGCCTCCACCCGATAGAGCCCGTTGCGGGCAACAATTTTACTGAATATCTCAATGGCCTGGCCATCAGGGTATTCGACCTCTCCTTTGATCATCCGGAAGGCGCCCTTCTCGGCCAGGCCACTTTCCTGCCTGGCGATCCCGATGAGAGCACCATCGTGCAACATATGGATGGCCTGGAAAGGCAGGCCGTGGCTACCGCCTGGGTAGAGATCCCGGATGACCTCAGCGAATACCAGACGGCGGACGTGCGCCTGGAAATCGAGCGGGATGGCCTGGCCATCCTCAACAAGAGCCTGAACTACAATGTTCAGGTGGCTCCCATTATTCTCAACCCCCAGAGCCTCCCTCCCAGCCTGTATGTCCCCTTACCGGCTCCCGGCCTGGGCATCGGCCCTGACGACGCTTACGTCGATATGCCGACGGACGGTTCGCCTCCCAATTTCATCCAACTCAAAGCAGCGGTGGAAACCGTGCTGGAAGCCGACCCCGGCAATACGGCAAAGCTGGACTCGCTGACCGCCATAGAGAGCAAACATATCGCCTACGAGATCGTCTGGAACCGGAAAGCTCTTCCGCTGCCGCTGCCCGAGCAGATGGCCTCTTCCATCTTTGAGCTGTCCAGCTTGGAAGCCATGTACACCCTTCCTCAGGCCAACGACGAGGAGGTAGCCGGCCGGCGGAATAAATTTGAGGCGGCCCTGCTCGGTTATTACAATATCAACGATGCCGCTGCCGAAAGGCTGACGCCTTACGTGTACGCTCTGTCAGCGGCCATTTTCTGTGAGGAGTTGAGCGAGGAGGCCGAAAAGGCCCGTTTTACCTTCCCCATCCGTCCGGACCTGGGGGAAAACCCGGCCCTGCTCAGGAAGGCGGAGGCCTTTCTCGCCCATGCCGAAGGAGGAAACCTGGAACCCTCCTTTGCCGTCCCCGCCCCTTACTTTTACGCCCTGGGGGCCGGCATGCTTCCTGCGGTATCGCCCATACAACGCTACCGGCTGGCCTACCTTTCCCAGCCCGCCCTGCTCGTTGAAGAGTTTAAACGGGCGATCGAGTCCAACGCAATCAGCGACGAGCTGAGCATCAACCCCTTCCAGGCAGCGCGGCGCCTGAATGCCTTGGATGTCGAAGAAACTACCGTGCAAACCTGCCCCATACAGCCCGGCTCTCCCGCCTACAACCTGGTACAAGCCTGGCTGGACTACAATGATGAAGACATCTCGGAATTCTGGGCCGACAGTGTGGTCCCAACGCATGAGCAGGGGCACCTCAGCCTGGTATTATGTATGATCACCAAGGGCCACCAGCCGCTCATCGACGCCATCAACGCCATTCCCGTAGCTTCGATTGCAGATCTTGCGGGCTTGTCCGAACCGCAGTGGACGGGCCTGTTCCTGCCCGATC
Source organism: Lewinellaceae bacterium (assembly GCA_020636405.1). Lineage (GTDB taxonomy): Bacteria > Bacteroidota > Bacteroidia > Chitinophagales > Saprospiraceae > JACJXW01. The sequence goes on along the minus strand of JACJXW010000008.1, from coordinate 381,980 downwards.
ATATGGACTTACTTCCGCCCCAATTTCAGATAGAGGGGACGGAAGAGGAGCAGGTAGGCGCCTTTATCCGCTACGTCAAGCACTTTTTCAGCCTCCCCGCTGAAGCCCCCGAGCCCGAACCCCCGGAAGCGGAGGGAGCCTCCACGCTCGGCCTGCCGGATTTCGACCCCTTTGCCATTTTTGCAGAGCAGTACAGTATAATCACCGGCTCTACTTTCGCGTTTGGAGAGAGTTGGGTGGAATTGGAATTTCAGGCCGCCCTGGCCGCCACTTTCCCGGATGATGAATGCGCCAGGGGCTGGCTGGAGAAGGCCATCCGCATCATCAATGCCCTGTACAAAGTAGTAGCGGATGTCGGTGACGAGAAACTCCGCTTCTCCCTGGTGGAAGCCCTATATGCACGGGGATTCACCAGTGAGGAAAGCATTGCCGCCCTCACTTTAGGGCAGTTTCGGGAAGCACTAACCGGCACCATCGCCTACGATCACGCTTCTCCCATATACATGAATGCAGGCGGCACGGACGAAGCGGAGCCCATTGAAGGCGAAACCTTCACACCCGTCAACCCGGACGGCACGGTCACCAATTGCATTCCACCCCGGCATTTGTCACCCCTCGGGCCGGTAGCTTACCTGCATGAATTGCTGGAACTCCGCCCTGCCTCCGACTGCGAAACGCCTTTCCCGGGGGCCGGAGAAAAACTGGAGAGCTTCCTCGCCGACCGGCGGGGCAGCCTGGGCAGCCTCCATGCCTCCTATACCAACCTCAACACGCCCATCCCCATGGTGGACCTGGCCCTGGAATCGCTGGAAGCCATGGTGGCCAAAGGGCAGTCCTTTGGGCAGGTGTACAACACCTCCACGGAGGAAGTCGGCGGCCATCTCCTGCTGAAGAATGGGGCCGAAGGACAACCGAAGGAAGGCCCGTATCATCACGAGCCGGCCACCCTGCTGGATGCCCTGCCGGAGCATTCCTCCCCCGCCGCCCCCATGGCCGAACCCGATGCGTACAGCATCCTGAGAAATGATTTTTCCGCACCCGGGCTCCCCTATAACCAGCCTCTGGACGTCAACCGCACCTATCTCGGAAAATTGGGGACAAGCCGCTTCGATACCATGCGAACCTTCCGGAAGGACATCACAGAGCTGGTGCTCGACCCCACCCTCGAACCGCCGGATTTCCAGCGCCACCTCTGGCGTTATCCCGTCCGGTTCGATATTGCCCTGGAGTACCTCCACATCAGCCCGGAAGAATACGACAGGTTGTTTGCCGAGAACCTTTCCATCGAAGATGTGCAGGAGATGCTGGGGTTTGCCGAAGATACCATCGATGGCCTGCCCTGGCAGGAAGCCATTACCGCCCTTCCGGAATTTCTTACGCGTACGGGGCTGTCGTACTGCGAATTTTATGAGCTTTGGCAGGCCAGGTACATCAAGTTCCGGCGCAAGGAAGAGGATTACACCTTCCCCGAATGTGAGCCTTGCTGCCTCGACGATTACCACATTGAATTTACAGAGCTCACCCCCCTTAACTCCCTGAAGCGGCTGCTGGTGTTCATCCGCTTATGGCGTATTCTGCATACGGTGGAGAATGCCGCCTATCCGTTCGTTACTCTGGGAGACATCTGCCTCGTGCTGCAACTCTTTAGCGGAGGCAACATCAACCCGGAATTCATCCGCCAACTGGCAGCCTTCCAGATGCTGCGCGACGATTACAACCTGATGCTGAAAGACGATGCCGACAGCAGCTCGGGCACGGAAGCCAACCGGACCCACCTGCTGGCACTGTGGGAAAACCCGGCCCACCCCAAATGGGAGTGGGCTGTCGGCCACTTGCTGGACCGGATACAACAACATACCGTACAGGTTTACCGCGCCAGGCTTCGCCCTCCGGAGTTTATCAAACTGCTGAAGGAAAACCTGGGCCCGCTTTCCGAGCTGGCGGGTTTCAATCCCGCTTTACCCTCCGATACCTGGCATGCCGCACCTACCCATACCCTTCGTTTTGCCGAGATCCTTTCCAAGATATACACTTCCAAGTTCAGTATCGAAGAGTTGTTCTTTATTCTGAGCAGTGGCCCCCACCTGAGAGGCATCGACCCCTTCCCGCTTCAGTCCGAAAACGAAGCAAAGTCAGACCCCTTCGAATTGCCGGACGATGAAGAGGATTATTCGCTGTGGAAACTGCGGGAAAAACTACTGAGAGCCGAAGTCGGAAAAGAAGAGATAGAAAAATGGACCTGGCAGCGCATCGTCAGCGTTATGTATGAAGCTTTCGGCTACCGGCCTCCTGCAGATGTTGACCACCTGGAATCCATCGGCCAGCACTTTTTCCCCGGCATTATGGAGGCTGAAGGCATACCGGTATCCTTAAAAGACAGACAGTACAGGTGGCCGCTGGAAGACAGCCCTCCCGCCATGTGGAACACTCCGCTTAACGGCCCGTTCCGGTACGATACAGCGGCCAAAGAACTATGGGCTCAATTACCCCTTGCCGATAAGGCCGTTCTGGAAAAGCTGAGCCGTATCCGGCAGTTGAAGCCGGCCGAGCGCAATGCCGTTCAGCAATTGTACCTCGCTCCGCGCGTCAGCCTGTCGCAGTTCGCTTTCCTGTACGGCAACCTGGCGGAAGCCGAAAAGCGCCTCATCGAAGAAGCCGATGAGCAGAAACGCTGGGCATACTTCCGGTGGTCCTTTGTCCGCTGCTATACCCGTTGCCAGTTGGTGGCTGCCCACCTTGCCGGCCATGTTGAAAAAGCTACCCGGCAAAAAAACCAGGAAGGCATCAGGCTGGCCTGGGCCATCCTCCGCCATCTATACGCCGACGAAAATTTCGCTTCCGTGCCCTGGGAAAGTGATGGAGGTACGGTGCCCGACGTCACCTGGCTGCCTCAACCCTCCGGCAGTGCTTTTGCCGCCCTCCTGGGCCTTGCCGGCACAGGCCTGCCGGGCTGGTATTCCCCTGCCGAGTCGGATGAACCACTCTGGCAGGAACTCCGCGGCCCGATGGAAGCTTTTGGAGCAGCGGAAAATGCGTACAACGCGCCCGTTCCCCTCGTCATTCCTTCCATGAACCTCACCTTCACTCCGGAGCAGGAGAAACTGGCCAGTGTACGCAATGGCTTTGCCCTCTCCAACAAAGACGGGGAAGTGCTGGGCGGCGCTCAGAGCTTTAAGGTAGCCTGGAAGGGCCTGCTCCTGATCGAAAAGAGCGGCCAATATACTTTCCGGGCAGGATTGCCTGCCTCCGAGGGAGAGATACCCGATTTTGAACATGCTGCTCAGCAATCCTGGCGGGTAGCCATCGATTTTGGGCAGCGGGAGTTTGTACTCCTGAGCCACAACTGGCCCGGCGAAACGGCGCCGGGAGATCGCTCCCTGCCGTTGAAACTCGATAGGGGCACTTACGAATTAAGAGTAGAGTTCATCCAGCCCGCTATGGATTTTGACGACCCCGACGATGTGCGCCCGCAACATACCGGTTTCCAGCTGAAATACCATGGCCCCGACACGAATAAGGAGCTCACCACCATCCCGTTCGAGCGCCTGTATGCGGAATCCAAACTGACGCCCAGAGAAAGCAATATGCCCGCTATTATCAGTGCGTACTTCTCCAAGCGCTACTACAGTACCGTAAGAGACATCCGCCGCACCTACCTGCGAGCGTTCAAAGCTTTGGCCTTATGCCACCTCCACCAGATATCCGCTCAACCGGCAGCCGACGACGGCCAGTCGGAAATAGGATACCTGCTGGCCCATCAGGAGCACTTCCTGGGCAGGTCTTACTACCGCTCAGGAGATGAATTCGACACCCATAAGGCCTTCTTTAATTTCAACTTCCTTCCCGTTCTGGACCAATTCTATCCTCCTGATCCCTCAAAAGATCAGCGCGCTCTGCCTTCCGTCCCGAGGAAGCAAGCGCTGTTCGACGGCTTTTTCGAACGCCTGTTCGATTATACGGTTATGCGCAAGGCAAGCCGGACCGCCCGAGAATTTCCGGTTTGGTTCCTATTCCACGAGGCGGCGGAGGTACATCCCGACCCCATCCACCTGACCCGCCACCTGGATGTCGACAGGCACTACGCGCCCCTTGTACTTCGGTACTTCGAGGCCTGTGAACTGAGCAGCGCCGAGCTGGAGGACGAGCGCTGGGCGATCCGCGTCTGGCATGCAGACCAATACATCAACCGGCTTGTCCATCACTTTGCACCCAAAGACATTCGGGAGGGCCGCCCGGACCTCTGGGCGTCAGATGATCCCGCCTACATGTATGCCGGCGAAAGCGAGGGCGGCAACGCACAGCTTACCCGCTTTGTCCGCGACGGGCTGATCGAAAATGGCGAACCCCGCCGGTACAAGAGCCTAAAGATGCTGAACGACGGCCTGCGTGAGCGGGCACACCGGGCTTTACTCACCTTCCTCTGCGGCATGGATCGCGTCGCACTGCCCTGGGGCGGTTTTGTTACCCACCCAAAACAGCTCAGCGAGCTGCTATTGTTGGATGTAGAAGCCGGCCTATGTCAAAAAGCAAGCCGTATAGAAGAGGCCGTCAGCACAGTTCGGGCCTATGTTGCCCGAAACCGGATAGGGCTGGAAGCTGCTTTTCCGGTCTCTAAGGGCTTTGCCCAGCTTTGGGATCTCAAATTTTCTATCGCCCAGGTTTGGGAAGCCTGCAAACAGCACAGGGTATATAAAGAAAACTGGGTGGAATGGGATGAGCTGGAAAAGGCCAGAGAGCACGAGGCCTTCCGCTTCCTGGAAGACCAACTACGCCGGCAAACGCTGACGGTTCCCGTGCCCGGAGGCCTGGAATACTGGCCGGTGGAAGAACATCCCGCCCATACCGGTATCCTGCATTTGCAGGAAAGAGCTGCCGCCCTGCTCGATCGCCTGACAATGGATAGGGACGGCTTCAACCTGATGGGAAAGCCGGAAAGAGCTGCCCGCCCATCCTGGCTCTCCAACAACCCTCCATCTTCCCTCCCGGCCGGGCCACTCCCATACTGGATCGAGGCTGCCGTTGAGTTGAGTACGAAGTTCATCCGGGTAGCCGCTGCATCCGAAGCTTCGGGAGCGATGCTGTTTGAATCCCGGTGCCAGCCCAATCCTTCGGAATGTTGCTGCGCCATTTGCGGCAGGCGCCACGAGCCTACCCTCGATGAGTATTATTTCTGGGTGGTAGATGCTTCGTACTACGAGGCCGTCACCCAGCATGCAGACTGGAGCTGGCACGATGCGGACGCCCTGCCCAGCCTGTTATTCTGGAAGCCGGAACCCACGATATACCTGGCCTGGTCACGCCTGCACAACGGAGAATTCCAGCCACTGCGGTGGTCATCTGAAGGCATCCGGGTAGACGAAAGCGAACCGGATTTGCTTTTTTCAGGCAGAACGGGCGACTCCCTCTACTTCGAAGTCGAAAGTGGATTGCCACCGGCCGGTTACCCCGCGAGCCCTAATCCGGGCTTCCGTTATGATATCGCACCCGATACTGCCGAGGCCTTGCCGGAAGTAGTGGCTCCGGAGGAAGCAAGCTGTGATTATCCGGGAGGGCTCTGCGCCTATCCCTATTTTGCTTTCTTTGAACCGGGCGCCCCGATCTTTCCTCTTTCTACCTTCAGCCCGGTGATTGCTCTGGCCAATCAGCTCATCCCGCACTGCCGTTACGAAGACGCGTTAAATTGGTACAAGCTCGAATACAATCCTCTGGAAAGGGATAATACCTGGTGCAGTGCTTCTGAACCATCTGTAATCTCAGCTCCTGACGGTAGCCTGATAGTGGATGATGAAGCAGCCAAATGTTGCCAGAACGGTGATGTATCCTGCGAGGTAGCCCGGAGGCGGCTCGTCCTGTTGTCCTTCCTCGAAACCCTCCTGAAGTGGGGGAATGCCCTGATGCAGTGCAAACATTCTCCGGAAGCATTTCAACAGGCCAGACTCATTTTTGATACAGCAGCCAAGATACTGGGAGAACAACCTCAGACGATATACTTACAGGACAATGCCGCCGAACTTATGGAGGTATCTGGTTTCACTCCTTTCCCCCCTGCCCTCAACCCCCGGCTGGTCGCTCTTTACGAAAAGGTGAAAGACCGCCTGGCGTTGATCCATTCCTGCCTCGATGAACAGCTGCTGCGCAACGGGCAAGCCGGGCGGGATATGAAATACTGGGGAGACACCCCCTTCCGCGACGGCTGGAAAACCGAAATGAATGTTTGCGGAGACGATAACAACTGCTGTTGCCCGGACAGCCCCTACCGCTTTACTTTCCTGATCAACCAGGCTCAGGGCCTGGCCAGTGAAGTGCGCGTTATGGGTAACGCTCTGCTCGCCGCCTACGAAAAGGGAGATGCGGAATACCTCGCCGCCCTGCGCGCCGGCCAGGAGCGTCAGCTATTGAAACGCTCCCTCACTATCCGGCAAAACCAGTGGCGGGAGGCCGACTGGCAGTTACAGGCGCTTAAAAAGGCGAAGGAGGTTACCCAAACCCAACTGCTTTACTATCAAACATTAATCGAAAATGGCCTGAATGCCGGAGAACAACAGTACAAGGCCCTAACCGAAGCCGCTCTTGGTTTGATGATCGCAGCCAGGACTTCGGAGTTCATCGCCCAGATCGCAGGCGTCACCCCCGATATGTGGGTGGGCAATGCCGGCCCGCTGGCAATCTCTTTGGAACAGGTACCTGCGGGCTCCAAATTAGCAAGCGTGTTCTCTACTGCGGCCAGGATCTCCAACTCGCTGGCCGAAACCGCAACTACCACGGCTTCTCTAAGGCTGACCGAAGCCGGCTGGGAGCGCCGCGAGGAAGACTGGATACAGCAGGTTGATGTGCTGACCATCGAGATCCAGCGGATCGAAAGGCAGATACTGGCGGCAGAACGGCAACGGGATATTGCCCTTCAGGAACTGAATAACCATCAGGTGCAGGTGGAGCAGGCTGCCACCGTACAGCGTTTCCTCCGCGATAAATTTACCAATCAGGAATTGTACCTGTGGTTGCAGAGAGAAACAGCCGCGCTCTACTATCAGATGTACGAACTGGCGCTTTGCACCGCCCGGCAGGCCCAACGGGCTTATAATTTCGAACAGGGTTTTACCACAGAAAAGTTTATTGATGAAGAACTGTGGGACAACCTGCACGAAGGGCTGCTTACCGGAGACCGTCTGCAACTGGCCCTGCAGGTTATGGAGCAATCCTACCTCGACAAAAACCACAGGCAGTACGAAATAAGCAAGCATATTTCTATGCGGGCACAATTTCCGCTGGCAATGCTGCAGCTGAAAACCACGGGCTATTGCGAGATTGAACTGCCGGAATGGATGTTCGACCTGGACTATCCCGGCCAATACATGAGGCGCATCAAGAACGTCAGCCTCTCCATCCCCGCCGTCGTAGGCCCCTATACGAGTATCAACTGCCGCCTTACCCTGCTGAGTAGCAAAACCAGGATAGACCCAAGGCTGGCCATCATACCTGGCGAATGCTGTGACGCTCCCGGGCTCTGCAATGGATATCAGGAAAAGCCTGACGACCCCCGCATAGTTCGGCAATATGGCGCCAGAGAGGCCATTGCCACCTCGAACGCCCAGAACGATTCCGGGATGTTTGAGCTGAACTTCCGGGATGAACGCTATCTGCCCTTTGAATTCAGCGGAGCCATCAGTACCTGGCGAATAGAATTACCGGTTGAGAATAATTTCTTTGACCTTAATACCATTAACGACCTGATCATACATTTGAATTATACCGCCCGGGAGGGAGGAGGTGTTTTGCGGCAGGCAGCTAATGAAGCTGCTCAAAGCTTCCTGCCGAGAGAAGGACTGAGGTTCTTTGACGTAAAACATGAAATGCCCGATGCCTGGCGCCTGTTCCGGGAGGATAAAGGGCAACCTGAGAAAAAGCTGGGCCTATGGCTGAACCAGGCGATGTTCCCCTATCTGCCCAACAAGCAGGCTGTGACAGTGAACCGACTCGAATTGTTCTTCCAGGCGGTTCCTCCATATCCTGAAGATGAAATAGAGGTCAACTTCAATCTCCAGGCTGAAAGCTCTGACAAGCATGATAATCTCGAAATCTATTGCAGGCGCGGAGATGAACCGGCCGACCTCTATCATGGCGTTTTAGAATTGGAAACTAAATCGCTGAACAGCGGTAAAAAAGAAAGAATAGGCGAATTTGTGTTCCCCCGCGCAAATGGAGATATTTTGAATGTATTTCTTTTTTGCAGGTATGAGGTTTCATAAACCTGATCATGGAGTATATCTGTAACCAAGATGGCAATTGCATCAGTTTCTAACCCTCAAGTATGGGGGCACAGAGACGAATATATGGACATGGTCCTTGCTTAAATGCCCAGTGAGTATCCCAACTTTGTTCGCCTTACAAACCTCTTTAATTGGTTCTCGGCAGCGATGGGCTACTTCGCCGCTAAGCACTGGCTTTCGATATTTCGTAATTCACACTAGTGTGGTATTTTATATCATAGACTGAATGGGAAGTCTTACGGTAGTGTTGCATCCCTCAAAGATAGCCAACGCTTATCAGACTAAAATCTTCGCCTGAAGTCGAGGGAATTTCTCCCATTCCCCTAATGAGACATTAACTAGACTTTGGACGTGCTAGAGGTAAATTTTGAAAAGACAGAACAACATCGGAACTTTGGATTGTGCGAAAAAACAAAGCCACCGAGTCGTTCTGCCACTCAATATTACAACTGGAGGTTGGAAAAAGCAAAGCTTTGGCCAACTTAGTGATGGGCCTAGCTAGCCAGCAATCTGCCCGGTCAGTTACGGCAGTTAGCCTAAGCCGCTGCTATCATTATCAATACAGTAGCATAGCGGATGCAATAAACTGCCTGCATGAAGGCGCCCATTATCCAGAAGAGGAAAAGCAGCGTGCCCATTTAGAGTTGGAGCAAAAGCTCTTATCGTTGAAAAGCGGTTATATGGCTAAACCGTTTGAAAAGTTTTACTTGCTCAACACAGACGGCAGTTCATTGATACGGCCTCATTCGCCAACGCTTCCTGATCGTTCCCACGTGTATGTGGCTAATAACCGGGTAAAGGGAAACCGGCCAGTGGATATTGGCTATAGCATATCAGTGGTTGGCTTGGCAGCGCGGCGGCCCTTATATGGGGTAGCTGAGGCGCCATGGAACCTTCCGCTGAGTATCCGCCGACAGGGCATAGCCAGCCAAGGGCATACATTCGCTGCTCGGCAAGTCAAGGATTTAGTGGACAATAAGGAATTGCCTTTTGGCGCACACTTGACCGTCAATGCATCAGATCGTTACTACGGTTCGCCTGAGTATATCGCCCCGCTGTATGAGCAGCCCCATTTAGTGAACACCATCCGCCTAACCAACAACCGGGCGGTATGGAAAGCCCTCAGTATCGGGGAGCAGGAGCAAAGAAGGGCTAACAACTCCGATCAGCGGGGAGCTAATGCTGTGTATGGAGAAAAGTACAAGCTCCCAGAGGCGGAGCAGTGGGAACTGCCGCCGGATAAGGAGAACACCTTTGGAGTGGCTTTGTCCAATGGGCGGCGGGTGCTGGTACAAGTGCAAGCCTGAGACAATATGATGATCCGTAGCAAACGAGGTATGAATATGAAAGATAAGCCCTTTCGGCTGGTAAGCGTGCGTTTGCTGGATGCCCAGACAAAGGAGCCTATATTCAAGAGGCGCATGTGGCTGGGCGTATGGGGGCAGCGTGCCGAAGAATTAACCCTCGAAGAGGTATACTGGGCCTATCGCCAGCGCTTTGATATAGAGCACTTCCTGAAACTACCCTTTACAAGCTGTCATTTTCAATAGATTTTGATAATTTACACCCCGCACCAACATTGCAAGCAGGAATCCATCCATGGCAAAGGGGAAAGACAAAGGGATCAACTTGGAAGCAGCAGAGCGCTCTCGCCCTACCGGCGCCAATTACCTCTTGGCCATTGCCATCAATGAGTATCAACACCATCCTAAACTGTCTAACTGTGTGCGCGATGCAGCGCAGCTGGTAAGGGTCCTGCAGGAGAAGTATGGCTTCCAGCCTGATCATACGGTTTCCTTATTTGACCAGGAGGCTACCGCCGCTAATCTTTATACCCACCTGGTAGAGCTCAGCCAGGAAGTCCAGCCTCAGGATAATGTGGTGGTCTATTTTTCCGGCCACGGTTTTTATGACCGCTCCGACCGGACCGGCCACCTGGTGCCGGTGGAGGCGCCTGCAGGGGCGGTCTGGCACTACTTCTCCAATGCCAACCTGGTCAACCGCATCCGCGCCATCAATAGTTTCCACACTTTCCTCATCGTCGACAGCTGCTTTTCCGGTTCTCTTTTTGCGAGTAAGGATGTAGGCGCTGCCGCCTTGGCGGAGGTGGTGGAAGGCCTGCCCTCCCGCTGGGCGCTGGCCGCCGGGCAGATCGAAACGGTGGAGGATGGGCTGCATGGAGATCACAGCCCTTTTGCCAAGGCGCTGCTGAGTTACTTGGAGCTCAATAACAGCCCCCTGGTGCCGGCATCTGAACTGATCCAGCATGTGAAAAGGGTGACGCCGCATAATGCCCGGCAGACGCCGGTGGGCGGGGTGTTGTTCAAGACGGGGGATGTGGGCGGGGAGTTTGTGTTTCACCTTTCCACCAGGGCGGATGAGGATGAGGCAGCCTGGCGAAAAGCGGTAGCGCTTGATACGGTAGCTGTCTACGATGATTATCTCGATGCTTTTCCCAATGGCCATCATGCAGAGGAGGCGGAAGCACGGATGGAGGAGTTGGAACAGCAGGATGAGGAAGCCTGGAAGCAGGCAGTCAGCTCAAAGTCTGTGGTTGGGTATCGAAGGTATATTCGTAATTCGCCCAGAGGGAAATATGTCCGGGAGGCACGCCGGCGGATACAGGAGTTGAAGGAGCGGGCTGATCCGGAACCTGAGATACCGTTAAAAGCAGATGTGCTTGCTCCAAAGCCGGCGGTAAAGGAGAACCTCATCAAGAAAATGCCTTCCGCGCTAAAAGATATGGTTTTTGTAGAAGGCGGTTCTTTTGAGATGGGGGAAGGATCTGATGCTCATAAGGTGGCGGTCAGTAGCTTTTATATGGGTACTTACCCCGTCACCTTCGATGAGTATGACGATTTTTGTGAGGCTACAAAACGGGATAAGCCCAAAGATGAAGGCTGGGGGCGTGGCAAGCGGCCGGTTATTAATCTAAGTTGGTATGATGCAGTGGAGTACTGCAACTGGCGTAGCCGTAAGGAAGGGCGGGAGGAGGTTTATGCCATTAACGGCAAGGATATAACTCCCAATTGGAAGGCTAACGGCTACAGGCTGCCGACGGAAGCTGAATGGGAGTATGCTGCCCGGGGAGGACAGCAGAGTAGGGGATACGAGTATGCCGGGAGCAATAAGCTGGACGAAGTGGGGTGGTACAGTAATAATTCCAATTCTCAGGCCCACCCCGTTGGCGAGAAAAAAAGCAACGAGCTTGGGCTGTACGACATGAGCGGCAATGTCTGGGAATGGTGCTGGGATAGGTATGATAAAGACTACTATTCCCAAAGTAAAGGTAGCCAGGATCAGGATCCGAGAGGGCCGGAATCGGGTTGGTACCGTGTGTTGCGCGGTGGCTCGTTGCTCTACATTGCGTCTCGCTGCCGGCTGGCTGATCGCGACTACGAAGACCCCGAGGTTCGCTTTCCCGACCAGGGTTTCCGCCTGGTGTTCGTCCCGTAGCTCAAAGGTATGGCCGGATGGCTACCGTTGAATCCCGTGAAATGAGCTGAGCTGAGCTAGGTATTTCACGGGAGTGCCCTGCGCCTGGTGTGTCTTGCATACGCCAGGACGAAAAGTCCTCTATATGCACAGTGCTGGTAGGGCGAATGGATTTTCGCATCGAACGCCCTGTGCATTTTTTTTTGACCAGGTTGATAAAAAACAGGTCAGTCCTGTACTCTTCTACCTATATCCTGCCTGCCACTATCGTCTACCTTGCTTCTCGCTGGATGGCTGTCCTTTCTGGGTTGGCTTACCACACAGCCAGCAGCCTCTGCAAGTTGCTGCCTCGCTCGGCGTTTGCCATGGCCACGCGTGGTGCACCCACTCAGAGGCTGCTTTCAAACTAACTGGAGGGCAAAAGCCCTCTTTGCCGCTCCTGCCGGCAGGCACATAGGTCTCTGTAAAAGAAGATTTAATTTTTTGTTGTGCTAAAGTTTAATAGCTAAATTAAAGTTTAATAGTTATCTTGCACTAACTAAAAAAGCAGTAACATGCGCACCATAGACGGCACCCGGTACATATCCGCCAGCGAATACGCAGATATTAAAGGCATTAGTAAAGGGCGGGTATCTCAACTCAAATCAACGCTCCCGTTTGAACGCTTCGATGATATAGGCGTAGAGCTGGTCAACTACGACCTGCTTGAATTGGAACTGGATGAGCGTAGGTTGATGGACCTCAAGTACAGTAGCCAGCGGGCGCTTCACCAGTATAGTTACGGGCAGTTGGGTAAGTTCTTCGCGAAACTCCTGGGCGAGCTGACTAAAGCGGAGGGGGAGGCTAAAGAACAGGCGGTTTCCCTAGAGGAACTGCTGAATGCTGCGAAGAGTGACCTGGCCCTCGCCAGGAAAGCTAATGAGGAGCTGACAATCAATCTACAGACGGCTCAAGAGCAGCTTGCCGAGCAGCAACAGCTTGCGGAGAAGATGGCTCAGGCACTGGCAACTGGGCAGGCGGAGAATGAAAGGTTGCGAGAGAAGGCCGCAGATTGGGAGGTACGCTATGAGCAGCAAGGGGCGCAAAAGGAGGAATTGCTGCAAAAGGTGATGGAGCTTCAGGAAGAACGTGCTCAGCATTTAGCCCGCATTGCGGTGCAGGAGAGTCAGAGGGATGCGCAGGGAGATCTGCGCGCTGAGTTTGATGAGTTGAAGAAATTGGTTTCTAGATTATCTGAAAGAAGAGACGAAAAGGGCTGAACTGAACCCCATGTGAGTTGAAGTGAAGAAGGTCCATCTGCTTCTCCCCGTATCCTTCCAACAACAACGTTGCGTCTCCCGGAAAGAGGGCTTCTCTTGCGGTTGTCTAACCACACAGCCAGCAGCCCCTGCAAGTTACTGCCTCGCTCGGCGCTTGCCATGGCCGTACGTCCTCGCCTTGTGCAGCTCGCTTGGGTAGGCTAGGGGAGGGGCGCGCTCGCTTCCGCGGCTGCGGGCGCTCCGCCATGGCAGCGGCTCGCTTCGGCAGTAAGGCTGCAGTGCCTGCTGGCTGTGTCGGCGCTCGGGCCGGCGGGTGCGTGCTGCTCTTCCCGCGCTGTCATCCTTTCTATCATGTTGTCTTCTATCGTTTCTACTGTTTCTTCCTTTTCCACGGTGGGCTTCTCCGGCTCGCGGTCTGCTTCTTCGTCCCCGGCTTCTCTGCCGGGCCAGCTGGCGGCGGCTCTCCCATCGGCTTGCTCGGCCTTGGTGGGCTGCGCTTCGGGGGTTGACGCGGCGGTGCGGGCGGCTCGCCCATCGGCTCAGGTGTTTCGGGCGTCGGCTTTTGGCTCCGGGGCGTTTGCGGTGCCGGCGCGTTCAGCGGCGCTGGTGCGGGCGGTGGCTGCTGGGCGGGGCTGCCTGGTGGCGTTCCCCGGTGGGCCGTGCCCGGGGGCTGTCCGCGTTTCCCGCCAGTTTGCGGGCCATGGCTCGGGCTCCTGGGGCTCGGTGGCTTTTGCCCTGGGGCTGGGCGTGCCGGTGTTTGTCCTGGCGCCGCTGCCGGCCGGGGCGGCTGAGGCTTGGCGGGCTTGGTGCGGGCCGCTGGCTGGCCGGTTCTCTTGCCTCAGCGGGGTAGGGGGGCAGTGCTGGCTGTGGTGCCCGGCGCCGCCATTACAGGGGCGGTTGCTGTAGTGCATGGCTCCCGGCGGGGTGCTGCCGGGGGCTTAATCTTTTATGGATGAAGGCGATTACCAAGGCTAAAGTAACTATTGAAAACCCAATTGGGCCGGAATCGGGTTCGTACCGTATTTTGCGCGGGGGCTCGCAGAACTCCGATGCGCCGTTTTCCTCCCTTTCTTCCGGTTCAGAGGCCTTAAGGGAGTTGATCAGCCGAGATGCCAGTTCCAGACGGTTTTCGGCGCTCAGCTGACTGAGCAATGCCCACCAGGTTTCTATTGATATCGACTATTTTCATGCTGTCTTTTGGGTTAAGATAGGGAAATATTAAAGTAGATACAATTGCTCTTAAAACAAACCTCATTGACAAAAAGTGCCTGAATTTTTCGGGCTTCTCACGTATGCTCTCCACTAAATTATTATGACGTCAAAAACAATGTCAAACAGGTGGTTCGCTAATTCCCCCTATCTTCCCTCCCGGAAAACAGTTAGAGGTGTTGAAGATCATTCTTTAACGCACTCAAGCTATCACTATGAAAACCTCCTGTTTCTTCCTGCTCTGCCTCCTGGCCCTGGCCGGCTATGGACAGCAGCCTTTTTCTTCTGAAGATAAGATCCCCGTCACCACCAATGTCCTTCAGCTCTTCGAGGGCGCCCGCTGCCTGCAACGGGGCGAGGCGGTTGTACAGCTGAAGGATTATGGTTTCCACCAGTTCCGCCAGCTGGCGCCTTTCTTCAAGCCGATGGGCGCTTATCCGTTTTGCATCTATTTCCGGGAAAGGGAAGAGGGGCCGCTGTATTTCCTGTTTAAAGGCTTCTGCCGGGGGATGCACGTCACGGTGCCGGTGGTGTACCAGGGCTGGTACTACGTGGTGGTGTTCGACCAGCAGCAGCCTTCCCTGCTGAAGATTGACGCCCGCCGGTTAGAGGTGAATATAGAATACGCTGCGGCTTGCGTGCTGCATGAAACCCAAAATTACTAAGCTATGAAAACTGTTTTGATCTTTCTTCTGCCATTGTTTTTCCTGTCCTGCCAGAAGGGCGCGTCCCTGGACGAACTACCGGATAATCCGGGCGCCGCGCCGCTTGTCCGGGTGGATACGCCGACGGCCTCGGCGGCCTGCCCGCATCCGGAGTATGACCCGCCGGATATGGTGCCGGGCACCAATTGCATCGACCCCTGCCAGTTCGTCTACGAGGGGTGGGTGGATTTTGATGCGGGGGTGCTGGAGGTGAATTGCCAGAGCCGGCCCCTCTCCTCCCCTGCTCTATCGTTCAGCATCGACAGCACGATCGTCCGCCATGTGGGCCTCGGCTTCCTGAAGGTGCTCCGCATCCAGGCGCCAGGGATTGGGGCGTGGTGCTCTGCCCGGGCGTTCTTCCGGGTGGAGGGCTGCCCGCCGCCGGAGCGCACCTTCCTCTTTATCGGCCACGATGAGGTGAGCGAGTACCGGGTGGTGTGGCCGCCGGGCTTCTGGGAGTGCGCCGCGGGTAAGCGGATACACTTCCGCATCATTGCCCGCCAGCCGCTGGCATTGGGAAACGATAGCCACCATTGAGGTTTTCCGCCTTCGCATCCCGGCCTCCTTCGTCGGTACGGGCTTTCGCCCGCCGGTGACGGAGGCGGGACTCCCTTCGGTCGCTTCCGACTTCCGAATTCGCACTTCCGACTTCCCTTTGCACTCTCCAAAATCCAAAAACCTAATTCCCAAAACTTACCTAATCTCCAAATCCCGTATACTATGAGAACCCAAACCTTCCTCCTTTTTCTAGGCCTCGCCCTTCCCGCCTGCCAAAAGCCCCCACCGAACGTCCCAACGCCCCCACTCCCCCACTCCTGCACCCATCCGCCGGACACCCTGCTGGTGAAAGGCTATTTCAACCTGGACTCCTGCTTCCTCAGCCTCAACATCCAACCTGATAGCGACGGGATATGGTGCTACCTGCCGGAGGGGCAACAGGCTTCGACGCCCTGCCCGGGCTGGGAGGGCTTCATCGTTTTGCTGGACAGGGCCTCCGGCTTGCTGGCCGTGGAATCGCCGCTGGAGCCGGTTTTTTCTTCCGTCTTGCCCATCGGGGTGTGGGCGGATCCGCCCTGCTCCTGCCCCATCGCTTTCGATAATAGCAGTACCGGCCGATTGCCGGGCAACCGCTTTTTTGCCGTGGTGTTGCTGTCGGAACGTTACCTGGATTGCCTGCTGCAGGAACCGGGCTTCCGGTTCGAAATGAAAGTTTTGCAATCAAATAATTGACAAACTGTACACTTTTCGTGTATATTGCGGGCGCAACGGGTAGCTGTTTCCAGGAAACGGCTGCCCGTTCTTTTTTTCTTTTCCTGATTGAAAAAAGAGCCTGCGCCTTTCTGGGGTTTCAGGTTCTTTGACATGGATGTCCAACTGTGTGGCAGCCACGGGTAGGCCGGGCTTGGTAAGCCGACTGGCCTTAGAGGGATTTGGTTTATTGTACTTAGGCTGAATTTTCTCCAGGGCCGCTAAGCTGCCCAAAAGTGAGCCCCAATGGCAATGCTCCGCCTTAAAGTATCTCCCAATAACCAGGCAACTCAGACAAAACCATTGGCCTTTCGTGCGAACGGCTTGGGCCGCGCTGGTGAAAAATTCAGCCTTAGTACTATCCAAATCGCTCTACAGCCTTGATTTTTTGGCCCTTTTTCATCAAGGAAAAAGGGCGTAAAAAACAAAAGCATTCAGGCTAACCTCAGTTCCAAAAGACAGATTTATTCAGCTACCCTTTGCGAATTTCTTTACCGGCAGCCTCTCGGGGCTGCCTTTTTTGTTTTACTAACTATTTGTGCTATGAAAACTACAACCTTCCTGGCGGCCTTCGCGCTGGCCGCCACCCTTGCTGCTTGTAGCGAGGACGCTTTCTTTGATTTGCAGCCGCCGGCTGCCCTGCCGTTGAAGGAACAACTGCAAAATGAGGAGGACTGCCTTTCCTGCCGGCCGGTACCGGGTGGCCTTACGCTGGACGTGATGGGGAAAGAGCAGCTGCAGGATCAGGAGGAGTCCCGCCAGGGTTGCCCGGGTTGCCGCCCTTTGCCGCCCGGGGCGCCTCCTCCGGTTTTCCCGCTAAAGGAACAGCTGCAGGGGGATTCTGACCCGGGCCGTTGCCTGGGCTGCTCCCCTTGATCGCTGCCTGGAGAGGGGAAGTGGGCCGGGCCTGCTTCCCGTCTTTCCGGGACTTGACAGCTCCTCCTCTATGCTCCATCTTCAAATGTTTGGCCAATGAAAAGTGTACTTTGTTTCTCCGGGTTGTTTGCCTTTTTCTTATTGTTGTCCTTCTTGATGGCTTGCCCGTCCCCGCCTCCGGAAGCAACCCGCCCACGGCTTTCCCGGGAACAATTCGATAGTATCATGCGGGCGGATATGCCTCGGCCGAGAGTGCGGCGCTCGAAGGAGCAGTTGCAGGGGCAGGAGGAGTGGGAGTGAACCAGAGATAAGGAGCAGTAGATGGGCTGGGATAAGCTAACTTATTCCTCCCGGATAGGAGATGTCAATTACGGCAGGCCTTTGCAGATCAAAAATTGACCTCCAAATGGTGCTCTAATGGTTTCTCGGCCTGGATTTTCCTCATATTCACTTTGCTACCCTTTATCCCTCAAAAGTAGTTTCAACAATCTTTGCTGCTCTTCCAGCAACCGTTGCTGCTCTTCTGTGAGTTCAGCCAGTTGTTCATTCAGTTGACTCTCTGGGATAATCTTTGGAGCAACGCCGCATTCTCATTACGGAGCCTCTCATTTTCTGCGGCTACTTTTTGTATCCTGCCGGTTAATTTTACCAGCTGCGCCAGTGCCGCTTCAATTTGAGATTGCAGGCCAGGAAAGAGGCTTTCCTGGATAGCGTCCTGGTGGCCTTCCGCTTCCATCTTGTCCTGCTGGGCATACCAATTTTCCAATTGCTGGTTTTCTTCTTCAGAAAGCTTTTCTCCTCGGGTAACCTTATCGTGAAGCTCACGCCCTTTATCGTCTTTTATCATTACAGTCATCATTTTCTGGTGTTTAACAAATTTACAACAATTTCTATTCAATTGAAAAAGCTCATGTGTAGATAATAACCCAGTAGGACACAGGGTAAAAGGCAGGTTTCAAACCCGGCAGGGAGCTGAGCGAATAGCCCTGTCATAAATAGTAAGAGTAAGCGCGTTTGCTTCATTCGGCCTTCCTTTAGTTGAATTCCGAATTTAAGGTATCTCGCTGATTTTGGCAAAGCCTGGCCACTGCATCGTGATAATCCTTATTGATTCCAACGGGTAATTAGGCCGAAATGGCCAAAAACGGGATGCCGGCACCGGAAAGCGGCTCTTCACCCTTCATGGCCACCTGGTTCAGGTGGTGCGTGCCGATTTTTCTGAGGATGGGCATCCTATTGCTACTGTTTCTGCTGCTGGGTGTCCAAATTGTGGGAGGCGCATACGGGCAAATGTTTGCATACGGAGCCGGCGTAGGGTTTCTGGCCTTTAAAGAAACGAACTACCTTTCTTGCTATGTGTACATCACAGAGCACTTTCATCAGGCTGCCGGTTTTATGGTTTGGCCGGACACGAGTAACCTGGCATAGTTGAGAGCGGCTATGATATCTTCTTTCTCTAACTCGGGATGATCCTCCAGGATGTCCTCAATCGTCATTTCTGAACCAAGCAGATCCAAAATGACTTCCACCGGCCAACGCATGCCGCGGATGCAGGGTTTGCCGTGGCAGATCTCCGGGCCGATCGTTATGCGCTCCAGATGTTCCATCTTTTTCATGGTGCTTTTGTCTTCTGAAAATAGGTATTTTAGGATAAACCCAATTGATCCTATTTCTTAAAGTATGTAAGCAGGCTGGTTATCTCAGCAAGCCTGTCACAAAAATGACAGGATTTTGCCGGAAGTAAGCCCAAATCCCGCCCCCCTTTACCCTCATCCAGCTGGGGGACAAAATGCCTTTTTTGTCCCCCCCCCGTACCCCCCGGTACTGAAAAACTTTTTTCGCCAAAATCCGGAAATGTTGACTTTTACCCTGTCACTCCTGTATATTGATTGCTCGCCAATGGGTAGCGCGAACACAAATTTCAAGCTATGGTTTCGAACATCGAGCTGCCCACTCGCCAGCAACTGGATTTATTGCTTTCGCGCGCTAATGCCAAGTACCAGTTGATCGCTTTATTGATGATGGACGCCGGATTGCGGGTCACCGAAGTGGTGCGCCTGCAGGTGAAGCATGTGCGGCCCATGGAGCAGCAGTTGGTGGTGTTCAGCTTGAAGAAACGGGCGCATTCCAAGGACAAGTTTCGCCGTATTCCCATTACAAGCCGGATCATCGAGGCGTATGCGAATTACCGCAGGAAAGGGAAAGGGGTGGAGTGGAATGACCCCGATGCTTTTCTTTTCCCGCCTTCCGGCCAAAGTGATCAGGCGCATCTTTCCAGAAAGTCGGTTTACCGGCGGATTATGAAGTACACCAATAATGCAGTGAATCCGCATATGCTGCGGCATTACTATGCTACGCGAATTGCGAATAATGGAGAGGATATCCGGGTGGTGCAGAAGCTGCTGGGGCATAGCAGCCAGCAGACGACGGAACGCTATTTGCATGTGGACGAGCAGCAACTGCGACAGGCGGTGCGCGGCATCGAACGGGAACGGAACGTCCTGCGGCGGGTATGGCAGCGGCTGCGCCGGCAGCAGCCGGTTTTGGTGTTTCCGGCGAAACGGGGCATGACGAGCTTTCATGTGGGAAGGAAGGGGGAAATGGAAAGATTGCACGATCTGAGTGAGAAGCGGGTGAATGTGTTGCTGCTGGGGTCGCAAGGTATTGGTAAGTCACATTTGCTGGACAACTACCACCGGGAGCGGATCATCCGGATGGACGACTTCCGGTCGCCAAAGAAAACTCTTGGAGGGTTATTGCTCACGCTTTTTGATGATGATAAGGACGAGGTGCTTCGCTTGTTGCTGGAAGTGGAGAAACGCGAGGAACTGGAGCGGATCGCCACGAAGGAGAGCATCAAGCGGCTGTGCGAACTGGCGATCGATGCAACGAAGCCGAAGGAGTTCACCTTGGTTTTTGACGACCTGACGGATATCACGAAGTACGGGGTGAGCATCCTGGAGAAGCTGAAGAACCATTTTCATATCATCGCCGCGGCGCGCCGCATCAAGATCGAGCATGCGACGTTCTTGTCCAACTTTGAGCGTATCGAGCTCCAACCGCTGTCTCGCCCGGAAACATTGGAGCTGGCGTCTCGCCTGGCGCAGCCTTTTGCCGACCGCATCGAGGATTATGAGGCGTTTTTGAACCGGGTCTGGGAGAATACCCAGGGGATTCCGCTGTTTGTAGTGGAACTGGTGGAGCGCCTGGGCAAAGAACCGGTGGTTTCGTTGGAGGTGCTACATGAGGTACGCCACACGGCGTCTAAGTCGGAGATAGATTTCAGCATCCCGTTGATTGTCGCCTTTTCTTCTCTGATGGCGCTGCGCTATATGGGCAGCGAGCTGGGGCACCACTCCGGGGCTTTCCGCTTGCTGGGGGGCGTGGCGCTGATCGTGGCGATCTTTTCGAGGAAGATCTTCCGGGCGTTGAAGCGCAGGTTTGTTTAATGAATGTATAAAGCTATGAGAGCACCTAACCATGTTATCGGTGGATTGGTATTCACTGGTATTTGTAGTTCCTTATCGGGGGTTAATGTCTTCGCTTCTCCAGTTTATATGGGGCTGGCCGTCGGCGCAGCTTTGCTGCCGGACATTGACCACCCGAAGACTTTGATCGGCAGCTTGCTGAAGCCGCTATCGCAAAGCATCAACCGCCGCTACGGCCACCGAACCATTACGCATAGTGGCGTGACGCTGGCGGTGCTGACACTGGCTGTCGCTATTATCGAGAAGCTTTCCTCCGGCGCCAACAGTATGGCGCTGGTGTTCTTCTTTGCTTATTTCTCCCATTTGATGCTGGACATGATGACGTTGCAGGGGGTGCCTCTACTCTACCCTATTACCAAGAACCCGTTTGTGATCCCCAGCAATCCCGGCTACCGGATCCGTACGGGCGACCTGCGGGCGGAGGCGGTGATGTTCTGCCTGTTTCTGTCGCTGGGGCTCTTCCTGCGGCCGCTCTTTGAGCATGGCTTCTGGACGTCCTACAACCGCCTGTTCGGTACGATGCAACACCTGTACCTGGAGTTTCAGCGGTCGGAGGACCTGCTGGAGGTGCAGTACCGGGCGCACAAGGGAAGCTTGCTGCTTTCCGGGAAAGGCTATTGCCTGGAGGCTAAGCCGGGAAGGGCGGTGCTGCTGCAGGGCGATAGCCTGGTGGTGCTGGATCAATCGGAGTTGGTGGTGGAAGAGGTGATCCCTTCGCATACGGGACGGCAATTCTTCTTCCGGGAGCACCGCTTTGTGGGTATTGGCGCCGATAGCCTCCAGCACCTGGTAGGCAGGCACATCATCGCCAGGCTGGATGTGGCGGCAGACCGCCCGTTCCTGGTGACGGCAAACGGGGTGACTTCGGAGCTGCGCCGCTTTGAATCGGGCTTCCTGCGGGGGGCCATCTTCCATGAGCTGTACGATTCGGTGGAGGTAGAGGTGTTCGTCTACGAACCCAATCCACGGATACCGGTGCTGCGGGAGCAGCTGCGCCATTTGAGGCTGGAGAACCAAAGCCGGGCGGAGGCGGCAGCTCACCACTCGCTGCGGCTGGCGGAACTGGCGGTGGAGCTGCAAATGGAGGCGGATATGGTGGCCCGGGAACGCCTTTATGGGCAACTGGTAAAGGAGCGGAAGCGAAAGGTGCTACAGCCGGATTATGCCAGGGCGTACGAGTTGCAGGCGGAAATCGCTGCGCTGCTGGAGCAGGAGCGGGCGAAGAATGCCCGCCAACGGGAAGCCCTGGAACGCCGCAACCGGGAGGCGGAACTGCAACCGGCGAGCTTCACGGGCTATTTGACAACGGTTGAAATTGAGGGGGTATGAGGTACATGGATATTTTGCTTTGCTGTTTGTTGGTTCGGGTTGCCGGCGCCCAGGAGCTGCCGCCTCTGGGCGACTTGTATGCTGCTATCGACAGCTTCTATGCGGCAGAGGTGCATGCGGACCTGCTGGAGTTCCGGGAGGATCGGAAGGGGGAATGGCTGAAGTACGTGCCGGATGTCGGGCTGACGTACACGGTTGCGGGCGACCCGCGCCCGAGCGTGGGCTTCAACACTGGCATCTTGTATCAGGCGAAACGGGATAGGCATCGCAACGCCGCCCGGCGGCGCAGCATCGAGGAGAAGGGGGCGCTGCAGGCAGCGCGCGCCCGGGGAAGGGTGGCCAAGCTCTATGCTGATTTCTTGCTGCGCAGGGAGCAGCTGGCCGCTCGCCGCGAGCTGCTGGCTATCGACGAGCAGTTGTTCCGGATGGAGGAGGACCGATACCGGCAGGAGGAGATCAGCCCGGGAGATTTTCTGAACGCGAAGCGGGAATGGCTGGTGAAGCAGCAGGGTATGGATGATCTGGAAATGGAGCTGGAGCTGCTGCGGCAGGAGATCCTGGTGGAGAGTTTCCGGATTGGGAGGTGAGTGACTGGTTGCGTATTCTGAATATGGTTGTATAAAGCTATTTGATCACTTAAAAACTGAAGCTATGGCTAAAGAAACCTTTGAACGAACGAAGCCGCACCTGCGCCCTGGTGGGCGGCCGTGGGATATCTGGAACCTGCTGCTGTTTTTGTTTTTCGGGTTGTAGACCCTGGATTCTTTTTACTCATTGAGAGCATGGAGAGGCTGGCTACGTTGTGGCTGGCTTCTCTTGTTTTTAGGTAGCCTGCTCGGCACTGATCGGCAGTCCAAAAAAACGGTCCTGGTTGTGGTTTTTTGGTCATTGTTTTTTTGGACGAGTTTTTTGGACTCTTTTGGCGGGGTAAATGATTCTTTTGGGTGGAGTGGGCATGGCCCATTTAAAGGGCCGTTAAAATGGAGCCAGCAACATGGAGTTAGAAGTTGTAAAAATTGTATGAAAAGTATTATTTTATCACTTTTAATAAACACGGGTGTAATAACAGCTCAGCATCAGTAGAAAATTTATAAATAACCCTGACCGAATATGTTTCGAATTCTTCAACATGCAGTTATATTTTTCTTCCTAGTGCATACCGTACATGCCCAAATACCATATGAAATAGTGGTTTCTGATAACTACAAACAAAATTTGGTTTCATCTGATCGAAATATCAAAGGACTAACCTTAGCCCTACAGGATCCTTCTCCGAATGTAAGAATAGCTGCCCTAAAACGTCTGGAAGAAATACCCTGGGAAGGAAACTTTCCAGACCACAGCCTTTCAATTATCGCTTCTCAAATTACAAGTTCCCAAAACGATTTGACTATCGCTGCCATTGATGCCTTGGGCAGCCGGAAAACCCTTGGGGAACCCTATCTCGGCCAGATTGCCGCTTTACTAACAGATGAAGATCGTGATGTCCGCAGCGCTGCCGTTAAGGCCTTGGGTAGACAGGAAACCCTTGGGGAACCCTATCTCGGCCAGATTGCCGCTTTACTAACAGATGAAGATCGTGATGTCCGCAGCGCTGCCGTTAAGGCCTTGGGTAGACAGGAAACTCTTGGGGAACCCTATCTTGGTCAGATTGCCGCTTTACTAACAGATGAAGATAGCTATGTCCGTTGCTCTGCCATTGATGCTTTGGGTAGCCAGAAAAACCTCAGCGAGTCTTATCTCCAACAGATTGTCCCTTTCCTAAAATATGAAAGCCGTTATATCCGTCAGTCTGCCATTGATGCCTTAACAAACCAAGAATTTCTTCTTGATAATATTCTTCAACAGGTCGTTGCCATACTCAAAAGTGAAAACAGCGATGTCCGCCACTCTGCCGTTAAGTTCTTGGGGAACCAGGAAACCCTTGGGGAACCCTATCTCGACCAGATTGCCGCTTTACTAACAGATGGAGATAGCTATGTCCGTTGCTCTGCCATTTATGCTTTGGGCAGCCAAAAGCCTCTTAGTGAACCTTATCTCGGCCAGATTGCTACTTTACTAAAAGATGAAGATGGTGATGTCCGCAGTGCTGCCGTTGGAATCTTGGGCAGCCAAAAGCCTCTTAGTGAACCTTATCTCGACCAGATTGCTACTTTACTAAAAGATGAAGATGGTGATGTCCGCAGTGCTGCCGTTGGAATCTTGGGCAGCCAAAAGCCTCTTAGTGAACCTTATCTCGGCCAGATTGCTACTTTACTAAAAAATAAAGATAGTGGTGTCCGCAGAGCTGCAGTTAAGGCCTTGGGTAGACAGAAAATCCTTAATGAGCCATATCTTAGCCAGATTACCATTTTACTTCAAAATTCAGACCGCCATGTCCGCCGCTATGTCATTGATGCCTTAGGCAGCCTGGAAACCCTTAGTGAACCCTATCTCGGCCAGATTGCCGCTTTACTGACAGATGGAGATAGTAATGTCCGCAGCGCTGCCGTTAAGGCCTTGGGCAGCCAAAAGCCTCTTAGTGAACCTTATCTCGGCCAGATTGCCGCTTTACTAAAAGATGAAGATAGTGATGTCCGCAGCACTACCGTTAAGGCCTTGGGCAGCCAAAAGCCTCTTAGTGAACCTTATCTCGGCCAGATTGCCGCTTTACTAAAAGATGAAGATAGTGATGTCCGCAGCACTACCGTTAAGGCCTTGGGCAGCCAAAAACCTCTTAGTGAGCCTTATCTCGGCCAGATTGCCGCTTTACTAAAAGATGGAGATAGCTATGTCCGTCGCTCTACCATTTATGCTTTGGCCGGCCAAAAGCCTCTTAGTGAACCTTATCTCGGCCAGATTGCTACTTTACTAAAAGATGAGGATAGTGAATATGTCCGTCGCGCTGCTGTTTCTTTCCTGTGTAATCAGGAATTCAGTAATGATGCTTATATTCAACAGTTTGTCTCCTTACTAAAGGATGAGGACCGCTTCATCCGTCATCGTATTTTTGATTTCTTTTACCATCTACCTGTTCAATTTTGGTATGATGGATTTCCCTATATTGCTGATTATGCTTTGTTAACCAATGATAATACATTTAAGGAGCCAGCCTTTCAATTTAGAGTTCCATTATATGAGGTTTCAGGTGGAAATGATTCTCTCATTTTTTTGCTAAAATGGTTCTGTCGACCTAGTAAATATCCTTCGGATATTTCTATTGAGGAGGCTAGAAAAACTCTAGATCTCACCATTGGTCTGAAACCTTATTTTGAAGATAATCCTCTCTTTTTTGATGAGGTAGGAAAGGTCTTGCCGGAACTTGTCAGAATAACAGAATCTGGCTGGTCTGCAAAGGATATAACTCGCCTGCAGGCCGGGCTTACCCTGATCCGGGAAATCAATCCCATCAAAGCAGATTATATCCATGGTCTGATCAGGTCATTGCAATCCCGGCGCTGGTTGATTCATTTTTGCTGGGTCGCAGGTATACATATATTGTTGTGGACGTTACTTATTTTCCTTTATCCTTATTCTCTATTTATCCAAACGGTATTTTTCTGGAATCCCAAAGTTCGAACATGGGGTGGCTTGGGTTATGTTGGTTTTCTGATCGCCTGGCTTCCTTTTTTGCGTAAGCGCATGTTTTTGCCATTTAAAGAAAACCTAATATCTGAAGCCTTTCCAAACACTTGGCAAAAGGAAGAATATTTTTCCAATACACAAGTGTATTCGATTAAGGACAAAAGGATGCTATCAGTTTCTGAGGCATTGCTTCCTTTGCGGGGCAGGGTCATACTGCAAGGAGAATCAGGACTAGGTAAAACTATGTTTCTTCGAAACTTGGTTGTACTTTCACCCAGGCTTGTCGCCTACTTGCCAGCCAATAAATGTATTCGAGGTATAATTCCTGCCATTCAACAAAAAATCCAGATAACTACTACAGATCCTCTTTTCTTAACACAACTCATTCACGCTGGTTCTATCGATATCTTAGTCGATGGGCTCAATGAGGTCAGTGCCAGCACTTGTGCTCAACTCACAGCGGAGATTGAACGAGATTTTAAAGGCAACTTACTCCTCACGACTCAACCAATGGAATGGGCCCCTCCGGCTTTAGCCAAAATTTATCAACTAAAACCTTTGACTAAAAAGCAAATTCAAACCTTCTTGCTTTCAAGATACCCCTATTTAGACCAGTTGGATTTGCTACCTGAATCTGCCTATCAAAAAAATTGTGAAGCATATCTGGAAAAGACTTTTGATAGTAAGCTGGATAAAACATCCCTCAGGACAAACCTCCTTATCCTTTCCAATCCGATGGAACTAGTCCTAGTAGCTCAATTAATTGCCAGAGGAGAAAACCCTTCTATCCTTGACCTCCAGGAACAGCAATATGAGCTCATGGCCGAATATTATAAATACACCAATCTTGGGAATAATTTTCCTCTTGCTAAATTTTCAAAGGAGGTATATCAAATGCGAATTAATGATCAGCCGGAAATCCCAGCCGAAGCATTTCAAAAAGAAATTCTCGCCCTTCAGCACTGGAAAATGGCAGTCTCCAGGCAAACTTTCAATGAAAGCAAGGAAAAGCCAGTTAAACAATGGTATTTCCGCCATGATAAGATTATGGACTTCTTCCTGGTTCAGGAGTTTCTCGCTAATCAGGCGTTGTGCGAAAAACACTTAGATGATCCACGTTTCCGGGGGGTGTATTTCCTTTTGGCTTCTAAGCTAGACTACGAAGACGCTATGAAGCTTCGTGAGCAGATCATCCAGCACGCAGTAGATACGAAAGATCATACTTTATCAGATAACTTTATCCAACTGATCAGGGGGCGTAGAAAACCGAGAAAAAAAATAATGGAAAGATTTCGGGAAGACATTTTGAATACTATTGCCTATGGTCAATCGGACAAGGCTATCCAGCTACTTCGCAGTTATTCAAATGGAGAGCATGAACAATCTGCAGTCATTCTTGAAAACCGAGAAACAGTGCTTAGGAGAAAAATAATGGAAAATACAATATCTTCAGAAGCAGCACAGCTTGAACGCAACCAAATCAATAGAGCAATCATAGACCTCGCTCAAATGATCGATTAAACACTTTTCCTGTACAGGTCAAGAATGCAAGAAACTCAACCCTTTTTCAGGAAAGTCCCACCCCCCATAAATTTCGGTACAACAATCCCATACGTTTCAATGGACACGAGAAATTTTTCGGAAATCGGGTCGACCGGCGCCTGGCAGGCCACTTTAACGGCCGATTGGGTGGACTTTATGAAAAAGGATTTCTCGACCGGGAATCAAAGATAGAAATAATGGTAATGGACTGCTGCCCAACCTCATATACTAAAGAAATATAACGGGTGAGTACACAACGACGGAACTTTGGGAATTTTTTGGAAGGCGGGCACAGATGTTTAAATCTTTGGAGATTTTCGATCAGAACATCCAGTTTGGTATCCAGTTCTAACGCCTCATCCACAGAACGCCTGGAAATTTCATCCAGCAGGGCGAGATAACTCTCTTCTGCCGTCTTGGTGAATGCTACCTCAATCATTGAGCGCTATTTAGCTAACGGTTGCCCAGAATACCTTTTGCTTTTTCCTTGACCTGAGAGTACGGAACAGTCTGGCCAGCGCCGGCATCAGCCTCCCCTTGCTCAATCCGTCGTTTCTCTTCATTCGACAAGGAATCCCACCAATCCCCTTCCCCCAGAAGGGAAGCAAAAAGGGCTGCTATTTGCGCCAGGATCTCCGGGTCATCGGTCTCCACTACCAACCGATGCAGGTTATTTTTCAATTCTGCTACACTCATCAAGTCATTGGTTTGTTTAACTTAAAGATAACGGTTTTGGGCCGATTATCGTTCTTTTACTGTCCTGACTTTTCCTTTTGCTGAAAAAACTTGAATAACCCGCCAGCTTCAAGTCTGCCTTTGAACAAAAAACTCCAGCGCAAACATCCTGGGCCAAGTCTATTTTAACGAACCCTTTTTTTGGACTGTGCCCCCCCCATAAATTTCGGTGCAATAATCTCATGCCTTTTGATGGACATGCAAAATTGGGCCCGGCAGGCGCCCGGCAGGCCATTTTAACGGCCCTTTTTTTAGCCTCCAGCTATCCAGGCAATGCACCCCTCGTACACTTCGCAAAAACATTAAATTTCCCATTATTTTTTTAACTTGGTCGTAGTATTTTGGCGAATAACCCAGTATCTAAACCAAATAAATGAACCTGCTCTACCTCGCCTTTGCCAACAGCCGCCACGACCCGCTGCCCAGCCTGCAGAAAGAGGATGAAGCCATCTACCGGGCGTTGGCGCCGCGGGCACTGAAACAGGAGGTCCTCCTGCACCGCGACTCCTACGCTTCTCTGGCGAAGGTGGCAGAATACATTACTCTTTTCCGGGAACACCTCTTCCTGTTCCACTACAGCGGCCACGCCGGGCGCGATGCCCTGCTGCTGGAGGAGGAAACAGCCTCCGGCGCCGGCATTGCGGGTATGTTGAAGCAGTGCCCCAACCTGAAAGTGGTGGTGCTGAACGGCTGCTCCACCCGGGGGCAGGTGCAGCGGCTGCTGGATAACGGCGTACCGGTGGTGATCGCCACCAGCGCCCCGGTGGAGGATATGAAGGCCATGCGCTTTGGCATCCGGCTGTACCAGGCGCTGAGCGAGCAGGCCACCATACAGGAGGCTTTCGATATGGCGGCAGCGGAGGTGATTGCCATGGACGCTTCCATGGAAAGCAGAATAGGCCGGCAAATTGCATTCGACCTTGAATCAGAAGATGGCTCGGATAAAGAACCTCTTTGGGGTATCTACTCCCAGCCGGAACAGGAAACGGTACTCGGACAGGGCCTGCCGGTGCAAATCGCCCCTCCGCCTCCCACGGGTTTTGAGGTAAACGAACGCCTGATCGAATCTCTTTGGGAAAGCCTCGGCGATTACAGCGACGCGATACAGGTGCTGATGACAAAGCCTCGCATCACCCTGCCCCGCAAACGAATGGCCATCCTGAACAGCCTGCCGGCGCCGGTGGCCGAACATTTGCGCAAGCTGGTGGTGCCGGTGGAAGATGAGAACGACGGCTATGACACCTTGTCCGTCAACCGCCTGCGGCAAAGCGTGCGGGCTTACCAGACGGTGATGGAGTTCATCACCTTCACCCTCATGGCGCAGCTCTGGGAAACCTTCTTCGAGCAGGGCAAACTGAACATTGCAGAGGAAAGAAAGGAGATGATACGTACCTTCCTGCTCCTGCAGCCTTCCGACCAGGAGGTGTACGACTACCTGGCGCTGATCCGCAACCTCAAGGATGTCATCGAGGAGAATAGCGGGCACTATTTCTTGAAAGAGCTGGAAGGCCTACTGCAGGGGCTGGCGGAAGGCAGCCGTTTCCAGCAGGCGCTTTTCTTCCTGGAGGTGTTGAAGGTCAGGCTCACAGGGGAAAGCATCGCGCCGGCGGAGGTGCCGGAGCTCTGCCGCCGCGCTGAAGAATGCCTGGCGGATTTGCTGTCGGCCATGGCCTTTCTCGCCAAGTATGCCCTGGTGTCGGTGCAGGGCATCGATGTGTGCAAATACCGGCATACGCCTAAGGCGATCTTCAAGCATATTGCCGTGGAATTGCGCGACCTGTTGGGCGGGCTGGAAGTGACGGAGTTCGACATGCAGCACTTTATGGACAACCAGTCCATCCTGCTGCTTAACGAGGAGGAAGAAACCTTCCTCAACCTTAGCCCTCTCATCATCGACGCTAATGCCTTTGAGGAAAAGACGGATGTGTCCAAGATCTACTTTGTCTCTCATTTTGACAAGGGGCGGAATACCTACTGCTTCAAGCCGATCTACAAACCGGAAAAGGTATCGGAATGGATCTACCTGGACGATAAGAAGTACGCTATCGTAACCAAACAGTTTGACGCTTTCAAACAACTGCTGGCATGAGAAGCCCATTCAAATTCCTGGACCCTTTTACCCTGGAGGACAGGGACAGCTTTTTCGGCCGCGAGAAAGAGGTGGAGCAGTTGTATGCCATGGTCAACCAGAACCGCCTCATCCTGGTGTACGGGCCGTCGGGCACGGGCAAGACCAGCCTGGTGCAGTGCGGCCTGGCCAGCCAGTTTGAAACCGTCGACTGGTACCCCATCTTTATCCGCAAGGGGGAGGACATCAACCGTTCGCTGGATGAGGCGCTGGAAAAAGCGCTGAAGGACGAAATGTTTGACACTTACGCGGAAACCATAGAAGAATTATACGCCCAATACGTGCGGCCCATCTACTTGCTGTTCGACCAGTTTGAAGAGCTTTTCATTCTGGGCAGGCCGGAGGAGCAAGCTGCTTTTTTCAAAACGATATCCACCCTGGTGGATGCTCGCCTGCCCTGCCGCATCCTGTTTATCCTGCGGGAAGAATACCTGGCCCACCTGTACGAGTTTGAGCGGGTAGTGCCTACGCTGCTGGACCGCCGCCTGCGGGTGGAGCCCATGAGCTACAAGAATGTGGGCGAGGTGATCCAACGTTCCTGCAGCCGCTTCAACATCAGCCTGGAGGATCCGGAAACGAATACCGGGCAGGTCATCCAGAACCTGAGTTCGGGCAGTTCGGGCATCCATTTGCCTTACCTGCAGGTGTATTTGGATATGTTGTACCGGGAGGACTATCGGAGGACTTATGGGAAGTCGGAAATCGGAAATCGGAAGGCGGAAAATTCGGCAGCCCCTTCTTCCGACTTCGCACTTCCGACTTCCGACTTCGAATTCCCTCCCCTCACGTTTACCACCGATGAGATCGCGGAACTAGGCGAGATCGACAACGTGCTGGACAAATTCCTCGAAGAGCAAAGCCTGGCCCTGCAGGCGGAAATGGAAAGGAGCCACTCCGGTTTTCCGGAAAACGGTATCCTCCGGATACTGGACCTCTTTGTGACTGAAGAGGGCACCAAGCGGCCCATCCATTACACTCGCTCCGAAGGACTGTTTGAGCTTCCGGATGAAGCTGTGGAAAGGATACCCGGGATCGAAGCGCCGGCCTTGTCCGAAAGCCTGCAAAGGCTCGAAAACCTGCGCCTGCTGCGCATCTCAGACGATACCATTGAACTGCCTCACGATACTCTGGCCATACTCATCGACCAGAAGAGGACGGATGAGCAGCGCCAGCTCAACGCCGTATTGCGCCAGCTAAAGGCAGCCTATGCCGCCTACGGCCGCACCCAGGAATACCTGACCCGCAAACAATTGAACGCCTATGAGGATTTCTTCCCAAAATTAGCCCTGGATGAGGGGATCCGGGGGTTTATTGCTGACAGCAGGGCTCATGTGGAAGCTCTAGAAAGGGAAGAGCAGGAACGGCTGCAGAGAGAACGGGAAAAGATCCGGCGCGCCCGGCTGCGGAACATAATTATCGGCATTGCGGCTTTGGCTCTGCTGGGGTTTGCTTTTTGGCAGCTGAGCAAAGCGGACCAGGCTGAAAAGGAAGTAGTAGAGAAAACTAGGATACTGGTAAATAACATACTTGAGAAGGCGGATGAAGATATCTACGATCTTCGATACGAAGATGCCCTGAAAAAAGCCCGCGATGCTCAGCGTTTTGGTCTGGAAAAACCTGCCGTGGTCCGCACTTTTATGGAAATCGCCTTCTGGTTTGCCGAAACTAACCGGCTTGATTCGGCCAAAACCGCAACAGCCGCTGCTGCCCGCCTGCTCAATCACGAAAGCTTGACAAAAGAGGCGGAAAAAGCTTCCAGCCGTCCAGGCTTGCTCGCTTTGCTAAAAGACCTGGACAATGAATACTATGATTTTTTAGAAGCTCGTTATTTTCCTGGTCTTACCTCCATATCCGGAGGAGAATTTATGATGGGAAGCCCCGATACCATTGGCTCGTCCGATGAGCAGCCAAGACATCCGATACAACTGTCTGCATATCGATTAGCGAAGAGAGAAACTACGATCTGGCAGTTCGCTGTTTATACTGAAAACAAAGGCTTAGATATTCAGGATTTTATGCCCAGCTGGAACCCCGGAGGTAGCCATCCCATTGTGAACGTAACTTGGTATGATGCCGCTCGCTATGCCAACTGGTTGAGCATCCGCGAGGGGTTGGATACTGCCTACATTTTCGAGGGAGATGATTTTTATCGAATCGACTCCGTAACCAACGGCTACCGGCTTCCCACCGAAGCGCAGTGGGAATACGCTGCTCGCAGCGGCGGAAAAGAGGAAGTATTTGCAGGGTTTTCGGAGGAATCGGACCTTTATTTGTACGGCAATTTTTGTGATGTGAACTGTGAGTATGATTGGAAAGACTCTGATCAGAATGACGGTTACAGATATACTGCTCCGACCGGGAGTTACAAAGAAAACGGTTTAGGGTTGTATGATATGAGCGGTAATGTCTGGGAATGGTGCCAGGATTGGTATAATTCTTACGAAGAAAAAGCACAGATTAATCCAATTGGTCCTGATTCAGGCTCTGTGCGTGTGTTGCGGGGCGGGTCCTATTTCAGCGGCCCGGGTCTCGCGCGCTGTTCCAACCGTAGCGACCGCAACCCGATTCTCCGCCTCTACTACTGCGGTTTTCGCCTAGCCAGGACCGGTAGCCAATAGCCATCGTCTTTATTCGCCGTAGCTTCTAGCGAAGGTAAGAACTTTCTTACCTTCCCATATTATCTTCCAGAAGCGCAATAGAAAGAGCATTTCCACTGCGCTTTTTCTATGCCTTAAGGCAGTCCATACCCATCGGATCCTGCCGGATATATCGGGAGGCGATAGCCCGATATATAAACTACGTTAGTATGAGCATATATCGTGAAAACAGACCTCATTTTCAGAAATGCTGTGCTATATATCTGTACGATATATCTGGACTGGCTGCAAAACGGTTTTTTTATGCCGGTTTAGGGGTTATTGCCCGCCAGGGTTGGCAAAAACAGAAGGTTGGCGTATTGTTTATAGGCTCGAGGCTTGGAGGTGCAGAAAAATGGTGTAGGTTGGTTTTTTGGACTGTGCCCCCCCCATAAATTTCGGTGCAATAATCTCATGCCTTTTTATGGACATGCAAAATTGGGGCTGGCAGGCGCCTGGCAGAACATTTATACGGCGGTTTGGGTGGACGGTGGACGTCTTTTGAGTGATGGAATTTTTCAATCAAAAAATTTATTTTACAATGCTCATTCTCTCAACCAAACCTATATCGATGAAAAAGTTGATGCTCTATTGCCTTATTTGCTTTTCTCTTCCTTTTGCCGTGTTAAGCCAAACTGAGGAGCTCGAAATCCAGTCCATAAGAGATAGTTGCAATCGGGAAAAATCACTCAGGAGGAATATGCCAAACTGGGAAAAGAATGGCAAAACCTGATCAAGGAATTGGGAGGGTATCCAAAGCTACCCTATAATGAGGTCCTAGCTCTACAAAAGGACAAAATGTCCCACTTTTCCAAAGCTTTTATTTGGTTCGTTCTGAAGCAACTATTTCTTTGACTAATTCTTTTATACCATGACCTATTAATTCCGCGTCAGATACAGCTACGAATTTTTTTGTGCTTTTATCATAATAAACCGTCTTACTAACTTTCCCTGTTTTTGCCTTTTCTAGCCATTCTTCTATTTTATCGCTAGTTGTTACTCCTTGTATAGATCCACTTTCATCAATACGTATCATTCCTTCATCTCCGTTTCCATCTCCGCCTGCACCACCGTGATGAGATGCGTCAATGTCTCGACACAATAGTTCGGCAAGCTTCAATGCCTTTGTTACTACCTGAGAACTTGCAATATCATAATTTTCCCAAGAAATGGTTCCTAAAGTAAATGCTGTATTAGTCCTGTTTTTCTGTGCAGAAACGGAAACATAAAAGAGCGTTAAATCTGTAGAATAGCCGATATCTGAAAGATATTTTTCCAAGAGACTGAACGCCTCATCTAATTTATCATCAGCTAAAAGTTTTGCAATACTTCGATAACAGTCATTTTTCACAGTACAATTTTCTTTGACTTTGGAGAAACTTGAATTTCGTACACTTGCTTTGAGTGGCGAAAAGATTGCCGTTTCGGTGTAAAAAGCAACAATTTTAGTTTAAAAATAAGAAAAAGACTTCGCTCTCTGATCCTTATGCGAAATGTACAATTAGCGGCTTCCCAAAATCATCGTCAGGATTGGAGCTTGATAATGGGCTAGCAGCAAAAAGTTGTTAGCTATTGGTAATCAGAAAAATCCGAAAATAAAAGTGGGACATTTTAGCCTTTTGTAGAGCTGGAACCAATGAGGAAAAAGGGGAAATCGAGTTTTTATACTTCTCCGAGTTTGAGAAGATAAACAAAGAAGCGATCTTTAAGAGGATCAAGGAATGGGCAGCGATCAATTTCGGTTCTCTCTCGGCAGTCCTGCATTATGAGGACCTCGAGTCTGGGAAAATAATCTTAAAGGGGAATTTTGATGTATTGTTCCCCTCTTTTTATCGGGGGCTTTTTGGCAAGGAGCGGATGCAAGTGGACTTGGTTACCTCTTATCAAACGTATGTCTTCACTGTCAAAGAAAGCAAGGTGAAGCTTGAGATAATTGGGCTGGAGTATGATTATGAGGTGTATTTTTTCGGAGAGGTTTCAGGTTCAAGAAAACAGCAGCGGCCGATTGGTTTTTTCCTGCCCATTACGGAGGGAGACCCGGAGGATTGGAAAGAGCGGCTATTTCTGATCCAGGCCACAGAATCGAAAATACTGAGCCTTTTCCAGAGCTTGAAAACTTACATTGCCGGAATAGAAGAGGATTATAAGTTCTGACGGTGGCTTTGGATTAATTTCTGTACCCTTTACCGCATCAATTCTCTCTCTGAAGTTTCAGTATTCCTTAAGTGTTCCTATATTTAGAACGCTATGCCTATAGCTATGCCTTTTTGGAAAAACAAAGGCGCTATCCCATGTTTTATTAACCGTTCGGCCTATGCCCAAGGAACCTTCCATCTTCATCAACTACCGCCGCAAGCTGTCCGACAGCAGCGCCAACCTGCTATACCTGATGCTGGAGCAGCGCTTCCCGGGGGAAGTGTTCATGGACCTCGACCTCGAGGGGGGAGATATATGGGACCCGGAGATCGAGGCCAGGCTGAGGGCGGCTAAGGTGGCCATCGCCCTGTTGCCGCCCAAATGGCTGTATTTCCCCGCAAGCCGGGACACGGTTTCAAGCCGGGAGGAGGTGGAGGCTTACAGCAAGCTGCACCATGCCGGGAAGTGCCATGTGCGCAAGGAACTGGAGATCGCTTTGGAGGAAGGCCTCACCATCATCCCTGTCCTGCTCGATGGGGCGGAACAGCCGCCAAAGGACTGGCTGCCGGATACCCTGAAAGGGCTGTTCGATACCTTCAACTGCACAGAGCTCCACTTCGCCAAGCCCAGGCGGGAAGCGTTCCGGGCTTTCTTTGACACGGTGGCTGATAAAGCGGGCCTGAAACCTGCGCCGGCTTCCGGGGATAATGGCCTGTTCTACAACTCCACCAATAAGGCTTTTCCTCTTCCTCCGGGCCTTGCTTTGCCGGAAAGGCCATCGCCTTATATCGGCCTCAAACCCTTCACCCGGGATGACGCCCACCTTTTTTTCGGCCGCAGCCGGGAGATATACAACCTTTGCTATAAGATCATCTACCAGGATACCCCCCGGTTGCTGCTGCTCGACGGTTATTCCGGAACTGGAAAATCTTCTCTCCTGCAGGCGGGCATCATCCCGCGTATCGAGAAGCAGGGCCTGGCGGTAGCCTACGGCCGGCGGGAACAGGACAAATATGATGGGCTGAGCGGCGTGCTTCAGATGCTGGAGGCTGAACTGAGTGGGAAACCGGAGGAGAAGGGCTTGCTGATCCTCGACCAGGTGGAGGAGGCCATCACCAGCCCTATCGACATCCGGCCAAAGGAACTTCAGGAACTGGCTGAAAACCTGGCCGTGCTGCTGCAATCCCGGCCTTCCTGGAAGTTTATCCTGAGCTTTCGCAGTGAATATACAGCACGCATTACCCCTGCCCTTGATAAGGTGGGGCTGAAATATGATGAGGATAATACCCTCCATCCACTTGGCCGGGCCGGCATTGTGGAAGCAGTACAAAGCGTCGGCGCCCCGGAACTGCGCTCAGAACGCTACCCCCTCTATTTTATTCCGGAGAGCCTTCCCCAAACCATCGCTGAGCGGCTGATGGGCAGCCGGGCCGGCTACCACATTGCTCCCCTGATACAGGTGAATATGGAACTGCTCTGGCAAAAGTGCCGCCAGAAGGATGGCAGCGTACGCATCACCCAACAAGCGATCCGCGATTTTATCGACAGCCATGAGGAAATGCTGGCACATTACCTGGGCAAGATTCGGGAAAACATCAGCGAGAGCTATGCCGATGACCTCACTATCCTGGAGATGCTGGCCTTTTATACAGAACAGAAGCCTGCCGCGGCTACCCGCCTGGAAGCTGAGTTCCTGGCTCACCAGAAATTTGGAAAAGACAAACGGGCCCAGACGCTGCGTGAAGAACTGGAGCGCCTCTACCTGCTCACTACATTGGGAGATGATGGCAGGCGCGCCGCCCGCCTGGCCCATGATGTGCTGGCGGAGGTGGTCTACCGGCAGTATGCGAAGCTGAACACCCTGCGCCGGCAGGAGTCCGAGAACCGGCAGTTTGAATTGCTGCTGGAAAAACTGAATGGGCAGGTTTACCAACTGGAGTACTCGGAAGCCCAGGAGAGCCTGGCGGAGCTGGTGGGCATCGGCATCCGCCGGGACGATTTGCAGCCTTATCTCTTCGAGCTGCTTTTTTTCTGGAATGAATGTGGACGCTGGGAACCGGTAATAGAGCTGCTGCAATTCTGGATAGACAGCAACCTGGCTTCTGAAGCAGCCCGGGGGCAGGCGGGCCGCCTGCGAGAGGCTCCGAATAAAGCAGGCATCCGCCGCTGGCTGCAACTGGTGGATGACGGCATGTACCGGGATATGCAAACCCGCTACCTGGCGCCCCTGAAAACCTGCATGGTGAAGGTGGAAGGAGGTCGTTTTGAGCGGAAAGGGATACCGGTGGAGGTAAGCAACTTTTATATGTCAGATGAGCTGGTGACGTACCGGAAGTATGGCCTGTTTCGGTATGCAACAGGGACAGAGGGGCAGCTAAAGGATAAAGGTAATACGCCGAACTGGGGCGTCAAGGGCGATCATCCTGTTGTTTATGCAAATTGGTATGATGCTATTGAATACTGCAACTGGCTGAGTGAAGCCAATGGCCTCCCGAAGGTGTACACCATCCATAAGGATAAAAAAGACCCGAATAATCAATCCGAATACGACAAAACAAAGTGGCTGGTGGAGGCTGATTACACGGCCAACGGCTACCGCCTGCCCACGGAAGCGGAATGGGAGTTTGCCGCCCGGGGCAGAGGCCTGCGGCCGGAAGATCAGTTTGCAGGGAGTGACAACCTGGATGAGGTGGGGTGGTATGACAAAAACTCAGGCAACCAAACTCACCCGGTGGCGCAGAAGAATCCCAATGAGTTGGGGCTGTATGATATGAGCGGCAATGTGTGGGAATGGTGCTGGGATTGGTATGGTTCCTATAAAAAGGAAGCACAGGTTGATCCAATTGGCTCGGATTCCGGCTCTCTCCGTGTGTTGCGGGGCGGGTCCTGGGGCTTCATCCAGGACTACGCGCGTTGTGCGTACCGTAGCAACCACTACCCGAACTACCGCTACGGCGCCTATGGTTTTCGCCTAGCCAGGACCGGCGGCCAATAGCCGCCGTAGCCTTTTTACCTTCTTATCTTATCTTCCAGAAGCGCAGTAGAAAGAGCATTTCCACTGCGCTTTCTCTATGTCCCAAGACAATCTATTCCCTCCGAACCTGCCAGATATATCGGGAGGCGATAGCCCGATATATAAACTACGTTTGCAGGAGCATATATCGTAAAACAGCCCCTCATTTTCAGAGACGCTGTGCTATATATCTGTACGATATATCTGGACTGTATGCGAAACGGGTTTTTTGTACCGATAAAGAGTCTATTGCTCGCCAGAGTTGGCGAAAACAAAGGGGTTTGCGTCTTGCTTGTAGGTTCAAGGCTTAGGAGTGCAGGAAAACGTTGTGGGTTGGTTTTTTGGACTGGTGGGCGGAGTGCAAAAATAGGAACGATTCGTTGGACTCACCACCCCAAACAACAAAGCCAGGAACCCTCCAACGAGCTCCTGGCTTCCCTGTTTAGCAAGCTTCATCAGGCTGGAGCCCGCTCCTCAAAAGCAACATACTTCTCCTCCAACTTCTCATAAAACCCTTCCCCATACTGCCGGACGATCGCATCCCGCACAAACTGGAAAACGGCCAGCCCCTCTCTCCTACCCTTCCCGCAGGCGGATTCGCAGATCCCGCGCTGCTCGTAGTAGAGGTACTCCATTCCCAGCCAGTTGCGCCGACGGCGCAGGGGGTACAGGTGGCAGGAAATAGGCTTCTCGAAATCAACAGCGCCGGCGCGATAAGCTTGCTGTATGCCGCAGCGGATGACACCGTCTTCCTGGATGCGGGCATAGGCGCAGAGTCCGAAATCGAGGACGGTGGTGCGGTGCTTCCCACGGTATCGGTAACTGGTTCCTTTTGCGGCCACCTGGTTGCGCCCGGCTTGCGAGAGGTGGGGCGCCAGCTTCGGGTAGAGGCGCTGCAGGGTTTCGGCTTCTGGTGGCTCGAGGGGAGCGCCGGCGTCGCCCTGCCAGCAGCAGGCGCCGTGGCAGGTGGATAGGTCGCAGGCGAAGGGCTGGGTGAACAGGCTGTGGTCGACGAGGATGCCCTGGATCAGGGTGAAGGGAGCGGTTTTCATAGCTTATGGTTTCAATGGTTTCGGAAACCGAAGGTGCCGACACGAAGTAGGTTGGCTACTTCGTCTGTCGGTAAAAGCAAAGGCAGTTGAGTGCGGGACTCAGCTGCCTTTGCTATACTGACGCTCGCAGGTTTTGGCAGCAGCCAAAATCTGCAAGGTCAGTATATGCTGACCTGTTGCGTCAGCATAATCGGTTCTGTGTGTTGTAAAGATACGGGGTTTGGTGGGGTGAGGCAAGGGTGGTGGCGCCGGTATCCTGATCCTTTCCGGGTAAGATGTTATAAGCCAACGGGGCATCCGGGTAGATTTCTTTGTATTTTCATTTTTTGTTAGCTATTTTAGATAACAAAATTTGCTGAATTTATGGAAAAAGAAAATCTCTCGACTGAAGAGTACAAACGGCTTTCCTTCCAGTTGCACCAGCTGGTGGAGTCTCTGGCCGACCAGGTTGTCGATACGCGCCAGGGTTTCTTCAATATCACTCCCTTACCCCAGGAGGAAGTGAGGGTGATCTTTCTGCCTGCGGCGGTGCAGGGTGCTTTCCGGCTGTTCCGGGACAAGCGGATCGGCTTGTACAAATTGTGCAACTACGGGAAGCCGGCGATATCGATCAAGTTCAACCTGAAGCATCAGTATAGCAATGAGCCGGTGGATCCGGAGCAGTTGGCGAAATGGATCGGTTCATTGGAGGACAGGATACTGAAACTGGAGGCGGAGCGGCAGCAGTTGCTGAAGGATGCGGCTGAGGCGGGCGCCACTCCTGGCGAAGACCAGGTGGCGTATTTTAGGGAGGAGATCGGCAGGCTGCAGGAGCAGCTTCGGTTCCTGAAGCAGGTGGCGGCGGACTTTGGAGGCTACGAGCTGCTGCAGAGTTCGTTCTTCAAGGGGTATTGCTATACGATGATGAACTACCGGTATTATGATGCGAGGGGGAAGATCCAGACGGCGAGCTCGCAGCTGCTGGTGCCCAGGGAGCGGAGCTTGTTTGATGGCCGGGGAGAATTTGTGCGGCAGCAACCGCAGGCCAACATCATTTTTCTGGATATGGCGCACGTCTCGAGGCCGGTGTATAAGTCGAACAAGGAGGTCCACGAGTTTCTTGAGGGGTTTGAGTTTCGGCTGGATGGCGGGTCCCGGGATTTGTTTATTAAACGGAAAGGGTCGTAGGGTAATAAACTATTTTGTTAGCTATTTTAGTTAACAAATTTTGGCAACCACTACCCTTTCGCCCGAACTGGCAGCTTCCCGATTTTATCAGTTACCTGGCCGGCGTGCCTTAAACTTCTTCCACGGCGCCGATCTCGGTGTAAAGGGTGTCCCGAATTTCCTGGTTTGGCAGTATGGTGCGCCAATAGTGTTGCTCGGCAGCGATGATGGCGGAGTCTTTGTCTTTTGCGGGAATGGTGAGTTGGAGGCGCTCTTCCTGTAGAGGGGCATCGGATTCTTCGTCTCCCTTGAACAGGATCAGCGTTACCTGGTAGGATTTATAGGCGGCCAGTACCTCGCAGTTGAAGCTGACCAGGTGAAGATCGAGCTCGAAATCTTGCCCCTGTGGCAGGCTGGCAATGTGATAGCGCTTGAATTCCTGGTACACTTTCCTGGCGAGTACAGGCCCGTACAGCTCGAGGCAGATGGCCAGCGCGAGCTGGGCGGGGCCGGAACCGCCGTATCCCCAGTCGAATCCGTCGGGGCTGTGGTTGCGAATCTTGAGGCTTGCTTCGGGGTCGAGGATCTTGCCGTTGAGCCAGGCGTAGTTCCAGTGGCGGGTTTGGTTATCCCGGTATAATCCTTTGAGTTTTATTTTGGTGGGGAATGACATGGCTTTTATTTTTCTATTCAGGAGAATGGAGCAAAGTTCGACAGCTTTTTGTGGTTATCCTCCGAAATTATGGCGTTTCCGGCGGGAGCAGGGTGTGGTTTACACCACCTTCCCCTCCTGTCCCACCTCCTTCTCCAGCGCGAAAAATGGCTGCAGCATCAGCTCCTCGCTCCACCACTCGATGAGGTCGTATTCTTCGCCGGGCTGCTTGTCGTCTTTCATGTTGAGGTAATGTTGCCCGCCCCCTAAGGAACCGGCCGCAGAGGTCGCGGTACTGGAGGAGCAGGACGTAGGTATCAAATGGGAAAGTTATTCTTCTGGGGCCCCAAACGCCCCCTTTTATGGGGCCTGTATCAATGCAACGACCAGCAAGTCCACATCCGTCCAGGCTCCCTGTTCGGTAACGTGTTTCCCTCCTTCGCTGTTTTGTCTCCTTAACCAGTTTGCATTTTCAATCCCAGATCCCAGCCTATCCTTCAAGTTGGCAAAATCATTCTGCCTCGCCTTTTTATAGCCTGGGTAATAGTTCCGCAATTCTCTGATCAATTCGTTTCCATTCTGGAAAACCCGGGCGGTTTTGACGAAGTGAAGAAGATACCATATTTCAAAAGCGATGGCGGAAAAGGCAACTTCGCAATTCTGCTGAAGCGCCTCATCGTAAGCACTTTTTCGGTGGGCATGATGGTCATGGTCGAAAACCACCCACACTTTTTCATAGGGGTTGTTTTCTTGCTCAGCCTGCTCGGCTCTCTGGACAGCTTCCCGGACAACCTGGTCTGGTGTGGGGTTCTTTGCTGCAACAACCTGGGGGTCAATGGCTGACAAAGCCTGCTTGTATTCGGGGTCTTCCTTGATCGCCTGAAAATAGTTCTTCTCCGTTGTACCCTCGCAAAGGATGAGCATCCTCTTTCTTGCCCTCCTCGGCCTTCTTCTACTTCTTCTCATCCGCTGGGGTATAATTCAGTTCGAAATCCAGGCGCTGAATGCCTGGTATCCCGCCCAGGCGGCCGGAAAGGTACCATTTTTCGTAAGGGGCATCCTTAAGTATTCCAGTGATATCCGCCAGAGAAAAAATTTCGGAAGCTCCTGCCTGGTCCTTCTCCACGATCCAGGCCTGGTCCCGCCGGAAATCAATGCTGGATAAGAGGTTGGTATCGTGGGTGGCCAGTATCAACTGGGCGCCCCGGGTGTTGATCTCCGGGTTGTGAAATAACTGAATGAGGTAGTTGCAGATCAAAGGATGGAGGCTGCGCTCAAACTCATCGATAATGATCACGCGCCCGTTCATCAGGGCTCGGAGGATGAGGCCGCCCAAAACGAATAGCTTCTGGGTGCCGGTGGATTCTTCTGCGAGGGGGTAATAGGTGGTGCCTAGCTGACGGCCATCATCATCGTAGACCTGGTGCTCGACGGATATTTCATAATCCTCCTCGATGAAAGGCAGCTCTGGTTCTTCTACCTTAAAATCGACAACCCCGGTGTCGAAGCTCTTCAGCAGGGATTTGAAGTTCTTAATGAAGCGTTCGTTTTTCTTCCCGCTTTCCAGTTCTTTGGCAATGCGCCGCAGGTAATACTTGTCCACCCAGCTATCTAAAAAGGGGATAGGCATGTATTGTTCGGAAAAAAAACGGTATACCTCCACCAGCTGCTGTATGTTATTCCGGGCCGCCTTGGACAAAAATAACTGATTGGCCCCGGTTAGCTTTGAAACCACCACTTTTTGCCCTTTGAGGTAATCCCCGAATTCAAATTCCTGCCGGATGCGCTTGAATAGGCGGGATTCCCTCCCCTCTGGATAAAACAACAGCTGTTCTTCTACTACTTCTTCCTTGAGTATCGATACCCGGTAGTGGTACCGCACTTCTTCCAGCAAAAAATCCGTTTCAAAGCTTACCGGGGCGCTGGCCGTCCTGGCGTTGAACAGGAAAGGGGCATATTCTTCGAAGGGCTTGTCCGGCGCTCGGTCGGCGGAAGACAGCACCAGGTTGCGCAACGCTTGCATCGCCTTCATTAGGTTACTCTTTCCGGAGGCATTGGCGCCGTAGACAATGGCAGCCCTCAATACCCTGTACTTTCCGGCTATGGTAAAAAAATGGCGGGCTTCCTCCTTCTTGCCTTCATCCGGCAGCAGAGACAGTACCTGGCGGTCCCGAAAAGACCGAAAATTTTCTACGGAAAACTCCAGTAGCATTTGTTTTAAAAGGCTTTTTTGAGAAATACATCCAAATATAAGGATTAAAACAAGATAAAGCTATTGTTTTCCTCTGTTATATCTTCTCTGCCTATTTTATTTTCTGAAGGTTGGATATGATGGCGCTTCGCCGTTCTTCCAGCATATTGGTGTATTCTTGATGCCCTTAGCGTCTTTGTGGCAAGAAAATCGGTGGCCACTCATCTTTTAAGCCCCTCCAAATCCACCCCATAATCCCGCACCTTCTTCATCAGCGTATTATAAACTACCCCAATATCCCTGGCCGTCTTCCGCTGCTTGCCGCCGTTGAGCCGC
This sequence comes from Lewinellaceae bacterium, assembly GCA_020636405.1. Lineage (GTDB taxonomy): Bacteria > Bacteroidota > Bacteroidia > Chitinophagales > Saprospiraceae > JACJXW01. The sequence goes on along the minus strand of JACJXW010000008.1, from coordinate 339,034 downwards.
AGCACCCGCTCGATGTGCCACTTCTCGATATCGGCCAGCAACAGGGAGTCCTTGGTCCGGGGGTCCAGTATCCGGGGAGGGAGGTCCTGGAGGCAGGCTTCTCCATCGGTGCTCAGGACGTAGAGCCGCTCAATGAGGTTTTCCAGCTCGCGGATGTTGCCGGGGAAGGGATAGGACAAGAGTTTGTCTTTTACTTCCGGAGAAAGGCGGAGGGGTTTGGCGGCATTGAACAGTTTCTTTTTCTGTTTGATGAAGAACTGGATCAAAGCTTTGATCTCTTCGATGCCCCGCTCCTGCAGGGAGGGCAGCTCCAACTCTACGACGGAAAGGCGGTAGTACAGGTCCCAGCGGAATTTGCCGGCTTCGCACAGGGCGAGCAGGTCTTTGTTGGTGGCGGCGATGAAGCGGACGTCTACCTTCCGAGGCTTCCCTCCTATCGGGGTGATTTCTTTTTCTTGGAGCACCCGCAGCAGGGATTGTTGCATGTAGGGGGAAATGTCTCCGATCTCATCCAGGAATACGGTTCCTCCCTCGGTGGATTGGATAATGCCGGGAGTGTCCTGCTCTGCGCCGGTGAAGGCGCCTTTTTTGTACCCGAAGAGCCGGGATTCCAGTAACTGGTCGCTCATGGCGGAACAGTTGACGGCATGGAAAGGGGCATCCCGGCGGGGTGACTGCCGATGGACGTACTGGGCGAGATGCTCTTTGCCGGTGCCGGTGTCTCCCAGGATCAGTACAGTGGCCTCAGCGGCCTGGGCAACTTTGTAGGCTTTTTCGTAAACCGGGCCGATGCTTGCCGTTTTCAGGAAATCCTCTTCCTCGATAAACTTGGATGGCTGCTCCGTCTTGCGCTGACGGATGATGGCGCTGGAGGTGGTGGCGTCCCGTTCTAAATTGACAAATACCATTTCCGGTTTACCTGTTTTGGTGTATTGCTTCGGCCGCACTTGCAGCAGCCTGGTATCCAAATTCAGCGACCAGTGGGCCAGGTACCAGGCTGTTTGCATGGCCGGGGTGCCGGGAGAGATAAAGATATCAACAGGACGGCCTTTATACTCGAGCAGCAATGGGGTGATTTTAGAAAGGATCTGCTCCAGGTTGATGACGTCATCGACGCCCATGTATTTAGGTTCAACGACATGCTCAGGATGTCTTTGCTTCAGGTAGCTAAGTAGAAAGTCTATAGCTGTATCCTCTTCTTTTTTTGCGGTGAGTAGGAGGTGCTTTTCGTACTTATCCTTATAAAAGTACTCGTGGAAACTGGCGGTGGTACCTTCTTCATTGACCTTGACATCCCCATCCTCCTTGGTGAAATCGTTCCTGGTAGCAATCCACGAAATCAACAATCGCTTCATATTGATTCATTTTTTGAATCACTAAAATCATTTATTAACTCAATATAGGTTTTAAATGCCAACAAAACAAGGCTTACCTCCCCTGGCACATGCTTTGGTGTATCTCCGGTATAAACCACTTTGGAAAACATGGAGGGTAAAAAACCAACAGCGAAGCGTCAGCTGACGCTTAAGGATATTCTTTTCAACCATTGCCAGGATGCCTCCCGGCCTAACGGGCTGCTCCTGCTAACGCTGCCTACGGGGTTCGGCAAGACCTACTATGTGCTGGAGTACATGGCCGAACATATCCGGCAAAAGCTTCCGCAAAGGGTTTGGTTCATTACCAACCTGAAGAAAAACCTGCCGGTGGAGGAACTGAAACAACGGGTCGGAGAGGATCTGTTCAACCGGGAGGTGCTATTGCTTAGTAGCTACTCCGACCAGGTGCTTCATTTCCTGAAACACCACGATATCCCCGATTCGGTTAAAGGGAACTTCCGTACTTTCGAGCCTTTGCGCAAAGCAGCGGAAGCCCTGAGGAACGCGCCTGCTCATCCGGAGTTTAAACAATACCTCCAGGAGCAGCTGTCTTTAAAAGAGCTCGTCTTCCGAAAGGAGCTAAAGGGCTTTTTGAAGCCGTATTTTCAAGGCGCCACCAGCTTTGAGGAACGGCTTAGGGTATTGAGGGCTACGCCGGAATTGCGGTGGGTGGAAATACTGTATCCCTCTGTCCAGTTCTTCGAGAAGAAGGCCTTCTTCTGCACCATCGACAAGTTCTACTTGTATGTCGATACGGTCATTGGCCCCAATATTCAAATTACCAACCCCAAATACATCGGGGGAAATATGGTCTTCATTGATGAGTTCGATGCTACGAAGCAAAACATTAAACGGGCCATCATCGAAAATGCCATTCGGTTCAACCAGGATATCCTGGGCCTTTTTATCCAGATTTTCTATGGGGTGCAATCCAGGAAACTGCCAGTTTCCCGGATCAATAGGGCGGCTCGAAAGCGGCTGGATTACCTGAAGGGCAAGTTCGACAAGCTGACGGAAGAAGCCTGGCGGATTTATAGCGAATACCAGTTCCAGTCTCATTTCTACCATAAGGGCACAGATGGCGCCAACCGGGCGTTTCTGTTCCACGATTTTGAATACCATACGGTTTTCGAGGGAGGCGAAAAGGGGAAAAAACCTGGCTTCCTGGCCCGGCATTACGATAAGGATGACCTGGTGAATTACATCCGGATCGAGCATGGCCGGCCAGAAACCGACAATAAAAACCTGCTGTTCCTCCTCAATGACTTGCGGAGCTTCATCCACCTTTTCTCCTTCTTTGTACTGGACTTCGCACGGAAGTATAAAGAGCTGCACGATGAAGTGAACCCTGAAGAGATCAGCATCGAAAATGCTATCCGCACTACCCTCGACCTCTTTGACCTTCATGACACTACTACCCAGCGTTATTTCATCGGCCATATTTCTCAGCTGGTTCTCGTCAACCAGGACAATGCTTCCACCGGATTTGACCTTTCTCCGGTCAACCAGGGTTTTCGCTACTATGATATCCTCAACCGCAAAACCCATGACGCTACTTCTAAGGTCATGTATGCCGATACGCTGACTACTCCGGAGACATGGCTTCTGAATTTGTGCCAACATGCCAAGGTGGTGGGCATCTCGGCCACGGCTGGTTTCGATTCTCCCATTTCCAATTATTCCCTGTCGCATCTGAGGCACCACCTGCAGGGCCGCTTTTTTGAGCTGACGCCAACGGAACAGGCAGTGCTTCGGGAGGAGTTTCTTCTGAAGAACAGCCACGGTGATCAAAGGGAAATCCGGCCTGTTGGCATCCGGTGTAGCGTCAATAAAAGGCATGCCCTGGAAGAGCTCTTTACAGATAAGGAGATAGTGCTTCAGTTTTTGCATCAGTTTCATAGCCTACAGGAATTCGAAGTGCAGCGATATGTGAAGGTTGGCAAAGCATACCTCCACTTTATTCGGCATCCTGAGATCTATTCCTTCCTCTGCCTTTTGAATAAGTTCCCCCGTTCCGGAGCGTTCGATCGTTTTCGGGAACAAGACTTAAAGGAGTTGTTCGCTCAACTCCGGGTACAATACCTGGAGGAAGAGGAGCCGGAGGCCCGAAAGGCGGTGGAGGCAGAAGCCCGTATTGTCGATAGCCAGGGTTTTGAGGAGAAGCTGGAGGACATCAACCGCCAACTGACGGAAGGCGGCCGCATTTTCCTGATCTCTACCTATCAGACCATGGGCGCCGGGCAGAATATCCAGTACGATGCGCCGGAAGGCGTGGAACTGGTGGCCATCAATGGCCTGGGCTACGGTGGCAGGAAGAAGGACTACGACGCCCTTTTCCTGGAGAAACCTACTTACTTGCTCCAATACTTCCCGGATGGAGAGGATATTTCTGATGAGCAGCTGCTCGATTACCTCTTTGAGGTGGAATACCTGGCAGAGGGCGGCGCCATCAGCCGAAAAGAGAAGAGGGAACGCATCCGCTATGCCTTCCGCCGGCGGTTCAACCCGCACCTGCGGGCGCCGGGCAACAAGGAGCTCTACGAGCGCAAGGCGGTAGCGGAGCATTTCTGCCGCCTGCTGATCCAGGCTGCCGGGCGCTTGTCCCGGACGCGGCTGAAGGCGCCGGTTACTCACCTTCTTTTTGATGATGCTATTCGGGATTACCTTCAGTTCTTCCAGGCATCGGGCTATTTACTGGTGCCGGAATTCGAAGCACTGCTCCAGTATTGCCAGAAACCGGCGCCGGCGCCGGCACTTCCCAGTTATGCTGAAGAGGTAATGAACCAGAACCTGCACCGCTCCCTGGCTTTCTCGGCTTTGCTGCACCAACTTACCCGTGGCATTCCGAATTGGCGGCCGGAAACCATCCGCTTCTGGGAGGTCCTGCGGGAGTTTGTCCTGAAAAACCCAACCATCGACAGGGAACGGCTGCAACGGTCGGGCATGCAAAAGTTCTACATAACTCACCCGGAGGGGAACCCGGCCAGCCGGTACTACTATCGCTCGGAGGATGACTTCAGAAGTAAGTTGTTGATTTCTTTTGATGAAAATATGGGCAAGGAAGCTTCGGATGCTGCGGCTCTCTTGCCCGAATTGCTTCAGATACCGCTGATTGCCGATCTGTTCCGGGAAAAGGGGTATGCGGCCTCTTTTGAACCGAGGGAGTTCATCCTTTCCCCTCCCCTTTTCCAGAATATCTACCTGGGCGCATTGGGTGAAACCATCGGTGAAAAAATACTGCGATTCTACGGAATGGATTGCCGCCCTCTTGAGCAGGGAGAATACGAGCTGTTTGACGCCCGGGTTTCCGAGCGGCTGTATGTGGACTTCAAGTTCTGGGGCGCCCACACCAGGGTGGCCGCGCAGGAACAGAAAGAGAAGATCCGCCGCAAAATGGCCCAGGCCAATGTACAGCGTGTCCTGATTGTCAATATCGTTAGCCCGGGCGGGCGGTTTGAGCCCATTCCTGGCGACGATGGGATTGTTGAGGTCCCCGGCTTGGTAGATGCCCGCCGGGGGATAATCCTGCAACCTGCTATCCAATTCATTCACCATTATATTTCTGAATATGCCTAACTTTTTTTTCAACCAGTTTGTCCTCGATGTCAACCACGATAAGATCAACCAGGATTTTCTCATCCTGAGGTTTAGCCGGGGTAAAGGCTACTTGTCCTACCGCAACCTCGCTTTTTTGGATAGGCTCCTGGCTGAGCCGGGCCAGGGCGCGCTGTCGGTTTGCTTCGACTGGGGCAATGAGGCGTATGCTTTGTACGAAAGGAAGGTGCCCGGCGCTTCTGGGCATGAATTGATCCGGCAACTGGAATTGGAGGACGACTTGCGGGTGGAACCTATATACTCCGAGTCGATAAGGTGGGAACACAAGCTGTTCCAGCTTTTCCTCAATGCTTGCGCGGGTTCTGAAAATCCCCGGTACCGATACAACAACCTGACGGGCAAACTTTATATTACTTCGCCGGACGGCAAGTTCTTTAACCCCAAGGGCCAAAGCAGGGTTGCTCTTGAGGCCAGGGTGCTGCCCCGCCATGTCATTAGCCTGGATACTGTTACGTTTACGGCTTTGTCCCGGTACGACGACCTGGCCCAAGATGATTGGGGGAAAGAATGCCCGAAGCGGAAAAAGAAGTTGCGCGATATCGAAAAATACATCTTCGACCCTCGCCATTCTACTTTCCGCCGATGTTTTGAGGAGGAAAAGGTAAAAGCCGCCGACAAATACGTCCGCATGCGGCCGCCTCGTCGCCTGAGAAAGGGTAAACAGAAAAACCGTATCGACTTTTTCTCCCTGAACCCTAAGGTGTACCCTCATACGAAGATCGCCCTGTTGAATGAACTGCTCTTCGATGCTTTTTACCCTCGGTTTGGCGCCTACTTCACGCTGGAACAGAAATTAATAACCGATGGCTTCAATTCCGTCCAGTTCAAACCGGCTGACGAGTCATTTTCAGGACTGGCGGAAGCGCCGGCCCGCCTGATCGATAATGTAGGTGACCCGGTAAAGCTAAAGGAGATCCGTACCATCCTTCACCAAGAGTACGGCCTTCAACCACGGCTGACAAAAAAAATAAAGCCGGGCTGCCTAAACTTGCAGTTTAACCACGATGCAGAATATTATGGGTTGGAAAAGGCGGAAAAGGACCCCTACCAGGAGTCTACCCTGGAGTGTGCGGTGCAGAATTTCACCCTCCAACAGTACCTGAAAAACGGAAAGAACCAGCTTTTCAAAACGCTCCAGGAGGGCCACATCAAATACGACATCAGCCAGCGCCGGCTCTCCATCTTTGACTGGAAGAGGCTGCAAATGGACCGGGACTGGTACTTTGCCATCACTGAAAAGCCTGAGGAGGAAATGATCTTTCACTTTCTGGCTATATCTCCTCAAGGCGGATTGACATTCAGCACCCTGACCCGCGACCTTTTCAACCAGCCCTTTCATGAATTGATGGCGGAAGTGTTTACCGGCGCTCATGCCAGGAAAGCCAGAATCACAGACGGGGTGATCTTTGACGGAGGCGGCAATATCAACGTGATCGAACAAACAGAACTCCGGACATACCCGAATCTGCACAACGTTCATCACTACATCATGAATGGAGTTACCCTGGATGGAGCTACCTTGCAGTGCGCCGAATTGAGGAACTTCGTCAGGGAATTTATGGCTGGCCATGGTGCGACGAAGCAAATAACCGAACTATGGAAGTACTTGTCAGAACAAGGGGAAGCCGCAGCCATCAATGTGATAGAGGTAAAGGATCGCCTGAAGGGCAAAAACAAGCAACACCTACTTTTTGCCGAATTATTCAAGCAGGCCTTCGGCTACTGGCTCAAACATCCTTTCAAGAATAAGGAGCAGGTTGATAAAGCCTTTGCCGCCCTGGTGGACATCCATACGGTGGAGGAAGAGCAAGGCATCTTGTTCTGGGCCAACCGGGATATGGGCAAGTCCCAGGGGATGTTCTCCAACTCGAACGTAGTGCGCCGCCTGAAGGGTTGGAAAAACAGCCGGCTGCTCTTCAACCGTCTTCTGGATACTATGGCGGTAGATTTTGTTCGGGTGGATGCGCCATCGGTGATCCCTTTTCCTTTTAAACTGCTTCGAGAGTACCAGCGGATGGCGAGCCGGCCGGAGGGGGGAATTGATTTTGGGGAGTTTGATTTTGAATTCTGATTGATTCAATTACTGAATCATCAATTTTTATTATTTGAAGCTAATTCGCAGAAATCAGTACAAAAACACTGCCTTTTGAACAGGGCTTGAATATTGCCCTAAATTTAAAAAACAGCAAATGGATATGGACTGGATCTTCATCTCAGCATTTTCTCTTCTCTTCCTTCTGAGCTTGCTCAACCTATTCCTCACTCTCAGGTATCGTACCGGGCAGGGGCTACTAAAACACTTGCAGCAGTGGCAGACGGAACTCGGCAAAACGCAGGCCGACAGCCAGCAACGTACAGAAAACCTGATGGCCAGGGAATTTGCCACCAGCCGCAGCGAGATGCAAGCAAACGCCAAAGGTATCCGGGAAGAGGTCAGCAAGACCCTTTCTGAACTGGGGGAATCCAACCTGAACCGGATGAACGAACTGGCGCAGCACCAGAAAAACCTGCTGGATGCTTTCGCCCGGCAGATCAGCGAGCTTACGCAATCCAACAGCAGCCAGTTCACCCAATTGCGGGAGGGCACGGAAAAGGCATTGGAAAATGTACGCGGCACAGTGGAAAAACGCCTGGAGGCGATCCAGCAGGATAACAATGCCAAACTGGAAAAGATGCGGGAGACAGTGGATGAGAAACTGCACAAAACACTGGAGGACCGTCTGGGAAAATCCTTTCAGCTGGTCAGCGAGCGGCTGGAACAGGTGCACCAGGGGTTGGGTGAAATGCAGAGCCTCGCCAATGGAGTGGGCGACCTAAAGCGTGTGCTTTCGGGAGTAAAGACCAGAGGAATACTGGGCGAGATACAGCTCGGCAACATCCTGGAGCAGATTTTGACTCGGGAGCAGTACGAAACCAACGTCTCCACGAAACAAAAGTCTCGGGAAGCCGTAGAATTTGCAATAAAGCTTCCTGGTAAAGATGAAGAGGTCCAACACATATGGCTGCCCATCGACTCCAAGTTCCCTCTGGATAAATACCAGCAGTTGCAGGATGCTTACGATTCAGGTGAACATGACGCCATTGAACGAGCTGGCAAAAGCCTGGAAAGCGCCATCAAAAGTTTCGCAAAAGATATTCGGGACAAATACATCGATCCACCCTTTACGACCGACTTCGGCATTATGTTCCTCCCGGTGGAGGGGCTTTACGCGGAAGTGGCCAGGCGTAATGGCTTGCTGGAAGAACTACAACGCAATTACCGGATCATCATCGCCGGCCCGACGACCCTCTCTGCTTTCCTGAACAGCCTGCAGATGGGCTTCAAAACCCTGGCGATCGAGAAGCGGTCGAGTGAGGTGTGGAAGATCCTGGGGGCAGTGAAGACGGAATTTGGCAAGTTTGGTGGAGTGCTGGAGAAGGTGCAGGAAAAACTGACCCAGGCAAGCAAAACGATTGACGCGGCGGGGGTAAGGAGCCGGGCGATCGAGCGGAAGCTTAGGAAAGTAGAAGAATTGCCGGAACGGGAAAGCCTGAAAATGCTCAACGGAAAGCTGAAAGCAGAAGAAACGGAATGAGTTGGACCTGGTTGCTTCTACCGAGCTCCTTTCAAAGCATATTTGAATATATCCGCCAAGCAAGAGCTGTGCCTACAGAGGAAGAGTCAAAGGATTCTTATCCCTCAGGGTTCCATCCCCCAATTTTCTTCCCTATCTTTCGCATCCGATGATGAAAAAAAATGGGAAATTGAAATACCGATTATCCTTTACCGGCGCATCCCTGATGCTCAACGAATCCCTGAAGATTGCCGAAGCGTATCACCAGCTGGGGAATTGGGATGCCGTCAGGCAGCAGGCCCTGAAAGATAATGTGCTGCAGAAAGGCAAAGAAGCCACGATTAAGCGAGAGTTCAGGGAGCTGAAAAAGCGGCTGGAAAAGCTTACTGGCCAGCAATTGGAAATGCTAATAGAGACAGGTCCTGCCGGCCAACGGCTCCTTCTCTTTTTGGGGGTATGTAAATTATATCCATTTGTCGGGGACTTCGTATTGGAGGTGTTACGAAATAAAGTGGTGACCTTTGAACACATAATACTGGAATCCGATTATTCCCGCTTTTTCCAAATGAAGGAAGCATTACACCCCGAATTGGAATCGATATCGGATTCAACCAGGAAAAAACTGCGCTCCCGGCTTTTTCGTATGCTGGGAGAAGCAGGCCTGATCAACAATACCAAAGAAAAATGGATCACGCCACCGATAGTTACGCGTTGCCTTGCGGAGCCTCTCCTGGAGGAAGATCCGGCTTTACTGAAATTTTGGTTAGTTTCCGATAAGGACATTAAGCGACTGATAAAACACCATGAAGAAAATGCTTCAGAATAAGGAGAACCTGGAAAAAAAGTTTGACCATCTTTTTGAACAGATCAGTAGCAGCGCCTTTCTGAGGATGGAGTCTATTGGGGGAGAAGTGCCCTTTTACATCACGACCCATCTCCCGGAAAACCAAAACCTGGCGGCTCAACTGATTGCTGCTTTGATAAAAAAGCTGGAAACCCACGGCGTCTCCGTATTGGAGGTCAACCTTTACGAACTGAGCCTGGAGATCATTCAGCGGGAAGATGACCTGGAAGACCTCTTCGAAGAAGAAAAGTCCACTCCAAAACCGGAATTTCTGGAAACCATGCAAGCTATTCTGGATGTAGAAACAGAAGTGATGCCGGCAATAGCAAAAAAAATAAAAGAAACGGATTACCACGTCCTGTTCATCACCGGTGTAGGCCAGGTATTCCCTTTTATCCGTTCTCACACGATATTGAACAATTTACAGAGAATTGCCAAAGACGCCCCGACTGTGATGTTCTTCCCTGGGAACTATAATGGCACTTCCCTGGAACTGTTTGGCAGGCTCAAAGATGACAACTACTACCGGGCTTTTAACCTGGATTCTCTCAACTTGCGACAAAACAACATTTAATGGACCTGAAACAGATCTTTAAAGAAGACATTACCCGCCAGATCGAAGGGGTGATCAAGGCAGACGATAATGAGAATCTGCTCCAGGAGGTGAAGGAATATGTTTTTACGGCAGAGATCAGAAAGAAAATCACCCGGGGATTCATTGATTTCTACAACGATTACAATGGGGTGAATGGGGTCTGGATCTCTGGCTTTTTTGGATCCGGTAAATCCCACCTGCTCAAAATGCTCTCGCTGCTGCTGGAGAATAAGGAGCTGGACGGCAAGCCGGTTAGTGAATATTTCCTGCCTAAAGTGGATGATGAGATCCTTAAGGCTGAATTTCAGAAAGCAGTGCGCATCCCCTCCAAAAGTATCCTTTTCAACATCGACCAGAAAGCGGATATCATCAGCAAGGGACAGGAAGATGCGGTGCTTTCCGTATTCATGAAAGTCTTCAACGAGATGCAGGGCTACTATCCAAAGTTGGGCTTTATTGCTGAATTTGAAAGAGACCTGGACAATGAAGGGTTGTATGGCCAGTTTAAGGAGGCTTTTGAAAAGATCGACGGGCGCCCCTGGGAAAAACGGCGAAAGCGCTTGAAAATGGCTACCCGGCAATTCGCCAAGGCGCTGGCTCAGGTGAAGGATATTTCGGAGGAGGAAGCGTCTAAATTCATAGATCACTACCGGCAAGACTATAAGGTGTCTATCGAGTACTTCGCCAACCTCGTTAAGGAATACCTCGACAAACAGCCCGAGGGATTCCGCCTCAATTTTTTTGTCGATGAGGTAGGACAATACATTTCCGACAATACCAAGTTGATGACCAACCTGCAGACCATTGCCGAGTCTCTGGCTACGAAATGCAAAGGCCGGGCCTGGGTCTTCGTCACTTCTCAGGAGGATATGGATTCGGTCATCGGGGGCCTTAAGGAACGGCAAAGCAATGACTTCTCAAAAATCCAGGCCCGCTTCGCCAGTAAGATCAACCTGACCAGCGGCAACGTGGATGAAGTCATTCAGCGCCGGCTCCTGGATAAGAACGAAGCTGGTATTGATGAATTGCTTCCGCTCTACCAGAAGGAAAAGAACAACTTCCAGACCTTGTTTCAGTTTTCGGAAGGAGGCACCTCTTATCGAGGTTATCAGGATGCTCATCACTTTGTTGCTACTTACCCTTTCCTACCCTACCAGTTCAACTTGTTCCAGGAATCTATGCGGGGGCTTTCTGTTCAGAATGCCTTCCAGGGCAAGCACCAGTCGGTAGGGGAACGCTCGATGCTAACCGTCTTTCAGGAGGTAGTCAAAGGCATGATCGACGATGGCATGGCATCAGGGAAAATTGCCAGCTTCGGCCAGATGTACGATGGGCTTCAGGCAACTTTACGGGGAGAGATCCAATCCTCTATCAATCGCGCCGAACAAAACCTGGAGGCCCCCTTCCACCTAAAGGTGCTGAAAGCACTCTTCCTCATCAAATATGTAAAAACCTTCAAGCCTTCTCTCAAGCATATCGCCATCTTGCTAATCGATGATTTTAACATCGATTTAGCCCAACATGAGAAGAGGGTTCAGGAAGCCCTCAATGTGCTCGAGTACCAGACCTATATCCAACGGAATGGAGAGCTTTATGAATACCTCACTAACGAGGAGAAAAATATAGAAAACGACATCAAGGCTACGGAGGTCGACCCTGATGAAGTGGGAGCTTTCTTTGCCAAGATCGTTTTCGAAGATGTGATCATTGACAATAAGATCCGATATCAGGATAATAAGCAGGATTACCCCTTCACGAAAAAGATCGATAATGCCATCCTCGGCAGGGAACAGGAGCTGAGCCTGCATGTTGTCACGCCACTACACGAACACTACGATAGCGAACAGCTGCTTAAGGCACACACCATGGGAAAGCCGGAACTGCTCTTCGTATTGCCCGAAGACGGCCGCCTGATGGAGGACCTGCGCATGTTCAAAAAGGTGGAACGGTATTTTCACCAGAACTACACCACCGACCTTAAGGAGGAAATACAACAGATCCTTCAGCGCAAAAAGCTCAGCAACAATGAACTGCGCACCAACCTCATTAAGCGGGTGGAACGCCTGATCGGCAAAGCGACAGTGATACTGGACGGCAAAGAGCTGAATGTCTCCCCCAGCAGCGCCCGCAACCGGGTGTCGACAGCCTTCCAGGACCTTATCGGCTATGCTTACGAGAACCTGCGCATGCTGAAAAAGGAATTCCGGGAGGAGGACATCCGAACCATTTTGATGAGCAAAGCTGACGACCTTTTCCAGCACACCGACGAGAGTATGAGCGAGGCGGAAAGGGAAATGCTTACCACCATCACCCGCAATGCCAACCGTGGAGAGCGTTCTACGGTGAAGGGGCTGCTCGGCCAATTTTCCCGGCGTCCTTATGGCTGGTACGAAACAGGCATCCTCTGTATTCTAGCCAAGCTTCTTGTGCGGAATAAAGTAGAAATAAAGGAGAATTCTGAACTCCTCGATAACCACCAGGTTCTGGCTAACCTGAACAATAACCGGCTCTTCGGCCAAACCGTTGTGGAACCGCTTCCGGAGGTGGACGCCCGCAGCGTCAAGGCATTGAAAGACCTGCACCGGGAATTATTCAATGAGGCCAATCCGGGAAAAGAACCTAAAGAGGTAGGCCTTGCGTTTCAAGATAAACTTAAAGAAGAGTACCGCGAAGTCCAGCAATTGCTACGGCAAAAAAGCCAATATCCTTTCCTGGAGGTGCTGGAGCCCTTTGTTGGGGATATCGAACGCTTATCCCGAAAGGACTACAGCAAATATTTTGAGGAGTTGCCAGATTTTGGACACCAGTTGCTCGATTTTAAAGACGATGCGCTGGACCCCGTTAAAAAATTCATGAATGGCAGTCAGGCCAAAATATACGACGACATTAAACTCTTCCTGGAAAGGGGGGACGCCAACTACCGCTATATAGAGGCCCATGAGGTCGAAGCTCTTCGGGAGGTCCTCCAGCACAAACGCCCCTACCTGGGGCAAATGATGCAGCTGGCAAAGGAGCAACTGGACAGCTGTAAGGAAAAGGTGAAAGGAGCGATCGAGACGGAAAAAAACAAGGCCGAAAAAAGGATCTCTGAATTGATGGAGAAGATCCAAGGCTTTGAGGAGTTCGAAAAGGTTTCTCCTGCTTTCCAAAAGCGGACACTGGGATACTTCCAGGACGCCATTGCCAGGATACGAAGCGACCGTTATATCGCCAATATCCGGGACCGCGTCCGGCAGTTCGAAGAGGAGGATTTCCAGCAGCATCTCCAGGCTCTGGCCGAAATGGGCGCTCCTAAGCCGGAGCCTGCAAAAGAGGAAAGGGCTTCTTCCGCAACTGGCGATGGCCAACCACAGCCAGCCAAGGCTAATGACCGGAAAACGGCCTACGTGCCGGTGAGAAAAATCCGGGTGGGTTTCAAAAAACCTTACCTCCGCACAGAAGAGGACGTGTTAGAGTACCTGGATAAACTGAAGGAGGAATACCTGAAATTGATACGCGAGGATAAGGGGATTTCATTATAACATCCCTCTACGGTTCAGAGGTAACCAAAAGTTTAACCAACATAAAAGGTATAATCGCACAATGGCGGGGAAGCTGAGACTGAAACAGGCGGGTCATCAGAATCGATTTTACTTGTGCTGACAACAATTCAGCCAAAGTCAAAGCCACAATAAGAGTTTAACACGGCCCTCAGGTGAGCGTTTTCCCCGCCCCAGCAGAAGCCTCATTGCCCAATCTTTTGTCAACGGTACTTTATGGCAATCAATTCTTGCCCGGCGGGCATTTTGTCCATATTTAAATGGAACATTTCAAAGAAAAGGCAGTATAAGAAATTAGGGGACAGTTATCAAAAAATCTTCACTTATGGCGCTCGAAGTAAGACATAATCCCTTCGAACATACGCACGAGAACATCGCTTTTCGGGAACTTGCCAATCTCTTGAGCCAACGGTTCCAACGAAAAGGCGCCGATGGGTTATTGATCGGCAACCCGCAGATCCCAGCTGATGAATGGCTACATCCTGATATTCTCCTCTTCACCCCTCAAAGCATTTTTATCATAGACCTGAAGAATTATGGAGGGAACGTCCGTTTGCCTTCTGAGCGCGACTTCTCCAATCAGATCTGGGACTGCGACGGCGCTCCGGTTAAAGGTGGTTCTTTTATCAATCCTTTTGTTCAGTTGGGCAGCCACCGAAGAAAGGCTATCGGAGTTTTGAATTCGGTTCCACAGGAAGAAAGAGCATATTATCTAGGCCTGGAGCCACGCCACATTGTCACCATGGTCTATTTTCATAAGACTGTAAAATTGAGCCGCGCCGTTCCTGGAAAATTTGAAAAGTCATTCTTTATTACTGGCCCGGATACCATTCTGAATTTAATAGAGGATATTGTCAGCTCTTCGCTCGATCTAAAAACACATCACTTTGAATGGTTCAAGCGGCTGTTCATCGCAATACCTTACAACCTTCAAGAAACGGCTGCACAGAAAACGGCAGTAAAGAATGAACCGGATACTTCTTTATGGCCGGAGCAACAAAGAGTGCTCCACGAATTTGAATCGTTTCTTAGAAGTGAGGAGGAAAGGATTTTCATCCTCGCCGGCCCTGAATATTGTGGGAAGAGTTTCCTCATCCCCCATCTCCAAGACAAGGCATTTGAAACCGGAGTAATGCAAGTTGAGTTACTGGCTCCAACCGCCCGGATCGGCAACAGGCTCAAGGAAAGGCAGCGGCTGCAATTCAATAGCCTGTACAGCTATATCTATGGAGGAAACAACTATTCTGATACTGGCGAAGAAAAAGAGCCTTCAGCTGCAAAAGAGGAGGCGGAGGAAGAAGAAGAGGCTAGCATCGAAGTAGTGCCCCTTCGGCCGGATAGCAACCTGGAAGAAAATGGCATATGCATTTTCGATGAGGCACACCTGATCACAGATTCCTTCCACCAAACAGAATTGCTAAGGTTTGGCTCCGGGCACCTGTTATCGGATCTTCTGCAATTTGTTAAATTGGAAGAAACCAACAGAAAACTCGTCTTCATTGGCGATCCTTATCAGCTATCCTTCGGCAAGGTTGAAGAATCCGCCTTACAGCCAAACTACTGGAGGGAGATCTGCGAGTATGGGATACGGCAGGTAAAAATGGCTCCAAATAAAGAAAAGGCAATTTCCGGAAGCCGGGCAGCGCAAAACCTTAAGCTGGCGGCCAGTATCGATGAGAACCTCTACAACAAGCTTCTTTTCCAGGACGCCGAAGATGTAAACCTTATCCCAAGAAAGGAGATCCCCAAATTATTGGAGAATTGGCTGAACCAAAAGAGTCAATTTTTAGTGCTCACTTTTTCGAATGAGCAGGCAGAAGAGGTTAATCAATGGATACGCAAAAAGCTGCTGAACCAGCCCGAAGGCCTGGCGAAAGGAGACCTCCTCTTTCTGAACAACAGCATCAATGTGCAAAGCGAAGATCCATTTGCGATCCCGCGGTTTCTGGTCAATGGTACTTTTATGGCCGTCAGCCGGCTGGGTGAAGAAAGAGTCGAATCGGTTAAATTGAAAGGCAGGCAGCAGCCTACCCTGCTGTTTTTTAGAGAGATGGAGGTAATCCTAGCTGATGGTAATGAACCGCTGAAACTATGGTCTCTGGAAAATTACCGGACCAGCCTGAAGGGAAAGCTGAGTAAGGAGGAAGCAATCGCCTTCCGGGTAATCCTGAACAGAAGGCTCAAGGCAAAGAAAAAGGAAACCCCGTTTGAAGAGAGCGAGGAATACCGGGGATGGGAAAAATCCGATGAATACAAAGGCCTGTATGAGCGGCTGAGAGAATTGAAGCAACGCCTGGATCAGGGTGAAAAAGTAAAGGGGCAGTTGGAGGAAACAGAAAAAGAGATCCGGAAAGCCGAACGAAAATTAAAAAAATCATACCACTATCGGTTGAGGTGGCAGATCCAAAAAACGGACCCGCTGATCAATGCTGCCCACCTCCGCTTTGGCTGGGCCATGACGGTCCACAAATCTCTGGGAAGCCGTTGGCCGCATATTCTTTTTAATGCGGATCAGGGAGAACACCAGGGCCACACTAACCGGCCCTACTTCCAGTGGCTCTACACCGGAGTGTCCCGGGCAGAAGGGCCGCTGCACCTTATTAACTTTGAACCGATTGATCCGCTGGATAACTTGCAGATTGAAGAAAACATTGCTTTGATCACTGAAATGGATAAACCGGATACCCCAAAGCTGACTTTTGATGCAGAGGGCCCACTACAGGCCGAGGAAGTCAAATTCGCTGAAGGGCTGGGATATGACATGGATAACCTACAGCTTATACGTTGTGGGGCTTTTGTGAATAACCAAGTTTCGAGAATAGGCCTGAAAATCACCAGTGTTGCCCACAAGAATTATCATGAGATCTATCACCTCGAAGGAAAGGGTGGCAGACAGGCCCGGCTTACCCTTTATTACGACAAACATTATCATTTCAAATCCCCGGTAGTCCAAAAGGCAAGCCCATCCGGACTACAAAGCGAACTATTGCAATTTCTACAGGGTGAAGTACTGCCGGGCGCGCTTTGGGCACAATTGTCGCCCTCTTTCAAGATTCCGGTTTATTCAAAATGGAAAGACAGGCTTGAGGAAAAAGGATGGCCGCTATCGGTTCTTGCTCAGCACGCGTTTAAGGATGTATTGGTAGCGCGAAATAAGGAGTACTGGATAACATTTGAGCTGATTTACAATGGCGACGGTTTTTTCCAGAGCCTTCAACCTGTGAAGTCCAATAAGCCGGAGGCCTGGAAGGAAATAGAGGCAATCATCAAGGCAACATGCCCCTAAACGTAATGCTCCACCAAAACTCCATGCCATGAACAAATTTGAGCAGAGCCAGGAAGCCAAAAGATTATTAAACAGTGGCCAGGCCGGTGAGGCGTTCCGGCTTTACCGGGATATATGGGAAGCATTGCCGGAGGATCGCAATGAATGGGATGCTTTCTTTGCCATCAAGGCGCTGCGGCAATGGGAACAATCCAATGAGCCGATGGATGAAAACCTGAAGGCAACCCTTCCTGCCTGGGAAGAAGAAATGCTGGAACAATTCCCGGACTCAGAGAAAGTGAAAAATATGTATGCGTGGTTGCTGTACGACCGGCATGTTAAACATTTTGATGAAAACAATCCCGATGCTTCAGAACCGGGAATACAAAAGTTGGTGGAAGTAGCCGGGCAACAGGACAAAAACCTGGAGGAAAAGGATGCTTACCCCTGCCCTGCTACCCTGGGCGTATTGAAATTATTGAAGGCCTACAAAAAGCCAAACCTCAACTTGGGGAAAACAGAATACTGGCTGGGAAAGCTGGCCCCTGAAAAATTGAGCCGGAAAGAACAGCAGTATGAAACCCAGGAAGGAAAAGAGCGCAAGGGCGCCTCTGATTTTGAAGACTATTGCTCGCTCATCACCAACTTCCTCCTGGCCAGAGAACGGTACGAAGAATGTATGCATTGGTGCTACCGGGCTTTGAATGATCTTCCGGAACTTCATTATGACAACCAGATATGGTTCAAGCGGCGGATTGGCCTTTCCCTGCTTAAGCTGGGCAGGATGGAAGAAGCGGAAGCCGCATTCGAAGATATTCTGCAGGAAAAAGCGGGGCAAAAGTGGTTCATTGAGTCGGAACTGTCAGAACTGTACCTCGAGGAAAAGGAATATGAGAAAGCCCTCGCTCATGCGGTGAATGCCGCTCTCATCGGGCGGGATTACGATAAAAAGGCCCGGCTGTTCTTCAATATGTCACGGATCTTTGCCTGGCTGGGCCATAAGGAAGAGGGTAAGGACCACGCCGAGCTGATCCGGGCGGTCAACCAGAAATTTGATTACCAGGACCGGCAGGAATACAGGAAAATGTATAAATACTTTGGCCTTGATACGGCCGCCCCCGTTTCCTTCAGAGACACCCTTGACCGATGCCGGAAGCACTGGCATACGGCTGCCTTTCGGGGAAGGGAGCAGTACCAGGGGACGATAAAACTGATCCACCGCAACGGCAAATCGGGGATATTAACCAGAGAGGATGGAGCGGATTTCTTCTTTTCCATTCGGGAATTGGCCCATTTTAACCCTAAACGGCAAATGGAAGGGGCAAAAGTAACCTTCTATCTCAAGCCGGCAACCGACAGAGATGGGAATCCCGATCACCATGCCGAGCATATCGAAGTAACATCCTGGCCCGAAATCGTGAAGGAGGCGGACGGGCTAAAAGTGGGAGACGAACTCACCGGAGTGGTCAATGGGGTGGCTCCTTTCGGTGTGTTTGTGAAGGTGGGCCCGGCAACCGGGCTGCTGCACCGTTCAAAGATCCCCCATGTGTCCAGGGAGGAAGGCCTGGCTCTGAGGTTTCCCGAAGGTGCGGAAATAAAAGTAAGGATACTGAGCTTCAGAGAAGGCAAGCCTAATTTCGGGCTCCAGCAATCATTCAATAATGTAAATATCAAACACTGATGGCATCCGTTTTTTCAAAGTTGTACAGCTATAGGCAAAGGGAGAACAAGAACAACCGGGAGAACTACCTGACAGAAGTTTTCGCTTATTGTCTGGAGCATGATCTCGTTTTCTTCCGGGCTTTTATGAATCTGATCGAGCTAAAGGAGGTTCCAGATAAATACACAGTGGCTACTCAGGTAAAATATGGAGAAGGCAATCCGGATATCGAGATTAAATGGAATGGCGCTCATATACTGATTGAATGTAAAATTGACAGTGGAGAAGGATGGGAACAACTCAATCGTTATACTCAGATATTGAACCGTTCTGAAGCCGAAACAACCCGGCTGGTTTACCTGACCAAATATCCGGAACTCAAGCCGGCCACCAACCCCGTAATGGTGCGCTGGTATCACGTCAAAGAGTTGATCAGCAAAAACAACCACCCTTTTACCAGGGAGCTTAAACAATACCTTAATGACCAAAACATGAAAAAAGTGGAAATATTCAAGCCCCAAGATGAGCAGATCTTAACCAATTTCTCGGAAACATTTGCAAAGGTTGAGGCCGTCCTTAATCCTATTGCTGATTATTTTCTTGGCGCCACGGGGATTGCCACAAAGAATCGGACAGACCACATGTTTAATTACATGTTAGGCCAGCAAGCGCTGTATTACCATAAGTGGTTTACCGACAAGGAAACTAGATGCAGTTATGAACTTCGATATGGTTTTAGATGGGAAGAGATTGAGCCGGTCCACCTGTTCCTTGTATTCAGGATATCTTTGGATGCGGCAGAAGAGCCCCAAAGAAGCCTTTTTCAACAATTAAAAGAGCAGTTGGAAGGAAGCGACAACTGGGAAGAAGACAATATACTTTATACTGGTTGGTCGAAGCCCATCGGCGAATTTCCTCAAGATGGAAGCCAACTTAAAGAAATGACCGAACAGCTCCAGAGATGGATTAAACAGGTAATACGGTTGATGGACGAAAGACCGGAAACTTTCAACGGTTAAAGGCAGCAAAACAACCAGGCTATCGTAAAGTGCCTTCGCTAAATGACGGCCGCAGCGCAAAATATTCCGGGAAAAAATTTACCTTTCCCGGAACCCCGGCCATTTACAAATCCAAAAGAAGATTAAAAAAGGACATGAATACCTCCGCGCTCAAAAAATTCGCCCGCGAGGCCCGCCGCCACCTCATCGGACAGGTCAGCACCAAACTGGAACAGGTGCTGCATACCGACAGCATAGCCTTCCGAGAAAAGGAACGGCAGATCGATCAGCTGAAGAAAAGGCTTAAGGAAAAGGGCAAAGCCGCCCTCATCGAAGAGGTGGCCTACACCTGGTTCAACCGCTTCATGGCGCTGCGCTTTATGGACGCCAACGGTTATACCCGCCTGCGGGTGGTGAGCCCCGCCTCGGGCGATACCCTCCCGGAGATCCTGCAGGAGGCCAAAGAGGGCAATGTGGACGAGGAACTGCAACTGGACCGCCAGCGCCTCTTCGGCTTGATCGACGGCAAACTGCCTTCGGGCAACCCTCAGAATGAGGCCTATCAGATGTTGCTGGTGGCTGAGTGCAACCGCTGGCACGCCGTCATGCCCTTTATGTTTCAGCGCATTCAGGACTATACCGAACTGCTGATGCCCGATGATGTGCTGAGTGAACACAGCATCGTGACCCTGATCCGGGAAGGGATGACCGAGGAGGACTGCAAAAATGTGGAGGTGATCGGGTGGTTGTATCAGTTCTACATCTCTGAGAAGAAGGATGAGGTCTTCGCCGCCCTGGCCAAAAATGTGAAGATCACCCCCGACAACATTCCCGCCGCCACCCAACTGTTCACCCCCCACTGGATCGTGCGCTACCTGGTGGAAAATTCGCTCGGCCGGCTCTACCTGCAAAACTTCCCCAACTCCCGGCTGAAGGCGCACATGAAATACTACGTGGAATCGCCGGAAGAGGAGGGCGCGGGAGGAAGCACCCCTTCAGGGGCCGGGGGCGCGGGTGAGGACTTCCTCCGCATCGCCCGCCTGGAAGACATCAATTTCTGCGACCCCGCCTGCGGCAGCGGCCACATCCTGGTGTACGCTTTCGACCTGCTGGCACTGATGTATGAAGAACAGGGCTATACCCCGAGCGAGATCCCCGGCCTCATCCTCCAACACAACCTCTACGGCATCGAGATCGACGACCGGGCTGCTTCCCTGGCGGCCTTCGCCCTGATGATGAAAGCCCGCGCCCACAGCCGCCGCTTCTTCCGCCGGGAACCTGTACAACCGCAGGTGATCAGCCTGCAAAATATCCACTTTTCGGAGGAGGAACTGGAGGCTTACCTCAACGCAGTCGCCATGAGCCAGGAGGCCTCCCCCTGGGGGGAGAAAAAGAGGGGGGAACTAAAGGCAACCCTGAGGCAATTCGAGCAGGCGAAAAACTTCGGCGCTCTGATCCAGCCGGAGGTTGCTTCTGAAACGGAACTCAAACAATTTTTGAACGCACTGTCCTCCGCTGGGGAAAGTGAAGGAGAGGGACAATTCCAGGAGGATATCTTCCTCAACCAAACGCATCTAAAGGTGATGTTGGCACTTAAACAAGCTGATTTTCTGCTGCCCAAGTACCATTGTGTGGTGGCGAATCCGCCGTATATGGGGAGTGGGGGGATGAATAAGGAACTTAAAGGATTTGTCAGTAATAAATTTCCTTTATCCAAAGGTGATCTATTTGCTGTTTTTATGGAGCGTTGCCTTGCACTAATTATTTTCAAAGGGTTCATGGGTATGATAAATCAGCAAGTATGGATGTTTTTGAGTAGCTATGAGAAGTTGAGAAAACACATAATTGAGGACACCTTTATTGAAAATATGGCACATTTGGGGCCAAGAGCATTTCCAGAAATTGGAGGTGAAATTGTTCAGAATACGGCTTTTGTTCTAAGAAAAATCACTCTTGATAGAAACGGCACTTATCTTCGGCTAGTAGATTTTGGTGATTCAGAGTTAAAGATGAAAAAAACAATTTATGCCATTCAAAATCCAAGTTGTAGTTGGCGTTACAAAACCGATCAAAATAATTTCACAAAGATTCCAGGGCGACCAATTGGTTATTGGGCTAGTATTGATGGACTTAAAGCATTTGAAAATAGTAGTATTGTAGATTCTTTTTATGCCAAAAAAGGGATGGCAATCGGTGATAACAGTCGCTTTCTGAGACTGTGGAGCGAAGTAGATCATTCTAAAATTGGCAAAAATACTTCAAGCCCTGAAAAAACAAATACCCATAAATGGTATCCATGTCTACATGGAGGAGAATTTAGGAAATGGTATGGAAATCAAAATCATGTGGTCAATTGGTTGAATAATGGAGAAGAAGCTAAAAAAAGAATAACTGAACAAATCGGAGATCATTGGTCAAGATATATAATTAGTACTGACTTCTTTTTTAAAGAAGGTATTACGTGGACTGCAATTTCAGGAACTCTTGGAGTCAGGTATTACGCTAATGGTTTTGCATTTACGAGCGCCTCAATGTGCATCTTTGAGAAAGATCAATCAAAAAATAAATATTATGTACATCTAATATTAAATTCAATCGTTGCCAAACACCTCCTCAGTCTTCTAAGTCCAACACTTAACTACGGTATCGGCGAAATAAAAAAAATCCCCCTTGTTGAACAACCAAAGGAAATTAATTTTAAAAAAATGACCTTAGAATTGATTTCCATTTCCCAATCCGAATGGGACTCCCACGAAACCTCCTGGGATTTTCAGCGCAATCCGTTGATAGTGGATAGTGGGGAGTGGGAAGTGGATGGTAATGATGGAGAAGAGCGGCAACTACCTACTGCTCACTACTCACTATCCACTAAAATCGAAAAAGCCTACGCCCGGTACGAACAACACTGGCGCCAACAATTCGCCCAGCTCCACACCAACGAGGAAGCGCTCAACCGCATTTTCATCGGCATTTACGGCCTGGAAGAGGAGCTGACGCCCGAGGTGGCGCTGGAGGACATCACCATCCTAAAGGATGAATTGGACCGGAAGGCACTGAAAAAAAGTACAAAACAACTAAATAAATCTGACGCCCCACAGTCCATAATCGGAAGTGAGGAGCGGTTTGCGTTTGTGAAAAATGCGCTGGTGTTTGATAAAAAAGAAGTGCTGGCGCAGCTGGTGAGCTATGCGGTGGGTTGTATGATGGGGCGGTATAGTTTGGAGAAGGAGGGGTTGATACTGGCGGATCAGGGAGAGGGGCTGGAGGAGTATTTTGGGAAAGTGGGTAGTGAGCAGTGGGTAGTGGGTAGTGAGGAACCCCAACTAAACACTACACACTTGCCACTAAACACTAATCAATATGAAAGTGAGGAACTTCAAGGAGCTGATCGTATGGCAGAAGTCGATGGACCTGGTGGAACAGGTATATCAGACGACGAAACAGTTTCCGAAGGAGGAGGCCTACGGGCTGGCCAGCCAACTGAGGAGGGCAGCGGTCAGCATTCCGAGCAACATAGCGGAGGGACAGGCGCGCCAATCGACGAAGGAATTTCAGCACTTCCTGTCGATCGCTCAGGGGTCGAGAGCGGAAGTGGAAACGCAGATCCTGGTGGCGATGAGGTTGAACTATCTGGACGAAGGGACAGCAACTCAGATTCTCGGCCTGCTGACCGAAATAGCAAAAATGCTGCACACCCTCAAAGCCCGGCTCTAAGCACTCCCCACTATCCACCCCCCACTACATTCCTACCCGACGACGACGGCATCATCCCTCTGCTGGCGGAAGACTACTTCACCGACGACGTTGTAGGCCGTTTCCGGGCTTTCCTGAAGGCCGCTTTCGGGGAGGCGCACTTCGAGGAGAACCTGCGCTTTGTGGAAGAGGCACTGGGCCTGGATATCCGCAGCTACTTTGTGCGGGAATTTTACAAAGGCCACCTCAAGCGCTACAAGAAGCGGCCCATCTACTGGCTGTTCAGTTCACCGGGCAAGCACTTTCAGGCGCTGGTGTACCTGCACCGTTACCGCCCCGATACGGTGAGCAAGCTGCTCAACGACTACCTGCGGGAGTTTATCCGCAAGCTGGAAGCGCAGCGGTCCACCCTGGTGGCCCTCACCCTGAAGGCGGACATCTCGGCGCGCGACAAAAACCTGGCGCAGAAGGAGATCGACAAGATCGACGCCATGCTGGAGGACGCGCGCACCTACGAGCGGAACATCCTCTACCCCCTGGCCGCCCGCAAACTCCCCCTGGACCTGGACGATGGGGTGCTGGTCAACTACAACCGGATGGGCGACGCGGTGCTGACGGTGCCGGGGCTGAATGACGCCAAGGCGCGGAAGAAGGTGAAGGGGTTTGAGTGGGTGGGGTTTGAGTGGGAGTAGGGAAAAATTTTTATGGGATGTCCAAATGTGGTTAGCATGGAGATCAAATTTGCCGAGCATTATATTGAACCTTCTCTGGAAACTTTCAAAAGTTTAGACGGCCTGTTAGAGGCTGATCCTTCGGGCTTCAGCCTCAGAGGCATTTTTGATGAAAGTGTGGCCCTTCCAACTGTAGCGTCCATCATTGAAGAAAAAACCAGAGCATTTATTCTCGCAGATCCGGGTTACGGTAAGTCCGAATTATTGAAACAGGTTTATAAGCAATCTGCCGAAAAGGGAGTTGAGGCAAAGTTTATTGAATTAAAAGCACAAACCTCCCCCGAGGCAATTTTGAAGTCCTATGAAGACAAGGTAAACCTCTACTGTTTTGATGCCCTCGATGAAGTCCGATATGACCACTATCATTCTATCATCCGGCAGCTCCAAGAGTTTTGTGAGATACATCCCGAAGTTTCTGTCTTGATTTCATGCCGGCAACACGATGCGGCCAATAACAAATCAAAATTTCTTTTATTTCAAGGTTTTCAATTCATTAAAATTGCGCCTTTTGCATACGACATGATCAGGAGTTATGTAAAAGGCGCCGGGATTGAAGACGAAGACCTGATCTCTGCTGTAGTGGAAAGGGCAAGGCCGATTAGGGATAGCGTTTCAATTTTAAGTATACCGAGATATTTGGAAGCAGTTGTGAAATTGATCGAGCGAAAGGAAGTCGATGAGGAACAGCTTAAACAATGGAAAAGGATAGATTTCTTCGAGCGCTTTATTTACATAAGGCTCGAAGAAGCAATCAAAGAAAAAGAGGGAACAAACCGTGTCATACCTCAGAATGAAAAGGAAATTACAAAACGAGTGCTGGAGAAGTTGGCGCTGACCATGGAAATATATCAGGTCAACTCCATAACTAAAGAGGAATTTATCACGTTCCTTGACGGAATCAATTCTAATGTCAACCTGGTCTTTTTAAACGTCTGCGATATCGATACTTTTTTTAAACGTGTATTGCAGCAACGTTTAGAAAAAGAGGTTGAATACCTGGAGTTTAACAATACAGAATTTCAGGAATACCTGGCTGCTAAAAAATTGAACCGGATTGCTTCCAACCCACAAGCTGTATTCGATTTTGTAGTTCAACCAGATTTTGGAATTTTTTATCCCAACTGGTACGACGTACTGCGATACCTGGTGGAAATTAACCCCGGTATTGTTTTACCGATTGTGGAGTTCCTGAATCAGAGAAAAGGCCGGCAGGTAGAAAACGCCTATTGGGGGCTACTTTCAGGTGTAGATCCGGAAGAAATATCCTCTAAAGATAAGGCAAAGATCTTTGAGGACGTTTTTAACTATACCCAAAATCGCCCTGGAGGATATGTTACCCATCAGCAAGTCGATTTGGGACAGTATTATCAACCTTCCAATTATGCATTGGTAGAGAAAACCACTACACTCGATGGTGAAGATAGTGCCAGGAAATTATTCAACCAATTGGCCATTATCCGGGTACTGATTCAAAAAAAACTGCTTAATGACGAAGAAGAGAAAAGATGGAAAAAACAATTAGTTGAACTTGTTGCTCAGGAAAAACATCAACACATTAAAATAATTGCAACATCTTGTTTGTCCAGTTTTAAAAGCTTAAAAATATTAAGAGAAATAAAAAAAGTATTTGACAATGGTAAACCAAGTGTGAGGCAGGAGTATGTGAAAGGGTGTATTCATATCGACCCAAATTCGAACTTTTCGATAAAAATTTTCTTCACTTCACTACTAGATGAGGACAACCAAATTGCAGTGGATGGGATCAATAGCATCACGGAGAATCGGCAATTGAAAAAAGTCCTTAGAGATTTTAAATCTAAGACTGATTTATTATCTAAATATATTGATAAATCGAGGAGTTCGCATTTGTACGCTTATGACAATCTTTTCAAAAGGATAGAATTAAATTGGGACGAACAAATTAAAGAACTACTTATCGGAATACTTAAAAAACTACTCTCTAGGGATTTTGAGTCAGTAGAAGGTAAGTTAGAATTTGAAGGTAAGTTAATCGAAGTTCTAGGCAAACAATACAATGACATCGTAGGTGAACTTGTTGCCATTGCAGATGAACATTTAATTTACAACTATGAAAACTCATTGCTAAAAATTTTAACCCCGGATAATACTGAACAATTTATTAAGAGTTTTCTGAAAAAAAACCCTGGCATGGGTTTCAACCTGGCTCAGCAATTATTTATTCACCTTTATAAATCTGGTAAAACTAAGCAAAAACATGTGTATGAAATAGGAAGGAAGTATTTAGGCGAGCATTACGAAAGATGGGAAAAACCTCCTAAAAATATGTCCCATGAAAATCATAATGAAAAGAGAGAAAAAAAAATCTATAGTGATTTCCAGCGGATGCTTGAACCTGCCCCAAAGTATATCATCCTTGATGTATTCAAATACTTTCTAAACCATCAAAAAGTAATAGAAAAGCATGCGTCCAAAAAGGAAATAAAAAGGCTAAAAGAAAAATTAAAGGAGAGGCTGCCTAAAATAGATCCAGCTAAAACAACTGCCGAAGCAGAGAAAAAAGATGCCACTACCATGTCCTATCGACTGAATTTTGATGTTGGAAGTTTTGAAACCTATTTAAAAGTGGCTGAGGCCTTGGGCCTGAATAATGAGATAAAGATCTCGAGAAAACACTTGCTGGGTTTCCTGCCTCTGCAATTTGACAATAATACGGATGACGCCCCAAGAAGCGGAGTGATTAAATTATTAGGCTCCATTACTCCCAAAGAAGAAGACTATTTGGTTCAACTTTTGGAAAGCAGGCAAGATGATTACCTCCGAATTAGCCCGGTTGGGTTTGCAAAGGTTGTCCAATTTTACCGGTTAGAGAAGCTCACCCCTTTTCTAAAGGAATTGGTCGATGATGAGAAAATCTGGGACCATAGCCGAATGCAGGTCTTTAAGATTCTGGCCAGCACTTTTCCCGAGAAAGAGTATCTGGAAACCGTTTTCAAAAATTATAAAGATCAGCCAAACCAGACGCTCAGAGATATTGGAATAATAGCAAATGGAACCCTAATCTCTGAATTCCACGATGATAAAGCTATTGAGTGGAGATTTACAAAAATAAAGGAGAGCATTCGCCCGGTTAAGGAGGAAGATTATGCCTCAGGACAGATCGGTTGGGGATATCCTGACTGGCATACGGGATGGGGGTGGCAGTATTCTCCCAAGTCTCTTATCAGCCTTCAGGATGAAAAATATGTGAACCATTTTTACGACTTGCTTGAATTCTCTTTCCAAAAGATCGAAGAAAACCCGGAATTTCGGCAGTATTGCGACTACCTCTTCAAAATTGTATTCGAATTTTTCCTTGGCATGAAGGAGAAGTCAGGAGGATATGGCTTTTTATTGGGTTTGTTTGATTTCATCGATCAAAAGAGATTCAAAAACGTCAAGCATTTTTTTGATCAATACCGACTGCAGCTTGAACTGGAATACGCAAAGATTTATGACAAACCGAGGTCCATCCAATTCTGTATAAATAAATACAACCAAATAAAGGAGGAAATCTACCTGCCAATTTACAATTCCAGGGATCTCCTGATTCTGCTGCAGAAAATTATCGATGAAGATATACAACGGTTTGTATACCAAGAAGGATTCTATCGTATGGTAGAATATTTGACAACAAATTCTGATGGTAGAAAAACCTTTAGGAAGGGTTATCCAAATGAAGACCACATTCAGAAAGTTTTGTCAGTTCAGTTGGAAAATGCACTGCTGAAAAAGGGGCTCCGGGCAACTGATATTTACAGAGAACCTCAGTTATATGATGACAAGCGTTTGGATTTCGTTATTCAATACGGCTTTGTCAAGCCTATTATTATAGAGATTAAGTTACTCCACAACCGAGAAATTCGCACCCCAAAGGAAAGAAGGCCATACAAAAACAAACTTCGCCAATATATAGAATCTCAAAATGCAGATTATGGCATTTACCTAATATTCAAGGTACAAAAGATCGACCACGATAAGCATTTTTATGACTTGAGGGAAGAATACAAAGATGTTGAAGGGTTGATTATTCCGGATTTCATCGATTGTACTGTCAATACATTGGAGCGGCTAGATAAGGACGAAGAAGAATAGAGGGTAAAACGGAATCTTGTTTTGGGGGGCTCGATCCAAACCTTTTTAATTAACCTGATTAAATACATATGGTTTCACAAGAAATAGCAGAATTTAGGGCACGCCTCAATGGAGATGAAGAGAACCTCAACACAAGGCGAAGATTTCACGAGAACTATGAATGGTTGGAAGCTTTCTGGAATAAGAAGTTTCCTGAAAGAAAGTTTGATGATTTCTGGCGAACCTATGGGGCATTCTTTTGGGAAGTTGATGAAATAAAGATAAACTCCAAAGAATTTGCTAAATCCCGATTCGTAGGCAAGAGCCGGAATGCTAACTACGCTCCTACCCTAACTGTGATCAACGCTACAAAATTCTTAAGATATGGGGCTGGTTTATTTGATGAGGAGGAGTTAGAATTGGAGGAAGATGATACAGATTTTTCCTATGAGTGGGGCTCGGCTTCTGGCTTTCATGCTTTAATGACTATTGTAAGGCAAGTTAGGAATAACCTTTTCCATGGTAATAAAATGGAGTATGCCCCCATTGAACAATATGAAAGGAACAAGTTTTTGGTACGGATAGCCTATGAGGTTACTCAAATTTTGCTTGATAACCTGGTAACCGCCGAAGGGTCTGTTGGACACCAACCCGATTAAAGAGAAAAAATCTCTTTTGCCTAGCATTTTTAAGTGAAATCATGTATATTGCATAGCTTATCTCTCTTTTTTAGAGGTTTTTTCTCAAAAACAGAGCCATGCTACTCCGCTTCAACGTCTCCAACTTCCTGTCCATCTCGGAAGAGCTGGAATTCAACATGTTCCCTTATTCCAAGTTGCGCACCCACCAGCATCATGTGTATGCTACTCCTCAGGTCGACCTGCTGAAATCTGCCGCCATTTACGGGGCCAATGGCTCGGGGAAATCCAACCTCGTCCGGGCATTACATTACCTGCATGATATTGTGGTGGAGAAAGAATTGGATCACCCCGAGTATAGCGCCCTCCACTTCAAACTGGACGAAAGTTGCGCCGGCAAGCCCACCTGCCTGGAAGTGGAATTCAAGCAAGGAGAGCGCTACCTCGCCTACGGGGTGCAGGTGTTCAATGGTGAGATACTGGAGGAATGGCTTTACATGTTGGAGGTTAAGAATGAAAAAGATGTGCTAATCTTCAACCGGGTGAAAGATAAAAATGGAAGAATCCAGCTGGAGGTAACTCCAGCGTATCAAAAAACCGAAAAAGAGCGGCTGCTGATTCAATTGTATGCGGAAGAGATTCTGGATCACCGAACGCCTTTTATCCATCAGGTGCATGAGAAAGAGCAATATCCGGAGATCCGGGCGGCTTACCAGTGGTTTCGGGATAAACTGTTCGTGATCTACCCCATTTCCCGCTACACCGACCTGGTCAGCAAGATCATTGACAACAAGAGTTTTCGGGACTTTACCAATGATGTCATGCCAAAATTGGATACTGGGATTGCAAAAGTGGCTGTAGAAAAAGTGCCATTCGATATTTTTTTCGGAGAAGATGATAAAGAGCTTAAGGCGGACCTGAGAGAACAGTTCAAAAAAGGGGCGGAGCGAGTGGTGCTGCAGGCTGTAAAAAATCAGGTAGCAGTCGTTAAAGAAGATGATGGAGAACTCTATGTTCATAAGATTGTCACCAGACACCGAAGCAAAAACGGTTCGGCGCCCGATTTCCAGTTGGAGGAAGAGTCCGATGGTACCCGCCGCCTGTTCGACTTGTTGCCTGCCCTGGAATTGATAATCAATCAAGAAGTGGTGTTTTTCATTGATGAGATTGGGCGTAGCCTACACCCTGCCCTATTGAAGGCTTTCCTCCGGTTGTTCCTGAGCCGCAAAACTCGGGGGCAGCTGATTTTTACGACGCATGAAAGCAATTTGCTGGACCTGAAACTGTTCCGGCAGGATGAGGTCTGGTTTATGGAAAAGGACGAAACGGGCAGTTCCCGGGCTTATCCCCTCAGCGAATTCAAACCCCGTTATGACCTGGATATCCGAAAAGGCTATCTTAACGGGCGTTTTGGCGCCATCCCTTTCCTGGGCAATTTGAAAGACTTAAACTGGGAATATGCCGAGGAAGAACAGAGGGTATAAACGGGGGGAACCGTTCCGGGACGCCCGCTTGTTTGTCATTGCCTGCGAGGGCGCTAAACGGGAAAAGGCGTATTTTGAAGCCCTGGTGCGGGAAAACCAACGGGTAAAGGTCAGAGTATTGGCGCCGGAAAAAGACAACGCCGGGTATTCAGCCCCCAAATGGGTGCTGGACAGGGCTGCCCTATATGTTGAGGAGTATGGCCTGGCGGCAGATGACCAACTGTGGCTGGTAATGGATACGGATGCCTGGCGGGAAGAAAACCTGCGGGAAATCATTGGCCACTGCCGGGAGGCAGCTTCCTGGCACATTGCTCTGAGCAACCCCTGTTTCGAAGTTTGGCTCTTTCAACACCTGGCTGGCTTGCCGAAAGTGCCGGCAAAAACCTGCAACGAACTGAAACAAGGCCTGAATGAATTGATCTCTGGTGGATACAAAGTGGAGTTATTTCTTGGGCATCTGGAAGCAGCTATCCAACGTGCAGCAGAAAATGATGGAAATCCCGGCCACGAATTTCCGGGAGAGATGGAAACGAAAGTATATCTGCTGGCAAGAGCAATCCGTAACTTTTTGTAGTAGAAGAAAGAAAAGTATGAACAAAATAGAACACGCTCTTAATAAAATATTCGAAAACCAGCGCATCGTCCTCTGGTACGCCGGAGAGGAGGAAGCGGAAATGCAGGGCTATTATGAAGAGCTGGAACTGGATGGGATCAGCAAGGTCAAAGTTAAAAATGACGAGTTTGCAGTAAAATATCGGGTGCTGAAGAAGGAGCCCCAGGAAAAGTTCTTGTTGTTTATTCCTTCCTCTCAGCCGCCGGACCGTGAAAACTGGCTACTCGACCTCTGCCTGGCCAATCACGTGTTTTCCACCGATGAATCGGCTATTTACCTGCAGGAACTGGGGCTGGATGTTGAGTTCAAACCCCTGATCTCTGAACATCTTGACTTTTTCAAGAACAAAGAGCGGTTGGCGGCATTGAAGCGCCTACTGAAACCGGACGAAGATTTTGCTCGGGAGATCCGCTTTAAGATGCTGGCGGTGGCCGGAAAAACAGAACCAACTATAGAGGCCATAGCAATGAGTTTCATTGCCGAAGTTGCCGAGGGCAAAAACAAACGAATCGAACGAGCTGAAAAATTCAACCTACTGGGATTCTTATGGAAAGGGCTGGAACGGCAGTATGGTTATCTTTCCAATTCTCCTTCCATCGAGGACTTTGTTAAATCCCTATTTCAGACCCAGTCCAGCACCTTCCTCCCACGGGAAAAAGGGCGGCTTAACCGAGAAGCCATCGTTTTCGTCAAGCGCTGGAAGGACAGTGCCCACTTCCAGAAACTTTTCGAGCACTTCTCCCGCCAACTGTCCGGCGAATGGCAGGTGGAAAAGTGGCTGGAGACAATGAATGCCAATACCCTGTCTGATCAAGACCTGTTTGAACTGATCGACCAGAAGATCCTTTCCGAACTAAAAGAGGGCGTGCTTTCCGAAACCCTCAACTTCCAGGAGGCTCGCGGCCTGATTGAACAACGGAAGCAAAAGTATTGGTATCCGAAATATCGGTATCACTACTCTGCTGTAGAAGCAGCTCTGGATTTCTTTGAACGTATGCGGACAGTGGACTTCAGGTTCAGTTCTCCCCAGGAAGCAATCCGCAATTACATAGCGATTTATCATAAAATCGACCAGGCTTATCGACACTTCTACTATGCTTTCCGGAAAGCGAATAGCCCTTCATTCCTGGCGCCTTTTACCGAGCGAATCGAGCGGGAGTACGGCAACAACTTTTTATTGAAGCTCAATGACCGTTGGCAGGAACAACTTGATTCTCTTGGCGAACCTCTCAATCTCAGCCAGTTAGGGGCTAACCATCAACGGGATTTCTGGAAGGTTTTCATCGATCCCTATTTGGAAAAAAGCAACCGGATATTTGTTATTATTTCTGATGCTTTAAGATATGAATCTGGCGCCGAACTGTGCGACAGGCTGCTCAAGGAAGCACGATTTGAAGCCATGATTGAAGCCATGGTTGCCACCGTGCCTACTTTTACCCAAATGGGGATGGCTGCACTGCTGCCCCATGAGGAATTGGCCCTTGCAGATTCGGCAACAGTGCTAGCGGATGGGAATAGCACGCAAGGCACATACAACCGAGATAAGATACTGAGCAAAACAATAAAGGGTCGGGGAAAAGCAATTAAAGCGGAGGATTTTATGCGGGAGACGACACCGGCAAAGCCAGTTGGCAGAAAATGGATACAGGATTTCGATGTTATCTATATTTACTCTAATACAATCGACAAAGCAGGAGAGGAGGAAGAGGAGAAAGTATTTCAGCGTACCGAAGAAGAGTTTGACAATATAGTTCAGTTACTTCGACAAATCGCTAATATTGGGGGAAACAACGTTATCATAACCGCTGATCATGGATATTTATATCAATTCGCCCCCATTGCAGAGAGTGATTTTGCAAGTTTTAAAGTTGAAGGAAATATCCTGAAGCAGAACCGTCGTTTTGTCCTGGGCAAACAAATGAAAGCCCCCAAAGGCGCTATGCATTTCACCAGTGAAGGCTTGGGATTAGGTAAAGGCCCGGAGGTTGTCATTCCTAAATCAGTGAACCGGTTGAGGCAGCAAGGCACGGGCAGCCGATATGTGCATGGTGGCATGAGCCTTCAGGAGTTGGTTATCCCACTTATTCATTTTTCCAAAAACCGACTGGAAGGTGACATCAGCTTGGTCGACGTAGAGCTGATCCGAACAACCTCTAGGATCACTTCCAATCAGATCGTGCTTTCCTTTTACCAGAAACAGCCCGTGCAGGAAAAATGGCATCCCAGAAGGCTGCGATTGGGCTTCTACGACTATCAGGGTAACCTCATTTCCGATGTAGCGTCTGTACATTTTGATTCCGATGAAGCCTCCGAAAGAAAACGGGAGAAAAAGGTTACCTTCCATTTTTCAAAGCTGGCTGAAGAAAGCCGAAACCAGGAGGTTTTCCTCCGCATGGAGGATGAATCGGGTGGCAAATATGATGAGGCGCCCTTCACAATGATGATCTCTTTTACTTCCGATTTTGACGACTTTGAACTATGACGCCGTTAGATAAAAAGATCAACCAGTACTTCGCTGGCCAGGTGGTGCGGAAAGACCTGACTAAACTGGTCAAGGGCAACGCGGTAGTGCCCACCTACGTCTTGGAGTACCTGCTTGGCCAGTACTGTGCTACCGATGATGAAGATTCCATCAAAGAGGGAGTAGAAAGTGTAAAGAAGATCATTGCCCGCCATTACGTACATCGGGAGGAAGCTGAACTGATCAAGTCCACCATTCGGGACCGGGGCAACCACCGCATCATCGACCGCCTGCTGGTGGTGCTCAATGACAAAAGAGATGTGCACGAGGCGGCTTTTACCAACCTGGGGCTCAAAAATGTAAAAATTGATGATTACTGGGTGAAACAGCACCCTAAATTACTGACCGGCGGAGTATGGTGCCTGGCCGATATGTCTTACGAGCCAACCGAGGAGCGGGACGCTTCCCCCTGGGTGATCGAAAAGGTTAAGCCCATTCAGCTTTCCAGCTTTGATTTTGAGCATTACACCAGTAACCGCCGACATTTCACTACGGAAGAATGGATGGATTTTCTACTGCAAAGCATTGGGCTGAACCCGGAGCATTTTGGCAGAAGGAATAAATTGATACAGCTGACCCGGCTGATACCCTTTTGTGAACGCAACTACAATCTTATTGAGCTGGGGCCCAAGGGTACAGGTAAGTCCCACATTTTTTCCGAGTTTTCACCCCACGGTATCCTTATCTCGGGAGGGGAAGTAACCCTACCCAAACTGTTTGTCAACAACAGCACCGGAAAGATCGGGTTGGTTGGGTATTGGGATACGGTCGCCTTCGACGAGTTTGCCGGCCCGGACAAAAGGATCCCCCAGAACCTGGTGGATGTGATGAAGAACTACATGGCGAACAAGACCTTCAGCCGGGGCAGGGAGTCCATGGGGGCGGAGGCATCGATGGCCTTTATCGGCAACACCAAACGGTCAGTCGCTTATATGATCAAACACTCCGACCTGTTTGAGCAATTGCCTAAAGCCTACTACGATACCGCCTTTTTAGACCGCATCCATTTCTATATCCCCGGATGGGAAGTGGAGATCATCCGCGGAGAAATGTTTACCGACGGGTTTGGCTTCATCGTGGACTATCTGGCGGAGATCCTCCGTTACCTGCGCAATATGGATTTTTCCGGCAAATACCAGGAGTTCTTCACCTTGGATAGCACCATCGCTACCCGGGACCGCCTTGCCATCCACAAAACCTTCAGTGGCCTGATGAAAGTGCTGTACCCCCATAGTGAATGTACTAAAGAAGAAGCCAGGGAACTGCTGGAGTTTGCCATTGAGGGCCGGCGCAGGGTAAAGCTCCAGCTTATGAAAATGGATGAGACTTTCCGGGAGCGGCAGGTCAACTTCCAATACGAAGAGGCGGAAAGTAACATAGTCCAGGAAGTGCATACCCTGGAGGAAGTCCAGTTTAATCCGATTTTGAAGAGGGAGCAAGCACCTAAACCACCTAAAGGCCAATCTTCCCTCACTAAAGAGGAGGAAGTACAACTGGAATCCGGCAAAAATGTCGTGGTCAAGGAAAACCAGAAAGGCGTAAGCTACGAGCGCCTTTTTGCAGATTACCTCAAAGGGGCTTCTGAGGTCCATCTGGTGGACCCCTACATTCGCAAGTTCTATCAGGTGAGAAACCTATCGGAGTTTTGCCACATGCTTTACAGGATCAAGCCGGTGGGGGAAGAGATCACCTTAAAAGTATTTACCGCCCCAGAGCCAGGTGAGAGACAGGAGGTGGACAGCCTGCTCATCCAGCTGGAATCCAACCTGGAAGGCTCGGGCGTTAACCTGGAATATACCTTTGAAGACCCCGACAGCCAGCACGACCGATACCTGGAGACGGATACCGGCTGGAAGGTCATTCTTGGCCGCGGGCTGGACATCTTTCAGCCCTTTGATTGGAAGGACGCTTTCAATTTGGCTAACTCCATACAGGAGGAGCGGTTATGTAAACCGTTTGAGGTGACGTATGTGAAGGTTGGTAAGTGATCAAATGTAATAGACGTTCACGAATTAGCTAATACACAAAGGATAAATGAAAATCATTAGCTCAGCCTTCGGATCTTTGCCCAAAAGTCATGGCAAAGGAGGACATCTTAATCGAACCTAAGTTAAAAAAAGCTTGTGGAATTGATATCCACAAAGATCAGTTGACTGCCTGTATTATGGGTGATAGCCTGCCCAAGGAATTTAAAGAAACAGATACGTTTACGGCTTCCCTAAAATATTAGAAGCTAGTGGAATTACTGTTTATTTGGTCAATCCACAGCATGTGAAACAGATTCCTGGTCGCAAGACAGATACAAGAACATCAGCCCCTTTCCTCCATAGTGCTCAACAGAAACTCCAGCAACCTTAGGAACAATTCAAGCATTCGCGTATTGAACACCGTACTTCAAGAGAACTAAGACATTCCCATCTTCCAGGTAATCTTTCTTAAGTTTGATATCCCAGGAACCATCGATATTCTGCCCCTGGTCACCTTGTACACCTGCTATAACGGCCTTATCGTTATCATCAAGTTTCTTTCCAACAACCTTTAAAATGCTTGCAGATTTAGGGCTAAAGGTCAAATCTTTCAAATATTGAGGGAAATGATCTTTCGTAATTCGAAGCGCCACATTTTCCTTAGCCTGTTCCAATTGATGCAACACCTCAGGAAATTCGTGCTTCAGGTCGAAAAGTCGGTAAAGGGTGTTTTTCGACAATTCATTTCGTATTTCGGCTTCCTTCTTTTCTCTGAAGACCTCATCTTCCTTGGCGGTATAGCTAATATGAATGATCACATCAGAAATGGTATCGTAATCGAAGGGGCAGATAGTCTTGGGAAGTTGCAGTATCCATTTACTTTCTACAGCTCCGGCTCCTTCAAAGGGTAGGTAGCGCTCGTCGCGGAAGTTGAGTTCGAACAGGCCACCGTCATTAGTAGCGGTACTGGTAGCGATGGATTTACACCATCCTTTAGGAGCATGTATTAGTTCTTTACCATCTGAGGTAGCCCCCCTTCTGACCTTACTGCTCTCCAAGGTTAATTTGCAGGGTACATTCTGATAAGGTCCCGCAACACTCGGGATGGTGACCCGCACCGCCTTGATCATCCGCTTGTACTGGCCGGGATAGAACAAGTCGTAGGCAATTTCCGGAATGGTGAATTCACATTTTCCAAGTTTCTGAAGATTGATCAACGCTTCGGGATCTAACATCAGCATGGAGAAGGATTGGGTGACTTCGTAGTCGCGGACATTGTTCTCCAGGTAGGCCTGTTCCATCTCCTGCAGCTGCAACAGCAGCTTTTCGCCGGCAAGCAGTCCGGCACGGCCAGCCTCCCAGTTGCCACCCTCGATGAAGATCTTATCGTCATCGCGCTCGAACTGGTAGCAGCGTTCGGCCTGGCGGGCCATGCGCAGGGCCAGCCCGTAGGCTTCCCGATACAGGCGGGAAAGCGAGGTGGCCAGGTAGTTGTACAGGCCGAGGGCGGTGAACTTGTCTTGGTAAAAATCGTAGAGCTCTTTGGACTGCTCGATATTCTTTTCGTGGATTTCTTGGTCTTTTTCGGTGATCTGGTGGGCGATTTTGGCGGCTAAAGTTTGTTTTTTTGTTTGGACAAGTTCCTGCTCAGTAAGCTTGAGCTGTTGGTGCCACTCTTGTGCTCGACGTTCGTAATGGGCTTCAAGGCCCGCAGCTTCAGCGGCAGATTTTAAAATTGATGAGATAAGGTCATAAACCTTGGCGACTTTCTCACTTGCCTTTTCGGCTCCCCAGGCAGGCGTGCTAAATGCAAAACCTAGAATCTTTGGGAAGAGATCAGCCTTTGCACCAAAAAAATAATATAAGATGGATGTACCTAATCGGGCAGTAGCCCAATGTGTTAAATCCTGCTGAGTATGTTCCCCTGCTATTAAACCATTGGAGATCAAGTCTTGGTAATAATCAATCTTCTGTTGCACCTGTTTTTTGCCTTCAAGCAGAGCCTCCCACTTCGCCTTCGCCTCCTCCACCTGTTTTTTCTTAATCGTCCGGGTCAGTTTCAAGACATTCTGCTCCTGCCGGGATTTGATCAACGCCAGTTCCTCCCCATCCTTTTTTTCCAACGCACTCAGCAAAGCGCTGCCAAAACTGGAAACAGTAGCAGCGAAGGATCGGGCTTTTTCCAGCATAAAAGCGAAACGATATGGCGGCAATTCGCCCTGCAACATAACAATAACATCCTCCAGGCCGACCCCCTTGGCTTTGGCGGCCACCAGCAGTCCCGGGTCGATCTCCGGTTCCCACAACAGCAAGGTGCGGCGGACGCCCTTGATGTTCATGCAGTGGCGGATCTTGTACAGTCGGTCCTCCACGCGGTTCCAGTATTCCAGCAGGTTTGGATTGGGTGGTACGCAAAAGACCTGTTCTTGTCTGTCTTCTATGTATAGAGTCTCCTGCCGCCCGATGCTTTGTTCGGGCGCCGGTTTGTAGCCTTGTGGCATGCGATCCACGGCGAGGTTGCCCGACTGGGGCGCAGGAGTCTTCCTTTCCGCGTAGCCACGATACGTTTCAGCGATCCGGGTCGGGGCGGACCAGAAAAGTTGAGCCGCGGGCGGGTTGGCCGGCTGTACCTGATCCACGGGTACCGGTTCCGGTTTGGTAGGTGGGTGAGCCGTGATGATGTCCTCCGGATAGCGGTAATTGAACCGAAGGCCATCGGGGATCTGGTATTCCCAGGGTTTGCCGTTGTTCGCCTGAGCGCCTTCGAAGTGGGCAGTGATCATTTTTCGGTAGTACCGCTGCTGCCAGTTTTTCATTTCGATCAAAAAGGGCGCAGGTTGTTCGTGTTTGGGATCCGGGGGCAGATAGGGTTGGATATGCCCGTAAGTCAGCACCCGGTCGGCCGGCCGCTCGCATTGTCCGATCTGTTTGGGGCGTTCGCCCAGCAGGTCGTAGGCCAGCACGTAAAGCATCAGAGCTTCATTGATCGTCTCGAAGGTGTCCTGGGTAAAGAGGTGATCGCCCCAGTCGAGCAGGTTGTCGATGTATTTCATCACGACGGCCTTTTGATAAGCGCTGATGCGCTTCCGGGCAATGGCATGGGGGCTGAAGGGATCTTTCTCGTAGGCCTTCAGAGCGGCCGTGTCGCTGAGAATTTTCTGGAAGGTAGCCTTTCCGGCTTCCCGGAATTCAATATACTGCCAGGGGTTATCCTGGGTGGGATCGAAAATCTTGTCGTACCAGTATTTCGCTTCCTTGAACTTCTGGTTGGCGTTGAGGTGATTGGCGATGAGGAAGGGAATGTGGAAGAAGAGTTCGCGGAAGTAGGGACCGAAGGGGCCGTTGAAGTTTAGGTGATTTCCTTCATTATAGACCCACAACTGTTTCCATTTCATTATATCAAAGAATCTATTGTCTTCTTCTTTAATCTTTTGTTGGGCGGAAAGTTGAAGAAGCTCTTCCAACCCTTGTTCAAAAAGTATTTTTTGAAGGTTGTTTGTTACAGAGGTGGTCAGTCGAATTGCCTCTTTCTCTGTTTGCAATAATTTTAGAATTTCAGTAAGCTGATGAAAAGTTGCTGATTTTTTTGGAGGAAAGTGGCAATTTAGCTGGTAAATTAGGAATTGTTGATTTTGGTAATAAAAAATTGAGTCTCCTGAGCGATTGTGTACAACTTTTAATATGGGCTCTTCTGATAAATTCGAAGTGACTTTCAATTCACTACTCGAGAATAAACTCAAATAATCGTCTAAAGTTGGATCCCAAATCAAACCAGGATTCTCTTTACATAAATAGTAAGTTCCCTTTTGACCAAAAGACTTTCTGAGAAAAAATGTCTGATTTGCTGGTGCGTAATTCTTTGAAGCATTCAGCTGATTGGAAAATAAATCGACTTTTCTATCTACATAGTGTTTTTTGACATCGTAATTGTAATCGTCAATAGTTGCATCAAATTTAAGATTCAGTCTTTTTCTACAATAAGTTAAAAAAAGGTTATTAGAAGAAACATAAAGATATACTTTATTACACGTAGCAGATTTTTCGAAAAAATACTTTTGGAAATCCTTTTTGGGGTTAGAAAGCTCACTACTTAGGTCTTCTATATAATTTGGGTTAGTAAGATCTCGATTAACAGAATTAGTAAGCCAGTTGATATTATCAGTATACTCGTCAATTGCTTTTCCACTTTCATCTTCGAAGCCATAATGATCTTCTCTACTATCGATATGATACCTCAAATCCATCTTCTGCGGCTGCAGCCACATCCCATCCTTTTTTTGGTAAGAATACAAGACATAAATATCATGTTCATAGTATGAATGTTTCTTCTCCTTAATCGTTATCTCTTTCTCTTTCGTCTCCACCTCCACCCAAAACACAAACAACCGCCCCTGATACACGATCGGCGAAACAAAAGGCGCGCTGATATTCAATTCCACTTTTTCGTAATCCTTCCAGCGGCGGGTACAGGGGAAATACCTCCGGTAATAATATTGATAAGGGTCGGTAGCCGTACGCCCAAAGATATAATAGCTGGGCTCCCCATCAATGCCATTCGGATCGTCGAAATAATGGACCCCGGCGATCTTGAGCTTCGCCACCTCTTCAAACTGCTGGAAGTATTTGATATAGGCCTTTTCGGCGGCCTCCAGCGTGATCTCCTCCTGCAACAGCTCATCCTCCAGTTCCTTGAAGAAAGGCGTCTTATCGTCCCGCAGTTCCGGCTCGATCCAGTTTTCGGGGTAGAGGAATACCTTGCGGTTGGCTTCCCATACCCGGTAGTTCTTACGCCACTCCCATTCCGCCTTGCCGGGTTCTTCGATGTAGGCGACGAAATCGCCGGTTTCGGACTGCTCCAGGTTCATCAGTACGCGGTGCACGTACAGCTGCAGGCTCAGGATCGCCGCTTTGAGCATGGAGATCTCCAGGCAGCCTTCCATTTCGACGTCCAGGAGGAAGAAGGACAGCAGCTCCCGCTTGTTCTTGAACTTCAGTAATGGTTCCAGCGAAAGGATGCAGTCGCAAAGGGCATCCCGCTTGCGCTCATTGATCTTGTCGCGGTAGGGGAAATAAGCCTCTTCCCATTTCTTTTCGTCGGTGTACCTGGCCTTGAAGGCCTTGTAGACGATGTCGCGGGCCGGTTGCAGGCCTGGGTAATCTTCGGCTTGCAATTGTTTTAAGGCCGGGCCGTCGATCCCTAATCTGGCGCACAGATCCACCTGCTTTTTCAGCTGGTCCAGGGCCATGATCGCTATGGCGGGGAACGAAAAAGTGCGCACCACGGAAGCGGCGGTTTCCCGTTCCAATTTGGTCAGTCGGCAGAAAGCATCGATCTGTGCTTCTTCAAAGGTGAATGCCCGTGGCTGGGCGTGCTGTTGCCCTTGGCGGGCATATATCGCCAGAAGATCGTGGAGGGTGCCGATCTCTTCCGGGCCGGCCAGCTTTCGCCACTGGCGGTAGGAAGATAGCCGCAGCAGGCTTTCCAGGTCGAGCGTCTGCCAGTCCAGGAGGCCGAAAACTGATTGGTGCTGAAAGATCCATCCTGCGGCGTCGGCGTCCAGCTCCAGGATTTCGAATAAGCGCACCGCCCGCTCGAGCTCCCGTATTAGTTGAAATAGAGGCCCTACTGCCTGGGGCTCGGACGGTTTCCCTTCGCTGACGGCAGCATGCAAGGCAGTAATTAAAGCTGGTTCGTTAAATTGAAGGTCCAGCCAAGTAATAAATAGGTCATGCTGTTTTGAGGAGAGCTGAAAATGCTGCGTAAGAAAGGCGGGCAATATTTTGCGAGGGTCGTACAAATAGCCTTCTATCGTTTTACGGACTTCATCCACTTGCTGGGCAATTTTGTTGCGGATGCCCTGATCCTGGATGGCATTGAAGATGGGTCCCAGGTTTTGTCCTTTTTGGTAATTGGAGGTAAGCCGAAACTGTTTGCCGTCCTGCACGTCAGCGATTTCTCCCCGGTCCAGCAGGGCATGAAATAGTTCATCGGCAGCGGCTGCTGTGATCCCCTTTAACTTGGAAAATACCTGCCGATCGAATACCAGCGGATGTTGCTTCCGGATATGGTCGATGAATTCCGCTACCGTATATTCGGTAGTCCGGTACCGGATAGAGGACGTTTCTCCTCCGGTCAGCAAAAACCAGATCTCCGAAAGACTGAACGGGCTTTTTTCGATCCGTTCCTTTATCCGGATCAGATCGATGATCTGGTCCAGGCTTTTCACGTATTCACTCGCGCCCAAATGAAGGTTGACCAGATAAACAAATTCCTCGAGGGAAAGCCCCATGCCGCGGGCCAGGAGGGTTTGCCGGAAGAGCAGAGAAGCGGCCTCATCCGTTAAATTGAATTGGCCGGTGAATTGGCCATTATCCTTTTGGATCAGGGTCTCTTTGGTCAGCTCGATGACCCGCAGCAGGTCGGCGTCGGAAACCCGCAGCCCGCCGGCCAGCCAGGTCAGTTGCTGCCGTTCATCCGGGCCGGCCTGGGCGGTCTCGTCCAGCGCGGGGTGATATACTGGCTCGCCGATCGGTTTCCCCGCTTCAAAGATGCGTTCCCGGAACGGAGGTTTATATTCGATATGGCCGGCCTCTTTTCGCTTGATGGAGATAGATCGTTGCGGCAAGTTGGTGGCCAGACTGGCCACTTCTTCCGGTGTCAGTCCAAGCTTTTCCTGAATATAAACCAACTGGCCGATCGCTACGATCTCGTCCCGCAAATTCCTTCCTCTTCCTCTGACGGCATCGAGGATAAAGCCCAGTTCCCGGATGGTCCAGGGCGCCTTGCGCCACAGCCGGATGAACCGGTGCAGGCGGTCCAGCTTATCCGTATTGAGCTGGATCAGGTGTTCTTCGTATTGATTGACGGAATCCTTTACCAGTTTTTTCTCGATCAGGATACTTTCATCCGGATTGGCGAAGGTGGTTTTGAGCAGTTCGTCGAGATCCTCCCGGCTGATGCCGGAGCGATCCAGGAAATCCTGCACGTTCATCCGGGCCAGCCTGCCGTGCAGGCCATAACGGGCCTGGACGCCTTCCGCATTGGCGGGCTCGCTGATCAGGTTAAATTCTTCCGGCGACAGTTCCAGCCATTCGCGGGCTCGTGTTTCAATGGGCAGGCCCAATGTCTCGTAAACTTCCGCCAGTTTCAGCTCAAAATGGCTCAGGTAAAGGCGTAGTTCTTCCAGCGGAAGGTTGAAAGGCTGCTGGAAGGACTGCTGGGCGCCCGACAGTACCTGAAAGGCGTCGCCAATTT
The DNA here is from genome assembly GCA_020636405.1 of Lewinellaceae bacterium. Lineage (GTDB taxonomy): Bacteria > Bacteroidota > Bacteroidia > Chitinophagales > Saprospiraceae > JACJXW01. Next base: position 296,594 of record JACJXW010000008.1, on the reverse strand, counting down.
GGAAAGATTGCTCGAGGTAGCGGGCCAGGGTGCGGTTGACGATCTCGAGATATGGGAGCAACTGATGGGTATGCTCACAAGTAAAAGGAAGCTCCCACAGGTCGGGGCGCCGGTTCTTCAGGTGCATGGGATGATCAGCCGGCGGAGCTTTCAGGATGTCATCCTTCAGTCCTTTCTTCACGTATTCGTCCACATAATACATGAGGTCTACGAAGTAAGCGGCGGGGCTGAGAATAGATTTACAATGCTCGCAATTGCAGTAGTTCAGGGAACCGAAGAGGTCGTCGTAGCCTTCCAGGTCCTTGAGTTCATTCACCAGTTCGGAGGACGTAGCGGGGAAGGCCTTGTTCCCGAACCAGGTATTGTGTTGCATTTCCCGCAAAGCGTGCATGGTATGGATCAGTTGGGCGGCATCGGTCCGTGCCTTGCGGTGGATGCTTTCCGCCGCGTTGAGCGGCAGGTTAATCCGGCGCACGAAATCCGGCAACGTCATGCGGGCGATGGCCACATCTGAATCCAGGCCGTGCCGGAGCAGGGTCATCGCCGATTGGGTATCCGGGCTGAGGTCCAGTACCCGCTGGTAAGCCATGAGTTGCTTGCGTACCTTGGGTTGCTCATCCACCGCGATATTGTCCCAGTTGGCGGCATCGGGATCGAAAAAGTCGGCAAAGCGCAGGTCGACTTCAGGATTGTCCCGGTAGAAGGTTTCGAGCTGCCCGATCCGGCCGCCGACGCTTTCGATCTTGTCGTTTACCGAGAGGTGGCGGTCGTTGACGATCGTTTCCAGGTTCAGGTAGCGGTAGGTATTGGCGATGCCCTGGATCTCTGCCAACTTTTGCCGAAGCGCATGCTGTTGTTCCTGGTCTGCTTCGCCGAAGTCAATCTCCGTCAGGCGGCCGTTTTCCAGGATCCTATCGTTGTGGGCCAGCAAGTCGTCGGTGATGCGCAGCGCTTCCAGTCCGCCGTTTTGCCGGGCCTTGGTAATGCGGTGGAACAGGGCATCCGAGGGATAAGATTGTTCGATCAGCCCCATCAGGTTGTCGGCGTATTGCTCCCGGGTAACGCCTTCCGGGGTCTCGTCACCAGCCGCTTCGATGAGGGCCAGCCAGCCTTCGCGGTCCAGGCGCATCAGGTCGCGGGTGGACTGGATATCCTGGCGATCTTTCAGCCTTTCGGTCAGGGGCAGGTTGTCGCCGGTCAGGTCGGCTAGTTCGAAGGTGTAGAGAATATCCCGTTGCTTCGCTGCGTCGATCAGGCCCTCCTCCTGCCACTGGTCCAAGAGGGTGGTATCCCGGCGGTCCCACTGCGGTTCCAGTTCCACCAGCCGGCCGGTGAGTTCTTCGTCGGCGCCGGCGATGCGGGCCAGCTCGCCGGTATGGGTGGCGTGGACTTCGCGGGAGAAGAGGGGGTGTTCGCGGAGGGGCGTGTCGAGCTGTAGGAAATCGCCTACTTTTTGGGTGAATTCGCGGCGGCCGGCCAGGTTCCGTTCTTCCAGCCGGGCCATCACTTCCTCATCATCTTCGAAGAGCGGAAAGATCTTTTCCTCGATGATCTGCCCGATGCTTTGTTCTTTTAATTCCGGGTAATCCAGCGGAATTTCCCGGATCTTTTCCCGTGCGGCTTCTCCCAGTACCGGCAAGAGTTCGATGATCTTATCGCGAAGGGTAGTATCCAGTTTTTCCCGTATATAGTTTTGCTCTTCCTCGGAAAGATCATCCTGGTTTTCCGGCGTCCTGTCCAACTGTTCGATCGGAAAGCGATGCACCGGCCGCCCTCCTTCTTCCGCTTCCGGCCGGGCATACTGCTCCCTTACCGCCTGCTCGATGCAAGCGGCGGTTGCCTCATCCACCTCCCCGTTGGGCTCCAACCGATGCTTTTCCTGGAAATCCTTGACGACTCTCCGGGTGCCTTTTCCGAAATAGGCTTCCCGGTCTTTGATGGCGTAGCCGAGCCGGCGAAGGGATTGCTGAAGTTGCATGATGTCTTCGCCTTTCATGCGGATGTGGAGGGGGCGGAAGTGGGGTTGCATGATTTTGGGTTTATGGTTGATAGTTTTTTGGGATTATGGATTCGGAGTTCCAAACTCCTAATAACGGGGACCTCATTGTCGTAGATATTTCAGGTAATCCTTATATAGCGCAGGCAGAGGCCACTTTTTATCCTTCATAATTGATTCAGCTTTCATTCTAATCATTAGAATTCTTCCACTTCGAAGAATTTCTTTTTCCTCATTAGTATGGAGATAGGGTAACTTGTAAATCGATTTTCGATTTGCAACGGCCAAATGGAAAAATTTTATGATTAATTTATGCCGTTTCTCAATTTTCATTTGCCGTTGTTCGTCTTGGTAATACCAAAACCTTCTATCTGCTTCCATTAAAACATCATGTGCTAACAGTGCTAATCCGATATATCCAAGTACTGTTTCAAGGGCTCCAGTTGCGCCAATTGTACTAGGCCTAATTTTTGTCCTACTCCTTCCTAGACTTTCCCTTTTTGATGGAGTAATTGCTCGATCCATACGTCTGTTCATATCTCTATTTGCACGTCTGCGTAACTCCATCCTTCTATGTCGTTCTATATTAGCGTTCCTAGCTCTTCTACTCTGTTCTGATGGGGCAGGGGGAGGATCTCTTGGTTTCTTAGGACCAGTTGGTGGATCATCACCAGTACCTTTGGAAAGGGGGTTCTCTCTTCTTTGCTTTTTCTTTTTAATTTTCTCACTTTGTTTTGTTATATCAGCTGGCAATCTTTTGGGCTTTTCAAGTGGGCTATCTCTTTTCGCATATATGACAAACAAGGTGACCATCATCCTGACCCCACCAGCTGCCTTTGGGTTTCTTCTCATCCACTCAAAAATTTTTGACATGACATCTACTTCACTTCTCCCATCAGGATCTATTTTTCTAATAGGAGCATCTAGGGCATAGTTATATATTGCAATTTTTGAATTTAAAACCTCCGGATCACAACTCACCCACCTCCCCAACCACCCCGCATAATACCTTGCCCCATGATAATTCAGCCCCGTCGCCTCATCCCGTTCCATACCCGTATACCGGTACCGCTTCCGTTGTACCTCCTGCTCATTCTTCCCGGAACGAATAGCCGTTATTCCATAAGGATGAAACTCCTCATAGGTGATCACTGCCGCCTGTTCATCCAGTTCCAGGCTGGCCGATCCCAGGTGGTTGGATAATTGGTAGCGGATGACATTTTCCAGTTGTTCTTCATCGATCGCCTGGCCATTTTCCCGCGTTTGAGTCTCCACCAGGCCGATGCGCTGCTCGTCGTCCATCACATGTAGCGCATGTCTTTCCTGCTGGATCTGCCGGTTTTGATACGCCGCCGGCGAAGCGTATTGACGAAATACTTCGTAGCCACCGGAGACATACAGCCGTTCCTTGATCACGCCGTTTGCGTAGCGCACCAGCTTGCGCACGCGCTGCCCTTCGCTATCGTACTGGAACCAGGCCTGCACGGCCTGCTTATCCTGCGGGAGGTCCGCTTCCGGCAGTACATTCGTGTGGATCAGTTCATCGGCGTAATTCCACTGCAGGACGGGTAGGTGCGGCATGGCCGTCATATTGCCGTGGGCGTCGTAGACGTAGTTGCCCCAATGGTTATTGCCGGGAAGGCTCGTTCGGGTGAGGCGATTATTTTGTGGCTGCTGGTACTGGTAGTTACGCGTCCAATCCCCATCTGTCGCCAGGTGTCGCATTTGCAGGATGTTGCCCACTTCGTCGTAGCGATAGCGTTGCGTGTAGTTGCGTACGTCCTGGGTATCGTTGGGCTGAGGTTGCACCCGGATAGGCGCATCGCGGTGGTCGCGTTGGCTGCCCAAGCTGCGGTGCTCCCGGCCGCGGGCTTCCCGCAGGCGGTAGAGGGCATCGTAGGTATATTTCGAGGTCGGCGCCACCTTCTGGTTGTTATGGAACCGGACCGGCTGCGCGTGATCGGTGATCTCCGTGATGTTGCCTACCGGATCGTAGGTGTAGCGGAGGTCCTGTAGTCCCCCTCCTGTCCCCCCAAAGGGGGGATGATTGGCACGTGTAGTATGTAACCGAACCAGCCGGAAGGCCTTCGGATCGTAGGTATAAACTGTGGTCACCCCATTGGCATACTGGATCCGGGTGCGCTGCCCGCGGGCGTTATAGTCGATGTTGTTGACGAAATCCCGTGGATGGTTACCCGGCAGGTTGGAAATGACCGCTTCCAGCAGATTGGCTTTATTGTACTGGTAGGATACTTTGCTGTTATCAGGCGCAGTTGTTTCTACCGGCCGGTTGAGGGCGTCGTAGGTGATGAAGGAATGAAAAGTATCCAAGCCCAGGAGGGGCCCGGCCGCCACCTGGATAGCCGCCTCCTCCGTCAGGTGGGCGATGGGCGTCCAGTCTGGCTCCTGGTCGTAGTGGACAACCGGCGTACGGCTGGTGTGCAGGGGATTGCCTTTGAAGTCCAGGGCATGGACCTGATCTTTACCGGCTCCATCAAACTGCAGGTAGAGCTGACCTTTCAGATTGTGCTGCGCCGCCAGATTCTGATCCATGGATTCGGCGTAGACGCTGCGATCGGCCAGGATACGGGGCCCGGCCTGGCTGGGGGCATAGACATGCGTCGGCCGCTGAAAGATATCGTATTTCGTCTCGATGTGCTGCTGGCGGCTGTCCCAGCGGTGGATCTCCTTACCGGCCACATTATCCAGTACCCAGCGGTCGCCGGCATCGGTGCTGTGGGTGTAGACGGCTTCGCCGAGTACGTTGAAGACCGAGCGGGCGATCTCCCGGTTTTTGGCATCGGTGATGCGGAGCTGGTTGCCTTCGATGTCCATCTCTACCTCGGTCGAGAAGGCGACCTTGTTGCCCTGGTCATCGAATAGCTGATCGACGGTCAGGAAAGGGCGGCCCAGCGTATCCAGGTGCTGAATTTGCGGCGTAGCGGCGTGTTGCGCGGCCAGCCAGGCGGCGCGCTGTTCCGGTTGTCCGGGTTCCTTCCCCTGTGGATCCGGTGAGCCCCGGTCCTGGAACCACTGGCAATCCAGGTCCAGCACGGTATCGTTCTGGTCAAAGGTCGCTTGCTGCCAGGGATCGAATTCCACCCGTGACAGGGTACCGTCCGGAAAGTCGGTCCGGATCACCCGTTCCAGCGGATCGTAATGCAGGATAGGTGTCACGCCAAATTGCACCAGCGCCTCCTCCTGGGTGAAGTAGGGGTGATTATCGAAGAAGGGCTCGTATTGTTTGACCGGCTTGCCTTTGTTGTTGAAGATGGTGCGGCCGTTGCCCACCCAGCGATCAGCACAAGGCTGCAGGGCCGGATTCCCTTGCTGGTCCAGCACCAGCTTACCCTGCGCGTCGTAGTACGGCGCCAGGCCGTCCTCCGCCTGTACCTTGCTCAGGATCTCGCGGCCGAAGCCGTCGGAATAAGTCAGGGCGACCTGCACCGGGCTTTGCGGGCCGTCGGGAGCATGATAGTGGATCTCGCGGCTCAGACCCAGGGCGTAGTTGGCTACGTTGGGCTTGGGATCGGGCCGTTGCTGGTTGCGCTGCCAGGCGTAGAGGTCGTAGTAGAACCAGGTCGATGCCTGCCCAAGGGCAACCTGCGGATCGGACAGGATCGGTTGCAGGTGGTCCACCTGCTCATCGCTTTGGTATTGGGCGAATGCCGCCAATTCATCGCCTTCATGGGCGCCAGGCTTACCCATGACGGCGGTAGCGACCACCATGCCCAGGGTGTCGAAAGCCACGGCGGTGCGGTTGCCGTTGGGGTCGGTCAATTCATAGGGTTGCAGGACGCGATAATCGTTCTTGGCTGCGGCGACATTCGCCACCCAATGGGCCGGATCGGGATCATAGACATCCGTGATCTTTTCCTGGAGCAGGGAATATCCATCGTATTCCACCCGGATCTCATGGCCGAAAGGATCCGTCACTTTTACCGGTAGGAAAAAATGATCCGCATCAAATTGGGAGGCCTCCGAAGGATCCCACCAGGCGCCGTCTTGCCAGACATACTTCCCTTCATTTTGCAGCATTTGAGCACTGACCCTGTTGGCGCCGTCCGCATGGAAGGCTTGATCGATCAGGCCCTGGGTAAAGGCCATTACGTAAGAGGTGTGCGGCAGCGCGTGAAAGGCGATTTGGCCGAGCGGTAGCGCTTGCGTCAGGTCTTCGGAAAAATAAGTTTGCCGGTTGCATTCGATCAATCGCTTTTGCACCAGGTTCAAATCCGGCTGGATTTCATAGGCGATCTCCGCCGCCTGGCCGGTTTGTTGGAGCAGCAGCTCCCTGGTCAACCGTTGGCCTTGGTACGGAATGCCGGTCAGCTCATAGGTGCGGGCTTCCTGCGGTAACCCCAGGCGGTAGAAGGCCAACTCATCCGGCCGGTTGATGAGGTCCGTTGCTGCATAGGTCATCCACCGTCGCCCCTGTTCGGGAAAGCCCGGATTCCGGCGCGGATAAGCTACCTGAACAGATTGGGTGACGTTTCCGAAATCGTCCACCTCCAGCGTGAGTTGCTGCGCGATCCGGGGATCGGCGGGATGGCGCTCGTAGTGATAGCTCAGCGATTCGTTGGGGTGAATCAGAAAAACGGCGTAGCGGTTCTTGCCTTCGTGCTGCAGCAGCCGGATGGCGTAGTTGCTTTCCGTTACGGTATAGGGGTGTTCACTTTCTCCCGGTTGCTTATCCATAGCGTACACTTCCTGGCGCAGCAATTGCCCTTTGAGCGCCCGGCAGGCCTCGCGTTCTTCTTCGGGCGTCAGCCCCTGCGGCAGGACGGTATCTTCCAGCAGCCAGGCCTGGGGATCGCCCTGGTAGTATTCCGTTTCGTAGTGTTTGGAAATGGTTCCGCGCCGCTGGTAGAAGCCGGTATGGAACCAGGAACGGGTGTATACAGGCGGCACGTCGGTGGTTTCGCTCCAATTGCTGGCAGGCCCTTCAAACAGCGTATTTTTCTGAAAGGTATCAAAATCCTCCGTATCCCACTGCTCCACCATGCCGAAGCCGCGAAATTCCCGCTCCACGCCGTCGAAATAGCCGTGGTGGTAGGCGTAGCGGCTGACAAAGCGGTTGCCGGACACTGCGTCTTGCGTTTCTAAGCGCTCCAGGACGTGGACTGGGAAGGGTAGTTTGGTGATCCAGGGCTTTCCCGCTTTTCGATCGTCCAGATAAAACTTGGTGGAAGACGCATATTGCAGGCGGGTAATCGCCCCCATGTTATTGGACTGCTCCAGGAGCAAATACGGCTTTTGCCCCATCAGATCGATATAGGAAATGGGCGCGCCGGCATCTTCAGGCCTGGGGGATGACCAGACGAAGCAAGCCACACCTGTACCCAGCAGATCCATCACAGATACAGTAGTGAGATTATCCGTTTTGGGGAAATGCTTTAACTCATAAGCCAACTGCCAGTTGTTGCCGGATTGGTTGGCCCAGTAGCGGATATAATCCGTGCCCAGGTAAATGACGTCCGTCGTTCCGGTCCCATCGATATCTGCCAGGCGGAGGCGTTGGGGGTTGAACTGATCGGGCGTATCGAAATGGGGGGCATTACCCATCGTGATCCGGGCGCTGAACCGGCCGTAGCCGCGGTTGGCCCAGTAGCAGATCAAGCCGTTTCGGATGCGCACGATGTCCGTCAGCCCGTCGCCGTCCATGTCGGCCAGGAAGATGGATTGAGCGGCATCGTGAAAGACGATCCTGGGGCCTTTTTCTTCGTCCAGCGCTTTGGCTACCCGAAGCGCCGGATCATACCCGGCTTTGGCTTTGGAGGGATACCAAAGGAAACAGTCCTGCTCGGAGAGCAACAGGTCGGGATGGCCATCTCCGGTCAGGTCCACCGGGCGCAGGTTGGGATCGGCCCAGTCGATTTTGGGGTAGTCCCGGAAAGGATGAAAATCCTCCCATTCCTCGTCAACGTTGATTTCATAATAGCCATTGATCTCATTCGATTCTACCACCAGATTCGGCATGCCGTCGCCCCCCAGGTCGACCAGTTGCTGTTGGCCGCCGGCCAGGTTGGCGACGGAAGGGCGCTCCGCCACCACTTCCATGGGGCCGAAGTGGCCATTCCCCCAATTCCGTTTGTAGAACCAGGCGGAATTCGTTTCGGACAAAATGCCGTTCAGTCCTTCCCCATAGAGGTCTACCCAGCGGCTGTGGCTGCCGTCGATCCCCCGGGGCATGTTGACCACACTCTCGGGATCAAGCTTTCGGATAGTAGAATCCATCTGGGCTTCGGAATAACGGAAAGTTACCGGAGGTAGCGAAGCCTTTTCATAGGTATTGCCCGACTTGCGGTAGCTGTAATGGCGGATGGAAAAAACTCGGGTAGCCACCGGATTCTCATCGTACTGTAGTTCGGTGGATTTGACCAGGCAGGGTTCCGCCCCCAATTCGACGAAGTGGTGGAATAGCAGCACGCGCCGGCAGAGGCGGTAGGTCCGGATTTCGAAGCCAGATCGGAAAGATGAGAATGGATCCATCCGACAGGGCCACCCCTGCTGCGGATGGTAAGAAGGAATAGCGTTTTTATCAGTGATCTCCCCGTGAAGCTGCTCGCCGTAGTCAAAGACTAGTTCAAAGAGCCATTCATTTGCATTTTCCCATTGGGTTTCATCAAAATCAGCTTTCCAATATTGATAAGGAAGGGTATTCCCGTACCGGACGCACCTCAGATATTTTTGAGCGTAAAATTTCCGGTTCTTCTCGCAAAGCTGGAATTCCGGGCGGATATTCGCGCCGTCTTCCGCCTTGTATTCGTAGTGAACAATGTTCCCCTTATCATCAAAGGTTTTTTCGATCAGCCATTCTAAGATCTTTGCCGAATCTTCGGGATCGGCGATCCTCACCTGCGGCGATTGGCCGAAAATGGTCGTAATATTTTCTTTGCTGATCGTACGCCAGTATGTCTCCCCATTCTGTTTATTCCTCCACCGCTCGATGCGGGCAAACAGGCCTTCGATGCGGGGCTGGTAGCGGAAAATGGTAAATGTTGCTGTTTCTTTGAAAAGAGGGTCATTCTCAACCGGTACCAGGTCCTCCGCGCCGGAGAGCAGGAAAATATCGCTTTCACACTCGTCCTCATAACGGGGAAGCCCCTTCTGGGTTTTGCGGGAAATGGAAGGAAGGCCAATATCCCACCCTAATCCGAAAGGGGAATTACCGGCGCCGGAGTCATAACTCAGGGCCAGTTGCGGCGAAAAACCCGAGCGTCCCGGGCTCATCGCGATGGGGATGGTCAGCGAGCCGGTCCCTGTAACGGGGTTTACCTGGAATTTTTCGCCAATACCTTGAATGGCGCCGCCGCCTTTAGGAAGGGTTATCTTAGGCTGCTCCTGAGAAGTAGCTTCCTTTCCGGCAACAGAGTTGGAGCCTTGAGAATGATTATCTGCTACAGTACCTGGGTTATATTGGGGTTTTAATTGGGCCATGCAGTGTCGCCGTTTTTGTTTTGAATAGGATCACTGCCAATTGGGGGAATTAGATCTGTGAAGATGGAGGCTAGTTCGGAGAGAAAACGAAATGCTACCCTTTTAAAAGGGGTATACATCAAGTCTTAATATCAGATATTTATTGTGGATTGGCAATGATTTAAGTCAGTGAAGGTTTTAATTTACTTTTTCCCAGATAAGTACATCCTGCGCAAAGAGCGCCTCTATATCCAGGTATTTTTCCCCCACCTTATTGAAGTGCTAAATGATCAACTTCGCCTGGCGCCGACTTAGACAAGTTGATTTTGACGGGCATCACGAATTTTCCCAAGTAATAAGCATATTCTGGGAGGGAGAAGAATTACTTACCAGAGTTTATCCGAACCCATTTTCTGAATACTTTATGAAAGGGCGAGGCCCCAGCCAGAGTAACAATAGGGCTGCTCCCAGCCCGAGCCCGGTTCGCATTACCTTTCTTATTGCCTCAGTGGCCATTGCTGTATTGGCGATCAGAGCTTTCATGGTTTCCGCCAGGGCGTTCACCGGCAACAGAGCAAAACTCCAGAACAGGTGCATGGCCAGGTAGTATCCGCCGATTTGCTTCGGCCCCAGGGCGTTGATCAATTGGAGGGTGATAAAAAAGTAGGCCGTATTTCGAATGAGGCTCTCCAGGACAACCCATTGGCTAACCTTTCGGAATAGATGATAGTCTGCCAGGGATGGCAGGCTGAAGTACTTTTTCAATGGCATCTGGAAAAGCCGGTGGAGGTAATAGCCGGTAACCATCAAAATAATCAGTTCCGTGATCAGGCTGGAAAGCGCCACTCCCATAACGCCCAGGGAAAGGGAAAATCCATATCCGCCGAAGAACCAGGAATCGAATATGAGGGAAAGTACCAGTTTCAGTGCGAGCAGCTTCAGAAGGAATCCCTTTTTTCGGAGGGATACGGAGAAGAAGCGTCTCCAATCCCAGTGCCCGGGGTTGGTGGTATTTGTTTCCTCCATCTATTTCCATTTTCGGGAAAGCGGCTATTGTTTTTTTATCCCCTTCTATCTTCTCTCGGAACGGCAGCCGGGATGCTCTCATATTGCTCCAACACTTATCACTCTTCTTCAAACCCCTCCCCAAAAAACTCCTCCAGTGAAATATCCAGCGACTTCAGCACCTTCAGCAGGCTGCTGAAGCGCAGGCCCTCCCCATTCTCATAGCGCCCGTACTGCGAGCGGTTGATCTCGTGCTTGTAGGCAAATTGTTCGTAGTTGCTGTCCCCCCGGGCTTTGCGCAGGGCTTTTATGCAGGCGCCCAGGTTGGACAATTCCTTTTCGATGTAATCCTCATGCTTCTTCATTCAGTAAAGAAAACACAGATACTCTCTTCAAGGTACCTCAGCCCGACAGCCTATTGCCCTACCAAGCGTTCTTTCCAGCCATCCCAAAAACTCCGTTATGAGCCGTTCTCTTTACCAATACCTGATCACCCTCGCCTTCCTGCTTGCCTCAACGGTTCTGCCCGCCCAATTCTGGTACCTCGACATCGCCACCGGTGAGCTGAAGTGCTTCCGGGAAGGTGGAGAGCGCTTCGCCGAAACCGGGCTGCTGGCGGTAGGGAAAGGCAATGCCAGAGACCTGTCGGAGCAACTGCCCCATGCTTTAGACGCCTACGGCATTGACTACGATTATCAGGAGGATGGCTTACTCGTGTATACGGCTAAGGTGTACAAAGCCTGGCGCCTGATGCAGGCCGGACAGGACATCCAGGCGGTCCTGAGCACTTTGTTGCTGGCTGACTTGTTTGTCAATATCCAGCTTTCTCAGGCGCGTGTTGTCGGCAGCCTGTTTCGCAGTGGCTTCCCCCGGATTGCGGCCGGCAATGCCTCAGCGATATGGGAATTGCCAGCGGTCCACCGCGGGGTCGAGATCGAGATCCTCCGGGCGGGTAACTACCGGCTGCCTCATGGTTTCCCCGTAGTGGACATACTGAAGAACGGAACGGCAACCAGCGTCAAATCCATCGACATAACACTACCCTCCTACCAGGGCAGCCGCTTGCTGCACCGGCTCAGGGGCTATGTCGACAAACTGATCGACTTCAGGGGCGCCATCTACGGCGGGCGCACGGTCGCCAGAAATGTCAACAGGGAACTGGAAGTCGTCATCCCCAGGGGCAGAGCCACAGAAGCCCAGCAAAAAATCTTCGAAGAGGTCATCGATTACGGGAAATTGAATAATATTATCGTTAAATTTATTGAACTATGAAGCGAGCAGTTCGGATTTGTGCATCTGGGTGGATGCTCCTCCTTTAGGAGGCTGAGAGGCGGGAAAAGCGATGCACAAATTCGGATTGCGGATTGATTTTAAGCCAATACCATGAAAAACATCAGCCTCTTCGCCAGCGATAAGATCCGCATGCACCCCAACGACACCACCGTCGACGGGCTGGGCATCGCCACCGAACCGTTCCTCATCCTCCCCCTCGATGTTTCGGATGAGGAACTGGAGAAGGCCATCTGGGAATGCCTCGAAAAATCACGAAGTGGTATCCCCCACCGCCCCTGGCGGAAAGAGGAGACGGCGGCTTACTACCAGCTGTTGGGGGTGCGTTCTCACAAAGATCTGGGCAAAGGGGCTGATGTCACCCTGGAAAACGGCCGGTATACCGTGACGCCGGTAGATAAACGGGGACTGTTCGGCGAGCTGGCGATAGTAAGCGAAGAAGAGCTGCTGGAAATGGTGCGGGAGTGCCTGGGGCTGTTGCCGGTAAAGTGAGCCCCTTCCCTCCTGCCCTTTTCTGGAAAAAAGTGCCGCCTTCTTCTGCCTGTACGCCATTCGTACTATTGCTCTTTCCAAAAGCCCGCTGCTCTGAAAGCGTCACTTCGCGCTATCTCGTAATATCCTCCGATGGGTCAACCACCTCCAGCCGAAACTGCCAGCCTTCGTGAGTACTTAGGATATGCTCCAGGTCGTATAGATTGAGAGGAATACCATCAACGATGAGCTGCAGGCCCTGCTCCGGATCGCAGGTGATCCTACCCCGTAGAGTGTCATGGAGCAGGCTGTAGCGGCCATCGCGGTCGGTAATGTGGCGGGTGGCCAGGGCACGGCGCATCTTTCCCCGCAGCTCGCCCAGGGCGGAAAAGGGGCTGGCCTCACTATATGCCCGAAAAATATAGCCCTTGCAATCTTTGCCGGTTTCTATTGCGTCAAGGGCAAAGGTATCGTTGGGAAAATGTTCGCAATGGATTTCAAAGGCCCGGATGTTTCCTGCGAAGTCTTCTACTTCTTCTTTTATGGGGAAGATTTCATCGAGGGCGTTGTATTCGGTTGTTTTGTCGTTAGCCATGGTTTTTTCGGATAAAATAAGACGAATTCAGAATAATTGCTCATGGTATCAATCCCGATTCTGAAGAAATTATCAGTTTTGAAATCCGTCACTTTTTTTTAATCCGCCTAATATTGTCAAATTCTATGGTTATGGTTTTACGCAGGCCTTGATCCTGGCGCCCAGATTGGATAGTTGCTGTCCGGCTTCGTCCATCAGTGGAAAGCACTTTTGATTTACAGTGCTCTCAAGCTCTATCTCTTCTCCCCCCCCCTCGTACGCACCAGCAATTCCCGCACATCCACCTCCAGCACTTCCGCGATCTTGAATAAGGTCTCCACATTGGGTTGCATGCTATTGGAGCACCACCGGGAAACGGTCGACTTGTTTCGGCCAACCTGCTCCGCCAGCCAGGAACTGCTCTTGTCCTGCTCGGCTAATACGATCTTGATGCGGTTGTATCTTGGCATACAGCATATTTACTGACTTAGCCTCAGGTGTGGAAATGAAAAGGGAGTGAGCAAGCACAAAGTTTCTTTTTATCTCAAAAAGTTTCTTTTTAAGAAACTTTTTGGTTATTTTCGCAGGGCGTGCCGCAAGCACAGAACCGATTCCCCATCATTTTCGTATCTTTTAACTGTTTTTAAAGATGACAGCATCGCTACGCTTTCAAATCACAGCTTTGGCCGTCATTCTCTGTATTGGCTTATTCTTCAGCTTGAGACAGGTGGAGATGCCTGCCGTTCACGATCCAGCGCCCGCTTATGAGCAGGCGTCAGAACCGGAACTGGCCAGAATGTCGCCTTCCAACCTCGAGATCTTACTGCGGGACATGCTGGAGAAAGTAAGGAGTGGGCAAGCACTGAGCCATGACCGGGAGAAAACGTTAAAAGATATCCGGCGGGCCCTTGTGGAAAACATGGCCGGCCAACCAACACTCCTGGCAAGGTTGCTGGCCCTGATCGATGAAATTTTGCTGTTGAATGATGAACTAATTTATCCGGATGATGGAGAACCCCGAACTGATGAAGATCGTTGAGCAATACCTCGACTACTGGCGCATATATATCCATCCGCTGGCGGATAAAGAACCTAAGATGTATGTCCACTTCACCGATACGCTGAATGCGGTCGGCAGGCGCTTCTACGGCCCGCCCTTTTCTTTGGAGTTCAATGTCGCTATTCTGCAGGTTTTGGAACACATTCCCGCCGGGCCGGCTTCGGATAGGGGCTAAGGATCTCTATTCCTTTTCCTGAGAGTTGGCACAAAGTGTATAAGCCTCCACGGTTGGGAGATCGGTTGTAATCGGTATGCCGGATGATGATTATGCCTATGAATTTCCCAACCTGGAAGATGAGGCCACTGTTTATTTGCGGGACCTGGAACTGGCAAAGGGAGATCAGTTCACCTACTTGTATTTCCTGCTTCTCTATCAACCTACCCCTCTCCTACCTCCTCCCAAAAACCTTCTTCCCGAAATACCCGATCCAGCCCATCCCGCCACGCTCCAAACGCCAGCCCCGGAATGCCCGGGTCAAGCTGCAGGTATAGGAAGGACAGCAACAAAGCGCTCAGTGTATACCGCTGCGCAGAGGCCGGCCGTACCAACCGCGGTAGTTCACTGAGGGGCAGCGGAACGTTGATCACCAGCCGGCTTTCTTCGGACTGGTAATGCAACAAGCCGTTGTCCGGATGGGCATCCTGCCGGAAAGCTTGATAGGTGAGCAGGACGGATTGCAGGACTGAGGGCCCTTCTTTTAAGCGTGCATGCTGGTTTAAGAAAGCAGCAATTTCCACTACCTGCCACTGCGGATACCATTCCGGCAATATCTGCATGCGAACAGACCAGGACGGGCCGCCCTGATAGGGGGAGGACCAATAGGCCTCTACTAGCCGCGCGTTGGCGGGATGGCCATTTCCACTCATTTCGGAAAGGGCCCTAACCAGGGAATCATCTGATAGTTTTAGCTTGGGCAATTCTGCCGCCAGTGCCGATAAGGCGCCTTCCAGGCTGTTCTCCGGGGTAACCGCCCAGTATACAACCAGGCGATGATCTTCTGGATAGTAGATGAGTTGATCGGTAATCCCAGGAGTGACGGGCCGGAAGTGAATGCTTGCTTCTTTCAGCTCCGGGCCGGGCTGAAAGCGGGCGTTGAGGCGCACTGATAGCCGGCCTGCTTCCTGCTTCTGCAGCGGGCTGAGGTTGTCCGTTGTGGTAATTGTAGCCGGTGCAGCCATGATGGCGTTCGATTCTCTTTTTCGGTTCCTTTCCAAGTTACGAATCTTTTTTGTTTCCGGGTGGACGAAGGATAGGCTTCTTCCTCTTTATGTTTTCCGGCAAAATTGGATAATGATAGATCCTCTTCTTTTCTTCCCGAAGACATTCCTGCAACGTTCCTTTAAACTGGTAAATATATTGCAGCTTATTTTCTTTGTAAAAGGACTTTGGGTATCGGCTCGGCCCATTGGTCGTCACCCCAATTTTCCATATTTCCCCTAGTAACAAATAGATATGTGTCGTATCCGGGCAATTAAAACAAGGATACCAGCCAGGCTCAGTAGCCACCAACACATACTGTTCGGCTTCATCCAACTTATCTAGTTCCCTTTGCATTTTTTTCAGCCTGCCGGGTTGAGCCTGAGGGTTGCCATAATCGTCATAATAGAACGGTGGCTCCGGAGAGCTTTCCTGGATTAACCAGACTCCCAGTCCCAAACACCCCAATACAACCAAAACTGCCAAAATAAACCAGCCATTATGGCCTGGCTGCCGGCCTGGTTCCGCCGCCGGCCGGCTTGCTTTTGGAGGGGTTAAATTGGGGAACATATCACCATGGGCTTGTAAAGAAAAAACAATACGCAATTTAGTTTAAAAAATAAATAAATTAAACTTTTTGATGACAAATTATTCCCTGTTTACATCCCCATAGAGTAACTTTTCCAATCCTATTCTCCAATTTTGCATCTGTTCAACCAAAAATCCAGAGTTTCCGGTTGACTTGGAATAGACTGTGGAAAAGCACAACATCAAGATGGTTACGCCGACAATGTGGGCGCCTGACATAGGTTGACATCGAAGGAGTTTAGATTCAACTCATAGAATGATTATAAATTAGGTTAGTTTTTTGAATAACACCAAAGGCCTTTGACAGAGCGGAATTTGTTGGACAAATTGTTCAAAAGCCACTGGCGTTTTATAGTTCAAGCTTTGGTGGGGCCTGATATGATTATAAAGATAAACGAACCTGGGCAGTTCTTTTCGGAGTTTAGCTACCGAGTTTACTCCCCAGGGGATCAAGTAATCATTTTTGGCCGTGCCATGAAAGCGTTCCATATGCGGGTTTTCATACACACACTCGGCCATGGAAGAACGGATGTGGTATTGGCTTAGCAGTCCTAAAAACCCTTTGTCATAATACTGCCCTCCTCCATCGGAATGGAACAAGAGCCGGTTGTCATAACTTTGAACGCCTCTGTTTTTTAGAGCCATTTTCAAAGCTGGCATGGTAGTCTGTTCGGTAATCAAGGTTTCAGACAAGGCATAACCCAAGCACCTCCTGGAATATAAATCCAGGATAAAAGTCAGGTATGCCCACCCATCCAGCAGGCGGTAATAGGTCAAGTCGCTTACCCAAACCTGGTTGAGGCCCTTGATTTCCAGGCCTTCAACGAGGTTAGGAAAGCGAAAAGCTCCGGAGTAAGTTGTCTTGTGGAAGATCCGAACCGGCTGGACGCTAAGCCCGTTGCCGATAAGGATTTCTTCGAACTTGTCTCTGCCGATGCCCTCTAAAAAGGCATCAGGCTCGGTGGAGCTCATCATGGCATATAGAGGCCGGGCGCCCATGCGAACATGTGTCTGGCGGTGGTGTTTAGCCCGCTGGACAAGTTGCTCCTCCAGGTGCGCCTGGGCCGAAATCTTGCTTCGGTGTTTGTGGAAGCCTTGGCGGCTGATGCCCACTTGCTTGTATAACGATTCCATAGTCAAAGCGTGTTGGCATCGATGGAAGAAGAACCATTCAAGAACTTCCACTCGGAGTTTTTTTCAAAATTCACATTATAGCGCTCCTGGGCTATCTCCAGCAGCTTTTCATAGTACTTGATCTGAACCTGTTGCTGGCCGATAAACTGTTCCAGTTCCTGGACTTTTTTTTCTAAAGCCAGCCGTTTTTTGGACTCGCTTTTTTCTTCCACTACCTTGACAATACCTTTTTGATAGTGGGCCGAATACTTGCGTATCCACTTGTAAACAGCATTGTCGCTTACACCATAAGCCCGGCAAATTTCGCGGACTGTCACTTGGCCTTCTTCATATTCTTTAACGCGGGCACGGCGAAAATCTTCGCTGAAGTAACGTCGTTCCCGTTTGTACTTTCGGCTTTTTTTTGACTTGTTCATACGCCTTAATTTAGGTTTTTTGAGTTGACTTTTCAACTCCCTTTTTGTCAACCTATTTCAGGCGTGGACACAACCTCACCCTCCCACCTGCAACCACCAACCCCGCTTTTCCACTTTCCGGACATTGACGGCTTCCTTCAATTGCTTGAGGTATTCCAGCAATAATTCCAGTTCCCGGTCCTCAGGATTTCCCCGGTATTCCCGGACGTAAATAGCGTTGCCGTAGTTTCGTTTCAGTTTTTGCTGCGTGTCATCCACTACCAGGATGCGCTCCAGGACGTACCCTCTACGCCTTACTTTCTTGAGGGGTTTGAGGTAATGGTGGTCCTGCTCGGTATCTCTGAAATCCTCAAATTGTAGGTTCCTCCGGTAGGTACACCGGCTCCTGCCCCAGGCAAACTCCAACCCAGGCTCTTCGCCGAAAATGTGGTGAACCATATCTTCTACATAATCATCCGTCGCTGACGACCACACTGCCAACTGATACTCCTCTCTGACACCACGAATAAACTCCTGGAGAAAAGGCCTTTGATAGACGTGATAATGACCTACCCGAAAGTCTGCCTCCCACTCCAACGGTTCTTCGGTAGCATAGATCAGCGTTTCATCCAAGTCGAGGATCAGCAGCAGCGTTTTGTCTTCGTTTTTCACTTTCATTATCTTGCCATTAAATTTCAACCACCTTATCTCTTTGGAACGTCTTATGCTCCCCCCACCCTACATACCCGAGTTGATTGGTCAGCATCCGCGTGCCGTTGATCTCAAACCCAGGAAGGTTACGGTGGCTGTGCCCGTAAACCCAGACAGCAACATCAGAAGCGGTGACAAACCAGGTTTTTTCCACGCAAAAAGTCCGAGGTGCAGGTCGGAGCAGTATTGTATCCCCACTTTGGCTTTTCGACTGAAAACAAACTTCGGGTTGGGAATGGTTCCTTATCTATGGGGCAGTATTTTATTTTTCACGCGCCGTGTCGTAGCCGCACCACACCCTTCATTGGCGTAGCCAGGGAAAGGGCCTCCCTCCTATTCTGCCACCCTATTTGACACGTATAAAAATCTACAAACTAACAACTCCCTGAAAATCAGCGCTTAACAAACTACAATTCGAGTCCTGTCCTGGGCACAAAGCCCGGTTGTTTTTACAGCCGGGCTTTTTTTATTGTTCCTTTTCAAAGGCCTCCTGCCAAATATTTTTTCAGGTATACCTGCATGGACACCTGAGTTCCATCATCGGAAAATTGTACTCTTGCCGGCTTGCCCCGCCCTTTCTTTTCCCTTACCTTCATGCCACAAAACCCGGGCCATTCCCTGTAGCATGAAAAGAAAGCCTTTTTTTCAGGACCGCCTGCTCTTTATTGGAAGCATCCTCGCTTTCACGGCCCTCGTTTTTGATTTCGGCTTTCGCAACAACTACTGGCATCAGTTCATCACCGATACTTTTTACCTTGCATATGGACTGCTCTTCTTTGTCCGAATTCGGCACATCATAAGTTCCCTTCCGGCGCCTTCGCGCACCTGGCAGGCCAGCCGGTACATCATACTCGCCGCCGCCGGAAGCCTTGTGGTACTGGCGCTGCTCAACCTGTTGGAATATTCCTTCTTCCGCAAGGAGTTCGTCCGGCCAACGGCAGGGTTGGTCCTCCTGCTGGCGGCGCTCGATATTTCGGCGCGTGTCTATGCCATAGAAAGACAGACCCTGCACCCGGCACTGGCTTTTGTTTTGAGCTTTTTCCTGTTGGTCTGCATGGGGACCATGCTGCTGTTGCTGCCATTGGCTACGCCGGCCGGCATTTCCTTTGTCGACGCCTTATTCACTGCGACCAGCGCCGTGTGCGTTACAGGCCTGGTTGTATTGGATACGGGGCGGGAGTTCACTTTATTTGGCCAATTCATTATCCTGCTGCTCATACAATTGGGCGCGCTGGGTATGCTTACGTTCACCAACCTGTTCGGCTTGTTCTTCCAGGGTTACGGTTCTTACCGCAACCGATTGATGCTCAAGGACATGATCAATGCCAACGACATCGGCGACACGTTTAAGACGCTGGTCAAGATCGTCACCTTTACCTTTGTAATTGAAGCCCTGGGAGCCGTCTGCATCTATTATTGCCTGAGCCCGGGGGCAGGCGGGCAGGGCGGGCGGGTGTTCTTTGCCATCTTTCATGCCATCTCGGCCTTCGGCAACGCCGGCTTCTCTACCCTGAGCAATTCGCTCTACGAAGAAGGGTTTCGCTACAACTACAGCCTGCATATGGTAATCGCTGTGCTCATCATCCTGGGAGGAATTGGATACAGCGTTTTCATCAACTACTACAGCTACCTGAAGACGATCCTGCGGGCCCAGTATCAGCGCCTGTTTAAAAGAGGGAGAGATATCATCTACCGGAAACCCGTCATCACCACCAATACCCGTATCGTCCTGATCACAAGCCTCGCTCTCCTGCTCGCAGGCACTGCGGCTTTTTACGTGCTGGAGTACGACAACACGCTGGCGGGGCACAGCGGCTGGGGCAAGCTTGCTACAGCTTTTTTCGGTTCGGTGACAACCCGAACGGCGGGGTTCAATACGGTCGATACAGCGGCGCTGGCCCTGCCTACGTTAATGGTGTACTTCCTGCTGATGTGGGTCGGCGCATCCCCCGGTTCTACCGGCGGCGGGATCAAAACCACTACTTTTGCGCTGACGCTGATGAACATCTACCGGCAAATACTGGGGCAGGACCGCATCGTTTTCGGATGGAAACAAATACCGGCACAGGCGCTGCAACGAGCAACGGCTGTGATCCTGTTGTCTATACTGGGCATTGGAGGCGCCATTTTTATGGTGATCTTTTTCGATGGGCACCTGGGGTTAATGCCCATTGCCTTTGAATGTATTTCCGCCTACAGCACAGTCGGGCTGAGCATGGGGATCACGGCAAGCCTGTCCGCGCCCAGTAAATTAGCCCTGGTCATGGCCATGTTTGTGGGCAGGGTCAGTTTTCTGACTTTGCTGACTGGCATTGCGCGGCAGTTTGCCCCGCGCCGGCACAACCCGCTCCGCTATCCGGAGGAGGATATTTTAATTAACTAACGAAAAGCCACCTATGAAATTCATCATTATCGGCATGGGCAATTTTGGATCTACCCTGGGCCTTCGCCTGGTTGAAGACGGCCACGAGGTCTTGGGCGTAGACAGGGATATGAGCATCGTCAATATGTTCCAGGACAAGCTTACCCATACCATTTGCATGGATACAACGGACGAACTGGCCATTCAGCGCCTGCCTTTATCCGATACCGATGTGGTGATCATAAGCATCGGCGAAGATATCGGAGCCTCAGTGACCACCACCGCCCTGATTAAAAAGTACTGCAACACCAAGATCATCAGCCGGGCGATATCCCCGGTACACCATACCATCCTGGAAGCTATGGGGATCAAGGACATCATCCACCCGGAAGCGGATTTCGCCGACCAATTGGCCACCCGCCTGACCGTTGACGGGGCATTGCGCACCCTGGTCCTGGACAACAAGTTCGAGATCGTAGAAACCAACCTGCCTTCCAGCCTGGAAGGGATCACGGTAGCAGAGGCCGGCCTGAGAGAGAAATACGGCATCAGTATTGTTACGATACTCAAAAAACAGGAACGGCGCAACCTATTGGGTATCAAAGTGGAACGCAATGAAGTTGTGGGAGTTCCTCAACCCGACATGGCCTTTCAATCCAATGATATCCTGGTCCTTTTCGGAACAATGAAGGACATCCAAAACTTTCTGGAAGAAACCGGGAAATGAAGTTTTTTTACAGAAAAGTAACTTTTTTACTTAATTTACGTCTTACCTTTGTACACACTGTGAGAATCGAACCATAGTAGCCCTGTTTTGTATTTACTGCCTTTATTACAACCTACTCGCAATTTTCCCATATTATTTCAAGTTTTCAGAAAGCGTATAATGACAGAGGCAAAAATTGGGAAACTATCCCTGGACAATCAACATCAAGAGAAGGCTACACTGCACTGTTACTGCCCCCAATCCTGTGTCCTAACCATTGACCTGTTAGACAGCTTGGGCCGTACCTTCATTCATCAACAATTTTCACTCCAGAAAGGCGATAACGATGTTCCGCTCAACATCGGCCACCTTCCCCCCGGAGAATACAACGCCTGGGCCAGTATTGGCACCCAAACGGCAATACGGCCGTTGTCGGTAAAGCCCCGCAAGAAACTGCAGGGGCTACTGGAACGCTGGTTTCTCTGGTAGCTTTTTTTCGCCTGCAGCCCATTATTTTCGAATGCGTCAAACCGAAGCCGGGTTGAGGTTCCAGCGGTTTGCGGCTTTTTGTTGTACGCCGCATAAAACTGGCGCTGCCGATGCACTCAACCTTTACTCCTCATGCTTTGTTTCATGAACATATATTCATATCTTTGCAATTATGGAAAGTAAGACAGGAATACTCAAGGAAAAGGAAGCGGAAAAGCTGGAGCGAATTGCGTTCATCCTCAAAACCGTAGCACATCCACTTAGGCTGGGGGTCATTCATCTGCTGGAGCAATATCCCCGGCTTTCTGTTTCCGAGATCTGTGAAAAACTGGGAAGCGAGCAGTCTCTTACTTCTCATCACCTTCAGAATATGCGGCTGAAGGGTATACTTAGTGTCAAACGGGAAGGCCGCAGCATGATGTACTCCCTGAAGGAAAGGGATGTATCCCTCATCATAGAGTGCCTGGAAAATTGCCAATGCAATATGTAGCAGCCGGGGCACTTTTTGGAGTGCACCTTTTCCTGATAAGTAAGCAAAGCGTTTAACATTTCTTTGAAGACTGGTTTCCGGAGCCCGCATTGAAGGAAGCTGGTTTTAAAGCACCATGAAAGAATTCTGGAACCAACGATACAGTGAGGCCGGCTACGCCTACGGCAAGGCGCCCAATTCCTTTCTGAAAGAACACCTGCCGGGCCTGCCTCCCGACAAGGCGCTGTTCCCGGCGGAAGGAGAAGGCAGGAATGCTGTTTTTGCCGCCACCCTTGGCTGGCAGGTTACAGCCTTCGATTACAGTGAATCGGGCCGAAAAAAAGCAGAAGCCCTGGCCTGGGAACGGGAAGTCCGGATCGACTACCACATCTCCGAGATCGAAAACTTTTCCTTTCCGGAGGAGGCGTTCAGCCTGGTAGGCCTCTTTTTCGTTCACCTTCCTCCAGTGATCCGTAAGTTCCTTCACCGCCAGGCTATCCAATCTCTGAAACCGGGAGGGACTATCCTCCTGGAAGGTTTTTCCAAAGCACAACTGGGGCGCGCCAGCGGAGGGCCGAAGCAGGAAGACATGCTCTTCAGCATAGAAGAACTGGCAAACGATTTTTCACCATTAAACATACATTTGCTCGAAGAAACAGAGGCTACCCTCTCAGAAGGCCCCTACCACAGCGGCCCGGCACGGCTGGTGCGCCTGCGGGGAATCCGGGAGTAAACCTGCCTTTTCTAACGCGACGCTTAAATTGCAACCATCATGAGCATTTATAAAAAAGGGACAAAAGCCTACAGCATCTTTAACTTCAAATGCCCCAAGTGCCACGAAGAAGACCTTTTTGACACGGGGACTTTCAGCTTTAACAAGCCCTTTGATATGAAGGAAGAATGCCCCCACTGCCGACAGGACTTTTTGCCGGAACCGGGCTTCTATTACGGCGCCATGTTCATTTCCTATATTTTTACAGGGTGGTTCTGTATCCTCTTCGTCCTGTTCCTGCACTGGGTACTGGGCTGGAGCACCGCCGCTTCGTTCGGTACACTGATTGCCGTATGTGCCGTATTTTTCGTGTACATCTTTCGGCTGGCCCGCTCGATCTGGCTGAACATTAACTTTAAATATGACCCCACAAAAGCGAAAGCTTAGGGACAATTTTTGATTCGGGCCTGCAATAAAGGCCCCGGACAGAATAGTACAGCCCCGAAATAATACAAAACTGGATAATCAGATAAAACTATGGAAAGCCTCAAAGTTGAAAAAGAAGTGTACGACGCCATTGCAAGGATTATTCAAAGCAATGACAGCCCGGTGGGCATTGATGCCAAAAAGACCCACATCATCATCTTGCAGAAACTCCTGCAACTGGAAAAAAGGCTGGAAAGCATTGAAGAGAAACTTGCAAGCAAATAATTTCAGGGCTCTTACCCAAGGATCATCCTTGATTTCTGATCTTTGATCTTTGATTTTCGATGTGCGATGTTTCTCTCCAATAACCGCCACCGTATTGCCACCCGCCAATCGAAAATCAAAAATCAAAAATCGAAAATCGAAAACAACCAATACATGGCCATACAGGACCTCAACCAGGAAGTTCTCAACCTGGTGCGCAAGCACTATCCTCAAATTGCCGAGCGGGCCCTTCAGGAGGAGATCGCTCAGGTAGGCAAGGTAATGCACTTCAGGACCGGAGAAATGATCATGGATTTTGGCAGTTATGTCAAAATCGTACCCCTCATCATCCAGGGCAGTATTAAAGTGTCGCGAGAGGATGAAGAGGGCAATGAACTCTTCCTTTACTATCTGCAGCCCGGAGAAACCTGCTCCATGTCCTTCACCTGCTGTATGATGAACAAAAAAAGCGAGATCAGGACCGTAGCCGAAGAAGACACGACCATCATCGGTATCCCTACCCGTTTTATGGATGAATGGATGAGCCGCTACCCCAGCTGGAAAAACTTCGTCATGCTCTCCTACGACAACCGCATGCTCGAGCTTATACGCACCATCGACAGTATCGCCTTTAAAAAGATGGACGAACGACTCCTCGAGTATCTCGAAAAAAAGGCGGAGGCCAACAATTCCAGAACCATCAATACTACCCACCAGGAGATCGCTTACGACCTTAACGCTTCCCGCGAAGCCGTATCCCGCCTGCTTAAATCCCTGGAAAAGGAAGGCGCCCTGGAACTGGGAAGAAACAGGATCGAACTGCTTTAGGAGGTGTATTCGTGCATTTGTGCATTTGTGTATACGTGGACCCGGAAGGAGCCGGGCCACCCAGCCCGTAGGCCCCCTCACGAATGCACGAATGCACGTATATACGAATGCACACTTATCCCCCTGTGACCTTCATCACTGCACCTTCCCTTCCAATACCCCACCTTTGCAGAAAAACCACACCAACGATGCAGTTAAAGAAATTCTTACCTATACTGGAGTGGCTCCCCGCCTATAAGTCAGATAACCTGAAGGGTGACCTCTCCGCTGGCCTTACCGTTGGGGTAATGCTCATCCCACAGGGTATGGCCTATGCGATGATCGCCGGGCTTCCTCCCATATATGGCCTGTACGCTTCGACCATTCCTTTGATCCTGTATGCGATTTTCGGCACTTCCCGGCAGCTGGCAGTGGGCCCTGTGGCCATGGTATCCTTGCTGACGGCAACCGGCATTGGTGCGTTGGCACAGGGCGGTACGGAAACCTACATTATGCTGGCCATTACGCTGGCCTTTTTCGTCGGCCTTAT
The DNA here is from genome assembly GCA_020636405.1 of Lewinellaceae bacterium. Lineage (GTDB taxonomy): Bacteria > Bacteroidota > Bacteroidia > Chitinophagales > Saprospiraceae > JACJXW01. The sequence continues at coordinate 271,971 of JACJXW010000008.1, read as the reverse complement.
CCAATTTCTGCTGGGGGCCTTCCGGCTGGGCTTCCTGGTCAACTTCCTTTCCCATCCGGTGATCAGCGGTTTCACTTCGGCAGCGGCGCTGATCATTGGTTTGTCGCAGTTGAAGCACCTGCTTGGCATCAAACTGGAACGCAGCCACTACGTCCACGAAATACTGATCGAGGCCGGCTCCCGTATCGGAGAGGCCAACCTGATCACAGTCGCCATCGGGATACTGGGTATCGTGCTGATCATGGGTGTAAGGCGGATCAACAAGGCTATCCCAGGCCAGTTGCTGGCAGTTGTTTTCGGTATTCTGGCCGTTTGGGGGCTGGGGCTTACCGAGCAGGGGGTGAAGATCGTAGGGGACGTGCCCAGCGGGCTGCCTTCTTTCGTGATCCCCGGCATTAACATAGACAACTTCAGCGCATTGCTGCCCATCGCTCTGGCTATTGCCCTGGTCAGTTTTATGGAAAGTATCGCCGTGGCCAAAGCCATTCAGGCTAAACACAAGAACTATAAAGTTGACGCCAACCAGGAACTGATCGGGCTGGGCATCGCCAATATCGGCGGTAGCTTTTTCCAGTCTTACCCCACTACCGGCGGTTTCAGCCGGACAGCCGTCAACGACCAGGCTGGCGCCAAAACAGGGCTGGCATCCATTATCAGCGCTGTGCTGATCGCGCTGACGCTGCTGTTCCTCACCAGCCTGTTCTACTACCTGCCTAACGCCATCCTCGCTTCCGTGATCATGGTAGCCGTTTTCGGCCTGATCGACATTAAGGAGGCAGTACACCTGTGGCATGCCGACCGCTCCGACTTCTGGATGCTGATCGCTACCTTCGTGGGCACTTTGGCTCTGGGCATCGAGCAGGGCATCCTCATCGGCGTTGTGCTTTCCATCGCCATCATTATCTTCCGGACTACCATGCCGCACTTCGCCGTCCTGGGTAAAATTCCGGGCAAGCCCCATTATAAGAACGTTACCCGTTTCGACGACCTGGAAATCCGCGATGATATCCTGGTCATGCGCTTCGACGCCCGGCTGTACTTCGCCAATGTCAGCTACTTCAAAGATAAGATCGAAGAAGAAATAGCCAGAAAGGGTAAAAAACTGAAACTCTTCATCCTCGACGCCAACAGCATCAACGGCATGGACAGCAGCGGCATGCACGCCCTGGAAGAGATCATCGGCCTTTGCCATGCCCAGGGCATCGATTTCAACCTGGCCAGCGTAAAAGGGCCCGTTCGGGACATCCTCGTCCGTGGCGGATTGGTGGATGAGATAGGCGAAGAAAACTTCTTTATGCGCATTCAACATGCTGTGGACACCTTCGATGAAAAGGATAAGCAGCGGTACGAGAAGTACGTGTTGCAGACGAATGAGTGATTCGGGATTCGGGATTCGTTGATTCGGGATTCGTTGATTCGGGATTCGGGATTCGTTGATTCGGGGTTCGTTGATTCGGGATTCGGGATTCGGCGAACCCACACGAATCCACGATTACACGATTACACGAATCCACGCATCCCGGCCAACCTAATCCACAGCCCGGCAGTTATGTAGTTGGACCAACCTACAACGTTCATGCCCATCCGCAACGTCGACGGCATCATCAAGCACCTGGAGGACAATGCCTCCGACGAGCTGGCCTACCTCGAGTCGGTCGGGCCCGAGTTCTTTACCACCGAGCAGTTGCTCCGCCTGCGCGGGCAGTGGGAGGTCAAAAACCAGCTGTTCAAGGCCTTTCAGAAACTGGTGGTGCGTATTGTGGCCGTCTCCCCGGTATGGATCGCTGTTTATTACCTGCTGGCCTTTCTGGGACTGAAATACCTGGCCTTGCTCAGCCTGGCGCTCTTTCCCCTTTCCTTTGTAGTGTTCTTCGCCGGGCTGGCCTTCATCTACAGCTACTTTAAAGGCAAAGGGCACCTCGACCGGGTGGGGGAAATGATCGCGGAGGAGCTTACCCGGCGGAAAGAGGCGGGGAAAAGGCGTGAGGAGGGCCAGGATTAAGGCCATGTTTGGGGCCCCGGTCATTGATCCGGATAAGAGCCCCACCAAACGCCAGAAGCCATTACTGAAATTATCAGCAATGGCGACTGGACTCTTCAAATCAGGAAACCTAGTTCCTTAGCTGGAAAAGCAGGTCCGAAATTACCACCGTCGGAGCCCCGATGGCCTTGTAGGCCTGAGGTATGGAGGCGGCCAGCTCGGACTTCCTGTACTCCATCAGGTCCTTTTTGTATCCAAAAAAAATATCGCACGACAACTTTCAGTTGCCCGCGGCGTGGATCTGGTGGACAGCCACGCCCGGCAGCCGCCACTCCAGCCGGGCGTGAGCTCCTTCCTCCGGCGCCAGGAACACACAATCGAACAGCAACCGATGCGGCCCTTCCTTCAGGGTGAACCCCTCCAGTCCAACCGGAACCTCGCGGAGCTTCCGCCAGCTGGCGGAATAGGCCACCGCCTTGTCCCCGCCCGCATACCACAGCACTTCGCCTTCGTTTAACCGCCCCGGGATCTCGATCGTTTTGTAGTTGTCGAGCTCCAGGCGTATAGCCTCAATGCCGGCGCCCCGGGCGGAGGCCAGGAAGGCCACCTGCTGGCCATCCTTCGGGCTTTCGAAGTCAAAGGCAGAATGCAGCGGCTCGCCGGGCTGCCGCACCTGGTGCTCATGGCGGAAGTGGACAACCTGGACTTCGCGCAACCGCCACGCTCCTGCCCCGGTTTGCTCCAGTTCGAACTCGTTGTCGATGTCCTGCAGGCGTTCCTTCAGCTCCGGTGGGAAAGCTCCCTGCATCCGGGCGGCCTCCCATGCTGCCAGCTTGTCCAGGATGGCATCGGAAAGGTGGTTCTTTTCCAGCGTCTCCAGGTTCATCACAAACCCGTAGCCGGCGTCGAAATCGGCGGAACGCGCCAGCATCCATTCCACGTCCTGCAGGGAAGTGCTTTCGGTGAGCTGAAACCAGCCCAACATGCCCGGCATGAGGTTGCGGCGGAAGTAGGCCTGGTTGGCCATGCGGTATTCCGTCTGGCTTTCGCGGAAACCGGCGTACCAGGGTTCGCCCCAGTTCATACGCGAATAGATGTGCCAGAAATAGTGGCTCGTCCGGCTGGCGTCGATGATCAGATGTTGCCTGATGTCTTCAGAAAGGGCTGAATACCACCAGTCGGCGTAGAGGATCTCCCCGTAATTGCCCATGCCGGTGGAGCGGTTGCCCTCGATGCCGTCAAAGGAGATCTGGTGCAGGCCGCAGTAGTTGAACAGTTCGGCCACCTTTTCCGCCATTTCCTTGCCCAGGACGGCATCGGTCAGAAAGACCTTGTAGGCATGGTCCGCCAGCATTCGGACAGGCGCCCCTGCAAGGTGGGCCGCCGCCCTGGTGCCGAACGCACCCCGCTGGCAGTCGGTCAGCATCCAGGGCTCCTGCCCGCTGACGCCGCCGTAGCGGATCAGCTCTTCGCCCACCTGCACGGTTTTAAGGTTGTTGTTGTCAAACTGGTTAAAAAAAACGGGGCTGGCCACCGGGGCCTCCGTAGCATCCGCAGTGATGCCCTCTGTGAGGGATGATGCCCCCACCGCCGCCAGGCGAGGGTCAGGGACGGGCGTCACGTAGGGGTCATTGGTGGTGATGAAATTGGACAGGGTGTGGACGCCCAGAAAAATGCCGCTGTCACGGGCTATTTCAGCGCATCGCTTCAGTCCATCCCAGCCGGAAGGGAAGGCCTTTTCATCGAGCTCGAAATGCCCCCAGTTTTTGAACGGGCCGGGATGGTACAAATAGCGCAGGCCGGCCCGGCGGGTGACGGCCAGGGCCTGTTCGATGTTGGCTTCAGTGAAGGGAAGGATGATATAGGCCGCCGAAGCGGAGCGTGCCGTTTTGCCCCATTGTCCGTCGATCACAGGATGGGGCAACCCCTCTGCCTGCTCGATCCGGCCGATCGTGGCCAGCGTGGCTTCCCGCGGGCAGCCGAACAGGGCAATGCGGGAGCCTGCCACCCCGCCATCAGCAAAAGGAGGAATGGTGTAGTCGGTATGGCCCCAGTTTTCGGCCACCCGTACGCGGTTCCGGTTCCGGCAATAGGCCTGCAGGCTGCTGCCGTAGGTTGTGGGTTTGGCCGCTTCCACCCGGTATAGAACATAGCGTTTGCCTTCGCCCTCCTTCAGGTCGGAATAATCGTCCTGGTCGAATATATCTATCTGCGGCATACAGTCGTTTTCCTGCCAGGGGTAACCGCCCAGGGTTTTGGGGTTCAGTGATTGAATACCAATACTGAAGCTCGCTTCCTGGACCACCCCCACCGTCTCGCCGATCACCTCATCCATCGCCAGGGGATACGGGCCCCATAGGATCAGATCAACCTGGCTGGTATCGCTGAGCGCCACCAGTTCGAAGGCCAGGTGGGCGTTCTTTTCTTCTACCCTTACATCCGCCGTTATTCCATTCGGGAAAGATAAGTGGAGCAGCCCCCCTTCCGGTCGAACCTCCAGGCTTTCCGGCAGGAGCAATTCCCCGTCCACCCGAAGAGACAACAGAGGAGCAATGGTGTCCCTGGCCAGCCAGTTCTCGCCGCTGCGCCGGTCCAGCAGGTGGGACAAGCGCCCTTTCTCATCCAACCTCAGTTCCATAGTATCGGTAGAAAAGGAAAGGCCCTCCGGTTGGTGGGTGCAAGCAAGGATCAGGAACAGAGCACCGCATAACAAAGCAAAAAGGTATTTCATGAAAAGCCGGTTTTAAGAGTCTGTTCTGCGAATTTCGGTTTTTTGACAAACCTGGCAAGTTTTTCTAATGCAGCCTGCAGCAGAACCTTTGTAAAATATAACCCTAATGAAATATGCCTCCTGATTTTTTAAGCGGAACATCCTGCCGGGTTTTCAGAGGAGCCCTGGTGTTGTTAACCCGGAAGTGTTTATCGGAGATGAGTTGACCAACGGTACCGGGTTTTGCCAACCGCTTCCTATACAGGGAACCCGGGAGCTTGAAGCCCTGAAAAAGGCGGGGGAAGTTTATTTCCAAAAACCAGCTTTTGCAATACCCCTTCACCTTCAATTAAATAGAGCCATTCTAAATAATTTCATTCCCGGCAGCAACTCTTGTCAGAAAGCGGAATAAACCCCATATTTCTATCAGCATCATCCAAAGCCAATCATAATGGACGTAGAGATACTTTCGCGCCTGCAATTCGCCTTCACCATTGCCTTCCACTACATCTATCCGCCGCTGAGCATTGGCCTTGGCCTGATCATGGTGATCATGGAGGGGTTATATCTGCGGACGAAAGAGCCGGTTTACGAACAGATGGCGCGTTTCTGGACCAAGATCTTTGCACTGACTTTTGGCATCGGTGTGGCCACAGGTATCGTGATGGAATTCGAGTTTGGCACCAATTGGGCCACTTATTCCCGCTATGTGGGCGATGTTTTTGGCAGTGCCCTGGCGGCAGAGGGCATCTTTGCCTTTGCCCTGGAGAGTGGTTTCCTGGGCATCCTTTTGTTCGGATGGAACCGGGTGAGCCCGCGGGTACATTTCATTGCCACCATAGGCGTATTCTTCGGTTCCCTCTTCAGCGCGGTCTGGATCGTAGTGGCCAACTCCTGGCAACAGACCCCGGCGGGTTTCCACGTGGTAGGCGAAGGGATGCAAGCGCGCGCCGAGATCACGGATTTCTGGGCGATGGTGTTCAACCCCTCGAGTGTCGACCGCCTGCTACATGTGTGGATCGGCGCCTTCCTGGCAGGCGCCTTCCTGGTGCTCAGCGTACATGCCTACTATCTGCTGAAGGAACGTTATGTGGAGCTTTCAAAAAAGGCGTTCAAAATCGCACTGGGTGTAGCCACGGTTTTCTCTCTGGCACAGTTGCTTACCGGCCACCACTCCGCCGACGGAGTAGCCGTCAACCAACCTGCTAAACTGGCGGCTCTGGAGGGCCACTTCGATAGCCTGGCCGTGGCCGATGCCTATGTTTTCGGTTGGGTCGATAAAGAAAATCAGGAGGTGACGGGCCTCAAGGTGCCGGGAGGGCTGAGCTTCCTCCTCCACTACGATTTCGAAACGCCGGTACGCGGCCTCAATTCCTTCCCGAAAGACGAGCGCCCCTCCGCCCTGAATGCCATCTTTCAGTTCTACCACCTGATGGTGGCCATAGGCATGGCGCTGATCGCCCTGACGCTCTTTGCTTCCCTGCAGTGGTGGCGGGGTACGCTGTTCAGCCACCGCTGGCTCCTCTGGGTTTTCGTCTTCTCCGTGCTACTGCCCAACATCGCCAACCAGGTGGGTTGGTTCGCTGCCGAAATGGGCCGCCAGCCATGGGTGGTCTACGGCCTGCTGCGCACCAGCGACGCCCTGTCCGCCGCCGTGACCGCCAACCAGGTATTGTTCTCACTTATCCTTTTCGCCATAATCTATACCTTGCTGTTCGTGCTGTTCCTCTACCTGCTCAATAAGAAGATAAAGGCCGGGCCGGAAAGCGGGGAGCAGGTACAGCATAGCTCGCGGCAGGAGGGGATGGTGGGAAGATTAGGGGTTTGAGGTGTTGGGGTGTTTAGGTGTTTAGGTGTTTAGGTGTTGAGGTGTTTCCGTGTTGAGGTGTTGAGGTGTTGATGTGTTTAGGTGTAGAAAAAAAGTGATTCCTGAGTTATGGAATTCTGAGTTCTGCGCGTCTATACAGTAGAATCTTAAAAATTTTTGTGAAAAATGGAAAAAGTGACGCGCTTTGAAGAATTACGCTGCTGGCAGGCGGCAAGGATATTAGTAAGAAAAGTTTTTATGTACACTACAACGGGTGAACTGGCAAAAGACCGAGATACCCGCTCTCAAGTTAGAAGAGCTGCTTTATCGGTCATGAACAATATTGCAGAAGGGTTCAATCGGTTCAGCGACAAGGAAAAGATCCGCTTTTTGGAAATTTCCGCCAGCTCCGGTACTGAAGTAAAAAGTATGCTTTATCTTTTTGAAGACCTGAACTTACTTCCCAAAGAAACCATAGAGGAATTACGCAGTGAAACCGATAAAACGATCAATCAAACATTTGGATTCATCCGCTACTTAAAAAGCAAGGACAAATGATAATTGTCAGAAAAAAATACACAGAGAGGTTGCCAAAGTTACCTTTGTAGTGATTAAAAAATATGTTCACTATTTGGAGATTTTGAATTGTGGTTCGTCTTCAGCCCTTACAGGCTTCCAGCCTTCACCACATTTCAAAATCAGTGAACTTATTTTTTAAGGGTTACTTTCCAGCAGAAAGCAGCCATAATATACCCCCAAAATTGCGCCCCTTATTGAGGACACGTAAACACGTAAACACATCAACACGTAAACACATCAACACATCATGCCCACAATACTCGGAATAGACTACCCTACCCTCTGGTTCCTGGTCGTCGGCGGCCTGTTCAGCGGGTATGCCATCCTGGATGGATTTGACCTGGGAGCCGGCGCCCTGCACCTGTTCTTCCAAAAGGAAGAAAGCCGGCGCATTGCCCTCAACGCCATCGGCCCGGTATGGGACGGCAACGAAGTGTGGCTGGTTATCGGCGGCGGGGCGCTGTTTGCAGGGTTCCCCGTACTGTATGCCACACTCTTCTCGGGCATGTATATCCCTTTCATGCTCTTCCTCGCCTTTCTGATCTTCCGGGCAGTATCCATCGAGTTTCGGAGTAAGGAAAAGATGAAGTGGTGGCGGCAGATGTGGGATGTGAGCTACAGCATTTCGAGCGCCATGCTGGCCGTGCTGCTGGGCGTGGTGCTGGGCAATGTCCTGCTGGGCATGGAGATCGGGCCGAGCCAGGAATTTGAAGGCAACTGGGTGGAGTTCCTCAACCCCTATGCCCTGTTGGTGGGGTTTACCACTCTGGCCCTGTTCACTACCCATGGCGCCCTGTACCTGCTCATGAAGACGGAGGGGCGGTTGTACGCCAAGCTCACCATCCTGGCGCGTCGGGCAATGATCTTTTTTCTTACCACCTTCGCCCTGCTGACGCTTTATACCCTGATCTACATCCCGCACCTTTCCGACCGGTTCAAGGATGTATCATGGCTTTTCATCGTACCGGTGCTGGCGTTCCTGAGCATCGCCAACATTCCCCGGCTGATCTCCAAAAGAAAATACGGGCAGGCCTTCTTCTTTTCGGGGTTGACCATGGCCCTACTGCTCATTGTGGTGGCCATCGAATTGTATCCGGTACTCATTCTTTCTACGATCGACAAGGCCTACAGCATTACCATCTACAACGCGGCCTCTTCCAGCAGATCGATGAGCATCATGCTGCTGATCGCCGCCATCGGGGCGCCGCTGGTGCTTAGCTATACGGCTTTTGTGTTCTGGACGTTTAGGGGGAAGGTGGAGCTGGACGAGACGAGCTATTGATGATTCACAACTGCACATGAATATGGTCATCATGCCGCACCGCACTGCACCCATGAAACCTGACCTTACCATGTCTATCCAACCCTAATCGCTGCTTCAGGTGGGGCTCTATAAATATCTTCCCTACTCTTCCATCCTTCGCCAATCGGATCAGCAGTTCCCGGTTCAACGCCTCGTCGAAAACATATTTTTCTTTCCGCCACTGAGGGGTGATCCGTCGGATCAGGCTGTATTGCCAGTGCCCTTTACCCTCGCACTCTTCCGGGCGGTTCATTTCCCCACGCGCCGGATCCTCAGTGACGCCGTAGCCGAACATTGAAATGGCATCATTCACCACTTCGCCCGTTTGCGTATTTCGATAAATAAAGCTCAGGTCAATCTTTTCGCCATCGTCATGGCTTTTGTGAGGCAGCAGGGGAAAGCCGGTAAGGAAAGGGAAATTGGCGTCCAGGTATACGAGTGCAGCCTCCTCCTCCATCTGAAGGGAAAGATCGCTGATCAACGCCTTCAGCTCCGGCCGGACGTAGTGCCGGTTGGCCAGGCAGGTCAGGATCGTCGCCGGCTTTATCCTTTGTTCTTCATTGGCGAACCACGGCATTGGTACCCGCCCATATAACTCGGCGAGTGGGGGGATAACGAACAGAGTGCCGGCCAGATAAATACCCGCGAACAGGCCGAAGCGTTTCCATCTGCTAAATCCACCAGCCTTATTCCTTTTCCTCATAGCCAGGCCAAAGGGTTTGTAGGCCAGATAGGCGAGGCCGCCGATTTGGGTGAGTATCGTCAATACTGAAAAAACGACAATTATCCGGATGGCTCCTGTAAGGATTCTCATTTCGCGCCGATCTGTTTCAGGAACCTGGCAGCCTCCCCATCACTCCGTAAAATTTCCACCCGCTTTTCCCCCTTCAGTGCATTCAGCCGCTGCATCATCGCCCTTCTTTTCCTCCAGTTGAAAGTGGCCACATAGTGCAGGAACTCCAGGTCGAAACGCTCCGGGCAGCCCTCAGGCATATCGGGCCGCTCCGTACCCCGGTATCTCCAGATCCTTCTGCCTACTCTCCACAGGCACTTCCAGGTGGGATAATCCAGGTAGATGATCGTGTCCGCCCGCTCGATCCGGATGTCCATCGTCCCTCCGTAATTGCCGTCGATGATCCAACTGGGCCTGTCGGCCAATTCCTGTACGATTGCCCGCCATTTCTCCCGATCCGTTTCCTCCCAGCCCGGCTTCCAGTAGTGCTGGTCCAGATGGATCAAATCGAGCCCGGTGGCGGTATGCATGGCTCTGGCAAAAGTCGACTTTCCGGCGCCGCAGCATCCGATGACCATGGTTCTTTTCATATTGTTGTTGTTACCAGCCGATGCCGTAATCATCCCCATAGTTACTGGAGCCGCCCCAGAAAGTGCCGTGTTCCCAATCGAAGAAGATGGCGTTGATGGGGCCGGAGGTGCGGGGCTCAAAGTCCAGCTTATAGCCCATGTCGCGCAGGGCGTCGCGCGTCCAGCCGGGAACGGCCTCATGGAGCAGTAGTTCCCCTGGTTTGGTTTCGTGCTTGCCGAAGGAGTTGCGCATCTGAAAACTGTTGATATTGGCGGCCTCGCAGGCCTCCTGCACATTCATGCCGAACTCCACTACATTGAGGAAAAACTGCAGCAGGTTCTGGTCCTGCGTATCTCCGCCCTGAACGGCAAAGGAGAGGAAGGGTTTCCCTTCCTTCAGGGCGAGGCTGGGAGTAAGAGTAGCGCGGGGGCGCTTACCCGGTTCCAGCACGTTATAGGGGTTCTCTTTGGGGTCGAGTACGAAACTCTGCATGCGCTGGCTCATCCCCACGCCGGTATTGCCGGCGATGCAGGCGGGGATCCAGCCGCCGCTGGGGGTTACGGAAACGACCCAGCCCTCCGCGTCGGCAGCCTGGATGGAGGTGGTGCCGGCCAGGAAGCCTTCCATATATTCCCGTTGTTGTTGCGGGCTTACGGGGGCCCAGCCCAGCGATGAATTGGCCCAGTTTTCCAAATATTCCTTGTAGGGGTTTTTACCTTCCTGGAAGGGATAGGGGTCACCCGGGCCTGCCTTCGGGTCATTCTTCCCGGGATCGATCTGTTTAATCCGCTCTTTGGCATACTCCTTGGACAGCAACCCCTTGATGGGCTCTTCCGGAGCGAAGTAAGGGTCCCCATAATAGAAATCCCGGTCGGCAAAGGCCAGGTTCATCACCTGATAAAGGGTGTGGATATAAGAGGCAGTATTGTAGCCCATGCTTTGGAGGTCGAAATTTTCCAGCATGTTCAGCGCCTGGAGCATTACCGGCCCCTGCACCCAATGAGTGAGTTTATACACTTCAATATCCTTGTAGGTGGTTTTTACCGGCTCTTCGATGTACACCTGCCACTTGTCCAGGTCTTCCATAGTGATCAGGCCGCCCTGCTCCTGGCAGCCGCGGACGAACTCTTCGGCGATATCGCCCCGGTAAAAGCGGTCGTAGGCGGCATAGATGGCCTCTTTCCGGCCCTTGCCGGAAGCCAGGGCCTCTTTTTCCGAATCGGCCAGTTTCCGGAGGGTATTCAGCAAGTTGGGTTGGCGGAAAACCTCCCCTACATTGGGAGCTTCGTGTTCTTGCCCCAGATGAGGCAGGAAGAGTTTTTTGGAATAGGGCCACTCCTTGATCCTGTCCTTGTTACTTTCGATGCTCCGCACGGCACCTTCTTCAATAGGATAACCTTCCGCCATTTCCATTGCCGGCGCCAGCACCTCCGCCAGGCTGAGGGTACCGTACTCCGCCAGCATGGTCAGCAGTCCGCCGGGCGTACCGGGGGTGACCGCCGCCAGCGGGCCGTAAGCGGGAGGCACCTCCATGCCTTTGTCTTTAAAAAACTGGGGGGTTGCCCCTGTGGGCGCTACGCCCAGTGCATTGATGGCGATCACCTTGCCGGTGTTGGGGTTGTAAATAAGGGCCTGAGTCTCGCCGCCCCAGCTCAGCACGTCCCACATGGTGGAAGTGGCGGCCAGCATAGCGCAGGCGGCATCTACCGCGTTTCCGCCCTGGTGGAACATCCGGGCGCCGGCCGTAGCTCCAAGGGGCTTACCCGTGATGGCCAGCCAGTGGCGGGCGTGAAGAACGGGCTTCTGGGGGCGCTGGGCGCAAAGGAGAACGGGTACGAGTAAAACAAAGGCCAGGAAAATGAGGGGCGTCCTTTTCATGCTGTTATTTTTTATGAAAAGGTAAGGAAATATTATAAATTCCTTAGCTAAAAGCCTGGCTCCCTGCGTGCCGCAGGCCTGCGAAAGTTTTGGTTAAAGATCAGGGAGAATCTGAAGGGATAATTACCCCAACCTTTCCGGCAACAAGCTCAGGTTTGGCACCACCTCGCACCAGGAGGAGCTTTTTTTAAGCAGGAAGTCATCCTGTATACCGTAGATCAGGCCTTCGCGGTTTTCTACCTGGCGCAAGGCTTTGTTGTTTTCCGTATCATCCAGTATTTCTACCTCTTCCTGAAAGCCACGGATAAATTCCGGCCCGGTGAGGTAGTTGTTGAACGTCATCCAGATCAGCTTCTGTTTCAGATCAAAAAAGTAGATATCCGGTGAGATATCCAGCCACTGGTCATAATAGTCGGTAGCCGGGGCCTCGTCGATGCGTTCCTCAAAAAAATCGTAAAGATGATCAGCAGCAGCCAGCAAAGGCCCGCCATAGGGTGACAGCGTTTTCTGGGCCATCTTTCCCAAATGGTGCCAGATCAGGTAAGCGAAGTCCTGAGGATTGAGGTACTCAGGATCATATCCTTCCAGATCGAAGAGCGGCAGAGCTTTTCCATAGAATTCCCCGTGTTTACGCACCAGGGCCTGCCACAGGCCGATCTCGCTGATGAAGTCCTCAAAATGGCAGGTAACCAGAACGGCCAGTTCTTTTATATGTTCCCTTTTAAAGATGCCATTAAATCCAACTTCTGGCATCTCCAGATAGGAAAGAACCGAATTGGCAAGCTTCAGGTAATATCCATCATAAGTAGTAGGCACCTTACGGCTCCACCGTTTTCTCCTCGCAAAACTGCAATAACTCTCTGTATATCTCGCTCTGTCGGAGCAATTCCGGATTGCCGATAATGACAATATGCTCCCGTGCCCGCGTCAGCGCCACGTTGAGCTTGCGGTCGACCCCTTCCTCGGAGAAGGACGACAGGGAGGCCAGTTGGTGGAGGGAGTTGGTACACAGGGAGATGAGGATGATATCGCGGGCGCCGCCCTGATAGCGCTCGACGGTATCGATGGTGAGCATATCGAGGGGGGCGCCTCGCTCTTCCAAAACAGCCCGGATCTGGGCGATCTGTGCCCGGTACGGGGTGATGATGCCGATGCTGTGGGGCGCCATTTTCATGCCGTTGATATGGAAGAGCCGATGAAAGGCGTCCACCACCTCACCGATCATATGGGCTTCATGGCTGTTCGTTTTCTGGGTGGCGCTGGAATCATCGGTGGGCGTCGGCAGGAAGGCCACCCGGTCGCGGGTAAGGCGCTGCAGCAATTCATCCTGCACAATCGGGCCGGAATAGCTGGCCTGAGCCACCTGTTTGAGGTGAGCGGGCAGGGAAGGCGGCAGGATCTTGAGTGTACCATCGTAGAAGTAGCGGTTGGGGAACTCCATGATGTCCTGATGCATGCGCCCCTGGTGGCTGAGTTGGGCGTAGGCCCAGTCCCATCCGTATTGTATGCAGCGCTTGTACAGCCGCTCGAAGAGGGAATTGCGCAGGTTGCCCAGGCCGACCTCCTGCAGTTGAGGGTCGTAAACAGCGGAAGCCTCACTGTCCTGCACTACTACCGCCGGCAGCTGCTTGTGGTCGCCGATGAGGATGAAGCGCTCGAAGTGGGGCAGCAGGCCAACCAGCAGAGGCTCCAGGATCTGGGAAGCTTCATCGATAATCACCCGGTGGAAGTGCTTGAGCTGCAGCAGTTCAGGCTTGCTGACGATGGAGGCCACCGTGCCGACAAATATGCGGTGGTTGCCGATCACGTCTTTGATCTCCTGCCGCGTCTGGGCCTTTTCGATCTTGGAGCCGAGCAACTGGCTCCGGAAGCGGGGATCTGTGGAGTAGCGGGAGCCGATGCGCAGGTAGTGCCGCCGGATGTCCTGCCTGATGCTTTCGATGGCTTCGCAGATCTCGTCGACAGCCCGGTTGGTGTAGGCCAGCAACAGCAGGTTCTCTTCGGTATTATCCAGCAGATAGGCCACCAGGTATTTGAGCATCATGCTGGTTTTGCCGGTGCCCGGCGGGCCCCAAAGCAGGAAGTAATCTTCAGCGGAGAGGGCCTTCTGAAAGATATCCTGCTGTTCGGGCGTCAGTTCCAGCGGGGTGGCCACTTCCCGGGCTTCGCCCTCGCGGGGCGGGCGGGTGGCGAGGAGTAGTTCCTGCTTATCTTTGGGACTTTGGGCGAAAGCGAACAAGCCGCGGTACATGGAGACAAAGCTCGAGTCGAGCAGGTCGTGTTCGAGGTTCCAGAATTGGTACTGTTCAAAGATAGCACTATTGAACTGGCGGGAGCGCAGGCGCACCGTCACCGTTTCATTAGTGATCTCGATGATGGTACACTTGAAGATCTGGCTGTACAAGGCCGCCGGCCGGCCATCCTGATGCGGGTACAGCACGGCGATGTCGCCGGTGCGGAAGTTGGCCAGCGGGTTGGTCCATTCGGTGCGGCGGAAGGACACCAGGGGCTCTTCCTCTCCGGCCTGGTTGGCGGCCAGCTTGAGGTGGCTGATGATGTTGAAGCTCTCCTGCTTTTCACTAAAGTCGTCGAGCCATAGAGAGGCCAGTCCGTTGATGTTCTCCACGCCCTGCTGCCCGGTCTTGGCCAGTTGGTGTTCGCGGGCGATGAAGCCGGCAAAGGCGATGAAATAGCGCTGGGACAGTTCGTTCATCCCGCCGAATACCTTCTCGAAAAGCTCCAGGTCACGCTGCAGGAAGCCTTTGAGATTGGGGAAAGCGCCGGGGCGCAGCCGGCCGAAGAGGCGCAGGCCCTGTTCCAACATCCCTCCCTTTTCCGGGTTGCCCAGCTCGCCGAGCAGGCGTTCGATGGCTACCAGCTGGTTGCGCACCTGGAGTGCCTCATACTGCTGAGAACGGATACGGGGGGCGAAGCGCAGCGGCTTTTCGTCCTGGCTGGAATACAGGATATAGTTGGTGGGGTCGGTATCGTTGCCGAAGGCGGAGCGCACGATGAGGTCGTAGAGCAGCGTTTGCGTAAAGTGGTTGGCGCTCAACCCGTAGATATTGGGCATGAAGGGGCTGCCGCTTTTGAGCTCGACAATGGCGGCATCCTTTTCGCCTTTGTACAATACGTCGAGGCGCCCCTGCAGGCCGTAGGTTTCGGAGTAGAAACTGGGCTCCAGGTAGCAATGCCCGGGCTCAATGCCCTGATCCTTGAACCCCTGTTTCACCATCTGGTTGAGCACCACAAAGTGTTTCTGCGAACGGTTCATGATCTCCCGGATCATGCGGTCATCAAAGAGGCAGAAGGCGAGGGGATTGAGCTGAAAGGCCTTGGCAAAGGTCTCCTTGAACGACAACTCGGAGCCCGTCATCAGTTCATCGAGGAAAAAGTTGGCGATATGGCCCGCCATGATGTATTTGTTGGTTTCAAAGGGCAGGAATTTATTGAGCAGATACGGCCAGGGATTCTCTCCGTCAGCCCGAAAGCACTCGGCCACGGCAGTAACATCCATCAGGTAATCAGGTTCCACCACGAAGGCGCGGGGGTGAAAGACGCCCCCATCGTCCACTTCCACATCGATCAGGTTGAGCATCAGCGGAAAGCCGAACACCTTGCGGGCCACCTCAATGGTGGGCATGAAGTTCTCATTGCGGTCCACCTCATTGTACTGCACCCGGATGCTTTGGTCAGGGTATTCCTCATCGCGGACGATCAGTTGCTGGCTGCCTTCGTCGTCCGACAGGGCCAACACGCGAGCCCGCGGCCTGAACTCCCGAACGGAAAGCGAACGGAAACGCACCGGCCACTCTTTGGGCGCCATTGATACAATGGCTTCGGGAACGGGCTGCTCCATAAGAGCGGCGACAGCCTCCGCCACTACCTTCAGCCCCAGCTGATACACTGTACCCGGCTCCTGGCCCTTACCTTGCTGGGCCAGCAGCGCCAGTTTGCGAAAAGAGTGGATGTAAAACTGAAGGGCCCGGCTGAGCTCTGCCCGGTGGCAGATGTAAGCCATACGGGCGAAGAGGGTGGAAAACTGCAGGCGCTCCCGGCGAGTCATCTCCACAAAAAGCAAGGTGAGCAGGCGGTAGAGCGCTTCCACCTTGGCTACCTCATCCATGACCTCATTCCCGGCTATTTTCTCCAACTCTCGGTAAAACAGCCGCGCTAGTGCCTCTTTGTTCATGCTTTTCCTACTTTTTCCTAAGGCAATTTACGCAAAAACTGGATAAGAAGGAAAGAATGCAGCAAAAGGATTATAGTTGGTTTCTGCCTGTTTTACCGGCCTTCAACCCTGACAATGGCTGAATCCCATGTTATGAGTTACGAATCCCGAATCCCCCCTTTTGCCCATCAAAGGATAATACTGTATCTTTCCGGCTCACTGCACCGCCGCGCTATGATGAATGATGTCTGCAAGGAGGATGTCTACCGCCAATTGTTCCTGGGCCTCTCCGAGCGCCTGCGGAACTACCTGTATTACCATTGCGGCGATGCCAGCCAGGCGGAAGACCTCACACAGGAGGCCTTCCTCCGCTTATGGGAGTACTGCCGTAAGGTGCCTCCCGAAAAGGCCAAAGCCTTCCTCTACAGGGTAGGCTACAACCTCTTTCTCGACGGCATCAAACACCAGAAGGTGGTACTGAAATTCCGCAACCAACCGGCGGAAGAAAAAGCCGTGGAATCGCCGGAGTTCGAATACGAAACCAGGGAATTTGAGGCCCGGCTGTGGGATACCATCGCCGCCATGCCGGAAAACAGCCGCGTGGTGTTCCTCATGAACCGCCTCGATGGGATGACCTACCGGGAGATCGCGGAACTGCTGGAGATCAGTGTCAAAGCGGTGGAAAAGCGGATGAAGGGGGCGCTGGAGGTTGTTCGTGGACTCGTTTAATCGGGATTCGGGATTCGTGGATTCGGATTACGAATAACGAATAAACGAATAACGAACCTATAGTAGGGTACCGACCCGCAAGATCGTTATACAACAGGAAAGAGCAACAATGGAACCACAACAACCGGATAACGACATACTGCTGCGCTGGCTCAACGGGGAGCTGAGCGGGGAGGAGCTGCGCCGCTGGGAAAGCAGCGAGGGCTATCGCCGTTGGCAGTCTGTCCAGGCCGCTCTGGAGCGCGGCGCCCCCCGGCCGATGGACCACGAGGCTGCGTTGGCACGGTTGCTCGCCGCCCGGCATAAGCGCTCCCGGGCGAGTACCCGCCGGCTCCGTTTGATCTGGGTGAGCGGCATTGCCGCCGCCATCGCCGGGCTGGCCCTGTTGCTGTGGCTGTTCCGCCCGGCGCCGGAATGGGCCACCGGGTTGGCGGCCAAAGAAGCCATCACCCTGCCCGATGGTTCTGAGGTAATACTCAATGCCAGTTCCGCGTTGCGTTATAAGGACAACCGGAAAGGATCTGGCCGGGAGGTTGAACTGGAGGGAGAAGCCTACTTTTCCGTGACGAAAGGAAGTACTTTTCAAGTCAGCACAGCGCTGGGCAGCGTTCAGGTACTCGGCACCCGTTTCAATGTATTTGCCCGGGGACAGCGCTTCGAGGTATCTTGTTTGGAAGGCAAAGTACTCGTCCGGACAGACAGCCGGCAAGATACTTTGCTGCCAGGACAGGGCCTCAAAAAAACAGAGGGGGCTACCGATACCTTCACCACTGAGGCTACGACGCCCAGCTGGACGAACGGGCAGAGCAGCTTCCAGCTGGCGCCACTCCCGGAAGTCTTCCGGGAGATGGAGCGGCAATACGGTATTCAAATATTGGCGCCCGATCTGGCCGGCCGCACCTTCACCGGGCGCTTCCCGCACGACGACCTGGAGGTGGCCCTAAAGGCGGTGTGTGAGGCTATGGGGCTCGAGTATACGATTTTGGACGAAGGAAAGGTTCGAATTACCGAATGAAAGCTTTATGGCGACAGAGGTTTTTAAATTCAAAGATCCCCCCTCCTACTCCCCCCAGGGGGAGATAGTTTTCTTCGATTTAATGGTTGGGAGAATCCGTAAAAATCAATTCAGCAGTTGGACAGAATTAATTTACCTATACCCCAAGCTTAAGTCCGAGCGCAATAGGAAATTGCGCCCCGACAGCGCCGCCTCGGGCGTCAATTTCCCATTGGCTGCCGAGTTTTCTAATCGTCGTAATCAAATTGTAGGCGGCTACTTTAAAGCATCCAAAATTATTCTGTTTGCCCTGGCAATTTTCTTTCCTTTACTTTCCTATGCCCAACCCGTCCAAAAAGCCCCCCTACGCCAGGCCCTCCAGCAAATAGAAGCACAATTCCAGGTCTCCTTCGCCTACGATGACGCCCTGGTGGAGGGCATTGAAGTGCCGAGCCCCGACATGGATAGGGAACTGGAGGCTGTCCTGGCCGAGCTGTTGGAAGGTACCGGGCTGGCCTACAGCCGGATCGACGAGGGCTACATCGTCCTGAAACCCAGGCCACCGGAACCGCTGCTTTTGTGCGGCCGCGTACTGGAAGCAGGCACCGACACGCCCCTACCCTATGCCACTGTTTATCTGCGGGGTACCGCTACCGGTTGCTCAACGGATGCCGAGGGTTATTTTGAGCTGCCGGCCATCCTGGGCCCGGCAGATACGCTGGTGGCCAGCTATGTGGGGTACCAGGGGGCCACGCTACCGGCGCAGAGCTTCGCCCAGCAGCCCTGCCGGGCCATACGCCTGGCGCCAACGGCCACTCAACTTGCCAGCGTGCTGGTCAAGGAGTTCACCATCGACATGCTGGAACGAGAGCATGGCAATCGCTACCATTTCCATCCCGGGCAGATCCCTACCCTGCCGGGCTGGGGAGAACCCGACCTGCTGCGCGGGCTGCAGCTGCTGCCCGGCATCAGCGCCTCCGACGAGTCGGCTTCCAACCTCAGCATCCGGGGCGGCACCTCCGACCAGAACCTGTTGCTGTGGGACGGCATACCGATCTACCATACCGGCCACTTTTTTGGTTACTACTCGGCCATCAATCCTTACGTCGCCCAAAGTATGGACGTCTACCGCGGCGGTTTCGGGGCAGAATACGGGGCGCGCGTATCCGGAGTGATCGACATTACCGGTAAGCCGGAATTGGGAAAAGAACTCCGCTACGGCGTGGGAATGAATCACATCAACCTCCACGGGTTTATGGAGATCCCTATCAAAAAGGAGCGGGCGGCCCTGTTGCTGGCCCTCCGCCGGTCATACACCGACCTGATCCAGAGCCGGGCTTATCAGAATATCTTCAACCGCATCTTCGCCAAAGGCAGGGTATATGAAAACCGCGAGGCAGAACAGAAAGGCCAGGGAGAAGCGCTTACCAGCCCGGTATTCCACTATGCCGACATCAACGCCAAATGGTACGCCCGCCTGGGCAATAAGAGCCACCTGTCGGTGAGCTTGTACGCAGGGAGCGACCAGTTCGACTACAACTTCAGCTTTGCCGATGACCTTTATACCCAAGACCAGCTCCGGGTTGACAACTCCGGACTGAGCTTCAATTACAAGATGGATTGGGCCGAAAATTTCACCACCCACGCCCGCCTGGTGGCCAGCACCTTCACCAATGAGTACCGTTTCCACTATACCTTCGACCCGGATATCCCCTTCGAGTTCCGCTTCCGGACCTTCAACCAACTGCGCGACTGGAGCCTGCAACTGCACCACGACTGGCAGGTGCATCCCCGGCACCACCTGCGGCTGGGGTGGATGGGACAGGGGCAAAAAGCCGATTTTCAGTATGAAGAAGAACGCCGGGACGGCAACCGCAATACAGGAGCCGAAGCTTTTGAAGGGACAACCTCCGCCCTGTTCGGCGCCTACACTTACAAGGTGCCCGACAGGTTGGAAGTGACGCTGGGCCTGCGTTCTGAAATTTTCACCCCCATTAGGGCGGACAGCGCTCTGGATCAGCACCGGGCGGCCATGCCCCGCTTTTCCGCCAGTTATTATCCATTTGGCAAGCAGTTTTTTTTCCAGGCCAACCTGGGCACGTACCGGCAATATGTCTATCAGATGCCGCCATTCTACAGTGACCTTGGCGCCGGGGAGGGCGTTTGGGTGATCGCCGGCAGGAACTTCCGCCCCCTCTATGCAGGACAGTGGTCGCTAGGCTTCGGCTACCAGCTGGGCCGCTTCGAAATGGAAGTGGACTACTACCAAAAACTGGTAGGCAACCTGTCTTCCTGGAAGGTCACCCTGGAGGAGGATGTAGAGAACCCCTTCACCCAGGATGGCACCCTGCGGGCCACCGGTTTCGATATCCTGTTGAAGCACCGCTGGCCCCGCTATACGCTCTGGCTGAGCTATTCTCTGGGCGCAGTGACCAACGAATTCGACGCCTTCAACGCCGGAGAGCCCTTCCCCGCCGACAACGACCAGCGGCACCTGCTCAATTTCACCCAAACGCTGCGCCTGAACAAATGGAATCTTTCCGCCACCTTCTTCTACGGCAGCGGTAAACCCTTCACCATGCCTACCGATATGGGCGCCCGGCCCGATGAGCAAACCGGTGAGCCCATCTTTTTCCTGAAATACGACAAACCCAACAACGGCCGCCTGCCCGCCTACCACCGCCTCGACCTGGCCGTCGATTACCGCTTCGATACCGAACGGTGGACGGGAAAACTCGGGCTGTCGGCCTTCAACTTCTACAACCGCAGAAACCTGTTCGACATCGATTTCTTCCCTGTACCGCCCCAGTACAATGACGGCCAGCCCGGGGTTTACAACCTCGAACGGCCCATGCTGGGATTTACCCCCAACCTGTTCGTGCAGATCGAATGGTGACCCTTTTGATTTTCGATTTGCGACGTTTGATTTTCGATTTGGGATGTTCTCCACCCCGCGCACGCTGCAGCCCTCCATCGCAAATCATAAATCGCAAATCACAAATCATAAATCGCAAATCTACCGGATCTTCATCCCTACCGGGTCCCACATTACCGGCTTGTCGCTGAAGTAACTCACGTTGGAGGCCAGTGAAGGGCCGGCGGCACGCAGGCCGAAGGCGGCATCCTCAAATACCGGCTTGCCGTTGCGCATGCAGGCGAAGAAGTTGGCCCAGTGGTCGAGGTGGTCGCTGTATCCCTCCGGCGACCGGTAAACCATCTCCTCCGGTTCGACGATCCTGGAGTCCGGCATGGGATATTGCGTTTTATACCACTTTTCGAAGGCTTCCTGCTGGGCTTCGGAAAAAGTGTCAAAAGTATCCCAGCCGCCGTAACCCGGTTGAGAGGACATGACATGGCGCTGGACCGATACCGTACCCCACCCCAGGTTGATGGAGCCTTCCGTGCCTACCAGTTTAACGGCAGAGCCCCCGCCGTTGCCATCGACAAAGTTGCAGCGCAGTTGCATGTTAAAGGCGGGATGCGCTTTCGTTTCCGGATAGTCCAGCACCGTGAGCTGCACATCGGGCACGTCGCGGCCGTCTTTCCAGTAGCGCAGGCCGCCGGTGCTGAAGATCCGCTCCGGCCCTTTGGAATCCAATACTGTATGGAGCGCCGAAAAGAGGTGGACATAGAGGTCGCCCGCCATGCCGGTCCCGTAATCCCGGTAATTGCGCCAGCGGAAGAAGCGTACCGGGTCGAAGGGGTGTTTGGGAGCATCGCCCAGGAAGCGATCCCACCCAATGGTTTCCATAGAAGCGTCGGTGGGAATGGAATATTGCCAGGCGCCGTTAGCGGACTGGCGGTCGTAATAGGCCTCCACCAGAACCAACTGGCCAATGGCCCCCTGCTCAAAGAGTTCCCGGGCTTTCCAGGTGATCACCGAGCTGACCCGCTGGCTGCCCACCTGGAACGCCTTGCCACTCTTCTTCTGAGCGTCGATCACCGCCTGCCCTTCTTCCAGTTTGTGTACCATAGGTTTTTCACAGTAGACGGCCTTGCCGGCCTGCAGTGCTTCGATGCAGATCTTGTCGTGCCAGTGGTCCGGGGTGGAAATGCAAACGGCGTCGATATCACTGCGGCTCAGTATCTCCCGGTAATCGCGGGTGGTGAACAAGTCGTTACCAAACACTTCTTTGCTGCGTACCAGATGGCCGTCATACAGGTCGCAAACTGCAACCAGTTCGACGCCCGGCACCTTTACTGCCGTCCGCATGTTGGCAAAACCCTGGATGCCCATGCCGATGGCGGCCAGGCGGATGCGGTCAGCCGGCGCGAAATGGCGGTCGAGTATCTCCAGTTCGGTGAAATGGGCTTCTCTGGCATGGAGGAAGGAAGGGCCTACGGCAGTGCCGAGCAGGCCGGCGGTGAGGTTTTTGATGAAGGATCGGCGATTGTTCGTCATAGTTGCGGAAGGTTTGATGATTAATTTAATTTCCTATTTCCACCACTAATGTAACAGCTGTTCTTTCGGGATAAAAATCTGGTTACTTAAAATTTCAGGGGTAAGGATCAACAGTTTTTCTTTTTCCCTTTTGCAGGGGTAGGGTATTTTCAATCCAGGTCGTTTCTTTATAAAAAAAACATGGAAACAGTACTCAACTGTACCTCGGGAACGCTGGCCCCGTACCTGCCCTCGGCCACCTGGCCCTGGAACCGGCAGCGCGCCGCTCACCTATACCGGCGCCTGGGCTTCGGAGCTCCGTTCCTGAAACAGGAGCAGGCCCTGGCGCAAAGCCCGCTTTCTCTGGTGGACGAAATGATCGACGCCGCGCTAAGCGCCCCACTCAGCACTCCGCCGGCCTGGGCGGACTGGACTTTCAACGACTATACGGATTTTCCGGCCCAGATCGAGGAGCAGTTCATTGAATGGCTGCGCACCTGGGCCACCGACATGCTGGACAACCCTTTACGGGGAAAGATGACCCTGTTCTGGCACAACCACTTTGTCACCGAGTACGAATCCTATGTATGCCCCTCCTACCTGTACCGTTACCACAAAGTCCTGCAGCAACACTGCCTGGGTAATTTCAAGGATTTTGTGTACGAAATAGGCAAGACCCCGGCCATGCTCGTATACCTCAACGGCCTGCAAAACCGTGCGGGGGACCCCAACGAGAACTACGCCCGCGAGCTGTACGAACTCTTTACGCTGGGCGCCGATAACGGTTACACCCAGCAGGACATCGTGGAGACGGCAAGGGCCCTCACCGGTTATACCCTCGTCCTCGTCGGATGCGGAGACATCTATTTCAACCCCTTCCAATGGGACAACGGGACAAAGTCCATCTTTGGCCAAACCGGCAACTGGGGCTACGACGACGTTGTGAACATTCTCTTCGAGCAGCGCCCCAACGAGATCGCCGATTTCATCTGCCGCAAACTCTACCGTTTTTTTGTGCATCCGGAGGTGGATGAGGCCATCGTCAGCGGGCTGGCGCAGACTTTCCTGCAGAACAACTTCGAACTGGAGCCGGTCCTCCGCCAACTGTTCCGCAGCGAGCATTTCTTCGACGAGGCCGTGCTGGGCGTCCAGGTGAAAAGCCCGCTGGAACTCACCTTCAGCTTCCTGATAGAAAGTGATCTGGCCATCGGGCAGGAGATGAAAGAGCTGGCGCTCTACACGTCCAGCCAACTGGGGCAAACCCTCTCTATCCCGCCCAATGTCGCCGGCTGGCCGGGCAACCGGGCCTGGATCAGCACCAGCACGCTCACCGGGCGCTGGAATACCATCGCCTACCTCATGTACGCCGCCTGGCAACAGGATCCCGAACAGTTCCGAACCTTCGCGCAAACAGTTACAGGTGACCCTAACTCCAACATGCCTGAGCTGGTGGCCGGAGCCATCATTGAGCAACTGGTGCCCATCGGGCTACAGACACCAGAGCTGAATGAACGGGCATACCTGGCCTTCAAAGCTGATATTCCCGAAAACTACTACGCCTCCGGCCAGTGGAACCTCAATTGGGAAACCGTGCCCTATCAGGTGCTCCTGCTGATCAACTACCTGGCACGGCTGCCGGAGTTTCAGCTGGGTTGATTCGTGGATTCGTCTCCTCCTGTCGTGCTGTATGCATAGGCGGAGATCCGGGAATCGGCCAAATTGAAATCATTCTCAAAAAAATGAAAAAGAAATACCTCATGTACAACCACGATCATAAAAAGAACCGTTACGGCAGTGCCCGTGAACACGGCGATGCCCACCAACAGGACCACCGGCGGTGGAGCCGGCGCACTTTCCTGAAAAACCTGGGGCTGGCCACCGGCGGCGCCACCCTCCTCGGAGGGATGCCGGTCAAGGCGTTGGGCATTTCTCCATTAACGGCTTTGCTCGCCGGGGGCATCGAGGAACGGGCGCTGGTCATCATCCGCCTGGCCGGAGGCAATGACGGGCTGAATACCATCGTCCCATTATACGATTACAGCACCTATATCAACAACCGCCCCACGGTCGGTATTCCACAGAACCAGCTCATCAGCCTGAACGACTCCTTTGCCATGCCTCAGTTCATGGAGAGCCTCTACCCAATGTGGCAGGAAGGCCAGATGAAGGCCGTGCACGGCGTGGGCTACCCGGAACAGAACCTTTCTCATTTCCGCTCCTCAGATATCTGGGATTCGGCCAGCGACTCCGGCGTGGTCGACGATTCCGGCTGGCTGGGCCGCTTCATCCTCAACCAGTACGATATCTTCAACGACCCGCCATCTGTGCCGCCCGCCATCCAGATCGGCAATTACGGTTCCATTCTGTTCAACGACGAAGGCGGCAGCAGCCTATCCTATGCGGTCACCGAACCGGAAGAACTGGAGCAACTGGCACAGAGCGGCCAGTTATTCGACACCGCCAATCTGCCGGACTGCCATTTCGGAGAGCAACTGGGCTTTGTTCGAACCGTTACCAACAATACCTTCCGTTACGCGGAATCTATCTCCAATGCTTACTCCAGCTCTTCGAATATAGTGGAATACGAAGGCGATCTCGGCTTCCAGCTTTCTCTGGTCGCCCGCATGGTGAAGGGCAACCTGGGCACCAAGCTCTACCTCGTCTCCATCGGCGGCTTCGATACCCATGCGGAGCAGGCGGACATGCACCCGCTACTGATGAACGAGGTGGCCACTCAGGTGAAGAACTTCTTCGATGACCTAAGTGCGGGCGGCCGGGCGCAGGACGTCCTTTGCATGACCATCTCGGAGTTCGGGCGCCGCCTCGACGAGAACGGGTCGAGCGGAACCGACCACGGTGCTGCCGCCCCCATGCTGCTCTTCGGCCCCGGGTTGAATGGCAACGGCTTTGTAGGCGCCCATCCCAGCCTCGATACCCTCGATGCCGCCGGCAACCTCATCTTCACCACCGACTTCCGTCAGGTGTACGCCACCCTGCTCGAAAACTGGCTCTGCCTCGACCCTGTACAGGTAGACGAAGTGTTAGGCAATTCCTTCAACCGCCTCAACCTTGGGCTTGACTGTATCGCTACCTCCACCGCCAGCCCCGCGCCCGGAAGCCGCCTGGAGGCAAAGATCCTCTACCAGAATGACGGCAGTATAACCATCCAGTACTTTTTGCCGGAGGCCGGCAACGTACAGCTGCAGGTGCTCGATATGATGGGCCGGCCGGTGGAAACCCTGGCGTCTGGTTATCAACTTTCCGGCTCGCATCAGGTGGTGTTCCGGCCCAGCCGTCGGTTGCCGGCCAGCGGGATGTATGTAGCTTACTTGAGGATGGGCAACCAGGCTGTGAGTAAGCAATTTACGATCATAAGATAAGCATTTTCAGGAGCCTTGCACCCTGGCGGGCCTTCTACCCAGGTGCAAAGGCTCCTGAATCCAGTTCAATCCACGGAGCGCATTCCTCTGTTCTCTCAGGTTCAACCAGCTCAAGGGCACTACCGCGAAGGCCGGCCCGAATCAACGATATTTTGAAATCGGCCTTTACTTTGCCATCTTTGAGATAAAAACAAATTACAACCATGAACCTGAGATGCATATTGCCGTTTCTGCTGTTCTTCGCCTGGCACGGCCGAAGCCTTGCCCAGGAAGAGGAGCGGGCCATCGTCCCCGACGTTACCTCCATCACCATCAACTGGACCTGGCAGGTTCAGGATGGAGATACGACCAGCCGTGATTTCTGCATGCTGGAATTCGCCCTGCCTGCGGAAGCGCTGGCCGGCGCCTACTGCTTCCGGATGGAAGGCCTCACCGTAATCGATAACCAGGGCAGGCCCTATCAGGCCAATGCCTTTGCCGTTACCTCCGGCGAGCAAAGCCTGCATCGGGATTACCGCCTGTTGGAGCAACAGGACGGCAGCGCTCCCGATCCGCGCTTCCGGGTCAGGATCGAGGACCCAAAGAAAGACATTGAATACTTCCAGATGGAGGCCTGGCTCGATGTAATCATCCCAGCCCAGGACCCTATGTCGATCCAGGAGTTCAGCACACTCGACTGGCAATTGCTTTACGAAGCACTGCTGCCCTATGACATTCAGCTGGTTTTTGCCGCCCAGAGCCGAAGCATGATCGAGCAGATGGCCAACCTGGGCGGCATGAGCCCCGAGGCCCAGGAAAACCTCAACACCTTCCTGGAAAATTACAGCATGTACCTGCAGGAACCGCTCTACCCGGAAAACACAAACTTATTGCTGAATGACCCCAACAATCAAATACTGAAGATAGAAACCCTGGGCCCGGACGGCCAACCCATCCCCTTTAAGGACCGCCGGGCTTACTCCAGCGGTACGCTTCATATTGAACAGCAGTACAACGCTCCGCTTCTGGGACAGGAAAAAGTACGGGCCGTTATCGCTACAAAGGGAAACAAGATGAGCATCCCGATCCGGATGGAACGGGTATTATTGCCGTGGTAGGGAGGCTGATTTATTGACCCGCAATTGGTTGATCCGGGGAGTTCCCCTTCAGGCTGCCATCACTGAAGCTTGTTCTTTATGTCCTGGAGCTGTCGCTCCGTCTCATTGATCTGTTCCTCAAGGGCGAACTTCTGGCTGGCGTCGTAGGCCTTGGCCCGTTCCGCGCGGAAGTAGTTGAGCTTCCGGGCAAGGATCTCCGCCTGTTCCTCCAATCCCTGGCGTTCCAACTCATCGAGGTACGCATTGCCGTTGCCGGCGCCGGCAGGGGGCGCTTCCGGCTGGAGGGCGCCGGCTTTGAGGTCTTCCTCCTTCAGGTCGTCAACGATGGAGCTGAGTGCAAAGCGGATCCGGTTGAGGGTGACATTGGCGAAATTGGGGTCTACCAGGTTGTTGCGCATCTGTTTGGTGATGCTGCTGTACTGGCTTTGCTGCATAATGATATCATTCTCCCGGCTGGATCGGTCATCGATGATCTGGTTGAACAGCTCGAATGCCTGTTCGAACTCACTTTCACGGATGTAATCCTTCAGGCGGGTGCGCACGTCCTCCAGCGTGCGCAGGGGTTTGAAAGTGTCTTTTGTATCCGCTTTTTCGCCCGAAGGAGCAGGCACTACTTCCGGAGCAGGCTGGCGCGAGGAGGCTGCTGCAGGATGGGCCTCCATTTTCTCTTCTTCATAGGCCTGATATTTCTGAAAAACAACCCCGGCGATTTCAAAATCCTCTTCCGACGGTGCGCTTAGGGCCGCTGGGGTGTTGTCTTTGGCCCGTGGCGCCACGCGAACCGATTGCTCCAAAACAATGTCGCGCCCCCTTTCTTTCCCTTTGACGGCCTCAGCAACAGAAATCGTGAGGATCAGCAGATGCGTGCCGGAGGCCTTAGGCAGCACATAATAGGTCCATTCCAAATGCTCGTCCTCCTCGAGAAATTCCGTCTGATTGAGGCTTTTAATAGAAAAAGCCTCTTCATCCAGGCTGATCAGCTCAGCTTTCTTTGCCCGGAGGATGCGGACAGACCTATCCTGCCATTCCTCTCTGGGGATCGGGAGCCTTTTGAGCAACACCTCTTTGTCATAAGTGATCCGGACGATGCATTTGCTCCTAACCCCTTCCGTCATCTGGCTGGGAATAAAATAGAGGATACCTCCGAAGTTAGATTTGGCCTCTACATAACTTTTGAGCATGAAAACGAACTGGCCGCCTTCATCGCCAACATCCTGAATGGGAGCCCCAATGGGTACCTGTTCATTGTTGTTGCCCACAGAGACGACCACTTTATTCACAAACTCGGAGACCAACAGGTAGGGCTCCTGGTTTCTTTCCAGTTGCTTGATCACTGCCTGGGCAAAGGGGCTGTGCCCGCCTTCCCTGCCATCGGATACTGCCTCTTTGCGCCCCGAGGTCAGCAACCAACGGGATGGGGTAGCCTCCAACTTGGCCACTACCGGAGAGTCAATGCTGCGATGGGTAGTAAAAAAACTACCGGAATAGCAGGAATCGGACAGGACAAAGGTGTGATGGGTATTAATGGCCCTAATCAACCGGCTCACCAGGTCGAAGGAAATATAGGAACCGATCTGCCCTTTCTTGGCATCGTAAGGGATCCAATATCCGACATCGATCTTTTTATCGTATTCTCCATGGCCGGCAAAATACACCAGCAGGGTATCTTCCGCCGTGACGATATCGGCAAGTTCTCTGAGCTTACTGATGATCGCATCCTGGGAAGCCTCGGCATCGAATAAGGTAAAAAGGGCTTCTTCGCTGAATTGATACCTGTCCGTCAAGAGGCTGGCGATCTTTCGCGCATCGAGCACTGCATTGCTCAGAGCAGGCATTTCAGGGTATTGATCAATACCTATTACCAAGAGGTAATTCTTTCCGTTTCTCACCACTGGTTCATCCGGTTCGAGTACAAATCCCCGCTTTTTGTCTTTATTTTCTTCGGACATCTGGGCCTAGTGTTTCCTTTATGGCATCAATAATCACGAATATACCGCAAACATTCGAATTGATGTTTGATTGGCGATTTTTGTTGTCGCAACAGACGCATCGTCCTCTGCTCCCCAAATCAAACATAGAAAATCAAAAATCTTCAATCCCCCGGCACCACCACCTCCAGTTCCCGAACCAGCTTTCCGTCGCTCCATCTGCCCATAAACCGCTGAGGCGCTGTATTGCCGAAGGCCACCTCACAGTTTTCTCCCGAGCGTACGCAATCCATCAGGGCGTCGAGCAGTTTCCAGTAGCCGTAATAGTCGGTAGCGTTGAGTTTAGCCACGCCTATGGCCCGGCGGTAGGACAAGTTGTGGATGCCGCCGTCGAAATCTGCATCGAGGGCATAGCTTTCATTGTGCCCGGCGCTGAGAGCCGGGTCGCCATACCCATCAGGATGCTGAATGATGAGGTTGCGTTGCGGCGTATTCACCGCCGTTTCAAAGATAATGCGCCCCAGTTCCTGTCCGACTACATGGTCGTTGACGCTGACCATGGCCAGCAGCGCCACATCTTCCGGCATGCCTTCGTAGCGCTCCAGGCGGGCGCCATTGAGGGGGCCGGTGCCCGGGGAGGCCAGCAGGATACCTGCCGGTTTGGGGATGCCCAGTTCCTCGTAGTTGACCCCCAGGTAGGCGGAGATGGCACCGCCGTAGGAATGCCCGGCCAGGATGAGCCCCTCTTCCACCGGCCGCACGTGATCGCCGCTTTCCAGTTCTTTGAGGGCATTGCGAATGGCGGTGGAGGCCGTATGGGGAAACTCCTTACTGTTGGGGCTGAAAAGGTTCTTCTGGTAACGCGGATAAATGACGATGTTTCCCTGTTGCACGATGTGGCGCAGCCAACGCCCATAGATCATAGGGTTGATAGCGCCGTAGCCATGGTGAAAGACGACTACCGGGGCAGAATCCGGGCGGGGGCTGTCCGGTTCGAAAAGCCAGTAGCCGTTCTCATCTTCGGCAAGGCCGCTCATCTTTACGGCGGCATGCGTATAATCGGGGCTGCCGGGCCCTTCCAGGGGCTGATCCGGGCCGGTGGGCTCCGGTGCCCCCTGGGCGAACAACAGCAGAAGTAGAAACGATATCCAGGCGTGAATCATGGGTGTGTTTTAATTTCCATAAACGCGGGAAGAGAGGGATTGGTTGATGGGTTGATTCCGAATCAACGAGTAACGATTCCCGAATAACGAATAACGAATAAAAAACGTACTTTTACGGCAAATTAGAAAAGCACTCCATGTCATCGAACAAAGCCGAGCAACGAGTTGGGATCATCGGCGCCGGAAGCTTTGGCACCGCTATCGCCAACCTTTTGGCGTATAATGTGGACGTCTTGCTGTTCAGCCGCAAACCGGGCATGGTGGACCGGATCAACAACACTCATGAGAACCTGGGGGTGAAGTTGTCTCCGAGGATTCGTGCTACCGATGATTTTCAGGAACTTACCGAGCGATGCACCCTCATTTTTCCCGTAGTTCCTTCCGGCAGTTTTCGAAGCATGATGAAGGAGCTGGCGCCTTTTCTGCGGCCCTATCACATTCTCATCCACGGTACTAAAGGGTTTGATGCCCATGGGCTGGAAAACCGGGAGGAAGAAGGGCTGCCCCTGCGGCGTTCCGACGTGAGCACTATGAGCGAAGTGATCATGGAAGAGAGCGTGGTAGTCCGCGTGGGGTGCCTGTCGGGGCCGAACCTCGCCTCCGAGATCATGGCCGGGCAACCCACCGCTACGGTGATCGGCAGCCACTTCGATGAGGTGATCCGGCAAGGTAAAAAAGTACTGAGCAGCGAGCATTTCCACGTTTTCGGCACTTCCGACCTGTTAGGGGCAGAGCTGGCCGGCGCTTTGAAGAACATGATCGCCATCGGCTCGGGTATCCTAAAGGGGAAGGGGCTGGGTAAGAACATACAGGCCATGCTCATCACGCGAGGATTGACCGAGATGGTCCATTTCGGAAACGCCATGGGCTCTTCGAGCAGCGCCTTTTTCGGTACTGCCGGCATTGGCGACCTGGTGGCCACCGCCACCAGTAAAGACAGCCGCAACTACACTTTTGGTTATCGCCTGGGCATGGGAGAAAGCATTAAGGAGATCGAATCCTCCATGCCGGAGCTGGCAGAAGGCGTAAGAACGATAAAAATAGCCCGACAATTGTCGAAATATTATAAATTGCGCGTTCCAATTACGGAGATGCTCTACCAGATCGTCTTCGAAGATTTCGACATCGACCGCGCGATCCACTTCCTGATCACCTATCCCTACGATGTGGATGTCGATTTTATTTGAGTTTGTTAAAGGCAAAGGACAATAATGAACAATCTGATCCAGAAAGCAATCCCTCATTTCATTGCCATCATCATTTTACTGGTAGCCTGTGCGGCTTACTTTAGCCCGCAGTTACAGGGCAAGGTACCTCAGCAGAGCGATATTATCCAATACCGTGGCATGGCGCAGGAAGCCAAGAGTTTTTACGAGCGCACCGGGGAACAGACCCTGTGGACCAATTCCATGTTCGGGGGTATGCCCACCTACCAGATCAATACCGTCAGTGCCGGCAACAACCTCAAGGTGCTTGACCGGCTGGGCAGCTTATTCATTAAGCCCCCTATTGGGCGTTTTTTCGCTGCCATGGTGGGCTTTTACATCCTGATGGTGGTACTGGGCGCCAATTCCTGGCTGGCCATCATCGGCGCGATCGCTTTTGGCTTTACCACCAACACCCTCATCCTCTACGAGGCCGGGCACGAGACCAAGGTCAAGGCCATTGCTTACCTTCCCCTGGTCACCGCCGGCCTGTTGTTAGCCTTCCGGCGCCGGTATCTACTGGGCGGCATCCTCTTTGCCGTGGGCTTAGGGCTGGACATCATGGCCAACCACGTACAAATGACCTACTACTTCTTCATCACGCTGATCATTTTTGGTATTGCTCAGATGGTGTACAGCATACAACGCAACGAGCTGGCCCACTTCGGCAAAGCCGCCGGCGCCCTGCTCATCGGAGGCCTGCTGGCCATCGGTTCTGCCGCTTCCAACCTCTGGATCACTTACGAGTACGCCAAGGACACCATGCGGGGCGAGCCCATCCTGGAGACTGTCGGCGAGCCCAGCAGCAGTAGCGAAACGGATGGGCTGGAATGGAATTATGCCATGATGTGGAGCAACGGGGCCGTCGACCTGTTCGCCGCCTTCATCCCCGGGGTAGCCGGAGGAGGGTCTCAGGAACCGGTAGGCCCCAACTCGGCAATAGTAAAAGACCTGCAGAGCAAGGGCGCCCGCCTGCCCGCCAACTTCTCCGCGCCCTTGTATTGGGGCGACCTTCCCTTTACCAGCGGGCCCAGTTATTTCGGCGCCGTCATGTTCTTTTTCTTTCTCATGGGGCTCTTCCTGGTTAAGGGCCCGGTTAAGTGGTGGATCGGACTGGGTACGCTGCTGACCCTGATGCTGTCGATGGGTAAAAACCTGGAAGGCTTCAACCGCCTGTTCTTCGACTACTTCCCCCTTTATAATAAATTCCGGACCCCCAACTCCATACTGAGCGTCACCGCGTTTCTGGTGCCGACGCTGGGAATACTGGCGCTGCACAAGATCGTCAATAATAAGGTGAGCAAAGAGGAAGCCCTGCGCAGCCTCAAGATCGCCGGTGGCATCGCCGGCGCCATCTGCCTGTTCTTCGCCCTGATGGGGCCGTCGTTCTTCGACTTCACCTCCGGCCAGGACCAACGTTACGCTCAGGCCGGCTACGACGTCAACGCCATCATCGCCGACCGCAAGGCCCTGATGCGTTCCGATGCCTTCCGCACCCTCATCCTGGTGCTGCTGAGCGGCGGCCTGCTATGGGCCTACCTGCAGGAGAAGGTAAAACTCAACCTGCTGCTCATCGGCCTGGCCGCCCTGGTCATCTTCGACCAGTGGACGGTGGGGCGCCGCTACCTCAACAGCGACATCTTTGTCTCCAAATCTCAGTATGAGGCCAACTTCCAGCCCAGCCCGGCCGATCAGCAGATCCTGCAGGACCCCGACCCCAATTATCGGGTGTTCGATGCCACGGTTTCTACCTTCCAGTCTTCAAAAGCTTCCTATTTCCATAAGAGCATAGGCGGTTACCACGCCGCCAAACTCCAGCGCTTCCAGGACATCATTGACCGCCACCTCTCGCAGAACAACCAACGGGTGCTGGATATGCTGAATGCCCGATACTTCATCGTCAGCGGGCAGGACGGGCAGCCGGCAGTACGCCGCAACCCCAATGCCCTGGGCAACGCCTGGTTTGTCGATAATGTCCGAATGGTGAATACCGCCAACGAGGAGATCGATGCACTCAATGAGATCGACCCGGCCACGGAAGCTGTGGCCCATAAGGAATTCAGCAGTTACCTCAGCGGTTTCACCCCATCGAAAGATGGGGCCATAAGCCTGACAGCCTACGCGCCTAACCATCTCACCTACCAAAGCAACGCCGGCAGCGAGCAGTTCGCTGTCTTCTCGGAGATCTGGTACAACAAAGGCTGGCAGGCCTACATCGACGGCAATCCGGTGGAGCACATCCGCGTGAATTACATCCTGCGCGGCCTGCGCGTGCCCGCCGGGCAGCACACCATCGAGTTCAAGTTTGAACCCCGGGCTTTCGCCATGGGCAAGCTGGCCTCCGGCATTTTCTCCGGCATTATCCTGCTCGGGCTGCTGGGCTTCGTCGGCTACAAAGGGTATCAGTATGTACAAAACCCGCCCGAAGAGCCGGCGTCAAAAACGAGCAAGCCCGAGGCCAAGGGAACTGTAGCCCGCAGGAAGCCTAAACCGGGAAGGAAGAAAAAATGAGTACCAGGGTTTAAATGGAGAAGTTCATCCCGAATTTTTCCAATCACGGGAAGGAAAAGGGATGCTCATTCCATTGGACATTGATTGTCAAATACTTGTTGCGGGAGGCGATTAATCCTTCGCCATCCCGATTCGGAAAAGGACCCAACCCATAAAGGCAAAGAAAAGGACGCCCAACAGCATAAAACCCTCCTCGCCCAATACCGGACGAAGAAAGAGCGTTTCCATGTTTACACGCGCCAGTACGGCAGCGACTCCCAGGTTGACCGAAAGAATGGCCACAATGACGCCGGCCAGTGCCCCGCCTGCGACCAGGCCAGTTGCAAAAAGGTTGCCTTTGCCCAGTTCATCGTCCTCCACTTCCTCTCCTTTGCGCTCTTTCAGCCAATCCACAAGCCCTTTGATCGCGCCGCCGATAAAAATGGGAAGTGTGGTAGAAAGCGGAAGATACAGGCCAACGGCAAACGAAAGGGACTTCACCCCACACAACTCCACAGTAAGGGCAATGAAGATGCCAACCAATACGAACTGCCAGTCGAGATTGAACGACAACAAACCTTTGATCAGCGTAGCCATTAGCGTGGCTTGTGGGGCGGCATATTTTTCACCAATAGCATGGTTGATCCCCTGTGCCACCAACTCCGGCGTAGGGGTATCCAGGTACTTCACCGTAAAGCCGATGACGATGCTGGAAAAAATAGCGCCTATGAAGAGTGCCAGCTGCTGGTATTTTGGCGTAGCGCCTACGATGTAGCCTGTTTTCAGGTCTTGGCTTGTAGCACCCGCATTGGCAGCAGCCACACAGATCATGCCACCGACCACCAGCACCAGAGGTTCGAACACCTGTCCCGTCCAGCCGACCGCAATAAAGATCAGCGCCGTACCCATAATGGTAGCGATGGTCATCCCTGAAATGGGGTTGTTGGACGATCCGATGATGCCGACGATGCGGCTGGATACCGTGACGAAGAAAAAACCGAAGAAAACAACCAGTACACCGATCAACCACTTGGATAGAATGGAGTCGCCGGGAATCATAGGCAGCACCGACATGAGAACGATCAGCGCCAGGCTGCCGTATAGCACGATCTTCAGAGAAAGGTCATTCTCGATACGGCTGACCACTTCAGCCTGATTGCGGTTATTCAAGGCGCCAAGGCTTTCTTTGAAGGAGGCCACAATTGTTGGCAGGGTTTTCAATAGTGTAATAAACCCACCGGCCGCCACAGCGCCGGCTCCGATCTGCCGTACATAGGCCCGATATATGGCCGAGGAAGCATCGGAAAAAGTTTGAGCTGCCGGATCCCATCCTCCAGAGCCGCCTGGGGTCAATATGCTTTTCAGGTAACCCAGTTTGACCAGTTGCTCGGCTATGGTTTCCGGAGGGACAAGCGTACCCAGGAGCGGCATTAGCCCTAACCAGGCCAGTACACCTCCCGCCACCAGCACACCGGAGATTTTGGGGCCGATGATATATCCAACACCCATATATTCAGGAGTGATCTCTCCGCTTATCGTAGCTGCCGGCAGATACTTATTGGCCAGAGAAGTGCTGTAGGAAGGCACTTCAGAAATAACATGTATCACTTTCTGGAAGATGGCGTAAAGGAAAGCAAAACCCAATCCCTGATATGCCGTTTTGGCGAAACTGCCGCCCTTGTCGCCGGCAATAAGCACTGAGGCGCAGGCCGTCCCCTCCGGATAGGGCAAGCTATGGTGTTCTTTTACAATGAGCGAACGCCGCAACGGTATCATCATGAGCGTGCCAAGGATACCCCCCAGAACCGCCAGGGTAAATATCGTCCAGTACCGGAAATACTGGTCACCTACTGCCGGATCCGAAAGGAACAGGAATGCAGGCAAAGTGAACACTACGCCTGCCGCAATGCTCTCCCCTGCCGAGCCTGCCGTTTGGATGATGTTATTTTCCAGAATAGTGGTTCCGAAAAATCGTTGCCCTAAAGAAATGGCCAACACCGCAATGGGGATGGACGCGCTAACCGTAAGGCCTGCTTTAAGAGCCAGATAAACGGTAGAGGCGCCAAAGATAATACCGAACAGGGCTCCCAGCACCA
Source organism: Lewinellaceae bacterium (assembly GCA_020636405.1). GTDB lineage: Bacteria > Bacteroidota > Bacteroidia > Chitinophagales > Saprospiraceae > JACJXW01. Next base: position 236,776 of record JACJXW010000008.1, on the reverse strand, counting down.
GCGCGCGGAGAGTGAATTCCCGAACACTGGTTTCCGAAGCGGGGATGTAGGGCTGGAACGGATGGTTAGGCTTCTGGTTTGCCATAGGTGTTAATTTGGAAAACCGGCCGGGTTAAGAAACGGCAACGGCAGGACAATTTAGCTAAATTGGCAGAATGGAAAAGTTAATTTTTCCTGAAGCAGGATGGGGCCCATAGCTGATTTTTTCGAGCTATTCTGCGGAGTGCCGGCCTCAGTTTCTTACGGCCTTCCGGCGGCTGTTATCTCATCCAGGAAGCCGGCAAGTTCGCCGGTGAGTTGCCCAATGGAATAGTTCTCAATATCGGAATCAACAGGCTGCTCCAATTTCCCTTCCCGGAATTGCCGGTACAACCCCTCCAGAACGGAACGGATAGCCGCCTCGTTCTGGTAATCGGCCGTCGTGCCCGCCCCGGTTTCCGTAAGGATACCCGCCACATCACTATCTGTTGGCCCCAGGCAAAGGATGGGCCGGCGGGAGGCCAGGTATTCGAAAAGTTTACCGGGAATCCGCCCTTTGGCATTGGGCTGCTGGTTGAGCAGTAACAACAGGATGGGGCTGTCCATTGTCATTTGCAGAGCTTCCTGGCGGGGGACAGAGCCCGGTAGTTTCACATTGCCCGAAAGGCCCGCCGCCTCGTAAGCCTCTTTGACCGAATAGTCCACCTGCCCCACCAATTGCAGTTCCAGGTTCTCCCGAAATCCTTCCACCTCTTCACACATCCGCTGCAGGACCCGAAAAAGGCCCGACGGGTTGCGGTCATATCCCATAATGCCCAGGTGGGTTAAGGTGAATTTCGAACCCACCTGGATTGAAATATCCTTATAATCATCAGGGTCGTAGCCCCAGGGGATGACGGATACATTCTCTGCGCCAATGGCTTCCAGCTCTTCCTTCCAGGTAGGGCTGACGATGGTGATCTTGTCTGCCCGGCGAAAAGCCTCCTGCTCCATGCGATGGTGGCGGCGCCCCCCCCAACGGGTCAGTTTAAGGAGCTGGTAGTAGTCGATCTGCGTCCACGGGTCCTGAAAGTCGGCCAGCCAGGGAATGCCGGTGTATTTTTTAAGCAGGGTGGCGATGCGGGTATTGCTGTGGGGGGGCCCGTCGGAGAAGATGGCGTCCACCGGGTGTTCTTTCAGGTAGCGCCTCAGAAAGCGCACAGAAGGGCGGACCCAGAGCGCTCGGGCATCGGGAATGAAAAAGTTGCTGCGGATCCATACAGAAAGGCGGTGGAAAAATCCGAGGCTTTCGTCTTTGACGTAGAAAACGTTGTTGACATTGGCCTGAGGCGGCTGGCCGGTGATGAACTTATAGATGTGATAGGGTTCCCAGATGCGTTGCCGCAGGATGGTTGCCCCGGGAGGAATGTCCTTGTCATTGCTGTGGTCGATGGTAGGGTAATGAGCGTCTTTAGCAGTAAAAATAACGGGCTCCCAGCCGTACCGGCGCAGGTACTTGGCGATCTTCAGGCACCGCAGGACGCCGATGCCACCGCTCGGCGGCCAGTAGTAGGAGATGATGAGGACACGTTTTTCGTTCATCGTGATTTTATGCTTCGTTGTACAGGATCGACAATTACCCTGCTATTTGCGAATGTTAGTGGGTAAAGTTTCAAATTCTTTACTGAAGCGGTACCGATCCAAAGACGCCCCCGGCTGTCCTGAAGGAGGCAAGAGATAAGGTTCTGAGATAACCCTAACTCATTGGGGATGCGCTCGAATCCAAGATCTTGTGAGAACGCAGGCCTGCCCAGGAGGAAAAAAACGGCGAGCCATACAATCTGTCTTATCGGATTTATTCGAATAGTAGTGTTATTCATTAGGCCCTTGGCTCAAAACAATGCCGTTCAAAGGTAATGAAAAGCTGAGTTTTATTCCCCATGGATCACAGAATCGTTATTTTTGTTATCGTTATAAACATAATCATTACTTTTATGATGATTATAAAAATAACGATTCTGTCCGGCCTGTACTCGAAATTCGTTTTGTTGGAAGTCATTTTTCCGTGCAGGAAAGGGCCGGCCTGTAAACAAAAAAGAGAAAATGCAAATGGACTACGTCGTCATCATACCGGCCTACAATGAAGAATTGTTTCTGGGCAGAACGCTGGAGTCGCTAACCCGGCAGGAGGCCCTGCCCCGGCAGCTCATCGTGGTCAACGACGGATCTACGGACGCTACACCGGAGATCGTGCGGAGCTATGCAGAAAAGTACCCGTGGATCAAACTGGTCAACAACGAAAAAAAGGAAAAGCGGTCGGCAGGAGCCAAGGTGGTACGGGCTTTTTATCTGGGGTACGAAGCCATTGATGTAGACTACGACTTTCTGGTGAAACTCGACGCCGACCTTGAATTGCCGGAGCAGTACTTTCGGCGGCTGTCCGAAATGTTCCGGGCCAATCCCCGGCTGGGTATTGCAGGCGGAATGATCACCACCCTGAAGAACGGGGAATGGGTATATGAGCGTTTTTCCGACCGCGACTACGTACCCGGGGCTTTCAAATCCTATCGACGGGAGTGCTTCGAGGCCATCGGCGGCCTGCGGCGCTCCATAGGCTGGGATTCGGTGGATGAACTCATCGCCCGATATAACGGCTGGGAAATAGCGGTCGATGAAAGCCTGCAGGTGCATCACCACCGCGTGCTGGGCACTGAAACGGGCTCCCTCAGGGTGCGGGCAAAGGCCGGAGACGCCATGTACCGCATGCGGTACGGGTTGATCATCACCCTCATCAGCGCAGCCAAGGCGGGCTACCTCAACCGGCCCTACGGGCTAACGGGGATTGCCGTGTTCTGGGGATGGCTCCGAAGCTGGATACGCGGCGAAGCATTCATGGTCAATGAAGACGAAGGGCGGTTCATCCGAAAGTTCAGGAGGGAACGGATGCTGGGGAAGTTGGGGATGGGGAAGAAGGTTTGATTTTTGATGTGCGATTTGCCCCGCTGAAGTCCACATCCAAAATCAAAAATCCCGAATCCCGGATCCCTTCCACCCCATTACAACCGTTCCTTTTTCCGTATAGATGGATTTACTGGCCATGCCGAATTCCTCTTTCCAGCGTTGGATAATGCGCTGTTCATCCTGGCGGTTGGTATCGTCGAGAATGATAAGGGCATTTTCGCTGAGCTTATCTTTAAGAAGGGGCAGCGCAGGGTAACGCGCCAGCTTTTGAATGGTTTCCGGCGGCCCGTCGATGATCAGCAGGTCGATCTGCCCGATGCCTTCCAGAACGCTGATATCGTACCACTTCCAGCTCTTTCCGTCTATCTGGTACTCCCGAAGAGGAGCGTACAGGACTTCACTACCCGGGTTGGTGACTTTCTCCTTTGTCAGGTTGGCGTACTCTTCCAGGTGGTCGAGAGCATAATGGCGGGCGGTGCTTTGCTCGGCCTGCAGCAACTCGGAAAGGATAACGGAAGACACCCCGGAGCCTGCCTCGACGATCACCTGGGGCCGGTAGCGGTAAAAATGGCTGACGAGCTCTTTCAGAAAGTCCGGTGAACCGGCGTAGTGCCGCATTGCCGGCAGGCTGACCGAAGGGGTGAACCGGGAATACAACCAGAGCAGAGATTCCACCTGATTGGTATCGTGGAAGCGATCCAGTTGAAACTTGAAGATGAGCTGAACGATGCGGAAAGTAAGAAGGGCGAAAGCGAATATCAGTAAGGTTAAACCGGGAAGAAAGAGCGGCAGGCCGAAACTCCATTCTGCCAGGGCCAGCCCAGCCACAACGAAGGCACTGAACGCAATGGCCCTTTTAAAGAAGGCAAAAGTGGTGTACAGTTTGTGCTGCATAAGCTCAGCGGTTTACCAGGTTTTTGATGCGTTGGATCAGCGTTCCGTTTTTCTTTGAGCGGTTGTAGTGGTGATCCATCTCGTGGAGAGCGGCCTGCAGGTCACCCTCAGCACCGATAGCACTCCAAAATTTACGGAAGCCGGTTTTGATCTCCTCCAGGTCGATCACCAATTTGTTAGGCTTGTCCCGGAGGAAATGTTCAATATTGTCGGTTACCGTATCCACGTAATCTACACAGTATTCAAGGCCGCGCATCTTACCCGCCATGAGGATACCCTCGGTATAGGCTTTGATGATGCTGTTGGGATAATCCCAGCGGCGGTTGAAGCTGATGGCGGTAATCTCCCTGTCCCGGCGAAGGTGTACGTAAAAGGCATCCTTGCCGTATTTTTTGCCTAACTTGCCGAGCATCCAGCTGAGCCGGTTATCCGCCTCAATATGGTTGTCCGGAAAATCCAGGCGTTCTGCTCCGGTAAGGGAAACCCTGGACTCGTGGTCCGCCGTATAGTTGTCAATATGTTGGCACGCTCTGATAAATGTCATGGATCCACTTCTACCAGTACAGAGAATAAAAACGTTCATCACGCTTAATTGCATTTTTCGGAAATGGGAAGTATCAAGCGTCAAGGCATCGGGTCGGGAATATTTATGTACATTGGCTTGATCGTGGGGTTTGTAAACAATTCCCTGCTTTTTCCCCGGTACGTCGGGGAGGAGGTCCTGGGGTTTACCCAATGGCTGATCGAATTGGCGGGGCTGTTCATTATGCTGGCCAGCCTGGCCAGTAACGCCACCATTATCCGGTTCTTCCCTTATTTTAAAGACAAAAGCCAGAAACACAACGGTTTCTTTGGCTTTATTGTTTTGCTTCGAACGGCCGGAATTGCCGTTACGGCCCTTCTTCTTTACCTGGCAAAGGGCCTCATCCTGGATATCTACAGCCAGGAAACCAGCCAGCACTACATCGAAACCTACTACCCACTGCTGATCGTGGTGCTTGCCCTGACCTGTTACCTCGAAATGTTCGAGAACTATCTGGCAGCGCTCCTCCGTCCCCGCATCCCTACATTCTTTCGCGATGTCTTCGGCCGCCTCACGGCCCTGGCGCTCATCCTACTGTACCACTTCCGGCTGATCAGCCTGGAGGAATTCATCATCTATTATTCCTGGAGGTTTATCCTGAGCTTATTGGGAATGGCCGCCTTTACTTATTATATAGGTGAACTGTACCTGAAGGTCGGCTTCTCCATTTTCCGGGGGCCGTTTTTTAAACAGATCGCTAGTTATAGTTTTTACTCCATTTTTGCAACAATCGGTAGCAAAATCACCACGAAGATCGATATTTTGATGATACCCTCCCTGCTCAACTTTGCCCTGGGCGGGATCTATGTCGTCTATTCCTTTTTCGCTTCGGTCATCCTGCTTCCCCATCAGGGCATCGCCAAGATCGTTTCTCCCATGCTCGCCGACGCCTGGAAACGCGAGGCTTACGATGAAATACAACTGCTGTATAGCCGAACCGCTCTCAACAACTTTGCCGCCGGCATGCTTATCTTTGTAGGCCTGGCCATCAACCTCGACAACATCGTTTCCATCCTGGGGCCGCAGTTTGAGGTGGGTAAATACGTGGCGGTTTTCCTGGGTATCGGGCAGCTGTCCCATACTGCTAATGGCTACAACGGCCTGCTGATCAACTACAGCCCTCAGTTCCGGTACGACCTGTACTTCAAGATCATCACCGCCGTGATCACCGTGATCACCAATTATATCTTCATCAGCGCCTTCGGCATCACCGGCGCCGCGGTTGCCACCGCCCTGACCATCATCCTGATCAACGTCTTCATCCAGGTTTTTATATACCGCCATTATCAGATGCACCCCTTCTCCCGAAACATGCTTTATATCATCGGGCTGGGCATGGTGTGCTTGCTGGTGAACCTGCTCATCCCCGTGATCCGGCAGCACTTCGCGATCGACCTGTTCGTGCGGTCCTCGATCGCAACGATCCTCTACGCCGCGCTGCTCATCGGCCTGCGCATCGCGCCGGATTTTTCAGACTTCTTCTGGGAAATGGTAGAAAAGATCAGGAAAGCCATCCGTCCATCTAAAGGAGAGTAGGGAAAGGGACTGTTGGAGACAAACGGGAGGGGGGCAATCTTCCTGCAAAGATTTCAGAATGGGGTAAATTAAATATGCTCTATACCCCTTATAATAAATGGGTTGCCCATCCACCATCTCATAGGCCAGGCTTTTCGGAATATCTTGAACGGAAGCCGCCATTGCTGCACCCATTTGTTTACAAATTCAGAGACTGTAACCTAAAATAAGTTTTTCCATTAAAAATCCTATTGGAAACCCTTCAACAAAGTGGTGACGATCCCTATCCAAACCACTCATACATTTCCTCCAGCCTCAGTTTTTCCTTTGCGTCCCTATCCAGGTCGCGCGCCACGCGCCCCTGCGCCATCTGGATGAGCCGGCTGCCAAAGCGCTGGGTTTCCCGCATGTTGTGGGTAATGAGCACGGTAGTGAGGTTGTACTGCCGGATCAGGCTTTCGGCAGTTTCCATGACCACTTCCGCGGATTTGGGATCCAGCGCAGCGGTCGGTTCGTCGAGCAGCAGGATGTCGGTATGGTCCATGACGCTCATCAGCAGGGTGAGGGCCTGGCGCTGGCCGCCGGAGAGGGTCCCCATGGGCTGCTGCAGCTTGTCTTCCAGCCCCAGCCCCAGGCGGGCGATCCTTTCGCGGACGGCAACTTTGAACGCTTCGTCAATACCGATCTTCAGCTTCTTGCGTTGCGTCCGCAGAGCAGCCAGCCGGAAGTTGTCGAGGATGCTCAGCTCGGGAGCAGTGCCGCCCAGAGGGTCCTGAAAAACGCGGGCCACCCACCGGCTGCGCTTGTATTCCGGCAGCCGGGTCACTTCCTCGCCGTGCAGGCGGACAGTGCCTTTACTGGGCAATGCCGCCCCGGAGATAATGTTCAGCAGGGTCGTCTTACCCGAGCCGTTGGCGCCTACCAGCACGACAAATTCGCCGGGGGCTATTCTGAGGCTGACGTCATTCAGGGCGGCCACTTCATTGACCTTGCCCCGGTTGAACACTTTCGTGATATGGTTGAGTTCGATCATAATTGCTTCCTTCGGGCCAAACGCGGAATGCCGACAATGGCCAGCACAAAAACAGAGGTGATCAGCTTTAGCATATTCGGATTGACCCCCAGAGACAGGGCTACCGCCAGTATCATCTGGAAGAGGATGCAACCCGCGAGCACAAATAACAGCTGCAGCCAGATGTGGCGGATCCCCAGCCAGCTGATCAATGCATCGCCAATGAGTACAGAACCGAGGCCCACCAGCACGATGCCGATCCCCATATTGATATCGGTGAAGTGCTGATACTGGGCAACCAGAAAGCCGCTGAGCGCAGTCAGGGCATTGGCAATGGCCAGGCCGATGATCTTCATGCGGTCGTTGTTGATGCCCATCGCGCGGGTCATCGACTCGCTGTTGCCCGTAGCCCGCATGGCGATGCCGAAGTCGGTGCGCAACATGTAGGCCAGCAGAGCGCTCAGGATGCCCAGGAACAACAGGCCGACCCATAGTTCGTTGTAAATCTGCCGTTCGAAAAGGGCAAGGGCGGAAAAAATGGTATCGATGTTGATCAGCGGAATGTTCGAACGCCCCAGGAGGGTGAGGTTGACCGAATACAGGCCAGTCATGACCAGGATGCCCGCCAGCAGGGCATCGACCTTCAGGCGGGTGTGCACCAGCCCGGTCATCACCCCCGCCAGTGCGCCCATAACGATCGTCAGGCCGATAACGGGTAGCAACGGCCAGCCCTGCATCAGGAGCACTGCCGTCACCGCCGCACCCAGGGTGTAGCTGCCATCGGTGGTGATGTCCGGGATGCGGAAGATCTTCATGGTGATGAAGATACCCAGCCCCATAGCGGAAAGACAGAGGCCCTGAATGAGTGCAGTGAGGTAAAAGATCATTGTTCTATCGCTTCATAGTTTGCCGGCACTTCTATCCCGAACCGCGCTGCGGCGCCCGGATTGTAAACCCGCTTCCGCACCTTCACCATTTCCCATTGCATTCCTTCGGTAGAATTGTTCTTCAGGAAGAGCGCGGCCTGTTGCCCCGCCTGATACCCCCACTGGTACAGATCGGCCCCGTAGGCGGCCACCGCTCCGCGCGCCACCAGGCCGGCTTCGCTGGTAAATACGGGAACACCAGCCTCGTTGCATACTTTCATGATGGTCTCGAAGGAGCTGAAAATGGTATTGTCCGGGTTGGCGAAAAAGGCGTCGATGCCTTCATTGAGCAAGGCGCCGGCCACGAGTTGCACATCGGCGGTGGTATTGACCGGGCGGGCCACTAAAGCGGCGCCCAGATTGCTGGCCAGTCCCTTCAGGCGCTCGTAGGCCTCCACCGACTGGGGTTCCGACTGGTTGTACAACAGCCCTACCCGCAATTGCTCCCCTTTCGGCTGCACCAGCCTGGGGATGAGCGCAAAAGAGGTATCGATGTAGGACAGGTTCTCGGCCACTCCGAACAAGTTAGCGGGGGCATTGCCCTGAGCGTCTTCCACTTCCATCAGGGCAGGTGTCGGAGAAACCATCATGAAAATGGGAATATCCTTGGTATTCTGAATGGCGGCGATGGTCGACAGGGAAGGGCTGGTGCCCACGAGGGCCACCTCCCGGGTGATCATATAACGGACGATCTGGGTCAAGGTGGGTATATCGCCCTGAGCATTGCGATAGATGAGGTTCAGGGTTTGTCCTTCCTCGGAAAAGCCCCCTTCCTTCAGAGCATCCATAAAACCGGCCCGTGCCTGGTCGATGGTATTATCTTCAAAAGCGTCCACAAAACCGATGGTGGGTACGCCTTCTTGTTTGTTGTTACAGGCGGTAAGGAGGCCCAACACCAATACAGCCAGCAGCAGCAGGGAAGGTTTTTTCAGGTTTTTCATTCGTCTTGTTTTAATTGCCATTTTGGTGAGAACGGATGAAAACCCAAAAGTGTTTTGGACGGAGTTGTGTAAAAAGGTATGGCACACTGATCCATTAGGATACATTAAGATTTTTTAGGATCGTAATACTCAGGAAAAATGATCTTAATGAATCCTAACTAATCTTAATAAATCAGTGTCCTATCTCCCCCCATTAGGCTTTTTACACAACCCCGTACGAGGTTCAGAAGGCGGGTTTGACCAACCCTTTCGTACTCGCGCCCGGAACGCCGCCGTATATGCCGGTGCTGACGCCAGCTGTTCCCGATGTTTTTCCAGTTGCTGAATGGCCTTTTCGAAATAGGCGGCGGGAGGTGATAATTCCTGCTCTTTCGCCACATCGTAACCGTACAGGTTGCGCGCATCGGCCACGATGCGGCGCAGGCCTGCTCCGGTCATGCCCTCTGTTCGAACGGCCAGGCTCTCCAGTTCCTTTTCCTCCAGTAACAGAGAATTGCTGGGTTCCACTGATAACGGTGCCGTCCAGGAGGAAGAACTTACTGCGCAGCCGGTGCGCCAGCGCCCGCCCGATGGTCGTCTTGCCGGTGCCGGGAGGGCCGTAGAGCAAGACGCCGCGCCTGGGGCGAAGGCACAGTTTCTGGGACAGGCCGTCGCGTTCAAAAGGCACAATCATATCTATCTCCAATTGACGGATCACCTCTACTTCCCCATGGAGATCGTCCAGGCTGATCCCCTCCACTTCCTCCGTATTGACATTACTGACCAGCGTCCAGGAAAAGGAAACAATAATCCACCTTTTTGAAACGATAGTGACTGCAAGAGGTAAAAAATGGCCCCATCTTTGTATGGGCATCAATACTTAGATCATGCAACATCTGCAGAACGCTTTAGCATCCATCGATTTCAAGATCATAAACCCGCTGCCCGGCGAATACATCGGCCTTTATCGGGTGCCCAGCGCAGAAGGGTGCATTGAGTTTGTGAAGCTGCAAACCGGCAGCTACCAGCCCCACATGCATGACACCATCGATGCCCACCTGGCTATCCTGATGGGCTCAGGGCAGATTATTCTGAACGGGGCCTCCTACCCTTTCCTTCCCGGCAGCACTTTTGAAATACCAAAAGGCGCCAGTCACGGATTCATTATCGAAACGGACACCGTTTTGATCTCCGTCCAGGATAAACCGATCCTGGACGCGGAGACGAACGAAGCGGACATCCGGTTAGCTTAAAACAAAAACACCATGCATACTTTAAAAAGCAAAAAGCTCCTTCTCTTGTCTCTGCCCCTGTTCCTGTGTGGCCTGGGGTGCAGGAACCAGGACCAGTCCGGCCAACCCGAGCCTATTGTCCTGGGTGCGGTCTATAACCTCACCGGCAGTCAATCTACCCTGGACGTACCCTCCTCTCAGGGTGCAAAACTGGCCATCGAACAAGCTAATGCTGAAAGTGGAAAAAACGGCAACGAATGGCAGCTTATACTCAAGGATGGCCAGACCAATCCTGATGTCCTGAGAGCAAAAGTAACAGAAATGATCACCGAATATCCATCCACCGCCGCCTTCCTGGGCCTGTCGGATACCGACCAGGTGCTCGCCGCCGCCGGTGTGGCGGCCGACAGCCATCGGGTGTTCCTCACCTCCGGCGCCACCTCCCCCAAGCTTCCCACTCAGATCCCGGATTACCTGTTCCTGGCTTGCTTCGGGGATAACGTACAGGCTGCCGCCGCCGCCGAATGGGCATACAATGACCTGGAAGCGCGCACCGTATCGGTTATTTACAATTCGTCCGATACTTATACCAACCTGTTGCAGGGTTATTTTATCAGCCGCTTCGAACAACTGGGCGGCCAGATACTGTCCTTGCAACCTTATGGCCAGGGGGGGATAGCTCAGGCTATTCAGGGAATACAGCCTGCAGATATCCTTTTCTTTGCCGCCCTGCCCCAGGATGCGTTGGAAGGGGTGCAAATGATCCGCCAGGCTGGTTTCACCGCGCCTATCATTGGCGGCGATGCCTTCGATGAACCGGCCACCTGGCAGGGGCACAACGAAGTGAAAGATGTCTTCTTCACCACACATGCCTATTTGGGTGCGGACAACCCCAACCCGCAGGTGCAGGCTTTCCGGCAAGCCTATATGCAGGCCTATGCCGGCGAAGAGCCTAATGCCTTCGCCGCCCTGGGTTACGATGCCGCCCAACTGCTCATCCGGGCAACACTGGATGCCAAGAGCCCGGATCCCGAAGACATCCGCCAGGCCTTTTCCGCCATTCGTAATTTTGAAGGGGTAACGGGCAGCATCAGCTATGGCACGGATAGCCCAATACCCAGAAAATCCGTAACCATCATGGAGATCAAAGACGGGAAAGAGACGCTAAGCACCCAACTGGTGCCAGAAGAAGTGCCGGCGCCCTGAACCGGCCCCTCTACCCTTTCCAGATCGGTTGTACTTTTAAAATTTTGAAATTATCTTCGAACAAAGAAAAAGGATAGCCGGCAATGGATGAATTCATGAAAGCAGCACTGGAGGAAGCCCGTAAGGGATATGCAGAAGGCGGCATACCTATTGGTTCCGTCCTCGTCCACAAGGGAAAGATCATCGGCCGCGGCCACAACCGGCGGGTACAGAAGGGCAGCCCCATCCTGCACGGAGAAATGGACGCCCTGGAAAACGCCGGCCGCCTGCCCGCCTCCGTCTACCGGGAATGCGTACTGTACACCACTTTATCTCCCTGCCCCATGTGTACGGGGGCTATCCTCCTGTACGAGATTCCCAGGGTGGTGATCGGCGAGAACCGGACGTTCATGGGTGAAGAGGAACTGTTGAGATCGAAGGGGGTGGAAGTGGTGGCCGTGAACAGCGCGGAGTGTTATGAACTGATGGGGCAATTCATCCGCGAGCAGCCGGGGTTGTGGAATGAGGATATCGGGGTGTGAGTATGTTCATTTTTGATGCCCGACCCTTTATTTTTGTTGGGCTGTCCTGTGCCGCCTCCCGGAGGGTACGCGCAAAAGAGAAATCAAAGGGACTGTTCAAAATGGTGCGCTTTTATCTGACATCGCAGGCGACGCAGAGTTACACGGAGTAGGCATAGAATATTCGCTGTCAGGCGAATACTCTGTGTTTCTCTGTGGCCTCTCTGTCTCAAATCAAAAGCCGGCTCGCAAGTTAACGTCCGGCCCCCAATAGCTTTTCCGCCACCATCAAAAAGTAATCAAAAATGCGGCCTTCCTTGACCCGGACCGTCCGTTCCACTTCCAAGCCTCTTATTTCGAGCATGTTCTTATACTCCTCCAGGCTGTACTGATGTGGGTGCAACACATCTCCCGGTAACCACTGGAATATTTTCTTCAGGAAATGGTAGTTGTGCACATCCACCGAAAGCAGCAGGCGCCCTCCGGGCTTCAGAGCGCCGGCCAGCACATCCAGCGATCTATCCAGGCCGGCAACGTGATTGATGGCATTAAGGCAGAAAATGGTATCGTAGAGCACCGGCGGGCGAAAGTTTTCCAGCGGGAGGGCAAAAAACTGCACATTGGGGTAACGGGAAGGTTCAAAATGAGGTAAGTCCGACCGGTAGGCATCCAATAGCGGGTCGACCGCGTGGACCTCCTGCTCTTTCAGGATGAGAAAAATACCTGCCGGGCCGCAACCGGCGTCCAAAACCACTGCACCTGGAGAGGGCTCAAACCCGGCCAACCGCAACACACGCCCCCAGTATTCGGCCTTCTGCCGGAGGTAATCTCCGGGCTCCTTACTCCGAAGGTAAGCCCGCCACCAGCGGATCTCCGCCGCCTGGGCCACCTTCCAGCGAATATTCATACCTGTTTTTTTTGTCTGCGCTAAAGGTAATAGGTATTTTTGAACCACAAGCGGGATGAGTTGTTGTACTCTCCCCGAAATCAACGATCAATACCATGCTATTCGCTGTCGGCACGAGGGTTCGGTTCTTACACTCCAGAGATGAAGGCGTTGTCACAGCCCTGCTCGACAACGGTATGGTCAACGTGTTGCTTGACGACAATGACTTCGAGATCCCCGCCTTCATCGACGACCTGATGCGGGCGGAAGATTTCCAGGACGCCAACCCGTCGGTAAAGGCCCGGATCGTTCCCGGCAAACAAAATAACAACGCAGAACAACCGCCACCGATCTCTATAGAAACCCAGTACTCTATTTTAAAAAGCTTCGGCATCCAGCTGGCTTTCGACCCTGTACTCAATGCGCAGGGCCATGCCGAAAAGTACAGGATCATTCTCATCAACGACACCCAGCACGACACCCTCATCGGGCTGGAGTTGTACCTCAATGGCCGCCTCAGTATCCGCTACAACGGCAAACTGGCCCGCGTTTCTACTTTCCTTGCCGGAGAACTGCTCTTCGACCAGCTCAACGACGGGCCCGTATTCGAGATAGACTGCTGGCGCATCACTACGCAGGGCACAGGCAGCAAAATGCACAAAACACTCCGACTGAAACCTAAACAGTTCTTCAGTAAGGTCAAAACCGCCCCGCTGCTCAACAAGAAGGTCCACCTTTTCCGCTTGTTTGAAACCCTGAAAGGACTTACAGAGCCGAAAGAAGAAGGGCTCGATTCCTACACCCGCCGCAACGTACGTCCGGTTGCCCATTGGACGGATATCCGGGAACGCATGCCACACGAAGTGCTCGAACTGGCGGAATTCATTCCCGAACTCGACCTGCACATCCAAAACCTCACGGCCAACCATCAAAAATTGAGCAAAGCGGAGATCCTGCGCCTGCAACTCTCCCACTTCGAATCTTATATCGAAAAGGCCGTCCGCCTGGGTGTAGAACGCGTTTTCATCATCCACGGTGTCGGCAAAGGACGCCTGAGGGACGCTATCGCCAGCCGCCTGCTGCAAATGCCCGAGGTGAGCACCTTCCGCAATGAATACCACCCCCGTTATGGATACGGTGCGACAGAAGTGGTATTTTGAGCACTTTGTTGTGTGTTTATTATCTACATTAAAATACAAGTAGTGAGAACCATTAGGATCATACTATCCATCCTGCTATTCCATTTCCAGGACGGATATGGACAAATAAAAAACTTTACTGCGCAACAGGTATCTGAAGATGTAGAGTATTTGAAAAATCAACTGCTCAGTACGCACCCAAATATTTTCATTTATAACAGTAAGTCAGACTTTGATACTTTTTTTAAAAGATTTAAGATACCAGATACTGTTGCAGAAAACGAAGCCTATAGCATAATTGCATCTACGTCGTCTATAATCAAGGATGGGCATACCCTTTTTTATCCCAGTTCAGAATTGATAAACCACAATAATGAAAGTGGCTACTTTTTTCCCTTTAACCTATTTTGGGATGGCTCAGATTTGTTTATCAGGAAAAATTACAGCAGCAATAGTGAAATTCATGAAGGAGCAAAAATCATTTCAATCAATGGCGTTAAATCCCAAGAGCTGATCCAGTTTATGCTTCATAACATGATGCGAGATGGCAATAACTACAACTATCCAATATGGGTTATCAATAATTATTTCTTTGAATATTACAGCTATTTCTATGGTTGCCCAGCGATATTTAATCTGGAATTGAAGGATTTAGATGGGAGTGATAGCGTATTCAATGTAAATGGATTACCTAAATCTGAGTTATTGAGAAGAATCAGGTACTGCAATCCCAGTGAAAGCAAAGGTATTTATATAGATTTTGACCTAGATAATAGCGTTGCAATTCTGACCATAGAAGACTGGCATAATAATATTTTGAGAAAGTATTACAAGCAAAATTTCAAAAAAGAGATTTCCAGAATATTTCGGCAAATAAACCAATATCAAATTAATAATTTAATAATCGACGTTCGGGATAATCAGGGAGGCGATCCGAAAAATTCAAGATTCTTACTATCGTATCTCTTAGATAGGCCATTTGAATTGGTCGAAGGATATAAAAAAGTAAATGGCGATTCGCTTGTAAGTACCCGAGGGCCTCAGATGGGATACCACAATCCTAAAAAAGAGAGATTTCACGGTACAGTAGTCGTGTTAATAAATGGAGGAAGTTTTTCTAATTCGGCCATTTTTTGCTCCTCACTGAGAAAATATAACAGAGCCAGTTTTGTTGGCGAGGAAACAGGGGGTAGTGAGTTTATAATTGCTGGCCATACGAAAAGTATTGAACTTCCGAACACGAAAATTCAAGTGGAAATTTCTACACTCCAATATTTGATTAAGGATTATTCCAATTCAGAACTCGCAGGAATAAAGCCAGACTACGAAATAAAACCAACCGTTAACAGCCTTATTCAAGGAAAAGATTTAGAAAAAGAATTTTCGATTAATTTAATAGGTAAAACAGCCAAAAACAAGCTCTAACCCGGATTATTCATCCGCCCAGGGCACCGGAAGCCGGGCACGAGCAAAGCGAATGAAGGAGAAAGGCAAAAGCCCACTACGCCGTTTAAGCAGGTCGAGGTTGTCTCAAAAGAGGCTTGCAGCGGGGAACGCCAAATAAAATCACGCAAAGGCGTGGAGAGCGCGGTGTTTACTTGAACTCCCGCGTGCTCTGCGCCTCGGCGTGCAACTTTATTGAACGGCTTTCCATTGGTCCCCTCTTTTGAGACAGCCTCCCAATCCTCAAACTCACCGCATCAATATCACATCGCCCTTAAAGATCTCCACTACGCCGTCTACGAACTCGACCTCCGCAAACCAGGCAAAGGCAGCGCTGTTGTAAAGCTCAGCGCGGTAAGTCCCATCCCATCCGTAAGTGGGGTCATTGGGGGGGAAGTTGTAGACCTCAAAGATCGGCTCTCCCCAGCGGTTGTACACTTCAAACGCTCTTATTTTGGTAACCTCCGGCCCGGCAAATGGCATGAATACATCATTCTGTCCATCACCATTGGGAGAGAACACATTGGGCACGAAAAGCCGGCGCGTTTTATCGAGGAACAGGATCACCTGGTCTGTAGCGACACAGCCGTTGTCGTCCACAACTTCAATGAAGTAGGAACCGGAAGTTGAAGGCCGTACAACGGGCCGCAGGCAATTCGCACAGGAAAGGCTATCGGCAGCATTCCAGCTCAAAGCGGCAATCTCGCTTTCATCAATATTGACCCGGGCAAACAGGGACACTTCCTCGCCTAGTTTTACCGTGCGGTCCTCGCCCAGGTCGACCATCAGGTCGTTACCGTCCGCCAGAGTGGCTTCCAACTCGAACTCACAGCCGATGGCATCCTGGACCAGCACGGAATAGGTGCCGGCCGCCAGGTTCAGGAAGGCGGCCTGGTTATTCAGGGGCTGCCCGTCAAAGCTGTAGAGGTAAGGGGGGGTTCCTCCTACGACTCCACTGATGATCACACTGCCGTCCGTGTCGCCAAAACAGGTTGGGCGGTCCAGCGCCAGGTTGATGTTGGAGGGCGCCGCGGCATTCTGGCTTACCACCACGGCATCCGTATTGGTACAGCCATTATCGGTATCCGTTACAATGATGAAATAAGTGCCTGCCTCTTCGGCGGTATAATCCAGGCCGGAGCCGACGATGTTGCCGGCTTGCCCGAAGGCCCACTGGTGCGCATACTGGCTGCCGGTAGAAGAGCCCGCTCCGTTGAGGGTTACGGTAGGATTGAGGCAATCGATCTCCTGTGCTGCACCGGCGTCCGCAATCGGGACGTTGACGTCCTGAGTAACTTGTACGGTGTCAGAATTGGTACAGTTATTAGTAATATCAGTCACAACAATGATATAGGCGCCGGGCTCGTCCACCTCAGGGTTAAGGCCGTCGCCACCATTGAGGATATTCCCGCCAATGGTATACCAGTTGTAAACGATATTCGGGCCCTGCTGAGAGCCGCCGCCGTCGAGGTTCGCCGTATTGACATCACAGTCGAGGTGCTGCGGTTGGCCGGCTTCGGCAATGGGATATTCAATGTTCTCCGCAACATCTACGCTTGCCAAAGCGTCACACCCGCTAACCGTATCGGTCACCAGCAGGAAATAGGTGGAGGCAATTGATGCCTCCAGGGAAAGCCCCTGGTTGCCCAGCGGGTCCATATTGGCATCATACCACTGGTAAATAAAGTTTTGTCCCGTGGAAGAATTGCCGGCATCGATGAGTACGGAAGAGGTCGTGCAATCCAGCACATCCAGTACCTCCAGCACTACTACCGGGTCGTCGGTATCATCCGTCACCTGCACTACCGAGGGCTCGGAAGCACAGCCCAGTGTCGTATTGACCGTTGTGAGGGTATACGCCCCGGGAAGGCTTACAGACGGGAATTGTTGATTTGCATTGGAAGCATCAATGCCCGGCCCGGCCCACTGGTATACAATGCTGCCGCCCTGGCTGGAGCCGGTGCCGCCCAGGGCCACCTCCGAATTGTAGCAGTTGATAACGCGGGGTTGTCCCGCATCGGCCTGGGGCTGCGGTATCTGAGTGGTGCTCACTGCCTGTTGGCTGGTACACCCAAAGCTGTTGGTAACGGTCAGGCCGTAATTGCCTGGAGACTGTACGGTAATGCCCGGCTCCACTGCACCGTTGGACCACAGATAACCGGCGAAGCCTCCGGTAGCCGTCAACTCGGTGGCATCTCCCTCACAGAAGCTCAGCGCTCCGGAGATCTGGAAGACAGGAAGGGGATTTTCCTGCACCCCTACACTTGTCGTTTCCACACAGCCATTCCCATCCGTGATGGTCACGCTGTACGTGCCCGGCTGCGTTGCCGTTATTCCCGGTTCGAAGGCGCCGGTCGACCAGTTGTAGGTGGCAAAATTACCGCCCGTAACCGCCAGGTTGGTGGAACTGCCCGCGCAGTATTCCAGCACACCCTCAATAATGGGCATGGGTGCCGGATGCTCGCTGACGACAACCTCTGTATCCCCCGTACAGCCGGAAGCATCGGCTACTGTAACCGAATAAACACCTGGGCTGGACACTACCAGCGACTGTCCGGCCGAGTTATCCGACCATTGATAATCCTGGAAGCCCTCCCCGGCATCGAGCGTGGTGGAAGTGCCCGGGCAGAAGGCAAGAGGGCCGGAGATAACCGGGCTCAGCTCGATATCCTCGTTGACCTGCACCTCCGTATTACCCACACAGCCGTTGGCGTCGGTGACGGTCAGGCCATAGGGGCCCATCTGGTTGACCTGTATGGTTGGCTGTGTACTTCCGGTCGACCAGCTGTAAGCCGAATATTGAGCGCCGGCATTCAGGGTAGTAAAGCCGCCGATACAATAACTCGTCGAACCGCCGATGTTGACCTGGGGCAATGGGTTTTGGGTTACCGAAAAGCTGTTGCTGGTATTACATCCATTGACATCGGTGACCGTCAACCCGTATATGCCTCCGCTGCTAACCGTAAGGGCCGGCTGAGTGCCGCCCGTCGACCAGAGGTAGCTGTCAAATCCGGCATTCGCTTCCAGGTTGGCAGCACCTCCGGCGCAGAAGGCAGCGTCTCCAGTGATCTGAGGCGGAGCCACCGGATAGGCTTCAACGGAAACTGCCGCCGCCGTCTGGCAGCCGTTGGTGTCCGTTACGGTCAGGCCATAAGTGCCGTTGGCATTAACGGCTATATTGGGGCTTACCGAACCGTCAGACCAAATATAGCTGGTGAAACCTGACTCGGCGTTCAGGGATGTGCTCTCCCCCGGGCAGTAATTGAGGTCGCCGGTAATGGCAGGTGGGCTGGTCGCAAAATGGGCGGCCTGCACCATAGTGCTGCCTGCACACCCATAACTATCGGTAACCGTCAGTTCATAATTGCCGGGCAGATCCACCACCGTAAATGCGGCTGTCTCGCCATTCGACCAGAGGTAAGAGGTAAAACCACTGCTGCCCGTCAGCTCCGTAGAGCCCTCCGGACAAAACAACAGCTCGCCGTTGATCACCGGTGCAGGCGTCGGGATCTCATCGACCTCAAAAGCCCCTTCTCCCAGACAACCACTGGCATCGGTAACCGTGACGGTATAAGTGCCCGGTTGGGTAACCGTCAACTCCCGGGTAGTGTCGTTGTTCATCCAGGCATAAGCCGAGTACCCCCCACCGGCGTCAATGGTTGTGGAAGCCCCTTCACAGAAGAAATCTATTCCGGTTATCACGGGCTCAGGCAGGGAGAGTTCCGAGACTTCTACACTCGCTGAACCTTCACAGCCGTTATTGTCGGCCACCGTCAGGCTAACCGTACCCGGCGCCGATACCGTAATGGAAGAACCGGAGGACCCGTCCGACCAATTGTAGGACTGGTAACCGGGCTCAGCCTGTAAAGTGGTTGAAGTGCCGGAACAGAATTCCAGGGTGCCGGTTATTACCGGTTGCAATTCGGGGATCTCCGCAACCGCAACCGAAGTGTTGCTCGAACAGCCGTTCCCGTCGGTAATCGTCAGGCTGTAATTGCCGGCCTGGCCCACACTGATCGAGGGCTGGGAATTGCCGGTCGACCAGAGGTATTCGCTGAAAGCACCATCGGCGCTCAGGGTTGTCGTACCATCGGTACAGAATTCCAGGATACCGGTAATACCAGCTACCGGCAGCGGGTTTTCCACCACGGTAACCGACTGGCTGCTGGAACAACCGTTGCTGTCGGTTACTACGACGGATACCAGCCCGGGTGCCGACACGATGCTGGAGGTATCGGTAGAGCCGGTGCTCCACTGGTAGGCTGTATATCCAGAGGGCGCTTCCAGGAAAGTGGAAGCGGTTTCACAATACTCCAATTCGCCGGAAATGGCAAACGACGGCAGTGCGTTTTCTACAGCAAGGACGCTTCCCCCGGCAGTGCAGCCGTTATTATCGGTTACGGTATACGCATAATCGCCGGGTGTGCTGACGCTGATGTTGCTATCGGTGCTGTCTATGCCCCAAATATAGCTGGCGAAGCCCGACGGCGCCGACAGCGTTGCCGTATCCCCCTGGCAATATTCCACTTCTACCCCCACGGGAAGAGAAGGCGAGCTGAATTCCTGAATGCTGAAAGCTGCCGTGCCCTGACAACCATTGGCATCGGTAACCGTAACGCTATAGTTACCGGCGCCGGGCACCAAAGCGGAGTCCAGCGTTCCTCCTGTCGACCAGAGGTAACTTTGGTAGGATTCATTCAGGGCCAGTGTCGTACCAGCCCCCGGACAAAGTCCGGCAGGGCCCTGGATCGCCGGAACGGGATTGCTGTTCTCTACCACCTCTATGGACGCGGTGCCCTGGCACCCCGTGGCATCCGTTACCGTTACGGTATAGGTTCCACCCACATTGGCCTGTATAGCTGCCCCAGTATTGGTATTGGACCATTGGTACGAGGAAAATCCCGGAGTAGCGATGAGCTGCGTCGACGCTCCGGCACAGATCTCGGTATCGCCATTAATGGCAGGCATAGGGCCGGGGGCTGCTGTAACCACCACCTCATCCGTGCCGGTGCAGCCTTGTGCATTGGTAACCGTTACGGAATAGGTGCCCGGCATATTTACTGTGATCAGGGAATTGGGGTTCCCGGTCGACCACAAATAGGAATCAAAAGACGTCCCGGCATCCAATGACGTGGAATTGCCCGGGCAGATGGCCAGATTGCCGGTAATAGCAGGTTCAGGAGGGGGTACCGGACTCACGGTAAAGGATGCAGTGCCTGTACATCCTCCGGTGTTGGATACCGTCACACTATATGTTCCCGGAGCGGTAACGGTATTGATCTGTTCCTGAGAACCATTGCTCCACTGATAGGAAGCGAAGCCGCCGCCGGCATTTATGTCTGCAGACTGCCCCTGGCAGATGGTATTATCCCCGCTAGGAGTAACCAGGAGGTCGGGAGCCACAGCGACGAAGATCTGCCCGGTTCCGACACAGCCATTCTGCGTCACTGTCACCTGATAAATGCCCGGCCCAGTGATGGCCGATTGCGGGTTGGGGCTGCCCGTTGACCACTGATAGGAGTCATACCCGGCGCCGGCATTCAGAATGGCGTTGCCATTGGGGCACAACTGGGCGGGCCCTGTAATATTGGGAATGGGCGTTGGCAACTGAGAAACGGTAAAGGTGCCCGTCCCCTGACATCCCAGGTTGTTGGTCACCGTGACGGTGTACGTGCCCGGGCCAACCGTGATGCTGGGCCCGTTCATATTGTTGGACCAACGGTAGGCGGCGAAACCCGGCGGGGCCGTAAGCGTCGTCGTCTGCCCCTGGCAGATGATATCGTCACCGGTAATGGTGGGCATGGGAGTAGCGCTGGCATTGACCGTGATCGTAGCTTCTTCCATACAGCCGGCCTGATCGACCATGATCGTATACTGGAAGGTGCCCGATACACCGGCCGGAATATTGACGGAGGGGTTAGCAACAAAGGGATTATTCAAATAGGCATCCCCGCCGTTGGTTGCTGACCAGTTGATGGTTTGCGAACCATTGGCGCCGTTGATCGTCCCCTGCAGCGTAATGGGCCCGCCACCGGCACACACATTATAAGAGGGAGAATAATTGAGCGCTATTGCACAGGGAGGGGTAGCTGTACAGTCGAGGAAAGGTGCAGCCGAACCACCCCAGGTCATGTTAAAACTGGTATTATTGCTTGAAAAGTTGTCGACTACCAAATAGAACCCCTGTCCCGGCTGTACCGTGAGGGGCGCCACAAAACCGTCCCCTCCTGCCCCTTCGGAAAACTCCGTTGCGCCGTTCCCCAAACCGGTAGGAGCACTCGGCGCTGCGTACGAACAGCGTACCGGGCTACCCAGGCCTCCGCAGCTCACCCCCGGCCCGTATATTGCAAAATCGTAATCGGCCACCCCGTTGGGAGCGATCGTAAAGGTGATCACACTGTTACCTGGCATGCTGCTGTTAAACTCAAAATAATACCAGGCCGTATTGCGCTCTCCTGAAAGCAGGCACCCCTGGTTATTGGCTGCCGAAGCAAAATCATTCACGGCGCCAATACCCTGAGGGTTGAAGGAGATGGATGCGCTACTGCACAACACTACGGCTCCGGCGCAGTCGGGCGCGCCCTGCCCAAATAAGGAAGGAGGGCACAGTAAGAGGAGTAAAATGACGACAAGGGCAGAAATCCGATGGTATAAATGACGCATAGAGTTCATTTTTTATTCTTCCAGGGTTTAGCAGTAAAGAAAATATGATTTCTATGGTTTTCAGGGCATGAAAGGGCCTATGGTGCTTCAGGTTTTGGGTTCACTGCTCCAATGCTATTGATCAAGAGGGTTTGTCCATGCAAAAACAACAATTTAAATCAACTCTATCTTCAAAAAGCGCATTGAGCATCTGTAAGATTAGTAATTAATTGTATGTGCGACTGTGTCGCAGGCGGGTCGCCCAATTCGGACAGGTGTTATCAAGGTGTTAGGCCCCAACTTTTGTAGGCCGATGTGATTTCGTCGGTGAAATTAGTATTTCCCTGAGTAAAAGATAAAAAAAAATGCACAACAAGAAATGATAATTGCCAAAACAATAGATTTTCCAATGAAAAGGTGCTTCCCCAGCATATTTAGGGGGGGGTAATGACGGGGCGCCAGGGAAGCATAGAACCTGCTTGGAAGCAGGCTCCAACCTTTTATCTTACCAGGGTGATACTGCCTTCAAATAAGGCCACTTCACCATCGACGAATTCAATTTCAGCAAAAAAGACAAATACTGCGGGGTTTAGGGGTTCATCGCGCAGGGTGCCGTCCCAGCCCAGTTCAAGGTCATTGGGAAGGAAATTGGACCTCGCAAACACCTGCTCTCCCCAACGATCCATGATCATAAGGCGCCGGATCTCCACCACCTCGTCCATATCTGCAAATATGGTAAAGCGGTCATTGGCGCCGTCTCCGTTCGGGGAAAAAGCATTGGGAATAAATATGCTGCGTTCTTTCTTCACGATGAGATGCAACTCATCGTAGGCAGTACACCCGTTGAGGTCCATCACCGTCGCCCGGACCAGCGTGGATTCTTCCAGCATCTGCAGATCCTTAATCAGGCAGTCTGAATCCAGACAGGGGAAAGTATCGATCGGGAAAGTCCAGTTGACCTGCCGGATCTCTTCCGGTGGCAAGTTGGTCAGGGCCTGCAGGGTAACTTCATCTCCCAACTCCAGCACCATATCTTCTCCCAGGCGGACCTGCACGTCATTACCGTCTTCCAACAGCACCTCCATGCCGTACTCACATCCTGCGGCATCCTGAACCATAACCTCGTAGGCCCCAGCCTCCAGGTTGAGGAATTGCTGCTGGCTGGCAAACGGGCCGCCATTCAGGCTAAAGAGAAAAGGCCCGGTTCCTCCCTGCACGTCAGAAATGGCAATCAGGCCATTGCTGTCGCCAAAACAAAGCGGATCAACGGCCTCTACCTGCATACCTTCCAGGTAGTTTTCCGCTTCAAAGACCGTAACTGTATCCAGGCTGCGGCAACCGTTATTGAGGTTTGTCACCGCAAGATAGTAGATGCCCGGAAGATCTACCGTAGGCTGAAGGGTGCCGCCAATAGAGACGCCTGTTTCGGCATGCCATTCGTACACGAACTCCGCCCCCTGGGAAGAGTTGCTGCCATCGAGCACCGCTTCCTGGTTCAGGCAGTCGATTGCCTGGCTCTCTCCGGCATCCGCCACGGGCGCCTCGATGTCCTCCCGAACGCGAACAGTGTCCGAAGACTCGCAGCCGGTAACCAGGTCCTCAACCGTCAGAATGTACAACCCCGGCGCAGTAACTTCCGGCCTGAGGCTGGGCGGCCCCGGAACGATATTACCATCCGGTGTCGTCCAGTTGTAAACCAATTCGGTAGAAGTAGAAATGAACCATCCGGCCAGTTGAACAGATGTAGTTTCACATGTCAGCAGCCCTTCGGGGCCGGCTTCCACCTGCGGATAAGCATAATCGCCGGCTGCATCAATGGACGCGGTGGCACTGCATCCCAAAAGGGTATCCAAAACCAACAAGGTGTATGTGCCAGGCTCGGAAACAGCCAGGCTCAGGCCGGACTCGCCGGTGAGCAGGTTATTACCGTCATCATACCACTGGTAAATGATACCGTTGCTCTGGGCAGATCCCTGCCCGTCCAGGGTAATGGTAGGAGTAGTACAATTGAGCGTATCTTCAACCTGCAGCACAACCTGGGGTTCATAACGCAAGTCCTCCACCATTACTTCGGCTGGCAGGGAGGGGCACTGATAGTCGGATTGAACGACTTCCAGCGTATACAACCCCGGTACGGCCACCCAGGGCCGGGGCTCGTTGCGGTTGTTCGCACTGATGCCGGGCCCGCTCCAGTTGTAGGACATCCCATCGGTAAGGTTGGAAAAGCTGCCCAATTGTACCGGCTCTTCGCGGCAATCGATGGCCTGCGTACCACCGGCATCAAACAGGGGCAGTGTGATCTGCTCGACCGCTATGGAATCAACGGTTTCGCAGCCGTTTTCGCCAAAGGCCGTAACGGTATAAGTCCCCGGTTGCCCAACGTTGACCTGCCCACTGGTATCACCAGTAGACCAAAGCAGGCTGGCGCCATCTGTAACGACTTCCAGCACTGCAAAACTGTTTTCGCAAAAGGCCGTGTCGCCTTGTATATCCAGGCTGGGGGCAGGCAAGGTCTCGAGGGTAAACTCCGCCTCGCCCTGGCAGCCGTTGCTGTCGGTTACGACCACAGAATAAACATCGGTTGTGCCCACAGCGATGGTAGGAGTCTGGTCGCCGGTATTCCAGCGGATTCCCGGGTAGCTCCCCTCTACGGAGATATTCGTAGTTGCCCCCATGCCCAGACAGATCGGCGAGCCCCCAATGATCTCAGGTTCGGGCAATGGCAGTTCTTCGACCTGTTCCACAACCGAACCTATGCAGCCATTGATATCGGTGACCGTCAGGCCGTAAAGGCCCGGGGCGCTAACGGGAAGGGTGGGGTTTTGCGACCCATCTTCCCAAAGGTAATTTACGAATGACTCCCCGACATAGAGGACGGTGGTGTCACCCAGGCAAAACTGCCCGCCCAGGACCGGAGGCTGAGGTAAGGCCCATTCGGAAACGGACACCGTGGCCGATGCCTTGCATCCGTTGTCGTTGGTGACGGTGACGGAATAATCCCCTGGCTGGCTGGCTACTATTAATTTCGTGCTATCGCCCGTTGACCAGGCGTAGGAAGGAAACGTCCCAAAGGCAAAGACCTGGGCGCTTTCCCCGGCGCAGAATCCGGTTTCGCCTCCAATCGCCGCCTGAGGCGGAGCGTAGGCCAAAACGCGCTGGGAAGTAGAGGCTGAACAACCATTACTATCCGTAACGGTGACGGAATAAATCCCGGGGCTATTGACATTGATGGAAGAAGCATCGCTTCCGGTACTCCAGTTGTATAGGGCATAGGTGGAACCAAGGCTGAGGTTCGCCGACTCGCCGGGACAAAAGCCCGGGTCTCCGTTCAACACCGGTGGGACGGACTGGAAGTGTTCCACCAGCGCACTGCCGGTGCCAGGGCACCCCAGGCTGTCTTCTACCGTAACCGTATAAGTACCTGGTTCCGTGACGGTAAGCGTGCTGGCCGCAGAGCCATCCGGCCAGTTGAGTGCGGGCCAGTCGCCCAATACTTCAAGGGTTACAGCTTCATCCGGGCAAACCGTTATACCGCCCAGGACCACGGGTTCCGGCGCCGGCTGCTGTACCACTTCAATGGTATCGAGCCCGGAACAGGTGCCGTCGGAAACGATCAGGACGTACATGCCCGGAGCATCTACCTCCCGAACCGGCTCCGAAGAGCCATCTTCCCAAAAGTAATAAATGAAGTTGGAGTCGGCCTGTAAAGCCACCGTTCCGCCTTCACACAGGGTGGCACTTTCCTCCAGGCCGGGCTCGGGCAGGGGCAACACCATCAGGCCCGCCCAGGCCGTATCCCTACAGCCAAAGCTGTTGGAAACGACGACATTGTATAAACCTCCTTCTGTGGTGGACAATAACGGCCCGGTGTAACCATTCGACCAAAGGTAGGAAGTATGGGCGCCGGCATCCAGAATAGCAGTAGAACCTTCGCAGATCTCCTGCGGCCCTGTAATGGAAGCCACCGGGGCGGGAACACCATTGACCAGAATATTGGCCGAACCCTCACAGCCCGCAGCATCCGTGACCGTCAGGGTATAAAAGCCAGCCCGCGTCACCAGCACGGAATTTGTAGTGTCGCCGGTAGACCATTGGTACGATTCAAAGGACTGGTTGATAGTGAGTATGGAAGAATCCCCCGGGCAAAGGTTCAGCGTGCCATCGATCTGCGGGCTGGGCACCTCATTTTCCAGGACCTCTACCCTATCCCGGGCTGCGCACCCTAAGGCATCGGACACTTCCACTTCATAAATCCCTGGCTCATCGATCAGGATGGCCGGTGTATCTTGGCCACTGGCCCAGCTGTACGTATAGGGCCCGGCGCCGGCGTCGAGTGTAAGTTCTCCGTCTTCACAGAGGATCAGCGTATCGGGCAGGATCACTTCCGGCAGAGGTTGCAGCCGGACGCCCAGTGTATCATAGCCCTCGCAGCCCAGGGCGTTGGTAATGGTGACGAAATAAGTGCCGCCCGAAGTGACGGAAATAGAGGGGTCCTCTGATCCGTTTGACCAGAGGTAGGAGCTGTAGCCGGCCCCGGCATCCAAAACAGACGTTTCCCCATCACAGATCAGGGTGTCGCCGCTAATGTCTACAGGAGTAGGGCCCAGTTCTTCCAAATGAAAAGCATAGTTGCCAGTACAGCCGTTGCTATCGGTCACAGCCAGGGTGTACTGCCCCGGATCAACAAACGTTTCCTCCGGTTGGGTGCTTCCGGTCGACCAATTGATGCTCACATAATTGCCGGGAGACACCACGGCAAGTGTTGAGGAAGTATTCTGACAGAAGAACAGGTCACCGGATATTTCTGGTTCAGGATTGGGTACGGAGGCAACCGATATGTTCTGGTTGTTCCTGCATCCATTATCGGCAGTAACGGTAACGCTGTAAATCCCGGGCATGGATACCACAATACTCTGTTCCTCCCCACCGGTCGACCATTCGTATAAATCAAAGCCGGGGCCCAGATCAATAGTCAGGCTTTCATTTTCGCATAAGGTAAGTGCCGGAGGAACAAGGATCTGAGGTTGGCTAAGCAGTTGTACGGGAAGCGTATCGGCAGCAAGGCATCCCTCGGCATTGGCGACCGTTACACTATAGTTTCCGCTGGTATCGATCACCAATTGCTGCCCATTGGTATTGTCCTGCCACACAAAAGAAGTAAATGGCCCGCCACTTACGGCAAGGGTATCCGAGGTGCCTTCACAAAGGGTGGAAGGGCCAATGATAGCAGGGACAGGATCTGAGTAGGCAGCCACATTCAGGCCGTCCGTTCCTGTACAGCCATTGTTATCGGAAACCGTCACTGCATAAGTACCGGGAAGTCCGATGGGAAGCTCGGGCCCGGTGCTTCCGTCCGACCACAGATAGCTGGCATAGGTTCCCACCTGCAGGTTAGCGGAGGCTTGCGGGCATAGGCCGGCCGGCCCATCGATAACAGGTTGAGGCGGAGAGGCTTCTTCAATATCCACAGCAGCAGTAGCCGTACACCCCAATGCGTCCGTCACTTCAACGGAATAGTTGCCGCCGGCCACTACCGGCACTATCGGCCCCACCGCACCGTTCTGCCATTCGTAAGCATCGAATCCGGACGTAGCCTGCAGAAATAGTGTATCTCCGGTACAGAGCACCGGGTTGCCCAGAATATTGAGATTGAGATTGATCGGGGGCAATTCCAGCAGGCTCAGCGTATCAGCCGCTGCGCATCCTTCGGCATTGGTAACCGTGATGCTGTAATCCCCGGTTTGGCTTACCAGGATAGAAGAGGCTGTCGAGGCCGTTGACCAGAGATAGGACTCAAAAACAGGGCTTACCGCTAACGGCGTGCTGGTGCCGAAGCAGATCGTATCCGGGCCGAAAATCTGGGGATCTACGCCAGGTAACGCCGCTATTTCGAGGGTATCGGCCCCGCGACAACCGTATTCATCCCACACCTCGATGGAATAAAGGCCCGGCCCGGCCGAAGGTACCTGGGGGGAAATATCGCCGGTCGACCACAAATAAGTGGTGTAGGTAGCAAAAACACTAAGCGGCGCTTCCTCGTCCGGGCATAGGCCATCGGGCCCGGCAATATCAGGCTCGGGCAGTGCCACTTCGATGACCGCACGGGATCCGGAGCCGGTACACCCGTTGGTGTCTACCACCTCGGCGGTGTAAGTGCCCGCCTGCAGGACAGGCAGGTATCGGCCGACAGCTCCACTCTGCCATTGGTAAGAAGAGTAAGCAGGGCCGGCATCCAGCAGGATGGTATCTCCCGCACACAGAATAGAGTCTCCGGTAATATTTACCTCCGGCAGGGGATGGGCGGTAACCTCTAATTCTTTGGCTATTGCACAGTTGTTGCCTGAAGCGGTGACCGTGACGGCGTAGGTACCGCCCGCAACCACCTCGATGCGCTGTGCCGTACTGTTGTCCGACCATCGGTAGCTGTCAAAGCCGGGGCTGGCGGTCAGCGTTATGGTTTCTCCCTCGCAGAATGAGGTAGGGCCAGTGATACTGAAAGAAGGCGTGGACAATACATTTAGCCGCAGCGTATCACTATGTACGCAGTCGCCGCTTTCTACCGTAACTACATAAACGATCTCTCCCTGGAATCCATCCGGAAAGGTGACAGTAGGCTGGGGGCTGTGGGGGTCGTCCAGATAAGCTTCTTCCCCATTAGTACCCGTCCAGGTATAGATCTCGTAACCGGTGGAGAAGGTAGCAGTGCCTATGAGTTGAAAGGGAATATCTCCACTGCACACGGTCGTGTCGCGCCCTGCGTCCACTACCATCTCCGTACAGTTGGGGTTGGCCAGGCAGTCCAGGTAAGGAGCGGCGCTTCCTCCGAAGGAAATGTTGAAACCACTGGAGATACTGGCGTCGTCATAGAATTCGTTGACGTACAGGTAGAAGCCTTGTCCAGGATATACTGCCAATGGAGCCAGATAGCCATTGCCGAAAGGCCCTTCGCTTTCATCTATCTCCCCGTTGCCGAGGCCGGTCAGCGGACAGAAGCCGCAATCGAACTGGTTATTGGAAAAAACCCAGGCGTAACTGCAACGCACGGGGCTCCCCAGGTTATCGCAGTCCCGGCCTGCATCGTACAAGGAGAAGTCGTAGTCGATCTCTCCATCCTC
This sequence comes from Lewinellaceae bacterium, assembly GCA_020636405.1. Taxonomy (GTDB): domain Bacteria; phylum Bacteroidota; class Bacteroidia; order Chitinophagales; family Saprospiraceae; genus JACJXW01. Next base: position 207,844 of record JACJXW010000008.1, on the reverse strand, counting down.
CACCGGGTCGATGGTGAACTCGATAATGCTGCTGTCGGGCATATCGGTACGAAATCGGAAATACAGCCATACGCTTTCCGTCTCTCCGGTAAGCTGACAGGCTCCCACGTCGTTGTTAGGGTTGTTAAAATCGAGCGTGCCTGGCCCGCCTTCCAGCGTAATGAGCCGGTCACCACATACGACAATGGCCCCGGAGCAGTCTGCCGTAACTTGTGCTCTCACAAAAAACGGAATAAAAACGGCGAGTAAGAATAAACGGTTTTTGAGTTTCCTGCACCTCATTTCGATAGTTTTTGCTATTCCGGCATAGCCAGCATTGATGCCAGCAAGGTCAATCGCTATGCATCATGGGATTATAATTTGACCACGTTCAGGGGTGCATTTCCCGCAGAAGAACGGAAAGGCTTCTTTGTACCACTGGGGAAGAAGAGCGTTACAAGATACCGGGGGGGACGGATATCTTACGAATATACAAAACAAAGATAATTTTTTATTTTATAAATCCGATAACTCCCAGGTATAAACTCAGTCATCCAAGGATCCCTCAGTGCTGTAGGAACTCAACCATACTTATTGAAAAGCGTGTTTGCAATGTAGTGTTTTTCTCTCTCATTTTAGCATAAGACCCCAAAAAACGGATAAGTGCTGCTCCGGCTCAAAATTTTTCAAATCATCAGAAGCGGTAATTTTTTTAAAAAACCTGTTTTTCAGGCCAGCCCCCGCCGTTTCATTTCGGATTGCACCAGCTGAAATTCGCGGCTCATATCACCGGTAATGGAGCTGTTCTCCTGGGCTCTCCGGATCAGGTAAGGCACCACATCGCGAACGGGCCCATAGGGAACATACTTAGCCACATTGAACCCCTCTTTAGCCAGGTTGAAGGTAATGTTGTCACTCATACCATAGAGCTGGCAGAAATTGAGATGGGGGTGGTTGCGCAACAAGCCTTTACGCCGGATCAGTTCCGCCTGCAGCAAGTTGCTCTCCAGGTTGTGAGAAGCATTGCAGGAGGCGATGGATTCATAATTGTCGACGCAGAAGCGAAGAGCCATATCGTAGGCGTCATCGGTAGCGGGCTTATTGGGATGGATGGGTGATGGGTAGCCCATTTTCTCTGCCCGGTCCCTTTCTTTTTCCATATAGGCGCCTCTTACCAGCTTGGCGCCCAGCAGATAACCTCCCTTTTTCGCCAGGTTGTAGGAGTCGATCAGGAACTGCAGGCGGTCTTTGCGGTAGAGTTGAAAAGTGTTGTACACCACCGCCTTTTCGCGGTTGTACCGCCGCATCATGACCGTGACCAGATGGTCGATGCTATCCTGTATCCAGCTTTCTTCGGCATCAAAAAAAACGGAAACCCCTTTCCGGGCGGCGACGTGGCACACCGAGTCCAGGCGTTTCAGTACGCTTTTGTATTCTTTACGGCTTCCCTTGGTAAAGGATTCTCCCTGCTGCAGTGCTTCCAGCAGCCCGAATCGGGCCATACCGGTCACCTTAGTGCTTACCACGGGAATGTGCGCTGAACGGGAAGCAAATTCGATCGCCCGGATGGTCTCATTCATGGTATGGTTGAAATCCTCCTCCTTTTCTTTGGCCTCTGCACCGTAGTCCAATATCGTCAGGCATCCCTGGCCGGCCAGCCGGCCGATGGTGCCCTGACATTCCAGCAGGGTGGTCCCGCCGCAGAATTGCTCGAAAATTGTATTCTTCACCACAGATTCCACAAAAGGAAGGTGCAGGCGGATAGCCGCCAGGCCCAGGCGAGAACCAATACCTACCAGCCAATGCTTGTTCATCAGCCCGAAAAGCCAGGCGGATTTCTTCAGTTCGTCATCCGACTTGATGGCAAAAGCAGCTTTTGTATTGGAAAAATCAACCACTGCTTGCTCCCTCCCTTCCATGATCGCTTGCACCATTTCTCTGATGTGTTTTATGTCCCTAACGGGTTTTCCTATTTCTTCCATTAGCAGGCCCGGGTTAAAAGGTTGATTGGTAATTGAATGCTTATCCGGCAGCGGTTCTGAGCCGCCGCACTAACAATTGACGCAAAATAAGTCAGGAATTCCAAATTTCCCAAGCTTTTTCTGCCTGCAGGTGAAGCATCTCCAGGCCATTGAAAACAGCGGCTCCCCGCTGCTTGCCCCGGGCCATGAACGCGGTCTCTTCAGGATTGTAAACCAGGTCGTACAGCAAGTGCTGCGGCCCTATGTGTTGGAAGGGTATCTCAGGATAAGTATCTACTTCAGGCGACATGCCCAAAGGGGTTGTATTCACGATTAAACGATGATTTTGCATCAGGGTTTCATTTAATTCCCGGTATGTGAGTTGCTCCGGCCTTTGACTGCGGGAAACCAGATGGAACGCTATCCCCATTTTCCGAAGGGCGTACACCACCGCCCTTGCCGCTCCCCCGGTGCCCAAGACCAGGGCCCGCAGGCCCTCCGCGGTGGTTCCATTCCCCTCCAGGAATCGCCGCAGGGATAACTCAAATCCAAATACATCGGTATTATACCCGGTGCATTTCCCTGCATCGATTTTGATGGTATTGACGGCGCCAACCGCGGCCGCGGTCTCATCGAGCCCATCCAGATAGGCCCTCACCTGCTGTTTGTAGGGAATAGTGACGTTGAGCCCCCTAAGGTTGGGATGGTTGCTTATCAGGCCGGGGAGCTCTCCGATGTCCTCCAACGGAAATAATTCGTAATGATGACCCGCCCTGTTCTCCCGGCGGAATTTCTCATTGAAGTACCGTTTGGAAAAAGAGTGGGATAAAGGATATCCGATCAGGCCGAAAAGGTGAGTGGGTGGGTGCATTTGTGTTGTGGTGCATTTGTGTTTTGGAGGAAGTACCTGGACACAAATATACAAAAGCGCCCCAATAGGCCTATGCCGGATCTTTCTCTCCCATTCGCTCCAGCACAAAGACTACTGCCAGTCCCAGCGCCATGGCCAGCAGGGCGGTAAACAAATAGGAGTTGCCTACTTCCAGGACGTACTGCCCCGGCGTGAGGTTTATTTCTTTGATGACTTTATCGACGATCATGCCGTTTTGAATATCTACGAGTTCTCCGGTTTCGGTAAGGCCCAGCACCGGTTTGCGCCATGGCCAGATCTTATTCAGGGAGCCCAGCATGAAGCCGGTAAGCGTAGCCAAAGTAGGATTATGGTAGTGCTTAAAGGTCCAGGACAGAACCCTGGAGAAGGTGCCCAGGCCGATGAGGCATCCGGCGCCGAAGACACCCAGTATGAGTAATTTGTCGGGGTCCAGGGTTTTGAGCGCCTCCTTTACCGTGGGAATGATGATGGTATACATCCCCATCAACAAAAGCATAAAGCTACCCGAAATGCCCGGCAGAATAAGGGCAGAGATGGCGATAATACCAGCGACGAAAACAGCGCCCAGCGCCGTACTGCCCTCCGCCGGAGTGGCAACGGTGATCAGATAGGCCAGAATGGTGCCCACCACCAAAGCCACAGCTTCCGCCGCCGCCCACCGTTCAACTTGCCGGCCTATGTAGATGGCCGAGGCGATGATGAGGCCAAAGAAGAAAGCCCACAATTGAATGGGGTAGTTTTCCAACAGGTGGGTAATAAAAAATACGCCGAAGATGACCCCGGTGGCCATCCCTCCCATCAGAAATACCAAGAACGGCCCATTGGCCTTCTGCCAGGCCGCCCCCAGCCCTTCCCGGCGCAGGGTTACCCATACCTCCGGCCCCAGTATGTTCTTAATGGTTTCAAGCAGGGTTTCGTATATACCTGTGATAAAGGCGATGGTCCCTCCGGATACTCCCGGTATGACTTCTGCGATTCCCATGGCCATGCCTTTTACGGCCAGGGAAATTTTTCCACTCCATTTTTCCATGGGCGCAAAGCTAAGAAAATGTGGTAGTTAAAGGGGGAATTGGGGGTTGTAAAATTCTGCCAATAATTGTGAGAAACAGGGCCATCCCCTTATTCCTTCACACAACGGCAGGAAAAGAAACTCCCCTTACTCTCCGCCACCCTGGATATGCGGCCTTCACGGGCGCTGATGTAGTAGATGAGCACTTTGCCCGAATTGCTGTCCTGAATGCTGGTCCAGTAATAGCCTTCCTCCCCTGCTCCGGAGAATACGCTGCCGGCATACTGGCCGCCCAGCGCGGCGCGGAAGCCTGAACTTCCGTCTTTAGCCAGTTTTTTATAGGCCTCCTGGCCGGCTCCCCGGATGTTGTTCTTGGAAAAAGAATGGGCTTTGCCAAACTGGCCGGCCATGGCCCACCAGTCTCCATCCGTAGGCAGGCGCCAGCCATCGGGGCAGGCCTGTCGGGCATCTTCCCAGGTGTACAGCCGACCGTACTGTTCGCAGAGAGAGTCCTGGCGGTTGTAACAAATGCCGCTTCCGGAAAAGTTGAGGTTTTGGGCCATCCACACCTGGCCATTAAGGGTGGCCGTACGGTAGTAACTCGAGTCGCGCAGGTCTATGAAAAAGCGTTCCAGGGCATTTTCTGCATCCTGGACATATTTGCCATCGGGATACTCCTGCAGGTACTTTTTATACAGTTTGCCGCGGTCCATTTTTTTGATCTGTTCCCAGGTAGCCTGCTCTGCACTTTCTTTGATGGCAATATTCTTCCTGGCTTCTTCGGCAAACTTTCCATCGGGATAAGCCTCCAGGTATTGCCGGTAGGCGGGGATAGTATTTTTGCCCAGGGCCGCCTCGTATTGCTGTCGCTCTTGCTCGCCGCCCGCAGAATTGGGATCCACGCGGCTGCCGCCCCGGTCGATACTGAAGGACTGCCCGCTCAGTTCTACCCGGGCAATACCCAGGTTGTCGAACGGAGTGGCTTTATCATACTGAATGGGGATGACAGGGCTGCCCAGCTTGTTGATCCAGCCGTATTTGCCTTCCCTTTTCACAAGGGCCATTTCCTTGATAAAGGGGTTGACCTCTTGAAATTGCGGCAGAATAATGGATTTGGTCATGGAGTTGTAGAACCCCCAGTAATCTCCTTTCTGGATCGCCCAGTATTCTCCGTATTCCTCGGACTTGATGGCCCGGTCATACGCCAGCGTTGAAGCATCCTTTTTACTCCCGTTGAGCAACCAGGCGAGGAGGCCGGCAACAATAGCCACCGCCAGCAGCCCGCCGCCGATCAAATATCCTCGGGGAATGCGGATGGTATCGGCCACATCAACGGCCGGGGCCGGCGCACTACCCATCACAAAGGGAGTCTCCCCTTTGCGCAGGGCCTCTATACTGGCAACAGCGGATTCGATGTATTTCCCCTCAGGGTATTTTTCAAGATAGCTCTGATAGCCATAGATCTCATTCACGCGAAGCGCTTCGGCCCATTCATGTTCCTCTTTTATCGTTTTCATCCTGGAGTTGGCCTCGATATCGTGCAACCCCTTGGGGTATTTCTCCAGATAGGTTTGGTAAGCTGCTACCGTGTTCTTTTCCACAGCCAGCTTCCAAGCCGCCTCGTCGTTGAGTTCCAGCAACTTTTCCGTCGCCTCCCGCACGTTTTTGCCCTCGGGATAGAGGGCCAGGTAGTTCTCGTAGGCGGCAATGGAATTTTCCGCTTCAGCAGCAGCCCAGTCGCGGGCATCGTCGAACTTGAGGCGGAAGACGAACTGCCCGCCATCATGGCCTGCATCAAAGAGCGGGTTGCCCTCCGGTAGCTGCCGGTAGTGCGAGCGGGTTTGCATAATGACCTCATTGATCAGGCGGCCGACGTTCAGTTCCGAAGCATTGGATTGCTTCAGCTGTTGCAGAATACTCTGGGCAAAGGGGCTGTTCTCGCCGGGATTGCCGTCGTATACTTCCTCATCGTGGCGGCCGGAGCAAAGCGCCCAGCGGGAGGACCGGCTGTCCAGGTCTTCTATCGCCTCATTGGTGCTGCGCATTTTGCCTTCGACGAACAGAGAACCGGAAAAACAGGAATCCGAGATCAGGAAGGTGTGAAAGGCCGGAATGTCCTCAATATAACCTTTGACCACCGTATTGGGAATATAGTCGGCAGGTGACCCCACATCGGCGTCTACCGGTATCCAGAAACCCTTACCGGTCTTTTCATTGAGGTGGCCGTGCCCGGAATAATAGATGACCAGGTCGTTGTCCCCGCTCAGGTTGTTGACCATCGATTCCAGCGCATTGATGATGCCTTCCCGGCTGGCCTCTTCATTGAGCAACAGCAGGATGTTATCCGGGTCGAACTGATATTGTTCCTTCAAAATGCCGGCAATATCCTGTACGTCCTTTACGGCATTGGATAGTTGAGGAAAATGTTGATACGCATCGATGCCTATGCCCAGAAAATGAGCTTTTCTGACTTTCCGTATGTGAGAGGTAACTTCATTAAGGTCAAACCCTCTCTTTTTGCCGCTTTCTTCTGCCATGCTATTGGGTTTCAATTCTGTGGAGCCCCACTTTTCCTTTCAAAGCTACTGAAAAAAGGCTTTGAAAAAAAGCTCCACTCTTTATTTGGCAGAATAAGAGGAAGTTACCCCGGGCATGGTGTTGGAACAACGAAATGGCCTTTACTCATTCTCGTGGGCCCTTCCCTTGGACTGGCCACCCTGGGCCTGCCGTTGCAGTTCTTCCCACTCCTGTCGTTCGGCCACGGAGGGCTCGTATTCCCCGAAGGCGGGCAGAGCGGGCTGCCCGGCATCTACCCAGGCGGTATACCAGCTGCTCCCTATGGCGTGAACGGAGGCCCGCATGCGGGCTTCCACCATGCCGGAGAGGCGTTGGTGATAAGCCCTGGCATACTCCCGGCACTGGGTGCGGATAGTGAGCCCCAGGCGTTCTTCATAGCAGTATTGTTTATCCTCGGGAAAAGTTTCACTGAGCTCGCGTTCTACCATCAAAACACTGTCCAGCAGCTGGTGGCTTGCCAGGACGGCTTCCCAGAAATACGCACTGGGGTCGTCGATGTATTCGGCCCTGCCGACAAAGAAATCGTATTGCTCGTCAGCGAAAAGCTCGGGAATGCGGCTCTCCCAGAAGGCGTGTATCCCCACCTGGTTGGTCATCTGCCCGTTGTAGTTCTCGGTGGTGTGCAGGGGCACGTGCGCGTCGCCGATGTAATGGCCCATTTCGGCGGACAGGCGCAGAATGCGGCCGTGGTCCTTCTCGCGAAAAGCTTCCGTCAAACGATATTGCATCTGCAGCAGATGATAAGGTACGATACCGTATTCAGAAAAATGGTCGACGGCATAGGCCGATCGGCAGTCGAGGCTGCCGGGGCCCAACCCGAAGAGGGCGCCCAGGGCGTCGCAGTCCACCTTCCATTCATCCTCATAATACTGAGGGCGGATCTGTTGCTCAAAAAAATCTCGGTAGGCGGTTTGGTAAGGCGCCGAAAGTTTCACCCCGCTGTAGTCCAGGTTGATAAAAGCCTGCTCTCTCACCGTATCCCGGTACAGGCGCAGGGTATCCCCGGCGGAAGGAAGAACGCCCACTTCCGTAAACTTCATCAGGGCTTCCGTCCAGTCACGGGGCACTTCCGGGAAGGGATACACCCCCCAGTGGTCGATATCAATATAATGCCGCACCGCCTCATGCCTGGTGGCATAACGCCGCTTATCGGGATCGACAGCATGCTCGGTGATGAACTCGATGTTCTTTTTATAAAAACCGATCATCTCCGGTGGCAGCGTGAAGACCGCCATGCGATTGATCCGCCGGTGCCCAAAGAAGCCCCATCGTACCGAAGCCGTAAAGCCGGCAAGGAGCAGTGCAGTAAGGGCTATACAGGCGGCGAGGAGGGGCCTTTTCATATTCTCAGTTCAACAAGTTGTTATCCTTAAAGAAGGAGCCATACCCCCATAACAATTTCTGTAGTACCAGGTGCTGGGATAAAAGGAAGTCCTTTCCGTTCAGGTCCGCAAAATAGCGCTCGATGTCACTGCTGTAAAGGACATAATCTCCCGTTTTTTCGTCGTGGGAGATGATATTTTCCTGGACGATGGGGTGCAATTTCACCTGGGTGGTATCCCCCTGTTTATTTACCAGGGTAATGATACTGAAAGGTACCAGTTGGGTGATGGAATCCCGGCCGGAGTAGTCATTGCGGAAAGCTTCTGCCCCGACACTCTCAAAGTTGACCAGGAAGGCCTCTGCGCTGCCCTCCCGGTATGGGCGTTTGATCTGGGGCGTGATATCGTAAAAAGGCCGCACTTCATAGCCATCATCGGTGCTTTCCAGAACGAAGGACTGGTTGCGTTGTTTGGGGTATTCGATAGAAACGGATTGGATATTTTCCACCTCTTCGGCGAAGAGCGTTTTATCCCTCCATTCGTCGCCGTAGCGCCGGAAGCGCACGCTCAGGTTACCATCCCAGGCGGGCATGTCCACGACGTAAGGCTGTTCCGCCCCATCCATGATCATATAAGTGCCCCGCTCGTCAGAAGTGGATCCGCCGACGTAATAGGCTTTGATGCGCTCCCCCTTCTTGTCATACAATTCTACTTTGATGCCCTCGGTCGCCAGGGACTGTACCATATTTTCCACGGCGGCCTGCGGCGGTTTGTACTTGACCTGAACTCTTTCTACGGCTTCCAGCAAGGGGGTCACTACCGACGGCCGGGCCTTGTATTTGCCGTTGTAAATCCAATGATCCCCCTCGCGCTCCAGGGTAGTGCGTTCTCCTCTTCGGTCAGCGATAAAGATCTTGTGTATCTGTTCGATATTTTTAACCGCAAAATCGCGGTCGGCGCCGGCCAGGGTCGTCTTTTCATCTTCTCCCTGGGTAAAGTACCAAAATACTCCTCCGCCCAGCACCAGGAAGGCAATCAGCAATACGAGTGTTCTGTTCATCTTCTTTCCTTTTAGTTTTAGCTTTCAATAGATTTACCACAACCTGTTTTCAGGAACTACCCAACTCCTTTTCACCCTGCATACCGCTTCTTCCGAATCCAGTTGAACAGCAGGCCGAAGGCCAGCAGGAAAACGAGCGGCAACCCGATATTGAGCAATTGCCAATGGGTACTTTCCCGTTGGGCCTTAACCGTATCCAGCAGGCGCAGGCGTACCTCTTTGCCGCGGGCCTCGATGACGCCGTTATCGTCTAAAAGGTATTCCAGTGCATTCACCAGCAGGTCTTTATTGGCGAAGAGATAGCGGTCGTATTCATTGTAGCCCAGCGGGCTGTATGATTGGTTGTTGGGGTTGATCTTATTCTTGGCCACATCGCCATCCGATACGACGATCATCTTTGTGGGTTCGCTCTGGGGTTTGAACTCCAGCCCCAACTGGTTGAGCCCATCCAGGAGGCTCTCGGTCACCCGGTTTTCATACATGGAGGGGAATACCCCCTCCAGGGCCAGGGCCAGGGTACGCGGTTCCTGATTGAATTTGGTAGGATCCAGGTCGTAACGCAGAAAATCAAAATTCATCTCTACTGGAATAAGCTGTACCCGGGTATTGGGAGAGGACTTCAGCAGTACCGTCTTTTGTACTTCGGTCTTCGTTTTGACTTCGGTGTCGATGGAACTGGCGTAGAGCAGGTTTACCGCACCCAGGCTTTTCACCACCGGGTGGGGCGACTGTGGCGTGACGACCAGGTGGTAGGGGTAGCGGAAGTAATCGAACTGCGGGGCGTTGCCCACCAGGCCGGTGGCCAGGGGGATGGTAGAGCACTGGATGTCCAATACCAGGTCAGGCTGTATCCTTATGCCGTACTTGAACAAGAGGTCGTCCAGGTTGAGGTCATATTCGTTCGGGTAATAACTCTGGCGCCCGCGCAGGCTGTCCAGGCTGACGGCCACCTTATCCAGCAGCCAGAGCACCTTGCCGCCGTTCATAATATACTGGTCGATCTTGAACTTGTTCTTTTCTGAAAAGCGCCGGGTTGGTTTGGCAATGATGAGCACCGAGGCCTCCGGGCCGATATTGACCACACTGTCGAGATTCACCCTACCCGTTTCGTAAAACTCGCGCAGGGATTTTTCCAGGCTGGCCGTCTCCATAGGGCTCAGCTCACCCTGCCCGGCAGTGAATAAGATATTCGGCTTGCGCACCAGCTGCAACTTCTGGATGGCATTGGCCAGCTTGTATTCCAGCAGGCCCACCGAATTGTTGAGGGTCACTTCGGGCGGAACGCCCGGCACCTCGTTCTCCAGCAGGTTGACGATAAAGCTCCGGTTTTTGTAATAGAGCGTGGCATAGGGATAGATCAGTTTTTCAGAGGTGCCCTCTACCCCCTTCACGCGAAGGTTGACGGGGTTGATGCCGTCCTTGGACAGCTGCTCCCGGCGTTGGTTGACCTCCTCGGCGGTCCCGGCTCCCGGGTCCTCAAATTCGTATTCGATATACCCGGATGATGAACGGAAATCGTCCAGCACATCGCGGGTGGCTGCCTGCAGGCGCTTAAAGCCCGCCGGGAACTCTCCCTCCAGCAAGACTTTGATGTAAACGACGTCGTCGAGGTTTTCCAGCAGGCGCCGGGTGGCGCCGGTCATGGTAAAACGCTTCTCTTCCGTCATATCCAGATAGGTGTACAGCGCCCTGCCGCTGATGCGGGCATTGGCCAGAATATTCAAAAACAACAACACCCCTGCAAACAAGAGCAGCTGCAGCAGGGATTGCGCCTTTCTATTGTTGGTATTTTTTTGCTTACTCATCATTTAGTGGTTCATTGGTGGATCCGGGCTCTTGTGTATTCGCTAATTCACTAATCCCGTCCACATACTTACGCACACACGAAGGTACCCCTCTCCCTACCATTTCCTCCGTTCCAGCGACACCAGCGTCATCATGATAAACAGAGCGATCACGGAAAAGAAGTAGATAATATCCCGGCTGTCTATCAGTCCTCTGCTTATCGAATTGTAGTGGTAATCGATGCCGAACATCTGCACCACATCGTCCACCTTTCCCACAAAGGCCGGTAGCCGGCTTAGGAAGTCGAACCCCCAGTAAATAAAAAAGCAAAGGAAGGCCGCCACAATGAAGGCGACGATCTGGTTATTGGATAAGGAAGAGGCAAACAAGCCGATGGCCGCAAAGGCGCCTGCCAGCAGAAACAGGCCGAGGTACGATCCCAGGACTGCCCCGGAATCGATATTCCCCTGCGGCGACCCCAACTGGTAAACGGTGTAATAATACAGTCCGGTGGGCAACAGGGCAAACGCCAGCAGCACCATACTGGCGAAATACTTTCCCATAATGATCTGCAGGTCGGTGATAGGCCGCGTCACCAGCAGTTCGATGGTGCCGGCCTGCTGTTCTTCAGCCAGAGACCGCATGGTGATGGCCGGAATGAGAAAAATAAAGATCATCGGGGCAATCTCAAACAGCTGGCCCAGCGAAGCATAGTTGTAGTTCAACAGGCTCGTGTCCGGAAATACGAACATCATCAGCCCCATAATGACCAGGAAAACCCCAATGACGATGTACCCGATCAGGGAGCTGAAGAATGCGTTGACCTCCTTTAAGAATATGCTCAGCATAGAAATTTTTAAGCAACTTTAAAAAATAGTATCTGTCCAGGCATTTCGGTTTATGTGCTTCGACAGATATACTTAGACTTCAGTACCTGGACATCCTTGCTGAAACACGCGGAAATACTTAGAAATGCCCGCCGTCAATGTATTTCCCTGAATGTCTATTTATTCCAGTCCAAACACCAAAACACCTCAAACCACTCTCACCTTGCCGGCACATAAACCGGGTTTCGGTCATCGTAAATGAGCAGGCACTTATACAATTTTTCCTGTACTTCTCCTTCCGACAGGCCAGCCACTGTGCTCCACAATTGCGGGTCATCGGCTATCCAGTCCAGGAACTCCTCTTTGCGAAAGAAGCGCTGTCTGCCGTCTTCGAAGTGCAGCATTTTTTCCCTCATTGTCGTCACCTTTCTTGGAACGGCGCCGCGGCGAAAAGGGCGGCCGGTCAGAGGGTTATACGCCGCTATTTCGACCATCCGCGTTTCCTCTACCTCATAGGTGTAATAACAGATGCGGCCCCGCACGCGGAGGGCGGCAAACACCATCGCCCGTTTTTCGGTAGCGGTATCCGGCAGGCGCACAAAGGGGGTACCTTCCAGGCAAAGGCCCCAGATGGCATCTGCCGGTAGTTGTCCGCCCTCTTTTCTTCGGATATACTCCGCCTGTGCCAGGTATTCCTGCTGGCTGGTCACCAGCTGCGCGTCGACCTCCTCCCACCGCAGCGCGGGGCGGTTGGCCTGCAGGTCTTCGAAAGACAGGTAGATGCCATCCTGAAAACGAAAATTCCTGGTCACCTGTACACTGTCTCCCTGAGCAACCACAACAGCAGTTTCAAGCAGAAGGATAATATATGTGCACCAGCGAAGCTTCATGGCCTATTGGGTCAGTTTTTGGAAAACCTCATCGATCTCGTATACCTCCTTGTGCAGTTCCAGCAATTTGATGTGGTGCTCCACTGCAAAGTCGAAGATGGCCGCCCGCAGGTCGGCTTCCGGGCCGGAAATAAGCTGAAACCGGTTCTTGCCCAATTCGCGCAACTCCCGAAGGTGAGGCAGGCCGGCCAGGGCTTTCTTTGGCGGCATTTTCTCGAATTCCACAGTAACCGCCGATTCAGCGGCGATGCGGCGCTGCAGGCCTTCGATAGAATCGTCGGCGACGATCTTTCCCCGGTTGATGATGAGCACCCGGTCGCATATCGCTTTAACTTCCTGCATGATGTGGGTGGAGAATATCACGGTTTTCTCCTGCCCCAGCTGACGGATCAGCTTGCGGATGTCCGCCAGTTGATTGGGGTCCAGGCCGGAAGTGGGTTCATCGAGAATGAGCACATCCGGGTCGTGGAGCATGGCCTGGGCCAGGCCCACCCGCTGCCGGTACCCTTTGGAGAGCGCACCGATCTGTTTGTGCTGCTCGCGGCCCAGGCCGGTCATCTCGATCATCTCCCCTACCCGCTGCCGGACGTTCGCAAGTTTGTGGAGGCCGGCGATAAAGGCCAGGTATTCCCGAACATACATATCCTTATAGAGGGGGTTGTGCTCGGGCAAATAACCAATGCGCCGCCGGGATTCCATCGGCTGCTTCGACACATCGAAGCCACAGACAGTGGCCACCCCTTCATCCGGAGGGAGGAAAGAGGTGATGATTTTCATTGTGGTGGTCTTACCTGCACCATTGGGGCCAAGAAAGCCCAGCACCTCCCCGGCTTTGGCCTGGAAAGAGATGCGGTCGACCGCCCTCTGCGCTCCGTATATTTTGGTCAGGTTCTGTACCGTTACCGACATGTTGTTCCTGCTTTTTAAAGGCCCCGCAAAGCTACTAAATTCCTGAGAACTATATATCCTGAAGCTTTAAACAGCTGCCAGCACAATAAATAAATTGGATATCCCTTTATACAAATGCTTTGCCTGCGAATATGTATTTTTCAAAGACGATCCAAAAAATAAACGTCCAATGAGCATCCAATCCACCATCCTTTTTTTGTTGCTATTCCCCTTGTCCACTTATGCTCAGGTTGAGAGCCTGGTGAATGATAAAGACATCATTTGGGCGGCAAAGGTTGAAACGGTAACGTGTTTTGATGCCCTCAACGGTTCTCTTCCGCCACAATTGCTGGAAACCGTACCTGTAAAAACCGTACAGGATAATGCGGAAGCCCCTACCCAGTCTCCGTTCACTGAAAAGCTCAAAAGCATGATCGCGGAAGGGGCCTTCCCTGCCTACGCGGATAAAAGCCTGCTTTCCCCGCTTTCCGGCCGCGAGGCCCGCTCCCGCCTGGCCATCAACGACACGATCGTGTCATTTGACCCGGAAACCTACGAAGAAAAGATCCACATCCTAACAAGGGACTTACTGGAAACGGCTTCGTTCTTTGTCACCCAGCAACTCTGGAGGTATAACGGCAGGAAGAACGAATTGGAGACCATTGCCCTTGCCATTGCACCGGCTATAGAGAGCCCCTCAAGGCCAGGGCATTATCAACCCCTGGCCTGGTTCAAATTGCCCCCTCCTCAGAAGGGCCTCTTCAATCTAAAGTCCAGGGCAGTACAATTTGCCTCCTATGTCCGGCATAATATTTCGGAAGAACAAATAGAAGTAATAAAAGGAGAGGAAACACACCTGAAGGAAATCCTCATCTCCCGGTTCAAAACCGGTGAACTTACCGGTTATGACCAGCAACGGCGCCCCATTCCGGCCGCCGATATCGAGGACATCTTCATCCAACAGGATACTATCATCACTTTCGACCCGGAGACCTACGAGGAAACGGTACAGGTCGTCCGTATAGAATTTGGACAGCTGGATATCACGGACTTCCGGGTTCAGCAGAACTGGTTTTTTGCGCCCTCGCGTAAAACCCTTCAGTGCAGCGCTCAAGCGGTTGCTCCTGCCATTCCGATCATCGATGAGTACGGTACCCGCCTGGCGTTGCGGCCGTTGTTTTTCTGGAGGAAAGAGTAGTTGCCGGCTGCCTTGCCGGGCACCAACTCTATACCTTAACCATATCTACAACAAAATCCTTGACGGGGATAACTCTCCCCCGGGCGTTGGTAATATCGAAGTAATTGGCCCACCCCTCTTCTTGCACGGCCTTTTCCAGCATGTGCACATGGCCCAGGTTAGGCATTTTCCAGACCGCCAGATAGCGGTATGCGGCATCCATTGGAGTGTCTTCGTCGCAGACGGCAAATCCGACCAATTCTGCTTTCAGGCCTTTCATCCGGTGGACGCCCGGCGCCAACATCGCCAGAAATTCTTCTCTTTGTTCACGGGAAAGATTATCCCATTCAGGCTTTGGCTTCCATAATTCGACGTAGAGGAACATAACGGTCTTGTTTCGTTCAAAGATTGACATTTTGTCTATTCCTGCATTAAGATAGCACCGGTAAACCTGCGGATTAATGACTGATGGCAACATACCCGGTGACTTTTCGCACCTCAGGAGCTTTGCCTTAGCATTAAATGATTAATTTTAGCCGGAATGGACTATGGATCTATGCGAAAAAGCATTGCTGTATTAGGATTCTCCCTTCTGGTACTGGCCCTGAACGCCCAGGTGGCCTTCATTTTAGATGAAGTCCCTCCAAATACTCCGGATGCGGATACCCTCTTCCTCAGTGGGGCGGTCAACAACTGGGTGCCAAACCATCCGGAATTTGCATTCCGGGCCGCCCAGGATGGGCTGTACTTTCTCACCATCAACCAGCCCGCTCTGCCTCCTTTTGAGTATAAGGTCACCCGCGGCAGTTGGGAAAGTGTGGAGGCCAGTGCTTTCGGCCAGTTCATCAACAACCGCTATTACAAAGGCGGCGGCGGCGGGGATACCGTTCGGCTGAAGATCCTGAGCTGGGACGACCTTCCGCTCAACCCCCGCCACGGATGGGCAACCATTACTATTGAAGAGGTCCCGGAAAACACCCCGGACGATGCCGCCCTTTATGCCGTGGGCAATTTCAACGACTGGTATCCCGGGGACCCCGATTACCGCCTGGAAGAACAGGAAGACGGTACCTTCCGGGTGCGCATCCCGCTGCTGGACGATACGACCTACTACAAGTTCAGCCGCGGCAGCTGGCAAACGATCGAAGGCCGAAGCAACGGGCGGGCACGGGTTAACCGCCAGTTCATCCTTAGCGAAAATACCTCCAGAGAAATAAAGGCCCACATCGAATCCTGGGAAGACCTCGCCGGAAACCCCATCAACCTGTATACCTTCCTGTTGATGCTGGCAGCCATCCAGGGATTGCTCCTGATCCTGGCCATCAACACCCTGCAGGATAACAACCGGGCAGCCAATCGCGTACTGTCGGTCCTGCTCCTGATGCTGTCCATTGCGCTTGCCGGGCGCGTATCGACCTACGACCGGGATATATTCAACTGGATGCCCCGCCTGCTAATCCTGCCCGATTTCATCTATTTCCTCTACGCTCCCATCTTCCTGCTCTACATCAACCGCCTGCTGCGGGTGCCCGCACGCACCCGCCCGGGTACCGACTGGTGGCACTTCGTACCTTTCCTGCTGCAGCTGGCCGCCTATCTGCCCCTGCTCCTCATGCCGAAGCAAGAGTTTATCGCCAAGGTCGTCAATCAGGATTTCAAGCCTTTCTTTGCCTGGTCGGCCGGCCTTGCCCTCCTGTTCAATGCCGTATACTGGTACTGGTGCCGGCGTACCATACTGCAGTATGAGCGGGAATCCGGCGACACCCATGCTTTCGAACCTAACCTGGAATTCCTGAGGGTAGTAATGTGGCTCAAGCTCGCCTGCCTGGCCATCTGGGCGGCCACCTACGTCGTCGGCGGGCTGGGGCTCCTAATGGAAACAGACCTTAGCTTCATTACCGACAAAACGACCGACACCCTGTGGGTAGCCTTCTCCCTGACCGCTTTCTTCCTGGGTTATTATACCATGCGGCAACCTGAGATCTTCAAGCTGCCGGCGCCAGATACCCCTCCGACCGAAGAAGGGCAGGAAGAACAGGAACGGGCTGCCTCCATGGATGAGGACGAGATGAAAGAGGTCAAAAGCAGGCTGCAACGGGCCATGGAGGAAAAACAACCTTACCGGAACCCGGGGCTTAACCTCAACGCCCTGGCGGAAATGGCCGGCACCACGCCCCACTCCCTATCCAGGGTCATCAACGAAGGTTATGGCATGAATTTCAATGACTTCGTCAACTCCTACCGCATCGAAGAATTCAAACGGCTGGCCCAACGGGAAAAATACCAAAACCATACCCTGCTGGCCATCGCCTTCATCGTGGGGTTCAACTCCAAGTCGGCATTCAACCGCTCCTTCAAAAAACTGGAGGATTGCACCCCAAGAGAATACCTGAAGAAACTCGTAAGCTAGATGTTATTGGCAGAAGCTCCCGGTATATCCGGCTAGCCCTGTATTCATTTTTTACCCCTCCAACAGCCCATTTCAGAATTTACCGGCAATATTTACCGCAAATCATGTATCGAATTATAATCTGCGGCGACTTATTGCAGGATTCCAAATAAAATTGTACCGTGAATAAATCAACTTTCCGAATCCACTAAAACAGATAAGACTGAAAAACGCTGCCTTATGAAAAAATTTACGCCCTACCTTCTCCTACTGGCACTTTCTCTTTTTTCCTGTAAGAAAGACGACCTTAAGGAAGCCCTTGCCGAAGAACAAAACCTGAACATCGTACACGTTACCAACCACGACGGGCGCCCATTCAGCACCGAATCCGCAGGTGATGCTGTCTCCCCCCGGACCTTTACCAACGGCCCCGGCGGAGGGGTGATGATGCAGGGCTTCTACTGGGACCCACCCGCCGGTGGCGTATGGTGGAACACCGTCAAGGGCAAACTGGAAAGCTGGTCCAGCGCCGGCATCGATGCCGTCTGGCTGCCCCCCGCCTCCAAAGCACAGGCCGGAGCTAATTCCATGGGCTACGACCCCACCGATTACTTCGACCTGGGAGAATTCAACCAGAACGGAACTGTAGAAACACGCTTCGGGTCAAAAAGTGAACTCACCAGCCTGATTGGCGAAGCCCATGCCCAGAATATGAAAGTGTACGCCGATATCGTGATCAACCACAACAGCGGCGGCCAACTGGAAAACAACCAATATACCGGTACCCAAACCTGGACGGACTTCACCCAGGTGGCTTCCGGCAAATTCACGCGCACCCAACACGACTTTCACGCCAACTGGGTCCACTCCAACGACGAAGGCTATTTCGGAGGCTTTCCGGACCTCTGCCACGAGGTACCCTATGTGCAGGACTGGCTGTGGAAAAGGGCCGATGGCGTATCCAAATACTATAAGAACACCATTGGCTTCGATGGCTGGCGCTTCGATTTTGTGAAGGGCTTTGCCCCATGGGTCGTCCGGGAATGGATCAACAATACCGGCGGCTTCTCCGTAGGGGAACTTTGGGACGCCAATGTCGATTACCTCAACTGGTGGGCCAATGAGGCCAACAGCAGCGTCTTCGATTTTGCCTGCTACTATAAAATGAACGACGCCTTCGACGGCAACAACCTCGCCGTGCTCTACGACGACATGATGTGGAAAAGGAACCCCTTCAAGGCGGTTACGTTCGTCGCCAACCATGATACGGACGAGATCTGGAACAAAATGCTGGCCTACGCCTACATCCTCACCCACGAGGGTTATCCCACCATCTTTTACCGGGACTATGAAGAATGGCTCAATAAGGAAAGGCTGAACAACCTGATCTGGATCCATAATAATAAAGCCACGGGAACAACCTCCATCCTCTATGCCGACAACGACGAATACGTAGCCCGCAGAAATGGGTACAACGGCCCGGGCCTGGTCGTTTACCTCAACAATTCCAACAATTGGCTGGAACGGTGGGTGCCGACCAACTGGTACAATACCCAGATCAAGGATTTTACCGGCCACTCCAACTGGTATCCGACTACCCAGGGCGGCGGATGGGTCAAAATTCAATGCCCTCCCAAGAGCTATACGGTGTGGTCTCCGAATATTTAACGGAACACAATGGAATGTTGTCCGTTATTCGTTTTCCGAACAAGCAACGAAAAACTGACAACTATCCGACATCCGGCGGCCAAAAGAAGTACCAAATAAGGCCCAAATTATAATATGCAACGACTGAAGCCCCCAATAGCACTATAATTGCTTCCGAAATGCGGCTCTTGTCAAATGAAGCCCATTTCCATTAAATACGGAAAATACAGTTTGAGTAATAGGTAAGTGCCGGAGTTACAAACAGAGCTCCGGCATTTTTTTTCTCCCCTTAAATATTTCACCCTCCCCAAATTGTTATTCTTATAAGGTGTATCCTGTCAACAGTGCAATTGTTGTTTCCCGATTATACAGAACCCAAAAAACTTCCATTATGAAAAAGAGAAAATTTGCACTTGTACTGAGCGGAGGGGGATTCAAAGGCGCATTCCAGGTTGGTGCTTTGAACTACCTCAAAGACAACTGGAACCACATCGCCCCTGAAGCAGGCCCCATGCATTTCGACATCATCGCCGGCGTTTCGGTCGGCGCCCTCAACGGCGCTATGATGGCGATGGGCAAACAGGACGAACTCAACGAACTCTGGGATCAGGTAGCCAAAAACGGCGTCGAGGAGATCTACACTTCTCCTTTCATCGATACCAAAGCCGGAGGGGAAGAACCCAAGTTCCACTTCAGTGCCGACGTCCTTAAAGAACAATTCCTTCCCGGCCTTACCATCAAGGCCAACCTCTGGGACGGCGTCAAAATGCTGTTCTCCAAAAAGGTGCGCCAGCAATTCATTGAAAAGACCCTGGAAGACGCCGCAGAAAGCATCGCAACCCACATTTCAACTTTCCAGAATGTAGCGGACAATACTCCGCTCTACGAAAAGCTGCAACAGATCATGGATAAGGATGCCATCACCGATTGCCAGTACTTTTGTGGCTTTGTCTCTCTGGATGATGGCAATTACTCCTCGGTGGCCAGCACTGATTTCATCGATAATGAAGATTTCATCAATGGCGTTCTGGCCTCCACCGCCATGCCGGTCGTTTGGAAGCCGGTGTCCGATATCCGCACTGCCGATAAACACATCCGCAACTCCGTAGACGGCGGCATCCGGAACAATTCTCCGCTGGGAGATGTGATCCGGGCCATTCAGGACGATCCGGAGAAAAATGTGGAATACACCATCGTCATCATCAACTGCGGCACCGGCGCCATCAAAGAGAAGGACTTTAGCCGCTCCAACATTTTCCAGATCGCCCTGCGCTCTCTGGAGGAGATCACGCTGAGCGAGATCTTCAACAACGACATCAAGCACTTCATGCGCATCAATGAGATCGTCTGCCAGGCCAAGGCTGCCGGCGTCGAAATCTACAAAGATCAGAACTGCCCGCTGCGCCAGTTCAAAACCCTGATCATCGAACCCGCCGAAGGTATCCTGGGGGACATGCTCTGCGCCAATGAAACCTTGATCAGCCGCCGCATGAAACACGGTAAACAAAAAGCGGGTCTAGCGGTCGAAGCTTTTGTAGAAAGTGAAATGGTGGCTTAACCCCCCGAAGCCCCCCTATCCGCAGGCTGGCCAGTTTTGAGCATAAGGACCTCTAAGGAGAACCCACGGGGAAGCCTCGCCTCACCTGAGGTGCGCCGTCACCGTTGCCCCCTCCTTCACCCGCTCGAGGGCCATCCCATGACGGCTTAAACTCTCCCGTGCAGAGGCGAGGGAAGCAAAGTCCATTTCGATCTTCATCTTGGTATCAGCGGGCAGGCCCGTCCGATTGACGACGGATACGTCGAGTTCCTGGGTGAGAAACCGGGCCAGGTCAGCGGGAGTGATGTGTACCAATAGTGCCGTCTTGTTATGCGCATCTTTGTATTGGATGAAATCCTTGTCGGATACCACCCTGAACTCATCCAGGACTGCGCTGTCTTTGACGGCCAGTTGATAGGACTCCTGAAGGTTGGCCCATTCCAGTTCCAGCCCGAATTTGTCCTGAAGGGCTCTCAGGATCAGTGTCTTCCCATCTTCAACCGAATAATAGGCGGAGGTGAAGAAAATATCGAGCCGCGGGTCTTGCTGCCAGTCCCGGCGGCGCAATTGGGTGCTGTCCAGCCCCAAAAGCAGGGGCAGTGCCTCGGAAAGCGCATAATTGTGCATCCGGATCAGGGTGGCCCCTTTCTGCCCATCCACCTGGTAATCAGATGGGCCGGAGATAGAGGATAGGGGTTCGACAGTAAGATCATAAGGGCGTTCGAATCCGATATTAAAAGCAAAGGCTACCGGGAAAAGCATCAGCTGTCCGGATTTATTCTTCACGATAAGTTTATCGAAATAAATCGTACTGGCGGGTTGCACTCTCAAGAGGGCTTTGAGCAAGGCCGGGCTTTCCAGGCTGTCGGCCACGTAGAGTTCCGGCCGTTCGTCTCTGGCATCGATAAAGAGGTGGAACCCGCAGATCGGGAGTTCTTCCTTTCCTACCTGCAGGTGAAGCCCCCGGGTAATGTGAGTGCGAAAGTCCCGCTGGTGATAGTTCTCGCTGGAAGGCGAGGCCACCATGTCGCCCCACCGAAGGTTGACATCCGCCCCTTCAAAGGCGGTAAATTCAGGCAGGGAGAGCCAATCGTGGCCCGCGCCCAGCAATTCAGCGTGGTGAATTTCCAGCGTTTGAAACAACTGATCCCGGTCGGTAAGCAACCTCCGGCGGGTCTGAAAACCTGGCACGTGGACGACTTTGTACAGGCGGTTATGGCGGTACAGCTCGTAAATATGGCGCGTAGCTTCCGAAGTAGTATCAATGCGTAGCAAGGGGCGGCGCCCCGATTTCTGGACGAGCTGAAAGCCAAAGACATCACCGTCGTAATGCGGGCGCGGGACTTCCACCGCGGGAACGTATTCCTCAAAAGGGTCTGCCACCTTGATCATCACCGATTGCACGATCGTGCTGTCCGTTTTGGAAAACAGGCGCACGGATAAGACATCGCCCTGCCGTATGCCCTGCCTCAGGGTGGAAGCGACAGAGGGTTCCAGGCGACGGCGGCGAAATTCCGGATAGGAGAACCAAAAGGAAGAAAACCGGCTGTACGGCTCCCGGTGGATACTCACCACTTCCACCTCCTGTTCGCGTTCGTACTTCAGCAGCCGGAGTTCCTGCCCCACCATATCCCGGAATGCTGAAATTTCCACTTCGAGGCTACCGCTGTACACCTCCGGGTTGGCATACTTCACCAGAGGGATGTGCAGGCTGCCCCATTCCACCGAATAGGGGCTTGCCCCCTCCGGCCGTTCGTTGATGTTGAGGATATCCTGCCTTTGCGCCGCCTGCTCCGGGGCAGGCGCGGGCGCGGGCTGACAGGCCCACAGTCCCAGGGCCAGCAACAATACAAGGCAGATACGGTAGGGCATAGCTTGGTCTTTGGCCTAATATCTCATTTGTTGCCAAAACAAGCAAGGCGGGAGTTGCTAATGAAGTGTTAAATTAACGGGAGGCGGAGCGAATGAAATTAAAATTTTCGATTGCGCTCGAATCGATCCAAAAAAGTATATTAGCCCTTATGGAGAACCCATTACTGATAAAAGGGCTGAGAGATCACGACACCACAACTATAGAATATATCTTTACGCGCTTTTTCCCCATGATCGAAAATTATGTGAAGAGCAACGGAAATGGCAACCGACAGGAAGCCGAAGACCTTTTCATGAATGCTTTAGAGGTCATTTATCTGAAGGCGGAAGATGAAAATTTCGAACTACATAGTGCATTTTCCTCTTTATTGTTCGAGATCTGTAAACGACAGTGGCTGAATATATTAAAACGAAGAAAAAGGACTTTACCGATAGCTTCCGGACAACAACCCGAAGTTTTAGAGAAGGATTTTCAAACAGCAATAGAAACAGCGGAACGATACCAGCTTTACCGGGAAAAATTCAGGAAGCTAAGTGAAGGTTGCCGGAGGGTCCTGAGTTTAGCTTTGGAGGGACTTTCGATGAGGGACATTGCCTATAAACTGGGGTTTGCCAGTGAAGGATACGCCCGAAAACGGAAGTTTAAATGCAAGCAAAAACTGATGCAGCTGGTAAGAATGGATGCTCGGTATCCAGAACTGATGAATCATGGGCGAAGAAGAAAGAAATGACCTGATCGACGCTTTCCTCGATGGCCACCTGGCCCAACCGCAGGTGGAAGCCGTTGAGGCCTTAATGAGGACAGACCCTGCATTTCAAAGCGCAATGGAGGAGGAGAAAGCCCTGCGGGAGGCCTTGGGCCCATCCAACGTGAATGCGTTCCTAAAGGTGGTCAAAAAGGTGGTCGAAGAACGATCACCGGAGAGGAAAAAATTGGCCCGGCCTGTTATTTTACGCATTGCCCTGGCTGCCGTATTAGCAGGCGTACTGGCTGCCGGCTGGTGGGCGCTAAAGCCCCAGTCGAGATCCAGCGAGGAACTATTCGCACAATATTTTTCACCTCCCGCCAACTCGAAGATCTTTCGCGACGCCGAGGCGGGCCAAACGGCTGCTGTGGAAGCACCGGTGCAGGTGGCCATTGATTCCCTTTACTACCATGGAAATAATGAGGAAGCTCTTCTCCGCCTGAGGGCCTATGGCAAACACCTATCAGAAACCCCATCATCCGATTATTACTTCTGGCTGGGTATACTCAGTTTGTTGAACGGCCAGCCCGATCAGGCACTAAAAGCATTCTCGGCCATCAGGGCCGGCTACCCTTATGAAAAGCCATGGTACATTGCCCTTTCCCACCTGAAAGCTGGCCGTCGTGAACAAGCCAGGAGTACCTTCGAGGCTATTGCCGCAACGGATAGCCCATACCAGAAGGATGCCCGGGCGATAATCAGGTCACTCGCCGAAGGCGATTAGTGGCGTTCCTTTTTTTCTTCCTGGCCAAGGCAACCAGGCCGGCCACCAAAAAGAATAGGGTAAAAAGCACCCAACCGGCCAGGCTCAACGGCCCGCTGTCCTGCTCCATAAGGATCGGATCATCTTTTCCAATGGCTAAAAAATTTGCCCAATAGAATGGTGAAGCCAGTTCATCATTTTTGACCTCTGACAAAAATTCCAGGGTTGCCTCTTGCAGGGCCCGGCTTTTTTCCTGCCCCCGTTTCAGGTTTCTGAAAAAGCGAATGACAATATCCTCGGTGGCAACGTCATTGGCCGGCCAAAGGCTCATAACCACCGCAGGGCATCCGGCATGGTGAAAAGCTCGTGACAAGCTCATGACTCCCTCCCCTTTCCGCAGCCTGCCCGAACCGGTATTGCAGGCGCTCAGCACCACCAGGCCTGCCCGCAGGGGAAGGTGGTATAATTCGTAGGCATGAAGCTGCCCATCTTCCTGGCTCCCGGCACCCCGGGCAAAGGCCAGCGCTGAAAGATCCGGTTCCATTTCATGGGTGAAAGCATGGGTGGCCAGGTGCAGTATACCGGCCTCCGCCGCCACTTTTTTAAAAGTGATTTCGTCGGCGGCCTCACCATCATAGTATCTTCCTCCCATTAAGGCGGCAGCCTCCTTCACTTCCCGGCTATTGTGAATAAGAGGGGCCCACCCCTCCCTGAACATTTGCTCGGGATAAAGCCCGGCCTTCCGCTTGTTGAAGGCCTTCGAACCGCCAGCGTTTTCTGGGCCAGGAGAATAGGAAGGAGAAAACCCAATATATCCTTTCCCCCGTTCCTTTCTGGGTGGCTGCAACAATAACGTCGCCGAATACGCATACTGAAAGGGGCGCTTCCGGGCCAGATAGGGCAAGGTGCGGTAGTCCAAACGGCCCGCCACCTCTGCACCGGGCATTGTGTCCAGTAGCGCCTGAAAAGGGAGCCGGCCCAGTGGGCCGTCGGGCACCAGGAGCAAGCGTTCCCTGCCCTGTCCCTGCATTACCGGCTCCAGCAATTGGACATACAGGTTGGAAGCGCTATTGCAAAAGGAATGAAAGGACGCACGCCGGCATTCGTCCGATTGCCAGTTGGCCCGGCTCTTCTCTATGGACTCCTGGAAAAGCGCCATCCAATGCTCGAGGCAGGATGGATCCTGGATCTTCTTCCAGCGCACCTCTCCCGGCGACACGGATAACCCAAAGGCCGAATTTTCACCCCAGAAGTAAGTGACTAAGATTGAACCGGCCTGACATAAGAAGGACTGAACGGCTTCAAGAGTGGCAACGCGATGGTCATTTTTTAAGCGGCGATAGCCAGGGTAGTTCAATTCAAGCTCCCGCCTCAGGGAGTCCAATCGCCTTTTTATCAGGAAGGATCTCCCCTCCCAGGTTTCCCCGTCCGAAATCCCACCGGTGAAGGGGACCCCGGATCTTTCCTTTTTTAAGTTTCGGTAGTAGGCCAATTGCGCCTTAAGCGACAATTCCTCCTCGGCCAGTTCTTCCGGGATACCGGCATATTCCCGGGCCAGCAACTCCCGGGCGGAAGACCGCAGCCATTCGCTTTTGCTCTTTTCCATACAGACGAAAGCCTCTTGGAGATACCGCTCCTCACCCGTATCCTGCCACAGCAGATATAGGCAATCCAGTGTTTTCTCCGCTAATTGAAAAACCTGCCGTTGTGCGTTTTGGAGAGCCGGGGCTGAATCCAAATTCATTTTCAGGCTATCGGAATAGGCCATTCCTCTCATAAGAGCCTTCCGGGCCAGGATCAAATGGCCTAACTCACCAGTGGCCCTGTATTGCCGGGTTCCAATGAGCCCTCTCAGCTCCTGTACGGCAATGTAATCGGCCAGGGAACTGACCTCATCCGCCATCGGAAACCCGGCGGCAGTTTCGGATAGCACAAAAGCACGCTCTGCCCGATCGGCTCCATCAAGGGCTTGCCCCAACTGCCCTTTATCGAGATCAAGCCGGGCCAACTCCAGCAAGATCCTTCCAACATCCGGATGCCGCTCTCCCACTTTACGTTGGGCGATATCCAATGCTTGCCGAAAGCAGGATTCCGCCCGATCGGCCTCTCCTCGTTGTTTGTGGACCAGCCCCAGATTGGTTAGAGGCTCCACCCAGTTCAGGTTATCGGCATCATAATGGGCCTGGAGATGCCCAAGGGCTTCCTGGAAACAGCTCATCGCCTGGCCGTCTTGCCCGAGCTTGAGGTAGCACTTCCCCGCCCTGGAAAGCCCGAGCACCAAGCCGTTAATATCATCTCGCTTTTCCGGGTCCCAATATTCCAGGCACTGCTGATAATACCCGGCCGCTCGTTCATGATCGCCCACGTACATATAACAATCCCCTATTGAGCCGATGAGATAGACGACCAGCTTTCCGCCTGGGCTGCCGGCCGCTTCGTATTGGATCCAGGCCTCCTCCAGATTGATGAGGGCCTCTTCAAAATTTCCCATTTGGGTTTGGGCCTGGGCGATATTGATCGCATACTTTACCGCTCTCAGATCTGAACATCCAAAGACTTCCTCAATGATAGACCTTGCCCTGGAGAAATGGTCCATCGCGCTGTGGAAATTTCCCATACCAAAATGGATCAGGCCCAGGTTATTGTAGACCTTGGCATACATATTGACATTATCAGGATTTGGTTCCTCCAGAAAGCTCAGCGCCTTTTCATAAAAGGGAATGGCCGCCGGATAATCATCGGCCAGGTACCGGGCAATGCCCAGGCGTTCGTAAGCACCGGCAAGGGCCGGGTGCTGCTCCCCATAATGCTCGCGGATGATAGCCAGTGCTTTTTCGTAATATGCCACACCCTTGTCGTAATCCTTGCGCGTCCGGCGGTCCGCATGGATGTTTCCCATTACCGTATAAAGGTCCGCAGCCTTGAGTGGTACAGGCCCCGAAGACTGGCTGGACTTCGTAATCATACGCTGGCATAGCCCAAGGGCCTCGTCGCCCCGGTGAGTGGCCCACAGGCAATGGGCAATCCCTCCCTGGCAGGCCAGGTATTTTTCCCAGTCTTGTTGTTTTTCGTAATGCTGCGCCGCCGCCTCAAAAAAGGAAACCGCACTGTCATATTTCAGAGTAGCCTTGAAGTGTTCGGCCCGCTGGAAAAGGGAGTCGGTGAGCGGGCCGGCCCGAAGTGGCTCCTGGTGGATATCAGGCGCCGGCTTTTCAATTTGGCAGGAAATAAAACACAGGAAAAAGAACGGGAATACCGTAAAAAGGCAGGGCTTCATGGGAATAATTTTAAGGTTCGGCACGGACAAGCGTTGACGCCGAAGGGTTTAGGTTTTAAAATTTCAACAAGAAATATACAAAATTTCCTTCTGTTGAGGAGGGTAACATTCCGAAGGCCAAATGTATACACTGTAGAATCTCCAACGATCCAATGGCCGAGAAGAATAAAACCCATTTTGAAAACCCCAAATTGACTGTTTATGCTTCAAAAGATCAATCAGCTTGAAGAAGTAGCTGTTTATTTGATTGACTACAGTACCGGCCGGTTTCTTTACATGAGCAACTCCGTCCATCACTTATTAGGCTACAGCCCCGGCCCATTTTATGAGAAGGGACTGGATTTCCTCTATTCCATCATGCACCCCGGTGATTATCCCAGAGTCCTGCGTGAATATGTAAGAAGATTACACCGACTGGAAGAAACACAGGCCAAAGAACAGCGGCTGCACTTTATCAGTACGGAATTCAGGGTGAAAAATGAGAAACACGACTGGTTCTGGGTGGAAAACACGGGAGCGATCCTGGATTTCACGGCCTACGGCCAACCCCAGAACAGCCTGGGTTTTATAAAGAAGATAGAGATCCGGCAAGGGAAGTATCAAGATACAAACCGGGCAGAAGCCCGAAAGATCCTGTTTAACAACATCCCTCCCAACGGTTTATCCAAACTTACGGAACACCGGAAATTGTTCGTGGAAGAGGCCCGGAACATCACCCACCTCCAGCCGCTGACGGACATCTCAATGGCGTCGGAGGAAAAAATAAACATCTCCCCCCGGGAAAAAGAGATCCTTCAGTTAATTGCCAACGGATATTCCGCCAGGGAGATTGCCGGCCATTTGTTCATCAGCGAAGCTACGGTGGTCTCTCACCGCAAGAACCTGCTCATTAAGTTTAAGGTCAAAAACACGGCGGAATTGATCAAAAAGGCATCGAAATTATTCTGGCTGGAGTGAAATTTAACTGAAAATTTGGCGAACGAGGGCAAAACCCTCATTTATGGGGATTGATTTTCCGGCGAGGCTTTCTCAATTTTACCCTATCAATGATCAATTGAATTTACTTATTCCGATTTGAGGCTTTTCGCCTGTGTTTTGGGAAACCAATAACATCCGTGAACCCGCCTCAACGCCGGCGCCTCAGGCCACTGCTTGCGCCCCTGCCGGTTATTGCCAAAACCTTAATGACATGAATTACGAATATGGTTTTGAAGGCTTTGACGAAGGATTCTATCCCGAGAACGTCTTCCCGGAAGAGGTGTTCGATGAATTTTTCGGCCCCATGGAAGCCTACGGCCCTTTTGACGAAGCCGAAGCATATTTCCCTAATGAGGAATGGGAAGCCATTTTTGAGGAAATAGAAGCCCGCATTCCTGAGGTTCTTCAGGAGGCCATCTATGAAGAAATAGAGGGCCTGTCACCGGAGGAAGCCCGGGAGGCGCAGGAGGCTTTTCCCGCCATCCTGGCCGGTGTAGCCAAGGCGATCCTCCCCATTCTCAAGACTGTCGGTACCAAAGCAGTGGGCCTGGTTAAATCCAACCCAAAGCTGGCAACGAATATTGCCGGTGGTTTTTTGGGTAAACTCCTGGGGAAAAAGAAGAAAAAAAGAAAACCTCATTTTGTTCAACCCCTGCCAAG
This sequence comes from Lewinellaceae bacterium, assembly GCA_020636405.1. Lineage (GTDB taxonomy): Bacteria > Bacteroidota > Bacteroidia > Chitinophagales > Saprospiraceae > JACJXW01. Next base: position 179,668 of record JACJXW010000008.1, on the reverse strand, counting down.
CCCAACGCCGCCTCCATCCACGCCGCCGGCCAACCAGGGCAACGCTCTTTCCCTCCTCATCGGCCTGATGAGCAACCAGCAGGTACTGAGCGCCCTCTCGGGGCTGGCCAGCACCGGCCGAAGCCAGCCCCAGTTGGTGGGCCCCCAGCAGGTGCCCGTCCGGGAAGGGGCCATGCTGAACGCCCTGATCCAACTGGCCCGGCAGGCAAAAACCGAGATCGCGGATGAAGGCTTCCCCGATGCACTCGAATACCTCAAGGATGAGGGCGGAACCTTTGCGGTAGACCTGGCCTCCCCCCAGGAACGAGCGCAGCGGTTCCTCGAAGTCTTTTATTCTTAACCCAGTAAGATATCGGATATGAATACGTCCAACGACAACCTGATGGCGGCGCTCATGGAACAAATGGGTGGCAACAACAACCCTAAAATGGAAATGCTGGCCAAGATCCTCGCCCAGCAAAATAACCAGCCCCAAAATACGGCCCAGCCACAACCCGCCAATGGCGATAAGTACAAGGGGCAGGCCAGAAAACTGATGGCGCTGAATAAAGAGCTGAAGGACAAACTCCTGCTGCTGAAAAAACAAAAGGAACAATTGCTGCAGTATCTCGACTATTTTATCGAGGTCAACGCGGTTTTTTCCAGCGCCGTCGGCGCCTGCGAGTGCTGGGGGGATGACCCGCAGTGCGAAAAGTGCCGCGGCCAGGGCAAACCCGGCGCCTTCGCCATACAGCAGGAAGCATTCCAGTACTATATCCGCCCGGCGTTGAAACAACAGCAAGGGCCCGAAAAAGAACAACTGGCCCAACCCCCTTCCTCCCCCTTCAAAGGGGCCCGCTAACCGGCCGGTTTATCCATTCAATCATTAAAACTAAATACTTGAACCATGGCTAATCTAAATGGAGAATTTATGGATTATGACATCGTTTCGGCAGAATTCGACGAATACGATGACGATGAGGGTTTTGCCTTCGAATTTGACGAATACGATGACGACGAGGGTTTCGCTTTCGAATACGACGATTATGACGACGAGAGCGCAACAGCGGAGTACTACGACGACGACGACGGAGAAGGAGCCGAATTCCTGGGCCGGACCATCCGCAATATCGGAAGAGGGCTGCGCCGAGGGCCCCGCCGCCGCCCGGGCGGAAGGCGAGGGCTGCCCCGCTTCTTCCGCCCCCGCAAGCCGAGGCTCCCTAACTTGGGGCCCTCGAGACTCGTAGGCTCCCTGCTCTCTTCCGGCGGCAGGCGCCTGCCCTTCCAACTGCCCCAGAATGTGGCCACCAAACAGGACATCGCCGTGTTGCGCAGCGCCATCAAGACCAATACCCAAAACGCCGCCAACAACGCCAAGGGCATCAGCAGCAATATCAATAAGATCCGCAGCGCCCTCAGCCAGATCCGAAGCGTAGACCTCAAACACACCAAAGCCTCTACGCAACAGAACCGCGTCATGCAGGAACTCAACAAGCGGGTCATCGGCCTGAAAAAAGAGGTGGACACCGCCAAACAACAGATCAATGAAACGAAACAGACGGCTATGATGAGCACCCTCCTGGGAGCAATGTCCGATCCGCCGAAATTGAAGGATATTAAGTTTGAAACGAACACGACTGCCGGCTTTGATGCCGCTATTACCGGTAGCCAGACTTTAAATGTGGATGCCACTTACGAGGATGATGATAATGACTTACTGCCCTTGCTGCTGTTGTCTGGAGGTTTGGGCGGCAATACCAGCAACAACAGCGGAGGCATGTTCGGCGGCAACAACATGCTGCTACCCCTGATCCTGCTGATGCGATAAGGCCCCAGGGCTTGAACTTCAATCTGTTTAGAAAATTTAAAAATCAATCTATCATGACACTTGGATTAATTTCTTTGGTGGCTTCCAGGCAATTCAAGGATCTGGAAAAAAAAGAAAGGAACGATGCCATCCTGAAAGCCATTATCACCTCGAACAACCCACAGATTGGCGAAATAATGGTGCCCGGCCTGACGGTCAAAAACCACACCATTGAAAATGAAAATGAAGAGCTCAAAAGTGAAAAAGGCGCCCTCCAGGCATTGCTACAAATAGCTGGAAATGAGCTAACTAGTAAAAGTGAAGCTTTAGTTGAAGCAGAGAAGAAACTGGATTGCCTGAAGGAAGCCCTCGAGGCCTTAAACGACCACATATCGAGTGCTACGACCGATATCATCGATAACATAGACCCCTCTAATCCAATAAGTTTTACCGGCCTTTTGGTACTACTGAATGCCACCACTGCCAGCCAGGAAGCGAAGGATTGCGTTGATGATATTCTAAACTAATACCCAGCAATCATGAACGGCGAATTATCCCCGATCGGCCTGGGCATGTTCCTCCTGAGAGGCCGACAGTTGCGGCCTTCTCAGCGCAGGGAGTGCCTGGCCCTTCTGGGCGCCCAACCGGAGGATTCGCCGGTTGCGCTGCTCACCTCGGCCCTCTATTCCCGGTCGCTGGAAGAGCAGAACAGGAAAGATGCAGAGCTAAAGGTTTACGCAGCGGCCTTGGCCAGTGTGGAAGAGGCTCTCCCCGAACTGGAACGCCTGGAAACGGCCGGACAGGAACTGGCCCGGAAGGAAGAACGGCTGGCCAGCCTGGAAAAGGGATTGGAGGAATACCTCCTCGAGCTCAGCCGCTCTCAACAGTCGGCCGAGGAGCTGCGCGCCGAAGTGGCCAGGCGGGCCCGGGAGAACGAGAAGCTTTACCATTGGGCCGAGCGTCAGCTGGCCGCCCGGGAAGCCTTGGAAAAGCGTTCGGCCCGGTTGGAAGAAGGCTACGAGCAAAGGAGCATAGAAAACGAAAGGCTGAAGGCCATCAACGCGGAACTCTCCGGTGGACTGGAAACCGCCAGGGAACTGCTCCTCCACGTATCCGGAGAGTTGTCTGCCCAGCAGCTGGCGCTCCGGCAATTCTATCAGGCCTTCGACGCCATTCTGGAATGGTTTAACCCCGAAGAACACCCCTGATATGGACCCCGCCCTACAGGAACAGCTCTTAGCTCACCTCGACCGTTCGGAAGAAGTGGAGGCCATTCTGCGGTTAAAAGCAGCCGGGCAGTTGCCGGCCAAGGCCAGGGCCATCAGCGAGTTTGGGCCGGTCGTTACCTGCCGCATCCGCAGAGCGGACATCCGGGAGGTGTACCGCTCGCCCTTAAAGGCCAGCCTCAAGGCCGCCCGCTTCCTGGAAAATGCCGGCGCCCTCTTCCCGGGATACAGCCGGCAACCGGCAGCGGAGCAGGCCATGGGGGAAGGCAGCGGCCCTTCCGGGAAAGGAGTGGTCATCGGCATCATCGACTGGGGATTCGACTTTGCTCACCCCAGCCTGCGTCATCCCGACGGCAGCACCCGGCTGCTGGCCCTTTGGGACCAGTCGGGCCCCGGAGCCCTGCTCCCTTACGGATACGGCGCCCTTTACCGGAAAGACGAGATCGACGATGCCCTGCAAACGGAATGGCCCTACCTGGCGCTGGGCTATCACCCTGCCAAAGGAGACCCGATGGGCATCGGGGCGCATGGCACCCATGTCGCCTCCATAGCAGCCGGCAGCAACACGGGCAGCGCCCGGGGCATTGCTCCTGAAGCCGGCCTGGTCTGCGTCCATCTGGCCGCGCGCGATACAGAGGGCGCCGCCAACCTGGGCGACTCCGTCCGCATCCTGGAAGCATTGGACTTCATCCGGCATATGGCAGCCGGCCGGCCGCTTGCCATCAATATGAGCGTCGGGCGCCACGGCGGCCCCCACGATGGCTGCACCCTGGTCGAACAGGCCATGGACTACTTCCTGGAATCCAGGCCCGATACCGTGATCTGCCAGAGTACCGGCAATTATTTCCAAAGCAAAGCCCACCACTCCGGAAGCGTGCCGCAGGGGGGGGCGGCGGCCTTTTCCTTTCGGGTAGACGCCGCCGACACCACCCCCAATGAACTGGAGGTCTGGTATCCGGGCGCCGACCGGCTGGAAATGGAACTCATCAACCGGAATACCGGCGACTCCTTTCTTTCCGAGGCCGGCAGGCTGACGAGCGTCGAGATTGGAGGGCAGGTGATCGGCAGGATCTATCACCGCACCAACGAACCCAATACCGGAAAAAACCACATCAACCTGTTTTTGTATACCAATGCCCCCTCCGGAAGTTGGGAGGTGCGGCTCATCGGCCAACAGGTGTCCGACGGAAGATACCATGCCTGGATCGAGCGCGATGGCGGATGTAGGGCCTGCCAATCGAGGTTTGAGGATCCTTACAACGATCCTACTACCACCACCGGAACGATCTGCAATGGCAGAAATACGATAGTGGCCGGTGCTTACGACAGCACTTACCACCAGTTCCGAATGGCGCCCTTCAGCAGCAGCGGCCCAACCGTAGACGGCCGCCCCAAACCCGACCTGGTGGCCCCGGGCATGAACATCAGAGCAGCGCGCTCTACGGCGGCGGGCAGGGAAGTGGCCACCGCGCTTTACACCCAAATGTCGGGCACCAGCATGGCTGCCCCTCACGTCACCGGCGCCTGCGCCCTCCTGCTGGAAATACTTCCCAGGGGAACGCCCTTCGATGTGATCCGCCAGTTGGTGCTGCGCCCGGCCACGGCCGTGAATGCACCGGCCGAAGCAGCAAGGATGGGAAGAGGGATTTTAAACATAAAAGGCTCGATACGCCTGGCCATGGAATGGGCCCGGCAACACCGGCCAACAAACCGTAGACCTATGGAAACCATATGGCAACCAACCGAACATAAAAGCCTTGCCGACATCGTGGCATTTACGGATGAAAGAATACTCGATGAGGGTAGTGAGCTGGACCTGCTGAGCCTCGCCGCCCGATTCCGGCAGGGGGAAAAAGCACTGTCGGCAGAAAGCGCAATGCCTGCCTTTCCCGGCCAAAACGCCGCCTGGGCAACCGAACATTTTGAAATTGTCCTGGAACCAGGAGAGCAGGTGGGTGAAAGCCTTCGGGGCGGCGATATCCTTGAGGTTCGCGCCAAGGGAGAAGGCATCGTTTTTCAAAGCATGCTGGCCGATGGTTACCTTCACCCGCCTGGCCAGGGCCAACAACCAGAAGGAGGCTACGCCACAGTTATCGAATCCTGGCCACAGCGACGGCCGCTGAGCGACATGTTCCGGCGCCGGATCACCGGCCCGGAGGGCAGGCTGCTCAGCGAGTTTCGCGTTCTGCGCTTGAAAGAGGCCGATCCTCCTTTTTCCGAAATGCTCCTGAGGGAAGAAATGGTAGCGGAAAGCCCGGAAACCGGTGGTTCCTTTAAAAAGGTAAAGCTCCATGAGGTAGAATACCTCGCTCTGGAGGGCGGCGGCGGAAAAGGGATGGTATTCCTGGGGGCGATCGAAGCGCTGGAGGCGGGAAAGGTGTTGCAATACGCCAATGGAAAGCTTATCCCCGGCCAACAGATCAAAGGGATATCGGGCGCTTCCGCCGGGGCGATCACCGCTGTTGCGTTATCCGTCGGTTATGACTCCAAAGGCATCAGAGAACTGCTGAAGTTCAATTTCAACGAATTTTTCGACCTTCCGGGTATTCCGGCCAAAACACCCGCTATAGGGGTGGACTGTAACACCAACCCGTTAAGCTCCTTGGTTAAGGGCACGGCGGCATCCCAGGGTATGTGGGCCAAGCTCCTGGCCCTTTGGCCGTTTTACACCCGCAATCTGCTCAAAGAGTTCGGGATGTTCCCCGGATGCCGCGCCCGTCAATTCTTTGACGACCTCATCGTCCGAAAAGCAGGAAGCCAGTACCGGAATATGACTTTCCGCCAGCACTACGAACTGTTCAAGATCGAGCTGGTACTGACGGGGGCCAACCTGGAAAAGGGTACCAGCGAGTTTTTCAGCCATAAAACCACTCCGAACCTGCCGGTAGCCGACGCCGCCAGGATCTCGATGAGCCTGCCCTTCCTTTTCAAGCCCTACCGGATCGGGCCCGATATGCTCCGGAAGTTAAACTTCAGCGCAGAGGAAAAAAAGCTCCTGAGAGGGGTATGGGTCGACGGAGGCCTGTGGAATAACATCCCGATCCGCGCTTTCGGCGCCAGCCGGGAGCCCAACCCCAAGACCCTGGGTATCCGGCTCACCCATCCCAAAACTCAAAAAATAAAAAATTTCGGTGATTATATAATGGCCTTCCTCCTCAACCACGTCCTGGGCGGGTCCGGAGAAGTTGCCGTTTCCCAGACATCGGGTGTAGCCGAGCAGATCATCATCCTCAATACTGGAGAGATCGACGTCACGGACTTCAATCCGCCAGGCACGGTGGTCGAAAAACTGATCAAAGAAGCACAAGCAGCAGTGGTAGAATATTTTCTGGATCAATAACCAAAAGTGGCCATGAATCAGTTGGGACCTATTTTTTCAAATGGGATCGGGGCTCCTACCCGGTACGCAAGGGTTTTTCCTTCGGAAACAGGCATCGGAGAAAATTTAACAGGAATGCTGGGACAACTGGCTAGGAAGGCCGCCGCCCGGTTCCTGCCCTCCTTCAAACAAAAACGCTTCCTGGTCGATGACCCCAACGCCATCATCCGGGATGACAACCTCAGCCCGATGAGCAGTTTCCCCGGCCCCTTGCGCCTGCCGGCGGGCAGAAATGCCATGGGGCAATTCATTATTCCTGTTGGAAGCACGGTACAGGTCAGCCGGGTACAGATAAAAAACGGGAGGGTATGGGTTTTTGCGGCAAAACCTGAAAATGAGCAGGCCTATGGCTGGACCAGCCCCCTAAATTTCCGCGGCCGGTTCTATAACGAAACCTTGTCGCTGGCCAAAGCGCCGCCGCCCATGGCTATTGCCACCGATTTCGAAAAAAAGACGGTTGTGGATAAAGAAGCGCTGCTCAGAGACCAGGATAAGGGCTTCCGTTCCACAGAAAAGGTCATTCCAAGAGGAAGCCTGGTGTTGGTGCTCCGAAAAGAGCCATCGGCAACGTACGAATACGTAAGAGTAGCGGAAGTAGTAGAAGGCAAGGTTATTGAAAAGCAGATGGAAGGGTGGACGGCAGTTTCCAATATGCAGGAAGGGTGGGCCGATATCTATGGACCTCATGCTGCCTGGAGATATGGCAACTACCTGGGCCAGATCGGCCTGGCCAACATCGTTGGCACCGGCGGAGAAGTCAAGCAGGTTGCCGAACACACCCTGGAGGCCTACCTGAGCCTCGTACGGGCAGCGGCCAATGACAATATCCTGATCTCGCTGAACAGCGGTTTCCGGCCTTACGGCAAACAGGCAGAACTCAAGCGGACAGTTACAGGCAGTATTGTCGCCGCGCCTGGCTGGTCCAACCATCAGCACGGCCAGGCGTTCGACCTGCGATCCTGGCGGGCAGGAAAAAAAGAGGACAATATCGATTACCAATGGCTGGAGAAAAACGCCACCCGATATGGCTTCGTCCGAACGGTAGAATCGGAAGGTTGGCACTGGGAATACCGTCCGGATGATGCCGAGCGCCTGCGCAAAGCCGGCTTATATGGAACATGGATGGAGGCCGCGGCCGAGGGCCAGGGCATGGAAGCTAATGGCGGTTGTTGAAAGCACCATCTTCCAAAACCATTGCAGCATGAGTTTCCTATGTCTCTTTCAAAGGTTGGCTTTCTGGTTAATTCGAAAGTTCACTGCGTACCCTACAGAGACGCTATCAATAACCGCTTGCTCCTGCTTTTGTGCAATGATTTTTCGTTCGTTCAATTGTTGAGAGCGAACCACATACCGAATACCGTCAATCCTGCTCCGCCGCCGGCTACCGACGCCCGGGTCATCATCCGAAGGATGCCACACCCCCAGCAGGTTTACGAAGTTATTTCATCATCCAGTGCACTTACGCCTCAACCTTTCACTGGCGGGTATCAGGTTGAACTACCCTCGTGGCAGTCCATGGCGTTGGTTGTCATTCAATTCTAACGGATAACCATTCGTTTTGAGGAACGTACCATAATTTCTTCCTGTTGTGCGGCTTTCGGAAAATGACGCAGCATCACCCCCCCAGGGCGGAAATGGCTCCCAAAAAAGGACAATCTCCCGCCTTTTATCCACTGCTGTTTCCCCCATAATTCGACATAAAACCAATTCAACACACTGACTACCAAACTTTTACCAGATACAGGGGTCCACAAATTTTAATACCCACCCCCACCCCACCCATTTTCAGGCCAGCCAAATAATTGATACCTTTACCTAAAAACCCATGCGCCTCCAATCCAACCCCGAACTAGAGCTGGCTTACGAATATGTCTGCTATACCAGCAGAAGCATCTTCCTAACGGGCAAAGCAGGCACCGGTAAAACCACCTTTTTGCACAAAATAAAAGAGGAAGCGCCCAAGCGCATGGCCATTGTAGCCCCTACCGGCGTGGCCGCCATCAATGCCCGGGGTATGACCATCCACTCCTTCTTCCAGTTGCCTTTCGGGCCCTACCTGCCGGGCAACGCCCGGGAAGCAGCCCGGCAACGGCGGTTCTCCCGGGAAAAGATCCGCCTGATCCGCAGCCTCGACCTGCTGGTCATCGACGAGGTCAGCATGGTGCGGGCCGACCTGCTGGACGGTATCGACGATGTGCTGCGCCGCTATAAAGATCCCAGCAAGCCTTTCGGCGGCGTGCAGCTGCTCATGATCGGCGACCTGCACCAGCTACCGCCGGTGGTGAAAGACGAAGAGTGGTACCTGCTGCGCGATCACTACCGCACCCCTTACTTCTTCGGAAGCCAGGCCCTGCAGCAAACCCAACCGGTAGTGGTCGAACTGAAGCACATCTTCCGGCAGTCGGACAACACCTTCATCCGCCTGCTCAACAAGGTGCGCAACAACGAGATCGACAGCGAAGTGCTGTCTACCCTCAATAGCCGCTTCGACCCTCTCTTCCAGGCCGGGGAAGAAGACGGATACATTACCCTGACCACGCATAATGCCTCCGCTCATGAGATCAATGCCCAAAAACTGGCAGACATCCCCGAAAAGACACATACTTTCCAGGCGGAGATTTCAGGGGATTTTCCCACCCACGCCTACCCTGCCGATGAAGCCCTGGAGCTGAAAACCGGCGCCCAGGTCATGTTCATCAAAAACGATACGGAGCCCGAAAAACGATACTACAATGGTAAGATCGGCCAGATCACCCGCATTGGAAAGGATGAAATATACGTGCTCTGCCCGGGTGAAACGGATCCGATCGTCGTCCTGCCCGCCGAATGGCAAAATGTGAAATATACCCTGAATGAGGATTCCAAAGAGGTTACCGAGGATGTCGTCGGTACCTTTACCCAATACCCGCTCCGGCTGGCCTGGGCCATCACCATACACAAGAGCCAGGGCCTCACCTTCGAGCGGGTGATCCTGGATGCCCAGGCGGCCTTCGCCCACGGGCAGGTCTACGTGGCGCTCAGCCGCTGCAAGAGCTTCGAAGGCATCGTGCTGATCTCCAGGATCACCCCTACCGGTATCAGAACCGACTCGACCGTCAAGAACTTTTCCGAAGAGGCGGAAAAGAACGCACCGGGGCCGGCTCAGCTGGAACAGGAAAAAGCAGCTTATCAGCAATCGCTCCTCCTGGAGTTGTTCGGTTTTAGAACGCTGAAAAGGCTGCTCAACCAGATGAACCGAATCCTGCTGGAACACGAAAATGTACTGCTCGCCGGGGCGCTGGAACAATTCAAGGCGCTCACCACCCTGGCCGAGGAGCAGGTATTCCCGGTGGGAGAAAAATTCGGGCGGCAACTCCAAAGCCTTTTCGCTCAGGGGGGCCTGCCGGAAGACAATGAAGAGCTGCAAGGGCGCATCCGAAAGGCTGGCGCCTGGTTTGCCGGCAAGGTGAAGGACGAACTGCTTCCCACCGCCCAGAACATAGAGATCATCACCGACAATAAGGCCATCCGAAAGGTTGCGCTGGAGGCGCTGGACAAGCTGCTACAGGAGATCTCTTCCAAACTCGCCTGCTTTGCCGCCGTCCAAAATGGCTTTACCACCCGAACCTACCTGCGCACCAAAACCAACGCCGAACTCGACTTCCAGGCGGCCCGCCAAAAGGCCGCTCCTTCCGTCAAACTTCCGGCCACACCTAAAGACATCGCCTATCCCGAGCTATACGCCCGCCTGGTACAGTGGCGTAGGGATAAAGCAGAAGAAGAGGGCGTGGAGCTCTACAGGATCCTGCCCACCCGATCCCTGCTCGAACTGGCCCAAAACCTGCCCCTTAACAATGTCCAACTGAAAGCGATCCATGGCCTCGGAAAAAGCAGGATCAAACAATACGGGGCGGAACTGATCGCCCTCATCGAGGCCTATTGTACCGAGAACAACCTCCAAACAGACACGCTGCCGCTGGCAGGCTTGGAGGAAGAACCGCCAAAACCACCAAAACCCGATACCAAGAAGCTCAGCTACGAGATGTTCCGCTCCGGCAAAACCATCCGGGAGATCGCCGAAGAGCGCGGGCTGGTTGCTTCCACCATCGAAGGCCACCTGGCACACTACATCGGGCTGGGGGAACTAAGCGCAGCGGAGGCCATGCCCGCGGAGGCCGTTGATAAGATCCGGGCTTACATGGAGGAGCATCCCGAAGCCGGGCTCGGAGAGGTAAGAGGCCATTTTGACGATGCGTATTCTTATGGAGAGATCAAGATGGTTAGGGCCGGGATGATGAAGTCGGAAGGCTTTTAGGTGCCGACGGCACTAAAAGCCTTCCGGCTTCCGACTTATTCTTTCTGCTCCACCTGCCACTCTATATTCCAGTGGCCGAGATATTCCTCTATCGGCCCCAGCCCTACTTCCTTCCGGCGTTTATTGACGTATTCCGGCTCTTTGATGGCATAAGGCTCATAATTTCCGGTTTCCTTATTGAAGGTGACCTGCGAGCCGAAGAGTTGGGGGCGGCCCTCCCGCATTTCCACCCGGTCGTACATGAGGGCGTAGCCACTCCAGTCTGCCTCTCCGGCCTCGCAGGCCTCTTTGAGTAAAGGCAGGTACTTTTGCTGCAATTCCAGATCAGCATGCTGAATGACCAGGAAGGCAGCCTGAGCGGCGCTGCCTTTAACCTCCGACTTTTTGGGCCACCCGTTCTCGGCGATGATCTCCTCCAGGCGCTGTTCATTTTGGGCATTGATATCCTTCTTCAGCTGCCACAGGGCCGTAGTGAGAGGGTTCCGCGGCCCCAGCTGTTTTTCCGCCACATCCATGTGATAGTAGTAGGCCTGGTCTTTTAACTGCATACGCCAGAGCTCTTTGGACAATTCCGGTTTTGGGTATTTCCCGTATTTGGCCTCTACCTTTTCCACCTGTCGATGTTCTATTTCCGCCCAGCGCTCATCTTCCAGTAGGAGGACAAAGTCGGGGTCATTCAGCGCTCGGACGGAAGTGTCCTGGGCCAGGCTGATATCCAGGAAATGAAAGGCCGAATCCCGCATATTGAGCAAAGCGTAGGAGCATGCCAGGTTGTAGCTGGCGTTCTGGTTGGCGGGCTCCTGGCCCAGGATGCTGCGGTAGGCATTGACGGCTTCCAGCAGTTGGCCCGCCCGGAGCAGAGAGTCGGCTGCTGCCAATTGCCCCTTTTCTTGTGCAATGGAAAGGGTACTGATCAAAAAGAGTGCACAGGAAGATAAAATAAAGGTTCTCATGGTTGATCTTAAGTTTAAAGGTTATGACTTTCCGGAGGAATTACCCTCCTCAGGCCCGGGCACATGGATAAAGCGCCCCGACAATGGGCCGTCAACGCAAGTTAAAGGCAAAAGAAAGCGGGAACAAAAGCGGTTGTCCCTGCTCGCCTTCAACCACGATATTCGTTACAAAGACACTGCTCCGGTGCTGCAGCTTGCCAATGGCCGCCTGCACTTCCGGCCGCCTCACCGAATCGGTAAGGCACTTGTACGCCGGGCCGGATTCGGGGACGAACAGCAGTTCTACCTGCCGGAGGGGCAGCCTTTTCGCTCCTACCCGCAGCTCCAGGCCGGTTTCACGGGCGTTCCGGAACTCCGCTAATGAAATGGCGCCCTCACCCGCCACCCCGGCCTGGCCGCGCCAGTAGAGATAAACTTTCTGCCCGGAAAAATCATGGTATTCTGAGAGTTGTTCCGTCCTTAAAAGGCCTTGGGCCAGCAGTTCTACCGTGCCCACCTCCGGCTCGGGCAGGATCACATCGGCCAGGGTGACCGCCCGTCGCACCGTGCGGAAGCCGGGGATGTGCACCACGTCCAGCGTTTTGCCATCCTTATAGTTGTCATACATCCAGCGGTATTTCTCCACGGTGGTGTCTATCTTGATCAGGCTTTTTTCCCCGGGGCGGTTGATGTACTGGTAGGGGTATATGCCGGCAGGATTAAGGGTAACGCCTTCCTCCGGGAACAAGGGGCTCTCTTCCTGCGGCGCACTATCTATCCACAAATCCAGTTGCAGGTTGTTCTGCTGTTCGTTTTCCGGATTGTCATAGAGGATCGCAAAGCGGGCCCGGTTGGCCCCCTCCGCCACCTTGGCCAGCACCTCCTCCCGCTGCAGGGGATCCAGCCGATTAGATTCTTCTTCTTTGGCGGATCCAGACATAATCTGTTCCCATTCCTTTTTTTCCGGATAGAACAAGCCAGCCAACCAGATACGGCTTATTCTGATCGGATACCCCCGGCCGAATAAAGCCATATCTTCTCTCAGCATGCGGTTCAGGCCTTCCAGGCTCACAGACAATTCCGCCTTTTCCATATCGGGTGGCTCACTGCGGACGAAAAAGGCCTCGCTGTCTCCCCACCGCAACATCTTGCCGGAATGCCGGAACAAGGGCTTAGGCGTACGGGCTTCCACCACCGCCCGCCGCGAATATTCCGCCCATTTTTCGCGTATGAAGGCGGATAGGCCGGCGGCGGCCGGCCGGCCGCCCCCCTCCACAAGAGCGATGCGGGCAGCATAAACCTCACGCCGTGAATCTTTCAGGACCAGCGAAAGATGATCGCCCGGGCGGGCTTTAGTTACGGTGGCCTCAAAACAGGTGTGGTTTCCGATATCCCTTTCTTCACAGGTATAGAGCCCTTCCCCATCTTTCTCAACAGCGAGGGCCAGCAGTTGTACCGGGGAGGGCGAATGGTTATTCCAAAGCTCCGGCAAAACCAGACAGAGCTCCTGAAACGTGGAAAAGCTCAACTCCGTAGTGGGCAAAAAAGCGCTTTCGCCATGATCCGGGTCATTCACCCATAACAGGTTGATGGATTGCGCCCCCCATTTCAGGTAATAGGGCTGGGCGTTGGCCAGGTTATCGGCGCCCAGGATCGTCTCCGGGCCATAGGTGGCCATGTTAAATGACGAGCCGCCGGCCTGTTTTATTACCGGTTGCATAATTTTGAGGATATGGCCCGACAGCCCATCCGGAAAAGCATGGCCTTCCTGGCCGGAAACGATAAAAACAGCCAGCGCCTCCCGGCCCCAGGCATCCGTTAGTTGCAGGAGAAAACTAAATTCTTCTTCGGGATAGCCCGCCATCCAGCCCATACCTTTGCCGCTCGACTGGCTGAACAGTTCCTCCCGCCCTTCCTGTTGCATCCAGGCGTTTATGTGTTTAACCGGAAAGGTTTTTCCACTACCCTTCAACTGCGGGCGGGCCTGGCGCAGGAGGCGGAAAAGAGCGGGCCGCAACTGCACCACTTCCGGAGAAAGTTCCTGCACGGGTTCCACCAGGACAACGGGGATCTCCAACCCGCCCCAATCCAGGTATTGCGGGCGTTCCGCCGGAGGTGGGGCCGGCAGTTCCAGAATATTTTCCCGCCCCAGCTCCTGCAGGTAGGACTCCGCTTGCCGAAGCCCGCGGCCGGGAAGTTTTTCCGAAAGGTTGAAGGAAAACAGCGCCATGAGCATCCCCAGAAGGGGTAAGCACAACAGATACCTGCCGGCCTGCCACCACTTGGAATCCCGTTGGCCCAGCATGGCCAGGCGTTTGCGGATATAGGCAGCAAAAGTGTTCGTCAGCGGATGACAACTACCCTGCAGGCTGTGGGTGGCCAGGAACGTGGCGTACTGGTAAGCCGACCCCATCTTCCCTGCCACATACCTGTCGGCAATGTATTCGTGGGTGGCCTGCAGGCTGCGACGGTAAAGGTAGATCAGGGGGTTGAACCACTTGATGATGACCCACAGTTCCATGAGCAGTACATCTAAGCTGTGGCGTTGCCGCACATGCACCAGCTCGTGCTCCAGAATGATGCGCTTGGCCTCGGGCATCTCCTCCCCTTTCCAGAAGATATAACTGAAAAAGCTGGCGGCGGGTAAATCCTCGGCCGGGCGCAAAAGCGTAAGCGCTCCTTCCTGCTCCCGGCGGCTGTGCCGGATAAGCCGGAACAGGCGCCAAAGGCCCCGAACCAAAACCAGGGCCATAAAGAATACTCCCAACAGATAGATCCACAGCAGCAGATCAGCCAGGCTTAGAGAAAAGGCCGGCGTCGGGCTTTCCATCTGCTCCCAGGTTTGCTGCTGGAACTGCTGGGCCTGAACCACAATGGGATAAATGGCTTCTATGGCCGGAGAGGGTGTGTCAGCGGATAATTGAATGTTCGCCAGCGGTATGGCCAAAGACACCAAAGGCATGAGTAAGAGATAAGCGCGGTTCAGCTGGAAAAAGGTCTCCCGGCGCAGCAAAAAGTGGTAAAAACCATAGAACAACGCCAGGCAGACACTCGACTCCAGCAGATACTGTGTAATGCTAATCGGCATCTTCCTTATTTTTGATCTTTTCCAATAATTCCTTCAGGCTTGCCGGGTCTACGTTTTCCTCTTTGATGAAATGAGACAAAAGCTGCTCAGTAGACCCCCCGAAATAATCTTCCATCATTTGCCGGAAGAAGGACTTTCGGTATTCCTTCTTCTTAAGCACAGGATAATAGCGGTAGGTTTTACCAAATTCTTCATGGGCGACCAACCCTTCCGTCTCCAACTTGCGCACAATGGAGGAAACTGTCGTCACCGGAGGCTTGGGATCCTCCAGCTCGGCAACAATCTCTTTGACAAAAGCTCGCTCCAGCCGCCAGAGGGCCTGCATGACCTGCTCTTCTTTTTCGTTCAAACGTATCATAGCGCCAATATAAAACTAATTTTTCGTTGATTCAACTATTTTTTCGTTGAATGAGCGAAAAAATAGTTAAGCCTCGTTTTTTCCTTGTTCTCATTTTTTGTTAGCACCCCGGCCGAAAATGCCTGATTTTGCCCCGGCACTGGAGGGTGATCTGGCATTTTCGGCCTTTGCTCCCTTTGCTCCGTCGCCGGAGCGGCTTTGGCGCATAGGAGACAGGGGTGGGGCAAACAAAGGGCGAAAATGCCGAGTGGAGATAAACCTATAGTTACTATTTTTTACCCTACCCTGGCAAGCCTTTGGCTTTTTCAAGCGTTTATCAATAGCGGATCATATCGGCTCACTCATTAATTAAGAAGTAAAAAATCAAACACTGGATGTATCCCCGAAACTACCTGCTCCTTGCGCTTTCTCTGCTTTCCGCCTGCCTTTTTGCTCAAAGCGGCCACCAGCTGATCGAACAACAGGAATATGAAGCTGCCCGGCAAGCCCTGGAAAAAGAACTGCGGCAGGACGAGCAATCGGTGGAGGCCTGGCTGGGGATGGCCCGGCTCTTCGCGGAAGAAGGTTATGCTCAATACAATCCCGACACCGCCTACACTTATTTGCGGGAGGCGCAACGGCTCACCCGTAAGCTTTCCTCCGGGCAGCAAAAAAGGCTGGATAAAGCAGGGCTGGATAAAAGTAGCGTGCGCCGCCTGAAAAATGAGATCTACGACAAGGGGTTGCAGTTTGCGATTGCGCAGGGCTCCAGTGAGGCCATCACCCGCTATATGGAATCCTATAGCCGACTGGGCCACGACAATGAAAAGAAGGCCAAACAGGCATTCCTGCAAACGCGCTTCGGAGAGCTGCAGGAACAAGGTGGTTATGAAATACTACGCGATTTTTCCCGTTCCTCCCGGGAGGATATCCGGGAATACCTCCCTGAGTTCGAGCAGCAATTGCACAACACTATTTTCGAGGCTTACTTTCAAACCAGGGACAGCACTCAACTCGGCGCCCTCTTCAACCTGCTGGCCGACTATCCCGAAGCTGCAGCCCGGTTGGACGCCCCCCTGAGCCGGGCACTTTGGGAAGCTCCTTTCATTGCCCGTGCCGAAAGCTACCTGCGCAATGCGGACCACCGACAGCTGCCCCGGACCATACGGGTGATCTATTACTATCACTACATCACGGGCGACTGGGGCGACCTGCTGGGGTTTCAAAACCGCTACCCCCTCTATGCCGATTCCTTCAACATACAGGCAGCCATCACCATTGCCCGGGCCGCGCCTGACCTCAAGCTGGGATTTACCGATGTCCGGCTGCCGGTGTATCAGCACTACATCGAGCTGGCAGCGCCCGTTCACAAGGCCTTCATCGCCCTGCAGCAGGCCATTGCCCGCGACCTGGCCCGCCAGGATTGGGAAAAAGCCGCCGCCACCGTCCGCCAGTTCGCCCCCTATTTTGGGGAAAACGATTCCAGGATCACCAGCCTCCTGGAACTGTTGGCGCAACCCATGGAGGGGCTGAGCCCCCGTAGCATCGGTGAGGCCGTCAATTCCGAAATGGGGGAATACGCTCCAACCCTTTCCGCCGATGGACAGCGCCTTTTCTTCTGCCGGGATGTGGGCAATAACGAAGACATCTACGCCGCCGGGAGAGAAGGTGAAAGCTGGGGCACTCCATACCCCATCGAAGCCCTGAACACCCCGGAAAACCACGAGGCCCCATTGGCTATCAGCGCCGATAATACCACCCTGCTGATGTACGACGGAGGCATTGTCAAATACACGGACAAACAGGCGGAAGGATGGTCTGTTCCCCGTAATTTTTTCTCCGGCCCTTATACCCCGGAATGGCAGGGCAGCACAACCTTCGCCAGCAACCGTGAAGCCGTTATCTTTGCCGCTCGTTCTTTGGACATCATCGGCGCCCGCAACGATGACAACATCGACCTCTTCGTTGCTATGCGCCAGGCCGACGGCAGCTGGGGCCCGCCCACCAACCTGGGCACCACCCTAAATACGCCCTTCGAAGACCGCTCCCCTTTCCTGCACCCCGATATGCGCACCCTCTATTTCAGCTCCCGGGGCCACGGCGGTTTGGGCAGCCTCGATGTCTTCGTCACCTCCCGTATCGGCGATGGATGGATGGAATGGACAGAACCCGTTAACCTCGGCAAAGAGATCAACACGCCGGGGAGAGACTGGGGCTACAAGATCAGCACCGATGGAACAACGGCCTACTTTTCCGCTGATGCCCCCGGCCGCCGGGAAGAACTCTACCAGGTAGCTGTACCCGAACGGTTTCGCCCCCAGCCTGTTTCTACCATCCGGGGACGGATCACAGGCCTCGACGGCCAGCCGCTGAACGCCGAATTGCAGCTCGAAGACCTTACCACCGGCGAACCGGCAGGGCGGATACAGCCGGACCCCGAAACCGGTGAATTCTTCGTCACCCTGCCTTCCGGGCGCCTCTATAGCTATACCGTTGCCGGGCCAGGCATCTACCCCGTCAGCAACAATATTGACTTACGGGACCGTATTACCGTCCTGGAAATTGAAACGAACATAGAAGCTCCTACCCTCGAGGAAATACAGGAAGGCAACATTACCCTACCGCTGAAAAATCTTTTTTTCGAAACGGACAAGTACGACATTCAGCCCGAATCCTTTCCCGAACTCCACCGCCTGGCCCAACTGATGAAAGCCTACGGGCTCCAGGCCGAGATCGCCGGCCATACCGACCACATGGGCGACGCCGCTTACAACCAAACGCTCTCCCGCAACAGAGCGGAAGCCGTTCGCACTTACCTTTTGGCCCTGGGTGTAGCCGACGGACAGGTATCTGCTACCGGTTACGGCCTATCTCAGCCTGTTGCCGACAACGAAACCGAGGAGGGGCGGGCGCTGAACCGCAGGGTGGAGATCAGGTTTAAAGGGAATGAAGGCGTAAAGGAATGAGGGAATAAAAAAGCGGTTAAAAAAACACCCGTCCGTGGTATCTAAAGGAGCCTAATCTGCGTAATAGAGAGCATCAGAAAATTCAAATCTATGTTTCTATTCAAAAAGGCTCTAATAATTATCGCGGCAGTGTGTGCCGTCGGCTGCACCCCAAAGCCGGCGCTGGAAGTGAGTGTACTGAACAGGCAAGTGTTGAAAGATGTTAAATCGGCATCCGGTTTGGAGGTCCTCGACAGGACACTTTACGTCATTGGTGACAATTCGCCCTGGCTCTATAAGATCGACAATACCTACAAGATAGAGGACAGGCAACCCCTGGTTCCGGTTGAAGGCTTGGCCGACGGTGTTATCCCCAAGGAGAACAAGCCCGATTTCGAGGCCATGGCCATGGTGCAAAGGAAGGAAGGTAAAGAATTCTTCATCTTTGGTTCCGGTTCCAAATCGCCGCAACGGGACAAGTTGATCAAATTAGGCCTGGAAAAGGGCGAAGTAAAGACGTATTCTCTGGAGGCCTTCTACCACAAACTCAAGGAGGCCGCAAAACTGGACAATGAATCGCTCAATATCGAAGGCGCAATCATTAAGGATGGGAAGCTTTTCTTGTTCAACCGGGGAGAGAACCTGATCCTGAAATATCAACTGGATGACCTGGAAGGTTTCCTGGCGGGGCAACAGGATTGCCCGGCGCCCGAGGTTTTCCTCATCGACCTTCCCGATATCAAAGGGATAAAGGCGGGATTTTCCGGCGCGTCCCTTGTACCCGGGGAGGACAAAGCCCTCTTCACCGCCTCGGTGGAAGACACGGAAGACTGGATCAAGGATGGTGAAGTGCTGGGAAGTTTCGTAGGAATGGTTCCGTTAAAAAACCTGAAGAACGGACTCAAACCCGACTGTGTACGCCTGATGGACGAAGGAAAGCCCCTCAATATCAAGGTAGAATCCCTGGCAGTTTTCTACCCTGCTCTGCACAAAGACCTTCGCCTGCTCCTGGTAACCGACAGCGACGGAGGGGATTCCGAACTTCTGGAAGCCAATCTACACTGGCGATAAAAACCCTTCCACCAGCTGGCAGAACAACTCCGGTTTTTCCATAAAAGGCAGGTGGCCGGCGCCGGAGATGACCTCCAGGCGGGCGCCGGGGATCAGCCGGGCCGCCCGCTCGCCATGGACGACAGGAAAAAATGCTTCGTCTTCACCCCATATCAGCAACGTCGGCGTGGATACTGCCCGCAACTCCTCATCGGAATAGGTAATGACCGCCCTGCCCCGGCCCTGGAAAAAAGCCCGGCGGCCGCCTTTGCTTTTCAAAACGTCAGTGGAATAATCGTGCCAGGCCGGATGGGCATCGTCCGGGTTCTGCATCACATTCCTTCCCAGCAGTTCACCCCAGATCGAAGATGGGAACAGTTTGTAGAGCGCCATTTTAAAAATGATGGCCTTATTCCAGTCATCGCCCAAGCCGGCAGAACCGACCAGAATGAGTTTCTCCAGAAGCTCCGGATAGCTGAGCGAAAAGTGGATACCGGCAGACCCGCCCTCAGAATTGCCGATCAGGCTGAATCGTTTCAGCTTCAACTCTTCAATAGCCTGCCGCAGCCAGTTGGTATTGAATGCTTTATCATAAGAGGCGCTGGGTTTTTCCGATTCTCCGTAACCGGGCCGGTCGAATGCGATCACTCTGAAATGGCGGGATAAAGGGCCGATGGCCTTGTACCAGGTCACCGCTCCGCCGCCGGCGCCGTGCAGCAACACGACCGGAGGGCCGGACCCCGCTTCCAGATAGGAAGTCTTAATCCCGGCTGCATCCATATAACGGTGTTGAACGTCGGCATCGATAATGTCGAGTAGTTGTTCGAAGTTGGAGCGCTTGCGCATGGAAAGTTTTCCGGGAATTTACGCAAACATCCCAAACCTGCCAACTACAATCCTCCATTGATGGCCTTGTGGTACAATTCTTCAGTTTCCCGAAACGGGCTCACCCCCAATCTGTCCTGAAGGGCCTGGCAACACATAGCATATTGCCGAAGTGCCCTTCCCCGGCGGTTGGTCTTGTAATAGAGGATTATCAGCTGGCGATGAGCGCTTTCAATACAATCATCAATTTCGAGGATCTCCTGGCAGGCTTCTTCTGCCTCCTGGTACAGCCCTCTTTCCATGAAAAGACAGCTGAGGCGGTCAAGGATGGACAGGTAGGCTTCCCGCAATTTACTGCGCGTGGATTCCACCCAATCGATGTTCCGGGAAATGCCCTCCAGAAAATCTCCGGTATAGAGGCGGCAGGCCTGCCGGTAAACATTCAGGGCTTCATCCATCCGATGGGCCCGTTCCAGCGATTTTCCCTGCTCCCATAATTTCAGGAACGCCCTGGCATCGTTGCGGTAAGCGTCTGGTAGTTGCAGGCAGTAGGCATTGTCCTGAAAGCATATTTCCAGATGGTCCCCTCCCATTTCACGCCAGTATTTACGCACACTGCTGATGGCTACATTGAGGCAGTTGCGGGCAGCCTCCTCGTTGCTGTCCGGCCAGAAGCCTTCAATGATCTTATGGCGGGGCATGCGTTCCGGGCCGTTATAGAGCAGATAGGCCAGCATTGCCCGGTTAACCTCGCTCCGGATAGGGGGCAAAACCCTGCCATCCATTCGAAGCTCGAAAGGGCCGAAGAGGCGGGCGTCCAGGCCGTTGGATACAGGGGCCATTTCCATTGATACCGGAGGCAAGAGCGATGGTTGAGGTTGAAGCGCCACCCGGTGAAAAAACAAGCGGCGTACGGTACGCCAGGCCATCCGCAGGCGCCCGGCAAGGCTAAATCGCTTTTGTTCCCAGCTCAGTAAAAGGGCCCTCATACGCGACAGCTCGCCCGGCCAGGCCAGGGCGGCCTGTATGCCCTCCAGGTAAGGGCCACCGGGCTGGCCCTGCTGGCCGGAATGGCACAGCATTACCGGAGCCTCCGGTTTGAGCTGCTTCAGTTGGTGCAATTGCCCCATCACTTCATCAGCCGGGCCGCCGTTCTGATGGAGAATGACTGCAATGGGATTAAACCAGCTCACTTCCTTTTCCACCTTATGAAAAAGGACGACCTGATAATGCGCAGAGAGGGATTGCTGGATCGCCTGGACACTTTCGCCTCTATTGCCAATTAAAAGCACAATTTTAGGGGGTAGCATTGGGGGGCTGTTTTCATTCGGCAATAATTCCGGACAACAGCCAGAAAGGCCTTCCCTTGCCTGATCAATTATTGATCTTTTTCGCCAAGAGTATTACCCTCAGGCCATTTATCCTATTTCTTAGAGAAGTTTAGGGGTGGTGTTTCAAAACCATCTCCAAACATCCCTTTATCCACATACAAAGGCAAGATGTTACGGTTGCAGCCCATTTTTTAATCGCTCCCGTTTTTGGGGGTAAAATAATCGGAAAGGTATCAATGCCCGGGAAGGCAGGATCATAAGTGGCTTGTTCATCTTTCGGGTTTTTTGGCATTTACAGGGTTCAGGTAAGCAGTAGGCTCCTGTTAATCATTTTATATAACAGCCCCCGCTTTTCATCAATACTATAAGTTAAGTTTTTTTGTGTATAAATAAAACACCCATGCTTACTGGGAATGGAAACTAAAAGACTTTTTATGATTTTAAAGAGCCAAATGGGGTTAATGCAGGGCCGGCAAGTATCCTATCCGCACCGGCCCCATTAACCCAAGCTGTGATTCAGGCCAATCCGACTTCCTCCTCCGTTTCGGCATACAGATGGAAGAGGGAACTGGAAAACGAATAACCCTCTGGCTTTTTTTCCGGAGCATTGCCTTCCAGATGAACGGTTGCCGTAAACCGGTAAAGGCCCTGGGGAAGCCCGGCAGTAAAAACGGGAACCCTTACGGGGGCGCCGGCGCCCTGTTTCCTGCCGATAAGCGATTCGCGGTTGTCGCTCAGCGACTTTATGTAAATGAATGCATTGTAGGCAACGCCATCGGGAATATCAACGTCCAGGCTGACTTCCAGTGATCGTTCAGTCGAGAAAACGTCTCCTTCTGCGGGCTTTCCGTTTTCCCAGATGGAGATCCGCCCCGTTTCAGGCCGGGTAGCGCCTTCCTGCTCTTCGCTTTTTTTGAGATAGCGGGCCACAAAGGAACGCACAAAATCCATATCCAGGCCCTGAAAAGCAGCACTCTCCTGAGTAAGAGAATATTCGATGCGGCCCCGAACCGGAGCTTTGTGTTCCCCCCGGTAAAAGTCGAGCCGGAAACTATGCCGCGGGGGGGTACTTTCCGAGGTAGGTTCAGCAGCTTCTGCTTCTATCTTGGCTTCTTCCACCTGTTTTTCACCAACCCCGGGCCGGGCAACATTTTCAGCCCTGGTTCTTTTGGCGAATTCCGGACTCCAGGCCATCACTTTGCCCGACTCGCTTTTAAACTCCACATAATAGCCCCCGGCCCCTTCTTTGACATCGGCGAGGAACTGTCCGTTGCGGAACCGCTCCAGGGCGTTATTACAGTTGCGCTCTGTGGCATAGGCTTTGGTCAATAGCTCTACCTTCGAATGCTCGCCAAGGTAATAGCCATAGTATTTGTCTTGTTCGGTATCGTGGAAAACAGAAAAACCGGTAAGGTTGTCGCCGGAAGCCTCCTCGATTTGCCGAAGGATATTTTCCTGTAGCATGATCATTAGTTTTTGGATGGAAAGAATCGTTTGGCAGGCAACAAGAAAGGGGCTACCTCTGGCAGCCCCTTCTTTGTTGTATTCCCACAGGTTGTGGTATGGCACCGCAGGACCGCGTTCGGAAAATAAACGCAGGTTTTTTCCCGGGTAAGGCACTAAAAACCTATGGGTTCAGTAGTTTAGTCTTCATAAACCTGCAGCATACCGATCTCTTCAAAAGCGGAGATCGGGGTGGGGTTTAGCGGTAAATGGAGCATCAGGGTAGCAACCACTTTGTACGCCCCCTGTGGCAGGGAATATGCCGGCAGCGTCACCACGCCATTATAGCTGGCAGCAGAGTACGCTTGAAAGAAATGTTGATCGGGGCGGGGTTTCCAATCTCTCCGGCACCCATCTGCTCCAGGTAAACCCGGGCTTCCCAACGGCAGCTGGAAGACAGCATCTTGCCCAGCCAGCCTGTCTGTTGCCAGACGAAATGTACATAGACATTCTGGTCGCGCTGGACGATATTTACCGGAGGAGCAGCGGGAAGGTCTTTGCTGGAAGCGCTTTCGTGCAGGTGTACGTTGCCACTGATGGCAAACATGCTCTTGGGAATAACATTTTCTACAGTTAACATAAGAGTTTGGTTTTCAAGGCGCCGCAACCGGAAAGGTTCTTGGGGTAGATTCCAGCCCCGGCGCCGGGGTTAAATTAATTTTCTCATTTTTCAAATCTGGCGTGTCCAAGAACTTGATGCAAAGGAAAGGAGCTCCACTTAAAGCAGGCTAAAAGGAGAATAAAAGGCAACTTAATCCGGCTTAAAAGACACTTAATCTTCACTTAATGGAAAAGGAAAGCTCAATTTTGACCGTATACGGGTTGTTGGGAAAGAAGGCAGGCAAAATTTCCGGATCCGGATACGAACTACAGCTCCAGTTCGGCCTTATGTTCTTCCAGCACCGGTATGATGAATTCGATCAGTTCCCGCAGCTCCCACCCCAGCAGTTCTGCACCCTTGCGCACCTCCTCCCGGTCGACACTGGCGGCAAAGGATTTCGTCTTTAGCTTTTTCAGGACAGATCTCGCATCCATTCCTTCGATACGGGTGGGGCGGATGAGGGCAGCGGCATAGATGAAGCCCGTCAGTTCATCGGCAGCCACGATGCACTTATCCAGAAGGGAATTGCGGGGCACATTCCATTTGGTATAGTGCCCGGCAATGGCGTGCGCGGCCTCTTCCTCTCCCATTTCCCGCAGGCGGGCAACGATAACGCCGGGGTGTTGATCGGGGAATTTTTCGTAATCCGCATCGTGCAGCAATCCCGTAACCGCAAATTTTTCCTCGTCTTCTCCAAATTTCCGGGCCAGAGCACGCATTACCAGTTCCACCGTGCGGGCGTGACGCAGTAGGGATTCGGTTTCGGTCATTTCTGTAAGCAGAGCGTAGGCTTCGTCGCGGGTCATACCATTTTCGTTTGAAGTGCAGCCGGAAGATACAAACGATTTTTTATCCCTCTTATCTTTTCATCACCTTTACTGCCTGTCATGCCTGCCCCCCTCATCCCTATCCTACTGCCTCCATCTCCAGAACTTCCGCCGCCTTTTCCAGCGCAAACTCGATATCCGCGATCAGATCTCGTACATTTTCCACCCCTACCGACAGGCGGACCAGCTTTTCGGATATACCCATCTCCGCCAGCACCTCTTCGGAGATGCCGGCATGTGTCATCGTCGCCGGATGTTCTGCCAGCGATTCGGTGCTGCCCAGGCTGACCGCCAGCTTCACCAACTTCAGGTTGTTGAGAAATGCAAAGGCTTCTTTTTCACCTCCCTTGATGTCAAAGGCCAGCATAGCGCCGGGAGCGCTGCACTGCCGCTTGTAGATCCTCCATTGTTCGCCATCGGCTTCGGTGAGCAGCCCCAGGTAGTGGACGCGGTCCACCATGGGATGAACCTGTAGGAAGCGGGCGACGCGCTGAGCGTTGCGTGCCTGCTGTTCCATGCGCAGTTTGAGCGTCTCCAGGCTGCGGGTGAGCAACCAGGCGTCGTAGGGGCTTGCCATGCTGCCGAAAAAGGTGCGCAATACCTTGATGCGCCCGATCAGTTCTTTGTTTCCCAGCGCTGCTCCGGCGACCACGTCGCTATGGCCGCCAATGTATTTGGTGGCGGAGTAGAGCACCAGGTCGGCCCCCAACTGAAGGGGGTGTTGCCAGAGCGGCCCCATATAGGTATTATCCACTACCGTAAGCACCTGCCGGCCTTTGTCGGAAAGCTCCCTGGCCAGAGCGCTCATCGCCTCAATATCGATCAGTGCATTGGTCGGGTTGGCAGGAGTTTCAAGGTAGATCATGGCTACACGGTGAGCCTGGTGGTTCGCCTTCAGCTGGCGAAGGATGGCCTCCGGCTGCTGATCATAATAGAAAGGCACCACCTGAATGCCGAACCGCGTGAGCACCTCGGTAATGAAGTGCACGGTACCGCCGTACAACGGGCTGCTATACAGCAACACATCGCCCGGCTTAAGGAATTCGAACACGGTGGTGGAAATGGCGGCCATGCCACTGGCGAAAACGGCGCAGGATTCTGCATCATCCCAAAGGCTGAGCCGTTTTTCAAGGATTTCCAGGTTGGGATTGTCCAAGCGGCTGTAGATCATACCGGGGGTTTCCCCGTTCAGCGGCTCGCGCAGGCTGTAGGCCAGTTCGAAAAAATCCTTACCTTCTTCTGCCGTTTCGAAGGCAAAGGTAGAAGTCTGATAGATAGGGGCTTTTACGGCGCCCCGGGCCATGCCTGATTTGTGGCCGTAGGACATCATCAGGCTCTCCGGTTGAAGTTTTTGGTAGGGCATCTTTAACGCTTAATTTGGTTAGGGAAAGTTCATCTGTTGCATTACAAATGTACCTCTAAGTAGATTATTTTTCCATGACTAATATCAACTGAAGAAAATAAAACTTAATTTTACCAATCCACAAGAAAAAGAACTAAGATAAAGAATGTTTATCCCCTCATAATAGAAAAATCTTCGCCAATGAAGCCCATCGATGCTACTGACCTACGTATTCTGGCTCTGCTGCAGGAAAACGCCAAGTACACCAACAAGGAGGTTGCCGCCCGCCTGGGCATGAGCACCACCCCGGTATACGAGCGCATCCGGCGGCTGGAAGAACAGGGCTACATCCGGGGTTATGCCGCCCTGCTCGATAAGGAAAAGATGGGCTACAACCTGGTCGCTTACTGCAACGTTCAGCTCAAGGAACATGCCCAGGCATTTCTGCAAAAGTTTGAGGACGAAGTCCTTCACCTGAATGAGGTGGTGGAATGCTACCACATCGCAGGCATGTTCGATTACCTGCTCAAAGTAGTCGCCACAGATATGAAAGCTTACCAGGACTTTATCGTCAACAAACTGGCGGCACTGGATAATATCGGCAATGTGCAGAGCTCTTTTGTAATGACCCAGGTCAAGTGGGGCGTGGGGGTGCCGGTGCGTGATTCGGGAGTCGTGATTCGGGAGTCGTGATTCGGGAGTCGGGAGTCGGGATTCGGGATTCGGGATTCGTGATTCGGGAATCGGGAATCGGGATTCGGGAATCGGGAATCGTGATTCGGGAATCGGGAATCGTGATTCGGGAGTCGGGAGTCGGGAGTTTGGATCTGTCTCTATTAGATATAATATCCAAAATAACATTTCATGAAAAAGCTTCTTTTCTTATTCTTTCTGGCACTATTCGCCACCTGTTCCTCCGATTCTACTAAAGAGGCTACCTTCCGCGACCTCAACAAGAATGGAAGGATGGACCCTTACGAAGACCCCGGCCAGCCCGTTGAGGCCAGGGTTGAGGACCTGCTACAACAGATGACGCTGAAGGAAAAAGCCGGAATGCTGTTCATCGATGGTATTGGCATCCGGGAAGACGGGGCACTGAGCGAAAGCCCGGTCTCGGCCAACAACCGGCCAAGGCCCAGTGCCACTATGTTGTTGAAGGATAAATCCATGAACCACTTTAACCTCTGGGATGTCCCCTCCGTAGAAGCTCTGGCCAAATGGCACAACAATATTCAAAAGCTGGCCGAAGAGTCCCGACTGGGTATCCCTGTCACCATTGCTTCCGACCCCCGCCACTACTTTAGCAAGTCTATCTTCACTATAGCCGCTCAAGGTTTTTCTCAATGGCCTGAGCAATTGGGTTTTGCCGCCATCGGCGATACAGCGCTGATGAGGGAATTTGCTGATATCGCGCGGCAGGAATACCTGGCTGTTGGCATCCGTGAGGCGCTGCATCCTTCCATAGACCTGGCAACTGAACCCCGCTGGGCCCGTGTCTCCGGCACCTTCGGGGAAGATGCCGAGCTTTCCGCCCGAATGGCAAAAGCATATATCCAGGGCTTCCAGGGCACACAACTGAATGCCAACAGCGTGGCCTGCATGACGAAGCACTTTCCCGGGGGCGGCCCGCAAAAGGATGGGCTGGACCCTCATTTCGAATTTCACCGGGGACAGCTCTATCCAGGAGGTAATTTCGACTACCACCTCATTCCCTTCCAGGCAGCATTCGAAGCACAAACTGCCGCCATTATGCCCTACTACGGGGTTCCCGTCGGGCTGGAGTACGAAGAGGTGGGCTTTTCCTACAATAAAGCGATCATCACCGGCTTACTGAGGGAAAAGTACAAATACGACGGCGTGATTTGCACCGACTGGGGGTTGGTAACCGACGCGCCAATGGGCCCTAATGTCATATGGCCCGCCCGGGCGTGGGGAGTGGAAGAGCTGAGCACGGAAGGCCGGGCCCTCCGTATCATCGAGGCCGGTGTAGACCAATTCGGCGGGGAGTCCATTCCCGAGGTGGTGGTACAACTGGTAGAGGATGGCCGGCTCCCGGAAGAACGGCTCAATGTGTCCGTCCGGCGCCTGCTGCGGATGAAATTCCGCCTGGGGTTATTCGACAATCCCTATACCAACCTGGAAGCGATGGGGCAGATTGTCGGAAAAAAGGAGTTTGTAGAAGCCGGCCTTGCCGCTCAACGCCGCGCTATGACGCTGCTGAAAAACGACGGGGATGTTTTGCCCCTGGCAACGAACGCCCTGAAGATATACATAGAGAACATCAAGCCCGAAACTGCTTCCCTGTACGGCACACTGGTAGAAACGCCGGAAGAGGCCGACATTGCCATCATCCGCCTCGATGCTCCCTGGTATCCGGTGGAAACCGACAATCCATTTGCCCGGGGCTTCCATCATGGGGATTTGGATTTTCAGGGGGAGGCCAAGGAAAAGATCCTTCAGCTCCTCAATACCGTTCCCACCATCGTCAATATCTACCTGGATCGCCCCGCCGTGATACCAGAGATCAACGCCGGTGCAAAAGCAGTGCTGGCTGACTTCGGCGCCAGCGATGCCGCCGTACTGGATGTCATCTTTGGCAAAGCGAAGCCGGAAGGGAAATTGCCATTCGAACTGCCGGCTTCAATGGAGGCCGTCCGCAACCAGAAACCGGATGTGCCCTACGATTCGGAAGGGCCTCTGTATGAATTCGGCTATGGGCTGAGCTACCAATAGAACGTCATTTCCAAAAATACTTGAAAAATTTTTATGGAATTTCCCGGATTCTGCGACATATATATGAGACCAAACCTGAAAAGCAATGAAAGATATCAACGAATTGTCCGGAATCATCATCGGAAAAGCCATCACAGTGCACAGAATACTGGGGCCGGGGCTACTGGAATCTGCTTACGAAGAATGCCTCGCCTACGAACTACAGGAAGCTGGTTTTAAGGTAGAAAGGCAAAAGCCCTTGCCTATCGTCTACAAGGAAATCGAACTGGAATATGGTTACCGCATCGACCTGCTGGTAAACAACTTGGTGGTTATCGAACTCAAAGCGGTAGAATGGTTAAACGATGTACACACCGCTCAGGTTTTGACTTACCTGAAATTCGGCAACTACCCACTCGGCCTCTTGATGAACTTCAACGTAAAAATGCTGAAGCAGGGGTTGAAACGGTTCATTATGTAAGCCCAAATTTTAGACGGTAAGGGAAGAGGGGACAGGGAACTCATGGAGTATACATGGAGGCTTTTTCACAGAGATGCACGGAGAATATAACTTCTGTGTAGCTCCGTGATACTTTGGGTAACGCTGTGTCTGTGTTTCCTCCAAAGGTAAACAGCTGGTTTTTCACAGAGATGCACGGAGAATATAACTTCTGTGTAGCTCCGTGATACTTTGGGTAACGCTGTGTCTGTGTTTCCTCCAAAGGTAAACAGCTGCTTTTTCACAGAGATGCACGGAGAATATAACTTCTGTGTAGCTCCGTGATACTTTGGGTAACGCTGTGTCTGTGTTTCCTCCAAAAGTAAACAGCTGCTTTTTCACAGAGATGCACGGAGAATATAACTTCTGTGTAGCTCCGTGATACTTTGGGTAACGCTGTGTCTGTGTTTCCTCCAAAAGTAAACAGCTGCTTTTTCACAGAGATGCACGGAGAATATAACTTCTGTGTAGCTCCGTGATACTTTGGGTAACGCTGTGTCTGTGTTTCCTCCAAAAGTAAACAGCTGCTTTTTCACAGAGATGCACGGAGAATATAACTTCTGTGTAGCTCCGTGATACTTTGGGTAACGCTGTGTCTGTGTTTCCTCCAAAAGTAAACAGCTGCTTTTTCACAGAGATGCGAGACTGTTCAAATAACTGTGTCAAAGTTCTAAATAAAACATCAACTTTGACTCATGGCACGAAAAAAATCAAAAACCCTCGAAGAGATGTTTCCCGATCCGGAGATTCGGGAACGCATTCAGCAACAGTTGTACAGCGGTGGCCCCTTGTTTGGGGAAGGCAGCATTTTTAGTGAGATGCTGCAAACGATGATCAATGCCTCGCTGGACGGCGAGATGGAAAGTTTCCAGGAGGAGGAGAAAGCCTCCGGCAACGGAAATCGGCGCAACGGCTACACCCCGAAAGAGGTGCGTAGTACGGCCGGGAAGTTGAAGATCCAAACGCCCCGGGATCGGGAAGGGGACTTTGAACCGTTGCTGGTCGGCAAACGGGAGCGGTCCTTGCCCAGTGGGATGGAGGACATCATCATTGGGCTGTATGCCCGCGGCAATTCGGTAGATGATATTCGGTACCAGTTGCGGCAGCTGTATGGAGTGGAACTAAGCGCCGGCATGATCAGCAATATTACCGAACGGGTATGGGAGCAGGTATTGGCCTGGCAGCAACGGCCCCTCTCGCCTTGCTATGTGATCCTCTATCTGGACGGGATCCATTTCCGGGCCAAGCATGAAGGCCGCTTTGTGGGCCGGATCATCCACACGGTTTATGGGGTAGATGCGCATGGCCAACGGGATGTGTTGGGCTTATATATCTTTGACACGGAAGGGGCCAGCCACTGGGGACGGGTCCTGGAAGACCTGCAGGCTCGAGGAGTGGAGACTGTCTTATTCGCCTGCGTGGATGGATTAGAAGGTTTTTCGGAAGCCATTCATTCAGTTTTCCCCAACGCCATCGTGCAGCGCTGTATCGTCCACATGGTTCGCTCCAGTACCCGGTTTGTAGCAGATAAGGACCTGAAAGCCGTATGTGCAGATTTGCGCAAAGTGTACACCGCAGCAACCGAAAGCCATGCTCGCATAGCGCTGGAAGTTTTTGGCCAAAAATGGGATAAGAAATACGACAATATTCGCCCTGCCTGGGAAGGCGCCTGGACGGAATTAATGGCCTTCATGGATTTTGGCCAGCACATCCGTCGGATGATCTACACCACTAATCCGGTGGAAGCGCTCCATCGGATATTGCGCAAGGTAACCAAAACCAAGGGCGCCTGGGCCAGCGAACGCGCCTTGTTGAAACAGTTATATTTGGCGCTCATGCACAACGAAAAATCCTGGAAACGCAACGCCTTCCACTGGAAAGCCATTCAAAATGATTTGCGAAAACGCTTCGGGAAGGAGTACGAAAAATACCTGCAATGATCCCCGGAGATGGGCCGGGAGTAGCACTTGTATTGAAAAGAAGTTCCTGCTGGAGGGTGTTTCCCACAATTTCAACAGGCCTAAAACCCCAAAAAATTTTGAATAATTTTTTGGAGTTTGGGCCCATTGAAATGTGGAAAACACGGGTAGGGTTGTCACCCTTGGATTCCCGCCCTCCAGAAAGGGTTGAAAAAATTGACACAGTTAAATGAACAATCCCAGAGATGCACGGAGAATATAACTTCTGTGTAGCTCCGTGTCCCTAAACCCTGCCCGTTAAATCTATGTTAATCCCCTCCTCCCATTGAATACAAAGGCCGTTTTCACTGGTCTATTATTAAAGACCCGAAATCATGAGCAAAGCAATCTATCTTCTCCTGGCTTCTTTTTTAGCTACAACCACCCTCTTCGCCACCGCCGGCCTAAACTCAATAGCCGAGCCTTGGAAGGCTGAAAAAGTTGTACCATTGAGCAATGCCTCTTTCTACCTTACTGTCGGCAACGGCCTGGAACAACTCAACCAGAGTATGCAGGCCACCCTCCGCCTGAGCCCAGAGCAGTTCAAGGCCATCAAAAAAACCAACCGGGCCTTCTGGAAAGAACGGCAGGCCATCCTCGACCAGCCTGAAAAGGTCGCCCGCCACACCGCCCTGCTCGCCGCCTGGGATCGCTGGGCACGTCAGCTGGAAAGTATTCTGGATAAGTATCAATACAAGGCATTTCTGAAATGGCAGTATGCGGTCAGCCCGCTGAGTGAACAGCCGTTTTGAGGTTTAATGCCCTTAAATGAACTGTTACCTTGGTGCAACATTCAAATTCATAATCCCAAAATTAGCCGTAGGGCAGACGGCCAAACATTAAAAATCATAAGCCAAGGAAGGGCTCGTGTCGTTCTATTATTTGGCATTTCCGGATTTTCTATTTGGAGTGATCTCCGAAATACCCATATTATTGATACTAAAACGCATCACCCCTGTTCTAAATGCACCAGTAACCATCTCCTGCCACACGCTGGCCTGGATCAGATCTGGCCATGGGCTGCTCGAAGTGGACTTTAAAACCTACTCCGACGTGGAGGATCGCCTTTTATTCCTTTCCCCCGGCCAGTATATGAAGTTTATTTTTGGTGAATTCGATGTCCTTACTATGGAAATTCCGGCTGAGTATGTAGTAAAGTCGCACAAACTGTAAGGACAACAGCCTGCCCGCCGGGTTTACGAAGAGAGAGCGCTTTGTCAAACCCGGCAGCAGTTGTCGGAAAGCAGGCTCAAAATGCCCTCAACAATCCCAGTGGGCATCCCACCACCATTACAAAAAAGGCCGGACTCCAACGGAGCCCGGCCCAAACTTTCCCACTAGGAAGTAATTCTTGCTTAAGCTTTATCCGTCCTTTCCTTCTCCGGCTTCACCTCAGGCTTGCCATCGAGGTAGAAGGTTTCCTCCGCAGGGCGCAGGGCGCGCTTCATCCACAGCGGGCGGCGCAGTCCATTAGGGCCGGGCGCGGGGCGCGTCATTGCCATCCACTTTTTATACTGGTCGAAGGATTTGTTCGTATCCACGTATATATCGCCGTATTTATCGCTCGGCTTGGCCTTTTCCAGGCGGACCTTCTGGTGCCAGCAGTGCATGCCGCTGATGGGGTCCGGGTGGACGGGGAAAGTGATATTTTGATGTACACCACCGTCGCTCCAGAAAATACGGGCGCTGTCCGGATCATCGCTCTTGAAGGGGGTAATACCGTTTTTGGTATTCATTTTCCACCCCCCGTTGCCGTCGGCTTCGATGTTGACGGTATTGACGGCCCAACGGTTGCCGGGGGCGTCCTGCGGGCGGCGCCAGCGCCCCAGGTGGTGAGAGCAGGCGACGACGCCCGGCTTCATGCCTTCCGTTACCCAGACCTTGTCCACGAAGTACCCGATGTCGGTATTGACCTTCAGTAAATCACCAGTGCGTACATTGAACTTCTTTGCATCGCTCGGGTGCATCCAGATCGGGTTCCGGTTGGATATCTCGTACAGCCACTTGGCATTGCCAGAGCGGGAGTGAATGAGCGTCGGCAGGCGGAAGGTAGGCACCAGGGGATAATCGCCCTTCTCGCGGTCCATTTCCTCTTCGTGGATGTGGCTCTTGATGTAGGTTGGAATGGAATATTCCGGCCACTTCCAGTCGACCATGGTCTGCGAGTAGAACTCGTTCTTTCGAGACGGCGTGGGAAAGCCCTCTACCGGTTTGCCCTGGTGCATGATGCCGATGGCCTTGCCGTTTTTGCTGATCACCTGCGTGGCCGCGTCTACAGAGGCGCCCTCCATCTCTTTGGGAGATAGTTCCCTCAAGTGGCCGTGGTAAGCGCTGGGTTCGACGTTAAAGGCGCCGTACTTCTTCATGTAATCCAGCGGCGTCAGGCCTTCTTTGGCCGCTGCTTCCGGCAAGCCCTTGGTGTGTTCGAAGATGTACTGATAGTACTCGTCGATGTTGATGCACTCCCCGGGCCGGTAGGGTGATTCAAAGTGCTTGCGGATGCCCAGGCTGCCGTCGGGGTCCATGCGCCAGCTGAGCTGTATCCAGAATTCGTCCTCTTCCCACACCTCACCGGGGTTGGCCTCGTAAGTGAATTCCACCTTCTTGCCGGCGCGCCGCAGTGCCTCGCGCAGCACTGGTTGCCGGAAGGCGATCCATACGCCGGCATGGGTTTCGTAGGAATTGAGGTCGTGGCGTTCGCTGGCAAGGCCCATGGGCAGCACATAATCTGCGAAGTAAGCCGTCTCGTTCCAGGTAGGCGTAAGGGCAATATGCATGCCGAACTTGTCCTCATCCGTTAACGCTTCGATCCAGCTAAACCCATCCGGATAGGTCCAGACCGGGTTGAATACCCGAGTGAAATAAACATCCATTTTACCGCGGTTCTCTTTCAACATGTGCGGCAGGAGGAAACTCATCTCGAAGAAAGCCAGTGGGTATTCATTCGGGAAGTGCAGTTCGTTCCAGAACTTCTGTGCGGGCGGTTTATCGAAAAACTGGGGGTGAAACTTGTTCCAGGTGTTGGGAGAGGTGCCGCCTGGCGTGCCCACGCTTCCCGTCAGTACGTTGAGGAAATGCAGGGCGCGGGATACGGCCCAACCGCCGAGATTGCCAGAAGAAGCGCTGCGCCAGTTGTGCGTCGCAAAGCGCGTGCCGGCCTCGCCGATCAATCGCGCTACTTCGACGATCATATCTGCTTTTACCCCGCTTTCCTTCTCGGCAAACTCAGGCGTATACTGAACGTATTCCTGCCGCATGGCCTCAATAAAGTTTTCAAAGGTCTTCTCTTTATCCGGGTGGCGGGCCTCCAGGTATTCCTTCCAGTTGACCCAATTTTCCAGATAATCACGGTTATACAGGCCTTCATCCAGAATAATCTTGGCCATGGCAAGTAATACGGCAGCTTCGGTACCAGGGTAGCTGGGCATCCAATAATCGGACATGCTGGCCGTGTTGGACAGACGTGGGTCCATGGTGCACAGTTTGGCGCCTTTCATCTTGCCCTCGATAATGCGCTGGGCATGAGGGTTGAAATAGTGCCCCGACTCCAGGTGAGCGGAAATGAGCAGGATGAACTTGGCATTGGCGTGGTCAGGCGACGGCCGGTCGTGGCCGTACCAAATAGCGTAGCCGAATCGGGCGCCCGAAGAGCAGATATTGGTGTGGCTGTTGTGGCCGTCCACATTCCAAGCCT
This sequence comes from Lewinellaceae bacterium, assembly GCA_020636405.1. GTDB lineage: Bacteria > Bacteroidota > Bacteroidia > Chitinophagales > Saprospiraceae > JACJXW01. The sequence continues at coordinate 145,339 of JACJXW010000008.1, read as the reverse complement.
GCAGTACGCGGTCCATATAGCCTTCGTGGCCCGGGCGGCCGACATGATAGGCGATCTCGTTGTTGCGTCCTTCCTGGATGGCCTTGCGCAGCCGGCCGGCGATATCGTCGAGCACTTCATCCCAGCTGACCCGTTCCCATTGGCCATCGCCGCGTTTGCCCGTCCGTTTGAGCGGGTAAAGGATGCGGTCCGGGTCGGTGAGTTGGTTGATGGTGGCCGGCCCTTTGGCGCAGTTCCGTCCCCGGCTACCCGGGTGATAGGGGTTGCCCTCGAATTTGCGGACCTGCCAGGTTTCCTTGTCGATATAGGCTGTAAGGCCACAGGCCGACTCGCAGTTGAAGCAGGTCGTCGGCACGATGGAATAACGCTTCTTTTCTACCCGGGGCCAGGCTTTGGCCTCGTATTCCACCCAATCGTCCCACTTTTCGGGAGGGGGGAACTTGGTAAGCTTGCCCGGCTCCATCAGGCGCGGTTCCAGATCAGGGCCGGCATTGCTGAGATCGGGGATGATACGCAGTTTTTCTGCGATTTGTTCTATGAGGCTGCGCTTTCGCTGATTCATGTTACTGGTTATTTATTTGATGGTTCCCGGTTGCCCTTATAAGGGTTGAGCCAACAACCCGCAACGCTCAATAGCTGCCGGGGCTCTGCGGGCGTTGCCGTTTTTTGGCGGATGGCCCACTGAAAGGACCGGCCAAAAAGCAGCAACAAAATTTATACAAGCTGTACTCGCTGCGGTGCTTCCACCCAGATCTTCTCGGTCAGGTAAATGCCGATCAGCACGATCAGGCCGGCAAGGGCCAACATCGGCGTGGCAACACCCGGAAGGAACAGGATGGCCAGCGGCACCAGGTTGCCAAAGAAGATGGCGCCTCCCCAGAACAGGCTGCGGTAACGCCCCTTAGTGATCATTTGCACCACGATCTTGGCTTCCTGAGTCGGGTGTGTCATCGTCAGCTCCACCAATACCGTCAGCAAGTTGATTACGATGCCGGTGATCAGCAGGTACTTCAAATAGTCCAGCCACTCGGCCGTTGCCGGCGTAAACAGGGCAATGATGGTAAATGCCGCCGCGCCGGCCATAAAGCTGTGCGCCAGCATGTGGACAGCCAGGGCAGGGCTCTGCCAGAAATCCCGCCCACGGGCCTGGGCAAAGAGGAAAGCAGTATACACGGCAGTCAGGACGGCGAATATCAGCGTAACCCATTCTACCGGCGTTTTGAGCAGGTCCCAACCGAAGTAGGTGGCTAGGCCAAGCAGGGTCAGCAAGCCGCCGTAGATGCTGAAGGAATAACCGCCACGCACCAGCCACGATTTCCATTGGGGCCGCAGCAGTACGTTCAGGAAGCGGTCCGGCCGGTCGAGGTCCATGATCAACAGCACACCGGTGGCAGCCAGGAACAGCAACCCGGCGCCCAGGCCCCACCACCAGGCAGGAACGCTGGCTTCGGCCCATCCGAACAGGGCTCCGAAGAACGCCACCAGGAAGACCCCGGCGGAAATGGCTTTGGTCAGCACATAACCGGAAACTTCCCAGCCCCAGAGAACCCCCTTATCGGGAGCGTCATAGACGCGGCGGGGCTTGTCCATCAATAATTCAATGGACTTGGAGGCGCCATTTTGGGCGACGTTGCCGGCGTAGGTCGTATGGCCATTGGCCTCCATCAGGGCATCGATCGCATCCCCGTTGGAGAAAGCCATCTTTTCAGCGGCCTTGGCGAAGTGCCCAACACCCCGCGCCTGATTGCTCCAGAGATAATCATCTGATTTTTCGGTAGCCACCGGATTGAGAGAAGCTTCGTCCCCGTTGATGTAGAACAGGTTGGGTACAGTGCCTTTGGCGGCCTTCCGGACCGTAACCTGCTCGCGGCCCAGCAACTGGAAGATCTCCGATTCCGAGTCGTCCATATCTCCGGAAATGATCGCGTGTTCCGGGCAAACATTCACACAGGCCGGCTCCAGGCCGATATCGACGCGGTGCGCACAGTAATTGCACTTGGCGGCAGTGTGGTTTTCCGGGTCGATGTAAAGCGCATCATAGGGGCAGGCCTGCATGCAGGATTTACAGCCGATGCAACGGTTCTTGTCGAAATCGACAATGCCGTCATCCCGGATGAATAAGGCCTCAACAGGGCAGATTTCCACACAGGGGGCATCTGTACAATGGTTACAGCGCATTACCGAGAACAGGCGCCGCGTGTGTGGGAATTCGCCTTTCTCTACCTGCTTGACCCAAGTGCGGTTGACGCCTACCGGTACCTGATGTTCTGCCTTACAGGCCGTGGTACAGGCGTGACACCCAATGCACTTCCGATTGTCAATAATAAATCCGTATTTCATGCTCTATTTCAGAATATATTTTTGTAATGACGGATAAAAGTATGAACACATTTTCATATTTCAAAATATTCAAAAGAGAAGTTAGGGGGTGAACCCCCGTCCATTGGGTGACCCTAAAATAAAGGGTAAGCTAATCAGGCATATATTATATAACAAGCCACGGCTTCAAAATATCGGGAGGCCGCTCTATTTAGAAAAGGTTGAAATAACGAGGCCTAGCGCTCCTCATTCGTCTGTACCGCATCGGGCGTCCAGGTATCTTCTTCCCCGGATTGCTGCCGCTTATGGAAAGCCTCCACCGCATCGTGAATGAACATGAAGTGGTTCCGGGCGCCGATCTTTTCGATCAGGCCATTCTTCTTGAGGATATCCCGCACCGGGCCGATCGCTCCGGAAAGGTAAAGTTGTACCCCTCTCTGTTGCAGATAGGCCATCAGTTCCTCCACGGTCTTGATGCCGCTGGAATCAATGTCGTGGATGCTTGAGGCGTCGAGGATAAGCAGTTTGAGTTCCTTGCCTTCCTTATCCACCAGTCCTTCGAGGGATTCCCGGAAGTAGGTGGCGTTGCCAAAATAGAGTTGTGCATCAAAGCGGACGATCAGGATCTCGTTGTGCCGGATGGCCTTCTCAAACCGGTTGATATTCCGATAGCTCCTGGAATTGGGCAATTGCCCGAGAATGGAAATGTGAGGTTTGGAGTTCCGGTAGATCATAAAGGCCAGGGAAAGGATCACTCCGGTAAATACGCCATTTTGTATACCCAGAGTAAGGGTCGCCACAAAGGTAACGATCATGGTCATAAAATCGCCCCGGTCGGTACGCCACAGATGGATCGCCTCCTTGTAATCCACCAGGTTGATCACAGCAACCACGATGATAGACGCCAGGATGGCCTTGGGCAGGTAGAAGAACAAGGGGGTCAGGAACAAAAGGGTGAGCGCGACGAGGACGGCGCTTATCATAGAGGAAACGCCGGTTTGGGCGCCGGAATCATTGTTCACCGCCGAGCGGGTAAAGCTGCCGGTAGTGGGGTAGGAATGAAAAAAAGCCCCGCCGATCTTGGTAAGCCCCAGGGCAATGAGTTCCTGGTTGGGCACCACCCGGTAGCTTTTGTGCATAGCCTCGATCGTCTTGGCAATAGCCAGGGATTCGATGAAGCTGATCAGGCAGATGGTTAGGGCCAAAGGCAGCAATTGCAAGACCATCGGCCAGTCGATCCGGGGTACGGAAACCGATGGCAGCCCCTTGGGCACTTCCTGCACGATCTCCACGCCTTGCTCCTGCATTCCAAAAAAATACACCGCCGCCGTACTGACGATCACCGCCAGCAACGCCCCAGGTATAGCCTTATTGATCCGCTTGAGGAGAAGAATAAAAGCGATCCCTCCAATGCCCAGGGCTACGGTGGGCCAGTGGATATCCCCGATATTCTGAACGGTGCTGATGATGATCTCGTGAATAAAATTACTGCGGGAAATATTGATCCCCAACAGGTTCTTCAACTGGCTGAGCCCAATAATGAATGCTGCGGCCGAAGTAAAGCCGGCAATGACCGGATGGGATAAAAAATTGATCAAAAAACCCAGGCGAAATACGCCCAGCAGGATCTGTATCACACCGGCGATCAGGGCCGTAGCTATGGCCATACCGATGAAAGCTTCCGTTCCGGTCTCCGCAAACTGCCCGACGCCCGCCAGGATAAGCAGCGAAACCAGGGCTACCGGGCCCACTGACAATTGCCGTGAGGTCCCGAAAAAAGAATACAAAAACAAGGGAATGATACTGGCGTACAGGCCATAAATGGGGGGAAGCCCCGCCAACAGGCCATAGGCCATCCCTTGTGGTACCAGCATCACACCTACCGTCAGGCCTGCCAACAGGTCTCCTCTGAGGTATGATTTTTTATACTTCGGTAACCAACTTAGAATGGGGATGTAAGAATGGATATTATTCACGATAAAACGGTTTCACTGTTTCTGGCGATGTACCCGGACACCAATGGCAAAACATGTGGAAATGCTGCCGAAGCCTGCACCACGCTTTAGCCTGGGCTGGATCTCCTCATTTCCATGTATTTCAGTCCAGGTACTTACATCGCTGAATGGACTCCTTGCCCAAATGAGACAATGAGGCCATTTCACCATGACCTCACTTGCCCTCCCCTCCTCTATGCTCCGGCCTTGCTGGAACACTCAAAGTCCGTCCGGGGCATGCCGGCGGCGATGATCTCGTCCAGAGAGGATTGTACGTTGACCAGATTGTCATATCCTCTGGATTTCAGGATCGAAGCAGCGATCGTAGAGCGGTATCCGCTGCGGCAGTGCAGGTAATACAACTCATCACGCCGGATAGCCGCCATGTTGTCGTTGATGAAGTCAAGGGCAAAATGTTCGGCGGGTTCCAACCGCTCGGCGCTCCATTCTCCGGGCTTGCGCACGTCCAGTATCTTAATCTCGGGCTGCGCCTTGAATCGCCGGGCAAACTCGTCTGCATAGATGGAGTCGATGGCATCAACCTCCTTGCCCGCCGCTTTCCAGGCTTCGAAGCCTCCGTCCAGATAGCCGATGGCATTGTCGTAACCGACTCTTGACAGGCGCATAACGGTTTCTTCCTCCCTGCCTTTGGGGGCAACGATCAGAATGGGCTGCTGCAGGTCGGGGATCAGCGCGCCCACCCAGGGCGCAAAAGTGCCATCCAGGCCGATGAAAATGCTGTTAGGGATAAAGCCTTCGACGAATTGCTCCTTATCCCGCACGTCCAGCACCACAGCGTCGTGCGCGTTGGCGGCCAGTTCAAATGCATCCGGGTTCAGGGCCTGAGCGCCGCGCTCCATGACGGCGTCGAAGCTCTCGTACCCCGTTTTGTTGATCTTGGCGTTTTTGGCGAAGTACTGAGGCGGGGGTTGCAGGCCTGCCGTTACTTCATGGACAAACTCCTCCTTCGACATATCAGCCCGCAGGGCATAATTGGTCCGTTTCTGGTTGCCCAGGGTATCCCAGGTTTCCTTGCTCATATTTTTGCCACAGGCAGAGCCGGCGCCGTGGGCAGGATAGACGATCACATCGTCCGGCAACGGCATGATCTTATTGCGCAGGCTGTCGAAGAGCCATCCGGCGAGGTCTTCCTTGGTCAGGCTGCCCTTTTTCTGGGCGAGGTCCGGCCGGCCAACATCTCCAATAAAGAGCGTATCGCCGGAAAAGATAGCGTGTTCTTTGCCGTTTTCATCCAGCAGCAGGTAAGTCGTGCTTTCCGGAGTATGCCCCGGCGTGTGGAGCACGCGAATGGTAACGTCCCCCACTTTAAATTCCTCACCGTCCTTCGCTTCGTGTTTCTCGTAGGCTGTTTCCGCAGTCGGGCCATAGACAATGTGCGCGCCGGTTTTCTGCGCCAGGTCCAGGTGGCCGGAGACGAAATCGGCATGGAAGTGCGTCTCGAAAATATACTTTATCTTGGCGTTATTGTCTTTTGCTTTCTTCAGGTAGGGTTCGGTTTCCCGCAAGGGATCGACGATAGCGGCCTCCCCTTTGCTTTCGATATAATAGGCTCCCTGAGCCAGGCATCCGGTGTATATCTGCTCAATTTTCATGTAGGTGAAGATTTTGTTTGGTATGTTATCGGTAATAGCTTTTTCCAATTGTCCGTTGTTTATTGCCTGGGTTTCAATCATCTAACCACCGGCACATAACAACTGGCCTCATTCTTGCCCCTCAAATTTATGAAGATTCCTTCATATTTTCAAGCAGTCCTACTTCCCGGCGGCACTTTCCATTCTTCGAAATTTGAAGTAATTTACCCCGCATGATGAATTTACGTAAAGCCAAGCTTCCCGTCGTCCGCCTCCCCAAACGCCCGCGCAAGACGGGGTTGCCCCCCGGCACCCTGATCTTTACCGGCCGTAAGAAAGTAGAGGAAACCTACGTCACGCTGGTCCAGTTCAATGCCGAAGGCCAAATATTTGAACAGCATGTCAAAGAAACCCTTCCCACCCCGGAAGAAGGGGCCTTCGTGAGTTGGTACGACATTCGCGGCCTGCACAATGTGGAACTGATACAAGCTATTGGGGACCGTTTCGACATCCACCCTCTGGTACTCGAGGATGTGCTCGATACCCAGCAACGGCCCAAATTTGAAGAACACGAGGCGGGCGTCTTCCTCACGGTTCAATCGCTCTCCTTCGACCGGGAAAAACTGGAGATCAAAACAGAGCAGGTTGCCATTTATGCCGGAAAAGGATTCGTCCTCTCCTTTCAGGAAGATGAAGACGACCTATTCCCCGCCATCCGGGAGCGCATCCACTCCGGCAGGGGAAAGATCAAAAAAAGGGGAAGCGATTATCTGGCCTATGCCCTTACAGACAATATCGTAGACCATTATTATCTGCTTTTAGACCAGTTGGAAGAGGTGTTGGACGACCTGGAAGAGGAAGTTCTTTCCCGCCCCGGCCGCCATAGCAAGGAGAAGATACACAACCTGAAAATACAATCGATCATGCTGCGCAAAATGGTGTCGCCGTTACGAGAAGCGGTAGGCCGGTTTTCCAAAACCGATAGCCCCTTTATCGAAGAGTCGACCCGCATTTTTCTCCGCGACCTTTACGACCACACCATCCAGGTGCTGGATACCATAGATACCTACCGCGATGTGATGAGCGGCCTGTACGACCTGTATCTTTCCGAGATCAGCTTCCGGATGAATAATGTCATCCAGCTGCTGACCATCATGTCCACCATTTTTATTCCGCTCACCTTCCTGGCGGGTATCTATGGGATGAATTTTGACAATATGCCGGAGTTGCACTGGGAGTATAGCTACTTCGTACTGTGGGGGATCATGGTATTGATCGCGCTGGGCCTGATCTTGCTGTTCAAACGAAAGCGATGGCTCTGATCCCCTGCCCTTCTTCAAGCCACAAGGCGAAACCTTTGCCTGGGCTCAACCCGGCCGGCTGAAAGAAAAAAGTGGACTATCTCAAAATAAATACGTATTTTTAAACCGTAATATCATTAAAGAAGCCGGTTATCAGTATCGGCTTCGGCAGGTAAGCCAGGACGGAGCGGCCCTTTTCACGGATCATTTCCATCCGGGCAACCGACGGGGGCATTCAAATGAACTCAAGGTGTTCCCCAACCCTGCCTAAAAGCAACTTTTTCTATCTTTCTCCACCCCTCCACCCAAAGCGGTGCAGGTAAAACTAAGTAGAACAGACGGCGGCTGCGGTTTCCCCCCTCGCAGCCCGATGGCCGCCGGGGCAAAAAGTACATTTTTGCTTTCGTTACCAGAGCTCCCCCCGGCTTCTATCTGCTCAGTCTATACACCGGCAGGGTACACAAACCGAGTAGTGGCCCAACGGTAGTAAGTCATTCCCCTTATTACGACGAAGGTGGCACACAATACATTTTACCGCCTTCATCGACAAATCGCAGCTTAGCTCCCAAAAAAGGACAGAACAGAAACGTTTCGGCCCGAAGGGTTGAACCATACGCCAGAAGGTGTAACAACTACAAGCTTGTTACGCCGGGGCCTGGATGCGTAAATTGCTAAAACAAACATATTATGAGATTTCTATTGATCAGTACACTACTGGCATGGGCGGTGCTCGTGCAGGCACAGGATTTTGAAGGGGGAATTTACTTCGGAGGAGCTTTCTATAGCGGCGACCTGTCCCCGAAAGTTTTACCCCGGTACACCCGGTTCATCGAACCATCAGGTGGTATCGTTTTCCGTTACCGCAACCGCGGTGTCCTCGGCCTTCGTGGCAGCCTTACCTACGGCAATCTTCGAGGCAGTGACGCCGATGGCGCTTATCCACAGCGAAAACTGGCATTCCAAACCAACCTCATTGAAGCGAACGTAGTCGGTGAGTGGTATCTCATTCCGGATAACTTCATGGGAGACCCTCCGTTGATCACGCCCTATTTCTTTGCCGGCGTATCTGTTTTCCATTTCGACCCGGAAGCCCAGTTTGAATCGGGGTTTGTTGCTTTGCAGCCACTCGGTACGGAGGGACAGGGGCTGAAAGATTATGATCGGCCTTACAACCGAACCCAACTGGCCATTCCGGTTGGGGCCGGACTGCGCCTGCTTTTGGGAGAACGCGGCGCGCTAAGCCTCGAGATCTGTGCCAGGAAGTTGTTTACCGACTATCTGGATGATGTAACCGGTGCAGTGCTCGACTACAACAAGATCTATGAGGAGAAGGGGGAACTGGCAGCCCGACTGAGCCGCCCCGACCTCGACCCCGACGAGGCTGCTTATATCTCCAACCTCTACCGGAGGGGAGGAGACCGCTATGACTCTTTCGGTTCTTTCGGGGTCTCCTATACCTTCCGTTTGAGCCGGTAGGTTTTCGCTTTGGGCACCATCCCCCGCGTGTCGCAGTATTTCTGATGGCGGGCCTCCGCCTGCCAGAAGGTAGCGGCAGGCTCCAATTGAGTGACGATCAGAAGGCCGTTGCGCTGCAGCTCTTCAATGAGTTGCCGGGCAACGGCCTTTTGTCCTTCGTTCTGATAAAAAATGGAGGAACGGTACTGTCCGCCCTTATCCCGCCGGTCAATGGTGGGGTCGTGGAGTTCGAAAAAGAGGCGGGCCAGAGCCTCATAAGAAATACGCTCCGGATCGAAAGTAACCTCTACAGCTTCCGCATGGCCGGTAGTTTTGGAGCAAACATCCTTGTAGGTTGGGAAATCATGGTGGCCGCCGGTATATCCCACCCGGGTAGCGATGGCCCCTTCCGCCCGGCTGAAGAAATATTCCTTACTCCAGAAACAGCCGCAGGCAAATACGGCTATTTCGTAGTTTTTTTTTCCGGCGCCATCTTCTCCCATTCTTCCTGTGGGATAAACTTCATCGACAATGAATTGACACAGTGGCGGGTATTCTTGGGAGTAAAGCGTTCGCCAATGAAGACGTGGCCCAGGTGTCCTCCGCAATTATTGCAGAGTATCTCTGTACGGCGCCCGTCAGCGTCGCGCTCCCGGCGTACGGCGCCCGGTATCTCATCATCAAAACTGGGCCATCCACAACCGGAATCAAACTTATCTTCAGAGCGATACAGAGGTGCTTCACAACGGCGGCACATATACACGCCCGCCGCTTTATTGTTGTAGTATTCCCCAGTAAAGGGCCGTTCCGTGCCTTTGTTGGCAATGACGTATTCCTCCTCCCGGCTGAGCTCGTTCCAGTTTTCTTTATTTTTCATAGTGAGGTTGTTTTCTTCCATTGAATACAAATGGAAGAAGAAAAGGTTGGGAGCGGCTCCCACTTACACCAACACCCCTTGGCACGGCCGTTTATTCCTCCTCAACCTCGATGAGTTGCTCCTTCTTCAGGATGGCCAGTGCAGCCTCCGCCTTTTCCTGTGGTGTATACAGATTGGATTCTCCTAGCGAGGGGATAGCCGAGTCGCGTTTTTCCAGAATATGGCTTTCGATGCCATTCTGCTTGAGAATGTCTTCAACGATCCTGGCCTTGAATTCCTCTACGGAAGAATAGATTTTTACCCAGCCTTCTTTCATGGTTAGCTTTGCGTTTGGTTATTGAATGTAATGGCAATTACTTATCTAACAGCCATTTTCTTCAGATGTTGGGCCGCCGGGAAAAGAACCGGCAGATCGCAATGGCGAAAGCCCCATCTTCAGCAAAAAGTTCTGGAGAATTTCCCTGTGGAAAAATGACTTTAGTCAGTATTGGGATATTTATCAAGATCTTTGGAATTTACAGCATCGATCAAAATTGCCGAACATGATGAATGGAATCCGCCTGCTTCAGGCATGCCTCCTGGCTGCCTTGGGTATTTGCGCCTGCAATACCGCCACGACTCTGAATACAGCGGAGAAAGGCACCGTAGTTAATCATAGCAATTTCCCCTCCCGGTATGTTACGCCCCGGAATGTCGATGTATACCTTCCACCCGGTTACGAGCAGGAGGGGAATACGAGCTACCCCGTCCTGTACATGCACGACGGGCAAAACCTGTACACCCCCGGCAATGCCTTCGGCGGAGCCGAATGGGGGGTGGATGAAACCCTTGAAAAGCTGATCAGGGAAAAAAAGGCCCGCCCCGCCATCGTGGTGGGGATTTGGAACACGGACAGGCGCTTTGCAGAATATTTACCGGAGGCCCCCTTCAATGCTTTCCCCGACAGCCTGAAAGCCATATTCCAAAAAGAATACGGCGCGGCGCCCTTGTCTGATGCTTACCTCAAATTTTTGGTAGAGGAACTCAAGCCTTTCATCGACCAGCAATACCGCACCCTGACTGCCGCGGAGGACACCTATATCGCCGGTTCCAGCATGGGCGGGCTGATCTCCCTATACGCCATCTGCCGTTATCCGAATATCTTCGGACGCGCAGCCTGCCTTTCAACCCACTGGCCGGTAAGCCTGCAGGGCAAATACCCAATGATGCCCCAAATCCTGATCGATTACTTCGGTGAGCACCTGCCCAAACCGGCTACCCACAAGATCTACTTCGACTATGGAACGGCAACCCTCGATAGTTTGTACGAGCCCTTACAATTGACCATGGATGAAAAGATGAAAGCTAGCGGATATATCAAAGGTGAAAACTGGATGACCTGTAAATTTCCGGGCGCCGAACACTCGGAAAAAAGCTGGGCAGAACGGCTGCACGTGCCCTTTGAATTTATCCTTAAAGGTGAAGAAATGAAGGAGTGAAGTTAACCTGGCTAGACCATCGCAGAGAAGAGGAATGAATTCTGGGAACTTTCTATAGGTTTTATGCCTTATAAATTGCATTAAATCACCTGTACAAATTTAACCCTTTCGCTATGAACTCCTACCACCAATCCAATCGCGACCGCTGGGATGCTGCCGCTGCCAAATGGAAGGCGATGATTGACCGACGGGACACATGGCGGAAGATCCCCTCCCACCCTGAACTCGTCTTTGTCCCAGAAGAAATGAAATACTTTAAAGACCTGTCCCTTTGGTATTCTCCCCGGGCAAAGTTACCTGTAGGTAGCCATTCCACCGGGATAGCCGGCAAAAAAGTAGCTGTGCTGGGTAGTGGTGACAATATGGCCGTTCTCGCCCTGGCAGGTATGGGGGCATGGGTTACTTCTATCGATATTTCCGAAAAACAACTGGACCATGCCAGGGAACGGGCCGAAAAACTGGGACTTGACATCAAATTCATCCAGGCAGACGTAACCGATCTAAGCGTACTGCCGGATGCTGCGTTCGACCTTATATACACCGGCGGCCATGTGGCAGTTTGGATCTCTGATCTTCAGCAATACTATAACGAAGCAGTACGCATCCTACGTACCGACGGCTTATTCATGGTCAATGAATACCATCCGTTCCGCCGCATCTGGAAGAAGCATACCGGCAAGCTGGAGATAGAAAAGGATTATTTCGCCCTTGGCCCTTTCCGCTATAACTTCAGCAACAACATCCTGGAGCCTGAGGCGGGCGATTATATTTGTTATGAGTTCCACTGGACAATGAGCAACTTTATTCAGGCGGTACTTGACGCTGGTTGCCGCCTGATCGAAGTAGCCGAGTTCGGTAGACACGTAGGGGACTGGGAGGGAGCACCGCTACAGGGGCTGCCCGAAAGCTTTTTGCTCGTGGGGAGGAAGGACTAATGCTCACACCACCACCTGTTTAAATCTTTTCACCACCTCTTTGAGCTGGCCAAGTTGCTCGTGATCCACATAATCAAACCCGTGTTTCATCCGTTTGCGGGCCGCTTCATCCGGTACGGTTTTACTGCCCAGGAATACGATAACGCGATCCCAGAAAGTCAGTTCGTCCTTATTCAGCCGGCCGGGCAGCGGGAAATACCGGAAAGAGCCGCTGATTTCCGGAGGCAGGCTGCTTTCCAGCACTTTCTTCTGTTCCTCCGCATCGGAATAGGAACCTGAGCAGGAAAAAAGCAACAGCCGTTTCTCCTTCAGCCAATCCCAGTGCTCTTTGATCCACTCGGCGGCTTGGATGTGCCCGACTTTAATGTTGCTGCCGATGATCAGGAACCCGTACGGGCGAATGTCTTGTTCCCGAGCTTGTTCCAGCTCCATGAACGGCAATTTCATATCCTCTGCCAGCCACCGGGCGTACTGCTCGGTACTGCCATACTGGGAGCGGTACAGAATGATCCCTTTCATAAGTATTGCTTTGTTTCCTAAGGTATTAGAAGGATCAATCGGATGCCCTGATAATTGTCAGACTCAGAGCTGATTTTGATCAGGCAATAGCATTTCGCCCGGCTTTCCGAAAATAATCCAGAACTCCCAACGCCGCCTTGATATAAAGGCGAAGCATACAACCTGCCTTCTTCTCGACTGTTTATTTATTATATACCCATCTCTCTTAAAACCACTAAAAATGGCTGACTTACTCTCTGTCCAACAAACCGAAACCACCACCCTGCTTCCCGCACTGTTCAATCCAAAAAGCATTGCCATTATCGGCGCTTCGCGCGACGAGAGCAGCGTGAGCTTCGGCATGCTTAAAAACCTATTGCTGGGTAATTTCAAGGGGCGGCTCTATCCCGTAAACCCCAATGCAGACAGCATCCTTGGGCTGAAGGCTTACAAGTCTGTCCTGGATATCGGGGAGGAGGTACACCTCGCCCTTATTGCCGTGCCACGGGAAATTGTGCCTCAGGTATTGGAAGAGTGTGGAGAAAAACACATCAAAGCCGCCGTTATTATCACTGCTGGCTTTAAAGAAATTGGAGGAAAGGGAAAAGCATTGGAGAAGGAGATCATCGCGATTGCCCTCAGGCATGGGATCACTTTTCTGGGGCCCAATTGCCTCGGTATCATCAACGCAGCCCCGGATGTGCAGATGAACGCCACCTTCGCCCGCCGCAAGGCCGAACGAGGCAATGTTTCTTTCCTTTCTCAGAGTGGCGCTGTTGGCGTTTACGGGCTGGAGTTCGCAGCCGAGAATGGCATTGGTTTTTCCAAGTTTATCTCTCTGGGCAACAAGGCCATGCTCAATGAGAACCATATGCTGGGCCTGCTTGCCCAGGACGGCTCCACGGAAGTCATTCTGGCGTATCTGGAAGACCTGGTTGATCCAAGGGCTTTTATCAACACGGCTTCCCTCCTTACAAGGGGAAAAAATGCCAAGCCTATCCTGGCCATCAAATCCGGCAGGAGCAAAAGCGGAAAAAGAGCGGTAGCTTCACATACCGGAGCGCTCTCTCAACGCGATGACGTACTCGACTTTTTATTCCGTCAGGCCGGGATCATCCGGGTAGGGAGTATTGAAGAATTGTTCAGCCAGGCGCTTTGCCTGTCCGAACAACCCATACCTAAAGGTAGCCGCATGGTAATTGTGACCAATGCCGGCGGGCCGGCCATCATCGCCGCCGATGAAGCGGAGCGGCTGGGCGCCCAGGTTCCCGAATTGTCTGAAGAATTGAAGAAAGAACTGATGCGAAAACTGCCGGAAACGGTTAGCGTCCGCAACCCTGTCGACCTGGTGGGTGATGCCGGGGTCGGCCGCTATGAACACGCTTTGGAAACCATCCTCCACTCCGGAGAGGCCGACGTTCTTCTCATCATATGTACCCCGCAAATGATGACGGACATGGAAGTGATCGCCGGCACCGTGGCCCGTCTGGCAGATACAGCCCGCAAAAAGGGCATCACCGTAGCAGCCTCCTTCGCCTCCTTTGAGGTGTCGGTAATGGAAAAGGCCGAACACATCCTGCGACAGAAGAAAGTCCCGAATTACCCCTTCGTCGAGAATGCAGTGCAGGCCTGCACGACTGCCATACGCTTTACTCAGCTAAGTAAGCGCCAACAGGGGGAAATCGTTACTTTTAAAGTAGGGAAAAAGGCAGTGGAAGAAGAACTTCGCAATGCCCGATCCGCCTTCCTCAAAGGCCCGGAAAGTTATCGCATACTGGAGAGCTATGGGATCGGTACAGCCCGCCATCGCTTTGCATCAAACAAAGAAAAAGCATTGGAGGCAGGTGCGGAAATTGGTTTCCCGCTGGCAATAAGCGTGGTCTCCCCCGATATCATCCATAAATCCGACGCCGGAGGTGTGATACTCGATATTGACAATGAGGAGGAACTTGCCAATTCCTACGACAGGATCATAACCCAGGTTACAAATAAAAAACCAGGCGCTCATATAGAAGGAGTATTCGTGCAGGAACTGGTCACCGAAGGAGCGGAATTGATATTCGGGGTACGGTACAATGAGCACCAGGGCCACTTGATCATGTTTGGCCTGGGTGGAAAATATGTGGAGATAATAAAGGATGTTTCTTTTCGACTTGCACCAATCACCCGTGAAGATGCGCAGGAGATGATCCAGGAGGTGAAAGCCTACAAATTACTGAAAGGCTTCCGCGATATTCCTGCCGCCGATATGGAGGCCATCGTAGAGGGTTTGCTCCGGTTGTCACAGCTGGTGACAGACTTTCCCGAAATCCAGGAAATAGACCTCAACCCGGTATTTGCCCAGAAAAACGGGATAGTGGTAGTGGATGCCCGCATCTTACTATAGTCTTTCTTCTCAAACCGGGCCAGGCTTGTCAAGTCGACGGAGATCCCCACCGGGAAGTGGCTATAGCTGCTTCCCAAACCTTTTTCCGATATGCCCGTGGCGGTATCCTCTTCTTATAAAAAAAAGGTGCGGTTGAAGTGGGGTACCATTCTATCCAGAAGTATCTTTACGCCAGCGTAGGTATATGGGCGGAATGAGTGAATTAGTGAATATTAAGGGCTCAACCCCGGTTTTCCGTTTCACTATTTGCATCCATGTACCTATTTTGTAACTATTCGCTGTTCGCAATTCGCCGTTCGCTAAACGCTGCCTCAAAACCCGGATTTAAGGCAAAGAACTGGTTTCTTGAGCTTGGATTCCTGCAATTAGGGGCATAGTGCTGCGAATAGCGAACCGCTAAAAGCGAAATGCTGATAGTTACCCTGTTTTTTAAAAAAGCACCATAAGCGCAACAACTGCTATGCTGGAAATTTTAGACGAACCCTACCCCCTAACGCCTGATCAGCTCGCGTTCTACCAGGAAAACCGCTACATCAAGCTCAAACAGGTACTGCCACCGGAAGTATTGAACTACTACAGCAAGGTGATCCGCGAAAAGGTCAAAGCCTTAAACACCATGCACCTGCCCATGGAAGAGCGCGATACCTACAGCAAGGCCTTCCTGCAGGTCATGAATTTGTGGCTGGAAAGCGAAGAGATCAAACGCCTGGTGTTCAGCCGGCGCCTGGCTCGTATCGCTGCGGAGCTCATGGGGGTAGGCGGGGTGCGCCTCTACCACGACCAGGCGCTGTTCAAGGAGCCGGGCGGAGGGTTTACGCCCTGGCATGCCGACCAGTACTACTGGCCCTTGTCGAATGACCGCACCACTACCGTGTGGATACCCCTGCAGGAAACACCCTTGTCCATGGGCCCCCTGGAGTTCAGCGCCCGGAGCCACCGGCTCAACAATGGCCGCAGCCTGAAGATCAGCGATGAAAGTGAAAAGCAGATCGAACAGCTGCTCCGGGAAGCGGATTACCAGCACGTCGTCGAACCCTTCGAACTCGGCGAAGCCAGCTTCCACTCCGGCTGGCTCTTCCACCGTGCCGGCGCCAATACCACCGATCAAATGCGACAGGTAATGACCATCATCTACATGGATGAGAATATGCACCTGAAAGCACCGGAAAACAAGAACCAACAGGCCGATTGGGATACATGGTGCCCGGAAGCCCGGGTGGGTGAAGTGATCGATACGCCGCTTAATCCGGTTCTGTATAGTTCCAGGTAGGAACGGTCAATCTTTTCCGGACTTCAATTCTTCCTGCCGCAACTGGTACTCTTTATCCGACAATTCGCCGGACTGCCATAATCTTTGTAGTTGGTTGAGTTGTTCCAGCAGGCCGGCCTCGCCGGAATCGTCCGGATCCAGCCATTCGCTGCCGGCAGGAGGAAGTTCTTTGACCAGGCGGAAACCGTTCTGCTGAAAAGCCTGGAAGGCAGGCTGAACGCGCAAGAAGGACAGGTCGCCGTGGGATCGTATCCGTTCGGAATCATCCAACCCGAAAGCTACGGCTACATCCAAATGAGACAGCGCTTTCTCCACCTCTTCATTAACGGAATAACAACAGGCCAACAGGAAGTGCGCCTCCGGATCGTCGTACTTGATCTCAATGGCTTTTATCAGATACTCAATGGCGCCCTCATAGTCGTAATCCCGGTAGGCCTCTTCTCCCTTTTGCCGGTACTGTTCGAATTGTTCCTTTAAGATTTGTTTAGGATGGCGCGCCTGAGCCTCCTGTTGTTCCAGGGCAGCCTTTGTCTCTTCTACGGCGGCCTTGTTGTATTTGTCGTCAAAGGTAGCCTTAGGCATGGTTAGAAAGGCAATAAAGTCAATGAATCCAATGATGGCCGGTATACCCAGCAATTCATCCAGGCCCGGAATGATAAAAGCGGCAAGAAAGAAGAACCCCAGGTGCAGGAAACCCAGGTTGCGTTGTTCCAGATAAAAACGGTGCGCACCGAAAATGCCGAATAAAAGGGCGAGCAGAGCTGCCACCCATTTTTTCTTCCTGCCGCCCTTTCTGGCCCGAACCGGCGCTTTTTTTTGCCCCGGAGTTTGCCATTCGTACTCCGGTACTGTAATTCCTTCGTTCGATATGGCGTATACGGAAACGTCTTCGTGGATGTTTTTGAGCTGAAAGGCCCCCAACGGCTTGGCCCTCAGCCGGGAATGGTTTTTGACATCATCGTACACTTTGCTGGAAATGAAGACCCCTCCCGGTACACAGAGCGATTCGATACGGGCGGCCACATTCACACCATCCCCATAGGCTTCCTCTTCGCTGAAGGTAATATCTCCGGTATGAATGCCGATGCGGATCGGCACCGGAGGATCCTTTTTCAAAGCCTGCTGCAGGGCCACACCACATTCTACTGCAGCGGCAGCGCTGGGAAATATGCTCAGGGTGCCATCGCCAAAGTATTGAAGGATCTCTCCGCCGAAGCGCTCGTGTAACCGCTGGAATACCTCGCGGTGCCTCACTCTCATGCGGTTGGCGAGCTCCTCATTCTTTTGCATCATGGAAGAATAACCCACGATATCAGTAAACATGATGGCTGCCAGCCGGCGTTCTTTTTGTTCCATTCAGTTGAATTTTGGACGCACCAGATTCATCCTGTGTGTAGTAAAAAAACAAAAAAGTGGCTGGAACTTTTCAGTGTCCAGCCACTTTTTTTATTTGTTTACGATGTATTCCGCAATGCTACTGCTGCTGTTCTTCCCGCAGCAACGTTACCAGATAGGCAAGAAGCGGCGCCGCCAAAAGGCTACCCGGCAGGTCGGCGCTGGTCATCTCATAACCGAAGAAGGCTATGGCAACTGCAAAAGCAGCCACAACCGCCAGCCCGATGAATAACAGGGCTTTCGGGAAAAACGCCTTATCGAACGGAAGGTTGCGCCAGGAGGAAGTGCTGCTCTGCGTACCGGCCAGAACGAGCTTCCGCTGGCGGACTACCAACGCTCCGAAAATGAGCATCAGCAGAGCCAGGATCATAACGCCCCATTCGGACATGGTGGGGATGTTGGAAGGCACGGCCGTCGGGCTGACCCGGCCGGTGGCGCTATCGTATACCACACAGATCTGCTCGTTGTTGGCGCTGGTGGTAACCTGCCAGTTGCCGGAGTTGACACTGCGCTCCCCGTTGTTGGGCTGCCAGGAGTCGAACCCGCCGCAAACCACCGGTTTCCAATCATAAGTACCGGCTACATCTACATTGAAACACCATATCCCATTGCCCATGGGAGACATAGGGGTATTGGGATCCCAGTTGGAAAACTGGCCGGGAGCACATAAGGTGGGATTGGAACCATCTTCCACAGCCTCAACCTCTCCCGTATTGGAGTCCCACCGGAACGTTACTTCCCCCCCCTGGTGGTTGTACCAGGCGTTGGGCCCTCCCGGATACCAGGTATCGGTATTGGCATTGTAGATCTTGAATTCCTGGCGGCCGATAGGTGAAGGGCCGAAATCATAAGTAAGTTCGAATACCCCGTCCCCATCCGGGTCCTCCAGTTGACAAGAGGGGTTCGTATTGCCAAAGTCGCAGGGGAAACCCTGGCTGCCGCGCAGGTAGATCCCGGTGGGTGGGTTGGCATAAGTTACCCGACCATTGGCCGGGTTGTAGGTTACGCAAAATTGTTCGTTATCGGAAGTGGTGGTTATGCTCCAGTTGAGAGAGTTGACATTGCGCTCTCCGTTGCCCGGCTCCCAGGAATCAAAACCTCCGCAAACAGTAGGCTTCCAGGCGTAAGTGCCTGCCGTGGGAACGGTATAGCACCAGTTCGTTCCACCGGTATTTACCATCGGAGCGGAAGAGGGGTTAAAGCCGTTCCATTCTCCCGGCGCGCACAGGGGTTCGGAAAGGCCATCAATAGCTTCCACCTTAAAGTCGGCCGTATTGATCCGAAAGATCACCGAACCACCGGTATGGCGAAACCAGGAGTTGGCAAAAGGAGGATACCAGGTGTCGTTATCGCTCCGGTAGATCTTAAACTCCTGCCGGCCGATCGGCGATGCCCCGAAGTCGTAGGCCAGTTCATAGACGCCATCCCCGTCCGGGTCGGTCAACTGGCAGGAAGCATTGGTATTTCCGAAATCACAGGCAGAGGCACTGCTCCTTAAAAAGAAGGATTGCGCATTCGCGGCCATAGAAAGGCCGAGAAAGAAAAGCAGATAGAGTAAACCGTTTCTTTTCATGATCTAGCAATGATTTGTTATTTAGCATAATTATTCGCTATGCTGCCCCATTCGCATGGCAACATGTTCTTTTGTCTGTTTACAGTTTGAGAACTAAAAGCCGGGCAGAAAACAAGAATAGAAGGCCGTCAATTATGGACTTTTTGCAAAAATCCTTTTGATTTTGCTAAAATAATAATTTTATCTATTCTTTTTCCCTCCTTGTCCCCGGCAGGATAATTAGCAGGCCACCCCCATCCGGATACCAGCCCCTCTGCTCACCTCATAAGCATCACTTCCCCACTCACCAGTTTCGTCCGGCCGTCCGGCAGGGCCAGATCTGCCCAGAAAAGGTATAGGCCTCCATCCATCTCATTACCCCTAAACTTCCCGTCCCAACCCAATTCCGGCACACTCCCCGGAATATTTTCCGCCTCAAACAATAGGTTTCCCCAGCGATCAAATACCTCCAGTTTTCGGATCAGAACTGTCTCGTGGCGGGTATAGAGTGTGAAATAATCGTTCTTTCCATCGCCATTTGGAGAAAAAGCATTGGGGGTGTAGACCTCATCCCGACGGATTACCCGCACCAGAATGGCGTCCTCCGCCCGGCATCCTTCTTCCGATTCTGCGACTAAAGTATACACCGTCGTCAATGTCGGCGCAACGACCGGCGCCGGGCAATCCCGGCAGCTGATGGAGCTTTCATCCGGGCTCAGCCAGGTGTAAACCCGAACTGCCCCCGAAGGTTGAACGGCCAACTGAACACTGTCACCGGCAACGAGCTCAATATCTTCTCCGAGGCTGACCGAAAAAGGCTCCGCTTCCGGAATGGTAACCATTTGCTCGAGTTCACAACCTTCCGCATCCTGCACTATCAATAAATAATTTCCCGGGGCTAAAGGGCCCAGGCTTGGCTCTGCCATGAATGGGCCACCGTCCAGCGCGAACAGGAAGGGCGGAACACCTCCGCTCACCGTACCCACCTGGATGAATCCATTTGCCTCTCCCGGACAATCCGGGGAGGACACTTCGACATCTACCTGATCCACTCCCACACTTCCCAAAACCATCGTACTGGCCGTAGCCTGGCAACCCGTCCTCAACAAAGTAGCTACCAGGGTGTATGTTCCCGGCTGAGAAACCCCTACTGTTACCGCATCGGCGGCAAAACCGGGCCCCGACCACTCGAATTCCAACTCGCCTGCGCTCCCTGAAAACAAGGGGGCGATCGTTACGCTCCCCTCTCGGCAATCCAGCCGGTAACTTTCTTCCAGGCTAAGATCCGGTTGCTCCCGGTCTTCTTCCACCCGCACGGTATCTGATTGCTCACAGCCATTTTCAAGGTTCCGGACAATGACGATATACAGGCCCGCGGCATCCACCTCCACTGCGGGGCCATTGGTATTGGCGGAAACGATGTTGCCACCGAAAGTCAACCACTCCAGGGAGTGGTTGGGAAGGCCGGCGGAAGCCGTTTCTGTCAATGATACAACAGGCTGGTAACAGTTTAGTGTTGTTGCTCCTTCGGCCCGCACTGCCGGAGCGTCCGTATTTTCGCCTACCGTGACGGTATCCGTATTGCTGCAACCTGTGCTGCTGTTGCGGACTTCAATGATGTATTCACCGGCGGCATCCACTTCCCACTGTGCCGTGGTTGCCCCGTCCATCGCCTGCCCGTTAAAGTACCACTGGTAGAAGATGGTGTCACCCTGGGCTGAATTGGAGCCATCGAGCAAGGCCGTCGGGGTGCGGCAATCCAGGTTACCCCCTGCCCCTGCCTCCGCCAGGGGTAAGGCGCGATTATCAGCCACACTCACCATTGCAGGTGCAGAGGAGCAGCCGTTAGCCGTATCGACAACCACCAGGCCGTATAACCCGGGTTGTCCAACGGTTGGGCCAGGTATGGTTTCGTTGAAAAGGTTTATCCCCGGGCCACTCCACAGAAAGGTTGCACCTGGGGAAGAAGCCCCCCCCTGAAGGGTAACTAACGGTTCCAGGCAGGTCAGTTCCTGTGCCGGCCCGGCAAAGGCCATGGGAGGGGTCGTATCCTGCCGGGCCTCGGCCGCAGCAAAAGCAGAACAACCATTAAGAGTATTGGCCACCGTTAGGGTATACAGGCCCGGTTCGGTTGCGGCGGCCACCGGGAGGGAGCTGTCCCCTGCTACCCCGGGCCCCGACCAGAGGAACGTAAGGTTATTGCCCGCATCGGAGCCGGTTCCATCGAGGGCAACCTGGTTTTGGATGCAGGTCAGCAGGCCATTCACAGTGGCCATGGCGGCCGGAGCAATAGTGTCGATCTCAACGACGACTTCATCAGCCGCCGTACAGCCATTCAGGGTATTGGTAACGGACAACTGGTAAATGCCCGGGGTGTTCACGGGTAAAGCAAGGCCATTGCCGACCACTGCACCTGACACATCCGTCCAGGCATAGGCCAGGCCGGCGCCCTGATCCGAGCCGGCGCCATCCAGCTGAACGTCCGTTACCGCACAGGTCAACAGCTCATCCGGCCCGGCGTCCGCTATCGGAGCGATCGTGTCCAGAGCTACCGCCACCGTATCCGTCGCCGAACAGGAATTGGAGGTATTGGTGACAGACAATACATAGGTGCCCCCCGTATTTATTTGAGGACTAACCTCAGTTGAGGAGAAACCCGGGCCAGACCAGGAGTATGCGAAACCACCGCCGGCGCTACTGCCACTCCCATCGAGAAAGGCCGTGCCGTTGATGCAGTTCAATGTCCGGTTGGCGCCGGCGTCCACCAGGGGATAAATGACGTTATCGGTAACAAAAACCTCATCGGTAGCGCTACAACCATTACCGGTATCCACAACCAACAAGGTATACAGGCCAGGAACCGATGCAGGCTGGTTGAGGCCGGTTCCCAGGATGTTGCCATTCGCATCCTGCCATTGGTATTGAACCCCGGGTTGGGCCACTGCGCCACTGCCCAGCATCACACTGGGATGGGCGCAATCGAGCGCCAGGCCGGCGCCGGCATCCGCCAGCGGAGGTAAGGTATCGATGAAGGCCTGGGCCACCGTAGAGGACTGGCACTGGGTTTGGGTATTGATCACAGTGAAGCTGTAAAGGCCGGGTGAAGCAACCGTGGCCTCCAGGCCAGTGGAGATCAATTGCCCGCTGTCGTCTCTCCACTGGTATTCAATCTCAGTACCCGAAGTGGAACCTGCGCCGGAAAGGACTACCTCAGCCACCTCGCAACTCAGGGTATCGTTGCTGCGGGCCACCGCCGTGGGCAGGCTGGCATCCTCCGCAACTGCCACAGCGTCGGTAGCAGTACAGCCATTGTCCGTATTGGTGACCACAAGAGTATAAGTATCGGGAGCACAAACCTCGGGAGCAGGGGCATTGGCATTGGCCACCGCATGGGCGGCGCCCATCCACTCGTAGGTAAAGTTCGGGCCGGCAGAGGTGTTCGCACCGCCAAGGACGAGGCAATTGTCCGTGCAGGTAAGCAGTCCCCCGGTTCCGGCATCGGCAACCGGAGCACTGGTATTTTCCGTTACCAGGACCTCGTCGGTACGGGAACAACCATTTGAGGTATTAACCACCAGCAGGGTGTAAATACCGGGTACGGAGATGTCCAGGGTAGAGTCTACGCCAACCGGAGTACCATCCCGTCTCCATTCGAAGGCCAGTTGCCCGCCTACACTGGTTCCGCCGGCGTTGAGTGTAATGGAGGGCTGGGTACAGGTCAATGTCCGGTCCGGCCCGGCATTGGCAACAGGGGGCAGGGTATCGATAAGCACCTCCGCTATTGCCATGTCCGAACAACCATTGGTAGTGTCCCTGACTACCAGGGAATAAATGCCCTCCTGTGTTACCGCCTGCATGGCACCCGAGCCCAGCGGAGCGCCATTTGGCGCCAGCCATTGGTATATGATATCCGTACCAGCCGAAGAATTGCCAGCGCCCAGTGTAACTATCGGATTATTGCAGTCGATCAATTGCGGGGAACCGGCATCCGCCACTGGAGGCAGGGTGTCCACCAGAACGGATACTTCAGCAGTGGCGGTACATCCATTGGCCGTATTACTTACCGTGAGCGTGTACATGCCCGGTTGCGTAACCACCGGGCTGATTTGGTTTTGATTGGAACCATCGATGCCCGGCCCGGACCAGGACAAGGTGAAGTCTGCACCGACAGAAGACCCGCTCCCATCGAGAGTTACCTCAGTTTGTATGCAGTTGACCTCCTGGTTTCCCCCAGCTGCTGCAACGGGAAAGCCGGTATCCGTGCTGACCAACACTGTATCGAAAACGCTGCAAGCCGTGCCTGCGGCAGTGACGTTCAGGATGTATTGCCCCGGAGCCCCGACTACAGGGGTGGGGTTATTCCGGTTATTATCGTCGATCCCCGGCCCGCTCCATTCATAGAGCATACCTACAACGCCGGGGGTACCTATGGTAACGGAGGGAACATCGCAGGTGATCTCCTGTCCGGGGCCAGCATCGGCGGAAGGAAGCGGTACGAAATTCACGACAACGGTATCCGTGGCTGCCGGGCAGTTGGCGGCAGCGGGGCGGGCAGAAAAGACAAGAGCTGCCTGCCCGATAGCCAGGTCGTTGGGGCCGGGAGTGTACAGGGCATCAGGGCTGGAAGTTCCATCAAAAGTACCGTCGCCCATACTGGACCAGAAAGTGGTATCTGCTCCGCCGGTAACCGTTGCTGATAAAGCAGCTTGGCTGCCCTCGCAGATGGACCTATCTTCGCCTGCGTTGACCGCCGGGGCTGCCACCACAGTTATGGTTTGAGTGTGGTTTACGGTATTGCCGCAGGCATCGGTGAAAGCCCAGGCCCGGGTGATGATCTCCGGATTGTTCAAACCATTGGTGGACTCTGTTCCGTTCACCGTGCCGGCGCCGTCACAGTTGTCGGCCCAGTTGAGGCTGGCAAGGGGAGGCAGGCTGCCTTCGCATACGGTCATGTCCTGCGGGCTATTCACAAATACCGGGGCCACGGTATCCTGAACGGTGATGACCTGTGTCTGGCTTACGGCATTGCCACAGGCATCGGTAGCGGTCCAGGTACGGTGGATCTCATAAGGGCAACCGCCGCCAACGATGGTTTCGCCATCATACACTATGGTAGGAGTAGAACAATCATCCGTAGCCGAAGTGACGGCGGCAGCTGCGGAAGGAATGGCATCACAATTGAAAGTGCCATCTGCCGGAACAGCCAGTACCGGAGGAGTATTGTCCTCAACGGTGATCACCTGAAAAACAGAGGCAGTATTGCCCGAACAATCGGAAACCGTCCAGGTACGCATCACCGCCCCTACCCCACAGGCATTTAGGCCGGCGAGGTCATCCACCGGCATGCCGGTGGACACTACATTACCATCGCAATCATCGGAGGCGGCCAGAGGTTGAGCCGGAGGCAGGTCGATACAATTGACCGTTATATTCGCCGGCACAGGATCATCGATGGTAGGCGGGCCGGCGTCTACGAGGGTAATGATTTGGGAGGCAGAAGTGGTATTGCCGGCGCAGTCCGTCACCGTCCAGGTGCGCACCACCTCTCCGGCGCCACAGGCGCCCAGCCCGCTCAGGTCGTCCACCGGTATGCCGGTGGAGAATATATTTCCGTCGCAAAGGTCAAAAGCGGCAAGAGGGGCCGCCGCCGGCATATTGAGGCAGCTCACCGTCACATCAGCCGGTACAGCGTCCAGGATAACCGGCGCTTCCAGGTCCACGACCGTAATGGTTTGAGTGGCTACTGTTGTATTGCCCGAACAGTCTGACACAGTCCAGCTGCGTTGGATAACGCCCGTGCCGCAGGCGTCCAGCCCGCTGAGGTCATCCAAAGGTACTTCAGTCTGAAAGGCCCCTGGATCACAATCGTCGGATGCGGCCAAGGGTACGGCGGGGGGCAAAGCGCCATTACAATCGACAACGACATTGGCAGGAACCGGCTGGGTGATCACCGGAGGGGCGGCATCAGCCAGGGTGATGGACTGAATAGCGATGGCTGTATTGCCGGAACAGTCAGCCACGGACCAGATCCGTTGAATGACGCCCAGGCCGCAGGCGCCCAGCCCACTGTTGTCCTCTGCCGGCGGACCGGTAGTAGTGACTGTCGGGTCGCAATTGTCAGAAGCTACCAGGGGGGAAGCCGGAGGCAATGGACTGCCGCAATTGAGGGTGATATCAGCCGGAGCATTGAAAATAGTGGGCAGCTGGGCGTCCGACACCGTTATGGTTTGTGTAACGGAGGTGGAATTGCCGGAACAATCGGCCACTGTCCAGGTGCGTAGCACTGTACCCACCCCGCAAGGCCCCAATCCATTGAGGTCATCCACCGGCGGCCCTGTTGAGGAAACACTGGCGTCGCAATTATCGGAGGCAGGCAGAGGCCCTGCCGGAGGTATAGCGCCACAACTTACCGTGATATTGGCAGGCGCCGGCCCGGTGATCATTGGCGGCGTTGCGTCCTGTACGGTGATGGACTGAGTCACGGAAGTGGAATTGCCGGAACAATCGGCCACCGTCCAGGTCCGTTGGATGACGCCCACCCCACAGGCGTTCAACCCGCTCGTATTGTCTACCGGCGGGCCGGTGGATACCACACTGGCATCGCAATCGTCGGTGGCGGCCAGGGGAACTGCCGGAGGTATGGCGCCACAAACTACCGTAATATTGGCAGGTATCGCGCCGGTGATCACCGGAGGGGCATTGTCCTGCAGGGTAATGGCCTGCGTGACGGAGGTGGAATTGCCGGAACAATCGGCCACCGTCCAGGTCCGTTGGATGACGCCCACTCCACAGGCATTCAGCCCGCTCGTATTGTCTACCGGCGGGCCGGTGGAGGTAACGGTGGCGTCACACGCATCGGAAGCGGGCAGCGGCACAGCGGGCGGCAGAGCGGCGCAGCCGACGGTAATGGGGCCCGGCGCCGGCCCGGTAATGGTGGGCGGCGTATTGTCGATGAGGGTGATCGTTTGGGTGGCGGTAGCCGTATTGCCGGCACAGTCGGTAGCCGTCCAGGTACGGATGATGGCGCCCAGGCCGCAGGCATTCAGGCCGCTGGTGTTATCTACCGGCATGCCGGTGAACAGGGTGCAGTTCGCATCGCAGCCATCGGAAGCCGACAGGGGCATGGCCGCCGGAAGCGGATTCCCGCAGGTGACGGTGGTATTGGCGGGGACGGGCCCGGTGATCACCGGAGGCGTCACGTCTGCGCCGCCGGCGTTATTGGTCATGGTACAACTGCTTAAGACAAAGGGGCCGGCCAACTGCATGCCTCCGGTGACGGTTACAAACCGGTTGTTGTTATCCGCCGGGTTGGTGCAGGGGCCTCCAAAGCCATCAAATTCCCATCCGTTGGGGCCGTTGAGGAATTTATACTGATAGGTACCGGGGGGTATCCCGCAAAATGATATCTCCCATAGCCCGCCGCCGATATTGCACATGGGCAGCTGGGCCCAGTTGGTGAGGCCGATCGTTGAGGCGAAGTCGCTGGCAAGATACATGCCGGCGGGGTTAACCGCCAGGCCCGTCATGTCGACCCGGAAGGTTACCTTGTCCATCAGAGGCACTGCCTCCGGCCTCTTGTTGGCATTCAGAATACCGGAGGAAGTAGCATTAATAAAAAGAAAAGCCAAAAAGAGGACTAAAAAGGGCTTGTATACATTTCCAGCATTCATTTAGGATCGGGAAGTTTATTTATTTCATGAAAGCGAGGCTCTTCCAAAAATAGGAAAGGGGAATGGTTATGAAGTATTCCTGTAGCAAAATATGGCATTTTTGCAGGTCGCATATTATGAAATGAAACTTTTGTATCCTCTTTGAGCGGTGCTCAGCAGAAAAAAGCCGAATGCCGGGCTTTTTCCCCTGCCTTTTTTTTGATCTTTGCCAAAAGCTCGAATAATGGCGAAAAGAAAGAAAAGGCAGGCTAAAACCGGGGGCATTCTTTCCGGGTTGAAAAAGCGGTTCTCCGCCCGCTCCCCCATTTTACTTTTTTGCATTGGACTGGCCTTCATCATGGCCCTTTATTTCTGGGCATACCATCAGGACTTCTTCAACACTTACTTCTATCTGCCGGTGGTCCATTTTTATGCCGACTGGGGCAGCCGCCTGCTTGCTCTGATGGGCCAGGGTACGAGCCATACAGGAGCACTCATCGCCAATTCCGAATTTTCCATCAACATCGGTAAAGGCTGCGATGCGCTGACGCCGACAGTGCTCTTTATGGCAGCGGTCCTGATCTTCCCCATTGCCTTCCGCCCCAAAATACCAGCCCTGCTGCTGGCGCCGGTGGGTATTGCGCTGCTCAATTTCCTGCGTATCACCAGCCTCTTTCTGATCGGCATCTATGTTCCTTCTTTTTTCGAATTGGCCCACATCGAGATCTGGCAGGCTGTTTTCATTGCTATTTGTTTCCTGGCGTGGGTATATTGGCTAGGCTGGGCCAGCAAAAAAACGGCGCTGTATGGATCATAAATTGAAATTGCTGCTCCGCTTTGGGGGGAAATTGTTCTTCTACTACATAGCCCTGATGGCCCTTACTCTATCTACTGGAATAGCCGGCGCCTATCTCCAATGGCACTGTAACTGTGCGGAAACCCTTTGGGGCGAAGCTACTTCGGTGGCACAGATCAGCTGCGTCGGGCAAAGATCCGGGAAAGGAGCCTATGCCGCCGAGGCCGAATATCGTTTCCTGGACAAACAAGAGGTGGCACGCCTTACCGAACAAGCCCGCAACACCGGCCAGGCCGACATTAAGCTGCAGGCCTTCGGCTGGTCCTACAACTTCATGCGTATCGAGCTCTTCCCGCTATTGTTCCTCATCGCTCTGGTATTGGCTTATCCGGCCTCCTGGCAGTATCGCCTGCGGTCGTTGCTCATCGCCTTGCTCTTGTTCATT
Source organism: Lewinellaceae bacterium (assembly GCA_020636405.1). Taxonomy (GTDB): domain Bacteria; phylum Bacteroidota; class Bacteroidia; order Chitinophagales; family Saprospiraceae; genus JACJXW01. The sequence goes on along the minus strand of JACJXW010000008.1, from coordinate 117,397 downwards.
CCACTGTCTTTCGGATTGCTGTACGCCAAGTTCCTGTATCAGATGCACCTCGACACCACCGTCTTCAGTCATTACCACCTGCCTGCCTTCTGGGGCAACTTTATGCACTACCTGTCCTTGTCGCTGGCAGAGGCCCGGTTCATTTTCATCTTCCTGCTGTGGGGTGCAGTGATGGTGCGTCGGGAAGATATAGTATCGCTTACTTGAATCGCTTTTTTTTGTGTAAAATCAAAGCAATAGCAAAAAGCGGTGTTCAGGAAAAAAAGATCCCCGAATTCCTCATCTATGAAGAGGCCAGTTAACCCGACAGGTAGAGCCGTTAGATCAGCACCTGTTCGAAACACTTCACCAACCGCTCCATGTCCTGCTCATCATTGAACAGGTGGCAGGCAATACGCACGGCGCTGCCCCGAAGGGAAACGTACACCCCCTTTTGCTGAAAAGCCGTTTTTAATTCATCCAGATCTGCCCCCTCCGGCAGGCGAACGCCCACCAGATGGTGCGCTCGGTGATCTTCCGGCTCTACCTGGCAGCCCAGGCCCGTCAATTGCCGCAATGGCTCCCGCATCAGTTCCCGGCAATAGGCCTGTATGTTGGGCACGCCCCATGCCAGCAGTTGCTGCAGAGCGCTCAGTTGCATGGGAACCAGGATAAAATTACTCTGCTCCCCCATAGAATAGCGGCCCGCCAAAGGACGATACAGGGGTTGATAATCCACCAACCCTTTGAAATTTTCGCTGTGCAGGCGGTTGACCCAGTTTTCCTCGATGGGAATGCCGTTGTCAAAAGCGGGGCCGAAGTAGGCCAGGCCGATGCTGTAGGGCCCCAGCAACCATTTGTAGCCCGCGCAGATGAGGGCGTCGGGCTGCAACTCCTGCACGTCGAATGGCAAAGCGCCGACGGACTGCGTGCCGTCCACCACCAGCCACGCGCCTACACTGGCGGCCCGCTGCCGAATGGCCTTCAAGTCAAAACGGGTACCGTCGGCCCAGTGGACGTGGCCCAGCGTCACCAAAGCGGTACGCTCATCGATGGCGGCCAAAATGCGTTCATTCCAAATCGGTGAACGAGGCATTTCCGACGGAGCAGCCACGATGCGCAGTTCGGCGCCTCTTTCTTCCGCCAGCCGTTGCCAAGAGTAAAAATTGCTGGGGAACTGCTCTTCCACCAATACGATATTGCCTCCGGGCTTTAGCGCCAGGTTGCGGGCAACAATAGCCGTTCCGTAAGAAACGGAGGGGATAATGGCGATACGCCCCGCTTCCCCGGCATTGATCAGTTGCGCAAAGGCCTCCTTCAGCTGTTGCAAGGGCTCAAAAAAGTGGTGTACTTCAATTTCGTAAGGGCGGCTTTTCATTCGCACCCCCTCCACCCCAACGTGCTCAACGCTTTTCAGCAGAGGGGACATGTAGGCGCAATTGAGGTAGGCGATATCCTCAGGTATTGAAAAAAGGTGCTTCTGGCAATGGAGCATGGAAAGTTTTTTTTCGCTCAATTGAGTGGAATGGGTGGATTGAGTTAATGTGCAACCCGATCCCATTGTCCCCGGCCCAGGACGTTAAAAAAAGAACGTACCGGTGATATTAACCCGATTCGCTTTGTTGTCTCCCCGGAACAAGCTCGTATTGACTACAAACATATCGAAGGGGCTGAACCATAGGCCGCCGCCATAGGCGTAGTGCCAGGTATCCGATTCCTCTCCTTCCAGCCAAACCCTGCCGTGGTCGAAGCCGGCAGTGATGCCGAGGGAGAATGGCAAGGTTTCATTAGAGGAGCTGAACAGCCTCAGCCTCAGGTCGATATTCTGGTAAAATGCGGTGGTACCGATAAAACGATTGCGCCGGAATCCCCGGAAATTGGCGTCCGGCCCCGGCCCGCTCAGCATAGCGCCCTGGTAAAATTCGTATTGGTTGTTAAAGCGGTGTTGCACTCCTACCCGGGTAGCAAAGACCAGATTGCGGGCCCTGTCCAGGTTCTGGTAAGCGGTGAAGGAAGCGTTCAGGTAAGGGAAGCTCTTGTCTAAACCCTTTACCTGATGTTTATAGCCGGCATCCAGGAAAAGGCCGATACCCCGGGAAGGCAGGGCAATGTTATCGAGGTTGCGGTAGTTCAGCACCATTTGCACGCCCAGGAATTTCTGGCCATCAAAAAAACCTTCGTCAAACTCATCGCCAACATCATCAATGAAACGGCCTTCCGTGCGCTCCACACGGATGGCTTCATAAGAAGGGCCGATGGAGAAAAGCGACTGGCTATTGAGCCGCCGCATCAACGAGGGGGAGAATCGGTACAGGCGCTGGCGGACGCGGTTGAAATCCAGCGCGTCGGTATCCAGTTCAGCTTCCAAATTAACACTTTCATTTCCCAGCCCATAATAATTGATCGAATACAGGGCTGTTTGTACCGCTCCTTTCAACGAAAATTCCCATTTGCCAAACAGATCGATGAACTCGCTGGAGTAGTCGACCGCAAAACCACTGGTCGCGAGGGCGTAGCTCACTTTTAAGTTGTGCTGCGAAGCATAAGGGGATTTCTTAAAACCGTAAGTAGTATACTGCCCGAATATGCCGAGTAGGGCCCCATCATCCGGGTTGAACCCAGCCGATGGCAACATGCTGGAATAATTGAAGCTATGGTCTATGGCCTTCCGGTTGTAGATATTGAACTTGGGGTCTTTCTTGTATTTCACAACCGACTCCTCTCCTACCTGTACGTTGTTCTTTTCCTGATCGGTATCATAGTAGATCAATCGCTTGCCTCCATGCTCAATGGAAGATTTGTCGGTGAAAGAATCCTTTCCCAGCCCGCCGATAATCCGGATCATGATGGCCTTTTCGGCCTGGCCGGTGACTTCGAAGATGTCGTCGTCATCCAGGCCGTAGATCAGGATCTGCTTGGTCTCATCGTAATCGAAGGTGCGGCCGTAGAACAGGAATTCCTTCTCCCCCTTGTCATTGGTATCATAAACTCGGATGCGGGTTTGCCCGCCGGGCAGGCGTTCTATCGTGAAGAGATCCTTTTCGGAGGTCCCTATGACTTCAACTTCCCTGGTGATGTACTTGTAGTAATCGCGGGCCATGTCCATCAGGTTATCCCGCCGGGCCTTTAATTTACGGGTTATGTCATCCCCGTCGAGAGCATAAACGGCAGCCGGCCATCCCTTCCGGAAAGCAGCGTCGATCCGCTCATCGGTAACAGCAGCCTGAATGCGGCGAACTTCCTCTTCCCAGGTGCTCCAGTCCGCCCCGGAGAGGAAGTTGCGGTCAAAGTGGCGGGCGTTGTAGACCAGCCACTGAATGCGCTTGGTCCTTCCGTTGAAGATCTGCAGCTTTTTGATGTCGGGAGCAGTGCCCCGGGCGATGCCAAGCAGCAGGCCGTCATATTTACAGAAAGCCTGGTCGCGGTCGCGGGGAATGGGGCGGTAGTACTCGTACTTGCCCTCGTCGATCTCCGCCCATCGCCACTGGTCGTCGTGGCGATCCCAGTCACCGATCAGCACATCGAACAAGCGGGAACGCACCACCCACCGGTAGTCGATCAGGCGGTCGTGCTCACCCAGCACTTCAGCCAGCATATCGGAAGTAGAGAGGATCTTCCTGGAATTGCCGAACTGGGGCGTATCTGCCCATTTGTCGTCATCAGGGCGTTCTTCGAAGAGGTATAGAGAATTGGCAAATTCATCGTTGTAAATGTCCAGCGCCGGTTGGGCGGGCAGATAGGCCAGCTCCGGTGAGGTGTAATAAATGCCCACCGCTTCGGCCAGGCGAGCAGCAGGAATGGCCGACAAGGGGTGGGAGGCGCTGAAATTGTCTTTGACCACCTCGGTCACAAAAGATTGGTTGAAAGGATATCCAAGCGTCCGGGAAGGGTCTTTGTCGATAGAGCGAACGACATATTGCTTGCCATCTTCGGTTTCGAAACGCAGAGAATTGGTCTGGTAACCGCCGCCTCTTTTTACGGGTTTCAGCCCCCCTTTAGCCTCGTCGAGCTTCAGGGTAGATACCGGCACTACTGCATTGTAAACATCGCGGTAGTGCTTACCCCAGAAGAAGTCCCAAAGCTTACCTTTCTTATAGTTCTCCTGGCTAATGGGTATTTCTAAAGTTTCAGGGATGGGTTGGAAGTCCTTGGGGGCCTCCTCCACGATGTCCGGCAGCGGGCCCTTCACCTGCTTGCGGTATATTACGCGGCCCTCTTTAGACCCCGCTTCCGGGATCCAATACTGGATCCAGGCCGAACCGTCTTTGTAAAAATCGAGCTGGGCAAAGCCCTGGTGGCCATAGGCCAGTTCCGTCCCTTTCCCCAGGCGGGAAGGGCTTTCCTTACTGCCGGCGCCGCTGACGATGAAGAACTGCTCGTCCTGCTCAATGTACTGCAGGTTGTGTTCATGTCCGGAGGCAATGAAAAAATTGCCGTTCTTGCGGGCGGCGTTAATGACGATATTGGCCAGTTCCCGGTATTTGGGGTGGCTGGCGTCCTGAGGATGGCCCACTGTGCCCCGGAGGAACTGTACCACAGAGCCCAGCACGGGCAGCGGAATCCAGAGGTTGTCGCTGACGTCCGTCAGGGGGAAGATATGTTGTTTGAGGGTGAAATCACCGCCGTGGGGGCCATTGGTGTAGGGCGGGTGGTGCATGGCAATGACCACATTTTTGTTGCGGTTGCCCTTAATGGCCTCTTCGACGTATTCCTGGAACACGTCGCGGCTTTTTATCTCACAGCCGTCGTTGATCTCGCTGTGGCCATCCCAGTTTTCCAGATACCACTGCGTATCGATCAGGATGAGTACGAGGTTCTCAGAAAGTTCTACTTCCTCCGGCTCTCCGCAGCCGGGTTTGGGCAACAGAACGTCTTTACGATCCAGATAATTTTCGATGAATTTCTTCTCCCGGTTCAATCCGTCCAGTCCATATTCGTACCAGTCGTGATTCCCGACGATGAAGAAGACCTTGCCTTCGTAGCCTTTGAGAATATCCAGCTGGGCTTTCAGGCGGGCCTCGTCGGCCGCCCGGTCCGGCCCGTTTTTGGGGGCCATGCCGTTGGGATAGATGTTATCCCCCAGATAAACCACCGAGCTTTTTTTTCCGGCCTGACGCAACTTTTCTCCCAGCAGGAGGAGCGCAGGCGAAGTGCTTTCCTCGACTAACCCACCGGCGTCACCGATCAGGAAGACGGAGTGTTCCAAGGCTAGGCCGGGAGTGGGGGTATTGGATTCCCAGCTTTGAGCCTGGCGGGAATAATGCAGCTTGTAATCGGCACAGGAATGCAGCATTAATACGCTGATGATCAAGAGATATCCTTTTAAGGCATTCATAGTATGGATAGTAGGTTTTCCAATATTTGGCAATAAAAGTTTACGCTTTCAGGATTGAAATTAATAAAATGCAGGCTCGATGGTTTGATTTCCTGTCATATTTGTGTCTAAATTTCTCCGGCAGATGTATCCTGATGACAGGATTAATCATCCCTGGGCAGGGCGAAAGTGATCAGAGGAGAGGGGCGCCTAAAAGAACACTTCCCGTTCATCGTCCGTTATGCAAGGGATCTGCCGCGGGTTGATGCCCAAATGCAGGATCCGGCTGCCGGTCTGATTGATGGGGCTGATGCTCTTGCCGATGACGATACCGTCGTCCGGGGCGAAATATTCGCGGCTTACCTTTCCAAAGATGGTCCGGACGATAGCGATGCGGGCGCCTTTGGGGATGACGTCCCGCACTTTGGGCAGGACTTCCAGGATACCGCCCTCGTCAGTGTACAGCCAATAGGAGCTCTGACACAGGGTCGTTTGTGTAGACGGGCAAAGGATCTCCCCTTCCAGCATATCCAGGTCGTAGAGGATATTGCGGATGCCGAGCAGGGCGTCTTCGATCACGCCGGATTGAAAGACGTGGGGGTCGCGCAGCTCCATGGTGATGGCGTGGATGCCCAGGTTGCTGGCCGCGCCCCGAAAGGTGCCGTCGTTGGGCGGATTGTGAAGGATGATGTCCGGGTTCTGCAGGCGGGCCATTCGGGCGGTCTCCGGCGTCGACATGTCGGCGCGGATGTACCAGGAGTTGACTCGCCCGAAGCTGGCAGTATGCAGGTCGATCAGGTAATTCATCGGTTTCAGGATACGGTCGATCACGCGGTAAATGTAAACCTCGCTGAGGCTGCCTGTTTCGTTGCCCGGAGCGATCCGGTTGAGGTCCGTCCCATCGTTGAACTTGCGCTGCTCCAGGAGCAGGCCCGGTACATTCATCACCAGGCCTCCGATCACCGTTCCCCGGAGGTTCGTTACGTCGATCTCCCTAAACAGTCTCTGGATGACAGGGATGCCGTTGAGTTCGTTGCCGTGGATGGCCGCCGTCAGGCCCAGCGTAGGCCCATCTTTTTTCCCGCGGGCGATAATGACCGGAATGCGGACCGGCTCGCCGATGCCGTTGTTGATGATGTGCAACCAGTAGTAGCGTATCGTCCCCCGGGGGGTACGTCCAATATCCAGGCTGAGCAACTGCTCAACCGAACCGTTCCATTCCATATCTGTAATTTTACCTGCAACCTTGAAAAAGGACTGAAAAATAAGGGTTATGAGGGTAATCGGGAAGGCTGTCGAAAAAAAAATCAGTGCCCAGCTTATTTTATGAAGCGGGTAAAAAAAAGCAGCCTCCGGCGGATGCCGAAGGCTGCAACTTTACACTCACTAGTTTATGAAACTTTAAGCCAACGTCAAAAACAATTGTTATTCACTTAACCTTTGTATTCACTTCTTTATTGCCTCGGAATATTTTTTTTAGTGTTAAATTATTCTTAAAGGCAATTGCATTAATGTATACTGTGATTTTCGGCAAAAAGTTTCACAAAAAACGAGGAATTATTAATTTTTTTTGGACAGATGATGACAATTTGGAAACCACAGGCGGAAAAACCCCAAAGGCCCAAATGTTATATGGAAACCGGGTTCATTTAACGCCGCCAGAGCATTTTCAACCAAAACCAGGGCTTAACCAGCTGCTCCCTCAATGCGAAGTCATTGTACATACCCGACAGGAGGGCCACCACCCGGCGGTTGCCGGCGATAAGGTTGGCCAACAGGTTGACCAGCCAGGGATAGGAGAGCATCTTCTGCATCTGGTAACTCAGGCGCATTTCAGAGCCCAGCACCCGGCCTACCCTTTGGTCATACGCCTTGAGAAAGCCTGCGGAAAAATCGTTGGCGGCCAGGCATTGCTGCAGTTGCTCCGCCGCGATGAAGCCACTGTAGAAGGCATTACCGATACCTTCACCGGTCAATGGGTCCACCAGGTGGCCGGCATCACCGACCAGCATATAATGATCGCCCGACAAGGGCCGGCGCTTCGAGCCCAGGGGCAATCCGTACCCCTTGACCTCCCCAACCAGGCTTGCATTTTTAAAGCGCTCCCGCAAGGCCGGGTGTCCTTCGATCACCTCAAAAAGGGCTTTCCGCAGGTTGGTTTTCCGGCGGCGCAGAATGTCACTGCGCATGCCCAGCCCCACATTGGCAAAACCACCAGGCAGGGGAAAGATCCAGAAATAACCCGGAGTGACCGACCGAATGAAATGCAGCTCGATGAAATTGTCTGGGCTCAGCCCGCCCACGTTGGAAAAATAGGCGCGCACAGCGCCGGCGTGGTGCCGAAAATCTCTTTCCAACCCAGCCACCTTCCGGCTGAAAGCTGAATGAGCGCCATCTGCCACGATCAGCATTCGGGCCTCCACCTGTAGCGCCCCCTCTTCTCCGCTGACCTGCCATCCACCATCGATCCGGGAGTATTCCTGTACAGCCTGGCCCTCCAGAAACTGTATATTATCCCGGCGGCGGGCCTCCTCCACCAGGAAATTATCGAAATCATACCGGCGGGCTACATAACCCGGGGCAGCCTGCGCATCGCGCACATAGTTGGGTTGAAAGGGAATATCCAGTTCTTTATTGTTGGGGGCCACAAACCGGATGCCCCACACGTCGGCCTGAATGGCCTGCCGGTTGAAGCGCTCAAGAATGCCGGGGTCCAGCCGGTTGAGTAAGGTAGTTACCTTACCGCTGATGGCGTCTCCACAGACTTTATCCCGGGGAAAGGTGGCTTTGTCGATCAGAACGGAAGGAATGCCCAGGTAGCTCAGCTTCAGGGCAGTGGCCACACCCCCCGGCCCGGCTCCCACAATACAGGCGTCGGTTTTTATCATGTGGTAAAAATAGCAGGGGTAGCGCTTATACCCAAAGCTCTACCCCTTAAAATCGTACGCCCCCCAGGATTTTTCCTGGCGGGCGCACCTTTGATTCCCCCTTAAGTAACAGATGATCTGTTACTAAGAAAAATTAGCATCTTATAAATTAACAGTCGCAAAGGTAGGGCAAAAAAGCACTTCTGTAAACCCCATTTTCATGTGGTATAACAGTTTGCTTTCATGGACTCTTTTTCCGGGTATAATAGGGGGATACCCAGAAGAACGGCCTTACCTCTAGGATAATTCTGCCGGTATGACGGACACCCGTTCTTTCCGGTGGTTGCGCAACACCAGCAGTTCCTGTACCTTACCGATCGAGTTCTCATCCAGAAAACGATGCAGGTCGTCAATGGTATGTACGGCACTGCCGTTGAAGCCAACGATAACGTCACCCTGCCGCAGCTCGGAGTTGTGCGCCGGGCTGTGGGGTTCGAGCTGCTGCACCAGGATGCCGGAGTTGGCCTCCAGCTGATAGCGCCGGGCGAGCTGGCCATTTAGCCGGACCATCTGGCCGGCAATACCAATGAAACCCCGGCGTACTTTTCCATCGATGATCAATTTACCTGCGACGTATGACGCCAGGTTGGACGCCACGGCAAAACACAGGCCCTGTGCCGGAAGGATCACCGCGGTGTTGACCCCGATGACCCGCCCGTGGGAATCAACCAATGGGCCGCCGGAATTGCCAGGATTGAGGGCCGCATCGGTTTGTATGACATCGTCGATCAGGCGGCCGCTTTCCGAACGCAGGGTCCGGCCCAGAGCGCTGACCACTCCGGCGGTCAGCGAATACTGAAAGCCATAAGGGTTCCCAATGGCCACCGCCAACTGGCCTACCTGCAGGTTGCCCGAATCGCCGAAACGGGCCACCGAGAGCTGTTCGGCCTCCACTTGCACTACCGCAATATCTGTTGGCGGGTCATTGCCCACCAGGCGGGCAGTGAAATGCCGGCCGTCCTGGAGGTTGACCTCAATAGAACGGGCACCGTTGACAACGTGGCTGTTGGTGACAATGTATCCATCAGAAGAAATGATGAAACCAGAACCCGTCCCGTAAGGAACCGCAGAACGGCGGTTGCCCGGGCGTGCAGTGGGTTTGTCCACTTTGATCTGCACGACCGAATCGCTCACCTTCCTGGCGACGCTGACTACCGTTTGGGAGTAAGCATCCAGCAGTTCGGCATCAGGGTTGGTGGCCGGATCACGGCCCGGGCCCGTAATGGAAGGGGGATGGTCAGAAAGAAATTGTACCATAACCTGGTGATTTTTTTCGGCCGGTACCGGCCGTTATTGAGTGAACATATGGACATCCAAGCAGCTGAACGGGAATACACAGACAGGCATTGAAGGGAGGAAATGGGGCGCGAGCCCGAATATGGCGGGCCTTTCCCGCACAGTTCTGTGCACTGCCGTGTATTTCCGGCTAGGAGTCCGTTTACTTTCTCGAAAACAATACCAAGTTCAGATTAGAGTCAATTTGACAGGAAGGGCTGACAGATAGGCAGGCCGCCAAGAGATTGCGGTATAACAAAGGAACAATCAACAGTTGATGACTTGTTGCGGGATGCGAGGTTCGGGATGGTACAACCCGATAACCTCGCATCCCGCAACAAACCAACAGCCAGGATTCCATAAGGCATCATCCCTTTTCCTTCTTTTGGGAAGAAAAATTCGGGATGAATCATGCGAACACAGGGTTAATTCCCACCGAGGATCAGTGGCAGTCCATTGCTGCCATTGCCCCCGACGATCACTACTTTGGAGTTGCCGGATTTAGCCAGCTCGAGTGTAGCCTCGATGCCTTTATCCTGAAGGATCTTATCGGTGAGGCTGGCGCTGAGTATCCGGTTGGACTCCGCCTTGGCCTCTGCCTCGATGATCTTTCGCTCGGCCTCTTTGCGTTCCTGTTGCAGGATGTAGTCGTATTTCAGTGCGGATTGTTCTGCTTCGATCTTGGTTTCGATGGCCTGGCGGACTTTATCGGGCAGGGCGATGTCCCGGATAAGCGTGGCTTTCAGGTCGACGAAGTTGGTGCCCAGGCTTTTCTCCAGGTCGTTCTGGATCAGCGACTGTACTTCGTTGCGCTTGGTGGAATACAGCTCTTCCGGAGTGAACTGGCCGATCATCTCCCGTACCGATGAGCGGATCTCTGGCCTTACCAGGCGTTCGATATACTGGGGTCCGAATTTTTCGTGCAGGTCCCCGATGGCGCCGTAATTGGGGTTAACCCTCACTGTTACGTCCACCTTGATGTTCAAGCCATTGCTCGAGAGTACGGACATGTCTTCATTGATCTGTTGTTCCCGGATATCGTAGACGTACATAATGTTCCAGGGGGCGATAACATGGAAACCGGGTTCATAGATATTTTCCTTTTCCAGGCCTCCACCAAATCTTTTGAAGAGTACGCCGCGCTCGCCGGCTTCGATGGTTAGAAATGTAGCGTTGGAGAAAATCAGGATCGCTATCAAAGCTACAAAAACGACAATCCCGGTAGTGATTAATTTACCTTGTCCCATATTATTAATATTGTTTCCTTTACTCATGAATTTAAAAATTTTCAGTAATGTCTTAAAATTTAACAACTTTTATGCCATGGTGTTGCCTGTGATTATACAGACACCCGGTTTTTTCAGATCAGCGGAGGTAGAATACCAAACCCAGCCCCTCAATTTTTGTTGTACATTTGCGGCGCAAAACCGCGGAGCGCGTTTTTTTTACAAAATAAATACCCCAACAATCTTACATGCTCATGAAGCAATGGTTTATTTTCCTCGCCATGGCGGGGTTTGTACTCGCATGTGGAAATTCCGGTAGCGAGGGCCAGCTGGCTGCCAGCGCCGGAGGCCCCGGCATGGCTGACAAGCCTGATGGACAGAAGCTCTACAAACAATACTGTGTAACCTGCCACGGCCTTTACGGCGATATGGGCGGGGGCGGAGCTTTCAATCTGCAGGAATCGCAGCTGAGCCTCGAAGAACGGATTATGGTGATCACGAAGGGCCGCAATGCGATGACCCCTTTCGAAACCCTGCTAAAAAAGAAGGAAATTAAAGCGGTAGCGGAGTATATCGTTACTTTTCGCGAAGAATAAAGGCTTTTTTATGCCACAACAAGAATACCATGCCCTTGGCCTGATGTCCGGAAGTTCACTCGACGGGCTGGACATCGCCTATTGCCGGTTCGGGGTAAGCCAAGGCCCTAACGGCCCGGAAATTAACAGTTGGTCGATCCTATCCGCCAGGACCATCTCTTTCAGCGAAGAGTGGTGCAAGCGCCTGGCCGCATTGCCCGAAAGCAGCGCGCTGGAACTGGCCCTTGCCCACGCCCAATTTGGCCGCTACGTAGGTGAACTGGTTGCCGGCTTTCTGGAGGACGAAGAGGCAGACCCGGGCCTCATCGCTTCCCATGGCCATACCATCTTCCACTATCCGGAGCAAGGCATGACCCTGCAGATCGGTGACGGCGCCGCCATAGCTGCCATTACCGGTTATCCAACCATCGACAACTTTCGCATGCAGGACGTGGCCTTCGGCGGGCAGGGCGCTCCTCTGGCTCCTATTGCCGACAAAATGTTGTTTCCGGAATACGACCTCATGCTCAATCTGGGAGGGATCGCCAATATGACCTACAAGGGGCCCGGCCGTTATATTGCCTTCGACAATACCGGCGCCAATCAGGTACTCAACGCCCTCGCCGGCCAGTTGGGGCTGCCCTACGACGACGGAGGGCAGTTGGCGGCAAAGGGCCATCTCCTCCCCGGCCTGCTGGAAAAGGCCGAGCAGCTGGATTTCTTTAAAAGGCCATACCCCAAATCATTAGGGAACGACTGGGTGCGCGACCACATGGTAGCGCCCTACCTGGCGTATGAGGCGCCGGCCGAAGATAAGCTGCATACGGCTTGCTGGCAGATCGCCCGGCAGATCGCTGCCGACCTGGACAAAGTGTTAAGGGCGGAAGGCCATCCCGGGCGGACGCTGCGCATGATGGCCACCGGCGGAGGCGTATTCAATACTTTTTTGATGGATTGCATCCGTGAAGAATGTGAAAAAATTTGTTCCTTAGTGATAGAAGCACCCGCTCCGGAAGTCGCCGCCTTTAAGGAAGCGGCACTGATGGCCTTGATGGGTGTGCTTCGGGTGTCCAATATTCCAAACTGCCTGCCTTCGGTGACCAATGCCGCCCGCCCTGCCATCGGCGGCGCCATCCACCAGGGGTGGAGGAGACAGGTGTAATTAGGTGTAAAAGGCGTGTATGACGGAAGCAGTTGTCGATAAGAATGTCCCCATATTAATCACTGGTGCTACCGGCTTCGTGGGCTCCTATTTGCTGCGTTACCTCCTTCATCAGGGATATCGCAATTTACGGGCAACGCGCCGCAAGGAGAGCTCCATGGCACTCGTGGGCCCGGCAGCCAGTGCGGTGGAATGGGTGGAAGGCGACCTGATGGATCCCGTTTTCATTGAGGAAGCCATGAGTGGCCGGAAGCGGGTATTTCACTGTGCCGCTGTGGTCTCCTTTGACCCCCGCCAGGCGAAAGAGATGCTTCTGGCCAATGCGGAAGGCACTACCAATATTGTCAATGCCGCGCTTTACGAGGGCATTGAGAAACTGTTGCACATGAGCTCCATTTCCACGCTTGGGCGCATACGCGACAGCCTTAAGCTGAGTGAAAATGACCTCTGGCAACGCAGCCGTTTCAACACCAATTACGCCATTAGTAAACACCTGGCAGAACAGGAAGTGTGGCGAGGGATGGCAGAAGGGCTTAGCGTTGCTATCGTCAACCCATCCGTCATACTGGGCAGTGGAAAGTGGGAGGAAGGCACCGCCCGGATTTTCAAACAAGCTCTGGATGGAGTTAATTTTTACCCGGCAGGCACTTCGGGTTTCGTCGATGTGCGCGATGTGGCCCGTTACTCCGTCCTGCTCATGGAAAGCCGGATCGAAGGGCAACGGTTCATTCTCAATGCCGAAAACCTCTCCTACAAGGACCTTCTGGAAACCATCAGCCGACACCTGGGCACCCGCCCGCCTGCCCATAAGGTTAAACCGCTGGCCCGGGGCATCGCCTGGCGCCTGGCCTGGCTTCACTCCCGCCTCACCGGCCAGCCCCCGCTCATTACCCGGGAAATGGCGGAACAATCCAGCCGTACTTTCTACTACGAAAACCGGAAATCGCTGGAGGCGTTGCCGTTTACCTATACTCCTCTGGAAAAGACGATAGCCGATACCTGCCGCCAATTACAGGAAGCCAGGGAGGAAGAGTTCGCGCCTAAAGTACTGCCATTCACAAACGGTTAAGCGCTTTTCAAACTTCCGCACTTTTACACTTTCCCGGATTCCCTTCCAACCCATTCATCCACAACCCTGTTTTATTTGTTACCTAAAGCATATCTTATATTAAGATGATTGAACACCAGCTCCCCGGCGGCGGAAGTAGGGATCTCACCGCTTTGAGGAAGCCATAAACATACAGTCATGGAAACCAAAATGGCCATTACCGGTGCAAAGAAAGAGGCCAAAAACCGCGAGATGCCCGCCCTTAAAGGTGCAGACGTATTTAAGGAGATCGGGATGAGCCCGGTTCCTTTCTCCTCCGTTCTGAGTTTCGAACCATTGATCCGGGAGATCGAAGAAAAGGCTAAAGGCAGCAATTCAACGGGTTCTGCCATTGCCAACCTGTTGCTCCGGAAACTGGACGAAGTGCCGGCATTGCGCCAGCCGATCAAAGACCGGTCCATTCTGACAGAGCACAGAGAGATCATCGACCTGCTGATGATGATGGTGATCCCCAGTTCGATGCGCAAGAAACAACTGGTGAAAGCCTCAGCACCTTTCGATATGAACCCCATTTATTGCACCCAGTCACTGGAGGGGCTCATGGAGGCTAAAAAAGTGAAGTATGTGCTCAAAAACGACAACAACATCCTTTACTGTGCCATGGTGGTCAACGCCTGCAGCCTGATCCTGAATAAATTTTACGGCCAGAATATCAATGTCGACCCCCCTATTGCCCTGTCCATCAAACCGGAAGGTTATTTGCTGGAGCGCCACTTCAAGACCCAGCTCGATGTACAGTACGTGGATATCAAGCCACTCCAGCCGCTCAAGCCGATAGGACAGGAGCAGATCAACAACATGTTGAGCAACATTTACGACATTGACCTGTGGCTCCAGTATCTTCCGCCCGAAAACTTCGAATTCCAGGGGTTCGTCATAGGCACGCTCATTGACATTACTGAAGAGGAGGCGCTCTCGAGGCTGAAGTACAGCCTGCTGGAAAGGGACGCCGTGGTGGAGCCGGAAAAGGTCCAGCGGCTGCAGCACCTGATCCGCACTTATTTCGACCTGCCGGAGCTGCGGCTGGGCGTCACGGCCATAGACTATCCGGTGGAGAACAGTGTCGCCCACAAGTACAGGATACGCTACGATTTCCTGGCCGGCCGCCATGAATGCCTGTTATCCCCTGAAAATAAAAACTCCGTTTACGATAAGGCCTGCCGTTACCGGGAGGTCCTCCTGATCGAAGACCTCGAGAAAGTGGGGAACAAGACGCCTATCGAGAGGGACCTGCTGGAAGAAGGTATACGGAGCATTATCGTTGCTCCGCTTTTCAATAAAAATGAGCATGTGATCGGCCTGCTGGAGATCGGCTCTCCCCGGCCTTTCGAACTGCACAGCTTCATAGAGCTGAAGTTCAAGGAGATCACCGGGCTGTTCAGCATGGCGGTCGAACGCAGCCGGGAGGAGATCGACAACCGAGTGGAGGCCATCATCCGGGAGCAATATACAGCCGTACACCCCAGTGTGGAATGGAAATTCATTGAGACCTCCTACAACCTGCTGGAAAAGAGAGACCTCGACCCCAAGAACGCCATCGCCGACCCCATCATCTTCAATGACGTTTATCCGCTCTACGGGCAGGCAGATATTGTTAGCTCTTCGGAAAAACGCAACTACGCCATACAGGCCGACCTGACCGACAACCTCAACCGGGCTTCCCGGATCCTGAAAAGTGGTATATCGCTGGGCCGTTTCCCCCTGCTCAACCAATACCTGATGCGGGTGGAAAGAGACTTGAAGAACCTGCAGGAAGAGTTCAACTCCAACGACGAATCCCGGATCGTGGAATGGCTGCAGTCCGAACTCCACCCTTTATTTTATCAGCTCCGGGCCAAGTACCCGGAACTGGCGGGGCCGATATCTTCCTATTTCGAATACCTCGACCCGGACCTGGGCATCGTCTACCGGAAGCGGAAAGCCTACGAGGAAAGCGTCTCGATGATCAACAACACCATTTCCAACTACCTGGAGCAACAGGAAAAAGAGGCCCAGAAGATCCTTCCTCATTATTTCGAGAAATACAAGACCGACGGAGTGGAGTACGACCTGTATGTCGGCCAGTCCCTGCTGAAGCGGGACCACTTTAGTATGATGCACCTCCGGAACCTGCGCCTGGCCCAACTGATCGATATGTGCGAGATCACCCGCATCGTCGATAATATGCAGGGCCGGCTACCGGTTCCGCTCAAAACGGCGCAGCTGATTTTCGTTTACAGCACTCCGCTCTCCATCCGGTTCCGCATGGACGAGAAGCAGTTCGATGTAGACGGAGCCTATAATGTGCGCTATGAGATCCTGAAGAAACGCATTGACAAATCACTCATCGAAGGCACTACCGAGCGATTGACTCAGGCGGGCAAGGTGGCCATCGTTTACCTTCAGGAAAAAGAACGCCAGGAATACCTCGAATACATCGATTTTCTGATCCATGAGGGGTACATCACCGATGAAGTGGAAGACCTCAGGGTCGGCAAGCTGCAGGGTGTACAAGGGCTACAGGCTCTGCGCATTACTGTGAAAACGGTGGAATAACGGCCTGGGAATCTCCCGGGCCGCCGGATAAAAAACAACTGTTCACAAAATAAAACCTGTGCTTCTACCGTTCTCGCAGAAGTATAGTTACCCGTTCGCACACTTCAGGAAATTGAATCAGCCAGAGTTTACCGGTTGGTAAACTTGTCTCTCCCAAGACATAACGAGCGGGCCGCCCCCAACTAAATGTGGCCGTTCAAAATCTTTATCGTCAAAAACGCTACAAACAAAGACAAGTATGGCCATACGCTGCTCAGCTAAATATTTCTGCCTGCTTTTGTTCACCCTGGTTATCAGCCAGCTGCAGGCTCAAAGGGGGCACCTCCCGGATGAAGACCAACTGGAATTGGCCAAGGATAAACCCGTTTTCTGCAAACCAGGGGTCACCAACCAATCCAGAGGACGGGGCGTGCTGATAGAGTATGGAAATGTGGGCAGCTACAAACTAACCCCCAAAAACGCCCTATCTGACGGCGTGAGTAGCGGCAGCCGGGTAAGCCACATAGACCAATTGACTGCCAAGATCAAGATCCCAATGGTCAATGCTCCCAGCCTGAAAGTGCTGGCGGGTTATGAACACAGCAGCGAGACTTATCATTTCAGCCGGATCGGGGACACCCATGCCGGTTTGTTTCAAAGCCTCGATAACAACCCACTGAGGAATAACAAATACTCGCTTTACATCACCAAAGCATTCTGCGATAAATTCTATGGAGGGCTGCGCCTGCGCACTTCCTATCGGGGCGACTACGACGAAGTCATGTCGTTTGAAAGCCGCTACGCCACCTACAGTGCCCTGGCTGTTTTCGGAGTAAAACCCCGGCCGGACCTGGAATGGGGTATCGGATTGACCTACAGTGATAATTTCTTCAACCGCCAGGTGCTTCCCTTTGCCGTCTACAACCGAACCTTCAACGACAAATGGGGTATTGAAACGGTCCTGCCGGTATCGATCATGGGGCGCTACAACTTTCGTCCTGATCGGATGATGCTCTTCGGAGCAGAATACCAAAGTGACTCCTACGCCATTGACGTGCTCACTGGCCAGTCCGGGCAGCCCCCTCTCCCCTACTTCTTCCGCCATTCGGAAATTGTCGCCAAGGTATCTTATGACCATCACCTCCGCTCCTGGTTCTGGTTCAATATAGAAGGAGGCTATCAGGTTCCGTTCCGCAATGAGTTCATTGCAGCAGAAGGCGGACAAAGGATCGATAACAGTGCCAAGGGGCAGCCTTTCTTCAAGATAGGGCTATTCGTTTCACCACCCAAAGAATGTGTAAAGTAGGTCAGAAGACAAACAGGGCATAGCTGATCCCAAAGACGATCACTGTGCTGATAACGCCATACATGAAGATGGTATAGCATATCCGCAACTGGTTGTATTTTCTGCCCAGAGAGTGGCCCAGGTAGTAGAGGTCACGCATGATCGACCCCTCCAGGGTTTCGTCGTTGGAGACTACCTGTTGCATACCTTCCTGATATTCCGTAAACGTCATTTTGTAGAAATTGCCGAAGAAGAAGAGGTTGGACCGCCCCGAATCGATGAGTTCCCGGCTGGTATAGCCCATCATTTTGATGGGGCGGGTAGCCAGTGTGGCAAAGATCATAGAAAGCAGGCAGGTGGCCAGTAGGGTTCCCATCGGCACCAGCAGGTAGAGATTGCTTTTGACGTAGGAGGCCGCCAACGGCATCACGATGGTTATGATAAGGGCATTGACACTAAGCATGATGTTGGCCTTGTTATCGGCCAGGTTGCTCAGGTCGAGATGATTGCGGAGGGCTGTTTTAAACATCATCTGAGCGCTCTTGCTACTGGAGATGTTCCCTATACTTGCTTTTGCAGATGCTTTTTCCACTTTGACTTTATCTGTTTTTTTCTTGGGTTTAGCGTGGTCATCCCGGAGTTCTTTAAGCTTCCTGCGGTTGTCCTTCCATTGGTGTCCATAATGCGCCTGGGCAGCTGGAGTGAAATATTCGTGGTCTTTGACGAATTTGTAGTTCATCTTATACCACTCCCGGTCATTATAGGCCTGGTTGAGGAAAACGGCCCATTCGTAACGCAGGTCTTTTAGCGTCTCGAAATAGCCTTCGCTGCCCAGGTTACTCAGGTCGGCATCTTTGATGACCTGCTCCAGCGTACTGGCGGGATACTTGGCCGGGTAGGTGGCATCGATCAGTAAACATACCTGATTGATCTTTTCTTCCGGATAGCCGTGGCTTTCCAAAAAAGCCTGCGCGATCTGGCCACTTATCGCTTCGTGCCCTTCATAAGTTTCAGTGAAGCCGGTATCGTGAAACAAAGCGGCCAGGCCAAGCAATTCCAGGCCTTCTTCGTTCAACCCCATCGATTTACCCAGGGCCAGGGCGGCATCCCTTACTTTGAAGGTATGCTGAAGACTATGGTAACGGTGGTCTTCCGTCAACTTCTCCTTCAGAAGGGCAGTAACGTAACGCTCGGCTGCAGCGACAATAGTTTTTTCAGCCATTTTATTCATTTTACCGGCTTTTTCTTTGATCAAACCAGGGAATTTCCTGCCTGTTACACTATTAAGCTACTAAATTGTAACTTTTTAAGCAATTGTGTAACATTTTTTATGCTTACTTATTTAAAACGGACAGTCTTTTCCGAAATTTGATGGAATTTACCCAAATACCCAACACGAGATAAAACGACACCCCCTTCCCTGCTTGTTTTATCCTGTGTCCAAAAAGATTACGGAAAAAACAGGGCTTACATGACTAACTTCACTGTCTCCAAGGCCGCGATCGGGCTGTGTTTATTATGCCTGGCATCCACCAGCTTCGCCCAGGAAGATGAGGCCGGGCCGGAAGGAACACCCAAAAAACCCTATAAGGTCAACTACTGGATAAGTGGTGGAATTACCTTAACAGGAGTGACGACCAATACCTTTTCCCACAACCGCCTGAGAAATAAGCCGGGCATAACCGAGGAGCAGGTCAATCAGATCACTGCAAAAGGGGTCAACCGCTTCGACCGATGGGGCCTCCGGCAGGACCCCTCGAAAAAAGATGCCGCCCATGAGATCTCGGACCGCATCCTTTACTCCTCCGTTATTATTCCCTTTTTTCTTTTCCTGGACCGGGACATCCGGGAAAGCTGGCTCGACATCACCCTGATGTATGCCGAGGCCCAGGCCATCAATTCCAACCTTTATGGATGGAGCCCCATCGGGCCTGCCTTTGTGGAGCGATACCGTCCGGCAGTGTACTACCCGGAGTTGCCTATGGAAGAGCGCAATTTCGGCAACCTGCGCAATTCTTTCTACAGCGGGCACGTCAGCTCTACGGCCACCGCCACCTTCTTCGCCGCCAAAGTATACGCCGATTACCATCCGGGGCCCGGGAACAAGAAGTACCTGGCCTACGGCCTGGCCTGCCTGCCTCCGGCGGTGGCCGGTTATTACCGGGTAAAGGCCCTCAAACACTTCCCATCCGATGTCATCGTTGGAGGAATCATCGGCGCCTCGGTGGGCATTCTCATTCCTGAGTTGCACCGGTTAGCCCGGAATAAAGCCAGTTTCTCCGCGATTTACACCCAAGAGGTAAAAGGGTTGGGAATGATCTATCGTTTTTAAGGGCAGGTTTGTTCTCCCAGAAAGATTGTACT
This sequence comes from Lewinellaceae bacterium, assembly GCA_020636405.1. Classification (GTDB taxonomy): domain Bacteria; phylum Bacteroidota; class Bacteroidia; order Chitinophagales; family Saprospiraceae; genus JACJXW01. The sequence continues at coordinate 97,668 of JACJXW010000008.1, read as the reverse complement.
ATCTTAATCGCCGTTCACCCAATCTACTTTTGCTGAATGAACGGAAACCTTTTTCTCATCGGCCAACTCATCATCACGCTTTTGACTTTGGGGGTGATCAGCAGCCTCTACTATGCCCTTTCCTACAGTTTTCATAAGCTCCGCCTGCCTGCCCTCCAGCGGGAGAAGCTTTTGCAGTTCATCACAGCCGGGCTGGCCCTCTGGTTGGCGATCCTGGCGGTACTAGGGTATATGGGGTATTTTTACGAACCGGCCACCACCTTCCTGCGCCTGTCCCTGGCTTTTGCCCTTCCTGCCGGGGTTGCTGTCCTCTTGCTCTTCTCCCGCTTTTTTGGCCTGATTATCCGGGTGATGCCCATCCGGTGGCTCGCTTACTTTCAGGCTTGCCGGATTGCCACGGAATTGTTCTTCTGGATGGGTATGAAAGGTGGTTATGTACCGGTGCAGATGACCTTCGAATGGCTCAATTATGATATCGTGGTAGGGATCACCGGGCTGATGGCCGGCTTTGTGTTCTTCGGCCGGGGCCGCTACCGCCGGTTTGAAGGCATATTATGGAATACCTTTGGGATCGCTTCTCTGGCCAATGCCCTGCTCCTCAGCTTGTTCTCTCTGCCAGGCCCTCACCGGGCTTTTGCCACAGTTCCCGACAGCGCGTTCCTCACGCTGACTCCTTTCATTTGGCTGCCCGGGCTTATTTTTCCGATGGCACTGGCTGCTCACATTTTTTCCCTGAAAAAACTGTTTGGCCGCCGAAAAAGAAGGTAGCCCGTCCAGAAAAATAATGCCGAAGCAACATTACACCTGTCGCTTCGGCATTATAGGTAAAAGCACCTAAAGCGCTCAAGCCTTTTCCGAGCGGAACGAAATTTTTACGTTGTATTCCGTGAAGGCGTCCAGGCCTTGAGCATCGACCTTCTGATTTTCCAAGCTCTTCCTGACATGTTCTCTAATGTAGTCGCTATCACTGACCACATTAAGTACTACGATCTCCTTGTTCTCGTTGACCATAAAGTGGATGAACACATAGGTTTCCGCAATCCCCTTTTTGCCCAGTTCAGGGGTTTTGATCAATTTAGCCACTTCTTTCCGCAATTCGGAATTGGGCTTGGAATCAACAGGGGCAGCAAATGCAAAACTGGCAGCCAGCAAACAGAAGGACAGAACGAAACTAATACGGAAGATTTTCATGATAAAAAATTTAGGGTTTAACAATCGGGTATAATAAAGAGGGTAATTTTTTAACCTATAGCTTTTGTTTTTTCTTCCTGAAGTTCCTTTCGATATAAAAGACGATACTTAAACGGAGAAGTTGCACGAGATGATCTGAAGAAGAAGGAGCATTCTATGAAGGGGCGCATTTTAAGGATGAGCAATACCCTGTGCTCCATACATAAGCAGATAAGCACTATCAACCTTAAAAACCGGGATTCGGAAAAAAGCCAATAAATATATTTATTATTTTAAATAAAGCCCATAATGCGGCATACCCGACTACTTTCGAATTCAAAAGCAAAATTATATTTTTAATTTTCCACCTGATTAAAATTTCATCCGGCCTGCTCCCGGCCCCAAACTGTCTGATCTTCAAGCTAAAGATTAAGAGAAGCAGGACGAAGCCCTGGCGCCAAACGTTGGTAAAAAGCCCCCTGATTTACAGCCTTTAGCCGCTACTGTACAAAATGAGGCGCCGGGCTTGACGAATCGCCACAAATACCCACATTTTGCAGCACTGAAAATTTCAGAACGTGTTTAAAATTTAAACACGTTCTCAATCATCAAAATCTCGATCATGCTGAAAACGATCATTCCCCTCAGTTTTATCCTGGCCTTCATTGTAATTACAGGCCCGGCAGCGCTCTATGCTCAATGTGGATTTGAATCCAACATCAATCTGGCACCCCATGCCGATAATGGCGTGTACTGTTCCTACGATACCGTCAAGATGAGTGTAGTGGAACCTTTCGACAGTTTCCAGTGGTATTATAATTTTAACGGTTCCGCTACCGGCCTTATGCCCATCGGGGGCGCCAACGGGCCGACATTGGAAATTGCCGTTAGCGACTACGGCTACGCCTTCTTTTTCGTAGAGCTCACCCGCGACAATTGTACGGAACTGAGCGAACCGGTGGTGATCGACAGCTGGGTATTCGCTCCGGTGGCCGTACAGCACAGCCCGCAAAGCGAATATTGCCGGGGTGACTCCACCCTGGTCACCAACGCCTTCGGAAGTTATGCCTCCTACCAATGGTTACGGGACTACGAGCCCATTGAGGGCGCCACCGGGCCGGAATACTGGGTAAAGGAAAGCGGCACCTATGTACTCAACGCTTCTCCATTTGAATGCCCCGAAATAACGCTGACCAGCGGCGTCGGCCCCAGCTTCACCTTCACCGGCCCCCAGGTACCCGTCATCACCTGGGACGGCAACCTGCTTACGGCCAGTTCTGGCCCCAACTACCAGTGGGCGCTTGACGGCAATCCTATCAACGGAGCCAACGGGCCGAGTTATACCCCTCAGGAGAGCGGCATGTATACGGTCACGGTGAGCGACGGCAGTGGCTGCCGGCCTACTTCGGCGCCCATTAACATTATGTTGTCAGGCAGCCGGCAGCCCGATTGGGCCCGGCAGTTCAACTTATTCCCTAATCCAGTAGGTGATATTCTCCACATTCAGGCACCCCAGGGCGCCACTTTTGAATTTAGGCTGCTCGACGCAAGGGGCAGAGAAGTGATCCATCGCCGGCTGCTGCAACCGGACACTCCTTCCATCCCTACCGGGCAGCTCAGCCCAGGCGTATACCTCTGCCAGGTCACCTATCAGGGAGAAACGGCCCATTACCGTTTGGTGAAACCCTATTGAGAATTGCCTACGGGCTGTTTTCGCGCTGTTTTTCAATTCAAAAACCCCGCGAAAACAGCCTCTTAATAGCAATCGGCCCGGCAGCGTTACAAAAACTTTTCCTAATTTAGGGCTGGCTTAACATCCCGGAGAAATTGAAAACCCGATACAAAGCAAACCCGAATGGACGACATCAGTAAAGAGTTGAAAAGCTTTCCCGTAAAAGTAGATATCGATGTGCAATGGGGAGAGATGGACGCCGCCGGACACGTTAGTAACGTCATCTACCTGCGTTGGTTCGAACACGCGCGGGTCGCTTACCTGGACCACCTGAAGTACCCGGTTGTGATGGAAGATGCGGATGCCGGCCTGCCGGGGGTCATTCTGGCCAAACAAGACTGTAAATACCTCTTTCCCGTCACTTATCCGGACACGATCACTCTGGGCATCCGGGTAAATGAAATGCAGGAGGACCGATTCACGATGCACTGCCGGATGTTCAGCCGCCGGCACAACCGGCTCGTCGCAATTGCCAACGCGGTAATGGTCACTTTCGATTACCGGCAGCGGCGCAAAGCCCCTATCCCGGAGCAGCTGAGCCTGGGCATTCTCGGCCTGGAAGAGCAACCGGTAATCCGAAAATAATTGGCCCTAATCAGATAAAACCTTTTCCATGTTAAACCTATCCGTTATTCTGGAAGACAGTGCCCGCCGTTATCCCGGCAAGGACGCCTTCCTTTTTATGGACACCGGCCTGAGCTTCGCCCAGGTAAATGCGGCTGCCAACCAGGTGGCCAATGGCCTGCGCAACCTGGGCATACAACCAGGCGACAAGGTGGCCCTCAGCTGCCTCAACCTGCCTTACTTTCCTATCCTATATTATGGCATCCTCAAAGCCGGAGCAGCGGTGGTCCCTCTAAGTGTATTGCTCAAACGCAGAGAGATCGCATACCATCTTCAGGATTCAGATGCCAAGGCATACTTCTGCTTTGAAGGCACGCCTCAACTGCCTATGGGAGAGGAAGGATTCTCCGGCTTCCAGGAGGCATCGGACTGCGAGCACTTTTTCCTGATCACCGCTAAACCGGACAGCCCCTCCCCCATCGATGGAGTAAAAACCCTGGGTATGTTCATGGCCGATCAACCGGCCACTTTCCTCACGGAAATGACCGGGGCCGACGATACTGCCGTGATCATCTATACCTCCGGGACTACAGGCAAACCCAAGGGAGCCGAGCTCACACATTCCAACCTCATGCTGAACGCCGTGCTGAGCGCCGACCTGGTCAAAACACAAAGCGAGGACATACAACTGATCGTATTGCCCCTTTTCCACATCTTCGCCATGACCGTTCTGCTCAATGCGGGCGTCTATCGCGGCGCCACCAGCGTCCTTCTGCCCCGCTTCGATGCAGGGGCCGTACTCGGCCTTATGCACCGCCACGGCGTCACCGTCTTCGCCGGAGTACCGACCATGTACTGGGGCCTGTTGAACTATCAGGAGGACCCCGCTGCGGTGAAAGCGGCCCGGGCCAAACTAAAAATCTGCGTCTCCGGCGGAGCATCCCTGCCGGTAGAAGTCCTCAAAGGTTTTGAAGCCAAATACAGGGTGCCGATCATCGAAGGATACGGCATGTCGGAAGGCTCGCCGGTAGTCACCTTCAACCACCAGGATCAGGAGCGCAAACCAGGTTCCATAGGTACCCCCGTCTGGGGCGTAGAGGTCATGATCGCCGACGAGCACGATAACCCCGTGGCTCCGGGGGAGAAAGGGCAGCTCCTCTACCGAGGCCACAACGTCATGAAAGGATATTACAAACGGCCCAATGCCAATGCCGAAAGCCTGAAAGGAGGGTGGATGCACTCCGGAGACATCGCTATTATGGACGAGGATGGCTACTATTTTATTGTCGACCGCACCAAAGACATGATCATTCGCGGTGGACTGAACGTTTATCCGCGGGAAGTCGAAGAAGTACTCATGGAACACGAAGCCATCTCCCTGGTGGCTGTGATCGGTGTACCGGACAAGGAATGTGGTGAAGAGATCAAGGCATTCATCGTGCTGAACAAAGGAGCGCAAGCTACTGAAGAGGGTGTTATCGCCTGGGCGAAGGAGCGTATGGCCGCTTACAAATATCCACGCCAGGTAGAATTCGTAAGGGAACTGCCCATGAGCGCTACCGGCAAGATCCTGAAAAAGGAATTGCGCCAGATGGAGGCCGGGAAGATCAAAAAATAATGAGTAAACTATGACTGCAGGAACCACCGATACCTCCAGACAGGAGATCCGGCGCATCTTCGAGGCCCAACATGCCAACCAGCAGGCCATGTCCCAAACCACGCCCCGCGAGCGCATCGCCAGACTGAGGCGGCTGCTCCATGCATTGATGCAATACCGTCAGGAGATCCGGGATGCGCTGTACCAGGATTTCCAAAAGCCGCCACTGGAAGTGGATCTTACAGAGATCTATATCATCATTTCCGAGATCAAGTACACCATCCGCAACCTGAGGCGGTGGATGAAACCACATGGAGTAGGAACGCCGCTGGCTCTGCTGGGCTCCCGTTCCTACATTCAGTACCAGCCCAAAGGAGTGGTGCTGATCATCGCACCCTGGAACTTTCCGGTAAACCTTACCTTTGCGCCTATGGTTTCGGCTATTGCCGCAGGCAACTGCGTGATGCTGAAGCCTTCAGAAAATACGCCGCACTCGTCGGCAGTCATGCGTAAGATCGTCAAGGAGCTCTTTCCGGAGAACGAAGTGGCGCTGGTAGAAGGCGCTGTGGAAACATCGAAAGCGCTGCTGGACCTGCCCTTCAACCACATCTTTTTTACCGGTTCTCCCGCCGTGGGCAAAGCCGTCATGGCGGCAGCGGCCAAACACCTTACCTCCGTCACCCTGGAACTGGGGGGAAAATCGCCCACGATCGTGGACGAGACCGCTGATATCGATAAAGCCGCCGCCCGCATAGCCTGGGGCAAGCATGTGAACATGGGCCAGACCTGCATCGCGCCGGACTATCTGCTGGTGCACGAAAGCCGAAAGGCAGAACTGTTGGAAAAGATCGGGCAGCACCTGAATGCGGCTTACGGCAAAGACCCACAACAATCGCCAGACTACCCCCGCATCGTCAACCGGAGGCACTTCGAGCGGGTAAAGTCAGCTATGCAGCAGGCCCTGGACAACGGCGCCCGGGCCGTTACCGGCGGGCAGTCCGAAGAAAGCGGCCGTTACATCGCTCCAACGGTCATAACCGATGTAAGCCAGGACTCCAGCCTGATGACGGAGGAGATCTTTGGGCCGGTTCTGCCAGCCATTGGATTCCAGGGGCTTCAGGAGGCGATCGACTTTGTCAATTCAAAGGAAAAGCCACTGGCCCTGTACATTTTCAGCAGAAGCCGCAGCAACATCCGCCAGGTACTGGATCACACCCGGGCAGGAACGACCTGTATCAATAATAGCCTGTTACAGTTCAACAACCATTTTCTGCCTTTTGGAGGAGATAACAACAGCGGTATCGGTAAGTCTCACGGCTGGTACGGCTTTGAGGCCTTCTCCAACGCCCGGTCTGTTTACAAACAGGTATGGCCCATCAGCACCAGCGACCTCCTGAAGCCACCGTATAAGGGTTGGAAGCAGAAACTGGCGGACTGGACGTTGCGGTGGTTGTAGAAAATGTTGTGTATAAGTGCATTTGTGTGAAGGTGTATCCGTCAGCCCTGCCGGTTGCATTCCTGAACCGCAAATGCCTCCCACCAACAGACAAGACGAACACACGAACACACGAATACACATGCCACAGACTACCGTTCTCATCATCGGCGCCGGCCCGGCGGGCCTGGCAGCCGCCGCTCGCCTGCGACAGGAGGGCATTCCATTCGAGATCCTCGAACAGAGCCAGCACATTGCTCATTCCTGGCGGCAGCACTATGACCGCCTGCACCTGCACACGGTCAAGGAGCACTCCCACCTGCCGTTTGTGGATTTTCCGGAAAATTACCCCCGGTATGTTTCCCGGAGGATGCTGGTCGACTACTTCGATGCCTACGCCAAGAAATTTGACATCCAGCCCCACTTTGGAGAAGAGGTGGCCTCGATCCAACCCGGAGAAGAAGGCTGGGAGGTGCACACCCGATCCGCCAAGACGTTCAAGGCGCCTCACGTAGTGATAGCCACTGGCCTGAACCGGGTGCCCAATCGCCCTGGTTACAAAGGGGAAGAACACTTTAAAGGACAGGTCCTGCACAGCCGGGAGTATAAAAACCCCCGGCCGTTTAGTGGCCAAAAGGCCCTGGTTGTCGGCTTCGGCAATACCGGCGCCGAGATCGCCCTCGACCTTTGCGAGAACGGCATCCCCACTTGCCTGGCTGTTCGCGGGCCAGTCAATGTAGTACCCCGGGACTTTCTGGGCAACCCAACACAAAAGACAGCCTTCACCCTGGCCAAATTGCCCACCTGGCTTGGAGACTGGATCGGCGCCAGGGTACAGCGGCTGGCCTTCGGCGACCTTACCCCCTACGGCCTGGCGTCTTCCGATATGCCACCCGCCCGCCAGTTGCGGGAAACCGGGAAGACGCCCGTCATTGATATCGGTACAGTCGATCAGATCAAGGCTGGAAAGATAAAAGTGAAACCAGGCATTGAATGCTTTACTGAAACGGGCGTCCGCTTCGAAGACGGCACGGAAGAGCGGTTCGACACTGTCATCCTGGCTACGGGCTACCGGGCACTGCTGGAGGACTTCCTCCCCTTTACCGACGGCCTGTTCGACCAGTATGGCATCCCGAAAGAAGTGGTGGGCACTGGAAAATACAAGGGGTTGTATTTTCTGGGATTCGACAATTATAAGCCGGGCGGCGGCTTAGGGGTCATCCGCCAGGATTCGGAGGTGGTGGTGCGGGCAATTGTCGGTGGGTAAATCGGGGATTCGGGATTCGTTGATTCGGGATTCGTTGATTCGGGATTCGTTGATTCGGGGATTCGTGGATTCGGGGATTCGGGATTCGGGATTCGTGGATTCGGGATTCGGGGATTCGTCTCTACCCGCCGTAGCTTTATGCGAGCGCCGTAGCCTTGGCGAAGGTGATGGCGGAGGCGGGGGATTCGGGGATTCGGGATTCGGGGATTCGACTTCCCACTTCCCACTTCCGACTTGGAAATCATCGCTTTTGCTCATATTCCCTCAGGAACCGATAGGGGTAAAGCTCTCCCGGTTCGCTCACCGCATTCAATCGCTCCATTTCTTCACTGGAAAGTTCCAATTCTGCCGCTTTGAGGTTGTCCTCCAGTTGTTCCATGGTGCGGGCGCCGATGATAACGCTGGTAACGGTGGGGCGCTGACGGGCCCAGGCCAGTGCCACCTGCGCATAGGTTGCGGCGTGGACTTCGGCAATTTCGCCAACGGCATCGATGATGTCCCAATTCTGTTCGGTATCGCGGCGCTGCCAGGCCTCCTCCGTATGGCCGGGGTGAGAGCCGATGCGCCCATCCTTTTCGGCTGGGCGCTGGCCTTTCCGGTACTTACCGGATAGAAACCCGCCACCCAGGGGGCCCCAGGGGAGCAGGCCCATGCCCTCCTCCTGAAAGAGGCTGAGGTATTCGTATTCTATATCCCGCTTAACGAGGCTATACTGGTACTGAGCCGCAACGAAGCGCTCCGTGCTCCGGGTGTCACTGGCAGAGAGCGCTTTCATCAGACGCCAGGCCAGGAAGTTGGAGGCACCGATATAGCGCACCTTACCAGCACGAACGAGATCGTCGAAGGCACGGAGGGACTCTTCGATGGGCGTCGTAGAGTCCTGGCAGTGCATGTAGAGCAGGTCGATATAATCTGTCTGGAGGCGGCGCAAGCTGTTCTCTACTGTGCGAACGATATTGTGGCGGGACAGGCCGCGGTCGTTGTAGCCCTCCCCTTCCGGGAAGTTCACCTTGGTAGCAATAGTGACGTCGTGGCGTTTGTCCTTCAGGGCCTGGCCGACAATCTCCTCCGACTTTCCGGCGTTGTAAACATTGGCGGTATCGAGGTGATTGCCGCCGGCCTCGAGGTAACGATCAATGATCCTTTTGGCTTCTTCAGCAGTGGTGCCTTTGCTGCGAGGGTCGCCGAAGGTCATGGTTCCCAGGGATAAATCGGTGATGAAAAGGCCGGAACGGCCGAGTTGGCGGTACTGCATAGTATTGGTTTTTAGCTTTCCGGATCTTGAAATCCGGAAAAACGCTCTCAATAGTAAAATAATGAAACAACACCTTACGCTGATTTTGTTCATCTTCACTGCGCTCAAAGGTTTCACCCAAAGTTATGAGAACTGCCCGGGCATGGAATGGGAAAGAAGCTACGGCGGTACGGCCGATGAATTCTATGGTGGCATCATCAACAGCAACGACGGCGGTTACCTCTTATTCGGCGGCACTCGTTCTGATGACGGCCACCTGCCCGGCAACTATGGGGATCAAGATATGGCCGTCCTGAAACTCGATGCCCGGGGCGACGTCCTGTGGAGCCGACACTATGGGGGCCCAGGCAAGGATAATGCCCGGTCGGCAACAGCGGTGGATGGCGGTTACATCCTCTGCGGCACATCCGGGGAACCGGGACAGGATGTGACTACTCACGAGGGGGCCGGCGACGCCTGGGTGCTGAAGCTCGACGAGGACGGCGCCATTCTGTGGCAGCACAGCTTTGGAAGGGACGGCAATGATTTTGCCTATGAGGCCCACCCCACTTCCGATGGGGGTTGCATTGCCCTGGGCAGTTCAGGAGCCAGCACCAGTTCCAGCTCTGCGTTCCGCCAGATCACCCGGTTTGATGCTGCCGGCAATCTGCTTTGGACCCGGTATTACGATCACTTCTTTCCCTCTTGTCCGTTGAGCCGGGCCAGTAGCAACACCTATTTTCTTACTACCGGCTCCCATATTGTCCGCATGGATGAAGGGGGCATTTTCCGGGACAGCATCCCGCTTCCGTTTTTCCTACTACCGGCAAAGATCCAGGAACTGGATGACGGGAGCCTGTTGCTGGCAGGAAACACCTACGGATCTGTAGACCTGAGTGCCATCGCCCTGCGGCTCTCCAGCCAGGGAGAGATCATCTGGGAACAACGGTACAACCTGGGCGCAGCCCAGTACGTGGCTGACTTCCAGGTTGGCCTGGAAGGGCAGATGTTCATCTTGTCCCAACGAGAGGAAGTTTTGTTCATGGCCTCAAGCCGCGACTACAGCCTGGCGGAGATCAACCCGGAGGGCCAGATCCGTCAGCACCTCGGCTTCGGAGGCAGCCAGGGCGACCTGGCTGAGGCCATCGCTCTGGCTGCCGACGGTAGCCTGTTACTTTCCGGCATCAGCCGGTCAACGGATGGAGACATCTCCAACCCCATCGGAGAGGACGACTTCTGGGTGGTCAAATTATCGGCTATCCCCACCTTTGCGTTACCATCGGATACCACCGTATGCGATGCGGGCCAGTTTACCCTTTCTATCCCCGAACCGCCCGACGGTTTTGATATAGCGTGGAGCGATGGAAGCAATGAAACGTCCCTCACTGTCTCTGCCTCCGGCGCCTACTGGGTGTCCGCCAGTTTAGGCGAGTGCCGGGCGAGTGACAGCATACAGGTACGGCTGCCGGTTGCCGACTGGGAGGGGCTGCCCGCCGATACGGCCCTGTGCGAGCAAGATGTTCTGCTGCTGGATGCCACGTTGGAAGGTGCTTCCCTCTACCTTTGGCAGGATGGTGCTCAGAGCCCTTTCTACGAAGTGGTAAAACCGGATCGATACCTCGTCAAAGCACTAGTAGAAGATTGCGTACTGGTAGACTCCATTACCATTCGCTGGTGCGAGCCCTGCCTGGCCATCCCCAACGCCTTCACCCCCAACGGAGACGGGGTGAACGACTTCTTCGCGCCCATCCTGCAGTGCCCCTTCCCGGCCTACAACCTGCAGGTATTCAACCGCTGGGGCCAGCTCGTCTTCGAGAGCCAGGACCCCGAAAAAGGATGGGACGGCACCTTCGACGGCCTGCCGGCGCCGTCAGAAGTGTACTTCTACCAGTTGTCCTACCAGGAGTTCCAGGGGACACAGGGGCAAAGGAGGCAGGGGGATTTGGTATTGCTGAGGTAAAGGGGCAGTGTATTGGTGTATTGGCCAGGGGCTTTGAGATATTCTTCTTCCCATCCTCCTCCCGAGAAGCCCTACCGAACCGGCAGGAAAAAGGCCGTTTTATTCTCCAGCGCCTTGCGGTAGCTTTCGATGACGGGGTTCTGAGCGGTTCCCACCAAAGACTCGAAAACATCCAGGTTGTTGTCTTCAACGTCGAAGGTGAACAATACGTTACCCAGGTCGGCTTCCGCCGGCGGAGGGAAAATATTCTGAATAGTACAATCAGAATCATCGGTGAAGAAAACCAGGGTAACGACCTCCTCCTTGTTAAGGAAGAGCAGGTAATTGCCCTCCTCCTTCAACTGCAAGCCGATCCGCATATTGTAGTCGTCTTCCGGGCACCCAAAGCGCAGGGATGCATCGGCATTATTTTCAAAATCTTCCCCTTTGACCAGTTCGCCACTCTGTTGAACGGCATCAAAGCGGATGGAAGACTGGGGCGTGGGGGCTTCGGAAAGCACTTCCGAGCTCAGGATGATATTAAAGGTGGCGTTACTGATCAGAATATCTTCACCCGTAACCAGGTCTTCCATAGTTTTTCCCGGGATGGTTACTTCCATCCAGAAAATATCGCCGACATTGTATTCTTTCTTGAACGGATCAAGGGAAACACCTTTCTGGAAGTTGTAAATATTGCGTTGTGGCTGGCTACTGTCGTCGTCAATTTTGCATCCCCACAAAGCCAGCAGGAACAAGGTGGCTGCTATCAGCCTCAAATTTTGATTCATGCCTGTTGTCAGTTTTATTGAATAGTGTTGTTAATTATTGCTGTTGAGCATCCGGATCAAATTTGACAATTTCCCGCGGAGGACAGCCCTTCTGGATTCCGAACGGCCAGAGCCTACAACAAGTCCTTATCAGCCGAAGAAGGCCGGATGACAATAACGGTATCGTCATTCCGGGCCAGGATAAAACACAGCCGGCCAGCAATACGCACAGGCCGGATCCGCCGGACCTGCCCCGTGATCTTCAGGCTGCCCAAAGGTTGCACATCAAAGCTGCCGCCGGCGCCGATGGAGAGCACATTGCCGAAGTTGGCATCGTATCTTCCCATCTCAATATTGTTCTCGTAGAAATTGCCGCCCATGAGCACATCTACCTTACCATCGCTGTCGAAGTCGTACAACGAGGCGGCCTTCATAGCGGAGAACTGAAGCTCATCAGGCAGGGTGTGCGCCTTGAAATTCAGGCCGTCGCCCGTATTTTCAAAGTACATACTTTGCAGCGTATTGACTTCCCAAACAGTGGATGCCGCAAGCTCTTTTTCTCCGAATAGTTCAGAAAGGGAGGCATGTGCAAAATCTTTGGCGAAGAGGTATTTCTTCTTCAGGGACACCAGCTGTTTAGTGACCTCCTCGTAATTGGCGAAGGGCACCTCTTTCCCCTTCATATAATAAGTCAGGACCTGTTCGATCTGCCCGTTTTCATCGAAGTCGTTGACATACATGCGCACTGGTTCTTCCCGGGTGGGCCGCAGTTTGGAATTTTCGCCCAGGTTGCCTGCCAGAATATCCAGGTCGCCGTCCTGGTCAAAATCGTAGGGCAGAATGAAGTTCCACCATCCCTTCCTATCATTGAGGGGTGTTTTTTCCAGTTTCCCTCCCTGGTTGAGGAAGATCTGTATGGCGTCCCATTCCAGCGCAAGCAGTAAGTCGGCGTCACCGTCCTGGTCAATATCGGCCCAGGCGCCGTTCTTCACCAGGCCCACATTGCGCAGGCCCTTGGCATAAGCCTCCGTAGCATCTTCGAACTGCCCCTGCCCCTTGTTGAGGAACAGGTAAGATTCCGGCGTTTTGCCATAGTTCCAGGGCACTGCGCGTCCGCCGAAGAAGAAATCCACCAGGCCGTCGCCGTTGAAATCAGCGGGCAGGACGCAGGAGGCGGTCAGGAATGCTCCCGGAAAAATATCTTTGTTCACCTGGAAGTTACCGGCGCCGTCGTTGATGTAGGCGCGCTGCTTCAAGGCTTCGTGTTGGTTCCAGAATTCATTGCCGCCACTCGCCACTACGAGGTCCAGGTCACCGTCGTTGTCCAGGTCGGCAAACGCAGCGTCTACATCTTCGAACAGACTGTCCTGAAGCATCACCGAAGGAGTATTTTCAAAGAACTTCCCATCCGCCGATTGATAGTACAACTGGCTTTTCTTACGTTTGGCGCCGCCCAGGAAGACATCCTCCAACCCATCGCCGTTAATATCACCAACGGCCAGGGCGGGCCCTTCCGCCGACACCATATGGGGGATGAGTGTTTCCCGGTTGAAATCAATGTAGGCGTTCTCCTCATGCCGGAAGTTCAACGCCACTTCGCTGGTAACGTCCTTTACTTTCCACTCCAAAGAAGAAGGAGGGATAAGGGCCTTAAAATCAAATTCTGGCAAGCCCGGTTTCCATTTCAGAGTGATCCATTGGTTGTACTGTACCCCATCCAGCCGCTGGTAGGTATGGTCCGGCCAAATAAGCAGTACCGAATCCACTGTACCCGCATCTCCGATGCCCAGGTGAAGGCGGCTTACCGATACACTGGACTGGAACCCTCTTACCGGAAAATGCTCGGCGGCCAGGCGTTCCTTTCCTTTGAACACGACCAGCCGGGCGCCGATGGCATTGATGTTCCGGGGCGGCCCCTGCAAGCTCACAGCGAGGAAATCGTGGTGTTCTTTGTGGTGTTCAATCGTCAGGTTCTTATATACAAAGGGCTCATCTTCGATATTATTGGTTACCAGGTCCAGGTCGCCGTCGGCATCCAGGTCAACATACACAGCGCCGTTGGAATAGGTAGGGACATTACCCTGTATCCGGCTCGCGATGTCCTCGAACCGGAGCTGCCCGCTATTGCGGAAAAACCGGTTGGGTATCTTGATCTCGGGCATTTTCTCCACGACGGCCAGGTCCTCTTCTTCCATGCGGTTGTAATGGGCCTTAAAGCGGATCTCATTGTTGGCCCGGAACTTGATGTAATCCAGGTCGTTCAGGCGCCGGGGGATGCCGTTGCTGATGAAAAGGTCTTTATACCCATCGTGGTCGAAATCCAGGAATAAGGAAGCCCAGGACCAGTCTGTAGCATACATCCCGGCAAAGAGTGCGATCTCGCTGAAGGTACCGTCCCCCCGGTTCAGTTGCAGGTTATTGCGGGCATATTGATAATTGTAGCCATAGCCCAGTTTGAAGTTGTACACATCATAGGCGTTCTCGCCCTGAGCACTCTTCAGGATCACCGGGTCGTCGGGGTGCATATCCAGGGAGACCACCTCGTCGAAGCCATCGTTGTTAATATCGGCCATATCCACCCCCATGGAGAAGCGGCTGGTATGCATCATCTGATCGTTTAGCGACTCTTTAAACGTACCGTCTTTCTGATTGATGTAGAGGTAATCATTTTCGTGAAAGTCGTTGCCGATGTAGATGTCCGGCCAGCCGTCCAGATTGATGTCGCCGGTGGCTACACCGAGGCCGTAGCCGACCACGGTGCTCAGTATGCCGGACTCCAGGGTGACGTCGGTAAACCGGCCGCCGTCATTGCGCATGAGTTTATCGCCGGCAAGAGGGTGTTGGGTACCGTCGAAGGTTTTTTTCTGGCCGAAGGTGCCGTTCTGGTGCAGGGAGTGGTTGAGCTGGTACATATCCAGGTCGCCATCGAGGTCGTAATCAAAGAAGGCTGCCTGGGTGGAAAAACCTACCAGCGCCAGGCCGTATTCCGGCGCCTCGTCCAGATAAACAGGTACTCCATCCTCCACCTTTTGGCAGACGTAGAGCTGATTGCGCCCCTTAATGCCGTTGAAATCCCCCAATTGGCTAACGTAAATGTCCTGCAGGCCATCGTTGTTGATGTCCACCACGGAAGCGCCGGAAGTCCACCCCCCCATACCGGCCATACCGGCCACTTCAGTTACGTCCTCGAATTGGAAGCCGCCACGGTTGAGGAAAAGTTTATTGGGGCCCATATTGCTGGTGAAGAAAAGGTCTTCCAGGCCATCCTGGTTGAAATCAGCGGCGGCAATACCTCCTCCATTGAAGTAGTAAGCGTAATTCAGTGCGTTAAATTCAGGCGTCTGCCTGAGCTCATTCTGAAAATCCAGCCCGGTGGCCTCTTTCCTGAGCAATTGGAACTGGTACTCCTCTCCTCTATTGCCGGAACAACTGGAAATGGACAAAGCCAAAGCAACGATCCCGATCAGTGCGATCATCCATTTCATTGATTTCCTTATCATAGTGAGTGTATTTCGATTTTTGTAAAACAAGCCAGCATCCTAATTCAGCGCTAATGGAACATAAGCGAAATGGAATAAATCAGCGCTTGAATTATATGATCTAATTCTCCAGGCGGCCTTCCTCGGCGGGAAGTTTGAACAACCTGGGTTTCTGGCCATTGATGGCTGTGAGCAGGTACTCCTGATTATTAATTTTTATTCCTGCCAATTGTTTAATATCGCCCCGGATAAAAAAGCCGGTATCGCGGTTGTCCAGTCGTTCAAAGGCGCCATCCCCTTTGTTGAGCAGGACGTGGCCGAAGCTCGCGTCCAGTTTGGAAAACTGAGGCATAAAGCCGCCATCGTTCCCCCCCAGGATAAGGTCCTTGCGGGAGTCGCCATCCAGGTCGGTGCAGTAGATGCCACAAACGCAGGAGAACTGAACCTCTCTGGGCAGGGCCTGGAGGTTGAATTGCCCATCCCCCTCATTGAGCGCTACTGCCGAGCGGAAGTAAGTGCCTTCGAGCACGAGCGCTTGTTCGATCAGGCGTGCGGGAAAGAGGTCCTGAATAGCTTTAGTGGCATATTCGGTATGTTTCAGGTTTTGTTTTTTCAGGCTGACGACCTGCTCGGTGAGCTCTTTCTTCATGGGAACCGGCATGTCTTTGCCATCGACCCTGCGGGTAATGACATTTTCAAAGGTGCCGTTGAGGTCAAAATCATAGATCCACAATTTGGCGGGGTTTTCTTTTGTTCCTGTAAAGTAGAAGTTCTCTCCCCGGTTGCCCAGGATGAGGTCCAGGTCGCCGTCCCCGTCGACATCATCGGCAGCCATGCCGAACCACCATCCGGAATAATCATCCAGGTTAGACGCCGCTTTCTCCAGCTTTCCGTTCTCCACCCGAAAAATCTGGGGCGCCATCCATTCTCCGATAATCACAAGCTCGGGGCGTTCATCCCCCAACAGGTTCACCAGGCCGGCTCCGGTGGCCATCCCAATATTCTGAAGAGCAGGAGCGAAGTCTTTAGCCACATCTTTAAAACGGCCTTGTCCGTCGTTCTGATACAGGAAACTGCGGGGGGGCTGGCCGTATTGGTTGGGGATGCTTCGGCTGCCGACGAAAAGGTCGAGGTCGCCATCTTCATCGAAGTCCAGCGGGACGGCAACAGCCGTGTTAAACCCATTGCCGGACAAGGCGTCTACCGCCTCCGTAAAGCTGCCCCGGCCGTCGTTGAGGTAGATGCGGTCCTGCATGAAATTGGAACCTACCAGCATGTGGTTGCCACCGGAGCCAACGAATAGATCCTGGTCGCCATCGCCATCTGCATCGAAGAAAGTTGCCGCGGTATCCTCATAATTGTTGTCTTCTTCGAAGGCCTTCACCTGGGCTAGCGTGAAGCCCCCGCCCTTCTGGAGGTAAAGCCTGCCGGAAGAACGGCTTGCTCCGCAAATGTACACGTCTTCCCGCCCGTCGCCATCGACATCGGCCACGGCCACTTTGGGGCCTTCCCTGGACAACATGCGCGGGGAAAGCCCCTCCTGGAAGAAGTCGATGAAATCGTCTTCTTTATGAGCATCAAAAGGCGAACGCACCTCCTTGAGCAGGCCCTCATCCGATCCGGGCAGTGGAGCGGGCCTACCTGCCTGCCAACGTTCCACCTGGTTGTAATCGATCAGCAAAGTGGTATCGATCGGGGGGCTCGGGAGGAGGGACTGGGTGCGGTCCGGCCAGATTACCACCAGAGAGTCTACCTGAGTGGCTTCTCCCAGGCCGAAAGTCAGGGTATAATCGATGGAGGACTGAAAGCCGCGAGTGGGAATGAGCTGGAAGTTGAGCTTTTCCTTGCCGCAGTAAACGAACACCTTGGCTCCAATGGCATAAGTATTGTTGCCTGAACCCTTCAGGCGGGCCTTCAGGTAGTGATGGTTGCGCAAAGACTCGCTATTGTTGCGGAATACGAATGCCTCCTGGTTGAGGTTGTTGACCACCAGGTCGAGGTCGCCGTCGTTGTCGAGGTCGGCGTAGGCGGCGCCATTGGAATAAGAAGGTTTATCGAATCCGGAAGCCTCACCTGCATCTTCGAAAGTGAGGTCTTTCTTATTCAGGAAAAACTTATTGAGCAGCGGAGTGGTGGGCATCTTGTCCAGTACATTCTGGATCTCCTCCTTTTTGCCGGTCAGCGCCATTTTCTGGATCACTTCATTGGCAAAGAAGTCGATGAAGTCCTGGTCGGTCACATCCTGATAAATGCCGTTGCAGACATAGATATCCCGATATCCGTCGTTATCAGCGTCAAAGAGCAAGGCGCCCCAGCTCCAGTCGGAAGAAGAAACGCCACTGTAGTTAGCGATCTCACTGAAGGATTGGTCTTTGTTGTTCAGTTGCAGGGTATTCTGCATATACTGGTGGTAGAAATCGCGCTGGAGTTTCAGGTAGTAAACGTTATAATTGTCAAAAACGGTAGTGGTCTTGAGGCGGAATTCGTCATCCGGAAGCATGTCGGTAACGAAGATCTCGGGATAGCCGTCGTTATTGATGTCGGCCATATCGGCGCCCATCGAGAAGGAGCTGATGTGCTCCATCCAGTTCTTGATGTCTTCCCGGAAAGTGCCGTCGCCCTGATTGATGTAGAGGTAATCGCGCTCGAAGAAGTCATTGGAGACGTACATATCGGGCAGGTGGTCACCGTTGATATCACCAATGGTAATGCCAAGTCCGAAGCCGATGAGGCTGCCGTAAATGCCGGCCTGCTGGGTCACATCCGTAAACTTACCGTTGTCGTTGCGGAGCAGTTTGTCGCCGCCACCTTTCAGAAAGTCCTTTACCGGCCAGTCTTTGGCGTACAGTTCCCGCTTATTGCTGTAATTGAGGGTATTGACCGGCATAAAACTGTTATTGAGAATGTAGACGTCGAGGTCGCCGTCGAGGTCATAGTCGAAGAAGGCGGCGTGGGTGGTGTAGCCGTTTTCGTTGAGGTTGTATTCGGCGGCTTTTTCAGAAAAAGCCCCCGCCCAATCTCCCCCGAGGGGGGAGGAGCCTTGCTCCGATCGGGCAGCCCCCCCTGAGCCTTCTCCCTCCCCTTGGGGGAGGGCCGGGGAGGGGCTTTCCCCCCCTCCTTCGGAGGGGGCTGGGGGGAGGCTTCCATTATTGATAAACAGCTCATTTTCCTGATCGTCTCCTTTAACGTATCCTGCGTTGCAGACGTAAATGTCGAGCCAGCCGTCGTTATTGATGTCAACCATCACCACGCCGGTGCTCCAGGCTTTGGTGCCGCCGACACCTGCCTGCTCGGTGATATCTTCAAACTTCAGGTTGCCTTTGTTCAGGAAGAGCTTGTTCTTGCCCATATTGTTGGTGAAGTAGACATCGGCCAGTCCGTCGTTATTAACATCGCCGATAGCGACCCCGGCGCCGTTGTAAAAATTGCGGTAGCTGAAGATGTTGAAGTCTTCCGTGTTTTCAACTTTATTGATGAACTCGATACCTGTTTCACCGGGAGAAAGCTGGGTAAACAAGGTTTTGCCTGGGGTAGGATCTTGTTCGGAGCTGCAACTGAAAATGAGGGAAGCAAATATTGCACAAACAACTATTCTCATAGCAAATTGGATTGGATTATACGATCAAAACGCAGGATGCAAAAATACTGATTGTGAGAGACAAACCATTAGCCGGGCCGGCTTTTTAACCAATCGTTTGCTCTTTGTTTTCAAAACGAAAGCTGTACTCTGTACAATGAAAAATATGCCATAGGGGCAATTGAAAATAGCCCGTATACAATGAGGAAGGCCGCTCCGATCGGAGCGGCCTTCCTTCAGGTATAAGCCATCAGATGGCTTTCAACCATTTATTCTCATGCGGCCTGAATCCAGGCGCCTCGGTACTAGTAGCCCGGGTTCTGTTCCAGGTTCGGGTTAACGGCCAGGGCCGTATTCGGGATCGGCATCAGCAGGCGCTCGGGGCCGGAGGCCGGCTTTTCATGCCAGGCATCCAGGAACTTGCCGAAGCGGATCAGGTCCTGGCGGCGATAGCCTTCCCAGCACATTTCGCGAGCTCTTTCGTCCAGCATACCATCGAGGGTAAGCGTGTTGATCGTGCTGGCGTTGCGCTTGGCGCGGATCTCGTTGACGATGGCGCGTGCATCCGGCTCGTTGCCATTGCGGAGCATGGCCTCAGCTTTCATCAGCAGCACATCGGCGTAGCGGAAGTGTACGTAGTCGTTGTCAGCGTGGTCGCCGGTATTGACATAGTCAGGAGGCCACTTCATGACGCGGATACCTGTGATTTCCAGGTTGTTGCCGGTCTCGATCAGCGCAACTTCCCGGGTGAAGGCCAGCGGGTTACCTTTACGGTCTTCGAGGGCGTTTCCGTTCACATCGAACTGTTGTCCGATCAGGAACCCTACTTTCATACCCGTCACATCAGTAACACCTTCATATTCCGCTTCTTTACGAACGTCACCATCTTCGAACTTATCGTAGAAGTCGGCAAGGGTAGCAAAGCCGTTCCAACCAGAAGGATTCTGGTTGTAGTGCAGGCCACAGTACCAGCGGGAACGGATGTTACCGCTGCTCACACCGCCATCGTTGAAGTTGGCGAAGATCAGCTCCGTGGACTTCTGGTCGTTGTCCGGAGCGAAGTTGTCATAGAAGTTGTCAGCCAGGGCATAGCCTCTTCCGGAAGCCTCGATCTGATCGGCGAGGGTAATCACCTGGGTCATATCCCCTCCGTCAAATTTCGGGTTTTGGCGGTCGGCGAAAGTACCCCGGTTCAGGTAGCACTTCATGAGCAGGGCGCGGGCGGCGTCCTTGTTTGCCTTAGTGGCCGGCCCGTCGGGCAGGTCAGGCAGGATCTCATTCAGTTCACCGATGATGAAATCGACTGCTTCGGCGCCTTTCAGAACGCGAGGAGCCTCCAGCAGGTTTTCGCCCGGCTCGCGGAACGGCACCTGATTCCAGGCATCGGCAACAGAGAACATCGCCAGAGCGCGAATGAACCTGGCTTCCGCCGCCTGGCTGGGAGAAGGCTGGAAGTTCAGGATGTTCGTGGTGTTGAACACGACTTTCAGCAGGTTGTTGAAAGTAGCCGTCTGATCCGGATGGTCACCGTCAAAGGTGTGGTTGTGCAGAGCACGCCACTTGCCGTTGTCATCCCAGTCTGGCCCTCTGGTGGGCGGAATACAGCCGTCGGCCGTGATTTCCTGAGTAGCAAAGTATTGCTCTTGCCCCTGGAAAGGGCCCCGGAGGTCTTCGTAAGCTCCCTGAAGCAGGGCGCTCACGTCGGCGCTCTCCAGGAGTAACTGCTGAGCCTGTTCGCCCGTCAGGTCCTCCCGGAGTTCCTCCTCCAGGTTCGTACAGGCGAAGATGCCTATAGCGAGGAGAAGTAGAAAGGTGTGGTTAATAAATTTCATACTATTAAAGCTTTAGATCAATTAAAATGAAAAGTTGACGCCGAACAAGATAGTCCTTGCCGAAGGATAAGGCGTATATTCAATACCTACAGAAGGAACACCATCCAGTTCATTTACTGTATTTACTTCCGGGTCAAAACCACTGTATCCGGTGAATACCAGCAGGTTTTGGCCAGTGAGGGACAACCGTACATTTTTGACGGTATTGCCGATCTGCCCCAGGTCATAACCAATGGTAGCGTTAGCCAGCTTCAGATAGTCGGCATCTTCCAGGTAGCGGGTAGACGGCTTGATGGAGTTGGCGATATTTTCCTGAATGGCGCCATCCAGCAAGCTGGCATCGATGTTACGGGAACCGAGGTTACCAATAGGTAACACGGACATTTTGGTATTGTTGAACACCTGGTAGCCCAGCGCGCCATTAAAGTTCAAATTGACGCTCAGCTTACCATAATTGAGGGCAGTGCTGATACCGAGCAGGACATCCGGGTTGGGGTCGCCTGCGTAGAAGAAGGAGTTGCCATCGTCGGTCAGGTCATCAAAACCATCTTCACCGATGCCATTCCACTCTCTGAGGTAGAAGGAGTTGAGCGGCTGGCCGTTCTCCAGGCGCTGAGAAGTCGCGCCGGAACTTCCCTGGCCGAACAATTGGCCGGCAAGAACGGTCGGGCCATTGTAATCCCGAAGCTCATTGGTCAGGAAGGAAGCATTGGCGCCCAGCACCCAGGTCAGATTGTCATTTTCGACCAGGAAGGCGTTCAAAGCAACTTCGATACCGGAGTTGACCACCTTACCCGGCAGGTTGATCCAGTAGCGGGTATCCGGGGCGGGCTGGATTGCCTGGAAGTTGAACAACAGGTCCTCATTCGTCTTAGTAAAGTACTCAACAGAACCGGAAATCCGATAGTCCAGGACAGCAAAGTCGATACCTGCGTTAACGGTAGTGGAAGTTTCCCACTGCAGGTCGGGGTTGGCTACGTTTTCCTGGCCCAGAGCGCCATTATTCCGAAGGGCAAATCTTTCCTGAGCGGAACCGGAGGGGAATTCCTGGTTACCTACCTGTCCCCAACCGGCGCGGACCTTCAGTTGGTCAAATACGCCACCGGACATGAAATCCTCATTGGTCAGGTTCCATGCCACCGCGAAGGAGGGGAATACACCGTAACGGTTGTTCTCACCGAACTTACTGGAACCATCCGCGCGAACCGTGGCGGTTACCAGATACTTGTCCGAAATGTTGAAGTTGGCGCGGCCGAAGTAGGACTGCAATTCAGCAATAGGATCGGCAAAGGAGCTGATAGAACGGTCACTGGCGGTAGAGTTCTGAATGACGTTGGTGTAGTCGATCTGGTCAGAAAGGAACCCAAAAGCAGCAGCACTGAAGCCTTTGTTGTCAAACTTCTGATATTCGTAACCCACTACTGCATTCAGGCTAACGGCCGAAGTCAGGTCGGCGAGATAGCTCAACGTGTGGGTGTACTGCTGAGTAGTCAGCGTGTTTTGGCCCACCTTAGCCCAGCCTCTTCCTTCAACATCCAGAAGGTTGATAAAGGATTTCACCTGCGAACGACGGTCGCCCACTGCATGGTTGACGCTGTACAGGAAGCGGTACTCCAGGTTATCGGTAATCTTGAAAGAAGGAGAAATGCTACCCAGAATGTTAGTGATATTCGCCCGGTCGTCAGCAGCCGCGGACATCCCCAAGGGGTTGATCGTCGTGGAGCCCAGTTCGATGTCCAGCGAGCCGTCCGGTTTCCGAAGCGGGCGGGTGGGGTTCCACTGCAGGGCCTGGCCGACAAGGCTACCGGTAAAGCCGGCGTTGGAACCGATCGGAGCGATCTGTTCCGCCGTCTGAGAAGCCAGCAGGTTGAAGTCAATGCTCAGGCGCTTGCTGTCGAAAAATTTGTACGTACCGTTGATGCTTCCGGTGTACTTCTTTAGTCCGCTGCCAATGATGATCCCCTCCTGGTCGAGATAACCGGCGGAGATCCGGTAGTTGCCGTTGTCGCTGCCGCCACCGATGGAGAAGTTGTAGTTCTGCGTCAGGCCGTTGCGCAGGATAGCGTCCATGGCATCTTCGTTGCCGCCAAAGTCCTTGCCGGCAGGGTCCAGGCCGTACTCGGCCAGGGCGGCGCGGTATTCATTCCCATCGAGTACATCGTACTTCTTGAGGATACTGCTCGAACCGGCGGTCAGGCTGAAGTCAATAGACGGATCGCCTTTGCGGCCCTTCTTGGTAGTGATGATGACAACGCCGTTGGCGCCTCTGGAGCCGTAGATGGCCGTGGCGGAGGCGTCCTTGAGCACTTCGATGGAAGCGATGTCGTTCGGGTTGAGGAAGTTCAACGGGTTAGCACTGGGAGAAGTACCAATGTCCAATTCATCCGAGGATACTCCGGGACGAGGCGTACGGCCGTCGAGCGGCACACCATCCACTACGAAAAGCGGCGTACTACCGGCGCGAACGGAGGCGTTACCCCGGATACGGACCGTTGCAGCGCCGCCCGGCTGGCCGGAGTTGTTGAGTACCTGCACGCCGGCCACCTTGCCCTGAATGAGCTGGTCGGGAGCAGTGAATACCCCTTTGTTGAAATCTTCTTCCTTAACGGAGGTTACCGAACCCGTAAGGTCAGACTTCTTGACCGTACCATAACCTACAACAACCACCTCTTCCAGCACCTCGCCGGCAGAGAGGGAGATGTCGATGGTAGTCTGGCTACCGATCTCGATGCGCTGAGCAGCGTAACCTGTATAGGAAAACTCCAGGGTAGTCGCTCCCTGGGGAACATTCACCTCGTACTTTCCATCGAAATCAGTAATGGTACCGGTACTTGTGCCTACGACCAGGATGTTCGCACCGATCAGGGGCTCTCCGTTTTCAGCATCCGTAACGGTACCCGTGATGATGCGCTGTGCGTAGGCAAAATTGCTCAGGGCGAGCACTGCCAGTAGCAACAGCAGTTTAGTCACATAGTCGACTTTAAGTTTCATACATTACTTAGATTTAGTTAGTAAAATAAACAATCGTCTGGTTTAAAAAGAAGCCGACAGTATACCAGAAATAGCGGGTTGTCAGCTTTAGCTCCTAAAGTCGCATGGGATTACGAAATACTGTGTTAACTTGTGATTTTATTGATTTTCAGGCATTTTGACCAGGAAGATAATGCGATTTACCAAATGTGTTTATTTAACACTAACTAAGGTGTAAAAGTCCAAAATAAGTCTGAAAAAACCAAAATTTGGCGAACAGTTTTTTTTTATTTGGCCTCAAACAAAATTATATTGGGGCTTGCAAAACAGGGGGATACAAGAGGAACGCAGCCAAAACGCTTTCCGCTGCCACCCGCCCCAATAAAATCTCTTACTTTTAAACCCGACTATGAAGCGGCTAATACCTGCCATTATATTGTTGTCTGCTCTTGCCATCAAGGCGCCCGCCCAGTTCCTGGATATGGAAATCCAGCGTGGGTCACGGCGCATTGACATACCCTTCGATTACATTAACGGCTTTATTATTGTCAACATCACCTTCGAAGGGGTTATTCCCTTGCGGTTCATTTTTGATACCGGAGCAGAACACACCATTCTTTCCAAAAGGGAGATCACAGACCTCCTGCGGGTGGACTATCGCCGCCGTTTCCCGATCGTCGGGGCCGACCTGAGTAAAGAGCTCTATGCTTACCTTGTACAGGGTATAGAACTAAAAGTGGGGAACATCATCGCCAAGAACCGCTCCATCCTGGTGCTGGAGGAAGATTATTTTCGGTTCGAGGAATACGCCGGCATCGACGTACAGGGCATTCTGGGTTCCGATTTTTTCCGGCGGTTCATCCTCAAGATCAACTACAGCCGGCATACCATTTCTCTCTATGACCCTCAGTACTGGGAGCCCCCTGGAAACAACTATGTACGGATACCTATTGAGATCACGCGCAACAAGCCTTATCTCAATGCCCGTGTACAGTTCCACCAGGATACGTCCATGCAGCTTCGCCTTCTGATCGATTCCGGCGCCAGCCTCGCCTTGTTGCTTCATACCGACACTCATCCAGGCCTGGACCTGCCCGACCAGGTGATCCCCAGCAACCTGGGTGCAGGGCTCGGCGGTTACATCCAGGGCTACATGGGCCGAATCGAGGAACTGGGGCTGGAGTCCTTCACTTTTCGGGAAGTGATCTCTCAGTTCCAGGAAGTTTCTCTTTTTCTCGATACCACTTACAGCGCCCGCCGCAACGGGATCATTGGCAATGATATCCTGAGCAGATTTACCCTCATCATCGATTATGTGAATGAGCAGGCTTACTTCCAGCCGAACCGAACTTATGAAAATGAATTCGAGTACGACCGGAGCGGCCTGTTCCTGGCCGCTACCGGGCCCGGCCTGAATCATTACATAATATACGGTATCATTCCGGGTAGCCCTGCCGCTACCGCCGGCATCCTCCCCGGGGATGAGATCGTCAAAATCAATTACCTACCCGCCA
Organism: Lewinellaceae bacterium; assembly: GCA_020636405.1. GTDB lineage: Bacteria > Bacteroidota > Bacteroidia > Chitinophagales > Saprospiraceae > JACJXW01. Next base: position 72,591 of record JACJXW010000008.1, on the reverse strand, counting down.
ACTTCTTCTCTTTGGAGGGCATTACGCGGAAGTTCCAGAAAAAGCCCGGAACCAAGGTTCGGATGAAGATCAAACGCAACAAAGTTCGAATGAAAATAATCCTAGTCCTGCGAGACCTGATCTGAACCACAGAAAGGCCTCTGGCCTTATCCCCTCCCCTATTTATGCTGATGTCTTTGTTCTGATGTTTTTTTAAATTGTTTCTATAGAAACATTGCGGGTTGTTATTCCCTTCTCAATATAAAAAGTAAGATCTTATAAGGATTTCGCACTTACAGCGGAATATTGTTTTTATTTCATTCTTTTAGAACAAAAATCCATCAAACATAAGCGCTCCTCGCGCGTTTTACTAAATGGTTTTAACAGAAACTAAAATACCATAACTTCTATGGAGATCAAGATCTTTACGCCGTTCGGCCCGGCTACACTTACCGAAAAGAATAAAATTGCGGATTTTCTCTTTGAACACCTCGGCCAATACGGGGATAAAAGAGAGGATATCATGAAAGCGCTGGAATATGCACTGAAAGAGGCCGCCTCCCATGGAGGGTTCGTCCTCACCGGTGTGCGCAAAGACAAGATCGTCGGTGCGGTTGTGGTCAACCAAACGGGGATGAAAGGATACATACCGGAAAATATCCTGGTATACATTGCAGTCGACGGTGGCCGAAGAGGAGAAGGTATCGGAAAGCGGCTTATGAAAAAGGCCATAGAAATAGCCAAAGGGGATATAGCCCTGCACGTAGAACCCGACAACCCTGCCCGCCATCTGTATGAGCAACTCGGTTTTACCAGCAAGTACCTGGAAATGAGGCTCCAAAAGAACAACCCGAAGGAACGCCCGGAGAAGCAGAAAAAGGCGGCGAAGGCCTAGAAGCAGCAACATCATTCAAGGAAAGGAACACACATGCACCCCATTGATATTGTAATTTTCATAATCTACTTCCTGGGAATGCTGGGAATAGGTTTTTTCTTCTATGGTAAAAATAAAACTACTGAGGACTATTACGTAGGCGGCCGCAATATGGGCAGCACCCACATCGGCTTGTCGGTGGTAGCCACGGATGTAGGCGGCGGATTCTCGATTGGCCTTGGCGGCCTGGGTTTTGTGATGGGCATTGCCGGGTCCTGGATGCTTTTCACCGGCCTGGTCGGCGCCTGGCTGAGTGCCGTCTTCCTCATTCCGAAGGTCAACCGGCTGTCCAAAAAAATAAATTTGCTGACATTCCCTCAGTTGTTCGAATACTTCTACAGCCCAAAGGTGGCGCTGCTTGCGGGGGTCATCTCCGCAATCGGTTACATCGGGTTCACCAGTTCCCAGATACTGGCCGGCGCCAAGCTGGCCTCGGCCACCTTTTCCACCCTGAGCATGACGCATGCACTCATCATGATGGGAGTCATAGCAGTGGTTTATACGGTCGCCGGCGGGCTAAAGGCCGTGATATACACGGATACGGTACAATGGATCATCCTGATGGCCGGCCTGGTATTCATCGGCATCCCCATGGGCTACTACGCGGTGGGTGGCATTCAGGGTATCCGGGAGTCCGTGCGTCCGGAAATGTTATCGCTGGCCAACATTGGTTGGGCGAACCTCGTCAACTGGGGTGTGGCCATCATTCCGATCTGGTTTGTAGGCATGACCCTCTATCAGCGAATTTATGCCTGCCGGGATGAGAAAACCGCTCGCCGTGCCTGGTACATCGCCGGCCTGTTCGAATATCCGGTGATGGCTTTCATGGGCGTGTTGCTGGGGCTGTTCTCCAGGGTTGGAGCGGACCAGGGCATGTTTGAATACCTCGGATATGGCGCTCCGGGCCAGATGGACGCTGAAATGGGCCTGCCGCTGTTGCTGCGGACAGTTCTGCCGGCAGGCCTTACCGGCCTCATGTTGTCCGCTTATTTTTCGGCGATCATGTCGACAGCAGATAGTTGCCTGATGGCAGCTTCCGGTAACGTAGTTACGGATATCCTCGAGCGTTTTTTCCCCCTGAAGGGCAACGAGGAGAAGCTCCTTCGTACTTCGCAGGCAGTTACTTTTCTAATCGGGGGCGCCGCTCTTTTCATCGCCATGAACATGGAAAATGTGCTGGAGCTGATGCTTCTGTCCTATGCTTTCATGGTCTCCGGCCTCTTCGTACCCGTAATCGGCGCTCTGTACTGGAAGAGGTCTACTCCTACCGCCGCATTCTGGGCGATGCTGCTGGGTGGCGGGACGACCATGGCGTTCCTGCTTCTGGATATCGGGCTGCCTTTCGGGCTGGATGCCAATATTGCCGGCATTAGTATCTCTGCTCTTTCTTTTATTATATTGAGCTATGTAACACCACCTATGTTTAACCCGGCCACTTTGGCCGTTAAGACCACCCGGTAACATGAGCAAGCTCAAGGAGCAACTATCCATTGACCGATTGACGAGCATCCGCCGATATCTTCACCAAAACCCGGAATTGCCGGGCGAGGAGTTCAGCACTGCGCGGTACCTGGCCGGCATTTTGAGGGAGCTCGGCCCCAGCCAGTTGCTGGAAGGTGTGGGCGGCGCCGGCCTCATTGCCGTATTCGACAGTGGGCGGGAAGGGCCTACCATTCTTTTCCGCTCAGAACTGGACGCCCTGCCGATACAGGAAGTCAACACCTTTTCGCACCGATCCGGTAAGGAAAACGTCTCGCACAAGTGCGGGCACGATGGACATATGGCGGCGCTCCTGGGGCTGGCGGGGTCTATTGTCCGCCACCACCCCCGTATTGGGCGGGTGATCCTCCTTTACCAACCGGCGGAAGAAATTGGGGCCGGGGCCGAACGCGTGCTCGAAGACCCCCGGTTCGAAGGGCTCTACCCCATTGACTACGCCTTTGCTTTTCACAACCTGCCCGGTTTTCCACTAGGTGAGGTACTGGTACGCAAAGGGCCGTTCACGGCAGCTGTCCAGAGCCTGATCATCCGGTTGCAAGGGAAAACGGCCCACGCCGGCGAGCCGGAAAACGGGATAAGCCCTGCTCCGGCGATTGCCGATATCCTGCTGATGGCCCAGAAATTGAGCGTTGCCAATACAGCAGCTGAAGACTTTGCCATTCTCACGCCCGTACATACCACGATGGGTAGCCTGGCCTATGGCGTCGCCGCCGGTTACGGGGAAGTACACCTGACCATACGTACCTGGACCGAAGAGGCCATGCGCAAACTCAGCGCCCGGCTGCTGCAATACCTGGGTGACCTGGCGCTGCGCTTCAGCCTTCGCCTGGAAACGGAATGGACCAACGTTTTTCGCACCAACCACAATAACGAGGAAGCCGTTGATATCATCCAACAGGCCGCCGAGGACTGCGGGCTGACACTTTCCCCAATGGAACACCCCTTCAAGTGGGGAGAAGACTTTGGCGCTTTTACCCAGCGCTTCCGGGGCGCCATGTTCGGCCTGGGCGCCGGCCAGGACTGCCCCGCACTGCACAACCCGGACTACGATTTTCCGGATGAATTGCTGTTACATGGAATACAGATGTATAAAAGGATTATGGAAATCATTTTGGAATAGAGTATGCTACCCACTTCCCGGATCGAGGTCAGTAAAAGTGCGCTGGAGAACAACCTGCGCTTTCTTAAAGAACAAATGGGCCCAGACGCCTGCATCTCCTCGGTAGTCAAGGGCAATGCCTATGGCCACGCCATAGAGCAGTTTGTACCGCTGGCAGAGGCCTGTGGCATGAACCACTTTTCTGTGTTCGACGCCAGCGAAGCCTACCGGGTTAAACAGGTGGCCGGAAACCCGGAAACCGAAGTGCTGATCATGGGGATGATCAGCAATGACCAGATGGAATGGGCCGTCGAAAATGACGTTGCCTTCTTCACTTTCGAACCCGAGCGCCTGGAAGAGGCACTGAGCGCCGCCCGGCGCGTGAGACGCCCGGCAAAGGTGCACATCGAACTGGAAACGGGCATGAACCGCACCGGTTTCAGCCGCTACCAGCTACCGGAGGTGGTTCATCTTTTAAAAAAACATCCCGGCGGCCTGTTGTTCGAAGGGCTGTGTACCCACTTTGCCGGCGCCGAGAGCATTGCCAATTACGTACGGATAAAAAACCAGCGCAAGGCATTCAACCATCTTTACAAGTGGTTCAAAAACCAGGGGTTGGCCCCCCGGCTGCGGCACACCGCCTGTTCGGCAGCTGCCATGCGCTATCCACCTACCCGAATGGATATGGTACGCATCGGGATCATGCAGTACGGCTTCTGGCCGAGCCGGGAAACGTTCATTGACTTCAGTATCCGTTCCGGCATAAAAGAGGACCCCCTGGAACGGCTGGTTGCCTGGAAAAGTAGCGTAATGGACATCAAAAGGGTAAAGGCTGGCGAATATGTAGGATACGGTACGTCCTACCTGGCCAACGAAGCTATGGAAATCGCTACGGTCCCAGTGGGTTACGCCCACGGTTTTAGCCGCTCACTGAGCAACCAGGGCCGCGTGCTCATCCGGGGCAAACGGGTTGGGGTCATCGGCATGGTCAACATGAATATGATCACCGTTGATGTCAGCCAACTGGACAGCGTGGAGAGAGGAGACGAAGTGGTCATCATCGGCCGGCAGGGCGAGCGTGAGCTCTCCGTCTCTTCCTTCGGAGAGTTTTCCGAACAGGTCAACTACGAACTGCTCACCCGCCTTCCGATGGATATTCCCAGGAAGGTGGTGGAATAGGGTGTGGATTCGTTGATTCGGGATTCGGGATTCGGGATTCGTGGATTCGTGGATTCGGGATTCGTGGATTCGTTGATTCGTTGATTCGGGATTCGGGATTCGTGGATTCGTTGATTCGGGATTCGGGATTCGTGGATTCGTTGATTCGTGGATTCGTCCCCGCCCGCCATAGCTTTAAGCGGAGGCGGGCATTCGTCTCTGCCCGGCCGCAGCCTTGGCGGAGGCGGGTATTGGTGAATCGGTAAGTAGTTATCGGCTTACCGATTGACTGCTACCAGTGCACGAGTATACAAAGGCACATCCATATACACGTAAAAACACAATACAATGGCGTACCTCACGCTTAACCGCAAGAACCTCAAGCAAAACTATGACTTTCTGGACGAGTTGTTCCGGGAAAACGAGACCGACTGGGCCATCGTCACCAAATTGCTGTGCGGCAACGAGGCCTATCTGAAGGAAGTTCTGAACCTGGGCATCAAGGAAGTCTGTGACAGCCGGATCAGCAACCTGGCCAGGATCAAGGAGCTGAACCCGGAGGTACAGACCGTCTACATTAAGCCGCCGGCCAAGGGCAGCATCGAGGAAGTCGTACGATATGCAGATGTATCGTTCAACTCGGAAAGTTCCACCATCAAGATGCTTTCCAAAGAAGCACAACGGCAGAATAAAGTTCACCGGGTGACCATCATGATCGAGCTGGGCGATTTGCGGGAAGGGATCATGGGCGATCACCTGATCGCCTTCTATGATAAAATTTTCGAATTGCCCAACATCGAAGTGGTCGCCATCGGCGCCAACCTCAACTGCCTGCACGGGATCATGCCTTCCGCCGATAAAATGATACAGCTAAGCCTTTACAAACAATTGGTGGAGGCCAAGTTCGATAAAAAGATCCCCTGGATCACCGGCGGCACGTCAGTGGTGCTGCCCTTGCTGTTGCGCCAGCAACTTCCCGCGGCCATCAATCACTTCCGAATTGGCGAGTCGCTGTATTTCGGTAACGACCTCTTCCAGGATAAACGCATCGAAGGCATGTCCGACGAGGTCATCCGCTTGTACTCCGAAATCATAGAGATCACCAAGAAACCCAAAGTACCCATAGGTATGATGGCGGCCAACCCCAGTGGAGAAACCTTTAAAGTGGATGAAAAAGACTATGGGAAGGAATCTTATCGCGCCATCCTGGACATTGGACTGCTGGACATCACACCAGACTACCTCATGCCCGACGACCCCACCCTGGAAATCGTCAATGCCAGTTCCGACATGCTCATCGTCGATCTGGACAACAACCCTCAAAACTACAGCGTCGGAGACTTGCTTTCCTTCAAACTCAAATACATGGGCGCTCTGCGGGTGCTGAACTCTGATTATATTGAGAAGAGGGTGGTGTGAGGGGGGATTCGTGCATTTGTGTATTTGTGCATTCGTGTATATGGTTCCCGATGGAGCTGCGCTACGCATGCACGAATGCACAAAAGCACTTATACACCATTTATTCCCACTCATACCCCAGGTGAAACAAGGCATCCCCCTGGCTGACCACCGGCGCGTTATTGTGTCCGATCAGATAGCCGTCGCGGGGAGCGATGACCTTTACGGAGCCTTCCCCGTAGGGATTGTTGATGGCGCCGATCACTTCGCCTTTGCAGGTTTTATGGCCGGAACATTTGGACCAGAGGAACATACCTGCCCGAGGGGCGCGCACCCAGGTGGTTTTGCGGAAGAGCAGGGTTTGTCCCGAAACGGGAGGTGGTTCTTCCGTCATTTCCTGCGCATGGAGCAGGCGCCGGATGCCCATCAGTCCTTTCTCGATGGCAAAACCGTCATAGCGAAGGCTTTCTCCGCCTTCGAAAACGAGAGTAGGTTTACCTTGGTCCAGAGCGACCTTGCGGAGTGACTTGGGAATGGTAGGCTTTACCACCAGATAAGGGGGCGCAAAAGCGCGAGCCAGTTGCTCACTGCGCTGGTCTCCTTTGGTGTATCGGATCTGAGGATAGTTGTAATGGCTCTGGCCGCCGGTATGGAAGTCAACCACGACATCGGCCAGAGGGAGGATCTTCTTGGTCAGCGTCCGGGCGACGCGGGAAGCCAGAGAGCCATTCAAATTTCCGGGAAAAGAGCGGTTGATGTCTTTTCCGTCGGGCACTTCCCGGGAGAAGTTGATGAAACCGTAAATGTTGAGAATAGGAATGGCGATGACCGTACCCCGGCGCAGGTTTGCGAAGTAGTCCTGGCTAATGGCCCTGCGCACGATCTCCACCCCGTTCACCTCATCGCCATGTACGCCAGCCAGGATCAGCACCACGGGGCCTTCCAGATGGCTCCGGAATACATGGGCCTGGATCTTGATCACATTTCCGGACGGCAACCTGCCCACGGATATTTTTACTACTTCCTTCTGCCCTGGAGCGATATCGATGTTGTGGATGGTCATATTTTGTGCAGACATATCATTCAGGAATTACGCTATCGGTTATTGGCCTCAAAATTGCGCAACTCTTCACAGCGGCGCTCGATGAATTCGATGACCTTGCCGGCCACATCCACACCGGTGATGCCTTCGATTCCCTCCAGCCCCGGCGAGGCATTGACCTCCATGACCAACGGGCCTCGTTTGGAGCGCAGGAAATCCACACCGGCCACATCCAGGCCCAACATTTTGGCCGATTTCTTCACAATGCTATCCTCTTCATCCGTAAGGGTAATCGCTTCGGCGGTAGCTCCGCGGTGGAGATTGGAACGGAACTCTCCTCCCCTGGCCTGCCGTTTCATGGCAGCCACCACTTCCCCGGCCACCACCAAAGCGCGGATGTCGGCCCCTTTAGCCTCATGAATGAATTCCTGGATGATGACGCGTTCGCCCAGCCGCTGGAAGGCTTCGATCACCGATTCGGCCATGCGGTAGGTATCCGCCAGGATGACGCCGTTGCCGTGTGTGCTTTCCAGCAACTTGATGACGATCGGCAGGCCGCCGGCCTCGCGCAGGACGAGCATCAGGTCCTCACCCGTAGCGACCGAGGCCGTGCGAGGCACTTCGATGCCGCAGCGCGCCAGCTTTTGCAGGCACCGCAGCTTATCCCTAGCTTGCAGAAGGGCCTCCGAGCGAGCCACCGTAAAGCATTGCATCATCTCAAACTGGCTGATCACCGAAGCCCCCTGGGCAGTGACCGAGGCGCCGATCCTGGGTATAACGGCATCGAAGCGCTCCAACTGGTAATCGTTGTAATAGATCTTGGGGCGGCCCCGGCCGATGGCCAGCGTACAGCGCGTATGGTCCACGATTTGCATGGAATGGCCCCGGTTAATACCTGCCCGCACCAGGCTCTGGGTAGAATACAACTGAGGGCCCCTCGAAAGAATTGCAATCTTCATAAATGCAGATAGGTGAAATAGGATGGACAAGATACAAAATGCGAGTATTCCGGCATAAAAGCGCGGGAAGTGGCAAAAAATTCATTTTTTTGGCATGGGAAAAAATGCGAGCTTATGTCAAACCAAAATAAAGTGGCTGTTATCGGCGCAGGTGTTTCCGGGTTGTGTACGGCCTACTGGTTGCAGAAAAATGGTTTTGAGGTCCAGGTTTTCGAAAAAACGGATCATGCCGGAGGGGTTATCGTCTCCGAACGGGAAAAAGGGTTTCTGATCGATATGGGGCCCAATAGTACCCTGGAGACTTCCGAAGTGCTCAAAGCGCTGGTGGAAGAGCTGGGCCTGGGCAGCCAGAAAGTGTACGCCAATGAAGCTTCCAACAAACGGTATATCGTCAAGAACGGAACGCTAATGGCCATCCCGATGTCTCTGGTTTCCTTTTTGAAGACCAGCCTTTTTTCCTGGCGGGCGAAATTGCGCCTGCTCCAGGAGCCCTTCCTCAAACCCACTCTGGGCGACGATATTGCCCTGGCGGATTTCGTACACCACCGGCTGGGACGGGAGTTTCTCGACTACGCCATCAACCCGTTCGTCGCCGGAGTATATGCCGGCGACCCGCGCGCGCTGAGCACTGCCGCCGGTTTCCCGAAGCTGTACGCGCTGGAAAAGAACTACGGCAGCCTGATCCGGGGGGCCATCATGGGCGCCCGGGAGCGGAAAAAGCGAAAAGAAGTAGCCAAGGACCGGGCCCGCATGTTCTCTTTCCTGGACGGTATGCAAACCTTTACCGACGCGCTGCTGGAACAGGTGGGCTCCATCGAATACAATACCACCGTCTCTGCTCTTCGGCGCAAGAACGGTGGGTTTGAACTGGACGTTGAACAACAGGGTAACAAACAAACGCTGGAATTCGGCCTGGCCGTCTGCTGTGTGCCTACTCATGCGCTGGCATCCCTGCTGTCAGAGATCGCCCCGCAGGCCACCGAGCCGTTGGCCGATGTTTCCTACCCCCCAGTAACCGTGGTTTATACCGCCTTCAAAGCAGCAGACATACAACGAAAGCTCGACGGATTCGGCTTCCTGATCCCTGAAGTGGAAAAGAGGCAGATCCTGGGCAGTATCTGGAGTTCCGTCATCTTTCCGAACCGGGCGCCGGAAGGGTACGTAGCCTTCACCTCTTTTGTTGGCGGAACCCGGCAACCCGAAAATGCCCTCCTGCCCGAAGAACAGCTGAAGAGCCTGGTGCTGAGCGAGTTGAAGAGCCTGGTCGGCATCAGCGGGGAGCCTGTCCTGATCCGAACCAAAACGTGGCAAAAAGCCATACCGCAGTACAAGGTAGGCTACAAAAAAGTACAAGCCCTGTTCGATAAGCTGGAAGCGCAGCATCCGGGGCTTCACTTTGCCGGTAACTACCGGCGGGGTATCAGCGTGGGGGATAGCGTGTTGTCGGCTCATGAGACGGTAGAACGCATACTCCGCCAATAATTTCCCTATCTTACAACCTGACCACGAAACGGAACACCACAACATGACCCGAACCAACGACTTCCAGCTCAACGACCCACGTATCATCAACGGCTGGGCTTTCTTCGACTGGGCCAATTCGGCCTTTGCCCTTGTGATCACGGCAGCCATATTCCCGGGTTATTTCGTAGCGATAACGGACGAGACCGTCCACGTCTTTGGGATCGAAATGTCCAACAGTTCGCTATACGCCTACGCCATTTCAGGTTCCTACTTCCTGATCGCCCTTTTTTCTCCCTTGCTTTCCGGTATTGCCGACTACGGCGGGCGCCGCAAGTTCTTCCTTAAATTTTTTACCGTCATGGGGTCCGTTGCCTGCCTGTCCCTTTACTTTTTCAAAGGTATGGATCAATTGGCAGTAGGCACCGTCGGCTTCATGATCGCCATGATCGGTTTCGCCGGAGGGCTGGTATTTTACAATGCTTTCCTGCCGGTGATCGTCACCGAGGATCAATACGACCGGGTGAGTGCCCGGGGGTTTTCCTTCGGCTATATCGGCAGTGTCATTTTGCTGATCAGCAACCTGACGATGATCATCTTTTACGACCGGTTCGGATTTCCCGACCAGGGCTCCGCCACCCGCTTCTCCTTTCTAACCGTAGGCATTTGGTGGATCGGTTTCGCAATGATCCCTTTCAAACGGCTGCCGTCCGATGAGAAACAGAAGGACACCCCCGACCTGCTGAAGCGGGGCGCTCAGGAGCTGCGGAAGGTCTGGAAGGCGGTGAAGCACCAGAAGGATACCAAAAACTTCCTTTTTTCTTTTTTTTGTTACAGCGCCGGTGTGCAAACGGTACTCTTTCTGGCCGCCACTTTCGCTGAGAAGGAACTGGAATTCGGGACCAGTGAACTCATCGGTGTCGTACTACTCCTGCAACTGGTGGCCATCGTTGGGGCCGTCTCCTTCGCCCGCCTGTCCGAATGGAAAGGCAACAAGGTGGCGCTCATTACCATGCTGATGATCTGGGTGGCCATCTGCATAGTGGGTTACTTTGTACAGGATAAGGGACAGTTCTACGCCATTGCGGCCTCGGTTGGCCTGGTCATGGGCGGTATCCAGTCGCTCTCCCGTTCTACCTACTCCAAGCTCATTCCCGAAGAGACCAAAGATCCCACTTCCTACTTCAGTTTTTACGATGTGCTGGAGAAGGTGGCCATCATCATCGGCACCTTCTCCTTTGGTTTCGTCGAACAGGTTACCGGCAGTATGCGGTTGAGCCTGCTGGTACTGGGCAGCTTTTTCATTGCCGGGCTACTGATCCTGCTGACGGTGAAGATCAAAAGGGGGGAAACAAGAATGGGGTAATGGCCTACTTCCGCAAATGAAGAGCAATATTCCCCAAAGTCAACCCCAAAATTGAGCGGGCTGATTTTAAAACTCCCTTCCTAAGTACTATCTTTGCCCCCGAATTACCGGGCGCCAGTGTGGCTGTTCCGAAGCCGAAGGTTCGATGAAGTCAATTAGCCTGCCACTCCCGGAGGCATTAACAATTGATTTACAAAGCCTTAAGTTGATCATTGATCCATTCTGCCTTCACTGGGGCCCGGCGTGAAAAAACCAAGGGAAATTGATGAGCGAACCGCAGCAAGTACCTGCCGTCCTTCTGCTTGAAGACGGTACTGTTTTCCACGGCAAATCTGCCGGTATGATCGGCACTGCCACCGGAGAGATCTGCTTCAATACCGGTATGACCGGTTATCAGGAGATCTTTACAGACCCTTCCTATTTCGGCCAACTGATGGTGACTACCAACGTGCACATTGGCAATTACGGGACCAAACGCACCGAGGCGGAATCCTACAGCATCAAGATCGCCGGCCTGATCTGCAAGAACTACAACATCGAGTATCACCGGCCGATGGCGGATATGTCCATTCAGGAATATTTCGAAGAGGAAAAACTGGTGGGCATCTGTGAGGTCGATACCCGCGCCATTGTGCGCCACATTCGCAGCAAAGGGGCGATGAACGGCATCATTTCTTCGGAAACAACGGATCTTGAAGTACTGAAAAGCCGCCTGGCCGAAGTGCCCAGCATGGAAGGGCTGGAGTTGGCCTCCAAAGTGAGCACAAAAGAACCGTATACTTTCGGTGATCCGCACGCTCCACTTCGGGTGGCGGTGTTGGACTTCGGCATCAAGCAAAACATCCTGAACTGCTTTGCCGAACGCGGCTGCTTCATGAAGGTCTTCCCCGCCCGTACATCTATTGAAGAGCTTCGAACGTTTAACCCGAATGGGTACTTCCTCTCCAACGGCCCCGGCGACCCGGCCCCAATGGACTATGCCATCCGAACCGCAAAGGCTATCCTGGCGGAAGGCAGCCCACTGTTCGGCATCTGCCTGGGCCACCAGTTGCTGGCGCAGGCGCTCGATATCCCGACCTACAAGATGCACCACGGACACCGGGGCATCAACCACCCGGTTAAAAACCTGCTGACCGGCCATTGCGAGATTACGACCCAGAACCACGGCTTCGGCGTCCATCCCGACGCCATCAAAGAGAACGCCGACAAGGTGGAGGTGACCCACCTCAACCTCAACGACGGCACCATCGAGGGCATGCGCGTAAAGGGTAAAAAAGCCTTCTCCGTGCAGTATCACCCGGAAGCATCTCCCGGCCCGCACGACGCCCGCTACCTCTTCGATGATTTTGTGCAAATGATGCAGAATTGATGCATTCAAACGATAAACCCAACGCCCACAAAGGGCATTTTTACCCATAAAAAATAATCAGTCATGAGTATTATCATAGACATTGCCGCCCGCGAGATCCTGGATTCCCGGGGCAACCCGACCATAGAAGTTGACGTACTGACCGAAGACGGCTTCATGGGCCGCGCTGCCGTACCCTCCGGCGCCTCCACCGGAAAGCACGAGGCTGTAGAGCTTCGGGACGGACAGAAAGACCGATTCCTGGGCAAAGGCGTGCTGAATGCCTGCCAGAATGTGGAAGAGGTCATCCGGGAAGAACTGATCGGCGTCGATTGTACCGAACAACGCTACATCGACAACCTGATGCGGGAACTGGACGGCACCAAGAACAAGAGCAAACTGGGGGCAAACGCCATCCTGGGCGTTTCCCTGGCCGTGGCCAAGGCCGCCGCTGAGGCTACCGTTCAACCCTTATACCGATACCTGGGCGGAGTGAATGCCCACCTGCTTCCGGTGCCCATGATGAATATCCTGAACGGAGGTTCCCACGCTGACAACAGCATTGATTTCCAGGAATTCATGATCATGCCGGTTGGCGCCGAACGTTTCTCAGAATCGTTGCGCATGGGCGTGGAAGTATTCCACCACCTGAAGAGCGTACTCAAGAGCAAAGGCCACTCCACTAATGTGGGTGACGAAGGTGGTTTTGCGCCCAACCTGAAATCCAACCAGGAAGCCATTGAGACGGTGCTGCAGGCCATCGAGAAGGCCGGCTACCGCCCCGGGGAAGACATCGTCATCGCTATGGACGCCGCCGCTTCCGAGTTCTACAATGAAGAAGAAAAAGTATACCACTTCCATCAATCGACCGGAGACAAACTGACCAGCTCCGAGATGGTGAGCTACTGGAAGGACTGGGTAAGTAAGTATCCCATTTTCTCCATCGAAGACGGCCTGCACGAGGATGACTGGGCCGGCTGGAAGGAACTGACCGGCGCCATCGGCAGCAAAGTGCAGCTGGTCGGCGACGACCTGTTCGTCACCAATGTAGAGCGCCTGCAGCGGGGCATCGACGAGGGCTCCGCCAACTCGATCCTGATCAAGGTCAACCAGATCGGAAGCCTCACGGAGACCATCGACACCGTAAACCTGGCGACCCGCCACGGCTTCACCTGTGTGATGAGCCACCGCTCCGGTGAGACGGAAGACACCACGATCGCCGACCTGGCCGTTGCCCTCAATACCGGGCAGATCAAAACAGGATCGGCATCGCGCTCAGACCGGATCGCAAAATACAACCAGCTGCTGCGCATTGAAGAGGAACTCGGCGATGCCGCTGCCTTCCCGGGCAAAGCGCTGCTGGGGTAAGGGACGGCCCATTCTTGTCCGTTACCGGTTGTTTGTTAGCCATTATTAATTTTTATTAATAACTTGAGCAGGGCAAATAACCGGTAACGGACCACTAATATCGAAACCATGGCTACACGCAACCCATTGCAACCTCTGCTCGACCAGATCCCGAAACCGCTGAGGAACAAATACTTCCTCGTGCTGGCCGCCTTCTTCTTCTGGATGATCTTCTTCGACCGCCACGACTTCCTGACGCAGTGGCGCCTGCAAAGCGCCGTCGACCAGATGCAGAACGAAAAGGAACTCTACATCGAAAAGATCGAACAGGCCAAACAAGACCGGCTCGACCTGGAGGTCAACAAAGAAAAGTTCGCCCGGGAGCAATACTTCATGAAGAAGAGCAACGAGGATGTGTTTATCATTGAAGATGAGGGGGAGTGAGAGGGGGTATTGGTTATGCAATTACCGTTTGCCTCCCGCGAATACACAAATGCGAAAAACTAATTAACAGGATAAAAAAATAAATATGTCAGTTCTCGTCAATAAGGACTCCAGAGTGATCGTCCAGGGATTTACCGGTAAAGAAGGTACTTTCCACGCTGAGCAAATGATAGAGTATGGAACGAATGTGGTAGGAGGTGTAACGCCGGGCAAAGGCGGACAGGAGCATCTCGGCTGCCCCGTTTTCAACACCGTTGCGGACGCTGTAAACCAGGCAGGAGCCGATACTTCCGTGATCTTTGTACCGCCGGCCTTTGCTGCCGACGCCATTATGGAAGCGGCCGAAGCGGGCATCAAGGTCATCATCTGCATCACCGAAGGCATTCCGGTACAGGATATGGTTAAGGTAAAGGCTTATCTGGAACGGTACGATACGCACCTGGTAGGCCCCAACTGCCCGGGCGTCATCACACCCGGTGAAGCCAAATGTGGCATCATGCCCGGCTTCATCCACAAAAAGGGCAGTATCGGGATCGTTTCCCGCTCCGGCACGCTGACCTACGAAGCTGTCGACCAGGTAACCAAGGCGGGTATGGGCCAATCGACCTGCATTGGTATCGGTGGTGACCCGATCGTGGGCACAACCACCAAAGAAGCAGTTGAACTGCTCATGAACGACCCCGAAACGGAAGGTATCATCATGATCGGTGAGATCGGCGGAGGAATGGAAGCCGAAGCCGCCTACTACATCAAAGAACACGGCACCAAACCCGTCGTCGGTTTCATTGCCGGCCAAACGGCGCCCAAGGGCCGGAAAATGGGCCACGCCGGCGCCATCATTGGTGGCAAAGACGATACGGCAGCTGCCAAGATGAAAATCATGGAAGAGTGCGGCCTGCACGTTGTCAAGTCTCCGGCGGAGATCGGAGAGACCATGCGCAAGGCTCTGGGGAGATAGGCTCCCGGGTTCGGCATTCGCGGGTATTGGGGCACCCATCCGCGAATGCCGCTTCTGCTTTACTGAGAAAGGATAACGACCAGAAGAACGATCAGAACGATCATAAAGGCCAGGAAATAGTAGAAGTTGTTGCTGCCTCTGTATTTGCTGTACAGCTTTTCGACAACGTTGCGCCACTCCAGCTTTCGCCCCACCGGCTCAAAGACCATCACGAAATACTTCCGCTTCTTCAAACGCTTTTGGTCACCGTGCTTGGCCAGAATGAAAAACTCCGCATCCAGGTAGGCAAGGTCGAACAGCTCATCTTCGACCATCATCTTATTGGAACGTTCCAGATAGCGCCACTCTCCACTGGAGACATCGCCATTGACAGACTTCAGATACTCGCCGCCTTCATTGAAAAAGTGCAGGACGGTGTCGTGAAATTTTTCATCATCCCGGAATTCCAACCACCCTTTGTTGAGATAAAAATGGTCCTCCCTGAGGTCCTCCCCAATGGCACGCATACTGGGCAAGAGTTGGTCCAGGTAGTCGTCCATTGTCTCATTGTACGGTAGCTCCGTACTCCATGCCTGTGATACCTTTTCTAAGAATTTGTTTTCCAAAGCCGGTAGTGGTTTTCAAATAGTGACATCGCCATCTATTCCTTCCTTCATGCACCACTCCGTTTATTCAGTCCTTTGGAAGGACTTTCCGGAGTGCACTTACTTCTACATCTGTAAAAATACCAACTTTTTGGGAAAGTGTATGGAGGGTTTCAGTTTTGCGCTTCAGTTCCCCCCCTTGAAAGGGCTGCTCAAGGGCCCACCCCGATCGGATCCCCGAATCAACGAATCCACGAATCCCGAATCAACGAATCCCGAATCCCCGAATCCACGAATCCACGAATCCACGAATCCCCGAACCCTCAAATCCCCCTACTTCGCCCATTCTCTCCTGCTCTTGAAGTATTTGGGATGGACGACCAGCAGGCCGAAGGACTCCCCGTCCTCCTTGGTGCGCTTGGCATGGTGGGCGCCGTGGGCCCGTAAAATTGCCCGGGAATAGGTGCTGTCCAACTGTCGGAACCACTTGAACCGCTGGTGGATGTACACGTCGTGGATGAGGAAGTAGATCATGCCATAGATGGAAATACCAATGCCGACAAAGAGCAGCCAGAAATGAGGCGTAGACAAGCCTACGATATACGAAAGGGCGCTGGGAACAGCAAAAACGAGAAAGAAGAGGTCGTTCTTTTCAAAAAATCCGTCTTTGTGGTGGTGGGGTTGGTGATGGTCTTCATGCCAGGACCACAGAAAGCCATGCATAACGTACTTGTGGGTGAACCAGGCCATGAATTCCATAGCGACCACTGCGGCCAGCGTAATGCCGGTATAGAGCAAAATATTCATTGTTGATTCAGTTTTACATTAGTGTTATTCCAAGGATCAGGAAGAACAATATTTGGAGTATAAACAAAGCGATGGCCACTTTGTTGCGGACTTCAGCCAGCCAGAAAGCGAACAGGCTTTGCAATGGAAAAGCGACCAGAAACCAGCCCAGGTAATTGCGCAGCGGTACGACATCGCCCTCCCATGACCAGAATCCGTAACGGATCGCCACTGGTTCGATAAGCACATCAAGCGCTACCATGAGCAGGGCGGCAAAAAGCCCGCGTAACAGCCAATGGGCCTGCCCCATCAGGTGGTTGGCGATAACGCCCGCACTGTATCCCAGCATCACCCAGTTGACGCCGATCATGAGGGGGGTTCCCCATATGCGGGGGCCTAACACCTCGCCATAAGTATATTCGCCGAACAGGATACCGGTCTGTACCCCAAAGAGCTCCGCCCCAAATCCTACAAAATAGGCAATGAATAAAAAGGCCAAGGTATGCCCGTCCCACCGGGGATGCATCCACAATACCAAAGCCAGGGATACCAGCAGGTTGAACGGAGTCAGCAAAATGAAATCCTCATGGATAGGCAGGAGGATGCCAACAATACCCACTGCGTAAAGAACGGCCAGCACCAGAACGGCCAGCCGTGCCTGTGGCAGGTTGAAAAGAGACAGATTTTCTTCCTGGAACATCGAGGGTCTCACTATGGGATTACTGCGCATTGATTATTGTAATAAATGACATTCGGTTTAAACCGGGCATAGCTCTCGGTTGAAGTTATAAAAATCATGATTACAAAAATAATCGTTATTAAAGTAATGATTACTTTTGTAATCGTTATATTTATTATCATTACTTTTATAATCATTACAAAAGTAACGGTTCGCCCCTGTTCTATCCTTATTGCCTCACCAGTTGCGCCCTATCCCTTCCTCAGGACTCTGCCTGCATTACCTCATCCACAATCTTAGCCGACAGCAAGGCCAGTGGGATCCCTCCGCCCGGATGCACGCTGCCGCCACAGAAATACAGCCCTTTGATCCGGCTGGAGAAATTGGGGTGCCGCAGGAAGGCCGCCATGCGGTTATTGGAGCTCGTACCGTACAGGGCGCCGAGGTGTGAGGCTGTTTTGCTTTCAATCGTACGGGGTTCGAGGACCTCCTCGCACTCGATCAGGGGTTCGATATCCACTTGCAGCATACGGCTGAGCTTGTCCAGTATCTGCTTCCGGGATTGCCGAATAAGCGAATCCCAGTCCTGCCCCGAATCGTAGGGCGCATTGATCATGGTAAACCAGTTTTCACAGCCCTCCGGTGCGTCGCCGGGTTCACACTTCTGGGTGATATTGATGTATACCGTCGGGTCGTCAAAGAGTTTCCCCTCTTCCAGATGGCGGAACTCGGTACGGTAGTCTTCGCTGAAGAAGATGTTGTGCAGGCCGAGTTCCGGAAATTGCCGGCGGATGCCCCAGTAAAAGATCAGAGCGGAGGTAGATTTCTGCTGGCGCAGGGTGCGCTCCGGATGGCGCTCCCGGGGCAGCAACTTCCGGTAGGTGAAGAAGACATCCATATTGCTGATGATGCGCTCAAAAGGTTCTTCCCTCTCGTCCAGCCGCAGGGCCTCCGCCCTACCCTCCCGTACGATGATCTCCTGAACAGGGGTATTGAAATGGAAGGTTACTCCTTTGCGCACGGCCAGATCGTATATGCTTTTGGTGATGTTGTACATCCCCCCCCGGGGGAAAAAGGCGCCGATATGATGTTCAAAATGGGGAATGATACTCAACAGGCCCGGCGCCTTGTATGGATTGGAGCCATTGTAGGTGGCGAAGCGGTTGAAGAGTTGCACCAGCCGGGGTTCCTTGAGGTGTCGCCGGTTGACGGCGTTCATATTGGTAAAGAGGTCCAGGCCGGGAATGGCCAGCATGGCGCGCAGAACACGCCCGTTCAGCCAGGTATCCAAGCGATGCAGCGATTTTTCCAGGAAGATCCTGCCGGTGAGCTCGTATTTCCGCTGACTGTCTGCCAGAGCAAGGTGCAAGCGCTCGGGCGGAACGCCCAGTTTATCTTCCACTTCTTCGGCAAAGCGGCCTTTTTCGGCATAGGCCAGCAGGTTCGTGCCGTCTTCCCAGAAATAGTGGCAGACGACCGGCAGGCGTTCGTACTCAAAATGGTGAGCAGGGTTTTCCCCGGCTGCCCGGTACAGGTCATCGACATATTGAGGCATGGTAAACAGCGATGGGCCGGCATCGAACCGGTAACCCTGCAATTCAAATTCTGAAAGCTTGCCACCGGGATAGCTGTTGGACTCAAAGACGTGTACCTCGTGCCCGCGGCTTGCCATGCGCACCGCCGAAGCCAATCCGGCTACTCCCGCTCCAATGATTCCTATTTTCAAAGGGGTATTTTTCGCAGCCTAACAAATCGAACCGGGAAATTGTTGTTCTCCGATCCACGCGAAAACGATCCAACTCCAACTACTTTTTTCCTGTTGAGATGTTCTATGTAATAGAAAGGCCCGGAAACAGCCTCTCCAATATTCCGCTCATGGGAAATCCAAAAACCAAAGAACTGCTGCTGTTTCTTACCGCGCTTATCTTTTCCGTTGCTTTGATGTTTGCCTTTATAGAATTTCCTGCCTTGCTGGATTCGGTTTTGCAGGAAAAAGTTAGCTTTCCCGGTTTCGACCAGGGGACGGATGAATTTGCCGCCTACAAAACGGACCTTTACATTTCCGCCCTTCATTTGCGATGGATCGGCTATGGTAGCCTGGCTCTGGTACTTCTCCTGATCGCCATTGGCTTTGCTACCAGGAAGAGTGGGGTTGCCTGGGCCGGCGCCTTTGTTCTTTTCCTGCCCGTATTTGGCCAGTTCGCTCTGAGCATGTTCTTCCTGGCAGGCCTGGGTATGCTTCGGGTCCTCTGGTTACCCTTTTCCGATGTCAATATTTCCTTATTGCAGTTGGGAGATGTCATTTACCTGCCCCACAAAGCATTGCTATGGTTCTTTGGCTTGTTCGGCCGGCAGGCCCACCCGTTCTTAACCTATGCCTATATGGCAGCCGGCTCTTTCTTCTTTGTCTGGGGCGTATTTGTCTGGTTTAAAACCCGCTCCGGTAAAGAGAAAGTAGCCACCAAATGGATCTACACGTTCTCCCGCCATCCACAGTACCTGGGATGGATCATCTGGAGCTATGGCCTGATGCTCTTCTCAGCGGGTATCAACGATATGAAAAAGTCATGGTCTATTCCATCCAGCCTACCCTGGTTGTTAGCCACCATGATCATCATCGGCATCTGTTTTATGGAAGAGATAAAAATGCAGGAGGAAAATGAGGAGGCCTACATGCTCTACCGTCAAAAAGCGCCCTTCCTCTTTCCTGTTCCCACCTGGCTGGGAAGAATCATCAAATTCCCAATGCTGCTCGCTATTGGTAAAGGTTATCCGGAAAAGCCGGGAGAAGCCATCAGGGTAGTTTTACTCTACACGGCCTTGTTGGTATTGCCATCATTTCTGTGGGTGGATTTTACTCCCCAGAAAACCCAACCGATGGCCGTCCAGGAATACTTCGCCCATCATCCGGCCGCCATTGATTCTTTAATTTTGGAAATTAAAAAACCTCAGGATCGCCGGCAGCTCTACCTGCATTTTGAACGCCTTAGAGCCATCGGGCAGCCTGCAGCTTCTGCCTTGATCGGCCTGTTGGAAGATACTAACCCCGATGTGCGCGAGTTTGCCGCCTACGCTCTGGGACAATTGAAAGCCGAGCAAGCGGCCGCTCCCCTAAGCATTTTGTTACAGGACACCGAACTACGTCCCAGTAAAGCGGCAGCCGAAGCTTTGGGGCAGATCGGTTCTGAAAAGGCTGTAGCGCCACTATTGAACGCACTGGCTGATAGCCCCAACCCAGGCCTTCGGCATTCGATCCATATGGCTCTGGGAAACACCGGGTCTCCTGAAGCCTGGGAGGCCCTGGTTAAGGGGTTGGAAGACGAAGTATGGTACGCCCGGCGTTCGGCCTTGCAGGCCCTGAACAAAATAGCCCCCCAACGTTCGGCCCCTTTCCTCATCTGGGCCCTGGAAGACGAGCACGTTGCCCTTCGAAGGGAGGCTGTATTCCTGATCCTTCAACAAAAGCCACCAGAAGCGATCGATGCCCTGAAAACAGCTATTGACGATGAGGATTTTGAAACGCGCTTCTACGCCCGCCAGGCGCTTCGAATGATAGAGGAAGGGGTTTAGGGTTGGTTGTTTTTCAGAAATACATTTGGGGCCTATACCAACCTTTACCTCCCGCTGTACAACTTCGCATATCGGGCAATGTATTTCCCAATGATGTCGAATTCCAGGTTGGCCGTATCCCCTGGCCGGATGTTCTTAAAATTTGTGTGTTCGTAAGTATAGGGAATAATAGCTACCGAGAAGACATCCTCCACCGGCTCCACTACGGTCAGGCTCACACCGTTGACCGTCACAGAGCCCTTATCCACCAGCAGGTGTTCTTCGGTGGGCAGGTACCGGAAGCGGTAATACCAGCTGCCGTCCCGTTCATCGACAGCAATGCAGGTGGCTGTAGCGTCGACATGCCCCTGCACCATGTGGCCGTCAAGGCGGCTGTCGGCTTTCATAGCCCGCTCCAGGTTGATCAGGCTGCCCTCCTTCAGGGTTCCCAGGTTGGACCGATTCAGGGTCTCTTCGATGGCGGTCACGGTGTGTGCCTGGGGCTCAAGGGCTACGACCGTCAGGCAAACCCCGTTGTGTGCGACGCTCTGGTCGACTTTGAGCTCCCCCGAAATGGGGCTTTCCATAGTGAAGTGAACATTGCCACCCTCTTTCTGGATACGCCTGACGGTACCCATAGCTTCGATAATTCCGGTGAACATATTGGTTGTATGCGTTGGTTTCCTCATTGAAAACAGCTGATTAACGCCTTAGTTCTGGGCTCCTTTCCATAATTACTTTACCTTTATGCCCCGAAAAGATGTAACTTTTAACAATTGGTGCGTTAAATTAAGAAACTCTGCTTTAGAGTAACTTTGGAGCAAGAGATAGCAACATGGAACAAATTAACACGGAGGAACTACTCTCCACCATCAACGAATTCACTCAATCCCTGAGCCCTCTGCAGTGGGGCATCATCGGCGGCGGTATAGCCCTGATCCTCATCCTGGTCGCCAGCCTCTCCGCCGGCAAACGCCGTAAGAAGCGCAAGGCCCGCCTGGTAGCCCCTGCCCTGAAGCTCGATACGTTCCAGATCTCTCCCCTGGGACGGGATGCCTATTTTAAGGTCCTGAACAACGGCCAGCCCGCACGCCTGAGCCAACTGTCCATCAAAGGCAGAAAGGACATTGTAGTGAAAAACGCCGTCGCCGGCCATGAGCTACAGGCCGGTGAGTCCTACCGCATCCTGCTGGAAGCCGCCGGCAACCAGAAAATCAATAGTGACTTCATCATCGAGCTGTCCTATGTCGACCTCGTTGGCAATGTATACCAGCAGGCCTTTGCCCTTAACCAGCAGGCCGCCAAACAACCCAAGCTCGTCCGATTTGCCTAATCCAAGCCTGAAACACCACCGACATGAAAGTAGATATCCTCGCCATCGGGGTCCATCCCGATGACATCGAGCTGAGTTGCAGCGGCACCCTGCTTCGCCACATTGCCCAGGGCCAATCTGTAGGCCTGCTCGACCTGACACAGGGAGAACTAGGTACCCGGGGCTCGGCAGCCATCCGGCTGGAAGAAGCTGCAGCCGCGGCCAGCCTGATGGGAGCGGCTTTCCGCAAGAACCTCGGTATGGACGACGGGTTTTTCGCCTATAACCGGGAAAATATTATCAAGATCGTCGAAGTGATCCGCGAACACCAGCCTGAGATCATTCTTGCCAATGCTTTATCGGACCGCCACCCCGACCACGGGCGCGCCGCAAAGCTCATTGCCGATGCCTGCTTTTACTCAGGCCTGGTAAGAATACCGACTGCCGGAGAAGACGGCGCCCCGCACGACCGCTGGCGTCCCCGCGCCATCTACCACTACATCCAGGACCGCAACCTCAAACCCGATTTTGTGGTGGATATTACCCCCTTTATAGAAAAAAAGATCGAGCTCGTGCAAGCCTTCCGCTCTCAGGTATTTGTCCCCGATGCTGAAGAATATGAAGCGGAAATGAGCTCTCCCATCTCAGGCAAGGATTTTATTGATTTCCTGTTGGCCAAAGGGCGCGCCTACGGCAGAGATGCCGGCTTCGAATTTGCCGAAGGCTTCAACGTAGCGCGTACGCCCGGGGTCAACGACCTCTTCAGCCTTATATGATCTTATCGGGAAAAGAACAGTAAAAGGCCGCGCCCTGCCCTTCTTTGCCTTCCGCCCAAAACCGGCCCTGATGGAGGTTCATCACCTGTCGGACAATGGCGAGCCCGATCCCGGTACCTTCAAACTCGAAGGCGGAATGCAGCCGTTTGAAAGGCTTGCCCAACTCTTCGACGAACTGCATATCGAAACCCGCTCCATTGTCTTTTACGTAAAGTACAGTCTGTTCCCCTTCGCGGAAGGATCCTATTTCTACCCGGGGACAGACGGCTTGCTGAGAATACTTCACCGCATTGGAGATCAGGTTGGCCAGTACATGCCACAACAGCTTGGGGTCGGCCTGGATGTTTTTCAGGTTCACAAGAGACAGTTCCGGCTTTTTAATCCCTTCGCCGGCTGTCTGTTCCTCCCAAATATCCCGGGATAGGGTTTCCAGGTTAACCGTTGAAGGCTGCAAAGCACTCTTGCCGATGCGGGATAACAGCAACAGGCCTTCGATGATCTGATAGATCTTCTGGTGACTGCTCTTAATGTGGCCCGTAAACTCATCCCGGCTGGCCTCATCCAGCTCGCCGGAAAGGAGGCGCCGCTCCAGCAACTGGGTGAACGACTGGGCGCGCCGGAGCGGGCCTTTAAGGTCATGCGTAATGGCGTAATTGAAGCTCACCAGGTTTTCATTGGCATGCTGCAGTTCCTGGCGCTGACGGGCTATCTTTTCCTCCCGCTCCTCGAGCTGATACACAAAAGAAGCCTTTTCCCGTTCCTGTTTATCCTGATTGCGCATTACAATAATGGCAAAAAAGGCGGTCAGATAGAAAGAAATGATATATCCAAAACTCTTGGCCTCTCCAGCCAGCAGAAATATTCCAAGCCCTAACATCAGTACAATACCGCTGAACACCATATACCTGCGCGCGCCGCTGGCGATCATGGCGATGACCAGCCAGACCGTCATACAACCCACCGTCACCGCAAATTCCTGTTGTGCTGTAGCCTCCGGATTGGTAAAGATGATGTAGGCAATGCCGTTCATCATCAGGATGAGACTGGACAGCATCCCTGCATAAAGGATAATGGTAAAATTGGCCGACCGGCTGAAATACCTGCCGATGAGAAATAAAAGAGAAGCGGCCAATCCGATAATTCTCCAGGGCAGCGTACCTTCCACCTTGAGGTCATACAGGTCCAGCAGGTAGAAAAGCACCACTGAAATGGCCGCCAGAATAGCCGCCACCTGCCCGATACGCGCAGTCTTCTGAGCAACTTCCTGGGTGTACCTTTCTAGGTGGCCGTCCTTCATTTGCGGGAATATTGATCGCCTGGAGAATGGGAGCAGGAAAAAGATTTACCCCTACTCGTTAAGAAGATATCCAAAGTAATCCTTTTTACCGAATCCGCAAAACTTACCTCAATAATCCGGCATCTTACCTTCCATTCTTTCCACATACTGCACCTCGCCCAGGCGAACTTTGACCGGCAGGTGGGCGGCCCGCTCGAGTTGGACTTCCCATTTACAGAAGGCGCCGAGATCTTGGTACGAATAAGCGCTGGGCATCCGGGGCGCTGCGAGTTGCTGCCGGCGGGCAGGCTCAGAGGACATTACCGAACGGATCAGGGAAACGGATGGCAGGGTATAAAAGGCCGGCGTTGCCGGTATCGTGTCCGCCGGAATACGGAGGCCCGGCCCGGCCGGGGAAAGTGCTGCCGGTTGCCCGGAAGCAGTTCCGGAAAGGAGCACAAAGGAAAGGAAAAACAGGTAGCCCTTAATTTTCATGAACTTGCTTTTTTTGTTTATGGCTGCCGCTATACAGCTGGTACTGGTGGAATTTGCACTCCAGGGCGCCGTTGAAAAGCATCATCTTCCGGGAAGGCCGCAGGCCTATTCTTTTCATAGCGTCCTTATTGGAGGAGAGGATCCAGGCCTCATAACCGGCAAATGCCTGCTTGAGGCGGTCGCCGATCATTTCGTAAAACGCCCCGATATCCGTTATCTCCAGACGCTCGTCGTAGGGCGGGTTCATTACGAGCAGCCCTTCCTCTGCCGGCGGCTCCAGGCGCTCAAAGCGCTTCCGTTCGATCTGCACCTGCCCCTCCAGGCCGGCGGCCAAGGCATTGTGGTTCGCGATCCTCATGGCCTTGAAGTCCATATCATAACCGTAGAGCCCATGCTCGAAGGACGTCACCCGGTTGCGGGCGTCGGCGAGCAGGCCTTCCCAGAGAGACTCATCAAAGTCCGGCCATTGTTTAAATCCGAAATACTCGCGTTGCAGTTGCGGAGCCCGGTTGCAAGCGTAGGTGGCCGCCTCTATGAGGATAGTGCCCGACCCACACATCGGATCGACAAAAGCACAGTTGCGCTGCCAACCTGCAAGCAGGATCATTCCGGCGGCCAACACCTCGTTGATGGGCGCCTCCAGGGCATCCACCCGGTAGCCCCGTTTGTGCAGCGACTCCTCTGAGCTGTCAAGGGAAACCGTGCATTCTTCGCGGAAGATGTGTACGTTCACCCGCAGGGTTGGCCGATGTAACGAGACATTGGGCCGCCGCCCTTCTTCCTTGCGAAAGCGGTCGACGATGGCATCCTTGGTCTTCAGGGCCACGTATTTGGAGTGGTTGAAATTGGGAGAGTTGACTGCCGCATCCACCGCCAGGGTATCCCGTACTCCCATATACTGCCGCCAGTCGATGTCATAGATCTTGCGGTACAAGTCCTGCTCATTGCGCACCGGGAAGGAATGGATCGGCTTTAGGACGCGCAATGCCGTCCGCAGTTCCAGGTTGGCGCGGTACAACAACCGGAGATCGCCTTCGAAATACACAGCGCGCTTGAGCGGCTCCACCTGTGCGGCCCCCAATTGTTTTAACTCTTCTTCAAGGACGGGCTCCAGGCCCGCCATGGTCGTAGCAATTAATTTCATTCTCGTTGTTCTAAAAGCCGCTTATTGGCCAGATTCCCGGAAAGAACAGGGCACAATGCCCGACATCCCATCCACCAGCACATTGCCATTGCAGGGGTTCGGGCGGCTCCGGCCGAAGTAGGCCTCCAGGTAAAGATAATCATAAGGTTCGCCGGTAGTGAAAAACAGCTCATACTTTTCCCATTACCGCTCTACCAGCTGCATCACAAAATCCCGCTCCTCCAGCCCCCAGAGCCACTGCCGCTTGCGGTCCGAACGCCGGCGGCCGCGCAGGAGGTACTGGTTTGCTTTCAGGCCGGAGCTATTCAGGGCATATTCGAACTGGCGCAGGTGGGACTCCTTCAGGTATTCCGATGTGCCTCTCACCACGACCAGGAGGCGATAGTGGGGATAACGGCCCAGGGCCTGGCAAATCTGCCAGAGTGGGCGGTTGGTTTGGTGGCGAAAGCCTTGTTCATCGGCGAAAAGGTGTTGTTCCAGCAAAATGCCGTCGGCGGAAAAACGGATCTGCCGGCCCTGTTCCTGCACGTAGGCTTTAAGTTCTTCTTCCGTTTGGAATTGGGGGACGGTGGCAACTTCCAGCTCTTCTGATTTTTCCGATACGCCTTCGCATTCCACCAGTTCCAGGGAAGAGGCATGATCGACCAGGACATTGCCGTTGTAAGGCGTAGCCTGAATAGAAAAGTAGGCCTCGATCAGCAGGTGGGTATAGCCTTTTTCGGGGCGGAAAGAAAAAGTATAAGGTTTCCAGCCGGAGCTGATGATAGAAGGGCTCCTGGCCAATAATTCACTGCGCTCGCAATTGGTGAAGCCGCCCCAGATGTACAGGGCTACCGGATGTTCGTAATTGGCCGGGGCGCCGGTGATCCGGCTGACGCTAAGGTAGTTTTCCGAACGGGCGGCGTACAGAGAAAAGGTGTAACACTGCCCGGCATGCAGCGGGGAGGACAATCGCTGGCCGATGCCCTCGTGCGTGCCGTTGTCGCGTACGACCATTCCCACGAAAGTAGCCCCGTCTTGTGCCAGCCGTTCCACACCAAAAAAACCGCCAGGGTGAATGTCAGGGGGAGACTCCCCGGGATGTCCGCAAAAGTACCAGCCTTGGGGTGGGTGCGAAATGGAAGGCTCATCCTCAAAGGAAGGATTATCCAGAAAAATAGCGGATTGAGTATAGGTGGCCGCCGATACGGCCGACAAAAGAAGAAAGAGCAGAATTTTCAACATAGATCAGAGTTTGGTCAGAGCGTACACCTGCCAATACCTACAAATATAGCAATCCAAACCAAACCTTTCAGGAAGAAAAACAGGAATCCGGCGACGCCAACGCGCTTGAGCCACAATTTAAACTTATTGTCCGCCATAGTGATGTAATATTTTAGCCTAAAAACAAAAACGAATGCTGATGGTTTCAAAATTGCCTTTTTCCCAACTGAAATTCAACGGCACATGAGAGAATCGAGGGTTTAAGCGAGTGGAAAAGGGGCATTGTTTCTTCGTCGCTATCCTCCCGACCCGGCCAGGGCGCCTGCAACCGCCGGGTTGCCCAACCTGGGATCCAGCTTTCAACCCGGCAGATTGGAAACATCCCCGAAATCGCTATATTGCCTAGGATTCATTACTTATCACATCATCTGGCTATGAAAAACTACGCCCTGTTTTTTCTCCTGGCGTCGTTCTTCCAAACCCCAACGCAGGCCCAAAGCACCTTGCAGGCCACTATCGTCGATGCCGGGAGCAAAGAGCCTCTGGTGGGTGCTAATGTCCTGATCGCAGAACTGCAGAAGGGCGGCAGCAGCGATGCCGAGGGCAAAATTGTGCTGGAAGGTATTCCGGATGGCGCCTTCGAACTGCGATGCTCCTATCTGGGGTACCGGGAGGCGGCACTGCCCCTTTCCTTTCCCGCTGACGACGGCGCCCTGTTCACTATCGAACTGGAACCGGAAGGCGAGGAACTGGAGGCCGTCACCGTTTCCACAACCCGGAGCAGCCGGCAAATCCAGAGCCTGCCGACCCGGATCGAGGCCATTACTGCCGAAGAGCTGGGCGAACAGGCAGCGATGAATTCCGCCAACATCGCGATGCTCCTGAAGGAAAGCACCGGCATTCAGGTACAGCAGACCTCAGCCAGCTCCGCCAACCAAAGCATCCGGATACAGGGCCTCGATGGCCGTTACACCCAGATCCTCAAGGACGGTTTCCCACTGTTCGGAGGGTTCTCGGGGGGACTGAGCGTCATGCAGATCCCACCGTTGGACCTGCACCAGGTGGAGATCATCAAGGGCAGTATTTCTACCCTGTACGGGGGCGGGGCCATCGCCGGGCTGGTCAACCTGATCACCAAACAGCCCGGAGACAGCCCTGAACTGAACTTTATGTACACCCAAACCCAGGCCCTCGGCTCCACCCTCAACGGCTTTTACAGCCAGCAATACGGGCGGGCAGGCCTTACTCTCTACACCTCCGGGCACTACCAGAAAGCCTACGACAACAACGCCGACGACTTTACCGACCTGCCCCAAACCAAAAGCATCAGCATCAACCCTTCCTTCTTCTACCGCTTCAACGAAACGGCGCGGCTGAGGATCGGGCTGAACACCTCGTTTGAAAACCGATGGGGCGGCGATGCCAGCCTGATCAAAAACGGAGGCCCCTTCTCCATCCACCAGTTCAGCGAACGCAACCGCTCCGACAGGCTTGCCCTGATGGCCCAGTTCGAAAAGCAGTTTTCAGAGAACACCACTCTGACGGTGAAGAACAGCATCAATTATTTCGACAGAAGCATCGAATTGCCTGAATTTTTATTTCAGGGACGGCAGGACGCCAGCTTCTCGGAAGTGGCGCTCAACGTAGAAAAACAAAAAAACAGCTGGGTAGCCGGCCTGAACCTGTGGACGGGCCGGTTTGACGAAGGGCAGGCAGCCATATCCCGGGATTATACCAACCAAACCTTCGGCCTCTTCGGGCAACATACCTGGCAGGCATCCCGAAACTTTTCTCTGGAGAGCGGCCTGCGTATGGATTACCATTCCGATTACCGGTGGTTCCTCCTGCCACGCCTCTCCGCCCTGCTGATCCTCAGTCACAACTGGACGGTACGTGCCGGAGGAGGGCTGGGCTACAAGGCGCCTACCATTTTCACCGAGGAATCAGAACGGTTGGCCTACCGGAACATCTTGCCCCTGGCCATTGCCCGAACGAAGGCAGAAACCTCTCTCGGCGCCAATTTTGACATCAACTACCGGGCCATTCTCTTCGGCCGGGCCACCATTGCCATCAATAACCTTTTCTTCTATACCCGCCTGGCCAACCCGTTGGCCCTGAACTTCGACGGGCAACACTTTTTCTTTGAAAATGCATCCGGAACCCTGAAAAGCAAAGGGCTGGAAACCAATGCAAAGTTCACGCTGGAGGACCTTACCCTGTTCATCAATTACACCCTGCTCGATGTCCGGCAGGACTATGGTGGGGATCAACGCCCCAAAAGCCTTACCCCCCGGCACAATCTCGGCGCCTCCCTGATGTACGAGACGGAACGGTGGCGGGCCGGCTACGAAGCTTATTACACCGGCCATCAGTTTCTGGAGGACAGAACCCGCGTCCGGGACTACTGGACGATGGGCTTCATGGCTATGTGCACCTGGCCGGGCCTCAGCCTGTTCATCAATTTTGAAAACTTTACGGACGTCCGCCAGTCCCGCTTTCAGCCCATGTTCGAGCCGCCCCACCAAAGCCCAACCTTCAATGAGATCTGGGCGCCGACGGACGGGTTTATCTTTTCAGTAGGTGCAAAAATAGAAGTATTGGGAGCGCGGAACAGATAAAGAGGCCTCCGCCCGGATCATTTGGCAAACAAATCCGGCCAACCAGCGGGATGGCAGCTTGGGATGCGCGACAGGGCAGCCCCTGCCCGGCGGTAGTTGCCGGGCAGGGGCTTCAGGCAGTGCCCAAAAAAACCAACCGGGAAGTGGCCCTTTTGTCACGCGAAAGAGCCGTCCGGCTTCTGGCATCAACCTTCGTTTGTCCAAGATCCAGGATAGGCTATCCTTCTTCCTCCGCCGGCATTTCCCCGGTTTCTCCGGCCGGAGCTTTTTCCTGAATGGATTGCAGATAGATCACAATATTCTGGATCTCTTTACTGACCTCTTCCTGGCTTCCAAGGTGCTCCGATACCCGGAAAGTCACGCCCCAGATGGGCATATCGCCGCTGCCGTGGCCCTCCACCGGATCGGTGCCATCGATGATCTTGCGGATCTCATCGGCGGGGAAGTTGCCTTCCCGGCGGGTGGCGATCTGGGTGAGGTCAGGCGGTTGGATCTTCAGCAATTCAGCCATTGCCCCATCGCCGTGTTCACCGTGGCAGATCTGGCAGTAGGAGACAAACAACTCCTTCCCCCGGGCCAGAGGGTCGACTTCCTTATGGACAGGCGCCTCTTCAGCCGCCGTGCCTTCGGATGAAGCGGCATTGTTGCAGCTCGTAGCGAGCTGGGTTATCCCGGCAAGGAAAAAGGCGAAACATGCAGCGTAAATGATTTTGTTCAGCTTAGTAATCCGTTTCATTTTAATGATATTTATTGGTAAGGCTGCACAAGGCCGATATGGCTCCTGCGTCATCTAAAGATATAAAAGCCCGGAAAAACAAAACAAAAAAGGCTGCATATTCTTACTGCTTTATGAATTCGTAGGGCAAAAATTCGATAAAATCGTTCACCCGGAGCGTACAAGCCGCTACTTTCCCTTCCTCAATGGCAAAAGGCCACACCTTCACCCCGTACAACGGATTGTTATAAGTACACAAAAAACGGTTTCCGCCCATGGGTTCCAACGTTGCGCTCAGGCCAGGATGATGCTCAAAGGTAACCCACAAACCGCCTTCTTTTCTGACAATTTCGAGGTTGCCATACACCTCATGCACATACTTCCCCACGAACGCCTCCAGGGGCAGGGCCGGTTCCAGGTTCATCGCGACGGTATCTCTCCATTTCGTGATCTCGGCTTCCTGGCCGGCAGCAGACTTCTTCCAGTAGCCGTTATAGGCCTGGCTGTAGCCTCGGTAGGGCAACTCCAGAAAGGCATCTACAATGTCCCATTTCAAAGCTTCGAAAAAGTAATTCTGGTCGGTATTGGTCAGCACGACAATACCGAGGTTCTCTTCCGGCAGCAGGGTCACGGAAGTGACGAAGCCGTGGATACCGCCGGTATGAGAGACGATCTCCCGCCCTTCGTAGTCTTCCAGTTGCCAGCCCATGGCGTACAGCTCGAAATGGCGGCGGTTGAAGGGGTGCCCGGCCCGTCCTACGATAGACTCGGGGCGCCTGGCCCGGCGGATCACATCCGCGGGGATCACCTCCTGCTCTTTATACTTGCCATCGCTGAGCTGCGCCATCAGCCAATGGCTCATGTCGTGAATGGAAGAAGAGATAGAGCCGGCCGGCGCCACAGGGTCGATCTCTCCGTAGGGGATCACCTTCAGTTCCCCGTGGTGCAGTGTGTGGGCGGCGGCCTTGTTCGTCGCCTGCCCTATTTCGGAAGAAAGGGCCAGGGTACGGTTCATTTCCAAGGGTTCAAAGAGGCGTTTGCGCAGCGTTTCTGCCCAGCTGTCGCCGCTGATCCGTTCAATGCACTGGCCGGCGAGGAGGAAGCCGGCATTGCAGTACCCCCATTTCGTACGGAAATCGTACAGGGGTTTGAGCTTGCCAAAGTTCCGGATGATCTCTTCGGTGGTAAAATCGGAATCGAAATACATGAAGTCTCCCTGGAAGGTTTCCATTCCCAGGCGGTGGGACACCAGGTCCGTCAGGATGGCGTTTTCCTCCACCCAGGGATCGTACATCCGAAATTCCGGAAGCCACTTTTTCACCTTATCGTCCAGGGAGCATTTTTCCTCGTGGGCCAGCAGTGCCAGGGCCGTACCCGTGAAGGCTTTGGTGTTGGAGCCGATCATGAACAAGGTGTGCTCATCGACCTTTTCCGGTTTGCCCAGTTCGCGTAGGCCATACCCCTTCATAACAACAGGCTGCCCGTCTTTAACCACACAAACGGCAACCCCCGGGATCTGCCAGTCGGCAAGGGCTCGGGTAACGTAGAGGTCGAGGCTGTCCGTGAGGAAGGCCGGAAGCTGAGCGGCCGGCTGAGCATAGGCCACCTCGACAAAAATAAAGAGGAGAAAGAAGAGTTTTACTGCTGTCTTCATAGTAGCGGATGATTTGGATTAAAAAATATACAGGAGCCACGCGAAGGGCCTGGCTGGGCAACAGCCATTTGCATCAGCAATCTGCGGCACAGCATTAATTTAACACCCCACTCATTCCACGAGTTGGACATCCAGCGCTATATTCTGCCCGGTTTCCTCATTGACCCCGATGCGAAAATTGACGGGGTCGCCAACCCGCAGGTCGTTGAAGTCCACGTTTTCCACTTCCGAGTAGTGAAAGAACAGGTTGTTGGGCGGGTAGGCGATAAAACCATAACCTTCTTTCAGGGAAAAGATCGTACTGGTATGGATGCCGTCCCCATCCTTTTCGCCGGATGTTTCCACTTCTTCCGGCTCCTTGCTCCCGGGGGCTTTCGGCACGAACAGGTTGTTGATCACATAGGTATCGCGGGCAACCCGGTTGTCGATCAGGGAATGCATGGCGATGGGATAGGTGACCTCCTCCAGCAGGTCCTGTGAAGTGCGGGTCGACCGGTTGTTGCCAAAATCGTCGATGAATTCAAATTCCCAGGAGAGCACCATCACGCGCGTGCCCAGGGAATTGACCTTGCGGATGAGCGGAACGTAATCGCCATCGGCAGCGATGAGTACCAGCACGTCGTACTTTTTGTACAAACTCTGTTCGAAGGCCTCCAGCGCCAGCCACACGTCCACCCCTTTTTCCTGCTTTCTGGAACCGATGCCCCGCAGCGGCAAATAATGGGTGGTGACCCCTTCCGACATGAGGATATCGTCAAAGACGCGGTCGTAATACAACTGGTTGCTCTTGTTGCTGGCCTCAGCGGCGCTCAGGCGGCCCCGAAAATAGTGGGCGTCCACGATCTGGCAATAGGTAATGTTGGCGCCGCCCCCCTCCAGTTCGGAAACCTTGTAGCGAATGAAGTCGTGCAGGCCTTTGATACTGATGCGGGTTTTGCGCTGGTGAACGTAATTGTAGTAATTGCTGACGTGGTAGAAGTAGTTGCCGTCGTAAAATACACCTATCTTGGTTAAAGAAGTTTGGTTCTTTTTGGACATGATATTTGAAATGCTCTTCGTTTATGGTTTGATCACTGTTATGATGGTAAAGCCGCTTTTTCTGCAAATTTACGGTTTTATACCGACCCTGCGGGTTTTGCCTTAAAACAAAACTGCCGCAGGCCAATGCAATTCCTGGCCTGGCTTCTTATCTTCGCTGCAAACCAATTGGCATGAGCAGAGCAATCTTCGTTCTTCTTTCTCTTTTGCTGTTTTCCTGCAACAGCCAGGAACAACCCGGCCAGGCGCCGCCGCAGGAAGCGCCGCAACCTTCCAGCTCCCCTGCCCCTGGACAGCAACTCACCCTCAACCCGGTTCACGAGCAATTGTACGCGGCATACGACTCCTATCGCGAAACGGCCATCAACAACCGACGGTTCAAACACAGCGATATGGTACCGCTCCTCCGCCGCCTTGAGCCGCCTTTCGAAGTACGGCAGGCCGGTGAATCCATCGAAGGGCGAAGCATCCATCTCGTCCGCCTGGGCAATGGCCCACAGACGGTATTGCTATGGTCGCAGATGCACGGCGATGAAGCCACCGCCACCATGGCGCTGCTGGACCTTTTTAATTTCTTTAGCGCCAGCGACGAGTTCGACCCCTTCCGGCAGCGCCTCCTCTCGGAGCTTACCCTTTATTTCATCCCCATGCTCAACCCCGACGGTGCCGAAAAATTCCAGCGCCGCAATGCCCTGGACATCGACCTCAACCGCGACGCCCTGCGCCTGGTAACCCCGGAAGCGGAACTCCTCAAGCGGGTACGCGACGAGACCCGGGCCCAATGGGGCTTCAACCTCCACGACCAGAACGCTTACTACGGTGTAGGTAATGATCCTAAAACAGCCTCCATCTCCTTCCTGGCGCCCGCCTACAACATCGACAAAGAGATCAATGAGGTGCGCGGCAACGCCATGCGCCTGATCGTCCTGCTCGACCGGCTGCTCCAGCAGTACATCCCGGGCAAGGTCGCCAAATACGACGATACCTTCGAACCCCGTGCCTTCGGCGACAACATCCAGAAATGGGGAACCAGCACCATCCTCATCGAAAGCGGCGGACTGGATGGCGACCCCGAAAAACAGGAACTGCGCAAACTGCACTTCACCGCCCTGCTCACTGCCTTCGACGCTATAGCTTCCGGCAGTTACCGTTCGGCCAATATTCAGGACTACGAAAAAATCCCATTCAACAACAGCAATGCTTTCCACGATCTCATCATCCGTGAGGCACAGGTGGAAAAGAACGGCAAGTGGTACACCGTCGACCTCGGATTCCGCCTTTCGGAAATTGAATACAATGACTACCAGAACCACTACCACCGGGCCTCCCTGTCCGATATCGGCGACTTGTCTACTTTCTACGCCTACGAACAGCTCGACGCCCGTGGTTATCAGGTTGTACCCGGCAAAACCTATCCATCGTCATTCGCGGGCATCGATGACCTGCGCAGGCAGAATATCCCGGCCCTGTTGCGCCAGGGATATACTACTTTTCAGCTCATCAAACTCCCGCCTCGCAGCAAGTGGGCCGAGTTGCCGATAGAGGCCACCGAAGCCGGCAGGGCGCCAGCCAATGAGATCCGTTTAAATGGCAACCCATCCTTTCTTCTGGAAAAGGACGGGCAGTACCACTATGCCGTGATCAATGGGTATTTGTATGACCTGAACAATGATCAAGGAATAAAGGAGAGGATGCGGTGAGGGGAAGTGGGAAGGCGGAAGTGGGAAGTAGGAACTTTGCAACCCAGTGTCCAAACTCGGGAGTGTTTGGAATTCGCTGTTCACTGTTCGAACTCCGGCCTTGCCCCTACGCCCGTTCCTTTCCCCTTTCCAGCAGGGCAATGGAACGCTCCGCCCAGCTTTTCAGTACCGCTTTGTCCTCGATCACATTCTCGGGCACTTCGCAAGATTGCCGCGCCCACTCATCGAATAAGTAGGAGGTGGTACCGCATTGTTCGGCACAGGCAGCCGACGCCCGAAAGCGGAGCTTCCCGCCGATTATGGCCCCGAACATCAGCTCATCGCGAAAAAAACCGATCCCGCCGATCATTTTACGGAATGTAAAGTTATCGAGTTCCGATAGCTGGCCCAGGATGTAGTTGAGGTAGTTCTCCCGGTTGGCGAAAGTGGTGTTTTTTTCCATGGCCGTGATTTTAATGAGTGTTGGTGAAAGAACAATCCGAAAGCCTCCTGGGTTGAAGGTTGTTTTTTTTCAGTTGAAAAAACTTCCTCAACTTTAAGGAATGAAAACAGGTACACCTTTTTACATTGGCATCGATATCGGCACCACTTCTACCAAGGGGATTGCCCTTACGCGGGACGGGCAAACCCTCGCGCTGGAACGAGCCTCCTACCCTACCCTCAACCCTCAGCCCGGTTTTCAGGAACAGGAGCCGGAAGCACTCTTTCTCGCGGTATTAGAGGTCCTGGACAAACTCGCCCGGCAGTTGGAGCGCCCGCCGGAAGCCATCGGGCTGAGCTGCGCCATGCACAGCCTGATCGCCGCCGATGAGGCCGGAAAGCCCCTTACCAATGCCCTGCTCTGGAGCGACCGGCGCAGCGAGAGGCAGGCTCAAAAGCTTCGGGGTACCGCCGAAGGCAAAGCATTGTACCGGTCCTGTGGGACGCCAATCCATGCCATGTCGCCGCTCTGCAAGCTCCGCTGGTTACAGGAGGAGCAACCCGAAGTTTTCCGGCTGTCGGCGCGTTTTCTTTCCATTAAGGACTACCTGTTGCTGCGGTTGTGCGGCGAATGCCGGGCCGACATTTCCCTGGCGTCGGCCTCTGGCCTGATGGACATCCTGAATTTACGGTGGCACCCTCCGGCGTTGGCCTACGCCGGCATCCGGGAAGAGCAGCTGCCTGCCCTTGCCGGGCCGGAGTTCATCCTTAGGCTGAACCACGACAAGGCGCCCCCCCTTTTCCGGGGAGCGCCCCTGGCAGTGGGCGCCAGCGACGGATGCCTGGCCAATCTGGGGGCTCTGGCCCTAAGCCCGGACGAGCTGGTCCTGACCATCGGCACCAGCGGCGCCCTGCGGGCCTCCAGGCCGGCGCCGGTGATCGACGAAGACAAACAGATATTCAACTACCGGCTGGATGAACAGCTGTTTATCTGCGGCGGGGCCATCAACAACGGGGGCATCGCTTACCAGTGGCTGTCGGAACTTCTGGGCGCAGAACGCTTGTCGGAGGCCGCCGCCATGGCTCTGCCTCCCGGTGCGGATGGGCTGCTGTTCCACCCCTATCTTCTGGGAGAGCGCGCCCCTATATGGGCCGCTTCCGCCAGCGGCGCCTTCACCGGGTTGCGGCGCCACCATGGCCCGGCCCATTTTCACCGTGCGGTACTGGAAGGGGTAGCCTTCAGCCTGTACCACATTTTCGAAGGTATGTCCCCTTCCGGCGTAAGGGAGATCATCGCCAACGGCGGATTTACCCACTCCCCCTTATGGGTTCAGATAGTGGCCGATGTATTCGGACGGCCTATCCGCATCGATGAACAGGAAGAGGCCACCGCCTGCGGCGCTGCCTTCGTCGCCATGAAAGCGGATGGTGTAATAAAAGACTACAGGGAACTGCTGGGCCTGAAATCCTCCGGACGGATATTCGAACCCAATCCTGCTTGCCGGGAGAGATACCAGGAAGGCTTTAAACGGTACGTGGAACTTATCGGGAGTTGGTGAGCGAACGGAATCCGGTGGGACGGGAAGCCTGTCGCCTGGTGAATTCCATGAAAAAATGTGCAGGCAGAGAAGGTGGCGGTTATGGAGCGCTAAAGGATAAGGCGGGAATGGCTCTGGTGTGAAAAAAAAAATAAAAAAAAATAAAATTTATTGTAACTATAAAAGGACGGGCTACGTAGAAGTTTCAGAGGTTAATTTGCAAAAAAAAACCGGCCACACTGGACCGGTTTCCAAAAGAGCTTTGAGAGGCTATCTACATACCAAAAATGAGGATATCCTTTGATATCCCCGAAATCTTTCATGGGATTATAATATAATAGCATTCGTGGGATTACTTCCTTTCTTCTATTTCTCTGAAGAATTTGTTTTCAACTTCTTTTTAGTTCTCCTCTTTCGGAAAACCTGCCAACTTTTGTTCCTCATCGTTGACAATACAAATGTCTATAATAATCAGAGGCATTTGAAGTACAATTCACTGAATTACTGTACTGAAACAAAACCCATAACCAATTTAAAAATTTGATCCTTAGTTATTTACGATATACATTTCCATAAAAAACTGTATTTTAAAAAAATTATTTTCATTTTTTTTTCTTCTTTCCAGC
This sequence comes from Lewinellaceae bacterium, assembly GCA_020636405.1. Taxonomy (GTDB): domain Bacteria; phylum Bacteroidota; class Bacteroidia; order Chitinophagales; family Saprospiraceae; genus JACJXW01. Next base: position 35,485 of record JACJXW010000008.1, on the reverse strand, counting down.
CTGTTTTTTTCGATTTTTTCTCCGGAATTTCATTGTTAAGCGTCCAGAGGTATTGTTTTGCACCTGCTAAAATGCCTCCGCCAGGAAGAAATATAGCCCACTCTGTCGTTTTCCTTGCCCGTCCGAGTCCGGATCCAGAGCTACGGCATAGTCGATCCGCAGGTTGACCCTTGATTCTTCGTTGAACAGGAAACGGATGCCGCCACCGACAGCCCAGTTCATCTCCCGCAGGCCGAACTCCTGCAGCTCGGGGAATACCTGTGCTCCGCCCGCAAAAGCGGCCAGGCCCAGTCGTTTCCACACCTGCCACAGCCTGGATGACGAGCCCTCCCGCCAGAGCGGCAGGCGGTACTCTGCTTCGAGGGCAAAGACGTGGTTATCCTGATAGGTACCTTTGAAGTAGCCGCGGATAAAGTCGCGCCCTCCCACCTGCGACAAGCCACGCATGGGAATGGGATCTTTAGAGAAGCGCAGATTGACCACGGTGCGCAGGGCCAGAGTGTGATTGAGGGTGGTGTTGATAAACTGGCGCGCGTCGAGGCGGTAGCTATGGAAGCCGTAGTCGCTGCCCATCCACTTGCCGAAGTGGAGGGTGCCGAAAGACACCAAAGTACCTTTGATGGGATTGAGCACGTAATCGCGGCTGTCGTATAGGAGGCTCAGCCCCAGCCCCGAACGGATCCCCTCCACCGGCATGTTGGTGATGCCGGTGGAGTCGGCTCCGGCAAATCCATAGTTGTCGAGCATGGGTTTGGAATTCCAAAGGTATTCCATTTCGCCCTGCAGGCCCAAATAGAGGTTTGGGCTTACACTGCGCAGTATAGTAGGAGCCAGCTTGATGCGGTCGGAATTGAAGGGCAGGTAGTTGAGCGTATCGCGCTCGTCATTCTCGAGGTATTCGATGACCGTCAGCCCCGGCTCATTGCCCCTGCCATAGTTGCGGTCGGGGTATTTGTTATAGAAGGCTTCCCCGCGGGCCCGCCACCGGTTGGCATCGGTAAAGATATCCCAATACCCCTCCAGTGCCACTTGCTTATTCAGGGTATAAACGGCCAGAAAATTGATATTGGAAATTTTGGTAGCAGGGCCTCCCCGGTAGAGATCCAGGTAATAATAACCGATCCCGCCAAGTGTCAGCTTCGTCTCCGGCGCATAGCTGATGGCAGGGAAAAGGTCTATCTTTTTAAAGGTACGTTCAGGAAGCACCTGACTGGTATCTGCTGCTTTCTGAGCTGGGAGAAAGGTGAAGGGAAAAAGGAATACGGCAAAACCAATTGCCTTGAAGTACAGATTGTTCATTATTGTTTGGGTTAGTCCTGAAAAAATAAGTTAGGCCATCAGCCTGAATTTGCAAATGATTTTTGTCAGTTTACGCCATCACTAGAGGGAGCCTCCCGGTTTAAGAACCAACGCGCTGAATGGCTAAGGGAAAGGCGCTCAAACCTGTGGGCGCCCCCTCTATTTCCAAGTGTTTCAACGCATGTCTACATTATTCTCCCGGCATTTCCACCGCCCCACGTATACACCGATACCCGGACACCCTACCCCGCCGCCTTCCTCCGCCCCCTAACAAACTTCTCCCCCTCTACAGCATGGAACACGACGGACGAAAGCAGCAGGCAGGCTCCCAGCTCCTGCCACGTCAGCGGCTGTACGGAGAACAGTTCATTCAGGGCGGGAATATACAGAATAGCCAGTTGCAGGAAGAAGGTCAGCAGGACCGCCCCTACCAGGGGCAGGTTGGTGAAGATCCCCTGCCGGAACAGGAAGAAGTACTCGCTTCGAATGGCCAGCACGTGGCCCATCTGGCTGAAGCAAAGTATCGTAAATACATAGGTTTGCCATTTGGGGTCCCCTTCTGTGATGGCCCAGGCCTGGGCGCCCAGGCATACCGCTCCCATCAGCAGGCCCACCCACAGGATATGAATGCCCAGGCCGTGCGCAAAAATGCTCTCTTCCGGTTTGCGGGGCGGCCGTTTCATCAGGCCCTTTTCGGCGGGCTCTCCCGCCAGAGCCAGGCCAGGAAGGCCGTCGGTCACCAGGTTGATCCACAGGATGTGGATGGGCAGCAACGGGATGGGCAAGCCCGCCAGCGGCGCCAGGAATATAGTCCATATCTCCCCACTGTTGCTGGTCATGGTGTATTTGATGAACTTACGGATGTTGTCGAAGATGCGGCGGCCCTCTTTCACCGCCTTGATGATAGTGGCAAAATTGTCATCCAGCAAGATCATATGAGCGGCCTCCTTGGATACGTCGGTCCCGGTGATGCCCATAGCAATGCCGATGTTGGCGCGTTTCAGAGCAGGAGCGTCGTTGACCCCATCGCCGGTCACTGCCACGAACTGGTTCTTGCGCTGCAGGGCCTTGACGATCTGCAGCTTCTGTTCGGGCGACACGCGGGCGTAGACCTTTATCCGCTGTATGCTTTCCTCGAAGCTGTGTTCGGCCATTTGCCGCAGCTGGGCGCCGGTAAGCAGGCGGTCGGCCGGGCTGTGCAGGATGCCGATCTGCCGGGCGATGGCCTCGGCAGTATCGGGGTGGTCGCCGGTGATCATCACGGGTATGATGCCGGCAGCCTTGCAGTCGGCGATGGCCTGGGCGGCCTCTTTCCGGGGTGGGTCCATCATACCCACCAGGCCGACGGCCTCCAGGTTGCGCTCCAGGGTAGCAAAACTGATCTTTTGCGGCAGTTGCGGGATCACCCGGCAGGCATAGCCCAGGGTGCGCAGCCCTTGCCTGCCCATGCGCTCCGCTTCTGCAGAAAGCACCTCTTCATCGGCGGCATCGCAGGCAGCCAGTACAAATTCCATAGCGCCTTTGGTGACAACCAGGAAACGGCCGTTGTATTGGTGGACGGTCGTCATCATTTTCCGGTTGGCATCGAAGGGCAGTTCTGCTACCCTGGGGTATTGGCCGGGGCTAAAACCCGGCAAAGGGGGATGCTCTTCAGCATAGGCAGCCAGCGCCACTTCTGTGGATTCGCCGGTGAATTCGCCGTTCTGTCCTTTTATCACATCATGGTTGAGGGCCATGCACAGCAGCAGTACCTGCTCCGGGCCGAGCTCGAGGCCCGGCGGCGCTGCCGGAGGCGTCCAGGTTTCCGTGACCGCCATCCGGTTTTGGGTGAGCGTTCCGGTTTTATCGGAACAGATAAAAGTGACGGAGCCCAAAGTCTCCACTGCCGGCAATTTTCGGATCAGCGCGTTTTTTCGCACCATCTGCCGGGCGCCCAGCGCCAAGGCAATGGTCACCACCGCAGGCAGGGCCTCCGGAATGGCCGCCACCGCCACGGATATAGCCGTCAGCAGCATGTTCAGGGACTCTTCTCCCCGGAGCAGGCCTACTCCGTAAAGGATCACACAGATACCCAGCACGCCGAGAGAGAGCTTTTTGCCGAAATCCCCCAGCCGCAGTTGGAGCGGGGTGAGCGACTCATCCTCCTGCAGCATTCGGGCAATGCGGCCGATCTCGGTCTGCATACCGGTGGCGACGACCACCCCACTGGCCCGGCCATAGGTGGCCATGGTGCTCTTGTAGGCCATATTGGTGCGGTCTCCGAGGGGCAACTCTCCATTCTGCAGCTCCCCGGCCTGTTTTTCCACCGCAACCGATTCTCCGGTGAGAGAGGCCTCCTCGATCTGCAGGGAATGGGTTTCCAGCAGGCGGATGTCGGCAGGGATCATATTGCCGGCTTCCAGCAGCACAATGTCGCCGGGCGCCAGATGAGCAGCATCGATATGCACCGGGGCGCCGTTGCGCAGCACCGTAGCCGAGAGCGCCGACATCTTCTTCAGGGCTTCAATGGCCTTTTCCGCCCGGTACTCTTGTACAAAGCCTACAACCGCATTCAGCACTACGATGATCAGAATGACGGCGGTGTCTTTCAAATCCCCCACCACCCCCGAAACAATGGCCGCCGCAATCAGGATCAGGATCATGACGTCCTTAAATTGCCCGAGGAACATCAGCCAGGCGGGCTTCTTCTTTTTACCGGCCAGCCGGTTGGGGCCGTAATGGGCCAGCCGCTCTTCCGACTCTGACGCAGTAAGGCCACCCGGGCGGCTGCCTGCCAGTTCAAGTGCTTCTTCTCCGCTGATGAGGTGCCAGTTCATGGTAAAGGCGGTTTTTTCCAGTTACCAATATACATTGCCCCCGGGGAGGACGTACTGATAATTGTCAGCCTCGCCCCTCCCTCTCCTGGTGAAAATTCTTTTCAGTACCCTAAAGAAATCTTTTTATTATCACTTCGTTAAGAAACCAGTTTACCTGAAAATTGGCCATTACATGATAGAAAACCGAACGGCATGGTTTCTGCTCCTGTTCCTGATGCTCCTGGTTGCCGGGATGCACTTGCTCAGCAACAGCCTGTCTTATGACAACTTCCTTTTGGTCGGCTCAGACGGGCCGTATTATCCCTTACAGGTGCGAAGTTTACTCGAAAATGGCAGGTTGGCGTTCCCGGATATGCCGTTGCTCTTTGTTCTGGAGGCCATGGCCGCAAAAGCACTGGTATTGCTAAATGCCGCTACTTTTGAGGATGGCATTCTGTTGGCTACCCGGTATACTGCAAGCTTTTTATCTGCGCTGGCGATTCTTCCCGTTTATCTTATCGCAAGAGAGCTAAACGGCCGGCCCGCTCAGTGGAGTTGGCCCTCCTATCTGGTGCTCTTGTTTTCGGTTATGAACATCAGCACTTTCGTTTCCTTCCCCTCCAGCTTGCTTCAAAAGAACAGCTTCGCGGTTTTTTGGATGTTTTTATTCCTCTATTTTGCTCTGCGGCTCATCAAATACGGCAAACAGAAGGACCTGTACTGGTCCCTCGCTACGGTAGTCCTATGCGGGTTAACTCATTTTGGAAGCCTTGCCATAATGATGTTATATTCCGGCATAATTGCCGGCCTCTGGCTGATCCGAAACAGGAAGCCGGCATCTTTCCAACCCGCCCATTTTTTGCTGGCACTGGCTCCTGTAGCCATCCCTTTCGCCCTGGTTGCCGCATTGGACCCGGTTCGATTGTTCCGGCTCGTTGCCTCCCCCCTGAAGCTTTTTGAAGCGCCCTTGCTTTTGTTCATGCTGGACGGGGTGCCTTTCAGTAACTTTGTCAACCCTATGAATTTTGTTTCTTCTAACGCATTGCTGTTATTCGCCACAGTTGCATTTGTCCTGAACCGGAAAAAAACAGGACGGGCGGAACAGCTGTTTGGCTTTAGCTCATTGATCCTGGCGGCCCTGTTGCTTTCCCCGTTCATTGGGTTTGAATGGGCATCCAGGCTACAACTGATGGCCTACATTCCACTTACAGTTGTCTTTTTTATTATTTTTAGCACAAAAACCACTCTGTGGGTTAAGCTAATTCTTTCGCCCATATTAGGGATGGCCGTTCTCCTGTCCATAGCCGGCCTATTCATGCCCAGGATGGAATGTATGAGCAGACAGGCATACGCTGAATTCCGGGAAATAAAAAAAGTGGTTCCTTTGGGCAAGGAGGACCTGATCGTGGGCAGGCAGGACTTGCGCTTATTGAGCAGCTGGGAATTTGGCAGCAAGGGCATAGCCGAATATTTGTTTACCGTTGATGATATAAAAGATCACGGGCGGGCCTTTCTCATCCGGCAGGTAGGCGGTTCCAATTTAAACCCCAACAGATTTGTGCAGGCCGATGTGCCCGCCCTGGCCCGGAAGGTTTTTCAGGGTGAATTTTTCGAACTGTACGATTTGAAGGACATTACATCCTGGAGATACGGGAAGGGAAGGCCTTCTTTTGCCAATGGTGAGGTCCTTGACTTACAAAAGGGCTACTTCCGGGTGGCCAGCGGGCCTTCTGGCCGGATTAAAACCGTTCGGGTTACAAAAGGTACAAAAGTACAGTTGTTGAGCGGCAAAGAGGAATTGAACAAAGGCATGCGAGTCCAGGTTTGGGGCCACTATCGCCCTTTCAGTCTGGCCATTCAGGCTGAAGCCATTGAGGAATATTGAACGGAAAAAAATACGACAATACCATGGCAGACATCCGAGAATCCAGCTTCTGGGCCAACCTGGCCAAAAAGGCCGCCCGTATCCTGCTGAAGAACGCAGGGCTGGGCGCCAGGCCCGACACCAACCACCAGCACGTCGTGCCCCACCCGGAGGGATGGGCGGTGAAGGGGGAAGGCAATGAGCGCTACACGGCCATCTACAACTACCAGGACGACGCCATCGAGCGGGCAAGAGACATCGCCCGGAATTACAAATCCGATGTGATCATCCACCGGAAGGATGGGACCATTCGCGACCGGATTAGTTACAATTAGAGCTGTTTTCTGCCCGAGAATTGATCGTTTATCTTACCGGGCAAAACCCATACTCCATGATCCGAAAATACCAACCTGCTGATATCGAAGCCGTCCTCGACGCCTGGTACCGGGCCTCTCTACTGGCCCACCCTTTCCTCGACGAGGCCTTTCTGGAACGGGAGCGCTGCAACATCCGGGAAGTGTACATGCCCAATACCGACACCTGGGTATTCGAACAGGAAGACGGGGTCGTGGGCTTCATTGCAATGCTGGGCAACGAGGTAGGCGCCCTTTTCTTGCTTCCGGAATACCACGGGCAGGGGATCGGAAGGCAACTAATGGATCATGCGGCGAACTTATACGGCCACCTGGAAGTGGAGGTCTTCAAACGCAATACCATTGGTAGAGGGTTTTACAGCCGATACGGATTTGAGGCGGCCGGAGAGCGCCGCCATGAGGAAACAGGCCACGCCCTGGTGCTAATGAAATACGAACAAACCTCCCGGGAACCTGAATAACCAAGCTAGAAGTACGCTGCACTTCCCGGAGTGCAGTATATTTGAAAATATCCAACACCAGAGCATTATCATGAGCCATATTTTCATTTCTTATTCGAGTAAAGACCGCCCGAAGACCAAAGCCCTTGCCGCCGTCCTGGAAGAAAGGGGATGGAAAGTTTGGTGGGATAAGCACCTGAAGCCCGGCAAGGCCTTCGACAACGCCATCTCCAAGGCGCTGGACGAAGCCGGCTGCATCATAGTGCTCTGGTCCGAAAACTCAGTGGAGTCCTCCTGGGTACTGGAAGAGGCTTATGAGGGATTGGAACGCAAGATCCTGACGCCGGCCCTGATCGGAAAAACCCGCCTGCCTTTCGGCTACCGCCGGCTCCAGTACGTCGACCTTACCCGTTGGAAGGGAGGGAAGGCGTCAAAGGCCATAGTGCAACTCTTCGAGGCGGTCGAAGCCCTGATGCCGCTGAGCACGGAACCAACGCCGGGCAAAAAGGCGCCCCGGAAACCCAAAGCGCCGACAGCCAGTATCAAGGGCCGGCGGACCTATTCCGGCGCGCTCGACGGCAAAACCATCGTCTTCACCGGCGCCCTCTCGGAAAGCCGAAACGCCCACGCCGAAAAAGTAAAGGTAGTAGGCGCCAACTTCACCGACACCGTATCCGGCAATACCGACTACCTGGTGGTAGGCAAAGACCCCGGCGCCACCAAACTGAAAGCTGCCGAGGAGAAAGGCATCAAAAAGATCACCGAAAAAGCCTGGCTCAAAATGCTGAACGAAGCTTACCGGCGGACGCTGCAGAACAAAACGATCGTCTTCACCGGCAAACTTAATGCCCCTCGGGCAGAGCTGGAAAAGGCCGCCCGCAAACTGGGCGCCAAGCCCACCGGCAGCATCTCCGGCAAGACCGACTTCCTGGTCGTCGGCGCCAACCCGGGCAAGGTGAAGCTGGATGCCGCTAAAGAATATTCCGTCAAGATCATCAAGGAGAATCTATGGAAAGAGATCATAGACACCTTGTGAAAAAGACAACCCTGTGGAACGGACCAACGAAAACTCCATCAGCCTCAACAAGTACATCAGCAGCACGGGCATCTGCTCCCGCCGCGAAGCCGATAGGATGATCGCCGACGGCCGCGTGGCCATCAACGGCCAAACCGCTCAAAAAGGCAACCGCGTTTTCGAAGGAGATGAAGTGCAGATCGACGGCCAGCCCCTGAAAACCAAACCCCGCGCGCTGTACATCGCCTTCAACAAACCGGCCGGTATCGTTTCCACTACGGACTCCAAAGAGAAAAAGAACATCATCCGCTACATCAACCACCCGCAGCGGCTCTTCCCCATCGGGCGCCTCGACAAGCCCTCCGAGGGCCTCATCTTCCTGACCAACGACGGCGATATCGTCAACAAGATCCTCCGCGCCGGCAATCAGCACGAAAAAGAATACATCGTCACCGTCAAACAGCCCATCACGCCCGAATTCATCAAAAGAATGGCCAACGGCATTCCCATCCTGGGCACCGTCACCAAAAAGTGCAAAGTAGAACAGCTCAATGCCTATACCTTCCGGATCATCCTGATCCAGGGCCTCAACCGGCAGATCCGCCGCATGTGCCAGTACCTGGGCTACGACGTCACCAAACTGAAGCGCGTGCGCATCATGAACGTCCGCCTGGACAACCTGAAAACGGGCCAGTGGCGGGAGTTGACACCAAAGGAAATAGATCAGATCCTGCGGATGGTGGCCGATTCTTCCAAAACGGAAGAGGCATCGCGGGATGAGCCCGAATAGTGAGCCAAATATTCATCGGCTCCCGGCGCACTGGTGCGGAGCGTGGAGCCGGAAATTCAAGAGAAAAAAATTTTCACCTTGCGTCGGAGGTGGCGCAAGAGGCGGCGTATCGCAATTAGGGGAAGTTGTTGAAATCTATCTGGGAGTGAAATTGCTTAAGTGTTTGGTATGTGTACTATCTTTAGAAGAAAATGTCTGAAGATCGCAACATGCATTGGCAAATTACCGATGAATACCCCTCGTCTATCCTGCGGGATTTCCACATCTTCCTGGAGGATCTTTCCAGCGTCCCTTCCCCACTTACACCCAGCCTCAACCTGGCGCGGAAGACGCTGTTCGCGTTGAATTCCCGGATGAGCCGCCCGGAAACCGGCGTGACGGAGCGAACCGATCAGGTGATGTACCCTTTGCTTCACCTGTTTTATCACCTCAGCCTGGAAAGCGGCCTGTTCTCTTTGGGCGCCGGAGAGCGCAAGCCCTGGTTCGAGCCCAACCTGGAAAAGATCGGGGCCTTCCGGGCTATGGAGCCGGAGGCGCAGTATTTTTTCCTGCTCGAAACCTACCTGCAGCACAGCGATTGGGAAAGCCTTGACCCTAACCGCAATTTTGGCGTCCAGATCCAGCTGATTGGGGCGATGCCGCAGTTGGTTTTGGCCTCGCCGGGCGAAAAAATACCGATCAGGAAAGATTCTAGGGGCCCCATCGGGTTTCTCTCCTGGAATTTGGGATATCACGGCCTGTACTTCGAATATTTCGGGCTTTGGGCCGCAACAGAGATGCCCATTAGAAAGGAGTGGCCCAAGACCTGGCGCAAATTCGAAAGCCTGGCCCTGACGCGCTTCGGGAAATTTTTATTTGAAATGCTGAATGAAAAAGGCCTGCTCCCCGATCCCGATGAAGAGGAAAAAATGCTGGATTATTTCCTTTCTCGTGATGATAGAATGGTGCTGTTAAACCTGGCAGATAGGCTCCATGAATATTTTCAGGACAGCTTCCCGACCGGCACTTTCGCCAACATGCTCCCGGTGGTAGAAGAGGTGGAAGCCCGGAAAGGCGTTTTCGTGTTCAAGGTGAGCCTGCGCCATGATCCGAAGATATGGTGCCGGGTAGCGCTCTCCAGCCAGGATACCTTGCACGCCCTCCATCGCATCATTCAGCAAGCCTATCGGTTCGATGACGACCACCTGTACTGCTTTTACCTGCATCCCCGCAGCGACCGGCGGGATACCTATAACCACCCCTGGACCGATATGCCGCCCTTTGCCGACGAGGCGTTGATCGGTGAGCTGAACCTGGCGCCCGGCCGCAAATTTCGATACCTATTTGATTTCGGGGACAGATGGTGGTTCGATATTGTGTTGGAGGAGATCAGAGAGGGGGAAGAACTTCCCGGCGGGCCTAAGGTGCTGGAGAAAAAGGGCCGGGCGCCGAGGCAGTACGGGTGATTTCATGAGGGGCTGTTCGCTGTTCGGTATTCGCAAGTCGTGAAAATCAAGGGGATTTTCATAAGGGCAGCGTCCCGTCTAAGATTGGACACTTTTGACAGCCAGGAGATTGCGGATGGCCCGAAGCTATTCCGGCTTCCGACTTTATCCAGCGTTAGACTGGTAGCCATATGAGCAACAACCCCCTCACCTTTCACTCAATTGCCCCTCCGCCATTCGTTCCCACAAAGTCCCACTCAACGCCCTTGCCTGCCGCAGCACCGCTCCCTCGTCCACCGTCTGCACTTCCCTGTCCTTTAGTATCAACCTCCCCGAAGCGATCACATGCCGCACATGCCGGGATTCCAGCCCGAAAATAAAGTGCCCGGGAAAATTGCCCCGATGGATGGCCGTCGGCGAGTCGTAATCCAGCACCACCAGGTTGTTGGCGCCGTCGCCGGCGAACCCGTTGTCCTCCAGATAGTGGTGTACCTTCCGGAAGCGCGCATAGGCCTCCTGGTAGTCGATCTCATCAAAGCCCTGACCGACCAGGAAGGCCGCTTTTGCCGACCGCAGCATATCGCTGTGCATGCCGTCGGTGCCCAGCATGATGTTGTTGCCCAGGCCCCGGGAGTCGAAATAGCCGACGTTGTTGTTCAGGTTGCTGTCTGTATTGTAGACAATGTAAGCCCGGGCGTTGCGCAGGATCTCCTTTTCCCCCGGGCTCAGGTGGAGACAATGCGCCAGGATGGATTTGGGCATCGCCGTTACGCCAAAACGCTGCAGCCGCTCCACCACTCGTTTCCCGTGCTCCCTCAGGCATTGTTCCTGGTCGACGGGGTCCTCCGCCACATGGATGTGGATGCCCGAATCGAATCTTTGCGCCAGCGTTACCGCCTTCGCCAGGGTATCGTCACCAACGGTGAAGGAAGCGTGGAGGCCCACCAGGGCCTGTCGCCCGGAACGGAGGTAGCGCTCCGTTTCTTCCAGCCCTTTGCGGGCTACCGATTCGCCATCCCGGTCGCTGATCTCATAACACAGCAGGTGGCCGACCCCCACCTCGTCGAACGCCTCGGCGATGACCTCCAGGGAGCCCTCCACCGCATGGGGGGAAGCATGGTGGTCGATCACAAACGTCACCCCGTTCTTCGCGCAGGCTAAGGCCGTATACAGGGCGCTGGCGCGGATCATCTCCAGGTCCAGGCATTTGTCGAGTGTCCACCAGATGTATTTCAGTACCTCGTGGAAATTCCGGGGCGCCTGGCGGGGCGGGCCCATGCCGCGGGCCAGGGCCGAGTAGATGTGGTGGTGGCCGCAGGCAAAGGATTTGGTGACGAGAAAGCCGGTACAGTCGAGCGTATGTTCAGGTTCCAGCTCCGCCGGCAGGTTATCGCAGTAACGGATCTTGCCGTTCTCCCCTTCCTCCACCAGGATGTTTGTATCGGTAAAGGCTAGGGTTTGCCAATCGATGAAGGTAGCGTTCCTGAGTAGTATCATATTTTCTGTATTGGGCCAGATGAAGTCCGGTTAGACATACTGCTTGCTTACGTATTTCTCCCGCTGCAGCGGCAGTTTCCGCCGCCGCACCCCGTCGAACTGGTACAGTGCATTGGCGATCGCCGGAGCGGTAGGCACCAGCCCGATCTCCCCTACCCCTTTGGCACCGTAGGGCCCGTAGGGGTCTTTGACCTCTACCGTCTTCACGACAATTTCCGGCGTCTGATGGGCCTTCAGGATGCCCAGGTGCCGGAGGCGGGTCGTGAGCGGGCGCCCCCCCTCCATCGGCAGGCTCTCGGAAAGGGCATAACCGATGCCCATGTGCACAGCGCCCTCGATCTGCCCTTCGAACAATACGGGGTTCATCACCTTACCGGCATCGTGGGCCGCATAGAGCGTTTCAATCTCCCCGTCCTTGTTCAGCACGCAAAGCTGAGCGGCATAGCCATAGGAGTAGTGAACGGCAGAGCCCTCTTCCCCGGTTCCGGGTTTATTGGTCCAGTCGCACTTCCATTGGCCGGCGTAGGTTTTGCCCGCCAGTTCGGAAAGAGTATGGCGTTTCAAGTCCACCCTAAGGCCTTTGGCCGCGTCAATGACGGCGTTGCCCACCAGCGCCGTCCCACGGGAAGCCGTAGTCATTCCCGTACCCAGGCCGGCGCGGGTATCCACCCGCACCTCGATAACAGCGGGGTCGATCCCCGTCTCCTGGCACAACGTCTGCAGGGCCATGGTGTGCACGCCCTGCCCCATTTCCGTCCACCCGTGGTGGAGCACCACGCGATCGGGGGCCAAGACCTCTATTCTCACCGTCGATTCGTCGACCATGCCGTTGCCGATGCCGCTGTTCTTGATGGCGCAGGCCAGGCCGGCGTAGCGGGCGTTGTAAAATTCCTCCTTCAGGGCCAGCAGGCAGGCCCGGATGCCCACGCCTTGAAGTACCTGTCCGGTGGCGGTCTTCAGGCCGTCCACCAGGGCGTTGTCGTAGCGGAACTGCCAGCGGTCGAAACCGCCCTTTTCACAGAGCTCATCCACACAGCTTTCCATGGCAAAGGCCACCTGATTGGCGCCGAAGCCCCGCATAGCGCCGGCGGGGATGTTGTTGGTGTAAACCGTCCGGGCTTCCAGGTCGATAACCGGCACGTAGTAACCCGCCGAGGCGTGGCCGGCCACCCGCTCCATAACCTTGGTACCGACCGAAGCATAGGCGCCGGTATCGCCCCAGGCACGGAGTTGCAGGGCTGTTAGCCTGCCGTTCTCATCACACCCCAGGGTTATTTCCATATAAAGGGGATGGCGCTTGGGGTGCATGCATATAGATTCCTCCCGGGTAAGAGCAACCCGTACCGGCCGCTGAAGTAGGTAAGCGAACAGCGCCGCGTGCCCCTGCACGCTGAGGTCTTCCTTGCCCCCGAAGCCTCCTCCATTGGAAACGAGCTTTACCTTGGCCTTTTCTTCGGGCAGCCCCAGCAGAGCAGCCACCTGCCGGCGGTCTTCGTAAACGCCCTGTCCCTGAGAAAAAAGCTCAACGCCTCCGTCCGGAGTGGGACGGGCAACCGCGCATTCGAGCTCCAGAAAGCCGTGTTCGATGGGCTGGGTCTGGTAAGCGCCGCTACAGGTAAAGGCGGAGTTGGCCAGCGCTGTGTTGATGTCACCCCGTTTGATCGCGCAGTTTTCCAATACGTTCGGAGAATCGGAGTGAACCCGCTCGGCACCTTCTTTTGCCGCTTCCAGTACATCGGTAATGGGGCTTAAAACGTCGTACTCCACATCGATCAGCGCGACGGCGCGGCGGGCCGTTTCTTCATCTTCGGCCACCACTCCGGCCAGCACATCGCCAATATAATGCGTCGTTTGCCCCTCGGCGATCATCAGCGGCCAGTCGGAGAAGATCAGTCCGGTATGGGGGTTGCCGGGAATGTCCTTCGCCGTGAACACCGCAACGACGCCAGGTTGCCCTTCCGCCCGGGACGTATCGATCTTTCGGGCCACCGCCCGGGGGTGATCAGAAAATTTCAACGCCCCGTATAACATGCCCTCCAGGCGTATATCCCCAACAAACTCACGGGAGCCAAGAGCAGTTTCCAAGGCCTGGTATTTCGGGTAGGAAGCGCCCACCTTACCATCTTGCACATCGAGGACGACCGCCTTACCTTCCCTTCGGGCTTCAGCAGCCAGCAGAATTGCCGCTTCGATCTTCTTGAAGCCGGTACAGCGGCACAAGTTCATTTTCAGGGCCTCCCGGATGTCTTCAACCGTAGGGCTGGGGTTGTCCTGCAGCAGGATCTTGGCCCGCATCAGCATGCCGGGGCTGCAAAAGCCGCATTGCACGGCTCCTTTTTTGACAAAGGCCTTGGCCAGCTCCTGCTTTACGGCCTCCGGCACCCCTTCCAGGGTATAAACTTCCGTTTGATCCAGCTTTTTCATTTTGAGGGCGCAGGCCAGGCGGGGGGCGCCGTCTACTTCCACCAGGCAGGTGCCACAGGCGGCCTGCTCGGAACAGCCGTCCTTGACAGAGGTGAGCCCGGCCTCGCAACGCAGGTATTTGAGGACGTTAAGGTTTTCGTCTCCCCCATAGGTGACGGGCCTGCCGTTGAGTTTGAAGGTGATCATGTGAGGGCTTTTGGAGGGACAGCCTGGGGAAGTCGGAAGTCGGAAATCGGAAATCGGAAGTCGGAAGGGCTTCCGGCTTTAAGTACCTCAGGCGGCGATCCGGCATTTTACAAAATGATTGCCCTTAATTTATTGAATACACAGCGGGTTAAAAATGACCAAAATCAGCACCCTTTAGGAAAGATATCACCGATCCTATGTCCGGCGGCATCGGGTGCGGCATCCGGATGTGCTTCTTTACCGAGTTGAGGTCTTTAAGGCCGCTACCGGTGAGCAGCACTACTATTCGTGCGCCTTCCCGGATCTTCCCCATTTCCTGATACTGCAGCATACCGGCCAGGGCGGCGGCGGCGGCGGGCTCGGCGAACAGGCCGGTGGCCCGGCTCAACAGGGCGGAGGCCCGGAGGATCTGTTCGTCGGAAACGGTGGTGAAGGAGCCCCCGTATTGCCGGGTGAAGGCGGCCGCCATGTAGAAGTTGCGCGGTATATCCACGGCTATGGAATCGGCTAGGGTGTGGCTAGGGGTATAGGAAAAAGTTTCTCTTCCGATATTGTCCGCCAGGTTGCTGCTGCCTGTGGACTGCACACCGACAACTTGCGGCATAGTGTCAATAAGCCCGGTTTTCAGCAGGTCTTCGAAGCCCTTGTACAGGCCCGACAGGATGACACCGTCACCGACAGAGACAAATACCTGATCAGGCACCTTGCCGTCAAGCTGAGAAAACAACTCGAAGGAAACAGTTTTCTTCCCTTCGACGGTCAGGGGGTTGAAGGCGGTGTTGCGGTTGTACCAGCCGAAGGCTTTCGTCGCTTCCACGCTCAGGTCGAATGCCTGATCGTAAGTACCGTCGACGGGCACGATGCGCGCGCCGTACATCAGGATCTGCGTGAGCTTGGCCACTGGCGCCGAAGCAGGTACGAACACCACCGCCTGCTGGCCCTGGGCGGCACAGATACCGGCAATGGAGGAGCCGGCGTTGCCCGTAGAGGCAGCGACGATGGTATTCCAGCCCTGCTCCCGGACGTAGGCCGACACCAGGGCCGAAGCGCGGTCCTTGAAGGAATAGGTGGGGTTCTGGCTGTCGTCTTTGAGGTAAAGGTGAAAAGGGAGGGTATCTGCTCCCAGGCGGCGCCTCTCGTACAGGGGGGTATTGCCCACGCGGAGGTTGGGCAGGCTGCCGGCGGAGGTGATGGGAAGGAGGGGAAGGAACTGTTCGCGTTCCCATTTTTGGAAATCGGCTTTCCGGCGCAGGCTTTCGTAATCATAGAGGGTTTTCAGGACGCCTTTGGGCGGCTGGTCAGGCTGGTTGCTTTTTTCACAATGGGGGCAGAGGTAAGTGGCCTGCTCCGGAGGGTACTCGCGGTGGCAGGTGAGGCATTGGTAGTGGAATTTGGGCATGGCTTGGTAGCTTGTCGGGGCCTGATATCGATCTTGGGTTATACGCCTCTAATACCCGAGGGGAGTATAGGGCCATGCTCAAAGTTACATAAGTTCAATTAAATGCCCGATGGCGGATTTGAGAGAATTCTGATTATTGAAAACAGTTTTTGGCGCCGTAATGAACTTCTTTGGCTTAAACTGTCATAACATTGGCTCAGAGTGTCAAGCTAATGGCCCTTTTTACCTTCAAATTTGCTTTTGTAAATAATACAGAGCACTAGTGCGACTTTATCTTCACCTGAAAAAATATCAACATGAAGAATATCCATCTAAAAAGTGTAATCATTTCGGCAATTATTGTTTGGGGCCTGGCTGTCCTTGCCTTTATTGCTTCTTATTTTGTTCCGATAATGTCGGACGCAGGCCTGCAGGCGAATTGGGTACTATCAATTGTTTTAATTCCAGCTGCCACACTTGGCGCGCATATTTATTATCGGAAAGGACATAAGACTAATGGTTTTGTCTTAGGAGTTTCCATGTTCTTGGTGGCTATGGTGTTAGACGCCCTAGTTACCGTTCCATTTTTAATTATGCCTTACGGAGGCACTTATTTCAGCTTCTTCTCGGACCCAGGTTTTTGGTTGATCGCGGTAGAGTATATAAGCGTTGTAGCGGCCTACTGGCAAATTGAAAAAGCAGTTGAGAGAAGCAGAGTAAGCAAAGTTTAACCTAATCCGGGCTAATCAGAGGGTTGGCCGACTTGAACACCGGGCGTCAGGAATAGTATCCACACCTCGGAGCAATACCCGGGAAAAGGCTCGATATATGGGACAAGTCACCTTTTTTTTCGTCGAAAATATCTTCAAGTACTTTTATTCACTACCAGATTAATCCTATCAGCCCAATCTCGTCCTCTCATTAAAGCTTCGGATCAACTCATCCCACCGTTCCACCTGGCCGAACATGCCGGGCCAGAAGCCTGGATCATCCCACAGCTGGTTCAGTTCCTCCACTTCCCTGCCCTGTTGCTCCACCCAGGTGAAGTACTTGAGGTTGTGGATGGCCTTTTTGTCCGGATAGCTCAGTTCCTTCATATAGTCTGTCCGCGTTCCGTGTAAGCACTCCAGGTCACGGGCGGCCTGCAGCGTGGAATAGGGGCCGTGCGCGTCGCGGAGCTCTTCGATACGGGACCGATACAAGTCCATGGAATCGGTGGCGACGGTGAAGAGAATATCGTCCTCGTTCATCTCAAAATAGCGTGCCGTTTTTACGGCGGACAAGATGTTGGCGATGCCGGAAATGCCCAGCAGGCCCAGGTGTTCGGCCCATCCTTTGTCGATGCCCGAATCCACCAGGACTTCGCGGCCGGCCGGTTCGTTGAACAGGCGGATCAGCCGCATGGGAACCTCGTCGTCGATGGCCGTCACCACGTCCGTATTCCGCACGTTGTGGATCCAGGGAATGTGTTTGTCGCCGATGCCCTCGATGCGGTGGCTGCCGAATCCGTTCAGCAGCAGCGTCGGGCATTGCAGTGCCTCAGAGGCGACCACCTTGAGCCGGGGAAAAACGGTGCGCAGGTAATCGCCGGCAGCGATGGTGCCCGCCGAGCCCGTAGCGGAGATATAGGCGGCAAAGCGGGATCCCGGACTTCTTACCTCCTCGAAAACCTCCTCCAGGGCAGGGCCGGTGAGGTTGTAGTGCCAGGCGGCATTGCCGAATTCTTCAAACTGGTTGAAGATGATGCAGTCCGGCCGGGTACGGCGGATCTCCCAGCATTTGTCATAAATTTCCTTAACGTTGGACTCGCTGCCCGGCGTCGCGATCACCTCGGAGCCGATCACGTCCTTCAGCCAGGTGAACCGTTCCCGGCTCATCCCTTCGGGCAGGATGGCCACCGATTCGGTGCCCATGATCTTGGAATCGAACGCCCCGCCCCGGCAATAGTTGCCGGTCGACGGCCATACGGCTTTGTGGTAGGTGGGGTCGAACCCGCCGGTGACGATGCGGGGCACCAGGCAGCCGTAAGCGGCCCCCACCTTGTGGGCGCCCGTCGGGAACCACTTCCCGATCAGTACGATGATGCGCGCCCCGATGCCGGTGAGCTCCGGGGGAATCTCCAGGAAATTGGGGCGCCCGAACAGCCCTCCGTGCTCCCGGGGCTCGTTCTTCCAGGTGATGCGGAACAGGTTCAGCGGGTCGAGGGCCCACAGGCCGATGTTCTTCAACTTTGCTTTGACCTTTTCCGGGATGAGCTCGGGATTGCGCTGCTGGGCGAAGGTGGGCAGGAGAATGCCTCTTTGGTGGAAGCGTTTGACGGCATTGGCCAGGGCTTTTTCATTGCTGATCTGGGTGGTAGTTGCCAGCATGATGTTTTTTGTTTGTTTTAACTGGTAGGTTGTCAACACAGCACCTCCATTACGGATAAAATAGCGGCGACATTTTTTTACAAGTTATTTTTTCACAACCCTTATCTTTTGGCCGGGAGGCCTACATTTGATTACGAATTGGCATTTTCAATTTTTATATCAAAGTATAACTCTTTCATGCTAATTTCGATCCCCAAAGACTGCAGGTTTATCATCTGATCCAATCCCTCATATCTTGAGATCCGCCACAGATCATTTTTCCCTTTTTTGAAGAATACCTCAACTACATACCTACTTTGGTCTATCAGTACATACTCTTGAAGCGTTGGTATTTGCCTGTAAAAATAAAATTTATCGCCTCTATCATATTCACTTGTTGACTTTGACAACACTTCAACGATTAAAGTGGGATTGGAAACTGCATCCTTCGTTTCACCTGTCTTTTCAATCTCTCCACAGATTACCATCGTGTCAGGATAAACATATTTATTTTCTTTCTCTATGTATAATTTGGCATCGTTAGTTATTGGCTTACAATTTGAGCCTTTTTTTCTCAATCCATTTCTCAGTTCGGAATATATATTTCCAATTAACAACGCGTGTTCTAATGATCCTCCGGCTAAAGCATAAATTATTCCGTCATGATATTCATACTTTTGTCCAGTTTGAATTTCGTACTGGATATATTCCTCGACGGTTAATTTAGATAGTTTATGGGCTTTCATACTTTTCTTTACAAGATAGTTATTCTAAAAGGATTTTCCACTACTGGATTTAAGTAGCTGAAAATAAGGACTTTACTTTCAACCTGCCGGGGTTCGCGTAAGTTCCCGTATTGCTGAACCCGGCAGGTTTGGGCGCATTTTGAAGGTTATTACAATCAGAAATTTACATCCATTCAATACAAGCCTTCCGCCCCTGCCAGCAACACTTTCATCTCAAAGGCCTTCTTCAGGCTCACCTCCCCCTCCGTTTCCGCCGACAGCTGAGCCTCCAGCAGGCTGAAATCCTCAGCCCGGAAAACCGCCAGTGCTTCAGGCGACCGGTACACATAGCTGTCCGGCCCCCGCGAAAGGCGCGCCTCTTGTCCGTCCTTTTTCCAGAACAATGTTTTCACCTCCGCCTCTTCCCGGATGAAATACCCCTCATCCGCCGCGTCAAAGCTCTGCTGCGTCAGGCAGAATCGGGGCTTGTCGGCAAAGGGCCGCCCCCGGGTAGGGCAGAAGGTGGTACAATCGCCGCACGCATTGCAGAAGTCCTGGATGTTCAGGATCTGATACGGCTGGGCGATCCGGACAAAGTCCGTATCCACGACCTGGGCCTCTCCATCCTGTCTGCCCAGAACCGGCGCCTGGCCTATGAAGGGCTCCACTTCGTAGGCATACATGGCCATGTTGGGGCAAACGGAGACACAGACGTTGCACACCTCGTCGCAATAGAGGCAGCGGGCAGCCTCCTGCCGGGCGGCCTCCTCGGTTAACGGGAACTGCACCAGCTCAAAATTACGGCGTTCTCCGGGCGGCTGTTCAGCCGGTGGGGCGCCAAATTGCCGCATCGCCCGGTTGGCCAGATGGCGGGCCAGGGAAAGGCCCTTTTCCACCCGCCGCCCGGGCCGGGCCCATTGATTGCCGGACTTCAGGATCTGGCGCGCCGCGCGCTGGCCGTCCCCTACGGCTTCGACAATATTGGCGGCGCCCCGGCTGGCGTCGCCACCGATGAATACGTTTTTGATCCGGGTCTCTCCGGTTTCCGGATCGGCTTTCAACAGCGCCCTGTCGATGAAATCGAGGGCGAGTTCCTGGCCGATGGCCGGGATGATGGTATCAAAAGGCAGAACGAACTCGGAATTTTCCACTTTCACCGGCCGGGGCCGGCCGCTTTCGTCGGGCGCTCCAAGCTCCATCCGGCAACAGGTGAGGGATACCACCTTGCCATCTTCCACATTTATTCTTTCCGGGGCCGTCAGCTCCAGGACCTCGATCTTCTCCGCCAGTACCGCCAGCACCTCCTCCGGGTCGGCGGGCATTTCCTTTTTGGTGCGCCGGTACAACATGGCTACCTTTCCTCCCGGCTGCATCAGCCGCAGGGCTGTCCGGGCAACATCGATGGCCGTATTGCCGCCGCCGATAACTGCGACGTGCTGGCCGATCGGGAAGGGCCGGCCTTCATTGGCAGCGAAGAGGAACGCCAGCGGGTCAAAGACACCAACAGCGTCCGCCCCTACAATATCCAGTTTCCGCGCATGCTGGGCGCCGGTAGCCAGGTAGATGAAATCGTTGTCGCGCTGCAGTTCCAGAAACTTTGGCCTATCTACGGGGCTGTTGTAGAGGATCTGCACCCCCAGGCTTTCGATGCGGGCGATGTCTTTATCGATGGCGCCGGTTTTGAGCCGGAATGCCGGAATACCCGCCGATACCATCCCCCCCGGCTGGCCCTTGGCCTCGTATACCTTCACCTCAAACCCTTCACGGGCGAGAAAATAAGCGCACGCCAGGCCGGAAGGGCCGGCGCCGATGACCGCCATTTTCAGGCCATTCGGGGGCTTCCGTCCCGGGGAGCCGGCCCTGCCGTGCTCCCCGACGAAGTACTTGACCTGGCGGATCAGCAAGGGGTTGTCGTAGTTGATCCGCGTACATTTGGGCTGGCACACATGGTCGCACACCAGGCCCAGCACGTTGGGAAAGGGGTTGTTCTCCAGCACGACTTCCAGGGCTTTGTCCCAGTTACCCTGGGCGGCGTGATACATATAACCCGGAATATCCTGGCTGGTGGGGCAGGCATCCACACAAGGCGCATGGATGCAGTCAAAATCACCCAGTTCCCGATCCGATTTGATATCGGGTTCCAGGAAAGGGTGTTTCCGGTAGGCCTTATCGTCCAACACCTGGGCCGCATAGGCGGTAAGGTTATCCAGAGCAGCTTCCTGCACGCCGGCCGCCTTTGCCCCCGCCCGGTTGCAGATAAAGCTTTCCATATCCCGGGCATTCGCTTCCGCAAAGGCGTTCGACAAGTTGTCTATATATTGCCGGAGGCGGCCGTAGCCCCCCGGCCTGAGCAGGTCTGAACAAGTGGTTACGGGACCCAGGCCGCCGGCGATCAGGGAGGGGAAGTTGAAACAGTCGGCCCCGCCGGCAAAAGAAAGATCGAGCGCGCCGGCGAAGTCTTTTTGCAACTTGATCGCCAGCTGGACGGTTAGCGGGTGGAGAGGCCGTCCGCTGAGGTACATCATCTTTTCCTTCGACGGGTCAAAAACAGCCCTGTGGTTGACCACCTCCAGCGTATTGGTGAGCTTCAGCCCAAACTGCACCCCGTTCTCGCGGGCACAGCGGCGGAGGTTTTCGATCAGCCGGAGAGCATCGGGGTATTTCAGGTCGTGCTCGAAAGCGATATCCGGCACTTCGGCGTAGTAACCCAATTGGCGGTTGAGGATATCCCTCACCTGTGCCGGCCCCAGCAGCGTGGGGTTGAGTTTGATGGTGGTGTGTAGTTTGCGTTCTGCGATCAGGTAGCGCCCGATCTTTTCGATCTCGTCCGGTGGGCAGCCATGCATGGTTGACAGGGTAACGTTGTCGGAAATCCGGGTGGGGATATCGATCTCCGAAATGCGGGGATACAAAGGCCGCAGTTGATCCACCTTTTCGGACAGCTCCGCACTGCAGTCCTCCATTTTGTCCAGGAAGTGCTGAACGTTATCCTGCCGGATGCCTTCGAGGTTGTAGCCCACACTCATATTGAAAATGGCCCCGGATTCGCCCTCCCATCCGAATTTGTGGCGCAGGACGTGAATAAGGATCCAGGCGTGGAGGTACTCATCGATGCTCTCGCGGATGCGCAGCTCCTGCGACCATTCGCAATTGTATCCTTCGTCCTGCATATCGATGCAAGGTTTGCTGACTTCCAGATCGTCGAGCGTTTGGATGGTTTTGAGTTCCATGTACCGGGCGCCACAGAGCCAGGCGGCAACGATATTCTGCGCCATCTGGGTATGGGGCCCGGCGGCGACGCCCAGCGGGGTTTCCAGCACTTGGCCGTAGCGGCGCGTCCGGAACGGATCGCCGGCCCCGGGGGCAAAAAAAAGCTCCCGGGGGATATTCAGTATCCTGCCTTTCCGCTCTCCGTTCAGGATCAGCTGGAAAAGGCGGGAGATGGAGATGGGCGAAAATTTGTCGGCCATAATCGCGTTCAGCTTTTCGCTTAAGATACTTCAAAGAATGATGAAAAGCTATAAATTGTAGGGTAAAAGACGCCCCTAACCAATACGCTTTATGGATAACCTGGCGATTGTAGCAATTGGTGGCAATTCCATCATCCGGGACGAGCAGCACCAGCGGGTGGCCGACCAGTATGAAGCCATCCAGGAGACGGCCATGCACCTGGCCGAGCTCGTTGAAGCAGGCTACCAGATGGTGGTCACCCACGGCAACGGGCCCCAGGTCGGCTTTATCCTCAGCCGGTCGGAGATCGCCTACCGGCACGAAGGGCTGCACCACGTCCCTCTGGTGAGTTGCGTAGCCGACACGCAAGGGGCGCTGGGTTACCAGATCCAGCAGGCCCTGGGCAACGAGCTGCGAAAGAGAGGCATCCCGCGCGAAGTGGCCACGCTGGTCACCCAGGTGAAGGTCAGCCGGGAAGACCCTTCCTTTGCCCGCCCGACCAAGCCCATCGGCGCCTTTTACGCTCCTGGCCAGGAAGATAGGCTGAGGACAGACCACCCGGACTGGGCTATGGTGGAGGACGCCGGCAGGGGCCTGCGGAGGGTCGTCCCTTCTCCCCTGCCGCTGGAGATCGTGGAGATCAATGCGATCAAAGTACTGGTGGCCAATGGGTATCTGCCCGTGGCAGCCGGCGGCGGCGGCATACCGGTCGTGGACAAAGGCGGCGGCCAGTTGGAAGGGGTAGACGCCGTAATTGACAAGGACCTGGCCGCTGCGCTGCTGGCCTCCCAGCTGGGCGCCAGGTTGCTGCTGTTCTCTACCGGCGTTGAACAGGCCTATCTGAATTACCGCCGCCCGGAACAGGAGCCCCTGGGGAAGGTCAGCCGGAAGCAGCTCCGGGAATATATGCACCAAGGGCACTTCGCTGCCGGCAGCATGCTGCCCAAGGTACAGGCGGCCTTGTTCTTTCTGGATAACGGAGGGAAACGGGCCATCATCACCCGCCCGGAATGTATCAGAGCGGCAATCCGTGGAGAAAAAGGGACACAGATAACTACCTGACGCCGAGAAGGCGTCGCCTTAAAAAACATAAACTCATGAAGGAGATCACACAAAAGATCAAAGCGCTATCTGAAAAGTACCGCGACTACACTGCCGAGAACCTTTCCCGGCTGATCAAGATAAAATCCCTGAGCGGAGAGGAAGGAGAGGCCATGGAGGAGCTCCAGCGGCAGATGAGGGAAGCCGGCTTTGACGAAGTACGCACCGATGGCCTGGGCAATGTGATCGGCAGGGTCGGCCGGGGCTCCCGGATACTGGCCATTGACGGACACCTGGATACCGTCGACTTCGGCGTGCTCGACAACTGGGACTTTGACCCTCTATCCGGCGAGATCAAGGACGGCTTTGTCCACGGCCGCGGCTCGGTCGACCAGGAAGGGGGCGTCGCCGCTTTTGTCACCTCCGGCAGGATCCTCAAAGAACTGGGGTTTGACCGAGACCTGACCGTCTATTTCGTCGGCAGCGTCATGGAGGAAGACTGCGACGGCCTGTGCTGGAAATACCTGGTAGAGGAGGAAGGCCTCCGCCCCGACTTTGCCATCAGTACGGAACCCACCAACCTGAACATCTACCGCGGCCACCGGGGCCGGATGGAGATCGCCGTCAGCTTCCGGGGGGTGTCCAGCCACGGCTCGGCGCCGGAAAGGGGAAAAAACGCCATCTACATGGCCTCCCGTGCCGCCCTGGCCATCGAGCAGCTCAACGAACGCCTCAAAGATGACGCCTTCCTCGGCAAAGGCACCATCACCATCAGCGAGATCCGCTCCGGCAGCCCCTCTTTGTGCGCGGTCGCCGATTTCGCCCGCATTCACCTGGACCGCCGCCTGACCTGGGGGGAGACCAAAGAGTCGGCAGTGGCGGAGATCGAAGAGATCGTAAAGGACATGGACGCCAAAGTGGAAGTGCTGCACTATGAACAGCGGGCCTATACCGGGCTCAGCTACGGGATGGAGAAATACTACCCGACCTGGAAGATCCCGGAAGACAGCAAAGTGGTGCAAACCGGAGTGGCCGCTTTCCGGGAGCTCTTCGGCCACGAGCCGGTCGTCGACAAGTGGACTTTTTCCACTAATGGCGTCACCATCAACGGTTACTACGGCATACCACTGATCGGCTTCGGGCCCGGCAACGAGGTGATGGCCCACGCGCCCAATGAGAAGGTGCCGGTGGACCACCTGGTGAAAGCCTCGGCCTTTTACGCGCTGTATGCTTACAGGATCGCGGAATAGAAGCCCCTCGGGGCGCGTTCAAAGTATGAATTTGACGAAATATAACGGATTGCGTACCTGCAATGAAGTATGTCCCGGATCAGAGACGAAAAGCCAACGCTAACTGGGACCGCCAAATTTTTTTGGCGTCGAAGACGAAAAACTTGCGTCCTCTCAAGTTGACGGGTGAAGCGTCTCCGAGGGGTTGTGCAAGAAGTAGGTGTAGACAGGATTAACAAGATTTTCAGGATATATACACCGATGTGGCGCCAGCCACTACATCTTGTAAATCCTGTTAATCATGTCTAATATTTGACCTTTTTTCGCGACCCCGGTCCGGGTTCACGTCTTCCCGGCAGCTAAACCATCCTATTATGGGGCGGTGAATTTTTTGAGGACGCCTCGCCGACACCAATTCCCCTAATCGCTGAAGCCTTCAGGATTTGGCTTTGGATAAAATTACAGCTTATGCAAAACGAGATCACCAACCTGCTCCAACAGATCGGCCAGACAGGGGCCCGCAATTTATTCGGAAAAGACTTCCTCCTCACCTGGGAGAAAGAGCTCCCGGACATCGAGCGGGTACTCCTGGTGGCCGAAGCCCTCCAGTGGTTGCGCCAAAACAACATTTCCACCCGCTGCTACGATTCCGGGCTGGCCCTTTCCATCTTCCGGGACCAGTCGACCCGCACCCGTTTTGCCTTCGCCTCGGCCGCCAACCTGCTGGGGCTGGAAGTCAGCGAGCTCGACGAGGAGAAGTCGCAGGTGGCCCACGGGGAGACCGTCCGCGAGACCGCCAATATGATCTCCTTCATGGCCGACTTCATCGGTATCCGGGACGATATTTACCTGGGAGCGGGCAATGCCTACATGCGCGAAGTCGGTGACGCGCTGGACGACGGTTTTCGGCAGGGCGTCCTTCAGCAGCGCCCCGGAGTGGTCAACCTGCAGTGCGATATCGACCACCCTACCCAGTCGCTGGCCGACCTGCTGCACCTCAAACATACCTTCGGTTCGCTGGACGCCCTTCGGGGCAAGAAGATCGCTATGAGCTGGGCCTATTCCCCCAGTTACGGCAAACCCCTCTCCGTCCCTCAGGGTATCATCGGGTTGCTCACGCGTTTCGGGATGGAAGTGGTGCTGGCCTACCCGGAAGGTTACGGCCTGCTGCCGGAAGTCACCACTCTGGCGCAGGACAACGCCCGCCGGAGCGGCGGCAGCTTCGAGATAACCCACTCCATGGATGCCGCTTTTCAGGAGGCCGACATCGTCTATCCCAAGAGTTGGGCGCCCTTCCAGGTGATGGAACAGCGGACGGAGCTGCTCCGGCAGGCGGACAAACCCGCCCTGAAGGAACTGGAAAGGCAGTGCCTGCTCCAGAACGCCCGGTTCCAGGACTGGCAATGTACCTCCGCACGCATGAAGGCCACCCGAAACGGGGAAGCCCTCTACATGCACTGCCTGCCTGCGGACATCAGCGGCGTTTCCTGCGAAACCGGGGAGGTAGAGGCCGCCGTTTTTGAAAAATACCGGATACAAACCTATAAGGAGGCCAGCTATAAGCCTTATATAATAGCTTCAATGATGATGAATATGGGATTTGCGGATGCTGCGGAAGTGCTGGAAGAGATGTGGGAACGGGGAAGGGGCAGGAAACGCTTTTAGCTTCGGGGGGATGGAGCGGTTTTGAAATGGGTGGAAATGCCTGGAAATACGGTGAAACCTGCGCCCCGCCTGGGCGGGCAATGTATTTCAATATTTCCAGTTGTATCTCATACTTACGTCGGAAACGTTTACCTTGGCGGTATTTAATTACAGGAACTGATCTTCACCCTACCAACACAATGAATTCTTTCAAAGACAAAACCGCGATCATCACCGGCGCCACCAGCGGTATCGGCAGGGGCATTGCGGAGGCCCTAAAAGAGGAAGGCGCCAATCTCATTCTCAGCGGCCGGGATGCCGCCCGTGGGGTACAGCTGGAAAACCAACTCGGCCGGCATGCCCATTTCGTTGCCGGGGACATCAAGTTGCCCCAGGCCAATGCCGCTCTGGTGCAGTCGGCGATGGAGCGCTTTGGGCGTTTGGACATGCTGGTGCTTTCCGCCGGCCAATTGGGCGTCGGCAAACTGGATGCCCTGTCTCTGGACGAATGGCACGATACGATTGCTACTAACCTCAATGCGGTGTTCTATCTGCTAAAGTACGCCATTCCTCACATCCAAAGCTCTGGCGGCGGCAGCATCGTCATCATCGGTTCGGTAGCGGCCTTTCATGCCTTTCCCAACCACCCTGCCTATACTGCTTCCAAAGGGGCCTTGCCCGCTTTAGTGCGCCAACTGGCCAAAGATTACGGCCCGGAGATCAGGATCAACCTTTTGTCGCCGGCGCAGGTCGTTACGCCTCTGCTCCACGATTCCGTCAAAGCATTTGACAATCCGGAGGAGATACTGGAGGGAACAGCGCAGCGGCTGCCGATGAAGCGCCTGGGGGCGCCCCGCGATATTGCCCAGACGGCCCTGCACCTATTGGGCCCCCAATCTTCGTGGGTCACCGGCAGCAATTTCGTGGTAGACGGAGGTTTTTTGGCGACCTGAACACGCTGAGCCACCATGTTGAAAAACAAAAATAAACCCGCACCCTCCGTGAACTATTTCCTCTATCCGCACTGTTACTACGGGTAATCCCAGAGACGCAACGGATGCCTTTGGTAAAAAAAACAAAAAAACTTTTGCCGAAAAGAATAAACCCTTATCTTTGCATCCGCATTGAAAAATTGGCTCCGTAGCTCAATTGGATAGAGCATCTGACTACGGATCAGAAGGTTGCAGGTTCGAATCCTGCCGGAGTCACCATTTTGACCATCAAAGGCAGGATGAGAAGTTTATCCCGCTTTTTAGCGAAACAGCAGAGCCTAAGCGATGCGTCGTGCAGCTTAAGCGGGAAATCCTGCCGGAGTCACTACTGAATAACAAGGAAAAAGAAACAGAGATGTCTAAGGTTTGCCAATTGACAGGAAAACGCCCGGTTTCGGGAAATACGGTCTCTCACTCCAACCGGAAGATCAAGCGCCGCTTTTTGCCCAACCTGCAAACGAAGCGCTTTTACGTTCCGGAGAAGGATGTTTGGGTGACCCTGAAGGTGTCTGCAGCAGCAATGCGGTCCATCGACAAGATGGGCGTGTATGAGTTCGTCCAGAAGATGGAGCGCAAAGGCATCAACACGGGCGTTAAATTTTAAGCATATTAAACGTTAAGGAAGATGGCTAAGAAGAGCAAAGGAAACCGCATTCAGATCATCCTCGAATGCACCGAACATAAGAACTCAGGCATGCCGGGCACTTCTCGTTATGTAACCCAGAAGAACCGTAAGAATACCCCGGACCGCCTCGAACTGAAAAAGTTCAACCCCGTTCTCAAGCGCGTAACTGTGCACCGCGAGATCAAATAATCCAGGATTAATTTCGTTATAGAGTTACTGTGAGCCGCACAGGCGGCGAGAGGAATAGAATCGTGTAAAAAAATTCCTCAGGTAGGCCTTGATTTTCTGAAATTCCTGTAAATCTTGCCTATTTTTGAGCAGAATTTCTCTATAACATTTAAAAGCTTCGTAAAATGGCTAAAGTATCAAAGAACGCAAGGGTCGCACAACGTAGCGCCAACGCCGGTTCCGGCCGCGACCATGTGAAGGTAGTGAAGAGTATCAAAGATCCGAAGACCGGCAAGTACTCCTATAAGGAAGTGATCATTCACAAGGACAAGGTGAAGGAGTTCTTCGAAAGCAAGTAACCTGACCAAACGCTTACTTAAGTATAATTGAAGGGGCTTTTCTTTCTCATGAAGGAAAGCCCTTTCTCATTACTACCCTACCCTGGGTGCGCTCCGGCGGAACAAATCCACCAAATTTCAGACATGAGCTTTTTCAACAAATTCTTCAGCAAGGAAAAAAAGGAAGACCTCGACAAGGGGCTCGAAAAAACCAAAGAAAGTTTCTTCGGCAAGCTCACCAAAGCCGTTGCCGGCAAAACTACCGTCGACGATGAGGTGCTCGACGAACTGGAGAACATCCTCATTACCTCCGATGTAGGACTGGACACCACCGTGAAGATCATCGAACGCATCGAAGGCCGCGTAGCCCGCGACAAATACCTGGGCACCGCCGAGCTCAATGAGATCCTGCGCGACGAGATCGTACAACTGCTGGCCGAGAACAATACGGCTGATATCGAGGACTTCGTCCTGCCCTCCCCCCAGAAACCCAGCATCATCCTCGTGGTCGGCGTCAACGGGGTAGGCAAGACGACCACCATCGGCAAACTGGCCTACCAGTACAAACAACGGGGACAGAAAGTAGTGCTCGGCGCCGCCGACACCTTCCGCGCCGCCGCCGTCGACCAGCTCAAGATCTGGTCTGAACGGGTGGGCTGCGACTTCTACAGCAAAGGCATGAATACCGACCCCGCCGCCGTGGCCTACGAAACGGTGCAGCACGCCATCGACAACAACTGCGACGTGGCCATCATCGATACGGCCGGCCGCCTCCATACCAAGATCAACCTCATGAAGGAGCTGGGCAAGATCAAGCGGTCCGTGGCCAAAAGCCTCGACGGCGCCCCCCACGAAGTATTGCTCGTGCTCGACGCCACTACCGGCCAGAACGCCTTCGAACAGGCGCGCCACTTTACCGACGCTACCGAGGTGTCGGCCCTGGCCCTGACCAAACTCGACGGCACCGCCAAGGGAGGCGTCGCCATCGGCATCTCCGACCAGTTTAAAGTGCCCATCAAGTACATTGGCGTGGGCGAAGCCATCGATAAGTTGCAGGTGTTCAATAAACGGGCGTTCGTCGATTCCCTGTTTGAGCAGTAGAAGCCCCTCCCCGGCCCTCCCCTTGGGGAAAAGCCCCTCCCCGGCCCTCCCCCAAGGGGAAAAGCCCCTCCCCGGCCCTCCCCCAAGGGGAGGGAGTGGCTATTGGATGGGCTTCCTTCAGGGGGCATGCGCCTGGGGCCTTAGCGCTCTGGCTGGATTTGAGAACCTTCCCCTGGTGGCCAGGTGAAGGTTCTCAAACCGGGCCTACTCGGGTTTAGCGAGGACGACATTAATGGCGACCGGCCCTTTGGGGCCAGGCCCCACTTCGAAGGTTACCTTGTCGTTGTCTCTGACCTCGTCTACCAGGCTATCGGCGTGGACGAAGAAGTCCTCCTTGGTCTCCAGGTCGGCGATGAATCCATAGCCTTTTTCCTGGTTGAAGAACTTGACGATGCCCGGCCGGATATAGATAGGCTGTCCGGATTTATCCTGTTTGGGGATGCTGATATCGATCTCTTCGGCCTTGATCTGCCTCCTTTTGGCTGGGTCGGGAGGCGTGGGGGTGAGGTTGCCGTTCTCGTCGAGGTACATGAATTCAGGCGTTTCTTTACCGTCCTGTTTCCGCTGCTCTTTCTTGTCAGCTTTGTCCTTTCTGCGCTTCCGCTTCTTCTTTTCTCTTTCCTTTTTATTAAAACTGTCCGCCATACTTGTGTTTTGAATGAAAAAATACACTGCGCTATACCCAGAATTAAGCGGATAGTTTGCTAACAAAGTATCGGATTAAGCCTGAAGATAACTCCTCATGGGTGAAGGTACGGAATTAAAACGATCAGGGGAGGTGAAACGTTCAGCGTTTGTTCAAAATTCAATCAATGGCCTCTAAACGGCCAGTACGATTCCCGTTATCTTTTGGATCTTGTACATCCTGCCACTCTTCTGTGAAAATTAGGTGTTTTGTGGAATAATAGTTTTGCCCTGTAAAGTAAAAAAAATGGGGGCTGAAAAACACCTGAGTTCAATTTTTTGACAAACGGCCAGGCGAGCTGGTGCTGGTGATAACGGAAAAGCTCAGCCCCAATGTTTTTTTTAAAACCCAAAGGGTGCAGGCCTGCCACCAGGAGGTATTCCATTCTCCGAGGATGGGCAGCCCCCTACTCACCTGAAGATCATTTTTTCCGCAGCCCATTCTCCTTCAACTTCGATCAGGATAAAACAGAAACCCGGAGCCAGCCGCTTCGGGCGCGCGAAAGTAAAAAAACAATCGCTCCTGTTTTCAAAACCTGAGTACAAGTCAAACCGCTCTCCCAAAAGAGATACGATACTGATCTTCACATTCCCTGGCCGAGCGAGCTGCAAGCCCAGGGAAAAGCTGTCGTCAGCCGGATTAGGGCTGATCCTGGCCTGTTTCACCCTTCCCTGATCCTTTGAGGCGGAAGATGTACACTGCACGATCCGGACCAACAGGGTGTCGTTCCGGGTGTAACACCCATCAGGATCTTCAAAAGTATAGATCATCTCGTATGCTCCCGGAAGGAAATCGGAAGGTAGGAAAGTCCCGTCCGGTTCGGCACTTCCACCCCAGGTGCCTCCGGGAGGATGAGCACTCATCCGTACCCGGGAAGAATCACAATCCTCAAAAGAATCATCTGGCGCGGGAAAGGAAATTGTTGGCGTTATCCCTCTGGAACCCCATAATAGTATCCCCCGGTTCTCGCCGGCACAGATCATATCTATCCCACATCGGCCATCAAATTCTCCAAAATAGAGGGTTCCGATCCCATCGAAATCAACGGGATCGTAGTTTACCTTGGGTAACTGAAGTTCATATACAGGGGAATGAGCTTCTCCTATATTTCTATAAAACCGCAACCCAGAGTTGTTGGTGACGATATCCACTGATATCTTCTGCTGCGAAAGATAATGACCAGGGAAAATTATTGAATGGGAAAGGCGGCAGGCTCAATTCAAAAACAGCCGAATCATTCGTCCCGATATTCCGGTGAAAAACGAATTCCCCGGTAGCTCCACTTGCGATAATGAGATCGGCCCGTTCATCCTCGTCGTATTTGCCGAGTATAGGATTACCGTATACCGTCAACGTGGGCGAAGTGAACCCATTATCAGGGATGTAATTGTCATCGATCAAAGTCCATATCACGGTATCCTGCTCAAAGCCAGAGGCCTTAAAAAGCTTAATCCTCCCGTATGCATCCCCGACCAATAATTCGGGGATGCTATCGTTATCCAGGTCGCCCAGGGTCGGCGAGGCTTTGTCATCTCTAAAATCTATCGTATTATAAATCAATACGGGCGCCTCCCACTGGCCGTTGCCCAGATTTCGGACGAAGAACACGTCCCCATACCCGTTCCCCACTATGATATCTGTATCCCCGTCGTTGTCTACATCGCCGGCACAGGGGGCGCTAAAATCATGAAAATCGATATTCCAAAGGGTGTCGGTAACAAACTGAAACGCACCGCCTACATTTTCATAATAATGAAGAGTCCCTCCATTACCGCCACCGGAGCCATCGCCGAACAAGAGGTCCGGTACATTGTCGCCACTGATGTCGGCAAAACAGGGAGAAGGGACACCCAACACCGAAGGAAGGGAAATGCCGGCAAATTGCTCCTCCTCCACGCTCCAGCAGGGAACTTGCCTGGTGCCGTAGTTTTTCAGGTACAGGATTTTCCCTCGGGAAGTACCGATAAAAAAATCCAGATCCCCATCATTGTCGAGGTCAAATAGGGTTAGCCCTCGTGCGTTGATGGGAAACCCACCGATATAAGCGTAACAGATGGTGTCGCCTTCAAAAATGGCTTCCTCCACTTTCTCCCAATTGTACACCTGGGAATGAGCAATGGTACCTGCCAGGAGGAACAGACCTGCAATTAGGACTCCTGTTGCCTTTTGGACCTTATTCATTTTTCCTTTTTTTGAAGCCCCCAAAGCTCCAATCCCGGCGCCACAGGGGCAAAATGGATGGATATCTAATAAAACATTGGCCATGAAGGTCAGACAGAATAAAACTCCCAGGATATCCGGTCCGGGTCCTTAAAGGCAACATAATCTTTCTGCAGGGTGCCATCCAGTTTGATCCCGGTATTCTCGATCGCGTTATCGGCCAGGGCTTTGGCTACCCTTTCCAACTCGCTTCTGTCTTCGCAGGCAAGCGCAATATGGTCCAGGCCTACCCGGAAAGGATTGAACTGGTCGCTGCCGGGCACCTTGCCTTCCGGCCCTTTGATGGCAATAGCAGTTTGTCCGGCAAAAAATATCAACAGCTCCGGCTGGTCGAGAACGGCTTTGAACCCAAGTTTGTCGATATAAAAAGCCTTAGACCGGGCCATGTCCGAAACTCTGATGGCAATGTGGTGGACTCCAGGGGTTTTGATCTCAATTGGCCTGTTCATAACAAAAGGTTTTAGGGTTAATAATGATCCTGTCTAAGAAGCTGTTTGAATTTAGTTTTTAGAATTTATTATGAGGCATTTTTTCGCCAGATGAGGACACTTTTGAGCTTCGTAGCCGTAGCTACGGAGCGAAAAAGTACCGAAATATGGCGGAAAAAGGGCCATAATAAAACTGAAGGATTAAATTCAAACAGCTTCTAATATCCGAACATTTGGGCGGAATTGCAAAAGAGGGGCGGCATTTGTACGGTATCCACAATGGCGGTTGCCAGGAACGTTGCCAGAAGCACGCCTCCACCTTTGCCGCTACGCACCCAATTGACGCAAATACTTGTGCTGCAGAACGGCAAAAATTGCCACAACAACCGCCACCACTCCGATGAGGAGGTGGCCCACTGTACTGATGCCAAAAGCCCGGATGGCGAAGAGGAGCCCAGAGCCGGCCACCCACAGCCAGTCCTGCCAGATGATGAAAGTTACCAGCCTGGGAGGTATGGGCTGCTGCCGGGCCGTCCACAGCAGGAAGGAGGCAAACAGGAGCAGCCCAATGCCAATGAATAGAAGCACATCGGGCAAGTTGATGTTCATAAAACGGGCCAGCTGATCCCTGAAAAAAATCAGGGCCAGGCCGCTCAGGCCGGAAAAGGCCGCGTTGGCCTGTATGGTTTGCTTTAGTTTGTTTTTCATAGGTGCTGCATTTACTGGGTTACTGCCAATTGCCCGACGCGCTCCTTTAGCGCCCGGTTCATCGTTTCGAAGCCCTTCCTGGTTTGCTCACCGATCATTCCGAGGATCATGCCAGCTAGTATTCCCCGGAAGTTTTCGCCGTGGATGAGGCGGCACTTGCCGCCGGGCACAGCCTCCAACTGGAAATAATGCTCGCCGTCGAACAGGCCGCGGACAAATAGGTGGCCCTCCCAGCGGAATTCCTTTTCCGGAACTGCCGCCAACACTTCCGGCCGGAAAACCTGGGGCTTCCGCCCTTCCAGGAAGATGGTATTCTCCAGCCGGCTGCCTACCTCTGCCCGGCCGGTAAGGTGGATAAAGGGATTCCAGTTTTTGTATTCGGCAAAATCCATCAGGGTGTTCCAAACCGCCACCGGACCGGCGTCGATGACTATTTCCGTGCGAATGTTTTTCATGGTAATATTGATTTGATCATGTTACAGCTCTTAAGAACTACTCTACAAAGATACCGGCCGGCCGCGCCACCGATCTATGCAGCCGGCGCCGAAGGGTTGACATTTGGTGCCAAATCCGTATTTTGGGACAGACCAATGCTTCTGCAATGACTTTCCGAGCGCGTTTTCTGGCCAACATCATCCAATTTGCCGCCCAACAGGGCGCCAGCCGGCGCGTGCTGCTCGGCATCGTAGGGCGGGAACTGGCAGAACTCAATGATGAAGAACTGGTGTTCGAGGCGGGCGTCTACAACCGGCTGGTGGAAAAAGCCCAGGAAATGACCGGCGACCCCTACCTTGGGCTGCACCTGGGTGCCTATCTGTCGCTATCGGCGGCGGGCCTCATCGTGCAGATCGTACAGAGCAGCCGAACGGTGGAAGAGGCCCTGCACTACATCGTGGAGTTCGCCAACCTGGGGTGTCAGGCCCTCCCCTTTCGCCTGGAAAAACAGCAGGGGGAGTGGGAACTGTCTATGCACCCCTACCCGGCCTGGGAAGAGCAATCCCCCACCGCCGTGCGCCACACCATCGACGGGTCCATGGCCTTCACCCTGCGGGAGTTCCACACCCTCACCCGCCAGCGGTACTCCCCCCGGCGCATCACCTTCACCTACCCGCGGCCGGAAAAGTTCGAAGAATACGAGCGCCTGTTCGACTGCCCGGTATACTTCGGCCAGCCCGCCACCGCCCTCTACCTCGACGAACGGCACGTAGCCGAGCCCGTGGTCACCAGCGATTACCATCTGCTGCAGATCCTGGTGCAGTACGCCGAAAAGAAACTAGCCGCTCTGCAAAAAGGGAAAGGGTTCGCCACCGTGGTGCGGCAATCGATCATCAACCTGGTGCGGCCGCAGTTCCCCACCATCCAGCAGGTGGCCGACAACCTGAACATCAGCGTGCGCACCCTGCAACGGCGCCTGAAGGAAGAGGGACATGCCTACAAAACCCTGCTGGATGAACTGCGGCGGCAGTTCGCCGTCGACTACCTGAAAAACGGCGCCCTCAGCGTCAAGGAGATCGCCTACCTGCTGGACTACGCCGACTCCAGCTCCTTCATCCGCTCCTTCCGCCGGTGGACGGGGAGGACGCCGGAGGAGTATAGGGGAGAAAATCTTTGATTTGCGATTTGCGATGAAGAACTCAAATTTATTACTTTTAATCCCTCCAAATATTCACATTCTACTAAAATGTGCCGTAGATAATCAATCATCGATCTCGACATAATCTACCTCTTTTAGTATTTTTGGGCCTATGATTGGGCTTAATCCATTCGATGTCACAATGTCAAGTTCTATATCTTCAAAAATTTCTTCTAACAGATCGCATAGGTTCATATAATTATCAAAAGTCTCAGAACCTGGATCAAAGTCGATCAATATATCTATATCACTATTCTCTTTTTGAGCACCTCTTGAATAAGAACCGAATATACCTATCTTGGATACTCCAAACCCTTTGATCTGGATACCTTTTTGTCTGATTAAATCTTTGACTTGTTCTTTACTTCTCATCTTATGTCTAAGATTTTTCCGTATCAATTTACTCAATCTTCACAAATTTGCCAAAATCATTTTCAAGTCATTGATTATCAAATCATTATTCTTGAATCACAGTATCAGCCACAACTTTTGTATAAACATCTCCTCTATCTGCGCAATTCAATTGTAACTGACTATAGAGGCGTCCAAAGCCGGAGGGTAAGGCAGAGGAGCTGTGCCCCTGGCTGGTTATTTTGATCCATTAGAGTGTGTTCAGGGGCCGTTTTCGATAAAAATCGGCACGGTAGGAAGTTAACGTTTTGCG
>JACJXW010000007.1:742500-774068 GCA_020636405.1 Lewinellaceae bacterium | reverse complement strand
TATTGGTGTTCATATTACCCTGGAAGATGGCCAATATACGGTAACCCCGATCAACGAGCGTGGCTTATTTGGCGAACCAGAAGTGGTAGCGCAAAGTTTGCTACTCCATACGGCAAAGAATTGCCTGGGATTAGAGGAAAGAGAAATTGCCTGAAATGCTGTAAACGGTTTCAGGAGGAGGCTACTTCCCGATACAAAACCTCGAAAAAATATTCCCCAACAGATCATCCGTACTGATCTCCCCCGTGATCTCCCCCAGGTGGTGCAGCGCCGCCCGGATGTCCATCGCCACAAAGTCCGACGTTACGCCGCCGGAGAGGCCCTCCAGTACCCGGGCCAGGCTCTCGTGTGCCTTCTGCAGCGCCTCGTAGTGCCGCGCATTGGCCACGATGGTGCCTTCCAGGTTGAGTTGGTTGGTGATAACGGCCTCGTAGAGCTTTTCCTTGAGGTACTCGATGTTCATGTTGTTGATGGCGGAGATGGGAACCCAGGCGAAGTCGGAAGTGGGAAGTGCAGAGCCAAAGGGCACTTTCCCCGTTTCCGACTTCCGACTTCCGACTTCCGACTTCGAAAAATAATGTTCCCGCAAAGTATATGGATTCAGGTCCATCTTATTGGCAACTACGATCAGATGCACATTATCATGCACCAGCTTGGCCAGGTCGGCGTGCACTTCCTCGGGCTGGGTTTTGACCACGTCGAAGACGTAGACGAGCAGGGCGCTTTGCTGCACCTTCTGCATGGTCTTCTCCACGCCCATGGCCTCAATGGTATCTTCCGCTTCGCGGATACCGGCAGTGTCGATGATGCGAAACTGCACGCCTTTGATGTTGAGTACTTCCTCGATGGTGTCGCGGGTGGTGCCGGCGATCTCGCTGACGATGGCGCGCTCCTCGTTGAGCAGGGCATTGAGCAGGGTCGACTTGCCGGCGTTGGGGCGCCCAGCGATGACCGTGTTGACGCCGTGTTTGATGACGTTGCCGAGTTTGAAGGACTGAATAAGGGCGTGAATGATGGACTGAATTTTGGCGACCAGTTTTTTCAGTTCATCCCGGTTGGCGAACTCGACGTCCTCTTCGGCGAAATCGAGCTCCAGCTCGATGAGGCTGGCAAAGTCGACCAATTCCTGGCGCAACCTTTTGATCTCGTCGCTGAAGCCGCCGCGCATCTGCTGCATGGCGATGGCGTGAGAGGAACGGGAGGAGGAGGCGATCAGGTCGGCCACGGCCTCGGCCTGGCTGAGGTCCATACGGCCGTTGAGGAAGGCGCGCAGGGTGAACTCGCCGGGTTGCGCCAGGCGCGCGCCCTTTTCGATGAACAGCTGTATGACTTCCTGCAATATGTAGTCGGACCCGTGGCAGGACACTTCCACTACGTTCTCGCCGGTGTAGGACTTGGGTTCTATAAACAGCGAAACCACCACCTCATCCAGTATGCGGCCGCTGTCGTCCCGGATGGTGCCGAAGTGAATGGTGTGGGTAGGTTGCTTTTCCAGGTCCTTCCCGTGAAACACCCCGTTGACCATACGGACTGCCTCCTTCCCCGACAGGCGGATCACGCCGATGGCGCCCACCCCGGAGGGCGTAGCCAGGGCTACAATGGTGTCGGTGAGGTTGTGTGATGTGTATGCCATTTTGCGCTTTTAAATAATCTATGCTAAGTTTAAAGCTCCATTCGATAAAAAGGTTTTACCCGCCGAAAAAATTACAAGGCATTATCCGGATGTACCCGCTACAATTGTCTTCGAAGTCGACCTGGATGGTGAACTGGGGCCGGAGGAATTCTTCACAGAGAACGAATACATCTTCACCGAAGTCCAGAAAATGCTGGACTTCGGCGTGGAAAAGTATTTTGGATCACCAGTAAAACCCGAAAAATTCTGGTTGCCACTCCCGGAGCAAACTGGCAGATCATCGACTGGAATAAGGACATCGAGCTGTACGGCGGGCATACCTTCAACATCGGAGCTCACCTGAAGGAAGAAGGGATCAACCCCGAATGATTCCGAAATACGTCAAGTTATTTACCCCTGGCTTGCAGCGACTTACTTCCGGCTTCAAACCAAACTTCCTTTTTTTAAGGAAGCTTTGTTGTTAATGGTGGAAGCATCTTCAGCCCCATCCCGGCAGCACTCCTCTAGAAAAATTCCGATTTCCGACCTCCGACTTCCCTACCTCCATCCTACCCTTTAAACGCCCCTGCATAATCCCGGGCGAAGTCCTCCAGGCTGTGCCCCGGGCGGCCGAGTACCTTTTGAACATCTTCCGACGGCTGTTGTTCGCCCACTTGCCGCCCCCATTGGTTGAGGGTAACCAGGTCGTCGGCCAGCCATTCCGGAAAGCCGGCGCCCATCAGGCCCTGCTTGGCGGCATCATCCGGGACGTTGACAAAGTGGACTTCCCTGCCGATGGCCTTGCCTATGGCTCCGGCCACCTCCTGGAAAGAAACCGCCGCCGGGCCGGTCAGGGTATAGGCTTTTCCATCGTGCCCTTCTTCGGTGAGGGCAGCGGCGGCCACCGCTCCAATGTCGCGGGCGTCGATCAATGGTATTTTGGCCTCTCCATTGTTGGAGTACATCGCCCCCTGGCCCTGGATGGTGGGAATGTTGCCCAGCAGGTTCTGCAGGAAGCTGTGGGGCCGCAGAATGGTATAGGCCATGCCGGAGTTCTTTAGGTGAGCTTCCACCTCCGCATGCATGCGCGACAGGCGAAGCGGGCTATCCGGGCCGGCGCCGATAACGGAGAGCGCGACGATCTTTTTCACTCCTGCCTTTTTGGCCGCATCGATGAATGCCTTTTCGTGCTTAGGGATTTCCAAAGAAGGTGAATGTACGAGGAACGCCCGTTCCACGCCGTCCAGAGCCCGGGCGAGGGATGCCGGGTCACTATAATCGGCGACAACTGCCGAGATGCCTTGCTTTTCGAAGGCCGCTGCTTTCTCGGCGGAGCGGGTCATCACCCGCAGTGCCAGCCCTTTTCCTTGGAGTTGCTGAAGCGTAGCCGAACCGGTTGTGCCGGTAGCGCCCGTAATGAGTATGGTTTTCATAGGTTTGGAAGTTTGTTTAATTATGTAACAGTGTCAAACTGGGAGCCGGCCATAAGCCGCTGATAAAATATCATCAGCACCTCAAAAGCTTCCTCCAGAGTGCTCCCGAATGAGAAGATGCCTTCCTCGTGCCCTTCCATCACAAATATTCGCTGTTCTTTGAGCTTCGTTTTCCGCATCAGCTCAATGATGGAAGCCACCATCTCCGGCGAACCGTAGGGCGCCTTTTTATCCGTAGTGGGCACTTTGTGGAGCAGTGTGTTCCACAAACCGGCATGGTGCACGTGGATCACTCCGTTCACCCAGGGGCATTCCTCATAAACGGCAGCGTGGCTCATCGATTCGGAAGAGGCGACAATGGGGCCCTCGCACCACAACTGGTTTTGGCTGGCCGCAACTTTAGTAACGAGGGTATAATGGCACGAAGAAAGAGCCGGAAAATTCCCGGTGGCCGAACCAGAAATGATGAACTGCCCCTCTCTACCGAAACGCCGGCTGATGTTGCCGTACCCAATTCCGTTGGGATAGGCGCCGATCAACCCCAGCTCGTACAGGCGCTGGCGGAAAGCCTGTATTTCTGCCAGGGCCGCCTCCGGCAAAGGCGGCGCCTTTTTCCAGTGGGTTTCAAACTTGATGTATCCTTCGTCCATAAGGCCAGGAGGGTTGTAGCCGAATCATGTAGCTCCAGTGGAGCAGCAATCCCGCCCGAACAATATAACAATAAAGCCTTATACCAACCTCCGATTCCGGTCACATCATACCCCGAAACATCAGGAACACCCCAAAGGCGACAAGGGCCGTGCCCGCAACCCGTCGCAGGGCCAGCAGGTAGCTGTATTTCATCCAGTGTTGAATGCGTTTGGCGAGGAGTACCTTCAGCAGGTCAGTGATGATAATAACGCCGATGATGCTGCCAAAGAACAGAGAAGCGTCGAAAGCGGGAAGGGGCCCATCGGCAGAAATGGTGGTCATTACACCGATCCAGAAAAAGGCGGTAAAAGGATTGAAGGTATTGACCAGGAAGCCCTTCATCCAGTAGCCCGCCCAGTTGTGGCCAACAGGCGTATTATTGAGATTGTCGTTCCTTTTTGGGCGGGCAAACAGGGTAGTAGCTCCGATGACGATGAGAATGAGCCCCCCGGCAAGGCTGGCCCATAATTTGAAGCCCTGCCACTGTGTCAGTTGCAGAAGATAAGATATGCCGAGATAAGCAGTTAGCACATAAAGGGCGTCACTGGCCCAAACTCCAAAACCGGCTGTAGCGCCGGCCCGGAAGCCCTTCTCGACACCCAATTGCATCAGAATGAACAACATAGGCCCCGCAAGTATGCTCAGAGAGAGGCCCAGTAAGGCCCCCTGCCACATTAGATCCATACGGAATTATTGTTTTGACCCGATAAACGCCTCCCATTCGGCCAGCTGCTCTCCTTTCATAACACGGGGAAACTTGCTCTGCCCGTTCATCTTTCCGTGCTGGCGCTGCCAGTCGTAAAAGAGCCGGGTATCAATGGCGCTGGCCCTCGGGGGACGAAGCATTGCCGAGCGCTCGGCAGCGTAGTCGTCATTGACGGCCATGAGCTGCTCATCGAGTACTCGGGAGAGGGTGTCCGAATCGACCATGGGTTCGCAACCGATATACCAGCGATGAGCAAAGTGGGCTTCTGCTTTAACACCTGAAACTGTGAATTCGTTGATCTTCACGTTCAGAACGTCCTCGGTACGGCGGATGGCCTGGTTCATATTATCGACCGACAAGTGCTCTCCGCAGATGCTCAGGAAGTGCTTGGTACGGCCGGTGATCAGGATCTCGGAACGGCCTTTATCCGCAAAACGGACGGTATCGCCGATCAGGTAACGCCAGGCGCCGGCGCAAGTGCTCATCAGCAACGCGTAATCCTGTCCTTCCTCCACTTCATCAATAGTGAAGGCCCGGGCAGAGGGAAGGAGCCGGCCCTCGGCATCAAAATTGTCCTCGTTGAAGGGTACAAACTCAAAAAATATGTTGTTGCTCAGTTGCAGGCGCATAGCACTGGTGCCGGGACGCGCCTGGAAAGCGACAAAACCCTCGCTGGCCAGGTAAGAATCCATATAGGTAAGAGGATGGCCCAGCAGTTCCTCAAAACTCTTGCGGTATGGTTCAAAGGCTATGCCGCCGGAAACAAATATCCGAAGGTTGGGCCAGATCTCGTGGATGTGGTTCAGGCCGTGGTATTCAATGACGCGCTCCAGGGTAAGCTGTACCCAGCTGGGCAGGCCGGTCAGGACGCCCACATCCCAGTGGGGCGCCATTTTGGCAATGGCCTCTGTGCGTTCATCCCAGTCAGAGATCCGGGCAATCCGCGTACCGGGGCGGTAATAACGGCGGATCCACATCGGCGGCTTACTGGCATTGATGCCACTGAGGTCGCCGGCATAACAATGGCCAAGATCCTGCAAAGCGGCACTACCTCCGATCATCAGCCATTCCTTTGTGTAGAAACTGGGCGGAAAGTTGTACTTCGGCAGGCAGGAGAACATCCTCAGGGCCGCCTGCCTCATGCTTCGCTGCATTTCGGCCGTGACGGGGATGTATTTGCTGGCAGCTTCTGATGTGCCGGAACTCAGGGCGAAGTACTTCACCGGGCCGCGCCAGCTCACATCGGCTTCGCCAGCCAGAGTACGGCGCCACCACTCGTCGAACATGCGGTTGTAATCGTGCATAGGAACCAACT
Source organism: Lewinellaceae bacterium (assembly GCA_020636405.1). GTDB lineage: Bacteria > Bacteroidota > Bacteroidia > Chitinophagales > Saprospiraceae > JACJXW01. The sequence goes on along the minus strand of JACJXW010000007.1, from coordinate 768,312 downwards.
CCTGAAACACAGACGCCGGGTCAGCCGCCTTCAGGATCTGTTCGAACCCATAGTGTTGGCCGAAAGCCGTTTTTTCCGCCCGCTTTAAAAGGCTCAGCAACGTGCGCTGCTGCAACTGTAAGGGAGTGGGCCGCCTCTGGTCCAGTTGTTGTACCAATGAGATTCCCCTTTTTACCAGGTTGCCAGCTACTATCATAATCTTTTCAGGAATTTAGGTAATGCATTGAATGTTTTTTCAAACACAATCGCCGCCCTTTTGCTGCCTTCTTGCAGACACTGCCGGAACAGCCCCGCAAAAATATTCGCCTTAAAACTGTTTTTCAATGTTTCTTTACTCCTTTTCGGCCAACAGGCTCACAGAGGGGTTGGTTTATTCAGGAAAAATTCAGAATTCAAGACGTAGCTTGGCCCATTACTGGATTTTTTCATGCAATTGAACATTATGGCCTTTTTGAGAAGGATAGGAAAGAGGCGCTTTTTCGAAGCCTCTGAGGAGTTTGAAGGAGCCGAGATGCAACCATACGTTGCCATATATACAAGCGGGCGCCAAGGAGAAAACGAGCCTGTTCGAGAAACTACTGAAGCGGGCAGCCAGGCTCAGCAATTAAGCGGAACAGCATCCTCCGGCAGTTGGAAAAGCTTGTTGCTTCAATTCAAAAAACGGGGCCCTCATAACGTTTAAATCCACTCTTTCTCCAAATGATATTCCCCCCGGTTTGACTTTTACAACTCCCTTTTTTATCTTGAAGTGCTTTTTTTACAAATCTTCAGTTTTTTTTCAGATTTGATTTTTTAAATTGCCGCATCATTTTCAAAACCAACAAACAGTTAATAATGTCGAATACTGTTGTGAGGTACTCTGATGGGGAATTAGCTGAATTCAAAGCTTTGATCGAGAAAAAACTCGCCAATGCCACCGAACAGCTGGATTCCCTCCAGGAACAGATCCTGGAGATCACAGAGAATACCAGTGACGAACACGGGGGGGATTGGATGGACGATAGCAGCATCAACAACGATGTAGAAATGCTAAACAACATGGCCATCCGCCAGCGCAGGTACATTAAAGATCTCGAGAATGCCCTGGTCCGGATCCGGAATAAAACCTATGGCATCTGTATCATTACCGGTGAGCTGATCGATAAAAAGCGCCTGCTGGCTGTGCCAACCACCACAAAAAGCCTGGTTGCAAAAACCCAGGAGCAAAATCCACCCACAGAAAGAAGGGCCAGCACTATTGAACGGCCAACCCCAAAGCCTACGGGAGAAAAAAAGGTGATCACCAAGATCATCCGCAAATCACCAACCAAACCGGCGCCGCCAAAGCCAGCCGCTTTTGACGACGACGACGACGACGATTTCAACCTCGGAGAATTCTACGATGACACCGATGAAGAACTCGACAAGTCTATCGTCAACCTCGATGAATTCGCAGAAGACTCCGGAGACGATGAGGATGTAGATCTCGATATCAGTACCGGTGTTGATGAGGACGATGAGGAGGATGATATCGACTTGTAGGTGGCCGCATTACACAAAAAATAACGCCGGAATAAGCATGCTGCTATTCCGGCGTTTTTGCTTAGTGTTTATATTCGCAAGATTAATTAGCCTTTAGTTACCAAACGTGAATGAACTACGCTGAAATCCTGATCAACATTCGCAAGATCTCCCGGTCAGTGAACCTGGAAAGTAAACGCCTCGAAAAAGAATACGGGATCAGTATCCCGCAACTTCTAGCCCTCAGCTTCCTTCGAGAGCAGGAACATTACCAGGCTTCTCACAAGGCCATCAAGGATTTCCTTAAACTCAATGCCAGTACAGTTACCGGTATCATCACCCGGCTGGAAAAAAAAGGAATGGTCGCTAAGCTCCCACGCCTGAACGACAAGCGTGTCAGCCTCATCACTCTTACTGCTAAGGGCGCCGAGCTCCTGAAAGCGGTTCCTCATCCGCTCCACCAACAGATCTCTCAAAAACTCCAATCGCTCTCTCCTCACCAACTGACGCAGCTCAACGAAGCATTCCGGGCCATCATCGATATCCTCAAAATTGACGACATTGAAGATAGCCCTGTAGAGTCCACCTTTGATTTATAACACGCCCTCTTACCTTCTCTATCCCACCGGCAGAAATCCAAATAGCCATATTGTTTTTAAAAAATAGTTTGTATAGAAAATTTTATCTATATTCCGGGAACATCCACGAGGGTGTTTTTTTATCCTTGCCTTACACCGGGTACGCCTGCAGGAATCCGTGCAAGTGGCATGCGCTACGAAAGGCCCCATCTTCAAGGCAACCACACACTCCCTCTTAGCCAATAGTATATTCAGGCCTTACAACTCCGCAGGATAGCAGGTGTTTAATTATTAATTAGTTTCTATAGAAATAAAAACGCATTATATTACCCCCTTTCATCGACAGGTGTTCGTCGGGGAATCCCCTTACTGGCCTGTTCAAAACTTTCAAATCCAATAAAAAAATGATAACGTACCAACCTTATACCCTTCGGAATTTTCGCGAAATCCCTCAACTAAAAGAACGCCTGAGTGCAGAAGAGCTTTTTGACATCGAAGTAGTCGGCAATGTACTGCCGTTCAAAGCCAACAATTACGTGGCCGGCCAGTTGATCGATTGGGACAACTACCGGGAGGACCCCATTTTTGTCCTGACTTTCCCGCAGAGAGCTATGCTTCGCCCGGAACACTATGCAGAAATGAGCAGGGCCTTAAAAGCTGGCGCCAGAAAGCCGGAACTAAAACTGATAGCCAACAAGATCAGGCTGGAACTCAACCCCCATCCCGCCGGGCAACTTGCCCACAATGTGCCTATGATCGATGGGGTGAAGCTTACCGGTGTGCAACACAAGTACCGGGAAACCATGCTTTTCTTCCCCAGCCAGGGCCAAACCTGCCATGCTTACTGTACCTTTTGTTTCCGTTGGCCTCAGTTTGTGGGTATGAATGAGTTGAAGTTCGCCATGCGCGATACAGAACTCATCATCAAGTACCTCAGGGCCAACCCTCAGGTAACAGACGTACTTTTTACCGGTGGCGACCCTCTCATCATGAAAACGAAAATTCTACGCCAATACATCAATGCCCTTATCGATGCCCGGATCCCAACTCTGAAGGCCATACGCTTCGGCACCAAGGCTCTGAGTTACTGGCCGCAACGCTTCGTCACCGATGATGATGCTGACGAGTTGCTGGCGCTGTTCGAAAAGGCAGGCCAGGCCGGTATCCATATCGCTTTCATGGCTCACTTCAATCATCCCAACGAATTACAAACAGACATCGCGGCAAAGGCCATTCGGCGCGTGCTGGCCACCGGAGCTGTTATCCGAACGCAATCTCCGGTAATGCGCCATATCAACGACCAAGCGGAAACCTGGGCCACAATGTGGCAAAAGCAGGTGGAACTTGGATGTGTGCCGTATTACATGTTTATTGCACGGGACACCGGCGCTCAACACTACTTTGCGGTAGAACTGGAACGGACATGGCGCATTTTCCGCAAAGCCTATCAGAAGGTCAGCGGCATTGCCCGCACGGTGAGAGGCCCTTCCATGTCTGCCGGGCCAGGCAAAGTACAGATCCTGGGCATCAGCGAAGTAGCCGGAGAAAAAGTATTCGTCCTGCAGTTCCTGCAGGGCCGAAACCCGGACTGGGTTTCCCGGCCCTTTTTCGCACGCTACGACCCTCAAGCCATCTGGCTGGACGGCCTTTATCCCGCCTTCGGAAAAAAACAGTTCTTCTTCGAAACGGAATACGCGCTAAGCCGCAAACCCAAACCGGTGTCCCGGCTGATAAAACAAAAGATCCCGGTGCATTAGAAACTTGGCCCCTTTCATCTCTTCCAAATTTGCCTGGTTTTAACTAAATTGCTTGCACTAAACATTAACAAAACTAGGCTCTTTTTATGCTCATTATTGAAGTGAAAGATGGCGAAAGCATCGATCGGGCCCTTAAGCGCTACAAGCGCAAATTTCAGAATACCGGCCTGGTCAAAGAACTGCGCGAACGAAGAGAGTTTACCAAACCCTCCGTTCGGCGCCGCAACCTAATTTTGAAAGCGGCTTATAAGGAGAAGATGCGGACTTCTATTGGAGAGTAGTGGATTTCCTGCTCCATAATAACCGGTTGGAGCACTTCTTTCTTAGCGCAGGTTTGGAGGCCAGCTCTACTGCACAAAATCCACATTTCCATGGCCAAACAGCAAAATATCCGCATAGACCTCAACCTCAACATCCGGGGGCTGAAAAAGTCGGCGACCCTTGCCATTAACGAAAAATCCCGCGAACTCCAGCTACAAGGCAAAAAAGTGCACCGCCTGGGGTTCGGCCAGTCTCCCTTCCCCGTTCCGGAACCGGTGGTGGAAAGCCTCCGCCGCCATGCCCACGAAAAGGATTATCTGGCTGTTAAGGGGCTCTTCGAATTGAGGGAGGCTATCGGAAAGTATTACGAAACCCGGCAGGGGCTTAAACGCACCGCCGAAGATGTGCTGATTGGGCCGGGCTCCAAAGAACTGCTCTTCCTCCTTCAACTGGTCTATTATGGTGACCTGGTGATCCCCACTCCCAGTTGGGTATCCTATTCGCCGCAAGCAATCATTATCGGCCGCCGGGTCAATTGGGTGAAAACCCACCAGGAAAATGACTGGCGGCTCACTCCCGAAGAACTGGAATCTATCTGTTCAGTAGATCCGGACAGGCCCCGTATTGTTGTGCTGAACTACCCGGCCAACCCCACAGGAGCGACCTACACCACGCCGCAGCTCAAAAAACTGGCGGAAATCGCCCGAAAATATAAGGTCATCCTGTTGTCCGACGAAATCTACGGCGAACTCAACCACTCTGGCCAGCACGTAAGTATCGCCCGTTTTTATCCGGAAGGCACCATTATCAGCAGTGGAATTTCCAAATGGTGCGGCGCCGGAGGATGGCGGCTGGGCATGTTCGTTTTTCCCGATTCCCTGCGCTGGCTGCTCGATGCCATGGCCATCGTAGCCAGTGAAACCTTCACCTCTACCAGCGCTCCTATTCAGTACGCTGCTGTTGAAGCGTTCCAACCCAACCCCATTATCGACCAATACCTCCACGATGCCCGTCGGATCCTTCGGGTGATTGGCCGGACACTACATTCGAAACTGAGCGAACTCCACGTCTTCGCTCCAAAACCGCAGGGAGGGTTTTACCTTTTTCCCAACTTCTCCTTCTACAAAGAGGCTCTTATCCATCGGGGTATCATCAATAGCCACCAGTTGTGCGAAAGCCTGCTGGAAGATACCGGGGTAGCGTTACTGCCCAGTTATGATTTCGGCCGCCCGTCCGATGAACTGACCGCCCGGATGTCATATGTGGATTTCGATGGGGAAAAGGCACTGAAACTCGCCAGAGAAGAATACCCGAACCAGCAACTGAATGGCCGCTTTGTAGAAACGACTTGCGAGAACATGCTCGAATCCATTAAGCTGATCGGAGAATGGTTGCAACGCAGCTAGCGGACTCCTGGTGGCACACCCCGGCTTTGTCATTGAATTGCCTTAACGGTGTTAAATTGCCTGGTGAAAAAGGAATAAACCCTATTTTTCGGTGGCCGTTTGAACTGCCGGATGTCTGAAAAGTTTTAACTAATGTAATGTGCGCCCCTCAAACAAAAACATTTTCTTCAAACGGTAAAACTTTTACCTTTGACACTTCCGGGGAAGGGGCAAAGTGAACTAATATCTATGAGGATTCCAATAAAAATACTGGCGTTCGCAGCAATGGGCTCAGTTCTTTCCTGTAGCCAGGAGGAGCCGGAGTTCAAAATAGAAGACGGCCTGGTAGAGCCAACGTATACCCCAGCAGAAGATTACCTCCAGTTGAAGACAGGCAACTACTGGGTTTTCGAAAGCTATAGCATCAACCTGGAAACAGGTGAAGAAACGCCTCTGCACAAAAGGGATAGCATCTATGTCCTTAAGGACACCCTCATTGGCCGCTCCGAATACTTCATTTTGGAAGGCGCCCATCTGGGCCAGTCTTATCGTTCCGTTCTGCGTTGCTCCGGGCCGGAAGTCATGGATGCTGAAGGCCGGCTGCTTTTCAGCACCGCTACTATAGGAGACACCAGCAGCATTCCAGCGAGTTTACTGCCTGAAGGCGCCGAATCCGGAGAGGCTGCCGTCCACCTGGTTAATGGACTGAAAGTGCCCTACGGAACGTTCGACGCTCTGGAATACCGCCGGTCCTTCTCTCTGTCTTCGTCTGAAGAGATAAGGACAGGTGGTAATACACGCCATCAGTCCGATTATTTTGCCAAAGGAATAGGCCGGGTGAAATATACCAGTTTCTTTCCCAACCAACCCCTGGATATCGAAATGCGGCTGGTACGCGCCAATGTTCAATAGGCTCAAGGACACTAATCTACCCTTTTCACAGATTTTTTCCGGTAATTCTCTACCCCCTGCCTATCTTTGCCCTTCAAAGACGAGGCCTCATGCAGCTTGAATGGTATCATTATCTCATTGCAATTCTGGGCAGTGCCCTGGCGGGTAGCATCAATACTCTGGCGGGCAATGGTTCAGCCATAACGCTGACTATCCTAACCGAACTGATCGGGCTGCCGGGCAACCTCGCCAATGGCACCAACCGGATCGGCATATTTACCCAGAGCGCTGCCGGCACAGCCGCCTTCTGGCGCAATGGAAAGCTCAACCTCAGCCGCAGCTGGCTTCCCATATCCCTCAATATCATCGGTGCAATTATTGGCGTGATCGTTGCTGTCAACGTGAGTAACGAGGAATTCAAAAGTGTCTTCCGTTTTCTCATGGTGGTGATGCTGTTCATCATACTGGTAAAACCCAGCCGGTGGTTGCGCATGACCGATACCAGCCGGAAAACCAACCCCTGGATCGCCATTCCCCTTTACCTGGCACTGGGCTTCTATGGGGGGTTCATCCAAATGGGGATGGGCGTCTTCTTTCTCGCCGTTATGGTCCTGTACGCCCATTACAGCCTGGTCGACGCCAACGCCGTAAAGGTATTCGTCGTCGGAGCCTACACCTTCCTGGTCATACTCATTTTTCAGAGCCAGGGCCTGATCGATTGGAAAATAGGGTTCCTCATGGCAATCGGACAGACGGCCGGAGGATATTTCACCGCTCATTATGCTTCGCGCTACCAACAGGCGAATGTATGGGCCCACCGGCTGTTGGTAGTCGTAGTCATCCTAGCTATCTTCAAATTGTTCAACCTCCACCAATTGTTCCAATGATCAATTTCAAAGAACTCATTTCTATCATTTTGCCTGCCATTGCCATTAAACTGCTCCGTGATAATTTCCACCTGATCATTACACCAACCCAGGGCGCCCTGAACTGACAACTGGTAATGACCGGCCCAAACTATTAGCTATGAACGATTTTTTAAACAGGATAAACCAATACTGCGAGGCGCACAGTACCCCGCCCTCGCCCCTCCTCTATCAGTTGGAACGAGAGACCCATCTGAAAACCCTGGCCCCGCAAATGCTCTCCGGCCCGCTTCAGGGCCAGTTGCTAAGCCTCCTCAGCAAGATCCAGCGTCCAAAGGCCATCCTGGAGATCGGAACCTTCACCGGATACGCCGCGCTCTGCCTCGCCCAGGGCCTGCCGGAAGGAGGAACCCTGCACACCATCGAGGCCAATCCGGAGTTAGAATACCTCATTCGGAAATACATCGCCCTGGCCGGGCTCCAAAATAAAATACACCTGCATATTGGCGACGCACTGGAAGTCATCCCCCAACTTGAGGGTTCCTTTGATCTGGTTTTTATCGATGCCGGCAAGCAGGATTATGCCCTTTATTACGATCTTGTGATCGACAGGGTAGAACCCGGCGGGCTGATCATCGCCGATAATGTACTTTGGAGCGGCAAAGTCACCAGCCCGGCCGAACGAGAAGGTGACGCCGATACCAGGCTGATCCACCAGTTCAACGAAAAAGTGCAGCAAGACCCCAGAGTGGAGAACATCCTCCTGCCCCTACGCGACGGGCTGCTCATCGCCCGGAAGGTATAGAATAAACTGAACCGAAAAAACCACTTAGCCCACGAGGAATGCAACATAACGGCCCATCCCGACGGCTCCTTTATCAGCAGTTCTGCCAACAGGTACCCGATCTGCCCGTATTTGCGCAGCCCTGGTACCTCGATGCCGTTTGTGAGGGAGGCGAGTGGGATGCAGCGGTAGTTCGCTACGGCGAACTACTCGTGGCTGCCATGCCTTATTTCCTGAAGCGCAAAGGGCCTTTTCGCTACCTGGCCATGCCCTATTTCTGCAAGTACCTGGGGCCCTACCTGCACCCTGAATTCCGGGCCCTCAAGTTCGAGCACAAATTCTACGAACAACTCATTGGCCAACTACCCAACGTCCACGCCATCAAGCAGGAGTTCCATCCTTCCGCCACCAACTGGCTGCCCTTCTACTGGCAGGGGTACCACCAAACCACCCGCTATACCTACCAAATCGACCTGCAGGAAGGGCTGGACGCCATATACCAGGGCTTCAACCGCAACGTGCGCCGCAACATCAAAAAGGCCGAAAAAGTGCTGACTATCCGCCACGACATGGCGCCGGAAGCATTTCACCGCATGGTCCTCCTCAGCTTCGAACGGCAGGGGCTATCCGATCCTCACTCCCTGGAGTTTTTCCTCCGCCACGATGCCGCCCTGGCCCAACACGAATCCCGCACGATCTTCTGCGCTGAAGACAGGCAGGGCCGCATCCACTCCGCTGCCTATCTCATCTGGGACGGCCTTTCCAGCTACTACCACCTCTCCGGCGATGACCCGGAACTGCGCGACAGCGGCGCCGGCCTGCTCCTGATCCGGGAGGCCATCCGCTACACCCATGAGGTACTGCAACTGCCCGTTTTCGACTTTGAAGGCAGCATGATCCCAAATATTGAAGCGATACGGCGGCAGTTCGGCGGCCGGCAAGTGCCTTATTTCCGGGTGTGGAAATATCCTTCGAAATTATTTTGGGTATTGGACCAAATTTTGAACGGTTAAGCGCGCTCCACCATTGGCAGCTAAGCCTGTCGTGATGGCCTCAATTAAACAAACTCACATAACCGAAATGCACCTTCGGGGCGCTGAAATCGATGGGGTTATCCAACCGTTTGCCGTAGGCCAGGCTGACGCCAAACAGGCCAACCGCCGTCTCAAATGTAATACCCGCACCGAAGCCATAGGGGTGGTCAATCCCCTCTTTTGACCGGGTTTTGTCCTCTACATAAGCGTAATCGCCGAAAGCGTAGAGGTAGGAATTCTGTCCAATAAGGAGGCGGTATTCCAGAGTGGCGATCCCGTAATTGGTGGCAAAAATGGACTCTTCGTCGAAACCGCGCAGCAACCGGTTGCCGCCAATGCGAAATTGCTCATTGAAAAAGATGGGGTCTTCGGCAATGATGGCTCCTACCTGCAGGCTGCCCTTGACGGTGCTACGGCTGAACACAGGCAGGTAACCTTCCAACCGGGCATTGAGCTTATACTGGAAGCTGCGCAGCGCTAATGTGTCGTACAGTTCGCCATAGCCAAGTTCTACGATGCGGTTGTTGCGTTCAATGCGTTTGACCCCTGCTCCGCCGCGCAGAAAACCGGACCACCCCTTGCGGGGATTGAAGCGATAGTCGAGCCGCTGCAGGGCGTATTCCAGTCCGAAGTATGCATTGCGCACATCCAGGGTTGGAGGCAGCTGTTGCTGCCGCTCCAGCTGTTGTTCATCAACGGTGAGCAGCGAAGAGGAGCGGTTGTTCCAGAATGCTTTGATGTAATTTCCTCCCTCGAAAAGATATTGAATGCCCAGGTCGGACTCCAGGTCCAGGAATGAGGTATCTCGTTTGTAAAGATTGAAGTGGAAATCGGCCCCAAAGGGCAGGCCTAAAACGTATGGGTAATTGAACTCCAGCTCCAGTTCCTGGGTTTCCGGCCGCAGTTGTTCGAAGGCCGCATAAATGCGTTCCCCCAGGCCGAACTGGTTCTGCAATTCGCCATTGAAGGTGCCGGTAACGAGCAGGCTGCGGTTATTTTCCTGCCGTCCACTGGCATTTTGCGGCAACACCCCGATCACGAAGTCGAAGCGGCTGGCCCTTTTTTTGCTGAGCAATAACCGGAGTGATGCCTGGCTTCCTACAAAGGCCACCGTGGGGTCCTGGTCGAGCTTTAGAAAAGGTAGTTCCCGAATGCGGTTTCGGATGCGCAACACCCGGCTATTGTCGTAAGGCATTCCTTCCCGGATGCCCAGGTAGTTGCTGAGGTAAGTTTTACTGATCTTTACATCTCCCTCCACCTCCAGCTTGTCCACCAGGATGAGCGGGCCGCGGCCCAACCGCAACTGAGCGCTGGCCTGGCCATTGCCGACCTGCACATCCTCCAGCCAGGCCTGGGCAAAGGGGTAGCCATGTCCTTCAGCATATTCCAGCAGGCGTTCCTGCAGCCGGCGCAATTGGGCGAAGCGAAAAGGACGCCCCCGGTAAAGGCGTTCCCGAAAACCCGATGCATCGAGAAAAGGTTCCGGGATACTATCCGTCCTCAACTGCACCCACTTATAGGCGGGCCCGAGGTGAAGATAAGCCTGGTAACTGCTATCGCGCAGCACCAGGCTGTCAATAGAGGCTTCCAGATATGCCTCCAGGCGCAGCGCCGTCACCTGCTCACTTAAAAAAGCGCTCACCGCCGCCGAATCGGGGAAGGATTCGGGAAGTTTAAAGCGCCGGACTACAAACGCTTTGCTGGTGTCCAGCGGCTCGATAGCCAGCCGGCCGGCCTGGGCCTGTAAGCCGCCGATAGCCGGCAGCAGGATAACCAGGATGAAATAAGCAAAACGAGATATAAAAGCAGCCGGCGGCCAGATGAGAACAATAGTGGAAGCCGGCAATCGGGCCAAACCGGAATGGATCACCCTGCCTGTGCCCGGGTTATTATCGGCCCCGGGCCACTGCACCATGCCACGCCGAACAAAGGCGCCATCAGCCCTCCCGCCACCACAACATTTGACCCCTCGGGGCGTTATTCCTTTATCCGGGACAGCCGTTGGCTTCTCGTACTGTATTAAACATTTGTTAAAATTTGACATTTGGCGCCTTAAGTAGCGATAAAAAAGTAAACTTTCTACTTGAGATCTGTATATACGGTTCGCCTTCAATCCGAAGGAACTTCCAGGCATCACCGTATTTTCAAATCGCTAAAAGCTACTATATTAAACGGTTCTGAAATCAAGGTCATTGTTTTGGTGCTTAGCCCCCCATCTGTTTTGGACTTCCTGTATGAAACCCTTGGGATATTTTAATTTCAGGCCGGCCTGGCCTCACCAGCAAGGCCATTATCTCAATACAATTGTTCACCAAAAGTAACCAAAACCCAAAGTAGCGTTATATTGATAATCAAAATCCTTGTTACTCATGAAGCGGATGCTCAAATACGTTGGTATCATCAGCCTGCTCTTCGTCGGAATGGCGGCCTCTTTCCAACCCGAAAACAAGTACTTCGAGATCCTCAAAAACATCGAGATCTTTACCAATCTCTACAAAGAGATCAACACTTATTACGTCGATGAGGTCGACCCTGGCCACCTGATGCGCACAGGCATCGATGCGATGATGGAATCGCTCGACCCCTTTACCAACTACATCTCTGAGTCGGAGATCGAAGGCTACCGCTTCATGACCGAAGGCAAGTACAACGGGATAGGCGCCATCAGCCAGAAAATGGGTGGGTATGTCACCATCACGGAGCTTTATAAAGACCAGGCCGCCGATAAGGCCGGGCTTCGCCCCGGCGACCAGATCATCGCCGTGGATGGTCAAGACGCTACCGGCAAAGACCCCGATGCGATCAATAACATCCTGCGCGGGTTTCCGGGAACATCCGTTGAGCTGACCATTCGCCGGCCCGGCCGCGATGAAGATTTCGACATCCAACTGGTACGGGGCGAAGTTCAGGTACCCAATGTTCCTTATCATGGCATCGTTGGTGATAATATCGGTTACGTCGCCCTGACCACCTTCACCCGCGATGCGGGCAGCAATGTCGCCAACGCCGTACGGGAGCTCAAAGAACAGAATCCCGCCCTCAAGGGCATCATTTTCGACCTGCGGGGCAATGGCGGCGGCCTGCTCAACGAAGCCGTAAATGTCTGCAACGTATTTATCCCCAGGGCTGAACTCGTCGTTACCACCAAAGGAAAGGTCAAAGAGTGGGATCGCAGCTTCAGCACCATGAACCAACCGATCGACATCGAAATTCCGCTGACCGTGCTCATCAATAAAAATTCCGCTTCCGCTTCCGAGATCGTCAGCGGGGTTATCCAGGATTACGACCGGGGTGTTCTCATTGGCCAGCGCTCTTACGGGAAAGGCCTGGTTCAGAATACCCGGGACATTGGCTACAACTCCAAACTGAAGCTTACCACTGCCAAGTATTACATTCCCAGTGGCCGCTGCATACAAAGTGTAAAATATGAGGATGGCGAGCCGATCCACATTCCGGACGACCAGCGTACGCCATTCAAAACGCGCAACGGCCGGACCGTCCTCGACGGCGGAGGTGTCAAACCGGATATGATGATCGACAAATTCACCGATGCTGCCATCGTCAAAGGCCTGCTTGAACAACACCTCATTTTTGATTACGTCACTCAATTCTGCCTGCAACACGAAAAAATCACCAATGTGGAGGACTTCCACTTTGAGGATTTCGACGGCTTTGTTCAGTTCCTGGAAAATCGCCAATTCGATTACGATACCGAAAGCGAAAAACTGCTGAAAAAACTGGTGGAGGAGAGCACTGAGGAAGGCTATGAACTCACCGCGCAAATACAGGCACTGGAAGCCAAGATCGACGCTGATAAAAAAGACGCTCTGCTGGATAACAAAGCAATTATTACGGATTTGATCGAAAAGGAAATCGCCAGCCGCTATTACTATCAGGAAGGAAAGATAAAAATGGGGCTGCGCAATGATATGGAAATTGAAGAGGCCGTGAAACTGATCAATGATAAGGCAAAATACCAATCTCTCCTGAACGGCTAAGCAATGGGGAACCGCCCCATTAACAGGAGCCATGGGAATCATCAGGCCTCTTTTTAGCCTCTGATGATTCCCATGGCTCCTGTTTTTTCTGCCTACCCTTTATTGGCCAATTGCCCGCAGGCCGCGTCAATATCCTTACCTCTGCTCCGGCGCACGGTCACCATTACGCCCTGCTCCCGAAGATATTTCGCAAAATCGTCGATGCGGTTTTCCGCCGCTTTGAGGAAGGGCGCCCCGTCGATCGGGTTGTATTCGATGATGTTGACGCGAACAGGGAAATGCTTACACAGTGCCGCCAGGCGGGCGGCGTCCTCGAGCCCTTCGTTGAAATTCTGAAAGGCAATGTACTCGAAACTGATGCGATTTCGGGTCTTGCGGTAAAAATAACGCAGGGCTTCCATCAGCGAATTGAGGTCATTCTGCTCGTTAATGGGCATGATCCGATTGCGCTTTTCATCATCAGCCGCATGCAGTGACAGAGCGAGGTTGAATTTCACCTCATCGTCAGCCAGCTTTCTGATCATTTTGGCAATGCCGGCTGTACTGATGGTCAGGCGACGAGGAGACATATTAAGCCCTTCCGGCGAAGTGAGGCGGGCCACGCTCTCCAGCACGTTCTTGTAGGCAAGCAGAGGTTCTCCCATTCCCATATAGACGATATTGGTCAACGGATGGCCGAACTGCTCTTCTGCCTGCTGATTGACCATTACAACCTGGTCATAGATCTCGGCAGCATCGAGGTTGCGCACCCTTTTCATTCGTCCGGTAGCACAGAAGGTACAGGTGAGGCTACATCCTACCTGTGAGGAAACACAGGCCGTATAGCGGTTATCGGCAGGCACGGGTATGAGTACCGATTCTATGAGATGGCCGTCGTGCAACCGGAAACGCGACTTGACGGTGCCGTCGAGGCTGTGCTGCACCTTGTCGAGGACAATTGCGTTGATGGAAAAATTCTCATCCAGGAATTCCCGAAGCTTTTTGGAAAGGTTGGTCATCTCTTCGAAGGAGCGGGCGCTCTTTTTCCACAGCCATTCGTATACCTGCTTTGCGCGAAACTTGGGCTCGCCAATGCCTTTGAACAGCTCTTCCAGTTCCAACTGGCTAAGCTGCCGTATATCCTTCTTGGTGGTTGATGTGATCATACTATTTGGTTAAACTTCCCTGCACTTCTTTTCCAGCCATGCCCGCTCCTCTTCATCCAGCAGCGGCGTCAATTCATGTAACACCTTTCGGTGATAATCGTTGAGCCAGTCCTTCTCTTCCTGCGTCAGCAGCGTCAGTTCGGCCATCTGCAGATCGATGGGAAAAAGGGTGACCGGTTCAAAACTATAAAAGGGATTGCCGTCGGCAGATGGCCGTTCGACGCAAAGTTCAAGGTTCTCGATCCTGATGCCATACTCGCCGGCCTTGTAAAAACCTGGTTCGTTTGAGGTGAGCATACCGGGCACAAAGGGCGTTTCTCCCCGCTCTCCCCGCGGATTGGGGGTAAACCCCTGGGGCGGTTCGTGCACATTGAGGAAAAAACCTACCCCGTGGCCCGTGCCGTGGCCGTAATTGAGCCCTTCGCGCCAGAGGTGCATGCGGGCCAGAATGTCAAGCTGTACCCCTACAGTACCTTCCGGGAAGATTGCCCTCGACAGGGAAATATTACCCTTTAGAACGAGCGTGTAGTTCCGCCTTTGCTCTTCCGTTGTTGCTCCGAGGGCAGTGGTGCGGGTAATATCCGTAGTGCCTTCTATATACTGCCCGCCTGAATCGAGCAGCAGGACGCCCTCCGGCCGGATGTCAGCGCAGGTATCCGGCTCCGGTTTATAGTGTACAATGGCGCCATTGGAAGCATATCCAACAATGGCGGCGAAACTTTCTCCGAAGTAATTGCCCTGAGCTTTGCGAAATGCGGCCAGTTGCTGCGCCAGTTCGTACTCGCTTACAGTACGGTATTGTAGTTCAGCTTCCAGCCACCGATACAACTTCAGGAGCGCCACACCATCCTTCCGCATGGCCTGGCGAATGTGTTTCACCTCTGTTTCGTTCTTTATGGCCTTCATGGGGCGAATGAGGTTTCTACTGCTTCTCCACTGCTCCTCATCCAGAGCCTCGAAAAGATTGATGCTGGTGGAACCCGGGTCGTAAAGTACGGGGCTGTCTTTATCCAGTTCCTCCAGGAAATGTTCCATGGTCTCGTAAGGATGCAACTGCAGGCCGTCTGCCCGGAGGCCCTGCCGGAGGCTGTGCGGCACCTTCTCCTGATGAACGAACCAATGGGCCACTTTCGGGCCGATGAGCAGGTAACTGATGCATACCGGGTTGTACTCTACATCGGAGCCCCGGATATTGAGCGCCCAGGCAATATCATCAAGGGTGGCCACCAGATAATATTCCGCTTCCTTCATTTGGCGCCGTATTCGGCCAAGCTTTTCGGCACGGCTCAGGCCTGCGTATGCTTCATCCAGCTCAAAGGCGGCATGGCGCGGTAAAGGTGGGCGCGCCTTCCAGATACGCCCGATCAGGTTTTCCTTGTAGGCGAGTTTGATGTTCTTGCTTTCCAACTTTCGGCTAAGATGGCCCACCTGGGACACCGAAAACACATTCCCGTCACAGCCCACGGTACTACCCGGCGGCAGATTGTCCAGCAGCCAGTCGATGTGCTCCGGAGCATAGGGAACTTTCAACGGGTGAAGGATAAATGGGCTATGCTTCAGCTCCTGCTCCGCCTGAATAAAGTAACGCGAATCGGTCCATAATCCGGCATGGCCCGCCGTGACAACCGCCACGCCGGCAGAACCGGTGAACCCGGATATCCAGGCCCGCGCCTTCCAGTGATCAGCAACGTATTCACTCTGGTGAGGATCCTGGCTGGGAATAATATAAGCATCGAGATGGGATTCTGCCATTTCCCGACGCAGGGCTGCCAAACGCTCTTCCATGGTATTTGCATTAGGGGTTTTTGATATATTTTTGGAACATTATATGTTATCTATCGTATTTTATCGAGACGTATGCTCATGGAGACCATGCCCGGGGCGATTATCTTTTCCACTTCGGTGAGCCAGGAAAGGCCGATCACCATTCAGGATCATTTTCGTATCTCCTGGGGCTAGATCCATTAACACTTGCAAAAGATAGAAAATTTGATTAAATAGCTTACTCAGAATGAGTATCTTTTCGGGGTTTTTCACCCCGCCTCAAACAAAAAAAGGCCCAAAAATATTTTCAACACATTAGAGCTTAATTTATAAGCCCGGACACATGCTTGGCCCACGCCTACAATCTCTGCCGTTATGGGGGCAAGCACAAAAAGAAAAGAAAAAATGCTGAAGCAGAGTTTAAGCCAGAAGATGCTCCAAAAGCTGTCGCCGCAGCAGATCCAGCTGATGAAGCTGTTGCAGGTGCCCACAGCCATGCTGGAGCAACGGATCAAGGAGGAGCTCGAGGCCAACCCTGCACTGGAAGAAGGCGCAGAACAGGATGAACTGGACGGCCTGGACAAGAACAACAACGAAGAAATACCCGCGGACGACTTCTCCGACAGCGATAGCGATTCGGAAGATTACCGGGAAGATCAATACGAACTGGACGATTACCTGAACGACTACATCGAGGACGACCCCGCTTCCTATAAGCTCCGTGCCAACAATTACAGCACCGACGAGGAAGACAAGAGTATTCCCATTCCGGTAGAAAGCACATTCCACGACTACCTGGAACAGCAATTAGGCCTCCAGGAATTCAAGGACGAACGGGAAGAGGCCATCGCCCATCAGATCATTGGCAGTATTGATGACGACGGCTACCTCCGCCGCGAGCCCGCCGCCATAATGGACGACCTGATGTTCTCCCAGAATGTATTCGTCACCGAAGAAGAGATCCTCGATGTCCTGAAGAAGATCCAGCGCTTCGATCCTCCGGGGACCGGTGCGCGCGACCTCCAGGAATGCCTCCTGCTGCAACTCTACAACAAGCGGGACCAGGAAGAACTGGAAGATATGAGCCTCGAAGAATGGGACAGCCTCGTTCTTGCCATCGATATCCTGGAAAACCACTTTGACGAGTTCACCAAGAAGCACTACCAGAAGCTGCAAATCCGGCTAAATATTATTGAGGAAGACCTCAAAGGGGCCATCGAGGAGATCATTAAACTGAACCCCAAGCCGGCCAGTGGATACACCAGCAGTGGCAGCCGTTCTACCCAATACGTTGTCCCGGACTTTATCATTGTCAACCGAGATGGAGAACTTGAGCTGACCCTCAACTCCCGCAATGCCCCCGACCTTAGGGTTAACGACCAGTACCGGGATATGCTGCGTGCCTATAAACGCAATACCGAAGGCCGGCGCGCTAACAAAAAAGAGCGCGAAGCGGTAATGTTCATCAAACAAAAGATCGATTCCGCCAAGTGGTTCATCGATGCCATCCGGCAACGACAGGATACTATGTACCGTACGATGTACGCCATCCTGCAGTACCAGTACGATTTCTTCCTCACCGGCGACCCCAAGAAGCTGCGGCCCATGATCCTTAAGGACATCGCTGACATTACCGGGCTGGATATCTCCACCGTCTCCCGCGTCGCCAACAGCAAGTTCGTTCAAACAGAATTCGGGACCAAGCGCCTCAAGGAATTCTTCTCCGAATCACTGTCTACCCAGGAAGGGGAGGAGGTTTCCACCCTGGAGGTCAAGAAAATACTGGAAGAGGTCATCGCTCAGGAAAACAAACGCAAACCCCTTTCCGACCAAAAGCTGCAAAAAGTCCTCGAAGATAAGGGCTACAATATTGCCCGCCGAACGGTGGCCAAGTACCGGGAGCAGCTGAATATTCCGGTAGCGCGGCTGCGGAAGGAACTGTGAAACCGCAAAATGTAGAATGTAGAACCGTGAAATTTTAAAGTAGGCTCCTTTGGAACAGCGCCCCATTGGCCCCCTTTTACATTTTGCGGTTTCCCACCCCTTCCAAAATCACCCCGCATGCCCACCGGATCTGCTCTTCTGTAATGATCAGCGGAGGCGCGATGCGCAACGACCGGTTGTTAAAGAGAAACCAATCGGTGACCAGCCCCCGTTCCAGGCAGTGGTGAATGACGCCCTGTACCACTTCGAAACTTTCCAGCTCCACCGCCATCCACAGGCCGGCGCTGCGCACTTCCACGATGGCAGGGTGCTGTAACAACTCCAGGAATAACTGCTCCTTAGCCTTCACCTGCCGGATGAGATCACTCTCCAGTAAAGTTTCCAGGGTGGCCAGGGCCGCAGCACAACTCACCGGATGGCCTCCAAAGGTAGTGATGTGCCCCAGGATGGGGTTGTCGGACAAGGCACTCATGATGGCCCGGGGAGCAACGAAGGCGCCAATGGGCATGCCACCTCCCATCCCTTTGGCCAACAGCAGAATGTCGGGCACAACGCCGTATTGCTCAAAGGCGAAGAGGCTTCCGGTACGGCCGTAGCCCGCCTGGATCTCGTCGAGAATGAGCAGCGCTCCTACTTCGTCGCAGCGCTCCCGCACTTTACGGAGGTAGCCCTCCCGGGGTGGGCGTATTCCCCACTCCCCCTGGACGGTTTCCATAATGACCGCTGCTGTTCGTTCGGTTATTTGCTGCAGGCACCACTCGCAGTTGTACTCGATGTGGCGGATGCCCGGCAGAAGAGGGTGGTAGGCCTGAGTAAAATCCTTGGGCCACATCAGGCTGGCGGCGCCCTGGGTGCTGCCGTGATAGGCTTTTTTACACGCTACAATCTCATACCGGCCGGTGTAGCGCTTAGCCAGCTTCATGGCGCCCTCTGTGGCTTCCGTACCAGAGTTGACGAAGTAAACGCTGTCTAATGGATCGGGCAGGGCCTGAGCCAACCGCTCTGCCAACTGAACCTGCGGCGCCAGGACGAACTCGCCGTAGACCAGTGTATGCAGATACTTGTCGAGCTGGGCCTTAGCGGCCTCTACCACTGCCGGGTGCCGGTGCCCCAGGCAACTGACCCCTATGCCGGCAATGAGGTCGAGGTAAGGTTTGCCTTCGGGGCTGTAAAGGTACATGCCTTCGGCTCTTTCCACCTCCAGCATCAGGGGAGAGGGGCTGGTTTGGGCGAGATGTTGCAGGAATAATTGGCGTAGGTTCATGATGAATCCGTAAATTGTTCGGGCTGAAATCTGGGCTTTTCAGGTGGCCATTGGCGAAAGCACTCCGGAAGGCCGGGGTATTTTCATCCGATGGAAATGCAGTTGAAATGCCGCTTTGCGCATGGCGCTTACAATGCATTTTTATTGGTTTCCACTCCTGATTTTTAGCTTCCGCTTTCTTCAGCGCTAAATTGCTTACATTAAACCAACATAAAAAATTCGATGATAACCCAGGATCAGGTAAGCTTTTTTCAGGAAAACGGTTTTCTGGTGATCGGAGATTACGCCTCCGGCGAGGATATGGCGGCCCTTCGGGCGGAAATTCAGGCGATCATCACAGAGCAGGGTAGTGCAGAACAAAAGGTCTTCACTACCGATCAGCAACAGCAGCACCTGGACGAATATTTCCTGGAGAGCGGCGACAAGATTCGCTGCTTTTTTGAAGAAGAAGCTTTTGATGCAAAAGGTACGCTCAAAGTGCCTCTGCAACAAGCCATCAACAAAGTCGGCCATGCGCTGCACGACCGGCATCCTGAGTTCGAGCGATTCTCTTACCAGCCGGCTCTTCTGGAGGCCGCGCTGGCATTAGGCTTAAGGCGCCCCTCCATCGTACAAAGCCAATACATTTTCAAACAGGCCGGCATCGGAGGAAAAGTCAACGCCCATATAGACTCCACTTTCATTTACACCCAACCGCCCTCCTGCCTGGGCGCCTGGATCGCCTTAGAAGAGGCCAATGCTAAAAATGGTTGTCTCTACGTCATTCCCGGTTCACAAAAAATGCATCCTTTATCAAAAAGATACGTTAGAAATAAGGAAGGAACGCAAACTTCCTTCATAGAACTGAAAAAGGATCGGATAAACTGGGAATTCAATCCCGAAAACCCGCAGTGGAAGGCGGTGGAAGTACCAGCAGGAACGCTGGTATTGCTTCACGGCGAGCTGGTGCACGCCAGCCCCGCCAACCGCTCCTCCGACACCCGCCAGGCCTACGTGCTTCACCTGGCCGACCTCCAGTGTGCATGGCCAACAGACAACTGGCTGCAACGCCCGCCATCCGATCCTTTCCGCGAAATGACAAATGTTATCGAAACATTAAACAGGAATTAACTATCTTTAACAAGCTGTTTTTTCCCGATATTGTTAGTTGGCATTCGTTGTTCCAGAATAGAGGTTGAAGGGTTCAATTAAACTTATGCGGTATATCCTGAGCATATCATTCCTGATCGTAAGCTTAACAGCCTGCGAGTATGAAACCGTACGACTGCAGCAGTTCGACGTTCATGGAATTGATGTGTCCCATTACCAATCCCAGATCAATTGGGACTCCGTTGCAGGGAAGGATATTCATTTCGCCTTCGTTAAGGCCAGTGAGGGTATAAGTATGGTCGACACGCTCTTTTGCCGCAACTGGGATGAGATGAAACGCATCGGCCTTTATCGTGGCGCTTATCACTTTTTCCGGCCCACCCTTCCGGCAGGACTGCAAGCGGAAAACTTCCTGAATGCCGTAGAGATGTCTTACGGAGACCTTCCGCCGGTACTCGATGTTGAAGTCCTCGACGGCGTTTCCAAGATACAGCTGATCACCGGTGTACGCACCTGGCTCTATCTGGTTGAAATCCGTTATAACCTCAAACCCATCTTGTATACCAACCTGAAGTTCTACAACAAATACCTGGCGGGCCATTTTAACGATTATCCGATCTGGATCGCACGTTACAGTTCCCGTGAGCCACGGCTGGCTTGCGGAAGAAACTGGCAGTTCTGGCAGTACGGCAACCGGGGACAACTCAGCGGGATAGACGGCCACGTGGATTTCAACGTCTTCAACGGCAGCCTGAAAGAACTGGAAAAACTGTGTTTCGCCCCACCGCTCATCCTTAGTGAAATCGCACCTTAGCTCCACGTTGACATAGCAGGGGCTTGTACAACGAACAGCCCGCTGATACATTATCTTTCTGCACAGCGGGCCGGGGGCCTGAGATAGTTTCCGTTGTAATTCCACAACAACGGAAACTACCAGAAAACCGAATTTACTTTTCAGACATTTTTTAAAGGCTGTAGGTGAGCCCAACTACATAATAGGTCTGCAGAGGATTGTCTGACACCTCTTTGGCAATGGCCTCTTGTTTATTGCTTCTAAGCCCCAATTCTAAGCCGACACCCACTTTTTTGAATGCTTGAAAGGCGATGCCATTCACCCAGGTCCAGTTGGAATAATCGGAATCCTCATAGCTCAGGAAGTAGGACAGGTTCGACTTCCAATTCACTCCTGTAAAGACCTCTTTGGTGTAATCCACCAATATTTTTGCACCCAGGGAAGACTGGAAGGTGCTTCCTTCTTCGGCAAAAACGAAATTATAGTTGAGCGGATGGGCAACCACGATCAGATTGGAGATCGGCGTCCAGGTCATACCCATACCCAGGTCAAGGTATCCCGGATTATTAAAGTTTTCCAAAAAGGTACTTCTGTATTCCCCAAGGGTGGAAATAGCCATTTTTTCAGACAATTTAAACCCAAAAAGAGAAGAAACGTTGACAACGTCCGGGGACCTCAGCTCCGTCTCCGCCACAATATTGCCATCGCGGTCTTTTTCCTTCAATTTTGCAAAACCGACATTCAGGTTTCCACCATTTCTCCAGAAGGTCTTCGGGGTGAAATAGTTCGCAAAAGCATTCGCGCTGAAGGATAGGCCAATCGACGAGGAGTTGGGCTGGTCTCTTGACAACCAATCATTGAAGCCGTTGAGATTTGCGCCCACAATTCCAAATACGCCGGTTTCCCACCTTGGAAAAACCAGTAATTGTTGGTCAATTGAAGCAATTTCTCCCTTTAAGGCCGCTACCTGAGATTCTAGTGCTCCAAGTTCAGTTTGCTTCTGCGCTTTCAGGTCCTTCAGTTCTTGCTCGGTTTGTGCTGCTGCCGAGAAAGTCAGGACACACAGAAGGGTTAATGTCAAAAATGGTCGATACATCATTTTTCACTTTATTTAATGAAATAATAGCCTGCCTGGAATTATTGAAATGGCTCTCTCAAAGGAACAAGCTCCCTGAGAAGCAGCCTTTCCTAATAAAGGTAATGCCTCGTTTGAAAGTGAGTTGCGGCCAATTTTATTCCTCCTCTACCGCGGTTTTAGCCCGCTCGAAGATATCGACCTTTTCGGAAGCTAACTTACTTAAAGGGATCAGGACCTCTCTGCCCTCGGCCCCCAGCACCAGTGAAGAGCTGTCCATTCTGAGTACTTTCCCTTTTACCCCTTCAATCTCTATGGTGTCTCCTACGTTCACTTTTCCCTTGTTATAAAAGGATGCCAGAAAGTTGGCAACGATATTCCGGGATGCGAAGCCATAACCAATGGCGAACGCCAGTACTACTCCCGCAAGTACGATGGAAAGGTTGTCCTGTATGAAGTCTGTATCGATCTGCGCCTGAGAGAGGGTGATCATAACGATGTTTAGGAACAGGAAATAGAAAACTACGTTAGAGATCATTCCCGCCGCCGGTATCCCCAGGGAGTCACAGGTGGTTTTGACCAGGCCCTTGAGGAAATCGCTGACCAGTAAGCCTACGACGAAAACAGCCAGCGCCGAAATGAGCACGGGGATGTAATTGAGGATCTCGCTCATCAGCTGCGAGATCACCTGCATATTAAGGATGTCGGTGGCGGCAACCACAAAGATGAACAACAGAAAATAGTAAACTACCTTCGACAAGAGTAGGCTCGGTACCAATTGTATATTGCTCTTGTAAACGATCTCGATCTCATTGAGCCGCTCCGCCAGTTTGTCGGCCCCGATGGCTACCAGAATGCGCCGGATAAACCGAGCCGCAATCTTGGATACGATGAGGCCGATGATGAAAACGGCCAGCGCACCAAAAAGATTAGGAATTACAGCGGCGAAGCCTCTGAGAAGTTCCTCAAGAATATTCCACAGGTCAACTTGTAAAGGAATGCCCATGATAGCAATTTTTCGGGTTTAAGGGAAAAGAAGTTATTCAATTAGCGACGGACAGGATCTCCATCAGGGGGGTGAGGCCCCACTCTGCCCGGGTGGTCTCCTCCTTCGGAAGGAGGCCGGTTTATTCCTGTCTTTCGGCTATCCGGGCTATTGCCCCCCGCTGCTGAGATCAGCACACCGATCATAGCCGGCAGGTAAACATCGACAATTTGCCCGATGAACTTGAACAGCCCGAAGGTATGCTCCAGGTTATTTTGAACCTGCTGTCGCTTAACGGCATCGTATTGCCTTGCCTGTTCTTCCTCCAGTCTTTGGAAATTGTTCATATCCGATCCTCATTATGAAAGTGGTTCTTGAAACATTTCTTTCTTCGTCTCCTGGGCTTTGGCCTTTGCCCGCTTGATCTTCATTTTGATGGCGCTTTCGGTCTTATCCAAAATTTCCGCAATATCCTTAATCGACATGCCATCCTGGTATTTCATCAGTAGTATGGCCCGGTCTCCCGCCGGAATATTTTCCAATACGGCCTTCAGTTGGCCGATCTCCATCTCCAGCAAGGCTTTATCTGAAGACAGGTCATCTGCCGGTTCCGGTGCTTTTTCCATATCGTCCGAGAAAATATCCTTTTGTTTTTTCTTCCTTCTCAGAAAATCGATACAGAAGTTATAGGTAATGGAATACACCCAGGTCGAAAATTTCGACTTTTCCCCGAATCTTGAAAGATTGAGAAAAATCTTGGTAAAGATCTCCTGAGTTGCATCCTGAGCCAAAACTTCATCCTTTAACATAGAGAGGCACTTGCTATAGATCTTGCCTGCATATCTCTCATAGAGGAGGTTAAAACACCTTGAGGCTTGGGTATCGAGGTAACTGTGAATGACCTCGAGGTCCTTCATAGATTTAGTACAAGTTCTTTCCAAGGGGTCGAGTTTTTGGATGAAGATACACTCAGAGGCCACGGTTGTAAAAACCCTCTGTTTAGACGCATTTCCCGATAAAAGATACACATCGGCACCGAAAAAGTAGTCAATTTTAAGAAATTCCAATAAATAAGCAGGAAAAAGAAGTATAATCTGCCCCAAACGAAGAAGCCCCTGCACGCGGAGCGTACAGGGGCATGATGTTGTATTGAGCTGGCAGCGACTTACTCTCCCACCCTTGGGGGCAGTACCATCAGCGCTGAGCGGCTTAACTTCTCTGTTCGGAATGGGAAGAGGTGGGCCCGCTCGCTATAGCCACCAGCAGTTCTTAGCCCCCCTCTTATCCCCCTCCCGAAGGGGGGAAGGATGGCGGGCTTTTGCTTTTAAAGACAAGTGTAGGGAGAGAATAAGGACAGCAAAGTGCGCTTGAAGGGTGTGCTTCTACCTTTCCAGAAGCTCTCGGGCAATTAGTACTACTCGGCTCCATGCATCACTGCACTTCCACCTGTAGCCTATCGACGTGGTCATCTCCCACGGCCCTCAATGGAGTACTCATCTCGGAGCCGGCTTCGCACTTAGATGCTTTCAGTGCTTATCCGTTCCGCACATAGCTACCCAGCGGTGCACCTGGCGGCACAACTGGTACACTAGAGGTGCGTCCAACACGGTCCTCTCGTACTAGTGTCAGCCCTCCTCAATACTCCTACGCCCGCAACAGATAGGGACCGAACTGTCTTGCGACGTTCTGAACCCAGCTCGCGTGCCACTTTAATGGGCGAACAGCCCAACCCTTGGGACCTTCTCCAGCCCCAGGATGTGACGAGCCGACATCGAGGTGCCAAACCTCCCCGTCGATGTGAGCTCTTGGGGGAGATCAGCCTGTTATCCCCGGAGTACCTTTTATCCTTTGAGCGATGGCCCTTCCATGCGGAACCACCGGATCACTTGAACCTGCTTTCGCACCTGTTCGAGGCGTCCCTCTCTCAGTCAAGCACCCTTATACTCATATGCTCTTTGCATGATTACCAACCATGCTGAGGGTACCTTTGTAAGCCTCCGTTACTCTTTAGGAGGCGACCACCCCAGTCAAACTACCCACCACGCACTGTCCCCCTCGCGGGGTTAGAACCTAAGTATAGGAAGGGTGGTATTTCAAGGGCGGCTCCACCCACACTAGCGTGCAAGCTTCTCTGCCTCCCACCTATCCTACACATCCTATACCCAAGCACAATACGAAGCTGTAGTAAAGGTTCACGGGGTCTTTCCGTCCCGTTGCGGGTAACCGGCATCTTCACCGATACTTCAATTTCACCGAGCTCGTGGCTGAGACAGTGCCCAGATCGTTACACCATTCGTGCAGGTCGGAACTTACCCGACAAGGAATTTCGCTACCTTAGGACCGTTATAGTTACGGCCGCCGTTTACTGGGGCTTCAGTCAAGTGCTTTGGATTGCTCCTAACACCCTTCCTTAACCTTCCAGCACCGGGCAGGTGTCAGACCCTATACTTCGCCTTTCAGCTTAGCAGAGTCCTGTGTTTTTGCTAAACAGTCGCCTGGGCCTCTTCACTGCGGCCCCGACGTCGCCGTCGGGGCGCCCCTTCTCCCGAAGTTACGGGGCTATTTTGCCTAGTTCCTTAGCCACGGTTCACTCGAGCGCCTGAGGATGCTCTCCTCGACTACCTGTGTCGGTTTACGGTACGGGCTGCATACTTCGGCTTTTCTTGGAAGCTGCTTTCCGCTACTATCAGCTCGCCTTT
>JACJXW010000007.1:0-737500 GCA_020636405.1 Lewinellaceae bacterium | reverse complement strand
GCTTTTTATTGATCTTATCGTACTTCTTCTTGAACTCGTGAAAATGCTTGAAGGATGGCTTGCGCATGATGCGCAGGGTCGCGTCGGAAGTGTGTTCGGGCGCCACCTTGAGCCGGCCGCTGATGTGGCAGGTTACCACTTGCTCCATATATTCGTCGAGGCTGCCGTCGTTGTTCTTATTGTAACTGTCCACCAGCAGGTCGTAACGAATACCACTGCCCACGAAGGCCTTCTTTACCTCCGGATGAGCATCTACCTTGCGGTACAACTCGGTCATCGGCTTGTGGCTGGTATCGAGGTTGGAACAGATAACCGGATGGATACAAGACGGCGCCACGCAGCGGTCGCAGATCTCCTGTACCTTGCCTTTCATCCTATACATGTTGGCAGAGGGGCCGCCAAGGTCACTGATGTAACCCTTAAAGTCCGGCATTTTGGTCACGGCGTCCACTTCCTTAAGTATGGATTCTTCTGACCGGCTGGCGATGAACTTGCCCTGATGGGCCGAGATGGTGCAAAAGCTGCACCCTCCGAAGCACCCGCGGTGCATATTGACCGAAAAACGGATCATTTCGTAGGCCGGGGGTGAACCGCGCTTTTTATACTTAGGGTGCGGCATGCGGGTATAAGGCAGGTCGAAGGAGGTGTCGATCTCGTTCTCCGTCATAGGCGGATAAGGCGGATTTACGATCAGCACCCGCTCGCCCACTTCCTGCAGGATGCGCTTGGCCTGCACCTTATTGGATTGCTGTTCGACATGCTTGAAGTTGGCGGCAAAGGCCAGTTTGTCGCGCAGGCAACGCTCGTGAGAGTTGAGCCAGAGGTCTTCCCAGTTCTTGTTTTTGGGTATCTCCGGCTTGCTGCGCAGTACGGCAGTCTGCGGCACGGTATCAATAGAATCGAAAGGAACGCCCTTTTCCAACAGGCGGATGATCTCGCGCAGGGGCAACTCCCCCATTCCATATACCAGCATATCGGCGCCGCTCATCTCCAGGATATTCGGGAAGAGCTTATCGGCCCAGTAATCGTAGTGGGTCACCCGCCGGAGAGAAGCTTCGATGCCGCCGATGAGCACCGGCACGTCGGGATATAGTTCTTTCAGGATCTTGGTGTAAACGGTAGTAGCGTAATCAGGGCGGAAGCCCGCTTCACCGCCGGGAGTGTAAGCGTCGGTAGAGCGTTTGCGCTTGGCTGCCGTATAGTGGTTGACCATAGAGTCCATGCAGCCGGAAGTGACGCCGAAGAACAACCTCGGACGGCCCATTTTTTTGAAGTCGCGCAGGTCGTCTTTCCAGTTGGGCTGCGGCACGATAGCCACGCGCAGGCCTTCACTTTCCATAATGCGTCCGATGACCGCCGTACCGAAGGCCGGGTGGTCTACATACGCATCTCCGGAGATGAGCACGACATCGAGCTCATCCCATCCTCTCATCTCTACTTCTTCCCGGGTTATGGGCAACCATTCTGTTACAGGGCGGTTATCGAACATGGAATATACGGTATTGTGGCCTCTCGGTATTATGGTTTCAGGTATTTCGGCGTTGTGGCTTTGCGGTATTTTGCCCGAGGCCGTAGAACCATAACACCGCAAGCCCGAAGTACCTGATTTTACAAAGGTACAAGTAAAACGGCGAATTGTTCAAGGAAAGCGGCCAGTCCTGCCCTATCGCCATCGTTCATACAACGTCACCACCCCGAACAACAGCAAAAACCCATACACCGCATCATCCAGGGGCACAGAAGTGATGCGAATGCCCAGGTACTCCTCCGGGTTGTAGATCACCACCGGCTGTTCCGTATAGCCGCCCGTCAGGACGCCGTTTACAAGGAGAAACGGGAGGAAACTCACCAGAAAGGCCAGGTAAAAACGGCTGCGGTAAGCACTGTCGAGGAAAAGGAAGTGATAAAGGATGAAAAAGCCCGTCAAAATAAAAGTAGTACTGGTGTACAGATGCCCCCAGTATAGAAAACCAACCGCCAGGAAAATGGCGATCAGCCCCAGGGTTATCGGCCGCTCGACGCGGGCCAGCAGGTCGGTTTTGATGTAGAAGTTAAGACATTCGTAGATAAAAACGCAGGCGAAAGGCACCGTAAAGAAAAACAGCCACTCCTCGACGGGCAGGCTCAGGAAGGTAATACCGGCAAAGTAACGCTCATTAAACCCCCACACGCCTTGAACGGTAAAGAACACATCCCACAAAATAAATACAGCTCCCACAATGGCGATGGCAGGCAGCAGAGGCTTCCACTTTTTGTAGTAATGAACATTCTTGTCGAAACTCAGCGCAAAAACGGGCACGAAAGTGAAAATATGCAGGTAGAAATAGGCCCAGCGCGTTTCCAGCCAGGGGAAAAGGCGCACTTTCGGGACTTCCATCAGCAGGTTGCCGGGTTGCACGCCGTCGGTAAGCCACTGTATGCCAACGAGCAGGATGGGCAGGGCGATGAGGGTGGTTTTCAACAAGTTGCTTTGGGGCCGGATGGCTGCCTTATTGTGTGCTGTGGCTGGTGACTCCATAATTACTTCGAATTAATGCCTTTTTCTAACAACTGAAACTTTCCTGTTAAACCTGGAGGCGTCACACCAGAAGCCAGAAGTAACCTGAGGGCAAAATGCAGCTCCTCCGCAGAGGGAAACTGTCCCATCCTACAACAAATTAAGGCTATTCCGCAGCGCTGAGCTGAACAACAACACCGCCTTTCTTCGGTTCGGAACGCGGATGCGTTCTTTCGTCACCCGGGTGGCAGGGGCATTCTTGATCTTCTTGTACAGGTTGATATAGTAGATGTAAGCCAGGTAAACACCAAAGCGGGCGCCTTTAGGCAATTGCACAATACCCTTGTACGCGTCATCGAAATCCTGCTTGATATCCGCCTCTATGGCCAGTTTATCCTCATTGGTGAAACGGGTGAAGTCGACCCCCGGAAAGTAAACCCGGCCCCGTTCGTCAAAATCACTCTTCATATCACGCAGGAAGTTGATCTTCTGGAAAGCACTGCCCAAGCTGCAGGCTGGCGCTTTCAGGCGCTGGTACAAGGCGTCGTCGCCCTCGCAGAAGACGCGCAGGCACATCAGGCCGACGACTTCCGCCGAACCGTAAATGTATTGTTTGTAAAGGCTGTCGTGATAACGGTCGTGGTAAAGGTCCATCTCCATACTGTCCAGGAAAGCGTCGATCAGCTCTATTTCGATCTTGTACTGGTGCACGGTCGCCTGGAAAGCATGGAGTACCGGGTTGAGGCTGATGCGTTCTTCGAGTGCGCGGTAAGTATCTTCCCGGAAACGCTGCAAAAGCTTCGCCTTGGGAAAGTCGTGGAACGTATCCACGATCTCATCCGCAAAGCGGACAAAGCCGTAGACGGCATAAATAGGCCCCCGGAAGCGCTGGTCGAAAGCCCGGATGCCCATAGAAAAGGAGGTGCTGTAACGTTTGGTAATATGCTGGCTACACTCCTCGCAAACCTGGTTATACAATTCCATCATAAAGTTATCGGTTTGTCTGACGGCTTGCCGCCATCAGGGTTTCATAGCTTTATATATTTCGGCAGCAACGACCTGCCCGGAAATCAATGAGGGCGGTACTCCGGGCCCGGGCGTGGTAAGCTGCCCGGTATAGTAGAGATTACTCACCTTTTTGCTTTTTAGCTTCGGTTTCAGGAAAGCGGTCTGCAGCAGGGTATTGGCCAGGCCGTAGGCGTTACCCTTGTAGGCGTGGTAGTCCTTCTCAAAGTCCTCATGGGCAAACGACCGCTTGTATATAATATGATTGCGAATATCCTGCCCGGTAAGATCTTCCAGGCGGTTCATAACGATGTCAAAATATTTTTCACGCTGTTCTTCACCGTCTTCCAGCCCAGGGGCAAGCGGAATTAGGACGAACAGGTTCTCACATCCTTCAGGCGCCACGGCGGGATCAGTCACTGAAGGGGCACAAACATAGAACAAGGGTTCCGCCGGCCACTTCGGGTCATCATAGATCTCTACGGCGTGCTTTTTGAAATCGGCGTCGAAGAAGAGGTTGTGGTGGTGCAGGCCCTCCAGCTTTTTGTCGATGCCGAGGTAGAAGAGCAGGGAAGAAGGCGCCATAGTGCGCTTGTCCCAATAGCGTTCGGTGTAGGTGCGATGTTCCGGTTGCAACAGGTGCTGCTCGACGTGGTGGTAATCCGCACCGCCGACCACAATGTCCGCATGGTACTCTTTATCCTGAGTGATCACCTTAGAGGCGTGGCCGTTCGGCACATAGATCTGCTTCACTTCCTGGTTGAGAAGGATCTTAACCCCCAGTTCCTCCGCCAGGCTAACCATGCCTTCGATGATCTTATGCATGCCGCCCATGGGATACCAGGTGCCCAGCGCCATGTCAGCGTAGTTCATGAGGCTGTACATGGCCGGCGTATTCTCCGGAGTAGCGCCCAGGAAGAGGACGGGGAATTCCAGCAGCTGGATCAGCTTTTCGTTCTTGAAGAGCTTCCGCACGTGGGCGGACATAGAGGTGAACATCTGCAGGCGGAAGAGGCTGGCCACCACCCGCAGGTCGGCAAACTCCATAATGGAGTGGCCGGGCTTGTGGACAAACTCCCGCATGCCTACCTCGTACTTGTACTGGGCCTCCGCCAGAAATTTGCGGAGATTCTGGCTGCTGCCCGGCTCGTAACGCTCGAACATAGCTTCCAGTGCCGCCATATCGGCCGGCACTTCCATCACGTCGTCCTTACCAAAAAAGATACTATAGGAAGGGTCGAGCCGCTTCAGTTCGTAATAATCGGAAGGTTTTTTACCGAACTGCGCGAAGTATTGTTCGAACACATCCGGCATCCAATACCAGCTGGGGCCCATATCGAAGAGGAAGCCCTCTGTCTCAAATTTGCGGGCCCGCCCGCCAGGGATATCATTCTTCTCCAGTATAGTTACATCGTACCCTCTCTGCGCCAGGTTGGAGGCGGCGGAAAGGCCCGAAAATCCGGAACCGATGACGACAACTTGCTTTGCCAAGGTTGCTGTTGATTTGGTGATTTGAAATACAGGGAATCAACAGCAACTTTGACATTTTGTTTAAGTATTTCTATGGATAATAGTTGTCTTGTCCAACAAAGCAAGGGTTACTTCCATGCCATAAATCCACCTTTCAGGTCATACATTTCTTTAAAGCCCAGAGCTTTCATTTGTTCTGCAGACTGGGCGCTGCGGCTGCCGGAACGGCAATACAACAGGACCGGCTTCCCTTTATCCAGCTTTTGCTGCAACTGTTGCTCAAAATCATCGGCGTAGAAATCGATATTCACCGCCCCCTCGATGTGCCCCTCATTATACTCTTCCGGTGTGCGTACGTCAATAAGCTGGCGGCCGTCACCGAGCTCATTCATCTTGGACTTGTAGGCCTCCAGAGGCAGGACCTCACTGATCACCGGAGCATTCGCCTTTGCTGCGAGGGCCTCCGTGGGAGCATTCTTTGCACCTGATTGCTGGCAGGAGGCCAGCAGGGCCGAGGAAAAGAAGAGAAGAAAAAACAACTGTTTCATTTGTTCGATTTTTTTTGCGTTTTACTAACAAGGCAATTTATGGCAAAGTTAATGGTTTTTGGGAGGCACCTTCTGTGAAGTTGGTCACGGTGACAAAACCATGAGCACCGATCAGCAGCGCCGTTTTCTAAACTATGCCCGCCCCCAGCTGTTTCCCAAGCGTATCGCTCCCCTTTTGAGAAATCGTACCCGGTTTCCCGAAAGGCCCGGTACGATTTCTCAAAGAACATTATCTTTGCACCCGTGAATAACAATCTTGAACAGCTCCTGCAGCTGTACCGTGAAGAGGAGCGCACCCAGCGCATCGTGCAGGCCATCCAGGCCGAAACGCCCGCCCGGCTAAAACTCACCGGAATGGCTGGCGCGCAGGAATCCTTTGTCCTGGCCGGAACGTACCTGGCCGCCCCGCAGAGCCACTTGCTCATCGCCAACGACAAGGAAGAAGCCGCCTACATACAGAACAATCTTTCCAACCTGCTCGAAAAGAAATCCATCCGCTTTTTTCCGGATTCGTTCAAGCGGCCGATGCACTTCGAGGAGCTCAATAACAACAACGCCCTGCAGCGCACCGAGACGATCAACCGGATCGTCAATTCACCATCTTCCGGTGAGATCATCGTTACCTATCCGGAGGCGCTCTTCGAAAAAGTGGTGGCGCCGGACATCCTCAACCAACGCCGGATCGACATCGTTGGCGGCGAGGAACTGGAGGTGGACTTCCTGATCGAAGTACTGGTGGAATACGGTTTCTCCCGTGAAGATTTTGTCTACGAGCCCGGCCAGTTCTCCATCCGAGGCGGCATTGTCGACATCTTTTCTTTCGGCAATGAATACCCCTACCGCATCGAGCTGTTCGACGAGGAAGTGGAAAGCATCCGGACGTTCAACCCCACCACCCAGCTCTCGGTGCAGAAAATCGCACGGGTATCCATCATTCCCAATATCAATACGAAGTTTACCCACGAGCAGAAGGTGTCCATGCTGGGCATCCTACCGGCGAAAACTGCTATATGGGTCAAGGATTTTCAGGTGCTGCTTGACAAACTCACCCAGTGCTTTGAGAAAGCGGAGGAATTTGCCAAGGCCCTGCGCCTCATAGAAGAGGAAGAGCTCAAGGAGATCTTCCGCGACCGGGCCTTCATCCGCCCTCATGAGATCATCGAGGATGTGGAACAATTCCCTATCCTCAGCTTGACGGACAGCGTTCAACCCATAGAATTTACAGAGCAAGCCGTCTATACCACCCGCCCTCAGCCCAGCTTCAACAAGAACTTCAACCTGCTGATCCAAAACCTCAACGAAAATAGCCAGAACCGGCTGGAGAACTACCTCTTCGCCGAGAACCCCAAGCAGATCGAGCGCTTTTACTCTATTTTTGAAGACCTCAATGCCGACGTACATTTCCACCCCATTCCCAAATCGATCAACGAAGGCTTCATCGACCTGGACCTGAAGGTAGCCTGTTACACCGACCACCAGATATTCCAGCGCTTCCACCGCTACAAGCTCAAACAAGGCTTCACCAAAGACCAGGCCCTGAACCTGCGCATGCTGCGCGAACTGACGCCGGGCGATTACGTTACCCACATCGATCACGGCGTCGGGCGCTATTCCGGGCTGGAAAAGATCGACATCAATGGCCATGTGCAGGAGTCCGTGCGGTTGATCTATAAGAACAACGACCTGCTCTACGTCAGCATCAACTCCCTGCACAAGATCACCAAATACGTCGGCAAAGAAGGAACAGCGCCCAAGGTGGACAAACTGGGCTCCGAAGCCTGGAAAAACCTCAAGCAGCGCACCAAAAAGAAGGTCAAAGATATTGCCAGTGAGCTGATCAAGCTGTACGCCAAGCGCAAAGCCTCGGAAGGTTTCGCCTTTCCCCCGGATGGGTATTTGCAGAATGAACTGGAGGCGTCCTTCATCTATGAGGATACGCCCGACCAACTCAAAGCCACCAACGATGTAAAGGAAGACATGACTAAACCCAGCCCTATGGACCGGCTCATCTGCGGGGACGTAGGGTTCGGCAAAACGGAGGTGGCCATACGTGCGGCCTTCAAGGCCATTGTTGGTGGCAAGCAGGTGGCAGTGCTCGTACCCACCACCATCCTCGCGCTGCAGCACTACCGCACTTTCAAGGAAAGGTTGGAAGAGTTTGGTGTCACCGTCGACTACCTCAACCGATTCCGTACCACTGCCCAGCGCAACGAGGTCTTCAAACAGCTCAAGGCCGGCAAGCTCGACCTGGTCATCGGCACCCACGGCCTATTGAATAAAAAGGTAGACTTCAAAGACCTCGGCCTGCTCATTATTGATGAGGAGCAGAAATTCGGCGTTGCCGCCAAGGAAAAACTCCGCAACCTCAAGGTCAACGTCGACACCCTGACGCTAACGGCCACGCCCATTCCGCGTACCCTGCAGTTCTCCCTGATGGCGGCGCGCGACCTGTCCATCATCCGAACACCGCCGCCCAACCGGCAACCTATCCATACGGAGGTCCGCATTTTCAACGAAGAGATCGTCAGGGAAGCCATTTACTATGAGGTTAACCGCGGCGGCCAGGTATTCTTTGTCCACAACCGGGTGAAGACCCTGCCCGATATCACTGCCATGGTCCGCCGCATGTGCCCGGATATTGAAGTGGCCACCGCCCACGGCCAGATGGAAGCCGACAGCCTGGAGAAAACCCTCGTCCACTTCATCGACGGCCGCTACGATGTGCTGGTCTGCACCAACATCATCGAGACCGGCCTCGACATCCCCAACGCCAATACCATCATCATCAACAACGCCCATCAGTTCGGCATGAGCGACCTGCA
Source organism: Lewinellaceae bacterium (assembly GCA_020636405.1). Taxonomy (GTDB): domain Bacteria; phylum Bacteroidota; class Bacteroidia; order Chitinophagales; family Saprospiraceae; genus JACJXW01. The sequence goes on along the minus strand of JACJXW010000007.1, from coordinate 729,158 downwards.
CCAGCTGCGGGGCCGCGTGGGGCGCTCCAACCAGAAGGCCTTCTGTTACCTGTTCAGCCCCCCCATGTCTACCCTGACTGCTGAAGCCCGCAAGCGCCTGAAAACACTGGAAGAATTCTCCGACCTGGGCAGCGGCTTCAACATTGCCATGCGCGATATGGACATCCGCGGCGCCGGCAACCTGCTGGGCGCCGAGCAAAGTGGTTTCATCGCCGATATTGGTTACGAAACCTATCAGAAGATCCTGGAAGAGGCCATCCATGAATTGAAGGAAACCGAATTTAAAGACCTTTTCAAGGAAGAGCTGGCGAAAAATCCGCAGTACGTACGCGACGTTCAGATCGATACCGACGTGGAAATGCTCATCCCCGATGAATACGTCAGCAGCATTTCGGAGCGCCTCAGCCTGTATACCGAACTCGATAGCCTGGAAACGGAAGAAGAACTGAAAGCCTTCGAGAGCAGGCTGGACGACCGCTTCGGCCGCATCCCCGCTCAAGTGGCAGAACTCTTTGAAGGCCTTCGCCTGCGCTGGGTATGCAAGGCACTGGGCTTTGAACGGCTCATCCTCAAAAACGACAAGCTGCGCTGCTACTTTGTGGACAACCCGCAGTCTCCCTTTTACGAAAGCCAGCTCTTTCAGAACATCCTCGACTTTGTCAACCAGGAAGGGCCTCGCCGGGGGTTGGGCTTCAAGCAATCCAACCGGTATTTCATCCTGGTAAAGGACCACGTAAAGAGCCTGCAGGAGGCACACGAGGTGCTGGAAAAGATCAGGGGAAAGGTTGAAATAACGCCTGCCGACAAAGGAGCGCCCCAGGAGCAACAGCCCTGAGGGCCTCGCCGGTGGATACAGCACCTCCCGAATGAAAGTTATCCGGTGTAATGCCGATCCAGGCTATTGCCCTTACCTCATTCATCGACAACAACATTTATCCCGAACAGTACTCCGTATACTTCCTGTCAGATAGATCTACTTGCTACTACCTTCAAAGGAGATGAGTATTGAGGTCATGAATAGCCCGCAAGATATCCTGGCGGCTGATCTGGCCAACCAGTTTCCCATCGTCATCGACGATAAGTAATCTTTTATAGGGGCTCTTCAAAAAGATATCGGCTACATCATAGATGTCGGCATGTACATTAAGGGTTTTCATGACATTTGACATGAAGTGGGAGGCAGTGCGCTTTTTTACGGGTTCATTGTGATAGGTGCTGCCGAATAATACATTGAGGCAATCTTTATCATCGATCAACCCGATGAGTTCCTTTTTTTCATTAAGCACCGGGGCGCCGGTGATCTTATTTTCAAGCAGGGTATCGACCACCTCCATGATATCCGTATCCGGTTGAAAAGTGATCAGGTCCTTTGCCCTTACCATGTAATCGGAAACCGGCGCACGTTTGAACTCCTGTTTTGGAGACTCGCTTTCTACTGGTTTGTTTTGATAATTCTTCATGGCCATATTGGTTTTAGGACTTAAAAAATACAGTACATTATTTGCAATTACCCTAAAAAGATAAGCATTTTATTTGTGAAACCCAATAGGCCGAATAAATGTTTTGAAACCACCCCTGTGCAGTTTAAAGTCGTCAACACTTTCGACAGGTTATCTCCAGCCTTGCTCCCTAACCGCAACTGGTTGAGTCAGATGGTTTACCGACAGGCCGTATTTTCTTTTACTTCGCTCTGGGCGGATCTACGATTATGAAACCCATTTATTAGATCAAGTGGACGTACAAGTCGAATATTTCACTGTATTTATAAACATTTCCACCTGTTCCAGGCATTTCGCTATTTGTGTCCTTGCCCTTACTGCCGAAAGTTATGATACTGCACTGTACGCCCTCCGCAAAACCTCCGCCGACCGGCTCAGCGCCGCCGCCTCCTCTTCCGGCAGCTCCGCTTTAACGATCCGCTTCACCCCATCACCATCCACCAGGCAGGGGACACTGATGCACACATCTTCCTGGCCGTACTCGCCTTGCAACAGAACAGAGACCGTCAGCACACTGCTCTGGTTGCGCAGTATGGCGCCGATGATCCGGACCAGGGCCAGGGCGACGGCAAAATAAGTAGACCCTTTGTAGCCGATGATGTGATAGGCGGACCGGCGGACCTGTTCTTCGATCCGGGCCTTTTCCTGCTTCCATTCCTCCCTGGTCCCATTTTCCATACAGTATGTATCCACCGGCACGCCGCCGATGTTGGTCAGCGACCAAGCAGCAAATTCGCTGTCGCCGTGCTCACCCAGAATATAGGCATGCACGTTGTGCACCCCCACGCCGCAGTAACGGCTGATGAGGTAGCGAAAGCGGGCGCTGTCGAGCACCGTGCCGGAACCGATGATCCGGCTCCTGTCCCAGCCGGAACGTTCCAGCGCTACCCTGGTAAGAATGTCCACCGGGTTGGCCACCACGAGGATTACAGCCGCCGACTCCTGCTCCACGATATCATCAACGATGCTTTCCATAATGCGGGCATTGCGCTGCAGCAGTTCCAGGCGCGACTCTCCGGGCCGCTGGCTGGCGCCCGCCGTGATGACGATGGCCTGGGCATCCGCATAGTCTTTTTTGTCGCCTTCGTAAATTTTCACCGGCGGGAAATAGGGCAAGCCGTGGGAAAGGTCGAGGACCTGGCCCGCCAGGAGGTTCTTGTTGAGGTCGATCATCGCGATCTCATCGGCAAGGCCGCTCTGGGCAAGGGAGAAGGCAAGAGTAGCGCCCACATCCCCCGCTCCAACGATGACGACCTTTCTGGACTTCCATTGTACTGAATTCATATTTTGGCTTTTGCTAACTCTACTAGAAGTGCTTCAGTGGCCGGGAAGTTCACCGATAATCCCGAATTAAGGGCCCAGAGAAAAATAAGTTATAGATCCAGGCTTGTTACTTCTTTACAAATTATTCTTTCATCCTTTCCAAGGCAAATGAAAAGCCCCGGCGCACAACGCCAGGGCATCTGTTTATAAGAAATGGAGATTTGGTTGAGAGAATAGCTGCCAGCAAGCCGGTAAAGAACCGCCGGCTGGCTGATTAATTTTCATTCGGATCCATCATCTTGCCGATGAAGAGGATGCCATTGGCTTGCGCATCCCGGATGGCAAAGACGAAGGGCCGGTTGACATACATCACCGGGATCAAGGGTAAGGAAGTCTCCACGATAACCACGGAAGTAACTGCCGCTGCTTCGCTGCCCTCTTCGTTTACCTCAATAACTGCCTTGTGTTTTACTTCATCGATATTCAGGCTGGCATCGGCTATCCCGGTGAAATCAGCCAGGCCGGGAGCAAAGGCGATGCCCATTCCCATATCTGTCAGTACCTTGACCAGGCTCTCTTCGTATTTCATCTTGAACCTGGGGAGGTGGAAGAACAATTCCTGGTTGACGAACGACTGCGTCCACTGTTCCCAGTTGGTATTGTTCAGCTGGCTGATGATCTCGTCAACGGTATGCCCGGGTTGGGGCAGGAAAATGGACATGGTGAAAGCCGAGTCGGCATAGGCCAGGTCGATGGCCTGGAAGAGCTCGTTCTCGAAATAGGGCAGGGTGTCCTGGCCAAAGTTCATCATGTCTACCTCGGTTGTTGTTCCATTGTCCAACTGGAATTCAGCAGGGTAGGTGAGGTCCGGATCGAAGGGGTAGCGCCAGGCGCCTTTGAAGTAGACGGCATTGATCAGGTACATGACCACATTGGAAGCAATGGGGCCGTCGACGATCGACTCGATCAGGCCGTTGGTGTTGTCGTTCACCCAATCGTTGATGGTTACGCGCGCCTGAGGGTCGGCAAAATTCAATTCGGCTACCTCGCTATCATAATAATCGCGGTTGGTACCCAGAAAGTTTTCCTTGGCCGGAAACCCCTGCCGGTACCAGATGGAATTGGCCAGGAGTAGTTGCACTTCCGGGTCCAGCGCCGGGAGCAGGGTGAGCAGTTGGCGGAACCCTTCGTTGACCTGATCAAGGTTCAGGCCGTTTTGCTCCAGGGTGGCCATCATGTCGGCACGGGTCTGTCCTTCGGCCCCGTTGACCGTCATTGAAAGCGCGGTGGCTACGCTCAGCGGTGAAATGAAAATGTTTTTGTCGGGAGCATCCTCGTGGAGCTCCCGGAAGAGGTTGAAGCCAAATTCGGTATTGGCGGCGCTTACCTCGCAGGCCTGTTCGTTAGCCTGACAATCCAGGCCGGCCACAATACCCGGGCCCTTGATGGGATCATCGTCTTTATTGCATTGGGAGAAGAGCAGCAAAGCACCCAGCAAAAACAAAGGGATTATCTTTTTCATGACATCGAATTTTACTTTTCCATTTAATTTCCACATTCTCCGGTCTCGTAATCGAAAATGCCGTGGCACCTGGCAATACAGTCATTCCCGTAGGTTACCCCGTCACATCCACATACCGGAGCATAGATCTGGTAGCATATACAATCATCCGAGGGCTCTACTGCCTCGCAGTTAAAGCCGTCGTCATCGTGATTACAGGCAAAGGAAAGCATGGCAAAAAGGGTGGCAGAGAGAAAAAAGCGGATCGTTTTCATGGCGTTCATTTTTTTTATACAGGACGAAGGCCATACCCGATGATGTTGGGGAAGAAAATGTTAAAAAAATGATAACAACCGCCGCTACCTAACGACTGAAGGCTTGCTCGAACACTGCCGTATTGTCCATGGCATCCTTCACTTCCAGCCTCAACTGGTGCACGCCCTGCGCCAGGGTAGCTTCGAAAAAATATTCCAGCCGGCCACTCTTGGCATCGTATTCGAATAACACCCAACGGCCGTCGACCGTTCCCCGGTAGGAAAGGCCGGGCACATCGCCGGCAGTTTCGTAGTTATCGCTGATGCGGAAGGCGATGGAAGCGGCCCGGCGCGGGCCTCCCCGCGAGTTGAGCGGTTCGATGACAGGAGGTTCGTCATCCGTAAGGATACAGTAGGCGCCGAGCGAACGGGCCCGGCCCTGCAGGAAACCGTCTTTCCATTGCCCTCCGCAGTTGACAACGGCGCCGCCGCTGCCACAATAGGCAATAAAAGCTTTATCCCGGAGCTGATCTGGTATCAACAGGGTTGGCCGAATGCCGATGTCGAAGGGCTGGTGTAGAGGGATTCCCGGATGATGAACGTGATGAACCAGCGAGTAGACGCCATAGGAATCTTCCAGGACAGGTTCATAATGAAAATTAAGGTTCTCATAAAGGCTGCCTCCGGGAAAATGCAGGAACAGAGAAGGGGTTCGGATGATGCTGGGTGCATCAAAGGGCAGCTGATAATTGTAAAAGGGTTTTGGTGGCTCCGCTTTGGCGGGAATCCGCTTCAACCAGAAAGCCAGCTCTGACGTATTACCGCTTATATCCCCAGCCTGCAAGTGGACCTGCACCGCCCCTCCCTCCCGGAGCGGTACAACACCTTCTTCTTTCACATAGTTGGAAAAGGCATTGCCGGGCATCCGGTAAAGCCGATTGAAGAATTCGCCGTTCTCTTCCAGGGCGGCATAATCCAGGTGTGCATTGAGGTATCGGGTTTCCTCCTGCAGGAAGCGCTCCATATCAAAATAGAAGGACAAGGAATCGTCATAATATAGCTTCAACGAGTAGATCCCATTGCGGTTATCTGCCTCGTCCTGCTGATCGTATACCTCCAGTCCCAGAGCAGACAGAGCAGCCGTGGTGTACAGGGTGTCACCCTGTACCAGAAAAAAATGGTTGTCTTTTCCTTTGCGCAGACGGGCCTCCTCCTGCATATAGGAGGTACCCTGTTCATCGATAGCATACAGGCGGAGGCGCCTCAGGGAAGGTGGCCGGTGGTCAGCAACCGGCAGGCCAAAATTCAGAGGATTGATCACCGCCTTTCCCGCTCTGTCCCGGACCTCAAAATGCAGATGCGGGCCAAAAGAATGGCCGGTGAGCCCCATGGCCCCGATAATGGCCCCCTTTTCGACGGGGAACTGCCCCGGTTCGGGGTGAAGGTCCACAGAAAAGGATTCCTCTGCGTACTGATGGCTCCGAACGTAGGCCTCCAGCTCCGGGTTGAAATGGTCCATATGGGCATAGATGGTCGTATACCCGTTTGGGTGAGACAGGTAGATCACCTTACCGTAACCATCCGGTGAGACCGTGACCCGGGAAACGTAACCCTCTGCAGCTGCCAGGAGCACATCGCCAACGCTGCCTTTAAGGTCTATTCCGGCATGGAAGTGGCCGGGGCGCAGCTCACCGAAGGTACCGGAGAGGCGCAGCGGGCCGGAAACCGGAAGGGTAAAATAATCCCGAGGATAGGCGGTTTCTTCCCGGAAAGTGAAGGAAAACAGTAACAGGAGAATGGATATGGTGAAGGTACTTCTCATGAAATGCCGATGCTGTTAATTTTCTTCCCCCCAATCCGACCAACTTCCCGGGGCCATTGGCTCGGCCCCATTCTTTTCCAGCAGGCCCAGGAATTGTTCCCGGGCTATGCTTCGCGCACCCAGGCTGGCCAGATGGCGGGTTTCCTGTTGGCAGTCGACCAGCCAGAAGCCCTTTTTCTCCAGTTGGCGCACCAGTGTAATGAAACCGAATTTGGAGGCGTTATTCACTTCCGAGAACATAGACTCGCCAAAGAAGATCCTGCCCAGGGCAATTCCGTAAAGCCCACCCACCAATTGGCCGTCCTGCATGACCTCTACCGAATGGGCATATCCCATTTCGTGAAGCCGGGTATATCCCTTGACCATTCCTTTAGTGATCCAGGTTCCCCCCTGCCCGGGGCGGTATTGTGCGGCACACTTACGCATCACGGTTTCAAACTGGCCATCGAAGGTGACATCAAACTTGCGTTGGTTAAAGTACGGCCGCATACTACGGGCCACTTTGAGTTCATCAGGGAAAAGGACGAAGCGGGGGTCCGGCGACCACCAAAGGATGGGTTCTCCGGGGCCAAACCAGGGGAAAATACCCATGGAATAGGCCTTGAGTAAGCGCTGGGGAGACAGGTCGCCGCCAATGGCCAGTACGCCCTGAGGATCGGCAAGTTCGGGGTTAGGGAAAACGAGGTTGTGTTCAGAAAGCCAGAAAATGGGCATTCTTTACTGTGGTCTTTTTTTACTCTTCAATCACAGCGGAAAGGCCCCGGTCGACCAGGGCATCTTTCTTGGGCTTAAGTACATTCTTTGGAGCTGTCTTGACGGTAGCTTTGCCTTTGAAATGGATAAGGAGCGAAAGTTGCTCTGCCTGTTCCAGGGTATGGTTGAGCACCTCCTGGAAACATTGAATGACCCAGTCAAAAGTATTGTGGTCATCGTTGTAGACAATGAGCTGTGCCAGTTCGCCTATATCCGAACCTTCGTCTTCAACGACAACTTCCTCCAGCTCTTCTACTGTGTGGTTGTACAGCTCATTGTTCATATTTCCGGATTTTAGAGTTGATGATTCTGGTTCGTTTATGGTTGGTTACCAATTGGATATACTTCAACCAACTAATTGAGTTTGCTTAAAGTTTCCTTAACGGCCTCAAAATTGGGAAGGTCTCCTGCACTGTCCAGCACCTCGGCGTACCGCACCACGCCGTTTTTATCGATCACAAAGGCAGAGCGCTTGGCAACTCCCCTCAAACCCAGAACGAATTCTTCATAAAGGGTTCCATAGGCGCGGGACACCTCCTTATTGAAGTCGGAAAGCAAAGGGAAATTGAATTGCTGGTCCTGCTTGAACTTATCCAGAGTAAAGGGAGAATCGACAGAGACCGCTAAAACTTCCGCCTCTACTTCATTGAAATCGGCGATGTTGTCCCGCATGGAGCAGAGCTCCTGGGTGCACACGCTGGTAAATGCCATAGGAAAGAAAAGAAGGAGTACGTTTTTCCCTTCGTAATCCTTGAGCGACACTTCTTTTTTATCAGAAGAGTACAGAGAGAAGGAAGGTGCCTTGTCACCTACATTTACAGCCATCATTAACCGTTTTTTTTGTTCTTCAATGGCGGCATCCTGGTGCTGCCTTGTATTTTATTTTATCCACTGATAAACAGTAGATGGGAGAGGCCCGTTCAGAGCTTTTCCATTATTTACAGGCCTCAAAGATACGGAAAGTCTCTTTATTTTTTTTGCTTTGCAGCCCAAACCAATACTCATGAATAACGAAAAGCGGGCCTACCTGGAGCTTCATATTGCCGTTCTTCTTTTTGGCTTTACGGCCATTTTGGGTAGCCTCATTCAACTTTCCGCCCTTGCCATTGTCTGGTGGAGGGTTCTGATCACCACCATCAGCCTGCTTTTCCTGGTCCGTGGCGGCCAAGCTCTCCGCAGCCTGCCCCGGGCTACGATCTTTCAATTTATGGCCATTGGGGTACTGGTTGCTTTCCACTGGCTTGCCTTCTATGGGGCCATCAAGCTGGCCAATGCCTCCATTACGCTGATCTGCATGGCAACCACGTCCTTTTTCACCGCTTTGGTAGAGCCGATCGTCATGCGTCGGAAAGTACGCCGGCACGAGGTCATGATCGGTTTGGCGGTTATCCCCGGGATGGCGCTTATCGTTAACAGCACCGCATCGTCCATGAACGTGGGCATACTTATGGGGCTGTCTGCCGCTCTGATGGCAGCCCTGTTTGCTACGCTCAATAAAAAGCTCATCGGGAAGTCGGACGAAATGAGCATCACCTTTCTCGAATTGGGTAGTGCCTGGTTATTTCTCACCCTTGCGCTCCCCCTATTTCTCAGCCAGAGTGAAGGGCCGCTACAGTTTTTTCCCTCCCGGGCCGACTGGGTGTACCTCATCATTCTTTCCTTGTTGTGTACCACCCTCGCCTACATTCTGGCATTGCGGTCCCTCCGTTATCTTTCTGCCTTTGCATCCAATCTGGCCATTAATCTCGAGCCTGTTTACGGCATTGCCATGGCGTGGTTAATTTTGAAAGAACACAAAGATTTGTCTGCCGGCTTTTATTGGGGTGTTTTGATCATCCTCGCTGCCGTGTTCAGTTATCCACTGCTGCGAAAAGGATCTGCGCAAAAGGCCCGAAACGAAAGCGGCCAAGGCCCGCGATAAGGGCTTTGGCCGCTCCGGGTTGTTCTCAAACCCTGCTTATATCTTTTCCCGGGGTGCTTCCGGTTCCTCTTCTATTTCTTCGGCAGCCGGGACACCGTTCCTCTTGGATTCTCCATCCACTCCTTGCGGGCGGGACCCGATCATGCGCTCTACATCCGACTTGAGCAGCACCTCTTTTTCCAACAGCGCCTGGGCAAGGATCTCCAATTCGCTCTTCCGCTCCTGTAGCAATTTTTTGGCTCTCTGATATTGAGATTCCACCATTTTGCGAACCTCATCATCGATCAGGGTAGCCGTTTCATCGGAGTAAGGGCGCTGGAACTGGTCCTGTGACATTCCATAGAAGGATACCTGGCCGACCTTTTCGTTCATACCGAAGATAGTGACCATGCTATAGGCCATCTTGGTTACCTGGTCGAGGTCGTTCTGGGCGCCGGTAGAGATCTTGCCGAAGATCATAGATTCGGCGGCGCGGCCTCCGAAGGTCATGCACATCCGGTCGAGCAATTGTTCGGTACGGGTAATGTACTCTTCCTTGGGAAGGTATTGGGCATATCCCAGCGTACCGATACCCCGTGGAACGATAGTCACCTTCACCAGAGGGGAGGCATGTTCGAGGTACCACCCGCAGATAGCGTGCCCTGCCTCGTGGTAAGCAATGATCTCCTTTTCTTCGGGAGAGATCAGTTTATTTTTCTTTTCCAAACCACCGATGACACGGTCCAGCGCGTAGTTGAAATCATCCATATCCACCGCTTTCTTATTGCGGCGGGCAGCCACCAGGGCTGCTTCGTTACAGATGTTGGCAATATCGGCGCCGGCAAAACCCGGGGTCATTTCCGAAAGCACTTCGGGTGCCAGATCGGGGCCAGTCTTGATATTCTTCAGGTGAACGGCAAAGATTGCCTTCCGTCCTTTGAGGTCGGGGCGGTCAATACCGATCTGGCGGTCGAAGCGGCCGGGGCGGAGCAGCGCTGTGTCCAGTACATCTGGCCGGTTGGTGGCCGCCATGAGGATGACGCCTTTGTCGGTGCTGAAGCCGTCCATTTCCACCAGCAGTTGGTTGAGGGTATTCTCCCTTTCGTCATTTCCACCCTGGAAGCTGTTGCGCCCTCTGGCCCGTCCAATAGCATCGATCTCATCGATGAAAACGATACAGGGCGCTTTCTCGCGGGCCTGTTTGAAGAGGTCGCGGACGCGGGAGGCCCCGACACCGACGAACATCTCCACGAAATCCGAACCGGAGATGGAAAAGAACGGCACCCCCGCTTCACCGGCTACGGCTTTGGCGAGGAGGGTCTTGCCCGTACCCGGAGGGCCGACGAGGAGTACTCCCTTTGGTATCTTCCCGCCCAGGGCGGTGTATTTTTTGGGGTTTTTCAGGAAATCGACGACTTCCATCACTTCCTCTTTCGCCTCATCCAGGCCGGCGACATCTTCGAAAGTGACCGAAACCTTGCTGTTCTGATCGAAGAGGGTAGCTTTTGATTTGCCGATGTTGAAGATCTGCGCACCGGCGCCGCCGGCGCCACCACTGACCCGGCGCATGATGAATATCCAGATGGCCACCACGATGACGATGGGCAGCACCCACCCCAGCAGCGGAGTCAGCCAGTTCTGTTTGGTTTCATATTTGGGGCTGATCTGCTCTCCGCGGGGTATATCCGCGTCGTCCTGAATATCCTGGAGCCAGGTTTCAAAGGATTCGACCGAGCCGATCTCCCGCCAGTAGTGATAGCGGGTACCGCCGAAGCTGCTTTTGGAAGCGTCGGAATAGTAATCTTTTCTTTGATCGAGAGCACTTGGCTTGATGTAGATGTACGCACGTTTTTCGTTGACGACGATCAAACGCTCGACCTCCTGCCTCTTGATCATGTCGCCCAGCCGGTTGCGGTCGACCTGATCCTGAGTGCCCTCAGACATGCTGTAGAAATTCAAGGCCAGCAGGAACAAAGCTATTATCCCGTATATCCAATACGAATTGAACTTTGGCCCTGATGGCTTACCATTCTCGTTATTATTATTATTTGTGTTTTCCATCAAAAATTCCTCTTTTGTACTGCCCGTTACCTGAAGTTGTGTTCAGAACCTTTGGTTAAAAAACGGCCGGCTTGGCCAACGGGCCCCAGAAGGCAGGTAAACAGTTACGCTTTAAAATCTATTTACTCAAAGCCCTTGCCAATCCAGCTTTTTTCCAAAAACTTACCCTTAGTAACGCAGCAACCGCCATTTCGTTGCTAAATATCGGCCAAGTATTGGCCAAAAGCTATAAAGATTCATATTCTGTGAAACGTGCATCGCTCCATAGCTGCTCCAGGTCGTAAAAAGAGCGCGTATCCCGATAGAATACGTGAACGACGGTGGTGAAGTAGTCCAGACAGATCCAAAGCGCGTTGCGCTCCCCCTCTACATGAGAGGGAAGTACCCGTTCGTCCTCTTTTAACCGTTTCTGAATATTATCGGAGATAGCTTTGACCTGAGTGGTGGAGTCTCCCTCGCAAATTATGAAGAAATCAGTGGGTGCATCTTCCAGGCGGCGCAAGTCGAGCTTGACGACCTTCTTGCCTTTGATATCCTGAATGCTTTCAATGATCAATTCGTTTAATTCCTCGATAGTGAGCCTGCGCTGCTTTACTTTGGCTTGTGAATTCAAACTCAGATTTTATTATTTTTGTCCGTTAATGAATAAGTGCTTAATTGCTCTGTCTTTAAACAAATAAAATTACCAAATAAATTTCTTTTGCGTAAGAAAAACACCCTTTTTGTCGGAAAGGTTTTTCACGAGTTCCTCTCGCTCCCCTCTACCAACCTCTACGCACTGGAACTTTTATCAAAAAGTAAACCAAGTGAAGGGACTGTCATTTCGGCTGTCCATCAAACTGCAGGAAGAGGACAAATTGGCAGTTCGTGGGAGACGGAACCCGCGCTGAACCTAACGCTCAGCGTCATTCTCTATCCATCGTTCCTTCCTCCCCAACAACAATTCTCGCTTACCCAAGCCGTAGCCTTGTCAGTCAGGGACCTCATCACAAGGTACACAGAAAAAGCCGTTAAAGTCAAGTGGCCCAATGACATCTACATTGGGGACGGCAAAGTTGCCGGTATCCTCATACAAACGACGCTCAGCCAAAAAGGGTTTCAAAATTGTGTAGTTGGTACCGGCATTAACGTCAATCAGGAGCAATTTTCACCTCTTCTTCCCAACCCTACCTCTCTGCTTTTGGAAACCGGCAAAACCTTCGAGCTACACCAACTGGCCGAAGAATATTGCCAGAGCCTGGAGCAGCGCTACCTGCAGCTGAAAAAGGGCCTGGGGCGCGCCATTGGCGAAGAATACCTTCAGCACCTCTACGGAATGGGGCGGCAGGCTTTATTTGAGCGGCCCGGAGGCGAGCAGTTCACCGGAGTGATCAGGGGAATCAACGCAACAGGCCAATTGATCATTCGGCACAGTGGGCAGGAGGAGGCCTTTCATCTCAAGCAGGTGAAAATGGCAGGGATACCCGTTTGAAAACAAAAAGTCCGCCAGTGCAACAACCTTTACCGCTTCCAGCTTTTTTCCTATAAACCGACCTCATGAAAGTACACCTGATCACGGTTGGCGATGAGATCCTCATCGGCCAGATCACAGACACCAACTCTTCCTGGATGGCCCGGCAGCTCAATCTGGCAGGGGCCCGCATCAGCGGCATCACCTCGGTGGGCGACCACGAAGAGGACATCGAACACGTTTTGGATGAAGCCCTCCGGCAGGCCGACGCCGTATTGATGACCGGCGGGCTGGGCCCGACCAAAGACGACATTACCAAAAAAACACTGGCCAAATTCTTTGGCGTCGAGCTCGAATTTCACCAACCTACTTATGACCGCATCCTGCGCTTTTTCGAACGCCTCGGACGCACCACCACTCCCGCCCACCGGCAGCAGTGCTACATGCCCGCCAACGCCACCCTCCTGCTCAACAAGATGGGAACGGCCCCAGGTATGTGGTTCGAGCAGAATGGCAAAGTGATCGTATCCATGCCCGGCGTTCCCTATGAGATGGAATACCTCATGGAACATGAAGTTATTCCCCGCATGAAACGTTTCTTCCCGGGCTTGCCAATTGCCCACCGCACCATTCTTACTGCCGGAGAAGGAGAATCGAGGATTGCCGAACGGCTGGAGCAGGTGGAAGACGAACTGCCGCCCCACATCAAACTGGCGTACCTGCCCAACCTGGGCCAGGTCCGGTTGAGGCTTAGCGGCTCACTGCCCGAAGAACAGGCCCTGAACCAGGAACTCGACTTCTACGCCCAAAAGATCACAGAAAAACTGGATTCCCTTGTTTTTGGCTTCGAAACCGACCGGCTGGAGGCCGCCGTCGGCCGCCTGCTTCAGGAGCAGGGTAAAATGCTCGTTACTGCCGAGAGCTGTACCGGAGGGTATCTCGCCCATCTCATCACCTCCATACCCGGTTCTTCCAACTACTTTAAAGGCAGCATAATTGCCTATTCCAATGAAGTAAAAATGAACCAGTTAAAGGTGAGCCCCCAAACCCTGGAAACCTACGGCGCTGTTAGCGAACAAACGGTGGCGGAAATGGTAAAGGGCGCTGTACAATTGCTCGAAGCAGACGTGGCAGTCGCCGTTTCCGGCATCGCCGGGCCGGGCGGAGGAAGCCCCGAGAAGCCAGTGGGAACGATATGGATAGCCGTAGGCAACGCTGAACGAGTCGCCACCCAGCGGGTTTATGCCGGCAAAGACCGCCTGAAAAACATTGAATACAGCGCTGTCCATGCCCTGAACTTCGTTCGCCATTTTCTCTTGCAGGAACAGGAAGCCCTCAGAAAATAAGGCTTGAAAAACGATCGCGTATCGAACAATACTATGTTCCAGGTTATTTGTAATAGCGGGAGAATTCGGCTAATTTTGCATTTTGCTACCAAGCCAGATAATAACCAAATTACACAATCAAAGAAGAACCTATGGCTCAAGTTGAATTGATCATGCCCAAAATGGGCGAGAGCATTATGGAGGCCACCATTCTGAAATGGGTAAAAAACGTCGGGGATACCGTAGAAGAAGATGAAACCATTCTGGAAATTGCCACCGACAAAGTTGACTCCGAGGTGCCTTCACCGGTAAGCGGCACTATCCTGAAGATATTGTTTGGGGAAAATGAAACCGTAGAGATCGGTAAAGCCATTGCCATTATCGGTACGGAAGGGGAAGAAGCGGAGCCCAAAGCAAGCCCGGCAGCAAAGGTAGAAGCGGCAACAGCTTCGGGCGGTATTGCTTCCGGGAACGGACTCCGGAACGGCATGGAAAAAACCCAACCTCAGCAGCAGGAGCCGGTTCCTGTTTCTGTCGGCGCAGAACGCAGCGGATCCGGCAACCGGTTCTATTCTCCTCTGGTTCGCACGATCGCGGAAAAAGAGAATATCAGTATGGACGAGCTGGAACTGATCGAAGGGTCGGGCCTGCACGGCAGAGTGACCAAAAAGGATATCCTGGCCTACGTTGAAGTACGGGAAGAGGCTCCGCAGCTCACCCAACAACCCCAGCCTCAGGCCAAGGCACAGCCCTCGGCGCCTTCCGCCCCTCAGCCTCAACCTATGGCTCAGCCTACTACCTTTGCAGATGGCAATACTGAGATCATTGAGATGGACCGCATGCGTAAGCTCATCGCTGAGCATATGGTCAATTCTAAAAAGACTTCGCCCCACGTCACTTCTTTTGTCGAAGTTGATGTAACCAATATCGTCAATTGGCGTAATAAAGTTAAGAACCTATTCCAGGAACGCCACGGCGAAAAGATCACCTTTACGCCCGTCTTCATCGAGGCCATTGCAAAAGCCATCCGGGATTTCCCAATGATCAACATTTCTGTTGAGGGTACCAGGATCATTCGCAAGAAGAATATCAACATCGGTATGGCAGCGGCCCTGCCCAGCGGTAACCTGATCGTACCCGTCATCAAAAATGCGGACCACCTGAATTTATTAGGCCTTACCAAAAAAGTTAACGACCTGGCCGACAGGGCCAGGGAAAACAAGCTCAAACCGGAAGAGATCCAGGAAGGGACCTTTACCCTGACGAATGTCGGCACCTTCGGAAATGTAATGGGAACGCCCATCATCAACCAGCCGCAGGTGGCCATCATGGCAACCGGGGCAATCCGCAAAAAGCCGGCAGTTGTAGAAACCGAGTACGGAGACCTGATCGCAGTGCGGCACATGATGTTCCTGTCTCTCTCTTACGACCATCGTGTTGTTGACGGCTTCCTCGGAGGTTCGTTCCTGCGCCGCGTTGGCGATTATCTGGAAAGCTTCGACTATAAGCAGGAAATTTAACCTGGTTTGTGGCCACACCCCGGGTTAATCGACGACAATAGTACGCACATTGCGGACAATCCGCGATAGTGCAGAAAGTAAGGTGAGAAAACACAATAAAAGGCTCCGGCAGGGTAGTGGCCACTGCCGTACCGGAGCTATCTATCAAAGCTGGGGGCCATGAAGCATTTGTTACTCTTATTAGCTGTGTCTTTTTGCCTGGTATCCGTTCAGGCTCAGCCAGAGAAGAAGCAGGAGGCTAAAGAATTCTTTTTCCATCAACGTTACTCTGAAGCGCTCGCTGTGCTCAACAGCACCCGCGGGCTGGTCAATTCCGACCAGGAAGCCCGGTTCCTGCAGGCTGTCTGCCTTTACAACCTCAACCACCTCGACGAAGCCCTGGCTCTGTTTCAGCAGCAGATCAAAGAAGATAAGGCCCCCTACCCTGAGTGCTGGTTCTACCAGGCCAAAGCCTACCATGCTATGCACCAATTCGGCAAGGCAGCCGAGTCCTACAAGGATTACCTTCGCCGGCTTAAAAACAACCACCCCAATCGACAGATCGCCTGGGAAGAAGTCCGCCGGTGTGCCAAAGGCATGGATTTACAATATAAACCCTCCGAAGCCGGGGTCGAGAACATGGGCCCGGAGGTCAACACAGCCCACGACGAATTTGCCCCGGTCCTCAGCCAAAACTTCAGCAATAAACTTTACTTTTCCTCCATCCGCCCCGGCAATATGGGAGGACGGCGCAACGTCAATGGCCTGCCGGACAACCGCCTCGGCCAGTACTTCAGCGACATGTTCTCTACCGAGGTGGTAGGGGTCGGACAATGGGGTAAAGCCCAGGCCATGCATCACCTCCTGAACAGCCCACAGCACGAAATACTATTGGGCTTCAACCAGGACGGAAGCGCCCTGTACTATTTCAAAGGATGGGCGCCGGAAACAGGGCAGATCCTCATCGACACCTTCCGGAAGATCGAAGAACGCACCCTGACCTCCGACCCCTTCCGCGGCCCGATGAATACCGCTCTGGGCGATGGTACCCCCTTCTTTTTCAACGATACCCTGCTGTACTTCTCCAGCCGCCGCCCCGGTGGCTACGGAGGCCTTGACCTTTATTATTCCTCCTACTCCAAAGGGCGGTGGTCGGCTCCCAAAAACCTGGGGCCGGTGATCAACACAGCCTACGATGAGACTACGCCGTTCCTTGCCCGCGACGGGAAAACGCTCTACTTCAGTTCCAACAACAGCAGCCGAAGCCTGGGGGGGCTGGACGTACTAAAGGCGGTCTACAACGGCCGCGCTCAACGATGGACGGAACCGGAAAATCTGGGCATGCCTATAAATTCCGCCGGCGATGACGCCTATTTCCGCATCGCCAAAGATGGGTTTACCGCCTATTTCTCATCCTCCCGAAAGGACAGTTACGGCCAACGCGACCTATACATTGCCTACTTCAATCACTTCCTGCCGGAAATGGAACTGGTAATGCCTGTTCCCCCTACCCCTCCTCCTTACGCCGAGGCCGAGGCAACCCCCAAAGTGCAGGAAACAATATCGCAGTCCCGCGAGAACCTGGCAACGGAAGTGCCGGAATCTCAGGCTACGCCGACAGCGGAGCCGACAGGTGGCAGCTCCGCCAACGCCTTCCCTCCATTCTATTTTCAGGCAACCGACCGGGTGCTGGATGCAGATCAAAAAACACAACTGGATAAAATAGCCTCACTGATGCAGGAGACACCTGGCCTGCACCTCATCATAACGGCTTACCACACGGGACAACTGCCGCTGTCCAAACGCCTGTTCCAGGGTATCAAACAGGCGGAGATAGCCGCCGGATACCTGATGCAAAAGGGGATAAACGGCACTCAGATCTTCATGCGCTGCGGCGATGCCAAGGGTTTCAACCTGCGGTCGGGCCATTATAGCCTTGAGTTCTCCTTCAAGAAGCCGGAAGATGCTCCCGAAAGCCTGGTGGTGCCCACCCTGGAAACCGGCCTTTCATCGGCCATTCCAAGCCATGCCCTCAATAAAAACCTTCTGTATAAGGTCCAGATCTATTCCCTGAGTGGAGAATTCAGGGGCAGCCTGCTGGAAGAATACCCTGATGCCATGATAGAAAAAGAGCCCAACCTGGCCTATTATCGCTATACCCTGGGGGCATTCACCCGGTATGCCGATGCGGAAGCCTTCCGGCAGCAACTCATCGAGGCAGGGCAGCGCAGCGCTTTTGTGGTGCCATACATTTACGGCCTGCGCGCCGATAAGATGATGGCGAGAAGGCATATAATTTACTTTCCTGATCTTCAACATTACGCCAACTGATAAAAAGCTTGTACTTTTAGTCCCCGGACCATTCCCCAATTGAGTATTTTTCGAATGGGTGGCAGATCATTTTTCACTTCGTTGTATCGCCCGAATCCGTCCTCGAGAAGCGACATTAACTGACTGTATATGAAAAGTATTGAATTCCTGCGCGAGGGGCTGATGAACCTGAAAACAGTAGGCACTGTGGCCCGCAGTTCCAAACATCTGTGCAAGGGCATGATCAAGCACATCGACTTCCAGGACGCCCGCCTGATCGTCGAACTGGGCGCCGGCGACGGCGTCATCACCAAGCATATCCTCAAAAGCATGCACCCGGATGCCCGGCTGCTGGCCTTCGAAGTGCATCCCAAATTCTGCGAAAGCCTGCGGAAGATCAAAGACAAGCGCCTGATCATTGCCGAAGAATCAGCGGAAAAACTGGGCGAGTACATGGAACAGATCGGCGCTCAGGAAGTCGACTTCTTTATTTCTGCTATTCCCTTTGTGGCGCTGCCCAAAGAACTGGGCTATAGCATCGTCAATACCTGCCACCACTACCTCCGGAAAAGCGGCCTCTATATCCAGGTGCATTACTCCCTGCTGGCCAAAAGCCTCTACGAGAACGTATTCGGTAACGTGGACGTCAACTTCGTACCGCTGAACGTACCGCCGGCTTTCGTGCTGGTGAGTGAGAAATGGTAGGTAGCCCCCTCCGCCTTCGGCACCTCCCCCGAGGGGGGAGGATTTCCCTCGATTTAGTGGTTCAGTGTGAAATTGGTTGATTAGAATTCACAGCAGGATGTTGCCCGTCGCCTGGAGGAACACCCCGTCGATCATAGTCCGGTCAATTTTCAGCTATTTCAAGGCGGTATCCCACGCTGTGAATATTTCGGATCATCACCGTCTCATCTTCTTTTAACAATTTTCTCAACCTGGAGATGAATACGTCCAGGCTTCGCCCTACGATGACCCCTTCATCGCCCCAGACCTCAGCGATCAGCGTATCTCGCGTAACTACTTCATTGACATTACGGGACAGAAAATATAATAGCTTACTTTCCCGGAAGGTCAGCTGTTTTTGCTGCATACCAAGCTGGAGGGTTTGATTTTGGGGATCAAAGTGAAAATTACCGATAGCGACAGTAGAACTGGATGACGGGGAGGAGCCGGCTCCTGTTTTGCTCCTTTTCCAGAAAAAACCTATCCCGATAAAAGCCAGGAGACCCCCGACAAGAAGAGAAAAACGGAGGAAGTGCATTCCGGAAGGGGAGCCGGAGGAAGCGGCGAAAATGAGGGTGACGTTGTGGCATTCGGGTACTTGCTCCCTGCCGACGCAGGGCACTTCGCCTTTGGAAAAAGCCGCCCGGTTATAGCCAAGTATCGGGATATAATCGTCACACCGTTTGACTACCACCTCGTAGTCCCTCTGAATTCCATAAGAGATCAAGGCCTGATTGAGCAATTGAGGCAAAGTATCATAGTTGAAGGAATTTTCCAGCTTCAACGTGAACTCGCCGGGACCGGTTATCTTAACCGGAGGGATGGTTGAGCGCTCATCGCCCGCCAGTTTGAGCAATTGATGGCCGGCCTGCCGCAAAGCCAGATTGGCCTTGCGGGAGAATTCCTTGTCTGCTCCGGCATCCTTTCCGTAGTAATTCACAAAACTGAAAGCGGAAAAGAAGAACCCAACAGAGAAAATCACAATAACTATAAGCTTCATGGCTGCAATTTAACCCCCTTTTCAAAGATCTTAAAACCCTTTTACATTTCATTTACATTGTTTTACAGGGTTTTGTGGCTTTTGCAGAGCGGCCTGCTCATTTTTGTGAGGACAATTATTTTCAGAAATCGATCAAAATAATGCTCATGCAAACTGCAAAACTGTTTTTCTCCTCCTTGCTGTTTATCTGTTTTTCCCTGACCTCCGGAGCCCAGTCAGCAGCGCTGTGGCCGTTCCTGGATGTACGCCCTGCTCCGAACTACCGCGATTGCACGGCCATCTTTTTTAATGGTAAAATGCTGGCCAATGAATATTCTCCGGAAGGAAAATGCAAACTGGAACAGGGGATGAAGGGCGCCTTAACTGTCGCTACGGTAAAATTGTCCGGCAAGAAGGGGTCGCCGTCCACAAACATTCCGTTCAGGGTCGCTGTAAAGAACAGTCGCACCAATACCCTATGGATGTATTCCGAAACAGCGCTTCAGCGCGTACAATTGGAAGATATCCTGAAAAAATGTGAACCCGGAGACCGGATCATTATCCTGACGGTTGATCAACGCTATTCCCTACCCCACCATGAGATTGAAGTGGCGGGGGGGTGTTAAGCTGCTAAACTTCTCCAGATTTTTTGCGCAACAGCCCTTTTCTGCTATTTTGTGAGGGAGATCATTTTCCCGACAATTTCAGCTATCCTCCGCAATGAGAATTATCCCGGTACTTTCCACGCTTCTGGCGCTCCTTTTTTGGGCTTCCTGCACGGACTCCGGAAACGGCGAAGGCCCGCCGGCCGGCCTTTCCGCCGGCGACGTCCTGCTGCGCAGCATCCAGTTCCATGACCCGCAGGACAAATGGGCCAGAGCCAACTTGCATTTCGTGATCGACGAGCCCCGGATCGAAAACCCGGACCGCCTCAGCGAAGTATTCCTCAACAACGCAGAGCATACCTTCAGCATCAACCGGCGCTACGGCAATACACTGGTCACCCGGGGCATCATCCAGGACAGTTGTTACAGCCTGGTTGACAGCGCGCTGGTCAACCCAGTTGATACGGCTACCATCCACCTGCACCGCCTGGAATGTGAACGCACACAGGGCTACCGGAACTTCTACAAGTTGCTCAACGGCATGCCGATGAGCCTGTACGTCCCGGAGGTGCAGGTGTTGCCCGAAGTTGTGGAAGACTCCATCGGGGGGCAAAGAGCGCTGCGGATCTCGGCCCGCTTCAACAACCCTGTTATCGGCGAAGAGTGGTTCATTTACTTTAACCCGGAAAACTTTCACCTCCTGGGTTATGGCTACGCCGCCGAGGGCGCCGGTGAGCTCCTCCGCCTGGATGGCCTGGTAGAAGTGGGCGGCATGAAGCTGCCCCGCATGAGGCATTGGTACAACCGGATTGACGGTTCCTATCTGGGTTCCGATATTTATGTGGTGGTGGAAGAGTTGTAAAAACGCAAATCTAAGCCCACCGGCCGAAAATGCTAGATTTTACCCCAACCTCTGAAGGGAAATCAGGCATTTTCGCACTTTGCTCCCTTCAGGGGTTGGGGCAAACAAAGGGCGGAAATGCCGTTTCGGAGCTGACGTGAACAACTAAAAACTAATACCATGAAAAGAGTAACCGGCATCGGCGGCATCTTCTTCAAGGCCAAAGACCCTAAGGCTCTCCAGGCCTGGTACCAGAAACACCTCGGCCTGCCCGCCACCCCCGAAGGCTACATCGTCCTCCAGTGGGGGCAGGAGGAGGGCGATTCGGGCTATACGGTATGGAGCGCCATGCCCGAAAGCACCGAGTACTACGCGCCCAGCCAGGCGTCCTTCATGATCAACTACCGGGTGGAGAACCTGGACGCTTTGCTCGACCTGCTGCGGGAAGAAGGGGTGGAGGTTGTCGGCGAGCCGGAGGAATACGAGTACGGTAAGTTCGGCTGGATCATGGACCCGGAAGGCAATAAGGTCGAGCTGTGGGAGCCGAAGGATGAGGTATTCCGGGAGGTGAATAAGTTGGGTTGAGTTCTTGCGTGTCAGAATCATACGTCATGAAACCAAACTTCGAACAGTCCTCAACGCCAGAAAGCCTAGTGCTTGCCTATCCTCCTATTGAAGTGGAAAACAACTGCTCTTGTCCCTTGGAAAGATGCCCATCAACTGCTTTCAGTTCAATGTCGTAAGTCCCAAAAATATTTTTCAGCCGGGATTGAAAACTATAGGTATAAGTTCCCGGTGCGGCCTGAAGGATTCCTTCCGGCATTTGTATGATCAGATCGTGTTCCGAAGGGAAGCACATGCGTTTTTTCAAGGTATCTGATGGAATATGGGCGATGCTCAACCCTCGAATTTCCGTTTTCAGGAAGGCTAATACGGGCGCCATTTCTTCGCGACTATGATTGGCAAGGAGTCCGATATTTTTGTGGTGAAGATTTTCGTCTTCTTCAAAATATTGGATAATACACTTGATATTTTCCGCTATGATCATGTTGTTCACATTTTGATTTGTGGTGAACAGGCCAATAAGAAAAAATATGACATTCATTTCAAATGTTTTGTTTTGAATTTTGCTCAAAATACAATCAATGGTCGGCAAGCGACAAAGAAGACATTGCAACTGTAAACGTTAACCCACTATCCCTGTTCTTATAGTAAACCGATTACCATGAGAATAGCCTATATCCTATCCCTATTCCTCCTCACCGCCTGTGGCAAAGTCAATCCGCCCGTTAAGGTATTCGAACCCTCCAAACTGCCGCTTGACAAGATCACGCTGCCCCAGGGCTTCAAGATCGCCGCTTTTGCGGAAGGGGTCAAGAACGCCCGCTCGCTGGAGCTTTCCCCCAACGGCACCCTTTTCGTCGGCACCCGTGGGGAGGGGAAGGTATACGCTTTGAGAGATGAAGACGGCGACTTCCGCGCCGACACTGTTTTCACCATCGCCAAAGGCCTGAAGATGCCCAACGGCGTGGCCTTCCGCGACGGCCACCTGTACGTGGCGGAAGTGAGCCGCATCCTGAAGTTCGAGAACATCGAAGAAAACCTCGGAAACCCGCCCGAGCCCATTGTCATTTTCGACAACTACCCCACCGAGACCCACCACGGCTGGAAGTTCATCGCCTTCGGCCCCGACGGCAAGCTGTACGTGCCGGTCGGCGCCCCCTGCAACATCTGCGAATCGGAAGACGAGATCTTCGCCTCAATCACCCGCCTCAATCCGGACGGCACGGGTATGGAGATCGTACACCGGGGCATCCGCAATACGGTGGGCTTCACCTGGCATCCGGAAACCGGCGAGCTCTGGTTTACCGACAACGGCCGCGACTGGCTGGGCGACGACAAGCCCGCCTGTGAGCTCAACCACGCCCCGCAGGACGGCATGCACTTCGGCTACCCCTATTGCCACGAAGGCGATCTGCCCGACCCGGAATTCGGCGGCAGGCGCTCCTGCGATGAGTTTACCGCTCCGGTACAGAAACTGGGGCCTCACGTCGCGCCCCTGGGATTGGAATTCTACACCGGCCAGCAATTCCCGGAGGAATACCGCGGCCACCTGCTCATCGCCGAGCACGGCTCCTGGAACCGCAGCGAGAAGATCGGCTACCGGATCATGCAGGTTAAGCTGGATGGGAACAAAGCGGTGAGTTACGAACCTTTCGCCACCGGCTGGCTGGACAAGGGCGACGTCTGGGGCCGCCCCGTCGACCTGGAATTCCTGCCCGATGGCTCCATGCTGGTGTCCGATGACTTTGCGGATGCGGTGTATCGGGTGTATTATGAGCGGTGATGGCTGATTGGGTTGATCACGGTCCAACCAAGTTAACCCAATCAGCCAGAACCTAATCCACCGATTCCCGCTTATCCCTCTTCGTCCAGAAATTGATCTCTACGTCGATCTCATCAGCCAGGAAATTCTCGATGGAGGAGTGCGTAAATCCGCTGCCAACGCCGAAATCCCGGCGGTTGAGTTTCATTCTAACCTGGATGCCGATGGTATTTCCGTCAACTCCCAATACCTGAAATGGGATCTCCAGGTTCCTGGTAACACCGTGCATGGTAAAAGGGCCTCTTGCCAGAAAAGTGTTCTCTCCAGCCTCCACGATCTCGCTTATTTTAAAGACGATCTCCGGATATTTTTCCACATCAAAGAAATCGGCGGAACGGAGATGCTCAGCCCGGCCCTTTATGCCAGTGTCGATGCTGCCGGCCTGGATGATGAAGCTTGCGCCCAATTTCGTCCAGTCACCGTCTATTAGGGAAAGTTTAAGGTCAAATTCGGAAAAGCGCCCATAGACCAGGGTCATACCGCCGGCGATAGGAACCTTAAATCCAATGGTGGAGTGGTTGGGTTCGACCGTGAGATTCTGTACTTGCGCCAGAGAACAGGCCAGGCCGAAGAACAGGTTGGCCAAAACAATCAGGGTGATCCTTTTCATGCTTTTTTTTCAAATGAACTTCATCCATTTAAAAACCACAAGCAGGCGGGGGCCTTTGTAACCTTTCAAGGGATGAGTCTAACCTAACGGGAGCTTTCCAAAAGCGCCAGCAATTCTTTTCGATATCCCCGGCTGGAAGTTAGTGTTCGCCGGTTTTTCAATTCTATCAAATACTCTCCGCGCCGCCAGTGTTTCAAATTCGCAACAGCTTCACGGTTGACGATAAAAGAGCGGTGTATACGGAAGAATTGCCCCTGGCCCAACCTTTTATTAATTCCCGATAGCGTACTCCGTTGCCGGTATCTTTTATCCTTAGTATAGAGATTGACATAGTTGCCGTCCGCCTCCACCCACAAAATATCCTTTACTGCCAGAAAAAAAGCCTTCCCTCCATATTGGGCTTTAATTTTCTCTTCCTGCCTTCCCTCCGCTGCCGGAACCAATAAAGATTGGTACTGCCGCCATAAAAGGTAAATGCCCAGGATAAAAAAATAGGTTATTATAGCCTCCGGAGCAGAGGCCAGAATGATATAACGGACCTCATAGATGACCTCATATGCCGGCACGTCGATCAATCCAACGCTCTCTTTAAGTGTAAAGTCGAGCGCAATTGCCAGCAAACGGAACAGCGGGGCCAGGACGAGCGCAAAAAGCAAATGCCGCACCAGATTCCGGCGCCAGAAATCGCTTTTTAAAATAGGCCATCGCCGGGCCAGAAAGAGGATTAAAGGCGTGAGGATTGGCCATAGAAAACCCGGCAGCAGATAATAGAAAGACAGATTCAGGACCCAGAGGGCGTCGATCGTCTCACCATGAGCCAGGCTCATTACAGTTGCTGAAAAAGTGGATAACACACCAAAGCAGAGACTGGCCAGAAATACCACCAAGGCAAAGCTTTGATTCGTCATTCCTGCAGCGATAAAAAAACGGGATGGCATATGAACGGTTTGATCGTTAGCGATTCCTCAACATTGACCGCTTCCGGGAGGATACACAAACGTAGCTTATGCCCCCACCCTAGCCCCTACACCCTCCCTCAAGGCTGTCAGGAACTCCTGCTGAATACTCCGCGTCTTATCCCGGGCGTACCACTTTTGTGTGGCAGCGGTGAGTTCCAAATAGCGTATTTTCTTTTCCTCCTTATCCGTCATAGCGCTAAGATCGGCCCTGGCGGCCATTACCATCTCCTGCACTTCCGCCGGGCGGGGGCCCCAGGAGCCGAGCACCTCCAGCGTCCGGGCGTCCAGCAGGATCACTTTGGGAATGGAGCGGCCGCCGTTGGTCAGAAAGGCGTCCATGATCCCGGGGTGCTCATCGCGCAGGATGAGGCGCAGTTCGATATGCTCACTGACATCCGCCATCTTTTGCAGCACGGGGATGATCTGAGCGGCATCGCCGCACCAGGCTTCGGTGAGGGTGAGCCAGATCATCGGCTGGTTGAGATGCCGGAGTTGTTCTTGAACGTTCTCCAGCAAGCGGGTGGTCTTGTCCAGGCGGTTCATCCGGGCCACGTTGAGCTGCGTATAGTGGATCATCGCCTCGCTGTGATTCTCGCCAGTGGTTTTGCCCTGAGCAAGTAATTCGTCGGTCAATTGTCGGTACGCCTCATAGGTTAAGGATTGGCGTACCACTTCACTGCTTATCTTTTTCATACAAGTGTTCTTTTTTCCTTTCCCGCGGCGGCCATTTGGCCTACAAGTAAACACGGGTAACGAATACCCGCCTTCGCCAAAGCCTTCGCGTAAAGCTTCAGCTTCCAGCGGGCGAAAACGAATAACGAATACCCGCCTCCGCATAAAGTTATGGCGGGCAGAGACGAATCAACGAAACTACTCATCCAAATGCCGGTGGGCAGCATTTTGTTTGACCGGTGCGGAGATTAGTTGCACCAACTGTCGCAGGCTGGCCTTATTCTCTTCTAACTGTATGGCGCTCAGTACATCTTCCTTTTCCCGCTCGGTGATGTGGAAAGAGATGGAAGCTTCCAGTTTATTGGACCGGGACGGGCGGTACATAAATCGGATGACGTTGAAATGTTCTTTGCCCAGGATGTCGTAGATAAAACCTACGGTGTTGTCGTGCTCGAATTCCTGCCGTTCGAGCACCTTCCCGGCGATGCCGAGCGGGTTGATCAGAGACTCGATGATGCCCTGCCCTCCGCTGGGCGCCACCTGCTCCAGTTTTTCGGAACTACTGATCTGAAGCAACACCACGCCGCTGGTGTTCTCGCGTATCCAATCCTGAAACACCTGGATGAACCGGGTGGCGGAGATCATGCCGTAGTTGTCGATGAAGCCGGCGTCCATGATCTCGATCTCCGGCTGGCTGGGCAGGTGGACGTTGGGCAGAATATAGGGATAAGTGGCATTCATGCGCAGGCCGGTCAGAAACCTCAGGTTATCGGCGTTCTGGCCCTTGAACATCCAGCCGAAGTCGACGGCGTCGGCCTCTACGGTGTTGGGCAGGTACTGCCCTGCCGGCGGCGCCATCATATAAGACACGCCCTGTGGGGAGATGATGAGCCGCCGGGCGTCATTGACGATGCTGGGGGTGAGAAAAAGCATGGGAATGACAGCGGCCTGCTCGGCCTCCCGGTAATCGCGGACGGCCTTGTCGAGGATGAAGCCGGTATTTTCATTGAGCTGCTGCTCGAAGATGTATCCACGGTCCTTGTGGTAGGTATAGCCTCCGGTTTCAAAGGTGGCCCAGGGCAGGAAGAGGTCATTGGAGACGATGGTAAATGCCACCGAGTTCAACAGGTCTTTGGTGATGTTGTCGATGTACTGCCGGCTGTACAGGGGGACCGGCTGCCCGAGCTGCTGCCGCAGGTACAACTCCCGAAGGTAGGCCATGCCCAGCATGCCTCCGGAAGCACCGGTCATCAATGTTGTTTGGCCGAGCAGGCGGCCCTGGGTAAGGCTGTCGGCCGTTTGCACCACCTTCATGGCCCAGCTGGCGGCCTTGAGCCCCCCGCCGCTCACGGAAAGGACCACCATTTGGGGTTTGGGAAATCCCGCCGGGGCCACCTTTTGCCGCCACCGGTTCAGAATGGCGATCGTAGCATTTTTATCCTTTTCGATCTGCGGGTCGCTGCATATTCCTTGGATCTTTTCTACGGTATAGGCCGCCGGCGGCGCCTGATAGTCCATGCCATAAGCCCGGTTCTGGTGGTTGAACGGTTCGGAGCGGGTTATGAAGTTGATGGCCACCAGCGCAACCAGGATCACCGTCGCCCGCCATTCATTGAACCAGTAGGTGACCGCTCCGATGACAGCGGTAAGCACACTGGCCAGAATAAAAAGGCTGGCGCCGGCAGGTATCCGGAACGGGGAATAATCGATGAGATAGCCCAGGGCCAGCAACACCATCATACTCAATAGCTGCAGGATGAGCGCATTGAGGTGGTTCTGCTTGAAGATGCTCATCAACAGGCTGCTGTCGTAGTGGGCCACGCTGCGCACCAGGCGAGGTTGCAGCGACTCGGATAGATAGGTAGCCACCTTCCAGCGCGAAGTGTCGAGCTTGATGTACTCTACATCGACCTGCCGGCGGCCGGGAGCAAAGCTCAGGTTGGGCGGGTTGAACCCAGGGCGCTCGTAATACGAAATATCCCGGTTGGTAAATTGGAAGTACAGGGAATAAAAGGAGACCAGCGTGATGCTCCCAACCAGAAAGCCCAGGCAGTTCATCAAAATAACCCCAACACTCAGGCTCTCGTAGTACCGCTGGAAGTGAAAAACAAAGGCCATGTAGAAGAGAAAAAAGCACAGCGGCAGCACCATGTTGTTGATCACAAACTTGGTGAAGGGCCGGGAGAGGGAGGCCAGAAAGGGAAAGTAGTGAGAAGTGAGCAGATAAAGGGTCAGGTTCCAGCTCATGAAAAAACTGCCGAAGGCCAGTCCAACAAAGAAAAAACTCCAGAAATTGACCTGCCCCAGGTATTCCGGGTCGAGGAAGAGGTACTGAAAGCCATACTTCCGGCCCAGGGACCCTGAAAAGAGCAACGCAAAGAGGATCCATAACCCGATCAGGAGCAGGTTGCTGCGCAGGTGCACCACCAACAGCTGCACCGGAAAGGAATAATAAAGGTTATGGAACCATCGCTTCATTGTATGGTATAAATTAGGTTTTTCTCCGGGAAGAAGCTAGTGCTTCGCGCACTAAATGTAGTTGCCCCTCAGTGCGCGAGGCGCTATGGCAATGGGTGAAATCACGTGGGGGTGGCGAATAGTTGCATTAAAAGAACGCCCAAAGGGCCGGCTTTCGTTGCCTGAGGCCACCCTATTGCCGAACGGTTGTAATTTCCAGGACAAAATGAGGCTCCCGCACGCCATAATCTAGCCGGATATTTTGCGTTATTAGCAGTATAATCATTCAATGAGGGGTGAGCATTATTAGATTTTGGAACACAAACAGACATGAAATCTGCGAGAATCCGCCGCTGTATCTTCCCGAAATCCGCGTTATCCGCATAATCGGCGCAAATTCGCGTTCCATTTTCAATTATGCCCGCCCCTCAACCATTAAATATCCAATCGAATGTCCCGAATTACGATCCTTACCGGTTGCTTACTTGCGCTACTCTTCGCCTGCCAGCGCAATACCGAACAGGTAGAAGCGGAAGACAGCTACGGATACACCGAGAAATACGAACGCAAGAAATCGGACTTTGCGCGGCACGGCCGCTATGAGAAATTCAATGCCGACGGGGTAAAGGTAGAGGAAGCGCATTACAGCAACGACACCCTCGACGGCCTGCGCGTCCTCTACTACGATAACGGTGACACCCAAGTCGTAGAGACCCACCGGATGGGCATCTTCGAAGGCCCTTACCGCGCCTATTACGAGCAGGGGCAGTTGGAGCAGGAAGGCCAGTATGAGGCCAATGTCATGTACGGCGAATGGAAACGCTACTATCCCGACGGGCAATTGATGGAAGTCGTTACCTTTGCAGACAACACCGAGAACGGCCCCTTTGTGGAATACTATAAAAACGGCAACAAGAGAGCCGAGGGCACTTACCGGAACGGTGAAGAGCAGGGACTGCTAAAAAAATTCAGCCTGGCCGGCGAGCACATCCGCTCCATGAACTGCGAAGACGGCGTCTGCCGCACCATCTGGAAGGTGGACAATGCAGATGAACTGGAAGCGGAAGCGGAACGGGAGAATGGAAATGAATGAAGAAAGGCGCTGTTCGGTTTTCACAGGTACCGGATAACCAGAGGCCGGTTTTTTGAACCGTGGATAAAGAAACTTGAAAAATATGAATAAAAGACTACTCTCTGTAATACATAGTATTGATGCTATTCGCTGTTCGCTGTACGGTATTCGGGGGCACCGCACACCCCACACCGTACACCATACACCGTACACCCCACACCCCACACCCTCTACCATCAACTTTCCACTGTTCTTTCTTCGGCTGTTAGCTCTTGGGATATTCACCTTGATTCTTTCGGCCGGGCCTTCCTCCGCCCAGATCGGCGGCATCAACACCTTTGAATTCCTCAACCTTTCCCCCTCGGCTCGGGTGTCGGCCCTGGGCGGCAACCTGATCACCGTGCGCGATGACGACGCCACCCTGGCCCTGCCTAACCCGTCGCTGCTCAACGAGCGCATGCATCAGCAGTTGGCCTTCACCCACAGCTTTCACGTGGCGGGTATCAGCCACGGCTATGCCAGTTATGCCCATCATTTCGGCAAAGCGGGCATTACCGGCCATGCCGGCGTGCAGTACGTCAGCTACGGCGCCTTCGACCAAACCAATGAACTGGGCGAACAACTGGGCACCTTCAAAGCAGCGGAATACGCCATTAATTTCGGCGCCGCCAAACAGGTGTACGACCGGCTGGCCCTGGGCGCCAACCTGAAGGCCATTACCTCCCAACTGGAGGGCTATTCCTCCTTCGGCATGGCGGCCGACCTGGCGGGGGTGTACTTCGACACCTCCAGCAACTTCACCGCCACTGTTGTGTTTCGCAACATCGGCACCCAACTGACGACTTACCAGGAGGACAACCCGGAGCCCATCCCCTTTGAGATCCAGCTGGGCATTTCCAAGCGCCTGCGCTACCTGCCCTTCCGCTTTTCCGTCATCTACCGCCACTTCAACCGCTGGAACATCCTCTACGACGATCCCAACGCCGAACCTTCTACCCTCTTCTTCGGCGAGGTGGACACCGAGCGCAGCCGAAGCAGCATCTGGTTCGACAACTTCTTCCGCCATTTCGTCTTCAACGGGGAGTTCCTCTTCGGCAAGAAGGACAACTTCCGCCTGCGCTTCGGCTACAACCACTTCATGCGTAAGGAGCTCTCCGTCGACAACTTCGGCAGCCTGGCGGGCTTCTCCTTCGGCGCCGGGTTCAAGGTCAACCGCTTCCGGATCGACTACGGCTACTCGGCCTTCCACCTGGGCGGCGGGCTGAACCACTTTGGGTTGTCCACGAATTTGCAGGAGTTTAAGCGGTAGGGCAGATAGCGCAGGCATTTTTTTGCATCCCCTCCACTCCGAACTTTCCCAACCCAAAATTCCCTTCCCACCCAAAAAACACCTAATTTTGCAGCCTTCTTCAAAAAACAAGTTCGACGGTTTGAAGAACTAGTGCCCTATGAAAGGCCATACGGCCAAAAACGATCTGCTTCTTCAAAGCCTCTGGGAGAATTTGTTTTTTGATCACTACTAAATGAACTATTTCTATTGCCCGTTCGTAGGGAGCAATAGGCAAAACTGATCAAATATGATTAACATCACTTTCCCCGACGGCCAGAAACGCCAGTATGAAGCCGGTACGACGGCGCTCGACATCGCGAAGTCCATCAGCCATGGGCTGGCCAAAAAAGTCATTTCCGCTAAAGTCAATGGCGAGGTGTGGGAAGCCACACGGCCTATCAACAACGACGCTCGCCTCCAATTGCTGACCTGGGATGACAAAGACGGGAAGATGACCTTCTGGCACTCTTCCGCCCACCTGATGGCGGAAGCCCTGGAAGCCATCTACCCAGGTATCAAGTTCGGCACCGGCCCGGCCACGGAAAGTGGGTTTTACTACGACGTCGACCCCGGCGGCCACGTCATCTCTTCCGACGATTTCCCGAAGATCGAACAGAAGATGATCGAGCTGGCCCGCCAGAAGAACGCGTACGTACGCAAGCCCATCAGCCTGGAGGATGCCATCGAGTTCTTCAAGGAAAAAGGCGATGAGTATAAGCTGGAACTGCTCGAAAAGCGCAAGGAGGAAGCCGCCGACATCACGCTGTACCAGCAGGGCAATTTCATCGACTTGTGCCGCGGCCCGCACGTACCCGACACCAGCTACATCAAGGCGGTGAAGCTGACCAACGTGGCCGGCGCCTACTGGCAGGGCGACGAATCGCGCCAGCAGATGACGCGGGTATACGGTATTACCTTCCCGAAACAGAGCGAACTGGACGAGTACGTGCAGATGATCGAAGAGGCTAAGCGGCGCGACCACCGCAAACTGGGCGCCGAGCTGGAGCTGTTCATGTTTTCCGACCGCGTCGGCGCCGGCCTGCCCATCTGGCTGCCCAAGGGTAACCAATTGCGCGACCGCCTGATGAACTTCCTGCGGCAAGAACAGGAAAAGCGCGGCTACAAACTGGTCACTACCCCTCATATCGGCAAAAAAGACCTCTATGTCACTTCCGGCCATTGGGAAAAATACGGAGAGGACAGCTTCCGCCCCATCAGCACGCCGAGGGAAGGAGAGGAGTTCATGCTCAAACCCATGAACTGCCCCCACCACTGCGAGATCTACGGCCACCGGCCGCATTCTTATAAGGACCTGCCCCTGCGCATCGCCGAGTTCGGCACCGTTTACCGCTATGAGCAAAGCGGCGAGCTGCACGGCCTGTCGCGGGTGCGCGGCTTCACGCAGGACGACGCCCACATCTTCTGCACGCCCGAACAGGTCAAGGAAGAATTCCTCAATGTACTGGACCTCACCAAGGTGGTGCTCTCCAAGATGGGCTTCGAGAACTTCACCGCCCAGATCTCTCTGCGCGACCCGGACAAGCCGGAAAAATACATCGGCTCCGATGAGAACTGGCGGAACGCCGAGAATGCCATCATCGAGGCCACCAAAGAGTCGGGCCTGCAGACGACCACCGAACTGGGAGAAGCCGCCTTCTACGGCCCCAAGCTCGACTTTATGGTCAAAGATGCCCTGGGCCGCTCCTGGCAGCTGGGCACCATACAGGTGGACTACAACCTGCCCGACCGCTTCGAACTGGAATACATCGGCGCCGACAACCAGCCGCACCGCCCGGTGATGATCCACCGCGCGCCCTTCGGCTCCATGGAACGCTTCATCAGTATCCTGATCGAGCACACCGGCGGGAAATTCCCCCTCTGGCTGACGCCCGATCAGTTTGCCGTGCTGCCCATCAGTGACCGCTTCAATGATTATGCCGCCAAGATAGAGAAGCAACTGGGCATCTACGACATTCGGGGATATGTGGACGACCGCAGCGAAAAGATCGGCCGCAAGATCCGCGATACGGAGATGAACAAGGTGCCCTTCATGCTCATCGTAGGCGAGAAGGAAGAAGAGAGCGGCGCCGTTTCGGTACGCCGCCAGGGTGAGGGTGACCTTGGCTCCATGAGCGTGGCCGAGTTCGCGGAGTACTTCCACGGGTTGGTGGACTAATAATTGTCCGGCAGGCAAAAAGTGTTGTGGGTTCTACAGGAAAAACAACACTTTTTGCCGCATAACCGCTAAACCTATCGCTGGATTTTGGAGTTTAGTATAAAAAACATGTTAAACTTTTTATAAAGTGTTAACATGCCGCTTGTATTGTTAGAATTATTCATGTATTTTGCTCGTGCATACAGTCCTTACTTAAAAACTCCGGTTATATGAAGCATTCTTTACTCTTTCTGTTTTTGTTCGTGTTCAGCCTCTCTGTCGCCTATTCTCAAACGAGTTTCAGTGACCGTCTGACCATTAAGCCTCAGAATAATAAAGAAAAAGTTGACCTCCAGATCTTTCCCAACCCTGCTATTGATTACATCGGCATTACCAAGAATGAGGTAGTGAGGCACGTAGCGGTGTTCAACCTCGTCGGGCGCCAAATGAAGAACTTTGATGCCGTTGACGGTGAAAAGTACTACGTCGGCGATCTGCCCCGGGGCATGTACCTCGTTCAACTGCTCGGAGCGGACAACCAGATCATTACGACCCAGCGCGTGAACAAGCGGTGACAGGCCGTAAAACCGCCTTTTACTTTTCGTAATAATTGGCAAAGAACGTCGGCAGGTGCCGCAGCGCCGCCAGTTCCTTATACATGGTCCTCGCTTCATTCGCCGGATAGCCGAAATAAGACTTCCCTTCCTCCAGGCTTTTTGACACACCCGATTTGGCGTGTATAATTACTTTGTTGCCTATTGTTACATTGTGTGATATCCCCGCCTGTCCGTAGATGATGACTTCATCGCCAACTACGGTATTTCCGCCGATACCTACCTGAGCCGCGAAGAGGCAGTTTTTCCCCACCACCACATCATGGCCAATGTGTACCTGGCAATCGATCTTGGTGCCGGCGCCGATCACCGTATCACCAGAAACGCCTTTATTGATCGTACAACCTGCCCCGATACGAACCTTATCCTCGATGATCACCCGCCCGCCGGACCGCCATGGCAGGTAGCCCTCTTCGGTACGCTTAAAGTAAAAAGCATCGGTGCCGATTGCCGCTCCGGACTGTATGACCACATCATTTCCGATGATGACATGCTCAGCGATCGTCACATTGGCCTGTATATGCGTATTGGCGCCGATCGTCACATGATGTCCGATAACAACATTGGGTTCGATGATGGCCGTGGGATGGATCTCGGCCGTGTCGCTAATGGTGGTGGATAGCGGCCGGAAAGGGCGATGCTCCAGCACAATGCTGTTATACGCTTCGAAAGGGTTGTCACACCATAAGAGCGCCTTGCCTTTCGGGCATTTCACCTTTTCATTGAGGATGATAATGGAGGCATCGGACTTAAGGGATTTATCGAAGTACTTTTTCACATCTACAAAGGTGATGTCGCCCTTGCGCACCTGATGGATCTCGTTGATACCGGTAGCCATCAGGCTGTCGTCGCCAATGATCCGGGCGCCGATCTTTGCGGCTATTTCCTTAACCGGAATGGGGTTTGCAAACTGCATGCTGCGCTATTTTTGAATGTTGGCTTCAAAGGTAGAGCTTTAGAGCGTTTCGCGGAATAAAAAGCGCCCTGAAGTTGGGAGTAACTTCGAGTTACGCCCTAACTTACAGGCTCAAACAGCTCAGGTCGTTTATGCCCGTAGGAATCGTCCAGTTTTTTTTAGCGCAGAAAGGGTATGGTTATATCCGCGTGCCGGAGACCCGGGAGGAGTTCTATTTCCAGCGCAAAAACCTCCGGGGGACAATAAGC
Source organism: Lewinellaceae bacterium (assembly GCA_020636405.1). Taxonomy (GTDB): domain Bacteria; phylum Bacteroidota; class Bacteroidia; order Chitinophagales; family Saprospiraceae; genus JACJXW01. Next base: position 694,954 of record JACJXW010000007.1, on the reverse strand, counting down.
GACGGGGACAAGGCCAGCTTCGTCATTCGGGAAGACAAGTACGGATTGTACGCAGCTGAAGTCCAACGCATAGCGGAAACGGATCAGGCGGAGAAATAAGCCTCCAGTTCCCGAAGCGTATCCTGATTAGCCTCGATATCCCGGATGATCTTCCCTTTTTCCAGGACCACGATACGGTTGCATACCTCAGTGACGTGTGCCAGGTCGTGGCTGGAGATCAGAATGGTCTTGTCCTGTTCCAGTTCCCGAATGAGCTTTTTAAGGCGTATCTGAGAGCTGGGATCGAGGTTGGCGAAAGGTTCATCCAGGATAATCACTTCGGGGTTGCCGAGAAGAGCGCCTGCGATTCCGACCTTTTTCTGATTGCCCTTCGACATGTCTCGTATATACTTATCGCGCCCCAGGATCTCCCCGTTAAAGAACTCTTCAAACCTTTTCAGAAAGGAAAAGACATCACTTTCATTCAGGCCGTACAATTTTCCGACGAAGACAAAATACTCCTCGGGCGTAAGGAATCCGATGAGGAAGGTTTCGTCCAAAAAAGAACCCGTATAGCTTTTCCAATCATCCGACCGGGCAACATCCTGCCCCTTCAGCTCTACGGCGCCACTCGTCGCCCGGATCAGGTCCAGCAACAAGCTGAACAGCGTCGTTTTTCCGGCGCCGTTATTACCTACCAGGCCGAAGCGTACCCCTTCCTTTATTTCAAGTTCGGGAATATCCAGGACGATGTTTTTCCCGTACTGCTTCCTGAGGTTGAGCGCTTTTATCATGTTTTACTTCTGTTTAAAACTGCTTGCTAAAATGTATTTCCGTTTTTCGAACTGGCGCCGGATCAGCGAAAGCATCCACCCACGGAGCGCTATACCCACCAGTCCTACTCCACCCAGGATGGCCAACGCCCCAAAGCTACCCACCAGTGTGCTGCTCACCGCATACAGGCCCCATGGGAGGAGAAAAACGGGAAGGAGCAGGACAAACTGGGAAGCGCCTATCCCTTCCCAATTCATCATAGCACTCTTCGTAGGGTCGACCGGGCGTGTATTGTAGGTTGCCATAAAAAGGACGAAATAAACAGTAACCCCCAGGTTGAACAGGCCGGCGGCCAGCACGATAGGAAGAGCATCCCGGTTGGAAAAGCCATACAGGAGACAAAGGGTGGTGGTCAGGGTGGTCAATAATATAAACAGATAATACTTACCTTCGAGGTATTCCCGGAAAGATACTCTCCGCGCAAGAATAAGGCTAAAATAATGGCTGTCCCAGGATATGAGGAACTGGCCGTAGGTGGCCATCGGAAAGACGATCGCCAGGACAAACATGAAAAGCAACATACCCATTCCTTCTCCCTGATTGAAATCATCAATGGCCAGAAAGGGATAAAAAAGGATCACTATGCTCAGCGCCAGCATGGTTTTAGGCCGCTTGTTGCGCCAGATCTGCTTCAATTCCAGCTGCAGGTAAGCCCCTACTTTACCAAAGCGCTCCAATGCAGCAAAACCCTGGGTGCTTCTCGCGGTTTGCCCCTGCCCTTCCAGAGCATCCAGGTATGTATAACGGCGAAGAAAACCATAGGTCAGAAAGTAAGCACCCAACACGAGAAGGGCCCCGAGGACTAACCCAACCGGATGCGCGATGACATAACCCACGGCGCTTGCGAAGTATCCGGACAATGGCAGTACCTCCTTAACGTCCAGCAGTATCAATCCAGCAAGGCCAGCCAGGCTGCCAATTACCGCCAAAGGGTGAGCTGTAAACTGCCGCTTCAGGTAAAAGGCAAGGAAATTATTGAACAACACAATAGCCAACAGGAGGGCCACCCAAACCCAACCTGATGTGCTGCCTTCCTGTGGAAAAACGACTTTCCCGGCAAAGGGAACGATGAACAGCAGGGGCATCAGGTTCACCACGTTGAACACAGATTTTATCAGCAAGTAGTGGAAGAGATGCCTTTTCGGAATAGGCAGCAAAAGATAGTTCTGGATATCCAGCACCGGAAAGTTTTGCATGAAAAACCGAAACGCCAATCCCGCTAAAATGGTATAGAGGAGGAACCCATTGAACAGGGTGAAAGGATCTTCATCGGGGAAAGCCTCCGCCAGTATCACATCCAGGAAAAAACCCAGCGCCAGAAAGTTGAGCATCAGGTAAACGACAAAAAGCCCGAGCAGGATGTTAACCGCCAGGCTGCGTTGCCAGAAAGAAGAGCGCACTTGTGATTTCCAACCGTGCTGGAGTAGGTCTTTTATCATATGCCCGTGAATAGCGAGGTGGTTTCAGAATAGCACGAATATCCGTCGATGCAGATCAAACTCCGAAATAAATATACTATTCCTGACGCAGTTTAGACAAAACAGTGCGCAGAAGGATGGATTGGATCCGACAGCCGGGAAAGAAAACTGCCGGGCAGGGCGGTTGTGCTCCTAACCCGGCAGCCAGGTTTACTACTACTTTGTCTTATAAGGGAAATAAGGAAAGCCACAAAGCATTTCACTCGGGCATATTTCCCACTTCCCACTTCCGACTTTGAAGTAGGGCTCTATTCCGAAGTAATAAAGACGGAAATCCGGAAGCACTATACCACGAGAAACTGCTGACGTTAGCTCACTTCTTCACCACCACCTTCTGGCTCCAGGCTGCCCCGTCCTTCAACCGGGCGACGATCAGATACAGCCCTTCCGCAACGGCCGAAGCATTCCAGAACGTGGTATTCCCGGAGTAGGGAATCCTTACCTGCATTCGCCCTTGGACATCGTATACTTCAAAAGACTCAATACCGGCGGCCGCATTCGTACCGATGACACTGAATTCCGTACCAACAGAAGGGGCTATAAAATTCACCTGTTCGGGAACCTCATGGAGGGACGATATCCCAAGCGCTCTGATTATTACTGCATTGGGCAGCCGCAACCCCAGGGTTCCTTGGGGAATAAATTCTTCAATAAAATTTCCTTCACTGTCATACCTGTTCACCGATGAATTTTGTCCGGCGCCGATCAGGAGGCTCCCATCCGGGAGAAAATCTACTCCTTCAACCGATCCTACCCCATTAATGAATACCCCGATATAGTTGCCGGAAGCATCAAATTTTTTGACGGACCCCGCATTCCAATCCGATACGAAGAGGTTGCCTTCGTCATCGAACCAGATATTCGTAGGCCCGTTGAGGTTGGAAGTAATGAACCGGCCCATACTCTCTCCCGAGCTGTTGAATTGCTGAACGTATCTTCCATTATAAGAAGAAACGTAGAGATTGCCGGAGGCGTCCCAGTCCAAACCGATGCTGTTCGTCACATTGGTATCCGTAAAGGTATCCACAAAATTGCCATCCAGATCATAGCGCAGTACTCTGCCATTGCCCTGCCATTGGAGTACATACAACAAACCATCGGCGCCAATCTTCATCCTGGTCGGGCCACTTATTCCCGTTGCGAAATCACCGAGATACTCCCCGCTATCGATGTTGTATTCGGTGATTTTCCCCGAATTCAGGTTGGATACGATCACGGAGTTTCGGTGTTCCAGAATAACAATATCCTGAGGCCAGGCCAGCTGCTCATTGGTGAACACTTCTCCGTTTTCTCCGTTGGCATCGAATCTGAGGACCTGAAAGAAGGAAGAAAAATTTCCGGCGTCACTGACGAAAATTTCATAGGACTGGGCTTCTAAAACACCGAAGGAACTGAATAGCAGAAGAACGAAAGTGAGTAGGTTGTTTTTCATAGCTTACTCTATTTTTAGTGGGTGAAATAATGGACAATTTGCCCATTAATCCCCTGCGCGCCGTAACAACCTATAAAAGTTTACGCCTTTCGGTAAGTGCATTTAGCACACTAAGAAAGAAACACGTGGAAATGTATTGAAATGCAGTGGAAATGTCCGCCCTGCTTGAGCTCGGGACTGCATTTCCCCATTTCTATGCATGTCCAAGCATTTCAATCCACCTGCTCATATCAAAAGTTGTATTGCAGTAAGAAATAAGTTCTCCCTTCACCCCGCTTTCACCTCTTCCGCTACACCTCCTTTTACCACCCGGCGGATCTTGTAGGGCCGCTTCTGCTGCGATTCGAAATAGGTGCGCATCTGTATCTCGATGACGATGCCGATCGTGACCAGCTGTATGCCGGCGATGACCAGCATCAGGCCCAGGATGAGCAGAGGCTTGCCCCAGATGTCCTGCCCGAGTATTTTGAGTACGATGAGATAAAGGTTGATCAGCGCACCGACGGCAAACAGGAAAACGCCGGTGTTGCCAAACAGGTGCATCGGTTTTTGCATGTACTTTTTGAGGAAAAGCATGAGCAGCAGGTCGCTGACCACTTTGAAGGTTCGGTTGAGGCCGTACTTGGACTGGCCGAACTCCCGCGCATGATGCTTAACGGGCACCTGAGTGATGCGGGCGCCTTCCAGGTGGGCCAAAACCGGAATGAACCGGTGGAGCTCGCCATATATCCCCATGTCTTTGGCAATATCCGCGCGGAACACCCGGAGGGCACAGCCGTAATCCTTCAGGTGCACTCCGGATGATTTCCGGATGATGAAATTGGCGATCTTACTGGGAATCTTGCGCAGGAACATGCCATCCTTGCGGTTGGCCCGCTCTCCGGCCACCATGTCGTAGTTGCCTTCTTCTGCCAGTTGCAACATCATCGGGATATCGGAGGGGTCGTTCTGCAGGTCGCCGTCCATGGTAGCGATGAACTCGCCTCTGGCCTGCTCAATGCCGGCCATAAGGGCCAGGCTCTGTCCGTAATTTTTACGGAATTCCACCACCTTGAGCCGGGGGTGTTGAATGCTGTACAGTTCCCTGAGGGTATGGTCGGTAGAACCGTCGTCCACGTAAACGATCTCGTAATCCAACCCTTCAAGAGCAGTAGTAAGCTGCTCGAAGAGTGGCCTGATATTGAGCTCTTCGTTGTATACCGTTACAACAACTGATAATTTAAGAGACATAGGGATATTCATTTTAATAGGCCGACCTCATACGTCAGTTTTCCATGGCGCACTTTAAATTCCCCGACTTTTTGGTACTTCAGTTCCCGGTAGGCGTGCGGGTCGATAATGTACAGGATATCTTTATCAAAGTTATCACTTTTACGGGGGACGATCGCTCCCCGCCCGTTGGTCAGGTAAAAGGAATTGGTCGGCTGCATGAGGGTTTGTTTGTAAATGGCCATTTCCCGGCCTTTGAATTCCTCGGCTACATCTTTGGTCGTCTGTCGGCAGAGGTCGCCGAAATCGTTGTCGTTGCGGTCGGGCAGCACAAACCAGTTGAAGCCTATTCTGAAGGTGAGCAGCACGGCGATCAGCACCAGCAGGCGTTCCTGCTTCCAGCGCCAGTACAGGTACGCAAGCCCGCTGAGGGTAAGCCCCACGGCCAGGCTCACCGCGTACCGGTAGGGGATCCCTTCAGGCCGTTCAACAAAAAGAGGTACAAAGGCGAGAACCGCAGCGGCGATGCAGAAAATAAAAAAAAGAACGTTGATGAGCCGGTACTGCCAGGTCCGGTTCGCTTCGTGAAAGTCATGCAGGTATATGTACGCGGAAAAGATCAGCGGCGCCAGCATCAGGAGGTAACGGGGATAGACCTCCGGAGACGTCCAGTAGACCAGTATATTGGCCAGGAAAACGACCAGATTGAACGTGATGAAGCTATCGGCCCGCAGTTTCGCCAGTACATCCCTGTGGATAAAATAGAGGATCATCAACGACCAGGGTAGGAAGTGATACACCATCTCGAAAGGGAAGGTAAAAAAGTGCCCTATCGTATTCCAGAGGCCGAAATTGACTACGGTGCGTTTTGAGGATTCCCGGAACAGCGTGGAAAAAACATTCTCCAGGCTGTTGTACTGGTGATAGATCAGATAATAACCTCCGACGATCAGCAGGAAGGACAATCCCCCCACAACGTGCTGCCAGGAAAACAATTTCCAGAAACGGCGACGGTAGGCGAAATAGGCCAAAAGCGTCGTGCCCTGAAAAACAACTGCCGGCAGTCCTTTCATCAGAAAACCCGCCGCCGTCAGCAAGTAGGACAAAAGGAATAGCTTTAACCAGTTCTCCTTCTGAAAATGATGATAGACTACCATAAATGCCGTGAAGGTGGCCCATGAAAAGCAGGTGTCGATCAGGGCAAGGATGGAGTCCCAAAATAGCACGCGGCCACAGGTAATGAAGAAAAAAGCGTTCAGGAAGGCTACTTTGCGGCTGTAATGCTTGCGGAAAAAATAATAGATCGTGGCGCCGTACCCCAACAAACAGAATACGGTGGGGATGCGGGCGGTAAATTCATTGACTTTGCCGGTAAGTCCAAAGAAAAGCAGAAGGATCCAGTTCCACAGAGGCGGCTTGTTGTAATAATATTCCCCGTGCAGGGTGGGCGTGATGTAGTTGCCGGAAAGCTTCATCTCCAGGGCTACCAGCGCGCGGATGCTCTCGTCATCGATAAAGGCCAGCTCGCCCAGGTTGATCAGCAGAGCCGGCGCCAGAAGGGCCAATATGCCCGCGTAGAGCCAGGGCCGGTATGTTGAAATTTGGATATTCAATCTCCTTTTGTTTTTCGGCTGCAAAAGTACAGTTTTTCTGGCTTGATGGGTTATCCGGGTAAAAATGCCTGAAAAATGGCCAATTCGGTGGCCTTTTCAGAAGGTAGGTTTATCAAAGAGCTTGTCTAAATTCCGGACAATTTCATAGGATTTGAAAGTCCAAAAAAACGGCCTGGGCTGTGGTTTTTTGGACGTTGTTTTTTTGGACGAGAAATTTGGACTCTTTTGGCGGGATGAATGGTTCGTTTGGGTGGGGTGAGCATGGTGCAGTTTAAGGGCCGTTTTGGGTGGACTGTATATCACTATATTATTCAAAAAAGGGGCAATGAGAATTTAACTTTTTGCAGACAGAGCTGGTATGGATTTATATACTATTTCGAATAAATCTTTCTAATGCCGAAAAACCGGACTGAATTCTCCTAGAATTTCAATATAAACATAAAGCTTTTGCAGGATGACTTACCCTATCTTTTGTACTTGCCAGAGCGGAAGAGTTTCATTCATGAGGTCTTTATTGGTGCCTATCACTCAAAAGCATCTCCTATAGCCCCAATATACCTCTCTTGAGATTTTTTGATTTGACTTTGTATAAAAACGACCGATATTTCTAAGTCTGAGGTGATCAAAATCATTGCCTAAAAGACAAAAAAAAGTTATACTGTACCACTGTTAATATTGACAGAATAACTCCAAAAAGCATTACCATGGCACAACGTGAGTTGTCGTTGCGTGAGTCAACGAAGCAAAGTTATCTGGGCTACTTTGACGCTATCCTAGAAAAAAAGGATTCAATCTTTGCACTTTCCTTAGAGGAATTAACAAAGATTGCAGTCGTAGGTCGTGCAGCTATGAATAACTGCTGCAACGGTTCAACAGGTATGGAGCTTGGAGAAGAAATCTTCAAGCAGCTACCCGTCATGAAGTAGTCATTGTTTTCTGACCTCCCTTCGCAACCCCAATAAAGAATTAAATAATTCACTAAGTGCAGGGAGGTCAGAAGAGTGTTTTCAGGGTAAATGCTTTTGTTTAAAGCAAAAGATCTAATGGCAACTCTCGCAATGTTCCATGAAGTTGGAACTTTGAATAATACGCAAGTTTTTTTAGAAAAGTACAGTAGATCGTTATTCTGTTTAACAAGGTCAGAATCAGCCCCCCTTTCTAAAGACTGTGATCGTAATGTAACGGTTTCCAACAAGGTTGAAAATTTTTTACATGAATCACGCTTATCACAGAAATCCATACGTACGTTTAACAAGAAGGATTTATATAAAAGGCGGGGTTTAGAGTTGACTTTAATTGTTACAGATTACTGTAATTTTGCTTGTCCCTATTGTTTTGCAAGTGACCTTTATCCAGGTTCAAAAACACTTAAACCTGAAGAAATAGTATACCACATTAGGAGCTTTTTAAATTCATCCGACATACGAATATCATCTTTAATTTTTTTTGGAGGTGAGCCTTTGCTTGCCTTCAAAGCGATAAAACTAGCTTGGTCAGAAATCCAAGCTTTATTCAATGATCATCAAGGAGAAATGCCATCTTTAGCTATAGTTACTAACGGCAGTCTTATCACTGATGATATCGCAAAATTTCTCGCCGAAAACGATTTCGCAGTTACTGTTAGCTTGGATGGTCCAAAAACGATCCATGATTTATGTCGCCCTATAAAACGAGGTCGAGGATCATACGAACAAGTAGTTAAGGGGATTAACGCACTCTCAAAAGCTGGGGCTTTTTACTCAATTGAAGCTACTTATACTTCAAAACACCTTGAATTAGGAATTGAGGTACTTGATATAGTTGACCATGCATTAGAACTCAATGCACAAGAAGTCCACGTGATGCCTGCATTTCCAGAACAGGCTTCTGGCATAAATGAAATTGAGAACGCCTATGTAGCATCCCTTTTTAAAGTAGCGGCTACACGTGCGGCAAAAAACTATCTTACGGAAGGAGCAATGGAATTAGCATATGTATCTCGATTGATCTATGCCTTTGCTCATGATCGGAAACGTCACTATATATGTACCGCTGGAATAGACAAGTTCTCAGTCATGTCTAATGGTGATATTGTGCCATGTTATTTAGTTTGCGATTCACCTCATAAGATTGCTTCTTGTAGCGAAGAAGCAAAATCTAAGTTAAACAACTTTCCTTTAAAAGATGCGATACCAAAATATCGAACTCTGGTGCGTAACAACCTCCCTGAATGTTCAGGATGCTGGGCTTCAGATTGGTGCTTTGCATGTTATGGGCCTCGGTACGCAAGAGATAGATCACTGGGAGCCCCAGGTGGCCTTGAATGCGAAATTTATAAAGCAATGATTGAAGCTACTTTCCTTGAATGTGCAAAGTTTCTTGCAAATCGAAGCGGAAAAGTGAGTGGGTGAGTTTCCTTAGGCTTTAAATAGTCAGGTCTCAGCTTAATTAGGAAAAGGTGCAATGGCACACCTATGAATGACAAAAAACATACCCTGAAAATTTCTTGGCATTTAACTGGACTTTGGATGTACAGCCAATTTAAGTCGGAAGTGCGAAGTCGGAAGTCGGAATGGGGCTCTAAATGGGCGCAAAACGCCTGCTTTTCCGACTTCCGACGGTCTTTTCGCGTAACAGCGTAGTAAGTTGAAAGGCATTTTTAGTCATGAAAATTTTTAAAATGCAGCCCATTTCGAAATTTAATTCCGATTAACCTATTTTAATATATTTTGGAAATTATGATGGGTTATGGAAATTTCGAAAACAGGATCAATTTTTCAGATTTTCAAGATAATCTATGCCGTTTTAATCGAATTCACTTTCGTCTTACGCGAAAGGACTGTCCGATTTCCGCCTTCGACGTCGGAATGCCCAAAGTCCAAACATTTATGCAAATGTCCAAAAAAACCAACCATTCGCTGCACTTAACCAACTTTTAAAATTCATTGGCCCTTCCGCCTGATGAACCAACTTTTTGCCCTTTTCTTTGCAGAAAAAAATGACAGGTAGATCGAATTTCATCCTCTTCATCATTCCTCTGTTTCTTGGATGCCAGGCTACACCGAAAAAACAGGAGGCAGATACTGAAACAGAAAAGGACAGTATTGCTGTTGTAGTGGCCGGCCCAGCAAGCCTGCCGGAAGAGGATAAAGAAACAAGTTCGATTAACCGGCCGGACTACGACACCAGCCAGTGGACGGACCTCACCCTTCTGGACAATAGCATTCTCATCGATATGCGATACGCCACGGAAGACAATTTCGTAAAGGAGAGAATGTACGAGTGCGGCCGTTGTTTCCTGCGCCCGGAAGTGGCCCGCGCCGTTGTTGCCGCTCACCGGGAGCTGCAACAACAGGGCCTCGTGCTAAAAATGCTGGACTGCTACCGCCCGCACCCGATCCAGTGGAAATTATGGAACAAAGTCCCCGACCGGCGCTATGTCTCCGACCCCCGAAAAGGCTCAATGCACAACCGGGGGGCAGCAGTCGACCTCACCCTTGCCGACCGTACCGGGCAGGAGCTGGATATGGGCACGCCCTATGACTTCTTCGGCCCGGAGGCCCATCCCTCTTACCAAGCCCTGCCCGACTCGGTGCTCGCCAACCGGAGGCTGCTCCGGGAAACCATGATCCGCTATGGATTCAAACCCATCCGGACGGAATGGTGGCACTATTCTTTTGGAGGGAAAAACTATATGCTGTCGGACATGTTATGGAAATGTTATTAAAATGCACGATTAGCCTGGAAAACAGCAACAAAGCTTATATTTGCGCGTTTCGAAGGGTAGAGAACTATTAAAAAGGGTAGCCCAAAAATCATAACTCACAAATGTCACAAACAGAATTTCAATCCGACGTACAAGCAGTAGACACACTCGCCGAGGCCTACAATGAACTCCGCAAAGAAATAGGCAAAGTGATCATCGGACAGGAAGAAGTCGTCCGGGCGGTTATTATCTCCCTGTTCAGTAACGGCCACAGCCTGCTCGTTGGCGTTCCAGGGTTGGCAAAGACCCTGCTGGTCAGCACCATTGCCGAAGTACTCGACCTGGACTTCAAGCGGATACAGTTCACCCCCGACCTCATGCCTTCCGATATTACCGGCTCCGAGATACTGGGGGAAGACCGGCAGTTTAAATTCAACCGGGGCCCGTTGTTCTCCAATATCGTTCTGGCAGATGAGATCAACCGTACCCCGCCCAAAACCCAGGCGGCCCTGCTGGAAGCGATGCAGGAGCGTTCCATTACCGTAGGTGGGATACGCCACCCGCTGCCTTCTCCCTTCTTCGTTCTGGCTACCCAAAACCCCATTGAGCAGGAAGGCACCTATCCGCTTCCGGAAGCACAACTCGACCGTTTCATGTTCAACATTCCGCTCGATTACCCTTCCTATGACGAAGAGATCGAAGTGGTAAAAGGCACTACTTCAGTCCTCAACTACGAATTGAAGCACGTGCTTACCGGCAGCCAGATCAAATCGTTCCAGCAATTGATCCGCAAAGTACCGATTGCCGACAATGTGCTGGAATACGCCGTATCCCTGGCCACCAAAACCAGGCCAAATACCGGGCGCGCCACCCAGAAAGTGAACGACTATATCTCCTGGGGCGCCGGGCCCCGCGCTTCTCAATACCTCGTGTTGGGTGCAAAATGCCACTCCGCCATCCACGGAAAATACTCTCCCGATATTGAGGATGTGCAGGCCATCGCCAAATATGTACTGCGCCACCGGATCGTTCGCAACTACAAGGCCGAGGCAGAAGGCATCACCGAAGAAAACATCATCGAAAGCTTGTTCTAAAGCTTTCTTTCCGTAATAACCCAAATCGGGTGGGGACTTCATTGTTCTCCACCCGATTTTTTTTTGGGAATGAAACTTTATTTCCCGGACAGGAGTTGTTCTTTGTAAATTCATTATTAACCTAATGTTAATTTAATGTTAACTTTGTTGCTATGAGTAAAACGATCTATAAAGAAGAACAGCGGTTCAGAAGATGGGAAGTCTTCGCATTATTACTGTTTTTAATGATTGGCACTACCTATCATTTTGTTGAATTGTTCATTTCCGGTGCCTATGAGCCAGGCCTTCTCACGCTTCAATATACCCTGATCGCCCTTATCCTCACCGGAGCGATGGCCTACCTCTGGAGCATCCGGCTGATCGTGAGGATTGAAGAAGATGGTATTCAATACCAGTTTTTCCCGGTGCACTACCGGAAGCACAAAGTAAAGTGGGAAGAAATTGAAAGTTGTGAATTCGTCGATACGCCCTTATCTGCCGAACTGAGCGGGTGGGCTGTCCGCTTGGGTACCGGGGAGCGCATGTTCAGCGTTTCGGGCAGGAAAGGGCTCAGCCTCTGCCTGAAAAATGGGCAGCAGTTGTTCATCGGCACCCAGCATCCCGCCCAACTCAAGGCTGCCATAGGGCAGAGGTTGTCCCAATAAACAGTTGATTAAAGTCCTGCAGAGCCTGTCCGGATCATACACAGTGGCCCAGACAGGCTCTTCTTTATTAGCCCTTTCCGTTCGGAGCGCTTAATTGCCCAAACAAAAGTTACCCATTTCACGCCAAAACGATATCCGGATGCATCTGTTCTAGTGAACAAAGGGTACAATACACACCTATTCCTACTGAATTCTCAGAAAATTTTAATTCTCCGAATTCCTTGATCAAAGCATTGCACTTTCGGCCTGCCATTGCCGGCCATTGTGTTATAAAGCATTAACTTTAAGGAAAAAAATCAATACTTCCGATGAAACAACCTTTGAAAGCTATATGGTTTGCATCCTTCCTGATTGCATTCCTTTTACAGAGTTGCAGTGAAGAAACCCAGCGGGGCCTGCGCCCTATCCCCACCGCATTTGGCAATTTAAATGAGATCGTCGTCATTATGGATGCAGATATGTGGGATGGCGCCATCGGCGATACCCTGCGTTATTATTATTCCTCCGCCTATCCATTGCTGCCACAGCCGGAGCCTATCTTCGACCTTCGCTTCTTCACCCCCGAAGAGCTCAACAAGGACCCTCTCCGCAAAGAACTGCGTACCTATTTGGTGGTGGGTAACCTCAATGACCGGAATTCCCCTGCTACTAAAATGATCATCAATGACATTGGGGAAGAAAAAGCCCGAAAGGCAAAAGAAGATAAAGATTACAACAGTGCCCTCGGCCGCGATAAGTGGGCCAAGGGACAGTTGCTGATCTATGAATTTGGCTATTCCGAAGATGAGCTGATGGCCGTCCTGAAGGAAAACTTCCCGGCAGTGCGCAAACGGGTCAATGAGCATGATTCCAAAAAGGTGGATGCTTATGTATACCTCAACGGACAAAATAAAAGGCTGGAGGAAGAGATCAAAGAAGATATGGGTGTTTCCATGCGTATTCCAAGCGATTATTTTCGCGCCATCAATGACGATGAGATCATTTGGATCCGCCGGGAAACCGATGAGACCAGTAGCAGCATCATCCTGAAAAAAATACCTTATACGGACCGCTCGCAGCTCACTAAGGAAAACATCATCGCCCTGCGGGATTCCATTGGCAGGAAGTACATTTCTTCTACGCTTCCGAATACCTACATGCAGACCAACGGCGTCGACTTGCCGGTACTGGCCTATGTCACCAAGATCAACGGCTATTATACCCTGGAAGCAAGAGGCATTTGGGAGATCGTCGAGGATTACATGGGTGGGGCATTCGTGAGCTACCTCATTCTCAACCCCAATACCAATGAACTGCTCTTCGTAGATGGTTTCCTGCACGCCCCCGGGGAGGACAAAAGAGACCTGATGCAATACATCGAGCATATCATCAGGACGTTGAAGTTCTAACCCTCTCTTCTGAGGCAACACCAAAATATGGCAGGCCAGGGAGGAAAGGTCTCACCATATTTTTTTATTTTGCCCGTAACACAGTTGCCCTTTCATGAAAAGATTCCTCCGCCTGTCCACTCGGAAAAAAAGCTGGGAGCAAGCTTCTGACGAGGAGCTGCTCCAGGCCTACCGGCAAACCGGTAACCAGGAGTTGGCAGCTGAGCTATTCAACCGGTATGCCCACCTGGTGTACGGCCTGTGCCGAAAGCACCTGAAAAACAGGGAGGATTGCCGTGATGCCGTAATGGCCGTCTTCGAAAAGACCCTCACCCAGGCCCGGATAACGGAGATCCATCACTTCAATAAATGGCTCTATTCCACTACCAAGAACCATTGTATTTCCAACCTCCGGGATGATCAGCGAAACAGCCGTCAGCAGGAAGAATGGGAAGTTTTGGAAAAAAGTGAACCCAGAATTATGGAAAATGAGGGCTTTCTGCGTCTATACCATAAAGGAACGAACGAATCAGACACCAGCCGCATTTTACAGGAGGCCCTTGCTGAACTGGACGAAGGCCAGCGCACCTGCGTACGGCTCTTTTTCTTCGAGAAAAAGAGTTACAAGGATATTGCCGGCGTTACCGGCTATTCGGTCAATCAGGTGAAGAGCTACCTGCAGAATGGGAAACGGCGGCTGGGAGTCCTGCTAGGCAAAAAATTGCCTGAGGGCCAATAATCAGGAGCATGAATTCTATCTTTCAAAAACGCAATTGCCTCACGCAGCGGGAAATGAGGCAATACTTAAGCGGCGAACTCAGCGATGAACAGCGCTATGATGTGGAAAATCACCTCCTTGAATGCGAGCTGTGTTCCGCTGCTGTTGACGGCTATACCCAGGCCCCGGATCTTCAGTCTATGGAGGAAGATATACGGATGATCCGCTCTAATATCACCGCCTCCGTCCAGGAACCGCCCCCGCGCTACCTGCCCTGGATCAACCGCGCCGCTGCCGTCGGCCTGATCCTGATCCTCTCTTACGCGGGCTTTCGGTACTGGAGTGCTTCACAGGCAGAGAGGGCCTTCGCCGCTTTCTTTGAACCCACTCCGAATACCTATATCACCTACAGAAGCCCCGATGCCCCCGATGCGCCCATACCGGCGGAATTAGCCCGGGCGCTTGAGTACTACGATGGCGAGGCTTATGAACAGAGCCTGCCTCATTTTAAAAACCATCTCGAAAGGGATCCGGACGACCTCCGGGCCATCCTGTTGGCAGCCAATGCCTGCCTCCTTTCAGGCCGGGCGGAGCAGGCCGAACAATACCTGCTCCAATTGCAGGAAAAAGGAGAAACGTTTCAGGGCCAGACCGGCTGGTATCTGGCCCTGGCCTACTTGCGGCAGGGAAAAAAGGCCCGCGCCCGGAAAATACTGGAGCGCATAGCGGCTACCCCGGCATCGCCCTTCCGGGAAAAGGCCCAAGCAGCCCTGCAACAGCTGAAATGAACATCCTCCTATTTCAAAAAGTCCAGGCTCTTCTTGATAAAGGCCGTCAGGTTGCTGCCCCTGAGCATCCCCTGGTCCAGAAGTGCCAGCTTATAAAGGTATTCGGCCAGTTCTGCCTTGCCCTCTTCGCTTTTCTTTCGCAACAGCTTACCGGCAACCAACGGGTGGTTGCTGTTGACCACTACATTGAACGAGTCGGGGAATTCGCCGAACTGGTTGCCCTGCAGCGCCTGCATTTCCTTCATGCGCCGTAGAAACTCAGGCCGGGTAATGGCCACCGGCTGGCTTTCCGGAGAGAGGGCCTTCAGCACTACTGTGCCCCCCGCCTCAGTGACGGCTTTCTCGAAGATCTCCTTTACCGTTTTTTGCTGCTCTTCGCTCAGTACAGATTCCTTTTTCTCATCTTTCTGGACCAGATTATCGACCGTATCGGAATCTACCCGGACGAATGTAATACCCTGCATTTTGTACTCCAGCTGCTGCATGAAGTGGTTATCGATCACATTGTCCATCACCAGGACATCGTACCCTTCAGCCTGGGCCGCCTCGATGAAACTGTGGTGGCCGTCGGGGCTGTTGGTATACAGCAGCACTATTTTGTCGTACTTATCCGTTTGATTAGCCTTGACTTTTTCCTTGTAGGCTTCGATCGTAGCGTAATCCCCATTTACATTTTTCACCAGGGTGAACGGCAGGGCCCGCTCGTAAAACTTTTCGTCCGAAATAAGGCCGTACTTTACAAAAACACCAACGTCGTTCCACTTGGACTCAAAGCCCTCTTTATCGTTCTTATAAAGTTCGCTGAGTTTATCCGCCACTTTTTTGGTGATATACCCCGTGATCTTTCGAACGTTGGTGTCGGCCTGCAGATAACTGCGGGAAACGTTCAGCGGAATATCCGGCGAGTCGATAACGCCATGAAGCAGGGTAAGAAATTCCGGTACGATATCCTTCACGTTATCGGTGACATACACCTGATTGCTGTATAGCTGTATTTTATTTTTCTGCATTTCGAAGTTGTTCCCCAGTTTTGGGAAATACAGAATGCCGGTCAGGTGGAAAGGATAGTCGATGTTGAGATGTATCCAGAACAACGGGGGGGCGCTGAACGGATAGAGTTCCTGGTAGAAAGCCTTATAGTCTTCCTCCTTGAGGTCTGTCGGCTGTTTGGTCCAGGCGGGGCTGATGTTGTTGATGATATTATCAACTTCTATCTCCTTCTCTTTCGCGTCATCGCCTTCTCCTTCGGTGATGTACTCCGTTTTCGTTCCAAACTGAATGGGTACGGGTAGGAATTTACAGTACTTATCGAGCAGCTGTTCGATCCGGTTTTTCTGAAGAAATTCTTTATTCTCCTCATTGATGTACAGGATCACATCAGTGCCCCGGTTTTCTTTGTCATTTTCAGCCAGCGTATATTCAGGGTCCCCTTCACACGTCCAGGTTACCCCCCGGGCGCCTTCCTGGTAAGATCGGGTAACCACCTCCACCTTATCGGCAACCATAAAGGAAGAATAAAAGCCCAGCCCAAAATTTCCGATAATAGAGGATTCATCCTTGTATTTCTCCAGGAATTCCTGGGCACTGGAGAAAGCCACCTGATTGAGGTATTTTTTCACCTCCTCTTCGGTCATACCGATGCCTTTGTCCCGGATGATAAGCCTACTGGCCTCTTCCTCGATGAGGACTTCAATAGTAATGTCACCCATATCCCCTTTGGCTTCTCCCCGGGCCGCCAATGCCTTCAATTTTGTTGTTGCATCGACAGCATTGGATATGAGTTCGCGAAGGAAGATCTCATGGTCAGAATAGAGGAACTTCTTGATAATTGGAAATATGTTCTCTGTTTGAACCGATATGTTACCTTTTTGCATAGCCTGAAGATTTTATTAGATATGATGGCGGTAAAAACCTTTCAAACTATGTGCCACGGAGGAAAACCTGCCAAATTGACATTAACAGAGTAGCTTAGGCTGACGGAATCTCCGGATTTACCAGTTTTTTCAGGTGTATGTTGAATTTTTTTAAAGAAATATATATTTTGTGGGCAGAAACGAAACAACCTATCAATTGTTCCGTTCACCTTCATAGAGCTTTCAAAGAGGTTTAGAACACATCTTTTAGATTCCTATCTACATACCAAATCTCTTAATAAGAGATTGATATGCTTTGGGGTATTCTGAAATGGCGCATGCGCATCTTCAGGACGCAAATGGTTTTGGTTTTTCGTCCGGAAGAGAGCGGCCCCGTTTCCGCCGTTGGGCTGTATCCTGAAAGTATATACTCAAGATTATGGAGCGCAAGCTCCAGACGATCTATTGTTGTGAGCAACGACGCTGACACTGGGGGGTAGTTGGCGCGTTGCTCGCGCAATAGGTTCAAAGATCTCATCTAAAGTCCCCCTCCCTATTATAAGCTAAAGAAACAGGAGCCTTTCGGGCTCCGAAGGAGTGAGCGGGCTGGTTCGTTTCTGGGGGGTAAGAACCGGCCCAATCTCACTAACTAGGGTAGAAGGCAACTTCTACCCTTTTTTATTGCCTGCTCGTTTCCCCTCTTTTTTGTACTTTGCCGTTCTGATCGTAATGTCCAGTTTATAAGCTATTAAAAAAAGTACTTTGGATGGGCCAAGCCTGATCGACGCAATATCCGTTCAATGGGATCTTTGGATCGGCCAGTATCGGGCATTTTTCCCAACTAGCCGGGAAGAGATCCGTGAGTGCATACAACTGTCCCGAGAAGCCGGAACGGTAGATGGCTTGTGGGAAGAAGGCAGTACCGGCGAACTGGCCACCCAACTGGCAGCCTGTCAGGATACCCGAACCGGAAAACTTATTGCCAGCCTGCATCTTGCAAATGCCTTACAGGTAAAAGATATGGAAGAGCGGGCAGAGCAGTATCAGCTCCATCTTTTCAATGAAAAACGGCTCGCGAGCCTGGCCATATTTTCCCAACTGGCCATCCATCCGGCGCATCAGAAATCGCAGGCAGCCATGGTGCTGCTCAGCCATTGTTTCATCGAAGTGCTCAAGGCAGGGGGCCAGGCAGCACTCATGTCTTGCGATCCGGGCTTCTACTCCATTTACAAACGCCTAGGTATGCGGCCGATCGGTCCATTGAGTAAAACCTCCGAGGGGCTATTCCGCATTCCTATGATCTTTCTCCCCGACCAGGACTACCTCTCCATCATTCACTCTCCGGTACTTCCTCTGATGAGGGGGGTAGACTTTGGAGCCTACCAGCCTCTTTGCCAGTGGTATTATCAACTGGTCAGAGAAAACAGCGCCTTGCAGGCGGGTTCTGCCTATTATCCCAACGAAGAGGACTTCGAAAGCCACCACTCCATTACAGAAGGGCTGAGCGAAAAAGGGCGCGAAGCTTTCCTGAAAAACGCTATTGTGATCCACTGCCGGGAAGATGAAGTGCTGATCACCGAAAATGATGGCGGCAAGGCCTTTGGATTCGTACGCAAAGGAATAGTGAGGGTACTGATCGGCAATAAGACAGTGGTACTCCTTGGAGAAGGGGACATCTTCGGAGAAATCGCCTTCATTTTGCATACCAAGCGCACCGCCCAGGTGGTAGCCGCCAGCCCCGATACCGAGGTCGTCCTGTTCAGCGAATCGGCCATCAATACACTGGAAGACAATGCTGACCGGGCTATCATATGGCGCAATCTGGCACGGGTACTGGCTCAAAGAATAGTGGTGACCAATAAGCTGTTGTCACAGTGACTTCCTGAAGAACCTGTTCCTCAGTACCTCCGGAAGAGGCCAGCCTTTTCTTCGTTGCCACAATGGATTGCCCTCTGACCCGGGCGGCGTTGACCTTGGTGCCTCCAAGGTCAACGCCAATGATGGTTTGTTCCTGCATTATCCTTCTCTTATTTATCAGCAGTGCCAATGGCCGCGACTCATTACCATCTTCGCCGATAAAACAAAACAATATATTTGAAACCAAATTATTTTAATTTGGCAAACAAAAAACATTCTGTATTTTGTAGTTCTGTTTATTTTCACCACAATCGCAAAACCTTATTGCTATGATGAACTTTGTCGCCTTACTAGTTGCAGCCCTTATTCCTATGGTCATCGGATTTGTCTGGTATAACCCCAAAGTGTTCGGCACAGCCTGGATGAAAGTGGCTGAAATGACCGATGAAAAGATGCAGGGTGCCAACATGCTGGCCATCTTCGGTATTTCCTACGTCCTCAGTTTTCTGGCCGCTGCCGCCCTCAATTCGGTCGTCATCCACCAAGGCCATATCTATTCTATACTGCTCAGCGAGCAGGGCTTTGGCGACCCGAATTCAGAAATAGGCATGTTCATTACTGACTTCATGGAAAAATATGGAGACAACTACCGCACTTTCAAGCACGGGGTCTTCCATGGGGTTGTAGCCGGCATAACGCTAGCCCTGCCCGTCCTGGGCGTCAATGCTTTGTTTGAGCGCAAAGGGTTCAAGTACATCGCCATCAATGCTGGATTCTGGATCGTTTGTTTCGCGCTGATGGGAGGCATTATCTGTGCCTGGAAATAAAGCTTTATAAGGAATTGCCTTTCAGCCATTCCAGAAAATTAGACAGGCGGCGGCGGGAAATAGGCACCTTGGTCTCGTCTTCCAGCAGGGCATAACTGCTGCCGTCTTCCCGAAGCACTTCTTTAATGTAATCGCGGTTGACGATGTGCGACTTGTGGCAACGGAAAAACCGGTTGGTCGGCAGTACATCCTGATTGGCGCTGATGGTCTTTGCCACCAGGATCCGCTCTGCTTTATTGTTGAAAAAGAAAGTCATACTGTCATTGGCCTCCAGGCGGATAATATCCTCCAGCTTCCAGAACGCCCAGCCTTTAGTAGTGGGTAGGCGCAGTTTTTTGTCTTCCTGCGGCTTAAAGCTTTCCATAATGCTGGACAGGCGGTGGTTCCAGTCGGTATCCCGGTAACTGAGTTTTTCAACGGCCTTTACCAACTCCTCCGGGTTGATGGGCTTGAGAAGGTAATCAATGGCATTGCACCGGAAAGCTTCGGTTGCATAGTTATTGTACCCGGAAGTGAAGATGATGCTGAAGTCAGGAATAGGAAAGAACTTAATGAGGTCAAAACCCATTCCATCCTCCATCTGTATGTCTAGGAAAACAGCATCGGGCCGCTTCTGCCGTATCAGGGATACACCAGTGGCTACACCGTCGGCCTCACCTACTATTTCTACATCCGGACAGAGCTGGGCCAACAGGTTTTTCAGCACTCTTCGGGAGTTGGGCTGGTCATCAATAATGGCTACAGAATACATGCCTGTTAATTTTTGGGATACCTCGTTAATAGATATAGTGCGTCTCTGCAAAGTGAGAAGGCTCCAAAAGGCCGAAAGCCCCCTCAAAAAAAGGGAAACCGGCCCCGGCAGCAACAATGTCTTTCCACACACCTTCTCCCTTCCGAATAAAAACTCAATAGAATAGGGAAAAGTACGAAAAAGGAACGATTTTTAACACTTTTTCCTTACTCTTTGATCAGTTTCTCTGACTGTGCCGCCCGTCCGTCTTCCTGCACGCTGATCAGGTACAATCCGGCAGGCAGGCCGGAAAGGTCCAGCTCCAGGGGTTGCCCCCGCCAGCCGTTTCCTTCCTGAATGGATTGCCCTAATGCATTGGATAGCCGAAACTGGAATACACCGGCTCCTTTTGCCTCAAGCGTCACTGTTTCGCGGAATGGGTTGGGATAAACGCTAATACCCTGAACACTATCCTTGCCTGCCACGCTGGAGAGCGGCTGGTTCGAAGCTCCTGGCGTTGGATGGACTACCTGAAAATTGCCCGTTCCATTTGGTAACCGGCCGATGGCCTGGTCTGTCACTTGTTCTCCGAATTCCAAACCATCGATCAAAGCAAAATTATTGGCGGCTTCGTCGAAGATTCCAATGTATTCGCCATCGGCATCCAGCTTGTAAGTAGCGTGCAGCTGCCCCTGATCGGCATCGTCGTCACACCATATAAGGATAAACTCACCAGCCTGTATCCAAATATCTGGAAACTGCCACTTAGTGGGATTATCCGGATTGTCAGAAAGGTAACGGTTCCCCAGGTAAACAGCCTCTGTGCCGTAATTGTAGATCTCTACCCAGTCCTCGTATTCGCCGGCCTCGTCGGCAATCGTCCGGTCATTGCTGGCCATGAACTCGTTGATGGCCAGAGGCGCCGACGAGCTGCCCACTGCGAGCTGATAAGCACCACAAAAGGGAAGGCGGCTCAGCTGGCCGATGTTGTCACTGGCCTGAATGAAATAATGGACTACCGCCGGTTCATTCAGAGCGGGGATGGCCGTGCCATAGAGCCCATCCCCCGCGGCGCCGTCCTGATGGGCGCCGTCGTCGTACAGCGCCACACAAATGGTACTGCCCTGTCCGTTCAGTTGGTAACAGAGCTCCGCCATTTCTATCTGCTGGTCGTCTTCGGCATGCACAGCAATGAGCAATTCCTGCAGTTCGTTGGGGCGGTTATGCTGCAGGCCAGTGAGAACCGGAGCAATATCCCCCACTTGTAGTTGCTCCAGCGTAGCGTTGCGCCGGGCGGTAACGAAATGCTTCAACCCGGATTTGGTGTGAAAGTAGGGCGTCTCATTCTCGAAAGCATTGTGGAAGTCATTAAATGAAAAGCCGTAATCCAGTGGAAAATAAGGGTCGGTTTGCACATAAGAAGCGATCCGGTTCTTTATCTCATCAAAGTAGGGAAAGAGCGCCTCTTCGGTATAGGCCTCCTCAACGAAGCGGCTCATATAGTAAGAGTACCGTTTCCGATACTCCGGTATTTCCATTAGCCGTTCATAGATGGGCCGTGGTTCATCGGGATGCGACCAGCTATACATATCCCGGTTGGCCCAATCGATGTTGAACCAATCGATACCCAGCGTATTGTCCAGATCGTAAGGGATGTATTCAAATTGGCCGGTAGATAGATTGTGGTAGAGATAGAAGTTGTTCTTATTGTAAATGGGCCCGTCCCAGTTACCGGAAAGGATATCGAAAGCAATGGCCCGGAGGTAGGTGTCGACATTGAATACCTGCTCCAGCTCGCAAGGCAGCTCTTCGGTGGGCGTATTGTTCAGCACATCGATAAAGTGAGCCAGGTCGGAATAGTCGTTTTCCTCCTCGTTAATGTGGAGTTCATAAGCCTGCCGGCCGCCATGGAAGAACTTGTACAGGTCGGGGTCGGCTCCCAGATAGGCCAGGTCGGCCGGCCAAAGGCATTTGTAGAGATTGCCGTCTTTGTTGCCAAAGCGCAGGCCCGCAAACTCCTCATCGATGTGCTCAATATTGGCATACAGGCCATAATTTTCTCCGTTGACGTAAAGGCGCACATGATTGGCACGGGGAGCAGGAACCCTCATATCGCGCAGCATATCCCAACAGGCCTTGGAGCGGCTAACGGTGGGATCGTTGTGCTCCCCGTTGAGGTTAAGCTTTTCCACCCCGTACCATTTCCGCCCGGATTCGTAGGTATTGAAGGACACTTTAAAGGACTTTTTGGCAGCATATCGGGAGGTATTGCCCCGCAGGCGGAAGCCGACATTTTCCACTGTGTCGCGGATACTGCCATTGTCGAATACATAGGTGGCGTGCCAGTGGTAGTCGCTGGTTTCATTACCTGGCGCCAGCATAATTGCCAGGCTGTCGGGCGGCAGGAAGATATCGATTCGGGGTACGATGTCATCGCGGTAAACCAGGCCAGGTTCGGGGAAGGGGTTTTGGGAAAAAGAGGAATGTCCGATTAGGAAAAACAGGGCCAGAAGGGCCGCCCGCTTTGAGAAGAGGCGATAGTGCAATCGAATAGATAAATGCATCATGTTTGTTTTTTATAGAACTTTAAAGTTAGGGGATAATAGGCTTATTTTAGCTTAAAATTCATCCAACGAATGATGACTAGCCATTCGGGAGTAGTAGAACGTATGCGCATGCAGGCTCAGCAATGGGAATCAGCCGGCGACCGCCGCGCTATTTTCCTTTATTGTTATGCCATGATGACCGAAAACATGCTGGAAGCCATCGATGCTACCCGTTTTCAGGACGGCCCCTGGGTAAGCCAACTGCTCCACCGGTTCGCCGATTATTATTTTGATGCATTGGTTTGTTACGACTGTGGAGACGAAAAAGTGCCTGAAGCCTGGCGTCAGGTACATGAAGCATCTCTTCATCAGTCACTGCATGTGCTTCAGCATTTGCTGCTTGGTGTCAATGCGCACATCAACTACGACCTGGTACTCACGCTCTACGAGGTATTGCACCCCGAATGGCATTCCCTCTCCGAAGAAGGCCGCCGGAAACGCCGGAGCGACCACCGGATGGTCAATCAGGTCATTGCCGAAACCATTGACCGGGTACAGGACGAGGTTGTGGAACGCTATGATCCCATCATGGACATTATCGACCGCCTGCTGGGCCGCCTGGATGAGCGCTTCCTATCCACCCTGATCAGCAGCTGGCGCGAGGAGGTATGGGATAATGCACAGGCTATGCTTGCCTGCCGAAATGAAGCAGATCGGGAAGAATTGCGCCGGCAACTGGAGGCTAGTGTCCTGCGCAAAGCAAAATGGATAAATCCGAAACTATGAAAGCAGCTATATACGAACAATTTCAGGGGCCTATCGAGGCCAGGCAGGTACCGGAGCCGGAACCGGGGCCGGGTGATGTCATCATCCGGGTGAAAGCCACGGGATTGTGCCGAAGCGACTGGCATGGCTGGATGGGGCACGATGCCGACGTCTGCCTGCCTCATGTGCCCGGCCACGAACTGGCGGGAATAGTGGAAGAAGCCGGAAAAGGCGTACGCAACTGGCAGCGGGGCGATCGGGTAACCGTCCCCTTCTGCCTGGGCTGCGGCCATTGCCCGCAGTGCCTGTCAGGTAACCAGCAGATCTGCGACCACTACTTTCAGCCAGGGTTTACCGGATGGGGCTCCTTCGCCGAATATGTACGGTTGCCATTCGCCGATCACAACCTGGTCCGCCTGCCGGAAGATATGGAATTCGATACGGCAGCTATCCTGGGTTGCCGCTTTATCACCTCCTATCGGGGCGTCGTGGCCCAGGGGAGGCTACAGGGCGGTGAATGGGTTGCAGTACACGGATGCGGCGGGGTTGGCCTTTCGGCCATCATGATCGCGGCTGCGATGGGAGCAAGTGTTGTTGCGGTAGACATTGATGCGGAGAAGCTGGATTTTGCCCGAAAGGCGGGGGCCGTAGCCGGCATCAATGCCCGGGAAACGGAGGATGTACCCCTGGCCGTTCAGGAAGTTACCCAGGGAGGCGCTCACCTGTCTGTTGACGCACTGGGCAGCCGGGAAGCCTGCCGGAATTCCATCTTATGCCTGCGCAAACGGGGGCGGCACATACAGATTGGACTGATGGCTGGCCCGGAGGCCAACCCGGAGATCCCCATGCACGTTGTAATCGCCCGGGAACTGGAAATACTGGGCAGCCACGGTATGCAGGCCCACCGATACCCAGGGGTGATGCAGATGATCCGGTCCGGCATACTACGCCCGGAACAAATGATCGGGCAAAGAGTAAGCCTGGAGGAAGGCGCACAGAAACTGATGGCCATGGATACTTTCCAGGGGGCAGGCGTGACGGTGGTCACCTTTTAATAATCCTCGCCAGGTTTTTGTTCTTTGAATTTCACGGCGTTTTCCCTGATCAGGGAACCTTCGCTGGCAAAGAAAGACTCGATGTAATCGATGGCCCGCATACGCTCTGAGAAGCGGAGCAGTTTAAAGCCTTTGATAACCGCACGGATGTTGCTTCTGTAAAGATGAAAATGCTCCAGGGTTTTCCGCAATTGTTCTTTTCTCACTGGATACCCCAAGAATATGCGCTCCTGTAGCGTAGAATGGCCATACTGGGCACTTGGAATAGCATAAGGCGCATTGACCAGGCCGGAGAAATCAAAGTCATAGGGGATGGGAATGAGTCCGCTGCTATCGCTGGGCTGTATCAACTTCATGTTTCGGATCATAGGATAATCCCAATCTTCATTGCCGATCATATACTGGAAAACAGCCATAAGGTTTTCCGCCTCGGTGTTGAAAGCTTCAGGAGGGGGGTTATACTCTTCAAACTCGGCCCCACCCAAACGATGGGCCATTTCATCAGTCTCCTCGATCAGAATGGCGAAGTGCTTGAATTTCTTGTAATTCCCCTCCGTGTCCAAATAGGTGATCCTTGCCAGTTGTACCCGGTAACTGTTCGGGGTCAGCTGGTTGTAGATTTTGTAAACCAGAAATTCTTTCAGAATATAGTTATCCCCCTCTTCTCCCTCCTGGCAATGAGCAACGACTTTTATTTTATCGAAATCGGGGCTCAATCCCTGTTCTTCCAATTGGTTTCGGGAAAAATTGAAACGGATGGGAGGAAAAATACATACATGGCGGCGGTAATTCCCCCGGGGTACCACCCCTATGTCCCATTTCCTCTCTTGCTTTTTTTCCTCGGAATAGAAGAGTTCGGCCGGCTGATAATCTTCCCGGCGCCGATGGTTGATCAGCTCGTCCATATCGGTTCGCAGAGTCAACTCTATAAACTGTCCCTTCTTGCTCAGAAAGTCAAAAAGGCTTTCCGGGCGCTGTTGCTCCGTCTGGCCGTAGAGGACGCCGGTCGAGAACCCCGCCAGGAATATTATCGTTACCGCCATGTCCATCAACCTGGGTAAGTAATAGTCCGGCAATAGGTTTGTAGAATGGTGGGATTTCATAAGAACTGTATTTTTTGCCCTATAACCCAGGGCCGAAATTCAGGATAGCAAAACAAGGTGCAAGAAACGTCCGTACCCTTTAAATAAAGTTTCCAGCATTTAACACTTGTTTTCGAAGGTCAATAATTACTGACAGCAGCATTTTCCTTTAGCGCGGCCCTCTTTTCGGCCACTTCGGCTACCAGTTTGCTCTGTTGTTTTTTCTTGAAGAAACCATCCAGGTATTTGAGGGCCGACTTTCGTTCAAACCCGCTAAGTGCTTCAAAATTTTGAACGGTGGCCCGGAACTGTTCCCGTTGGCGATCAAAAGCCTTAAGTGTTTCGGTGAGCCTTTCTTCGCTCGCAGGGTTGCCCAAAAAGATCCGCTGTCGGATATCAGTGATACCGAGTTGAGACCTGGGTACAGCATACGAAGCGTTGACGAAGCCGGAAAAATCAAAATCGTAGGGTACGGGAATGATCCTGCCGCCGTTATAAGGCCGGATCAATTTGACATTTCGAAGCATCTGAAGGCTCCAGTCCTCATTTCCGATCATATACTGAAAGACCGCCATGGTGTTTTCCTCAGCAGTAGCGATACTGTCTGCCGGATAGTTTCTGCAATCGCATTCCAAGCCGCCGATGCGGTGCGCCATCTCATCAGTATCTTCGATCAGGATGCCATATTGTTCAATATTTTTTTGTTTTCCTTTGCTGTCCTTGTAAGTGATGCGGGCCAGCTGGACCCTGTAGCTGGCATGACTGGCCACGTTGTAAAGCTTATAGGCTAAAAATTCTTTTAGAAGCTGGTCCTGTGCTCCCTGTTCTTTCTGACAATGCGACACCAGTTTCATTTTATCGTATTCCTTATTCAGGCCTCTCCCGGCCAAATAGTTTTTGGAGAAATTCAACAGGATGGGAGGAAAATCACATATCCTGCGCCGGTAGTTGCCCCTGGGGATAACATCAACCTCCAGTTGAATGCTGTCTCCCTCCTCCACAAAAAAGAGTTGTGCCGGCTGGTAGTCTCCCCTCATCCGGTTGTTGATCAACTCGTTCAGATCTGTTTCCAACACCAACTGAATGATGGCGCCTTCTTTGCTCAGGTAGTCAAAAATACTTTTTTCTTCAGCATCCGGTTGGCCCTGAAGTATCCCGGAAGGATAGGGGTATAAGAAGAAAGACAATGCCATGATGAATGGGAAAAGGGCCCTGTTTTTGGAAGGCAGGATAAACCTGGTGTTTAGTTTTTTCATATTAACTGGGTTTTCAGTAGTGGCCTGGTGCACTCCGGAAACGAAAATGAAAGGTAACAATTACAGCATACGGCCCCTCAATCAGCGTTGGCAAAAGTCCGGATTACCTTTTTTTCATCTTCCAGAAGATCGAAGAATTTGGATAAATACCGCTGCATAGAAACCCGCTCCTTTTCTTCCATCAATTCAAAAGATGCACACATGCTCAGAATTTCTTCTTTCCTGGAAAGAAAAAACCGGGCGGTACTGAGGGCTTCTTCTTTTGTAACGTCATATCCCAAAAAATACCGCTGATTTACATCTTTGATGGGCAGGCTAGGAGCAGGAACGGCATAATGCGAGCCAATAAACCCGGCATAATCGAAATCATAAGGCACAATGATCATCCGGTCAAAACCCGGTACGGCGAGTACTTCCAGGTTGTGCTTGTTGGCAACCGACCAATCCACGTTGGCGATCATATATTGAAAGAAGCACATCTTCAGGTAGGAATCCCGCTCCAAAGCGGAAGACCTCAATACTCCCTGCCTGACGACCTTGGCGTCCAACCGGGCAGCCAGATTCTCCTCATCTTCTACCAGCAAAGCGTAGAAGGTATGCCTTTGAGTATCCTCCTGCCACCCCTCCAGCCTCACGATTTTCGTCTGAACATGAATGGGATGAATAGCCTCATAGAAGCGGTAGGACAGGGCTTCCCTAAGCATGCATTCTTCGTACCTGCTGCCATTTTTGCAGGGAAAAACCAGTTTGAGTTCATTTTGCGAATTGAACCCGAGTGCACTCAGCTGCTTTTTCTTCGCCTTGATCTTAATGGGCGGATAAAAGCATACTTCCTTTCGGACATTACCTCTTGCCCGGATCTTCACATCCAGCTTCGCCATGCTGCCATCATCCTGACGAAAGGACAAAGTAGCGGCTTGGTATTCCTCTTTCATTTTATTGCGCACCAGCAATCCCCATTCGGTATCCAGCCGAAGGAGAGGCAGAGAGTCTTCCTGCTGATGAAAGAATTCGAAAAGAGAAGGGGCGGATGTTTCGGTTGCTGTGTCCGCTGCATTCTGAGCGGGAAGGGATGAAGTCCATAATAGTGCCATTGCGGCTAACAAAGAAGAATAAAGATTTCCCATAGTTTTTGAGTTTACGGGTGTTAGAATGTTGTGCCGTTAGGTGTTGTCAATCTCCGTCCTTCGCATTCGCGAAAGTCTGAAGCATTAATTCCTCGTCGGATAGTATATCAAAAAATATCTCTAAAAAGTCCCGAACACTCTCCCTGGATTTTTCCTTCAGCATATCAAATGACTGGCAACGCTGAAGGACCTGTTCGCGCCTGGACAGGAAAAATGCGGCACACTCCCGGGCTTCTTCCTGTGTTATCTCTTCGCCCTGAAAGTACCGCTGGGAAACGTCCTCAACAGGAATAGTGGAACCGGGAATAGCATAGGAAGTATTCACCAACCCCGCATAATCGAAATCATAAGGCACCGCCACTACTCTATTGTAGCCGGGCAAATGCAGGAATTGCAGATTGTGCCTGCTGGAGACCGACCAGTCTGTGTTGGCGATCATGTGTTGAAAGAAACACATTCTCAGGTAGAGATCCCGTTCCAAAGCGGTTACCCTGATCTCACCACGGGTCAGCAGGCGGCCGTTCAGGCGGGCAGCCAACTCTTCTTTTTCCTCGATCAGAAAGGCATAATGGGTATGCTTCTCTTTATCGTCCTGCCAGCACTGGAGCGTTACTATTTTTGTCCGAAAATGAATGGGGATGGCCATCGAGCACAGTTCGTAGGCCAACGCTTCTCGCAGCAGACAATCCTCATGGGCTTTGCCGGGCTGGCAAGGCAGGACCAGCTTCAATTTGTACTCCGGGTTGAACCCCAGCTCCCGGAGGTATCGTTTTCCTGCTTTGATCTTGAGGGGAGGAAGCTGGCACACCTTTTTTCTGGCGTTGCCCCTGGCCCTCAGTTCAACATCCAGTTCCACCTTCCTGCCATCTTGATTGACGAATCCCAAAACACCCGGCTGGTATTTTTCGTCCTGTTTGGTTCGGATCAGCAGGCCCCAGTCTGTCTTCAAGGTAAGGGCCGGAATGGAATCGGTACGGCTATAAAAAAAATCAAATAAAGAAGGTTTGTCCGATTCTGGCGACAAGGTGGCGTCATCCGGTATGTCCTGAGCTTGTGCAGCCTGCAGGCACAAAAGGCATAAGGAAAATGCAAGTGCCGGAAACTGGCTGCTATTGTTCATTCGTATTACCATTCATTCTTTTTTAACATTTCTCCGCATAGTGACAAAAGTCTGCAGCACCTCTTCCTCGTCTTTTAGCTTTTCAAAAAAATCGGCCAGGAATTCCTGAATGAACTCACTGGACTTGTCCCGCAACAAGTCAAATTCCTTACATACCTGTAAAATTTGTTCTTCCTTTGAAAGAAAGAATTCAGCACATTCCAATGCTTCTTCCTCACTCACATATTTTCCAAGAAAGAACCGCTGTGTAACCTTTTCAATGGGAACGGATGATCGGGGAATAGCATAATCTGTGTCGACAAATCCAGCGTAATCGAAATCATAGGGAATGGCAACCAACTTCTCTTGCCCTGGTAGCTGAAGGATCTCGAGATTATGCCCATTAGGCGCCGACCAATCCGTATTGGCGATCATATACTGAAAAAAACACATTTTTACATAAGCATCGCGCTCCAGGTCGATCGTGTTGATCCGTTTTTTTTCGATCCGTTTGCCATTTACCCGGGTGGCAAATTCTTTTTCTTCTTCGACTAGAAAGGCGTAGAAGGCATATTTTTCTTTGCCTTTTTGCAAGCCTTGTAGTTCTACAACCTTCGTTCGATGGTGAATGGGAAATATCACCGCAAACAGTTGATAGGCCAGCGCCTCTTTCAATAGGCATTCCGAGTTAGATTTCCCATTCTGACAGGGCAAAACAAGCTTTAACACACTCCTGGGTTGAAAGCCCAATTCAAGGAGTTGTTTGCGGTCAGCCTTGATCTTAAGCGGAGGGAACAGGCATACTTCCTTTCGGGTATTCCCTCTTGCCCTTGCTGAAACCTCCAGTCCTATATTATTGCCATCCGGCCCCTGAAAACTCAAAATGCCCGGCTGGTATTCCTCGTTGAGTTTTCCCTGGATCAATTGCGCCCAATCAGCCTCCAGTTTCAAAAGGGGTAACGAGCCTTGCTGTTGATGAAAGAAGTCAAAAAGGGTAAGGGGTCCTGTACTGCTGGATTCCGAACTTTGCGCCTGCAATAAGCAGGCGCCTGGCAGTCCGCAAATTGCTGCCAAGAGTAAGAGCCTTATTTTCATTGTCAAGGGTTTAAATGTTTACTCAATTCAATCTTATCTTTTCCCCATTTAAAGTACCCCTATAAAGTTTCTTTTTTTCAATCAGGAGGAGCTCTCCACTTTCTCCCATTTTTATACTCGAGTCTATACCGATGATCTTGTTTCCAAACAAGGGAAGTATTGATGAAAAGGAGGTATGCCCAACCACAATGTGTTTTTTCTTCAGTTTACTCAGGATGTGCTGTGCCTGTAATTTGGTGAAACCTTCCTCAAAATAGCCACGGTACCAGACCGGGCCCTGGTCGGAATAGAGATAGGAGAGCAATGGGTCTGCCAGAATACTGTCCTCCGGCTGACCGATGATCTTTTCCTGAAAAAGAGAATTGATCGCGTCGAAAGTCAGGCCCAGGCCCAGGAACGGCTCCGAAAAACCCGCGTGCACAAATGCGGTTTTGTTGATGGAGATGGCTACAGGCTTGGAGCGCAACCAACGTCCCAGATAAGTATCCGCTCCAAAAAGTTCATCATACGGCCGCCCCATCCGGGCCATCGTATACCTGTATTTTTTATTGATGTACCGCAAGTCCCCCTGCAGGGCCATCACCTCGTGATTCCCCAACAAATAATGTACTTTACCACCAGCCTGCTGCGCCTGTTTTTCCAGGTTATGGATAAACCAGAGCAACTCGGTCACCTTATCCCCCCGGTCAAAAATATCTCCTACCACGACTAAATGGCCGTTTCCAAAAGCCCATTTCCCTGCTCCATTGATGATGCGATGTGCCTTGAGCAAGTCCAGCAACAGGCTATATTGCCCATGAATATCACTGACCGCGGCAATACGATCCACCCCTTTGAAGGCAGATACCGGCGAAAGCTGAAAGGATGCCTGGACGTCCAGGTAGGAAGGGTCGAAAGAATCCGAGATTCCCGCTTCCACTCTTATGGGCTGCCCGGCCTTTATGGTGTCCTCCTTGAGCCCTTCCGCAGTCGACCACCTGGCGATCACATGCTCTCCTTCATAGAAAATATACGGGCCGTCATTATAAGCAGGGTCAATACGTGTTTCAGGGCCCTGGGCTTTCAGTGTAACCGGAAAGCCAATTCCATTCAATCCGATACATACCAACAAAAACAAGATTCTTTTACGCATTTTTAATCTGAAGTTACGACCCCTGACAGGCCCCGGATACCCGAAGTTGCTCATTAATAGATCAATAAAATTAAGAATATTCCAACAGCCATTAGCTGCCAGAGGGGCTTTTTTTGGATTAATTACCGGGTAAGATTAAATCAAGTGCCATATATTTGGCAGGAGCCCCCAAAAGCTCAGATTTCTATCAACCTTTCAAAAAAGATAATTGTGGCTTTTACTCTCGATCAGTACCAGATTTTTGTCAAAGAAATCCATCGGAACAAAAGCGTTCCGGAATTGTATGAAATAGCCCTGCGAGATGAAAAAGGGACAGCCATTTCCGATGTAGGCGCCTTATTGGTCTACTCTGGCACCAAGACCGGCCGCAGCCCGAAAGACAAACGCATCGTAAAGGCGCCTCCCTCCGAACAAAATATCGATTGGGGCAACATCAATATTCCCCTCGACAAGCATACTTTCATGATCAACCGCGAACGCGCCATGGATTACCTCAATACCCGGGACCGCATCTTCGTAGTTGACGCCTTTGCCGGCTGGGACCCTAACTACCGGCTGAAATGCCGGGTCATCTGCACCAGGGCCTACCATGCGCTGTTTATGCAAAATATGCTCATCATGCCTTCCGAAGAAGAGCTGGAAAACTTCGGTGAACCCGATTACGTCATCTTCAACGGAGGAAGCTTCCCGGCCAACCGGTACACCTCGCAAATGACTTCGCGTACCAGTATAGACCTGGACCTGGAGCGAAAGGAGGTCGTTATTCTGGGAACGGAATATGCCGGGGAAATGAAAAAAGGCATCTTCTCGGTCATGAACTACCTGATGCCCCTGAAAAACGTCATGCCGATGCACTGCTCGGCCAACGTGGGTGAAAAAGGCGATGTTTCCGTCCTCTTCGGCCTGTCCGGCACTGGAAAGACTACCCTGAGCGCCGACCCCAAACGGAAGCTCATCGGAGATGATGAACACTGCTGGACGGATACCGGTGTATTCAACATCGAAGGAGGGTGCTACGCCAAGGCCATCGACCTCAGCGCCGAAAAAGAACCGGATATCTTCAATGCCATCCGGTTCGGTACCATCCTGGAAAATGTGGTTTACAACGAAAAAACCCGGGTAGTGGATTATCACGACACTTCCATCACCCAGAACACCCGGGCGTCCTATCCCATTCATTACATCGATAACATACAGATCCCCTGCGTGGCTGGCCACCCCGACCATATCATTTTCCTGACCTGCGACGCTTTCGGCGTCTTACCTCCTGTGAGCAGGCTATCGCCCGAACAAGCCAGTTACCACTTCATCGCCGGGTATACGGCAAAGGTAGCCGGAACAGAAATGGGCGTCACCGAACCCGAAGCCACTTTTTCCGCCTGCTTCGGTGCGGCATTCATGATGTGGCACCCCAATAAATATGCTGAACTGCTGGCTGAAAAGATCAGACTGCATAAGGCCAAAGCATGGCTGGTCAATACCGGCTGGACCGGCGGCCCCTTCGGCGTAGGCTCGCGGATCAAGCTGAAATACACCCGCGCTATTATCGATGCTATACACAATGGTGACTTCGAGAACGTGGATTCCATTAAAGAACCGCACTTCGGCCTGGAAGTACCTACCTCCTGCCCTAAAGTTCCGACAGAAGTGTTACAACCAAGAGATACCTGGGAAGACCACGCCGCCTATGATAAAACTATAGCTAAACTGGTCAGCCTGTTCAAGGAAAACTTTAAAAAGTACGAACAGGGCGTCCACCCTGATATTGTCGCGGCAGGGCCTAAGTAGGGTTCTTCCCTTGTTTATCCTATTCAGCATTTGGCCTGGTTTATTTTACCTGGCTCAAATGCTGAATGAGATAGACCCTACCATCATCTATAACTTTGGCAACGCCCAGCCATTGTGATATTCCTTTGCAATAAGCGCACTGGCCTCCTTGTCATTTTTGAACAGGCCCATGGCTTCATCCCAGTATATCTTCCGCCCCGTTTTGAAGGCAATATTTCCCATGTGGGCGTTGATGGCGGCAATTCCTCCCGTCTCAATGCCACATTTGAGCAGGCCGGGGTCATTCGCCCTGATGGCGTCGACGAAATTTTGAGCGTGGTCTTTGATGTAATCGGCATCCCGGGCCGTGTCCTGCTTAGGGAGCGCCTCCACTTCGTATTTCTTCAGGCCGTCTTCGGTTTGTGTTTCGGGGATAACCTCCCACCCTTGCCGGTTGACCACCAGGGTGGCGTGATTTCCAATGAAGGCGATACCTTCCGTACGGCCATAATTGCCGTTGTCGATCCCAGTGGCGTGCTCCCACAGCATGTTGAAGTCTTCATATTCAAAGATGGCCTGCAAAGTGTCAGGCGTCTCAGAAGCATCCTCCGGATAGGCGAGCTTGCCCCCGGAGGCCATGATCGACTTAGGCGCTTTGGCCTGCATGGCATACAAGGCAATATCGATCTCGTGTACTCCCCAGTCGGTCATCAGGCCGCCGGCGTAGTCCCAGAACCAACGGAAGTTGAAATGGAAACGGTTGGGGTTAAAGGGGCGTTTGGGAGCAGGCCCCAGCCACATGGCATAGTCTACGCCTTCCGGAGGAGCGCTGTCGGGAAGGACGGGCACGGGTTTCATCCAGCCCTGATAAGCCCACACTTTGACCAAACGGACCTTACCCAGCTTGCCCGAGCGGACATAGGCGATGGCGTCTTCATAATGGGATCCGCTGCGCTGCCATTGCCCCACTTGTACCACCTTGCCATACTTCTTTCCCGCCGCGATCATCATGCGGCATTCTTTGATGCTATTGGCAATGGGCTTCTCTACATATACATGCTTACCTGCCTGTACAGCATCAACCATCATCAGGCAGTGCCAATGGTCGGGCGTGGCGATAATGACAGCTTCCACATCTTTATCCTCCAGCAGTTTACGGTAGTCCCCGTAGAGACGGGGCGCTTTGCCTTGGATTTCTTTAACTTCTGCGGCACGCTCATCAAGCACCCTTTGGTCTACGTCGCACAATGCAACGCACTCCACGCCGTCGACCAAAAAGTGCCTTCTCATGTTGGTCCATCCCATCCCTTTGCAGCCGATGACGGCCACGCCCAGTTTTTCATTTGGGGAGATCTTTTTTCGGTTGGCAGCGAGGAGCTCGATGGGCAACATGCCGGCAATGCCGATGCCGGCAGCCGCAGAGGAGGCCTGCTGGAGGAATCTTCTTCTTTTCATCGTTTTGATTTTTCTAAAGAGACTCCATGAATATATTCATTTTCCGGCAGGATTTAGCGCGCGGAAGTTAAAATATCACTTCACATCCACTTTGATGCGCTCCTCCCGGTTGGCCAGTTCCCAGGCGGTGTAAAAGACCAACTGGCCGATCTTGGCCATCTTGTCAAACTGTATTTTATCGACCGTATCAGAAGTGCGGTGATAATCGGGATGGGTGCCGTTGAAGTAGAAGATGGCAGGAATGCCGCGCTCTGCGAAATTGTAGTGGTCAGAACGGTAGTAGTACCGGTTGGGGTCGTCGTCGGCATTATAGGTATAATCCAGCTCCAGTTTCGTGTAGGTGGCATTGGCCTGTTCGTTGATCTGATGGAGCTCGGTGCTCATGCGGTCAGATCCAATGACATAGATGTATTCCGGGTTGTCTTTGTGTTTTTCGTCTACCCGCCCCACCATATCTACATTGATATCGGCAATGGTGCTTTCCAGAGGAAAAACCGGGTGTTCGACGTAGTACTGCGACCCCAGCAGGCCTTTCTCTTCACCGGATACCAACATAAGCAACACGCTGCGGCGGGGGCCAATGCCCTGCTTCTTAGCTGCGGCAAAAGCCTCGGCAACTTCCAGCACGGTAGAGGTGCCCGAGCCATTATCGTCAGCACCATTGTAGATTGACGAGCCCCGCCGGCCCAGGTGGTCGTAATGGGCCGTAATGACAAGCAGCTCATCCTTCCGTTTTTCATCCGTACCTTCGATGTAGCCCAATACATTCTCGCCCAGCACCTGACGTTTGAACTTGTCCAGCTGAAGGGTGAGTTGGCAGCTGAGCGGCAGCGCCTTTGATTTTCCCTTTTTCTGCATATTCTTCCGGGCCCGGATCACTTTCTTATACTCCCCTCCCAGTATCTCCTTCGCTACTTTAGTAGTAATGAAGCAGTTGTTGGCGTAGTTCTGTTCCGGATTTTCCCCCTCTCCGTATTGCAGCCCGGTATTGAAAATGGCGCGCCGGGCCTCCGCCACATTCTGCTTGAAGTTGCCGTCGATGACCAGCACCAGGCTGGCGCCCTTCTCCCTGGCCAGGCGCAATTTACGGCGCCAATCTTTTGCCCAATCCGACAGCTGTTGCGTTCCGGTGACCCGGGAGGTGCCCGAAGCATCCACCGGTTCTCCATCATAGATCAGGATAGCCTTGCCCTTTACGTCCACACCTTTATAATCATTGTATCGTTCCGACTCGATGCCGTAACCGAGGAAAAGCACTTCCTCAAAGCTCGTCTCCGGCATAGCGGCATTGGTGGAAGGGTAAGCATAGTAATCCCAGAGGTGACGGTAACTCTCTCCGTTCAGCACCAAAGCAATACGGTTCCAGCCCTCTGCCGTAAAGGCTATTTTCTGGAAATAAGAACTATCCCCCACGACTCTGGGCATACCGTAACCTTCAAAGACCTTCGCAATGTATTCGGCTGCCAGCCGCTGGCCGGGCTGGCCGGTTTCCCTGCCTTCAAATTCATCGGAAGCGAGAATAGACAAATGTTCCTTCAATCCTTCACCGGTGATCAGAGCCCCCAAAGACTCGGCGCTTTCCACCCACGGCCCCGAAGGTGCCTGATATTGTCCGTACACGGAAAGGCAGGATATCCAGAGCAAAGCTGTTATTATTTGTTTCATGATGGATCTGTTGATGCTAAAAACGACAATCGCCAGCCCTGGTCTCATGGGCTGGCGATCGAAGATAGTTTTTAATCAATGGTTGTAACCGTTTACTAACTAACGCCGGATTTTCCCGGGTGATTGCCTGACTGCCTCCTTTTCAATGGCTATCAAGGCTTATCTTTCCAACACGGCGGGCGTGGCGGCCGCCCTCAAACTCCGTATTCAGAAAAGCCTCAACCATAGCTAAAGCTGTCTCTTCTGAAACAAAACGTACGGGTATGGAGAGCACATTCGCGTCGTTGTGCTGGCGGGCCAGGCGGGCCAGCTCTTCATTCCAGCATATCGCAGCGCGAACGCCCTGATGTTTGTTCACAGTCATGGCTATACCGTTGCCGCTGCCACACATGACGACTCCCATGGCCGTATCTCCCGATTCTACCTCCTCCGCCACCGGATGGGCAAAGTCGGGGTAATCCACCGATTCTGCCGAATGCGTACCAAAGTCGAGTACCTCCATACCCTTGGAACGCAAGAGGCCTACAATGCTTTCCTTGTAGGGAAAGCCGGCATGGTCACAACCAATGGCTATTCTTTTTTTCATCAGCTACTAGTTTCCGGACGGTGGCGCGAAATTCTCCGTTCTTTCTAAAAGAAAGGGTTTAAATTTCTCCTGAAGTTCCGTCGTAAACTCGGTATCGTGGTTTTGGCTGGCGTCCCGGAGCAAGTCATCCTTGGTACGCATCGCCAGCAAATAGTCGGTCTCGAAGCTCGATTCCAACACATCTGCATCAATAGAATTAAAGAAGTATAACTGATCGGCTACCCGGTCGGCCAGTATGGCCATATGGGGTTTGGCCTTATCGTAGGCGTTGGCGGTCAGGTACACACTGATCATGTAATAGGCCCGGTAATCATACGGGAAATTCATATCGGGGAAGGCCTCAAAATACTTGTCGATCAGAGCGATGGCTTCATCGCGTTTGCCCTCCTGCACCATCTGCAATGCTGCCCGGCGCATGCTCAGTTGATGGCTCTGCACGCTGGGAGCGTAAGAGCGGTCAACGAACAGCTCATATTTGTCGAAATTGCCCCAGCGGAACTTTTCCATGACATTTTCATAAACGGCATCCGTATTCACGCCGCCGCTGCCGATGATGCCATACTGCGGCTCGCTCTGCGAGCGCTTGGGAACGATGCGCAAGGCCAAGCCCTCCAGCTGAAGGTAATCGTCGAGGCCAAAGAGTTTATCCTGCCGGCAGGTCACTGCAAAGTACATCGGCCGCTCCCAGAGGTTGGAGGAAATGATATCCAGGATAGCCACTTCGTCCTTGATCAGGTAATCTTTACCCTGAAGTTTCAAAGGAATCCGGGAAACGATCTGTGCTGTATCCTCTACACCTACTACTCCACTAGAGATCACCTCCTCCCGGTTGACGGGAATGAAGACATTCTGCGACTG
Organism: Lewinellaceae bacterium; assembly: GCA_020636405.1. GTDB lineage: Bacteria > Bacteroidota > Bacteroidia > Chitinophagales > Saprospiraceae > JACJXW01. The sequence continues at coordinate 657,358 of JACJXW010000007.1, read as the reverse complement.
GTAATGGCTTTCGATCTCCCGGCCTGATTGGGTAGGCAGCGGGTGGTCTTCCCCTATAAACCGAATGAAATCCTGAAGCGTCTGTGGTGCATCCTGGCCGCTGGGGTTATAATAGAATACCTGATTGCGCTTTTTGCCCCGAATGGCATCTTCCGAAATAGACATTTTGATCGGCGGAGAATCGTTCACCTTGCGGCGCAGCAGGTTGATGTACCAGTCGACCGCGATGAGGCTAAGGTTGACCACCCGAACGTCGGTGCGTATGCCTTCCACCTCCTGGGCATACCAGAGCGGATAAGTATCGTTATCGCCGTAGGTGAAAATAATGGCGTTGGGCTCACAACTGTTCAGGAAGTTGGAAGCATAATCCCTGGCGCCGGTATGATGAATACGGCTATGGTCGTCGAAATTCTGAGTCCCCATGAGTACCGGAGCGCTGAGAACGATAACAGCAGCCAGCGCTGCAGCCACCGGGCCGCTTTGGCCAAGCCGTTCCCGGAATTGTTCAAAAAGGGCGGGCACAGCCATCCCGATCCAGATGCAATAGGTAAATATGGACCCGACCAAAACGTAATCCCGTTCACGGGGCTCGTTGGGCGGCTGGTTGGAGTATATGGTAATGCCGATACCGGTAATAATGAACAGGGCCAATAGGCCAAGCGCTTCGTGGTTTCTGTTCTTAAAATGGAAGAACAGGCCAATGATACCGAACAGGAAGGGCAAAAGATAATAGGCATTACGGCCCTGGTCGTGTTTCATCGCCTCGGGCAACTGGCTCTGGTTGTAGAGGCGCCAGCTGTCGAGGAAGGAAATACCCGATATCCAGTGTCCGCTCGATTTATCCCACGGATAAAAGCCCTGTTCACTGTTCTGGCGGCCGGCGAAATTCCACATGAAGTAGCGCCAGTACATCCAGCCCAGCTGATAACCGAACATAAACTTGATGTTGTCCGCCTGGTTGGGCCGCCCTGCCGGCAGCGGGGCATTGGGGTCCAGGCCCATCCAGCGCTTGTACAGCGCAGGGCGCCCCTGCGTGTAATCGCCCATCCTTGGGAATAGCATTTTGTCCGCATCCCGGTAGACGTAAGATATTTTCTGATCTACGATCTCATAGTGGTCGCCCACCCGCCCGTACCGGTCCTGCGTTTCAGATTGAATGGGCCTCGCATCGAAGTGCGGCCCACGCAACAGCGCACGCTCTCCGTATTGCTCGCGGTTGAGGTAGGGAATGAGGCGCATGGCATCGTTGGGGTTGTTCATATTGATCGGAGGGTCGGCATTGGCACGCACCACGATCACTCCGATCGTAGAAAACCCGATGATCACCAACGTGGCGCCCACGATCAGCTGCTGCAAAACGAGGTTGCGCTTTTGGTGGGCATAACGCAGGCCAAAAAAGATAACGGCGCCAATGATCAGTAACGTAGGGATCAAGCCGCTGTGGAAAGGCAGCCCCATACTATTGACCATGATCAGTTCCATCGCCCCCCACAACTTGGGGATACCGACGATGATCAGCGATTGAACGAATACAATGGCTAGTGCACCAGCACCGGCGGCAACCAGGATCCCCTTCCAGGTATGATTTTCATACTTCTTGAAGTAATAGAAAAGGGCCAGGGCAGGAAAGGTCAGAATACTCAGGAGGTGAACACCTATGGAAAGTCCCGCAGCGTACACCGTAAACAATAACCAGCGGTCGGCCGCCTGGTTATCGGGCAGGCTGTACCATTTCATCATGGCCCACAGCGTCAGAGTGGTAAAGAAGGTGGACATGGCGTAGACTTCACCTTCCACTGCCGAGAACCAAACAGAAGTAGCAAAAGCAGTGGACAGGCCCGCTACCAGGCCGGCGCCGGCCAAAGCGATCGACTGCCCGGTATCCGGTTCGCCTTCCCGGCCGACCAGCGCCAGGCGGCTAAAAATAATGGTGGACCAGCAAATGAATGTGGCGGCAAAAGCCGTACAGATGCCGGACATCAGGTTGACCGCGAAGGCTATGTCAGCCGGGTCATCCGAAAATACTTCGGCCAACCAGGTAAACATGCGGCCAACGATCATGAATAGGGGGGCTCCCGGAGGGTGGACGACCTGTAGCTTATAGGCGCCCAGAATAAACTCGCCACAATCCCATAAACTGCCGGTGCGCTCCGCAGAAAAGAAGTAGACCGTCATCGCTATGGCAAAAACCAGCCAGCCGGCAGCAGTGTGTAGACGTTTCATTGATCCCATTGAGTATTCCTGTTATTTAATCTATCCCGCCACAATTATTGTTTAATGCAAAGTACTGTGTATCAATTGCGCGGTGAGTTTAACTTATTGAACTGCAAAAGTAAAAAATTATTGCTACTGCCCGCAGGCCGCCCGGTTTTCTATTCTAATTTGTTCGTAAGATTGCGTTGCTTTGTTAAATTGCGTAGCCTGAAACCAGGTATATTCTGACAAAAGCTCCTATCATTGCCGGCGGCGGAGCAGCTTTTTGTTCATTTGAAAAAAGATCTATCATGTTGCTTAAATGGTTATTTACCGGTGCTATCGTTTATGTGTTGTATAAATATTTCTTCGGGCCCAATGCGCTCGGCAGCGGAAAGGAAGAACAGCGCCGGCAGCCTATCCACCCCGAAAATCCACCCCAGAAAAAATCTTCGCCTGACGAAGAAGGCGAATTCATCGACTACGAAGAAATCGACTGACCATGCCCGAAGAATTCCAGATCGGATCGTTGCTGCTCTATAAGAATAATCAGCTCATCGCTTTCAACAAACCGGCGGGCCTGCCGGTACAGGAAGATAAAACCGGTGACAAATCCCTGATCAACCTGGCGGAGATATACACCAAATCGAAGCTCAACCTCATCCATCGGCTCGACCGTCCGGCCAGCGGGGTTACTTTATTTGCCAAAACGCCCGGAGCGCTGGCCAGCCTCAACGAACAGTTCCGCCAGCGGCAGGTCGAAAAGATTTATCTGGCGGCAGTTCAGGAAAAGCCCCAAAAGGAGGAAGACACCCTGATACACTTCCTGAAAAAGAACTCCCGCAACAACCGCACCCAGGCCTTCGAAACAGAGCAGCCCGGCAGTAAACGGGCCGAACTGTCGTACCGCTATCTGGGCAGTACCGACCACTATCACTTACTGGAGATCCGGCTGCATACCGGCCGTCATCATCAGGTAAGAGCACAGCTGGCAGCCATCGGTTGCCCGATCAAAGGGGATGTCAAGTACGGATCGAGACGGGGCAACCGCAGCCGGTCCATCCACTTGCATGCCTGGAAATTGCGCTTCCGACACCCCGTATCCGGCGAGTGGGAAGAAGTACTGGCGCCTCTCCCGGATGACGACCCGGTCTGGCAGGCCTTTCAAACCACTCTAAATCCAAGCAATGCGCCAGAATAGGATCCGGCTATGCCACGCACTCCTCCTCTATTTTGGAGTTCCCGGCCAACCGTACCTTTCCCGGACAGGCAGTTTTAAAATCCGATAAATGGAGATCATCCTCAAATATTTTCCAGAGCTCGATGAGCAACAGCAACGGCAGTTCCGGCAATTGGGAGAACTCTACAAAGATTGGAACCAGAAGATCAACGTGATCTCCCGAAAGGACATCGACAACCTGTATGCCCATCACATTCTGCACAGCCTGGGCATTGCCCGCGTCATCCGCTTTATTCCGGGAGCGGAGATCCTGGACCTCGGCACCGGCGGCGGCCTGCCCGGCATTCCACTCGCCATCCTCTTTCCCAAAACCCGGTTTACCCTCATCGACGGCACCCGCAAAAAGATCATGGTAGTGGAAGAGATCAGCAATGCTCTCGGGTTGAGCAACGTAAACGCTCGCCATATACGGGCCGAAGAGGTGAAACAAAAATTCGACTTCGTGATTTGCCGGGCGGTGGCAAGCCTCGACAAGCTGGTGGAGTGGAGTTTTCCTCTCATCCGGGCCAAACAACAGCACGCCCTGCCCAATGGGCTGATCACCCTGAAAGGTGGCAATATCAAAGCCGAGGCCAAGTCCCTGCCCCGTGGCTCTTACACAGAGATTTTCCCGCTATCCGACTTCTTTGAAGAAGAGTACTACCAGGAAAAATTCGTGGTGTACGTCCAACATTAAAGTGGATTAGAAAATTATTCATGTAAAAACTACCACCTCATCCGGTTTCCCATCGCCGCCCGGGGCAGGCGCGCCATAGTGCGTCCAACGCCAAACGCCACTCACCGGCTTATCGTAGAAACTCCGGTACTGGAATAATTGCCTCCTTGTTTTCCGATTCCTTGCCTTTTTTGTACTTTTGGAAGCTTTAAAAAATAACCGTCGGAAAACTTTAAAAAATAAGTTCACCGCTTTTCGTAAACTCCATCGGGCGAACTTGTTTTTTTAAATCAATATCTAGGATTATGTCTTTTGAAGTAGATGGAAAACTCCACAAAAAGTACGAGACCGAAAATAAAACGGACTCCTTCCAGGCCCGGGAATTTGTCCTCCTGGTGGAAAGCGGGAACTATCCCCAATATGTGAAATTTCAACTCGTCCAGGACCGCTGCGCCCTGCTCGACCCCTTCGAGGAAGGGGAGGAGATGAAAGTCCATTTCGACCTCAGAGGCCGGGAATGGCAGGGCAAATATTTCACCAACCTCAACGCGTGGCGCCTGGAAAAGGCAAGCGCCGGATCAGCGCCGCCGCCCCCGGCTGCCGACAGCGGCGGCGGGTTCTTCCCTTCTGCCGATAATGAGCCGGCAGATGCGGCCGATGACGACCTCCCGTTTTGAGGGTAGAATGATGGGGCCCCTGAGCTTTAAACTTCGGAAGCAGATCGCGTGAAGGCTTCTGAAGGCCGGGCTGTATTGTTATATGGCTGGATGGCTGGATAGCAATAGTGTTGCAACGCCTTCGAAGCATGCAAGGGATAGAAGCGCCAACAATATGACAATATAACCGCCCCCATTTAGGCCGATCGGCTCCTTATTTCGTTCTAACAGCATGAAGATATTCCGTATTCTATTGTTGGCCCTATTTTGCTCTACCGGCGCCCTCCACGCCCAGGTGCTGACAGGTATTGCTACGCGCTGGAATGATAGCTTCGGGGAATGGATCATCTACACCGGTGAAGAAGGGAAGGAAGGCGAGCTGCGCCTCCGCTGGGCCATGCAGGACAATTGGACGGAGTGGCAGTATCGCCTCGGCGAATCCACCGGCACCATCAAGCTCAAGTGGCGGGAAGACCTCAACGAATGGGAAGCCCGCGGAGATAACCAGATCGCCTCCGCCCGTACCGTCTGGCGCGATAATTTCCGCGAATGGCGCATCACCGACGGCAAAAACACCCTGACCCTCTCCAGCCGCTATGGCAATATCTGGGATGAATGGACGATCCGCAACAGCTCCGCCGGGCCGTTCGAAATGTACACCAACTTCGAAGGCGACCCGAGGGATTGGGTGGTCATCGACGAACTCGATCCCTCCATCCCTCTGACGACGAAGTTATTGATGATGCATGTGGTGCTTTTTCAGAGTACGCCGAAGCAGTGAGGGCTGAGGTGACACATTCCGTTTTCCCCAGACAAATGTGGCGCCTCCGCCCATAGGAATAGAAAGGGAGCTTTTGAAGATAATATAGCGGGTTACATTCTTGGCAGGACATCATTTTCTCATCCACAATGGGCAATCCGCTGTCTACTTGGCCGGAGTTTTGCCAATTCCCAATATCCGGTTGACCTGCCGCCTCTCCATAACATATAATATAGCCAGATACCCCAGCATCAACCCGGTATTGACGATCAGGCTCACCCCGATCCGCCCATCGATCACCCCCCGGAGCATTTCACTCGCCCCGTAGAAAAGTACAGCAAGAAGGATATAGGCCGTCATTCGCCCCACCGGGTAGTTGATCGGATAGTACCGCTGGCCGGTCCAGTAACTGGCGCCCGCCATGAACAGGTAACAGGCCAGAGCCGCCCAGCCGGGCCCGTAATATCCATAATCGGGAATGAGCCAAACATTGAGCGCTATAGTGATCACCGAGCCGCCCAGGGCAATATACCCGCCGATCAGGGTCCGGTCGGCCAGTTTGTACCAAATGGAAAAATTGTAATAGAGCCCCAGGAACAAATAAGATATCAAGAGCAGGGGAACCACCCCCAACCCCTCCCGAAAATCCTTTCCAATAAAATACTGGACGACATCCAGGTAGAGCATGATGCCCAGAAAAACGACGCTGCCCACCAGCGCGAAGGCCTGCCCCACCTGGGCATACACCTTGTCCTTATCCGACCGGCCCGCATTCTTGAAGAAAAAAGGCTCGGCGGCGTAATTGAACGCCTGGGTGAACAGGTTCATGAGCACGGCCAGCTTGGAGGCGGCGCTGTAGATGCCCATCATGCGCTTGTTGTAGTCCAGGTCGTCGGAGGCCAGTTCCTTGAGCATGGGAATGCCGATCAGCTGGTTGATCACCCCGGCAATACCTACGATGACCAGCGGCGCGGCGTAGATGATCATCCGCTGCCACAACTCCCGGTCGAAACGCAGCCGGATGCGGAAATAGAGCGGCGACAGCAACAAAAGGACGAAACCACTGGCCAGAAAGTTGGAAAAGAAGACGTAGGAAATGCGATGCTCCGGGTGGTAGAAGGACTCGAAAATCCCCCAGCCATTGTTCAGCAGCCAGGGCCATACCTCCAGGAAGATAAAAATGAAAAATATATTGATGACAATATTCAGCGTTTTGATCACCGCAAAACGAATGGGGCGGTTTTCCAGCCGCAGCCGGGCGAAGGGAATGGCCGCCAGCGCATCGAAGGCAATGATGAAAGCAAACCAGATGACGTACTCCGGATGCTGCGGATACTTCAGCCAGTCGGCGATCGGCTGAGCGCACCCTATAAACAATACCGTCAGTACGATGGTAGAGGCAAGCAGGGAAATGGAAGCCGTAGAAAAGCTCCGCTCCATATCTTCATCGCGGGTTCCGTAGCGGAAGAAAGCCGTCTCCAGGCGGTAGGTGAACAGCACCAGCAGCAACGCCGCCCAGGTATACATATCCGACACCACGCCATACTCCCCCTGCATGAACACCCGGGTGAAGTAGGGCGTCAGAATGACGTAATGCAGCAGGCGGCTCAGAATGCTGCTCGTCCCGTATATGGCGGTCTCGCCGGCTAGTTTTTTGAGTAGTGACAAGGGCTGATGAATTATTTACGCCGGCAAAGGTACAGAATGGTTCGCTTCTTTGCTTGCCAATCTATTATCTGCCGACATCGGTTGAGCCGCCGTTTGTGAAAGCATAAAAAAGTTGACTCCGGTTCATAGATTTACTAAATTCACTCATTATAACGTTTTGCGTAGCTATTAGGCCATGCGCCTCGGTGCGCCAAATTTATTTGGCGTCGAAGACGTAAATCTCCCTTCAGGCGTACTATAATCGATATACGGTGGCGCCACACATCTCCGAACCCAAATATACTGACGCACAGATGGTCAGCATATACTGACAACGCGGGCGTTCGTCAGTATAAATTTGGGTATCCTAACAACGTCTCCGAACGACTTCGAAGAACAGCTACTCAATCCGTTACAATCAGTAAATTCAAACAGGATCGCTATGTGTAACCCGGTGATACAATAATCAGCCCTTCTCGTTCATTTTGAAACAAGGGCAGGGAAATCCCCAAAAATATTTTCCGGGCGAATCAAAATAATGGTATTTTCGTGCCACTTTTTACCCCGCTAACCAATTACCTAAACTACACACCATGATAAACGTCGAGCTGCTCAAAGCCATATGTGAAACACCGGGCGCCCCGGGATTTGAACAACGCATCCGGGAACTGGTACTGAAAGAGGTAAGCCATTTGGTAGATGAAGTGAAGGTGGACAACATGGGCAACGTGATCACCCTGAAAAGGGGAACCGGCGACAAAAAGGTAATGATCGCCGCTCACATGGACGAGATCGGCTTTATCGTGACGCATATAGATGAAGAAGGGTTCCTGCGTTTCCACCCCCTGGGTGGCTTCGACCCCAAGACCCTGACTTCCCAGCGCGTTATTGTCCACGGCAGAAAAGATATTATTGGCGTGATGGGCTCCAAGCCCATTCATCTCATGAAGCCGGAGGAACGCAACAAGCAGACGCCCATCAACGAATACTTCATCGACCTGGGCATGCCCAAAGACGAGGTCACCAAACTGGTCGCCATCGGCGATCCGATCACCCGCGACCGGCATCTCATCGAAATGGGCGACTGCGTCAACAGCAAATCCATTGATAACCGCGTATCGGTCTTCATCCTCATCGAGGCCCTGCGGGAACTGAAAGATAAGGAAGTCCCCTACGACATCTACGGGGTGTTCACTGTCCAGGAAGAAGTGGGCCTGCGCGGCGCCATGTCCTCCGCCCATGCCATCGACCCCGACTTCGGCATCGCCCTGGATGTGACCATCGCCTTCGACGTGCCGGGCGCACAGTCGCACGAATACGTTACCCGCCTGGGCAAGGGCGCGGCCATCAAGATCATGGACGGCTCCGTTATCTCCGACTACCGCATGGTCAATTTCCTGAAAAAGACGGCCACCCAGAACGCCATCCCCTGGCAACCCGAGATACTTCCCGCCGGCGGTACCGATACGGCCGGCCTGCAGCGCTACGGCAAACGGGGCGCCATCGCCGGCGCTATCTCCATCCCCTTGCGCCACATCCACCAGACCATCGAGCTGGCCCACAAGCGCGACATCCACAACTGCATCGAACTGCTCACAGCAGCCCTGCTGCACCTCGACCAACATGACTGGCGGTTTGAGCATACGTGGAACAGAGAGGAAGGGGGGAAGAAGGAGGATGATGTGTTTGGCTTTTTGTGAGTAGGTGCAAAACGCCTCAAAGAAGCTGTTGCCAAAACAACACTGTACCGTAGCGGATTAGTGCCAATCATGCCCTGCCTTTCAATGCCAGGAACCGGGTATTTCCAACTATTATAGGTTAAAATCACTTCCTATTGGCTGGCAATTCGGGCAAAAGACGTATTTTCAAAATCGAAGTTCTTTTCCGCTGCGCTCATTAACCAAAACCGATTGATATGAAACGCTCTCTTTTCTTCCCAATGTTATCCATAGCGGTATCGGCCTTTGCCAGCACTATCATTGGCTTAGTACACACACACACACAATGATTTCGCCACCTACGCCCTGCCTGGCAGACAAAACCGAAGCGAATGAACAGGAAAAAACGGCGGTTCTCCGGCGGCTGCATCTGTTAACCACATCTGACAATCCTGGAGAATTAAAGAAAAACATTGACGCTGCCGACCGCTTTGGCAAATCTTATACTACAGAGATGTTGAGAAGCATAGGCGCAGATACCTGCCGGTGTGGAGGAAGCTCTGGTATTTTCAGCCTTTCTTTTCAGGATATCTGCAACGATAGGAACTATGGGTTTGACGACCCGAATAGCGGCCCGTCCCGAAAAAATGTCGTTTGCCGGGTGTTTGCCGACCTGTCGCGCCTGTTGAATCCATCTGGTAGCCTGCCGGACGGCCTGGTGCGGATTGAGATCCTGGAGTCGGAGGGAAACGGTGTGAATGTAATGCCTTTTACCCAGCTGGCAAACGCTTCTCCTGTAATATTAACTGGTTTTGAAGAAGGTATTGCCGCAGGGCAGGTGTTAAAAACCATACAAAGCGGAGTGGACGCCTATTTCGGGCTCAACCACCTCGGTTACTCTTCAGCCAGTTTTCATGGTTATGTACGGTATAATTTTGCAGATCACAGTTTTTATTCCGATGATACCGATTTTACCACTTCCGCCGCTGGGTCAAATTCTTTCGACCTGTATTCAGCAACGCTGCACGAGGCGATCCATCTTCTGGGGTTTTACTCCCTGATAAACGGCGAATCCCCAGAAAAGATAAGTCTCCTGGCAAATATCGGGTCGCCACGCTGTTACTCAAAATATGATACCTATCTTCGAACTGTCGGGGGGATAACTACAACTTCGAACGGCACTCCTTTTTACCTTGATTATCCTGCTTCTGGGCAGCCTTACAGCGTTAATGTTGCCAGTACCCCTCCTTTTGTACAAGATCCCCGGTGTTCTGCAGATGTTGAATTTTCCGGCACGGCAAACCCTGCGCAGGAATTATTCCGCCCCTTCCCCTGGAGCGGTTCCGGGATCAGCCACCTCAATTGTGATGCCCAATCTCCTGACGGCTGCGCTACGAATAATGGTTATTTGATGAACTCCTGTTCGCCACTGGAATATATGCAGCGGTATCCCCATCCCGATGAAGTGGCCATTTTATGCGACCTGGGGTATGGCCTTTCGGGAACCTACGGGATTGAAAGCTTGCCGCAGGCAGGAAGTGAAGTCCCCTATTTTGAATACAACAACATTTGCGGGCCTGGTGGGTGTACTGCGGTAGGCGTTAATGATTTCCCATCCCAAACCCCGAATGCCGGGGATACAATTGTATTTCTCGCTTCTGATTTTTTAGCGAATGATGTGAATGAAGACGGTTACATCCCCAATAGTTTTGAATTGGTGGACCCCGCTCTGGGGCAGGTATTTGATAATGGCGACGGGTTTACCCTGATCGCCAATTACGCCGGGCCTGTTGCCATCCGCTATCTTCCCCGGTGCAGTGATGGCAATCCCGGAACTTGGGCTTATGTCGTCATCCGGTTTTTGGCTTGGACACTTGAAGGATTTTGTGAGGATATCCCTTCCTGCAACCTAATCTGCAGGGGAGATTTTGAAGGGTTGCCTCAATATCAATTTACTGCGTTTTATAATTATCGAATTAATCAAAGCCAGAATGATGGTGCTGGTTCTCCAGACCTGCGGCCACTTCCAGGTGGGAATTGGTATCCTCCCGTTGCTCCCGAATCCTGTAACCATGAGTATCAGGGAGAAGATGGCGTTATTTTTACTCATGATGGTTGCTCGTCAATGTTTGCTGGTTTCCAGTCAAATAATTCAGAAGGCCTGGAATTTATTTTGACCCGGTCGATGGAAGAGGATAAAGAATACGTTCTATCTTTTTACTTGAATGCAAGCTGTGCGAATACAATTAATTTCCATTTCAGTAAAGAAAAGGCTTGTCCGGTAATTGATAGCGTTGCTGTTGGAGAAGTATTGCGTAACGATTTAGCGATGGTAAATTGTGATGGATATAATTTTGAACTGGGGCAAAAGATCTCCATCTCATTCAATGAAAGCGACCCGGATGGGGATAATGTGCTCGAATGGGTAAAATATGAAGTTTCTTTTACCGCTACTGATGTATACCGATATGTTCAGGTTTATCAGGATGTTCTTCCACTGGATGAGAATGGCGTTCAACGATGGTCTTACAGTTATATCGACGAAATAAGTTTGGTGGAAGTCCCGGCCGGCGAAGCCCATTTCGAATATGAAGTATTGAACCAACCCTGTGCGGGGGAAGCGGTAGATATCGAAGTCAGGATCTGTTTTGACAACCCTCCCGAAGAAATGGATCTGCACGCCATCCTGAATACGCCTACCTTCCTGGCTTTCTTTGGTAGTTCCGGAGATTTCACCGACGGGGTGACTACATTAAATGCGTTTTCTTACAACGGAAACCAGTATTGCGATACCGCCATTTTAAATATGGTGATCGGCGCCGGCCTGGCGCCAGGAACGGAAATTCCCATCCGGGTTGCTTCGAATACGGCCTGCATCAACAGCCCGGCCTGCGGCCCGGAGATATTATTGGTGGCAGGAGGTGAAAATGAGGCCGGCTTTGAGTATTCGGTTGATGAATGCGGACTGGCCAGCTTTACTTCCCTTGGATATGAAAACGACGATCATTACTGGGAATTCGGCAACCCGGCCCTGGGCGCGAGCCAGGAAGCGCACCCTGAATTTAATTTCATGTTTCCAGGCACATACTCCGTTTTTCATCAGATAGGAAGCGGCTGCGGAGTAGACACTTCCACGCAGGAAGTAGTAATTGCAGATTCTCAGGCTCCAGACGCTTCCTTTAATGTTGTTGCCTCTCTGAATGGCCTGGCTTACACCTTTACCAGCCTGAACCACCAACCCGGCGGCCAGCATACCTGGAACTTTGGGGACGGAAGCCAGCAAGTTGCCGGTGCTGAAGCCTTCCACATTTTCCTACTTCCAGGCGCCTATACGGTAACCCATACCGTAGTTAACGCATGTGGCAGCCATACGGAAACAATTACCCTTACTGCGGCAAACCCCATAGACGGCTGCGCCAGTTGCAACGGAAGCAATACCGTAGGCGCTCCCGGCGCGCAAACCACCATTACCGAAGCCCTCGGCCTGGGCATTTTACAACCAGCCGGCACCCCCCAGGTGATCTGCGTGGCCGGAGATCTGGCCGTGGAAGAAAATACAAGCTACCACTTCGCCAATTCGGTTGTCCGGATGTTGGAAGGAGCCCGTATCCTCGTGAAAAAAGACGGGGCGCTGGCCATACACAACAGCTTTTTCCACGGCTGTTCCACGATGTGGCGCGGCATTGAAGTGGAAAAGGGCGGCAGCCTCACCCTAAAAACCAACAACCGGATCGACGATGCGCAGTATGCCATTTATGTGCATGCTGCCGCTGACGGAGAACCTGTGCCGTTTGTAGATGTAGAGACGAATGTATTTGCCGATAATTTTGTCGGCATTTATATGGCCGGAACGGCAGCCGGAAGCGTGAAGGCATTCATCGATGGGAACGGTTTTTACAATGTGGAAAACTTATTGCCCCCATTCCAGGGGCAAAGCTCCGCTCCGGAAGGCCTGCCCCAACAGGATGATGGGAGCCTGAATGGAATATACCTGAATAAATTGTCCGGATTTTCCTGTACGAATAACACCTTTGATGGCTTATCTTCCGGCATAGTATTGAATTCCACCAATGGTCGCATATACCGGAATGCGTTCACCTCGGTTGAACTCGGGGCGTATCCTGCCTATGCTTTCGAAGGGGAAGCGGTGGCCGGCCGGGGAACAGGCGGACATGCTCTTGCCGTAGAAGCGTGTACATTTACCAACTGCCATGCCGGCATCGTTGCCGGCCAGGTTGCCCTCAGTGCCGTTTCCAACGATATGAACGAGGTAGAATTTGGCGTCACGGCCAGTCTCTCCAACGCAGGAAACATCACTATTGGAGGAGCAGGAGACAAACGCAATGCCATCCACAAGTCGAAAGTAGGGATACTGGCCAACCACACCGGAACCGGCCAGGTTTCCATCATCAACAATGAGATTTCCTCCGTAGCGGAAGACTGGGGTGGGGGTATTGCTTTATTCTTCAACCACGCTCCTGCAACAGTAAAAGAGAACAGGCTTGAAGCCTATGGGCCCACAAGCGGTATGGCCCTGTGGTCGTGCAGCAAAGCCCAGCTGCTGAACAACCACATTTCCCTGATGGATATGCCTGATGCCCGGGCGGGCATCGCCCTGGATAATTCCTATCAATGCCTCTTGCAGGAAGATACGGTCATGGGCCAGGGGCCCGGCGGCAGCGAAAACATCGGCATCGCCCTGCAATTCTCACCCGACAACATCTACTGTTGCAACCGGGTAAGCAACACGCGCATTGGCGTACAGGTAACGGCCAGCTGCCAGGCGGAGAACAACTTCCGGGGCACGGAATTTGGGGGTCATGCTACTGCCTTACTGCTGGATGATACGGGCATACTGGGCACACAAGTGCACATGAAAAACCGGTGGACGGGCAGCGGCGGGGCTGAATATCAAGTAAACTTTCTTCAAGCTCAGGATTATCAATTTATTGTTGACAATACTCCACCGAATGGACTACCGGAATATTTTCCTCCTTCTGTCACCCCTAATGGATGGTTCGACCCTCAGGAAGACGAAAATTCCCTGAATGTTTGCCTGAGCCAAAATTGTTTAGTGGATGGCTTCGAGCCTGAATCCACAGACAGCAAACGTATTGCCAAAGGAGAAATCGAAGCGGGAGAGTATACCGATATTATCCAATGGCACCTCAGCCGTTTTCTGTATCGAAAGCTAAAGGGATACATAGGAGAGGATGAAGACATCCTGGATTTTATAGAAATCAGCGGCGGCAATTCGGTTGGCGCCTTCGACGCCCTGGAAGAAGGCACTCAGGCCCTGCTTGCAGAAGATATTGAAAACCAATTGCTGGTAAAGGCTAACCTCGCCATTATCTCGGCGCAGCTGAAAGAAATAGGCGAGCTGGACAGCCTGTACCTGGAAGCCGATGAAAGCGGGCAGGATTCTCTCCGGCAGGAACGGGAAGGGCTACTGGATTCGATCGCCATACTGGCGCTGGAAACCTATACTGTCAATGAAGCGGTGAACCATCAGCGCAGCTTGTCGGCCGCGAGCCTGATCCAGCAAAATGCCGATATCGAAACCGCCGAAGTATATGAGGACAACCTGAAAACGGTAAATGATATTTTCCTGAACTACCTCCAGAACGGGTTCGGTGAAATACCGGCAGAGGAACTGGGCATTTTACAAGGCATCGCTTTACAGTGCCCGCTGGAGGGCGGAGGCGCCGTCTTCTCGGGCAGGGCTCTTTTGGCTATAGCTGCCCGGCAGGTTTCATCCTATGATGATGTTGAGTGTGGGGGAGGGGAAGGCCAGAGGCCCTCTTCTCCAGTGGATGTGCGGCCAGAGATTGTCGAAATGGTTGCCATTTACCCCAACCCGGCCAAAGAGCAGCTTACAGTTGACTGGAGCCGTTCCGAAACTCCGGCTGTCAATATTCAACTTCTGGATATCTACGGCAAAGTTCATCAGCGAATACCAGTCGAGCCCGGACCTGGGCACTGTGTACTTTCGACTTCCTATTTAAAGGCCGGATTGTATATGGTTCGTGTACAATACCAGCATGGGGAAGTGGTGAAGAAAGTAATTATCAATCCTTAAATTATTAAACTGAAGCACCTTACCTGAAGTATGCAGGTAAGGTGCTTTTTAATAATAGCACCGTATGCGCCTGCTATACATCAGTATCGCCTTCATCTTCATAAATCTCGATGTACTGGCTCAGAAACACGACTATGTATGGTTATTCGGTAAAGACAGCCAGACGGATACCAGCTTTGCCGGTACGGTTATAGATTTTAATAGTAGCCCTCCGGATATTTATTATGAATTCAGGGATATGAATTTCAACATTACAAATGCCAGCATTTGTAATGCCGATGGACAACTTCTTTTTTACACCAATGGTATTAAAGTCTTCAATTGGCAAAATGAAATTATGGAAAATGGAGAAGGGCTTAACCCTGGGGAATATGCCGATAATAATCAAGATAGGGGATATGTCTTGGAACAAGGTGCAATGGCTTTACCCGTTCCTAATAGTGACAGTTTATTTTATTTAATACATGTAGATAAAAATTATCCTGTAGGAAATCATTCTTTCCACAGTAAACGTGTTTATTTCAGTTTAATAGATATGATCCAAAATAATGGCTCAGGAAAGGTACTAAGCAAAAATGTGCTCATTTTTGAGGACTTCTTAAGGGCGGGGCACATTACAGCTACACGGCATGCCAATGGAAGGGATTGGTGGATAATTCTAAAAAAATATAGTTCTAATGAATATTATTTTTTATTGGTTGGTCCTTCTGGTATTTCTCTGAAGGGTATTCAACAGATTGGAGAACCAATATCTTCCAATTCTATAGGGCAGACCGTCTTTTCACCCGATGGTACGAAATATGCACGCCTAAATTTAGTAGGATCTTTAGGGGATGACGCCTATATCAGTATTTTTGATTTCGACCGCTGCACCGGCGAACTAAGCGAGCCCTTGCATTTCACATATGTAGACAGCGCCTGGTCAGGAGGAGTGGCTATTTCGCCCAATTCCAGGTTTTTGTATGTTTCTTCATTCAAGAATGTTTATCAATATGACCTTTGGGCAGAGGACATTCCTGCGTCCAAAGATACTGTTGCCGTATGGGATGGCTTTATGGTTCCGCCGGTATTCGCCACCACCTTTTTTTTGATGCAGCTGGGCCCGGATGGAAAGATTTATATCAACAGTAATAATGCTGTCCCCTACCTGCACGTCATCAACAACCCGGACCTGCCGGGCGACAGCTGCGATGTCTGCCAGCACTGCGTGGCATTGCCTTCCTGGAACTCCTTCTCCCTGCCCAACTTCCCCAACTACCGCCTGGGCCATCTACAGGGCAGCCCCTGCGACACCCTGCGCCAGCCGCCCACGGCCGCCTTCGGCTATGAGCAGGCCGGGGCCGAGCTGCGCTTTGCCGACAGCTCTTACCACGACATCCGCAGCTGGCATTGGGATTTCGGGGACGGGCAAACGGATACGGTGCCTTCGCCCGTGTATATGTACGACAGTACGGGCCTGTACCAGGTGTGCCTGACGGTGGCCAACCCGAGGGGGGAGGATATGGTGTGTGAGGAAGTGGCGGTGGTGGTAAGTGGGAAGGCGGAAGTGGGAAGGCGGAAGTGGGGTGTCCAGGTGTATCCGGGGTTGTTCCGGGAGCGGTTTGCGGTGTTGCTGCCCGAGGGCTGGCAGCCGCAGGAGGCGCGCCTGCTGCTGTACGACGGGCTGGGGCGGCGGGTGCTGTCGCAGCGGCTACGGCCGGGCGCCAATGAGGTGGCGGCGGAGCGCCTGTCGGCGGGAGTGTATTTTTATGTGGTGGAGGAAAGCGGGATGGTCGTGGCACGGGGGAGGGTGGTGAAACAGTAACCATGGAGGTAAATTCATCAGGAAGCCCCAACCAGCCCCGCAACCGAAAACGTAACATACTCCAGAAAGAACAGCACCCAGATAAACTGGTAGTACCGCTGCACCGTAACCTTCCGCTGCAGGTCCACCCAATTGTTGGCGATCCACAACAGGGCCAGCAGCAGCAGGTGGGCTCCCGCGAAAACAGCTCCGTTTAACTCAAAGTCCAGCAAAAAAGGGGAGGCTATAAGAAGAGCGTAGACCAGGCTGATCAGCACGTTCCCGATCAGGAATACCCTCCGGGCCCCGATGCGCAGGGAAAGGGTACGGATCTCGTAACGGCTGTCGCCCTCCATATCGGGAATGTCCTTAAACCAGGCGATGACGATGCTGTAAACGAAAATGGCGCCGGTCAGCAGCCAGACGGCTGCGGGAATATTTTCCCTCCCACTGATAATGAAGTGAAAGTTCAGAAAGAGCAACAGGTTGACGATGAGCCCGCGCACGGCAATGATGCAGAAGGCCGCCCAAAAGGTAAAACGCTTCAGGCGGAAGGGGGGAAGCGAATAGGCCGTGCCGAGAGCCAGGCTGAGCAGCACGGTTAGCAAAAGGTATTTGCCGATGTAGATGGCGATACCCAGGGAGAGGAGTACCGATACCGTGATCAGGCCATAACCCATTCGCATGGAAAAAGCGCCGGAGGCCAGCGGAAGGTAGGGCTTGTTGATGCGGTCGATCTCCACATCGGTGATCTGGTTGAGCCCCACGATGTAGATATTGGCGCCCAGGCAGCTGGCCAGCGTCAGGAAGAGTTCCGGCAGGTGCCAGTCCTGATAACCGGAATACGACAGCGCCAGCAGGTACAACGCCAGGATGCTCAGCGTGGTCCCGATCACCGTATGCAGGCGGGAAAAGCGGATGAAGTTGATAATAAAGCTCATATTTTCTGCCCTTGTAGTACTCCAAATCGAATGAGCCCCATCCGGTACCCTTTGATCATATAGCGCATTGCCCAGGCGCCCTTCAGCGTGGGCCAGCCGGCTTTCATTAAGCCTTTAACACTGCGCCATTGAAAAGCCGACCTCATGACGGCTCCCCAGAAGGGCGCCACCGCATTGGTCCAGTCGGCCGTTTCCACCTGCCCGAAACCGCTGGCCCTGGCCATAGCTTCCAACTCGGGGATGGAAACCATAGGCGGCAGATGGTAGTACTGATAGATGCCCTCCAGCAGTTGTTTTTCTTTGCTGCTCAACTCCGGCGGCAGTGGCCGGTGGAACCAGGTGGCCATCAGCAGCTTGCCGCCCGGCTCCAGTAACCCATGGAACAAATCCAGCAATTTTTGTTTTTCCCGGATGTGCTCCGCGCTTTCCATCGACCATATCAGGCTGAACGGGCCTTCGGCGGCCGAGAGGCTCATCATGTCCTGAGCCCTGATCTCAACCTTATCTTCCAGCCCGGCAGCCTCGTTGTATTTTCGCCCCTGCTCTGCCTGCACCGGGCTGAGGGTACAGGCCAGCACCTCGGCATCGTAGAGCTGGGCCAGCAGGCGCGCACTGCCCCCTACGCCGCAACCGGCGTCGAGAATGCGCCCGGCCTTCTCCACCCCGCCCCACCGCAGGAGTTCCAGGGCGAGGTCTACCTGCGCCTGGGTGTGATCCTTTTGCTCTTTGCCATCTTCGCCGTAGTAGCCATGGTGCATGTGCTCTCCCCAGGTGTCCAGCCAGAGGGCAGTCGAACGGTCGTAGAAGTGTTGTATGCGTTGGTTGAGGGTGTCCATTAATTTTATTGTTAAAGATTTGGGGTTGTGCAAGAAGTAGGTGTAGACAGGATTAACAAGATTTTCAGGATATATACACCGATGTGGCGCAAGCCACTACATCTTGTAAATCCTGTTAATCCTGTTAATCCTGTCTAATATTGACCTTTTTTCACAACCCAAAATCTAGTGCCTTTGGCACTAGGCCAAACCATAGATCACCAACCCGATAATCACAACAATAATCGCCAGGGCAGTAACCTGATACCCATTCAACCGCTCCCGGTATTCTTCCGGCACATCCTGCTGGCCGCTGAAGGCCCGGCGCAGGTAGCCGAACAGAGCGGCCGGAATAAATACAAACCCGGCAATAGAACCGATGAGCACCCGCCCCGCCAATTGCAGCCAGCGGCCCAAAGTCATTTTCTCCGCTGTCTCCGATACGGGGGGGGTATGTCCTGCTGCCGGCGACAGGCCAGCCTGCGGCTTTACGCCGGAAACGGCAATGCCGTATTCTCCTCTGCCCGTCACCCAGTGCGGCTTCACATAGCGCACTTTGATGTCCTGAAAGCCCGCCTCCCGGAACCAGTGCAGGTACTCTTCTTCTTTGGGGAACAGCATCCAGGTATTGGCCATGAAGCGGGCGATGGCGTTCTCGGGCTCCAACGGGCCGATCATCAGGGCGATGCCGCCCGGTTTGATGACCCGGTAGGCCTCGTTGATGCCCTGCTGCGGGTTGGGCCAGTACTCGATGCTCCCGGCGGAAACATAACGGTCGAACGCGTCGGTACCGAAGGGGATGTTCTCGGCGTCGCCCAGTTGGAAGGTACAGCCCTGAAGGGCAGGCTTTTTTTTAGCCTTCGCCATTTGGTGGGGGCTCTGGTCTACACAGGTGACCTGCTCTGCGGAAGCCATCCGGACGATGCCCTCGGTCGTAAAGCCTGTCCCGGAGCCGACGTCGATGATCTTCAGGCCGGGCTCCTGCAGCTGCCCCAGCTCCAGCGCCTCATCCCGCATGCGTTTGGTCCAGAAAAGCGGGTTGACCAGCTTGTCGTAGAAGATGGATAGATAGCGGTAAAACCAGTAGGCTTCCTTTTTATGTTGGATCAGTCGCATGGATGGTGGTTTAAGCCGGTTTATGGGTGATCGTGCTTACGGGGCAGATGTCTTCACACAGCAAGCAGGCAATATCGCAGGGCCGGTCGACGGCAATAGTATCAAAGGGGCTGATGAATCCGGCTTCCTGGGGGCAGATGGCCACACAGACGCCGCAGTTGATGCAGGCATTCCAGCCTATGACAAAAATAACCGGTTCTTTTTTGGACATAGGATGTCAGATTTTCTTGTATTCGGAATGAGGGCTGAAGTAGCTGGCCATAGTCTGATAGAGGAGCGCGTCCCGCTCGCGGATGTCGTTCTTACGGAAAATATCGGTTTTGACGTCGTATAGTTTCCACATCTTATTGCCCAGTTCCTCCAGCCAGTGGTTCTGGTAGCCTTCCAGGTTTTGGGCCGTGGGGGGAGTCCCTTCGTTAAGAAAGCCGGCCAGAAAGTGGCCGGCGATTTGGCCGCCGCTCAGTGCCGTATGGATGCCGCCCCCGGTGATCGGATTGACGTGGCGGGCGGCATCGCCCACCAGAATGAGGTTGTCGGCATACTGGGTGCGCAGAGGGGACGCCAGAGGGACGCCCCCCCCCTGTATCTCCAGGATGCGGGAGTTCTTAAAACGTTCTTTGAAGAAGGACTGGTGGATAAACTGGTCGAGGTGCCACTGTGCGTTCTTGTCGGTCATGGTGGGAATGACGCCCAGGCCGATCTCAGCATAACCGTGCCCTTTGGGAAACACCCAGGCGTAACCGCCCGGCGCCCATTCGTGGCCCGTAATGATCTCCAGCAGGCCTTCCGTTTCCACCTGATCGACGATGAACTGCAGGCAGCTGGCCAGCTCGGTGATCTTGATGTGGGTGCGCAGCCCTGCCCATTTGCCGACCTGAGATTGGAGGCCATCGGCGCCGACCAGCACCAGTGCCTTCACAGTAATGTCCTGATTGAAGCGGCGCAGGAAGACCTCGCAGCCACCATCGCCGTTGGGCCGGTAGCCCAGCCCTTCCGTTTTGAGCCACACTTCCGTTCCGGCGCGCTCCGCCTGCGTCATCAGGTAGCGGTCGAAGCGGCGGCGGTCCACCACATAGCCCAGGGGCTTTTGCCCTTCCCCGGCGCCGTATTCGTCCGGCTTGAGCCGGCGGTAATCGATGATGGTTCTCTCGCCCTTTTCGTTGTAGATGCCGAAGCCATAGATGGGTTCGTGGATAAACTCCTCATCGGGTGTAACGCCCACCTCCTCCAGCGCATGCCGGCTCACTGCTCCCGAGCATTGGATGGGGGCGCCCAGTTCCTGCCGTTTGTCCACCAGCAATACTTTCAACCCTTGTTGGGCCGCAAAACGGGCAGTGGTAGAGCCGGCCGGCCCGGAGCCGATGATCACAAGGTCGTATTGGGAGGTTGGCATGGATAGTGTTATTTATCTATGATGGAACCCCAAACCTACGAAGTAGTTCAGGTAAAAACGGTTTTCCTGCCAAAAGGAATCCTTTTCCCATGAACATTTGCCCCTTTTTCCCCTTAACACTAATGCACGAATACACATCAACACATCAACACATCAACACTTCCAACCATGTGGAAAGAAGAAAACAACCAGCTCCAAGCCACCTTTAAATTCAAGGACTTCACCGAGGCCTTCGCCTTCATGACTGAAGTGGCCTTCCATGCCGAAAAGATGCAGCACCATCCCGACTGGCGCAATGTGTACAATACCGTCAGCTTTGCGCTGAATACGCATGATGCGGGAGGCAAGGTAACGGAGAAAGACCACCAGCTGGCGGAGGTGATCGATACCGTGTATGAACGGTATAAGTAGGCCGCCCTGTTCTAACTAGGAAGGAATCTGATCCCTGGGAATTTTTGGAAATGAGTTGAATTTGCGACTTTTGATTTGCGGCGTTTGATATAAGATGTGCTACATGCTGTTCGGAACAGATCAAAATTCGAACGTCACAAATCAAAAATCGCAAATCTCAGCCCTAACCAATATCTATGCAACGCACCTCCAAACTCCCCAACGTCGGCACCACCATCTTCACCGTCATGTCCGCCCTGGCCAACGAGCACGGGGCGATCAACCTCTCGCAGGGGTTTCCCAATTTTCCCTCCCCCGAGCGGTTATCCGGCCTGGTTTGCCAGTACATGAAAAAGGGCTACAACCAGTACGCTCCCATGGCGGGCGTGCCCATCCTGCGGGAACGGCTGGCGGAAAAGGCGCAGCGGCTCTACGGCGCTTCCATCGACCCCAACACCGAGATCACCATCACTGCCGGCGCCACCCAGGCCATCTTCACCGCCATCGCCGCCTTTGTGGGTTCCGGCGACGAGGTGATCCTCATCGAGCCGGCCTACGATTCCTACCGGCCTTCCATCGAGGTCAACGGCGGCGTGCCGGTGCCCTACGAGCTCAGCGCGCCGGATTATCGCGTCGACTGGGCGGCGCTTGACCGACTGGTTACCACCCGAACCCGCATGATCATCATCAACACCCCGCACAACCCTACCGGAACCATCCTGAAAGCCGAAGACCTGCAGGCCCTGGAAAAGCTCACCGCCGGCACCGACATCCTGGTGCTCAGCGACGAAGTGTACGAGCATCTCATCTACGACGGGCAGCCACACCAAAGCGTGCTGCGCTACTCCGGCCTGTGGGAGCGCAGCCTGGCCACTTATTCCTTCGGCAAGACCTTCCACAACACAGGCTGGAAGATCGGCTACTGCCTGGCGCCCGCTCACCTGACTGCGGAGTTCCGAAAGGTCCACCAGTTCAATGTCTTCTCCGTGAATACCCCCATGCAGTACGCCCTGGCCGACTACCTGGCCGATCCGGAAACCTACCTCGGACTGAATGCCTTTTACCAGCAAAAGAGAGACTTTTTCCTGGACATGATGAGGGGTTCCCGCCTGCGCCCCCTCCACTGCGAAGGCACCTATTTCTACCTCTTCGACTACAGCGCCATCAGCGATGAACCGGATACGCAGTTCGCCAAACGCATGACAACGGAGTGGGGGGTAGCGGCCATTCCGGTTTCCGTTTTCTACTCCAACGGTTGCAAGGATAAGGTGATCCGCCTGTGCTTCGCCAAAACGGAGGAGACGCTGGAACGGGCGGGGGAGTTGTTGAGGAAGATGTAAGCTTACCGCTTCACAAAGCCCTCCACCCCCACCACCTTACCCTCCCGCAAACACTGCAAATAATAAACCCCGCCCGGCAGCTCCCCCACTTCCACCAGCAGCGTCACCTCCGAGAGGCGGGTGGAAAACCGCCGCCACTCCCGCCCCTGCGCATCCAGAATGCGGAAGTGGTGCTCCCCGCCGGCGGGGGCGGTGAAATACACCTGCAGCGCTTCGCTCACCGGGTTGGGGTAGAGCAGCAGCGTGCAGTCATCTGACGACTTCCTCCGGCTGCCGAAGCCTTCGGCGAAGGCATGCGAGTCGTCTGATGACTTTGGCTCCTCCACTGAACTCACCAACTCACAACCCGGCACCAGGCAGCCATACTCATCCACCTTCAGCAGCCAGCCCTGCTGGCGGGGGGCATTGACGGTGTCGCGCACTTCGCCGGCCATGATGAAGCCGCCGTCGGGGGCCTGGGCCAGGTCGTTGATGTAGTGGCGGGTTCTCTGGCTGGGTATGTGTTGATAGTAGCGTTTCCAAAGTAAAACGCCATCGGGAGATATCTTGGCCAGTACGCCGTTGAAGTACAGCCCATCTTCAGGAGTACCCTCAATTAAATTGCCGGCAACGGCATAACCGCTGCCATCCTGCATTTCTATGCCTGAAGTAAGTTGATTGTTATAAGATATGGCATGAAAAGAATCCCTCACCAGCACCCCCCATTCCTCCTGTCGGCTGGAGTCCAGCTTGAAAACGTAGTTGTGCCAGCGTAGTTCACTAAATCCAGGACCTGCCGGAAACTCTATACCCTGTCCCGTCAAAACCAACAGCCCGCCGTCGCTGGTGGCGATGGCTCGGCCTTCCTTTCCTCGTAGCTCATTAATAGGAGAGAAATATTCCCAAAGAATGTCGCCTTCTTCGTTAACCTTAAAAATGTGGTTGCGGGCTTCGATGTCTTGATGGGCAAAGTTGGTATTGTCCCGAATGGAAGCAATGATATAACCGTCAGAAGCAGTTAGTATGTTGTTAGGCCGGTCACTTTTACTTGTAATGCCATAGGTAACACTTGAAACAAAAGCCCCTTCTTCATTTAATTTGAGAACTTCCACGTCTGTGTCAGAAGTTCCATCCGGGTTTTTGATCATGTTCAACAACAGATAACCATCTGCTATTTTTTTAAGGTCTCGGTTTAATACGCCTGAAACTACCGGAAAGAAAGGATGTGGAAACTCAGAAATAACTAAGGGGCTTCCATTCGTATCGAATATAATGAACAGTGATTTGGTGATGCTGTCAACGGTATAGCCCGCAACTGCCAAACGGTTAGAATCTACTATGCACAAGTTATTCCTCCAGGTTTCGTAAGTTTTTAACGTATCTTTTATTGTTTTGGCAATCAATACCTGCCCATCCAATGAGAATTTGACAAAAATGTTCCCGGTATTGAACGGGGGGATAGAATCGGCAATAATCCCGGTTGAATAATAACAGCTGTCAGTAGCTACTATGCTTGTCAACTCTGCTGCTGGAAAACCAAAGTCAAACCGGTAGCTATAAGTATCTTGCGCACATAAAACTAGGCCATTAAGGGCTAATAGAAATAAAACTATGCTTTTTTGCATGGCTAAAGGATTGAATCAAACGGAAAGAGGGAAGTGGAATGGCTTCCACTTCCCTTGGGTGTGTTACTAATGCTGAATAGCCAGTTTACCTACCGGCCCCAGCTTATTATCGATCCAGAGTTGATACCAGTATACGCCTTCGGCCAAGCCCGAAACATCCCATTCTTTAAGGCCCACCTGGGGTGAGAGGGGAATATCGGCCACCGAACGCCCCATGGCATTAATCAGGCGGACGGATGCTTTTTCCCCAGCTAGTATGGTGAACTCAAAGGTTACTGTTTCCTTGGCAGGGTTGGGAAAGGCGCGGATAGCGGCCTGAGGGCGATGCCAGGTAGAAGCGCTCACCGCTAGCCTTTCCTCTACAGTAACCGGTAGGTTGTGGTCCGGCTCCCATTCTCCGCCGTAGGCATAGTTCAGCAGGTTTCGGGCCTGTTGGGCGGCCAGGCCCTCCAATTGGGCGATATCGAATAGAGCTACTACCTCCAGGCTATCCAGCTTGAAAATATCAGCTTGACCAGACAGCAATTGGAACAGGGCCCGTTTGTTGTTGTACTCCGCTTGCTGCTTTTCGGTTAGCAGGAAGGTTTCCGGGATGGAAAAAAGCGTAGTTTCAGCGGCTTCCTCCTGCCCGGCTTGCAGCAGGATGTCGGCTTGTAGGTAGTGAGGCTGCATATTGTATCGTTTTTAAAATCTATTGGCCAGGCTTTTGGACTCTAAAATAAGCAAACCGGTGTTTGTTGTCGGGGTGCAATTTTCTATTGCGCTCCGGCTTATACTCCGCATAGCAAAGTCAAGTGGCGGCTCACGTGCCACTGCATAAAGCTCCGGCCGTCGTCGCAATTGCCGGCTACGCCTGACAGAGGCGACAGCTGGAAAAGTGAGTAGAAGTGAGCAGACAACTCCAAGTTGCCAGCTCACGCTACCGCTTCACAAACCCCTCCACCCCCACTACCTGCCCATCCCGCAAACACTGCAAATAATACACCCCGCCCGGCAGCTCCCCCACCTCCACCAGCAGCGTCACCTCCGAGAGGCGGGTGGAAAACCGCCGCCACTCCCGCCCCTGCGCATCCAGGATGCGGAAGTGGTGCTCCCCGCCGGCGGGGGCGGTGAAATACACCTGCAGCGCTTCGGCCACCGGGTTGGGGTAGAGCAGCAGCGTACAGTCATCTGACGACTTGGAGTCGTCTGATGACTTTTCTTCTTCCACCCCGCTCACCAACTCACATCCCGGCACCAGGCAGCCATACTCATCCACCTTCAGCAGCCACCCTTGCTGGCGGGGGGCATTGACGGTGTCGCGCACTTCGCCGGCCATGATGAAGCCGCCGCCGGGAGCCTGGGCCAGGTCGTTGATGTAGTGGCGGGGACCCTCGCCGACGATATGCTGGTAGTACCGCTTCCAAAGCAATTCTCCATCGGGAGATATTTTGGCCAGCACCCCGCTAAAAAACCAGTTTTCAGAGGTGCGGGCAATCAAGTTGCCGGCAACGGCGTAACCGCTGCCGTCCTGGATTTCTATACCGGAGGTAAGTTGGTTATAATAAGAAACGGACGGCAAAGAGTCCCTCACCAGCACCCCCCATTCTTCCTGCCGGCTGGAGCCCAGCTTGAAGGCGTAGTTGTGCCAGCGCAATTGGCTGAAACCAGGGCCTGCCGGAACCTCTACTCCCTGGCCCGTCAAAACCAGCAGGCCGCCGTCAGTGGTAGCTATAGCCCGCCCTTCTTTACCCCGTAATTCGCCAATTGGGGAGAAATACTCCCAAAGCACTTCGCCCTGTTCGTTAACCTTAAAAATGTGGTTGCGGGCTTCGATGTTTTGATGGGCAAAGTTGGTATTGTCCCGAATGGAAGCAATGATGTAGCCGTCTGGTAAGCATATTACATTATTAGGAGTATCGTCCCGAGAAATAATTCCATACTCTTTTTCCCATAATACCTCACCTTCTATATTCAGCCGCAGCACCTGAATCTCATCATTATTAATGCCTTGTGAAGAAACGATTAAATTCAAAAGAGCAAAACCATCCTCTACTATATCCATATCCCTTGTTAAAATAAACCCTTCATCAGGATAGTAAGGGTTGGGAAATTCTGCAGTGTTAACCATATCGCCATCCCTGTCATATACGATCAACAATGCCTTCATCAAGCTGTCTACCGTATAACCTGCAACGGCAAAACCGCCCCAGGGCAAAGCCCTTAAATTATTGCGCCAGGTTTGGTAGGATTTTGCCGTATCTCTTATCGTTTTGAGGTAATCTATTTCTCCTTGCAAAGACAGCTTTACAAAAATATTACCCGCCTCATAAGGTGGCACGGAGTCCGCTATCACGCCCGTCGCGTAATAACAGCTGTCGGTTGACAATATGCTTGTCAGTACTGCCGCAGGGAACCCAAAATCAAACCGGTAGCTGTAGGTATCCTGCGCACATAAAACTAGGCCATTAAGGGCTAATATGATGAATGAAACTACGCTTTTTTGCATCGCTACAAAGTTGAATCAAATGGAAAAAGGGAAGCAGAATGTCTTCCGCTTCCCTGGGTTTATTGCTAATGTTGTATGGCTAGTTTACCTACCGGCCCCGGCTTTTCATCTACCCAAAGTTGATACCAGTACACCCCTTCGGACAAGCCCGAAATATTCCATTCTTTAAGGCCTGCTCTAGGTGAAAGGGGAATTTCCACCACCGTATGTCCCATGATATTGGCCAGCCGGACAGAAGCTTCATCTCCGGCCAGGATGGCGTATTCAAAGATTACTGTTTCCCTGGCAGGGTTCGGGAAGGCACGGATAGAGGCATGAGGCGAGCGCAAGGCAACAGGACCTAACGGGGTTCTTTCTTCTGTAGCAGAAGGCAGGCTGTGATCCGGTTCATGCTCGATTCCATGAGCATAATCCAGCAAGTTCCGGGCTTGTACGCCAGCCAAGCCTTCGCCCTCAGCAATAGTGGAAAGTTCAAGTATCTCCAGGCTGTCCATCTTGAAAATATCGGCCTGGCCGGACAGCAGCTGGAATAAAGCCAGCTTGTTGTCATACTCTTCTCTCTGCTTGTCCGTCAGCAGGAAAGCTTCCGGGATGGAGGACAGCGTATTCTCATCCGCTTCGGCCTGCCCGGCTTGCAGCAGGATGTCGGCTTGTAGGTAGTGAGGCTGCATATTGTATCGTTTTTAAAATCTATTGGCCAGGCTTTTGGACTCTAAAATAAGCAAACCGGTGTTTGTTGTCGGGGTGCAATTTTCTATTGCGCTCCGGCTTATACTCCGCATAGCAAAGTCAAGTGGCGGCTCACGTGCCACTGCATAAAGCTCCGGCCGTCGTCGCAATTGCCGGCTACGCCTGACAGAGGCGACAGCTGGAAAAGTGAGTAGAAGTGAGCAGACAACTCCAAGTTGCCAGCTCACGCTACCGCTTCACAAACCCCTCCACCCCCACTACCTGCCCATCCCGCAAACACTGCAAATAATACACCCCGCCCGGCAGCTCCCCCACCTCCACCAGCAGCGTCACCTCCGAGAGGCGGGTGGAAAACCGCCGCCACTCCCGCCCCTGCGCATCCAGAATGCGGAAGTGGTGCTCCCCGCCGGCGGGGGCGGTGAAATACACCTGCAGCGCTTCGCTCACCGGGTTGGGGTAGAGCAGCAGCGTGCAGTCATCTGACGACTTCCTCCGGCTGCCGAAGCCTTCGGCGAAGGCATGCGAGTCGTCTGATGACTTTGGCTCCTCCACTGAACTCACCAACTCACAACCCGGCACCAGGCAGCCATACTCATCCACCTTCAGCAGCCAGCCCTGCTGGCGGGGGGCATTGACGGTGTCGCGCACTTCGCCGGCCATGATGAAGCCGCCGTCGGGGGCCTGGGCCAGGTCGTTGATGTAGTGGCGAGGGCCCTCGCCGGCGATGTGCTGGTAATAGCGCTTCCAAAGCAAGTCGCCATCAGGAGATATTTTCGCTAGTACGCCAACATGCCAACTGTCATCAGGGTGGTACTCCGCCAGGTTGCCTGCCACTACATACCCTTCGCCACCGTCTAATTCGACAGCAGAAGAAAATTGATTTACAGAAGGGATAGCCGGCAGCGAATCCCGGACCAGCACCCCCCATTCTTCCTGTCGGCTGGAGTCCAGCTTAAAAACGTAGTTGTGCCAGCGTAGCTGCCCGGTCACGGGGTTGACATACACTTCTACTCCTTGCCCGGTGAAAACCAACAAGCCGCCGTCGCTGGTAGCGATAGCCCGCCCTTCTTTGCCTCGTAATTCGCCCACCGGGGAGAAATACTCCCAAAGTACTTCGCCCTGCTCGTCGATTTTGAAAATGTGGTTGCGGGCTTCGTAGTCTTGCCGGACTATGTTGGTATTGTCCCGAATGGCAGCAATGATGTAGCCGTCGGGAGCTACGATGACATTGTGTGGTGTATCGTCCCTGGAAGTGATTCCGAAAGTTTGACTCCATACAAAACGCCCGGCAGTGTCCAGTTTTGAAAGCTCTATATCGGTATCGCCGGTGCCGTCCGGGTTTTTTATATAATTTAGGATCACAAAGCCGTCTTCGGTTTTTTTGAAATCACGATTTATAGTCCCGGTTACCTCAGGATAATTAGGATGAGGATACCCTGCGGAAAATAGTGTATCTCCCTGGGTATTAAAAACCAGGAGCAGGTCTTTCCGGATACCATCTTTAGCATTTCCGGAAACAGCCAGCCTGTCCGGGCCAACTATAGCCAGGTTGCCTCTCCAGGTTTCATATGTTTTTAAGGTATCTTTCAGGGTTTTGGCAATCAACACCTGCCCGTCCAGAGAAAATTTGACAAAAATGTTGCCGGTATTAAACGGGGGGATGGAATCGGCAATGATCCCCGTTGAATAGAAACAGCTGTCGGTGGCGACTATGCTCGTCAGAACCACTGCCGGAAAGCCAAAGTCAAACCGGTAGCTAAAAGTATTCTGGCCGATTAACAAATGAAACGCTAAAAAATAGGCGAAAAAGAAACTGAAAACCCTCATAACTATACAATAGAAAAGCCAGGGAGGAAAGCGGAAACCCACCTCCCTCCCTGGCAGCTAAAATGAATTAATGCAATACAACAACCTTGCCGGCAGCTTTCACCATGCCGCCAAGTAAAAGTTGATAAGCGTACATGCCTTCCGGCAGGGCGCACTCACGTCAAAATCCCTGGCCCCGGAACGTGGCTGTAGAGGGACATCCGCCACTGGCCGGCCCATCAGGTTGAACAGCCGCACAGTAGCAACAACTGCCTCGGGTATGTTGTAATGAAAAGTGACAACCTCCCTGGCAGGGTTGGGAAAAGCACGAATGAAAGTAAGGGGTTCCTTATGCTCAGGCGCGATGTTTGTTAAACGCGCCTCAGCAGGCTCTGGCAAGCTATGGTCCGGCTCCCACTCCCCTTCGTAGGCATAATTCAGCAAGTTGCGGGCTTGTTGGCCGGCCTGGCCGCCACTCTGGGCAATAGCTGAAAGCTCTGCTACATCCAAACTGTCCATCTTAAAAAGATCGGCCTGGCCCGACAGCAATTGAAATAAAGCTAGTTTATTGTCATATTCCTCCTGTTGCTTGCCAGTCAACAGGAAGGCCTCTGGGATGGAGGAGAGGGTAGCCTGAGCGGCTTCGCCCTGCCCGGCTTGTAGCAGAATGTCGGCTTTTAAGTAAAGGGAATGTAAGCTGCCTTTGTAGGCCAACCACAGCAAAGCGCTGTCCCGGTTGTAGGCAAGGCTGTCCAGCAGATAATGGGCCAGCACCAAATCAGCGGAGCGGTGCATATTGGCATAGGCGGCGGACAGATCCTCTTCCATAGCATCCCGATCCGTATTCAGCAGGCTGGCTTGCTGCACTTGCGATAATTCTTCTTCATCCAAGCTGGAATTTTCTTCCAGGTACAGCAAAAAGCCGGCCTTGCGCACCGCTTCCGGGTTGGCTTCCAGCAAGTCTACTTGCAGGCTATTGTCAAAGACAGCGGGTTTATCCACTACCGCTTTGAGTACGTGCTGGGAAACGTAGGGAGCAATGGCCAGCATATCGTTGGCCAGGCTATTGGCTTCACTGGCCCCAGCCTGGTTCACTTCTGCCAACAGGCCAGGGGTATCTCCGTTGTCAATGAGTTCGTCGTAATCCGCTTTGTAGAGCTGGTATTGGCCTTTGGCGTCAAAAAAGCGGTTCTTTACCAAGCTAATTTCTTCATCAGGAATTTCGCCACCGGTTTCGCCATTGCTGCAATCATTGAAGTCCTCTGGCAATTTCAATATAGTGCTTTCTGTATAGAACAGCGGCTCTTGTCCAGCATCAGGTGGATTATTGGGATCGCCCTCGTCATCATAATAGAAATAATTGATAAAACTACCCTGGTTGTTAAAATCTCCCTCCGGGTTGCCGCCGTTCTGGGAGAAGGTGTTCCCTGCCGCTTCACCCTCCACACTTCGCTGATCCTCCGTAATCCCTTCCCCCTCCTGCACCCAAAAATCAAACACGTTGCTGCCCAGGTTGAAGTTACACTCGTACACAATACCGCCACCTTCGAGCCGTCCCACATTATCCCCCACCGCCGCATTGCCCACATACAACACATCAAAGTTATTGCCATAAATGGTATTGGCGTCCGTGCCCCCTCCGGTGTCTATCACTTTCACGCCCACCGTCTCATCCTGGCTGGCGGCCAGGCCCCGCAGGCGGTTGCCCATTACGGTAAAGCCGGTGCTGTAGTTGATCTGCACGCCTTCCTGCGACACCAAGAAGGGCGGCAGGTTGCTCACATGCCCGCCTACATCCAGGGTGCAGCGTGTGACGGTGAAGTGGTTGGCCGCGCTGGCCAGCACGCCCTTTTCCAGTTCCCGAAACGTGGCGTCCTTGACCATAAACCCTTCGGCGCCTTTGGCGGAACCCGCCTTCACCCCAAAGCGCAGCTTCTGGAATACCGTCCCGCTGCCCCCGACGGTGAAGTTGGCATCCAGGCTGTGGATGCCCGCGCCCTTGCCCAGGAACACGTCGCCAGGGCCGGTATCGTTAGAAAACAGGCAGTTGATAAAGTGCAGGCCGCGCACGCCGTTCAGCTTCACATGCTCTCGGAAGGGGTGGCCGTAGTGGCCGCCGTCGATGGTAAATTCGCAGTTGACAAAATGGCCGTAGTTTTGGCCATCATAACGGCGGAACTCCACCGAGCGGGCATTGTTGCGGAAATAGGAGTCGAAGGCCAGCACCAGCCCGCCGGCGGTGGCTTCCACATCGCCGCCCGCCGGGCTGGGGTTGAAAGCTACGATGGCCTCGGTGGCGAATTCAATTACCGCTCCGCCGCCCATGTACAGCTTGCCCTGGCCGGTGGTGAGGTTCTGCGAGCCGCTTCCGTCGCCCCACACCTCGATGCCCTTCCAATACCCATCGCCGGCATCCGTCATCACACCGCCTTCCAGGCGCAACTGGGCGCCGGGCTTCACCACGAATTTCAAGCCCTGGTGGATGGAAGCGGTAGAAGTAATGGTTAGCGTGTTGGGCGCTTCGATGTAGACATCCGCGCAGACTTCGACGGGCTCATCCCAGGTGGTGTTGGCGGTGATCACTAGTTTATCGGACAACGTACCTTGCAGGAACCGATAGTCCCGATCGATCGTACCGTCCAAATTGTATTGCACAAAATGCACCGCCTTCTTCATCCTGGCTACCTGTCCGGGAGTGAAATGCTCATAACAGCTTATGTAGTAAGACATATAATTGTTAATATCGACGTCCGGAAAAGGTTGCAACGGGTTAAGGGTGCAGGTATTCGTGCTGGCGTCATATAATACCACCGTATAAGGACCGTTCTCATCTCCAACATACAACCACGGGTCGGTGGGCGTATCCGGCACACAATCGCCGCACTCATACAAATTCCCGGACAGCGTATCGCAATAGGAAGCGGGGTCCGTATCTTCATAACCCGGGTTTCTAAATTCGCAAAAGCCTTCTGAACCCCGAAAAGTATGATACAGCCCCAGGCAGTGGCCGATTTCATGAACCAATACGCCGCTGCCTGGAAGGAAACCTTTCACATACGCCGCAATAGCGGGGATGCCGCCGGCCGCGCCAGTAGTGAAATAAATCATGGTATTCGGGATTTGGTGAATAAATCAGAGAAAGCCCTGCCTCGGGCCATAAGGCCAGCAGCTGTAGGTTAAAACGTGTAAAAACATCAAGTTAGGGAGAATATTTGGAAGGAGCAACTGCTTTTAGAAGCTGTTTGAATTTGATTCTCAGGTTTTCTTATGGTCCTTTTTCCCTCACTTTTCGGCTTTTTTTCGCCCCGTACCTATGGGTACGAGGCGAAAAAAGAGCCTCAATTGATGAAAAAATGACTCATAATAAATTCCCGAAACCAAATTCAAACAGCTTCTAACACCCTTACAATGTCGTTACCTTTTTGACATAAGGACAAGTTACAGTGGTTGAATAGAAGCTCTTCAGGGTTGCCCTCCTAATAAGCCCTTTCATCCCTCCCCTCCATAAAGTTCATAAACGCCCGGTTGACTACGCGGTTGCCGCCAGGGGTGGGGTACTCGCCGGAGAAGTACCAGTCCCCGTTGTTATTGGGGCAGGCCCGGCGCAGGCCCTCGACCGTCTGGTAGATCACTTCGATCTCGGGCTTGATCTTCGGCGGAGTGGCGATCTCGGCGATCTTCTTGGAGATCTTTTCGTAGGGATATTCGTCGTAGAGCGCGGCCACCTCATTTTTGATCTCTTCAGTAGGCAGGTTTTCCTGGGCCTTGCAGCGCAGGTAGGTTTCTTTTAGCAGGTGCTCCTTGTCGTCTTCTTTCAGCAACGCTACCAAAGCGCGGAAAGCCACGAACTCCTTCATGCGCGACATGTCGATGCCGTAGCAGTCCGGAAAGCGGATCTGGGGGGCGGACGAAACGATGACGATCTTCTTCGGCTTGAGGCGGGAGACGATCTGGATGATGCTGTCCCGCAGGGTAGTGCCCCGCACGATGGAATCGTCGAGCAGCACCAGGGTATCTTTATCGTTCTCGACGATGCCGTAGGTGACGTCGTAGACGTGGGATACCATAGCCTCGCGGGAAGTGGTGTCGGCAATGAAGGTCCGTTGTTTGGCGTCTTTGACCACGATCTTCTCGATGCGCGCTTTCAGGGCGAGTATTTTTTCCAGTTTCCTGGGTTTAATGTCCTTGCCCATCTTTAAGATCTTGTCCTTCTTGATGTCATTGAGCCGTTTTTCCAGGCCCTCCATCAGGCCGTAAAATGCCGTTTCGGCGGTATTGGGCACGAAGGAAAAGACGGTGTGTTTAAAGTCGTAGTTCACCGCTTCCAGCACGACGTCGGCCAGCTGTTCGCCCAGTTTTTTACGTTCCAGGTAAATGTCGCGGTCGGTACCCCGGGAGAAGTAGATGCGCTCGAAAGAGCAGGCCTTTCTCTCCAGCTGGTCGATAAAGGATTTCTCGGATACCTCTCCTTTCTTCTTAATGATCAGCGCATGGCCGCGCGTCAATTCCCTTACCTGCCCGAATGGCACGTTGAACACGGTCTGAATGGCCGGGCGCTCAGAAGCCACCACCACCACTTCGTCATCGTAATAGTAAAAGGCCGGGCGGATACCGGAGGGGTCGCGCATGACGAAGGCGTCGCCGTGGCCGATCAGGCCCGCCATGACGTAGCCGCCGTCGAACTTCTTGCTGGCGCGCCGCAGCAGGCGCTGTATGTCGAGGTTGTCGTAGATCAGGTTGTTGATCTCCATGTTGGAATAGCCGTCGGGCTTGTACCAGGTGTGGAGGCGCTGGACCTCGTCGTCGAGGAAGTGGCCAATCTTTTCCAGGACGGTCACCGTATCCGATTTTTCCTTCGGGTACTGGCCCAGGTCGACCAGTTCGTCGAACAGTTCATCTACATTGGTCAGGTTGAAGTTGCCGGCCAGGATGAGGTTCCGGGTGATCCAGTTGTTCTGCCGCAGGAAGGGGTGGCAGGTCTCAATGGAGTTGTCGCTGTGGGTGCCGTAGCGCAGGTGGCCGAGGAGCAGTTCGCCCATGTAAGGCTTGTTCTCTTTAAGCCAGGCCGGGTCGTTGAGCATTTCTTTGGGCAGGCCGTCAAAGTGACGATGGATCTGCTGGAACATGTCTTCGAGGTAGTTGCTGGCAATACTGCGCTTGCGGCTGATGTACTTTTTGCCGGGGCTGACGTCCAGCTTGATGGTGGCCATGCCGGCGCCGTCCTGCCCGCGGTTGCGTTGTTTCTGCATGAGCAGCTGCAACTGGTTGAGCCCGTAGAAGGCCGTGCCGTACTTTTTTTGGTAGTAGTCCAGCGGTTTGAGCAAGCGGATCAGCGCTATTCCGCATTCGTGTTTTATTTGTTCACTCATAGGTTTTGCGTTCGTTGTGCTGAGGCAGTTGTCGATTTCCGGTTCCTCGCCAATAAGGCCCATTTTCCACCTACTGCTTTAAAGCCGCAAAGGTAGGGCCTTTCCTGCTGCTTTGGAAACAAATGTAGCACCGGTTGGGCCGATATGTGGTAAAGAACATTGAAATAGTGTCTGGGGTTGTGTAAGGAATGGATAAAGTCTGATTCTTTCATTTTAACCCGAGCGTCGCGGCTGCGACAGCTAGAATTGCTAATTAGCCCAATTATTGCGTATCTTTTCTCCCTAATAACCTGGGATGTACTTCTGTTCAATAAAATTCCTTTCATGGAAACCCTCGTCGCACTGGCGGTCAACCTATTCCTCTTATACCTGCTCCTTGGCCTGCTTTTTGCCCTGGCCTTCACCTGGAAAGGGGCCGGAGCGATAGACTCCAAGGCCGCCGATACCTCCTGGTTTTTCAAACTACTGATCCTGCCCGGCGCGACGGCCCTGTGGCCGATACTACTGAGGAAATGGATCGCAAAAAGCCGCCGCCTATGATCCTGAAGCTCAGAAAAAGACACCGTTATACCTGGATCGCTCTGAGCATTATCTTACCTGTCGGGTTCGTGCTTGCCCTGGCCAACCGCCCTGGCCCCATCTTGCCGAATGAACAAATGATCGAACAAGCAATTCCGGGCTTCAACGAACGGCAACCCGTTGCCGCAGCAAAAACGGAAGGCTGGAGCATTGAGGCCTACCGGGCGCCGGATGGGCAAACCTGGCTTGAGGCCAAATTCCGGGAAGCTTCCCAGCGGCCGGTTTCTGTTTTATACCTTTCTCCCCGTGCCGGCGCCGGCATCGATGAGGCCAGGGCCGTCGGCCCGGTTGGCCCGAGGGGCATCTACCAGTACCCCATGGACAGCACCACTGCCTCCTGGAAAGAATACCACGTTTTTTTCTACGATCAGGTGCGCAAGGAAATCTATTCTGAAACCCTGCTAAAAAGATCCCGCTAAGCCATGAGCGTCAACTATGCTCCCATACTGTGGAACCGGCAAAAGAAACGCTACGACCGGATCATGCTGGGGCTCATCGCCCTGTATCTGGCGCTGTTTTCTGCCTTTCAGATCCTGTTGAGCCCGGAGATCACTCCCGAAACGTTGATCATCCGGGCTACCGCTACCCTGGCATTCCTGATGTTGCACATCATCCTGATGATCGGGCCGTTGTGCCGGCTGGACCGGCGCTTCCTGCCGCTGCTCTACAACCGCCGCCACCTGGGGGTGACGATGTTCCTCATCGCCCTGGTGCACGCCGTTTTCAGCCTAATCCAGTTTCACGCCCTGGGCGACGTCAATCCCCTGGTGTCGGTTTTCACCTCCAATATCAATTACGAATCGATCTCCCAATTCCCCTTTCAGGTGTTTGGGTTTTTCGCCCTGCTCCTCCTTTTCCTGATGGCGGCCACCAGCCACGATTTCTGGTTGGAAAACCTGAGCCCCCGCACCTGGAAAAGCCTGCACATGATGGTTTACGCCGCCTACGCCCTGCTGGTGATGCACGTGCTGCTGGGGGTGCTGCAACAGGAAGGGTATCCGGCAGGAGCCGCTTTCCTGGGGTTCGGAATAGTGGCGGTAACCGGGCTTCACCTCGCTGCCGCCCAAAAGGTGAAACGGGAAGAAGAACGCCCGGAAGGGGCAGCTGCCGATGGCTTCGTCCCGGCCTGTCGGGTGGACGAGATCCGGGAAAACCGCGCCAAGGTGGTGATCATCCGGCAAGAGAACATCGCCATCTTCAAATACGATGGCAAAGTGTCGGCCATCAGCAACGTTTGCAAACACCAGAACGGCCCGCTGGGCGAAGGCAAGATCGTCGACGGCTGCATCACCTGCCCCTGGCACGGCTACCAGTACCTCCCCGAAAACGGGCAGTCACCGCCTCCTTTTACAGAAAAAGTGGCTACTTATGACGTAAAGATCGTGGATGGAAAAGTGTTTGTCAACCCCAACCCCTACCCGGAGGGCACCTCCCGCCCGCCGGCAGTGATCCCCCATTAGGAAGGCCCAGGCCTATCTGTTGCAGAACGCTCCTTATAATTCAATCAACTACCATGCGCAACGACGATTTCTATATCGGTTATCTGGAAAAAATGCCGCCCTCCTTTCGGGGCCCCATCCGCAGTTTTGTGACAGCGGCCGCCATCCTGCTGAGCCTGGGAGCATACCTCATTGTAAGCCAGCAGAACCCATTTCCCACCTCCACCTTCGAGCTGGGGCAACTTACCACGGTTGAGGGCATCCTGCGGATGGAACCGGCGCCCATGCTCCAACTGGAAGCCGGCATCGGCCCGCAGGGGCAACCTATCCGGCAAAGCATCCTCCTCATCGGCTTTGGCAAGCACGGGGCCGATGCCACCCTGACAGCCGCGGCAACCCAGCGCAAGCTCAACCTCAACGGAATGAAAGTACGACTCGAAGGTACGCTGATCTATCACGATGGAAAAACCCTGCTGGAACTGACGCGAGGAGAGCGGGCCGTTTTGAATGTTGAAGAAGCCTCCCCCACAAGTCAACAGATCACGGAGCACGGCCCACGCATTCTCCGTGGAGAGATCGCCGACCCCAAGTGTTACTTCGGCGTTATGAAACCGGGCGAAGGTAAAGTGCACCGTTCCTGCGCCGCCCGCTGCATCGCCGGCGGCATACCGCCGGTACTGAAAAGTATAGACAGCCAGGGCATGGTACAATATTTCATCATCAGAGGCAAAGACGGTAAACCGATCAACAGCCAACTCCTGCCCATCGTCGGAGAACCGGTACAGCTGAGTGGAACGGCGGTGCAATACGACGACTGGATGGTGCTGCAAGTCGATGGTTTGGGCTCCGTTAAAAGGCTGGGCGCCCGTTTCATGCTGGATGCTCCGATGTGTTCACCCGGGCCGTTGGGTTGGGCGGATTAGCGCCCTCCCGGATGATAAGTAGCTTCCGCCCTTTTTTCCACATCCTCCCGGTAATAGGCCACGTCTTTGAACTGCACATCAATATACCGCTGCGCCTGATCCAGAAAATGAGGAGAAGCCGGGTCGCCGCTTTGTCCGCCGGCCAGGATGCTTTTGGCTTTCACCTTGTCTCCAAATTCCACGACAGCTACGAAGCTGTTGCCTCTGGTGCCGTAAATGCGTTTGGTCGTCACTTCACCTCTCATGCCGTAAGCCGCCAGGGCACCCCAGGTGCCGGAAGCAAAACCCACGGGCAGGCTGGGCCGGGCATCATCAAATTGCATTTTAATGTCGCCGTTGAGGCGTTGGAAACGATTGATCTCGCCCCAGGGCGTATCCCATTTTCCAAAATCGGATGTTATTTTGTTTACAGCTTCTGAAAAAACAGCCAACCGTTCCTCAACCGGAGAGCTTGTCCCGTAGTAGTTGATCTCTTCCATGCTGCTGAGCCCGGGAGGTGCAAGCCCCTTCTGGGTGTACAAGGTCCCGTAATAATGCGCCAGAGACATGGCCACCGACCCGGCGGATGTTCTGAGATCCCATGCCCTCAATGCTTCGATGGGGCCGGCCAGGGCCGGATCCTTGGTAGGCGCCTGATCATAGGCTGCCACCAGGCCGGGGATCAGCTTTTCGAACCCGGGCAAATAAGGGTCGTAGGCCAGTTCGATCAGCTTGTCAAGCGTATAACCACTGCTTCCCTCCAGCAACCGGATGGCATGAATGCCCCGGAAATTTTCCCGGTTGATCGACATGTAGGAGGGGTAATCCTCCTTTTTGGGACTGTACTCCGCTGCTGAAGTAAAAGGTGTAGAATTGCAGTTCTGTATCCAGCCATTGGGCGGATTGATAACGGTGATGGCCTCATCCACCGGATGCAATCCCTTCCAGTCTGTGGCAGGGTTACTTCCGTCTACCGGCTTGGAGTAATCGAACTGAGGGTCGCGGATGGGAATGAAGTTGCCGTGGTAATAAGCAATATTGCCTTCCGCATCGGCATAGACGGTGTTGTTGGAGGAATTGGTGCGCATGTTCATCATTTCCCGGAATTCCTGGTGCCCGCTGAGTTTGGTCCGGGTATAAGACTGGGACAGCGCCTTCACCGGCTCCCACATCAGGGCGGTAGCGACCCACTTATCCTCGATCATATGCGTTACCGGGCCGTGGTGAGTGCGGTACATAGGAAAGGCCTTTTCCTTCATTTCCCCTCCTTCCTTGTATTTCAGGGTGACTTCCAATGTTTCTACCGGGCGCCACTCCTCCCCATATTTGTAGCTCAACCGGCCGTCCCGCTCCTCGATTGTTTCTATAAATTCATCAATGACGTCGGTATAGGTCGAGGTGTGCATCCAGCCCGTCTTC
Source organism: Lewinellaceae bacterium (assembly GCA_020636405.1). Taxonomy (GTDB): domain Bacteria; phylum Bacteroidota; class Bacteroidia; order Chitinophagales; family Saprospiraceae; genus JACJXW01. The sequence continues at coordinate 618,396 of JACJXW010000007.1, read as the reverse complement.
TCATTAAAACCCTGGTAGATGAAAAACTGCCCCCAGGTAACTGCCCCGTAGGCGTTGAGGCCCTCCTCACTCACGGCATGCACCTCCCCCCGAAAGTAGAAGGAAGTATGCGGATTGATCAACAATAGGGCATCCCCCGATTCGGTCATCTTCCCGGACAGGGCGATCCCATTGGAACCCTGGGGCTCCTCAAACGGGTCGGGATACGCCAGCCCATTGCCATATTCATTGAGGGAGAGGCCTTCCTGCCCTTCGTAAAAGGCCTGAATGCGATCGGTGGAAACCCGCTCGATATCGCCGCCTATGGAACCCTCGCTGAAGTACATCGGCATCCAGGGCTCGAAGCGCGTAAGCAGGCGAGGCTGCACTTCGGGATGGGTATGAAGGTAATAATTGATGCCATCGGCAAAAGCATCGCATAGTTGCTTCAGCCAGTCCGGGCTACTCTCGTATTGGGCTATCGCTCCCTCGCGGGTCATGAAAAGGCGGGCGCGCAGGTCGCTGTACAGCGCTTCCTTACCCTCCACCTCCGCCAGGCGGCCCGTAGCCCATATGTAGTTTTGTTCTACCCGGGGAAAATCATCCTCGCATTGGGCATACAACAGGCCGAACACCGCGTCCGCATCCGTTTTGCCATAAACGTGAGGCACGCCAAAGTCATCACGGATAATAGTAGTATTGGCGGCATGTTTTTCCCAACGGGCAAGTTCCGGATTGGCCTTTTCGGTACGACAGGAGGAAAAGCTGATCAACAGCAGGAAGTATAGCCATTTTTTCATAAGCGAACTTTTATTCAATTGCTAAAATAACCGAATAGTCCGGTTTACAGTCCACCCCGTTTATTTTCTTTCCTAACTTCAGCCGCTGTTCTCTTTTCAATAATTTGTAGGGAATCATTCCCAAAAGCATCAGGTCATGAAACAGGTATTGTTTTCATTCGTGCTGGCAGCGGCGCCTTTTTTCCTTTTTTCCCAGCTTCAACTCATCCAGGACTTCGGCCCCAACCCGGGCAATCTCGATATGTACCTGTACGCTCCCCCGGGCATCAGTGACGGCGCACCTGTCATTATGGCCTTGCACGGCTGTACCCAGACGGCCGCTCAGTACGCCCAGGAAACCGGCTGGAATACCCTGGCAGATGACTACGGCTTCTACGTCATTTACCCCGAGCAAAAGGCGGTCAACAACAATACCCGCTGCTTCAACTGGTTCGAGGCCGGCGACATCAACCGGGGCCAGGGGGAAGCCCGCTCCATCAAAGCCATGCTGGATTACGTGGCCGGAAATTATATCGTGGATGAAGATAAGATCTTTGTCACCGGTTTTTCCGCCGGGGGTGGAATGACATCTGTAATGCTGGCCAGTTATCCCGAGCTATTTGCCGGAGGCGCCATCCTCGCCGGGCTGCCCTACAAAGCCGCCATTGGCCTGTTGCCGGCCCTGACGGCTATGAACGTAGGCGTCAACAAAACGCCGGAACAATGGGGCGAACTGGTGCGCGCCCAAAACCCCTCTTTTACCGGCCCCTGGCCGCGAGTTGTCGTTTTCCACGGCGCAGCCGACTTCACGGTCAACGTGGCCAACGCCCCCGAGATCATCGAACAGTGGACAAACCTGCACGGTACCGATGACCATGCGGATGTTGTAGAATACCCCTTCGACGGCAACGCCCTGGTAACGCGCTCCACTTACCAGAATACCGAAGGGCAAGCTGTGGCCATGGCCTACATCGTGGCAGGAATGGGCCATGTGGTGGCGGTCGACCCCGGCACCGCCACCGGGCAGGGGGGCGCCATTGGGGCCTATGCTCTGGATGTCAACCTGTATTCCTCTTACCGGGCGCTGGAATTCTGGGGGTTGTTGGAAATGGTGTCGGGAAAAGCTGTCGAAGCTCCCCGAAATGCACCATTCAAAATATACCCGAATCCAGCCAGAGAGTGGCTGAACATTGAATTGCCGGGAAATGCCCAGTTAAAACTGATTAACACCAGAGGGCAGGCGCTTAGGGCGCTCGCCGGCAGGAATGAGCTATTGCGGTTGGATATCAGAGGGCTTGCCCCCGGGCTGTATCTCGTTTCTGTTGCCACCCCGGAAAGAACTGCTACGCAGAAGTTGTTTATATACTAAGCGCGCATATCTGAACTGGCTGAGAAAACATTGCCCCCCCCTTTTCCCCGGTACAAGATAAGTGCTGGCATATGCAAGAAGAGTGCTGGGCGGTATATATATAAAAGTAGTGAGTGCTTGGACAAAAATAAGTTCACAATAAAAAGTTCTTTGAAAAGTTGATACAAAACTGGGCGTCATAATTTCGGACGATATTGAAAATGGCTTCCCGAAGGATTCCTGCCGAGAGGTAGTCTTCCGGGGGTTGTCTGCCTTTAGTTTAGCAGGCCGGCCTCGCCCTGGTTTTAGCTTCAACCCTTCGGCCCCTTCGCATTCCCATAGGTTGAACCAATTGTATATGCTTTGGCGGCGAACACCAAATAACTCACACAGTTCTTCAATGGGGGTGCCTTCATGACTCAGAAGGATGCATTGGCATTTTCTACGAAACAAATGGCTCTTTCCAGTTTTGTAACCTTTATCCAAAGAACGCTTTTGTTCTTCGGCCTACATATGCCCATCTTGGCAATGCATAGTAAAATTACAGGCACTCCAGGAAATGCGCATCAAAGTCAATTCCCTGATCCTACCGCACCGTAAAACTCCCTCCCCCAATATTCGAAGCGATCCCGATCAGGATGCCCCAGTCCTTGTATTTGCCATCCTGGAAAGCAACGGCGGCCTCCACCCGGAAAAAGCGGAAGATGTTGTCGATGGAGTAGCCTATTTCCGTGTAATGATCGGATGTGGGCGTAGCCAGGTAGTTGACGAACACATTCTCCTTGATGCCGAGCAGCCACACCTCCGGGATCTGCGTGAGCAGGAGCTTTCGGAACTGGTAGTGGACATGGGCAGCGGCAAACTTGTCCATAGTACTGTACTGGTAGTAGGGCAACAGGCGGAAGCTGCCCACCGGGTCGGCAGTGACCAGGGAGATGCGGTTGCCCATGAAGTGGCGGTAGTCGGCAAAGCCGGCATAATTGTTATTCAGAAACATGCCGGCCTCCACTTTGACGTCGACGATGCCGCGCACACCGGGGCGGAATTTGTGCTGAAAGCCCACCTCCAGGTAGCTGTAATCGGTTATGCTCTCGGCAATATCTTTCAATCCCTGTCGGTAGGCAAGGCGCAACTCCGGCGAGGAGTTCTCGATCGGTTCCTTTACATTATTCTTTATGCGGTACTTCTGCCAGGGGCGGCGTACGGCGCTGAAGCCCAGGACGAAGGCTTTTTCGGTATCGGCGCCACTGGTACCCAGTTCTTCATTAACTGGAATATTGGGTGCATAGGTGCGATCGTCTTTGTTGAACCACACCTGGGTCGTATTATTTTCCAAAGCGTAGCGGTTACCCACTCGGCGCTGAAATTGACGGTGAGGTTCTCCCGCAGGCGGTTGCTGTGGGTGAGCTTCAGGTAGTCCTTCTCGTACAGGCTGATGAAGTTGCGCTCCTCCACCAGATTGAGGTAAGTATTGAAGAGGTTGCTGATCGGCTCCTGCGGGTTGTACTGGTAAATGTAACTACCACCCTCCAGGTTGAAGTTATTCCGTTCGTCCTTGGGTACGTAGGTATAACCGAGCTGCCCTTTTCCGGTCAGCTTTTCGCGGGCGAAGGCATAACGAGGGGTTACGGTAAAGGCAAAACGGTTATCCTTATTGATGGAATAGGAGAGGTCGGTGTGCAGGTTGAACCCTTCCACCGGGTTAAAGAAGAAGCGGTCCCACAATGAACCATGGGCGATGTGCTGGTGCTCCCCCACCTTATAATTGCTGCCGCCAATGATATCCAGCGGGCTGAACCCGGAACGCTTCTTACGGCGCCCGACCGATTCCAGGGAGTCGGCGGTTTCTTTTTCGGCCTCCACCACCGCCAGGCTGTCCAGGCGCTCGTAGCCCTTTACCTCCTGTTTGGTAAGGGGTACCGGCCGGATCTCTTCCCAGTAGGCCGAATCGCGCTTTCGGGCCAGGGAGTCCACCTCGAAGGTGGTGTTCAGGACCACTTCCGGCTGTTCCTGTTCCTGTCGTTCTTCTTTTTCGTATTCCCGCATAAGTTGGCGCAACTGCTTGCGGGTGAGTTCTTCGCCGGACGCCAGCTTTTCCTTGATCTCGACGTTCTTTTCGTCTCCTTCCGCCCGTGCGCGCTCCAGGCCAGCCGCCAGCTCCTTGTTGAGCTTTTCGTCGATCAGCTTAAAATCGGCATCCAACTCCGGGTTGAGCTCTATCTTGTAACCGCTCACCGTCGCCAGGTAATTGTATTCAAAAGCAAAGCCCAGGATCTTGCCGTCTACGTTGAACTTATGGCTCACCGGCAGCCAGGCCTTGTCCTCGATGGGGGCGTACATTTGATACACCTCAATGCCGAACCCCAGCTTGTAGGTTTTTAGTTTCAGGCTGTAGATGCTCCACCAGTCCTCCACAATATAGATGGTGCCCTCGAACACATCCTCCCCCCGGCTGCGCGGGATCACGCGGATCTTGTTGACGCCGTAGCCCCGGTCCATGAAGAATCCCTCGTACTGAAATTTGTAATACCCGAATGCCTTGGGTGAAAGCGGGGATACTGCTTCGGCGATCTTCGGCTCGTAAAAACTTCCGTTGATGTAATTATTGGGTTCCGTATCGTTGCCGTCCCCCTGGGAATAAATAGAGATGACCCGCTCTTTGAAAGTGTTCGGCCGCTGGTATTCGATCTGGCTGACCGACTCGGAAGTGAACGCCACCGTAGAGTCGATGCCTTCCTTTTCGATGGCCTTGCGCAGGAAAAAAGGCGAATCCTTTAGCCGCCCTGATCCTTTGATGTAAACGGTCGCTTCGTAGCGGTCGAGTTGCTGGCGGTGGTAACTGGCTTTGGCAATGGCCTTACGCATGATGGTATAAGCCAGGTCTTCCTTTCCTTCGGATACAATTACTTCCTGCAATTGAAGGGCCTGTTCCTGCAGGCTGACGTTCAGGAGTTCCATTCGCTGCCCTATTCTTACTTCCCGGGCTTCGGTCTTGTATCCCAGAAACTGGAAGACCAGGGTATAATTACCCGGATCAAGGCGTATTTCATAATTCCCGTTTTCATTGGTCGTCGTTCCACTTCCGGTCTGTTGCACGAAGATGGTGGCAAACGCCAGAGGAGCGCCGTTGGCATCGGTCACTTTGCCGGAAACACCGCCGGCAAAAAGGGAGGTGGTAAAAGCAGAGAAAAATAAGAAGGCCAGGAGTATTGGATTTCGCATCATTACATTGTTTTGAGGCCGGAAGATGGGGTCAACCCGGACAAAAGGGCAAATTTTTTTGTTAAAAAGGCCAAAAAAATCGGTGGGCGATACCTCTGAAGGCCATCAGTTCCGCATCTTTCTTATATAGGGATAACTATTTCCCGGATCTGTCTGTTGAATGGAATAAGCTTTGGGCTTAATTCTTTAATTGCGTGAAAAACCGTATTTTACCATTTTAAACATCGGAATTTTATCATGGCCGTATTGAGATTTTTCAAGTTACCCAAGCATCAGCAATACCAATACAAGCCGCGTTTCTGGGACCCCAAAAAAGAAGAGCGGGAGGAAAGGCTCCAACAGATCGAAGCGATGAAAGAAGGAGACCCGGAAGCGCTGAAGGCGCGCCTTTCCGCCAACTTCCGAAAAGGCTACGCCAAAGACACCAGCTTCCGCAAACGGCAGGTGAGGCGCTCCAATCTCATCCTCCTGGGGATATTGGCCCTGCTGGTCATTTTTTCCTATCTCTTCATTGCGGTATATTTGCCGAAGATCGCGGAGAGCGTAGGAAGTGGGGGAGTGCAGTAGGGGGCGTTTGGACGTTTGGGCGTTTGGACGTTTGGACGTTGGGGCGTTGGGATGTTGGGATGTTGGGGGATAATGGCATTTCACGGTGAAAAATAAAAAGGGAGCGCGGAGGTGCTCTCTGCCCAATTACTAAACAAAAAGCCTGTCCGGGGCTTGATTCCGGCAGGCGATAAACTGAGCAAGGAATTACTATGGCTGATATCATTCAGCTGCTACCCGACGCTATTGCCAACCAGATTGCTGCAGGGGAGGTCATCCAGCGTCCGGCTTCAGTGGTTAAAGAGCTAATGGAAAATTCGATCGATGCCGGAAGTTCGAGTATCAAGCTGGTGGTAAAAGAGGCCGGTAAGACGCTCATTCAGGTGATCGACAACGGATGCGGCATGACCGACACGGATGCCCGAATGTCGTTCGAACGGCACGCGACCTCCAAAATACGCCAGGCCAGCGACCTGTTCGCTATCCGAACTATGGGGTTCCGGGGCGAAGCCCTGGCGTCCATCGCCGCTATCGCCCATGTGGAGATGCGCACCCGGCGCCAGTCCGATGAACTTGGCACCCTTATCCAGATAGAAGGCTCCGGCGTAAAAGGACAGGAGGCGTGCCAATGCTCCAGCGGCACCACCATATCCGTCAAGAACCTCTTTTTCAATGTGCCGGCGCGGCGCAACTTCCTGAAATCCAATTCTATCGAGATGCGCTACATCATGGACGAATTCCAGCGCATCGCCATTGCCAATCCGGATATTTTCTTCTCCCTGCACCACAATGGCAGCGAAGTGTTCCATCTCCCTCCCGGCAACCTGCGGCAACGCCTGATCGGCATCTTCGGCGCCCATTCCAATAAAAAACTGGTACCGGTAACCGAAGAGACCGATATCCTGAAGATCACCGGTTTTGTGGGCAAACCCGAATTCGCCAAGAAAACCAGAGGAGAACAGTACTTCTACGTCAACAACCGGTTCATCAAGAGCTCCTACCTGAACCATGCCGTGGCCAGCGCCTTCGAGAACCTGTTACCCGCAGACACCTTCCCGCTGTATGTGATCTTTATAGAAACAGACCCGGCGCGCATAGACATCAACGTGCACCCCACCAAACAGGAGATCAAGTTCGAAGATGAAAGGTTGGTCTACAATTATCTCAAGGTGGCCGTCCGCCATTCTCTGGGCCAGTACAGTATCATGCCAACCCTGGATTTCGATATCGATACCAACTTCGGCCGATCCGCCCCCATCAAACCCCGGCCACGAAACGATGAAACAGTGAGCTCTGCTTCGTCCACCTCTCCTTCCTCCACCACCCCCCCGGGAAAGGCCGACATGCCGCCTGCCGAAAGCCATCGGCACGCCAATAACCTGCGCAATTGGCAGGAACTGTACGAAGGCCTGGATGAAATGGACAGTAAAGGACAGGTAGGCCAACCGGAAAATACGGCTCCTGCTTCGCTAACGCTGGAAAGCAACTGGCATCAGGAAGAACACCGGTCCGAAAGCCCGGGCGCACCGATCTCGGAACAAGCCCGAAAAGAACCTTATCAGGTTCACAATACCTATATCGTCAGCCAGATCAAATCGGGCATACTGCTGATCGACCAGCAGTCGGCACACGAGCGCATTCTTTACGAGCGTTTTCTCGACATGCTGAAACAACAGAAAGCGTCTACTCAGAAACAGTTGTTTCCCCGCACCCTCACTCTTTCTCCGAATGACGCCACCCTGCTCCAGGAGATCCTCGGGCAGGTTAACCTGCTGGGCTTCGACATCCAGGAGTTCGGCGTCAACACTTTTGTCATCAACGGGCTGCCTTCCGAAATGGCAGGTAAGAAGGACGAGATAGAGGTCATCGAATCGCTTATTGAACAGTACAAAGGAGACCTCGATATGAAGCTGGATACGCAGGAAAGCATTGCCCGCGCCATGGCGCGCAGTGCAGCCATCCGGCGGGGCCAAATGCTCAGCGCCGCCGAAATGCAGGTGCTGATCGACCAGTTGTTTGCCTGCCAGGCGCCCTTTAAAAGCCCTTCCGGGCGAAATTGTTTCATTACATACGAGCTGGACGAACTGGCCAAACGATTTGAAGGCTGAAACGTTCCTATTAAGAACATCATTACAGCAGCACGTTTATGTTTAGGATTACCGACGTTGTAAAGCACTTGCTGATCATCAATATACTGATGTATTTCGGCACGTTGCTGATGGGCGAGCCTACCTGGGGAGCTTCCCTCAATGAAATGGAATGGGGACGTTATCAACTGGCGATATTTTATCCTGCCTCGCCATTCTTCCAGCCCTACCAGATCGTTACGCACATGTTCATGCATGCCGACCCCACGCACTTGTTCTTCAATATGTTCGGCCTGTTTATGTTCGGGCCTCCACTGGAGGATGCCCTGGGCCCCAAGCGGTTCTTGTTTTTCTATCTGTTCACCGGCTTCGGAGCAATGGCGCTCCACCTGTTCGTGAAATTTGTCGAGCTGAACTTCCTGGGCGCTGACCCGATCATTATACATTATCCCGCGTTAGGTGCTTCCGGCGCTATCTTCGGCTTGCTGGCTGGTTTTGGTACGCTTTTCCCCAATCAGATCATCCAGTTGCTCTTTCCTCCCATACCGATGAAGGCCAAATATTTCGTGCTGATCTATGGAGGCATTGAATTATTCATGGGTTTTGGCGGCGCCGGTTCCGGTGTTGCTCATTTTGCTCACGTAGGCGGAGCAATATTCGGATTCTTATTAATTTTGTACTGGCAAAAGTTCGGGTCGAGATTTTGAAGACAAAACAGCCTTCCTCCCGGGCTGTTTTATAGAGAATTACAGGCCTCTGGCCCGAAGTTCTTGGTGAGATCGGCAAAAAGGCCTATTTTCAGAAGCCTTTTAATGGTTGAGCCCTTTCTGTTAACCTTGAATTGTTTGAAATAATGTTGCAGTCAATCTGGGACGATGTAAAGAGGGAATTCAGCTATGGTAATATGGTCACCCGTATTATCATAGTCAATGTCGTGATCTATGTGGTGGTGAACATCGTTTGGATAATCGCCCGTATCAGCAATCAGTGGATGACGCCGGAATGGTATACGAAGTTCATGCAGTTTTTCATGATGTCTTCCGACTGGCTGCACAACCTCACGCACCCCTGGGTGATCATCACCAGCATGTTTCTGCACGAAGGCTTTTGGCATATCCTCTGGAATATGCTGTTCATGTACTGGTTCGGCCGCATCGTCGGCGATTTCATCGGCAACCAGCGCATCCTGCCGCTTTATCTGCTGGGAGGCATTCTGGGCGGTATCGTCTACTTCCTGTCGCTGAACCTATTGCCCTATGGGGGAGAGGGAGCCCACTACGCACTGGGGGCTTCAGCAGCTGTGATGGCCATCGTAGTGGCTGCCGGCGCTATCGCTCCCGACTACGTCATGCGCCTGCTCTTTCTCGGTGATGTCAAACTGAAATACATCGTCGCCGTGCTCGTTTTCATCGACCTGGTGGGTATGGCCGGAGACATCAATACCGGCGGCCACTTTGCCCACCTGGGAGGAGCATTATTCGGCTGGCTGTTCGTCGTACAACTGAGGAGCGGCAACGACTGGTCAGCGCCGGTCAATAACTTTTTGGACAGCATCAGCTCCTTCTTCAGCAACCTGTTTAGCGGCAATCGGGGCGGCCGGCCCAAAGTGGTGTACCGCAACCCCAACCGCACCCGTTCGCGTGCCAACAGCCGTTCCAGCAGCCGCGGAGAGGCTTCCTCCGACAGCAACGGCAAGGGCTACCAGGAACGCCTGGACGCCATCCTGGACAAAATAAAAAAATCGGGCTACGACAGTCTATCCAAGGAAGAGAAAGAATTCCTTTTCAATGCGAGCAAAAAGTAAACCCCACCGCCTTCTGCGGTGGCTCAACCTCCTGCTCATCCTGGTTACCCTCCTCGCTTATCTGGCTCCTTATGTAAGCCCGGCAACCTTTTGGCCTTTCGCCTTCGTTGGCCTGCTCTACCCCTGGTTGCTGCTCGGCAACCTGCTGTGTATCCTCTGCTGGCTCTTCTTCAAACAACGTTATTTTCTGTTTTCCCTGGCGTGCATCCTGCTCGGGTGGGGCCATTTCCAATCCTACGTCGGGCTGCACCTGAGATCCGGGCCATACCCCGAAGACAGCATCCGGGCCATGACCTTCAACTCCTACGGCTTCCGCCACGAAGGGAAGAGCGGCGTGCGTTTCACGACGGAGGAGCTGCCTGGCTCCTTCCCCCTGGAGGGTATGGACATCATCTGCTTCCAGGAATTCCCCTCCCCGCGCCGGGGCAACTACTTTGTCGACTACATCAAGGCCAACAGCCCACTGAAGCACATCGTCTACCAGCAGGGAGGCAGCCTGGGCATCTTTTCCCGCTATCCCGCTAAAAAACACGAAACCCATTACTTCCCCAACCGGGTCAACGGCTACCAGTATGCCGACCTGGAAGTGAACGGCCGCACCATCCGCCTGTTCAACGTGCACCTGCAGTCGAACTCGGTGGCCAACATCGCCGACCAGGTCGTAGAGGAAGGGGCCAACCTGCAGGATAAAAAGACCTGGCTGCGCATCCGCGGCATGATGGGGCGCTATAAACGAACGGCCATCCAACGCGCCCAACAGGCGGAAGAGGTGGCGCAAAAGATCCGGGAAAGCCCCCACCCGGTACTGCTCTGCGGCGACTTCAACGAGATCCCGCAGTCTTATGCCTACCATACGCTCTCCCAGGGACTGCAGGACGCATTCAAAGCCCGCGGCCGCGGGCTGGGCATTACCTATAACGGCCGGATACCCGCCCTGCGGATCGACTACGTGATGGCCGGGCCGGAGTTCGAGGTGCTGGGGCATAAGATCGGGCATGCCCGGTTTTCGGATCATTATCCGGTGTGGGGGGTGGTGCGGTTGGGGAAGGATTGAAGCTAGTGCCTCGGGCATTTAGGGCACGGAGAAAAATAACTTCCCCATTTGATACGGCTCTTTTCCGATCCCTAACCTAAGTATCAGGAAAGCTCCTTTTTATGCTAGCATTTGAACTAATCCCTAAAAAAGAACGTAATATTGTTCTACACTCTTACCTACGTTCATTATGGAGTACAGGACGTAATAATCTAATTTCATTGCAATAGAAAAAAGCCATGATAGATATTCAGCTTGCTCAGGCAAGGATCATAGAAAAAATAAGACAAACAGAGGAAGAATGGGTATTGCGTAGTATCCTTAAGCTGTTGGATATTGAGGGCGACCTTGAAAAAGAAGAATGGCAGCAAGGATCGTCTTCTTCTCTCAATCGAGCCTATGGTGAAGATGAGCCGGACTATGAGAAGATGAGCCTTAAAGAACCCAATCCAGATTACAACAGAATGAAGGATGCGTAGTGGAGATATTGTATTGGTAGATCTTGTGCAATCCGATGGAAAAATAAAACGAAGGCCCGCCTTGTTGCTTAAACAAATGCCTCCATTTAATGATTGGCTACTCTGTGGGATCTCTACTCAGTTACATCAAAAGGTGGAAGGTTTTGATATACTACTGAGCAGTAATCAGTCCTATTTCCAAGAATCAGGCCTACTCAAAGCCTCCATTATCCGCCTCGGTTTTCTTGCAGTATTGCCCTCTCGCCAAATTCCTGGCAAGATCGGAACGGTTCCATTAGAGGTAATTACTCTTGCCTTGGAAAGGTTGAGCCTTCATCTAAAGCCTTAACCAAGCACATCTTCGTTGTTAGTGTAGAGATATTTCACTGATCCAAATCCAACTTCCACTCTTCTCCCGTCTCCGTATTGTACAACACCATATCGGCCGTAAAATAAACCCGGGATAGGCTATCGGGCCAGTAATAATCTCGCTTGCCCAGTATCAGCCAGGAGGGGTTGTCCAGGTCTACGACAGGGTAATAATAAAACACATTTTCGCAAGTCTCCTTTATAGGCTCCACCTCTCCGGTAGAGATATGGATCCTGAAAAGGCCTGCACGGCCAAATGCGCCGATCAAGGTATCATCGCTTTCCCAGGCCAGGGCTAAAGGCCCGCCTATGCCCATTCCACCGGTCTCAGTTACTTCCGTCAAACTTCCAGTAAAAAGGTTCAGGACGGCTATTCTGGAATGGTTAACAGAAACTTCGCTATCCAGAGATAAGGCAATACGGTTACCCCGCCCAGCTATGGCGTGGCAATCCAATGCAAAGCTATCTAATACATTTCCATTAATATCCACCAGATAAGCCACATCCTTAAAACGCGCCCGGTAAAAAAAAGCCTCGCCGTCCAGGCACCAATCGAACAGGTCATGGGCAACCAGATTGGATACAGCTTTCAAACTGTCTCCTTGCAGGTTAGCCCTGTACATTAGGCCGTCGTATGTTCTTCGAAAGATCATCCATCCTTGCTTGCTGACTTTAGGCTGGCTTTTGACTTTATCCAAAATGAATTGTTTTCTTCCCGAGCAGGTATCCACTTTCCAAATCTCTGACCCTTCATTACTCGTGGGAACTTCCTCCCGGTTAATTAAATAGATCCATTCATCTGGATTGTTAGGGGTTTTGCCGATCAGGGCGTACCCCGGGCCTACCCGGTAGTAGAAATAGGTAGTTCCCCACAGATCCGGAAAATCCAGGCAGGTGTCAGCCGGCAGCAGGCTGGCGTAGAGGGTGCTGTTGCATTGTTTGTCCGGGGGAGTGAAAACAGCATCGTCCTCTTCGGAACAGGCGCTGAAAACCCAAATGGCGATAAGGGATACAATGATATATTGTTTCATAGCTTTACTGTTTTACCAGTTTGATGGAAAAATTCTCCTGCCCCGACCGGGCGCGGCAGAAATAGAGGCCCGGAGGAACATCGGGCAGTCGAAGGCTTAAAGGGCTTTTCCCGTCGTAATGACCATTGAACAGCTGGCCCAGGTTTTGCCCGTTTATGGAAAAGAGCTGCACATTCAGATAGCCGGCTGCCAGTCCATCCAATGTAAGGCCCTCTGTTGTTGGGTTGGGAAACAAGCGCAGCTGACCGACGCGCTCTTCGCTGACAGGAACGGGGTTTTCAGATTGCACCAGCAAAGAGATGGCCAGGCGGGGGCTTTCGCAGTGCGCCAGGCCGGCCGGCATCGTGCCCAGCAATTTCTGCCCCATTTCGTCATAAATGGCGTAGCTGTATCCCGAGAGCTGCCCCTGAAAAACACATCCATCGACGGTGGGCGGCGTTTCAAAGCGCACCATGGCATAGGGCCGCACGCCGTAATATCCGAGGTCGGGCGGGTCGGGCGGCGGCAAGAGGTCTTCCGGTTCTCCCCAAAGCGGACTGGCGCTGTTGCGCACCCAATAGCCTGGTTTTTCCGCACTGTCAACAATAATCGCGTTGGGGTCGTTGGTCAAAGCGCATACATCGAGGCTGATATCCCAGGTGTGCCGGACGACATCAATTCTAAAAAATTGATCACCCGTATTAATGGCGTAACCCGAGCCGTCATACAGGTAATTGCCTTGCATTTCTATCCCGCAGGTGGAATTCGGCAGAGAATGGTCGCACCAGTATTCCACCACGTCCGGTTCGCTGGAAAAGTGCAGGATGCGGTTTTCCTGGATGAATTCCAGCGCCGCTCCTGCATTCAGGCGGCCCCAGCCGGTCCTCTGGTCGTAGAAGGGCTCTTCCAGGTCGTCGGCAGTGTATTGCATGATGTGCTCCAGGTCTTCCACCGACAACCGTACTTGCCCGCTGGCGGAAGCCAATAAGGCGGCGACGCCGGTGGCATGGGGCGCGGCAGCGGAAGTGCCGGTATGCCCGCCGTAGCCCTGGTCCACGTTAGTAGTCGTATGGATCAATCCTCCACTACCAGGCGCAAGCAGGTCCATGGGTTCTCCATACATTGAGGCATAGCCGTCATCACCGGGCCCCGGATAGGTTGGGTCCCCATTTTCACCATCCTTTAACTCTCCATTCGTCCCGGTCGACCCCACACAAATAGTAATTTCATCATTAAAACTACAGGGATATTGCGTTTGTGTAAGGTCTCCTCCGTCGGAACCATTGCCCCGCGACGCAATCAGGGCTATGCCGGCGCGAAAGGCCAGGTTTACGGCTTCTTCCAACAGCCCGATATCATTGGCGGAAGAACCGTCATTCGGAACGGACAGGCTGTTGTTTGCCAGCCCGATCATGGGGCTGCCGTTTTCCTGAATGGAAAACATAAGCGCCTCGGCATAGTCATCTGTATTCCAAAGATTCTGGGTATTGAGCACCTGAAACCCCAACAGGGTAACGCCGGGAGCACCGGTGTCGCCGCCCGCGATGCCGGCGATGCCGAGATCATTTCCCCGAATCGCGCCGATTATGCCCGCTCCTCTGGTGCCGTGCGACAAGGGGTCATCCGAGATAGTAGTCACATTGCCTCCCAAAAAACTCCAGGATTCTTCTACGACGGATCCATAACCGAAATCTTCGTGCTGGTAAAAAATGCCGGAATCGAAAACGCCTACTTTCGTCTCTGGCTTGCCGGTGCTGTGGTCCCAGGCTGGCAAGATATTGATCGAAGCTTCCTCCGGATAATCTGGATTAGGCGTATCCCACAATGAATGCTGCTCCTCGCACAGCGGGTCTTCGCAATCCGCGTCGCCGGCGCCGACAAAATTGGGGTGGGCGTAGACGATCCTCCCGGCGCTGATGCTGTCCAGCCCGGCACTGACGGCGAGCTCATTTTTGCCGGTGGTGCAATTTTTCAACACCATTGTCGTCCAGTAGGGAGGGATGTACAAAGGATCGCCGTCCAGGGTAGTGATGCACAGCTCTTCCGTCGTCAGCCGGGGGAACACTTTGATCAGGTGGCAATCACAAATGTCTTCGCCCTGGGGCAGTTCCAGCAGTTGCCCCATTTCACCCAGCAGGGCGGTATCCGTCACTACCTCGCAAAGCGGGCCGTAGTGCAGGTTTGTATTGTCTATGAAACTGCTGTCCAGCACCGGGGAGGCAAAGCGGATGATGATTTCTCCTTTGACGTAGTGGGGGATGGAATCTTCTGAAAACACCACCTCCCTGTCCAGGTCCAGCTCTTCCCACGCTTTTAACACGTACTTTTTAGATTCCGCCTCCTGGACGGCACCAGAGAACAGGAGCCTTCCCTGCCCGCCGGCCAGGAGGGAAAAAGATTGCCGTTCAGGGTTCGCCGCCAGCCCGGCGTTTATTTCCCATAACTGCCCGGCTTCTTTGTCGAAGCGGGTAACCACGAGTTCTTTTTCGCCTCCTGCCTGCGCTTCACCTGCCGCATATACATCCCCGTCGGCAGCAAGACGGACGGCACGGGCGGCGGCTTTGGAGTCCGGCTGGTTGTTCACCCTCCTGTACTCTAGCAATAAGTCGCCGGCAGAAGAAAAAGAAGCCACGTACATGTCCTGCCCGCCCTGGCGGTTGGCGCTGTAGCCGCCCAGGTAAACAGCCGCTTGCCCAGGGGCATAGGCCATGCTGAAAACGGCGTCGTCTCTAAAACCGCCGTCCATTTCTTTTGCCCATTCCAGCTCAAAGCTGGCATCAAGCTTTATCGCTTGCATATCCAGCCCGCCTGCCTCAGAAGTTTTGGTGCCGCTGAAGTAATAGTTGCCCTGGCTGTCCTTTTCGCAGTACAACCCCTTTTCATAATCCAGTTTGAGGAAAGGGTACCGGTAATCGCTCCCGGGCTCTCCGTCGTCGGTAGGCAGGCGCCAGGAGAGGATATCCCAATCCCCGCCCGCGTCCTGGCTGGCGCCCAGTATTTCTACGGTGGATCCGTCAAAAATTTCGATGCCGACGGGGGCGTCGTCTTTCTGGGCATAGTCGTAGTACGCCTGCCAAACGACGTCGCCCTCGTCGTTGGCCATAACCGCCAGGATGTCTCGCCCGCTTTCGGAAGAGGAAGACAGGCCCGCAACCACCAGGTTTTCGGCATCGACGCCCAGAAGCGCCACGCCATAATCGTCGAGCTCTTCCGGCCCGTCGACGAGGATATGCCAGGACTCGTCGGCGGATGTGTCAAACTTGGCTACCAAAAGGTCATAGCCGTTCGTGCCAGGGCCGGCCGCCGCCCCGGCACAATAGATATTCCCTTGCCCGTCCAATATGATAGCCGTACCGAAGCTGACGGACAGGCTGCTCGTTTCCAGGCTGGAAGCCCACAGCAGGTTCCCGTCGCTGTCGTGGCTGGACAGCAGGAACTGTATTCGGTTTCCCGCTTGCTCATGCCCAACGGTATAAATGTTCCCGTTTTCTCCAACCTCGCTGCTGCTCCAACCCACCTCTGACGGGCTGCCAAAAGCAGAAGACCAGCTTTCGTTTACTATTACCTGAGCATGCATGGAAAGTAGTGAAAAAATTACAGATGTTAATACAACAATAGTTTTACATGGGGGGGGGGGTAAGCGCGATAGTTCATTTTGAAGGTTTTTGGTTAGTCAAATAAAAATACTTAAAAAAACTAAATCCAGGAAATTTTTTCAGCCTTCCTTTTTAACCTGTATGACCGTAAACCGAACTAATCGGCCCATAAGATCGTAGTATTTCCTACAGGATCACAAAATCCGGGCCCTAAACCACCAATTCTCCCGCAAAGCCCTTATTTTTGCGGCTCAAAATCAACCGCCCGAATGGAACACAACTTGAAGATATACAACAGCCTCAGCCGACAGAAGGAAACATTCGAACCCCTGCACGAGGGCCACGTGGGCATGTACGTTTGCGGGCCGACGGTCTACAGCGATGTCCACCTGGGCAACTGCCGGACCTTTGTGTCCTTCGATGTCATCTACCGCTACCTGATGTACCTGGGGTACAAGGTGCGCTACGTGCGCAACATCACCGATGTGGGCCACCTGGAAGGGGATACCGATTCCGACGCCGAGGACAAGATCTCCAAAAAGGCGCGCCTGGAACAGCTGGAGCCCATGGAACTCGTGCAGCGCCACACCCGGAGCTTTCACCACATCCTGGGGATACTCAATACCCTGTCGCCCAGTATAGAGCCGACGGCCACCGGGCACATTGTCGAGCAGATACAAATGGTGCAGGAGATCCTGGACAACGGATATGCCTACATCAAGAACGGCTCGGTCTATTTCAATACGCCCAAGTTCATCCAGGATCACGGCGTATACGGCAAGCTCTCCGGCAAGCGCGTCGACGACCTGCTGTCGGAAACGCGGGACGACCTGAAGAACCAGGACGAGAAGAACGACCCCTCCGATTTCGCCATCTGGATCAAGGCCGACGAGCGCCACCTCATGCGCTGGCCTTCGCCCTGGTCGGTGGGCTTCCCCGGCTGGCACCTGGAGTGCTCGGCCATGAGCACCAAATACCTGGGCAAACAGTTCGACATCCACGGCGGCGGCATGGACCTCCAGTTCCCCCACCACGAGAACGAGATCGCCCAGAACTACGGCGCCTGCGGCTGCATGCCCGTCCGCTACTGGATGCACGGCAATATGCTGCTGCTCAACGGCCGTAAAATGTCAAAAACGCCGGACCCGGAAACGGGCAAGTCCAACTCCATCACGCCGGTAGAGCTGTTCTCCGGCGAGAATGAGATCTTCAGCAAGGCCTACTCGCCGATGGTAGTGCGCTTCTTCATGCTGCAGTCCCACTACCGCAGTACGCTCGACCTGACCGACGACGCCCTGCTGGCCGCCGAAAAGGGATTCCGCCGCCTGATGGAGGCCAACAAAGTCCTGCAAGGCATGGCCTACACCGGTAAAGGACAGGAAGGGCCGCTGGGCGAAGAGCTCAAAAAGCTGATCGCGCAGCTATTCGAGGAAATGAACGACGACTTCAATACGCCCAAAGCTCTGGCGGTGCTCTTCGACCTGGTGACCAAGGCCAACAGCCTGAAGGATGGGCGCCTGCCGATCGATGAAGTCTCCGCTGAGACATTCAACCTGTTGAAGAAAACCTTCAGAGAGTTCCTCTATGACATCTTCGGCCTGAAGGACGAAATGGAAGCCGGCGCCGAAGGCAACGGCATTACCGAGGGGCTGATGCAACTGATCATCGACATCCGCCAGCAGGCCCGCGCCAATAAAGACTGGGGCACTTCCGATAAGATCCGCGATGCGCTGAAGGAACTGGATATCGTGCTGAAGGACAGTAAAGAGGGGACGAGTTGGGTGAAAGGATAGAGCAGGAAAAAAAAGGCGGTTTCAGAAACCGCCTTTTTTTTTCCTACTTACCCCCCTGCACATCCGGCAGGTCGTAAGAAATATCCATATCCTGTAATACGGCATCCAGTATGGGGTCCTGCCCTTCGTGGTAGCCCTCCTTCAGGTCGTGGCCGAAGAGGGAGCCCATGGTGCTCCAGTAGGTGGCCGTCAGGCCGTTGCGCAGGTCTTTAATGAGGAAATAAACCGGCGTATCCAGCTCGCGTTCGATCATTTTGATCAGGATCATCCCCTGCGTTTTGGTCAGTTTCTTCAAAGGGTCGGTAAACTGTTCCTTAAGGTCTTTATGGAGGGTCTTGATGTATTTTTTGCGCTGCCGCTCTTTCATCGTTTGAGTTGCGTATTCTACCTCGCGAAAGATCTTAACCGCCTCTACGGCATAGGGATATACCTTGGCAGCGTAGTTGCGGTAACGGCGGTACCGCAGGTAATCTTCCCGGCTTTTGAATTCCCGCATCGAAGAAATGGAAACGTCGTCGAGGGTCGCAACGATCAACGTATCCCCGCAACTATCGATGATATAGGGATACTGCTTGCCGGCCACACTTACCGTTCCCTCGGCCTGTCCATAGGCCATACTAGTAAAACAAAGAGCTGTTATCAAAAGCAGGAATATCTTTTTCATGTCCGTTACTTTATCTACTCTAAAAATAGGTTCAAACCGGCAATAGTTGCAAGGTTCGGTGAATTACTTTATGTAATGACGCCCATTTCCTGCGTTTGTAACGCCAGAGGCGAAAGCGCCATTGCACTTTCGCCCCTTAACGTTGAAATTTAGCAAAACATTAACGGCTACTCGCCGTATTTGGCTTTATATTTTTGGTACAGCTGCTTCTGAACGTTGTCCAGGCTTACCTCCCGTCCCTGGATCAAGGCCATTTCAACCTTGCTGCTCCGCACGTCGAGCAGGTCGCCTTTGCAGATCACCAGATTGGCATCTTTATCGGCTTCCAGCGTACCGGTGCGGCCGTCAATACCCAATATTTTAGCCGTATTTGAAGTGAGCGCCGACAGGGCATCCTCATTGCTCAGGCCGTACCCTACCGCCTGCCCTGCCTGAAATGCGAGGTTGCGTTGCTGCCAGTAGCCGTCCGAGCTGAAGCAGAAGAGCACGCCCGCCTCCTGCAGCATAGCAGGGGTTCTAAAGGGCTGGTCAACATCGGAATCGATGCGGTTGGGCAAGCTGTGGGTCTCGCGGAGGATGACCGGCACGTTGTTCTCCTTCAGCAGTTCCGTCACCATCCAGGCATCGCGGCCGTCGACGATCACTGCCGAAATGCCGAATTCGCGGGCGAAGTGCACCGCATGGTTGATGGCCTTGGCCTCTTCCGCCTCGATGTACAGCCGGCGCGCTCCCGTAAAGAGTGGCTTCATGGCCTCGAAACGCAGGTTGGTGCGGGAAGGCTCCGGCAGGCGGGCATAGGCCTGCGCCTCAGCAAAGAACTGCTTTAGTTCTTCGACTTCTTTGGTATAGTCTTCGTTCTTACTGAAACTGCGCTCCCGCCAGCTGTAGGAAAACAGGCCGGGCCAGTTCAGGAAAATGCCGTCATCGGCGCTGTAGGCCGCGTCTTCCCAGTTCCAGGCGTCTAGCTGAACGATGCTCGACATGCCCGGTACCCGGCCGCCCTGCGGAGCCACCTGGGCCAGCAGGATGCCCTGCGAACGGACCGTAGGAATGATCGGAGAGTCGGTGTTGTAAGCAATGATACTGCGCACATTGGGGTTGATGCTACCCGTTTCGTTGTAATCCCGCGTAGCGCGTACTGCACCGATATCGACCAGCCCCAGGTTGGTGGCCGGAGCGATCAGTCCGGGATAGATGTGCTTGCCGGTGGCGTCGACCCGCCGGAAACCGGTAAAATCACGACGGGGCAGGATGGCCGCTGCATCAGCAAAGGTGATCTTGCCTTCTTCAACAATAATGGCGCTGTTCTCGATCACCCGCCCGTTGCCGATGTGGGCCGTGCCGCCGCTGATCAGGATAGGCTCCTGCTGGGGCGGTGCGGGCATAGGCGTTTGCGCCCGGAGGGCAAACCCCGGAAGGGTGAAGAGGGCGAAATATAGAATGGTTTGTAGTTTCATTTCTGTAGAGTTGATTTTTTTAAATGGCTACTTCGCTTCGTCTTCATTATCATCACAGTGATAATGTTCATACTGGC
This sequence comes from Lewinellaceae bacterium, assembly GCA_020636405.1. GTDB lineage: Bacteria > Bacteroidota > Bacteroidia > Chitinophagales > Saprospiraceae > JACJXW01. Next base: position 598,174 of record JACJXW010000007.1, on the reverse strand, counting down.
GTTTACCTTCAGCCTTCTGGGTTTTGCCTCCTTCCTTCTTCTCGGCCAGCATCTTCTGGATGAGCCGCTGGCGCTCCGCCGCGATGGCCTCGCGCTGCTTCTGATCTTCTTCCCGGCTGAAAAAGAGGATGCCGTCGACAAAGGTATTTTCCGCTACGGCGTACATCGAAAGGGGGTGGTCCGACCAGATCACCAGGTCGGCATCCTTCCCCACCTTGATGCTGCCGACGCGGCCGTCAATGTGCAACAGTTTGGCCGGGTTCAGGGTGACGAACTTCAGGGCGTCCTCTTCCGATACCCCTCCGAACAGGACGGCCTTGGCAGCCTCCTGGTTGAGGCGGCGCGCCATCTCGGCATCGTCGGAGTTGAAAGCTACGGTGACGCCTTGTTCATGCATCAGCGCGCCGTTGTAGGGAATGGCCTCCATCACCTCGTACTTGTATGCCCACCAGTCAGAAAAGCTGGAACCGCCGGCGCCGTGGGCAGCCATCTTATCGGCCACCTTATACCCTTCCAGAATGTGGGTAAAGGTATTGACCCGGAAGCCGAATTGCTCGGCCACCTTCATCAGCATATTGATCTCGCTTTGCCGGTAGGAATGGCAGGTGATGAAGCGCTTGCTCTCCAGGATCTCCAGCAGGGCCTCCAGCTCCAGGTCCTTGCGGTAGGGTTTCCCGGAGCGTTTCAGTTCGCCGTACCTCCGGGCGCGGGTGAAGTGGTCGACGAAAACCTGCTCGACGCCCATGCGGGTTTGCGGAAAGCGGATGGTATTGTCTTCCCCCCAGTTGGATTGCTTGACATTCTCCCCCAACGCGAACTTGATGAAACCATCGGCGCCTTCAAACTTCATCTCCTCGGGCGCATAGCCCCACCGGAGCTTGATGATGGCGGATTGGCCGCCAATCGGGTTGGCCGAGCCGTGCAGGATCTGCGCAGTGGTCACCCCACCTGATAGTTGTCTGTAAATGTTGACATCTTCGGAATTGACTACATCCCCGATGCGCACTTCCGCCGAACTGGCCTGCGACCCTTCGTTGACACTCCGGCTGACGGCAATATGGGTATGCTCATCGATGATGCCGGGCGTAAGGTGCTTGCCTGCTGCGTCGATGATCTTTGCGCCGCGAATATTGAGGCCCGTCGCCACCTGCGCGATCTTGCCGTCGCGAATCAGCACGTCTGCCTTTTCCAGGACGCCCTCCGCCTCGTTGGTCCATACTGTCGCGTTTTTGATGAGAAACGTTTCCTGGCGGGGGCGATCCGTCCAGCCATAGGCCGTAAAGGGGTAAATGACATTGCCGAGTTCCGGTTTTGCCTCCTCCTCTTCTTTTTCGGCTTCCTCTTCTCCCTCTGCTTCCCGGCTATATACAGCCGACCATTCCACCCATTGTCCGTTTTCATCCTGCCCTTTGCCGGACCAGCGGCGGCCCTCCATCAGGCCCGACAACCGCACTTTGCCGTCTCCCTCTGCCGGTTTGAAAGAAAGCGTGATCAGGGCATCCTCCAGGTTGTATTCTACCTTGGTGGAAGTAGTGTCTTCCCCCTGAACGTTCATCTTGGGTTTGTCGGCCTCTCCTGTAAGGGTGAGCTCGTAGGTTTTGTCCCCTATCCTGAGTTCATAGGCCCCCAATTGGTAGCCCTTGTCCAGAGATTCGTGTACATAGGCTTTGCCCTTGATCCAGGTATGCAAGACCTTGCTGTCTTTGTCAAAAATAGTACCATCGGCAATAAAGAAGTTCGCCCACTTGCCGGGTTCCAGGCTTCCCAACTGATCCTGGGCGCCCATCAGGCGGGCGGGAGTAAAGGTCAGAGCCTTGAGCGCGGCTTCTTCGCTCAGGCCATTCTTCACGGCCTTGCGCAGGTTGTCCAGAAAATCCTTTTTGTCTTCGAGCCCTTCCGCCGTCAGGGCGATCCCGATGCCGGCAGCGGCCAGTTTTGCCGGGTTGGCGGGTGCCAATTCCCAGTGTTTCATCTGTTCGAGGTTGACCTGAAGGGCATCGTAGGGGTCTTCCACATCATAGGCCTTGGGGAAATTCAGGGGGATAATAAACGCAGAACCGGTAGCTTTCAATGCTTCCAGCCGCTGGTATTCGTCTCCGTCTCCCTTGATAATATAAGTTTTCCCGAACTCTTTGCCCAGGCGGGCGGCGCGCAGGGCCTCCAGGCGGTTACCCACTTCGAATACCTGGGGAATGTCCTGAATACTATTCCAGGCTGCCAGTGAGATATTGACCTCTTTATCCTGAGTACTGTACCACTGCGCATCGTAATAGGTTTGGCGCAGCAGGGCGATGATCCCCATCAGGGAATTGGGATAACTCTGGGTAGACGTGCCCTTGCTGAAGGAAAGGTGATGAGCAGCTATTTCTTTGGCGATCATCTCGTGGGGCCGTTCGTCGCCGAGGGCTACCAGGGTAGACGTTCCGCGCGAAATGCCGTCCATACGATGAGCGGCAACCACGGCGAAGCCCTGCTTTCGGTACTCCGCTGCCGACTTTTCGTTGGGTATAAAAAACTCGTGGGCTTGAAATTCTGGCTTGAGGGCCTCATTCCAGGCGTAGGCGCCTTCCTTGTTGGAAAGCATCTGCGGCTGTTGCTCCGGCCTTTTACCTTCCTCCTTCGGTTCCGGCATGCCATAACTGGAATACAAATCAATAAAAGCGGGGTAAATAATCTTACCTTCCGCCTTTACTTCTACGGCGCCGGCAGGAACTGGCCCAGCGGCCACCACACTTATCACCCGGCCGTCGCGGATGAGCAGCGTAGCATTTTCCACTTGCTTATCGTAGGTGGTGAAAACAGTGGCGCCCGTAAAAGCGTAGTAGCGTTCCCGATGGTCTTCCACCCCGTTGAAGGGGAAGGTTTCCTGAGCAAGCGCCCTGCCGCCCAGTACCATCAGTACACACAAAATGGGGAGCAATTTTTTCATACTGTCTTTGAACTGTTTGGTGAGTAAAGAGTATAAATACCATATCTGCAACCATTGTTGCTGATATGGCCGAAGATTAATAGGTATCGTTATCTTTGTATGGGCCTTCAGGAGATCAACTACAGGTTGGCACAGCCAGATAATCGAAGATAATGGAAAAAAGCGATGAAATAATCACTCAGTTTGTTCAGCATCTGCAAAAAAGCATCGGGGACGGAAGTTTCGTCAAACTCACCCTCAGCAAAACGGGAGGAAAGGACAAAGACTTCCGGAACGTCTACGGCCGGCTGATCGAACTGAAAGGAGAGGAAGTGATGTCATTTACCCTTCGTTACGCTACCCGCGACGAAGTCAGGAACCACCCCATTCCGGAAGCGCTCGCCATGGTGGGGCTCTGGCTGGGAACCGACTTCCTGAATGGCGGCCTTTTTACACTCGAACAAGACATTTCCATTCAATTCAGCAAAAAACGGAAAGGCCGCCTCTTTTTCAACCCGCCCAGCCACAATCAAGCCCCTTCGAAACAACACAACCGCCACAAGCAGTACATCATCGAACCCAAAGAGAACCCCTACCTCCACCCAATGGGCATCAGCAGTGCCAGCGGTAACATACTGCCCGCCGGACAGGCCAAGTACCGGCAGATCAACAAATACATCGAGATCATCGACAACTTGCTGCAACAACACCCGCTACCGGAAAATCCGCAAATCGTCGATATGGGGTCCGGTAAGGGCTATCTCACCTTTGCGCTCTACAGCCACCTTACCAACCACCTTGGACTGCAGCCCACCATCACGGGCATTGAACTGCGCCAGAAACTGGTGGATTTCTGCAACGGGTTGGCTAAAGAATCGGGCTATTCCCGGCTTTCCTTCCTCGCACAAGACATCAACGACTTCCAGCCGGAACGCATCGACATGCTCATTGCCCTGCATGCCTGCGATGTCGCCACCGATATCGCCATCGCCAAAGGCATCCACTCCGGCGCCGAGATCATCATCGTGGCGCCCTGCTGCCACAAACAGGTCCGCAAACAAATGGCCTGCCAGACGGAGATGCAAGCCATCCTGCGCCACGGCATCCTCGAAGAACGACAGGCTGAGCTGATCACCGACGGTATCCGCTCCCTGCTCATGGAGGCCCATGGCTATCAAACCAAAGTGTTCGAGTTCATCTCCACCGAGCACACGGCGAAGAACCTGATGATCGTAGGTACGAAGGGAAAGGGTAACGAAGAGGCATTAGAGCAGGTGGAAGCCATTAAAAAGGAATATGGAATAGGGTTTCATTTTTTGGAAAGGTTGTTGTAGCCTGTTATAATCTGTTTCAATGCAAAAATCTGAAGTTGATGGCGGCTGCTTCCCTCCATTTGTGGCATGCGCGTCTGTGGTTGTTGCTCTTTCAATTTGCGGCTTTTTGTCCGGCCGGGGAAGCCGGGGGAGTAAGCTTTTTCACAGTCTGATGGTAAGTATAAAAATAGTGATCGAATGCGTGGCGCATACTTGTCAAGTTACGAGAAAGTAGGTGTGTGACGGGCCCGGAATGTAGTACAATCCCGGCTATTATTGTTACCAATCGTAGTTATTCTCTCTTGTTTAAACTTTCAATTTTCATTCTAGCGTGTTCATTATTGGGATTGAGTTCTAGAGATTTTATATAATTTTCGATTGCTTTTTTGTTATCTTCCAGAGATTCATAAGCCTCTCCCAAGCTATCATAAGCATTGAACGAGTTGGGGAAATTTTCTGTATTCAAAATAAAAAATGCCAATGCCTTGGCCCGGTCAATTTCATTCCTACTTTGAAGCATTCGATATCCTACTCGATTCACCAGATGTTCCGGTGGCCCAAAATCCCAAGAGAGCCGTTGAGAAAGCGACTGAAAATGCTGAATTAGTTGCTCTTTGCTTTCCACATCGCGATAGGAAATCCCATAGCCTTCAAAAATTGCAGAGATCCCATTATGAAAGGCAATAATTGGGACCGAACCGTGATTTTCATTCTCGAAATATTCCAGTTTTGCAGGAAACTCACCTTCACATTTACTATTCAATGCCTCGTATAACCTTACATGGCGATCACGATTTCTGACATTTCTTTTGCCCCAATTTGCAGTTGCTATGTAAAAGAATCTTTCAAATGATTTCTCAGTTACGGCATCTAATTTTTTGTCCATAGTTTCCGCATCCCAGGTACCAAAGCTTGGATCAACAGCAATGAATGCGTTGAAAATAGTTTTTTCTTTCAAATAGGCATGAGTAGCTAACAAACCACCTAAAGAATGCCCAAAAAGGATTCGATAAGGATCTGTTCTATACATTTGATCCAATTCGGGAATAAGTTCATCCTCCAAAAAGCTTAGAAAGCTTTCTCCGCCGCCTGAATTATTCTCTCTTACTGTAATAATTTTATCAGGCGTATAGTCTCGTCTTCTATCAACATTTTGAATACCAACTACAATCATCTCTGGAATTTTCCAGCTTCGGTATAAATCGGAACTCATATAGTTGACCATACCTGAAACCGCTTTAAAGTGTGAATTTCCATCAAGTACAAAAAGCACTGGATAGCTCCTATAGGATGATTCTTTGTCGTTGTACGAATCAGGTAGGCTAACCCAATATTCTCTATCTTCATTCAAAATATTGGAGTGTAGTATATATTTAGTGCCGATTACTATTTGTCCGACATCTTGTGATCTGACCTGATTAATTCCAATTACTAAAAGAAGTACTACAATAAAACTTTTACTCATTGAGTTGATTTTTTAATGGAAGCTGGCCGACTACCAGGGCGGGGCTGGCGCTTACGCCAACTACGCAATTTAAGCAAGTCCTCGCTCCACAACAATGTAAGATGTGATTTTTTCAGATGACCGGATCGGGCCACCAAACGGAAACCGGCGTGCCTTCGCGTTATAGCTTTAGAGGAAAAGATACCGCTGCTCGGTTTACTTTCCGGCCAGCACCGCTTCGCGGGCCGCCCTCATTGGAATGCCGATGCATTTTTTCTCCATATAGGCCAGCATTCTTTCCATCAGCTCGCGGGTCTGTCCATCGAGCAGGTCTACTTCCTTGCGGAAAACTTCGTTGATGGCTTTGTGCCGGACGGCCTTGATCTCGGTGGGAACACGATGCATGGCCAATTCGATCTGACGCTGTTTGAGCAGGGCTGGGAACTCCTGCAGGTATTCTTTCAGGATAATTCTGGCTTCTTCGATCTCTTGTTCGCGGAAAGCCAGGTTGGCCTGGGCCAGATGGCGCAGCCCTTCGATCTCGATATAATGGATATCGTTGTTTTCAACCACTGCTTCCGATACATTGCGGGGAACCGCCAGGTCGATCACCACTTTACGCCCGCCCTCTCCCCGGAGGAGCTGAGCGTACAATTCGGGCGAAATGACCGAATCCGTAGCGCCCGTACAAACGATCAGGCAATCAAAACCTTCGGTGTAGGAGGGTAGGCTATCCCATACAAACGCTTTACCATCGAGCAGGGTAGCCAGCTGTTCGGCTTTAGCGAACGTCCGGTTGAATACCACCACGTTAGTGAAAGCATGCTTGGCCAGGAATTTTCCAACCAGCTGGTTGGTCTGCCCGGCGCCGATCACTAAAATGCGGGCCTGCTTGCTAATATTGGTTTTCAGCAGCTTCTGAATGGCCAGCGACACAACAGAAACCGGCTTCTCGCCGATACGAGTATTGGAATATACAGATTTAGCCGCGACAACCGCCTGTTGATAGGCAAGGCGGATGAAATTTCCGGCAAGCCCCCATTCCCAACATTGGTCGAAAGCCTCCCTGAGCTGGCGAAGGATCTGGCGTTCACCGATGACGAGGGAATCGATCGATGCGGAAACATCGAGCAGGTGCTCAAGGGCAGCAGCGCCTTCGAAGCACTGAACGGACTCTTTAGCCTGATCAAGAACAGTATCGGAAATGGAAGGATTGACAAACTGGAAGAACCTGGAAATAAATTGGGCATCAATGGATTGGCCGGTAGTAAAGAAGTACATCACCCGGTTGCAGGTAGGCAGGTATAGCAGCTCGTCCAGCTTAAAGCGGGATTTGAGCGCTTCCAGGCGTGCTCTGAGTGCGCTTTCGTCAGCAGTCTTGACAACAAAGTCTCCAATCTCTTTGAGCTTGGCCTGCTTGTGCGTTACGGTGAGTATCTTGTAATTTGCCAACATAGTGCCCAATCTGTGTTCCTGGTTTGAAGTGCAAAAATAAATCCCCGTTACACACCTAGTGTCATGAGACTGCAACAAGGTTAAACAAAACTATTATCGAGATTGGGCGAACCCTATGACAAATATCACTTGAGAAAGTGACATTTGACTCTTTTGTGATAAATGTCACCACATCTCAACCAGAAAGGAGATCAATCTGAATAACACAAAAGCCTGATAATCAAAACTCAATACAAACAAAAAAGAGCTTTTTTTATTTTCATCAGGCACTTCCTCTCCGGATAAGGCAGCATTGTCATGCCATTGTCAAAAAAGTAAACAAGGATGAATTTGCCATCCCTTACTTGATCTTGATCTGCTCTGCAGCATTGACGAACAGCGTGTTTCCGATGCTTTCATAGCCCTTGAACACTGCAGCACCTTCGTGTCGGGCAACCTCCTCCCGGAAGCCGATAATGGTAAGGTCGGCATCCTTTGACTGTTCGGCGATAATTTCCCGGGGGTCAATATCCGATTTGCGGGGAATGACCTTAATGTTATGGGGAGCAATGGGCAACTGCCCGGCCTCAATGAGGCTGTACAGCCGGCCGCGTTCCTCCTCGGCCACCTCCTCCGGGTAGATGGCGAAGATCTTAATGTATCCGCTCTTCCACTCGCGGTGGCCCAGGATGATGTAGGCCAGCAGGATCATCAGGTTGGCATTTTCATAGTCATTGGATGTGATCCAGATATGAATGCTCTGCTTCAGGCCATATCCCCGCTCTGTGGCCCCCAGGATAATGAGGTCAAAATCGACAGACTTGATGAGCTTGAAATTGTCGACGATATCATCCAGGTTGTCGGGGTTCATTTTGGAGAATTCCGTCAATAACACATTGTTTTCCGTACCGGAAATCCCAGGCAGTTGGATGACCTGAGCCACCGCGGAAGTATAAGACGGGCTGATCAGCGTATCGATGTAAATATTGCTGTCGCTGGCCTCGGCCATTTTGATCAGGCGTTCTTTGGCCTTCTTGGCTTCCCGGTGGGTCGCTTTTGAAAGGTAACCGCTGATCTTGTGAATGTAGGTGCCAAAGCCATACCGCTGGGAGATCCAGCGCAACATGTCGAATGCTGCCAGGCGGTCGAAGGAGTGTTCGGAAATGCACACGGCGGAGGGGCGCCAGCTGGCCGTTTGCTCTTTTTCCGTCTTCTGCAAAAAGACCTGCAACTGCCGGCTGATCTGGAAGATCACCCCCTGAAAGATCACCGCCAGGTTCTTCTTTTCCGGGTTGTAGCGATTCACTACCAGGTAGAAAATGACCATCAGGGCCAAAGCGAAAAAGGCGTAGCCTGGATTCATGAAGAACATGAGCCCAAAACAGGCCACTGCTCCGAAGAGGGAAATGTACCAGCGCGAACGGAAGGTAGGCCGGTAGGAAGGGTCGGCGGCAAAGTGCTGCAAAAAGGAGATCAGGCAGAGCGATCCGTAGGTAACCATAAAGAACATGGAGATGATCTTGGCTACGGCATCCAGTTCTCCCATGAGGATGAATACGAAGGCCAGCACCACCGTCACTAAAGCAGCGTTGAACGGTTCATCATTCCTGCCTCTGCCACGCGACAGCCAGTAGTTGATGCCCCGCGAGGGCAGCAGCCGGTCGCGGGCAATGGCCTGCAGGGTACGAGGAGCCACCAGTATGGACCCAATCGCGGACGAAATGGTTGCCGCCGCCAGCCCTACCGGTATCAACCACCAGCCTTGCCAGGCGATCTCTGCCATGACGAGCCGGCTGGTGTCCGCCAGGTCTTCGGGGCTGGCCGAAACCGCCAGTTTGTAAGTGATAAAGAGATAAACGATCATGCCGCAGATCGTGCCGGCCAGCGTCCCCATGGGAATAGAGCGGCTGGGGTTGCGCAGGTCTCCGGATAGGCCTACGCCGGCCGTCATCCCTGTAAAAGCGGGAAAAATAATGGCGAAAACAGTAAAGAAGCTGAACACCTCCACCGGAGGCTGCGCCGGGGTGGTAGAGCGGTTGGGATCGGAAGGGCTTAGTTTTGGAACATTCGGATTGGGGTAATCATCCACGGCCGTATCCTGAAAATAGGACAAAGCGGCAGTGTCCGTGGATGGCTGTAAGGGAAGTTTGTAATCGGCTACTTTATCAAACAGGCCGGGGGTGTTGTTACTGGCGTAATCGGTAGTTCCTATGAAAAAGGCAACCAGGGACAGAAAAAGGGTCGCGACCACCACATAAAGCGTTTTCACGCCCAGGTCGGCTCCCTTGGTGAGTACAATGGCCGTCAGGGCAACCAATGCCGGAATACTCACCGTCTGCTTCTTGGAAAACAACCATTCCACAACTGGATGAAAATGGTAATTCTGCAGCAGATAGTCAAAAAGGGAATTAAACGCTTCCGCAAAGGCTATGATGTAAAATGCAACGCTGATCGCCTGGGAAAAATACAGCGCAATACCGATAGAAGAGCCAATAACCAGGCCAAAGGAACGCGAAATGATATAGTATTCTCCTCCCCCTTCCACCTTCTGGTTGGTGGCAATCTCGGCAATGGCCATAGCCGTAGGTATCGTCACGGCATGGCCGATCAGGATTATTAAAAAAGTGCCTGCCATTCCGACCTGCCCAACGGCAAAACCAAATCGCAGAAACATCACCGCACCAAGAATAGTGGATATAGCGGTGAAGAATACCGGCGCGGTGCCAAATTTACGGGCGGCCTGCTTTGCGTCCATGTTTGGTTTTGATTTCCGTTTGGGGTAAGTTAATAATTATTGATAAGGAAACAAGGGAAAGAGTAGCGCCCAATTTTATCATTATAAGGAACTATCCCTCCTGATATTCGTTTATACCCATTTTAATTTTTCTTAGGAAGGCGCAGGGGAATTCCGTATTTTTGTGCCTCGTTTTGGAAAGCGTGTATTCGTGTATTCGTGTATTCGTGTATTCGTGTATTCGTGTATTCGTGTATTCGTGTATTCGAGAAATAATGAAATAAGATCCTATGTACCGTACACACAATTGCGGTGAGCTCCGCATCACCCATGTAGGCAAAGAAGTAAGGCTCTCCGGCTGGGTACAAATCGCCCGCGACTTTGGAGGCATGACCTTTATCGACCTGCGCGACCGCTATGGCATCACGCAGCTCGTTTTCAATATGGACGATGACGCCGAACTCTGTGAACGCGCCCGCAAACTGGGCCGCGAATTCGTCATCAGCGCCACCGGCCTGGTGCGCGAGCGCAGCAACAAAAACCCCAACCGCCCCACCGGCGATATCGAGATCGAGGTGAAGGCCATGGAGGTACTCAATGCTTCCAAAGTGCCGCCCTTCACCATCGAAGACGACACCGACGGCGGCGACGACCTGCGCATGAAGTACCGCTACCTCGACCTGCGCCGCAACACGGTACAGCAAAATATCATCTTCCGCAGCCAACTGGCCATCGAGACCCGCAAGTACCTCGCCGGCCATGGATTCCTGGAGATCGAAACGCCCTTCCTCATCAAGAGCACCCCGGAAGGCGCCCGCGACTTCGTAGTGCCTTCCCGCATGAACCCGGGCCAGTTCTATGCCCTGCCCCAGAGCCCGCAAACCTTCAAGCAGATCCTGATGGTGGCCGGCATGGACAAGTACTTCCAGATCGTAAAGTGCTTCCGCGATGAGGACCTGCGCGCCGACCGCCAACCGGAATTCACCCAGATCGACTGCGAGATGGCCTTCATCACCCAGGAAGAAGTACTGGCTACCTTCGAAGGGCTCACCAAACACTTGTTCAAAACGGTCAATGGCATTGAATTGCCGGACTTCCCGCACATGACCTACGACGAGGCCATGCGCCGCTTCGGCTCCGACAAGCCCGACCTGCGCTTCGGCATGGAGTTCGTCGAACTCAACGAACTGGCACAGAACAAAGGGTTCCAGGTATTCGATAATGCCGAACTGGTCGTTGGCGTTTGTGCCCCCGGCGCCGCCGAATACTCCCGCAAACAGGTTGACGAACTAACCGAATGGGTGAAGCGTCCACAGATCGGCGCCAAAGGACTGGTCTATATTCGTTTCAATACCGACGGAACTGTAAAATCTTCTATCGATAAATTCTTCTCTGAAGAAGCCCTCAAAGGCTGGGGCAAAAAGGCCGGCGCCAAACCCGGCGACCTGTTGCTCGTCCTCGCCGGCGAAGCGGAGAAGACGCGCAAGCAGCTCAACGAACTCCGCCTGGAAATGGGCCGCCGCCTCGGCCTGATGACGCCCGGCGACTTCAAACCCCTATGGGTAGTCGACTTCCCGCTGCTGGAATGGGATGAGGATACAGAGCGCTTCTACGCCATGCACCACCCTTTCACCTCTCCGAAGAAAGAGGATGTAGCCCGCATGCTCACCGGCGACCACGAGACTATGAAGGCACTGCGTGCCGATGCCTATGACCTGGTCATCAATGGTGTCGAGATCGGAGGAGGATCCATCCGTATCCACGACCGGGCGCTGCAGGAGCGGAACTTCAAACTGCTGGGCTTCACGCCCGAAGAGGCGGAAGCCCAATTCGGGTTCCTCATGGGCGCCTTCGAGTACGGCGCGCCGCCCCACGGCGGCATCGCCTTCGGTTTCGACCGCCTCTGCGCCGTGATGAACGGACAGAACTCCATCCGCGACTTCATCGCCTTCCCCAAGAACAACATGGGCCGGGATATGATGATCGATGCGCCTTCGCCCGTGCATCAGGAGCAGTTGGAGGAGTTGTATTTAAAGCAGGTGAAAGTGGAGGAGAAGAAGTAATCCTCTCACTCAATGAAGCCGTAGTCACGCAAAAAGGCTATGATCTCATCCACCGCCCCTGGCGCTACCCGGTCATACTTGAAATAAGTGTGCCACTTCCTGATGCGTTCTTCGTACCCCAGGTCGCGTAGCTCATGCCCATGCTCCATGCCATGGCCAGCCCCGGAATGATGGTGATGCGATAGTTTGTCTTTCCAGCTGCGTTGAACAGTTCCTGGAAGGGGGCGCTGTTTTCCTGGTAGGCCAAAGCCCTTATCTCCACTTACTCTCCAACAAGCCTTTCTGCCCGGCCAACCAACTCCAGAAATTCCTTCCTGTCCCCATCCGGGTTACTGCCGATTGCCTCTTCCGCCAGGCGGCGGATTTCCGGAAAGTCCAGCTTCTTGTTGAAAGGAGAATTGCGCAGTTGTATCCCAAAGGCTGCTACGGCGGCGGCAAACTGAAAGTCATTGGAAGCTTTTGAAAAACGGGCCACGTGGTTTTCTATCACAACCGAAAGCAGCCGGCTTTCCTCTTCCGCCGGCAGCTTATAGCGCAACTGCAGAAAACCCAGTTCCTGCCCTTTGCGGGCCACCCTGGTCAGCCCCGGTTCCTGATAGCGCAGCGAGGACTGAGCCGCCTGTGCCGGCGCCACTTCCAGCTCGTACAGTGCCGTCACGGTATGGCCGGCGCCCATTTCGCCGGCGTCTTTAGCGTCATCGGCAAAATCTTCGGTATTGAGCAGCCGGTTTTCGTATCCCACCAGGCGGTAGGTGCGCACTACGCCGGGGTTGAATTCCAGCTGTATCTTCACATCCTTGGCAATGGTGTACAGGGTGCCTGGAAGCTCCTCCACAAACACTTTTTTCGCTTCTTCCAGGTTATCGATGTAGGCGTAGTTGCCGTTGCCCTTGTCAGCCAGCAGCTCCAGCTTATTGTCTTTGTAGTTGCCCATGCCAAAGCCCAGAACCGAGAGAAAAATTCCCGTCTTCCGCTTTTCTTCGATGAGTTGCGTGAGGCCGCCGTCACTGGAAACGCCCACATTAAAATCGCCGTCAGTCGTCAGGATGACCCGGTTGTTGCCACCATCGATAAAATGCTCCCGGGCTGTCTGATAGGCCAGTTGTATGCCGGCGCCGCCTGCCGTTGAACCGCCGGCTTCCATCCTGTCAATAGCCCGGAGGATGGCCGGTTTGTCCGTGCCTGGGGTGGAAGGCAGCACCAGCCCGGCGGCCCCGGCGTATACCACGATGGCCACCCGGTCTTCCGGCCGCAACTGTTCTACCAATAATCGCATGGCCTGCTTGGCCAGCGGCAACTTGTTCTGTGCGCTCATCGAGCCGGAGACGTCCATCAGGAAAACGAGGTTGCTGGGTGTCAGCTCTTCCCGGGGTATTATCCTGCCCTGGAGCCCGATGTGCAGCAACTGGCGCTCCTCGTTCCATGGGCAATCCGACAGTTCCGCGTATACACTGAAGGGCGGACCTCCCGGCTCCGGCAACGGGTAATTGTAAGGAAAGTAGTTGATCATTTCCTCCACCCGGACAGCGTCTCTGGGGGGCAGCTGACCCTCATTCAGGAAGCGCCGTACATTGCTGTAAGAAGCACGGTCTACGTCGATGGAAAAAGTGGACAGGGGGCTGTTCAGCACATCGCGCTCGCCGTTCTCTTCGATAGGGCTGTAGTCTTCGGTGTTCCAGTTATCCCCCCTTGGTTTGTGGATTCTGTGGGGTGTCCGGCCAAAGGAGCGATCGTTCCGTACGATCTGATACGTCTCTTCATAAGTTTCCGGCGTTACCACTGCGACGGTATCAAGGCCCATTTCGTAAACCAGCCCGATGCGCATGGTATCTGGCCGCACAGGCACTTGTTTTATGGTAAAACCGGGATGCCTAACCACCAGTGTATCTTCGCCAGCGTTTAATTCTATAGTGAACAATCCATTGCTGTCGGTAACCACCCCCTCGTTGGTATGCAGAACCAGTACATGCGCGCCGGATATGGGATCGCCGTATTCCGCGTCCACCACAATCCCGGTGGCATATTTCATAGGTTGGGTGAAGCCGTTTTGAAAGGTACAGGTAATAAAAAGCATGCTCAGTATATGCCATTTCATAACTGATTGGAGTTTTGAAGGGTAAGTAAATCTTGGATTTACCTACCTAATGCAAAAAACAAAAAAAGGTACACCAAAAGCCGAAGAAAATATCCTGTTAATTCTGCCCCATCCTATCCATAAAGCTGCTGTGCCGCCACATGCGAACCACCTTCCCCTCAGCGTCCCGCTCAAAGCCAACCTCTTCGCCCGGCTCGCCGTCGTCACGCAGGCGGTAGAAGGTGTCTCCCTCCTTGTGTTTCATAACCATAGCCGGTTTTTCCTGTTCGCTGGTTTTCAGATAGAAAATTGCCAGCTTGCCCTTCCAGGGCACGACGATGGCCTCGCCTGACCAGAAGCCGTAATACTTCCCGGCGTAATCTTCGAGTTCGACATCGGGCATCGCCTCTTCTTCCTTAGCATTTTCGTAGGCATCGAGGATGTTATTCATGCCAACGGCATACTGCCCCACATTGATCCCCAGCCCATTCACCATCGCAATAACGGCCCTCTTCTGAGCAGGAACCATCCACAGTTGGGTGAGGTATCCCGGGCAGCCTCCGGAATGGCCGACTACGGTCTTGTCTTTAACCTTTCGAACGACAAAGCCCAGCCCCCAGGCCGTCTCCCAATCCGGATCCATCCAGTGCACGCGTTGCATCTCCCGCAGCGTGTTGCCGTTGAGCACCGGCACGTCCTTTTCTTCCAACGCCTGAAATTGCCAGGAGGCGAAGCCCGCCAGGCCTCTGACGGAGGAAGAGAACCCGGCGGCGGGGGCGATGCCTCTGGCCTGGAAGAACGCCAGTTCCGCTCTTTCCCCATCGCGGGATTCTACTCCGTAACCGGCAGCCAACTGCTTATGGCGTTCCGCTTCCGGCATCTCCGGGCGGGTATCTTGCAGGTGGAGCGGCCCGAGGATGTTCTTCTGTATATATTCTTCGTAGGGCAGGCCCGATAGCTCTGCCACTACCTCTCCCAGCAGCGCCATGCCCAGGTTGGAATACTGGAAATAGGTGGAAGGAGGATAAAGCGTTTCCTGCTCTCCCAGCTTTTCCTTTAGCTGCTCGCGGGTGGGGAAGGGGAAGGTGGGATCCGTCCAATAAGGGTAGTCCGATTCCCGGGGCAGGCCGGAGGAATGGGTCAGCAAAGAGCGAATGGTAATGGGCCCGCTCTCTTCGTATACCTGCTTCAGGTTGAACCAGGGGAGATGTTCTTTCAGCTCGTCGTCGAGGCCGAGCTTGCCCTGATCCCGCAATTGCATAATAGCAATAGAGGTAAACAACTTGGAAATGGAACAGATGCTGTAGATCGTGGAATCGGTGGCCGGCACTTTAGCATCGAGGTCCGAGTAACCGAAACCGCCGCTCCACAGCAGTTCCTGGTCCAGCACAATGCCGGCGGAGATGCCGGGGATATTTTCATAATCGCGCTGGGCATCCAGCCAGGCCTCGATGACACGCAGGGGCTCGGAGTAATCTTTTTTTTCTTCCTGCGCAAAGGCGGCTGTGGCCAGGGCAAGGAAGAAAAATGTGGAGATCAATGGTTTCATCGGATTGTCGTTTTGCTAAAAAAATTCCTCCTGCCGGGTTTTCGGCCAGGTTCCTCGTTGGATAACCCGGCAGGTTTATCGGAGATGGCGGATGGCGCCTTTTATTTCTAAGTATTTCAATTGTATTTCCTCGTACTTCCTACCTTACAAACACCGCTGCTCCATTCACCACCGTCCTCACCACCTCCACCTCTTTGATCTTCTCCGGGGCGATTTCGAAGATGTTCTCCGACAGGATCACAAAATCGGCCAGGTAACCGGCTTTCAGTATTCCCAACTTGTCCTCCTGAAAACCAGCGTAGGCATTGGCGGACGTATAACAGCGCAAGGCTTCCTCCACGCCGATCTTCTCCTGCGGCACCCAGCCGCCGGGATTGGCGCCATCCAGGGTGCGGCGGGTGACGGCGGCGTAGATCCCTTCCAGCGGATCGAGCGGGGCCACCGTCCAGTCGGAACCGAAAGTAAGGGGCGCGCCGGCATCCAACAGAGACCGGAAAGGATACGTCGTCTTGATCCGCTCCGGGCCAATGCGCTTCTCCGCCCAGCGGCCGTCGTCGATGGCGTGATAAGGTTGCATGGAGGGAATGACGCCCAGCTCAGCGAAACGGCCTATGGCCCCCCGGGTGAGGTGTTGGGCATGCTCGATGCGGAAGCGGCGGTCCCGCTGGCCGTTCCTTGCCGCCGCCTCAGCGTAGACTCTAAGCAGCCAGTCGTTGGCACGGTCGCCGATGGCGTGCACGCCGATGTGCAGGCCGGCCGAATCGGCGGAAAGGATCCAGTTGCGCAGTTGAATGGTGTCGTTAACCAGCAGGCCGGATGTTTCAGGTTCATCGTTGTATGGATCGTAGAACCAGGCAGTAGTAGAACCCAGAGAACCATCGACAAAACCTTTCAGCGCGCCCCATCGGAGAAGGTCATCGCCCTTTCCGTTTTCTGCCACATATTCAGCCAACCTTGCCCAACTGCTGATTGGCACAAAGCTATAAATGCGCAGGGGCAATTTGCCCTTTTCATAGGCCCGCTGGTAAGTCGCCAGGTCTGTCCACCCTCCAAAGCTTCCTACATCGTGTACTTGAGTAAGACCCAGAGAAAGAGCATGCTGCACTGCTCGCTGCAGGGCTTCGTCCAGTTCCGCCTCCGTGCGGCCGGGCATAATGGCGTACACCTGGCCCATGGCCTCGTCCTTCAGGATACCGGTAGGCTCGCCGGTGTGGGTATCTTTCACAATGGTTCCTCCTTCCGGGTCCGGGCTATCCTTATGGATACCGGCCAGCGCCAGCACCTGAGAATTAGCCAGGGCCATGTGCCCATCCAGGCGGGAAACAAAAACGGGATGTCCGGCCGATACACTGTCGATCCACTCGCGGCGGGGCAATTCCCCTCCCCAGGCCTCGTGGTCCCAGTTGCCGCCGGTGATCCATCGGCCGTCATCGGGTAGCCCCTTGGCAAAATCGGCGAGGCGCCGGATGAATTCGTCAGGGTTTTGCGCCGAACGCAGCTCTACACTGGCCAGTTGAAAGCCACCATCCAGAAAGTGGGTATGGTTATCTGTAAATCCCGGGAGCAGCAGGCGGCCCTCGGCATCATTCATCTCTGTTTCCGGGCCCTTGTAAGCCGCGTAATCTTCACCGATGAACAGGATCTTGCCATCCTTTACCGCCAATGCTCCAGCAGCTGGCTGTTCCGGATCTCCAGTCCAGATGTTGGCATTGTAATAGATCGTATCTGCCGAAGGGCCGGTAGGCTGGCAGGCTTGGAAACCAAGGATTAGAAAGGCGGAAAAAAACAGCAGGCGCATGGGTTTATTCGTTTTATCTGAGCCTAAGATAAGCAATTAACACCATCTGACAGAGCATCCACCATCCGGGTGTGTCAGACTAGGCAACGAACGCTGTTTGCAGGCTCAGCCGGCGCTTTATCTGTGCTGCTGATCTATCTTTTAGATAGGATGATTTCAAATATCTTACTTTTCCACATAGTTATCCACACCTGTTAATTTCTCGATTTTCCCAGTTGATAATTCACAAATAAAACGGCGGTCAACAACAAAAGGGCGCCGGCCTGATGAAAGACGCCGTAACCCACTGGAATAGAGCCAAGAGCATTGACTACAGTGAGGATTCCCAACAGCATTTGGATTATCAACATACTTATCAACAAGTATATTCCCATTCTTAGAGCAGGCTCCGGATGCGTCTTCAAAACCTTGAAAGAAAACCATAAGATAATGATTGTCAATACATAAGCCATTGAACGGTGCAACAACTGCACCAAGGCGGGCATAAAGAGGGACGAGTCGTAATTCACAAAGTTTTCCACAGTCCAGTTAGCACCGGCTAATAGGATAGAGGGAACAGCCTCTCCGTTCATATCTGGCCAGGTAGGATAGAATAAACCCGCTTTAGACCCGGCCATTATCCCTCCCAGAACGATCTGTAAAGCGGCCAGTGCGGTGATGCCTTTGGACATGTTTTTCAACAGATTGCTGTGTAAAACCGGGCGGACAGGTTGGAAAGCCTTATAGGCCGTCCAAAGCAGATAACTGAACAGGATCAAAGCCAGAGAAAGATGCATGGTAAGTTTATAGGCATTGACCCAGGGCCGCTCAATCAGCCCGCTGGCGACCATAATCCATCCGAAGGAGGCGACCAGTGCAGCCAGGAGGAAAACGACACCCAGGCGTTTCAGAAGCGGTTTATCGACCATTCCTCTGGCCCAGAAGAAGGCCAACGGAATGACAAAGACAAACCCCATCAGGCGTGCCCACAAGCGGTGAATGTACTCCCAGAAGTAAATGAATTTGAATTCCCCCATCGTCATTCCCTGGTTGATCTTCGCATACTGGGGCGTAGCCTTGTACAAACTGAAGGCCTCGTCCCACTGCTGGGCGTTGAGGGGCGGCAGAGTACCGGTCACGATCTCCCATTTGGTAATGGAAAGGCCGGACCCCGTGAGGCGGGTGATGCCGCCAACAACAACCTGCATGAAGATCATGAACAAACCGACGGCCAGCCAGGCTTTGACCACAGCGGGGTATCTTTGTAAAGGAGGCTTGTGTCCGGGCGGGGTTGCAATTGCTTCCATTTCTTTATAATTTGAAACGATTCGTTAGAGTAACAATACTACAAACTTTTGTTTGGCCATTTCGAGGTAAACTTTTTTTGTGTCCGGGTATTGGTAATATATTTCAAAAAATTTTAATCAAAGCCTATCATCATTAGGGGTGTTAATATGTGAGGAAATTTATTTATTAATCCTGGGTTAATCCAATGTTAAGATATTCCTGGTTGCTTTGCACAGTTTTTACACACCCCTTCTTCCTTTTTTTTCTGAACTTAAGCAAACTTACCCACAGCCTGTTTAAAAACCGGGGCCCGGAAAACTTTTTTCCAGAAGAGCCCTATCTTTTTACTTTTTGGTGTAGATAAGCCAAGGGGATATCCCCAGAAAGGCCCTCAATTTAGTATAAACGATATATGTAGAAACCCCATTCTTGGCCAATGTGGGCCAGCGGGCCGGTTTTCAAGGCCTTGGCCCACATTTCTTGTGGAAAATGAGTTTCGTCAAATTCCTGGTTTTCTTACCTTTATAGGAACCCTTAAAAAAGGGTGTTGAAAAGCCTGAAACGCGGCGGCCAATCCCATTGTTTCTGTGGGCCACAGCTGGCCAATGAATTTGTGGTAGAATAAAAATGTGAATTAAAGTGTATAAAACTGCTCAGCCTTGGGAAGCGGGCCTTCTGCCCCCGGAACGCTTCAGCAATACTGAACAAAAAAATTGAAACGTATGTGCGGAAGGTTTTCCTTTGTGACCTCACCGGAGAAGATCAAGGAACAGATGGGGGATATAGAAACCGGCCAGAACTTGCGGCTGAGCTTCAATGTCGCCCCTACCCAGCATTCCTATGTTATCACCAATGAGCATCCCAATCGCCTGGAATACCTGCTTTGGGGGCTCATTCCCCACTGGTCTAATGATGGAAAGAATGCCAGCAAGATGATCAATGCCCGAATGGAAGGTATCGTTGCCAAGCCATCCTTCCGGGTGCCCATTCGCAAACGACGCTGCCTGGTGCTGGCCGATAGCTTCTACGAATGGCGTTTGGAAGGCGGAAAGAAGGTCCCCTACCGGATCTTTCGCAAAAATGGCGAATTGCTGCTCTTTGCCGGAATATGGGACGTTTGGTATAAAGACGATTATGCAGTAAAGACTTTCTCCATCATAACCGCGCCTCCCAACAAGGAAATGGCGCCGCTGCACAACAGAATGCCCCTGTTGTTACCCACCCGCAAATATCAGGAGCATTGGCTTGCTCCCCTTACCATCGATCAGGTCATGGATTCCCTGCAACCTCCGGCGGATGGCTTGCTCGATTATTATCAGGTTTCCGACAAGGTAAACTCCGTGAAAAATGATTCTCCTGATTTACACCAGCGTATAGGGGGGCAACCGACGTTGTTTTAGAAGCTGCCTGAAGATACTCCTTGCGAACGGCTGCTTTCCTAGTGTATCACAATTATCCTCCCGATCGTATCGAAGCGGCCTTTTTCTCCTCGTATCAAAATGTTGTACATGCCGGCCGGCCACCCGGCGGTAGTTATCTTCACCGCTCGATCTGTGACCTCACCTTCGGCAATGGTATTGCCTTGTATATTGACAATTCGGTAATCATGGGATTGGATGCCTTTTGGTGTTGCGCTGAGTTCGAACCAGTCATGCGCCGGGTTGGGAGCGATTATAAACCAGCTGCCCGGTGGCGCCGGCTCTCCCGTGTTTGCGGGCAGAGGGATTTGCGTTACCACTGTATTGGTGCGGATAGGAGGGTTGGCGTCAAAATAAATATCGGCGCTATTTTTAAAAGCATCGCCGGGCATTGCGCCTGGGAGCTGGCCGATCTCAAACTGGAAATATCCCCGGCTGGCCAGTGGATCTCTCATGCTATCCGGAAGTTGGATATCCTCGAAAACCACCCGCAGCAAACCTCCTTCGCTGATACTGCAATCAAAATCATGGCTCGCGGATAGTGGCCGAAAGGAAAGCCGGTTCAGCTTTTCGTCCAGGGAATCCAGCAATACCACCCGCCTTGCCGGAGCATTGCCCGTATTCTGAAAGCGGATGGTGTAGACAATAGAGGCGCCTTTTTCTACCACCCCTCCCTGGGCATCCAGTTCCGTGTAAGCCTGTTTGTCGTTGGGGTCATAAGCACAGCGAAGTGTTCGGTGGAGTTGTAAGGTATCGGTTGATATCGCTCCATCGGGAGTAGTACCTCGCACCGTAAACAGGTTGAACAGGGTGTCGCCCAGGGCGGAGGCATCCGGCAGGTCGACGAGCAGGCTGAAGCGCGATTGCCCGCCCGGGGGCAGGTTTTCAAATGGGAAGGCGATATGCTGATCATCCTGAATGATACCGCTGCTTTGTTCAGGAGCTATACTTATGAGCGGATCCAGCCCGATCATAACCTCACCGGCCAAAGGAAAGTGCCCGCTATTGCGGATAAAGGCAAACATTTGTCGTTGTTCCGAACACTGCAGGGGATAGGCCGCTCCCGTAAGTTCAATGCCGGAAACCGGGTTGACAGGGACGAGCGGGAAGTCGAGGTAGAAGATCGGCGATCCTTCCTCGACTTGTATTGTCCGGGCCGCTGGGCCGTTGGCCCGCCAGGTTTCATTGGCTGGATATTCGAAGGTATAGGTTCCAGGCGACAGGTAGTACGGGCGGCTGCCATCGGGCCGGGTGGCGGTGAGCAGCGCCCCGGGGTCCAGCAGTACGCGCTCACCCGACAGGGGAAAGTCGCCGCTGTCCCAAAGGCCATCGTCATTGACATCGAAGAATACGCGTACGATGGCGGCCGGGCGCTCCATCAGGCTTCTGCCCAACCGGACGGTATGGTCGTATGCGTGGTAGGTGATCAGGTCCGGCACGTTGCTAAAGATGGGCGCCGCCCGGAAAATGGCGGCGCTGCCCAGGGAATCCATCGTAGCGAAAGACCAGTTGAGGGTGGCAAGATCGGCAGGGCCGTTTAGCCAGGCGATCTGTGCTGGACTGTTAGGCAATTGTAAAAGAAAGAACAGGTCCTTTTCGCCATCTCCGTCAATATCCTGGACATACAGGTTATCATATTCGGTGCCATTGGGCATATCCAGAGCGACTTGTCCAGCTCCGGTTATAGGTGTTCCATTGTCCCAGTAATAAAGGCGGCCGAAGGCGGTGCTTCCGATAATTTCGGGCAGTTGGTCCTGGTTCAAGTCAAAGGGGGCAAACCGGCGGGCGGTGAAAGTATTGTCGAGGTAGTCGTCCAGGGTTACGGGCCCGTCAAATCCATTGCCGTTCCACCGGTGTAACAGCAACAGCCTCCGGTCGCCGTTCACGCGGGCGATCACATCTTTACCTCCGTCCCCATCCCAATCGGAGAGGTGCATGGCCTGATAGGCAAATTCCGTTCCCACCACCTGCCGGCTGCCAAACTGCCCATCGCCTTCGTTTGGATAATAGATCACCGCATGCACCCCGCTGGTGGCGACGATATCGAGGTCTCCATCGCCGTCCATATCTTCCGGGAAAATGAAGGGCTGGGAGTACTGCTGGGAGTCGATCAGGTGCTCCGTCCACCCCGCCCCTTCGCGATCCAGCCAGAGCAGGCGGCCGTCGGGCAAAGGGCGCCGTTCGCTGAAGAGCAGGTCGAACCGCCCATCCTGATTGAAGTCGCCTCCGCTGATATCTCCGGCAAGCGGAAAGCCGGACCGCTCGAGATGCAGGGCATTGAAGCGCAGGTTGGCGTCGTTTCGGAAGCTGAAGATCACCCTTGCTGCATTATCAATACAATATAGGTCGAGGTCGCCATCATCATCGGCATCCCCGGGAATAAAACCACCCGGCAGGAACCCGATAGGTAAAAATTGGTTGGGGCCCCATTCCTCATCGGCTAACCAGGCTTTGTACCCTGGCCGCACTTCATCTTCCAGGTAAAAGAACAGGCTTTCCCGGGCGCCGCCATGCAATGGCAGAAACTGAATGATGGCGTCGCTGGGTATACCGGCCGTCAGCGGCTGCGGCGGGGCAAAATTGAAGTTGCCATTGTTGGCGGACCAGAAAAGGCGTTCGGGGACAAAAGCATTTTGCTGGATATTGAAGGAGTCGAGCCCGAAGACGATGTCTTCCCGCCCGTTGTCGTCCACGTCGAAGAAGACGGCCCGCCAGCTGTTGGCCAACAGGCCTTGATATACGGTTATGCGCTGCCAGGCCCCGTTGATATAAGTATAGAAAAAGATCCCCTCCTGAAAACCGGACCCCATGAGTTCCGGATGGCCGTCGCTGTTGAGGCCTGTCATTCCTCTGATGTTGAAATCGCCATCACCTACCACCGAATAATCACCGAAAGACTGGTCTTGAAAGTCAAAGGAGATCCGGGCTGCCGGCATGTTGGCGCCTATTCTCCAGTTGGCGTATAGGTGTACAATGCTGTCATTACCTTCCGGGTGATGAAAAAAGAAAGGAGGCGGTTCAGACAGCCCAAGCTGGAGTCGGTATGTCGTGCCTGAAGGAGGCGCGAAAGAACCGTCTCCTTCTCCCAGCATGATATGGAAGTTGGTGTTGTCGGAGCTCTGTAGACGGCCAGACATACTCAGATCGGGAATGCTATCCTTATTTATGTCTTCCAATTGAATGTTGTCTACATATTCCGCTTGCAGGATGAGTTCTTCTTCCCGGAAGAGGGCGTCCGGGTTGCCGGTATTTTCAAACCAGACAATACGGGTGGGGTAATCGACACTGGCAAAAATATCGAGGTCCCCATCGGCGTCGGCATCTGCGAGTTCGACGTCATAGATCACTTCATGGCTCGTCAGTATTTCGGAGAGGGAAAAAATATTGGGGGGAGAATGGCTGAGCTGCCAGCATATCCTGGACGGGTCCTTCGACAGGGCCACCATGTCAGTGGTTCCGTCGCCGTTCAGGTCGGCGGGAAGCGCTTTTACAATGTTGGAGTTAATAGGATGGAGCACCTGTTCGGGGATCCATTGGGCGGCGACCTGCCCCATGGACAGCAGCATGGCCAGGCTTGAACAGAAGGTAATTTTCTTCATTATATTTATCTTTCCTGCCGGATAAAAATGAATGGAAAAAGGCTTTCCCTCTCATTTTTTTGCCGGGCGCGTTTTTTGTTGAAAAACCTGGGAGAGGCTTCGGCTGTTAAGATGGGTGTCTGGCCCCTGTCGAAGCCACAATATATATAAATCAACGAAAACCATGCGAATCATCCTACAACGTGTAAGCGAAGCCTCTGTAACCGTCAACGACAAAACGGTGGGCGAGATCGGCCCCGGCCTTCTCGTCCTGCTCGGCATCGAGGATGAAGACACCGACGAAGACATCGAATGGCTCTGCAACAAAATAGCCAAGATGCGCATCTTCAACGACGAAGAAGGCAAGATGAACCTTTCGGTCAAAGACGTGGACGGCGAACTGCTCGTCGTCAGCCAGTTCACCCTGCACGCCAGCGTCAAAAAAGGCAACCGGCCGTCCTTCATCCGGGCGGCCCGGCCCGAGTTCGCCATCCCCATGTACGAAAAGTTCATCAAGGTGCTGGAAATTACCGCCGGCCGGGATGTGCAGAGCGGAGAGTTTGGCGCTGAGATGCTGGTACGCCTGGCCAATGACGGCCCGGTCACCATCTCCGTAGACAGCAAAAACCCGGAATAACACCAAATTCGAAGTCGGAAATCGAAACGCCCATATGCTTGCCAATCAGGCGATTAGGGGTAGTTTGTACGTCTTTTTATTTAAAAATTGGTATAAAATGACCATTCAGGAAGCCCAGCAAACCGTCGACCACTGGATCAACACCATTGGTATACGTTATTATAATGAACTGACCAATATGGCCATACTCATGGAAGAGGTTGGCGAAGTGGCCCGCCTGATGGCCAGGCTTTATGGAGAGCAGTCTTTCAAGAAAACGGAAGACGCCGCCAACGCCAAAACCCAACTGGGGGATGAGATGGCCGACGTGCTTTTCGTCCTTATCTGCCTGGCCAACCAAACCGGGGTCGACCTTACCGAAGCCCTGAGGAAAAGCCTCGATAAAAAGACAAAACGGGATGCGGAGCGGCACGCCGGGAATGAGAAGCTGAAGGGGGGGTGAGGCTCGCGGTTCGCAGTTCGAACCGAATCCCGAATCCCCAATCCCCGCTCACTATTCCTTAAAAGGAGAATTCTCCTGGTGCTCTTTGATGAGCCTGGTGGCAATGTAAATACTGGTGCCCAGGATGAACAAGGCAAGAACCAGCAGTTCCTCGTAATATTCCTGAAGTATGAAAAAATCGTAAATGCCATGGACACCAACCGGGATGAAGAGGCCCATGGCGATCAATTGCCATTTCCGGGCTGATGGAAAGGCGAATTTGGACCTCCCGGTGAAATACCCCATGATGATGGCGAAGGAGGCATGTGCCGGTACGGCCGTAAAGGCGCGAAGCAATGTGGTTTGAAAACCGAACTTACCTGCGTACAATACATTTTCCAAGGTGGCAAACCCCATGCTGACCATCACAGCATAGACGATCCCATCCATCGGTTCATTAAAAAAGGGCCTGAGGTAAGGGTACCCCATGAGGGCGAGGTATTTTGCGAACTCTTCCGTCAGGGCAACTACAATAAAGGAGGAGAAAATAGTTGCCGCCAGGCCCTGGGTTTCATCCCAGCCGGCATAACTGGCCCAAGCCTCAACCTTCAACACCGGGTAAGTGATGGCCATTCCCAGAATAAAGGTAATGGCCAATTGGAGGCGCGACTCTTTTTCGTACTTATCCATTCGGTAGATGTACCAGCAGATGAGCAGGCCTGGAATGATCGCCAATCCAAAAAGGAGGGTATCCTCAATCATCAGTTTCGGTCATTTTCTTCACAGTAGGACACAAACTGCCGCACGATCTGTTGTGTTTTCTTGCGGGACTCAAATAGGCCCATATGGCCTACCTTTTCCAGAATGTGGATCGATGCGGCCTGTGGCAGATGGATCTGTTCTATGCTTTCGGGAGGTACGGCCTGGTCTTCTTCGCCAATGATAAAAAGCACGGGGGCCTCAAGCGCGGTTAGCACTTGCGTTTCGTCCTTTCGCCCGATCATGGCTTCCTGGGCGGCAATAATGCCGGCACTCTTACCTCTGGCGGCCCGGTAGGTCAGTTTTTCCAGGAGGAAGGCGTTGCTGTTGGCGAACTTCTGGTTGAAGAAGCTGGGTATAAGCTGCTTGACAAAAAGCGCATGGCCCTGGCGTTTGATGAAAGCCACGCTTTTACGGCGGGTTTCTTTTCTGTCCTCACTGTCGGCATACGGATGGGAGTGGAAAAGCCCCAGCCCCATCAATAATTCCGGATAAAGGCGAGCAAAAACAAGGCCGACGTACCCTCCCATTGAATGGCCGATGAACACCACCCTTTTGATGTCGAGCCTCAGCAGAACCGCATGTACGGCCTCCGCCATTTGTTCTATGCTCGCGCCGGGCAGCGTTTCTGACCGGCCGAAACCGGGCAGGTCGATGCGAATAACGCGGTAATTTTCTTCGAGCAGGTCTGTCCGAAATTCTTCCCAAATGGTGTGGTCTTCACAAAAACCATGAACGAGCAATACGGCCGTACCTTTCCCTTCTGTCTGGTAGGCAATCTTCTTATCCTGATAGGTAATGAATTTCATGCTTTATTATTTGGGCTCCTGGACAGACAACAACCCGAAGGCATTATCGTATTCGGCTACTAAAATACTCCAATCATATCTGGCAACAAAATCCCGGAGTACTGCAGCTTCCCGGATTTTCCCGATTTGGAGAACCGCATCCCGCAATTTAGGGTAAAATTCCTCTTCTTTTTCATAAAGGTGGCGATGGCGTTCCTTTGGAGGAATGTGTTCAGGATAAGCCAGGCGGTTTGGAAGCAAGGGGAAACAGTTGCAATAGATGGCCTCTACTACGCTGCCGCCAAAGAAATCCTGCCGGCTGGTAACGGGCAGGATGTCGGCCTGCCAAAGCAACCGGGCATAGGTTTCCTGGCTTTCGGCATAACCATAATGCACGATCTCCTCTCTCAATCGTTGGCGTGCTATCCGGAAGATATCAGGGGATTGCCGATAGGCAGATCCCAAAACGATCAGCCTGAAGGGGATGTTTTCCTCCTTTAGCCGAAACAAGGCATTGAAGAAAGCCTCCGGCGCTTTATCGTATTCCCATCGATGATTCCACAACAGGGTGGCCTCGGCATATTTAGGCGGTTTTGCCGCGATGTCCAGGCTTCTAAGGTCCATACCCAATGGAAGTACTTCACTTTTTTTCTTTATTTCCTTTATCCGTTGTAGCTCCCGGGCATCCGGAAACTGCTTCAAAAATTGAGGGAGGGCCTCCAGAAAAGAATTGCGGTGGAAATGGGAATTGAAAAAGATACGAGAGGATGCGAGCGCCGAGGTGTAGTTGATGAAACCATAATGGTTATCGCGCTGAAGGGCAACATCCTCATCGGCCGGCGACCAGGGATAGGTGGCCTGATTTTCGTGGAAGTAGATGGCGGCAGGTATGCCGGCTGCCTGCTGGCGGGTAAGCCCCAGGAAGGCCGCCACGTCGAGCATGTCGGTGGCCAGGAGCAGGTTCGGCTGCCAGTTGAGCCTGGAAAATTGACCGGCCAGGCTGACGGCGCCACCGTGCATGCGCCATTTCCAGTGGCGCCCCTTCAGGGAGAGCAAACGGACCTCATGCCGGCTGTGGGCCTGATATCCTTCCGCCCATTTTTGGTGGCTTCCGGACAGGAATGGCTCAAGGAGTAGTATATTCATGTTAACAGGTTGCTAAATTCGCCTTTTCGCTATAAGCCTAGCAGGGGTTTTTTATATCTTTACTACAGTTTCTATCCTAATTTTAAGAATAATGTCGGGTTTTTCTGAATTGAGAAAGGGTTTATCCAATATTGAGGCGCTCGAACGGGAGCTGAACCTGAAGCAACTTCAGATCAACCGGCTTTTGAATATTACCCAGGCCATTAATAATAATGTATCGGCCGAAGGGCTTTTCAATATGTATAAGTCCTTCCTGAGCTGGGAGATCGGGGTGAAGAAAATGGCGCTTTATATTAGGGAGGAGGAGGCCTGGGCCTGCGCTTCTTCCATTGGGATCAAGGAGGAACTGCTCGCCCTGGATATCAGAAAGTATTTTGAGAAATATACTCGCCTCAATAATGTAGAGGAGGCCGACCACCCATTGATCCGGGAGTTTGATGTGGTCATTCCTGTTCGCCACAAGGAGCATCCTATTGCCTATGTCTTTATCGGGGGCTTCAGTGAAGAGGAAGATATGTACAATAAGGTGCAGTTCATTACCACCATCACGAATATCATCGCGGTGGCCATTGAAAATAAGCGCCTCTTCAAACGACAGCTGGAACAAGAACGCCTGAAGCGGGAAATGGAACTGGCCAGCGAGATGCAGCGCATGCTCATCCCCACCAACATGCCCAGCCGGCCGGGGTATGAACTGGCCAGCATTTATAAACCGCATTATGGCGTCGGGGGAGATTATTTCGATTTCATCGAGTTTGATGACGGAAAGATCGTTTTCTGCGTCGGGGATATTTCCGGGAAGGGCGTTGCCGCCGCTCTGCTGATGGCTAATTTTCAGGCGAACTTCCACACTCTGATCAATAAAAGAACAGCGCTCGATACCTTCATCCGAGACCTGAACACCTCGGTGAACCTCATTACCCAGGGCGAACGCTTCATCACCTTCTTCATCGCCGAATACGATACCAGCCGGCAGGCCCTTCGCTATGTCAACGCCGGCCATAACCCTCCCGTCCTGGTCAATGATGGTGAGTTGCATATGCTCAACAAAGGGTGCACCATTCTGGGATCCTTCCCGGAACTGCCGGAGATAGAGGTCGGCTGTGTACCGCTGGAAGGAGAAGCTATGGTCCTGTCGTTTACCGATGGCCTTACCGACCTGCAGAATGAAAGTGGCGACTACCTCAACGAAGAGATGCTGTACAGCTTCGTCAGGAACAACTACAAACTTTCGGCTTCCGCTTTCAACCGGCAACTCATGGACCGCCTGGAAGTTTTCAAGGGCGGCAAGAGCTACCCCGATGATTTTACCGTACTCACCTGTAAAATATTCACGCCTGGAAACGATAAGTATACCCAGCGATGATCCCGCTTCCTGGCGGCGATGAAAAACCTTCCGGACTGCATTGAATTGAGGGGGCAGATAGGAGTAAAAACAACGCCTGCCGGCTTTTTATCGGTGATTGTAGGCTTGTGGTCTAACATTTTACACCATTATCACCGTTCGATCAAACAAAAGCTACCTTTGACCATTGTCTTTATTATAGATTATTGTTTATATTGAGTCGTCCGGTAGGATGATTCCAATGATTAATACAGCAAATGAAGGAAAAGAACGTAGCCGGTATATTAGCGCTGTTCCTGGGAGGGCTGGGAGTCCACCGTTTTTATCTGGGGCAGACCGGCCTTGGGATATTCTATCTGATCTTCTTCTGGTTCCCGGTGATGTGGATCGTCGGATTGATCGATGCGATCGCCTTTTTTTCTATGGACCAGGAAGTCTTTGACCGCAAATACAACCGGCAATACGAAAGAAGGAGAGATACCGATTACAACCGGCGCGATTACCGGCGCCGCACGCGGGAAGAACAACGCGAAGTCAGAAGCGAGCGTCGCCATGACCGCCGTTATGATACCCAGAGACAGCGGCAATATCAACGCCCCAAACCCCGGCCGCCGCGCAATAACCCCTATAAAGCCAGCGGGATCAAAAAATATAAGGACTACGATTACGACGGAGCTATTGAAGATTTCAATAAATCCCTCGATATTGAGCCCAATGACGTGGCCGCCCACTTTAACCTGGCCTGCGCCTACTCCCTGAACGAGAAGCCGGAGAAGGCCTTTTTTCACCTCGACCAGGCTGTGGCCAATGGGTTTAACGATTTCCAGCGGATCAGGGAACACGACGCCCTGGCCTTCATCCGGATACAACCGGAGTTCGAAGCGTTCGAGAAGAATGGATTCCGCTTACAGCAACAACCGGCGAAAGAGGAAAACAGTGCCCCCCCCCCGGCGCCGGAGGAAGAAATACTGGAGGGTGAGCCCGATCTGCTCGAGCAGCTCAAACGCCTTGGAGAACTCCGGGAAAAAGGCTTGCTGACCGAAGAAGAATTTACCTCCCAAAAAAGAAGACTTCTGGGCTGAATGAATGAGCTCAGACTGCAGTTTTACCGACAGGAAAACACCGCGTAGAAGACTTTAACAGAATTTTGTCAACAGCTGACGGTTTACATTCGTTTAACTGAGGATTATTAGAACACAGATGCGATGATTGCCGAAACATTGATCTCCAATGAAATCATTCCTTTGAGGACCTCCGATACAGGTGAGGAAGCCCTCAGTATGATGAATGATTTCTATGTACGACACCTGCCGATCGTCAATAATAAGCAACTCCTGGGGCTTCTTTCAGAGGACGATATTCTAAACTACGATGCCGGCGAGGCCGTAGGTTCCTACAGCTTGTCTATGGTCAGGCCATATGCTCATCGTAAGGATCACATCTACGAATTGCTGCGCCTGTTGGCGGAATACCACCTTACCCTTATCCCGGTTGTCGACGATGACGAGGACTACATAGGCGTTATCACTCTGGAGTCACTGCTCATCCATTTTGCACAAACGGCATCTTTCTCAGAACCGGGGAGTATACTCGTCCTGGAAATGAGCAAGCGAGATTATTCTCTGGCGGAGATCGCCCGCATTGTCGAGTCGGAAAATGCCGCTATTCTCAGTTCCTTTATCACGACCAACCTCGAATCCACCCGGCTGGATATCACCATTAAGATCAACCGCCAGAACGTACAGTCGATCATCGCTACGCTCGAGCGTTTCAACTATGAAGTTAAGGCATCCTTCAACGAGTCCGATTACGTGGGGTCCCTCCAGGAGCGATACGACGCTCTGATGTCCTACCTCAACGTATAGTCCTGTAAAGGCAACATCACTACATGCACAAAGCGCCGGAAAGGGCTGGTGCCTGTGGTTTTTTAACCAACCGGAATAATGGCGGAGCTATGACATTTGCCCTATATTATCTGCAATTATCCCTATTCGCTATTAGCTTTTTGTAAAAAGCCTTATTTTGTCTAGAGGGAGAGAGAAACTCGCCTTTTTATAAACCCTTGGAAAACAGAACGGAATAGCACAACTGGCCACATACTGGCCCATGGTTGAGAAAAAACTTTTTTCTCTTGGGAATTCATTACTCAGTTTGGAGGAACTCTATGCGTATTATTTTTTGGTTGGTTTTGGTTGTTGTTGCCCCTTACCTGGTGAATGCCCAGCTGGATTATGTCTATATAGACAGCATCAGCGTTCTGGGTAACCAAAAGACGAGGAAGAGCATCATACTACGGGAAATGCTGGTCAGTCAAGGAGACACGGTCGGCCTTGCCAACTTGTCGGCATTGATGGACCGCAGCGAGGAACTCATCATGAACACCGGGCTGTTCAACCAGGCGGAGATCAGTTTCAAGGCATGGGAGGGTTCTACCAACAAAATACATTTGCTGGTTAGAGTCGAAGAGGCATGGTATCTTTACCCCGTACCTATCTTCGAACTGGCCGACCGTAACTTCAATGTGTGGTGGGTCGAGCAGGGACGGTCTCTCCAGCGCCTCAATTTTGGAATGGAATTTGCCCATCTCAACTTCTCCGGGAACAGAGACCGCCTGAAAATATCGGCCAAGTACGGATACACCCGCAAATACGCTATAAGCTACAGCCTGCCCTTTTTTAATAAAGCCCAAACCCTGGGCTTGTCAGCAGAAGCGGCTTTCCTGCGCAACCGGGAGATCAATTACGCTACCGCCGGCAATAAGCAGGAGTTCTTCCGGGACGGGGAAGATTTCATCTATCAACGTTTTCATAGTGACCTGGCCCTGAATTATCGCCCCCGGATCAATGCCTCTCATGGCCTTATACTCGGTTACCGGCAGAATCGGGTGGATGACATCATCGTGCATGAAAAAAATCCTGACTTCTTTCTGGATGGCCGAAGCTTCCAGCGCTATTTCCTGATGGCCTATCGTTTCACCTATGATAATCGCGACGTAAGGCCCTACCCCTGGAAAGGGTCCTATTTCAATGCAGTCCTGGAAAAAGACGGCCTGGGGATCTTCCCGGATAGGAACGCCCTGACCCTCTGGACGAGCTACCGGCGCTACCTGCCCTTTGGTGAGCGGTGGAGCCTGGGCATGGAAGCCAATACCAAATATTCTTTTATCCGGAGCCAGCAACCCTACAACGACAACCGGGCCATGGGGTTTGGCAACCATTATTTGCACGGCTATGAATACTACATCATGGATGGGCTCGATATGCTAATGGGGCGTTCATCCCTGCGGTTCCATCTGTGGGAATGGGGGATGGATTTCGGTAAGGCCGTGCCCATCAAGGCTTTCCAGAAAATGCCCGTACGGCTCTATCTCTCCTTGAACAATGACCTGGGTTATGCTCATGATCCCTATACAGGGAAACTGAATGATCTCAGCAACCGCCCTCTTTGGGGAGGTGGTATTGGCCTGGACATTGTGCTCTACTACGATAAAGTCATACAAATTGAATACAGCTTCAATGATTTACTGGAAAATGGCTTATTTTTACACCTCAACCTGAATATTTAAACCAGGCCCTCCACCCTCAACTATGCAGGTAGTCGTCTACAGCAAAGTACTCAAGGATAAAGATATCCCACACGTCCAGCACCTCTTCGATGCGCTCCACAAGGAAGGGATCAATGCCTACGTCTACGCCCCTTACCTGGAGCAACTGAAAAATAAGGTCCATTTCAAACGCGATATCGGCGTATTCGAAGGTTACCTGGATTTTAGTGTGAAGAAGTTCGATTTTTTCATCACCCTTGGCGGCGATGGTACTATCCTGGGCGCAACGACCCATATCCGCGACAGCAACGTACCCATCATGGGGATCAACCTGGGGCGGCTGGGGTTTCTGGCATCCATCGAAAAGAAACGGATAACCGATGCCATCGCACTGGTCAAACGAGGTATGTACAACATCGACGAGCGGCGCATGTTGTTCCTGGAGTCCAACCTGCCTATTTTCGGAGAGATCCGCTTTGCGCTCAACGACTGCACCCTGCTGAAGCGGGATACCTCCTCCATGGTCACCATCCATACCTTCATCAACGGAGCATACCTGAATACGTACTGGGCCGACGGCATTATCGTGGCCACTCCCACCGGTTCGACCGGTTATTCCCTAAGCTGCGGGGGGCCTATCATTTTCCCGAATTCCGGCAATTTCGTCATTACTCCGGTCGCTCCTCACAACCTCAATGTACGGCCCATCGTTATTTCGGACGACTCCGTGATTTCCTTCGAGATCGAAGGGCGGGCAGAGAACTTCCTGTGCACGCTCGATTCGCGGTTTGAGACCATCACGGCGGCCCATCAGCTTGCCGTCCGAAAGAATGACTTTCCCATTCGCCTCCTTCAGCTGCAGGATGTGGGCTTCATGGAGACCATTCGCTCCAAACTGGCATGGGGGATCGATACGAGAAACCACTGATTTTATATGCGATGTTTGATTTTTGATTGGCGATGTATAGGGCCACGCCAGGACAGCCGCTCGTATGGAGAACATCAAAAATCAAACATCGCAAATCGAACATCAAAAATCCCAAGTACATGTGGATTACCTTTCAGCACCAGGGGCGCTACTACCGCGCCAATCTTTCCAAACCGCTGGACATCGCCATTCCTCTGAGAGAAGGGCTGGAAACCGTTAATTGTTTTTACGCCCCACCCATGGAAACCTCACCGGTTGTGGCAGGTGATTTTGTGGGCTCAACGGCTCAAGGCGGCCCGTTGAATTTTCTCAACGTGCGCCTCAACCCTCATGGAAACGGAACGCATACCGAATGCGTTGGGCACATCGCTAAAGAGCCTTACACCATCAATCAGAGCCTGAAGCAATTTCATTTCCCCGCCCTCTTAGTGAGCATTTTTCCTACCAAAACGGACGGCGGCGACCGGGTGATCTTCCGCGAACAGCTGGAGGAGGCCATGACGGAAACGCCTGCTGTAGAAGCCCTCCTCCTCCGCACCCTGCCCAATGACGAGCTGAAGCTTCGGACGAACTACTCCGGGGCCAATCCACCCTATGTACACCACGAGGCCATCCGCTTTCTGGTGGAAAAAGGCATCCGACACCTGCTGCTCGACCTCCCTTCGGTCGACCGGGAGGAAGACGGCGGAAAACTGCTTGCCCACCGTGCTTTTTGGGCCTACCCGGAAGCCCCGCGGACAAATTGTACGATCACAGAGCTCATTTTCGTAAACAATTCCATCAAAGATGGTTTATATTTGCTGAACATTCAGATCGCAAGCTTCGAGATCGATGTCAGCCCGAGCAAACCGGTATTGTATGAACTAGAGCCCGTTTGACCATATGCCTTTTTATCAGTCGACATATCATTCCAGGATATTCCGGGATTTCAAGGAGATCGATGCGGCCAACTACCGCCGGGTCATCCGTTTCTATGAAGACAAGGAGGAGGAGATCAAACGGCTGGATTTCGAGGAATACTTCGAGCTCATCACGGCGTATGTCAACGCCCTTTTTGAAGTGGGCGCCTACCAGAAGCACCTGCTCATGGTGGATGTGGTGATCGAAATGGTTATCGTGCACAATGTAGAGGTTTATAAGGGCGAGGACATTTTTCAGAAAATGCTCTTTCGCAAGGCGGCTTCTCTGTACAACATTATGGAATATGGGAAAGCGGAATACATCCTGCGTGAACTCATAAAGATCGACCCCTATTGCGAAGACTTCATCCTGTTCTTGCGGAAGTGCCTCCGGAAAAAAGAGCCGGGCTTCCTCAATAAGGCCAAGGCCGCCAGTATCCTGCTGTTCCTGCTCTCTGCATTCGTTATATCGGTCGAAGTATTATTCATTCGGCCATTCTATAAGGCGCATGTGGATGCGGTAGAGGCCAGTCGTACGGCCATCTTCCTGCTCGGCTGCACCGTCCTGTTGGGGGGGACGCTGCTGCATGGCTGGCTCGTACAGCGCCGGGTTCACCTGTTCGTGGAAAAAACGCGCAATTCAAAATACTATTAATGAAACCCACTCTACTCATCCTGGCTGCCGGCATGGGCAGCCGCTACGGTGGGCTCAAGCAGGTCGACGGCGTCGGCCCCGGTGGAGAGCCTATTATTGAATACTCCGTTTATGACGCCATCCGCGCCGGCTTTGGCAAGGTGGTCTTTGTGATCCGCAAGGACATCGAGCAGGCCTTCCGCGAAACCTTTGGCGATAAGTTCGAAGATAAGATACAGGTGGAATATGCTTTCCAGGCAGTCAATACCCCCATCGAAGGCATCAGCGAGCTGCCGGAGCGCGAGAAGCCCTGGGGCACCGGCCATGCCGTGCTGGTCGCCCGACAGCTCATTCATGAACCTTTTGCCGTCATTAATGCCGATGACTACTACGGCATTTCCGGCTTTGGAGATATGGCGCGCTTCCTGAAAAGCGATTGTACCCCCGATCATTATGCGATGATCGGCTACCAACTGGATAAAACCCTGTCGGAGGCCGGCCACGTCAATCGCGGTATCTGTGAGGTGGATGAGAACGGCCTGCTGGCGGATGTTGTAGAACGCCACAGAATACATCGTACAGACGAAGGCATTTTTTATGAAGAGGATGGCCGCAAGCACCCCTTATTCGAACAAGCGCTGGTGTCTATGAACTTCTGGGGTTTCCACCAGGATATCTTCAAGGAAATCCACCGGCAGTTTGTTGATTTTGTGAAGGAAAACCGGGACAACCCCAAGGCCGAGTTCTACATTCCCACCGTGGTCAACCAACTGATAAAAGAAGGCAATATCCGACTGAGCGTACTGCCCAATAAGGAGCAGTGGTACGGCGTGACCTACCGAGAGGACCGGGCCATGGTGGAAAAAGCCTTCGAGGAACTGGTGGAGGAAGGGCGGTACCCGGGGGAGTTATGGGGGTAACGCCAAATCAACCTGCCGGGTTACGACAGCAGTTGGTTTGATGCATTGCTCAAAAATCCGGAGAACTTTTCTATTCCAAATGGAGACAGCCTGCCCGGTAGGTTGAGCGTATTTTCCTGGTCAAAAATTTTTCCGTCCTGGAACTATTGGAGGCTTCAAAAACAAAAGTCATGCGAATCAGGGGCTAAAGAACCCTGAAAGGGCCGGGGGGCAAAACATCAGACCCCTTATACGATACTTTTGGTACGGAGAAATGTTTGATTTTTGACGTGCGATTTCTGATGGGGCTCTTTGGGAGCAACGCTTTGAGGGCAGCCCTTCCGCTCGCCCTACATCGAAAATCGAACGTCAAAAATCAAATATCAAACATCAAAAAGGCGGCCTGCTAAAGCAGCCCAAAACGTGCTGCCGTTTTCACCTCGCATGCTGCACCCTCGATCCCTGCCTCCATCGGCCGCCATTTAACCTCTGATTCCCATGACTCCTGTTTCAAAGGCCTTCCTTACAGGTCGAACTTGATGCCCTGCGCCAGTGGTAGCGTCGTACTGTAGTTAATCGTATTCGTCTGCCGGCGCATATAGGCTTTCCAGGAGTCTGAACCACTCTCGCGGCCGCCGCCGGTCTCTTTTTCACCGCCGAAGGCGCCTCCGATCTCCGCCCCGCTCGTGCCGATGTTGACGTTGGCGATGCCGCAGTCAGAGCCCGCTACCGAAAGGAAGAGTTCGGCCTCCCGCATATTGGTGGTCATGATGGCAGAAGACAGTCCCTGCGGCACTTCGTTGTGGTAGGCGATGGCCTCGTCCAACTCCTTGTATTTGATCAGGTAGAGGATGGGGGCAAAGGTCTCCTCGTGCACCATGTGGTAATTGTGTTTTACTTCGGCAATGCAGGGTTTGACGTAGCAGCCGCTTTCGTAGCCTTTGCCTTCAAGCACGCCGCCTTCCACCAGGAATTTGCCGCCCTCCTTCTTTACTTCTTCGATGGCATGGAGGTATTTTTCCACTGCATCCCGGTCGATGAGCGGCCCCACGTGGTTGTGCTCGTCCAGTGGGTTGCCGATGCGCAGCTGTTTGTAGGCGTTGGTCAGTTTTTGTTTCACTTCGTCGTACACGCTTTCATGCACGATGAGGCGGCGGGTGGAGGTACAGCGCTGGCCGGCAGTGCCGACGGCGCCGAACAGCGCGCCGGTGAGCACCAGCTTCAGGTCGGCGCTGGGAGTGACGATGATGGCGTTATTACCGCCCAGTTCGAGGATGCTCCGGCCCAGGCGGGAAGCCACGACGCCGCCCACGATCTTGCCCATGCGGATGCTGCCGGTGGCGGAAATGAGGGGAACGCGGGAATCTTTGGTCATGAATTCGCCTACCTTGTAGTCGCCGTTGATGATGTTGACTACACCTTCTGGCACCTTGTTTTCAGCCAGCACATCGAGGAAGATATTCTGACAGGCCACTGAGCAAAGCGGCGCTTTTTCGGAAGCTTTCCAGACTACTACATCTCCGCACACCATGGCGATCATGGCGTTCCACGACCATACAGCCACTGGAAAGTTGAAGGCGGAGACGACGCCCACGATACCCAGCGGGTGCCACTGTTCCATCATACGGTGATAGGGGCGTTCCGATTGAATGGTCAGCCCGTACAATTGTCGCGACAGGCCTACGGCAAAGTCGCAGATGTCGATCATTTCCTGCACCTCGCCCCAGCCTTCCTGCAGGCTTTTGCCCATCTCGTAGGAGACAAGGCGCCCCAGGGCATCCTTGTGTTTGCGCAACTCTTTGCCATACTGGCGGACGATCTCTCCCCGCTTCGGGGCGGGTATTTCCCGCCATACTTTGAAGGCTTCCTGAGCTTTGGCGATCACATGATCGTATTCTTTGCGCGTCGTTTCGCTGACGCTACCGATCAGTTCTCCGTCCACCGGAGAAAAAGATTGGATGTATTTTCCGGAATCGCTGGATTCCTGGCCGGTGCTGGTCCCGGCATTGTGTTCTTTGAGGCCGAGCTTTTGGAGAAAGGTAGTATCCATTTCTTATAATTTGGTTTTGTTTGTTTCGATGGCCTTTCCCGCCGGTTGATCAGCTGGGTTTAGCCCTACAGGCGGGAAAGGCCATCTGCGGTTACTCAATCGGGCGCAAATTTAGGAAAAAGGAAGGAAAAGGTCCGCACCGGCTTCGAGCGGGCGAAGACGAATCCCCGCCTTCGCATTAAGCTATGGCGGGCGAAGACGAATCAACCAATACCACCTACCCCGCCAGCAACTCCCGTACGATCCCCGACATGGTCTTGCCATCCGTTCTGCCGGCGAGTTTTTTCGAAGCTATGCCCATCACCTGGCCCATATCCTTTATGGAGGTGGCGCCGACTTGATCGATCACTTTTTTAATCTCGGCCTTCAATTCGTCCCGGGTCAATTGTTTGGGAAGGTATCGCCTGATAATCTCGATCTCTTCTCGTTCCGTCTGGGCGAGGTCTTCCCGGTTTTGTTTCTCGTAGATATCCAGGGAGTCCTTACGTTGTTTGACCAGTTTTTGCAGGATCTTCAATTCTGTACCATCATCGATTTCGTGGTTGGCGCCACTGGTCTTTTCCAGCAATATGGCGGCTTTGATGGCGCGGATGCCGCGCAGGGCGGCCTGGTCTTTGGCCTTCATGGCTTCTTTGAGGTCTTGCGTTATGCGTTCTTCAAGGCTCATAATTACAGTTTTTTATTCTTTTCATTTCCAAAATCCATAAGTAGACAATAATGCAAGCCCATAAGGAGCGGAATAGTTCACTCCTCGGCTG
Organism: Lewinellaceae bacterium; assembly: GCA_020636405.1. Lineage (GTDB taxonomy): Bacteria > Bacteroidota > Bacteroidia > Chitinophagales > Saprospiraceae > JACJXW01. Next base: position 559,787 of record JACJXW010000007.1, on the reverse strand, counting down.
TTCTTTCTTCGATCCAATTAGTGAGTTGTACGAAGTCCCCCAGGCTTAGCCTTTCGGGGCGTTGGTCGAAAAAAGAGCTGTCCAGCAAGCTGTCGCCTTTGATATAGGCCTTCATGGTGTTGCGCAACATTTTGCGGCGTTGGCTGAAAGCCTGCTTGACGACTTGCCGGAACAGTTGTTCGTCGCAGCCCAGTTCCTGCTGTTCCTTCCGGAGCAGCCGGATGACTGCCGACTGGACCTGAGGTGGGGGAGAGAAGTTACTTTTGTCGACGGTAAAGAGGTATTCCCCTTCGTAAAATGCCTGAAGCAGTACACTGATCACGCCGTAGGTTTTGCTTCCAGGGCCGGCGACAATCCTTTCCGCCACCTCCTTTTGGAACATGCCTACCATTTCGGGGATATACTGGCGGCCTTCCAGCATTTTGAACAAGATCTGGGAGGATATATTGTAAGGAAAATTGCCGATCAGGCCGAAGGGCCTTTCCTGCATCAGCTCTGCCAGAGGGACTTTTAGAAAATCTCCACTGACGATATTGTCCTTCAGTTGAGGGTAGTGTTTGTGGAGATAAAGGACCATATCGCGGTCGGCTTCGATTACCAGCAGGCGGAACGGCTTTTCCAACAGGAACCGGGTCAGCATGCCTTGTCCCGGGCCTACTTCGATGACTTGATCGTAGGCCTGGCCCGCCAGGGTAAGGCTATCGGCGATCCGGGCAGCAAGCTGATCGTTGTTGAGAAAGTGCTGGCCGTAGGATTTCTTGGCTTTCATAGGCGAATAGAATGAGCCGTAACGTTTTTCTTTTTATTTTTACGGTCATTTTGTAAGAAGATCAATTATTTAGAATAACAATATAGTGCTTTGGCTATGGGGTGCTTCCAAGATAGTATTCCCCAGGGGAAATTCCCAATGATCAGCAAATAGCCGGAGCAGAATAAATAAACAATGGAAAAACTGAAGATAGGGATAAGCATTGGAGATATTAATGGTATTGGGTTGGAGGTCATTCTCAAGACGCTGTTACACGAAAAGATCACCGATATTTGCACTCCGGTTATTTATGGCTCTTCCAAGGTGGTTTCCTACCATAAAAATATCATAGAGGACGAAGTTGAGTTCAATTCTACCCGTTCCGCCGATAAGATCTATTTCGACAAGGTCAATATTGTCAACTGCTGGCAGGAGAATGTCAACATCACGCTGGGCAAGCCCTCTGATCTCAGCGGGAAATATGCCCAAATTTCCCTGGAGCAAGCTACTCAAGACCTGAAGAACGGCCTGGTCGACGCTCTAGTGACCGCCCCTATCAGCAAAGAGGCGATGCACATGGCCAACTTTCCCTTCCCCGGCCATACGGAGTACCTGACTAAAGAGCTGGGCCATGGGCAAAGCCTCATGTTCATGGTCAATGACAGCTTGCGCATCGGCCTGGCCACCAACCATCTCCCACTCCGCGAAGTGGCGGAAACCCTCACCAAGGAGCTGATCATGCAGAAACTTCAGCTGATGAACCATTCGCTGAAGATGGACTTCGGGCTGGAACGGCCCTCTATTGCCGTACTGGGCCTCAATCCGCACGCCGGTGACGGGGGCGTGCTGGGCAACGAAGAAGAAGCCTTCATCCGGCCGGCAATTGTCGAACTGAAGAAAAAAGGAATGCTCGTTATGGGCCCCTTCCCTGCTGATGGCTTTTTTGGTTCCGGCCAATACCGAAAGTTCGACGCCATTCTGGCCATGTACCACGATCAGGGGCTTGTCCCCTTCAAAGCCCTTTCCTTCGGGAACGGCGTCAATTTTACCGCCGGCCTTAGCCACGTCCGCACTTCCCCTGACCACGGCACGGCGTTCGACCTTGCCGGAAAGAACTCCGCCGACCCCTCCTCCTTCCGAAAGGCGCTCTTCCTGGCTCTGGATATTGCCAGAAACAGGCGAATGTATCAGGAAATGCATGCTGATGTGGTACAAAAACGGGGTAAAATGGTAGATGTAGACGGGGAGGATGAGATCCTGAGAGAAGATGAGGATTGATGCTGCCCACCAAGCCTGCACGTTTGCAGGTTCAAAGGTAAATATTGTGCTTTTCCGGCTTTGAGGTATGCGTATTCGTCGTCAGGCTTGCCAATCTGTAAGCTGAGTTCCACATCGCTTTGCCTTGCTTGGTGTTATTTCAAGTGTATAATGCCGGACGACACTTTATCACACTGCTTTTGCCTATGTATCGATCGATCACCTTCCTGCTTTTGTTCCTGGTTAACTGGGGGCTGGCGCAACAATCCGTCACCATCAGCGGCCGCATACTGGACGAAGATAACGGAGAGACGCTGCTGGGCGCTACGGTTCTGAATGCTACTCAGGGGGTAGGCGCTACTACGAATGAGTATGGTTTTTATTCCATATCCGTACCGGCGCAAGATAGTGTCAGGCTGGTTTTTAGCTATGTAGGGTATCAGCCCCGGGATTTTTCCTTATTTCTGTTTCGGGACACCACCTTAAACGTGAGCCTGTCAACCGGTGTACAACTGGATGAGGTAGTGGTCCAGGCCAATTCCTATAAAGAGCAGCTCAATTCTACCGAGATGAGCGTGGAAGCTATTACTACCCGGGAGGCCAAACTTGTTCCGGTTTTGCTGGGAGAAAGTGACATTCTAAAGACGGTCCAGCTCAAGCCCGGCATCCCCTCCGGTTCAGAGGGCACCACGGGCATTTTTGTTCGCGGGGGAAGCAACGACCAGAACCTCATCGTGCTGGATGAAGCTATTGTGTATAACGCCAACCACCTGTTTGGATTCTTCAGCACCTTCAATACGGATGCCGTCAAGGATCTCAAGATCTATAAAGGGGGCTTCCCTCCCCAGTACGGCGGCCGCCTGTCCTCCGTTATTGACGTCAAACTCAAAGAAGGCAACAACAAACAGTTTGCTGGTTCGGGGGGCATCGGGCTCATTGCCTCCCGCCTCACCCTGGAAGGGCCGATCCAAAAAGAGAAGTCGTCCTTTATCGTTTCCGGAAGGCGGACCTATGTAGATATTTTTACCCGCGCCGTCAACCGGTCCAAGGAAGATAACCCGGACTTCAACCCTATACCGGATTATTACTTCTATGACCTGAATACCAAGATCAACTATGAACTTGGGGAAAAAGACCGGCTCTTCCTGAGCGGATATTTCGGGCGTGATGTGTTTGGGGTGAACGGTGATTTTTTCGATTTCGATTTTGATTGGGGCAATGCAACAGGCACTGCCCGCTGGAATCATATCTTTTCTCCCCGTTTATTTGCCAATACCACTTTCACCTATTCCGATTATCAGTATAACATTCAAAACCGGGTTACCGGTTTTTCCTTTCGGGTGGGATCCAATATCCGGGACGCCAACCTCAAGACGGATTTCTACTTTGCTCCGAACAACCGGCATTCCATCCGGTTTGGGGCCAACGCCACCTACCATCAGTTCACAGTGGGCCGACTCAAAGCGGGAAGCGATGATGGCCTGGTTAATTTTTCTGCCGGCCAGGATTTCAGCGGTATGGAGTACGGGCTTTATTTTTCCGACGACATTGACCTTTCGAAGAAGCTTGCCATCAATGGCGGGTTGCGGCTCAGTGGCTTCGGTAATGACAATACCTTCTATTTTGGAATAGAGCCGCGACTGGCTGCCCGCTACAGTATCAATGACAGGTGGGTAGCAAAGGCCAGCTATGCGAGGATGTATCAATACCTTCACCTGATATCCAGCGCGGGGCTGGCATTGCCGACTGATGTCTGGTATCCCTCTTCGGACCGGGTAAAACCCCAACAATCCCATCAGGTGGCGGCGGGTGTCTCCTATATTCTGGGGGGGCAATTTCTGCTCAACCTGGAAGGATACTATAAAAACATGGACAACCAGCTGCAGTTTGTCGATGGGGCTCAGTTGTTTGCCAACGACGACCTGGAAGAAGAGTTTGCAGTAGGCGAGGGAGAAGCCTACGGCCTCGAGTTCAGCATTGAAAAGAAACAGGGGAAATGGACCGGCTGGATCGGCTACACGCTGGCCCTGATCCGGTTAAAGAATTTTTCCACACTGGACCCTAACGGCAGGTTTGCTCAGGAATCGGAGGGGTTCGGGCCCTTTTTTCCTGTTTACGACCGGCGCCACGACTTATCCGTGGTGCTTATGTTTGAGGCCAGTCGGCGCCTGGCAGCTACGGCCACCTTCGTTTATGGATCCGGCGACCTGAGGTGGCTTGCGCCAGGCCGGTTTACCATCCAGGATATTTACGGCGCCGACTTCGAAGCAGTGGTACCCGATTACAGGGAGCGGAACAATTACCGGTTGCCGCCCTATCACCGGCTCGACCTGGGGATCGTATTCCGGTTTTTTCCCAAATGGGGGGAGACCGACCTCACCCTGAGTGTAGTCAATGTTTACGACCGGCGCAATACTTTTTTTATTTATCTGGAACCTGAATTCCCGGAGGATGACGGAACAGGGAACACGATTGAATTTCCCGACCGAATTGCTGCCAAGCAGGTGTCTCTCTTTCCTATTCTTCCTTCACTGACCTGGAACTTTAAATTTTGACTATGGATCACCTGCGTTATTTTTTCCTCCTTGCTTTGGTCTCGATGCTAGGCGTTTTGGCCTGTGACCTGGAACAGGAAGTCGATATCGACTTGCCGGAGTACGAGAGCCGGGTAGTTGTAGAATGCTACCTGGAGCCCGGCCAGCCCTTTTCTCTTCTTTTGAGCCGGAGCCTTCCCTATTTTTCCCCTTTTCCCCCTCTCAACCAGGAATTTCTGGAGAATATTCTGGTGGATAGCGCCCGGGTAGAGGTGTTTTACGATGGACGTACCTATGAACTGAGTAATCAGCTGTTCTTCAATCCCTTTACCCGGAAGTTGTTCAATTATCATTCCCCGGAGAAAGTTCCTTTCGATACCCTTTCAACTTTTCAGTTATCTATCACGATGCCAGATGGGCAGACTGTGCTGGCATCGGCTCAAATTTTACCGGTTGTGAAGATAGATAGCCTGGTGGTTCAATTTAACGAAAGCGATACGCTGGCGCGGGTACTCACCTATTTCACGGATGACCCTGATGTGAAGAATTATTACCGGCGAATGTTTCATCGAAGCAGCCTCGACAGCGCGGCGGTTCAGGACTTTTCGGTTGACGACCGGATTCTGGAGGGGACTGCAGTATTTGGAACCGGCTACAATTATGCGGTGGGAGATACCATCATCTCAACGCTGTTTCACCTCAGCCCGGATTACTACGAATTTCTGGAAAGCCTGGAGGATGCCGTCAGTTCAAACGGCAATCCTTTTGCCCAACCCAGCCCGATCATTTCCAACCTTCGCGGAACAGCGAATGCAATGGGTATATTTACCGGGATCAGTTATGACCGCCAAGCGATCATTCTCAGGAAGTAAGGGAGAGGGGAACACGAGGAAAAAAGAAAGCCGAACGGATTTCCGTTCGGCTTTCTTTTTCTTTTGAAGGGAGGGTAATGATTAGTTACCGCTCTTCATCAGGCCACCCAGGTCGGGGTTAGGCTGAACAACCGTACGGCGGTTCATCTGACGGCCTTCGGCAGTCCCGTTATCACCAGCTGGCTGGGTGTCGCCACGGCCGGCGATAGTCAGCTGTGATGGGCTGGCGCCCTTGCGGATGAGGTAGCGTACTACTTCGTTGGCACGAGCGACACTGAGGTCCCAGTTGTCACGGTAGCCAGCACCTTCCTTCATTTTCTGAGAGTCGGCATGGCCAACGACCATCAGCTGCAGCTTCGGGTTTTCCTTAAGTGTACCTGCCAGTTTTTCCAGGGCAGCTCTTTCATCGCGATCGAGGCGAACGGAGCCGCTGGCATACTGGACCTTTTCGTCCGTGACGACATACAGGCGGCCGTCGCGGTCTTCGAGTTTGAGCCCGCTGTCAGCGTAAGCGCCGAAGATACCGTTGATCTCATCTTTCAGAGCTTTGAGCTCTGCTTCAGTCATATTGAGCTTTTCCTGAACCTGGCTCATCTGGCTTTTCATGGAGTTCAGGTCACCTTGAAGAGCGGTGATCTTGCCATTGAGTTCTTCCTTGGTGGAAGCGAGGTCAGCCTCGAGTTGGGCCTTCTCTTCCTCCAGGGTTTTTACTTTGGCCTGAGTCTCAGCAAGGGCCTGGTCTGTACGTTCTTTGGCTGCAAGCAGTTCATCGTATTTCTTCTTAGAAACACAAGACTGGAAAGAACTGATAGCCAGGGAGAAGATCAGTAATTTTACTATCAGACGCATGTTCGTTTAGTTTGATTAGTGAATTATTAATTGGTCTTAACGTTTAGTTTGCAAAGAATACAATACATCCTTCGAACCTCAAAGGTAAGAAAAAGCTTACAACAATTTACAAATTAGAGATTCGAAGATGGATAAAACGCGAAAATTATAACCGGGGTGTTGCTACGGAAACGGGAAGTTTTACCTAGAGTTCTGTCTTTCATTGAGCAAAACTCCAGTTTTATTTGAATTGTTTACTACCCAAAGATAATATTTTTAACACATAATCTCTCTGATGGCTTTAAAAATATGCCATCCTTTTATATTTTGAATGCAATTCGATGAAGCAGATTGAAAGCCGCAGCCCTGCATCTTCGGCAATCGCAACAAATTGGTGCATCACAATAAAAAGATTATTTTTGCACTTATCCAATCTTAGGTGCAAAGAAGGGATTTTTTAATCACTGATATTCAACTAGATGGAAAACGAAATTAAAGAAGAAGGAAGGTTTAAATATATTGAATCAGAGGGCGGCGATGAAAATCTTTTACTACTCCACGGGTTATTTGGAGCATTGAGTAATTTCGAAGGCATCATTGAGCATTTTTCCGGCCGATGCAACGTCATCGTCCCCATCCTTCCTATCTTTGACCTCCCCATTCGCAAAGTTTCCGTTACCGGATTAGTTGACTATGTAATTGATTTTGTGGACTTTAAGGGGTACGAAAAAGTCAATGTACTCGGTAATTCTCTGGGAGGGCATATTGCCTTGCTCTATGCATTGGCCCGTCCGGAAAAAGTGAATTCGATCATTCTAACAGGGAGCTCCGGGTTGTTTGAAAGTGCCATGGGCACCAGCTTTCCCAAGCGTGGAGACTACGAATTCATCAAAAAGAAGACACAATCTACCTTCTACGACCCCGAGGTGGCCTCTAAGGAACTGGTCGATGAGGTCTTTGACATCGTCAACGACCGCAACAAGGCCATTCGGGTGATTGCCACTGCCAAGTCCGCCGTTCGACACAACCTGGGCGATAAGCTTCATCAGGTCAAAGCGCCTACCCTTTTGGTTTGGGGGCGCCAGGACCAGATCACCCCTGCTTTCGTCGGAGAGAAGTTCCATGAGCTGATCGAGAACTCCAAACTGGTCTTTCTCGATCAATGTGGCCATGCTCCGATGATGGAGCATCCGGAGCAGTTCAATCGGCATCTGGAATCCTTTCTGGAGGAACTGGCAGCAAAGGAAGTAAGCTGATTTTTTTCATAAAAGCAATATTGACGCCCGGCCATTTACCGGGCGTTTCTTTTTTTGCACTAAAATGCTAATCCTGAGCGTTTTGATCCAATCCAATGGCTTATCTTTGACCGCTTTAAAATTTGAAGACAATGATGTGTAGACTGAAATGGTTATGTGCTCTTGCAGGGTTAGTTTTCCTGGGCTCCTGTTCTTCTCAGCAGAAAGCAGCGGTAGTTTCGGTTCCCGAATATGAATTCCAGCAACTGGATACTATGGTCGTCACAGCGCCGAGAAACCTGCCGGAGGAAGCCTCCTCCTTTGAAGTGCCGGTTTACAACGGCAGCCACAAACGGGAAAACGACTTGTTACACACCCGCCTGGAACTCCGGTTCGACTGGGAGAAGGAGCAGGTACTCGGCAAAGCAACCCTGCAACTGAAACCTTATTTTTATCCTACTTCTACTGTGACGCTTGATGCCAAAGGCTTCCGCTTCAATCAAATTGCCTTTGCCGGGAGTGATGAACCTCTCCGGTATGATTACGACGGTGAAAAAGCTATCGTTCACCTGGGAAGAACCTTTTCAAGGGATGAAGAATATACGCTCTACATAGACTATACCGCCATGCCTTCCGGATCGGGCGGCAGCGCAGCCATCACCTCCGACCGTGGCCTTTTCTTCATTAACCCAAGAGGAGAAGAAGCCGGAAAGCCCCGTCAGATATGGACACAGGGGGAAACGGAATCCAATTCCCGCTGGTTCCCAACGATCGATAAGCCCAACGAACGCTGTACACAGGAAATGATCGTTACGGTAGAAAAGGAGTTTGAGGTATTATCCAATGGCATTTTAACGGACAAAAAGAATAATGGCGATGGAACCCTTACTTTTCACTGGAAAATGGACCAACCCCATGCCCCCTACCTTTTTATGCTTGCCATCGGCGACTATGCTGTAGTGGAAGACCAGTGGGAAGGCAAGCCGGTTACCTATTATGTAGAGCCGAAATACGAAGCGGACGCCCGTGCTATTTTTTCCAATACCACTGAAATGCTGAGCTTCTTTTCAGAAAAGCTGGGCGTAAAATACCCCTGGCCCAAGTACGCCCAGGTGGTGGTCCGCGATTACGTATCCGGGGCTATGGAGAACACCACCAGTGTCATCTTTGGCGATTTTGTGCAGAAAAGCCGCCGGGAGCTCATCGACGATCACAATGAAGGGATCGTTGCCCATGAACTCTTCCACCATTGGTTCGGCGACCTGGTGACCTGCGAAAGCTGGGCCAACCTGACCATGAACGAAGGCTTCGCCAATTATGGCGAATACCTATGGCTGGAACATAAGTACGGTAAAGAAGAGGCGGATTACCACCTCGTGAACGAGTGGAACGGCTACCTGGGTTCAGCCCGAAGCAATATTCACCCGCTCATTCATTTCGGCTATGAAAACAGAGAGGATATGTTCGACAGCCATAGCTACAATAAGGGGGGGGCGGTCTTACATATGCTGCGGGATTATGTAGGAGACGAAGCTTTTTGGGCCTCCCTGAATAAATACCTGACGGGACATGCCTATACCGCCGTAGAAGCTCATGACCTTCGCCTGGCCTTTGAAGCGGTGACTGGTGAAGACCTCAACTGGTTCTTCAATCAGTGGTATTTCAACCAGGGGCATCCGGTTCTGGATATTACTTATGGTTATGATGCCGAGCAGGGACAGGCAACGGTTAGGGTTGAGCAGCTGCAGGACCCGGAATCTATGCCGGCTGTCTTTGAACTGCCGGTGGCCATTGATCTCTATCTTTCCGACGGTAAGCCTGTCCGTCATTCGGTTCGGGTTAACCAGCGGTCTCAGGTTTTTACCTTCGACGTACCAGAGAAGCCCCGGTTGATCAACTTCGACGCAGACCGCGTATTGCTGGCAGAAACCAGGGACAACAAAACTGAGGAAGAGCTTATTTTTCAGTACTATAATGCTCCGAACTTCCTCGACCGGTATGAAGCGGTATTGATGGTGGAAAGCAGTTCTTCTCCGCCGGCCCGAAAATTACTGGGAGATGCCCTGATGGACAGATCCTGGGCCATTCGCGGCCTGGCCGTCTCCAATATAGATGAAAGTGCAGGAGAAGAGGCTATAGGCAGGTTGAAGCAACTGTCGGTTGGTGATCCCCGGTCCCAGGTTCGGGTTGCTGCTTTCGAAAAATTAATGGATCTTGAATATGCAGAAGCTATCGAGGAGGCCAAGACGGCAATACAGCGCGACTCGGCCTACAACGTAATTGGCGCTGCCCTGCAATACCTGAATGTCAATGACAGTGAGGCCGCCCTGGCCTATGCCAGAAGGTTGGAAGAAGAACCAGTAGATGCCCTGATGCTCGCAATTGGGGAGATCTATGCCGAATCCGGAGACCCGGGCTATCTCTCTTTCTTTGAGCGAAACCTGGAGAAGATCGGTGGTTTTTCCAGCATCTATTTCTTCGAAGCCTATCAGAACCTTGCCCTGCTTTCAGGCCTTTCAGCCAGTGAAAATGCGGTTGGCAAGTTGAAACCCATAGCCTTCGATCAAATGAAGTCGCCCTGGCTTAGGTTCAGCGCCACCCGTGCCCTCAATGAAATGCGCAAGGCCTTTGCTGAAAGTTCTGACGATGCTGAAAAGGAGTTTTCGGCTACCCTCCTGGAGGTAGTCAAAGAGATCAAGGCCTCGGAGAAGAACACACAATTGCAGTCCTATTATGAGCAAATGCTGCCGGATGTGCGCCCTTAGGTATGGGGGTGGTTGGCTTGTTTCATGAAACAGGGATATAATGAAACAAGCCAACGATGAAATCCCAACTTGACATTTATAGAAATCTTGGCTAATTTACCCCTTCTTCTGTGCTATATCATATCCCAGCGAATCCAACTTGAAAAACAAACCATTGGTTTTAGGAAGGACATCTGCTTCGTATAGGTGATAAGAGCCAATGTGCTGACAAACAAAGACATCTTTGTGTTAAACTCGCAAGGCGGCCAATCTTTTCCCGTCTTTAGCAGTTGTTGTTAATGTTGAACTCTTAATTGGAAAAAACGAAGTTGTTAACCCTATGGTGACACAAGATAACTACCGGCTGTTAATTAATAAGCTCGACCAGTTCATCCGGAAATACTACATCAACCAGATGATACGGGGGGTATTGTACAGTACCGGCCTCATTCTGGCCCTGTTTCTGGCAATGGCCCTTCTGGAATATTATAATTATTTTGATACCAGCATCCGGAAGGCAATGTTCTATTCCTTTTTAGGGGTAAGTGTATTTGCTCTGGGGTATTGGGTATTTACACCCCTGCTGCATTATTTCCGGCTGGGGAAGATCATATCCCACGAACGGGCTGCCCAGATCATCGGAGGCCATTTCACCAATGTGAAGGACAAGCTGCTGAACATCCTGCAGCTGAAAAGCCAGTCCGGACAAGCCTCCAACCAGGAACTGATCCTTGCCAGTATTGACCAGAAATCGGAGGAGATCAAACTGGTTCCTTTTCCGAACGCCATAGACCTGAGCAAGAACCGGAAATACCTGCGGTACGCGCTGCCCCCTTTGCTTCTGCTGATCGTTATTTTATTCATCAATGCCAATCTTATCACGGACAGTACCGCCAGGCTCATCAATAACAACAAGAATTTCGAAAGGCCGGCGCCCTTCTCTTTTCAGGTGGATGCCGATCAACTGAAGGCCGTTCAGTTTGAAGATTTTCCACTGTCGGTTAAAGTTGACGGAGAACAGCTGCCCAATGAAGTGTTCATCGATATTGATAATTACCAGTATCGGCTTACCAAGGAAGCGCCCAACCTGTTTACCTATCGTTTCAATAATGTTCAGAAAGATGTGGAGTTCTTCCTCTTCTCCAGTGGAGTGGAATCAGAGTCCTATACCCTGGATGTATTGAAAAAACCCAATGTGGCCGGCTTTGACGTCAAACTGGATTATCCGGCCTATACCCAGCGCAGGGATGAAGAGTTTTCCAGTATCGGAGACCTGGTCGTGCCGGTAGGCACCAATATCGATTGGGTTTTCAATACCATGAATACGGATGATATTCGCTTGCTTTTCTCCGGAAGCGATGAATCTGCCGAAGCTACCCGCTTCTCCGAAGGGCTTTTCACTTACAAAAAACGGGCGCTTGAGGACGAAACCTACAAGCTCTATGTTTCGAACAGCGCCTTACCCAACGCGGATTCTATCAGCTACACTATTTCTGTGGTGCCTGATCTGTACCCCAATATTTCAACGGAAAAGTTTCAAGACAGCACGGACCTGAAATTGCTCTATTTCGTCGGCGATGCTTCCGACGACTATGGCCTTTTGAGCCTTTCTTTCAATTACCGTATCAAGAGCGCCAAAGGGGAGCAAGGAGAGCTGCGCACTTTAAAACTGAAGAAACCGGACGGCAAGCAATTGCAGTTTGACCATACCTTCGATATCAACGAACTGGAACTCAAACCAGGAGATGAGGTAACGTATTATTTCGAAGTGTTTGATAACGATGGTGTGAACGGCAGCAAATCGGCCCGTACCAACCTCATGGTCTTTGCCATGCCTACCGTGGAAGAGTTCGAAGCAATGGCGGAAGAGAACGATCAAAAGATCAAACAAGACCTCAAAAAAGCACTCCAGGAATCCAAGAAGATCCAGGAGGACATGAAGAAAATGAGAGAAAAACTCCTTCAGGAGAAGGACCTGGATTGGCAAAGCCGCAAAGAGCTGGAGAAATTGCTGGAACGGCAAAAGGAGCTGGAAAAGCAAATCGAACAAGCTCAAAAGGCTTTCGAAGAAAACCGGAAGAATCAGGAGGAGTTTGCTGAAATGGATGAAGAGATCCTCGAAAAACAGGAAAAACTCCAGGAATTGATGGAAGAGGTAATGAGTGAGGAGATGAGAGAGCTCATGAAGCAGATCGAGGAACTGCTCCAGGAACTGGGTAAAGACGAAGCGCTTGAAATGATGGAGGATATGGAGCTCTCCGATGAACAGCTCGAAAAAGAATTGGACCGCATGCTGGAACTCTTCAAACAACTGGAGCTGGAACAGGAAATGAATGAGGCGATCGACAAACTCCAGGAACTGGCCAAAGAACAGGAAGAGCTGAGTGAAGAGACCAAGCAGGGAGACAAGCCCACAGAGGAACTAGAAAAAAAGCAGGACGAGATCGATGAGAAGTTCCAGGAGATCAAGGAAAAAATGGAAAACATTGAGGAAAAGAACCAGGAACTGGAACAACCTAAGGAACTGGGCGACCGAGAGGAGCAAATGAATGATATTCAGGAGGATATCGACCAGAGCCAGCAGCAATTACAGCAAAACCAGAATAACAAGGCGTCCGAATCCCAAAAGAAGGCTTCCCAGAAGATGAAGGATATGGCGGAGGCCATGGACATGATGATGCAATCGGCCGAAATGGAACAGATGGAGGAAGATATCCAGGCGCTCCGCCAGTTGCTGGAAAATTTGGTCGGGTTGTCTTTCGATCAGGAAGAACTGATCGATAAATTCAACCTTACCGAGATCAATACACCCCGATATGTGGATCTGGTTCAGGATCAGTTTAAGTTGAAAGATGATTTCCGCCTGATCGAAGACAGCCTTCAGGCGCTAAGTAAAAGAGTGTTCCAGATAGAATCCTTTATAACCGAAAAGGTTACCGAGGTGAAAGACAATATGAAGTCGAGCCTGGAAGACCTCGAAGAGCGCCGGAAGCCGCAGGCCAGCGACCATCAGCAGCGGGCGATGAAGAACGTTAACGACCTGGCCCTTATGCTCAGTGAGGTGATGAACCAGATGCAGCAACAGATGTCGGGCATGATGGCCGGCAATCAGATGTGCAATAAGCCCGGTGGGCAGGGACAAAGCGGCAAAGTGCCAAAAGATAAGCTCAGCCAGGGGCAGGAAAGCCTCAATGAGCAGATGAAACGGATGAAAGAACGCATGGAGAAAGGTATGGGAGGGCCCTCATCCAAAGAGTTTGCCGAAATGGCGGCCCGCCAGGCGGCCATGCGCAAAGCTTTGAATGAGAAACAGAAAAAACTTCAGGAGCAGGGTAAAGGCAGTAAAGAGCTACAGGAAATGATAGACCAGATGGACAAGTCCGAAGAGGACCTGGTCAACAAACGGTTGACCAACGAGGTGATGAAGCGCCAGCAGGATATCCTCACCCGCCTGCTCGAACATGAAAAAGCAGAACGGCAGCGAGAGTACGACGAACAGCGCAAGGCAGAGCAAGCCACCCAGCAAGAACGCCGGATACCGCCTTCTCTGGAAGAATACATCAAGAAACGGGAAGCAGAGGTTGATATGTTTAAGGCGGTCTCCCCCTCGTTGAAGCCTTATTATAAATCATTGGTTGAACAATACCTCAATTCTCTGAAAACGGAATAAATATTTAGGTAGCAGCATCAGGCCAGTCAAGGTGCTGCTGCCTTTTTTATGTCTTTAACCCCTTCTCCCAACAAAACTTAAAACTTGCATGTTACTAGAAATTGCATTAATTTCCATTGTTGAAATAAAATGAGTTCAAAGCCTATTATGCTTAAGCTTTCCTCAAACCCCAGGAATATTGCCCTGGTCGAATCATTCGTGGAGCAGGTGGTCGAGCGCTATAAACTTAGCCCTGATGTGTATGGCAATATCCTGATCAGCCTCACCGAAGCTGTGAATAATGCCATTATTCATGGCAACTGCGAAGATGAATCCAAGACCGTGAGAATCCAGTTTCAAAAGCACAAAGACCACCTCGCAGTGCGCGTCATGGATGAAGGCTGCGGCTTTGATTATCAAAGTGTCCCTGATCCTACTGCTCCCGAAAATCTCCTGAGAGTTGGCGGGCGTGGGGTTTTTCTTATGCAGCAACTTTCCGATTCCGTAGAATACCACAACAACGGCAGCACCGTTGAGATGCAGTTCAAAATATGAGTAATACGTTGGAGGAATGGCTGATGGAGGAAGATGAGCCCTCCATTTCCTTTCAAAATGAGGACATCGATTTCGAACTTCCCAATTCCGGCCAACTTTCAAGGTGGATAGAAGCAGTTATAGAACGGGAGGGGAACAATCTCCATGAGGTTAGCTATATCTTTTGCAGCGACGAATATCTTTTCGGCCTCAATCAGGAATACCTGAATCACGATACCTATACCGATATTATTACCTTCCCCTACACCGAACCGCCTTTGATCGAAGGCGACATTTTTATTAGTATTGACCGGGTAAAGGAAAATGCCCGCCAGTTCGGGTCCAGTTTCGAACAGGAATTGCACCGGGTGATGATCCACGGCATCTTCCACCTTTGTGGCTATTTGGATAAGACGCCAGAAGAGGAAGCCCGCATGCGGCAAAAGGAAGATGAAGCATTGCAATCGCTTCAAAAGCTTTTATCGGAATAAAGGCGGCCCTTTGTAACCTCGCCAGTTCATCTGTTACCCATTCTTTCTTTACAATCCAGTATTATAAAGGACAACCTCAGTATATAAAAAAGACTGAAAAGTACCATATATCCCCGAAGCACTATACTTTTGCATCTTCAATGATTAACGCCCTGGCCTCACGATGACTTCTGCCCAACGGGGCCGGCTGCCCTGGCCTTCCCGAAGGACAATTTGATTCAATGGTTGATTCGCTGTGCTGCAGTTGAGTGTTCATCCGTTCAAAACCCGAGGCATAAGGGGCTACAGGTTGCCTTCTGTATAAGATCTCCGTCCCCTATCCCAGACACTGAAATTCCGGCTGCTCAGCGAAAAACGCCCTAAATTGTATAGGTAATGAAAGTGTTGAAGTTTGGCGGTTCGTCCGTCGCAAAACCTGAGCGCATCCGCGGAATTGTAGAGATCCTCAAAGGGTACTATACCAAAGGCGAAAAGTTTACCGTCGTCTTTTCTGCTTTCGGAGGTGTAACCGATAGCCTCATCGAGATGAGTCAATTGGCCGCACAAGGAGACGAGGCCTATTTGGCCTGTTTCGAAGCTTTCAGCCGCCGCCACCTCGATGCGGTTACAGAGCTGTTGGATGGAGAATACCGCAACGCGGTTTATCCGGAGTTGGAGAACAATCACGAAGTACTCAAGAGTTTGCTCTATGGCATTTTCCTGGTAAGAGAGGCATCTTCCCGAACGATGGACTACGTGCTGAGCTTCGGAGAGCGCAGCTCCGCTTTTATCATTTCTCATGTTCTCCGGCAAAGTGGTATTAATGCCAGCTATTTGGATGCCCGGAAGATCATCAAAACCGATAAGTCCTTTGGGGCTGCTAAGGTGGATTTTAACCTTACTTATCAGAAAACTCGGGAATATTATTCTCAAAATCCTGAGGTACAGGTGGTTACGGGGTTCATTGCTTCGGCAAAAGGAGGCCTGACCACTACTTTGGGACGAGGCGGCTCCGATTATACCGCCTCCCTGATCGCCGCCGGGCTGGATGCCAGCGTGATTGAAATATGGACGGACGTAGACGGCGTGCTGACGGCGGACCCCCGTATGGTGAAGCGGGCTTTTACCATTTCGAGTATGACTTACGCCGAGGCAATGGAAATGTCTCACTTTGGCGCTAAGGTGATTTATCCTCCTACACTGCAACCGGCGCTGGTCAAGAAGATCCCTCTTTATATTAAAAATACTTTTAATCCGTCTTTCGAGGGTACCTTGATCTCCGATAAGGCTGACCTTGGCAAACACGCGGTGAAGGGCATTTCCTCTATCAGTAACATTGCACTGCTCACCCTGTCGGGGAGTGGGCTTTTTGGAGTGCCGGGTATCGCAGGCCGTCTTTTTACTTCCCTGGCGCAAGCAGATATCAATGTCATTCTCATTACCCAAGGTTCGTCAGAACACTCCATCAGTTTCGCCATTCAGCCTCAGTTGTCAAATAAAGCGAAGAAGCGGGTGGAGGCCGAGTTTGAATACGAGATCAGCATGAGGATCGTCGACCCGGTGAAGATTGAAGAAGATCTTTCTGTAGTGGCGATCATTGGGGAGAATATGCGGTACCAGCCTGGCATATCCGGAAGGCTTTTCCAGGCTTTGGGTAAGAATGGTATCAACGCTGTGGCCATAGCACAAGGGTCATCCGAGTTGAATATATCGGTGGTGATCAACCGATCGGACGAAGCCAAAGCGTTGAATGCTTTGCATGAGGCCTTTTTCCTTTCCGATACGAAGGAGTTACACCTTTTTATGGTGGGCGTCGGCCTCATCGGCAGTACTCTGATCCGGCAGATCCGCGAGCAGAGCAAATTTCTCAAAGACAAACGCGGACTGGAGATCAAAATAGTAGGGCTGGGCAACAGCAAGAATATGGCCTTCAAAGAAGAAGGTATCGATCTGGGACAATGGAAAGAGTCGCTGGACAAATCGGAGACGCCAATGGACATCGCTATTTTCATTGGTAAGATGAAAGAGATGAACCTGTCCAATACGATCTTTATTGATAATACCGCCAATGAGAAAATAGCGAGTTATTACGAATCCATTCTGGACTCCAGCATATCGATCTCCACTCCTAATAAGATTGCCACTTCTTCCGGCTATTTACAATACCAGAGACTCAAGGCCATCGCCAAACGCAGAGGAGTGCAGTTCAATTATGAGACCAACGTTGGGGCTGGACTGCCGGTCATTTCCACCCTGAATGACCTGATCAACAGCGGCGACCGCATACTGAAGATCGAAGGGGTGCTTTCCGGTTCTCTATCTTTCATTTTCAACTCTTTCCGGGAAGGGGTGAAATTCAGTGAAGTTGTCGCGGAGGCTCGCCGCAGAGGGTATACGGAACCTGACCCCAGAGTAGACCTTAATGGACTGGATGTGAGGAGGAAGCTGGTCATACTAGCAAGAGAGACGGGGCTATCCCTTGAAGCAAAGGACATAGAGGTAAATTATATACTGCCGCCCGCCTGTCAGGAAGCGAAGACGGTGGAAGCCTTTATGGAGGAGGTGGCCAAGGCAGATGGACAATTTGAAAAACTACGCCGGGAAGCTGCTGCGGAAGGCAAAGTCTTGCGGATGGTTGCCAGGCTGGAGGGCAATAAGGCTTCTATCGGGTTACAAAGTGTAGACAGCAGTGATCCTTTCTACACGCTGAGCGGTAGTGACAATATGATCGTGTTTACTACAGAACGATATAAGGACCGCCCGCTGGTAGTGCGTGGCCCCGGAGCTGGTGCGGAAGTTACCGCTGCCGGGTTGTTTGCTGAAATAATTACAATAGGGAATTACTTATCATAATGAAGGCAGGAATAAAAGTTTTCGCTCCCGCTACGGTAGCTAATGTCGCAGTAGGATTTGATATACTAGGCTTCGCACTAGAAAAGCCAGGCGATGAGATCATTGCCCGGTTTTCGGATACGCCGGGGTTAAGGATTACCAAGATCACCGGCGCCAGTGGAAAGTTGCCATTAGACATTCAAAAAAATACGGCGGGCTTTGCTGCCTTGAAACTTCTGGAGCACCTGGGAGAGGAAAAGCGGGGTATTGAACTGGAAATTCACAAAAAGATGCCTTTTGGCAGCGGGCTGGGGTCAAGTGCCGCCAGTGCTGCCGGAGGGGTAATGGCGATCAATGAGTTGTTGCATCGCCCTTTGGAAAAACGGGACCTTTTACCCTTTGCTGTTCTGGGTGAACAGGTGGCTGATGGTGCCTACCACGCCGATAATGTTGCCCCCTCTCTGATTGGAGGTATGATCCTGATCCGGAGCAATGAGACGCTGGACGTTCACCGATTGCCTGTTCCTGAAGGTATCCATGCTACGGTCATCTATCCACATGTGGAGATACTGACCAAAGACGCGCGCAGCGTTTTGAGCGATACGGTATCTTTGAAGCAATGCATCGGCCAGAATGGCAATATGGCTGGTTTGTTGGTGGGGTTGTACCAATCCGACTTCGGGCTTATCGGACGCTCGTTGAATGATGTTGTTATTGAGCCGCAACGTGCCCGGCTTATTCCTCATTTCTATGAAGTAAAAGAAGCCGCATTGAGCGCCGGGGCCTTAGGCTGCAGCATATCCGGCGCAGGGCCTTCTATTTTTGCTCTTAGCGTAAACAGTCTCATCGCTGAAGAAATAGGGATAGCTATGAAGCGGATATTCGATAATGCCGGAATCGGCAACGACTTATTTGTTTCTCCTATTAACCAGGAAGGAGCAGTCAAACTATAAGTAAGATGGAGCTTTACAGTACAAAAAATAAGAAGGCGCTTACCAATCTAAAACATGCAGTGTTGAAAGGGCTGCCGGATGATAATGGTTTGTTTATGCCGGTGGAAATACCCCGGTTGCCTTCTGCCTTTATTGAAAATCTTCCGGATTATTCTTTTCAGGAAATAGCGTTTACGATCTGTCAGTCTTTGTTGAAGGGAGCGATACCGGATGAAAGCCTGAGGGATATAATCCAGAATGCTGTAAATTTCCCTGCCCCGATAGTCCGGCTCGATGAGGAGAAATACATTCTGGAGTTGTTCCATGGCCCTTCATTGGCCTTTAAAGATTTCGGGGCCCGGTTTATGGCACAACTCATGAGTTATTTCAACCAGGGGGAAGGTCGGGAGCTCGTTATTCTGGTCGCTACCTCCGGGGATACCGGAGGTGCAGTAGCAGCCGGGTTTCTTCAGACGCCGGGTACAAAGGTCGTGATCCTCTACCCTTCCGGTAAGGTGTCGATGCTTCAGGAGAAGCAGCTTACTACCCTTGGGCACAATATTCTTGCCCTTGAAGTTGATGGAACTTTTGACGACTGCCAGTCTATGGTCAAACAGGCATTTCTCGATAAGGAACTCACGGAGAAAATCCGGTTGACTTCAGCCAATTCAATTAATATTTCCCGGCTTATTCCCCAGTCGTTCTATTACTTTGAAGCCTACAAGCAACTTCCCCGTGATGAACGCGGTGTGATTTTCTGCGTGCCCAGCGGCAACTTCGGTAACCTGACCGCCGGTTTGATGGCTCAGCACATGGGGCTTCCTGTTCGACATTTCATTGCAGCAACCAATGTAAATGATGTTGTTCCTGAATACCTGGAATCCGGAATATTTTCCCCTCGTCCTTCCGTGCGAACCTTGAGTAATGCAATGGACGTGGGTAACCCCTCCAATTTCGCCCGTATGCTGGACCTTTATGAAGGAAAGGAAGAAGGTTCCACGTGGAACAATATGCGCCAATCCATTACCGGTTACGCCTTCGGAGATGACGAAACCCGGACAGCAGTTTCGGAAGTATTCCGCAAATACAATTATGTTATTGACCCTCACGGAGCAGTCGGTTACCTCGCATTAAAGGATTACCAAGAGAAACTACCCAATACTAAAGGAGTAATATTGGAGACGGCCCACCCTGCCAAATTTCTGGATGAAGTGGAGGCCATTCTCGGCCGAAAGGTGGAGGTGCCTGAGCGCCTGGCTCTTCTTGCCGAGCGCAAAAAGGAGGCTGTCTCCATGCCTGTAGAATTTGCCGGATTTAAGGAATGGTTGCTGAATAATCTCGTATGAAGCAGTTTTAATGTTCCACGTGGAACATTAAAACTGAACATTCCGCTCTCTTTTTTAGTTATACTCAGTCGCGAATATTCCACGTAATGTTCGTAATTTAATTCCTAAGCCCGTTTTGAAGAACCAGGTCCGATCCTCAATTTGATCAGGAGCAACGGAGAAGCGTTCCTGGATGTCCGTGAGTAAGCACTCGGCGCCCGGGTTTCACCCTTCTCTATATCTTTGAATCCTAAATTTCATCGCATTCCAAAATCAATTGCCCATGTTGACAAAGCAATACCTCTTTCTTTCTCTGTCTGTATTGTTCCTTATTCCGGGGCTTCTTTCTGCCCAGCAAGAAGAAAATATCAATCGGAATAAATTCCGACAATTATACCAGGAGTTGCCTACTCCAAATGTGTACCGCACCGCATCAGGCGCACCCGGGCATGAATACTGGCAGCAAAAAGCAGATTACCGGATCTCCATCGAATTGGACGACGAAAACCAACGCATCTATGGAGAAGAAACCATTACTTACCACAATAATTCTCCTGACCCCCTGGAGTACCTCTGGGTACAGCTCGATCAGAACGTGCGGGCCAAGGACTCGGATACTTATAAGACCCGGACCAATGAAATGAACGATACCATGAGTTTGCAGGAACTTAAAGAATTGGAACCAACCTTCGACGGAGGGTTTAAACTCGAGTACGTTCAGACAACCGATGGAAAAGATCTGCCGTTCACTGTGGTGAAAACAATGATGCGTGTAGATCCTCCCCAGATATTGATGCCGGGGGCGCAATTCAGTTTTCGGGTCAAGTGGTGGTACAATATCAATGATCGGATGGAGATCGGTGGCAGATCGGGATACGAATACTTCAAAACGGACGACAACTACCTCTACACTATCGCCCAGTTCTTTCCTCGTATGGCCGTATACAATGATGTTGAAGGATGGCAAAACAAACAGTTCCTGGGCAGAGGTGAGTTTACGCTTCCATTTGGGGATTACGAAGTGGAAATCACCGTGCCTGCCGACCATTATGTCGCAGCAACGGGGACCCTTCAAAATATGGACGAAATACTCACCAAAGGGCAAATTGAAAAGTATGAGCGGGCCAAGCGGGAAAGGGCTAATCCGGTAATTATCGTTTCAGAGGAAGAAGCCCGGAAGAATGAAATTGAGAAATCAAAAGAGAAAAAGGTATGGAAATTCAAGGCGGAAAATGTGCGTGACTTCGCTTTCGCCTCTTCCCGAAAATTTATCTGGGATGCTATGGGTGTGGAAATGAGCGATGGAAGCGTAGTACTGGCCATGTCAATGTATCCCAAAGAGGGGAACCCGCTCTGGGGAAAATACTCAACTAAGGCAGTGGCCCACACGCTTAAATGGTATTCCCATTATACCTTCGACTACCCCTATCCGGTAGCCTGGTCCGTCAATGCGCAACGCATTGGCATGGAATACCCCATGATCTGTTTCAACTTTGGGCGCCCCGAAAAGGATGGCACCTATACGGAGCGGACCAAGTATGGAATGATTGGAGTGATCATTCACGAAGTCGGACACAACTACTTTCCAATGATCGTCAACTCCGATGAACGGCAGTGGACCTGGATGGACGAAGGCCTGAACTCCTTCGTTCAGTACCTGACAGAACAGCAGTGGGAGCGCGACTACCCTTCCCGGAGAGGGCCTGCTTACAAGATCGTCGATTACATGAAAGGCGATAAGGATAAGATCGCTCCCATCATGACCAATTCCGAATCGATCTTTCAGTTGGGAAATAACGCGTACGGAAAACCGGCTACCGCATTGAATATTCTTCGGGAAACGATCATGGGTAGAGAACTGTTTGACTATGCATTTAAGACATATGCCAATCGCTGGAAATTTAAGCACCCCTCTCCTGCCGATTTCTTCCGCACTATGGAAGATGCCTCTGCTGTCGACCTCGATTGGTTTTGGCGCGGATGGTTCTTTACTACCGACCATGTCGATATCGCCATCGATGATGTGAAGTGGTATCGAATGGACACACAAGATCCCGAAGTGGAGAACAGCATCGCCCGCAACCAGATGAAAGAGGCGCCCCGGAATATCAGCAGCATCCGAAATGAAAAAGAAATTGAAAAAACCCAGGATGAGGCCGACCCCAGCCTGAGAGATTTCTATACCGATTACGACCCACTGGGCGTTTCTATTCTGGATAAGGAAGATTATCAGGAGTATTTGAGCAAGTTGAGTAAAGAGGAAAAGCAAATGCTGATGGCTGGGAAAAATTATTATGAACTGGCGTTCCGCAACGTCGGAGGGTTGGTTATGCCCATTATCCTCCGGTTCGAATACATTGATGGTACTTCGGAAGAGCATCATATCCCTGCTGAGATCTGGCGACTCAATTCCAATCAGGTGAGTAAAGTATTTGTGACCGAAAAGGAGATCAGGCAGATCATCCTGGATCCCTATCTGGAAACTGCTGATACGGATACCGGTAACAATTATTTCCCACCCCGGCCGGAGATCAGCCGATTTGAATTATTCAGAAAGAGAAACGAGCGTTGGGACGAAAAAGGAGAGAATCCTATGCAACGGGCCAAAAGGGCCAAAAGTAAAGTTGAAGGGACCAATTAGCAAAATGCCGCTCCTCCCCCAGTTGATTTACTTAGCCGGGAAGGGAGGAGCGGCATCCTGCCGCCTTTTTCTGGAAAGTGTTAAAAAATGCCCTGAGAATGGAATGGCTCCGAAGGGAAGTTGAAAAAGCAATTATACATTAAATAATATTTAAATTAATAACCCAAGGTTTTGATTTTCAGCACTAAAGAGGGGTTTTGAAGCTGATGAAATTTGGTCTAAAATAATAAAATAGGCTCGGTTAAAGGCCGTATAATTCGCGTAAAAAACTTCCTTCTGTACCTATGCCAGGAATACGCGAAAATAAAGGCCCTTTTTTCGGCCCTTCTTTGGCAGAGTCCCTGATCATAAATTTGCGTAATTTTGCGCAGTACAGCAAAACCGAAATTGAGTGGCGACTACTTTTAAACACATCGTTCTTTTATGGAACTTTCCCTTGGACAGTAGTTCGGATCCATCGGTTTTTTCGTCCGCCTTCACCAGCAGAAATCAGATCATTAATGGCCATAGATTATAAGAATCCAAAACTCATTATTGAGACACGCAAAATAGAACCGGGAAGCATCAGTTGGCGCAGCCCCTCCAATTTGGCGATCATTAAATATTGGGGAAAACATGGTAACCAACTTCCCCGAAACCCATCCATTAGTTTTACTTTAGATAAGGCCTACACCGAAACAACTTTGGAATATGCACCGAAGACCGGAGTAGATCAAGGGATCGAACTGGAGTTTCTGTTTGATGGCCAACCCAACGAAGCCTTCGGAGGAAAGGTGCGCAAATTTTTGGAGAGCATAACGGACATCTTCCCTTTTCTTCGGCAGTTGAAATTATCCATACGTTCTGCGAACTCATTTCCCCATTCTTCCGGAATTGCTTCTTCCGCATCCAGTATGAGCGCATTGGCCTTGTGTCTGTGTACACTGGAAGACGAATTGTTTAACGATCTGGATGATGATGTGGCTTTTCGGCAAAAGGCTTCTTTCGTTGCACGGTTGGGGTCAGGTAGCGCCTGCCGCTCCATTTATCCGGGCCTTGCCGTTTGGGGTGAAATGGGGGAGATCCATGGTTCTTCCGACTTGTATGCCATTCCCTATAAGGATGAAGTGCACGAGACGTTTCTGACTTACCAGGACGCCATTTTGATTGTGAGCAAAGGAGAAAAATCAGTATCCAGCCGTGCGGGGCATGCCCTCATGGACAATAATCCCTACGCAGAGAGTCGCTACCAGCAAGCCAGGCAACGGCTACACGGCCTGCTGATGGCGATGCGTACCGGGGATGTCGACGTGTTTGGGCAGATACTGGAAGCGGAAGCATTGACTCTGCACGCCCTGATGATGGCATCTAATTACATTCTGGTCAAACCTAATACACTTACCCTCATCGATAAAGTGCAGGCTTTTAGAAAAGAAACCGGCCATCCACTTTACTTCAGCCTCGATGCCGGCCCCAACCTCCATCTGTTGTATCCCGGCCGAATTAAACAGGTGGTAGAAAACTTTATCGATGATCAACTGGTACAATATTGTGAAAATGGCCAGTGGATTGCCGACGAGGCCGGCGAAGGGCCGCTACAATTGTAAAACAACAGGGAAAATATGAAGTACCTGATCCTTTTCCTGGTAACCTTTATCATCATGGAACCTGCATGCTCCCAGCCTCCAGGGCCCCGGCCGTCGGTGAAGAACAAGGCATTTGATGAGGAACTCGCCCGGCTGCTAAGCTTCTCAGTACCAACAATTGGGGTGAAGGAATTGAAGGATATTCAAAATGAAGTTTATATCTTTGATGCGCGGGAAGAAGAAGAGTATTTGACCAGCCACATTAAAGGCGCCCGGTATCTGGGATACAAAAAATTCGATGAGCAAAAGCTGGCCGGTGTTCCCAAAAATGCCAAAGTAGTTGTATACTGCTCCGTCGGCTATCGAAGTGAAAAAATCGGTGAAAGGCTTCAAAAGATGGGCTTCACTGATGTCAGTAATCTGTACGGCAGTATCTTCGAATGGGTCAACCGGGGATATCCGGTAGTTGGCCAAAACGGAGAACCCACCCGGAAAATTCACACCTATAATGCCAAATGGAGCCAATGGGTTGATAACGATGATGCTGAAAAGGTATGGTAGCCTGGCCAGCTGTCGCTAATAGTATAAATTGAAAATTTTTTATCTATGGACTTATTTGCAAAGTATCGTGAGAACAAGGGCCCGCTCGGCCAATATTCTGATATAGCGCATGGCTATTTTGCCTTCCCGAAGCTGGAGGGCGAGATTGGGTCGCGTATGAAATTCAGAGGGAAAGAAGTCATTGTCTGGAGTATCAACAGCTATCTCGGGCTTGCCAATCACCCGGAAGTCAGAAAAGTAGATGCTGAATCAGCAAAAGACTGGGGGCTTGCCTATCCGATGGGCTCCCGGATGATGTCAGGGGAAACCCAATACCACGAACAGTTGGAGGCTGAACTGGCCAGCTTTGTCCACAAGGAAAAAGCGTTGCTGCTCAACTTCGGCTATCAGGGTATTATTTCAATCGTTGATACCTTATTGGACCGCCGCGATGTAGTGGTCTATGATAAAGATTGCCATGCCTGTATTTATGACGGTATCCGCATGCACCTGGGAAAGCGCTTCCCATTTGAGCACAACGATGTTGTGAGTTTCGAAAAGCAGCTGAAGAAAGCATCGGTGGTTGCTCAGGAAACCGGTGGCGGCGTTCTGGTCATCACTGAGGGGGTCTTTGGGATGCAGGGCGAGCAAGGTATCCTCAAAGAGATCGCAGCTTTTAAAAAGGAATACGGATTCCGTTTGCTGGTGGACGATGCTCACGGATTTGGCACACTGGGCCCAACCGGCGCAGGTGCCGGCGAAGAACAGGGCGTACAGGATCAGATCGACCTCTATTTCAGTACCTTTGCCAAATCTATGGCCAGCATCGGCGCCTTTGTTGCTGGTGACGATAAAATCATCGATGTCCTCCGGTACAACCTGCGGTCCCAGATCTTTGCCAAGTCACTCCCAATGCCTTTCGTGATCGGTAACCTGAAGCGTTTGGAACTGCTCCGCGAAAACCCGGAATTGAAGAATAAACTGTGGCATAACGTCAACATGCTGCAGAATGGCCTGCGGAAGGCCGGTTTCAACCTGGGCAATACCAGCAGTTGCGTTACCCCGGTCTTCCTCAGCGGAAGTCCTTTCGAAGCAGGTAACCTTGTGTTAGATATGAGAGAGAATTATAATATATTCTGCTCGATCGTCATCTACCCCGTGGTGCCTAAGGGCGTGATCCTGCTTCGCCTGATCCCCACGGCTGCCCATACAGAAGAAGATATCCGGCTCACCATCGAAGCCTTCGGCGCCGTTTCCGGTAAGCTCAAGGCCGGAGAATATGAGCGGGAAGTGGACGTCAGCGTTTTCTCCTAGAGAGAGCAAACGATATACACGGAAAATAAACGTGATCACGACGCGAAGCGGTGGCCGGCGAAAGCCGCCACCGCTTCGTTGCTATTGGATAGGAAAACCAACAAACCATGCATTCCATCATCGAGGTAAAGGATAAAAAGGGTTGGCGATCGTTCCACCGGGTTCCTCATTTGGTTTACCAGGATGACCCTCTTTGGATCTGTCCGCTGGAGTCGGATGTTGAAGGGATCTTCAGTCCGGAAAAAAATAAAGTGCTCTCGAACGGGGAGGCGGCCTGTTTTGTACTGCTAAACGAAAAGAGTGAACCGGTAGGACGCATCGCGGCCTTTATCGACCACAAACGAAACGAATCGCTGCCTTATCCGGTGGGAGGTATTGGTTTTTTTGATTGCATCAACAACAAGAATTATGCTTTTGCTCTTTTTGAAAAGGCCGAAAGCTGGCTGCGGGAAAAAGGAGCAAAAGCTGTAGACGGGCCAATCAACTTTGGCGAACGCGATAAATTCTGGGGCCTGCTGGTAAAAGGTTTCTACCCCCCCCTTTACCAGGAAAATTATAACCCGCGCTATTACCAGCAGTTTTTCGAGGAGTGGGGCTTTATTCCTTTCGAACAGGTACTTACCTTTCGGGGCAGTACCTCCAATATACCGATGGACCGCTTCAACAAACTGATGGAGATGCTGGGGCGGCGGTACAACATCAGGAACGAACACCTGCACCTGGATAAGGTGGAAGAATTTGCAAAGGACTTCTGTGAAGTTTACAATGCTGCGTTCAAACAGTACGAGCACTTCAAACCGGTATACCCGGCGGAAGTGATCAAATCTATGGAAGCAGCCAGGCCTATTATCGACCCCAAGATCATTGTCATGACCTACTTTGATGAGAGGCCTGCCGGATTTTGTATCACCATTCCAGATATCAACCGGCTGCTCAAGCCCGTCAAAGGAAAGTTGAATTGGCGCACCATTCCCGGCCTGCTCTGGCGAAAATGGCGGGCAAAAGAATACATAGCTAAGGGCATTGCCTTCGGGGTTCACCCCGATTTCAGAACCAAGGGGATCGCCGGCATTGTACTCGGCTATATGTCACGCGATGAAAACAGGAACAAATACCCGGTAATGTATTTTACGACTATCCGTGCGCATAATACTGAAGCCGTCAGCGTATACCTCAAGATGGGAGTGGAGATCGACCGGCTTCATCTGGCTTACCGCAAGGCACTGGAAAAGGGCGTTGAAATTGTTCCCCATGAATTCATTGAGATGCCTGAGCACCTTCAATAAGTTATTTCCGCAGCAAGTACACTTTCCTGGCTATTCCAATGGTTATGGCGAGGCTTAGTGCCAGGTTGACAACCAGGTTAGGCTCACCGATCCAGTTAGGGAGTGTTGCCGATGCTGCTTTCCAGAGGTTATTGATCCCCAGGAAGCAGGTAATGGCGAAGATCCCCAGGGCCAGCAGGTTCTGCCATGCCGCGTTGGTATATTGTGGGGCGAGTAATCGCCGGTCGTTAATGGCCAGGATAAGAAAGGCTACTACCAATGGGAGCAGGACTCCATTGATGGCCTGCGCCAGAATAATGGCAGGAATGGGTTTAACATCCAGTAGGCTGAAAGCTAATCCGATGCCCATTACGGATGCCCAAACCAGCCTAAAACCCCGGGATTTTTGCTCCCAACCCGTTCCACCCTCTTTCAACAAGCTTCTGGCTGTAATGGCGGCGGCAAACGGGGCGGTAACTGCCGAACTCAGTCCAGCGGAAAGCAGTCCAAATGCGACCAGAAACCGGGTTTGTGCTCCTAGTTTGTTTTCTACCGCATCCGATAAGGCGGCAAAACTGAAGGGCCCTTCCACCTGAGTGCCCGCGATCAGGATGGCGATGGAGATGACCCCTCCAATAAATACAGCCAGGCTTATTCCCCAACGCATCTCCGCAATACTTTGACCCTGACTGATGCCCGATGCCAGGAACAAGTTGTAGGGAACAATAGTCGTGCCGATCAGTCCGATCACCAACAGCGAGCCTCCTTCCGGGATCCCTGCCCGAAAAGTGCTTAAGGCCACTTCGATGAGGCTGTGATCTTTCTGGAGGACTGCCGTACTGATAAAAGCAATGCCCATTACGGCAACCACAACTGCGAGTAAACGGGTGATGTTCTGAGTGCTGCCCTGCCACAGGATCAAAGTGCCGATGAGCCCGATACCGAGCACCAGTAATTGACGGGGCGCTGTGCTCACCAACATCAGCCCGGAGAGGGCGCCCAGCAGGTTGCCCGCCTGATAGGCTGCGCAGCCGAAAGCCACCGCCAGGAATAATCCCCAGCGGAGGCGCCGGCCTGTCACCCCCGGGTACTGGGCGCCAACAATAGCGCCCAAGTTCTTTCCCGAAGCCAGCGTGATACGTGCAGCAGCTTCCTGCAATATAATGGTGGCAAAAATGGAGAACGCCAACGCCCAAATAAGCTGCAGCTGAAAGGAGGCGCCTGCTTTTGCCGCTGTCGTTACCGTTCCCGGGCCGATGAAGGCCGCGGAAATGATGGACCAAAACAGGACACTTGATAAACCCTGGCGGATAGAGATAGCCTTTGGCATTTAGTTTTAGGTTTGAAGATAAGTAAATTGCCGTTTGAATCTTAGAACAAACAAACTATCCATATTTTCATATCTTTGACGCCCTGCCCTGTGCAGCATATAATCACAACAAAAACAACAGATAATGAATCAAATCAAACAACAGGCGGCGCCAGGTGCCTCGCCTTCAGCCCTTCGGTGGCGGTTGCCCATTTTGATGGGGATATTGGGCATGATTCTGGCCGTTTCAGTGTCCTCTTGCGGAGGGCCGGGCGCTGCCGATGAGGTTGCTCTTGACGGAGGTACTCTTATACACCATATTCAAACGGGGAATCCAGCTCCCAATCCAGGTGATTTTGTGTACTTCCACGCTTATATCCGGAATGGAGATTCGCTGCTTTTCTCTACCCGCCAGCAAGGACAAGAATCCGTCTTCCAGATCGCCAAAGAGCAACCACCGGGGGCAAAACCGCATCCGGTAGAACAAGCCCTCTCTATGATGGGGGCCGGAGACAGTGCAACCGTATCTATGAACATTGATACCCTACCCCAAAAACCTCCTGGATTTGAAAACGCCAGTGTGATGTTGTATGATATCGCTGTTTCGCAAGTTATGACGGAAGAGGCGTACAAAACGAAACAGAAAGAAGAGCGGGCTGTTGCCCTGGACACGGTCCTGCAAAGCCTCATCGATGAGTACCAGCCCGGGGCTTCAAAGGAATTGCAGGAGACTGGATCCGGGTTAGAATACCTGATCCTGGAAGAAGGAACGGGCCCGCAGCCGCAGCCCGGACAGCAGGTTAAAGTGCACTACCGCGGCGTTTTGCTGGATGGTAATACTTTCGATAGTTCACTCTCTCGTGGGGAGCCGATCGACTTTGCTGTCGGCAGGGGCGAGGTGATCCCAGGTTGGGATGAGGGCATCGGCCTTCTGAAACAAGGATCCAAGGCCCTTCTGGTCGTCCCTCCGGACCTGGCTTACGGACAAAGAGGCGCACCCCCGGTTATTCCGCCTAATTCGAACCTGGTCTTTTATGTGGAACTGGTTGGAGTGGGAGAGTAAAATCCCTGATATTTGGATTACAACGTGTAATTCATAGTAAGGCCCCTTCCGTTTTTCGACGCCATTGGCGGCAACGGAAGGGGCCTTATACTTCCACCACAACAGTTATCGTGTTTTCCGGCCTGCTAATGTGCCTCCAACCAGTTCTTCCCTACCCCCATTTCAACTACGATGGGCACCTTCAACCCCGGAATGGTGTGTTTCATCTTATCCTCAATAATGGGTTTAATCGTTTCCAGTTCTTCTTTTAGCACATCAAAGACCAATTCGTCGTGCACCTGCAGGATCATTTTGGACTGGAAGCCCTGCTTCCTGAATTCCCGGTGGATATTGACCATAGCGATCTTGATCATATCGGCAGCTGAGCCCTGGATGGGGGTGTTGATGGCGTTGCGTTCAGCATGGCTGCGTACGACGGAGTTACGAGAGTCGATGTCGCGCAGGTAGCGGCGCCGGCCCATCAGGGTTTTGACGTAGCCCTGTTCCCGGGCTTCCTTAACTGCTTTGTCCATATGGCTCTTCAGTCCGGGGTATCGGAGGAAGTACTGATCGATCAGCTCTTTTGCTTCTGAACGCTTGATATCCAGCTGCTGGGACAAGTTGTGGGCGCCGGCGCCGTAGATGAGGGAGAAGTTGACCGTCTTGGCCCGGTAACGCTGCTCCCGGGTGACCTCTTCATACGGCACGTCGAAAACGCGGGAAGCGGTGGCGCTGTGAATATCCTTCCCGGTTTGGAAGGCTTCCAGCATGGCTTCGTCGCCGCTGATCTCTGCGATCAGGCGGAGTTCGATCTGAGAATAGTCGGCGGCCAGTAGGACGTGATTTTCGTCCCTTGGGATAAAGGCTTCCCGTACGCGGGCGCCCTCAGGAGTGCGGACGGGTATGTTCTGTAGGTTAGGATTGTTGGAACTCAGTCGGCCGGTAGCGGCCAGCGCCTGGTTGAAAGAACTGTGGATACGGCCGGTGCGGGGATTGACCATTTTGGGCAGTGCGTCTACGTAGGTGGACTTCAGTTTGGTGAGCCCCCGGTGTTTGAGAATGACTTCTACAACCGGATGCTCCTTGTGCAGCTCGGCTAGCTTTTCTTCGTTGGTGCTGTACTGGCCCGACTTTGTTTTTC
This sequence comes from Lewinellaceae bacterium, assembly GCA_020636405.1. Lineage (GTDB taxonomy): Bacteria > Bacteroidota > Bacteroidia > Chitinophagales > Saprospiraceae > JACJXW01. The sequence continues at coordinate 529,010 of JACJXW010000007.1, read as the reverse complement.
TCCAGCGGTAGGGGAGGCCGAGCTTGTCAAACAGCACTTCCCCCACCTGCTTCGGCGAGGCGATGTTGAAATCTACCCCGGCTAGTTTGTGGACCTCTCCTTCCAATTCCAGGATCTCTTTGTCCAGTTCTTTGGAGTATTCGTTCAGGAACTCCGAATCTACATTGACGCCTTCGTATTCCAGGTCGGTCAGGGCAAGGATCAGAGGGGCTTCAATCTCGTCGTAGAGCTTCTGGAAGCCTTCCTCCTTCAGGCGGGGCGCCAGGTATTCCTTCAGTTGCAGCGTAATATCGGCATCTTCAGCGGCATATTCCTTTACCTTTTCCACCTCTACATCGCGCATAGTCAGCTGCCCCTTACCCTTTTTACCAATCAGCTGGTCAATAGAGACGGGCTGGTACTTCAGGTAGGTTTCCGACATGTAGTCCATATTGTGGCGCAACTCAGGCTCCAGCAGGTAGTGGGCGATCATAGTGTCAAAAAGGTGCCCTTTCAACTCCACGCCATAGTATTTCAGGACAATGGCATCATACTTGATGTTCTGGCCTATCTTTTCAATATTTTCATTCTCGAACAAGGGCTTGAACTGGTTTACAATGCCTTGTGCATTCTCCTTTTTCTTCGGCACGGGAACGTAGTAAGCCTCCTTTGCTTTAACCGCGAAGGACATGCCTACCAGTTCGGCCTGGGTGGGTTCCACATTAGTGGTCTCGGTATCGAAGCAGAAGCTTTTTTGCGCGGACAACAGTTGGATCAGTTCCGCCATTTTCCCGGCGGTGTCAACCAGATGGTATTCGTGCTTTGTATTGGCAATATTATTATCCGCGACCGAATGGGCCGGCGGTGGCGGAATATTTGGTTTTGGCGTTTCACTTTGCTCGAAGAGGTTACCCTGGGTACCGGCCTGTTGGGGTTTTTCAGGTTCACCCAGGATCTGCTGCGCCAGGGTTCGAAATTCCAGTTCCCGGAAGATCTCAGCCAGCTTTTCCCGGTCGGGTTCTTCGATGATGAACCGGTCCGCATCAAATTGTATGGGCACTTCGACGTTGATGGTTGCCAGCTTTTTGGAAAGTATGGCCTGTGCGCTGAATTCCTTAACGCGCTCCTGTTGTTTGCCTTTCAGTTCGTCGGCGTGTTCGATCAGGTTTTCGATAGAATCGTACTCTTCCAAAAGTTTCGCGGCCGTTTTGGGGCCGATACCGGGAATGCCGGGTATGTTGTCTACACTGTCCCCTTGCAGCCCCAACATATCGATGACCTGCTCCACGCGTTTTATTCCCCACTTGTCCAGGATCTCCGGCACGCCCATAACCTCGATCCCGTTGCCTTGTCGGGAAGGTTTATACAGCAGGATCTTGTCGGTGACCAGTTGCCCGAAGTCCTTGTCGGGGGTGACCATATAAACGGTGTAGTCTTCTTCAGCCGCTTGCCGGGCCAGGGTGCCGATGACATCGTCGGCTTCGAAGCCATCGACCGTGACGACCGGTATTTTAAGCGCTTTTATGATAGCCTCAATGTAGGGCATGGCGACGGTAATGTCCTCCGGCTGATCTTCCCGGTTGGCCTTGTACGGTTCGTACATTTCGTGGCGGAAAGTGGGCGTCGACAAGTCGAACGCCACCGCGATATGGGTGGGTTTTTGAGTACTCATGAGGTCCCATAGTGTGCGGGTAAATCCCATAGCGGCCGAGGTGTTGACCCCTTTGGAATTGATGAGCGGCCGGCCGATGAAGGCAAAGTGGGCCCGGTACATGAGGGCGTGGCCGTCTAAAAGGAATAGTCTTTTATCTTCAGGCATGGGTGATTTTTGCTTTTGGTGATTTGGTGAAAATAGGGAATTTTTGGGGTTTAGTGGGGGTGGAAATGTCCGGTTTTCGGCCTTCCTCGGACTGGCCATTTTTAAGTGGCCGGTTGTCGCGCTTCTTGAGGTAAAACCATCTGTTTACCCTTTTGCCATCGAAAGCCTTTATTTCCATTCTCCCTCATCTTCGTTTTATGCGTAATCATCCTTATCCGTATTAAGCAGGGCGCCCGAATGTCCGGAAAATATTTGGAAAGGACGGAAGGGGCTGTTTACCTGGATGAAGATGGTAAACCAGCGGTTATTCCTAAAGTTCAGGAACAACTGGAAAGACATAAACAGAGACGGGAGGATTGCATTCAATATGCCGCAATCGCAACAGAGGACGGATACAGGTGCTTATCCCCGAATACCCGCTCACCCCTCCACCGGCTCCTTCAGCACCTTCCGTACGTGTTCATCCGTAACCACATTCCGCTTACCCTCTTTGCTGGATAAGTAGGAATAAATAGCCGGGATGACGAACAGTGTCAGCAGTGTAGCAAACAGCAATCCCCCAATAACTGCGATACCCATCGACACCCGGCTTTCGGAGCCGGCTCCCAGGGCCAGGGCGATCGGCAATACGCCGAGGATCGTAGACAAGCTGGTCATCAAAATGGGCCGGAAGCGAGCCGCCGCCGCATCCTTGATGGCGTCCAGGCGTTCCAGCCCCTGTTCCTTGCGCTGGTTGGCGAATTCCACGATCAGAATACCGTTCTTGGCCACCAGGCCGATCAGCATGATGATTCCGATCTGGCTAAAGATATTGAGCGTCTGGTCATAATAGTTCAATGATAGGACGGCGCCAGCCAGTGCCAATGGCACCGTGAACATGATAATGAAAGGGTCTACAAAACTCTCGAACTGGGCTGCCAGAACCAGATAGATCAGAATGAGGGCCAGGGCAAAAGCGAAGACCAGGCTGGAGGAACTTTCCGCAAAGTCCTTGGACGGCCCGGACAACTCGGTATAAAAGCCATCTCCCAGTGTTTCTTGGGCAATGACATTCATCGCTTCGATCCCTTCTCCAATGGTCTTTCCATCGGCCAGCGCTGCCGATACAGTGGCGGAGACGAAGCGATTGAACCGGAAAAGGGTGGGCGGGTTGGTTTGCTCCTGCATGGTAATGAGGTTATCCAGCTGGATCATCTTGCCATCTTTGTTGCGTACGTAAAGGGACCGGACATCGATCGGTTCGTTGCGCCCTTCCCGTTTCATCTGGCCGATCACCTGATACTGTTCTCCGTCGCGGATAAAGTAGCCAAAGCGCTGCCCGCTGAATCCCAACTGGAGGGTCTGAGCGATATCGAGCACGGAAACGCCCAGGTCCTGGGCTTTTTGCCGGTCGATGTTGATGCTCAACTCGGGTTTGTTGAACTTCAAGTCTACGTCGACAAAGCTAAAGGTGGGGTCTTGCCGGGCCGCTTCTACAAACCGGGGCAGCGTTTCTCTAAGCTTGCTGAAATTGGGCGCCTGAACGACATATTGCACTGGCAGCCCGCTTCGCCGGTTGCCGATACTTTGTTCTTCCGACAAGAAGGTGACGGCCCCGGTCAGCTCACTCACGGGCCCCCGCAGGGAATTCAGGATCTCGGATTGGGAGCGTTCCCTTTCGGCAGGGTCGCTGAGAATAACCCAGGAAAAAGCAGAATTGACAGATGTTGAAGCGCCAAAGCCCGGGGAAGTGACCGACCCGACGCTTTCTGCCTCAGGCGCATTTTCTTTGATCGTCTTCACTAACTTCAATACATATTCATCCATGTATTCAAAGGTCGAACCCTCGGGGGCACGGGCGAAGGCCCGAATCCGGCTGCGGTCTTCAAGAGGGGCCAGTTCAGAGGGAAGTTCCCGGCCTATATAATAGATCACGGCGCCGGAAATACCCATAATCACGAAACCCAGCCACCTAGCCTTCATGAAGGCATTGAGCAGGTAGCGGTATCCATTGGTCAGGCCGACAAAAAAAGGCTCGGTGATCCGGTAGAATAAGGGCTGGCGCTCCCGCCGCTTCAAAATTTTGGAAGACAACATAGGGGTCAGCGTCAATGCTACGAAGGAAGAAATGATCACCGCACCGGCAATGACCACTCCGAATTCCCGGAATAAGCGCCCCGTCAAACCCTGCAGGAAGATGACCGGCATGAATACGGCAACCAGGGCCACAGTGGTGGCAATAACTGCAAAGAAGATCTCTTTTGCACCCAGTAGAGCGGCCTCCAATGGCGCCATACCCCCTTCTATCTTGGCATAAATATTCTCCAATACAACTATGGCGTCGTCGACGACCAGGCCGATGGCCAGTACAATGCCGAGCAGGGTCAGTACATTGATGGAAAAACCGGCAATGTACATTATAAAAAAAGCTCCGATCAGAGAGATCGGGATGACCAGCACGGGAATGATCGTGGTTCTCCAGTCGCGCAAAAACAGGAAAATGATGAGCACCACCAGGCCGAAAGCTACATAAATGGTTTGGTTGACTTCCTCAATGGATTCGCGGATGTACTCGGTGGTGTCAAACCCGATACCCAACCTGATGTCTTCCGGCAGGTCTTTTTTGATCTGCTCTAACCTGCGGTAGACCTCATCGGCAATTTCAATGTTATTGGCGCCGGGCTGAGGAACGATCGCGTTGCCGACCATGGGCACCCCGTCTCGGCGCAGGACCGTCCGGAGGTTTTCCGGGCCGAGCTCGGCGGTACCCACGTCCCGAAAACGTACGATCCGTCCGGCTTCTTCCCTCAAGACGAGGTTGTTGAACTCCTCGGGAGTGACCAGCCGGCCCTTGGTCCTGACCGTGAGTTCGGTATTGACGCCCTCGATACTTCCTGAGGGCAGTTCTATATTTTCCCGCCGCAGTGCGGTTTGTACATCGAGCGGCGTCATGTCGTATGCTGCCAGTTTATCCGGGTCAATCCACAGGCGCATGGCATAGCGCTTGGAGCCCCAGATGCGAATCTCGCTGACTCCATTGATGGTTTGCAGCCTTTCCTTGAAGATGTTATCGGCAATATCGGTCAATTCCAGAAGGGACCGCCGGTCGCTCTGAATGTTGAGGAAGATAATGGGGTCGGAATCGGCATCCGCCTTGGAGACGATCGGAGGGTCTGTATCCGGTGGCAGGTTGCGAACGACCTGTGAGACTTTATCCCGTACATCATTGGCTGCCGTTTCCAGGTTCACCTCCAGGTTGAACTCAACCGTGATGGTGCTGCGGCCGTCCCGGCTCACGGAGGTAATGGACCGGATGCCGGCAATGCCGTTTACGGCCTCTTCGATGGGCTCCGTGATCTGCGACTCGATGATGTCGGCATTGGCGCCGACGTAGCTGGTGGAAACGGTAATGATCGGAGGGTCTACACTGGGATACTCCCGGATACCCAGGTAAGTCAGCCCGATGATCCCGAACAGGACAATGACGATCGACATCACAGTAGCCAGGACGGGACGTTGTATGCTTAAGGAAGAAAGGCTCATAGGGAGGGTGATTTTAGTTCAACTTGGAAATGGAAACAGGGGATCCCGGGCGTATCTGCAATAAGCCCGTCGTGATCACTGTATCACCTGGCGAAAGGCCATCTGTTATCTGAATGAGGGATTCCCGGCGCAGGCCGGTTTGGACTTCTACCTGTTCGGCTTTTCCGTTTCGAAATACGTAAACATTTTGGGCGTTCAGTTCAGGAACGATAGCCTGGGTAGGGACCAGAAGTGCCTGTCCGTATTCCCGAAGGTCAACGGTGACGTTGGCGAATGCTCCGGGAAGGATACTTCCGTCCGGGTTGGGAGCAATGGCCTTGAGGCGGAGCGTACGGGTGTCCGAATCGATCTTGGGTTCTCTGGCAATGACCGTGGCCCGATAGTCCCGGTCATCGCCATCCAGGCGGAAAGTAACGCTGGTGCCTTGACCGACCAGGTGGCTGTATTTTTCCGGAACGTTGAACTCCACCTTTATGGGATTCACGTTTATCAGGCTTACGATAGGGGTGCCTGGAGATATATAAGTACCCTCACTGGCCAGGCGCAGGCCCAGCCTTCCACTAAAGGGCGCCCGTACCACTCGTTTTTCCAACTGGGCATCGACCAGGGATAGTTCTGCTTTTACCTTTTCTGCTTCGGCTACGGCAATTTCATATTCCTGCAGGCTTACGCCTTCTTTTTTATACAAGGCTTCCAGGCGTTCAGCAATTTTTTCGTTGAGGGTACGCTGAACGGCAAGCCGTTCCCGCTCCGCCCGCAGTTCTTCGTCATCGAGTTGGATAAGGAGGTCTCCTTTCTGGGCCAGTTTGCCTTCCTGGAAATGTATTACGGTAATTTTTCCGGGTACCTCGCTGGTGATGGCAACCTCCTCATTGGGCACCGTTGAACCGTTTACGGTAATGATGTCCCGTAAAGCTTCCGGGACGACCCGGACGGCTTCAACCGGAATAGGGGCCATAACTCCCTGGGCAGGTGCGCTGGCCGGCCCCTCCTCTGGAGGAGCTGGTTTTTTTTCGCCCAGGATGTCAGACTGAAAAACGATGAAAACTATGGCAATAATTGCGATAGCAATGAGGGCGATCGTGCGGGTGGCTCTTTTGGTCATAAACAGTTAGAGTAAGTGTTAAGTAGTAAAGGTAACCCTTTTTGTTATTCCAGAGTTTACTGAAGCAGCATCAAAATCAACATTAACAAATCGGGAAAACGGGCAACTGAATGCAGATGAGCGCTCTACTCTCAGCCTTTACTGTAGGTAATATAAAAAAGGATTGGAGCTTTAGTGAACATCAGCGGCCTCATCGCTTTCTATAACGGGTAGCCGGAGATAAGCTTTCTAGCGGCTCCTCATTTATTATTGTTTGATATGCGTAACCATTCAGCATTTCGCTTTTAGCGGTTCGCTATTCGCAGCACTATGCCCCTAATTGCAGGAATCCAAGCTCAAGAAACCTGTTCTTTGCCCTAAATCCGGTTTTTGAGGCAGCGTTTAGCGAACGGCGAATAGCTGATAGTTACTGATACGCTTAAAAAAATTCTAAAATTTTATGGCCAATCGTTTTGCACTATTGGGGTGGAGCCTTCCTGTTATCGAAAGTATGCAGAAGGCCAAGCTCCCCTATGGCGTGGTATCCTTTCCAGAATTTGAAAGTTACGCCAAAGAACAATGCCATCTACGTGAGCTCCTTTTCCAACTATACGCAACTGATCAATAACGAAATGTTGAGCCGGCTGCCAACTGCTATTCCACGTCAAATTGTGAAATAAAAGTTAATTTTGTGTTATAAATAATCTATTTAATGAAAAAAAAGCCACTTATTTTGATAAAATACGGCGGAAATGCCATGTTGAGTGAATATATTAAACAATTGACGGTTCAAAACATTTGGAGGCTTCATTCAAAAGGCTACCGCGTCGTGTTGGTTCATGGTGGTGGGCCCTTTATCAAAAAGCTGCTGAAACTGGCGGGAATCGAGTCTGAATTCATTGGAGGACACCGCAAAACTTCGGAAGAAGCGCTCAAATACATTGAAATGGCTTTGAAAGGAGAGGTGAACGGCAGCCTTGTAAACCTTCTGAATAAAGCCGGGCTAAAGGCTGTCGGCCTTTCCGGAAAGGATGGCCGAATGGTCCGTGCCCGGAAGCGTTATCATCGTGCCGTGCAGAACGGCCAGATGGAAGAACATGACCTCGGACAGGTAGGTGATGTAGAGCAGGTCGATACAACCCTGCTGGATACCCTGCTGGACAACGGATATTTACCAGTCGTAACCTGTATAGCCTCTGACGAAGCCGGGAACGATTACAACATCAATGCCGATATGTTTGCCGGCCATCTGGCCGGCGCCCTGAATGCGAACTCCTATCTGGTGCTGACCGATGTTGATGGGTTGCTTCGGGACATCAACGACCCCGCTTCTGTCATCAGGAAGCTGCGCCTGGAAGAATTGGAGCCCCTGGTTGGCACCGTAATCAAAGGGGGCATGATCCCAAAACTGGAGTCCTGTAAGTTGGCGCTGCGCCAGGGGGTGCAATCTGCCTGCATCATCAACGGCACCAAGCCGGAAAGTATCGCTGAAGCAGTGAACAAGGAGAAATTAATCGGAACCGAAATATGCTTATAAGAGAAAAAACGACGAATGCGGCTTTGCACAAGGTTGATCAGCAGTATTATCTGCCCACGTTCCGGCGCTTCCCCCTGGCCTTTCACCGGGGAGCCGGCGCCCGGCTTTGGGATGTAGAAGGAAGGGAGTATATCGATGCCCTGGCTGGGATAGCCGTCTGCAACCTGGGCCATTGCCACCCCAAAGTCGTGAAGGCCATCCGGGAACAAGCGGAGCGACTGATGCACATTTCCAATTTCTTCGTCAGTAAGCCGCAGGTGATGTTGTCTAAGAAACTGGTGGAGCTTTCCGGGCTGGACCGCGTTTTCTTTTCCAACAGTGGCGCGGAGTCTGTCGAAGGAGCCATCAAGATCGCCCGCAAATACGCCCACAGTAACGGACGGGGCGGCGGCATCATCTCTATGGAAAACTCCTTCCACGGCCGCACACTGGCGGCCATAGCCACCGGCAAGGAGCGGATGCAGCGGGGATTCGGCCCGATGCCCTCGGGTTTTCACAAAGTGCCCTTCAACGACATCGAGGCGATTCGGGAGGCCACCAGCGAGGACATTGCAGCCATTATCCTGGAGCCTGTTCAGGGAGAAGGGGGCATCAATGTAGCCAAACCCTGTTACCTGCGCGCCCTAAGGGAATTGTGCGATCGGGAAAACATCGTGCTCATCTTCGATGAGATACAGTGTGGGGTGGCGCGCACCGGCGAGTATTTTGCGAAAGGCCATTACGAAGTGCAGCCCGATATCATGACGCTCGCGAAAGGGCTGGGCAACGGCCTGCCCGTCGGCGCCATCCTCAGCAATGAGAAGGTGAGCGGCGCCATAGAATTCGGCGACCACGGCACTACCTTCGGGGGCAACCCCATGGCCTGCGCCGCCGGCCTGGCCACCCTGGAAGCGATCGACGAAGAGGGGCTCCTGCGCCAAACGGCCCGTAAAGGGTTCTGGCTGAAAGAAATGCTGGAGGAAAAGATCGGCCGCCATCCGGGCCTCAAACAGATCCGCGGGCTGGGCCTGATGATCGGGGTGGAGTTCGACTTCGAAACCAAACCTCTGGTCCTGAAAATGATGGAGCACGGCGTGCTGGCCAATGCTACCGCCGGTAACGTCCTTCGCCTGGTGCCGCCCCTGGTGATCACCTTCGGAGAGCTGGAACGCGTAGTGGATGTGATCGCCGAGTCGCTAAAGGAAATTTGAATAGATCTTCCAGGTTTCCAGAACCTGGAAGATCTGAAAAGAATATTTATGATCAAAACAGGAATTGTCGGCGCTACCGGATATGCCGGCTCGGAACTGGTGCGCCTTTTGTATAACCATCCGGAGGTCGATATCAGGATCATTACATCCGACAGCCGTAAAGGGGAGTATTTTTCAGATGTCCATCCTCATTTCCAGGGGCTGGCCGACATCGAGTTGCAGCCCGCTTTTAAAGTACTGGAAGAGGATCTGGATGTTGTTTTCCTGGCGCTCCCGCACGGCGTTTCCATGGAGTATGTAGAAAAATACGAGGGCGCCGGCTTTCGCATGATCGACCTGTCGGGAGATTTTCGTTTGTCAGGGCCCGATGTGTACACCTCCTGGTATTCCAAAAAACACAGTTACCCCCAAGGTTTTGATGGAGCGGCCTATGGCCTTCCGGAGCTGCACCGGGAAGAGATTTGCGCTTCCAGGCTGGTCGCCAATCCCGGCTGCTACCCGACCAGCGCCATTCTGGGCCTGGCGCCTTTGGTGAAGGCCAATATCATCATCCCTGGCCAGGTCGTTATCGACTCCAAATCGGGGGTGACCGGCGCCGGCGTTAAAGCCAAACCGACGACTCATTATTCCAGTGTCAGCGATAATTTCAAAGCTTACGGGCTGAAGGGGCACCGTCATACCATAGAGATTGAAGAACAACTATCCGGGTTGTCATCCGGCGGGCCGATGAAAGTGCAGTTTACTCCTCATCTGCTTCCGGTTGACCGCGGCATCCTGTCGACCATTTATACCCAACCAAGAGAAGGCGTTACCGAACCCCAACTCCTGTCTTTGTACGCGGAATTTTATGACGGGCACCCCTTTGTACGGCTCCGGAAAGCTCCACCTGCGCTCAAAGATGTGCGGGGTTCAAATTTTTGTGACCTATTCGTCACTTACGACGAAAGGACCAATCGCATCATCACCATTTCCGTGATCGATAACCTGGTGAAGGGAGCGGCAGGACAGGCCCTGCAGAATATGAACCTGATGTTCGGCCTGGAGGAAGAGGCAGGATTGGTAGCGGTGCCGTTGAATCCTTAAGGCACAGGCTCGGCAAGTATCTGACGTCCACTTGGTTCGCCAAAATTTTTTGGCGTCGAAGACGGTATTGATTTGCGTAGCTGAAAAAACGTTTGTCCTGATTTGAAAACGAAAAGCTGACGTCCACTTGGTTCGCCAAAGTCTTTTGGCGTCGAAGACGGTAAACGCGCGTCTCCCCGGGTTAGCTGGTGAGCCGTCTGTCATCCAAATAAGTTGGTGATCCGGGTTCACTTCTCCAGGGGCAGCTATGCAATCTATTACAATCAGAAAAATCAAAAAAGAAATGATAAAGAACCTAACCAATGTCCGGGGCATCCAGTGCTGGGGCGCCCACATCGGCATTAAATCCATGCGAAGAGACTTGGCGATCATCTACTCTGAGGTTCCCGCCAGCGCGGCCTGTACCTTTACTCAAAACCGGGTGGTAGCCGAGCCCGTGAAGATTTCCCGCGAACACATGAAAGGGGGTAAAGCGCAGGCCATTGTCTGTAATGCCGGCAACGCCAACGCCTGCACTGGAGAACAGGGCCGCCGGGGCGCTGAAGCCATGGTAGAAGCCATGGCCGAATCGCTGGGCATAGAAAAAGAATGGGTCCTGGTAGCCTCCACGGGCCTGATCGGCGAGCCTTTCCCGACAGAGGAAGTAGTAAAAGGGATAAAGGAGAACGTGAGCAAACTGTCCAACGATTCCAAGGCGGGCTCCTTCGCCGCGAATGCCATTTTGACAACAGATACTTTTGCCAAAGAAGGCTTCCTCGATTTCAAACTGGGCGACACCACCATCAATATTGCCGGTATTGCCAAAGGCTCGGGAATGATCCATCCCAACATGGCGACCATGCTGAGCTTCATCGTCAGCGATATTGCCATCGAGCCCAAGGTGTTGCAAAAAGCCGTGAAAAAAAGTGTGGACCGTTCCTTCAATGTGATCACGGTGGATGGGGATACATCTACCAACGATATGGTGGCCGTACTCTGCAACGGCCTGGCCGGTAATAAGCCGATCGAATCAGTTAAAGATGAACGCTATCCGTTGTTCCAGCAAAAACTGGAAGAGATGATGATCCACCTGGCCAAGCTGATCGTCTCCGACGGGGAGGGCTCTTCCAAATTCATCGAGTACAAGGTCACCGGCGCTCCGGATGAAAGTACCGCCCGGCAGCTCGTGCGCGCCATTTCGGACTCTTCGCTGGTCAAAACCGCCATGTTCGGCCGCGACCCCAACTGGGGGCGCATTATCTGCGCCGGCGGCAATGCCGGCGTTCCTTTTGACTACACGACAGTGGACCTCTTTCTGGGGGATAACGATACCCTGGTGCAGGTACTGGAAAAAGGGCGCCCGGCGGAATTCGACCGCAATAAGGTCAAGCGGCTGCTGCGGGAGTCCCACCTGCGCGTCCTCCTCAATATGAACGGAGGGGAGGGCGAGAGCGTCGGCTGGGGAACGGACCTGACGACGGATTATGTGTTGTTTAATTCGGTGTATACTACCTGAGAGGTTTGCTCCATGAACGCGGCAAGTACGACTGCCTGCTTGTCGCAGATAGTCAGGTTTTCAGCCCGAAGTATGAAATTCGATCAAACACTTAAAGAGATTCGAATCCGCGTGCGGCACGAACGAAAAAATGAGAATAGTCTTTATTGTCTGTTACCCAGAAAACAGGAGTTCTTATGTACAGTATCCATGCGTAACTTTTAGAAGCATGAGTAGTATGAGAAGGCTGGGTAGAACTCCAGTATGCCTCTCCATTAAATTGGCCATACCCTCGCAGATGAAGATTCGTATACATTGCCCACAATTCATCTTTTGATGGTAAGAACCAATCGGTTTTATTATTTAAGTCTAGGTCATAGCAAAACCTTGCCGCTATATCCAGTTCTGAACAACCGTTTATAATATTGATAGTATTTTGCTTCCCCATTCCAATAAATGGCCCGTATGCCCCTGGAATTGCCGTCCCCTTACATCCCCACTGTATTCCCGTACTCTGGTCATTGGGTGCAGCAACTAACCCCGTTCCATTTATGGTATCTAAGTGGAAAATTAACCCTCCCTGGTATATTTTTCCATAGAGGCTATCAAGTGGAATCCCCGCTCTAAAAAGCTGAACAGGGCTATAAATTCCACCGTCCAGAAATTCTTGCACCCTATCTGGATCTGCAAATTGGCAATTTGTTCCTGAGAAACCATCAGGACAATCACATGAACCATCAATACAAGCTCCACCGTTTAAACAATCTAAGCTTTGTGTAATACAAACATCTTCTACTTTACAGTGAACTCCTGAGAATCCTTCAGGACACACCATTTCTTCCTCTTCATCACAAGAAAAAGTAAAAAGTATAATTGCAAGTACACAGAATAAAGGCTTACGCTTCATTTCACTTTTTTAAAAGGTTAGATCAGTAATTTCCAAGCTGAAAAGAGGCAATATCTCATCTGTAGCTGAATGACGGCCACCGGACAACTGCATGCAAACCAATAACCAGTTCCAGCCTGCCCTCTTCCCTACGCCACCTCCCTCAACTTCTTCTTCAGCGCAAACAGCTCATCCCGATACTGCGCGGCGGAAATGAAATCCAGCTCCTTCGCCGCCTTTTTCATCTTTTCCTCTGTTTCCGATAGCATCCTTTCGATCTGCTCCCGGCTGAGGTAGCCCATCACCGGGTCGGCGGCCAGGCTGGGCTCGTCGGGCTCGACGTAGGCGCGTTCCTTGATGCCACGGATGTCCAGGATGGACTGCTTGCTAAGGATCTCCTCGCGGGTGCGGCGCACCGTTTCCGGGACGATCCCGTGCTCCTCATTGTAGGCCATCTGAATGGAGCGGCGGCGGTTGGTCTCGTCGATGGTATTCTGCATGGCGTCGGTCACCTTATCAGCATAGAATATTACCAGGCCGTTGGAGTTCCGGGCGGCGCGGCCGGCCGTCTGCGTCAGGGAGCGGTTGTTGCGGAGGAAGCCTTCCTTGTCGGCGTCGAGGATGGCGACAAGGGACACTTCCGGCAGGTCGAGCCCTTCCCGCAGCAGGTTGACGCCCACCAGCACGTCGAATTCGCCCAGGCGCAGGTCGCGCAGGATCTCCACCCGCTCCAGGGTGTCGACCTCCGAGTGGATGTAGCGCACTTTGATGTTCAGCCGTTGCAGGTACTTGGTCAGTTCTTCCGCCATTCGCTTGGTGAGGGTAGTGACCAGCGTGCGCTCGTCGCGCTCGATGCGCAGTTTGATCTCCTCCATGAGGTCGTCGATCTGGTTGAGGCTGGGGCGCACCTCGATGGGCGGGTCCAGCAGGCCGGTCGGGCGGATGATTTGTTCAACGATGACGCCGCCGGTCTGTTCCAGTTCGTAATCGCCGGGAGTGGCGCTCGTGAAAATGACCTGGTTGACCAGTCCTTCGAACTCGGTGAAATTGAGCGGCCGGTTGTCCATAGCGGAGGGCAGGCGAAAACCGAAGTTGACGAGGCTGAGCTTGCGCGCCCGGTCGCCGCCGTACATACCCCGTACCTGTGGGATGGTCACGTGGCTCTCATCGATGATCATCAGGTAGTCATCCGGGAAGTAGTCCAACAGGCAGAAGGGGCGGGTGCCCGGCTTGCGGCCGTCGAAGAAGCGAGAATAGTTCTCCACGCCGTTGCAGTAGCCCAGTTCTTTCATCATCTCCAGGTCGAAAGCGGTGCGCTCCCGGATGCGCTTTGCTTCCAGCAGGCGACGTTCCCGTTCGAAATACTTTTCCTGCTCATACAGTTCATCCTCGATATCGCGAATGATCTGGTGGATTCGGTCTTTTGGCGCAACGTACAGGTTAGCAGGGAAAATGGCCGCTGTTTCCATTGCTTCAATACGTTTGCCGCTTTCTATCTCGATGCGTTCGATGCTTTCAATTTCGTCTCCGAAGAAGGTCACCCGGTAACCGTAATCGACATACGGCAGGTTGATGTCAACGGTATCTCCCCGAACGCGGAAAGTGGCCCGGCGAAAGTCTGTTTCGGTACGGGAGTACAGGCTTTCGACCAGGCTGTAGAGAAAGCTGTTGCGGGAAATTACCTGCCCCTGCTTGATGCGGATGATGCTGCTTTTGTAATCCTCCGGGTTGCCCATGCCGTAAATGCAGGATACGGAGGCTACGATGATGATATCCCGGCGGCCGGACAATAGAGAGGAGGTTGCCCGCAGGCGCAGTTTGTCTACTTCTTCATTGATAGACAGGTCTTTTTCGATATAGGTGTCAGTAACGGAGATATAGGCTTCCGGCTGGTAATAATCGTAATAAGAAACAAAATACTCCACGGCGTTATCCGGGAAAAAATCCTTGAATTCGCCATACAGCTGTGCAGTAAGCGTTTTGTTATGGGTTAGGATCAGCGTGGGCCGGTTGAGCTCGGCGATGGCGTTGGCCATGGTGAAGGTCTTACCGGAGCCGGTGACTCCGAGCAGCACCTGTGCTTTGTCTCCGGCCTGCACCCCCTGCACCAATTGTTCGATCGCCTGCGGCTGGTCGCCGGTAGGCGTAAAAGGAGATTGAAGTTGAAAGGACATAAGAAGCCTCCTGGTTTGTGTTTTGCAAAGATAGTGGAAAAGCGCCTAAAGGAAACGCCTGAAAAGGAAGGGAGGTTGAGGAGCGGGAAGGGAATTGTTTTTTCCGGCCGCTCCCCACCGGGCACGGCCGGAAAAAACAATCAAGCAGTAACTGCCGCCAGGTTTTTCTCTTTTTCCTTCTGGACGAAATACATGTCGACCAGCCCCTTGTTTTTGGCCTGAACCTTTCCTCTATATTCGCAATCGAATTGGTATTTGACCAATCCGTAAGTCGTATTAGATATGTTGACACGGCCTTCTTCGCCATTGGCTTCCATTCGGGCGGCAATGTTTACGGTATCCCCCCAGATGTCATAGGCAAACTTATTGACGCCCACTACTCCGGCAACTACTGAGCCGGTATGAATGCCGATTCGGGCTTCGAAGTAGGGTTTACCCAAGCGCATCTTTTCTTGTTTCTGCTCATTGAGGAACTGTTGCATCTCCAGGGCAGCGCGAATTATATTGTAGGGCATGCCCCGGCGGCCGGTGAGGCCGGAGGCACACATATAAGCATCGCCAATAGTCTTGATCTTTTCGATATCGTCGTACTGGGAAAGAATGAAGTCAAATGCTTTGAAGCATTTATCCAATTCTTCAACCAAGTCCTCCGGAGAAAGCTGTTCGGAAATACTGGTGAAATTTATAAAATCGCTGAACATGACCGTTACCTGATCGTATTTGCGGGCCTTGGCTTTCCCAAATTCCTTAAGTTCTTCGGCGATGGGTTTGGGCAATATGTTCAGCAACAGCTCATCCGACCGTTGTCGTTCCGAGTCAATGATCTTGTTCTTTTCCTGGAGGCGGCTTCGGGAGCGGCGGGCGAAGAGGAAGAGGACAAGCAGGAGAAGCGCCAGCAGTGTGCCAAAGGAAGCCAGGATCAGCAGCTGTTTTTGGCGGGAAGCGGCCTGTTCGGCGATCCGGCGGTTTTTTTCTGCCTCCAGGGATGCCTTGGCCAACTCAGCTTCCTGGTATTTGAGTATGGCTTCCTGTTCCAGGCGTTCCCGGGTAAGCGATTTTACCTCGCGTTCCTTGGTTCTGGCTACGGAGTCTGCCCGCTCTTTGGCCTCGGAAATGGTCGCCAGGCGTTCTTCTTTTTCCGTGATCTGTTCTTCGACCTTGGCCTTATCCCGCACCAGTTCCTGTTGGCGTTCCTGGAGGCGGTTGCGGTCTACATAAAGCTCATCGCGTTCTGAGGCCAAGTTGTTGATCTCGTCCTCCAGGCGTTTTTTTTCCTGCAGCAGGGCGACGCGCTGGCGCTCGTATTTTTCTTCGAGGTCACTGATACTTGTCCCTTTCTGGCTGAAGTATTTGAATGCCTCCTCTACGATCTGATAAGCTTCCCGGTAATCGCGGTCATCCTTTTCAATTTTGCTGCGGCTTTCCACGCTTTTGATGATCAGGTCGGAATCGCCGGCTTTTTTAGCGGCGGCAAGGGCGGTATCGAACCAGGTCTTGGCGTTGCGGTCATTTCGGTCGCGCACATAACCTTTCCCTACAAGGAAGGCTGAACGAGCCATCATTCCGTCGTTGCCGAGGTCGCGGGCAATGTCGAAGGCTTTCTTGCCGTACGCTATCGATTTTTCTGAACTGGAGCGGAGGTAAGCTTCGCCCAGTTGATAATTCAGCGATAATCTATCCTTGCTGTTGCTGGCTTCCTGGAGTTGCTTTTCCAGTTCGTCAATAGATTGAGCTTGCGTGGCGGTAAATATCCCCAGGCATAGCAGGAGCAAGGTGAATAATTGTTTCATATAATCAGGTTTGCATTTGGGCCTCCCGGTAACCAAAACGGCTTAACCGGCCAATTTGTTACGCGGCAGGCCAATCTGCTATTTCGTATTTTAGCTGGTAGATTTGGCCAGGGTCAACAAAAATACAAACAGAAATAAGTTTAAACTGTATAAAACGAAGTGGAAAAATAAAAACTGCCCTCATTTACTTGAATTTTCCTGGTTTAGCCCGGCTGATGAAAATCATTTAGCTCCGTTGATATTCATCAGTTACCGGGCAGGCCCATTTTTTGATATTGTCTATGTAATCATTAGTATTCTCTAACCGTCTAATATGGAAAAAAATGAACGTCCTAGCACCTGTTAAGTCGCTGATGACCACGAACCTGATCACGGTTAACCCCGATGACAAGCTGATCAAGATCAAAGAGATTTTTGAAAAGAATAAGATCCACCACATTCCGGTGGTGAGCTACAAGCAGATTGTTGGCCTGGTCAGTAAAACTGATTTTGTCTATTTTATGCGCGGCTTCAGCCGCAATGAGGAGGACCGGTTTGTGAATGAAGCACGCCTTCGCGCCTACAAAGCTGAAGACATTATGACCAAAGGTTTGGCCAAGCTTACTCCCAATCAACGGATAAATGTTGCACTTGACATTTTTCTGGAAAACCGATTTCACGCTGTTCCGGTAGTAGATGAGGCGAACGGTGATTTGGTAGGAATCGTTACAACTTTTGATGTGATAAAAGCGCTGGCCAGTGAAGAAGTGACAGCCAAACAAATACTGGACAGCAATAAACCCTGAGTGAATTCATGCACTTGCATTTGAAAATATTAGGTATCGGGTGTCGGAAGAGCAGGGCCCTGAAAGCCAATGTGAAGCAGGCGCTGGCTCGCCTCCCTGAACTGAATGTTGAGTTGGAGGAAGTGACCAGCGTACACGAAATTCTGGAGTACCAGATAAAAGCGGCTCCTGCTCTTCTCATCAACGGCATCCCCGCCTATGAAGATGAAGTGCCCAGTGTTGATGAATTAGTCCGGAATTTAAGGCCATTCATGCAAAAGCCCAAACCCATGAAAAAGATCCTCGTTCCTACAGATTTTTCCGATATAGCCGCTAATGCCTATCGCTTTGCCCAAAGGCTGGCTGCGGATAACCCTTCAGCCGAAGTTAGGGTGATGCATGCCTATCATCCTTCCTTTGATTATTCCAACCCTTATCTGGATATGCCGGCGGCAGAGTTTGAGTCAGTCAAGCGGGAACTGATGAGGAACTTCATCGCTGAACATACTGTTGCCAGTCGCCAATCCGGTTCCGTAGCTACCGTTGCGAAGCCCCAAACAGAACTTTATATAGGTTTTGCGGGCGAAGAAGTCGTTCGGTTATCCAAAGAAGCCGACCTCATTGTAATGGGTACTACCGGGCAGGGTAATGTGATGGAAAAGGTGTTCGGAAGCGTGTCTACTCATGTTGCCCGCAATGCGCACTGCCCGGTATTGCTGGTACCCGGCAATTGCAAGTGCAAAGGGTTCAAAGAGATCGTTTTTGCCAGCAATTACAATGCGGCTGACGAAGCGGTCCTTCAGCAATTGATCGAGATGGCCGGAGTAGGCCCGGCTAATATTCACTTCGTCCACGTGGAAGAAGAAGCCGGCAAACCCTATTCGGTTTCAAAGGTGGAATTTGAACAGGCCGTCCGGGAAAACATGCCCGACATTGGCTTCAACACGGTAGAAATAGAATGCTCGGATATTGAAGAGGGCATCGTAAAATATGCCGAAGATATCGACGCAGACCTCATTGCCATGGGTACCGTGCATCGTAGCTTCCTGGAAACCCTTTTCCACCGAAGTGTTACCAAACGTATGGCCTTCCATACAACAGTGCCCTTGTTGGTACTGCATTATGACCAGTAATCCCCTCTCGTGGGCTCTTACTCTTCCCTGATCAGAAGCAGGGGCGCTGGCGCATTCCACGCCAGGTGGCGGGATAGCCGGCCACGAAGTAGGCCCTTCAGGAATGCTTGTCGGGGAAGATATAGCGCCAGCATCTCAGAGGGGTACTTTTCCAGGAAGTAATCCACTCCCTCCACCAGGGTCCGTTCTCTTACCATAGTAATTTCATGCCCGGCCTTCTTCAGCGGTTCTTCCTTGAATTGATCCTGCTCCTCGGGCAACAGGTTTACATAAAAAGGCCGGAGCTCGGCACCCAGTGCGTTGGCTATTTCCTGTACAGCGGGAAGGACCGGTCTTTTCTGTTGATGTATATCTACGGCCAAAGCGATCCGCCCAATTGTTTTGTAGGCCGCCCCTTCCGGTACAATGATGAGCGGGCAGGGAGACTGTCCGATAAGGTGTGTTGTTACGCTGCCGAACAAGTGGTCGCGGAGATTGTGCTTGGAACGGGTGCCTACCACAATGGCCTCCGCCTTGATCTCCAGGGCTACCTTGATGATAGCGGGGACAACGCGGCCCACCACTACGAGCAACTGCTCCGGCCTTACCTCGGTAAGCGCCTCCTCATCCCGGTTGGGATAGTTGGCCGTGAACTGGTGCAGGCGTTCTTTATAGCCCTCGTTTTCCTTTTGGATCATTTCTTTGCGCTTCTCTTCAGGGATGGTGCTCTCCGCGTGGGTAGCCGTATTGACGTAAACGGCGGATAGCGTTCCTCCAAGCTGCAGGCTCAGCCATTCGGCATATTCATAAGCATATTGGGAAGCAGGAGAAAAATCTACAGCGACCAGTAATTTCTTCATCGTAATTCTTCTTAATATCTCCTTCAAGTTAATGAAAACGGCTTCATTTCTCAATGAGATAACTCAACCTTTGTTTTCATCGTAAGAAATTGAATATTTTTGGGTATTCAAAAAAACAACTATGTCAACCGCCGAACAGGCCTATAACGATATCATCGCGCACATTGAAGAGAACAGGCTGGAAGCGGCCATCGCTGCTCTGTTATCTTTTGCCCAACAGGACAGCCCTGATAAAACGACTGCAGTGCGCATGCGCCGTTCCGATTTAAAAACCCTGGAGGAAGAAGCGCTCATCATGGGGGAGTCAGCTGGTATTCGCGAGCGGCGCAGCACCTTGAAGCTGCAACTCTTTCGCCTGGCGGATGCCATTCACCAGGATACCAAAAACAAAGCAGCATCTGCCCCGCCCCCTGTTTCCGGCGCCTCCGAACCTGTTGCTGTTTCTCCGTATTCCACTCCCCGGGGGGAAGGGCCGGTGAAGGTCTTTCTCTCCTATGCCTCCGAGCCTGCCGACCAGGCGGGAGGGGAGGAGCTCAGGAAAAGCATGGCCCTGTTGTTGCATCTTAAAAAGGTGGAGATCTTTGACCAACAGAAGAGCCCCGCCGGAAATCGGGACGCAGCACTGCGTGGCGCGCTGAACGAGGCGGAGGCCATTTTGCTTTTATTGAGCAATAATTTCCTGTCCAGCCTGGAGTGCCTGGGTATTCAGCAGGATGCCTACAACCTCTATCAGCAAAACCGGGCCATCGTTATTCCCGTCCTCTTCAACCCTTGTGAATGGAAAGACCTTGATATCGGCCGCTTACAGGCCTTGCCCCGCGAGGGGAAATTTATTACACAGTGGGACAACACTGATGAGGCCTATACCAGGATAAGCAGGGAAGTCAATGTACTGGCCAAAAGCATCAGAGAGCGGCTGGATTATAGCGCTGCTTCACCCCAAACGGCGAATAAGGCGAAACCTGTTTATAACACAGACGAATTACGGGATATTTTTCGCAAAGGCAATCCGGAAGAACTCATCCAACAACTCATTCGTTTGACCAGGGCCGAAAAGCCCCTCTACGACCAGGTGCTACTCCTGGAACAACGCTGGCATGAAATCAGCGAAGATGAAAAGTACAACACCGCCAGCGTGGAGAGCATTACCATCCGGACGAATAAGCTGAAGCAGAGCCTGTTGGGCTTGATCCGGGAAATGGAAGGATAAAGTATTCCCTCCCGGAATATCCAATTTCGCCACAGAAGTGTTTTACTTATAGTAGCTGCCTTTTCCGCTACTCATTTCTCCGAAATGGCAACCAACGGGCGGGTTAAGATGGTGTTTGTCCATGCCTTGAGGGGCTTTACTGTTGAGCCGCCCAAAAACGAGAACCAATGAAAAGACCTTTACAAAACCTGCTGGCCATTGCCACCGCCGTTCTCCTCTCTTTTTCCGGCCTGAGCCAGGCCAATTACACTTACCAACTCGATCTGAATAAGTTAGACAAGGGGATGTTGTCTATCAAGCTTGCCGTACCGGCTATTAATCAGGACGAGATCCTCTACACTTTCCCGCTTGCTGTACCAGGGAACTACAGCACCGATATGCAATTTGGTACCATGGTGGCAGAACTTGCCGCCTTTGATAAGTGGGATATGCCACTGCCTGCCGAACGGGCCGGACAGAATCAATGGCGGATCCGGGATGCCAGGAGCCTGCAGCGCATTGAATATAAGGTGCGCAATATGTGGAAATACCGGCTTCAAAATTCAAAGTATCTGCCGGCAGAGAACTTCTTCATTGAAGACAGAGGGTTCCTTTTGAACCCCGGGGGCCTGTTTGGATATGTGGAAGGAATGGAAAACCTGCCATTCCATATCTATATCGTACGCCCCAAAGGGCTTTTTGCCTGCAGCGGCATCAAAGGAATGCAGGCAGAAGCTGCCCGGGATGCTTTTTCTTTCCCTTCCTATCGGGAACTGGCAGAGCACCCCATACTCTATACCGACCAGCACCCGGTAAGTTTTCCGGTGGGCAATATGGTGGTGGAGATTGGCGTCTTCTCTGAAAACCGGGCAGTAGGCCCGGAGCGGATAAAAAAGGTCTATGAACCGCTCTTGCCAAAACTAACCGGCTACTTTGGCGGGGAGTTGCCTGCTGAAAAATATGCCTTCCTGTTTTTTTTCTACGGGGGCGATATTTTTATACAGGAAGCGCTCGAGCACTGCAATTCCTCGGTAGGCATATGGCCGGAACAATGGGACCCCAAAATGCTCAAGGCCGCCAATCTGGAAGAAGCTCTGGAAAAAGAGGATATGCATAAGTTCCTGCATATTTACGCTCCCATGAATATCCATTCCGAGGAATGGCTGCATTTTGATTTCGACCAACCCGTGGCCTCCAGTCACCAATGGTTATCCCAGGGGGCGACAGAGTATCTCTACTATCATGCCCGCGTCAACCAGGGCCTAATCCCGGAAAAAACCTTTTTCTGGTTTGTAAACGATTTTCTGGGTGGTATGAAAGATTTCCGCAGCGATGTTTCCCTTACAGAAGTGAGCCGCCGGTCTTACACCGGCCTTGCCGGCCAGGCCCCTAACCTGGAACTGAAAGGGGTGGTGGCCAGCCTGCTGCTGGATATCGAGCTTCGTGCCTTGTCGAATGGTGATTACAGCATGAAGCGGCTCGTCAAAGAACTGGCGGTGAGGTATGGCCGGTACAAATCCTTCAAAGATGCAGATCTGTTCGCCGTTATCACCGAAATGACGTATCCGGAGGTAGGAAAATTCCTCAAAGACTATGTCGGTGGCATTAAGCCATTACCCATCAATGAGATCTTCAATAAGATAGGTATGGAGTACGATGCGGGGGACCACAAAGTATACCCCAAACCGGATGCTACGGAGGAAGAGTTGGCCCTGAGGTCGAAGTGGTTGTTTGGGGAGTAGGAAGCGCCCTTAATTCGTCTTCCGATAGTTCATAACCGCCAGCGCATTCACTACCAATGCTGCCGTCAGCATCACGATCAGGTGCTGGCGGATGTCTATCAGGCTGCTGCCCTTTAGCAATACCATACGCATCACCTCCACAAAATAGGCCACGGGGTTGAAGCGGGTGATGGCTTGCGCCCATGGCGGCATACTTTCTATGGGAGTAAACAGCCCACTCATCAGGATGAAGATGATCAGGAAAAACCAGGAGACGAACATAGCCTGTTGCTGCGTTTCGGTAAAGGTGGATACCAACAGCCCCAGCCCCAGCACTACCAGCAGATAGATGGCGGCGAAACCAAAGATCAGCCAGAGGCTGCCTACAAAGGGAATGTCGAAGATCAGCCAACCTACAAAAAGGCCGATCGACAATTCTACCAGAGCGATGATCCAGAAGGGCAGCAGCTTGCCGATGATGAACTGGTACTTGCGGATAGGGGTCACGTTAATCTGCTCGATGGTGCCGATCTCCTTCTCCTTTACGATGTTCATACCCGAGAGGAACATGCCGATCAGGGTGACCAGCAGAACCAGAATACCGGGTACCATGAAGGTTTGGTAGTTCATTTCCGGATTGAACCAGTTGGAGAAAGTGACGCTCAACCCCGGGGGAGCAGCCGTTTTTGCCCATTCGGCCCGTACCTGCCCATTAAAATCCTGGATGATAGCACTGGCGTAGGCACTGGCCAGCCCTGCCTGTACGCCATTGATGGCATTGACAGAAAGTTGCAGGCTGGCCGTGTTGTTCCGGATCAGGTGGCGCTGAAAGTGGGCCGGGATCTCGATGAAAAGGTCGGCATCTCCTCGTTGTATCTCATCGTAGGCTACCTGGCTGGAAAAGGAGGATCCAATGATGTTGAAATTTCGGGAAGCACTGAACTTACTGATCAGCTGACGGGAGGCCTGACTCTGGTCGTGATCGACGACGTGCAGGTTGATGTTCTTTACCTCGAAATCGGCAGCGTGTGCCAGGATGACGAGCTGTATGATCGGCATCAGAAAGATCAATGGTAGCATGACCTTGTGCCGAAAAACCTGCAGAAATTCTTTGCGGACAATGAAAAGTATGGTTCTCATTAAGGCTGTATTATGAAATTTCCATGAGGAAATACCTTCGTTCTTTCAAACTGGCCGGCTCCGGGAAACCCTTTTGTAGTATTTCACAAAGCCATTTCAGCCCTTTATTCCAATCGGATCTTAAAGTTTCGCACACTGACGCCGATAAAAAACAGCGTCATACCGGCAAGGATGAGGCTTTCCTTCCACACAAACTCTGCTCCCGTACCTTTAAGCATGATGTTCTTCAGAATGATGATGAACCATTTGGCCGGTATGATATTGCTGATCACCTGCAGTACTTTTGGCATCGATTCGATCGGGAAAATGAAGCCCGATAAAAGGATGGTCGGCAGCATGAGGACCATCAGGGAGATCAGCATGGCTACCTGCTGGCTATCGGTTCGGGTAGAGATCAATATCCCCAAAGACAGAGCGGCAATGACGAACAGCAGGCATTCCAACCCCAGCAAGGCCAGGCTGCCCCGCACCGGCATGCCGAATACGAAAGTGCCCAGTAACAGGATCACTACCGTATTGGCCAGCGCCAGCAGGATGTAAGGGATCACTTTCCCGACGATGATCATTGCCGGTTTTAGCGGAGAAGCAAGCAGCACCTCCATGGTGCCCAGCTCTTTTTCCCGGGTGATGGCGATGGAGGTCATCATGGCAGAGACCAGCATCAGGATCACGGTCATTACTCCCGGAACGAACATAAACACGCTCTTCAGCCGGGGGTTATAAAGCATTTTTACCTCGGTGCGGATCAGCATCGGCATGGCCTGCCCGCGAGCCTGCTCCTGCACGTACTGGCCGATGATGGCCGAGGCGTAATTGATCAGCGTGGTAGCCGTATTGGGGTCAGTGGCATCTGCAATAAGCTGGATCTGTGTGGGCAGATTGCGGCGCATGTTTTCCTGAAGTTCGGAAGGGAAAATGACGGCCATCTTGGTCTTTCCCTGCCGGAAGTGCTGCTCGATCTGGGCAACTTCCTGCAGGTTCTCATCGATAAGAAAATAGCCGGAAGCCACCAGTCGCTGCGTGATCTCCTGGCTCATCTCTCCCTTCGATTGATCCAGGATGGCAATGCGGGCATTGTCTATCTCGTTGGTAATGGCGAAGCCGAAGAGCAGCACCAGCGCCATCGGCATACCGAGCAGGATGAACAAGGTACGCCGGTCGCGAAGGATGTGAAAAAGTTCTTTTTGTATGAAAATGCCAAATTGTTTCATGGCCTTTACGATTTGGGGCGGGTGAGCTGTAGAAAGACATCGTTCATAGAACTGGCGCCGAATTGTTCTTTAAGTGCCCGCGGCGTGTCGAGCGCAGCAATGCGGCCGTCGACCATAATGGAAACGCGGCCGCAATATTCTGCTTCGTCCATGTAGTGGGTCGTTACGAAAACGGTCATACCCTCGGAAGCAGCTTTGTAGATCATCTCCCAGAATTGTCTTCGGGTGATGGGATCTACTCCTCCTGTCGGCTCATCGAGGAAAACAATCCCGGGCCGGTGCATGATGGCAATAGAAAAGGAGAGCTTTTGTTTCCAGCCCAGCGGGATCGACTTAACCAGCGTACCGGCGAAAGCTTGCATGCCCAACCCCTCGATCAGCGCCTTCACCTGGTGGCGGATCTCGCGCCCCGGCAAGCCGTAAATGCCGCCATAAAACTGTATGTTCTCCTTAACCGTGAGGTCTTCGTAGAGAGAGAACTTCTGGCTCATGTAGCCGATGTGTTGCTTGATTTTTTCCGTCTGCCTGTAAACGTCAAACCCGGCCACCGATGCCTGCCCGGCGGTGGGCCTCGACAGGCCATTGAGCATGCGCATAGCCGTAGTCTTGCCGGCTCCGTTGGCCCCCAGGAAACCGAAGATCTCCCCCTTCTTGACCTCAAAAGTGATCTGGTTGACGGCAGTGAAATCTCCAAATTTTTTGGTCAGTTTGTCGGCGGTGATGGCTGGTACCATTATTGTTGATCGGTTATTCGTTGATTGTTTAATTAAGTTGATTGGATATTTGTTGATGGGGTGGCGGAGCTGTGGAGTTGCGGCCTACCCTTTCAATTAACCTAATCAACCATTTCCCCTTGAGTCATCAATTCCATAAATGCATCTTCAATGGTGGCTTGTGCGGGTTTGATCTCGATGCCCGTGTGTTGCTTGCCCGCCAGATAGGCATGGATAGCTTCGGGCCAGATCGGGTTATTCAGAGACAGGTGCACAAATTCCCCGAAGGGAAATGCACTGTGGGTGGATTCAAAATCCCGGAGGTCGTGGATCAGGCGGTACATGTCATTGGTGCGTACGGCAAGCAGCGGTTTGTCAAAACCGGAGACGATCTTTTCCGGTTCGTCGATGCTCAGTATGGCGCCCTTTTGGATGAGGGCCACCCGGTTGCAGAGGCTGGCCTCGTCCATATAAGGAGTAGAGACCAGGATCGCAATACCCTTTTCCTTAAGCCTTTTCAACATTTCCCAGAATTCCTTTCTGGATACCGGGTCGACGCCGGTGGTCGGCTCGTCCAGTAACAGGACAACTGGTTTGTGGATCAGCGCGCAACATAAGGCGAGCTTTTGCTTCATCCCGCCGGAAAGCTTACCTGCCTTGCGCGTTCGGAAAGGCTCCAACTGCACGTAAATGTCCCGGATCAATTCGTAGTTTTCCTTTATTGTAGTGCCGAATATGGTCGCAAAGAAATGCAGGTTCTCTTCGACGGACAGGTCCTGATACAAAGAGAACCGCCCAGGCATGTAGCCGATGTGGCTGCGTATTTGGCGATAATCTCTGCGTACTTCCCAGCCGTTGACAGCGGCGTAGCCTTTATCAGCCAACAGGAGGGTAGCCAGGATGCGGATCAGCGTCGTTTTGCCGGCTCCGTCTGGGCCGATGAGGCCGAATAGTTCACCCTGGCCCACTTCCAGAGATACCTGGTTCAGCGCCAGGACGTTCTTGCCGTAGCGCTTACTGATGTTTTCGACTTGAATGGCAGGTGTGGCCATGGTAATACGGTTTAAGGTTAAATGGTTGGATGGCCGGAGGGGCATTGGCCCAGGGGGCGTTTTAGCCCAAAACCCGAGGCCTATTACCTACTTTTCTGCGGTTTCCCCTTCCTTCTTTTCCAACACCACTTCCCCCGGCATGCCGATCTTGAGCGAGCCATCGTTTTTGACCTTCACTTTGAAGGCGTATACGAGGTTGACCCGTTCTTCCTTGGTCTGTATCGTCTTGGGGGTGAATTCAGCTTTGTCTGAGATCCAACTGACGGTCCCGGAAAGGCTTTGGTTGCTATCCTGGTCTTGGTCGATCAATACTGCCACTTTCTGGCCCAGCTTGATTTGAGACAATTGGGCGCCGCCGATATAGGCACGCAATTCCAGCTCATCCATTTTGGCGATGGTGTAGAGGGGCTTCCCCATGGCTGCCATCTCGTGGGGCTCGGCAAGTTTGAGCAGTACCGTACCGTCGATGGGGTTATTGATGTAGCATCGCCTGATCTGATCGTCGATCACCTCAATCTGGGCCTGCAGTGGTGCGATCTCAGCGAGTATCCCCCGGTTGAGGGTCTTGTTTTGAGAAAGAGTGGCGGCGATCTGCTTGTCCACTACTTCGATCTGCCCCTGAATATCATCCAGTTGTTTAGGTGTTGCGGCATTATCTGCAACCAGTGCCTGGAAACGTTTTTCCTCGCGCTTCAGGTTTTGTTTTTGTTCCAGCAGGACATCGACCTGAGGTTGTACCTCCTGAGTTTTGCTGGTAATTGCCTGGATGCTTGCCTGGATCTGTTGGCGTTTGAGGTGCAGTTGGGTAGTATCGATCAGGCCGATAGGCTGGCCGGCCTGAAGAGACTGCCCTTCTTCCACCTCCAGGCGCAACAACTCGCCGTTGCCTTCGGCGGAAACGATCACTTCCTGGGCTTCGAAGTTGCCGTAGGCGTCGGCACTATTGCCATTTTCCTGGCAGGCAGGGAGTGAGAAAATGGCGAGGATGAATAAAAAAGAGGGTGCTTTCATGGTATTCAAAATTTTAAAGCTGTCCTTTAAGGGTGAGGTAATCAACTTTAAGTTGTTGCTGTTGCAACTCGTGAAGTTGTCGATTTAGCCGCGCCTGGGCCAGAGCATTGGCCTGGGTGATGTAGTCCGTAGAGGTAGCTACTCCTTGCTCCAGTTGAGAAGAGACCTGCCCGAGGATGCGTTCCTGCAGCCGGGCGATCTCCTCATCGCGCTGCATGAGCTTTTCCAGGGTGGCGATGTCTTCCTGGTATTTACCGTCCATGCGTTCTATACTGGCCTCAAAAGCGTCCCGTTGCTGGTTCACCATCTGGCTTTTCAGGGCCAGCAGTTGCCGGTCTCGGCTGGATTGGTCCCAGTCGAATATTTTCCAGGAGAATTTCACCCCTGCCATGGCAAAGGGGCTGAGGCTTTCATCGAAAAAGTTGAGGGGGTTGGGAGCTCCGAAACCTGCCTGCAGGAAAGCCCCGACTTTGGGCCGCCGGGCGGCAGTGATCATATCTTCCCGTGCCAGGATGCTTTCCTTCTGGAAATTGAATAGTTGCAGTTCCGCTCGTTGCAATTCCGTTTTAGCGGCAGCGGGTTGCATGTCCGGCAGGGTGAATTCTACTTCGGGTGACAGGGGCTCTCCGATCAGTGCGCTCAGGCTGGCCGTCAATCCTCGGATGGTACCTTCTGCCTGTTCGATCTCTGTCTGGAGCCGAAGGATCTCTACCCGCAGCTTGTCGATATCCGCCGGTAATATTACGCCGTGACGCAGGCCTGCTTCCAGCGTTTCCACCTTATTTTCCAGGGTGGCCTGGTTGTTGCGCAGGATCTCGATCCGCTCTCTTTGCATCAGGATACCGAAGACGAACTGGTTGACCTGGGATTTGAGCTTGTCCAGTTCTACCTGTATTTGCTGGCGGTCGGCCGCCAGTTGGGCTTTTTCTATTTTCTGCCTGGCTTCGTTGAGCCGGCCGTCGTAGATGGTATATTGCAGGTCGGCGGTAGTTTGAATACGATATAGAGGCAGGTCCAGTCCCGGCTCACCGGGGGGCAGCGGCAGTTGGAAGGGAAATTTCACCACTTCCGATTGCAGGCTTGCCTGGGCGTTCCAGGTGATCTCCGGCAGGCGTTCTTTCTGTATGCGCTCCAACTGTACGGCATTGGCCTGTTCCAGCAGTGCGGTTTGGCCGTATAGGGGGTAATAGGCACGGGCCTTTTGGTAGCAATCGGACAGCGAGATCTTAGCCGTTTGGGTAAATCCCAGGACTGAGGCTCCCATGAGGGCTAGAAAAGTGAGCGTTTTTCTCATTTGCGTACAAGGTTTAGCCAGATGGGTAAAAATTAAACCCGAATGGCGTTATGGATGAAGTCGATGATCTCCGGCTTGCGGCTTTCCATAAGATTCAGATAAGTTTCGTCGTCTACCTGGGCGATTCCCTGGAATAAGGGGCGGGCAACGAAAGGGAAGACGCAAAGGGAGATCATATTCAGAACGAGGTGAAACGGGTTGACCTCCCGTATCCTGCCTGCTTGTACTTCCATCTGTATTTGCCCGATCAGAGGCAGGGGATTAGGCTTGTTCTTCCTGCTCATCAGTTCTTTCACGAAGGCTTCGCCTTTTTGGTTCAGCTCATTGATCACAAAGGAGGGAAGGGCCGGATTGGCGATCAGGATAGCCATGTACTGGCTGACAAAAGCATCTATCTTTTCAAAAAGGGGCATGTCCGCAGCGAATACCTCATTAATGCGGAGGATAAACTGGTCGAAGGCCTCATCAAATACCGCGTGAAAAAGCTTGTTCTTATTGCGGAAGTAGTAATGCAGCAAACCCTTGTTGATGCCTGCCTGGTCGGCGATCTCCTGCATACGTGTTGCAGCGAAGCCTTTGCGGGTGAAGACCTCCCGGGCAGCATTGAGTATTTTATCTTCGGTTGATGCTTCCATATTTTGTTTTTTACCCAAATGGGTAATATCGTGCAAATGTAAAAGTTTTGAGGATACGACGCAAGGAGGAAATCGGAAAAATGTGTTTTTGCGAGTGGAAAAGCATTAGAAAAAGGTGTACTCCAGGCCTCAGCGCCCAGAATATTTCATTTGTATGGCATATTAATGGCAAGCGGAAAAGATCGGCCGGTGTTTATTATAGGGCCTTGATAATGAAAGGGTAAGGGCTGTTTGGTAGTGATTCGCTATAAAAACAGGTAGTGAAAGAGGTGCGGCAACTGTCCTGTTTTTTGCAAAAAAGGAAAGGTAACTTTGCGGGAGAGGCCTTTTTTAGTGAGCAGGAGAACTTCAAGTCTCCTGCTCACTATGCGCTAAAAGCTAAATCCTACGGAAGCCTGTAAGTTTAAGTTGCGGTCGTCGTCGTCCCGGAAGATGAGGTTGTTGGCATCGTCCAGCGAGCGGCGGGAGGGATCCCGTTCGGTTTTGGTCAGGTCGGACAGGCCGTAGTTGACGCGGAGGCCCACGTAAAGGCCCTGGTTGAGGTAGAAGGCCAGGCCGCCGATCAGGCCCAGGTCAATGGTGTTGAAAAGCCTTTGGTCTCCTTCGAGCTCCTGGAAGTTGGCGCCCAGGGTTTTGGGGATTTCCACAGTTTTGCCATCAATGTCCCGGATCTCGACCTCGTTGATGTCCGTCCGTTGGAAAGCATCGTCGAAGTAGTTGAATTCCAGGGCAATGGTGAACGGGTCGACGGTAGAGCCGGCGGCCGTCTGCCCGCTGAAGGACAGTTCCCCTGACCCGCGGGAGGAAATCAGAATGCCCAGGTTGAGCCCTCCGGATAGTTCTATCCTGCCGAAGCGCCCGACAGCCATAAAGGGAATATCAATATAGGAGTTGGTAATGGAAAGCGAAGTGTTCCGGCTGCCAGTAGCGTATATGGGCTGATCATCAGCCGTGTAGAGGATCCAGAAAGACTCGCCGTTGTAGTTGTAGTCGGTTCCCTTCTGGGAATAGAGCAACTCGGCACGCAACCCGAAATAGTCGTTGAAAAAGTAGTTGGCGGAAGCCCCTACATGGAAGCCATTGGAGAATTTGTATTCTTCCAGGTCGCTGCCACTATTACTTACCTCCGACGGGCCGTTAATAGTGGCAAAATTGATGCCCGCCCGAAAGCCGCCGGAGAATTCCTGAGCCGTGAGCTGAAAACATCCCAGAAGAGCGAATAGCAGAACAATTGAAAGCCGGTTCATTTATTGTTGTTTTTTGATTGAAGATCAATGGTGTCTGTGGTTCAGGGCAATTCGTCCTAAACAGAATGGCCCTGTTATAAGACTTTCCGGAGCCAGATCTGGTTGGCAGCGGACTCCTTTCTTTCTTCAACAGCAATGATGTCGAAGCCATTGCCCAGCGCAAATATAAGCATGGCTTTGTGGACATTACGCGTTTTAAATGTAATACTGTCGTACCCCTGCTCTTTGGCCCAGCCTTCCTGAGCCTCAGCAAGGGCGCGGGCGATGCCTTTCTGGCGGTAGGCCGGTAGTACGCCGCCCATCCAGGAGTAGAAAAAGCCCTCGCGCTCGTAACCGGCTTTGAAGCCTACTGGCTTATCGCCATCATAAGCTGCGAGGATGAGGTGAGCGGTATCCTGGAAGCGCTTCCGATATTCTTCAACGCCATACGGCGCCTCTAATTCAGGCACTTGCCGAGACACCTGAACAGCCGTCTCAATATCACATTTTTTGATGGAAAGGTTCATCAGAGCGCGATCTTCAGATACACCGGGCAGTGGTCCGAATGCACCACGTCCGTCATTTGGTAGGCTTCCAGCAATTTGTCCTTCAGGTTTTCCGTCACCGACTGATAATCGATCCGCCAGCCCTTGTTGTTCTCACGGGCGCGGGCGCGGTAGGTCCACCAACTGTATTCCACCTTGTCGGGGTTGAGGTAACGGAAAGCATCGACAAAGCCGTTGTTGAACCACTGGCTCATCCATTCCCTTTCTTCGGGCAAAAAACCGGAGTTGGCCTTATTGCGCACCGGATCGTGAATGTCGATCTCGTTATGGGCGATGTTGTAGTCGCCAACAATGATAAGTTTGGGGCGTTCTTTTCGCAGTTCTTTGACCCAGCGATGGAAATCGGCGAGGAATTCCATTTTAAAGGCCTGCCGCTCTTCACCGGTAGTACCGGAGGGGAAATAACAGTTGAGCACCGACCAGTCGCCATAATCTGTACGCAGAATGCGCCCCTCCCGGTCGTATTTCTCAATGCCGCAGCCAACGACAACATCGTCCGGTTCGATCCGGCTGAAGGTGGCCACCCCGCTGTATCCCTTCTTTTCAGCGCTGTGCCAGTGCTGCTCGTAGCCCAGTACTTCGAATTCGCCGGTTTCCTTTACCTGCTCCGGGAGTGCCTTGGTCTCCTGCACGCAGAAAATGTCGATATCATTGGTTTTTATCCAATCGAGCAAGCCTTTGTTCAGGGCAGCTCGTATTCCGTTGACGTTGTAGGACACGATGGTCTTTGGCATGGCTGGGTAAGTTTGAGCGGCTAAGATAAGAAAAGCTGGATTCTGTTCGCACCCCGGCCGTTTCAGGACTCTTTAGCCTAATGTGCTCCGGAAGAACTCAGCTTTACTTCCCCTTCGGCTCATACTTCGGATTGCTGATCAACAACTCATACGTCCGTACCTCCCACTCAAACTCTGGCAGTTCGGGTTCCTCCTCACCTCCCAGGTCGAAACCCCTTGTTTTGCCTTTTGCCTTATCATCCTTCGGCAATGGGAGTGGCTCCATGTGCAGGGCCTTGATCTCAAAAGGCGTCTTACTGCTCAGGAATTTGAGGAAGTTCTGCTCTACCTGTATATTGAAATCCAAGGTGTATTTATCGACGCTAAGCCGCAGATAGTCTTTCCCGTTGTTATTGTCCGCGGGTTGATCTTGCGCTCTGCCGAATCTCCGGGAGTAAAGCTTTTCGTTTTCCTGGATCAAGGCCTGTGGCGCCCGCAGGAAGCAGGCTTTTTCGTCAGCGTAGAACCCGAAGTTGAAAGGCATGTAGACCAGGCTGGTGTGCAACAGCTCGGGGCTGTAGTTTTCCAGCTCGAAGCGGATCCAGATCTCGGGTTTTTTATCGCTCAGTTCGAAGATGAATTTATTTTCCGCGGGCATAATGCGCCGTTCCTTGCCATTGCCCATATACTCGTACATGCGCAGTTCTATGGGGTACATGGTCGTTTCCCCTTTCAGGTTGGAAGGCACCCCGGCGGAGAAGTAGTTGATGTCCCGAAGGAACGACCACTCCGAGATCTGGTTGAAGTTGTTGAACACTTCCTCTACTTTTGCCGCATCCGGTTTTCCGCTGGAATTGAGATAAGGGGTTGGCCGGATGAGGGGGCGTTGAGGCTCAAAGGGCAGGTAATAGCCGAATTCACCCTCATCAGCGTGCAGAACATAGTTGGCCTTATCTTCCTTATCCGTCAGTTCGAAAAGCTGCCTTTTGGCGCTTTCCAGCAATTTGTCCAGTTCGTCCTTTGCCAGGTTCACGCCAGCTTTGTCACCGGAAAGGAATACCTGAAGTTTGGGAATGGCCAGGCCCTCGACATTGCCCAGGAACGGCCCTTCTGCGGGGTCTAGTCCTTTGGGGAATTCGATGACGGAGTGCATGGGGAATACTTTCAGTATATTGGCCTCCTTCCTTTTCTTTCGGTCCTTGCTGGGGAAAATGACGGCGGTAACACCTTGCCCTTTGCTATCGGGCGGCACTCCATGCAGAGCGCCCAGGCTGATTCGCCATTCCGATTCCGACTTGTTGTGCTCGACAGTGCAGTCGCCGGTCTGGCTGGCCCGCTGATTGGAGAGGAATACCTTATAGCGGTCGTTGGGCTGGCGGGTGTTGATGTAAAACTGCGGCGTCTGCCGCTGGTCATGATAGCTTCCTTTTTTATTGTAAAAACGCAACCGGTTCAGGATGCGGTTATGCAGGTCGTGGTAGGTGATGTCTCCTTGGTGCTGTTTTACGACTTCGGTGAGCGCCTGAGTGAATGCTCCATTGCTTTGGGACGTACCAGCCTCCCAGGCCAACTCCACTTCCAGGCAGGCTGCCATCATGATGTGCTGGCCCTGGGGGAGGATCTCATCGAGCAATTTCCCCTGATCCAGCATTTTTTTGAGCTCCGGGCGGTCGTGGAAGATAAAACCGTTCCATTGTCTTTCCGGTAAGGACTGCCGCATCACCTGCCGGGCCCGTTTCGGGATTTCCTCGGTGGTTACCGAACGGGTATTGGAACCGGAGTGGCAGCAGTCAAAAAGGGCAATGACATTAGCTTTGGGGTTTCCGTTATTGTCTTCTGCCAACTCGCGGATGAGGTAGCGGAATTCCTTATCGGCCAGAACAGTATCGTCCGGGTCTTTTCTTCCCTGGCCCCGAAAATCCGTGCAGATGATGCCACCGATATTGGCGTCGATCTCTTCTTCCTGAAAAGCCTCGATGCTCGTCTTTTCCCGGATGCCGTGGCCGGAGAAATAGAAAAGCGCAAAATCTCCCTTTTTTGCTTTACCCAGGTGGCTGCGGAAGGCTTTGACAATATTTTCTTTAGTGGCGTCGGTATCCAGAATGGGGTCGTGTAGGTAAATATTCTGAAACCTTGATTGCATGAAATCTTCTTTCAACAGGCTGCGTACCAGGTTTACATCGTTGACGCACCCTTCCAGTTGATTATCAGCGGGCAGTTGTGGATATTTGTTGATGCCTACAAACAGCGCGTACAGGTTGGGCAATGCATCTTGGGACTTGGTTTTGGTAGCCATTATTTTGGGTTTTTCTCCTCTGAAAAGGCCCGAACCCATCAAGGGAGGTGGTATTGAATGTTGTTAAGATTTTCCAATGAATCCTCCGACCAGGTCGTCGCTGGTAAGAGACCGGGAGAATACATCCGAGACGACGCCCCAAAGGAACAGCTTCAGGTAATCCATTACACCCTCTGCTCCGAAGGTTTCCCCTCCGTTGATGTAGATTTCGTTGAAGCCCAGCAAAAGCAGGACGATAAAGGTGGCCAGGGTGACCAGCGGCCGAATGATGCCATAGCGGAACCGTGCTGACATGCTTACTCCCGAAATCCACTGCATGGCGCGAAACAGGAATTCCTCCCACTGGGCCGGTTGCCCTTCCTTACCGGTCTCACCCTCTTTTTTTTCCACTACCTCGAACAGCTTATCCATCTGGCGCATGACGGCTTGCGCTGCAGGCAGGACCACTTCATCCAGAATGCCCTTACTCTTATCTTTATTCAGGGACTGGATCAGTTCATCCAGCTGTTTCAAAGCTTCCTGGGTTTCTTCTTCCCTGCCGTCCAGGATGGCGTCCCGGGCGGTGCGAAGTTGCTGGCTCGCCTGAGTTTTGATGGCTGCCGGAGCCTTATCATCAGAGAATTGCTCGTTCAGCCGTTCAAAAAGGGCCTCCAGTTCCCGGATCTGATCTATCTTCTTTTCCAGAGGAGAAAAGAGCGCTTCAACCTCTGCTTTGGATTCGTCATCCTGGACTTTATTGATCTTCGTTTCCAACTGTGCCAGTTCATCCTGTAGGCTTTTTACGGCCAGCTTATCGGTAAGCTGCCCTACTTTTACCCGGAGCGGTACGAAGCGTTCCATCAGTTCCATTTGGTTGCGGGCTTTGTCCAGCCCCTTGATCCACCGGCCGACAATGATGCCGAGGATGAGTAGGATTATGGCGCCGAAAGCGCCCATCCGTTTATTGACGGTTACCGGAGTAGTTAAGGGTTCGGCGGCATCTTTGAAGTATACTCTGAATTCTCCTTTGTAAGTGTCGTTGGGCAAGCCGTTCAAGGCCTCTTTGTTGAACCGGAGCCTTAGGGTTTCCAACCCTTTGGCATCTATTCCTGTCCGGAGTAGGTTGGTGTCCGGGCTCAGCATGGCTTCTGTAAAGGCGGCATTGGTGTTTTCCCCTTTCAGGGCGAGGGAAATATTAGAGACGGCAAGCCCCTCCTCGCTTTCATTATCAATGCGAATGTTGATGCCCTCTTGTCGGATATTTCTGGGTAAAAGGAAATTAAAGGGCGAACGGCTGGCTGTATTGATCAGCGGAGATTCATCATCAGGGTAGATCTTGGCGTTAGCCACCCGTCTCAGGCTGACCATGACGGGGATAGTCCAGCTGTTGACGCCATCTCCGGCTGTAAGTTCCATTTCACCCCTATAGTTCCCGGGTGCTGCACCTTCCTCTACAGTAATTGAAAATTCGACACTTTGTCCGGCTTCAATATTTAGCGGATTGGGAGATGCGCTGAGGTAATCCGAATGAAGAAAGCTCGATTGGCCGTCGTCCTTCAGGGGTTTAAGCTTGGCGGTTAATGATATTTTACGGTTGCTGCTGACCAGCAGGTAGCTGGTAAAGCTTTCGCCTTCTTCGAGTAAGCCTCGTATTTCGATCGATTGTGACGGGTAGAACTGCAGCTCAGGCTTTTGAGGAGCAGGAGTTGGCAAGGTAGCTGTATCCTGGGCGCGCCCGGCCTGAACGGTTATTCCCAGAACAATAGCAATGAGTACCAGGTGTTGTTTCATATTTGTGGTTTGGTTCCAATATGGGTAAGAGCTTGTGCAAAATTCGATAAGGGATAGAAATTATGGAAATTTGATGTTCGAAAAAATTTTTTCAGGGAAAAAAAGAAAAAAAATAGCAATCGGATAGAAAAATTAACGTAAAAATAACACGGCAAAATACAGGATCAACTATGAGTTTTTGTTGTAAAAAACTGATAATGATTTTTTTATAAAATTTAAAAATAATTAAGATACACAGTAAATTGATGAAATGTACTTCACTGCTCGCAAATTATTGTAGACATTTGTATTGTCAACGATGATTAATGACAATCTGCAGTTGGCCATACCTCCGGAAGAGGAGGGATCGAAAAGACTTACTATTAACAAAGGTTGTAATCCCACGAATGCTATTATAATCCCATGCAAGATTTTTCGGGGATATCAAAGGATATCCTCATTTTTGGTATGTAGATAGCCTCTCAAAGCTCTTTTGAAACCGGTCCTGTTTGGGTCGGTTTTTTTTTGCCCTATTCTTTCCTTTTACGAGCAGCCTTCCTCATTAGTTACGTTATATTAAAAAAATAATAATATTTTCTCTTGTGTCCTTGTTCCCTGGCTTATCGGAATGATGCATTGATCTTCTCCAACGCTTCTGAGCCAGGACACAGCTCTTTTTCCCGCAAGGTGTTCAATGGTTGGTCGATCGTGTTTTCCAATTCGTGCATATCCTGGCTATTGGGGTCGATGTACAATAGTCCGGTCAGGACTTCGCCCTTCATTTTTGCCTCAAGCAAGCGGTTGACTGCCGAATACCGGTCGGTGGGGTTCCAGTTGGGTGCCAGCTTGTGCAGGTGGATGATAGAGCCGTCATGCAATTCTACATGAGCAGATTTGCCTTTCGGGTAATTTACAGTGATCTCCTCTTTTTCCGGGACGAAGTCGATCGTGGCCGTAGCTTCCAGATGTGCCCTCACATAGTCATAGGATTTGGTCGATTCCGGCTTGTTGTTGAAGGTGACACAAGGAGACACGACATCCAGTAACGCAAAGCCGGGGTGCGACATAGCCGCCTTGATCAAAGGCACCAGTTGCGTTTTGTCGCCGGAGAAACTTCGTCCGACAAAGGTGGCGCCTAGTTCCAGTGCCAGGCCGACCAGGTCGATGGCCGGATAATGATTCACCGCTCCTCCTTTACTGAGGGAGCCGATATCGGCGGTGGCGGAATTCTGCCCTTTCGTCAGGCCATAGCAACCGTTATTCATCACAATGTACACCATATTCACGTTGCGGCGAATAGCATGCACAAACTGCCCCATGCCAATAGAGGCCGAGTCGCCGTCCCCCGAAACGCCGAGGTAGATCAGGTCCCGATTGGCCATATTGGCGCCAGTGGCGATGGATGGCATGCGGCCATGTACGGCGTTGAAGCCATGCGAATTGCTCAGGAAATAAGTCGGCGTCTTGGAAGAACAGCCGATCCCCGAGAGTTTGGCCAGCTTGTGCGGCTCAATGGAAAGCTCGTAACAGGCCTGCACAATAGCGGCGCTGATGGAATCATGGCCACATCCGCCGCACAAGGTGGAAATGGCGCCTTCATAATCAGCTTTAGCGAAGCCGATCTTGTTTTTCGGCAACTCAGGATGCCGGAACCTGGGTTTGATGTATGTCATCGTGTTTCTTTTCTTGAGGATAGTGAGAAAGGATCAGCTGCTCGATCGTATCCGCGGTGATCGGCTGTCCGTCGTAGTTTAATATCGGAATAAGCTGCCTGGGATAAAGATCCAGTTCGTTGATGAGTATACTGCGCAACTGCGCATCGCGATTCTGTTCCACTACAAATACCTGCTTGTGATCAGCGATAAACTCGCGGACGGTTTCATTGAAGGGGAAAGCGCGCAGCCTCAGGGCATCGAGTTTGATGCCCTTTTCCCCAAGCACTTCCATCGCTTCCAGAGCAGCATAGGTGGTCGTGCCGAAAAAGATCAGCCCGTAATCATTGCTGTTCTCCTGCTGGTATAATTCAGGGGCAGGTACATGTTTTTTGGCCGTTTCCCACTTTTTCAGCAGCCGGTCCACATTGCGCACATAAGCGGCCCCGTTCTCCGTATATCGGGCGTATTCATCCTTGGAGGTGCCCCGCGTAAAGAAGGAGCCTTTGGTAGGATGGGTGCCGGGAATGGTCCGGTAAGGAATGCCGTCGCCGTCGACGTCCAGATAGCGGCCAAACTGTTCAATGTTCTCCAGGTCTTCAGCGCTGAGCACTTTGCCCAGGTCATATTGGCGGCCGTCGTCCCACTCAAAAGGAGGCGAAACATGGTCGTTCATACCCAGGTCAAGGTCCGACATGAGGATGATCGGTGTCTGCAGGCGGTCTGCCAGGTCAAAGGCCTGGGCTGTGAAATCAAAGCACTCCTTCGGTGTACTGGGAAACAGCAGCACATGGCGGGTATCACCATGAGAAGCATAAGCCGAGGAGATGAGGTCCGGTTGTTGAGTACGGGTTGGCATGCCGGTTGAAGGCCCGCCCCGCTGTACGTTGACCAGCACAGCCGGGATCTCGGCGAAGTAGGCCAGCCCCAGGAATTCGCTCATCAGAGAAACACCCGGGCCGCTGGTGGTAGTGAAAGCCCGGGCGCCGTTCCAGGTTGCTCCTATAACCATGCCCATAGCCGCCAGCTCGTCTTCCGCCTGAACAATGGCATAGCGGCTCTTTCCCGTTTCAGGGTCTTTGCGCAGCCGGTTTGCATATTTTTCAAACGCGCCGACTATTGATGTGGAAGGGGTGATGGGATACCAGGCCGCTACCGTAGCGCCGCCATAGACGGCGCCCAGGGCCACGGCTGTGTTGCCGTCGATCAGGATCTGGTCGCCTACGTTGTCCCGCCTTTCCAGGCGAATATCGAGCGGGTATTGAAAATGCTCCTTCACGTAGCTTTCCCCGAGTTCCAGCGCTTTGAAGTTCGGGGCGATCAGCTTTTGCTTTCTTTGAAACTGTCCCTCGATGAGGCCTTTCAGGACGTCCATCTCGATATCCAGCAAAGCCGACAATGCCCCAACGTAGATCACGTTTTTGAACAGCTGCCGCTGCCTGGGGTCACTGTAGTGCTTCATGGTGATGGCGGTCATGGGAATACCGATGTAGTGGATGTCCTCCCGGATAAACTCAGAGTGGAGCTTCTTGGTATTGTCATAGACGAAGTATCCTCCCGGCTTTACGCTCTCCACGTCCCGGGCCATACTTTGCGGATTAACGCAAACCATGAGGTCGACCCCTTCCCGGCGGCCGAGGTAGCCCTTCTCGCTGATCCGAACCTCATACCAAGTTGGCAATCCCTGTATGTTGGAAGGAAAGATATTCTTTGGAGACACCGGTATGCCCATCCGGAAGATGGCTTTGGCAAACATGTTGTTGGCGCTGGCCGAACCGGTGCCGTTGACGTTGGCGAATCGAACGACTAGATCGTTGATTGCTCGGATATGTTCCATATTGGCGTAGCTTTTGTCACTTGGTACAAATATTTCTGCATGTCCCAGGCCGCCGTCGGGCAGCGTTCGGCGCACAGCCCGCAATGCAGGCAGACATCTTCATCCTTGACCATAACCCGCCCGGTGGGCAGGTTTTCCGAGACGTAGAGGTCTTGTGTATGATTATAGGCCGGGGCTACAAGCCGGGCACGCAGGTCTTCCTCTTCTCCATTATTAGTGAAGGAAATGCAGGACGTCGGGCAGATGTCCATGCAGGCGTCGCACTCGATGCAGCGGCTGGTGTTGAAAACGGTCTGCACATCACAGTTCAGGCAGCGCTGGGCCTCTTTGAACCCCGTGGGCGCATCGAAACCCAATTCGACTTCCACGGTGCGGTTGGAAAGGGCCACTTTTTTTTCAGCGTGAGGCACGAGGTAACGCTTATCCACTACTACAGGGCTGTCATAGCTCCATTCGTGGATGCCCATCTTCTGGCTGACCAGGTTGGTGTAAGGCGCCGGGCGGTTGTAGACCGATTCACCCCGGCAGAACAGGTCGATGGAGATGGCAGCCTGGTGCCCATGGGCAACTGCGGTGATCACATTTTCCGGCCCGAAGGCGGCATCACCTCCGAAGAAAACGCGGTCGACGGTCGATTGGAAGGTCGTTTTATCGACCACCGGCAAGTCCCATTTCCCAAACTTGATGCCGAGGTCGCGCTCGATCCAGGGGAAGGCATTGTCTTGCCCTATGGCAATGATGACGTCATCGGCCTCGATAAAGACGTCGGGTTCCCCGGTAGAGATCAGGTTGCGCTTGCCGTTCTCATCGTAGATGGCAGCCACCTTGCCAAAAATTATGCCTTTGAGCTTGCCGTTCTCCACGACAAATTCCTTCGGCGGCATATTATTCAGGATAGGAATGTCTTCCCGCTGAGCGTCTTCGATCTCCCAGGGCGAGGCCTTCATATCCTTGAACGGGCTGCGAACGATCACTTTAACCTCATCGCCACCCAAACGGCGGGAGGTGCGGCAGCAGTCCATTGCGGTATT
Source organism: Lewinellaceae bacterium (assembly GCA_020636405.1). Taxonomy (GTDB): domain Bacteria; phylum Bacteroidota; class Bacteroidia; order Chitinophagales; family Saprospiraceae; genus JACJXW01. The sequence goes on along the minus strand of JACJXW010000007.1, from coordinate 488,700 downwards.
GCCGCCACCCAGGACGATGACTTTCTTTCCGATCTTTGAGGTGTGCCCAAAGGCAACACTGGCCAGCCATTCTATCCCCAGGTGTATATTAGCGTCCGCTTCCTGGCGGCCGGGCAGGTTGAGGTCGCGGCCTTTGGGGGCGCCGGTGCCCACGAAGACGGCGTCGTAATCCTTCTCCAGGATCTCCTTCATGCTCTCTACATAGGTATTGAAATGGGTGTGGATGCCCATGTCGAGGATGTAGTTGACCTCTTCGTCCAGTACCGACTCCGGCAGGCGGAAGGCGGGGATCTGTGTGCGCATCATGCCGCCCCCTTTGTCCCATTCATCGTAGAGGTGGATTTCGTAGCCCAGGGGCGCCAGGTCTCGGGCGACCGTTAGCGATGCCGGCCCGCCGCCGATGAGGGCGATCTTTTTACCGTTCTTTTTACTGGGAATGGAAGGCATCAGGTGGCGGACCTCCTCCTTGTTGTCGGCAGCCACACGTTTCAGGCGGCAGATGGCCACGGGTTCATCCTCTATTCTTCCACGGCGGCAGGCCGGTTCGCAGGGCCGGTCGCAGGTGCGCCCCAGGATGCCGGGGAATACGTTGGACTCCCAGTTGACCATATACGCCTCGGTATAGCGCTCGGCGGCGATCAGGCGGATGTATTCCGGTACCGGCGTATGCGCCGGGCAGGCGTACTGACAGTCGACTACCTTATGGAAATACTCCGGGTCTTGGATATTCGTCGGTTTCAAAATCGGCTAATGTTTTTGGTGTTTTCTTCGAACTGCCGACTAATATAGTAGAGAAATTTAAAAATGTAAAATAATAGTTGAAATCTGTCAGGATTGAACGAACCTTATTCAATGCCAGGATGGATGGTATTGAAGAACGCCGGATCAAATAACTCGTCCAAATAACTGGAGCGCGTAACCCGGTTGTAATTATCCCGACAATCTTCCAGGCCGCTGCGCATCAGGCTGGCGCAGGTGCCATCTGCATTGACGGCTTCGCGGTGATCCCGCGCTAGCCGGCAATGCCCCAGTTCGTGGAAAACGACGAACTCGCGGAACAGCGTTCCGGATTTACTCCAGAATTCCAGGTCGATGGTGACGTGGTTAGGCTGGTGGGAGGAATAACTGCACTGGCCAGCGACGCCGTCATCGGGAAGCGCTTCAATGACGCCGGTGATGGCAGCTTCCCTTAAGTCGACTTCCAGCCCACGGAGGCGGGCCTCTTTTTCAAAGCTTTCAAAATAAGGCCATAGAGCCTCGTCTACTCCTTCGTAGGCCGTGGTTTGTCCGGCCGGTTCAGCGGCTACCGCTGTGAGGCTATCCTTTTTGGTACAGGCAAAAAAGAGAAGCGCTGTACCGAGCAGCGTGGTGTACTTTAGGGTGTTTCCAGCCATTGCTTATTCTGTTTTGGAGATGGATAAAAAGTAGAAGAATTGGCAATAGGCAATTTTTTGCAGTTAATCTTTTAGAGTGTGCTCAATGGTAGCGGAATTGCAGTCCCAAACGCATCTGATACCGGAAAGCTGCCAGCTTGCCGCCAAATTTTTCAGGAGATATTTTCCCTTGGGCCGAGCGCTGTGAACGATACCTATGAATAAAGGGGCAAAGCCTTCTGAAAATTGTATGGGAGGTGTACAAAATGTCACACGAGCGCCAAAACGGTATTACTTTCAGTGCCCTGCCGGGTGGAGGCAGATGCAGCAGAGCCTGGGAAAAGTGGAAGGCTGCCTGCTTCACCTTCCCCACTACTTTGTCTGGCCAACACTTCCAAACCGATGTAAAATTTCGTATTTTTATAGCCCTTCAGAAAATCCTATTCTACCAACCAAAAGAAGAATCATGAAGAACGATTCCAAAGAGAGATCGCCGGAACAAAAGAAACAAGGCGTTTCGAGGCGGGCGTTTCTACGGGGCGCCGGCGTGACCACGGCGGGCACCGTTGCCCTGGCCTCGGGCATGCTGAGCTTCAAGCCGGCAGAGCCTGCTCCTGCCAAAACCGCCATTCTCGGCCCGGGGGAGACGGAGGTTACGTTAATGGTCAATGGCCAGCAACGCACCGTCAGGATAGAGCCGCGCACCACCCTGGCCGACGCCTTGCGGGAGCACCTTAACCTTACTGGTACCAAAGTGGTCTGTGACCGGGGCTCCTGTTCGGCCTGTACGGTCTGGCTGGACGGCAAGCCGGTCAACTCCTGCATGACATTGGCCATAGACGTGGAGGGCCACGAAGTAACTACAGTCGAAGGACTAGCCAAAGACGGAGAGCTCCATCCCGTGCAAGAAGCTTTTATCGAGCACGATGCTTCCATGTGTGGCTTCTGCACCCCGGGTATGGTCATGAGTTGTGCCGGCCTTTTGGCGCGCAACCCCAACCCTACGCTCAATGACGTCAAAATGGCAACCAGCGGCAACCTGTGCCGGTGCGGTACTTATCCCAAAGTGTTCGAAGCGACGTTGTCCGCTGCCAAAAAGATGAAATAAGGCGGCGTCCGCCCTTCTGTTAATCCAAAACATTTCGGGCTTTTGATGCCCGGATCAAGAAAAACTGAAATTATGGCCAATCCCAATAAAAAGAAAGTCGTTTTACCGGTTGCGCCCGATACCAAAACGCACGCGCCGGCGAAGCACCTTTATTCAAAAAAGGTAAAATTGCCCTATGGCGTGCCGGGGCATGACCTGACGGAGATGGAGCGGGAAGTGTCGATCGACGAACCACCCGCCCTGCCCATCAACGAGAAATTAAATGTCATTGGCAAACGCACCAAAAGGGTCGATGCCATCTACAAAGTGACCGGAGCCGCCAAATATACGGCAGACATAAAACTGCCGGGTATGCTGTATGGCAAATTCCTTCGTTCCCCCCATCCCCACGCCCGAATCAAATCGCTGGATGTTTCAGCGGCTCGCCGTTTTCCCGGTGTTCACGCTGTGCATGTGTTGAAAATGGAGCCCGGCGGCTCGGTAGAGCGGGAGAGCGGGCATGATGTTCCTGCGGAAACCTACAATCTAGATGAACTGCCTCTGCTGCGTTACGTCGGGCAGCCCATCGCCGCGGTAGCCGCCGAATCACAGTACATCGCGAATGAAGCGGCCAAGCTGATAAAAGTGGAATATGAAACCAAGCCTTTCGTCCTCGAACTGGATAAAGCCCGCAAGAAAGGCGCCCCTATTGTTTTCGAAGAAGTGATTAAGGATGAAGGCAACGAAGGAGATGTAGGGGTTCAAGCAGCAGAAGAACAAAAGGGCAATCTGCGAGGGCCCACGACGGGCAGCTTCCTGGGTGGGCCCCGGGGCGATGTCGAAAAAGGCTTTGCCGAAGCAGACTTCATCCTGGAAAAGGAATTCCGTACCCAGGTGCAGACGCACTGTTGCCTGGAAACCCACGGTGTGGTGTCAGACTGGAAACCGGACATGCTGACGGTTTACGCTTCCACCCAGAATACCGCCGGCGTCCGCGATGACCTCGCTGAGTTTTTCGGCCTGCCCAAGAGCAAGGTACGTGTGATCACCGAATATATGGGAGGTGGCTTTGGTTCCAAATTCGGCGCTGGCCACTATGGAGTGATGGCTACTATCCTGTCGAAAAAAGCCGGCAGGCCGGTAAAACTGATGCTCGACAGAGAAGAGGAACACCTCGTCGCCGGCAACCGCCCCAATTCCCATCAGATGCTGAAGATGGGCTTTAAGAATGACGGAAAAATTATCGCCATCGACCTGACCTCCTATGGTACTGCCGGAGTAGGCCTGGGGGCCGGCGTCGGCCGCGTGGCGCAAGACCAATACGAATGCCCCAACTTCCGTACGGCACAGTACGACGTGTTCACGCACGCCGGCCCGGGTGCTGCTTTTCGGGCACCGGGTAATGTACAGGGTGTCTTCGCCCTGGAACAGGTAATTGATGAGGCAGCCGAGCGCCTTGGAATGGACCCGGTGAAATACCGGGATGTTATTGACAAACACGAGGTTCGCAAACTGATGCGCATGAAAGGCGCCGAAGCCTTTGGTTGGAAGTACAAGAAACCTGGATACGATCCCGGCCCCATCAAGCGAGGGTTCGGTATGGCACAGGGCCAGTGGACGCGCTTCATCAACCTCAACAGCTCCGCCACTGTACGCATCAACAAGGATGGGTCGGTAGAGGTAATGTCCAGCGTGCAGGATATTGGCACAGGTACCAAGACCATCCTCGCACAGGTCGTGGCCGAAGAACTGGGCCTGATGGCAGAGGATATTACTGTAAAGATCGGCGATACGCTCTACCCCGATGGGCCGGGCTCCGGAGGAAGTGTTACTGCCGGCTCCATAACGCCTGCTGTTCGCAATGCCACCTACAAGGCCAAGATGGAATTATTGGGGCAAGTGGCTGGCGCCTGGGATGTTGAGATCTCCGACCTGGAGACAAAGAATGGCGAGGTCTATTCCAAATCGGACAGCTCCAAGAAAATGTCCTTTGGGGAAGCAACGAATAAGATGCGGACCAATCAGGTGATGGCCACGGCCAGCCGGCCGGACGACTACGGTGGTTTCGAGATCGGCAACGGCATTGGCTACGGCCGCCTCGGCTCCGTACAGTTTGCTGAAGTGCTGGTGGATACCGAGACTGGCTTTATCAAGGTAGAACGCGTTGTCGCTGCCCACAGTTGCGGCCGGCCGCTCAACCCCATGCAGTTGGAAAGCCAGATCAATGGCGGTGTTATCATGGGCGTTGGTTATGCGCTTTACGAAGACCGTATCCTGGACCTGAACACCGGGCATATGGTGAACGCCAACCTCGACCAGTACAAACTGCCGTACTCCAAGGAGATTCCCAAGATCGAAACGGTGCTCATTGAGCATTATGGGGCCTTCTCCAGCACCGATGCTTCCGGCATAGGCGAGCCGGCCAACATTCCAACGGCGGCGGCTATTGCCAACGCTGTGTACAACGCCATCGGAGCACGCCTGTACGAATTGCCCATGTCGCCGCAGAAAGTGCTGGCTGCCCTGGGCGTGAGCTAAATGAGCATTTTTAAAGCAAAAATCAATATTGAGATATGAATCGTTTCGAATATATAAAAGCGCCGAGCATAGCCGAAGCCATCGACATGATGGACAGCACGGTGCCGGAAGCAATGGTAACCAAAACCGGCGGTTCGGCCAAAGTCGTCAAAGCCGGCGGCACCGACCTGCTCGACCTCATTAAGGAGGGCATCCTGGAGCCTGGCCGCTTGATCGACCTCAAGAACATCCCGGGCCTGGATAAGCTTTCCTATGATAAGAAAAATGGGTTGCAATTCGGGCCAATGGTTACTATAGCAGACCTGGAAAACAGCCCGGAGGTGAAAAAGCACTATCGGGCACTGTACGAGGCGGCCACCCATGCCGCAACGCCCCAGATCCGCAATATGGCGACCATGGGTGGTAACCTGATGCAACGGCCGCGCTGCTGGTATTTCCGAAGCAGCGGCCACCATTGCCGGAAGAAGGGGGGCACGACTTGTTTTGCCCAGATCGGCCAAAACCAGTTCCATTCTATTTTCCTGACCAATGTGTGCCCGTGCGTGCATCCGTCTTCTCTGGCAACGGCACTGGTGGCTTACGACGGTAAGGTAGAATTGACCGGCCCGGAAGGTAAGCGCGTTATTGCGCTATCGGAATTCTTCACGCCTTCTGAGGTGAATGTGACCTGTGAAAATGTAGCAACCAACCAGGAGATCATTACCAATATCATGCTGCCGCCGGTGAACGAGGGCACCCGTGCCTTCTACATCAAGCAGGGGCAGCGTGAAAGCTACGATTGGAGTATGGGCGACGTAGCTGTCGTTTTGCAAATGGATGGCAAAAAGTGCCAGGACGCCCGTATCGTCTTTGGCGCTGCCGCCCCCATTCCCCTGCGCCGCGAAGCGGCGGAGGAAGTGCTGAAGGGCAAGGCCATTACCGAAAAGGTTGTCGTCCAGGCGGCTAAGAAGGCCCTGGAAGGGGCTACGCCTCTTGCACACAACGGCTATAAGGTCCACCTGTTCCAAACGCTGCTGAAGCGGACGGTGATGGAGGCCATTGGTTAAGTTCTATTAATGCTTCACTGTTTCACAGTTCCATTGTTGGTGTTCGACAATGGGGCTGTGGAGCCGTGAGGCAATGTCTTTTTTAGAAGGAGCAGGTAAGTGCTTGGTCAATAACAATTTTACAATGGATCCGGTATCCTGGGAAATTACTCCTGGCGATCCGAATTCAAAGCAGAATAGGTGATACTAAAATTGTCCAAGCACTTGCTTTCCCTGCTTACCATTCTTTTTGATCCACAAAAAAATCATAGCCATGGAATCCCCGGACCAATACTGCCGCTATCTGCGCGGCAAGAATGCCTATGGCCTCCTCGAAGGCGGCGATAAGCCATTCCTGAATTTCGACCCTGCCACTACGACATACTGGTGTCTGCGCACAATGGGGCCGGTTGGCCCCGACAGTCAGCCGGTACACCTTTCTGCCTGCGGTAAGGAAGATCGGAAATGTTTCACTATGCCGGAAACGGAGAAAACCGGTGAATAATACTGTTTGTCAGGAATAGTCATGTATCCATATAGAAAATTGGAAGATTCAGCGGTAAACCCCAAAATTTGAGTTCATTTTTGGATTACCTCACTATCAAACCCGATTGACATATGAAGTTCCTGTACACCTCAGCCTTAGCTATTCTGTTTTTCACTTCAGCCATTTCCCAGTCTAATTTAAACGTTTCTCTGGTCGGCCAGCTCGGTTACGATCAGGCGGTAAACGACATTTGGGGGTATGCTGCCCCGGATGGCAGTGAGTACGCGCTGGTGTGCGTACAAAATGGCGTTTCTATCGTCAGCCTGGCGGATCCTGCCAACCCGGAAGAGCTCTTTTTTGTATCCGGCGCAAACTCTGGCTGGCGGGATATCAAAACCTGGGGCACTTTTGCCTATGTGACCAACGAGACCAGCGGCGGCCTGGCGGTCATCGACCTGGCGAACCTTCCCGATGCCATTGATTCGTGGGATTGGACGCCCAATATTCCCGGCCTTGGCACCCTTTCTTCCTGTCACAACCTGTTCATCGATGAATTCGGTTACGCCTACCTCGCTGGTTGCAATCTCAACAGCGGCGGCATCCTCTTTGTCGATGTGTTTACTGAGCCGGGCAGCCCCTCTTATGCCGGAAAAGCGAGGCCTGTCTATTCCCACGATGCCTACGCCCGGGGTAATATTCTGTACAGCGCCGATATCAATGCCGGGGTTTTCTCGGTACACGATGTTTCCGACAAGCAGGCCGCCACTTTACTGGCCACGCATCCCACCCCTGCTGCTTTCACGCACAACTGCTGGCTTTCTGATGATGGCGCCGTCCTGTTTACTACTGACGAAACCGGCGACGCGCCAATTGCCGCCTATGATGTCTCCGACCTGAATAACATTCGGGAACTCGACCAGTACCGCCCCTTCGCGACCCTGGGAGAAGGCGTCATCCCCCACAACGTGCATGTTTGGGATGATTACCTGATCGTTTCCTACTACACCGACGGCTGCATCGTCCTTGATGCTTCCCGGCCGGATAACCTGGTAGAGGTAGGCAATTTCGATACCTTTCTGGGAGCCAGCGGCGGTTTCTCCGGAGCCTGGGGCGCCTACCCTTTCCTGCCCTCGAGGCTGATCCTGGTCTCCGACCGGGGTAACGGCCTGTACGTACTGCAGCCCAACTATGTTCGCGCCTGCTATCTGGAAGGACAGGTAAGCGATACCAACGGCAATGGCCTGCTGAACGCTAAAGTCAAATTTGTAGACGAACTGCCTTTCGCCGAGACGGATTTCTCCGGTGGGTATAAAACGGGTATCGCCACGGCCGGATCCTATACTGTTGAAGTTTCAAAGCTTGGCTATCAGCCGGTTCAGGCCATGGTGGAAATGGAAAATGGGCAGGTCACGCTGTTGAATGTAGAACTGGAGGCGTTGGAAAGCTTTACCCTGAGCGGCTCGGTTACCGGCCTGGACAGTGGGGAGCCTGTCGCCGGCGCCCTGGTACAGATCACCGGAGAGGAGGTCTCCTATGAGGCCGTTTCGGAGGAGGACGGAACCTTCCTTGTCAGTGGCGTCTTTGCTGGAACCTACGAAGTGGCTGCCGGGAAATGGGGGTACCGTACAGTGCTTGCCGGTACCCAGGATATTGATGCGGGCAATCCCGGTTTTGAAATTGAGTTGGAGAAAGGCATTGAAGATATATTTATGCTGGACCTGGGCTGGACAGTCAGCGGCAACGCCTTTTTCGGAAAATTCCAACTGGCGGTTCCACCCATTGGGGTCAGTGCAACCCTGCCGAGTGGCCAGTCGGTCACAATACAGCCGGGCCAGGATTCTGAAGACCCTGGTAATGGCTGCTACGTCACCGGTAACACATCCGACCTGCAACAGGGTGTATTGGTTACGGGCATTACCCGCCTGAATTCTCCCCTTTTCGACGTATCCACCATGGGCGAACCCTGGGTGTCCTTTGAAAGCTGGCTGCTGACCGTAAACCCCAATACCCTGGCGCTGGGGAATGACGAGATCGTAGTGAAAATATCCAATGGCGATACCACGGTTACCGTAACCTCCATTGGCCATCCGGGGGTGCTGGGCCAGGAAGCCTGGCAGTATACTGAGTTTAAAATTTCGGACTTCATTGCCCCCGGTAGCCAGATGCAGGCCATTTTTGAGGTCAATGGAGGAGGTACCAATGATGTGGGTGAAGCAGCCATCGACAACTTTTTGGTATTCGATACCGGCATCAGTGCTGTCGGTACCTTAGATCCTGGCGCTTTTGAGTTGAAGGCCTTCCCCAACCCCTCATCGGCGGCCTTTCAACTGGCTTACCACATCGAAGAGTGGCAGGAGGATGCCCAACTTGTTGTTTACAACCTCCTGGGGCAAAAAGCGGAAACAATGGCCTTACGGGAATCAGAGGGGCAGGTGGAAGTTGGCCGCAATTTGGAAAAAGGCATTTATTTTGTTCGGATAGAACAGCGTGGCCAGGTGAGCGCCGGCCTGAAGCTGATCCGGCAGTAACCCCTAATGAGCAGGAGTCCTTTCTCCGCGCGCTGAAGCGAGGCGTAAGCAGGAAGCCTCCTGCTCACTGTTAAAGGTTGGATTTTGTGTTATTTTCACTTCAAAAAGTTAGCTATGAAGATCGCATTAGGAAGTGATATGAATACCAACCTGGCGAAGTTTTTGGCCGAAGAGCTGAAGAAAAGAGGCCATGAGGTAGATGTTTATGGCGCCCTGGTTGCCACTCCGGCGCCGTGGACGAAAGTAGCCATCGAGGTAGCCGAAAAGGTGGCAGCCGGTGAGTACGGCCAGGCGGTGCTCTGCTGCTGGACGGGCACTGGAATCAGCCTGGCGGCCAATAAGGTTAAGGGAATACGGGCCGCCCTATGCGGGGATGCACAGACGGCAGCCGGCGCCCGGATGTGGAATGACGCCAACATCCTCTGCCTGAGCTTACGCGCTACCTCCGAAGAGGTTGCCAGAGAAATACTGGACGCCTGGTTCGAAAATGAGCCAAGCACGGATGAGGAAGATGTGGCCTGCCTGCGGTATCTGGAGGAGTGGGAGGCGAGGCATTAGGCGGTATTCGCCGTTGGGTACCGTATCTACGAGCCGGTTAAAATCCGGGGTTCGGTACTCGTGCGGGCAGGCTCAATGGAGCAGCGAAAAGCGAATGCCGAACTGCCAAAGACGGGGCCGGCTGTTAGATCCAGGTCATTCCATCGATCGCCTCCAGTCCCGCCACCCTTTGATACAGAGTAACAGGTACACGCCGTACAAGCCGGAAGTCAAATACAGCCCCTTTAGCATGTAAATATTGATGGCCACGATATCCACAATGATCCAGATGATCCAGTTGTCCAGCTTTTTTCTGGCAAGGAGGAACTGAGCCACCAGGCTGGCCACGGTAGTGAACGCATCCGGATAGGGGAAATCTGCATTGGTATTGGCCTTCATGACGCTGCCCCAGGCGATGAAACCCGCCAGGATGAGGGCGCTCCATGCCGCGATCTCTTTGCCCGTAAGCCGGGTAACCGGGAGTTTGTCTTCCTCTGCCCCTTTGTGTGCCCAGTTCCACCAGCCGTATGTGTTGAGCACGACGTAAATGCAGTGCAGGATAACATCGGAATAGAGGCGGGACTCGGCGAAGATGAAAATATACAGCCCCACGCTGAGCAACCCGAAGGGCCAGGCGATGATCTTCTCTCGGGTGAGCAGATAAACGTGGGTCATTCCACTCACTACGGCGATAAATTCAATAACTTGTAGTGCGGTTAGTTCCATGGAGCAGTTAGCCTTTATCAGCAAAAGTACACAAAGAATGATAATTGGTATCGGCGGAGTGAGCCGGTCTGGAAAAACGACGCTGGCCAAGCGGCTGGCCCGTCATTTCAGGAAAAAAGGCCACTCGGCCATCCTCTTGCACCAGGATGAATTCGTCTTCCCGGAAGATCAGATTCCCAGGATACGGGATAAGGTAGATTGGGAGCACCCCGGTTCCATCGATTTTGAACGGCTGCGGCAGGCTATCCTGGCTCATTCCCAAACCCACGATGTGGTTATTGTCGAGGGGTTGATGGCCTTCTTCGATGAACGCATCAATGCTCTTTACGACAAATGCTTCTTTGTGGAGATCGACAAGGCTACTTTTGTCCGGCGAAAATCAGAAGACCTCCGCTGGGGTAAGGAACCGGATTGGTATATTGAGCATATCTGGGATAGTTTTCAACGCTTTGGCATGCCAGTGCAATCTTTGCCGGAAATGTGTGTCCTTAGTGGGAAGCAAGCGCCAGACTGGAACCAGGTAATGGGTTTTCTAATCCAGGATCACGAAAAATAAAGAAAGGTTATTTGTTGAGGAACACGAGCGTGTTCAAGATTCTAACAGCGCCACTCGTTATGGTTTCCAATGCAGTTAACCTCAGCTAAGGGTTTTCCTTGTTATTATTTTTTCTATTTTCAAGAAAACAAAAAAGTATGATCATGACCCGACTTCTTCTGTTTTTTGGTGTCTTCTGGCTGGTGGCCTGCAATCAGCCGGCGCCATCTTCAGCTTCCGAAACACCTAATACGCCAGTTGCGGCTCCGGATTCTACCGGATACAATGCCGAACTTGCTAAAGAACTGGGCGCCGACCCCTACGGTATGAAACAGTATGTGATGGCTTTTCTCAAGGCCGGCCCTACCCGCAGTCAGGACTCCCTGGAGGCCGCCCAACTGCAGCGCGCCCATCTGGACAATATTCAACGCCTGGCGAGAGAGGGCAAACTGGTACTCGCCGGGCCATTCATGGATGATGGCGAGGTTAGAGGTATTTACGTGTTCGATGTTCGTACGGTCGAAGAAGCGGAGGCGCTAACAGCTTCCGACCCCTCCATTCAGGCAGGGCGGCTGGTGATGGAACTGCACCCCTGGTATGGATCCGCGGCGCTTATGAAAGTGAATGAATTGCATGGATCGATCACCAAGGAGGAGATCTAGGCAGGGTAAGTAGAACGATCAATCATATCACTATAGGGGGGGAACTTATTCTTCTCCGGGCCCTTAGCTTGGTCCACAGCGCTTTCCAGAAAGTTGCTTATCCAGCGGCTGAGGGTTGCCGCATGGGTAGGTTGGTTCAAGCTTTCGAGGGCCGAATGGCTCTTGCTTTCTCCAATACGCTGTATCCGGTCCTGAATAAGAGCGCCCACGTATTCTTTCGAGAATTCAGGGTGCGCCTGAATGCCCAGCATAGTATCTCCAACGGTAAACATGCCCACCGGGCAATCCGGCGCCTGCGCCAGTACGCGGCTGTCGGGCGGAAGCTCCTGTACCTGATCCTGGCACAGCATCAGCAGCCTGTATTCTTTCTCCGGCGGCGCCATCCATTCTTCCTTTTGAAGCAGCCTGAAGGAGTGAACGCCAACACACCAGCCAACCTCCGCTTTGCGTACTTTTCCCCCCAGCGCCTCCCCCATCATCTGATGGCCAAAGCATACGCCAACATAGGGCTTCCGAGCCTGATGGATCGCCTGAACCAAGGTCTTCAGGCGGTATATCCAATCTCTGTCGTCGTAAACCGAATACATCGATCCGGTGCACATATAGGCATCACACTCCTGGGGTGATTCCGGGAAGTGGCCGTTACAGACATCGTATAATTCAAACTTCAGGTTGGGAAAGAGGGCGGGAAACATATCCCGGTAGTCCCCTCCTATATGGCGGAATTTATCCGCCACGTGGTCGCATTCCAGTAAACCGACTTTCATGGATTCTGGCTAATGATCTTTAAATGGAATGATTTGGGCCGGGTCAGCGACTCATAACCCAGTGCCGACAGGGTGCACCCCCGGCCCGAGTCCTTCACCCCCGTCCATGCCAGGGCAGGGTCAAGGTAGTCACAGCGGTTGAGGTACCAGGTTCCTGTCTCGATCTGTTCGCCGATGCGAATGGCTGCGTCTATATCAGCGGACCATACGGAAGCCGTAAGGCCGTAACGGCTGTCGTTCATCAGTCGGATGGCTTCGGCATCGTCCTTCACCGGCATGATGCCCACCACAGGAGCGAAACTCTCCTCGGCCATGACCTGCATGGAATGATCCACGCCGATCAGCACTTGTGGCGCCATGTAGGGCGTCCCTTCCCGATGAGCGGGGAACGATTGGGGATCGATCAGGGCCGTCGCTCCTTTCTGCAGCGCTTCCCGGATCTGTTCCTGGGCAAAACTGGCAGCGGCAGCCCGCACCATAGGCCCCAGGGTCGTCTCGGAACGTAGAGGGTTACCCAGCACATATTTTTTTGTCAACTCTACGAATCCCTCTACAAAAGGCTCAAAAAGCTTTTCGTGAACGTAGATGCGTTCGATGCCACAGCAGGACTGCCCGGAGTTGAAAAAGGCGCCGTCTACCAGGTTTTCGATGCTGTAATCCAGGCCGGCATCGGGGCGGACGTATGCGGGATCCTTACCGCCCAGTTCCAACCCAGCCGCGAGGAACCGCCGGCTGACGGCGGACTGAATAGCTCTGCCCCCTTCCACCGAGCCGGTAAAAGCAACATGGGCAATGCGGGAATCGCCGATCACCCCTGCTACCTGCTCGTGCGACAGGTGCAGGTATTGGAAAACGCCTTCCGGCAGGCCAGCGTATTCGAAGGCGGCGGCGTAGCGTTCGGCGCAGAGGGGGGTCTGTTGCGCGTGTTTCAGGATGACGGCATTGCCCGCCATGATGGCCGGAATGACGACATTTACCGAAGTGAGGTAAGGGTAGTTCCAGGGAGCCAGCACGAGGACAGCCCCCAATGGCTCCCGGCGGATGAACCGCTGGAAACCGGTTTGTTCTTTCGGTATGACGTCCTGCAGGGCACCCTCTGCGCTGTCGATCATGTAATGGGCCCTTTCCTGAAAACCCCGGCTGATCTCAAAAGGTGTATAACGGAGAGGGCGGCCCATCTGCCAGCTCAGTTCCGTTGAAATAGGGTCGATATTTTCCAAAAAATATTCCACTGCCTTTCGGCAAATGGCCGCTCGTTCTGCTATAGTGCACTCTTTCCAGCTTTTTTGTGCGCGCTCAGCCAGGGCCAGCGCCTTTTCTATTTCCGTATCTGTAGCCAGTTGGCGCTCGGCATACACAGCACCATCTACCGGGCTGATTACCTGAAAGGTTTTTTTCATAAGGGGTGGTTATCAAATAAACTCAGTCATTTTTTCCATCAATTACTCAGGCGTAACGTAGGCAGATGTGATGCCTCCATCCACCAGAAACTCCGTACCGGTCATATAGGAGGATTCATCCGAGGCCAGGAACAGCGCGGCGGCAGCCATTTCTTTGGCTTCTCCAAAGCGCCCCATGGGGATGTGCACCAGGCGGCGTTGTTTCTTCTCTTCCGTATTCAGGAATTTCATCAGGAGGTCGGTGCGCAGGGGCCCGGGGCAAAGCGCATTCACCCGAATACCTTCGCGGGCATGGATGATGGCGAGTTCGCGGGTCATCGACAGCACGGCGCCCTTGCTGGCCGTATAGGCGATCTGCGGAGTGGCGGCGCCCAGGTGCGCCACAAAGGAGGCCGTATTGATGATGGAGCCGCCGCCGGCCCTGCGGAGGGCCGGGATGCCGAATTTACATCCGAAGAACACCCCTTTGACGTTGATGCTCATCGTCAGGTCCCAGATGGACTCTTCGGTAGAAACGGCATCGCCATCGTCATTGTGCATGATGCCGGCATTGTTGAAAAGGATGTTCAGCTTGCCGAAGACATTTTCTGCAAAAGCCACCATCTTTTCACAATCCGCTGCACTGGAAACATCGGCGCGGCAGTAGCCTGCCGTGCCGCCCTGCTCCTGGATGCGGGCTACGGCCTGTTGGCCGCCTTCGTCATTGATATCGGCGATGATAACTTTTGCTCCTTCCTTCGCGAAGAGCAGCGCCGTTTCCAATCCGATGCCGCTGCTGCCCCCGGTGATCAGGGCTACTTTTTCTTTTAAGCGCATGAATTGTTTTTTTAGTCATATTCTTTCAAAATACCTTTTCCTTTCCCAATCGGTGACCGCCATTTCATAAGCTTCCACTTCTTTCCGGAAAAAGTGGCTGTAGTGTTGCACCACATTCTCCCCAAATGCATGCCGGGCGAATTCGCTGTTTTCGAACAGAGCTGCCGCTTCTTTCAGGGTACGGGGAACATGAGGAAGGTGTTTGGCCTCGTAGATGTCACCCACAAAGCAATCCGGCGGATCGATCCTGTTCTGGATGCCATCGAGGCCGGAGGCCAGGGCGGCAGCAAAGGCCAGGTAAGGGTTGCAGTCTGCGCCCGGGATGCGGCACTCGATCCGCAGGCTCTGTCCCTTCCCCACTACCCTGAAACCTGCGGTTCGGTTATCATAGCTCCAGGCCAGGCGTGTGGGCGCCCAGGACGCGTCGACGTAGCGTTTGTAAGAATTGATGGTAGGTGCGTAAAAGGGCATGACGTCCGGCACATGGGCCATCCATCCGCCGAGGAACCAGCGGAAAATATCAGAACCTTCGACCGGCCCGAATTTCTTATTGCCGGCAAAGGCATTGAATTCGTCGCTCCACAGGCTCATATGAATATGACAACTGGAGCCGGCTCGGTTGGCGTCAAATTTAGCCATAAAGGTGACGGACATGTCCATGTCGTCTGCAATTTCCTTGAGGCATTGTTTGAAGACGACATGGCGGTCGGCCATATCCAGTGCTTCGGCATAGCGGACGTTCAGCTCGTGTTGCCCCAGCCCCCATTCGCCCTTGGAATTTTCCACAGGCACTCCTGAGTTTTTCAGGTGCCAGCGAGCGGCGGCAGTAAATGGTTCCGTGCGGGTGCCCTGCAATATGTGGTAGTCTTCCAGGTACCAGCCGGTGGGTTTAAGGTTCTGATGGTGTTGTTCGAAAGCTTGCCGGTAGCTGTCCTCGAAAAGGTAATATTCCAGTTCGGAGGCAGCAAAGCAATCGAAGCCCAACGCCCCGGCCATTTCCAATTGATGATAGAGGATAGAGCGCGGAGCCTCCTGAACTCTTTGATGGGTCTTGTCATCGACCACATCACAGAGCACCAGTGCGGTGCTGTCCAGCCAACTGGCCAGGCGGAGGGTGGAAAGGTCAGGAACCAGATGGAAGTCCCCGTATCCAAGCTCCCAGTTGGCAAATTTGTAACCGGGCACCGGCTCCATTTCCATATCGGTAGTGAGCAGGTAATCGCAACCATGAGTGCCGTCGTGGGCAGCATTTTCCACAAAGAAATCTGCATCGAAGCGTTTGCCGACCAACCGTCCGTAGTGGTCGGTAAAGGCAACGATGACGGTCTCGATCTCTTCGTTAGCAACTTTATCTTTCAGGTGTTGAAGGTCAAGCATGCCTTTGGGCTCCATAAATAATATCTTTTGTTCTTGAGGCCTCCCAGTTCTTTACGGCCTGGAAATCCGGAATTGGAAAAATCTATTCTGTTGCCTGTTTTTCTCCGTAAAACAACCGGAACCAGATGTAGGCAACCAACAGGAGCGAAAAATACACAAAAGCCAGGGTAAGATTATCGATCGTGATGGCCAAAAATGCGATGCAGGCGATCACCAGGGCAATGATCGGGAACCAGGGGTAGAGGGGCACCTTAAACGGCCGTTCCAGCTCCGGTTCTTTTTTACGCAGCTTCAGCAGAGCCACCATCGAAATAATGTACAGGCTTAATGCGCCAAAACAGGCAATGGTGATGATGTCCCCGGTTTTTCCGGTCAGCAGGGCAATGATGCCGACGCCCATATTGGCCAGCAAGGCGTTGGCGGGGGTCTTGAAGCGCGGATGGACTCTACCCAACATGGCGGGGGCGTAGCCCACCCTTCCAAATTCAAAAGTGGCGCGCCCGGCAGCGAGGATAATGCCGTGAAAGGAGGCTACGAGCCCGAAGAGGCCGATAAAAGCTACCGCATTATACATGAAATGGTTTTGCCCAACAGTATGCGCCATGGCCAGCGGCAGTGGAGAGTCGGACGGATCTGCTCCCGGCGAAGGGAATACAATAGTTTCCCAGCCTCCCACTCCGACAGAGGCCATGAAGGTGAGCAGGCAAAGGACAACCAGCGTGAGAATGGCAGAGCCAAAGCCGATCAGCACGTTGCGCTGTGGGTTGATGGTTTCTTCCGCTACGTTGGCCACTCCTTCGATGGCCAGGAAGAACCAAATGGCAAAAGGCAGGGCGGCAAAAGCGCCTCCCCAACCGTTGGGCAGGGCGTTGTGGGCCATATTTTTCCATTCGAATTCTGGCAGAGCAGATCCGGCAAACAGCAGCAGGCCGATAACGGCGATCACAGTAATGCCGAGCTCGAAGGCCGCCGCCGCCTGTACCCCGTATATGTTCAGCCCGGTGAAGATCAGATAAGCAAATATAGCGATGGCCACAATGGGAACGGAGGGCATAAAAATGTTCAGGTATGCCCCGATGGCAAAGGCGATGGCCGGCGGCGCAAAGATGAATTCGATGTTCTGCGCCATACCCCCCAGGAACCCCCAGTCTTTACCCAGCGCCCGTACGGCATAGTCGAACGCCCCACCTGCTTTGGGGATAGCGCAGGCCAGTTCAGTATAACTGAACGTAAAGGTGAGGTACATAATGATGATGAAAACCGTGGCGATGGCCAGCCCCAGGGTGCCGCCCTTTTCAAGCCCAAGGTTCCAACCGAAGTACATGCCGGATATGACATAGCCTACGCCAAGGCCCCAAAGCATTAAAGGGCCAAGCGTCCGCTGGAGTTGTTGGTTTTGTTCTGTTGATGCCATGGACTAAAGGTAGAAAAAAAGTCAAAAAATAAATTTACCTTTTCGGGGCACCAATAATTTCTAAAGGATACCATGAAAAGGATAGTTAGCATTTCCGGAACCAGCCGCCCGGACAACTACACTTCGCTGGCTTTAGCCGTCGTCAATGACGAGTTGCGCAAAAATGATATCGAAGTGATCGTCATTGATGCCCGGGCCCTCAACCTTCCCTTTCCCGGGCATCCCGATACAGAGGATGCCGTACAGTTGCGCAGTAAGATCAAAAGTGCGGATGGGGTAGTACTCGCCACGCCGGAGTACCACGGCACCTTTTGCGCAATGGTAAAGCTGATCATTGAAAACCTGGGTTTCCCTTCGGCATTTTCCAATAAGCCGGTTGCTTTGCTCGGCGTTGCCGGCGGCCGCATCGGGGCGATCAAGTCCATAGAGCAATTGCGGGGCGTATGTGCGCATACCGGCGCTATTGTGATACCCAATGCCATTTCTATTGCCGGAGTCCGGAGCGCATTCGACGAAGACGGCAATTGTACCGACCCCGGGTCGGAAAAGGCACTGCGGGGCCTGGCACAATCCCTCCTGAGGTTTTTAAAGGATTATGTATATCCCAAACAAACCCTGGAAGCCATGGTAAGAGAAGAGGGCAAACCCTGGGCGACAAGTGCTTGATTCCGTTATCGTTTTGGTGTGAACTTTATACTGAAAATCTTACGCTGGATGACCCAAGTCATTGTAATTTAACTGTGTAATGGGCATATTATAGATGGCATTTGGAATATGATTGTTTCACGAAAATAAATGCCATGAAAACCAGTAAACGGGAAGTTACGATCTATTACAATCCCGAATCCAGCAGTGACCGCAAGACGGTTGCCTACGCTCAAAGCCTCTCTCGCTATGTTAAAGCCTATTCTTTCCAACAGAACCCCTGCCGAGGCAATACCGGGTGGTGCAGAGTGCTGTCCGCTCTGAATATCCACCCGCGGGAATTACTGAATGAAAGCCACCCGTATTACATGGCCAATATCAAAGGGCGGGAGTTTGACGAAGAAGGTTGGTTCAATATCTTGCGTACCAACCCGGAACTGATCAAAGCGCCCATTGCTATCCGCGGAGAACATGCCGTTCTTTGCCTGACCCCAAAGGATGTGTACCGGCTGGCCAAGGATGAAGAGGTGGAAAAAGAGAAAAAGGTGGAGGTAGAAGAATGAATAGGAATACCTGTCCATTACTTCCGGGCGGATGCTGCATGCCCAGGTAAACGGCCCCTCCGGTAGCGGCAGCATAAAGCACCCAGAAGAGCGGCCTCTTCATTTTGCTAAGTTCCTGGACAAAAAAACAGGCGAACATTATAACCATATGGCAATTTAGCCGGAACCCAGTGTGCATAGCCGTTTTGGCTCCACCACCCCAACTGGGATGAGTGAAACTACAATTGTCCAAGCACTTTGTACAGTGCGAGCTAAATGCCGATCTGGCGGATGCCGCCCCTATGGCCGGGTACTTTCCTGATAAAATTCGTATTCTCTGGGCGGCTCGGCACCCAGAAGGTGTTTTACAAAATAATCCCATCGCTTGCGCATCATATAGGGCTCCATGGCGAATCCATGCCCGCGGTTGGGGAAAAGCACCAGGTCGAAATCTTTATTGGCCTCGATCAGCTTGTCCACCACAAGCAAGGTATTGTAAACGGGTACATTCGTGTCCATAGTTCCATGGGTGAGCAGTAACTTGCCTTTGAGGTTCTTTACCAGTAACTGATTGGCCTGGTTGTCGTAGTTGGTCGTCCCGTCCGGAAAAGTTTCCAGCAACCCCTGCCATTTTTCGCCCCAGTCGTCCTCGTAGTTCCGGTTGTCGTGGTTGCCGGCGCCGCTTACCGCCACCTTGAAAAAGTCCGGATAGCGGAGGATGGCGTCGGTAGAGGCGAAGCCGCCGCCGGAATGGCCATAGATGCCGGCGCGTTCCAGGTCGATCCAGGAGTGGCGTTCCGCCAGTTGTTTCATGCCGGCCACCTGATCGGGCAGTCCATTGTCGCCCATATTGCCGTAATAGGCGGCGTGGAAGGATTTGGAACGCATGGGGGTGCCCATAGCGTCCAGGGCTACGACGATGAAACCCAGGTTGGCCAGCGCCTGGTTGTCACGGCGGGAAGCGGAAAAGCTTCTGCTGCCTACGCTTCCGGATTGCGGCCCGGGATAGATGTAGTTGATGATGGGATATTTCTTTTCCGGGTCGAAATTGTTGGGTTTGAACAGCAGCCCGTAGAGGTCCGTAACACCATCCCTGGCCTTGGCCGTGAAGGGCATGGGGGGTACCCAGCCGGACTCCAGCAGGCGGGAGATGTCTGCTTCTTCGAGAGGGAGCACTTTTTCCCCTTGGTTGTTTCTCAAAACGGTAACAGGTGGAGCAGCCGGGGTGGAATAACTGTCCACAAAATACTCGCCGGAGGGGGAAAGCGAGGCCACGTGGTTGGCACTATCCGGGGTGAGCAGACTTAAGCCGGTGCCGTCCATATTGACGCGGTACAGATACTGAAAATAGGGGTCACCGGCTTCTCTTCCTGCGCCTGTAAAGTAAATAATCCGGTTTTTTTCATCGATCTTCAGCACCTGCAGTACATTCCATTCACCCTGGGTAATAGGTTGCTTCAATTTGCCGGACGCCAGTTCGTAGAGGTAAAGGTGGCCCCAATCGCTGCGTTGGGAGAACCAGATCACCTCACCGGATCCTTTGAGCACATGCCAATTGCTCATCTGGTAGCCGGACTCGAAGAAGGTTTCTTCCCGTTCCTCCAGCACTTTGCGGACTTTGCCCGTTTTCGGGTCGGCGACGTGCAGTACGGCCTCTTTATGGTCCCGGGAATTGGACAGGAAGGCCAACTGAGCGGCGTCGGCGCTCCATTCCACATCCAGGAAGGTGCCGTCCCGGCCGGCGACATGGTCGGTGGTGGAAGAGCGGTGCGGGTCGGGTGGCATCTGAAGGCGCACCACTTTGGGGCCATCCAGATGGATGACGACCCGGTGAATGCGGAAGATGAGGCTGTCGCCGGGCAAGGGATATTTCCAGGCCTCCAGTTTGGGGTGTCCGACGTTGGTGGTGGCCAGATACATGTCGCCCACACCGCGCCCGTCGTGCTGGAAAGTAGCGATCTTTTTGGAGTCGGGTGACCAAAGCAGGACCGGGCGCTCGCTTTTGATCCAGCCGGCGTTGTTGGTGGCGTAGCCGAAGTCCTCCTGCCCATCGGTAGTAAGTTGGGTTTCTTCGCCGGTGGCCAGGTTTTTCATCCAGAGGTTGAAATCCCGAATGAAGGCCGCCTTGGTGCCATCCGGTGACGGGAAGAACTTACGCCCCAACCGTTCTGGCGCTTCCTCTGAGGTGCAGGTGTAGTTTTTTAGCTCGCAGGTGAACCGTCTGCCTTTGGCCTTGAAAACGATGGCCCGTTCTTGGTCTGTAAATTCGAAATCTGACAAGGGCAACTCAAAAGCGCTGTATTTCTGGCCGATGGCTTGTGAGAGGGCGGCTGCCAGCTTTTTATGGTCGAAAGCCCGTTTTTTCCATTTGTTTTGGGCATCTACCAGGATGAACTCCTGTCCTTGCGGGATGGTATTGCGATACCAGAAGCGGTGGTCGTCGATCCAGTTGGGGCGCACCTCATCCCGGAATACCAATGGAGTGGTGTGGGCAGTCAAGGCGCCCTCTCCGCGGCGGTAGTCTTCGGCGGTGAGCTTTTCGGGCGTGAAGGGTGTTTGGGAAAGGCCGTTTGACAGAGGGCTAAAAAGTAGCAACACGATGAGTATCGCAGCAATTTTAATGGGAGGCATATTCATACTCGTCTGGTTTGTGGTAAGATAGGCAAAGATAGGATATGAAGGTAAAAGGACCTGGGCATAAATAGGGAAAACAACTGAAGGATACTGGGTGGGAAACAGGTTCTTGAAATACAGATTAACCTACAAGCCGTTCAACCTCTATTTCTTCTTCTAACCCCAAAAAAGTAATGGTTTTACCCGGCCTCAGGATCTCCCGGAGGGCATATATATCATCCTGTGGAGACCGGTGGGCCTCAATTTCATTCTTTTCAAGGTTAACGATCCAGTATTCAGGAATACCTGCTTTGGCATATAACGGCAATTTCACTTCCCTGTCCGTTGAAAGGGAAGAATCGGATACTTCAATAACCAGCAAAGTGTCTGCTGCCCGGGGATGCCGGCTGGCATAAAAATCGGATTTAGGCTTTAATACCGCAATATCGGGTTCGGGGGCGGAAAGGGAGCTGATAATGATAGGGCTCTGAACCCGAATAATTGCTTTTTTATGCAACAAGCTTACCAGAAAATTACTGATGCGGTCAATAATGGCGGCAGGTTTGCTTCCACTCGGGCTCATTTCAATTATTTCACCATTGATCAATTCAACCTTATCTTGCTCCGTGAGAATACCTGCCTTGATCATGTGAAGGTATTCTTCGACATTTATCAACCTGCGTACCAGATGGACTGCCATTTATTATCCATTTTTGCCAATAAACCTTATAAATTTAGAGATAATTCCTTTCAATTCAAACAAACGCGGATACCGATATGTCAGAAACCAAAGAATACACCCTTCGTTTAGGCGAATGTGCCACCGTCCGCCCGGGCCTGTTCAAGGCCAAGGTAGAGGTCGTCTTTGCCGGCATGGTAAGCGATGATACCTATTCCATTGCCGTGAAGTGGTCGTGGAGCAACAACTCCCTGGCGTACAACCTGTATTTTTCCAGCAGGCAGCGGGATATCGTATTGCCGGCTGGAAAAATGACGGTCATTGATGTGGGGAAGGAGAAGATCTTGTTCAAGTATCAACCTTAACCCTAAACGCTATAGCCGATGTTCAGCCCTAAAGATGAAACTATTCAGGGAGTGCAGTCTTCCTGGCCCGTTCACGGTGGGGTGGGGCTACTCTTTGTTGCCTTATTCTGGGCCCTCAACTGGTTCCTCCCGGGCCTGCGCTCCCATTGGGCCTTCTTCCCCCTTTGGCTGGGATACATCCTCACTGTTGATGCTTTTGTCTATTATCGAAGGGGCAGTTCCTGGTTCTCCCGTAACCCCAAAGGCTTCGCCCTGCTCTTTCTACTTTCGGCCCCCTTCTGGTGGATATTCGAAGCCCTCAACGCACGCACGCAGTACTGGATCTATTCGCCCATCGAATCCTTCAGCGACCTGGAATACTATCTGTACTGCACCCTGAATTTTTCCATCGTACTGCCGGCAGTATTGGTTACCACGCAGTTGTTCCGGACCTTCTCCTGGCTGAGGAACATCAAGCCGGGCCTAAGGGTAGGAAAGCGCCCGGCGACGATATGGCTGTTCTTCTTCCTGGGCTGGGCTATGTTGGCGGCCACCCTGATCTGGCCGCAGTACGGCATGGCCTTCATCTGGATGTCCCTGTTCTTCATTATGGATCCCGTCAATTACTGGCTGGGCCGGCCCGCACTTCTCCGCAAGACGGCCCGGGGCGACTGGCGACTGGTCCTGGCCTTATGGTTGGGGGGCCTTACCTGTGGCTTCTTCTGGGAACTGTGGAATTATTATTCCTCCCCCAAGTGGTTTTATCAGGTGCCGTATGTTGATTTCTGGCACGTTTTTGAAATGCCACTACTGGGATACCTGGGGTATCTGCCTTTTGCCCTGGAGTTGTACGCGATGTACGCTTTTTTCGAGCGGTGGCTGCCGGAAGCGCAATGGGCCGGTCAGCGTTCCACTTCATAATCCGTATACCGGTACTTTGCCCGCAAATACAGGATGTTCCTCCTGCTATCTACCCGGTAACTTTCCCTTTCCGCAGGAAGAAGGAACCCGCCGGCGGTGGTAAAGTTCAGGTTTTTTACATAGCTGAAATGATCGGAGTGCCGGACCACGTAGGCCAGCAGCCGGGAGTCGTTCTTATCGAAGTAGTGCCACCAGGTGTCAGGCGTGCTGTGGCTGTCGTATTGGCCAAGGGTATACGAAGCCCGGATGGCTTCAACAATAGGCCCATTCTCCAGGGTATCCGTTCCGATATAGGCCAATTGAACGCTTTCGTCCAACAGTTTGAACGGGATGCTCATCACGAAGGTGGAACTCATGATGGAATTGAGCAGGGCTTGCTGATCTGCCGTTGTATCGGCCCGGCCATCGATGGTTTTAGAAACCCTCTTGCCATTGTAGGCCATTTCGTGGAGCAGGCTATCCTCCACCCAACTGATGCGTATCCGCCATTCCGGATAGAACGTGTAGTCATGGTCCTGCCAACCCTCGCTTTCCGTTGCTCCGGTGGAGTCGTAGAGGGTCGTATATTTTTTGAAACGCAAAGTTTTCAGGCTGCGCCACGCTTCCAGCCCTCCGGCCCGGTTGATGGCCTTTTCGAGCAGTATCCTGGCCGCTTCCTCTTCGATGTGCTGATAAGGGCCGGGCCTGGTTGGGGACTCCTTATCACGGCAGGCCTGAATAGAGAGGATAGCAAAGGTAAGGATGAGGAGGCCAGGTAGTTTCATCGGTTATTGTTTATTGGCTAGTTGGCTATAAAGGTATTTATAAAAAGCCAGTCTGTGGATTGAATGCGAACGGGAAGAATGCTTTTGATGTGGAGAAATTTGCGATTCTTGACGTGCGATGTACGATTTTTGATGGGGCTCTTTCAGGGCTGCCCTTCTGCTCGCCCTACATCGAAAATCGAACATCAAAAATCGAACATCAAAAATCAGCAGGGCTGCCTGCCAAAGCAGCACAGAAAGTGCCGCAATTTTGACCCCACATTCTGCTCCCGCCGGATGTCATTTAGCCTCTGATGATTCGCATACCATCTGTAGGGGAAATATTGGCCCTATCCTCTTACAACACCTTCTCCTCCCCCTCCCATGGCCCCTGTATCGCCAGGGTCAGCCCTGCCTGCTGGATATTCACGAACAAGGTGCGGCCGGAAGGAGAGAATACGCAACCCGTCAGTTCTGACTTAAAGCCTACATTCCTGCCCAGCTTGTATACATTACCTTCCGGCGTGACGCCAAAGAGGTAAGGGCGGGGATTATCCTCGCAGACGACGAGGTCGCCCCAGGGCGCCACAGTCAGGTTGTCGCCCCACTGAACCAGTTCGGAGTCGTTGGGCTCGAGGAACAGTTCCAGCGTACCGGGCTGGCTTTTTTCCTGCGGAGTTCCTTCATAGGGGCTGGGGATATACCGGAAGATCTGTCCCAGGTGTTTGCGGCCGCCGCTGGTACAGGCGAAGTAACATTCGTTATTCTGGAACCACATGCCTTCGCCCCGGGCGAATACGGCTGCTCCTTTCTGATAACCCCGGAATCTAAGGTCGTTGTTGGGCGCTTCTACCTCTTCCAGGTCGACCCACTCCACTTCCAGGGGAACCTGCAGAGGGAATACCCCTTCTTCCCAGTTGCGGGTATCCAAACTTTTCCTGCCTTTAATGCCCAGCGCCTGCAGGCGCCCCCCCATATGGAGTTGCCCGGGGTAGGTGGGTATGAACCGATAGATCAATCCATCCTCCAGGTCTTCAGTTTGGTATACGATACTGGTTCGGGGGTCTACGCCCACAGCTTCGTGCCGGAACCGTCCCATGGCTTTAAGCGGAATGGGGTTGGCGATCCCGATCTCTTCCGTGGCGGGCACTTCGAAGTTGTAACCATGGTCTTTTCGGAACCCACTGTTGCCGGCATCGACGACCACCTCTTCACTACTGATCCAGGAGCCCCAGGGAGTGGGGCCTCCGGAACAGTTGTTGAGTGTGCCGGTAAGGCTGAGGAAGGACCTTTCGGACTCCAGGGTTTCTTCATCGATGATCAGCGTTGTAGTTCCTCCCGGACAAATCAGGGCCCCTTCGCCCGGGTCGTAGATCTTGTCTTCCGGAACTTTGGCGGCAAGGGCGCCGTCTTGTCCGAAAGGGCCGGCATGGGCGGGCATCAACTCGTGGTTCCTGACCAGAATAACGCGGCCATTTGTTCCTGGAAACGTGGCCATGCCGTCTGGCCTGTCGGGTACGAGCAAGCCGTCGCTCATTGGTTCTCCGGTTCTGGAAATGACCTTGTAGGTGAAACCTGCGGGCAGGTCGAATAGGCCGGCCGGGTCCTCGATCAACGGCCCGTACTTCTCTATGAGCAGTGGTTGTCTGGGGAAAAACCCGTTTTCACAGGAAGAAAGCACGCTCAGCAAGATAATTGCCATTCCGGAGAGGAGGATAAACAGGCTGCCGATGAATTTTGGAGCGCTCTTTTTCAAAGTGGTCTTTTCAGGCATGAGTTTTCTTTTTTGATCATGGGGCAGGAATAGAAAAGTATATCAACCCAACCTGAAAATATAAAGCAACTGATGCCGAAAAGGAATGACAGATGTCATGAACGAAGCATTTAGAGGCTGTTTCATTTAAATCTTTCAATTTTCTTATGGCCCTTTTTCCGCCACTCTTCAGCCTTATGGTTGGCGGAAAATGGATTAGGTGCATATATGGCTTTTCAAAATGTCAGGGTGAAAATATAAAGCCTTTTTCCAGTTATTGGGAGGATAGCTCTTCGCAAATTGCAGGAACGGTACAGTAAGCTGGAAGGGGGCGATACAGGAAAGGGCGCTAGCGTTATGGAAGATGCCTTCCTGAAAAAAGCAAGGGAACTGCTACAAACAACGGGTCTAAATGTCTCTGAAGTAGCTTATGATGTTGGGTTTAAAGATCTTTCCTGTTTTTCAAAGTGCTTTTTCGAGGAGTACGGAGAACAACCCAGTGCAGTAAGGCCCGGCAAGCGTTAGGAAATGGCAGAGGAGAGCGTTTTGTTTGCAGATCACGGCTTTCCGGGTGTTGTTTTTTTCCTTATCTTTAGGGAACGCCTCTAAAGAAACGGACAGGGTTTTGTTTTTGGGGCGTGTTCAGAGGCCTGGACTTTGGAGGCCCATTAAGAACCATATTCCCACTTCCGACTTCTTAACAGAGGCATGTCCAAAATCCAGATAGAGGTGGTGTATACATTGTCTGAACACCAGTGGAAAGGATCGGCCCCATAATCCGGTCAATAACTTTATTTCTATGAAAACCAGCTTTACCCTCAACGGCAAGGCAGTGCAGGTCGAAACGGCGCCCGACGCCACCTTGCTCTGGACCCTCCGCGACGCCCTTGGCATGACGGGCGCCAAATTCGGCTGCGGCGCTTCCCTTTGCGGCGTTTGCACCGTCCACCTCGACGGCATGCCGGTCCGGTCCTGCCTAACGCCCATTTCCATGGCGGCGGGCCGGTCGGTCACCACTATCGAGGGCCTGGCGGAGGAAGAGCTGCACCCTCTGCAAAAAGCCTGGATCGATGAGCAGGTTCCGCAGTGCGGATACTGCCAGCCGGGGCAGATCATGCAGGCGGCCGCCTTGCTTCGGAGCAACCCTCGGCCAACAAGGGAAGAGATCGTCTCGTATATGAACGGCATACTCTGTCGCTGCGGCACTTATTTGCGCATCATTAAGGCCATTGAACGGGCATCACAATCCAGGTAGCTATGAACGGTCAAAACGAAAGCTCAAGGTCAACTATATCGCGCCGCCAGTTCCTGGCCGCTGCCGGAGGTGTTACCTTCGTCATTGCGGCCGGCGCATTTGCTCCTGATATTTTTGCCGAAGAAAGCCGGAGCGTACCGGGTGAAGATAAACAGATCACTGCCTGGGTGCGCGTACAGGAGGACGGCCGGATCATCATTTACAACCCGGCCGCGGAAATGGGCCAGGGCTCGATGACCGCCTTGGCCGTCATCATCGCCGAAGAAATGGACGCCGACTGGGCCGATGTACAGATCGAATTTTCTCCCATCGAACCTTCCACCTACGGGCTGCAATGGGGTGGTAAGCTGGGCGGCCCGATGATCACTGTTGGCAGCCGGACAGTGCGGGGCTACTACCACGCCCTGCGGCATGCCGGCGCGCAGGCGCGCTACGTGCTCCTGCACAACGCCGCTGAAAAGTGGGGCGTGCCTATGGCCGAGTTGAACACGGGGCAGAGTGTAGTTATTCACAAGGCAGGCGGCCGGAAAATGAGCTACGGAGAGATCGCAGCTTTTGCTAAAGCTCCGCCACAACTCCCCGAAATACCGGAAGTGGAATGGAGAAAACCGGAAGATTTCCGGCTGATCGGGAAAGTGATCCCTCGTTTTGATATTCCCGGAAAAGTAGATGGCAGCGCTATGTTCAGCATCGATGTGCAGGTGCCCGGCATGGTATACGGCGCGATCTCGCGATCACCGGTAAATGGCTCGAAACCAGAATTGCTCAACGAAGAAGACGTTCGGGAGACGGAAGGCCTGATCGATATTGTCCAATTGGACCACGGCATCGGCGTCATCGCCGAAACATATGAACAGGCCCTTAATGCCAAGAAGAAACTTCAGATCAGCTGGAGCAAAGGCGCAAAAGCAGAAGGGTTCGATAGCGTGAAAGCCTATGCGTTGTACCATAAAACCGCCCAGGATAAAAGTGTACAGGGCGAGGTGGTGGAAAGGTCGGGCGATGTAGCTCAGGCGTTGCGATCAGCATATAAAACCTATGACATCGAATACAATACCGACTTTGCCTACCACGCCCAGATGGAGCCCCTGAACGCGGTGGTGTCCGTGGCTGCCGACGGGAAGAGCGCCGAGGCTTGGGTAGGTTCCCAGGCTCCGGATACCGCTCGCCGGGCCATTTCGGAAACACTCAATATCGATTTCTCCCAGGTGACGCTGCACCCCTGCTATCTGGGCGGAGGGTTCGGCCGGCGTTCGATGGCCGACTATGTCGAAGAAGCCACGCTGCTCTCCAATAAGATCCGCCGGCCGGTCAAGCTGATCTGGACCCGCGAAGATGATGTGCAGTACGGGGCCTTCCGTCCCATCTGCCTGCAGCGGATGCAGGCTGCGACAGATGAGAAGGGCAACCTCACCGGATGGGGCCACTGCATTACCGGTACCGGCGGGGGACTTCTGGATTCCGGTGCTACCATCAACTACTACACCATTCCGAACCGATTGATCGAGGTGCGCAATATCGATCACGGCGTGCGCACCAAACACTGGCGCTCCGTCGCCCATGGACCCAATAAGTACGCTATTGAAGCCTTCCTCGACGAGATCGCCGTGGATCAGGGCATCGATCCATACGAGCTGCGCCGCCGGCTGATGAAAGATCATCCCCGGGAGCTGAAAGTGCTCGACGAAGCGGCCGCGCTCGCCACCTGGGGAGAGATCGACAAAGAGGGCCGCGCCCGCGGTATCGCCTTCTGCGAGCGCAGCGGCTCCTTTTCTGCCGCTGTGGTGGAGATCTCCCTCGACCGCAGCAGTGGCCAGATCCGGGTGCATCGCGTGTGGGCAGCCCTGGATGCGGGAGTGGTCGTACAGCCCGATAATGCGATCGCGCAGATGGAGGGCGGCATCGTCATGGGCATCAGTAATGTGCTGCAAGAGAGCATCACCTTCCGCAACGGTAAGGTCCGGCAGTCCAACTTTCACGACTACCCCATCCTGCGGATGGCCGATGCGCCGGAAAGCATTGAGGTCCGCCTGATACCTTCCCGGGAAGCTCCGCAGGGCATAGGCGAGGCCAGCCTGCCCCTGATGGGAGGCGCCATTGCTAATGCTTTCCTGAAACTGACGGGCAAGCCGCTGCGGCATATGCCATTTACACCAGAACGGGTTCTGGAGGCGTTGGAAGGGTAGGGAAAGTGCCTGGGGCAGGGCCGGAATGGGGAAATGCATTGAAATACGATCAATATTGGGAGTTACGGGAGGGGCTCCCTTTGCGCCATCGCCGAAGCGGCTTTGATGCATAGGAGACAGAGAGTCAGAGGGCTGCGAGGGGATACAAAGAAATTTAAATTACAGATTATAATCCTATGCCTTGAATCACTCACTAACTTCCACCCGGCTCGAATGGGGCGGGTAGCCCAAATATTCACCACCTGATTGGCTATGATTTCACCTTATCAGCAGGCGCATACTGCCCTTGACTGAGGCTTGCGGGCTTTGAAAAAATTTCCTAACCATAAAAAGAGATCGTCATGCCAGTCAAAAAATTAAAAGAGTTTTTAGACCGCAATAAGGTCAGGTATGTCACCATCAGCCACCCGGAGGCTTTTACGGCCCAGCAGGTCGCCGCCTCAGCCCACATTCCGGGCCAGGAACTGGCCAAAACGGTAATGGTGAAAGTAGACGGTAAGATGGCCATGGCCGTTCTGCCGGCTTCCTATCAGGTGGACTTCAGGCAACTGAAACAGGCCACCGGTTCCAGCAAGGTGGAGCTCGCCGATGAAGCAGCTTTTAAGGGTTTCTTCCCTGGTTGTGAAGTTGGGGCAATGCCTCCGTTCGGAAATCTCTATGACATGGAGGTGTTTGTAGCCGAAAGCCTTACCGAAGATGAGGAGATCGCCTTCAATGCCGGCTCGCACACGGAGTTGATCAAAATGTCTTATCAGGATTTTGACCGCCTGGTACATCCGAAGGTCCTGAAGTTTTCGGCGAACTGAGCCTGGGGTTGTCGCTCAGCGTCCGGGCTGGCCAAAAGAGGGTAGGAACACGGATCGGGTAAGATTTTCAGGGTGCATCAGGATCATTGGATCCCGATCTTAAAGTATTGGTATGTCCTGGATTTTCTTGATAAGTAGTTCTTTTCGGCTATTTTTCGATAAAAATGCAGGATTACCTTTTACACGCCAAAAACATTTGGGGCTTTTTAGGGCCGGATTATGCCGTCGATAAATCGGATTTCCTGTTGGTTATGGGGAGTAGCGACCTGCGTGTCGCGCGTTATGCTTCGGAGTTTTGGTTTAAAGGCCTGGCGGGCTATGTCATTGTATCCGGCGGGTCGGGTAAATTGACCAAAGAAATGTGGGCTGTTTCTGAAGCCCGGAATTTTTCACGAATAATGATTGACGAGGGGGTTCCAAAGGATAAGATCATCCTGGAAGAAAAAGCCGCGAACACCGGCGACAATATCGTTAATTCCCAAAAATTAATTACCGGCCTTGGGCTTCCGGCCAACTCGGGCATTCTCATTACCAAGCCGTATATGAAACGCAGAGCGTTCAACACGGCCTCGAAACAATGGCCTGAAGTAAATTGGTCCGTATCCGCAGAAGAAGTTTCCTTTGATGATTATTTAAGGAAACAGAATGATCCTCATCATTTTATCAGCATTATGGTGGGCGACCTGCAAAGAATAAAAATATACGCAGACTCCGGTTTCCAGATTAGGGACGAAGTGCCTCTGCATGTTTGGGATAGCTACGAGGTGCTCGTTCGGGCAGGGTATGATAAATATGTGGTGGGATGAGGTTTTGGAGTGTGTTCAAATTTCATCCGCGCTTTGCGGGCGCCGAGTCTCCTGGCCCGCGCTGGCCATCCTGCCCAACGGCCGAAAATGAATCGCCTCCGCCAGATCCTCGATCCGAATCCCTTCACCCCGCTGGGACTGGGCCTCCCGGCCCGTGCCTAACCCGCCCGGCGCCCCGTATGGGCTTCAGCGAGCAGACAGCTGCACCTTCTCCACCCGGCATTTTCGCCCTTTGTTTGCCCCAACTTTGAAGGGAGTAAAGGCCGAAAATGCCTGATCTCCCTTCATGGCCAGGGTAAAATCAGGCATTTTGGGCCGTGGTGGCAAATGGTTACGATTTTTTATTTATTGCTAACTACTCTTTGCGCCTGCCTTTCATGCTCATTCGAAACACTGATGGTGTACATGCCTGTTCCGAATGAGCCTGTTGCTGTTAAAAAGGTAGTTTTGTTCAAGTCTTTACTGCTGAACCACCAATGGCTTGGTTCTTATTTCCCCCTCTCAAAAAAGGGGAGAAAAAAACATTGATGGTCAGTGCGCCGTAGGTAGTCACTTCGAGGAAGGCATCTGGCTGTACTATCAGATCATAGGCTTTCGCATCGGTGGTACTGATGACTGGGCTAGTTGGTGTACCAGCGGGTATATCCACGCTGTCGTCTGCTCCGGGTACACCGGCCGGGGTCCAATTGGCTGAATCGTGCCAATTGCTGGAGAATGAGCCGTTCCAGGTTTTTAATACCTGGCCCGATAGAAAAGTGGATGTGCTGGTCAATGCGAGTATGCAAAGAATGACCAGTTTAATGTTGGGTATCTTTTCATGGTTATAGTGTTTTTTTGTTTGGAAAACTCGTTGCCAGCACAGATAGCATAAGTAATATTTTTTTCATGGTCTTGTGTTTTTTTGATTAGTACATAAATATGTATAACCTCAAAACTAGCCCGGAATTAAGTTGTTTTTAAAGCTTCTGTCCGAACGGTAGCCCTCGCTTTCCGGAACGGTTTGATAATAAATTCAGATGGTGCTTGTATTTATTAGTTTTGATTTGTTCCTAAATACTTCGTCTCTTTTTTTTACAAAATGCCCACAAACTTTTTCAATCAGTGGGCATTTTGGTTAATCAAATAGAACCGACAGGAGGATAGATAAATAAACTTGTCGGCATCTGGCGGATAGATTATCTATGGACACAGCGACATGGCCCCGGAACACTCTTAAGGACCAAGACCTGATTGCCTTCATATATAGTGAGGAAATGTTGGGTCCAACTATACGTATCATCATAATTGGGATTAGCGCCATCATACTCAGTGGAACTCAAATATACGCCAGGCGTAAAGCATCCGATATCATCTTTTGCAGCATGTATGTGGTTTAGTTCCTCTTTGCTCGGAAGGTACCAGGTATGTCCATCCAGGTCTTTCGCGGCACAAGCATCTATAGCCTCCTGCCAGTTGTATAAGCCGGGTTCGTCGGTCGGGGCTACATATAAAGGGCCATTGGAGTCTATTTCCGCTCCGTTACAGCAGTTATCGGTCAGTTGATCGTCTGTATCATCGCAGTCAACCGGCATTCCGCAATCGTTTTCCATATTAAAAAATCCGTCCCCATCCATATCCACGGCATCTCCATGAGCCTGATGTGCAGATATCGCATTGATGTTTATGTTGATGATGTTACCATTATGGCAGACGTCTCTTTTGTTGGAACTGCGAGTGGTCGCGGAGCCATTTTCGTAGTTTTCCTGTTCGGGTTGTAAGTCGGTAGTGCTTTCTTTTCCGCAGGAGATTAGAAATACAAAGCCAAGTAAAGGCAATAAAAACTTTTTCATAAGTTTTGTTTTTTAAAGTGATGAAAGAAATATTAGTAAACCAGCTATTTAAAGAATCTGTAAAATGATATTATAAAATTAGTGTTGCATTAAACTATATCCAGAGCAATTGTCCGAACAGCAGGGATCGTCGTCCGAACGGTAAGAGAAAAAACGGACGATACATTAAGCGGCGTGCCATCAATAACTGTCAGGCTTTCTAGGAGCGCTTTTGGCTTTACTCTTCCCCGACACTGCGTATACGGGGCAGGCTGTTCGAGAACCGCCTCCCTTAGCTCCGGCTAAGGTCGGGAACCCCCGCCTCGATTAAAGCTAAAATCGCTGACCTTTCAAACCCGACACTTATTAATTGCACGCCGCTAAAGAGTCGACACCATCACTTATGCCAGCTCTTTTTTTAGAGATTTTTACTTATTTATTGACAACTACTCTTTGCGTCTGCGTTCCATGCTCATTAGAAATACTGATGGTGTACATGCCTGTTCCGAATGGGCCTAATGACAAGTCCATTTCCAATACATTCTGATAGGGTTCGGTTTCCTGCATCCAGACTTGCTTCCCATATAGGTCGTAAATAGCTACCTGCGTTTTGGTGTCTATTGCAGCAAAGCGAATATTCAGTCTGCCTTTGGTTGGGTTCGGATAGACTTCCAATCCGAGGTGATTGGCCACATCAAATGCAGGGTTGCCATTGTTGCCGGGTCTGATCAGGTTTTGACTGCCCCCATCACAGTCGTTCTGGCCACTGTTGATGCCGTTGATAATCGCAGTGGCAGCGGCAATAAGCGCATCGGCATCGTCCTGAGAAATTTCACCCGGTGATTTAGCATTCACTTTGTTGATGAAGGCTCCCAGATTGCCAATTGTTGCATTGTTGTTGCCGTCTTCGAATTTTTCTCTGGATAGGTTCAGCTTGCCCAGCAGGAAGTTTTTAGTGTTATTGGGAAGGTTGGGCAGTGCTTCCACATCCGTTTCGAGCGATGAAATGGCGATGCAAACGCTAAACGACGCATCGCAGGCGTCTCCCGCTCCGTCTGTGTCACTATCCAGCTGATTGGCATTGGCAATGAGCGGGCAGTTGTCGCTTAAGTCATCTATGCCATCGTTGTCGTTGTCTACCTCATCACATAAACCGTCGCCGTCGTTGTCAGTACAGAGGGATAAAACATCAAAGTATCCGTCGATAGAAGTACCGGCTCTTGAGTAAGCAATTAATCTGACTCTTACCGTTCTTGTGCCGACTGGGGCTGTTCTTGTATCAGTATAAAGGGTCCATACACTCCCTAAGTTATTTTCGCCGGTATCATAGTAATCCAAAACAGTTCCGCCAGGATTTCTGTATTCTACAATCATCTGGGCACCGTCATTTGTTTCTTGTTCAAAGACTTGTGAGTAACCAGAAAAATTGAAAGTTTGATTTCCTGCATCAATTGTTGCAGCAAAAAAGGAAACATCAACATCCTGATAAACTTCATATTGCGTCCCATTCCTGGCACCACCACAGCCAGGATAGAAAAAATAATCACCTGATTGAGCTACGGGAAACCCATTAAGGCCACCATTAATCCTCCAATTACCGTTACCAAAACAATTTGTTCCTTCTGAAACAATAGTCCATCCATTACTTGTGGGGTCAGACTCAGCACCAGGGTTGGATATGAGGTTCTGGCCATTAATGTCTGGAATAATTAGGATAAAAAAACTGCAAAGGATAGCTGCAATTTTAAAATTGGCCCCTTTTGAAGATAAATTGCTCCATTTATAGAAGGAGGCAGTAAACATGGTTGTCATAATGAAATGCTTTTTCATTTGTATTGAGTTTTATAGATTTTATGTGTTTTTTTTTAAATGAGCCGATGACCTAAGGCTTGTATAAAGAACCTCCAATCATTTCGGGCCTTCAATGTTGATTTCCAGAAACCGGACCTGGACAATGGAGTACTGGGTGGAGCCATTCCTGACGTAGTTTTCTTCGAGCCTCCATATTTCCCTAGGCCCAAAGCCAGGATAAAATATTGAAGGTTTGTGAATAAACCTGTCGGCATCTGGCGGATAGATTATCTCCTGACACAGCGGCAAGGACCCGGAGCCGTCTTCATCTTCATCTATCAGCTGTACCTCACCGTGGCCTGCATGTGCCGGCCAGGGATTCTCGTTGATCGTGATTACCTTCCAGGTATTGGTTTCATCATCGTTAAATGATGCTTGAAAGGTAGGGGTAGATTTAACCTTATTCAGAGCAACTGTCCGAACGGTAGGGATCGCTGTCCGAACGGTAAAAAGAAAACGGACGGTACCCCGCTAAACCAGTTTAATGTGGTTGGCCCATAGCCCTTCCGCGGCCATGCGCTTGAGCGTGGTTTCAACCCCTCTCTGCAAATCCTTTTTTTCAAATGGTTTAGCGATAAAAGCATAAGGCCGTGCTTCAATAATGCTTTTAAATAACTCCTTGTCCGTATTAGCACTCAGGAAAATGACCGGGATCCGGAAAGTCTCCAAAATAATCCGGGCGGTCCTTAGTGCCTCGGTTTCTACCTGCCATTCGATGTTAATTAAAACGATGTCAGGGCGATTATTTTCAATGGTTTTAAGGGCTTCTCCTGAGTGGGTATTGATCCCGATCACATCATAGCCCAGTTTCGATAATTGTAGGGATACATCCGCTGCAATGATCATTTGACTTTCCAGGATCAGTATTTTGGGTGTAGGTTGCCTTAGCATGGCGATTGGTTATTATGTATAGCCAAGGTAGGGGGAATAGGAAAAGGAGCCGGCGGTAACTTCCAGGCGGTAAGGATCACTTCCCGAATGGTGAGGGTGAGCAGAAAAGTAAAATAACAGCGTGATTGGGTGTGGGCTAAATCATTTTCAGGCGTTTTACCACTTCTTCTTTAGACCTTCTGGCAATAGGGACCTGATGGGATTGTATCATCAGGTATTCATGGTTTTCACTAATGGCATCGATCTTATGGAGATTGACTACATAGGATCGATGAACGCGAACAAATGTATCGGAAGGCAACTGAGATTCGATGTTTCGGAGTGGGACAGACAGGAGATAGGTTTGCTTTTCCGTGTATATTTTGCAATAGGTTCGTTCAGCTTCAGCGTACAGGATATCGCTAAGCAATACTTTGACCATTTGATTTTTGTGCCGGATAAAAAGCCGGTCTTCCATGGCGGATACATGGTCATTAAGTTCATTAACGGTTTCTGATTCTTGCTCTACGGCGATCCGTTGGAAGGCCAGTTGAAGGGTGCGTTCCAGGCCGGACTTTTGAAAAGGCTTCGAAATGAAAGCGTAAGGTTTGGCGGTAAGGGCTTGCTGAAAAGTGGCGTCATCTGAATTGGAGGTAAGAAAGATCACCGGCACCTGAAATTTTTCCAAAATGATCCGGGCGGCTTCTATACCATTCATTTTTCCGGATAATATAATATCCATCAGGATAAGGTCCGGCCGATTGTTTTCGATCGTTTTAAGTGCATCTTCTCCACGTGTATTGATCCCAACGACCTCATAACCAAGTTTAGTCAGTTGCATAGAAATATCTGCGGCAATGATCATATCGTCCTCTACCATCAGAATTTTCGGGGCGGTAGTCTTTTCCATAGTAGTTTATTAAGCGACCGACTTCTCCTGCCGAGGAAACTGAATTATCGTTGAGGTTCCTGCTTTGGTTGATTGCTCTAATTTTCCTCCCAGTTGAGTGGTTAGTAATTGAATAAGCAAAGTACCAAAGCCACTTTCCTTTTTAACGACTGATCCGGTTGCAGTGTTCTGGCCATTATCTACGACATGCAATTTTAGCAAATCATTTTCATCTTGGGTC
This sequence comes from Lewinellaceae bacterium, assembly GCA_020636405.1. Lineage (GTDB taxonomy): Bacteria > Bacteroidota > Bacteroidia > Chitinophagales > Saprospiraceae > JACJXW01. The sequence continues at coordinate 452,476 of JACJXW010000007.1, read as the reverse complement.
AATGTAATTAATATTTGGCCTTTTTGCTTATTTGGAAAGGCATGTTTCAGAGAATTGGTGATCAACTCATTGGTGATAAGGCCGACGGGGACCGCAGTGTCAACATCCAATTCTATCTCTGACATATCTACTTCCAGGGAAACGTTTTTCGCCCTTTCTCCAAAACTATCTTTGATGGCTTTTCCAATGGTTTCAAAATAGTCGCGCATTTCGATGGCAGCAAGGTTCTCTCCCTGATACAATTTTTGGTGGATGAGTGCCATAGAAGCCACCCGGTTTTTACTCTCCTGGACAGCATCAAGCGCACTTTGATCACTGATACTTTCCGATTGCAGGCTGAGCAGGCTGGAGATCGTTTGAAGATTGTTTTTTACCCGGTGATGGATTTCTTTGAGCAGCAATTCATTTTCCTTATTCTTAACCAATAAAGCACCGGCAATTTTCTTGTTGCGACGGAAATAATAGAAAAGGGTGCTTAGGAAAAGTAGCAATAAACCGATCATGCCCATTCCCAACCACTGGATGCGATTATTCTGTTTAATGATAGTTGCTTGTTCGGCAATGGCTTGGTCTTTTTTACCCGATTCGTATTTAAGGAGGCCTTCGGACTCCAGGTTGGCAATTCTATTTTGCATTAAGGTGTCAAAAATCTCATGTGCTATTTTTTGATTTAAAAAAGCCTTTTGATAATCGCCAAGCTGATAATAACAATCTGCAATCTCACGGTATTCTCCCTGCATTGCGGGATGACGGCTTTGACCGAGTTTTTCATATCCTTCGATGGAGGCTTTCAAATGAGGTAGCGCCTCTTCGTAATTGCCCTGCAAAAAATAAGCGTGCCCGATTCCCTGACGGTAGGTTTGGGCAGCTGGGCGTTCTGCTCCAATTTCAGCCTCAACGATGGCATAAGACTTCTGATTGTCTTCCAGCGATTTTTGATAATCTCCCAGATCTGCCCAAACCTTTCCGCGATAACCGTAGGCTCTGGCCAGGGTGAACGGATCTTCCGGAACGAAACTATTCAGGGTTTCGATACAGTTATCGCCTGCCTCAATGGCTTTATCCAATTCTCCAACGTCGTGGTAAGCTAAAATGAGTACCGACCAGGCCAGAGCAGTGGTCTGATGATCCTCCGATTTCTTTGAAGCTTCCAGAGATGCTAATCCATATTTGATAGCCAATTCAGGCTCTTTCTGAGACCGGAAGATCTTCGACAAGGTATGATATGCTGCACCCAGGCCTTTGTCATCTCCCAAAGCTTCATAAAGGGCGATCGCATTAAAGATCAATTCTTCAGATCGTTCCAAATCATTTTCGTCTATATATTCATAGGCCAATTCAGCACTTGCGGCCGCCAAATTGGCCTGATCGCCGGTACGCTTTAAAAGGGCAATTGCTTTTTCGCCATGATAAAAGATCGAATCAATGGTAAATAGCACATGGTAGGCATGCCAGCGCATCAACAGCAGGTGAGCCTCTGCCATTAACTGCTCGTCTTTCACTTGATAGGTTTGCGCTAATGTTCGTAAAGCTCGTTCGTGGAATTTCTCCGGATTCTCCACATAATGATCGGATAACCATACCAATGCGGAATCAGGAGATAGTTCACCGAATTCATTTTCCTGGGCAAAAGCTAGTTGCCCAAGAAAGAGCAGTAATAATATAGAATAGCTTGTTGGGTTCATCTTAGCAGTAAATCTTTATTCCCACTCTTCCCGTCCTGGCCGCAAGTTTAAAATTAGCCCTAAATACGCGTTAAAAAAACAAAGTGCCATTTCCTGGTTTGCCATGAATAATGACGAGTTCCGATAGATTTTTTAATTTTCAATTGGTTATCTCAGGGCTAACCCTGACAATGGTGGAATTTTGAAAACCCAAATTTGGGTATTGATTTGTTAAAATTAAAACACAGCAAAACTTTTCTAATGTATAGATAACCAGAATTTTCCGGAGTAGGCCCGATTTTTGGAACTCCTGCTACTTGTCCGCGTTTACCTCGCCCACGACTCCCGATCCAAACTCCGAAAATGAATAGCCTCCGCCAGATCCTCAATCCTGATCTCCTCACTCCCCCCCAGGTCCGCCGCCGTCCGCGCCACCTTCAGGATGCGGTCGTATGCCCGTGCCGAGAGCTGCAGCTTCTCCATCGCTTTCTTCACCAGCATCAGCCCGGCGGGGTTCACCTGGCACACTTCGCGCACCATGCGGCTGGGCATTTGGGCATTGTAATAGATGTTGGGGTTGTCCTTAAAGCGAGCCTCCTGCATCTCCCGGGCGCGGGCGACGCGGGCGGCGATGTCGGCACTGGTTTCGGAAGAAAACTCGTTGCCGGTCAGCCGCTCATAGGAGACGGGAGTGACCTCCACGTGCAGGTCGATGCGGTCGAGTAAAGGGCCGGAGATCTTGTTGAGGAATGATACAATAATAGGTTATAAGAATTTAGGCTAGGATTTTTGTGCTCAGCCAAGGCCTGAAAACCGGAGTTTAGCCAAAGCTAAATGAGGATTTTCAGAACGTAGGCTGAGGGCAAAAAGACAGCATAAAAATTATAAGTTGTTATTGGATCATTCCTATCGTAGTGCTTGATCTGGCCGGGCGCGCAGACGCCGTCTTTGCCGGGGTGGTTGTAGTAGCCGCAGAGGCAATATCAGGTTGTCCGAGTAGCCAAACCCTCCAACTCTTCCAACTCCTTTTTCAAGGAAGAAATGCGCATCAGTAATTCCTTTTCATTGATGGGGTGATCTGTTGCTTTCACCAAAATTGGTGCGCCCAGAATAACTTCTAACTTCCCAATGGATTTCAAGGTGAAGTTGTGCATACCTGACAACCACTTACTGACTTCCGACGGCGATTTCCCAAGTGCTTCGGCCAGTTCATTTTGTTTGATCCCTTTTGCCTCCATCAGTTCCTGGATGCGTTTGGAAATGTCAATAGACATCTTGATGAAAGCTTCGCTTTCAGGCTTGACGTTATTAATAGCTGCTTCAAATATTTTACTTGGCATATGCTCCAATTGTTATATTTCTAACTCAAAATCACCTTTTAACTCCTGCCCTTCTACCCATAGTTCCTTGACGACAAATTTTTTCGTGACAGACTCGCTTATTTTGTTGGCTAACCGAAATTTTGACAGCAAATCTGGGCTATCCTGAACTTTCTGACTTGTCTTCACCCCTCCATTGAGAAGGATCACAATATTTGCATCGATCCGAAGGCAATAAAGCCTTAAATTATATCCTATTTCTTTCAGCATTCCTCTTTTTCTCATCTCGCTGTATTCCGGAGGTAATGCCTGTGCGGAGCTTTCATCCCTGAATAACTTCAGGTTTGCCCCTTCTTTTTCTCCGATATACTTTATCCACGCCATTAGATCTTCAAATTCTTCTTTAAACTCAGATACTTCTTTGTGGCGTTCAATAAATTTTTCCATTTCGTTCAAATCAGCCCCTTCTATCCGGACTGAGTAATAAGTAACTCTACTAAAACTATACAGTTCCTCAATTTCCGCAAACGTTTTCACTTGAGTTAACTTTTAAACGAAAATATCCACAAAATAGTTCTATTTATTCATTTATAAGTTAAAGCTTCACTGGCGCCGTGCCCCCCGCCCCGCGCCTACCCCGCCCACGACTCTCTATCCAACGACCTAAAGTGAATAGCTTCAGCCAGATCCTCAATCCTTATCTCCTCACTCCCCCCCAGGTCCGCCGCCGTCCGCGCCACCTTCAGGATCCGGTCGTATGCTCGTGCCGAGAGCTGCAGCTTCTCCATCGCCTTCTTCACCAGCATAAGCCCGGCGGGGTTCACCTGGCAGACTTCGCGCACCATGCGGCTGGGCATTTGGGCATTGTAATAGATGTTGGGGTTGTCCTTAAAGCGAGCCTCCTGCATCTCCCGGGCGCGGGCGACGCGGGCGGCGATGTCGGCGCTGGTTTCGGAAGAAAACTCGTTGCCGGTCAGCCGCTCATAGGAGACGGGAGTGACCTCCACGTGCAGGTCGATGCGGTCGAGTAAAGGGCCGGAGATCTTGTTGAGGTAGTGCTTGATCTGGCCGGGCGCGCAGACGCAGTCCTTGTCGGGGTGGTTATAGTAGCCGCAGGGGCAGGGGTTCATGGAGGCGATGAGCATAAATCCGGCGGGATAATCGACGGATATCTTGGCACGGGAGATGGTCACCCGGCGTTCTTCCATGGGTTGGCGCAGTACTTCCAGGGCGGAGCGTTTGAATTCGGGCAGCTCGTCGAGGAAGAGCACGCCGTTGTGGGCCAGGGAGATCTCGCCCGGGTTGGGGTTGGAGCCGCCGCCCACCAAGGCGACGTCGCTGATGGTGTGATGAGGCGCCCGGAAGGGGCGCGTAGCGATCAGGGCAGACTCGGGCGGCAGCATGCCGGCAACGGAATGGATCTTGGTCGTCTCCAGCGCCTCGTGCAGGTTGAGGGGAGGGAGGATAGTAGGCAGGCGGCGGGCCAGCATGGTCTTGCCGGCGCCGGGCGGCCCGATGAGGATGACGTTGTGGCCGCCGGCGGCGGCGATCTCCAGCGCCCGCTTGATGTTCTGCTGGCCCTTCACATCGGAGAAATCGACGTCGTAGATGTTCTGGTTTTCGAAGAACTCATCGCGGGTGATCACCATCTTGGGCTCAATCTTGAGGCTGCCGCTCAGGAAGTCCACCGCTTCCCGCAGGCTGCTGACGCCAAAGACATCAAGCCCGTCGACGATGGCCGCCTCGCGGGCATTCTGTTTGGGCAGGATGAATCCTTTGTATCCTTCCTTGCGGGCCATGATGGCAATGGGCAATGCGCCCTTGATGGGGCGGAGGCTGCCGTCGAGCGATAGTTCGCCCATCATGATGTACTTGTCCAATTCGCTGCCATCGATCTGGTCGGTAGCTGCCAAAACGGCCATGGCGATGGGCAGGTCATAGGCGGAGCCTTCTTTGCGGATGTCGGCAGGGGCCAGGTTGACGACGGTCTTCAGGCGCAGCATGCGGAAGCCGATATTCTGGATGGCCGCCTCGATGCGCTGGAACCCTTCCTTGACCGCATTGTCCGGTAGGCCAACCAGATAGTAGAACTGCTTGCCGGCAGCAACGAAGCCGCCGGTGTTGACTTCAACGGTGATCTTTCGGGCGTCTACGCCGTGAACGGCGGCGGCGAAGGTTTTGATGAGCATTAGAGTGTGATTATGAAGCCTCCCCCCGGCCCCCTCCAAAGAAGGGGCAGTGGCTAAAGGGTACAGCGGTCCAAAAAAAGAAAATAATCAGGTTGGTTTAACTCTCTACGCACAGGATGGTTCAGGAGCGCTAATTTAAGGAATTTTTTGGAAAAGAAAATGCCCGAAGCTACTGCCCCGGGCATTTGGTGGATGGTTGTGTTGATTTCGGGATCCGTTATTCGCAAATCCGATATTCACCTGAGGATGGACAACTCAGCGAATCCCGACCCCCCGCCTCCGCGTAAAGCTACGGCGGGCAGAGACGAATAACGAATAACGAATAACGAATAACGAATAACGAATAACGAATAAACGAATCTTCTCACTGCTTCGCCACCACTACTTTCTGCGCCGTCTGCTGTCCCTGGCTGATGATCGTCAGGTAGTAGACCCCATCCTGCAGCGTTGTAGCGTCTACCGGGAGGCTGTAATCACCAGCGGATTTTTGTCCTTCCTCAACCACTTTTACGAGGTTCCCCTCTTTGTCGCGCAGCTCGATGCGGACATTGCCATCCTTCAGCAGGGTGTAATCCAGGGTCATGCGATTGGTGGCCGGGTTGGGGTAAACATTCACATTGGCGGTAACGGCTGCTTTGGCCGGGTTTTCAGCTGGAGCACTGGGGTCGAGCAGCAGAAAGTGGCCTTTGCGCATTGATCCACCGTGGGGGTGCATGCCCGGATGCGGTTGTTGGCCGGGATGGCGATCCATACCTTTTCGGCCCTCTTTTTGCCTTCCGCGCCCTTCTTCCGGAGCGGGAGCGTACTTCTCGTGAATGGCGCGCATATCCTGGTGCCATTTTTCCTGTTGGGGCTTTACTTCTGAAAGTAAGGCCTCGATATCCCCGTTGTATTTCTCCACCAAGGCTTTCAGGGCTTCATGATCCTCTTTATTGCTTTCCCGCAAAGCCTTGAAATCTTCCCGGCTGTGGTCCGGGTTCTGCTTCAGTTGTTCCATTTCCTGGCGGCTGGCTTCAAACTTGGGGCGCAATTCGGCAATCACAGCCTTGTCCTGGGCGCTGATCTTTTCCTCGAGTTTGGCGCGCTGCCGGAGCATGACGGGATGGATGTTCTGGTCGCGGTAGGCCTTCAGTTCTTCACGCAGGCCTTCTCTGTCCACTTTCTCCATATGCTCCTTATGGCGGGCCCTTCGCTCTGCCTTTATGTCCTCTAGCTTGGACTGTTGTTCTTCTGTAAGTACTTTATCAAGCTCGCCTTTGTATTTGGCCGCCAGTGTTTGGAAGGCTTGGTGATGTTCTTCTCCGGACTCAAAGTCCTGGCCTTTCAGCCCTTGTAGTTCTTGCTCAAAGGCCGTTTTCAGTTCGCCCAGCTTCGTCATCTGATCTTCAGTCAGCTGGAGTTCTGTTTGCATACCCATCAGGGCATCGAACGAGAACATCGGCCGGTGCTTCATTGCCGGAGCATGATGGCCATGGTGCTCGCGCTGGGCCATTAGAGAAGTGCCCGTCAACAGAAGGGCAATAGCGAAAAGCGTAGAAAATAATTGCTTATGCATTTTCATGACAAGTTCGATTTTTGATTTTCAATAATTGAGTTCCTTCTTACCAGCTCAATTAATAGTTAACCTTTACTTGGATAATTTTCCGGGAAGGAGGTTTAATCTGGATTTCTTTTTTCTCTTAGACTATCGTGATCGTGTTTTTTTTCCCGGGGCGGCCTTCTTTTTCTCATTTGTTCCCGAAAATGCCTGGAGAATTCATCCAGTTTAAGGGCCTGTTCGGCACTCAGAAGGGGTTTGATCTCCTGATGCATGGAATCGATCAGTGTTTTGCGTTTGGCCCTGGATTCGATGTGGTTCTCGGCGATCAGGCCCGCGTAGCGATGCACGATGGGATGCAGTTGTTTTTGCTGTTCCGGATCAGCATCGATGATGTGATAGAGGTGTTCTTCGAAACCCGGAGCGAAGCGCATTTCTGCCACCCGGTGGATCTGCTGCACGGCTACATAACGATGAGTGAAAAACCCTGCTACAAAGCCAATCCCGATGAGGGAAAGTACCGCTGCAATTATTTTTAAAGTTTTCATCACTTTTTATTTTAATACTCCAGGTAAGTATAAGCATCCTCTGGCGATAAGCCGCTCACGCCGATGATAGCATCGGCTGACAAGCTGCCTTCTGCTATATAAATGCCGACAAGGGTTAAAAGAATGATGGCCAGGCAGGCTGCCGCAGCCTTTGGCAAAAGGGACAGGAGGGTGGCCTCTACCGGGGAAGTGTTCAGCCGGGCCATCACTTCATCTGTAAAACTGCGATTGGGTTCTTCCTGCAGGCTGCCCAGCATGAACCGGAGTTTTTCCAACTGTTGTTTTTCCCTTCGCAGCGCTTCCGAGCCGGCAAGAGCTGCGTCGAGGCGAGCCCTCTCTTCGGCGGGAAGGGGCTGCTCGAAGGATCGGAGGAGCAATTCCTGGATGTTTTCCTTTTTCATATCTTCTATAGCCATTTTTCTAAAATTTCCCGCAGCTTCTGCTGGCCGCGGGCCAGGCGGGAAGCTACGGTGCCCTGGGGCAGGTTTAGTATTTCTGCGGTTTCCTTTACGGAATAGCCGTCGATCAGGCGCAATACCACTACTGCCCGGAAATCGGGTTCCAACAGCTGGAGCGCCTTGCGCAAAGCGTCTCGCATGTCCTGGCGGGCGGGATCCATACTGTTGTCTTCCGCGCTTAAGCCGCGTTCTGCCGTCCCGGCTACAGACAACCATCGGCTTCTCCGTCGTCGACTTTTCAGTTCGTTGATCGACAGGTTGATAGCGATCCGGCACAGGTAAGTCCCGATCTGTGCATCCCCCCGAAAATCTTTCAAGGCTTTGTAAAACCGGATGAACACTTCCTGTGCCACATCATCAGTCTCTCCTGTGTCGCCCAGCATGCCTGCCACGGTAGAACGCACCAGGGCTTCATGCTCCTCCACCAATTGGCGGAAGGCGGCCTGGTCGCCCTGGCGGGCGCGTTCCAAAACATCAGGGCTTCTATGCATGAACCTGGTTTCCAATGAGGGTTTTGCTGATTAGACAATGAAAATGAGGATTTTTTTCCCGATAGTCCGGGGAAATGTTTAAAAGGGGAGGGAATACTTCTGTTTCTCCTTCGATAAATTGCCATATTTGCATGTAGTAAAAAAGCAATGATTCTATATGTCGGAAAAAAAATCTATAGCAGTACTGACCAGTGGTGGAGATGCGCAGGGGATGAATCCCGCCGTAAGGTCAGTGGTACGTGCTGCCGTTCATAAAGGGTTTGATGTTTACACGATCTATGAAGGGTATAAAGGAATGATCCTGGGCGGCGATTATATAAAAAAAGCGGGATGGTCCTCGGTCGGAGGAATTCTGCATAAAGGGGGGACCTCCATCGGTTCTGCCCGGTCTGATGCCTTCCGGACCGTAGAAGGCCGGCAACAGGCGGTAGAGAACCTCATCAGCCGCGGCATTGATGCGCTGGTCGTTATCGGGGGCGATGGCAGCCTCACAGGCGCCAACCTTCTTCGGCAGGAATGGCCAGATCACGTCGATGCGTTGCTCAGCCAGGGCAAGATCGATAAGGCCCGGGCAGAGAAATACCGGTCCATTTTCCTCACCGGCCTGGTTGGATCTATAGACAACGACATGTGCGGGACGGACATGACCATCGGCGCCGATTCGGCCTTGTTTCGGATAACCGAAGCCGTCGATGCGATCATTAGCACAGCGGCAAGCCACCAACGGACCTTCGTCATAAAAGTGATGGGTAGGAATTGCGGGTACCTGGCGTTAATGGCCGGCTTGTCGTGTGGAGCAGACTGGGTCCTCATTCCGGAAGACCCACCCCGGCCCGGCGAGTGGGAAGACCACATGTGCTCCCTGTTGAGAGCGGGCAGGGCTGCCGGGCGGCGCGACAGCATCGTGATTGTTGCGGAAGGCGCCAGGGATACGGAAGGCAACCCGATTGGCAGTACCTACATCAAGGAGGTGCTGGAGGAACGATTAGGGGAGGACACCAGAATAACTATTCTCGGACATGTGCAGCGGGGCGGGGCGCCCAGCGCCTATGACCGCTATATGACCACCCTGCTGGGGTGCACAGCAGTGGAAAAGATCGATTCCAGCCTGCCCAGTGATGAACCATTGCTCATCGGGGTGCAGGAGAATGATGTCATTACCGCCCCTCTGATGCAATGCGTGCAAGACACCCACCATATCCGGGAATTGATCGATGCCGGCGATTACGTCAAAGCTATGGAACTCCGTGGTGGAGGCTTTGCCGAAGCCTACGAAACCCTGAAGGTGATGTTGCGGACATTGCCCAGCGGAGCTCCCCGCGATCAGCGGCGATTGAGAATAGCCATATTGCATGGCGGTGGCCCGGCGGCGGGGATGAATACTGCTGCCCTTACCGCCATACGCATTGGCCTGGACCATGGCCATACCATGCTGGGGGTCAGTGATAGTTTTCAGGGCTTGATCCGGGGGAAGATGAAGGAAATGGACTGGATGAGCGTAGGAGGGTGGGTTAATATCGGCGGGGCAGAGCTGGGCACCAACCGGAAACCGCTTTCGGGAACCGATTATTACGCCATTGCCCGTACTATAGAAGAACAGAAAATTGATGCCCTGCTTATGATCGGAGGATGGTCCGGCTATCAGGGCATATATGATATGTATAAAAGGCGCAGTGATTTCTCTGCTTTCAATATTCCTATGGTGTGCCTTCCGGCCACCATCAATAACAACCTGCCGGGCACTGAACGTAGTGTCGGCTCAGATACTGCGCTGAACAACATCGTTCAGGTAGTAGATAAGATCAAGCAATCTGCAGTCGCCTCCAAGCGATGCTTTGTAGTGGAAGTGATGGGGCGGCACTGCGGCTTCCTGGCCCTGGTCAGCGGAATTGCCACAGGTGCGGAACGGGTATACCTGCACGAGGAAGGAGTGAAACTCCGCGACTTGCAAAAGGACCTGGAAAATCTTGTGGAAGGTTTTTCCGAAGGTAAACGGCTTGGGCTTATGATCCGCAATGAGCGGGCCAACTCCCTTTACACTACAGGCTTTATGGCTGCCTTGTTCGAGGAAGAAGGGGGCGATCTCTTCGACGTCAGGCAGGCCATTCTCGGCCACCTGCAACAAGGTGGCGACCCCTCCCCGTACGACCGGATACTGGCCATCAGGCTTGCTAGGCTATGCACCGAATATCTGATCAAGGAATGCCTGGATAACAATAAGCCGGCTTCCTTCATCGGCCTGCAAAAAGGTAAGGTAGAATTCGTAGACATGGCCCGCTGGCCGGAAATGGTAGATAATGAATTTCAGCGGCCACAGAAACAATGGTGGATGAACTTGCGCTATATTGCTAAAATGATGTCGGCGCCGCCCGAAGGGATGGAGTATTGAAAGAAGCCCTGAACTCGATGAATTCAGGGCTTAGCGCCTCAGATAGGACTTGAACCTATGGCCTACGGATTGATCCCGCTTTTTCAAAGCGGGACCGCTCTAACCAGCTGAGCTGTGGGGGTTGATATTGAATTTGAGGAGTAGGTTTTCTACAGCAGAGGTATCCTCGATGAGTTTTCGGATATATTGGCTGCTTTTTCTGGCCTTGATGTACCTTTCGATAATCATTGCCTGGCTGCGGTTGTTAAGAGGAATAGCCCGTTTAAGAGTTTGTTCAAAATTCGATCAATGGCCTCCAAGTGGCAAATTTTGTTTTATACTTCGTTGAATTTTTCGCTCCCGCTATCAAATAGCGGGACCCGCATCCGGCTGCAAAATTCGCCTCGTCTAAAATAAAATTTCCTCACTTTCGACTCATCATCGAAATTTGAACAAACTCTAAGTTGCCAAGGGCGGAAACGGGAAGTAAAGGAGTTTTCGGAAAGATGGTTGTGGAACAACAATCGAGTTTGAATATCAGGAGTTTGTCCGACGTAGAATTTATCAGCCGAAGGAGAATAGAGGATATAAACGTAGTGCATGGGGCTGAGGGTATAGGATAAAAAAAGAAGCCCTGAACTCGATGAATTCAGGGCTTAGCGCCTCAGATAGGACTTGAACCTATGACCTACGGATTAATCCCGCTTTTTCAAAGCGGGACCGCTCTAACCAGCTGAGCTGTGGGGGTTGATATTGAATTTGAGGAGTAGGTTTTCTACAGCAGAGGTATCCTCGATGAGTTTTCGGATATATTGGCTGCTTTTTCTGCCTTTGATGTACCTTTCGATAATCATTGCCTGGCTGCGGTTGTTAAGAGGAATAGCCCGTTTAAGTTGCCAAGGTCGGAAACGGGAAGTAAAGGAGTTTTCGGAAAGATGGTTGTGGAACAACAATCGAGTTTGAATATCAGGAGTTTGTCCGACGTAGAATTTATCAGCCGAAGGAGAATAGAGGATATAAACGTAGTGCATGGGGCTGAGGGTATAGGATAAAAAAAGAAGCCCTGAACTCGATGAATTCAGGGCTTAGCGCCTCAGATAGGACTTGAACCTATGACCTACGGATTAACAGTCCGCCGCTCTAACCAGCTGAGCTACTGAGGCAAATTATACAGGAACTCATGTCTAGTTATCGAGGTAAGGTTTTGAACCTATGACCTACGGATTAATCCCGCTTTTTAAAAGCGGGACCGCTCTAACCAGCTGAGCTACTGAGGCAAATTATACAGGAACTCATGTCTAGTTATCGAGGTAAGGTTTTGAACCTATGACCTACGGATTAATCCCGCTTTTTAAAAGCGGGACCGCTCTAACCAGCTGAGCTACTGAGGCATATTTTATACACAAAAATCCTTTTCTTCAAAAGGCGAGTGCAAAGTTATCACTTCCGAAATAAAAGTGCAATCTTTGTCGAATAATTTTCCAAAAAAATATCTGCTTCGGCAAATGGGGTTAAAGCGCTAATCGTTCCTGAAAACGGAGTTTTTATAAGCCTAACCATTTGTCAAAGTGAAAAAATTATTCCGATATGAGCCTACTTGCCGTTGGAACCGTTGCTTTCGATGATATTGAAACGCCCTTTGGCCGGGCCGAAATGGTCGTGGGCGGCGCTGCCACTTACATTACCCTTGCAGCATCCTATTTTACAAAAGACCTCAAGATCGTCTCCGTAATTGGGGATGACTTTCCGGAGGAGGAGCTGGCCTATCTGCGCTCCCGGGGTGTTGACCTAAGCGGCCTGCAGGTAAGGAAAGGCGAGCGGTCTTTTTTCTGGTCCGGCCGTTACCACAATAACCTCAACGACCGGGATACGCTGGATACCCAACTGAACGTACTGGGCGATTTCGATCCGGTCCTTCCGGAAAGTTATAAGGATATAGACTACCTCATGTTGGGCAACCTGACCCCTGCCATTCAGAAAAAGGTGATTGAGCAGCTCAATCACCGGCCCCGGCTGATCGCGCTGGATACTATGAACTTCTGGATGAATACCGCTATGGAAAGCCTGCTGGAGGTGCTCAAAATGATCGATGTCCTGGTTATTAACGACGAAGAGGCGCGGCAGCTTTCCGGTGAACATTCTCTGGTTAAAGCGGCCAATGTCATTCATCGTATGGGGCCGAAATATCTGGTGATCAAAAAAGGAGAACACGGTGCGTTGCTCTTTGAAGGGGGCAACATCTTTTTCGCTCCGGCTTTGCCGCTGGCTGAAGTGTTCGATCCGACCGGTGCTGGCGATACCTTTGCCGGCGGTTTCATCGGTTATCTGGCCAAAACGGAAGACCTCTCCTTTGAAAATATGAAGCGGGCTGTGATCTACGGTTCCGCCATGGCATCCTTCTGTGTCGAAAAATTTAGTGTAGAACGACTGAAAGGGCTTTCAAATAAAGAGATTAAGGAACGGATCGCCGCTTTTGTCGAGCTGGTCAATTTTGATGCCGACCTGGACCTTTGAGCTTGCATGGGGCTCCGAGGATTGTCATTTTCAGCTCGGGCCGCTCTTCCAACCTACTCCGAAAAATGAGAATGGCACTTCTGAAAAGTGCCATTCCTGAAAAACATCGCATCTGATAGTATAGGTATAATGAAGGCGCTACGCTTCTGCCATCCCTTCCAGGATCTGCTCGGCGTGTGCCTTGGTATTCACCTTGGTAAAGATCTTCTCTATTTTTCCTTCTTCATCGATAACGAATGTAGTACGGTGTACCCCGTCGTACTCTTTGCCCATAAACTTTTTAGGGCCCCAAACACCGTAGGCCTGGAGGATCTCCTTTTCAGTATCCGCAAGGAGCGGGAAGGGCAGGCTGTACTTGTCGATAAACTTCTGGTGTTTCCTGGGATCGTCCGGGCTGACGCCCAGTATCTCAAACCCTTCTTTTTTAAGTACGGAAAAATTGTCCCTAAGGTTACAGGCTTCGGCAGTACACCCGGGGGTGTCGTCCTTCGGATAGAAGTATAGGACCAGCTTCTTGCCTTTGAAATCGGATAGGGAAACGGTATTCTCATTTTGGTCAATGCCCTTGAAATCCGGGGCTTTATCGCCTTCTTTGAGGTGCATCATAAGACAGCTCGATTTTTTGGTTCTGGAATACTTGGAGAACAAGGAGAAGGGCAGGTGGTTCACCTTTATCATCTCAAATGCCGGTATAAGTCTCTTAAACTTTCGGCGTTGTGGGCTGAAGCAAAGACATCGATAAAGGGCATTGCGGCCTGCAGGCCTAAGGTGGTGGGTTCGAAACCGGCGCTTCCCGCCAGTGGGTTGAGCCAGATGACCTTCGCGGCTTTGCTTCGGATGAAACGCATACTTTCCGAAAGCTCTTCGGCATTACCGGTATCCCAGCCATCGCTCATGATGATCACTATAGTGCGCTTATTGAGTAACTTTCCGCCATGAGAGCGGCAAAACTCCTGGAAAGACGCCCCAATCTTTGTTCCTCCCGACCAACCGGGAACGGCATCCGCCAGGCCGTTCAATGCAATCCCAAAATCCCGTTGTCGCAGTTGACTGGTCACCCGATACAGGGAAGTACTGAATACAAAGGTCTCGATACGCCGGTAGGCGTTCTGGAAGGCATAGACAAACTGGATGAGAAAGCGGCTGTACAGGTCCATCGACTTGCTGACGTCGCAAAGCAGTACGATCTGCTGTTTGTTCCGGGCCGGCTCGTAGTAGGCCAGGTCGAGGATCTCCCCACCACGGCGCATATTCAAGCGTAGTGTACGGCGAAGGTCCAGTTGCAGCGGGCGGTTGGTGCGTTTCCGTCGCCGGCTTTGCCGCAGTGCCAGAGAACGGGCAATGCGGTGGATCAGGCGGGCTACTTCCCAAAGGCCGTCTGATCCGAAAGCCGAGAAATCCTTTCTCCCTATCACCTCGTGGGTGCTGTAGGTGGCCATCTCCTCCGTTTCGCGGGACTGGTTGCCCTGCAACCAGTTTTTGATGGACTGGACTTTGGGCGTTGGTTGCTTTCCTGCCTGCTTTTTTTCGGCAGCCCCTTCCTTTACTTTTGAATTGACAGCCTTCTCCAGTTCCCGCCAGTACTGGCGGTACAATTCATCAAAGAGCATCTGCTGAGGAAGGGTGCGAGCCAGCGTGGCTTTGAGACAAAGTTGAAGGCTTTCTGGGGATTCGAATGGCGCCAATACCTCCAATGCCTGCAGGGCATCGGCCTCTTCCTGAGGGCCAATGGTGTATCCTTTTTGCCGGAGGAAGCGGCAAAAGGCAACGATGTTGGCGCTCAGGCTGGTTTGGCGTTGGATCAGCTCCATTTTGGTTGGTTAAGTTGACAAGTTAATTAAGTTAATTAAGTTAACCTGTCAACCTAATTAACCTAATCAATTACTGGACCTGCTTCAATTCCTGAAGGAAAGGTTCTGCCTCTTTGAATCCTTTGAGGATGGCTAACCGCTGCATCTGTTGGTCCAGAATGACGTAGGACGGATAGCTCATTTGTCCGTTCAGTACAGCATAGGCGAAAGTATGGATGCCTCTCCTGCCTGCATCGACAACTTCAAACTGTTGCCCGTTGATGGTCAGTGGGGCTTCTTTTTCGGCGTTGAACTTTACAGCGTGGAAATTAGCGTTCATGTACTGAGCAACTTCCGGGCGCGAGAAGGTTTTGTTGTCCATCACTTTACACCAGCCGCACCAATCGGTATAAAAGTCTATGAAAATAGGCTTTGGGTCGCCTTTCTGAGCTTCAAGGGCTTTCTCAATACTTACCCATTGAATAACATCAGCCGAAGGCTCTTCCTGGTTGGTAGTAAGTTGCGTTTCTTTTTGCTGTCCATTGGCAGCAGAAGATGCGGAGTTGTCTGGTTGGCCACAGGCCAGCAGGCTCAATAAAGTTAAAGTGGAGGCGGCAAGGCTTCCTCTGCTGAGTATACTGCGTTTATTTTTCATTGAATGAGTATTTAATGGTAATAATCAGATGAAAGCCACAAAAGTTTGATTAAAATGTAAGGATCAAAACCTACAGGGGTGGATTTTGTGAAATTCAAGGGCCTACGCCCCCGGCCTTTTTATTGCATTCATAGCAATGTCGAATTGCTTGGATGAACTAAAAATCATCCAGCTTGGAAATAGCCCCCACCTTTTCGAATAGTTCGGACAGCGAATCCTGCGCCTGGCGAATGTCCTGCCAGTCTTTGAGGATGATGCCCAGCGTGGATTCGACCAGCTCTTTATCCAGGTAGCTGATGTGGAGTGCGGACAGCGCCATAGCCCAGTCCAGTGTTTCGGCAATGCCGGGCACTTTTTCCAAGCGCATCTTCCTTACTTCCTGCATGAAATGGCATACTTGTTCCGCCAGCCGTTGATCGATGCCGGGCACTTTGTTGCGGACGATATTCAGTTCTTTTTCAAAATCCGGGTACTCGATCCATAGATACAAGCAACGCCGGCGGAGGGCTTCGGAAAGCTCCCGAACCCGGTTGCTGGTCACGATAACCTGAGGGATATGGGTGGCACGGATGGTGCCGATCTCCGGTATGCTGATCTGCCAGTCGGAGAGCACTTCCAGCAGAAAGCTTTCAAATTCTTCATCGGCGCGGTCGATCTCGTCGATGAGCAGCACTGGAGCCTTGTGATGCGTGATAGCCTGCAGCAAGGGCCTTTTGAGGAGGAATTTCTCGCTGAAAATATCCCGTTCCTTTTCTTCCAGTGTCCTTCCTGTATCTTCGGCCATCTTAAGGTGCAGCAACTGTTGTTGGTAGTTCCATTCGTATAAGGCATGGGTGGCATCCAGCCCTTCGTAGCATTGCAGGCGGATGAGAATGGTTTGCAATGCAGTGGCCATCACTTTGGCTATTTCTGTTTTTCCAACACCCGCCGGCCCTTCGATGAGCAGAGGCTTTCGGAGTTCCATGGCCAGGAAGACAGACATGACGATGGATGGCTCGGTAATGTACCCTTGCTCCCGCAGCATTTTCTGTATTCTTTCCAGGCCCTCATTTTGGATCATGGTAATGCTGTGTTTTTACAAATATAAAAAGGCGGGAGATTATCCCGCCTTAATGACTCTTTGGACGGGCTACCCCGTCTGTCCAGCCGGACAGGCTCTAGTGTCCCGTAGCGGATGAAGGCGGGCAACGCCACCCTCATCTGCTAATCGGTTTGAGCATAAACGTCCCACGAAACGAACTATTTTGCCGCAGCCATCAGTGCCCGTTTGGCAAATACCCGGGCCAGATGAAGGCGATATTCTTCTGAAGCAAAGTGGTCGCTCATGGCCATTACCCCTTCGCCAGCCTTTTGGACGGCGGCGGTGATATTCTCTTCCGTAGGCATTTTCTCAAAGAGTGCTGCTTCGATGTTCGACGCCCGGAAAGCGGCATCGGAAAGGCCGGTAAAGGCCACACTCACTTTAGAACAAAGCCTACCGTTCATGGTAATGGATGCCGCGCAACCGACGATCGCAAAACGCGAAGCGGGTTGCATGAATTTCTGGTAGGAACTGTTGGTACCTTTTGGCGGCTCCGGAATGCGAATGGCGGTGATGATCTCGTTGTCCGCCAGCGCTGTGGAGAAAAAGCCGGTGAAAAAGTCATCGGCAGCGACGGTACGGGTACCTTGCGGCCCTTTGACCTCAATATTGGCATGGGCAGCGATCATCACTGCCGGCCAGTCTGCCGCCGGGTCGGCGTGGGCAAGGCTGCCGCCCAGTGTTCCTTTATTGCGCACCTGTACGTCTCCGATCAGGTCGGCGGCTTCGGAAAGCATACTAAAGGTCTCGCGGGCCATTTGGGAATGAGCGATATCGTCGTGGGTAGCACCGGCGCCGATGACCAGTTCATTGCCCTCTTTTTTGATGTAACGCAGCTCTTTGAGGTGGCCGATGTCGATCAGCACATCCGGCTGATTAAGGCGCAATTTCATGGCTGGTAAAAGGCTGTGGCCGCCAGCCAGCAGTTTGGCGTCCATCCCATGTTTGGCCATAAGCGTTAGGGCATCGTCCACTGAGGCTGCCCGATGGTATTGGAAATTATTGGGAATCATGGTTCTACATTTTGAAATTGAAGAGGATCAGGAGTTCATTGCCCGCCATACACGCTCCGGTGTGAGGGGCATTTCCAGGTTCTTGATACCGAATGGCGACAAGGCGTCCATCACGGCATTGACCACCGCAGGAGTGGACCCGATGGTTCCGGCCTCACCTGCTCCTTTAACGCCCAGCGGGTTGTGGGGGCATGGTGTCACCTGGCGGTCCAGCTCGAAAGAGGGCAGGTCATCTGCCCGCGGCATGGTATAGTCCATGTAAGAACCATTGATCAATTGGCCGTTGTCATCGTACAAAGCCCCTTCAAACAAGGCTTGTCCGATGCCTTGGGCCAACCCGCCATGGATCTGGCCGTCGACGATCATCGGGTTGATCACATTACCGACATCATCTACAGCGATGAACCGTTTGAGCGCGACCTTCCCGGTATCTTTGTCTACCTCCACAACAGCGATGTGGGCCCCAAAAGGATAGGTGAAGTTGGCCGGGTCATAGAAACTCGAAAAGTCTAAACCAGGCTCCAGCCCCGCCGGATAGTTGTGAGGTACATAAGCTGTCAGTGCCACATCTCCGAACCCTACACTCTTGTCGGTGCCCTTTACGGTCCATTTGCCTTCGGCGAATTCGAGGTCTTCTTCTGATGCTTCCAGCTTATGGGCTGCGATCTTGGCGCCCTTTTCTATGATCTTATCCAGGCTCTTGACGATGGCACTGCCGCCAACGGCCAGGCTTCGGGAGCCGTAGGTGCCCATACCGAATGCCACCGATTCCGAGTCACCGTGGATGATCTCGACATCGTCCATGGGAATTCCCAACCGGTCGGCTACTACCTGGGCAAAAGTGGTCTCATGGCCTTGTCCGTGAGAGTGGGCGCCGGTGTAGACGCTTACTTTGCCTGTAGGCTGTACGCGCACCTGCCCTACTTCATACAGGCCGGCGCGGGCGCCCAGAGCACCGACTACTGCCGAGGGAGCGATGCCGCAAGCCTCGATATAGGTAGAAAACCCAATACCCAGCAGTTTGCCTTCTTTGCGGGCGGCTTCCTGCTCCTTGCGGAATTGTTCGTATCCTACCATTTCCATCGCCCGGTTGAGTACGCCGTGGTAGTTCCCGCTATCGTATTGCAGGGCGACCTGTGTCTGATAGCCAGGTTGTTTGACGCCATCAAAAGGAGGGATGAAGTTCTTCAGCCGCAACTGGGCCGGATCCATTTTCATCTCCAGGGCAGCTGTATCGATCAGGCGTTCCAGGAGGTAAGTGGCTTCCGGCCGGCCGGCTCCCCGGTAGGCGTCGACCATAACGGTGTGGGTGAACACGCCGGTCACGTCGACATTGATCTTAGGAGTAGTATACAGGCCCTGCAGCAACGTGCCGTGCAGCCAGGTAGGCACACAAGGGGCAAAGGTAGACAAATAGGCGCCCAGGTTGGCGTAGGTCTTAACGCGCAGTCCTACGATCTTCCCTTCTTTATCGAAGCCCATCTCCGCTTTGGTGACGTGGTCGCGCCCGTGAGCGTCCGTCATAAACGCTTCACTTCGGTCGGCGGTCCATTTCACGGGGCGCTTCAGGCGCTGGGAACACCAGATCATCAACGCCTCTTCGGCGTAGTGGAAGATCTTGCTACCAAAACCGCCACCGACATCCGGTGCTACGACGCGCACCTTATGCTCGGGGATGCCCAGTACAAAGGCACACATCAGCAGGCGGGTCAGGTGCGGGTTTTGGGAGGTGGTGTAGAGCGTGTATTTGTCATTGGCCTCTTCGTAGTGGCCGATGGCCGAGCGCGGTTCGATCGCATTGGGGATCACTCGTTGATTGGTGAATTCCAGCGTGGTGATGTGGTGAGCCTTACTCATGGCCTCATTCACTTCGGCTTTCGGATTGCCGAGCTCCCAATCGAAGCACAGGTTGTTGGGCGCATCGTCATGGACAAGCGGAGCGCCGGGCTCGGTGGCCTTTTTGGCATCGGCAACAGCGGGCAGTTCCTCGTACTCTACCTCTACTATATCGCCTGCATCCCGGGCAATTTCTTTGGTTTCGGCGATCACTACCGCTACGGCATCCCCCATGTAGCGCGCCTTGTCGGCTACAAGCAGTGGGTGGGGCGGTTCTTTCATGGTCTCACCATTCTTGAAATTGACCTGCCAGCCGGTAGGGATACCATTGATGCCCGATGCAGCAATATCCTTTCCGGTGAAAACCTTGATTACCCCTTCCATGGCCTCGGCAGCGGAAGTGTCCACGCTTATGATCCGGGCATGGGCATAGGGGCTGCGGACGATGTAAGCATGAGCCATAGCCGGCAGGACGATGTCGTCCGTATAACGTCCCTTACCGGTGATAAAGCGCTTATCTTCAACACGCTTGACGGCTTTTCCTATATAGTTGGTCATGAGGCTACCTTTTCTTTTTGATTAATTTTTTTTGCAGCATGCTGAACCGACTTCACGATGTTGTGATACCCGGTACAACGACAGAAGTTGCCTTCAAGGGCTTCGCGGATCTCCTGTTCAGAAGGATTGGAATTGCGGCTCAGCAAATCTGCCGAGGCCATGATCATTCCGGGCGTACAGAAACCGCACTGTAGGCCGTGTTCCTCCCGGAAACCTTCCTGTAAGGGGTGGAGGGCGCCATTGTCGGCCATCCCTTCGATCGTTTTTACTTCGCTGCCATGGGCCTGAACGGCCAACATGGTGCAGGATTTTACGGCTTTGCCGTCAACCAGTATGGTGCAGGCGCCGCAGTTGCTGGTATCGCAACCTACGTGGGTGCCCGTTAAACCGAGTACATCGCGCAGGTATTGTACCAGCAGGGTACGCGGTTCGACCTCATGGCTGTAGGTTTTACCATTAACCTTTACCTTGATTTTTGTTGCCATAGGGAATTCTGATTTTATCGGTTAGTATAGATTCAGGTTGAAAGTTATCGGATCAATAAGATGAAGCATTTGCCTTTCAGCAAGGGACATAAAGGGCCTGTTCTTAACCCTGAGTGCCAGCCGAGCCGGCCAGCTCGTCCTCCAGCGCCTGGAAGAATTGCTTACTCAGCGTATTGGCCACCCCCGACAAGACGCGCTGCCCTGTGCGGGCCAGCAGGCCGGAAAGGTTGGCTTTGCCGTCAAAGGATAGCTCTGTTTCACGATCGGAAACAGGGTGCAGTTCTATTTTGACATCGGCAGCTACATTGCCGATCTTGCTGTTTTGCTTGATGTTGAGGATGAAGCTTTTGGGCTCCTGTTTTTCCTGCACATTGAGGTTTCCGGTAAAGGATCCACTGACTGGCCCCATTTTCACTTCAGCAATTGCCTTATACTGATCTTCGCCCAGCTCTTCCAGTTTGGAAACGCCCGGGGTTATCCGTGCCAGGGTATCGATGTCCATGAGTTTGGACCAAATCTCGTTTGCAGAAGCGTCAAATCTGTGGGTGCCTGTGAGGTGCATAGCTCTTGGGTATCCTTTTGTAGTTGGAGGGTTTAAAGGTAGCAATTATATTCATAAACCTGAAATGGGTAAAGAATAAAAATTGGTGGTTCTGACTATTGTCAAAACTTGGTCAAAATACATACTGTATGCACCTAATTAATATAATGTTTCAGGCAGGAAAGCACTGTTGGGCAACTTCTGGAAATGCTGCACCCGCAGGGCCCTGTCAAAAATCGCATATGGCACGTCAAAATCTGATTTTTGATGTTTGATTTGTGACGTGCGATTTTCGATGTGGGGCTAGTGGGAGGGCTGCCCTGAAAGTGCTGCGCCCAAAGAGCCCTGTCAAAAATCGCACATTCCTCCGTATCAAAGTGCCGCATAGTCTGTCTGATGTTTTGCAGCCCCGGCTCTTTCAGGGATCTTTAGCCCCTGATTCACATGAGCTCCTCTCGAATTGGAAAATTCGAGTGGGGGAATACTTCCTGCGGGAAAATATTCGGGGCTCCTCCTATCCGGTGAGGCAAGGGGTTATCGGAACGGCTAGGCACCAGGCAGCATAACCGGGTAGCCGGATGGCCTTTACAATCCTGCTTTTGCAGAAATCTCCAACATGCGGTCGATGGAGGCGCGGCCCTGTTCGATGATCCAATCGGGCAGGATGATCTCCGGTTGTTCGTACTTCATGCAGGTGTACAGTTTTTCCAGGGTGTTGCGCTTCATGTGCGGGCATTCGTTGCAGGCGCAGGTGTTATTTGGTGGGGCCGGAATAAAAGTCTTATGGGGTGAGGCCTTTTGCATCTGATGGATAATCCCCACTTCAGTGGCAACGATGAATTCGGTGGCCTCGCTCCGCTTGGTATAATTGAGGAGGCCCGTGGTAGAACCGATAAAGTCGGCCATCTCCAGGAGGTGTCCTTCGCACTCGGGGTGGGCAATGAATTGGGCCTCGGGGTGGCGCATTTTTAACTTGACGATCTTTTCGTGGGAGAAGATCTCGTGCACCATGCAGGAGCCATTCCAAAGCACCATATCCCGCCCGGTTTTCTTCATCAGATAACGGCCCAGGTTGACATCCGGCGCGAAGATGATGCCTTTATCCTTAGGTATGCTTTCAATGACCTGAACGGCGTTGGTGGAGGTGCAGCAGATATCGGTCAGTGTTTTCAGCTCTGCGGTACAGTTGATGTAACTCACTACGATGTGATCCGGATATTTTTCCTTGAACTTGCGGAAAACGGGCGGCGGACAGGAGTCGGCCAGGGAACAGCCCGCCTTTAAGTCGGGCAGCAATACCTTCTTCTGAGGAGAAAGCATCTTGGCCGTCTCCGCCATAAAGTGCACACCGGCAAAGACGATGATGTCCGCATCGGTTGCTGCCGCTTGCTGCGAAAGCCCCAGGCTATCCCCAATATAATCGGCAATATCCTGAATATCCGGCTCCTGGTAATAGTGTGCCAGGATGATGGCGTTCTTTTCCTTTTTGAGTTTTTCTATTTCTTCAAACAGGTCCAGGGCCGGATCTACGTCGATATCCAGATATCCCTTTTGCTGCAGTTGTTTTTCGGCAATGGCAAGAGTTGTCATGGTTTAAAATTTTTATATGGATTACAGGAAAGCCCTTATTTATTATTCGTTGGCCTGCCAAAATAACGACAGGCGCCCGAAAATAGTTTGCTTAGTTTGACTTTTAAACTAAGCTTTCCTGTTTTAGGACGGGGAAGAGGAGGAATGGTCACACCCTCCGAATTGGAGCAAAGGGGGGGCATCCCCTCAGGTTGATCACTTCCCCAACAGAAAAACAGCCGGATGCTTGTGCAGGCCCGGCACTTTCTCCTTTCGCCACTCCCGAACGGCCAGGGTACGGACATATTCGGTGGGTAGGGTAAGGTCGGCAGCAATGCAGAATAATACGTCCGGCGAGAGTACATTGATGACGGTTTCGATCATCGCCATATTGCGGTAGGGTGTTTCGATGAATATCTGCGTCTGCCCATGTTTAAAAACCCGCTGTTCCAGGAATTTCAGTTCTTTGTCCAGTTCAGGGCGGCGAGGCGGAAGGTAGCCGTGGAAGCAAAAGTTTTGCCCGTTAAGGCCGGAGGCCATCAGGCCAAGCAAGATGGAAGAAGGGCCGACGAGGGGTACCACCTCAATACCCCGCTGATGGGCGGTTTGCACGACGAACGCCCCGGGGTCGGCCACGCCAGGGCAGCCAGCCTCGGAGAGCAGCCCGACGTCTTTGCCCTTTTCAGCTTCTTCCAGGAAGCGGGCGCGCTCTTCCGGAGGCGTGTGTTTGGTGATCTCGTAAAAGGTGAGTTCGCTGAAGGGCTTTACCGGGCCGGTTTCTTTGATGAAACGACGGGCAGTCTTGGCGCGTTCGGCAATGAAAATATCCAGCCCATGGAGGATGTCGATGACGTATCGAGGAAGGGTGTGTGCTGCATTTTCCCCCAGCGGAGCGGGAATGAGGTAAAGTTTGCCTTTTGTTGCCATAGCGCAAAATTAGGTTATAATGGTTACTTTTGTAGAAGCAGCCTATGTAATATGAAGGTGCGAAAAAAAATCAAAAGTTCCAGGCCTGAAAGAACCCCAATTCAAGCCAGACTTGTAACAATATAATGGACAACTCCTACACCATAAAACTTCCTCAATTCGAGGGCCCTTTCGACCTGCTGCTCTTTTTCATTGAGCGGGACGAACTTGATATTTACGATATTCCCATCTCGAAGATCACCGATGATTTCCTGGAATACATCCGGCAGATGGAACAGATGAATATCGACCTGGCCAGTGAGTTCATCCTGGTGGCGGCTACGCTCTGCCGCATCAAGGCCAAGATGCTGCTGCCCCGTAAACCGGTGGATGAAGAAGGCAATGAGATTGACCCCAGGGAAGAACTGGTACAACGCTTGCTGGAGTACAAACGCTACAAAAGCGTGCTGGAAGAAATGCGGCAAATGGAGGAAATGCGCGGTTTACAATCACATCGGGGCAATGTTTCACGTGAACTGCAACGCATTGCCAATAAAGCACTGGTGGACGCTGAACTGGAGTCCGTCAACCTGTTCAAGCTACTTCGCGCCTTCGAACGGATCATGGAGCGCTTTGAAACGGCTCATCCCAAGTCTGTTCACCGAATCGTGCAATTCAGCTATACCATAGAGGAGCAGCAGTCCCACATTTTTTCAAGAGTACACGCCAGTGGCCGGGCCAGCTTTCAGGAAATTTTCACGGAGTGTAAGAACCGCATCCATGCCATCGTCACCTTCCTTGCCCTGCTCGAGTTGCTCAACCTTCAGATGATCAGCATAACGGTAGGCCTGGGCTACAATAATTTCTGGCTGGAAGAACGAAAGGAGCAAGACATTTCCGAGGAAGAGTGAATAATGCCAAACCTTCGATATATTCGGAAAAGGGGATCGCAGGACATTAGGGAAGGCAAAAAAAAGGCTATGCTCAACAGCATAGCCAGCAAAGAAACATTTATAGGGCTACAGTATAGGATACAAACCTCTTAAAAATTCAAGGCCTTTCTCTATTTTGAAATGGATGTGAATTATCCATTAAGCATTGTTTAAAAAATAAGCCAGTGTCATGTTGGGCAACACGACCCTGGCCCCGAAAGCGACTTTAGATTGCAGGAAAGATTAGCATCATAAGAGAAGATGACAGCAAGAAATCAACATTTATTTATTCGATCTCTTTTTCTTTCTAAGCACAACACAAAAGTCACCAACACAGCTTAATTGAACATTAAGCCCGCGTTAAATTCTCATTAAGTATTCACTCCAGGCCTAACAACATTTTTACGGTCGGCAGTACTTGTTTGGCCCGTTGCTGATCAAAGGCAACTGGTTTTATCCCTTCTTCTTGCATTGGCTGGCCTTTCTGTCCCATTCTTGCCATTCGAAGCATTTTTTCCCGTTCCGGGGCTGTGAAGCTGGAAAATGCCCGGCGAACTAAAGGGAGGATCTCGTGGAAGTGGCTATCCGGCATTTCCGTTATCCATTCGTCTAGGATAGCCCATAGCTCAGGGATGTGAATCAAAAGCAGCCCGCTGCCGTAGAGGAAACCTTCCAGCCAGAGCGCTCCGTCTTGAGCTTCATCGCTTGCCGACAAGGAATAGCGGGCAAGCCTGGCCGTTTCCCGGGGGGCATGTGCGGACCGGTCGAACAGCATCCGGGCGCACAATCCCCGGATTAGGGGGTGGGCAGCGTTGGTATTGGCTATTTTTTCCAGGGCATTTATCCAGGCTTGGGGCTCCACCTCCTGGCGGAGCAGGCTAATGGCACGGTTGTTTTGAACGACGAGGGTGAGCCATTGCCGTGCGGGCTCCTCTTCGATGTGGAGCACTGCATTGGGCAGGCCGATGCAGATGCGGGGGGCCATATGGCGGATCAGGGCCTTGACCGCCTCTACGTCCGTCTGGCGGGTATCCCCGTAACGGGCAATATCGGCGAGAGTTGGAAGGGCTTCCATCAGGTAAAAAACGTCTTTCGCCAGGGAAGCGGCGTCTTCAATGCGGGCTACCAACGGGCCGAAAGCTGCGGTGATACCCGCCAGCAGGGCCTCGCGGGCCAGGCCGACGAGTATGGAGAGCTGATCGGAATCTCCAGCCCGCTTTTGTATGAAAAATGTAGCGGCGGTACAGACCGTATTGCCCCACATGCCTGCCTCGATGACCTTGATGATGAACTCGGGCTTCCATTCCAGTCGCCAGTTTTCGTGGAAATTACCCAGCCTGTTTTCCGGTGCTTCCAGCAGCGTTCCCCAGGGTATTCCCAGCACATTGAGTTGGTGAAGGAGGTGGCTGGTATCGAGATGGTTGGGTTTGCGCAGGTCCAGCGCCTTCGTTTCGGGAGAGGAGGAACGGAAGGCGTTCGTCAGGCGTAAGGATCGGATACGGCTTTCCAGGTCTCGCTGCAGGGGGATCTGAGGGATATCTGCAGGCACTTCCCCGATCTCTTCGCCGATGATGAGTTGCCTTTCGATCAGTTGGAGGGGCGCTGTATTGCCATTACAGAAAACGGCCAGGGCCGCTTCTTTCATTTCTTCTATCCCGGCTATGGGGTGCCGCCGTAAGGCCGCCAGGGTATGGGCCAGGCGGGAAGCTTCAGTGGCATGGGCGGCAGAAGCATTGAACCCTTCTTTACGCAGCAGTACGGCAACGCGTACCATCCACCACTGGACAGCCTCCTCGCGGCGGCTGAACAGCAGTTCGTACCAGGCCGGAGAAATCACACCGGCGCGGTAACCACTTTGAAAGGCCAGGCGGTTGTAACTCCAGGGTATCCAGGTGGCGGCGACCTTCTTTTTGCGTAAACCCTTTAACAGGGCGTTGTCATCTTTGGGCTTGAAGCGGGGCAGATGGTGCAGGGCAGGGGCATGCCAGGCTCCGCAGATGACGGCTACTTTCCGGTAGCCATCGGCCAAAACCTTGCGCAATGTTTTTCGCATATAGGCTTCCCGCATCCGGTTGTGGAGGGGCTCCTGCCTGCCCAACTCATCGCGGAGGGCGGTATTGAGCTCGATAATGGAAGTGAAAATGTCCTCGTCGTTGTTTGGTTGCTCGAAAGTGGCCTCCCACCACCGCTCGCTGTCTGAATACCCGGCTAATTCGGCAATGTATCCCATTGGGTCCCTGACGATAGGGCCTTCATTCTCTGAGGAAGGAAGAGGGATCTCCAGCTGCCCGTTGTTCTCTTCTTCCATCTGAAACTGCATCCCCATAGGCAGGTCCATGAAGTGAATGGGGATGCCCTGCGCCAGCCCGTATTGTATGGCCTGCCATTCCGGTGAAAAGGAGGCAAAAGGCAGGTAAGATGCTTTGCTCAGGTCCTTCTCGTCATACAACAATATGGCTACCGGCGGTATGATGCCGGGATGCAAAGCATACTCCAGCACCTTATCTGCATCAGCCGGCGCCTCGATGAGCAGGCAGTCGGGCGGATTCGCCTCAAGGGCGCGGAGCAGGCTTCGGGTAGAACCAGGGCCGTGATGCCGTATGCCGTAGATATTGTACATAATAATGAGTGAATGATTGAAGAAGTAAAGGCATGAAATAAAGGGCTGCCTGCCATTTATTCCCTCATTCCTCTACTCTTTCATTCCTTTTCATGATACATTCGGTGAAACGCTCCGGTCATTCCCCAGCAGCAGTCGCCAATATTGGCTTCGGTGATGAAGATAAGGATCAGGTCCTGGTTTTCCATTTCCCGGCGTTGCTTTTCTACTTCTTTCAGCGGGTAAGTTCGCCCGTCCAGCGTTTGTACTTCATTGAAGTAATAAAGGAACAAAGAGTTCGGGTCAAAAAAGCGATGCGGTATACCGGCATCCATAAGCGTGCCGTAGAAGCTGTCGCCAATGGCCCACACCCTGGGCCGGTAAACGCCTGGCAATTGTGTGGGTTCCAGGATGATATCCCGGTAGGCGTATTCATCTTTTTGGGTTGTCCAGAGCAGGTTCAGGGACTGGAAAATGCCATCATCGAGCCCGCGGGCCTGGCTTTCGACTACCAATGGGCCATAGCGGTAATCGGGGAGGTCTTTGCCCAGCATTTGTTCGATCTTGCGCAGGAGCGTATCGGTGACGGCATACAGGGCGTAAGCGCTCCAGTGTGTATTGCCTTTGGTGTAAAGTTTATAGGATGCTGTATCTTTCATGTCCAGCAGATACTGGTTGAGGTCGAGGGTGGGTATACCGGACTGTTGCAGGTGTTTCCGGTACGTTTCGTAATTGCTGGTGTGTTTGGCCATGGTGTCATACGGCGGAGGGAAATGCTCAGGCATAAAGGAGGCTTTGCCGGAAGACAGCACGAAGAGCAGGTGTGTGCCGTTGGCTTCCAGGCTGTCGTTGATGGTTTTTAGCATAGCTACATTTTCCGCGATGCTTTTTTCGCCCTGGTAATCCATGCCCAGGTAGGAGCGGATGTAGGGTTCTTCATATAAATTGCCATTTTTCCCCTGGATGACATGGCGCGAGTTGAGTTGCCCGAACAGGGAGTACTTCAGTTGGTTGTTGAGGCGGGCGAGAAAGGGGCGGGCCTTGAGCTGATGCCGGGCCTGTTCTTCTGTATAGCTTTGCCAGTTGCCTTTCGCCCAGTTCTCCCAGCTTAGAGCGTCCCGCTCCGGGAGGGGCTGCCACCCCTTGAGTGGCTTTCCCAGTGGGTGGCCGGCTAGCTGTACCAGCAAGGGCCCGCAGAGCAGCAACAGAGCAGAGAACCAAACCATTCGCTTCAGGAATACCATAGGCTTTTTTTCAGAACCGGAAATATATAAAGGGATGAAACCCACTCACGGCTACTTCCGAAAAGCAGAGCACCAGGATCACCATAGACCCGGCTCCTTTTGCCAGAATGGCCGGGGCGGTAGAGCTGCTGTAAACGGAATCCAGCCTGTAGGAGGCCCCGCCCAGTGCCGGCGCAAAACTGATGACTGCCGCCAGGGAGAAAAAGAACCAGAACTGGCTGGAGAAGCTCCACCCGCCTCCCCGCCAGCTGAACAACGCCTCGTAATAAGCCCGAGCCAGCTCCACGGATTCCGCCCGGAAGAACACCCAACCCATCAGCACCACCAGAAAAGTAAACGGGATGCTGATCCATTTTCCGGCAGCCTCCAGCCATCGCCCCAAAAACAGCCGTTCTAAGGCCAGGAAAAGGCCGTGGTAGGCGCCCCACAGCACAAAGGACCAGGCTGCCCCGTGCCAGAGGCCGGACAGGAGGAACACCATCCATAGGTTGAAATAGGTACGGCTTGCGCCCCGGCGGTTACCTCCGAGAGGGATGTACAGGTAATCGCGCATCCAGTTGCTGAGGGTGAGGTGCCAGCGCCGCCAGAATTCAGTAATACTCCCTGATATATAAGGGAAATTGAAATTCTCCGGGAAATCAAATCCCATCAGCTTCCCCAGCCCAATAGCCATATCAGAATAGGCGGAGAAGTCGAAGTAGATCTGAAAGGCGTAAGCTATCAGGATGATCCATGCCTCCGGCGTGCTGAGGACTCCGACGGCGTCGGGCTGGAAGCCATTTTGTACTGCTTCCCCCAGCACATCGGCGATAAAAAGTTTCTTAGCCAGCCCAATAGTGAAACGGAAAAACCCATTAATGCGATAGTCAAGGTGGTAATTCTGCCGTCGGTGGTGCAGTTGCTCAGCAATCTCATGGTAACGCACGATAGGGCCGGCGATCAGTTGAGGAAAAAGGGCAATATAAAGAAGTACATCTACCGGATGCTGAAGCGCCGGCATTCTGCGCTGGTAAACGTCAACAACATAGCTCAGCTTCTGAAAGGTAAAAAAAGAGATGCCGACGGGAAGGGCAACAGCCATCCATTTCATAGGTTCCAGCCCGAGGGTTGCCAGGAGTTCATTCACATTTTCGACAAAGAAGTTGGCGTATTTGAAATAACCCAACAGCCCCAAATTGAGCACTATGGACGCCCCTAACCAGTGCCGGCGCTGGCGGCTGTCATAGAGCTGGGCGATTTGCCGGGCGAAGTAATAATCTGCCAGGCTGGAGGCGATGAGTACAAATACGAAGATCGGTGCGCCCCAGGTATAAAAAGCCAGGCTGCCCGCCAACGCTGTCCAGTTGCGATAAGCCGGCGGAGTGGCCAGATAGGCAAGCAGGAAAACCGGCAGGAAATAGAAAACAAAAAGGGCGCTGCTGAATACCAATGGGCATATATTTTTTATTCCATAAGCGCTTTACAGGCCTCATACAGATCCCCCCAGCCGTCGCGTTCTTTGACTACTGTTTCCAGGTACTCCAGCCAGGCCGTTTTGTCCTGTACCGGATCTTTAATGACGGCGCCGATGAGGCTTCCGGCAATATCGGCGGCACGGGCCTCGCCATCGCCAAAGTGGATAGCCAGCGCCTGGCCGCTGCTAATGGTTGATATGGCTTCGGCCGTACTCAGTGTACTACTTGGCGATTTGAGTTTTCGCCGGCCATCTTCGGTCTTGCCGTTGCGCAGCTCCCGGAAGATGGTCACCAGGCGGCGGATCTCCTCGATGGGGGCGGAGGTGGGGGGTAATTCCAGAGAACTGCCGATCTGTGCCACCCGGTTTTTGACGATGGTGACCTCCTCTTCCAGGGAGGCAGGCAGTGGCATGACCACCGTATTGAACCGGCGCCGGAGTGCGCTGGATAGTTCGTTGATGCCCTTGTCGCGGTCGTTTGCCGTGGCAATGATGTTGAAGCCCTGGCGCGCTTGTACGTCAGTGTTGAGTTCCGGGATGGGCAGTATTTTTTCGGAAAGCACCGTGATGAGGGCATCCTGTACGTCGGAAGGGATACGGGTGAGCTCCTCCACTCTGGCTACCTTGCCCTCCCGCATGGCCAGCATCACCGGACTGGGGACGAGCGCCTTTTCCGATGGCCCTTCAGCGATCAGGCGGGCATAGTTCCATCCATAACGAAGGGCTTCTTCGCTAAGGCCGGCAGTGCCCTGCACCAGAAGGCGGGAAGTACCGGAAATGGCCGCCGCAAGGTGTTCCGATACCCAGGTCTTGGCTGTGCCCGGGATGCCGGTGAGCAGCAGCGCCCGGTCGGTGGCCAGCGTAGCTACCGCTACCTCGATAAGCCGGCGGCTGCCGTAGTATTTGGGTTCGATGGCGGTGCCGTCCTCCAGTTTGCCGCCCATGATATAGGTCACTGCTGCCCAGGGAGAAAGTGCCCAGTTTGTGGGCTTGGGGTGTTGGTCGGCAGCCTGTATGGCCTCCAGTTCTTTAGCGTAAGCTTCTTCTGCCGGCGGGCGGAGGACGGTGCGGTCTGGCATGGTTAACAAGTTTTCAGGAGAAAGGGATCTGCATTAGTTACTTAGCAGGCAGGCGAACTTTAGTCGACTGGCCACTGGCGAAATTAAGGTTTTCTGCCAACAAAAGAGGAGGCAGTTCATAAGCTTCTGTCCATACCTGGTTTGTTGAGCGTTGCGGGGCTTTTGAGGTGAGTTGCCGGTTGATGATTTTTAAGCGTTATATTCATTCATCGCCTCCCGCATCTCCTTTCGGAACGCCAGCACCCTCAGAAACCGTTCCACATCCTTTTCCCAGCGGTACCATACCGGTGAGCGGCTGTCCCACCCGGTGCGGAAGTTTTCCAGGTGGCCCGGATCGATCCGGTAGGCCGCCACTTCCAGAATGCGTTTGTAGTGCCAGAGGTTCCAGTAGTAGGCGCGGGCGCCGGAGAGCCATTGCTGAAAACCTTTCACAACGAGCTGTGCCAGGGCTTTATCCCAGTAGTGGGTGCCCATGCCCAGCATCTGGGAGAGGAAGCTCTTTTCTTCAATGAAGCCCGGGTTTTGTTTCAGGTGCTGCAGGGCGATCTCGTTAAAAACCGGCTCTGGCAGGTGTTCCATCAGCAATTTGCCCCTGCTTCCGGCCCAGGCCTCCTCGTCATTGGTGCGCCACCAGTAGCGCAGGATGGCCTCTATCCAGCGGTGGTCCTGATGGAGTACGGCTGCATTTGCCAGGGCGTCGAGCAGCAGCTTTTTTTGATCAGAGGATGCCAGGATACGCAGGGCATCAACAGTGGGGCGTCCGAAGTGCTCTTCCCATCTCCTGGGGGGTATCTTGCTCAGAATATCGAAGGCCAGGGCGGCGCGGTTTCCGCCGGGGTAGTTTTTCCGGGCAGCCCCAATGCCGTCTTTTTTGAGGTTGTCGTCCAGCTTTTCCGGCATATGCAGAGCCAGTCCTTTCCCTTTTTCCTCCCGGAATAGCCCCCGGGCGTAGGAAAAGAGCCTTTCCTGCAGGGCTGAATCCGGCAGGCGGGCCAGCAACGAAGCGGCTGCGGCGCGCACTTCTTTGCGGCTGTCGTCCAGGCATTCCTCCAGGAAGGGCTCATCATACGGCCCCAGGCCCCGCTCCATTTCTTCCAGGAATGCCTTTTTATGAGGGTAGGAAGTTTCGCTCCAGATGCCTTTCAGTAGGGCTACTGCCTCTTCCGGTTGGGCTTGCCTGATGAAGCGCAGTATAGCGAGCTGCTCTTCGTGAACAGCATCCGGCCAGGTTTCCACATCGGGCCGGACGGACAGGGCGGCCCAGTCGGGGTTCTGGCGGAGGAGCCATTGGCCGGCGGGGGTAAGGTTCTCCTGTACAATTCGCCAAAGCGGGGGAGATTTGAGGCTGAAGTAGAATAGAGTGGGCAGATGTTCGGGCGGAATACGTTTTTGATGCTGTTTCAGCAGGTGGAGGTATTCCGGTAAAGCCTGCTGAAAACGCCCTTCCAGAATGAGCTTCAGATGCCGTGCCGAACGGATGGAAACAACTGCCTTGTTGTCCTCATCTTCATCGATGGCTACCGGTGTGTCACCCTGGTAGGTAGGTATGGGAAATCCGGCCCGTCGTAACTGATGATACAATGCTGCCCCTTCCAGCACCACCTGGGCCGGGTTGGATTCTACATCGATCCCGAGGCGGGACAAGGCTTCTGTGGCCTGCTCCGGAAGTTTACCCCGTTCAGTACCGATGAGTGCAATTTTGACGAGTTCTTCCCAGATCATAAGCTGTAGCCAGGATTTAGGGGTTAGTTTTTGGGAGCTTGGGAAGGCAATTTTAACAAAAGAAAAAGTAGTCCCGCCCTACGGTGAGCCCTTGGTTTTCCAGTTGCGCTCTGATCAGCGGCTGGGCCTCTGGGGCGGCGACCAGCACGATCACTTGCGGGCTGTCCAATTCTGCGAGGGCTTCGGGGCTTCGCATGTTGATGCCGTAGATGTCCTTTCCCCACTTGGAAGGCGTATTGCAAATCCAATGGAAATGGATGCCTTCCTCCTGCAGGTATTGGGCAGCCTCTTTGCCTTTACGGCCGGCGCCCCATACGACGAGCGGACGGGAGGGCCGGTATTCGATCTCCAGAAAATATTTCAACTTCAGGTTAAGGAAAGTGTAGTCGGCATAGGTACTGCTATTGCGCGAGGCACGCCCGGAATGGTCGCGCCAGAGATGAAGCACCTCCTTAGATGCGGCGATCCGTATCCGGTGTTTGTAAAAGCGGAAGGCCAGGTCGTAGTCTTCAGGATAAACATCGCTTTCGAAGGCTCCGCAAATGAGCAGTGTTTCCCGGTAGGCCATCCAGCAGGGAGAAGGAAGGATACATTCCCTGTAGATCTCGTCGTAGTGCCTGCCGCTGTCCATCAGGCTGTTCAGCCACCGTTCGTAGCGGCGGTAGCCATCCCCCAATTCGCCGTCGGAAAAGTAGCGGACCTTACCGGTAGCCACCCAGCTCGGGCCGTGTTCCTGTAGTAGCCGCTTCAGGATCTTGAGTTTATCTGTTGGCATGAGGTCATCGGCGTCCATGCGGGTGATGTAGCTGCCGCGGCTGTATTTCAATGCTATGCGAAGGGCGGGAATAATACCTTTGGGGCCGGTATTGCGCCGGGGGCGGATGCGGGCGTCGCGCAAAGCGTAGCGTTGGAGGATCTGCCAGCTGTCATCCGTCGAATGATCGTTGACCGCAATCAGTTCCCAACTGGCCTCCGATTGGGCCAGAATGGAATCCAGGCACTCGCCGAGGTGAAGGCTGTTGTTGTAAACCGGCAGGAGGATGCTGATCATGGCCTAAAGCTACTGTCTTTATGGCAGAAGCGATAAAAAAAACAGCCTTCAGAGGAAAATTTTTACTTCGGCCGTGCTATGGCGCCCGGCTTAATAAAATGTGGCAACCCCTGAAAAACCGGAATAAGGTTCGGGCAACAACTGCTTAGGGGTTTATATATTTTGAATGCTTCGTATTTCTCCTTCTCTGCCTGTTTTTCAGGGGGTTGAGGCAACCCCGGGGATGCCCTGTTTTTGGAAGATTCATCCTTGATTTCTCTTTTGATTATCAACACAAAAGCCTAAATTTGCAGCGATTTTTGAGAATCCATTCATTTTTACTAGCAAATACTCGCAAAATATGGCAAACACAGGTCAAGTCAAGCAGGTTATCGGCCCTGTGGTAGACGTAAGCTTCTCCAAAGAAGGCTCCAAACTCCCCGAAATTCTGAACGCTCTTGAGATCAAGCGCCCCAGTGGAGAAATCCTGGTGCTGGAAGTGCAGCAACACCTCGGTGAGGATAGTGTCCGGGCTATTGCCATGGACTCTACCGACGGCCTGACGCGCGGCACCGAAGTGGTCGATACCGGCAAGAACATTGCCATGCCGATCGGCGAGGCCATTAAAGGCCGCCTGTTTAACGTGGTCGGCGAGGCGATCGATGGCATCGGCCCCGTTTCCAAGGAACAGTCTGCACCTATCCACCGCAAGCCGCCGACCTATGAAGAGCTTTCGGTAGAGAAGGAAGTACTCTATACCGGTATTAAAGTTATTGACCTGATCGAGCCGTACCTGAAAGGTGGAAAGATCGGCCTGTTCGGTGGCGCCGGTGTAGGTAAGACGGTACTTATCCAGGAGCTGATCAACAATATTGCCAAGGGATACGAAGGTATTTCCGTGTTTGCCGGCGTTGGAGAGCGTACTCGTGAAGGGAACGACCTGATGCGCGAGATGCTGGAAGCTGGTATTATCCGCTACGGTAAAGGGTTCATGAAGTCGATGGAAGAAGGCGGCTGGGACCTCAGCAAAGTAGATATGGCGGAACTGAAGGAGTCGAAAGCTACCTTCGTTTTCGGCCAGATGAACGAGCCTCCCGGAGCCCGCGCCCGCGTGGCCCTTTCCGGACTGACCATTGCTGAGTACTACCGCGATGGCGACATGAATGACCCGATGGGCGGACGCGATATCCTTTTCTTTATCGACAATATCTTCCGCTTTACGCAAGCTGGTTCCGAAGTGTCTGCACTTCTGGGCCGTATGCCATCAGCGGTAGGTTATCAGCCGACCCTGGCCACGGAAATGGGCCTCATGCAGGAGCGGATTACTTCCACCAAGCGTGGGTCTATTACTTCGGTACAGGCTGTTTACGTACCTGCGGATGACTTGACGGACCCCGCTCCGGCAACGACCTTTGCCCACCTGGACGCCACGACGGTACTTAGCCGTAAGATCGCCGCGCAGGGGATCTATCCGGCTGTGGACCCACTGGATTCCACCTCTCGTATTCTCGACCCCGCCATCATTGGCGACGAGCACTACGACTGCGCCCAGCGCGTGAAGAATATCCTGCAGCGCTATAACGAATTGCAGGACATCATCGCGATCCTGGGTATGGAAGAACTTTCGGATGAAGACAAGCTGGTCGTGCACCGCGCCCGCCGCGTGCAGCGCTTCCTGTCTCAGCCGTTCCACGTAGCGGAAGCCTTTACCGGAATTCCGGGAACCATGGTGCCCCTTGAAGAAACCATTCGTGGTTTCAACATGATCATCGATGGAGAGGTGGATCAGTACCCGGAAGCAGCGTTTAACCTCAAAGGTACGATCGATGAAGCGATCGAGGCCGGCGAAAAGATGCTAAAGGAAGCTGAAGTCAATTAGTAAGTAGATAATCTAAAGGGCAGCAGTTATAGCTGCCCTTTTCTGAATAAAATGAGTGCGTGCAATATGCGCGCCTTCAAATCCGAAGCTTGTTATGAACATCACCGTTCTTACACCGGAAAAAGAAATTTTCAGCGGCAATATCAACTCGGTGAAAGTGCCGGGTACCCAAGGCGCTTTCCAGGTATTGAAAAACCATGCGCCGATCGTCTCCTCCCTGGAGGAAGGCAAAGTGCAGATCGTTACGGCCGGCGGTGGATACCGCTACTTCGACATAGAAAGCGGAGCCATCAAGGAAAGCAACGAAGCGGGAAAAACGCTGGTTTTTGCCATTCAGGCAGGCTTTATCGAAGTGCTGAACAATGAGATCTCCTTACTCGTGACCGGAGTGGAGAATGGCCTGAACGGCTAAGCCGTTGGCTATCCCAGAGAAAAGTCATTTTGCTGAGTATATAAGGGAGTGGGCAATAGCCTACTCCCTTTCCTTTCTGACGGACTACCATTAAGGGGCCCGTAATCAGCCGCAGTAGGAAGCCTATCGGCCTCGCTCTCATTTCCTACCCGATTAGCTGTTGTTTCCAAGTACGTACATCTGGGCGAGCGTAGGTACCGGGCTCCCTCCCCGGCCTTCCAGGGTAACGGCGAAAGCTTGAGCCTCCCCAACGAAATCTACTTCCTGAAGGGGCTGATCTTCGGCTTCCAATTCAAATACGCCCATGCTGACCGGCCCGGCGCTGGTGATAGCCCAAAGCTGGTATTGCTTGTCGGTAGCAGGGGCGGGTAATTGGCCCACGCCGATCAGGGAACGCCGGGTTTCCGGATTGTAAAAAACCGTAGCTACAGCGCCTTCCGAGAGCCCGGTGCTTTCCATCACAATGGCTCGTGTAGAAGGTTGCCGGACGAAATCGAGGGCATCTTCCAGGCGTTGGGCAAAGATCTGCACACTGTCGCAGGATTGCCGGAGGGTATTTAATTGCTGATCCAGCCCGGCAATTGCCGTTTGTTGTTGCTGGTTTTTCTGGTAGAGGGCCAGCAATGCGGCCAGTGCGGCTACCAGAAGCAGGCCTGCCGCATACCCCAGCCAGGCCCTGCGCCCTCCGCCGGGATGGGCGGTGAGTTTTTGTTCGGTGTGCAGCCGTTGGAGAATGGCGGACAATACCCCCGGAGGTGGTGTTCTGCCGTGTAGTAGTGCATATTCCTCAAGCGCCAGCTCAATGGCGCTGAGCTCCTGCCGGATCTCAGGATGCTGGCCGGCAATTTGCTCTACTTCCGCCTCTTCCTGCGGAGAGAGCTTGCCCAGAACGTATTGTTCCAGAATACCTGATGCTATGTAGGCTTTAATATCCAAGGTATCTTCTTACAGTTTCGATCAGTGAAAGTAATAAAAAGGAACCCAGCCCCTCGTCCTTGAGGATAGTGCGCAGATCCTGGATAGCTTTCCTGGACCTCGACTTGATCGTGCCCAGGGGTATGCCCAGTAATTCGCTGGCTTCACTTTGGGTATAATCCTGAAAGAACAAGAGATCGATGATCTTCCGGCTTTGTTCATCCATTTTGCTGACCACTTTTCTCAGTCCCGGGTCGGTTTCCGTTGGGCTTTGAGATAGGGCTTCATCATTATCTACGGAATCCGGAAGGGTATCGGTTTTACTTCCCTTCTTAAACTGGCCTGACCGCAGGGTATCGATAGCGGTATTCCGGCAAACCCGAACCATCCAGGTGAACAACCGGCCCTTCTTGGGGTCATACTGTTCTACCTTTTCCCAGATCTTGAGGAAAGCATCCTGCAGGACCTCCTCCGCAATAGCCTCCGTCCTGACCAATTGTAAGATAATATTATAGAGTGCAGGGGAGTAATACTCGTAGAGCAGGGTAATGGCCCGTTGATCCCTCTCCTGCAGCAAGCGAAGAATATCCTGGTCGAGGGGAAGCTTTTTACGGGTGTCCGTCATATTGGGTGCGATCTGATGGAATGAGCTGAAATTCAGGGTGTAAACAAAGTTCGGCCACCCTTGTTTACTGAGCCATTACCTCTGCATTCATCATCTCTTCGATCGCTTCTGCTTCGATTGGGATATCGGCCATCAGGTCGACCGGGCCGTGGTCGGTGACGAGAATGTCATTTTCCAGGCGAATGCCCAGGCCTTCCTCCCGGATATAGATGCCGGGCTCGCAGGTGAACACCATGCCGGCTTGTACAGGATCGTAACGGTTGGACAGGTCGTGTACGTCGAGCCCCAGATGGTGGGAAGTGCCGTGCATGAAGAACTTTTTGTAGGCCGGGTACTTCTCGTCCTGATTTTTGATATCGGTTTTATCGAGCAGTTTGAGCTTCAGCAATTCACTTTCCACCATTTTGCCCACTTCTTTATGGTATTCTTCGATGGTGATACCGGGAACGAGCATTTGGCGGGCGCCCTTCAGCACCCGAAGCACGGCATCGTAGACGCTCCGCTGCCGGGCGGAGAACTGCCCATTCACGGGTATGGTGCGGCTGAGGTCGGCGGCGTAGTTGGCGTACTCGGCCCCGAAGTCGAGCAGGAGCAGATTACCGTCTTCACACCTTTGGTTATTGTCGATGTAGTGTAGGACGCAAGTGTTTTGACCGCTGGCAACGATGGGCTCGTAGGCGTGCCCGTTGGCGCCGTTGCGGATGAACTCGTGGATGATCTCGGCTTCGATCTCGTATTCCATCATACCCGGGCGGGTAGTCTTCAGCACGCGCTGGAAGGCTTTACCGGTGATGCCAACTGACCGTTGGATAAGCTCGACCTCCATTTGCGATTTCACCATGGCCAGCTTCTTGAGGATGGGCTGAGAGCGGTGGTATTTGTGCAGAGGATAGCGATCCATCAGTTGTTTGGCGAAGCGGACGTCCCGGGTAAGGACTTCCGACTGGAAGCGGTCGTGTTCGTTGAGGTTAAGATAGATGCGTTTGGCCAGCAATATGAGTTCGTGCAGGATCTTATCCATTTCGTCCAGCCAGTAGATCTTTTCTATACCGGAAATTTTACTGGCTTCTTCTTTGGTGTACTTCTGGCCTTCCCAGATAGCGATGTGCTCGTCCGTCCTTTTGATGAACGCCAGCTCCTGAAAACCCTCCTTGATACAGTCGGGGAAGAGGACGAGTACGGTTTCTTCCTGGCCGAGCCCGGAGAGGTAGAACAAGCCGGAGTTCTGCCGGAAAGGGAAGAAGGTATCCCCGCTGCGCGGCATCAGGTCATTCGATTGAAAGATGGCAATGGAGTCGGGTTGCATTTTGCGCATGAAGCGCTTGCGGTTCTGTTGGAACAAGCTTGGGTCGATAGCGTCGTATCTCATGGGAAAATGATTTTCTCGTTTTTTATTTAATATTCCAAAAATCACCATTCTGTACTCCGGGATCGAAGCACAAGGGCGATTCCTATATGAGTTTCCGGTTTTGTGGGGCAGATCCTCCAAAGCCGCAGGCGGAGGTGGATAAGGTTATATGGTTAGGCTGTAAATGTCCTGGCGCCAGTTTGAAGCGTATTTCGGCGTTTATCAGGGGGATTACGTCATTCGGTATTTTCCATTTGGTATCTGAATGATGCTTCCCTGGCGTGTCGAACCTGGATCCGGAGAACTTACCGGGGCCGAGGTTGCAATATGGGAGAAGCCTTTGGGATTGTATGTAGTACAGGCAGATGAAGGTGGGCATTGGGCTTATTACCACGGCGAATCGCATCGACTGTGGCAAAACACCTCATCGTCAGGACAATAAGCCAAAGTTGCAAAAAAACAAATAACCAGAAAAGCGTTTGCCCTTATTTGGAATGATTTTAACAAGGCAGGGGAGGAATCGTATAGAGAAGTTATTCGTTAATCACTGGTTTCGTTAGGCAGAAGGAAAACGCCCACGAAACTTACAATTTCGCATCTACTTCCTGCAGGTCTTCCTCCTGATAGTCTTTGAACCATTTGCCCAACTGCTCGCGGGCTTTGGCGCGCACCCCGTCGTTGATGTAACAGGCGATGGTAACCAGCCCGAAGGAAAGCACGCCGAGGTCGTCGGTATAACCAATGATGGGCGTAAGGTCGGGCAGGGCGTCAAAGGGGGAGATGAGGTAGCCCAGGGTGCCCAGCACGATGCTCTTGGCCCAGGTGGGTGTTTCTTTACGACGGTAGGCGTAGAAGAGCAGTAAGGCGGCATAGACGGTTTTAGTGCCGGCCTGATGCGAAAATTGAGCGATCTTTTTCCAGAATTTGGATTCGGAAAACTTGCTGATATAGGATTTGAACGGATTTTTCATTGTTCCAAAGTTACCTGTCAAATATAACCATTTGAAGGGGAATTCCGATTTTGAAAATCTACTAACGGCGCCATTCTGCCGTCAGAAGTTCTTCAACGGGGCCGGCCACTTCCAGTCCGGCATGTTGCCCTTCGCCCGAATATAACAACTGATCTCCCTCAAAAAGTTTCACCTCGACGGTGGCCTGCAGGCTCTCATTGACCTTACCCGTCATATTCCCGGAAATGGGCGACACCAGTTGGCCGGTACCGCCTTTCTTGTGGGCGACGATCTCGAGGCGGTGTTTTTTGTCCCGGAAACCCAGGAAAACGGTATCCTCCCCGAGTGTGGCCCGCATGTAGGCGCCGGTGTAGGTGGCAAAGCGGTAGAGGCGCCCCTCCAGGAGGAAACCGACGATGTATCCGATGAAGTGGCTGCCGATCCAGGGGATCCTGGCCACCGACGCCATGAGGGAGGTGCGGGGGCTATCGGCGAAGTGGTTGCTCTGCAGCCAGATCCAGGAGGAGGGGAAAGATTGCCCCCAGTCTTTTTCAATATACCCTTTGCCGCCTGTGAAGTCGGCCGGCTGGCCATACACCTCAAGGCTTCCCTCCAGGTGGTGGTCGAGGCTGACCACCCCATGGTAGCACTCCATAAAGGGGACGAAGGAGTACCAGCCCATGATCCCCGGCGCACCCAGCATGCGGGGCCAGGGGGTGATGTCTTTCAACTGTAGGGTTCCCTGCAGTTCGGGCAACGCCAGTTTCAGAGTGCCAGCCGAGAAAGCATTTTCGCCCAGCCTTACTTCAAAGTGAGTGGACGAAGGCAGAAAGTCCCCGGCAGGAAAATCGTGGTAAGCCACCGTACATTTCTTGCCGTCGAGCAGTTGGATGAAGGCGTGCTGGTGGCCGTCCTGCCCCATGGAAATCCCCGGGATGATCGCAAATGCATACCGTTCGGTGGGGTCTACGATCTTAAAGTACCAGCCTTCGAAATAGCTGTTTTGCCGCCCCCAGCCGTGGTAGCGGTCGGGGTCCCAGAGTGCGCGCCAGCGGTGGAGGTAGTGGAGCATGGTATGATGTGTATGAGTGAAAGTACGTATTCGTGTTGCTGTGTATGTGATGTGCCTGGGCAGAAATCGGGAAATGTATAGAAATAAGTAGAAATACACAGGGGATGTTCGCCAAGGCCGGGCACTTCATTCAATTGTTCAATGCATGTCTATATAATGCTTTAAAATGAAAGCGGTTGCTCACGCCAAAAGAGACGGGCGGTGCATCTTCACCTATATACCAGCTCATCGTTAAACTACCCGCCATTTTCTGTCCAGCATTGTCTATTTCCGGCATAGCGCTATCTCGGCTGCCTGTCGGAAGAGGCAAAGCACAAATCTACAAGTTATGTTTAAAAAACAAGATCGCCGGCAAGACAATCGGGTCAATGCGGGTTCTATGGCGGACATTGCCTTTCTGCTGCTCATCTTTTTTTTGGTCACCACCACCATTCTGGTCGATACCGGCATAGCCGTTCGGTT
This sequence comes from Lewinellaceae bacterium, assembly GCA_020636405.1. Lineage (GTDB taxonomy): Bacteria > Bacteroidota > Bacteroidia > Chitinophagales > Saprospiraceae > JACJXW01. Next base: position 411,232 of record JACJXW010000007.1, on the reverse strand, counting down.
GCCGGTTTGGGTGGATAATGTGCCGCCCAAGCCCATTCCGGAGCGCAATGTGCTGAAGATCCGGATCAATGCCTTGAACGAGCTGTTCGTAGAGAACGGGCGGGCGGAAACGGATGAGCTGCGCTCCCGGGCAAAAGCGTTCATCCTGAACCCCGGCGCTCTGCCTACCCGCCCCAGCGCTCCGAACAAAGCGGTTATTTCCCTACAACATGACCGAGGCACCAGCTACCAGGTTTACCTGGAAGTGTACAACGAATTGATGGCCGCCTATCACGAATTATGGGAGGATGAGGCGCTGCGCCAATTTCAGGTACCTTACCAACGGCTTTCCGCCTCTCGCCAGCAAAGGATACGGGCGGAGATCCCACTGGTGATCTCAGAGGCGGAACCGGTGGAGATGATAGCGAAGGAGTAGGGCGCAGGGCACATCGCTAGTGAGCAGGAGACTAGAGTTCTCCTGCTCACTTAGCGAAGTTACCCCTTTTTTCGGCTCAAAACAGGGACAGCCCGCCGCCTCTTTTCACCGGGCAAATTGAGCAAGGGAAAAGTTAATTTCGGTGCAGTTAGCTGGTTTATAGTTTGTTATGAGGTTTTCGAATTCCTACTTCCGCTTTACTGCGTCAGTCGCTTCGCTCGTGTCCGCCTTCTTTCAGCCACCGAAGCTTATCCCACTTCCCATTTCCCAAAGACGCTACTTAATATAACGGAAAAACGAACGAAAAAAATAAAAGCCGCATTCCCGGGCCTCCGGGAAGCGGCTTTCAGCTAGATATATGCTAGATATTGCAGAAAATGCAGGGGGTTATGCGCTGACTCTCACCTGGCTGACCGCCAGTTCCTGCTCGTTCAGTTTGCCGAAGGTGAAGCCCTGCTCGGCAAAGTGCTCCAGTACCCGGGGCAGAGCGTAGCGCAGCTTATCCTCTGCCTTGAGGCTATCGTGAAAAACGACGATAGAGCCATTTTCGGCATTGTTGATCACATTGGCCAGGCATTGCTCCTCGCTCAGCTTGGGGTCGAAGTCACCGCTGAGCACATCCCACATGACGATTCGGTAGTGGCGCTGCAGAAACTGCGCCTGCTTCGGCTTCAGCCTGCCGTACGGAGGGCGGAACAATACGGAATGCACCATATTAGCGCAGTGCCGCACGTTGTGGAAGTAGGAGATGTTCTCCGTCTGCCAGCCATTGATGTGGTTGAAAGTATGGTTGCCCACGGCGTGCCCCTTTCTGACAACCTGGTCGAATACATCCGGGTATTTGCGGATATTGTCGCCGACGCAGAAGAAGGTGGCCTTGGCCTGAAAGGCCTGCAGTTGCTCCAGCACCCAGGGCGTAACCTGGGGGATAGGGCCGTCGTCGAAAGTCAGATACAGCACCTTTTCCTGAGAGGGAATTCTCCAGGTGTAGTTGGGGAACAGGTTTTGGATAAATTGTGGCGTTTTTACTAGGTACATAGCTCTTTTGGATTAATGTTCATGGATAAAAATGGATATAAGAATAGCATGCGCACTTTGCGCAAATACTTGTTTAAACCTGGGTAGTTTCTCAGCAGGTAATAACTGGCTGGCGAGCTGAATATAATTGCTTACATTTGCTGTCCAGCAGGGGGCCTAGTTGGTTAGGGATATGCAAATTGATGCTTCCCTGATTGGTAGGTTGGTTCGTTTCTATCATCAACGCTAAAGACGGCCAATTTGCTGCCAAAAAGGCACTTTTTTTTTATTTTTTTTCAAATAGCGTAAAATCAGCACGATACAGATGGAAAAACTGAGACTGCGCTTCGCTCCGAGCCCGACAGGAGCACTTCATATCGGAGGCGTTCGTACAGCTTTATATAATTACTTACTGGCTAAAAAACACGGCGGTACTTTTATCCTGCGTATTGAAGATACCGACCAGGCGCGTTTCGTGCCGGGAGCGGAAGATTATATCAAAGAGGCACTGGAATGGTTCGGCCTGGTTCCGGATGAAGGCCCCGGATACGGAGGAGATCACGGCCCCTACCGGCAATCGGAGCGAAAGGAGCTGTATCAGAAGTATACTACCCAGCTCGTGGAAGCCGGGCGTGCTTACTATGCCTTCGATACCCCGGAAGAACTGGCCGCTCAGCGCGAACAGGACCCCAATTTTAAATATGACGCCAGTGTGCGCATGCGCCTGAAAAACAGCCTCACCCTTCCCCAAGAGGAGGTGGCGCACGCGCTGGCGGAAGGTAAAGACTACGTCATCCGGTTGAAGGTGCCGGAAAATGAAACGGTAAGTGTTCAGGACAAAGTCCGCGGGCAGGTTTCTTTTGACAGTAATGAACTGGATGACAAAGTGCTGCTCAAGGCCGACGGCATGCCGACCTACCACATGGCCAATGTGGTGGACGACTATCTGATGGAGATCACGCACGTCATTCGCGGAGAAGAATGGCTGTCGAGTACGGCGCATCACGTCTTGTTGTACCGTGCCCTGGGCTGGGAAAGCCGGATGCCGGAATTTGCTCATCTTCCTCTGATCTTACGGCCGGACGGCAAAGGCAAATTGAGCAAACGGGACGGCGCCCGCTTTGGGTTCCCTGTCTTCCCCTTGTCCTGGAATGGGCAAACGGAAGAGGACTCCTTCACCGGCTTTCGCGAGTATGGCTTCCTCCCGGAAGCGGCTATCAACTTTCTGGCACTGCTGGGATGGAACCCCGGCACCGAACAGGAGGTCTTTTCGCTGGAGGAACTGGTGGATACCTTCTCCGTAGAACGCATCAATAAGTCGGGCACCCGCTTCGATATCGACAAAGCCAAGTGGTTTAACCAACAATACATCATCAAAGCCGATGCCGGCTATTTACTGGAAAAGGTAAGGCCCATCATTAAAGCACACGGCTATGAGCCAGGGGATGCTTTCCTTCGGGGGTTTATCGAACTGATGCGCGAACGCGCCATTACGCTTGGCGATTTCTGGGAAAATGGGTATTTTTTCTTTGAAGAGCCGCGCGAGTACGACGAAAAAATGATCCAAAAGCGCTGGGCGCCGGAACGCAAGGGCTTGTTTGACGAGCTGGCCGGCCAATTGCATAGCCTTAATGGCTATACTGCCGAAAACATTAAAGCTCAGGCCGAGGCCTTCATCAACGAGAAGGGGTTGAAGTTCGGGGACGTGCTTCCGATCCTGCGCCTGGGCGTGGCCGGAACGATGAAAGGGCCTGCCATTTTCGAAATGATGGAGTTGCTCGGCAAGGAAGAAGTGGACCGGCGTCTTCGAAAGGCATTTGTTCAATTTAACGAATTAAGTAACCCTTAAAAAATCAGTGAACTTAATTTTTTAATCACTGCTAAAGTAGTTATGCCGAAGAAGAAACCCCAAAAGGGAAAGCCCGAAGTACACGATGAATTGAAAGGCTTCGACATCAAGATCAATGAATTCGGAGAGATCATCACCAATTTTGATGTGGATAAGGTCAACGAGTTCCTCAATGAAAATGTCGATGATAAAAAACTGCGTGACAGAGACAACCTGAAGGACTACGGCGCAGAGACGGAAAGGGAAGAAGAAGAAGAAGAGTAAGAGGGTGTTCAAAATTCAATCAATGGCCTACGAACGGCAAATTTTGTTTCATCCGGCGTTAAATTTTTCGTCGGATTGCCCGCATCCGACTGCAAAATTTGCCTTGTCTGAAACAAAATTTTCTCGTTCTCGACTCATCATTGAAATTTGAACACACTCTAAGCCCGGCCTGTGCCCGTTGCTCATAATGTAACTTGCCGGCAGCCATGGCCTTGGCAAACATCAACAGCCAAACAGCATTTACTTTCCCTTTTTCGTTTTTAAGGATAGGATTGAAACCCCCGGACTGCTTTCCCGTAAGAACAGAAGTACGGTTTCTGGCCAAACGGTTGTTTATCAGCCGCTTTAGATATTTTGAGCAGAAAAACTTAAGCGATATTGGCCAGATTTTAATATTTTGCATTCCGATATTTGGCCTTCTGGCTATAGCCTCTGGCTAATACTTTTGGAAGTTTTTTGAGGAAATTATACCACAACCAAAACCGATTTTTATGAATCCCATGAACAGCTCTCGTGCAGCAACACGCTATTGCGGCTGCGCCAAACCACTCCTTTTCTCTTTTTTCGCAGCATTTCCTGCAAGCCATTTGCCTCTTTTGTAGAGCGCCGGTTCTAAGAATCCCAAATATCAGAACTATGAAAAGACGACTACTCTGCCCTACGCAGCTTTGGAGTTTTGCCTGGCTACTGGCACTGGCCTTCAGTGCGCTTTTATTGCCGGCAAAAGCCGACACCCCCTTTCCCGATAATGGAGAAGAGTGGTACAGCCTCAACCCGCTAACCGACCCCGTGTTTGTAAATCCTCCCGGAGATACTATGGTCGTTGGCTTTTGTGATATCCCTGCGAAGGATTCGCTACTGGTATCCGACGTTGAAGATGGCCAATGGAAAGTTTTTCCTGTCGACAGCACGGATACCGGAGGAATTGGCGGCACCGTAGAAATCTGCGTGCAGGATACCGTATACCGCATCTGGCGTGCAACGGATTCGGAGATGAATACCATTACACACATTCAGCGGATCATTGTCCAACCAGTGCCCGAGCCCGATGTTTCCTTTGTTGGTTCGCTGGACACGATCGTGGACTGCAAGTTCGCCATAGGCGCTTACAATGCATGGCGGACCTCGGTTCAGCTTAAGATCGGGACCAATCTGAGCGCTTGCGCGGATGCCGAATTTGACTTTCCCTCCGCCAGTTCCCTGGAGTCCTGTGGTACATTGGAAGTCATTATTCCGGTCTTCAACGATTGTAGCTCCTTGAATTTAGATACGGCATACTATACCGCCCGTTTCACAACCATCGATACGACGCCTCCTATTCTCCGTGGAGTACCCCCGTTAGACACCATTGGTTGTGATACCCTGGATCAGTATCTGATGAACAACCCGCCGTCCATTGTTACGGCCCTCGACTGCCAGCAGGGCCTGATCCCGGAATACAAACAGGATACTTTCAACATTACCTGTAGTGACGGACGGGAATTCGACCTTCACCGCACCTGGATGGTGTGGGATTCCTGTGGCAATTTCACGGATTCTACCCAGATCCTCTATGTGCGGGATGAACGGGCTCCTTCTTTTACGGTTCCTCCGGACATTACGATCTCCTGTGAAGAAGATTATATGGATACCAGCATTACCGGTATGGTAAACGATACGCTGGACAACTGCGGAGGGCCGATCCTCCTCGGTTTTATTGACCAGATCGTGGAGGATAATGACGGCTGTCCGCTCAGTTTCCGGGTAGAACGCAACTGGCGTGCCCGCGATGTTTGCAACAATACCAGCCTTAAGAAACAGATCATCACCATTGAAGATACTACTCCCCCTACCTTCCAGTTGCCAAGAGATACAACGGTAGACTGCGGGCGGGAGAACGACCTGATGGTAACAGGGGTGCCGTTCATGTTACTGGACAATTGTGACGACACCCTGTCGGCGGTGATCGCTTCCGAGACCATCATCCCCGGAATGTGCGAGAACGAATACCTCATTGAACGGGCGTGGGTAGTGGAAGATGATTGTATGAACCGCACGGAGCTTATCCAGCGCATTACGGTTATCGATACGATCGCGCCTGACATTTCAGTAGATGCCTCCAGCCGGGTGATCACCTGTATGGCGGGCATGGACCTTCAGCAGGAGTTTGCCGACTGGATCGATTCCCACGGCGGCGCGGAGGCTTCCGACCTCTGTACGCTGGAGGAAGACCTGATCTGGACGGCCTACCAGGCCGATACCAATATACAGGTGAGTATGCCGGAGATCCTCTGCCCGGCGAACAGTGATACGATCGTAATGCAGACGGTGAACTTTGTGGTAGAGGATGGCTGTGGGCATGCCGATACGACTACCGCTTCCTTCATCGTCATAGACAATACGGCGCCGGTGATCAGCGGCTGTCCGCAGGACATTGCAGTGCCGACGGACCCGGCCCTTTGCCAGGCCAGTTTTGTCCTTAAACCACCGTTGGTGGAAGAGGAATGTGCCGCCGCTCTGCTGATGGAGAGCATCAGCCGAAGCGTTAACCTGACGTCCAACGCCCAGTCCGGGCAGGAGGGCGTCACTCCTGTCAACGCTATAGAGCTCAATTTTACCGTGTCCACTCCTCCGCCTATTAATGCCGCCGCCGATGCAGCTTTGGCCATTCAGATCCAAAATGCCGATGCGGAGGGCTCAACCGAATATCTGCGGATCATTGGTGAGGATGGGATGGTGATCGGCCGAACCGGCCGGGCGTCATCCCAGTGTGCCCTATCTGACACTACCCTGTCCATACCCATGGATAAGATCAATATCTGGGCGCTGGACGGAGTCATTACCATTCGCCTGGAGCCCAATATCCCGGCGACGCTCTCGGGAAGCTACGCGGTCAATGATATTTGTCCCGGCGGCAGTACTTTGGAGGGCAATCTTTCTTTCCCGGCCCGGGATTTTGCGCAGCTGGACTATCAGTATAAGATCAATAACGGCATGCCGGTAACGGCTTCTACTTTTGGTGACGTAGATGTGGTCCTGCCCATAGGAGAGAATACGATTACTTATTACGTTTCGGATTGCGCCGGAAATGTGGACAGTTGCACCTATAAAGTGATGGTGGAAGACCGGGAGCCGCCGATCCTGTCCTGCCCGGATGACGTCGTTGTCGACCTGGAGCAAGGGTCGTGTTCCACTATGGTTACGCTGCCTTTCCCGGAGGGCGTGACCGACAACTGCGGCGTGGCCGGTACTTTTGAGCAGATGACGCCCCTGGACACGGCTTCCGCATGGCTGACCTTTACCTATGACCCCAACCTCAATGATTACCTGGCGGATACGCTGGAATTTCTGTTCCAGGGGGTTGCCTCCAATGCAGTGGGAAGCGCTACCCTCACCCTGGATATCAGGGGAGACTTCAGCAGCCCGGGCGCCTTTATGAATATTTTCGGAGACAGTGGCAACCAGATCGGCGTGACCAATGTTGGCGCCGCCACTTGCGATATGCCGGGGCAGGTTTCTGTCAGCATCCCCGCCGATACGTTCAACCTGTGGGCGGCCGACGGCATGGTGCATTTTACGGTACTTCCCAATCCGGTAATGGTGCCTCCTGGTATGCCGGGTGATGGTATCAATCCTTGTGATCCGGCCGTTGTCGATGCCGATGGGGAGGTGGATAGCGTGAGCTATGTTTTTGCCCGGCTTTCCTACGGGGAAATATCGCCCTTCTATTTTGCTGAAGGCGCTACGGATATTGCCTTTACCCAGGTGGTGCCGCCCGTTATTAACCCCACGCATGAGTTCAACGTAGGAGAAACAATGGTTTCCTACGTCATCGCTGATGACCGGAGCAACCAGGATACCTGTACTTTTAGTGTTTTTGTTGTGGATAACGAGCCTCCGGTAGCGCTCTGTCAGGCGACCATCGTAGAGATCAACCCCTCGGGGCTGGAAGTGGATACGGTGAGTGTCCAGGAGTTTAACGCGGGCAGTAATGACAACTGCATGATCGATACCATGTACGTTACTCCCAATACGTTTACCTGCGAACAAGCCGGGACTACCGTAATGGCGACCCTGACCGTTGTTGACCTGGTAGGGAATACTTCTACCTGTACCCGCCCAATCCGGATTGAGGCAGAGGGGCCCAGCCCTACTTACAGCCCGGGAATTTGCGGTGGAGATACGCTTTATCTTTTTGCTAACCCACCGGCCGCTCAGGGGGGCGTAGTGTATACCTATCGATGGTACAACCCGGACGGCAACCTGATCTCTACCCAACAAAACCCGATCATCCCCAATGTGGATGGCAGTGATGCCGGAGCCTACGTTTTACAGATAACAGGGCTGACCGGCTGTATAGCCGAAGAGGTCGTCAACGTGTCCATTACCAATCAGCCGCTTACCCCGGTTATCAATACCGATTTAAATGTATGTAACGATGAAGACATCGTCCTTTCTTCATCTATCACACTGAACAATGCTACTTATCATTGGTATAAAGGATTACCTGGAGACGGACAGCCGCCTGTGGCCAGCACGAATACGCCCCAGTATATCGTCAGTGAACCTCATCAGCCAGGCACTCTTCGGTACTATCTGGTTATCGAGGCCAATGGCTGCCTCTCGGAGCCGTCTGCTGCGGTATCCATCTCTGTGGTCAACCGGCCGATAGCCGCCGCCAATGATGATGAGATAACGATCTGTGAGGGAGAGCCCATTGTCTTAGGGACCTTCGTTTCAGGGGTGACCTATCAATGGACAGGGCCCGCCGGCTTTTCTTCAACCAGCCAGCTGCCAACGGTGATCAATCAGGCCACTCTGGCCAACGCCGGAGTGTATCAACTGGTGGTCACGAAAAACGGTTGCAGTTCCGAACCGGATTTCACTGTGGTGAATGTGCTGCCCAAACCGGCCCGCCCGGCACTGACCGTCGATTCCGGCCCGGTGTGCGAAGGCTCCAGTGTCATTCTGAAAGCATTGCCCGCCGGCGCCAGTACTTATCACTGGACCGCGCCCAACCTGGCAGAATTCATCACCAATAATAACATATTTGTCATTCCCAATGCCACCAGTTTGGATGCCGGGCAGTGGACGGTGTATACCAAACGATTTGGATGCCAGTCTGATGATTCCAATCCGGTAACGGTAATCGTCAATGATGTACCCGATGCATTGGCCAGCGCCAACCCACCGGCCGTTTGTGAGCGGTCGCGCCTGGAATTGTTCGGCTCACCATCGATTCCTGGTGCGACGTACCAGTGGACCGGCCCCAATAATTACACTTCTGTTGCTCAGAACCCGGTGATCAACACGGTCTCCATGCAGGCTGAGGGTACCTACCGGCTCAGGGTTACAACTCCTGCGGGCTGCGTCGATACCGCTTCACAGCTCATCGAAGTACTGCCCAGTGTAAGGATCGATGCCCTGAGCAATACGGCTCCCTCCTGCCTGAATGGCCCAACGGATATACAACTGAAGGCTAGCGTATTCCCGCCTGACGATGGATCTTATTCCTATCAGTGGTCCGGGCCGGGGTCGTTTTCCTCTACCGACAGTTGTGCGGTTATTCCCAATGCCACCGCCGTCAACAATGGCAATTATTCACTGGTCGTATCCAATGTAGAAGGTTGCCGTTCCATGCCGGCGACAACGGTCGTAAATACCAGGAATGCTCCGCTGGCGCCGGTAGCGCCAACACTAGACCCTTCCACGCAGCCGCCGTTCTGTTCGGGTGAAACGATTACCCTGCATACTAATGATTATTCGGGTAGTGACGTCAGCTACAACTGGCTCACTCCGGGAGGGAATATGTCCTTTTCTTCGGAAACGCTGACCCTGGACAATATCTCGCCTGACGATAGCGGGCCGTACCGGGTATACGTTACCGTGAACGGATGTGATTCCGACACTTCCGGTGTACTTTCCCTTTCGGTCAATCCCATCCCGATTGCCGCTGCCGGTAGCAACGCTCCGGTTTGCGAAGGCGAATCGCTGCAGCTGGTTGCCAGCCCCTCCGGAGCAACTTATCAGTGGTTTGGGCCCATTACGTCCTCCCTGCAGAATCCATTGATCAATTCTGCCGACCCGGCCTTACACAGTGGTACCTATTCTTTGATCGTAACCAGAAATGGTTGTTCCTCTGCCCCGGTGGCGATCAATGTGGAGGTCAACGAAGTGCCGGCTACTCCGATGGCTACCAACAGCGGCCCGGCCTGTATCGACCTGCCCGGTACTGCGCTGGCGCTTTCGGTATCTCAAGGTACGGCAACACCAGGTGCGACGTATACCTGGTATTATAACGGAGACATGATCGGCAACACGCAGAGCCTGAACTTCCAGATATCTGACTTCTCCCCTTATGGGAGCGGGCAGCACGCCTTTACGGTAGAAGCTGCTACCAACAATTGTATTTCTGACCCATCGCCACCTACAGTGGCTGAGCTGGACATTATTCCAATTGAACGGGCCAATGCCGGTGTGGATACTTCTTTCTGTATCGGGAACCCCATCCAGTTGAGCGCGCAAACTCCGGTCAACAGCACTGGAGAATGGAGTCCTGTACTGGGCAGCCCACCCGGGATAGCCATTCTGACGCCCGGGAGCCCGCAGTCTCCAATCGATGGCCTGAATCCAGGTAACAACTACTTTTTCGTCTGGGCTCTTTCGAATGGAGGCTGCCGCAACTTCAGTACGGACACCGTTCGCATCGCCGTCAATAAAGCCGAAGATGCCATAGTTGGCCAAGATCGTCTTTTCTGTGCGGGTGACGAGGTCCTTCTGGAGGCTGCCGCACCACCCAACGGGCAGGGCTTGTGGGTACAATCTGAAATCCAGAGTGAGTTCAGCGTAGTCATTGATGATGAACTTGACCCCAACACAACGGTCAGTGGCCCGGGTGTACGGCCAGGTAATACCTATGTGTTCACCTGGGTAGTCAATAGTGAATGCGGGAGCGACAGCGCCGATGTTTTCATTACCATTTCGGATAACAAGCCTGATGCCGGAGGGGATCAGATCGCCTGCAATGATTTTGGCGATGCCCAGTTGGAAGCAGTTGAGCCGGCAGAAGGAAGCACGGGAAGATGGTCTTCTCCTAACCCGGATCTTTTGTTTACCAACCGCAACAACCGGATGACGACGGTATCCAATCTCGTCGTTGGAAACAACCTGGTAGTCTGGACGCTGGACGATGGATTCTGCGGGCTTTCTTCCCGCGATACGGCTATTATTAATTACCGGGAAAATCCGATTGCCGCCAATGATCAGCTGTCTGTGGAGTTTGCCATAGAGACGATGATCAATGTGTTGTCCAATGACGATACGCCGCCAAATTCCTTTATCAACATCTTGTCGGGGCCGTCGAGGGGTATCGCCCGCGTGCTTGGCGACAGTATGGTCTCTTATCTGCCGGATGCGGACTTTATCGGCCGGGATCAGCTTACCTACGAGGTGTGCAGCGAAAGTTGTGAATGCGCCCAGGCGGTAGTGGAGTTCTTTGTCGGCGAGGACGTCAAGTGTGAAGCCCCCAGCGTCATAACGCCGAATGGAGATGGAATCAACGATACCTTCATCGTGCCCTGCCTGCTCAATGAGACGGAATTTCCTGAAAGCCAGGTACAGATCTTTAACCGGTGGGGAGACGAAGTATACCGCTCCAGGACGCCTTACGACAACAACTGGGACGGTACTTACAACGGAGAAGAACTGCCAGCGGACACTTATTTCTATATCATTACTTTCGGTGATGGCCGCCCGCCGATGAACGGGTACCTCCTGATCCAAAGATAAACCCTGAATTTGCCGTGGCCTGCGGGCCACGGCATCATCCCAAAACAGGATAATACGCCATGAAGCAAATTTTTACCATACTATTTTTCTGCATAGCTGCCACTCTTGCTTTCGGGCAACAGGAGGACCAGTTCACTCAATTTATGCATTACAAGCTGGGCTATAACCCTGCCTACGCAGGCAGCACCGGCGGCACTCGTATTACTGCTATTGCCAGGCAGCAGTGGATAGGCCTGGATGGGGCGCCCCAGTCCCAGCTGATCACCTTCAATATGGCTGCTCTGGAAAGTAAAAAGCTGGGAATCGGTGCAAGCCTGCTTCGTCAGACCATCGGCGTGACCGACAGGTACACGCTGGAGGGCGATTACGTTTATCGTTTTCCTCTAGGCAATGGGTATCTGGGCTTTGGCCTTTCTGCTTCTGTCCGCATGATTCGTGTAAATTTTGATGAGTTGCGCGCTTCCCAGCCCAAGGAGACAGATTCTGCCATTCCGGTGGGGTTCCAGAGCCGCTATGTGCCCAACTTTGGAGCGGGCTTTTACTACAATACGGAAAAGTTCTATTTTGGCTTTTCGGCGCCACGCCTGCTGCAGAACAGTATAGACCTGGCCGATGAAGGCGGCGTACTCTCCCGCGAACTGTCGCATTTTTACGGAATGACGGGTTTTGTTATCCCCTTAAAGGGGGATGACATCAAGATGCAACCTCATCTCCTCCTGAAATATGTACAGGGAGCACCCTTCGATGCGGATTTCAATGTAAGTTTCACCTTTATGAACAAGATCACTACCGGCATTTCCTATCGGATCGGCGGTGACAAGTCCAATCCCATCGGGGAGTCTATTTCTATGTTGGCGTCGGCTCAGGTGAGCAAGAATATCCTTTTCGGCCTTTCCTATGATTATACCTTATCCAGCCTTCGGGATTACAACAGTGGTACGGTAGAAGGATTCGTTCATTACATCATCGGAGGGGAGCCGGAAGGGGAGATCTTTGAGAACCCCCGTTTTTTTGGGGGGCGCAATAATGTCGATTGAAAACAGTTTGGGCTTTTATGCTCTGGGCTTTCGGCGCCGGAAATAAAAATTCCAACATATTATGAGCAGAATTTTATTATCTTATGATGGTAAATTGTGCCGAAAGCCCATGGCATGAAAAATATGCTGCCCTATGCGTTATTTGTTCCTCTTCTCGGTATTGTTGCCAATTCTGCTTGATGCCCAGGTAGGAGAGAAGCTTCGTTTGCAAAAAAAGACAGAACTCAACTCGTCAGTGAAACTGGTCAACCTGGCGGAGATCAATACCTCAGCGCTGGAATTTTCACCGGTATTTTATGAGAATGGAATGGTCTTTGTCTCGTCCCGTCGCAAAGAAGGGCCGATTGACCAGCAGATCGGAGAGACTTTCTTCGAGTTATTCTACTCCGAACTGGACCCCAACGGGTCCCCACTGAAGCCGGAATCTTTCTCTTTGAGGATCAATTCTCAATTGCATGAAGGGCCGGTCTCCTTCAACCGCGATGGAGACATGATGTACTTCACCCGTAACAATCTCATTCAGGGCGTGCAAAAGGCGGACTCCAAGGGCAAAGTGGGCATGAAGATCTATCAGGCCAGCCGGGGGCTCACCGATTGGGAAAATGTGCAGGAACTTCCCTTCAACAGCGACGAGTATTCCTGTATGCATCCTGCCCTTTCGCCCGATGGGAATAAGTTGTATTTCGCCTCTAACCGCCCGGGCGGGCAGGGAAACCTTGATATATGGGTGGCGTTCAATCAAAACGGCTATTGGTCGCCACCGGTAAATATGGGCCCTCAGGTCAATACCGATGGCAACGAGGCCTTCCCGTTCATTCACGAAAGCGGCACCCTGTTTTTTGCTTCCGACGGGCACAGAGGGTACGGCGGGCTCGACCTGTTCATGATCGACGTAGGGCGGCCGGAATGGGGGAAAGTGATCAACCTGGGAGAACCGTTCAACTCCAAGGCAGACGACCTGGGTATTATCCTGAATCCGGATGGAGACATTGGGTATTTTTCTTCCAACCGGCCAGGAGGGAACGGCAAGGACGATATTTATATGTTTGAAGCACCAGAGGGCATACAGGGGGTCCAGTTCCCCAAATTGTCCAATTCGGTCATTGCCGTTTTTGATGAAAATACCGGGCGCCGCCTGCCCGGCGCCTCGATCTGGATCTATGAAAAGACCGTTACCGGGTCGGTGAAAGGAGATGAACTATACGACCTGGAATTGTTGCCTGCTGAAAGCGGGGATGAGAGGATGGTCTTTCAACGCATACGCAAACAGGAGAAAGACCTGGGAGCCCCCGAGTTCACTTCCAATGCCAGCGGGGAGGCCTATACCTTACTGAATGAAGCCAGAAATTACATCATTCTGGCCTCCAAAGCGGGCTATACGCCACGCGAGGTCAATTACAACCCGGAAGAAAACGTCTTCAACCGGCCTATAGAAGTAGGGTTGTCCCCCAGCAACTGTATGACCTTGAGCGGGTTGGTGGCCAGCCGCCCTTACAACAAACGGATACCCAGCGCCAGGGTTCGGATGGTCAATGAATGTACCGGGGAAGAAATACGCACGCAGACCAATATCAATGGTACTTTCGAATACTGCATTGACTTGGGGTGTGAATTTACCATCATCAGTGAACTGTCCGGCTACCGGAGCGATACGACCCGGATCTCAACGGTCAACCTGAGGAGCAAACGCTCTTTCGCAGTGGTGATGGAGATGGAACCGGAATCTACCTCCGTACTCCGCAAACCCATCCGGGAAGGAGCCGTGATCGTAATGCGGAATATCCATTACGATTTTGGGAAATCGTCGATCCGCAAAGGGGAAGCGCAGGAACTGGAAGACTTGGCCCAACTGATGAAATCCTATCCGAGTATGGAAATCGAACTCATTTCCCATACCGACTGCCAGGGTTCCGATGAATTCAACCTCAAACTCTCGTTGGACCGGGCGGAATCCGCCAAAGCATTTCTGGTCAGCCGCGGGATAGAAAAGAGGAGGATCAAAGCCTTTGGGTATGGAGAGGCCTTCCCCGCCAACCATTGCAACTGTGAGGAAGGGGTGAAGTGTACCGACGAGGAGTACGAGGCAAACCGGCGTACAGAGGTACGTGTTTCGCGTATGAATGAACCTCTGGAGGTGGAATATCACCGCCCCTTTGACGAAAAAAACTGACTGTAAAATTATAGTTGTGGTAGAATTGGAGAGCCGGGATGCAAAATGCTTTTCCCGGCTTTCGCATTTCCAGCACAATATCATCACGGAAAAACCTGATTTTCGAGTGCAAAGGCCGATTCCTATTATGAAAATATACGTTGCCGACACCCTGAATTTTTTGAGTAAACTCTCTTTTTCCCGCCTCTGGAATGCGGCAAAGGTGTTATCCTCGTATTACCTGGCGCGCTGGTTGAAGCGCCCTGTTCAATGGGGCCTGCCGCTGACGGTGTCCATTGAGCCCACTACGGCCTGCAATTTACGCTGCCCGGAATGCCCCAGCGGCCTGCGTGCCTTTACGCGCCCTACCGGTAATCTGCGGGCAGATTTTTTCCGGAGGGCCGTCGACGAACTGCATCAGAGCCTCGTATACCTGATCTTTTATTTTCAGGGGGAGCCCTACATCAACCCCCGCTTTCTGGAAATGGTGAACTATGCTCACCGGCGGGGGCTGTATACGATTACGTCTACCAACGGCCATTTTTTGGACGAGGAAAATGCCCGTAAAACGGTGGAGTCGGGACTGGACCGGCTCATCATCTCGGTTGACGGCACTACTCAGGAGGTGTATGAAAGTTACCGGAAAGGAGGCAACCTCGATATCGTCCTACAGGGAGCCCGAAATGTGGTGGCCATGAAGCGAGAACTGAATTCGCGAAAACCCCATCTTATTTTTCAATTCCTGGTGGTGGCGCCCAATGAGCATCAAATAGCTGAAGTACATCGCCTGGCGCAGGAGATCGGGGTTGATGAGGTGAAGCTCAAAACAGCCCAGGTTTACAATTACCAGGAGGGCAACCCCCTTATTCCTCGGAATGAGCGCTACTCCCGGTACCAGCTACAGCCCGATGGTTCGTACCGCGTCAAGAACCGCCTGCTCAACCATTGCTGGAAACTGTGGCACTCCTGCGTGATCACCTGGGACGGGCGGGTCGTGCCTTGCTGCTTCGATAAGGATGCGGTTCATCAATTGGGAGACCTCAAGGCGCAGCGCTTTGCCGAGTTGTGGCAGTCAGCACCCTATCAGGCTTTCCGTCAGAAAATACTCAAAGGCCGCAGCCAGATCGACATCTGCACCAATTGTACGGAAGGCTGTAAGGTGTGGGCCTAAAGGAGATGGGGCGCCGGGCTTTCCTCAGGAGCTGATGTGCCGGATGTATAACTGGTTGTGAATTTTGGAATTAGCCGGCAATCCGCCTACTTTTGCATGGATTTTTTCAAATGTAATCTTATCTTTGCGACTCTTTAGCGAAAATGAGTTTCGCCGAAGCATCCTCCGCCCCGGAAAGAAGGGTGTCGGAAATGAACGTATCGATAAATTGAATTTACAAAACATCAGACGAAGAGATGGCTTTGATAAGCAAAATTCGGAAGAACTCCTGGGTTCTGGTCGTGTTGATAGGCCTTGGCCTTGCCGGTTTTATCATCATGGATATGACCTCCGGGCAGCAGAGTGTTTTTGGAAGCTCCCAGTTTACGGTGGGCGAAATTGACGGCCAGAAGCTGGACTGGAACCAGTTCAACAGGGTTGAACAGGTATTATACGGCAATTCCGGTGGGGAAGTGTTCAGCCGCCGCAAGCAACTGTGGGACTACTTCGTTGAGGAAGCCGTCGTTCAGGAAGAAGCGGAAGCCCTGGGGCTCGGTGTTAGTAAGGCCGAGTTGTTGGACCTGCAGTTCGGCACCAATCCCAGCCCGGTCATCCGTCAGCGGTTCACCGACCCCAATACCCGGCAGATCAATTTCCAGCAACTGAATCAGATCAAGACGGCTATAGAAAATGGCACCTTCACCGATCCTCAGATGAGGGCCTTTTGGTCGCATCAGGAAAAGGAGATCATGAAGGAACGGCTGCAGAGCAAGATCAATGGCATGGTAACCAAGGCTATTTACACGCCGACCTGGATGGCCGAGATGGGGCATCAGGAGCAGAGCGTTTCCATAGATATGGCTTATGTAAAGATCCCTTTCGATGAGGTTGACAATACGGAAGTTACACTGAGCGACGAAGACTATGAGAATTACCTCGAGCAAAACCGGGCGCGTTACTTTCAGGAGGAGGAGACCCGCAAAGTAGAGTATGCCGTTTTCGACGTCATTCCTACTGTTAAGGATTCTGCCGGCCTGCGCAATAAGATTGCCGGCCTCATCCCGGAGTTCGAAGCTGCTGAAAATGACTCCGCATTTGTTGAGCGTAACTACGGCGCGATCAATGGCTTCTACCTTTCCAAGGAAGACCTGAGCCCGGTGGTTGCCGATACGGCATTCAGCATTCCAGTGGGTTCTGTTTATGGACCATACATCGATCAGGGCGCCTATCAGGCCATGAAAGTGCTGGCCCGTGCGACCATGGCCGACTCTGCCGATACCCGCCACATCCTCATCAATGCCGATACCCCGCAGAACTTTGCAGCTGCCAAAAATACCATCGACAGCCTCGATAACCTGCTGGCGAGCGGCGTTGCCACTTTCGACTCTCTGGCGATTAAATTCAGCCAGGACCCTGGCAGCGCCAGTAAAGGAGGCAAGTACGAAAATGTGACCCCCAACCAGTTTGTTCCGGAATACAACGAGGTGCTCTTTGTTACCGGCCAGATCGGCCAGCGGTATAAGGTACGCTCCAGTTTCGGGTGGCACCTCATCGAAGTGCTCCGCCGCAGCGCCAGTACGACAGAACGCGTCAAGACGGCCTATATCCAGGAACGCATCGTACCTTCTGAGGATACCCAAAATGACGTATACGAGCGTGCCCTGGCATTCGTAGGGAAGAACCGGAAACTGGAAGAGATGCGGCAGTCGGCCGATTCCGAAGGCCTGGAAGTGGAAATTTCCAACAGCCTCAAGAAGAATGACTTTGCCATCGGTTCGCTGGGCGCCGGACAGGCTTCCCGGGACATCGTGCGCTGGGCGTTCAACGCCAATAAAGGAGAGGTCTCCCCCGAGATCTACGCTTTTCAGGACCCGGTTGACTACTACACGAACAAGTACGTTCTTGCTGCGCTGAGAAGTGTGCAGTCGGCAGGCCTGCCTTCGGTAGACAACATTAAAGATGAGATCGAACAACTGGTGATCAATGAAAAGAAGGGGGCGGTGATCTCTCAGAAGATACAAGGCACCGACCTGGCTTCCATCGCCGCGTCTTTCAGTGCCCAGGTCGATACGGCAAGCAATGTCACCTTCGGCGCTGCCTTCGTGCCCAGCCTTGGTATTGAGCCCAGGGTGATCGGTAAAGCCTTCACCATGGAAGAAGGGCAGGTGTCCGGCCCCGTAGTTGGAAAAGCTGGCGTATATGTCGTTAAAGTGATCCGCAAGCCCGATGCCGGGCAGGCCACCAATATACCGCAACTACGCCGCAACATTTCTGCTCCTATTCGCAGCCAGGTACCGGCCCAGCTGATACAGGCTATGAAGAAAAATGCGGATATTGAAGACAATCGGTCCCGCTTCTATTAATTTTGAGCGGATCTTTTAAATAACCCAGTTAAATAGCATTAGGAATGTCTGAAATTAAGAATGCTGGAAGTAAGGGCTACTGCCTGATGTTCTTTTTCATTGGCCTGTTATTATTCATCATTCTGGTAGTAGCTATCTATCAGTGGAATTTCAAATTCCTAGGGGGATAAAATTGATGTTCCCGGGAAGGTTTTTCCAATAAGGAAATCCTTCCCGGGAACCAAGGCCAGGCCTTTGAACGGCTTTATTTAGCTCTCCGTGTAGATTGCCTCGATCGCCTCGCTGTATTTATCTCTGATCACCCGCCTTTTCAGCTTCATTGTTGGAGTCAGCTCGGCTTCAGTTCCATCTGTTTTTACAGGATCCCAGGTTCCACTCAGGAGCTTGAACTTCTTGATCTGTTCTACCTTATTGAACAGGGGGTTGTACTCATCGATGATCCTCTGGTATTTTTGTATTACCTCCGGTTTTTCAATGGCGTCTTCCAGGGACGTCCAGCCATAACCTTTGTGCTCGCACCAATCGCGCAGAGCTCCTTCTGCCGGGAGGATCAGGGCGGAGACAAACTTGCGGCTCTCCCCCACCACCATGGCTTGTTCGATCAGAAAATCTTCCTTGAGTTTATTTTCGATCGGCGCCGGGGCGACATATTTGCCTCCCGAGGTTTTCAGCAACTCTTTTTTCCGGTCGGTGATCTGCAGGAACTGCATTCCTCCTGGCCCGTCAATCAAGCGTCCAACGTCGCCGGTGCAGAACCATTGTTCCCCATCGATCTCTTTCATGACTTCGGCGGTGGCCTCCGGTTTGTTATAGTAACCCATCATAATATTGGGGCCTTTAGCCAGGATCTCTCCTTCTCCTTCCCGGTAGAGGCCGGAAGAACCGTCGATCATGAGTTCTACCTTATCGATAGACGGGCCGATGGTGCCCAGCATGGCGCCACCCGGATCGAACCGCCCAACGGCCAGCCCGGGAGAAGTTTCGGTCAGGCCGTAGCCTTCGCGGATGGGGATGCCGGCGGCGGAGAATACCCGGGCCATCTTTACCGGGCAAGGGGCGGCTCCTGTCACTATACCGCGTACCCGGCCGCCCAGGGCCTCTCTCCATTTGCTGAAGATGAGCTTGTCTGCCAATTTGACCTTAACGGCATCCAGGCCGCTGTAGCGCTTGTCGTATTCGTAATCTTCCGTCAGGTTGAGGGCCCAAAAGAACAGGTTGCGGGCCAGGCCGGAAAGGTCCAGCCCTTTGTTGTAGATCTTTTCATACACCTTCTCCAGGAGGCGGGGCACGGTAGTGAAGAAATGAGGCTGGACCGCTTTCAGGTCGCCCTCATCACCGCCTAGGTTGTCCGTGCCGGTGAAGGCGATACGGAGCCCTTTGAAGGTGTAAACATACAGGGCTGTGCGTTCGAAGATATGGCACAGGGGCAGAAAGCTCAGTGCCGTATCTCCGGCTTGTATGGGGAATATCTGCTTGACGGCCAATACGTTGCTGACGATGTTGTTATGGGAGAGCATCACTCCCTTGGGAGCGCCGGTAGTGCCGGAAGTGTAGATCAGGGTGGCCATTTCCTCCGGTTGTACGGCGGACTTTCGTTTTTCGACTTCATCCTGGCCTTCGTCGGAGAAGATGTCTTCCCAGAAGGGGCGGCCCATGTGGCGGTCAAAAGTGTAAACCTCCTTCAGCGAAGGCACATTTTTCTGGGCCTCCCGGACCTTATCGTAGAGGTCATCTTTTCCGACAAAGCAGTACTGTGCTTCGGAATCGTTGAAAATATACTCGTATTCTCCCGGGCTGATGGTAGGATAGACCGGGACGTTGATCGCACCGATCTGTTGGATGGCAATATCGAGTATCACCCATTCCGGGCGGTTCTGGTAAACGGCCACGGCGATCTTGTCACCGGGCTGTACTCCCAGTTTGACCAGGCCTCGGCTGGCCTTATTGGCCAGTTCGATGGTTTCGGCGGTACTGTAGTATTTCCACTGCCCGTCGAGGCGGCTGCCGAAAGCCTCCTGAAGCGGGTATATCTCCTGCTGGTAGTGGATAAAATCGAAAAGCCGTTTGGGTTCCATAACTCAACTGAGTATTTGGTTAGGAATAAAGTAAATGTGATTCAAAACGCCTCCAGGGCATAATGGCATCTGGAAAAATGTGCCGCCAGCCATAGACGGTACAATAATAATATCAAAAACGGGATTCCTGTTCGTAAAGTCCATCTACTTCTTTGCTGAATTTTTCGAGAATGACATCCCGCCGGGCCTTTAGCGTGGGTGTCAGTTCCCCGGTTTCTGCCGACCAGGGTTGGTGTAGCAGGTGAAAGTTCCTGATGTGCTTATAACTGGGCAGCCCCTCATTAATCCTTTCGACCTCTTGTGCCATGAACTGCTCCACCTTATGGTTGTGCACCATAAACTGGGGCGCCGTCCAATGAATATCGTTTTCCTCGCACCAGCTTTGGAGCAGGTTGAAATGGGGTAATATCAGGGCCGTAGCAAAGGGGCGCTGAAAACCGAGTACCATGCATTCTTCGATGTAAGGTGAAGAGCGTAGGGTGTTTTCCAGCTCCTGAGGAGCGATGTATTTTCCTCCGGAAGTTTTGAAAATATCCTTTTTTCTCCCGGTAATCTGCAGGAAGCGCTTGTGAGTGACCTTTCCGATATCTCCGGTGCGCAGCCAGCCGTCTTCGGTGAAGGCGGCGGCGGTTTCCTCAGGCCGGTTATAATACCCCATCATGACGTTGGGGCCTTTGACGAGAATCTCCCCTTCTTCTGTTCCCTCCGGAGCATCGATCCGGAGTTCCAGCCCGGGAATAGGAATACCGACGGTCCCGAAGCGGGTGCCTCCGGGTGAAAAGCGGTTGAAGGCAATTATTGGGGAGGTTTCTGTCATGCCGTATCCTTCGCGGACGGGAATTCCGGCAGCGGTAAAGAGCCGGGCCAGGCGGTCTTGTAGAGCGGCGGCTCCGACGAAGATGCCTTCTATCCTCCCACCCAGTTGCCTGCGCCAGTAGCTAAACACCAGAAGGTCGGCCAGTTGCAGCTTGAACCAGTAAAGCGGCTGAAACCGGCCCCGCATTTTGTAGTGTTCACCAACGGAAAGCGCCCACAGAACGAGGCGCTTGATCAGGAGTGGGCGCTGGCTGGCCTGTTCCAGTATTCCGTCATAGGCCTTTTCCAAAAAACGAGGCACGGCCGTGAAATAATGAGGCCTGACCTCTTTTATGAACTCGGGAATATTTTCCTGCTGATGCAGATAATATACGGAAGTGCCGACAGCCATGTAGGTGAAGGCCACCATTCGCTCGAAAATATGGCTCAATGGCAGAAAGCTGACGGCCCGTTTGGTATAATCAGCAGGTATGAGTGTGATGGTGGCTTTGATATTGCTGACGATATTCCGGTGGGAAAGCATGACCCCTTTAGGCTCTCCGGTAGTCCCGGAGGTATAGATGATAGTAGCCAGGTCGTCTTCGTGGATGGCGGCCCGCAACGCCTGTAGCGTTTCCAGGTGTTTGGTGGTGGGTTCGGCCGTAAGGCTTTCCCAGCCGGGCGCATCGGGCAGGGGCTGCAGGGTGTAAATGCCCTTCAGGGAGGGAACCTCCGACTGGAGTGCCATTACCTTGTCCAGTAATTCCCGGTTTTCGACTATACAATATAAGATGGCGGCATCGTTCAGAATAAAGGCCAGTTCCTCCCGGCTGCAAGAGCCATGGATAGGGACTGGAATAACGCCTGCCTGCTGCATACCAAAATCGAGAAAAACCCACTGAGGGCTACCCCGGTGGGTGAGGATAGCCATTTTGTCCCCTCGCTTCAGGCCCAGCGCTATCAGGCCCGCACTGACGCGGTTGGCCTGTTCGATGCAGGTTGAGGTGGAGTATTTTTTCCACTCAATGCCTTCTTTGCTGGCCAATGCCACTTTATTTGGAAAGCGTGCCTGCTGGTAGGGCAGAATATCGAAAAGGCGCCTGAAGTCCATAAGTGGGAAAAGCTGATTTTCGTATTATTGTTCTAAAACTAATAAAAAATCAGGGAGTTCATGTACAGCACATTTGAAAATACGAGCAGAGGATTCGGAAAAATATTCTGGTGTACTACTTTGGCATTCTTATTCCTTACAACCTTGACTATGGCCCAGGACGATATAAGGGTAATGTCTTTCAACATCCGGTTTGCCAATCCGAACGATGGTGTGGATTATTGGCCCAACCGCAAGGAGTTGGTTGCCAGTATGATCCGCTTCCACGAGGCGGATATTGTCGGGCTTCAGGAGGCCCTGCGTACGCAGTTGGACGACCTGGTGGAGCTGATGCCGGACTATGGCTGGTACGGCCTGTGCCGGACGGATGGCTCGGTGAACCCCGTACCGGATAATGAATTTTCAGCCATACTCTACCGCAAAAGCCGCTTTATACTTCTGGACAGTGCTACTTTCTGGCTGTCGGAAAATCCGGAAAAGCCAGGTAGTACAGGGTGGGATGCGGCGCTGCCGAGAATAACCAGCTGGGTAAAGTTCAGGGATCGGGCCTCGGGTAAGGAGTTTTACCATTTCAATACCCATTTTGACCACCGGGGGGAACTTGCCCGGGAGGAAAGCGCCCGGCTGCTGGTAGAACGTTTGGGGTCAAAGGCTGCAGAAAGCCCGGTAATCCTGACCGGGGATTTCAACTGCGAACCCACTCATGAGCCTTACCGGATCATCACCGCCAAAGGCAGTGGCCTGGCCGACGCTCTATTCCTGTCGAAAATGCCGCATCATGGCCCGCTGAGCACCTGGTCGGGCTTCCAGTTCCCCGGGCTGCCGGGCCGGCGGATCGACTACATTTTCATCAATGACAAAGTTAAGGTAAGGAAGCATGCCATTCTCTCTGATTCCTGGAGCGGCCGTTTCCCCTCCGACCATCTGCCGGTGCTGGCGGAAGTGGGGTTGGAGTAGAGGGAGAAAGCCCGGCGTTTCCGGTTGATCCGGTGATGATGTACATATGCTGAAATTTAAAGATTATTGAATCAATTTCCTAAAAAATACATACCAGTATGTATTTTTTAGGGGTAAAAAAATTTAACGCCTTCAACGGCTGTTTTTCAATGTCCGCAAATGAGTGATCAGCAACTCGATGGAAACATCGAAGGGCTTGCGGTTCTGGAAGGCCTTGGCGA
Organism: Lewinellaceae bacterium; assembly: GCA_020636405.1. GTDB lineage: Bacteria > Bacteroidota > Bacteroidia > Chitinophagales > Saprospiraceae > JACJXW01. The sequence continues at coordinate 388,062 of JACJXW010000007.1, read as the reverse complement.
TGCTAAAGGAACCTTCCAATGCAGACAGCACAAAGAAGGCAATTTTCTCAGGATCGACGTCCGCGTCAACCAATTTGGCCTTTTGTCCTCGAACCAGAGCATCCTGAATGGCTAGGTGCATACCCCGTGCGATGCGGTTAAGCCGTTGTTGGAAGCCTTCATCGAGCGGCGCCATTTCCTGGATAAGGTTGTTGAGCGGGCAGCCGAGTTTGATGTTCTCTCCGGGAATGTCTCTGCGCAGGGCCATCAGGCGCTCGATGATCCCTTCCACCGGGTGGCCGACGTAACTGTACAACTGATTCCAGTGGTCGAGATACTGGGGAGCTATGACCTCGTCCACGACACAATAGCCCAACTCCTGTTTTCCGGAGAAGTAATGGTAGAATGCCCCTTTGGTGATGCCCAGTTCCTTGATCACCTGGTCGGTACGCAACCCCTGGAAACCGTGCTCGTGCATGGCTCTGAAGTTCTTTTCCAGTATTTGCTGGCGTGTGTCTTTCATGGATCGAGGTAATGCAATGATTTTGCAAATATGTACATACTTGTCGGTATGTGTCAAGTTTTTTTTGCGTTTTTTTTATTTTGCGTTGGTTTTTATACCACTTTTTCCAACTCCATTGCTTCCTTTTTCACCTCTTCTTTGTCTTCTTTCATCAACCACCGGATCAGGACCGGTAAGAGGGCCAGGTCACTGATGAGGGCGCTGAAGAGGGTCAGGCTGATCAGCAGGCCGATGGTGACGCTGGGCGGATGGATGGAGAAGAGCATGACCAGGAAGCCGAAGAACAGGATGACGGTAGTGAGTACGATGGCCTTGCCCGTTTCCAGGAAAGTGATGTGCAGCGATGCTTCCACATCCAGCCCTTTATTGCGCGCCAGTTTGTACTTACTGAGGAAGTGAATGGTATCGTCTACGGCGATGCCGAAGATGACGGCAAAGACGATAGATATCCCCGCCTCCAGTTCAATACCCAGGAACCCCAGCAGAGCGCCGGCCAGGAGAAGAGGGAAGATGTTGGGCACCAGGGAAATGAACAACATCTTCATATTGCGGAAAAGGAGGGCCATCAGCAGGCTGACGATGAGGATGGCCATGCCCAGCCCCAGGAGCAGGCTGCGGCGCACATATTCAGAATTTTTATCGATGATAAGGCCCGTGCCGGTGCGTTTGAACTCGACGATGGAAGTATCGGTATTGGCGGCGATCCACTGGTCGATGCGGTTGCCCATATCCTCGATGTTTTCGGCGCCGATATCCCCGATACGGGAGGTGATGCGTGCTTTTTTTTCGTCTTTGCTCAGCAGGATGTTGACGCTCAGTTCAGGAATTTGTTGGGCCATGCGTCGGTAGCGTTCGAATTGCGCTTTGTTGTCCGGAAGAGCGTAGGCCTCAGGATTGTTGTTGCGCATCATCTGATTGATGCTCTTGTATATGGCGGTGATGGAAGCAATGCCTTGTATGGAGGGGATCTGGTGCAGGTATTCTTCTACCTTTGCCATTTCCCGGACTACCTCGTAGTCACTGGCCTTGTACTCCCCTTTAGCATATACGGCAACCTCCATCGGGCGGAAGCCGGTGAGGTTGTTTTCGAAGAACAGGAAATCCTCCGTGATCTTTTCCCCGATGGGCATATTGTTTTCGATACTGTAATTGGTGGTAATGCGGGAAATGCCCACCAGGCTTACGATCAGTACCGCCAATCCGCCGATGGCGATGTGCCGGGGGTAATCACGGGTGAAGCGGTAGGCCCATTCCATGGATCTTTCCCAGAATGCCTGCCCCCTGCCCAGCTTGATGATCTGGTCGGCCCGGAACCAGGAGATCACTGCGGTGGTAAAGAAGATCACCGTTAAATAAGCGATGATGACCCCGATCGCCGCATTGATGCCAAAATCCCGGATGGGGCCGATTCGGCTGGTGAGCAGGGAGGCGAAGCCGATGGCCGTGGTCAGGGAGGTGAGCAGGGTGGCCAGGCCGATCTCTTTGATGGTTGTCACAATGGCTTTCTCCTTGCGGAAGCCTTTGCGCAGCTCGTCCACATATTTGGACATGATATGGATGACATCGGAAGTGCCCACGATGATCATCAGCACCGGGTACAGTGCCGCCATGGCGTTGAGCTCTCTGCCGCTGATGCTGAGGAAACCCATGAAGAGGAGCATTCCCAGGGCAATAGAGAAGAGCGAGACGGCAATGCCCCATGGCCGCCGGAATATGAAAAACATGACCAGGGAAACGAGGAGGCCGGAAATAATGGCGGAGACAAGGATCTCCCGCTTTTGCATGGCCACCAGTTCTTTCTGGAAATAAGGGCGGCCCAGGTAGTGGTATTCCTCAAAATCGTACTGGCGGATCAGGCTGTCCAGCGAGGACATGAGCTCTTCGGCCGGCGCCAGTTGGATACTGTTGACCGTTTTTAAGAATACCGTCAGTGTGGTGGCGTCCTTTGAGATGAAATTGTGGACGAAGCGTTCGTCATTCAATATGCGTTCCTTGTCGCGTGGGTAACGGGCTGGCTGATCGATGTGAATGGCCGGCATGGCCGTAATGGCAAATGGCGTTCGGACCGGATAGGAGAACTTGGTCAGGGACTGGCTCTCGGTGACGTGGGGAAGGGCTCTGGTTTTTAGGGAAAAGTCGTGGAATCTTTCCAGGAAGTCCTGGTCGAAAACGCCATCTTCCCTGCGGATGGCCACCAGCAGGAAGTTGTCGTCCGATTCAAACTCATTTATGAACTCCCGGAAGAACTCCAGGTCTTCGTCCCCTTCCGGGAAGAACTGTTCGAAGTCAAAAGAAAACTTCAGCTGGCTTATGCTCAAAGCGCTGATAATGGCTAAAATACCAAAGATGGCTACAGAAATAACACGGAGGTTGATGTTCATATTTCAATTGGCTACCCACTCAAAGAAAAAACCGGTTTAGGAATAAAAAAAACCAACCTCATAACCATTCTATCCCAAAGTTGTTTACCATTTTTGCTTTAACCGGGAGCAATTCTCCCGGCAAATAACCCAGACGAATATTTAAAGACAAAACACAAAAGACACTCCGGTTCGCCAGGCTCCTGGCAATGGGGTGCATCCATTGTTATGAGCACGAATATTATCCTGCCTCAGGAGCTGGATCCCTTTCGAAGGCAGATCCTTCAAACCATGCGCCCCTTTATTGAACTGTTGCCTCAGCCCAGGCGGGAGACACTCCCCTGGGAGAGTAAGGTCGGCGGCTTTCCCTATCTGCCCCTCGGTATGGACTATCCGAAAGCCCCGGATGGAGCTCCGCTGTGGTTGCTGGCTCAGCTCAATCTGGAGGAAATGCCGGTTTTACCGCCATTCCCGGAGAAGGGCCTGCTCCAGTTTTTCATTTACGATGATGGTTTTTATGGCCTCAATATGGAAGATCCTTTCGACCAGAGCAGGTTCCGGGTACTGTACCATGCTGAAGTCCGGAAGGAAGAAGCTTTGCTGGAGCGCGACTTTCACTTTCTGGGAGAAGCCCGTTTCTTGCCCATAGAAGCCGGGGTTTCCTATCCATTGGAATTCAGGTACGGTTATGAGTTGGCGCCGCCTACGGATTATCAGTTTGACCAACTGTTGGGCGAAGGCTTTTTCGAGGCCTTCGGAGAGGGCCAGTGGGAAATCCGGAGCCGGTACAGCCGGGCGGTGCTCAGCTCGCGGCATAAAATTGGGGGCTATGCCTTCTTCTGCCAGGAGGACCCCCGGAATCCGGAAGATCCCATGGACTTATTGTTCCAACTGGGCTCCAGCGGCCAGTTCAACTGTATGTGGGGAGACATGGGCGTGGCCAATTTCTTCATCTGCCGGGAGGCATTGCAGCGGGCCGATTTTTCCAGGGTGATGTACAACTGGGATTGTTATTAAAAATAGAATGCCACCCCAAACCGCAAGCCAAACCTTCGTGCCTGCGGGTTGTCCAGGTAGCTCAGGCGCCAGGATAACTCGACCTGGAAAACTTTAAGGATATTTTCAATGCCTACGCTGGCCTCCATATAGGGGCGTTTGCTGGGGGTGCGAAAACCGGCGTAGGTATCTATTGCGGTGGGGACGAAGGCATTGAGGCGGTTTGCATCTTTGTTCTTGTCCGATATTGTACCGATGACTCCTTTGAAGGTGGCATAAGAGCGGAAGTTGAGCTTTCGCAGCAGCGGTATTTTATTCAGCAGGAATCCGTCGAAGTGGTGTTCCAGGAAAATGCTGGCGTAAGCGTCGCTGGCAAACTCATAACGAGTCATCATGTTGAAGATGTCTCTTCCTGTGAAGTAGCCCTCATTGCCGGGGTGGACCTCCATCAGGAGGAAGGGGACAGTGCCGAAGAGTTTGCCGGCGTTGAAGCGATAAGACATCCACCCGACGGGGTTGAGGTAGAAATAGTGGCGGTAACTAAGAGACAATTTATGGTAGTTGTAGCTGCTGCCCATTACGCCGTTGACGCCCAGGGTATATTGGAGCTCCACGATAGGATGTTTCGATCCGAAGCTGGTGCGGCTGAAATCAGTATCGATGATCATTTCATCGAGGGCATACCGGGCCTTAAGGATGACCTCCGTGGTGTTGATGGTCGTATCAATGTCCGATAGGGAGGCAGGGTCAGGCAGGTAGGCATAGTTGAATCCCCTGCCATCTTCGGTTACGACCCCATAGGGGTCCATAGTCCGGTTGAGGAAAGTAATGCGGTTGGAAAATCCGCTTTTCCAATACCGCTCGTAAAAGGCCTTACCTTCCTGTACCCGGATGAGTTTCTGCATCAGGTCTCGGCGGAAAAGCCCGGAAAACAGGTCTCCCTCCACAAACTCCTCGCTATTCTCGCTGTTCAGGCTGATGTCGTCCTTGTAAGCCGCCCCTACCATAATGCGCGGGTTTTTGGATATCAGCCACTTAACATCGGCGCTGTATTTGAAGTCCTGGTCTTTAAGGCCGTAGGCCACGTAGCCTCCGAGGCGCACTTCTTCGCTGAACTGGTCGCTGGTGCGCATACCGATGCGGAAACGGTCGCCCTCTACCGGGTTGGTACTATAAAGAGAAGAGTAGGGGCCAATCTCCACGGGCCCCAGTTCGAAATAACCGATGAAGACAATCTCGATGATCTCGACGTAAGTCTTGTACAACGGCACATTCTGGATACTGTCCACCATGGAGTACACCGCCGCTTCGGTCTTGCTCAGGGGCTCGTGGCGGACTTCGGCCCAGAAGCTATCGCTGTCCACCTCCACTTTTTCATAGACGTAGAACGGGTCTTTTTCCCGGTAATGTTGTCGGGTATCGGGCTGGCCGGAGACGAACTCCCGGAAGGTCTCTGTCCGGCGGGCGATCATGCCCGGGGCGCCTTCCGTCGGGGTAAAATCCACCACCATTTTCTTTTTGACGGGCGCCCAGGCGCTGTCCTGCAGCGTGAACTCTTCGTAGATAATAATGCGGCTGACCAGGTTGATGTTCACATCCGGGCTCATGCGCATATTGACCCGTTCGACGGCAAAGATGGAGTCGGCGACCCAGAAGTCCCCGTAGAAGGTGCTTTCCTGCTTGCGTTTGGGTTTAAACTTGAGCTTGTAACTCCAAAGCCCGTCTATATTGGTGCTATCCAGAATATAATAATCGTAATAGCCCAGGCCTGACTTGGAGAATGGGCTCGCGAAAGGTTTATCCAGGATGTAGATCCAGTCATCGTATATGTTGTAATCCTGGTGGATGCGTTTGATGTACTCGATGATGGTCTGGTTGTCGGTCCCGGAGGTGCGTTGGGCCTGGATAACGGATTTGGGCTTTCCCTCTTCCTTTACATAGTATACATCGGAGAGCACCTCGTTGATGTATACGGGCAGGAAGGGCTTCTCATCGGAAGTGCTGTCGATATTCTCGAAGACGAAAGCGAAAGGTTTGAGAAATTTACTTTGCTGGAGTTTGGGGTTGACGTTCTCCAGGTCGAGCTCGATCTTGGAATAGCTTTCGTATTGGAAGGAGTTGAGCGCATCGACCCGGTTTTGCGCTTTTTTTTCGATGATGCCCCGGACGATGCGGTTGGCCGGGTTTTCGCCGGCGATGACGACAACCTCGTCCAGCACCAGGGCGGACCCTTCGAGGTAAAAGTTTATTTCCTGTACGATGGAGTCCGGGTGGAGGGCTTTTTCCTGAACCTCGAAGCCGATGGCGGAAGCGGAGATCGAATCGGCGAGCTTTTTGACTTTGAATTCGTAATATCCGTCCAGGCCGGTGGAAGTGCCGAGGGTTGTTCCCTCGAAGAAAACATTGGCAAAGGGGATGCCTTCTTTGGTATCGGCATCCAGCACCCGTCCGTGGATGGTAAACTGCCCCCAGGCCAGAGCGTGCCAGCAGCAGGTGATCAGGATCAGGAGTAATCGATTCATATTGGCCGGGATTATATGGACATATGGGTTATCTTCAGCATGGTTTTTTGTTGCCGGCGTCCGCAGGACAACGGCTACTCTGTTTAGACACTATTCTGCCGGAACGGCCACCGTATTTGCCGGCTAGTTCGCTTTTGCCTTGGCCTTTTGCTTTTCCGGCAAATTGTTACTTTTACCATACTTTAAAAGAAGGTATGAAAGGCACAATAGTTTGCCGATAAGTTTTGTAAAATATGTTAAAACCTTATCTGGACGAACAGTTGGTAGAAGCAGGATGTGATGAAGCTGGGCGAGGCTGCCTGGCCGGCCCGGTCTTTGCCGCTGCCGTCATTCTGCCCAAAGATTTTACGCACCCCTTGCTCAACGACTCTAAACAGCTCAGTGAAAAGCAGCGCAATGAAGCTCGTAAGGTAGTAGAGCAATTTGCTCTCGCCTGGGCCGTTGCCCAGGTCAGCCCTGCGGAGATCGATAAAGTCAACATCCTCAACGCATCCTTCCTGGCCATGCACCGGGCGCTGGATCAGCTAGGCCCCGGGCCGGAATCTCTTCTGATAGACGGCAACCGCTTCAAGCCTTATCAGGGCCTACCCTTCCATTGTATCGTCAAGGGGGATGGAAAACTGCTTCCCATCGCTGCCGCTTCCATCCTCGCCAAGACCTACCGCGACGATTATATGATGCAACTCGATGCGGAATACCCCTATTATCAATGGCGCAGCAACAAAGGGTATCCTACGCAGGCGCACCGGGAGGCCATTCAGGCGCATGGCCCTTCACCCCACCACAGAAGGTCATTTCGGCTGTTACCCGAAGGTATACAGGGGCGGTTGTTTGAGTAGAGCGCTTCTTAGCAGTGCAACATTGTAATAAGTCACCTTTTTTCTTATCTTACCAAATCTTCTCATCCCAAAAACCTGATTTCCATGAAAAACGCGCTATTTCAACTCTTGCTCTTTACCTCATGAAGTGTACACTCTTTTTCCTACTGCTTTTTCTGTCTCCCTTTTGGTGGAGTGTTCACTGCCAGCCCTTTAACTCAGCAATAAATCTCGGCTATCCCTTAAACCACTTCCGGGATATGATCGTGGATAACGATACGATCATTGGCTATGGATTGGGCTTCTCCAATAACTCTATCCCACAACAGGGGCTTTTGCTATCGAAGTTCGATTCCTCGGGCAACCATCTGTTTTCTAAAATGATACTTGACCCACAGGGAGAGCCCCTTTTCATTGATTACCATTGGGGCAAGATCGCCAAAACCCGCGACGGCGGCTACATCATGACCGCCGCCCCCACCCATGGCGACGCCGCCTGGCTGATCAAGGTAGGCCATGATTTTGAGGTGGAATTCATTAAAGAGTACCTGGATACAGTAAACCGCAGTCACTACCGGTATAATGCGCCTATTGAGCTCGAGGACGGGTATCTATTGAGCGGGAGTATACAACGCCCCAACTACAAAAATGACGCTTTTGCCAGAAGGGTAGATCAACAGGGAAATACGGTTTGGTTTAAGTACTATGGAGAGTATGAAGTTGGAGATGTATTCAATGATATGGTTAAAGTAAACGACACGCTCTTTGTAGGTTTCAGTACTATTGTTGATGCAAATGACCCAAATACTGGGTCATCTTCTTTAAAATATATTGACTTGAATGGAAATGTTGTTCGTTCCTGGCAATCTGAAGTAGGGCCAGAGGTTGGCTTTGCCAGAAAGATCCTTACTACCCCTGGTGGCGGGCTCATTACTTTTGGCCTTTATTTAACCGAAGTCATCAACGAAACCAGCTACGTGCAGCCCACTCTGGCCAAACTGGACTCCAATTTCCAGGTCGAATGGGTGCGCCATTTCAGCTACGTGCACCGGCTCGGGACGGATATTACATTCTGGGACCTGGAGCCCCTCTCCGACGGCAACTACATCGGCGCTGGCGAGAGCGCCAACCCGCCCGGCAGCGAGCCGCGCCGCCGCACGGGCTGGCTGTACAAATTCTCCCCTCAGGGCGATAGCCTCTGGGAGGCCTTGCCCGAAGCGCCCTTCCTGCCGGCATCGGAATACGATGTAGGGGCGCTGTCCGGCGTGGGCGAGCTGTCCAGCGGCAGTATAGTAGCCGCCGGCGAGGTGAACAAGGGCAACCAACGGCACATCTGGCTGGTGAAAGTAACGCCGGACGGCTGCCTGGATACGCTTTGCTCGGTGGTATCGGCAGTAGAGGGCTTTGCTTCGCCGGAGCAGGCCTCGCTGTCCCTGTTCCCCAACCCCACTGCCGGGCCGCTCACGCTGGCCTGGGCGGGGGCGCCGCCAGGGCGGGAGGCCCACCTCCACCTGTACGACGCGGGCGGGCGGGAAGTGTGGCGGCAGTAGCGCCCGGTGGAGCGGCAAATGGAGCTGAGCCTGAGTGGGCTGCCGGAGGGGGTGTACTTCTTGCAGGTGCGGATGGGGGCGGGGAGTTGGGTGGAAAAGGTGGTGGTGCGGAGGTAATGAGGGGGAAGGCGGAACCCTGGAACGTTAGAAAGTTGGGACGTTGGGACGTTGGGAGGAACCCAGAAACGCTAGAACGTTAGAACGTGGGGGCGTGGGGACGTTGGGAGGAACTCAGAAACTCAGAAACCCCATAACAAACTAAAAACCAGCCGACTGCACCGAAATTAGCTTTTTTCTTGCTCAATTTACCCGGTGAAATGAAGCGGCGGGTTGTCCCTGTTTTTGGCCGAAAAAAGGGGTAACTTCGCTAAGTGAGCAGGAGAACTTTCTCCGCCCGCTGTAGCACGGCGTAAGCGGGAAGTCTCCTGCTCACTTGTGCCACCGGTAAGGTGATTTTTTAAACGTTCCCTACCTCCCCGTCAAAAACGGATTATGCATCCGTTCATAACCAATGTTCGTATCCGGGCCATGCCCCGAATAGACCACCACATCATCGCCGAGGGGGAATAACTTTTGCACAATGCTGTTGATCAGTGTTCGGAAATCGCCTCCTGGCAGGTCGGTGCGGCCGATGCTGCCGTAAAAGAGCACATCGCCGGCGATGACGAAGCGGCTGTCCTCACAAAAAAACGAGAGGCTGGCCGGCGAGTGGCCGGGCGTCAGGATGGCCTTCAGCTTGGTCTGGCCGAACTCGACCGTGTCTCCTTCTTCGATGAACTTTTCCGGCTCGGGAGAGAGGGGGCCGGTACTGGACAGGCCAAAGAACAGGGCAGACTGGGGCGCGGCCTTCAGCACCGGCAGTTCACCGGAATGGATCTCCAGGCCCAGGCCATAATGATCGGCGACGAACTGGTTGCCGAATACGTGGTCGATATGGCAGTGCGTGTTGATGAGCCGCACCGGCCGCAATCCTTTTCTTTCGATTTCCTTCACCAGGAGTTGTTTCTCCTCTGTCGTATAGCATCCCGGGTCGAAAATGACGCACTCACCGCTCTCGTCGAAGACGACGTAAGTGTTTTCCTGAAAAGGATTGAATGTCAGTTTTAGTACTTGCGCCATTTTTATTTGCAAAGTACGGACATTTCGAAGCTTTTCGAAAAATTCCACGTAAACCCTGTAGCGGAGCTGTAACAAAAATGATATATTGAACAAGTAAGTAATGAAAAGACAGGATTTGGCGTTCTGATAGGGAGTCCGCTGGTATGTTTTTTAGAATAATACCGGTGAGGGATAAACCGATCAGCCCTTTTTTCTGTCTTCCTTTAAGATAATCGTAGTACGCCGGATATGCAGAAACTAATATACACCTTCCTTTTTTGTTTTCCCGCTTTGGCCTTATTGGCGCAGGGGACTACACAGGTCGAATTTGGTAAGAACCGCGTCCAGTACCACCAGGACTTTTCGGAATGGTCGCAGTATGAAAGCGACAATTTCATCACTTACTGGTACGGTGAGGGCCGGTTTGTGGGCCAGTCGGTGGTACAACTGGCGGAATATGATTTCAAGTACATCCAGAATATCCTGGAGCACCGCATCAATGAAAAGATCCAGATCATTGTATATACCGACCTGACCGACCTCAAGCAGAGCAATATTGGCAGTGAAGAGACCTTTAACAATACCGGCGGGCAGACGAAGATCGTTGGCAATAAAGTTTTTGTCTATTTCAATGGCGACCACAATAACCTGCGCAAGCAGGTCCGCGAAGGGATCGCGTCAGTCTATCTCAACGCCATGCTTTTCGGGTCCAATCTCCAGGAGATCGTTCAAAACGCCGTGATGATGAACCTGCCTGAATGGTTCAAGGAAGGCCTGGTGTCCTACGTTGGAGAAACCTGGAATACCGAACTGGACAACCGCCTGCGGGATTATATCCTGAGCGAGGACTTCGAAGGCTTTGAAGCCCTGGCAGAGCAAGACCCTCAGCTGGCGGGCCATTCTCTCTGGTATTTCATTGGGGAGAACTATGGCAGGTCAACGGTTTCCAACCTGCTTTACCTGACCCGCATCAACCGCAGTATCGAGAGCGGCTTTCTCTATGTATTGGGAAGTCCCTACGAAATGGTAGGAGACAGCTGGGCTGTCTTCTACCGCAAAAGATATGCCGCTGAAGTAGCCAGCCGCAATGCTCCTGACGGCCAGCCTCTGGAGATCAAGAACAAGCGCAAACTGCCCATTACAGAGCTGAAATTGAGCCCCGACGGCACAAAGGTGGTATATGTCACCAACGAGATCGGCAAGTATAGGGTCTTTATTCAGAATATAGCCACCGGCGAAAGGGAGGTGATCTTCAAGGGCGGATTTCGCAATGCCTTCCAGGCTACGGACTACAACTACCCACTGTTGGCCTGGAATCCCAATAACCAACAAGTGGCCATCCTTTACGAACGCCGGGATATCCCCAGGCTGATGATCTATGACATCTACACCAAAAAATCGACGGTGGAAGATCTGTCGACCGAATATCACCGGGTGTATACCATGGAGTACATCAACCCCATTTCCCTGGTCTTCTCGGCTGCTGTGCGCGGCATTTCCGACATCTTTTTGTACTACACCAATACCCGGCAAACTCAACGCATTACGGATGATTTCTGGGATGACCTCGACCCTGCTTATGTGCAAGTGGGCAACCGCAAAGGCATCCTGTTTGCGTCCAACCGCCAGGACTCCCTGATGGAGCGGGAGCGGCTGGATTCCATCCTGCCCATCAACACCTATGATATCTTTTACTACGACCTCGAGAGCCGTTCCCAGGAGCTGGTCAGAGTGACCCGCACCCCTTATGCGAATGAGCGGTCGCCGGCAGCAGTAGACACCACCTGGTTTTCCTATCTCAGTGACCGCGGCGGCGTTTACAACCGGGAGATGGGATACCTGGAAGACTATATTCACCACTATGACCAGATCATCAAACTGGAAGATGAAACCGAGATACGCCTGCACATCGACTCCACCCTGGAATCCCTGGACACGGCCCTGATCGATACGATACTGATCGAGCCGGTCATCAAGCAGCGGGCGGTTACTCATGTCAATTCCAATTACGATAGGAATATCCTTTCTCAATCCACGGCGCCCAAAGTGGACAGGGTCGCCGAGCTGATCTACCGCGATGGCCGCCATCAGGTTTTCGTCCGGAAAATGTATCCGGACTCTACCGTCAGCCTGTCGCATACCCGTTACCACGACAAGCGTAACGTAGAGCCCGGAAAAGCCATATTCATCGATCCTTCCGATACTGCCGATCCGGCAACTACCGTCCTGAACGAGGTAAAGGAAGTGACCACCGATGAAGTCAGGGTGGAGCCGGCAAGGCGGGATACCGGTAAGGTAGACATTGACAATTATCTCTTCCAGAGCGAGTTTGATGATGAAGAACCGGCGCCTGCAAAGGTTATCATTGTCGAGGAAGAAAAAGAACCGGCTGAAGAAAAGGCGCCGGCCATTACCGGGGTGCGGAATATCGTTCCTTTAGCCAGTAAACAGGAAGGAAAGGGGGTCTACAAGTTTCGCCCGGGAGCGATCACGCCCTACCGGTTGCAGTTTCGTACCGATTACGTGACGACTCAGCTGGACAACAGCCTTCTTTTCGACGGATTGAACAGTTTTGCCGCCAACCCTGTCGAGTTCAATTATCCGCCTCCGGGTATATTGCTGAAAGGCAATTTCAAAGACCTGTTCGAGGACTATGAGTTTGAGGGAGGGGTTCGTGTTCCGACAACCTTTAATGGCAGCGAGTATTTCCTGGTCTTTAAAGATAAGAAAAACCGCCTGGATAAGCAGTTCTCCGTGTACCGCCGAAACCAGCGCTTTTCCGGCGAAAGCCAGACCTTCGTCCCCAACCGGCGCGAGGTGAATGTCGTGCTCGGACAGGCAGGTGTGCGTTACCCTCTTGATATTTTCCGCAGCCTGCGGGCGACCGGTACATTGCGCCGCGACCGCACCACGCAGCTGGCCACCGACCTGCCTACCTTCAATACGCCCAGCCGGACGGAGGAGCGCGCAGGTATAAAGCTGGAATACGTCTTTGACAATACCCTCGATGTGGCCCTGAACCTCAAAAACGGCACCCGCTATAAGGCATTTGCCGAAGTAGTAAAACGTTTCAACCTGGACATTGATAACGGCGTTTCCCTCAGCCTGAACGACGGCTTTATGACCATTCTGGGGTTCGATGCCCGCCATTATCAACGCATGCTCAAACACTCCGTTTTCGCGGTCCGAATGGCAGGCGCTACCTCCTTTGGTTCGGAGAAGATCCTCTATTATCTGGGAGGGGTAGACAACTGGCTTTTCACCAGTTTCAATCAGGAAATACCCAGTCCTCAGAGCCCGGACTTCGCCTATCAGACCATCGCTACCAATATGCGGGGCTTCGACCTCAACATTCGCAATGGCAATTCCTATCTGCTGATGAATGCAGAGGCGCGTATCCCCATTTTCAAGTATTTCTCAAAGCGCATTCGTTCGCCCTTCTTCCGCAACTTCCAGATGGTAGGTTTCTTCGACCTGGGAACTGCCTGGGAGGGCCGCGACCCCTTCAGCACGGATAACCCGCTGAATACCTCAATTGTCAATAACGGAGACCTGATCACGGTGAAAGTCAACTACTTCCGCGACCCGGTGGTCGCCGGTTATGGCGTTGGGGCACGGGCGGTGCTCTTCGGCTATCTCGTCCGGGTAGATTATGCGTGGGGGGTAGAGACCCGTCGGGTGCAGGACCCGAAGTTGTACATTTCACTGGGTATGGATTTCTGATAACTCCGCAGTTGGTGTGCGTGCGTGCGACATTATTCATAGAATTTGTCGGCAGGCACGAATTCCCTATCTTTGCACTTCCTTTGGGAGCGGTGCAACTCTATTTCCGTTTCCACTGTTACTAGACATTACATTTTGATCTATTCTTTTCAGATAAGTATTGGCAATGGCGACACCACGTACGGTTGCATTTTATACACTGGGTTGCAAGCTCAACTACTCCGAGACTTCTTCCATCGGGCGGCTCTTCGAGGACGCCGGCTATACCGAGGTGGACTTCAAAGCCGGAGCGGACATTTACGTCGTCAATACCTGTTCGGTGACGGATTTTGCCGACCGCAAGTGCCGGCAGATCGTGCGCAGGGCATTGAAATACGCTCCTGAGGCCAAGGTGGTCGTGGTGGGCTGTTATGCACAGTTGAAGCCGGAGGAGATTGCCTCGATCGAGGGGGTTGACCTCGTGCTGGGGGCTGCCGAAAAGTTCCGCATTCTGGACTATGTCGACGAGCTGAGCAAAGCGCCGGGCAAAGGCATGGTCCGCGCCGGGGAAGTATCGGAAGCCAGAGATTTTGTAAATGCCTTTTCTTTTGGCGACCGCACGCGTTCCTTCCTTAAAGTACAGGACGGTTGCGATTACAAATGTACCTTCTGCACTATTCCCATGGCTCGGGGCCGCAGCCGTAGCGATACGATTGAAAATGTTGTGGCCAATGCCCAAAGTATTGCTCAAAGAGGGGTGAAGGAGATCGTACTCACCGGGGTGAACATCGGAGACTTCGGCAACGGTACCGAAGTTATTGAAGGGGTAAGGCCCAAAAAAGAGGCTCTTTTTATCGACCTTATCCGGGAACTGGACAAAGTGGAGGGCATCGATCGTTTCCGCATCTCCTCTATTGAACCGAACCTGTGTACCGATGAAGTCATCGAGTTCGTTGCACAATCGCAGCGGTTCGTGCCGCACTTCCATATGCCCCTTCAGTCGGGAAATAACAAGCAACTGCGACAGATGCGCCGCCGTTACCTGCGCGAGTTGTACGCCGAGCGCGTTGCGAAGATAAAGGAACTGATGCCCCATGCCTGCATCGGCGTGGATGTGATCGTCGGTTTCCCGGGTGAAACGGAGGAAGATTTTCTGGAAACCTACCGTTTTATCAATGAGCTGGACGTCAGCTACCTGCATGTGTTCACGTATTCGGAACGCCCCAATACACCCGCCATTGAAATGGATGGGGAAGTGGATGTGGAAGAGCGCCGCCGCCGCAATCAGATGCTCACCATTCTTAGTGAGAAGAAGCGCCGGTACTTTTACGAGCAACACCTGGGGCAGCTGCGGGAGGTGCTCTTTGAACAAAGCAAGGAAAAGGGAAGAATGTCGGGTTTTACAGAAAACTACATCCGCATCGATGCCCCGCTTCGGGAAGAGTTGCTGAATACCCTGTCCCCGGTAAACTTGCACCGGATCAATGACAGAGGGCAGGTAGAGGTGGCGTTGTCGGGCGTGGCCGTATAAAATTTTTGATTTTTGATGTTCGATTAGCAATGTGCGATGCTGCCATTAAGCACCGTCACACCATTTGGGCTCGCCGGAGATAAATCAAAAATCGCAAATCCAAAATCAAAAATCGCAGATCCATATATGTACCCCGATCTCTCCTATCTTTTCCACGACCTGTTCGGCACGCCCATTGATAATTGGCTGTCCATCTTCAAGACCTTTGGCCTTCTGCTGGTCCTTGCCATTCTATCGGCATCGATGATCCTGTACCGGGAGTTGAAAGCCCGGGCGGAGAAGGGGATATTCCATCCGGATAAAGTGAAGTACGAGTACGGCAAGCCGGCCGGGCCGGGAGAACTGGTCTCCAATGCGCTCTGGGGGTTTGTCCTGGGCTATAAAGGCTTTTACGCCGTTCAGCAAATGGAGCGGCTCAAACAGGACGCTGCCGAAGTGCTGCTTTCCCTGGATGGAACCTGGTGGGCAGGTATTGGCCTGGCGGCCATTTTTGCCGGCGGGCGGTATTTGGAAGCTAAAAAGAAAGCGCTGCCTAAGCCCCGGGTAGTGATAAAGGATGTTTATCCGCACGACCGCATAGGCGACATCACCATGATCGCGGCCATCTCCGGGGTAGTCGGCGCGAAGGTTTTTGCCATTGTTGAAGATATTCCGGCCCTGCTCCGGGACCCCGTTGGGACGATCTTTTCCGGTGGTGGCCTGGCCATTTACGGCGGCCTCATTTTTGGCTTTCTGGCAGTCACCTTGTACCTGCGACTCAAAAAAATCCCCGTATTGCCCGTGCTTGATGCTGTTGCGCCGGCGCTCATCATTGCCTATGGCGTTGGCCGCCTGGGCTGCCATCTGGCTGGCGACGGAGACTGGGGTATCGTCAATACTCTGCCTCAGCCTGGGTGGTGGTTCCTGCCCGATTGGCTCTGGTCTTTTGATTATCCACACAATGTGCTCAATGAGGGCGTGCCCATTGAGGGCTTTGCCGGGCGTTACAGCCACCGCCTGTCTCCGCCTGTATTCCCCACGCCTGTCTACGAAACGATGGCAGCCTTACTGATCGGCGGCATCCTGCTCGGCCTTCGCAATAAAGTAGCCCCCTGGCCCGGGATGCTCTTCTTCATTTATCTTATCTTCAATGGGACAGAACGCTTCTGGATCGAAAAAATAAGGGTCAATCCTGAGTATACCAACATGGGAGTCACCTATACGCAGGCGGAGTTCATTGCCGTCATGCTATTCCTGATCGGGGCCACGGGCGTTGTGATGATGTGGAGGAGAAAGAGGGGATAACGGGGTTTTGTAGTTTGGGCGGGAACTATCAGCATTTCGCTTTTAGCGGTTCGCTATTCGCAGCACTATGCCCCTAATTGCAGGAATCCAAGCTCAAGAAACCAGTTCTTTGCCCTAAATCCGGGTTTTGAGGCAGCGTTTAGCGAACGGCGAATAGCTGATAGGTACTTTGGGCGAACAAAAGCTGGAAGGGTAAACCGGGACAGTAGAAAAAGGCCTTTATTTATTCCGTTCCTTTGTTTCCGACTTCTATCAAACTCCGATAAGCGATCTCGGCTGTCTTGTCCCAGCTGAATTTTTGTCGTTGTTTTTTTCCCTTTTCAATCAAATTTTGCCGCAGCCCCTCCTCCTCATACAGCCGCCGCAAGGCATCGGCCAGTTGCCTCGCATTCATCGGATCTACCAGCAGGGCGGCATCTCCGGCCACCTCCGGCAGGGAGGAACTCAGGGAACTGATAACCGGCACATCGCAGTGCATGGCTTCCAGCAGGGGCAAGCCGAAGCCCTCGAAGAGTGAGGGGTACACAAAGCTGAATGCCGCGCCCATCAGCCGGGGCAGTTCCTCATCGGGGACGAAGCCCAGGAAGTGAATGTCCTTTTGAAAGGCCGAAACTTCGAAGGCCTCCTTTACCGGCCCGGTTTGCCAGGCGAAGCGGCCAGCAAGGAGCAACTTAATGGGAGCGCCGGTTTTTTGTTTAAACAAGCTGAATGCTTCGATCAGCCGGTGGGTGTTTTTTCGGGGATGAACAGCGCCGACATAAAGGAAGTAAGGGCGTCCCTCTGCATACTGCTGGCGAGCCAGTTGCCGTTCCGTTTCCGGCAATGGGGAGAATCCATTCCGGCATCCGTTGCCGCAGGTGGTGATCCTGTCCTCGGCGATACCGTATTGCTTTTGAATATCCTTGCGCGTGTATTCGGAAACGGCCAGCAGATGATCGGCCCGCCGGCAATAGCGAGGGCTGTAAAACTTGTAAAAATGGCGTACCAGAAAGGGGATGGCTTCGGGAAAATGTTCAAAGGCGAGATCGTGTACTACCATGACAGTCGGTGTCCGGGCACGTAGAGAGAGGTAGCCGTCGGGTGAGAAAAAAACGTCGGGTTGATATTTTTTAAGCGCCCGCCTTACCGAGTATTCAAACCAGATGTACCAGAGCACGGGATGGCGCGCCGGAGGTGGTAAAACGACGGCCTGAACATTTTTATCAAACAGAAAACGTTTATCATATGGGCGGTCGAAAAAGAAAAGGAACTCGTGTTCCGGGTGGGCTTGTACCAGGCGCCGCGCCACTTCATAGGTATAGCGCCCCAGTCCTTCCATCGGGCCAGGCAACAAGAAGCGGGTGTTGATGGCGATCTTCATGGGTTAAAAATAAAACGCTTTAGGCAAAAGTTGTCGGAATGTAGTTAGTTTAGTTGTTAAACTATCTCTATCTTTGAACGGAGTCCTATTTTTCTCCGGTGAAAATGCCGGACAATCAATTCAATACCATGAAAACGGATATCCTTATCATCGGGTCGGGCATTGGCGGGTTGGCCACCGCAATACATATTGCTGAAGAACGCCCGGACCTGAAGATCACGGCCCTGACCAAGACCAATGAAGAAGAGAGCAATACCCGGTATGCCCAGGGCGGGGTGGCAGCGGTATGGGATAAAGAAGTGGACTCCTTCGACAAACATATCGCCGATACGCTTGATGCGGGCGACGGCTTATGTGATGGCCATATCGTAGAGATCGTGGTGGAAGAGGGGCCGGAGCGTGTGCAGGAGATCATCCAATGGGGAACCCGTTTCGATAAACAGAAGGAAGAATACGACCTGGGAAGGGAAGGGGGGCATTCCGAAAACCGGATCCTTCACTATAAAGACCTTACGGGTTGGGAGATACAGCGGTCCTTGCTGGAGAAGGCCGAGCAGCTTTCCAACATAGAGATACTGGAGCATTACTTTGCGGTAGACCTCATTACCCAGCACCATCTGGGGTATAATGTGACCCGTCTTATGGACGATATTGAGTGTTACGGTGCTTATGTATTCAACAAACAAACTAAGAATATCGACACCATTCTTGCCCGGGTCACGGTTGTGGCAACGGGGGGCGCTGGCCAGGTCTACCGCAACACCACCAACCCGGTGATCGCTACCGGTGACGGCATTGCCATGGTGTATCGAGCCAAGGGGCACCTGGAGAACATGGAGTTCGTCCAGTTCCATCCGACTGCGCTGTACAACCCGGCGGGTGAGAACCCTTCTTTTCTGGTATCCGAAGCGGTGCGCGGATTCGGCGGCATTCTAAAAACCAGGGAAGGGGAGGAATTTATGGATAAGTACGACTCCCGAAAATCACTGGCTCCTCGTGATATTGTGGCCAGGGCGATCGATAATGAAATAAAGCAACGGGGGGAGGAGTGTATGTTCTTGGATTGCAGGCACCTGGACGAAGCGGGTTTCCGCGGCCATTTTCCGACCATATACGACAAGTGCCGCAGTATTGGCATAGACCCTATGAAAGATATGATCCCTATCGTTCCGGCCTGCCATTATATGTGTGGGGGTATTAAAGTGGATGAGATGGGGCGGAGTTCCATCCGGCGGTTGTACGCCTGTGGGGAATGCACCTGTACCGGCCTGCATGGCGCCAACCGCCTGGCATCCAATTCGCTGCTGGAAGCATTGGTCTTCGCCCAGCGGATCAGCTGCGATGTACTGCCTCTCATTGATAGCTTGGGCCACAAGGAAGGAATACCCGACTGGAATGCCAGCGGCACTACCGACCCCAAAGAAATGGTGTTGATCACTCAAAGCCTCAAAGAACTGAAAGAGGTTATGAGCAGTTACGTGGGCATTGTCCGTTCTAATGTTCGATTACAACGAGCCTTGGACCGCCTCGACCTTCTGTACCGGGAGACAGAGGAATTGTATCATACCACTACCATTTCCCCGCAGCTCTGTGAGTTGCGCAATCTGATCACCATTGCCTACCTGGTCAGCCGGGCTGCCGCCATGCGGCGCGAAAGCCGCGGGTTGCATTATACCACCGATTATCCGGAAAAACTGGGGTTTGTGCAGCGGTCAATTCTGTAGTTGATGGAGGTGAAAGGCCCTTCGGCGGGTTTAAGTAAGCCCAGCTTTATCCGATTATGAAATTGGAATAGAGGGCCGGTAAAGGCCTAAAACCCAATCGGCCTAATCAACAAAACCAACTAATCTCCCCCACCCCCGAAATAATACTCCAGCGCTTTCATGAAATGAGGTTTCCGGCTGTTGGACACGCTAACGCTTTGGCCATTTTCCATGACTACGTACCCTCCTTTGCCCCGGATGTATTTTTCCAGGTGATTCAGGTTGATGGTATAGGAGCGGTGGATGCGGATGAACTCAGGGTAGCCTGCCAGCATTTGTTCGGTATTCCGCAATGTTTTACATACCAGGATCTTGGAGTTATCATCAAACAGGAGGCAGGTATAGTTTCCTTCGGCCTCCAGGAGGATGATCTGTTCTACCTTTTTAAAGACGTAGCCTTCGATGGTCGGAAGGGCTATTTTTTTGCCAGGGTGAGGGGCGCGGTTTCTGGCGGCCTGCACTGGGAGCAAAGGAATGGCCTCATTAGGGAATGTAATCATTTTCATAGCCGGTAATTATTTTAGCGTTGAACTCAATTTTGATATAATATTAGGCATCTATTTAATAGGTAGCAATCCTAATGTAGTTGATTTGTCAGGTTTCAGAATTTTGTATATTGCGTAGATAAAGATAGGCCGCTCCGAATTTCCGGGGCAATACCCTGAAGCACAAACTGCAAGCAGAAAGATTATGCCGAAGACACCTTCGAGTAAACTGTTTAATCTGGTGAAGTCGCTTTCCGGGCCGGAGAAGCGATACTTCAAGATCTTTGTCAATGGCCAGGGCGGAAAAGACAACAAGTACCTGCATTTGTTTGACGCCATCGATACTCAGGAAGAATTTGATGAAGATGCCCTGGTGGCCGGGGTATACGGAGGAGAGCCCATTCAGAGCCGGAAGTATTCGGAATTAAAGGCTTATTTGTACGACCTGATCCTGAAGAGCCTGCAATCTTACGATGAGAAAACTTCGGTAGGGCACCGGTTAAAAAACATGATGCAGGGAGTACGCGTTTTGTTCCGCCGGTCTTTGTTCGAGGACTGCAAGGGGCAACTGGCGAAGGCCAAGAAGCTGGCCTATCGTTACGAGCAGTTCAATACCGTACTGGAAGCGTTGGAGTGGGAAAAGAAGGTAGCTTATGCAGAGACGGATATTGATTTTCTCGATAATGAGCTCAATCGTATCTCCGAAGAAGAGAAGAGGGTGCTGGATCAGTTGCGGGTGGCTGCGGAATACCGCAACCTCTTTTTTGCTCTGTTGGTCAGCATCCGCAAGCACACGGTTATCCGGCGGGAAGGGCAGAAGCAACTGCTGAATGATATCATGTCGTCTCCTCTGATGCAGGATTACGGGCTTGCCAGTTCGCATACCGCCCGGGTGATCTATTATCGTATTTTTTCAATCTATCATTTTGCAGCCTCTGACCAGCAGGGGTTTTACAGCAAAAACCAGGAACTGATTACCCTGATGGAATCGGAGCCGCACATGCTTCAGGAAGATGTTTCCGAGTATATATCGGCTCTGAGCAATCTCATCCGGAGTTGTGGAGAGATGGGGCGGTTAGCGGAGATGGAGGAGAACCTGGAAAAACTCTACAACGTTACACCCAGGAGCCTGGACGATGAGCTGAAGATCCACCGGCAGTATTACCAGGCGAAGTTATCTCTGTGTATGCTGAAAGGCACATTCGGAGAGGGTTTGCAAATTTTGAACCGCCATTTGAAAGAACGCCGGCGTTTTGAGCAAAGCCTTTTCGAAAGCCATACCTTCTATTACATTTATTTTTACATCACCTTTGGCGCAGGGGAGTATAGCCAGGCGCTGGATTTTCTCAACCAATGGCTGAGCCTGCCCAGCACAGTAGAGCGTCAGGACCTGCAGAGCATATCGCGTATACTCAACCTGATGGTACATTATGAGCTTCGGAATTTCGAGTTGCTGGAGTCCTTGATCCGGTCGACTTACCGTTTCCTCAAAAAGCGCAATGAGCTGGATGATATGGAACGCAAAACGATAAGCCTCATCAAGAAGCTGGTCGAGGCGCCTTCAAAAAAAATGCTGAAAGAGGACTTCAGCCGTTTTAAGGAGCAATTTGAAGGCCTCTCTCAGCAAGCGGGAACGCCCAGGATGTACACCAACGCAGTGGTGGCCTGGTTTGAGAGTAAGGTTGAAGGTAGGGGGTTTTCAGAAATAATAAGGGAGGAGTTCAACCGGCAATTCCCCAATGCTTAGCGCCGGCGGGTGGACACCTCCCGGGTGTTCCTGTCTCCTTCCTGGTTGCCACGGATATCGATGCTTTCCCAGATGTAGGAACCGACATAACCGGCGCCGGAAGGGCCGTACTTATATCCACCCCTGACTTTCTTCTGGGACTGCTTGTCCAGCCGGGCCTTCTCAAAATGATCCATTGTGAGTTTTTTTCTAGCCATAACACTTCCTTTTTGTTGTGAAAATAAAATGGGCAACTTAAATATAGCCATTCATGAACGGTTTGGGCAAACCTAAAAATGGCAAAAATCAGTTTTCTGATGTGGCGTGTGGACAGAAGCGTATTCTGTGATGTCTCTAAGGTACGGCCTTTTCATCAAAGGCTCAAGTCTCAGCCATCCAGACAAGGGGTTCTGTCTTTGGGATAACAATTCACCACAACCTTTCGATCAGTTGCCAGGCCAGGTCAGGTTCGAATCCCCGGCCAAGAGCGTGGCGGGCTAGTTTGTTTTTCATTTTGAAGGCATCTTCTTCTTTTAAGCTGCCGGCCTTTTTCAACAGCACGGCTTTCAGTGTATCCTGGTAATCCTGTTCCTCGATCTCTTCCATGGCTTTCCGAATGCAATAGTCGGAAATGTTGCGCTGCCGGAGTTCCTTCCGTATCCGGTTGCGGCCCCACTGTTTCATGCGGAATTTACCGCGGGCAAAAGACCGGGCGAAGCGCTCCTCGTTCAGGAAATTCTCTTCGATGAGCAGCACCATGATCTCCTCCAGCCAATCGCCGTAGACTCCCATGTTCAGCAGTTTACTGCGCACCTCCTGGTGGCAGCGGTCCTGATAGGCGCAGTACCGCTGCATTTTTGTCAAAGCCTCTTCTTTGGATACCCATTCTCCCATTTATTTTAAAAATTTTGATATCGGGTACTTAATAACGTGTCTTTTCCCGAATTTGCAGGTCAAAATAATAAATCCGCGTTTTCTATTTTCAAAACAAAACACAAACAATTATGGATTTCAGTACAATCCTGGCACAGGTACAATCCTTTATCGTTGCCTATGGGTTTAAGATCATCGGTGCGCTCCTTACCCTGATTATCGGTTTTGGGGTGATCGGATGGGTGACCAGAGTGGTCCATAACGCCATGGAAAAGCGTGGTTTTGACGCCACCATTCGCCCTTTTCTGGGGTCACTGGTCAACGTCGGTTTGAAGATACTCCTCTTGTTGAGCGTGGCCAAGATGTTCGGGATCGAAACGACCTCCTTCGTCGCTATTTTTGGAGCCCTGGCCTTTGCCATTGGCCTGGCCCTGCAGGGCAGCCTCGGCCATTTTGCCAGCGGCGTATTGCTGCTTGTATTCAAGCCGTATAAAGTTGGCGACCTGGTGTCCATCGGCGGTGGGAACACGGGTACGGTTGAAGGCATTCAAGTGTTCAATACGGTGCTTCAAACACTGGATAACAAGCGCATTTTCGTACCCAATGGCGTAGTGACCAGCAACGTCATCACCAATATTTCCGGACAAGGCATTATCGGGGTGGAGCTCACCTTTGGCATTGGGTATGGCGACAGCATCGACAAGGCCCGCGAAGCCATCCTGAAGGTCGGCAAGGAATGCCCCTGGATACTGGACGACCCGGCGCAGGGGGTTGTTGTAGGCCCTTGGGGCGATAGCTCGATCAACCTGAATAGCCGCCCCTTCTGTAAGAGCGAGCACTATTGGGACACCTACTTCTATATGCATGAGCATGTGAAGAAGGAGTTTGACCGCGTGGGCATCAGCATCCCTTTCCCACAAATGGATGTACATCTGAACAAACTCTCTTAGATTTTTCCAGGTTCATCTGCAGGCAGTTCTTTGAAGGAAAAGGATTACGCCTGCAGATGATCCTTCCTCCCCTGAAGCGCCGGAGACCAGCCGTATTGCACGCAGCCCGGTTACTACAGCAGGCATCCACAATGCCGACAATCGCACTTCGGCTTTTATCGCAAGGCCTCTCTCCCCGTTTAGAAACCAATTCTCTCTTTGAACATATCCCCATACTTTTCCTTTATATACAGTGAATAAGCATTAACGCTGCGGAATTCTCTGCGCATCAAATTCAATGTAAATTAACTATGGACCTTATTGCAATCTCGGAGCAGGTACAAGGCTTCCTGGCTCAGTACATGCTAAATGTTATTGGAGCAATCCTCACCCTGGTCGTTGGGTTCTGGATGGCAGGATGGATCACCCGCCTGGTTAAGCGGGCTATGGAAAAAAGAGACATCGAAATATCCCTGCGCCAGTTTCTGTCCTCGATAGTCAATATTGGCCTGAAAGTTCTGCTCCTGTTGACGGTCGCCGGCATGTTCGGCATCGAAGTCACTTCCTTTATCGCGGTATTCAGCGCCCTGGCCTTCGCGGTAGGCCTGGCGCTGCAGGGCAACCTGGCCAATTTTGCCAGTGGCGTGCTCATCCTGATCTTCAAATTTTACAAAGTAGGAGATTTTATCAAGGCCCAGGGCCACGCCGGAACGGTCAAGGAAATACAGATCTTCCATACCGTCCTTCAGCTTCTGGACAACAGCCTGGTGATCATCCCCAACGGGCAGGTCACCAGCGGGCCCATTCAAAACTTTACGGTTGAGGGTTTCCGCCGCCATGACGCTACCATCGGCATCGGTTATGACGATGACATCGACAAGGCCAAAGCCGTCATCGAAGAGGTGCTCAAAGCTACGCCCAATGTAGAACTGGATATGGGGTACGACATCTTCGTTAAAGAACTGGCAGACAGTTCTGTCAACTTCTCCGTACGCTTTATGGCAAGTAATGACAACTTCTGGCCTGCCTACCGGCATTTTATCGAACAGATAAAAAAGGAGTTCGACCGGAATGACATCGGCATCCCCTATCCGCAGATGGATCTGCATTTGGATAAGTAATTGCTGGTATTGGAGGCAAGCAAGCCTCCGGCCATCGAAATGGGCACTTCGGCAGCCTGGTTTTTTCACCGCAACAATTCCAGTAAATTGGAATAGAACCCTTCACCGATCTCCAGGGGTTTTTCCTGATCTCTCAGATACAGTTGGTGCGTTTCGTGGTCGATGGAGGATATGCATTGGACATTGACCGCATTATAGCGGCTGATCTGCAGGATATGAGGCGGAAGTTCCTGAAGCAGGCTGGTCATGGTGCGGTTGAGCTGAAGATGCCGGCCATCTTTGGTGATGATGTAGACGGTACCGCTGCCGCCGACTTCCAGGTATTGGATCTCCTCGAAAGTGACCAGGAAAGTCTGGTTTTTATTGCGGATGGAGAAAATGCCGAGTGCGGACAGCAGCCGGGTTTCGTCCTGGCCTTCTTTACGGGCAATGATGGCATCGAGGCATTCCTGGCGTTTGTGTTCCCAGTTTTCAAAAAAAGGTTTTTGGAGGATGTGAATAACATCGTCGTGGAAGTCATTGAATGCCGTTTTGGCGTATTCGAATTTCTCGTATCCTGTATTTAATATAACAGGAGGGATCTTTACGTTGTTGGTTTTCAGGCGGTGCAGCAGGTCGAATCCATTGCCGCCGATCAGTTTGATGTCCAGAAAAATGGCATCGGGCCGGGCGCTCACCACCAGTTCGTAGGCGGTATCCACATCTTCTGCCATTCCGCAAACCTTTATCATTGGGTCTTCTTCCAGTCCTTTGGCCAGTTCTTCCAGAAGCATGGGTTCATCCTCTACTACCAGGACCTCTATCGGTTTCGAGTTCATAAGTGAATTGTTTGGGTATTAGAATGTTTATTCGCGTGCCGTATCTCACTCCGGTATCAGAGCTAAAATAGATATTGTCCTCAATAGTGCTGATGATTTTTCTCACATTGCGGGGGTTAAAAATATCATGCAGGTTGTACAGCATTTGAGTGCCCTGTTGGGTTCCCTTGATGTTATTTTTCAAGGCATTGGAATAGCCGATACCGTCATCCTCGATCATGACCTTCAGGGAATGCCCTTCGTCTTCGAGAGCGATGCGCAGGAACGAGCTTTCCTTGCGGTTGCGCAGGCCTCGTTCGATCGCGTTTTCCGTATGGATCAGGATCTGCATCAGGGGCACCATAATATGCCGGGATTTCATCATCTCTTCTTCTGTAGGCAGGATGAACTGGTAGCGCCCATCGAACCTTTTGGCCTGGATAGACAGGTAATTTTTGACCAGCTTCATCTCCTCCTGCAGGCTGTGGAAGGCCTCCCGGTTCCGGCTCCTCTGGAAGACAGAGCGGATGTTTTCCGCCAGTTTGTCGATCACCATACTGGCCACGGCGTCCCTGCGCACCTTTGCCTGCACCCAGTGCAGCGTATTGTTGAGGAAGTGCGGATTCAGGGAATTGGTGATGGCCTGTATCTGCAGTTCTTCCTTTTCCCGTTTCAGTTTTTCGGTAGCCAGTTCATATTGTTGTTGTTGTCGTTTTTTGGTGTAAACCAGCCAAAGGACAGCGCTAACAGTCATCACCAGAAAAATGCTGATAAGGGACCAGAACCACCAGGTGTCTTCCAGGTTTTTAGGGATGATCAGACGGATGGTTTTCTGATCGTTGGCCTGGTTGTCCTTAAAAAGGGTGAGTTCCAGCCGATGGTTGCCCGGAGGAATGTAACCCAGGTTGGTATTCTGAGCCAGCAGGTAATCGTTTTTCAGCAACGTATCGCCGCTGGCGAGGATGAGGCGGTAGCTGAGCCAGCGGTTGGGGATGAGCTGCCGGTCGAACGTAGAGCTCCAATAGAAGGAAAGGTTGCGCTGGCCGCGGGGCAGATCGAGAACGTTGGCCTGGGCAGCGGACTGCTCATTCCTTCCATGAAAAAACAGGAGGCTGTCCAGGTATATGGAACTGGTATCGAGTACAAGCTGCCCCAGGTCCAGGCGGATGGCGCCCTGGTCGTTGCCCATCCAGATGTGGCCGTCCCGGCTGATCAAAATAGTATTTTGCTCGGAGGCGCCTCCGGGCAAGTAACCTACGGTGTTGAAATAGTGCGCTCTGGGGTGCCCGGGATCCTGGTAAAAGCTATTGAGGCTCAGGAGGCCAACCCCTTTACTGTCGCCGAAGCAGAGATAACCCTGGTGTTCTTTCAGGAAACTGACGATGCCGCCGCCGCTTTCGGGCAGGCTCAGCCGGGTGATGTAGTCGTTGATATCTTCCTGCAGGAGGTCAATTTTTTCCGGGGACGGCAGTAAGGCCAGGCCTTTACTGGTGCCCAGCCACAAGTTGCCCCGGGAGTCGATCAGAGAGCTGATGGCTTCGACGTCACCTTCATTTTGTATCAGCCAGGTGACGGCAGTATCCAGCTTAGGGTCGTATACACTGACGCCCTGCCCCAGCTTACCCATCCAGATGCGCTTTCCGCGGTCTTCCGTGATGGTTTGCACATTGACCAGCGACATGCCTTTGAGGGAGTCGATAAAGCGGATGGGGTTCTCCGGTTCGAAGGGATAGTCCATCAGCCCGAGCCCTTTGTTTCTGTACAGGCCTAATGCGAGTTGCTCTTTATTGGACAACGGATAAAAATACCCTCCGGTCAGCCTTTCCTCTGAGTTTTTCCTTCTCCACTCCTGTCCATTGGTTTTGAATAGGCCGTACCATGATTCGTTAAAAAAATACATATAGCCCGCTTCGTCCCGCCAGGTTCCGGGCATGATGTGGGTAAAAAAGGGGGAGGATTGGGGCACCCGAATGACCTCATCTCCATTGAATTTGGAGAAACCATGCCGGTAAAACCCGAACCAGATGTTACCCTCGGGGCCTTCATTGATGGAATGCAGGCCGCCGGCCATGTTGGGGTTGCTTTCGAAGCAGCCCAGGAAGGCGGGGAAAACCTTAACCAGCCCTCCCTGAGAAGGAAGCCAGAAGTTGCCGGCTCCATCCATTTGTATGCGTAAGGGGTGCAATATGGCGGACAAGCGGAAACGGGCCCGAAAGATCGCCTTTCCCGAAGGCGAGACCTCCCAGATCTCCAAATCGTCTCTGGACTGTGCGATCCCGGTTGGCGGACGCCCGTAAAGGAATATCTTATCTCTGAAGGGGAAGAAATAGTAGCCGGTAAATTGCCGCCGGCGCCCCATCCAGTCTCCACCCTCCAGGGGCGTCATCTGTCCGGAGCGATAGACATAGGTTTTCACTTCAGAAGGATCGCCGGGTTTTTCAAACAGGCTGACAAGTAAGGCCTCGGTGCTTAGGGGGTATAGGGTGTTAACTGCCTTTGGAAAGTGCAACTCTTTCCGGCTTTTATTAACTTCATCCGATTCGAGGACAAACCTTTCCCCACTATCGGTTTTGACTCCGATTTCCCAATATTTCCCGAATTTGGCGATCCCACTGAAAGAGAAGCTTTTGTCCAGAGCCGGCCTTCCGGTTGCTTTGTCCGGCAGGCGTTTAAAGCGCTGACTTTTCGGATCGAATGACCAGAGTTGGTTGTCCGGGCAGATCAGCGTCAGGAGGTTATTGTTTTCATCCAGAAAGCGGTTTTTGATTGGCGGAGCCTCCACTTTTGTCTCTTTAAAGCCCCTGTACAGATAGATATTTTTCCCGATGATCATCCATACCCCGTGCTGGTCTTCTGTCATGTACTGCCCAGAGGAGAAGTCCTTTATCGTCTCTCCTTTGCTGAATTCCCGGAAAGAAAAGCCATCGAAGACGAGCCGGTGCCCGACGGTGGTCATCAGGTAGAGATAGCCTTCTTTGCTGATGAGGCAATTGCTTACCTCGGTGAAGGGCAGGCCGTCCTGCACGGTGTAGGTTTTGGTGAGGTGGTACTGGGCAGGGAGGGAGAGGGGGAAGATGAATACCCATAAGAGTAGGTAGCAGGCTGGATGGAGGAATCGTTTCATTATGCACTGGGGTTTGGAGTGAAAATACGGGAAATCTGGTTAATGCGGATTGGTAGAGGGCTAAAGAAAGGGGATTAAGGCCCTCAGGGGGCATAAAAATAGCTCTTGGGGGCGGTATAAAAATAGGAAAAAGCGGATTCATTGCGCTTTAGGGCGGGTTCGTATTATGAAATTCCGGGTTAGCTCGGGACGAGTTTTTTTTCTGTCTTCTTTTTTTTTTCTTTATAGTGCTTGCTACGTCTCTTCTGGGGCACGATTCGTGTCACCTACAGTTATTTATTCCCATCATCCTTTGAGTAACGGTCCTGCTTAGGCAGGGGTTGGCTTGTTGTTTATCGTCTCATGTAATCTGGACTAAGATGGAAAGGCTTATTGCATTTATTGTTTTTGTGTTTTTGGGGTTAGAAGTCTGGGGTCAGATGGCTTATCATCCCGTTGTTTCGGAAGTTTTTTTCACCTGCAGCGATGGAAGGACTATCACTTTAACGGAGCCTGATGCAGGAGAGGTGATGACTGCTGGAGAATTGTTTACTTTTACCTGGAGCAGTAGTAACCTTGGCAGCGCTTGTAAAGTGATCTTATCCTATCAAGTTGATGAAGGCTCCTGGCAGGTACTTCCTGGTTTAACAGGATCAGGAACTGATGATGATGGTGTCTTTACCACTATTTTGCCGGCTGACATTAACTCTACCAATGTTGATTTTGGAATCGCATATTTGGAACTAGATAATAATGGGAATCCTGTCAATGATTACAGTAATAACTGCACAGTACAACCTCCAGCGCCCCCTCAACTGGAATTTTCTACTTGTATTTCTTCACCTTCGAGTATAGAACAAGGTCAAAGTATTAATGTAACAGCAGGCTTAGCAAATACCGGTAGCTCTATATACACTGGAAATATAGAAGTTGTTATTTCCGAAATTGGCAATACGTCCAACAGCCAGAAAATATTTGATTCAGATAGGGTTTATGCATCAGGCGATGTAGGTCTAATTGATACAGGATCTGACATTATTGGACTTAATCCTGGCGACTACCGAATCACTTTTATTTATGATAATGCCCCAAGTGGAGTGGATCTGATTGCGGCAGGGAGTTGTTCTCCTAGTGCAACAGCCTCTACAGGTACCGTCTATCACTATAAAGATTTAACAATACTTCCACCTACCCCTCCTCAACTTGAATTCACGGGTTGCATTTCTGCTCCAGCCAGCATAGAACAGGGGCAAGTGATCAATGTAGTCGCCTATATAGAAAATACAGGCAGTTCTTTGTATTCCGGGACTATAGAAGTAGTCATTGTTGAAGTTGGCAATGCGTCTAATCTGCAGACTATTTTTAGCGCTCCCAGAACAATTGCTACAGATGATGTAAACAGACTAATCGATACCGGCGATGATATTATAACCCTTTCTCCAGGCAATTATCGTGTACTTTTTGCTTACACTAATGCTCCTAGTGGCACCGATTGGATAGCGGCAGGTGGATGCTCTCCTGCCGCAACGGCAACAAGCACCGGAACAATTTATCATTATAAAGAACTGATAATACTCGAGCCAACCCCTCCTCAATTGGAATTTGTATCCTGTATTTCTTCTCCTACGATTATAGAGCAGGGGCAAAGTATAAATGTGACCGCTGATGTTATGAATACAGGTAGCTCTATATATAATGGAAACATAGAAGTAGTTATTTCGGAGATCGGCAATACCTCCAACCGCCAAAAGATATTTGATGCGGATAGGATTTATGCTTCAGGTGATGAGGGGCTTATCGACACCGGAGACGACATTGTTGGGCTAAGTCCTGGTAACTATCATATTACTTTTGTATACGATAATGCTCCTAATGGGGTAGACTTTATCGCAAAAGGCGGATGCACGCCTTTTGCTACTGCCGCTACGGGTACCGTTTATCATTACAGAGACCTTACAATCACAGAGAATACGAGCAATCCGACATTGACGGTTAATACCAACCCAAATACCTGGACAACCGGCGAATATCGAACCATCAGTTGGTCTACAGCCAATGCTTTTGGATGTACTCAAGTTACCATTGAACTTGAAGAAATTGGCGCTGGAAGCCTTTACGTCTTGGAGCGCGACCTCTCTTTTAATGGCTCAACGGGCAGTTTCTCTTGGCATGTGGGGTATGATGAATATGACAACTTAATACCGGGCATTGAAAATGTTGATGTTCGATTCAAAATATACTGCACCCCATCCAATGCTCCGGTTGGTCATTCAGGCGCCTTTCAAATATCGCCGGTCAGTCTTTTTTTGCAGAGCCCCATCACTGTTATCCCAACTTCTCTTATTAAGGCAGAAAATGGTATGATTGAGGCTACGGTCATCAATAATGGCGCCACTTCCTGGTCAGGCGCCTTGGCATTACAACTTATTAATCTTTCAACAGGGGCATCCGATGATATCATTGCACCTTACAACGGAACGCTAAGTGCTGGTCAAACCTACACTTTAACTCGTCCAAACGGCCCGATCGATAGTGATCCCGGGAATTACCAGGTCAGAGTACAATATCAGACTGCCAATTCCGGCGATTGGATCAATGTTGATCCCGGGCTCTATGAAAATCCACTTCCTATCACCATTTATCCCCCAGGTTCTACTCTTTTGCAATTGAATGCGCCAATTTTCGTGACCAATCCTCTGGTGCACGGAGCCCCAGCTACTTTTAGCGCTGCTGTTGTCAATAATGGGGGAAATTGGTCGGGAAACCTGGCTATGCATATCTTAGTATCTGGCCAGGAAATCGATCTGGACAGAGATGACAATATTATTATTGGCACAGGCACTGTATATACGGATCTAGTTCATTCGACTGGTTCTGTAGGAACCGATCCAGGAATGTATGATATTTTTGTCGTCTATCAAACAGACGGAACTGGAGCCTGGGAAGTTCTTGATCCAGGCAATTTTGAAAACCCTATATCAGTGACTATTGCACCGGCTCCAGGACATGTTACCGTTATTTCTCCCAATGGTGGCGAGGCCTTTGAGGTTGGACAATTGCTCAGCCCCATCAACTGGTCTTTCACCGGAAACATCAGCAACGTCTCCATCGAGCTCGTGAACGCCCCCGAAAATCAGGTGGATTCCATCTTTGTAATCGCCGATGGCATTCCCAATATAAGCCCTTATAATGCCTACAATATCTCTGCATGTGCCGTTGGAGAGTACAAAGTAAAGATCTATGAGACGAATAACGGGCCAGCTACGGCAGATCTCAGCGATAATTACTTTTCTATCGCGCTGGACCAGGCGGCTTATCATATTGACATCACTTCGCCCAACGGTGGGGAGGTCTATAATGCCGGCGATCCCTACCCCACGATCAGTTGGACATCGTCCGGCAACTTCGGCAACCTAAGCATTGAGCTGGTCAATGCACAGGGACAAACGAAAGCCACGATCGCCGACGGCATCCCCGATGCAAGCCCATTTGTGCCCGGCCCTGGCGGTATCTTTGCTACCAACCTGGCGGCGGGGGACTACAAGATCAAGATCTACAATACCAGTTGCGGAACGGTAGTCGATGAAAGCGACGCATTCTTCACGATCAATTCTAACTACACCGGCGTATGCGATTGTACCATTAATGATCCGCCGTCTGCACAGGTGGAAGCCTACACCGCTGCTATGTATTTGTGCACGCATTGCATTTTAGACAGCCCGGCGGCGCCGGCCAGCAGTGTCAATCCCACCGACCCCATCATCAAGGAAGACCTGGCAAAGATCACTTTCCTGGCCTTATTCGGCGACCCCGCAACTAGTACCTACGCTGATGATTTTCCGGTGCCCTTCTTCGATATGCAGAATGATGAACCCTATCAGCGGTACGGCAAGGTGCTCAGTTACCTGGAATATGACGATGGCGTTTCGCCCTTCGACCGGCGGTTTTCCAATTACAAGCCGGGGGACCCCATAACACGAGGGCAGGTACTAAAAGTGTACGCCGAAGCTTTCAATATACCCTGTGACGCCACCGCGATGCCTTTCGGCGATGTGCCGAACGACCATCCGGAGCACAAGTACATTGCCGAGTTTGCCGAACGCAATCTGATCAACACCAATAATTCCAGCTTCAACCCGGATGCGCCGGCCACGCGGGAAGCGGCATTCATCATCCTGTACCGCCTGCTGGCGCTCTGCGGGGATTGCCAGGACAATGCCATAACCAACCCGATGGACGACACCAAGTTCTTCGACCCCGGCAATTATACACCGGAGAACCTCGGCCGCCATCCCGGTTTTTCCGACGGGAATTTCGACAGCTATAGCGCTACCGGGTTTTACATCGCCAGCCGGGGCATGCCACTGGTTTTCAGCCATTCCTACAATGCCTACCTGACAGAACTGCCGGACGAGTTCTTCCCGGTCCGCCCGCTGGGCGTTGGCTGGACGCACACCTACCATTCCTATATCGTCGAAATACCTGGTTATAGCAATACTTCGGGTATACAGGAAGATATACTCGCTGTGGTGTGGCCCGACGGGACTATACATGCTTATGAAAACAACGGCAGTACCCAGCCACCATCCATTACGGAGGGCAATTACGATGAACTCACCTACGACGCGGTAGCAAATGCCTACGTGATCAAAAAAAAGAACCAGGTTGAATTCCGCTTTGAAAGGATACCTAACGCCAACCATGCACCTTACATGCTCAAAGAGATAAAGGACCGCAATGACAATACCATCTCCCTGGCCTATCAGGTGCATCTCTATAACGATAAAACCCTGGCCCGGCTCTATGAAGTAACCGGCACTACTAGCAGAAAACTCCGGTTTTCTTATCTGGGTACTTCAGGCAAGATCCAAACGGTGACGGACCTGTCGCTGGGCAGAAGCATCCAATTTTATCAGGGTTATACCGGCAATGTCCTGGACGACCTGATCTGGTACAAGGATGCGGAGGGGTTCCAGACGAACTACAACTACGTTGGAGAGCATCTACTACAAAAAGTGACGCTGCCCAACGGCAACTTCATCACCAACAATTACCAGGAAAAAAAACTGACCTCATCCATTACCAATAATACCACGACCGGGAATATGGAACAAACGGATGTGGACTTTAACCTGAATCCCGGGGTAAGCCCCCAAACCACCATAAGCATTTACGACGGCGTTTCGTCCCAGCCAAGGGATTATATTTATACTTTTAATGAGCTGGGGAAAGCCATCCAGATAAACGCTTCTACCAATGATGCGGATATTGTTTATGGAGACCCCTTTAATCCAACTCTCCCAACTTCCATAACAGTTACAGGACAAGCCTCTACGTCAATTACGACCACTTACACTTATGATGAAAGGGGCAATGTGGAGGATGTGGTGCAGGCGCAGAATACTGGGAATGAGATCACCCACCATTTTGAATATAGCCCCATTAATGACATCACCCTCTACCGCAATCCACGGGGCAAGGAAACAACATTCATCTACGGCGACGGCAAAAACCTGACGGCGGTAAATGCCCCGATCGGCACCACCAACATCACCTACTATCCTTATGGGTTGGTCAATACCGTGACTAACCCCGAAGGGATCGTTGCGAGTTATGAATACGATAACCACGGCAATGTCAACAAAGTGACCGCGCCGGAGGGCATAGAGTTTACCGCTATTTATGACTCAGGCAGCCGGCTGGAGGAGTTCTACAACCCCAATGATCAAAAGGTAACTTACGACTATGACGACCGCAACTTTATCACAAAAGTCACCAAATTCCTCCCCAACCACCCGCAGTACCAGGAGGTGGCCACCCGGTACAATTACGATGGCAACGGTAATCTGACGCAGATCACCAACGCCCGTGGGTACGTGACGCAGCTGGAGTACGATTATTTCGACCTCCTCAAGAGAGAAACGTTCGGAACTGCCGCCCGGCAGTACGAGTACGACGCGGAGGGCAAGCTGCGCAAAATTACTAAGGCAGATGGATCGGACCTGAACTATGATTATCTGGACACCAAAGGATTGCTGGAGAGTGACGGATACGCCACCTATGGCTACGACAATCTGCATAGGTTGAAAACGGTAAGTAAAGACAACAAAACCATCACCTTCAATTACGACATCCTCAACCGCATCACCTCAACCGTTTATGACGGGCAGACAGTGCAGTACATCTACGATGCGAACAGCAATGTGACACGAATAGTCTATCCCGGCGGCAATGACGTGGACTACACTTATGACGACAACGACCGCATGAAGACGGTCACCGATTGGAACGGCAACACCACCGAATACTTCTACCTGGATGATGGCCGGCTGGATCATGCAGAACTGCCCAACGGCGTCGTCACCGAATACTTCTACGACAACGCCGGCAGGGTAGACAGCCTGGTGACGAAGAAGGGCAGCGCCATCATCTGCGCCTATGGGTTCGAGCTGGATAAACTGGGCAACCACACTCTGGAAAGTAAAACAGAGCCCTTCGGCTACAGCACTCTGCCCGACATCAATGAAACGGATTACGTCTACAACAACCGCAATGAGATCCTCAGCGGCGGCGGCAAAAATTTCACCCATGACAACAACGGAAATGTGAAGATCATAGCCGGTGTCAGGAACCTCACCTTATCCTGGGACGCGCATGATATGCTCACGGCCGTTTCCGGCGATCTCAACGCCACTTACGCCTACGACGGACTGGGCCACCGCCGACAGGCCATGCGCAACAGTGTCACCACCAAATACGTGCTCGATATCCTCGGCATGAGCCGCATCCTGATCGAGCAGGACGGTAATGGCAATGCTCAAAATTATTACGTCTACGGCCTGGGTATGATCAGCCGGGTGAAACCCAACGGCGATACCCGCTACTACCACTACGACTTCCGGGGCAGCACCATCGCCATGACGGATGAAACCGGAATCCTCACCCATCAATATACTTACGACGAATACGGCAGTTGCCTGCAATTGCAGGAGGAAGATTTCAATCCTTTCCGATTCGTCGGCGGCTTCGGGGTGATGCAGGAAGACAGTACCTTGCTCTTCATGCGGGCGCGCTACTACGAGGCGTCGATCGGGCGGTTTTTGAGTAAGGATCCGATATGGAGTGATAATTTGTATGCGTATGGGGGAGGGAATCCGGTGAACTACAGTGATCCCGGTGGAGAAGAAGCAAAAAATGTGGAAAAATTTCAAAACGGTCTTCTTACGGTAGCAGGAGGGGTTGTTGCAATTGGAGGGGTAATAGTAGCCATTGGCGGAGCTCCTGTTACTCTTCCGGTAGCTATTGGTATAAGCATATTTGCTGCAGGAGGAGCATACAGTACTATAGCGGGGACAGTTAATAGTATTGATGGATATCTTAATGAACCTGAAGCAGCGATGGTTGACATGGCTGAAGATCCAGGAGGACTTGTAGGTGGGCTTTGTGGTGAAAATGGTGAAGCCATTGGGAGCACTATTTATAGTTTAGCCTCACTAGGTTTCGGAGGTTTCCCGAAAGGAGCAATTGATGCAGTAGGCGCAGGAATGGATATAGCCAATATCATTACTCAAATTTCTAAGATTGAGCCAGGTGAACCCTTCCATGAATTTAGTTCTCCAATTAATTATCCAAATGATATCATTGGGCCTGGATCTATCGTTGGCAACCCGGCTCCATTAGATCTACCCAAGCAACCACCTGTAATGGATGAGTATAAACCTCACAAAGTGAAAAATTACACAATGACTCCCTTTGGCCCGATTATTCATTCTAACTAAATGAAAATTATCAAGAAATCATTCATTTCGATATTTAGCTAAGATGAAAAAATATGCTGCCTTTATAATATTTTTTTTTCAATCTCTATGGCTTTTGCTATCAGGACAAACCCCTGCATCCTTCACCTACATCTACGACGACCTCAACCGCCTCACCGAAGTCCAGTACGGCAACGGGACCACCATAGTATACGCTTACGACAAAGTCGGTAACCGCACCCAAAGGATCATCAACGCCGTCAACCCCCACCAGCCGGACATCACCCCCACCAACGGCGCCCTGAGCCTGAACACAGTTGGCATCGGGGGCGAGGTGACGCTCACCTACAACAATGAAAATATAGGCACCGGCTCCACCGGCGGCTTCACCACCCTTCTTGTGTTGTCTGATAATACCACCTACGAGCCCGGCGCTGATGCGGTGCTTACCACCCTGTATACCCCCAACCTGAGCGCCGGCGCCATGCCGGTAGTGTCCGAAATGCTGGACATACCGGCAGATGCCAATGCGGGCAATAAGTATATCCTCATCCTGGCGGACTACGATGACGATGTGCCCAATGAGCTGTCGGAGGCCAACAATACGCTGAATGTCCCCATTACCCTGATGGACTGCGGCGGCCTTTCGGTATCTGTTACGCCTGTAGATGAAACCTGCGAGGACGGCAACGGCGCCGCCTCGGCTTCCGCCAGTGGAGGCAGCGGCCCCTATCAATACAGTTGGAGCACCATCCCGTCGCAGAGCGGCGCGACGGCCAGCGGCCTCTCGGCAGGCAATTACGCTGTATCGGTTATCGATCTGGCGGGGTGCTCAGCAGAAAGCAGTTTCACCATCAGCAATACCGGGCAGGACCCGCTGGCAGGCTTCAATTATTCGGCCTTCGGACTTACCGTTACGTTTAACAATACCTCTGCGTTCGGCACGGGATATACCTGGGCCTTTGGCGATGGCAATACCTCGAACCAGGAAAACGCCATGCATACCTATGCCGCACCGGGCACCTATACCGTATGCCTGGGCGTAAGCAATACCTGTGGCGCCGATCAGTACTGCACTACTATATTCGTATCTACGGCGGCATGTGAGATACCCTCCGGCCTTACGGCCAGCTCGGTTACTCAAACGTCGGCAATGGTGGGCTGGAGCAGCGCTGCCGGGGCGTCTTCCTACAATATCCACTATCGGGAGGTGGGAGCGACAACCTGGCAACCGGCGGCCAATACAGCTAGCGCTACCTATTCCCTCGGCGGGCTGACGGCGGGCACATCCTACGAGGTGCAGGTGGAGTCGGTGTGTGGTGGGGTGAATAGTGGGTATTCCACCAGTTATTATTTCAGTACCGCAGCCGACGGGGGCAGCGGAAGCAATTCCGGACAGGCTGTTTATGAATACACATCCGACCTGCGTGCCCATAATATTGCGGAAACATTGGATGGCCATTTCCTCATCACCTCCAGTAACCCTATTGGGACTGTGCTTTTTCTCCAAAAGATCACTTCGACGGGACAGATCATATGGAATAAACAGTTTACTGGCCTTTCCGGCGTCATAACCAGAGTAGCGGTGCTCAGTGATGGCAATTACTTACTGGCGGGCATTAAGAATTTTAACTTGGCAGTTTTGAAGCTGGACCCCGCGGGCAATGTCCTATGGGGAAAGGAATTCGGCAATTCGGATATTCACAGCGTTGCCGGTATCCTGGAAAATAATGCCGCCCAGGTTGTGGTCACCGGCCTGTATCTAGGGGCGGGGCGGGACGCTGCCTTTGCCATACAGATGGACCTGTCGGGCAATGTGAACTGGAAAAAATATTACTATCGGACAGGCGGGGACGTAAACCCCAGAAATGCCTTTCTGGACCCAGCTACTCAGGATATACTGGTTACTGGAAATTACAAGGGAGACGGCAGTTTTGGTAATGAGGATATCCTTTTTTTGCGTTTCTCTTCCTCCACCGGCACGCTGCTGCAGAACAGCTGGATCGGCACGGTTGACGACGACATAGGGGAAGGTGTTTTCATGAAAGGCTCTGCGCCTTATATTGTAGGCTCTTCCTTTGGGATGGGCCCCGGGCGTCAGTTCTTCCTTTGTCGGTTGACAGATTTTGGTGCCTTAGAGTTTACCAAAGCTTACCAGCCCGGAACTAACAATATTCTCTATGGCGGAATGTATGAGTACGATGTCTCTCCCCAGCTCTTGTTAGGTGGAAAAATGATCTATGATGGGGACTGGGATGGCGTGCTCATGAAGGTTTATACTGACGGAGCGCTTATCGCCGGGAAAAAAATACATTTTGCGGGGGGGCCTGGCGAAGATGCGATCAAGTATTTGATCCCTACTTCCAACCAAAAGTTGGCGGCAGTAGGTGAAGTGGAATTGAGTTCGGGGAAGGATGCCCTGTATTTCGCTCATGTTGACGAAAGTCTTTATCTGGACTGCCTGGATTCTGATTTCTCAGTAACGCCCACCAGCCCTTCTTTGAATCAGGGAAACGGGATCAGTTCCAGTGGCCTGATCGCGCCGGAGCAGGCGCTTGCCGGGCTCACCACAGATATTGTTTTTCAGCCTATTGCAGTCTGCTGCAATATTACCGCAAATATAGCCGCCAGTGCCGTGAGCATTTGTGAAGGAGAGGCCGTGGACTTTTTCTCCACCAGCACTGGCGCATCGGCATACTCCTGGAGGATCGGTACTGATGGAACGCCCTTCTCGACTAATGCCAATACATCCTTTACGTTTACTGCTCCGGGAGAATACACCGCATACCTGAATATCTCAGACGGCGGCAGCTGTACGGATGAAGCCAGTGTAGTGATCACGGTCCAGGAAGCCCCCGATTTTTTTGTGAACACCTTTGATGAACAGTGCCGGAACGCGAATGGCTATGCTTCCCTCGATGTGTCTACCGTGAATAATCCTGAGGTATTGTGGAGCACCGGCGCGACGACGCCTTCCATCAGCGGTTTGTCGGCGGGGAATTACAGCGTGCAGGTAACGAATAGCAGTGGTTGTGCCATCACCCAGAATTTTTCCATTTCCAATACCAGCGTCGGTTTTACCGTTTTCGCACAGGTGGAGGACGTCAGTTGTTTTGAGGCCGGCGACGGCTCTATTGCCTTGTCCGCCAATGGCGCTCAGGGTACTCTATCCTATAATTGGCTAAATGGAGCCAGCACTTCTTCCATTTCCGGCCTGGCGGGAGGCACATACGAAGTGACTGTTTCAGACGGCGCGGGTTGCGATGTAGTGGCCAGCTTTACGGTGGGAGAACCACAGGAAGTGGCCATCGAGGTTCAAGTGGGCCACGAGGGTGGCGCCGGTGCGGGTGACGCCTGGGCGACTGCCATACCTTCTGGAGGAACGCCACCCTACGCCTACTACTGGAGCAACGGCGCGACGACGGCCACCACCCTGGGGTTATCTGAAGGGGCCTTTATGGTGACGGTAACTGACGCCAATGGCTGTTCGGCCACAGCTGAAGCTCCTGTTTTTGTCAAAATCGAAGAAGCGGATGGCGTCCAGCTTTTCAAAAAGGACTTTTTGGGCGGCAGCACGGACTATGTGCAGGTCATCGACTTGGCAGCCGGCGCTTACCTGGAATTCGGCCATGGAAATATTAACAGTGGAGGTGGGACGGCCAACCCTTATTTCACCCGGGAAAGCATGGCCGATG
Source organism: Lewinellaceae bacterium (assembly GCA_020636405.1). Lineage (GTDB taxonomy): Bacteria > Bacteroidota > Bacteroidia > Chitinophagales > Saprospiraceae > JACJXW01. Next base: position 348,090 of record JACJXW010000007.1, on the reverse strand, counting down.
TCTGGACGGAGAAAACAGGGCTGCATTACAATGTATTTTCGATTACGAATGGCCAGTTCTTCAATGACGGTATTTCGCCTACCCAGTTGGCCTTTCCGGTAAAGGAAGGTGGGGCAATGGTAGCTGATGGTTATGGCAACGCCTCAGAATTTGTCGGGGAAAAACTCTTCCTGCCGGTTTGGAGCAACCGGGCGGATGTCGTTATCTTCAATGATAACCCGAATAGTGTAGCTGCCTCCAGTGCTCCGCAGGGCATCGTCGGGCTGCTCCGTACGGCAGACAAGGCTCCGGCGTCCAGTACCGGCCGGACTTTCGCCGGGGTGCTTGATGAAGACGGCGATGGCGTTTACGAAAAGGTAGCGCTCTTTTCATCGGCTGCCGCCACCCAGGCCCATGCCGCCGCCCGCCTGCATAGCTTCGGGATCGAATACGATAAAATCCTGATGCTGGACGGCGGCGGATCTACCCAGATGCGAGCGGCCGGGACGGACTACGTATCTTCTACCCGATTGATACCGCAGTATATTGTCGTTTATTCGACGCCTCTGCCGGTGCCGGATTGTGCGGCTTTGGTATCTCCGCTTCCAGGTTCCACCGCAGTTGGTGTTGATGCTGATCTTTCCTGGAATGCAGTTCCCAATGCCGCTGGTTACCGGCTGACAGTAGGTACTTCGTCTGGAGGGACGGACATTTTAGACAATGTGGATGTGGGGAATACGACGACTTATGGCCTGAGCGTGCTTCCAGAGTATACGGTCATATATGTTTCGGTCACACCGTATAATGCAGCAGGCATTACTCCTGCCTGCCAGGAAGTACAGTTCAGAACGGAAAACCTCACCTGCGGCACAGCCACCAACCTCACCACTGCCGCCATAACCGAAGAAACTGCCGATGTCAGCTGGCAGGGGGTAGCCCCTGCCCTCGAGTTTGAAGTCCGCTACAAACCAGTGGACTCCACGGATTGGCAAACCGCAATGGTTACAGCAAGCAACCTGTCCCTCTCCGGCTTACAGCCCGGCGTACTGTACGAGTGGCAGGTGAAGATCACTTGTGAGAACCTGGAGTCGGCCTGGAGCGAAAAAGCCTATTTCACTACCTCCAGCGACCAGTTCTTTGATTATACGCGGTTCATCAAAACCTATAAGCCGGCCGGACAGGGGATTGCCGGAGAAAAGATCGTGCCCTATCCGGATGGCAATGTGCTGGTGGTATCCAGGATCTCAAATGGGTTCGTTTTGAGCAAGTTCGACCCCGATGGGTATGAAATTTGGAGCAAAGAATATATAGATAACTCCACCAGAGTAAGGAAATTAGCCCTTTTTTCAGATGGAGCCATTCTCGTAGTAAACGAGGCTACCGGTGTCAACGATTATTTCAAAATACTCAAAATGGATCAAGACGGGGGCCTGCTCTGGGTAAAACAGGGGGGTATGGGCTCCATTGGCGGCAATGTCGCCGTTGCCATTGATAATTTCGACAATATTGTTGTAGCTCACTCCCAAAGAATCAGTGGCAACCATCAACTGATCCTAAAAAAATACGGCTCCGATGGGCAAACCATCTGGGTGAGGAATTACGGACCAGGGGCCAGGTACAAACTACCGGAGGGCATCGCTGTCGATAACAACAATAACTATTACCTCTACGGAGGATTCGAATATGCTACAGTTCCCACATGCTGGATCACAAAATATGACGACAACGGCATGTTAACCTGGCATAAGATCCACTTTATGGATGGAGATACGGACTGGGTTCACGACATCGACTTTGACGCTTCGGGCAACATCTACTTTGTCGGTACAGTTTACGATGGTTCCCCCTACCGGGTCATGTACTATGGAAAATCTGATCCGAACGGAAATGTTTTGTGGGTCAAAAAGCTGTCGAGTGTGGCCGGGCTGGCCATCGAATTGAGAGGAAATACGTTGTACATCGCCGGATATACGGCATGGGACGTCGACAATTATGCACACAAGGGTATCCTGTTCCGGTTTGACCTGTCCGGTGCTCTGTTGGGTTACAACCGGTATCAGCACCCCGATCTGTCTTTGAGCAACAGCAAATCCGAATTTCGCGATTTCTTCTTCGAGAACGACACCACTATGCTTATCGTCGGAGCCGATCAGTCTTCCTCGGCGATGGTGCTTATAAAGGCCGACGAAAACTTCGAGCTGTTATGCAATGATTATCCCTTCACCATCAGTTTGGCCAATCAGCAGATAAACCCCTATTCCTATCCCTTATACCTGGACGATCAACTGACGGGCAACCTGTCGGATATTACAGTAACAACCAGTACCCAGGAGCTGGAACAGTCGAAGGTTTGCGTGGAAGGGTGCGAAGTGTATGCTGCTTTTGCCTATGACCCGGCCACCGCCTGTGCAGGCAATACCATGAAGCTCCATTTCACCGGGCTCAATGCGCAGGCCTATGATTGGAGAATCGGCCTGGATGGTAGTACATTCTCTTCCTCTCCCTCTCCTTCCGTTTCTTTTGATACCCCAGGCAATTACGAAATTTACCTGATTGTATCGGATGGCGCCTGTCAGGATACGGCCCATTTGGCCATCATCATAAATGACCCGCCGCAGGTAGCGCTTATGGTTGCCGATATCAACTGTTTGCAGCCGCCTCTGGGGGCTATATCGACAACAGTTTCCAATGGCATACCTCCTTACCAGTATGTATGGAGCAATAACGCTACAACTCCCGATTTGGATAACCTTGCCATTGGACAGTACGAAGTAACGGTCACGGATGGCAATGGGTGTGTAGCCAGTGCGGGTATTGAAATCGGCAATCTCCCATTAATCTTGGCTTCGGAGAACCCCATTTGCCCGGGTACGCCGGTCACCCTTCAGGTAGAGGATGACCCCATGTATTCTCTGTCCATTGAAGATGATGACGGCTATGTGCAGGTCCCTAATGCCCCATCCCTGCAGATCACCGGCGACCTGACCATAGAGATGTGGCTGAAGCCGACATTATTTGGGGTACGTCGCAACCCACTCCATAAAGCCTACGGAGGGGAATATACGATCACGCAGTGGGAAAATGGGAAGATCACCTTCTACTGGGGGGCAGCCGGAGGCGACGCCACGCCTTATCAGAGTTTCCTTTCCGCCGGATATCTGGTTCAAAATGAATGGAACCACGTAGCCCTGGTGCGGGATATGGCACAGGGCAAATTGAGGTGGTACATCAATGGGGTTTTTGACCGCGAAGTGGATGCTGACTTCACCGCTGCTATTGCCAGTACGAATGACCTCATCATTGGCCAAGGGTATCAGCCGGATGGTTACCGGGGGAATATCGACGAGGTGCGCATCTGGAATACCGCCCTCGACGCGGCTACTATTGCAGCCTGGAAAGACAGAACTCTAACCGATGCCCACCCTGTTTTTTCGAACCTGGCCGGATACTGGCAATTGGATGAAGGAAGCGGAACGGCGGTGAATGACCGGTCGGGTAACGGCAACCATGGAACGAGGATTAATGATCCGGCATGGTCGGCTGACCTTCCGCCAATACAAAACAGTGACCTGATTTGGAGTACGGGTGAGATCGGTGAAAGCATTGTCGTTAGCCCGATGGTTACCACTGCCTATTCGGTGGATCATTTAGGAGTGGGAGGAGGCTGTAGCGATGAATTCACAGTAGAAGTATTGATGGCCTCCGCCTTCTATGCCGACAATGACGGCGATGGTTTTGGTGACGCGGCACAGGAGGTGATGGCCTGTACCCCGCCTTCCGGCTATGTTGCGGACCACACGGATTGTAATGATGGAGACCCCAGCATACATCCGGGAGCGGATGAGGTGTGTGATTGGGCCGACAACAACTGCAACGGGCAAATCAATGAAGGGATTATGGGTTGTGCCGATACCCTGTTTGCTGACCTCTACAGTGTTTTCCCCACGGATCAGGTTTTATTTACCTATCAAGTGGTTACACCGGGCAACTACGAGGTCCATTTTGGAGATGGGGTAGTTACTCCGGTCACGGCCTTTATGGGCACCCTGACACATTCGTTTTCCCACGAAGGGGTCTATAGGGTAAGATTAATGCGGGATGGCGTTGTAGTAGAAAATTTCCATATACAGGTGCGGTCCTGCGAATGGATCAGCTTTGTATCCAGCACCAACGGCTATCGGGAGAGTAATGAAGACTTGTGCCAGGTGTTGGAAGGCGGCATTGCTCATATTGACCCTGCCCTAACGCCGCAATCCTATTACTGGACTACTTTCGCCAATTACAACGACTTTCCAGCCAGTGGCGACGCTGCTACCCTGGAAGTCAGAGTGAAGAACCCCCAAAGCGGTGGCGGCATCAGCTGCTTCGATACCGGACTGACATTATATGGCGACAAGGGAAATGCCTGGGTGAACTACATGACAAACGGTTGCGCTCAGTACGCCAGCATAGGAGCTGGCGATACAGGGCTGTCGGGCAGCAGTACCGATCTGGGGGCGCTCGCGAAAAATCTGAGTGATTGGCATACCATTAAGATCGTCCTTCAGAACGGGGCTATCAGCACCTATTTCGACGGAGTTTTGCAGTACAGCTTGCCCTATACCGGTGAGGTGGGGCACGTACTGGGCATACGGGTGAATTTCAAAGGTTCCGGCTCCGTAGACTGGGTCACGCTGCGAGATGGCTTGGGCGAGTTGGTATACACAGAAGCATTCAATCACTGCAACTGCGATGCGCTGTCCGTAGTAAGCCAGCCCACGTTCTCTTCGGCTTATAACGATGAGGTCACGATCTTATATCCTCGCCCGATTGATCGCAGCACCCTTAATATTACCAATCTGCGGTTTATGGGCGACGAGGCTGGCCAGCGGACAGGCTCCTACTCCAGCCGGGGTAATGCCGTCAAATTCCGGCCGGACTATCCGTTCCGGGCCGGAGAAAAGATCATGATCAGTAGCTTGTCCAACCTGCAGGATACCGGCCAGGTGAACCAGCCTGCGTTTGTGTGGGAAAGGCTGGCGGAAACGACAAACCCAACCGCGGCTACCTTCATTCCAAAATATTCTGGGATCACCCTGCCGGCGGAAGCGATGGATTACAGCCTGAATTTTATTACCGCTGATGTGAACCGGGATAGCCTGATGGATTACATCATCCGGTATCATTCGGCCTATGGCAATCCAACAAAAATATTGGTCTATCAGCAGCAGTCAGATCACACTTTTGCCGCACCTGTGGTATATACCAACAGTTATTCCCACTCCAATTTACGAGGGACGCCGGACCTCAACAACGACGGTTATCCCGACCTGGTCCTGACGCACAACGTCCCCTCCAATGCTCATATTCGGCTCAATAATGGAGATGGCACCTTCTCGGCGCCTGCTTACTATACTTTGTCCAACTATTCTAATGGGGTTACATTTGGCGATATAGACCAGGACGGCGACATCGACCTGGTCGGTATCTCGGGCATTTCCGTCCTTAGCTCGAATACTATTTCCATCCTAAGGAATAATGGCGACGGCACCTTTGCCAGCCAACAGCTGATCAATACCAGCGCCTTTGGCTCGGGGCGCCAGCTCGCCGACCTGGATGGTGATGGCGATCTCGATTTCGTATATTCTTCCAATAATTCATTCGGCAGTACACCTTCCTACCGGGTTTACGAAAACAACGGAGGAAACTTTAACTTATCCTCGAATGCCAGCAATCCCGACCGGTATGCCCCCAATGCCATTTATGATTTCGACCAGGATGGTATTCTGGACATTGTTAGCACAGCAACATCCATTAATATTGTATATGGCGTTGGCGGTTTAAACTATTCCCCTTACAATGGAATAGCCGTTGGAACCACCCAAGCCCAGGTGTTGCCGGGCGACCTCAACGGCGACGGCCTCCTGGACCTTTTCGCAAATCGCTTGTACGATGGAAGCAGTTGGGAAACGTTGCCCTTCCGGACCTATCTCAACCAGGGAAACCGTACCTTCCAGGCTGATACCTGCCTGCTGCCCCTTGGCATCCAACAGGCGCTCAAGCTTTCCGATGCCGATGGGGACGGAGATGTGGACGCCTTCTACCTGACGGCGGAAGGGGAATTGTACATTGCTGAAAATGTCGATCATTACGCCAGCCTCGGGCTGAAAGTTTTTCTACAGGGGCCTTATGACCCTGGCTCGGGCCTGATGAGCGACCATTTGAGAAGCTCGGGCCTGTTGCCCCAGGAGGAGCCCTATCGGGACTTGTCTTTTTCCCTCGTCGACGGGCGGCGTGAAAAAGTGCACCCGGGCATTTTCGATACGACCGGCCAGAACGCCATTGTAGACTGGGTATTGGTCGAACTGCGTAACGCATCTGATCCGTCGGAAGTGCTTGCCACCCGTTCTGCCCTTCTGCAAAGGGATGGCGATGTGGTGGATATTGATGGGAAAAGTGCGCTGGCCATCCCCGCAGAGAGCGATATAAGTAGTGCCTATATTGCTGTGCATCATCGTAACCATTTGGGAGTGATGACGGCTTCTGCAATTCCTCTCCATTCAGATGAAACCATAGTTGATTTTACGGATGTGGCAACGCCCACATTTGGTGTGAGTGCGCAGGCCAGCCTTGGAGGAGGTGTCCTTGGGTTGGTCTCAGGGGATCTGGATGCCTCCGGGGTGATTGATGCAGGTGACCGCAGCCAGGCATGGAACGATCGGAATGTGTTAGGGTATGAACTTTCCGATAGTGACTTGAGTGGCGTGGTCGATGCCTCAGATCGAAGCAATGCCTGGAACAACCGAAATAAGACGGCTCAAATTCAACAATAAGAGAATTCGTAAACCAAGTAGTCATGAGATGTTTTTTCCTAATTTTCGCAAGTTTCTTAGCTCAATTGTCAACTTCGGCTCAAGTGAGGGTTGAGTTATCTATTCAGAATGAGGGACTTCAGGGAACAGATTATGTCTTTGACATTTATCTTCGAACTTTACCCGGAACTTCTGGAGACCTGTATTTGGGTAATGCGGATTTTATTCTGGCGTTTAATGATCAAAATTTCGCCAACCCAGATTTCACAAAGGTCGGTTCTGTACCGCCAGGGTTTTGTACTTTTTCTCCAACTGACCCTTCTGGGTTAAATGCATTATTTACACAATATGCTTATTTTAATGGAGCGGCGCTCTCGGTGGACAATGGAGAATTACGGATCAACCTTCCCGGGCCCTCGGTTTCTGATCAAAGCGGCTTTGATGCAAATGTGGCAAGAATTGACGGACTTGCTCTTACCCATTGTTTAGGAAGGTTTAAAATATCCGGCTTTTCCAATTCTGGTGGGACTGTTGGCCTAGTCTGGAAACCGGAAACGGAAGGTGAACTGGGGACGAAAGTATTTACTTTGGCTAACACGTCTCCCTTTACCTCTAGCAAAGTTCTAATCAGCGATCTCGTGTTGGTCAATCCTGCCGGAGCTCCTTTACCCCTGGAGTTGGATAATTTTTCTGTCCGCAAAGCAGGAAATACTGATGCACATCTCATCTGGAGCACTGTGGGGGAGGAAAATTCCAGCCATTTCCAAGTAGAACGAACCTTCAATTTTAAAACCTGGCAAATCGTAACGACTCTCCCAGCCGTTGGCTATTCTAGCCGACTGCAAGAATACACCTACCTCGATAAAAATGTCCCTGCTGTTCCTGGCTTTGCTCCTACTGTCTACTATCGCCTCAAAATGGTTGACCTCGACAACACATTCGAGTACTCTCCCATTCGCTCCGTCAGTTTCGCAAGTGGAAAGGAAATCATCGTTTTCCCCAACCCCGCTCGGCAGGAGGTCACCATCCGAATCCGAAGCGACAGGGAGGAGGCGGCCTCTGCCCGGTTGTTCGACGCACAGGGGAAGCAAGTGCTGGAGCAGAACCTGGCGATTTTTCCGGGAGTAACAGAAACTCGGGTCGACTGCCGCCACCTTCCTGAGGGCAGCTATTGGATACAGGTGAAGGGTAAGGCTATCAACTTCAGTGATGGCCTTATTCTGATGAACGATTGATGAAGCACATCATTCCGCCATCCCCTTCAGGGCTTTCCCCACTTCCGCCCGGTAACTGCTGCCGATGGGTAGTTTCTTGCCGCCTATTTCCACCTCCACGGCGGAGAAGGCCTTCACCTTATCTTTCGCTACCAAAAAGGAGCGGTGGATGCGGAGTAAATTTTCGTCCTTCAGATGGCCTTCAAATTCGCCCATTTGAAAACGGGTGACAATGGTTTCACCGGTGGTGGTGTGTATTTTTACATATTCCTTCAGGCTTTCCACATACAGGATCTCATCGTTGAAAACGCGGACCTGCCGCTTATTTTCATTGAAAAAACGGAAAGGGCGTTCCGGCTGCTGGAGGGCTGGGTTTGATTGCGCCGGCATAGGAATACGGAGCTTGTCTACGGCGGCCAGGAAACGGGTAAACCCGAAAGGCTTGAGCAGGTAGTCCACCACGTTCAGTTCGTAGCCTTCGAGAGCGTACTGGTGGTAGGCGGTAGTCAGGATCACCTGCGGCGGATCTTTAAGGGTTTTCAAAAAATCGAGGCCCTTCAATTTCGGGAGGTGGATGTCGAGGAAAAGTACATCTACCGGGTTGTTTTTCAAAAATTCGATGGCGGCCAGGCCATCGCTGCAGGCGCCGGCGAACTCCAGCACCGGTGTCTGCCGAATGAACGCTTCCAGCCCCTCGGCAGCGAGCGGTTCGTCTTCAACGATGAGGCATTTGAGCTTGATCATGGCTGTTCGGATTGGTTTGAAAATCGATGTGGAGCCGGGCAAAAAACTGATCGCCCCGGTCGTCGAGTTGCAGGCTGTAGCCAGGGTAGAGCAGTTCGAGCTGGCGTTTCACATTTTTCAGGCCGATGCCTTCGGCCACCATCCCTTCCGAAGGGTCTTTGGCATTTTCTACCTGAAAACTCAGTGCTCCCTTTTTCAAAAGTAAAAAAATCCTGACCCAGGTGTTGCCCCGGCTTTCGGAAGCTCCATGTTTAAAAGCATTTTCAACGAAAGGCAGGAGCAACAAGGGGGCGATCAACTGGGCTTCATCGTCGGCGTCCACCTGAAAAACGACATCGAGGCGGGAACCGTACCGCAACCGTTCCAGGTCGAGGTAGTCCCGGATGACGTTCACTTCCTGCGACAACCGGATCCGTGGCGTCGTGCATTCATAGAGCATGAAGCGCATCATGCCGGAGAGTTTCAGAATGGCGTCGGGCGTCCTGTCGCTTTGTTTGCGGGCAAGATGGTAGAGGTTGTTGAGCGTATTGAAAAGAAAATGCGGGTTGGTCTGCGCCCGGAGGAAACGGAGTTCTGATTGCAGCTTTTCTTCTACGAGGAGCTTCTCCCGTTCAGCCATACTCAGGCGCATGCGGAACAGTTTGAGTGCCGAGGCGACGCCCAGCAACATCAGAATATCGAACGAGGACCACAGCAGCCGGAACGCGGCGACCCAGGCATTGGCAGCAGCAGCCGGGGGGGCGATGTGGTAAATGTGGGGGTAGATCAACTTATGCCAGGTACCGTAGATCGCCGCCGTGGCGATCGCTGCCGTCAACAGGAACTGCAGGCCCAGCCTAAAGAACTTTTTGTTCTCGAAACTCGGGGGCAGGAAGCGGTACAGCACCAGGTAAACCGCCGGGATCTTGATCAACAGCAGCAGCGACTCCGCCCGGTAACCCATCGATAGCCGCTCCCAGATCGTCAGGTCGGCAAAGGTCGTCCCGGATAACGGGACGGAGAGATAACCGTCGTACAGGGCATAAGCCAGCCAAAAACCGATATGGAGGAGGATGCGGCGGTTCATTTGTTAAAGTTAAGGGTAGGGTGTTATGGTTTTATGGTGTTGTGGTGCTATGGTTTTATGGTGTTTTGGTATCCGGCCACAAAAACTTAAATACCCCACCATCCTCCAAAATTCGTAAAAAAATCGCCATTCCAAGCGCTAACGCTCCAAACAGCTTTTTGCTACCCCTGGATAGTCGAAATCTGTTGGCGAATAGGGTTCAGGTACAGTAACCTGCCATATATCCCGTCCCCAAAGGCCTTCTTACCAAAAATAAAAAAATGTAACCCGGAGAGGGTAGTTTTATCCAGCTTGTAAGACGGGAATGGCTACTGTGGCCATCCAAAGTATTATTCAAACAGGCACTTTATCTTTATAAAACCGCTATGTATCATGAAAGACCTGCTACTGCTATTGCCCTTCATTTTTACTTTTTTTCAACACCTTCATGCCCAAATTCACAACGTGCCTGCTGATTTCCCCACCATTCAGGCAGCTATTGACGCTTCCAGCGATGGCGACACCGTGCTTGTGCAGCCTGGCGAATATTTTGAAAACCTCCGGTTCAACGGTAGAAGTATCGTACTGACCAGCCGGTTTTATCTTACCGGGTCGGCGGGCGACATTGCGAGCACGATTATCAATGGCAGTCAGCCGGGCCACCCCGATACGGCCAGTTGTATACTCATCGTCGACGGAGAAAGTCCCTCAACGGTGGTACAAGGGTTCACCCTCACAGGCGGTAAGGGCACCCGTTGGCTCGATCCGCACGGCGCCGGCACCTACACGGAAGGCGGCGGCATCCTGGCGGAAGGCACATCCCCCACCATCCAGTTTAACATCATCCGGGACAATGTGATTGCGAACACTACAGCCGTGGTTTCTAATGGCGGCGGCGGCATTCGTTGCGGCGATGGGGCGCCGGTCATCCGCAACAATTGGATACACCACAATGTGGGGCGTTACGGCGGCGGTATTGTGCTCAACTACTGCACCGGCAAGATCTACAACAACGTGGTCAGCTACAATGAAGGCGGGCAGGATTTTGGCGGGGCGGGCCTTTGGTTTACGGGCACCAATAACCAAACAGTGGTGGAGGTTTTCAACAACACCATCGTTTACAACAAGTCCATGGGCGCAGGCAGTTACGGTGGCCGGGGCGGCGGCATTTTTGTGTTTTCCATCAAGCTCGAAACCCGCAACAACATCATCTGGGGCAATACCCAGCCGATCGGCGGCCCCATTGCCCGGTTGTTTGGCGGCGCCGTAAACGTCCGGTTTTCCGACATCCAGGGCGGCTATACTGGTGAGGGGAATTTTGACCTCGACCCGCTTTTTGCCGACACGGCCTTTTTCCGCCTTACTCCCGCTTCTCCCTGTGTAGACGCAGCAGGCGAGGGCGATAATGACCTGTCTCTAAATGGATTTGAACCCGTTTTCCCTTCGCTCTGCGGGTTGCAGGGCGACATTGGAGCTTACGGAGGGCGGTGGGCGAGTACCCTTCCTTCTGGCCTTGAGCCGATCACCCGACTGTTCGATAAAATCACTACGGGAGTGCTCGTCTCCACGCCCTCCGACAGCCGCAGCGTCAATTTTGTGGACGTGAACAACGACGGATGGGAAGACCTTTTTATCACCAACGGCCCCCAGGGCGGCGCCGCCAACCTGCTCTACCTGAACGGCGGGCGAGGCGGCCCGTTCTCGGCGGCCACCAGCGGCGATATCGTTAGCCATGTCGAACCATTCGACGGGGCCACTTTTGCGGATGCCGACAACGACGGCAACCTCGATGCTTTTGCCGTGACCTGGTACGGAAAGAAGAACTTCCTCTACTTCGGCAACGGCGACGGCACCTTCGCGTATGATGCCGCTGCTGCCCCTTCCACGGGCGGCACCTACTCGGAAACGGCCTCCTGGGGCGATATGGACAACGACGGCGACCTCGACCTCTATGTGGCTAATTCAGAAGGAGACAAAAAAAACCTCCTCTTCCGCAATGAGGGCAACCGGGTTTTTACCAAATTGCCAGACGGCCCTCCGTCGGCCGACGCCCATACTTCCCGCTCCGTCAACTGGACGGACTTCGATGGGGACGGTGACCTCGACCTGTTCGTTTCCAACGAAGCCAACCAGCCCGACGACCTCTACGAAAACGACGGCGCCGGCCATTTCACCAGGGCCAGCGGCGCCGGAGCGCCCAGCCAGAGCAACCGCAGCACGATGAGCAGCAGTTGGGGCGATGTAGACAACGACGGCGACCTCGACCTGTTCGTGGCCAACGCCGGTTATTTTGCGGAGCAGAACAACCAGCTTTTTTTAAATGAAAACGGGGCCTTTACGGAGGTGACAAGCGGCGATCTGGTAACGGACGGCGGCTGCTCCTACGGCTCCAACTTCGGCGATTTCGACAATGACGGCGACCTGGACCTCATTGTCAGCAATGGCTACTGCAACGGCAATATCGTCAACTTCCTGTACCAGAATGACGGCCAGGGACACTTCACCCGCGACCTTGGAACCATCGGGAACCTCTCTACGCCCTGCAGTTACGGCGCCGCCTGGGGGGACATCAACAACGACGGCTTTCTCGACCTTGGCATTGCCACCTGCAAGAATACAGGCAACTCCCCTCTGGAGGCCAACCAGTTTTTCCTGAACTCCGGCAATTGCAACCGCTGGCTGAAGGTCCGGCTTACCGGTACCCGTTCCAACCGTTCTGCCATTGGGGCCAAGGTCAGGGTAAGGGCCATCATCGGCGGCCAGGAGGTGGTTCAGCTTCGGGAGGTCAGCGCCCAGTCCGGCTACTGCGGGCAGAACAGCCTGGATGCCCACTTTGGGCTGGGCGATGCCGAGGTAGCCGAGGAGGTCAGGATCGAGTTTCCGGGTGGGGCTGACACTACGCTACTGGCCGTGCCTGTGGATCAGGTGCTGGAAGTAACCGAAACGGTATCGACCTCCGTGGAGGAAAATGCAAAAATGGAGGCTTTTGCAGTAAAGGTGTTCCCCAACCCGGCAAGCGAGGCTTTCCATGTGGAGGTGGAGATGCCGCGGCCTATTGGGCGGTTGCGCCTGCGCCTCCTGGACGCGGTGGGGAAAGTAATTCTGAAGAAGGAGATCCCGGTGGCGGGTTCGGACAGGAGCATTGAATCTTTTTCCGTGCGGGAAATGGGGCTGAGCAGGGGGGTATATTGGCTCGAAATAAGCGGCGATGGCGGCACGGTGGTGAAGATGGTGGAGGTGTTGTGAGGCGGATCAACGGGGATTGTTCACGAAACAGATATCACCACCTTCCCCTGGTGTTTTCCTTCGCCGAAGTATTGAACCGCTTCCTGCGTCTGGCTTAACGTGTAGGGCCCGTCAATAACCGTTTTAAGTTTACCGGCCTCGAAGAGCTCGTTGATGTAAGCGATGTCCTTGTTCGGTTTCAGGGCAAGGATATGAAAGCGCTTTTCGCTGGATGCGGAGAGCAAAGGCTTTAGCATTAGCAATTGCAACAGGGAGCTCAGGTAGCCTCCCACGGTAACATAGGTTCCATTGGGTTTTAAGGAACGGGCATAGGAGAATATGGAGCGGTTGGTCTTGGCGTCGAGGATCAGGTCATAACGTTGTCCGTTTTTGGTAAAATCCTCCTTCTTGTAATCGATGACATGGTCGAAACCGATCGATTGCATCATCCCGAGTTTGTTGCCGGTATCTACGCCGGTCACCTCGGCATCATACAACTTGGCAAGTTGCAGGCCAAAAGTGCCAACTCCTCCGCCGGCGCCATTAATGAGTATTTGCTGCCCTTTTTGAATTTTTCCAATTTCAACGAGCCCCTGGTGGGCCAGCAAGGAAGCGTGGGGGATGGCTGCGGCCTCCTCAAAGGACATCGCAGCAGGCTTGAGTACCAGGGCTTTTTCATGGATGCAGAGGTATTCCGCAAAGCTGCCGAAACCATATTCGGAAATATCTCCGAATACGGCATCCCCTACCTGGAAAGCGCGCACATTTTTGCCGACTGCTTCTACGGTTCCCGACAATTCCATGCCGGGTATCTGCTTCTTTGGTTTCCACAAGCCGAACATCAGGCGATACAGATAAGGTTTGCCTCTCACCATGCTCCAGTCGTAATCATTGACGGCCGTGGCGTGAATTTTCACCAATACTTCCTCTTCTCCAGGAGAGGGTTTGGGCATTTCTTTGAGCTGGAGGACATCCGGCGCTCCGTATTTCGTAAAAACAATGGCTTTCATGCAAAGTAGCGTTTTTGGTAGTGGCTTTGGGTACAGCTTAACCCGCAGATAAATAGGAAACGCCTCCCGCAACCGGATGTTGGGTTTGGTTTTTACTAACCGACAAACGCTTCATCTTAGGGGTAGAATGGGGCTTTTCATTCGATGAAGGCGCCTTCTGGATTTGTTGTTTGATCTGTGGCGTTCGATTTTCGATGTAGGGCGAGCGGAAGGGCTGCCCTGAAAGCGGTGCTCCCAAAGAGCCCCATCAAAAAATGTATGTCGCAGGTCAAAAGCAAAAGGTTGTTAGAAACCAAGCCATGGTATGCTTTTAAGGTCCGGAGGAGTGAAATGAATGGAGGGGCATAGATTACCTAACGGTCCTCCAGCGCCATTCCCACGGCCAGGGGGGCTCGGGTGTGGGGTTAAGCGACGTGCGATCAATAACTGTCGGTTTTCTAGGAGTGCTTTTTCCTTTATCCTGCGTTGAGGAACAGCCTCCCTTAGCGCTGCTAAGGTCGGGAACCCTCGCCTTGGCTAAAGAAAAAATCACTTGCCTATCGAAACACGACACTTATTAACCTCACGTCGCTAAAGAAATTTTCCATTTAGTCACACTGGCCACTTCCAGGGATTTGCAGCATTTTATCGAGCAGGGATTAGTTGTACCGAAGTGGGGCTAAAGTGAATTCAGGCAGTTTACTGATATTGAAAATATCGGAATGTGTGAAAGGTGTAACTTTTTTCAGGATTTGTGTAATGCTTATTTGATAAGAAGTGAAGACCTTTATACTGTTAAAATTTATTGACAAATAATAACCATGCAAACAAAAACAATAGCGATCGTACTTATTGCCATTGGAATAATTATGATAGCATATACCGGATTCAATTTTGTCACCACTGAAACTATAGTGGACATAGGCCCATTAGAAATAAATCAGGATAAGAATCACTTTGTCCAGTGGTCGCCGGTCATTGGTGTATTGCTACTCGTCGGAGGTGTTGTGGTATTTGCGCTTAATAATAAAAAGGTTCGAATCTGATATTTCCTCCAAACACGTTCTGAAAAACGGTGTGACAGGAAGGGAATTACATCAACGCACCATTGGGTTAAACTATTTTAAATTCATCATTATGCCACTCTTAAATATTTTAATTTTATTGGTTGTTGTGGGCGTTATCCTCTGGCTTATCAATACCTACATCCCCATGGATAGCAAGATCAAGAACATCCTGAATGCTGTGGCGGTGATTGCTGTTGTCATTTGGCTGCTGCAGGTATTCGGGCTTTTGGACTCCCTGAAAAATATTACTATTTAGAGGGGAAGAAGGGGAAGCAAATTATTTTTCCACATTATTCGCGCTACTACTCAAGCCCTTTCTTTTATTTTTCTTCCACCACAAGTGGTGTAATAATAATAGATATCCCCATAGTAAGCCACCGGCAGCGCTGCCGGTGGCTTTTTTCGGATAAAAACCGTTGCTCCCGTTAAAGTATAGCCTGCCTGTATAAAACAACACGATCGAAAATGTGTGAAAGATGTAATTCTTTTCAGGAATTGTGTAAAACATCCTTTATTTAAAGTACGCATCTTTGAATAGTGAAAATTCATTCACCATACTTCCCAAATTATTTGGGAAAATAAATTAAAAAACCATGAGTAAAGATAAAGGGTCTAAAAACAGCAAAAAAAAGCCGGCGGATAAATCGGGAGCTAAAAAGAAATTATCGGCTTACAAATCAGAAGGTAAAAATGGCCCGCCTGCCGTCCAACCTATTGTCCCCAAACCCGGATCTAAGAAGGATGGCTCCTGATCACACTATAACAGATCAAAAACAAGCATCATGAGAAAAATATTATTGTATTTTTTAATTATGTCAGCCACTTTGTTAGCCGGGTGTAAAAGCACCCAAAAAGCCCCAACCGAAGAAACCGGCAAAACCGGCATGAATAAGACTGAAAAAGGCGCTGTAATAGGCGCTGCTTCCGGAGCTGTGGTAGGAGGCGTCATTGGCAATAAGAGTAAAAACACAGTGATCGGCGCTATTTTAGGCGCCGCTGTGGGCGGAGCTGCAGGCGCCGTTATCGACCATGAAATGGACAAGCGTGCTGAAAAGATACAACAGGAGTTAGGAGAAACGGCAACAGTGGAACGCGTCGGCGAAGGGATTAAACTGACCTTCGATAGCCAGTTGTTGTTCGAATTCGGCAAATCAGACTTGAAGGAATCCAATAAGAGAGATCTTCAAAAATTTGCTGAAACCTTGAAACAATATACGGATACGGACTTGCTGATCGTCGGACATACGGATAGCCGCGGTTCCGATTCATTCAATCAAACCCTGTCCACACAACGTGCGGGCGCCGTAGCTGATTACCTCGCCTATTCAGGCGTTAACCGCAGTCGCCTCAGGATCCAGGGAGAAGGCGAAAGCCAGCCTGTTGCTTCAAACGATACCGATCAGGGCCGTGCACAGAATCGCCGGGTCGAGATCGCCGTTTACGCGAATGATACATTGAAATCGCAAGCGCAAAAAGAAGCGGGTAAATAATCCCATAACAATTCAAAATTAAAAATAAAATGAGACCGAAATATGTTCCTCTTTTGTGGTTCGTGGCACTCTTGCTGATGAGCCCCATTGCATCTCAGTCCCAGGCTGCGTTTGGAATACGCGCGGGTTTGAATGCCACTAACATTTCCTTTGACCTGTTGCCCAACAGAAGTGAACGCATCGGCTTTCACGCGGGCTTTTTTGCGGACCTGCCTGTTTTGCCCGATTTTATTTCGATCCAGCCCGAAGTGAGCTACTCAGTGAAAGGGGCGGCTTTTAAACCCCTGAACGATCGCCGAATCCTGAACATGGATTATGTTGACCTCCTGCTGCCGGTAGCCTTTAAGTTGGGCCCTGTTGATGTACAGGTAGGCCCCTTTGTATCCTATTTGATCTCAACGCCGGATTATGAAGTGTTCAATGAAAACAGTATCGTTGTCGACGCCTTTAAAAAGGCCGATGCTGGCCTTACCGGCGGCCTGAGTTATAATTTTAACAAAATGTTTATTGGCGTCCGATACAACCAGGGCTTTGTTGATGTTGCCAAAGACAACTCCCGCCAATTCTTAGGTAGTGGAAAAAATGCTGTAGGCCAGGTTTCTCTGGGTTACAGGTTTTAGGGGATGGAGAAAAATAAGTTCCTCCTTTCAGGCCAGGCGAGCCGCTCCCCGGGCCCTGAATGCAAGTTCGAACTAACTTTTACAATAGTTAAAATCCCTAAACAGATCTTGCCCCTGGCGCCGCTGCCGGTGGCTTTTTTCTGCTTACTTCCGCCGATAAAGTCACCGGATCAAATGGGGGCGTCATTCTTCTCCGGGCTAACCGAACGGCGTAATTAGGGTTCACCTGCGGGCAGGAAAAAATCCTGATTGGTACCAAAAGGAGCCTAATTGAAGGTAAGCGCATTATATTTTCCAGACAGCTCCTCACATCATATATCTTCCAGATTTTTATTTCGTTTCAGTTTCATTTTTTTGTAGAAGGAAGGAGTCAGGCCGGTAACTTTTTTGAACTGGTTTGATAAGTGTGCAGGGCTGCTATAATTAAGCTTATAGGAAATTTCGGTAAGATTGAGTTCATCATACAGGATTAATTCCTTTACTCTTTCAATCTTGTGAAGTATAATAAATTGCTGTATGGTGATCCCTTTGACTTCGGAGAATGCATTCGCAAGATAGGTATAATCATATCCTAATTTTTCGCTTATGTAATCCGAATAATTCACGTCAGGAAGTTCATCTGAATAATGGATCATTTCCACAATTAGATTCTTGATTTTTTCAATCAAGATGCTTTTACTAACGTCCAAAAGCTCGAGGCCTGACTTCAATAGGTTCTTCCTAAGCTGATCACGCTGCTCTTGACTGATGTCTTCCAAAATGTCTACCACCCCCAGGTCAAGTGCAACATAATGTAGGCCCAGCTTTTTCAATTCCTCCTTAACCATCATTTTGCATCGCAGGCTGACCATGTATTTGATATATAGCTTCATGCTGATTTTCTTGAATGGACGGGTTCCTTTAAAGGTAAGCTTAAAATGGAGCGGAACGGTGAAGACGGAGAGGCTTTTTTTGAAAGGCTTTAAAAAGTTGTGGTAGTCCTTGCGAAGTCATATCCGATACTATCACATGATTCTTTTTCACCAGGTACCGGGCATTTTCCGATTTTCTGCCGCTGTACAAGGTTTCGATCAGGAAAGCTATTCTTATTGAATTTGAAATAAGTAAATAAACAGAGTCCTGGTGGAGCCTTCCCTCTTATCTACATTTTGGGTAAAAACCGTTTCTACCAGCTTGCTGGCTTTCCACCTTATCCCCTACTCTTCCCGCAAGCCCGTGGTGACTTTCTCCAATAGTATCATACTCCCAACCAACTCATCCAAAGTGAATTAATCGGGAAGGGACTGAATGGTTTCCAATGCTTTTTCCCTATCCAATATTTTATCTACTTTAGGTAAAGATAGGGATGTTCCATCCCATTGAAAGTGTAAACATGCTCCTTAAACCGGCAGGCGGGCAACGTATGTACTGGGGGAGATACCTTCCACTTTTTTGAAGGAGAGGATGAAAGTATTGCGGGATCCAAATCCGCACAGCCGGCCGATGGCTTCAAGGGTGAGTTCCTGGGCTTTTCCTTCTTCGATGAGCTTTTTGGCATGCTCCACGCGCCAGTTGTTCCGGTAGTCGGTGAAGGATTGTTTTCTTTCTTCCCGGAAATAATAGGCCAGGTGGTGCTCCGGCAGGTCGAGCAGCACAGCCAGATGGGCCATGCTGAAGCCGGTTTGCAGGTAAGGCTTCGAGGTGGCCATGCAGGCATCGGCTTTCTGGCCGATGGAATCGAGGTAGCTGGTTTCAAATTCCTGGTGGTGGTGTTGGGTTCCCTTTTTTGCAGGTGGCGCCGGCGTCCGTGGCAGCCCGTACAGAATATTGGGGAAAAAGAACGGCGAAACCAATAACCCGACCAACCCGATCACGGAGAGGGCCTGCAGTCCGTTCAGGGTGAAATAAAGGATAGTATCTGACAAGATGAATGTTTCGAAGATCAACAGAGTCTGGCTGATCACCAGGATGAGGGAAAATCCCAGCAAGGCTGTCAGCCATTTCAGCATGAACCGCTGCTGGGTAAACACGGCTAACCCCCGCTTTTTCCATACATAATGAAGCAAATTACTTGCAGACCAAAGGGCGTAGCCCGCTATAAATACAGTTTGGCTCAGCAGTACCACGCGGGTGGACAACAGCCGGTGGGCAGCCGTCGGTTCGAGACGGCCAAGGATATTGGGGTCCGCCGCGATCTGGGCTCCATAATCCGTTTTTATCGGCCAGGGCGCCACCAAATAGGGAAGGATGGCCGCCAGGAAGAGCACCATGGGCACAAAGTGCCAATAGTCCCCGGGCGACAGCCGGGAGTGGTCGGCCAGCAGGGAGCGGACGTAAAAGAAAAGCAATGGGCCGATCAGATAGGCCAAGAAAGAAAAATGAATATAGGCCAGGCTGGCCAGCCATGCCGACTTGGAGTACAGTAGCGAGTACGTGACAAACCCATAGAGGCTGATCAAAAAAAAGTAGGCGCCCAGGTAAATGACAGAAGGGAACTTCCGGGCGTTGAAGTACACCAGAAGAATAGACAAGAATACTCCGGCCATGGACAGGAACAGGAGCATAACCATTGGGGTATTTGACAAGGCCCTCGGGGCAAATCACCCTCAAGGCCAACTTCTCAAATATCGGCATTTGCTCCCTTTTATGCAAATGAAAACCTGCCATTTCGGGCGCCAAAATGCGATGGAGGGAGGATTCCTCCTCCCCCCATCGCAGGCGCCGTTGAAAGGCCTTCGGCCCTGCCATAGCGCTTGTTCCAAAACTCCCTTGTCTTTTCTTTGCAGGCCGCAAAGGTATACAAGCGTTTTTCGAACAAGCGGTTTGTTATTCGGGGTTAGGGGTGAAGACGCAGCGGCAGGATTGCCCTTCTTTTGCCCCTATCCAGGCCCATGTAAGCCAATAATCACCCCACGTGGGATAGGAATAGAAATAATAGCTTTTGCCATATACAACATTAGTGGGATCATTAGTCGTGCCACTCCAATAAAAGCCCTTGATACCGAGGCTCTGGTAATCAGGCGGCGCATCGGGAAAAATGGCGCGAGTGCCTCCGAGAACTGCATTAAAGCCGCTAGTGCCGTAGCCTTCCCCATACATCGGGTCTAAAAGCGTCTGAAAAGCAGAGGGGTTTTTTATACCAGGCATCCATTCGCCGTAAATAGCGCCCAGGTTATGCCATTCATCGCCCGTGGGCAAACGCCATCCATTCCCTAAGAGAGGACATAAGTTGATGGCAGCCTCCTGGGTGTAAAGCAAGCCATAAGGAGCGCTTCCATCGGTGCCTTGATAAGCCCAGGAAGTCGGGTTTCCATTACCATCGAAAGTCGGGTAGCGCAGGTTCTCTACCAGCCATTTATTGCCGTCTTCCATATGTATATTCCGGTGAAATTCACCCACCCATTCCGGATGAAATTCACCCACCCCAGGAGCCTGTGCTGAGGTGAGTCAAAGTTACGATTCTAAGCCCTTTCTTTTGCGTAAACTTTCTCCTTGCAGTTCAATGCGGTGAGCGTCCGCAGTGAGGCGGTCCATAATAGCATCTGCCAAGGTCGGTTCTCCCAAGTATTCGTGCCATTTAGCCACGGGCAGTTGGGAGGTAATGATCATGGGCTTTTTGGCATAGCGGTCTTCCAGCATCTGCAGCAGGGCTAGTTTCATTTGCTGGTCCAGTGGCTGGAGCCCGAAGTCGTCCAGGATGATGAGCGATACTTTCTCCAACTGGTTGAGTAGTTTTAGGTAAGTACCGTCAAGTTTGGCCGAAGCGATTTTTTCGGTGAAGCGGTTCATGTTCAAGTAAATGGTTTTGTGCCCCATGGTGCAGGCATGGCGGCCCAGGGCGCAGGCAATAAAGCTTTTTCCACAGCCAGTGGGCCCGGTGATGAGGATGTTACGGCTGTTGAACATAAAGGAGCAGTCCGCCAGGGTGGCCAGCTGATCGCGAGTGAAGTTGCGCTCGGGCGAGCAGTGGACTTCGGACAAGACGGCGTCATATCGCAGCTTGCTAAGGGAGAGGTACAGCTGGGTACGGCGCTGGGTGCGGGATTGCGCTTCGGACTCGGCCAGTTGAGCCAGCATTTCATGGGCTGCAGGCTGTTGCTGGAGGGGCAACTGCAGGATAGCCGCATAGCTGTGGGCCATGCCGTGCAGGCGCAGTTGTTGAAGTTGCTCGATGGTGGCTTGTTGATTCATGGTTTCAGATTTAAAAGTGGATAATGATGGTTAATAGGCCTTTACTGGTATGCCTCCGGCCCCCGGATATTGCCATGCTCCGGAATCGGGGATAGCACCTCTGTGGGCTGTTCGAGTTTGTCCAGGTTATTCTTAAGGATGTTGTGGATAATGGTATAGTTGATGCGGTGTCCACGCAGGGCTCGGCAGCAAGCTGCTTCCAGGCGAGCGGCACTGTATTTGTTAACAAGGCGGAGTAAGCCCAGGCAAGAGTTATAGGTTTGTTCGATAAACAGCTTGGTGGACAGTATCTGTTCAATGGCAGCCAGGCAGCAGGGGCCAACCTGGCGGGCTTTGTCCAGGAAGTACTCCGCTGTCCAACCGCGTTGCTCCAGGTAGTGCCGGTGGGCGGGCGGCATGTGGCCCGGCAGGGTGGTGTAACTGTAAGGCAGGCGGCTGCGCTGGTGCAAGGCGATTCGCTTGTTCTGGTAGTACACTTCCACTTCACGGGAGGTGTAAACCACCTGTACCTTCTTGTCAATATACTCGTAAGGGACGCTGTAGTAATGCCAGTCCTGCCCGATGACGATGTGGTAATTGCGCTGCACCTTGGCTTTGACGCAGTACTTCACTTCAAAGGCCGTAGCCGGCAGAGCGGACAACAAGGGCCGTTCGTGACCCTGGAAAAGCGCCAGGCGGTTGCCTCCGGCTTTACGCTGAAAAGGCTTCTGGTGGTGTTTGGCCAACTGCTGGCGGATGGCATTGTTAAGCCCCGCTAGAGAAGTGGCCTGCTCATTGCGTAAAGGGGCGTAAATACGCTCGTAAGCCAACTGCACCTCCCGTTCTACACTGGGCTTGTCGCGCGGTTTGGCTACACGCGCGGCCATGAAGGTACAGCCATAATGCAGGCTGAGCTGTTCAAGCAGTTCGGTAAAAGCAGGCTCGTAACGGTTGGCGCGCTTCACCCCGCTTTTCAGGTTGTCGATTAGCCCGCAGGCTGGTACGCCACCCAAATAAGCAAAAGCATTGGCGATAGCGCGGATAAAATCCTCCTGGCGCTGGCTGGGCAAGGCTTCCACATAGCTGTAGCCACTGAATGGCAGCACGGCTATAAACACCGGGCAACTGGCCACCTCGCCGGTTTTAGGCTCCACATAGGAAAGCATTTTGCCGGCAAAGTCGATCATGAGCCTTTCGCCGGCTTTGTGTTCAAAATGCATCACTGCATCCTGGCGGCGGCAGTAGGCTCTGAGCCGCTCACAAAATTGGGCGTAGCCATAGCCGCCTGGACGGGCCTGGCGGTATTCCTGCCATAGCAATTGCCGCGTGACGCCGGTTTTGCCCAACTCGATGAGCCAGCCGGGCAGGCGCTGTTCAAAATCAGCCAGCCGCCCGTCCACCGCTTTTTCAGCTATTGGCTCGTAAGCAATCCTACTGAGCGCTTCGTCGCTCAGTAACAGCAATGCCTGGGTATCCGCTTCATGCGCCAGGCACCGCCGAAGGTAGGTACGCACCGTATTGCGGTCCAGCCCCACTGTACGGGCTATCGCCCGGATTTTTTGGCCCCGGCTATGAGCTTGTAGGATCATCCGGATCTGTTGCATGCGTGTAAGGGTATTGGCCATCTATTCTCGCTTTCCAGCAAGCTACACATGGCCGGTGAAAAAATGTTTTTCACCTCTTCACGCAGGCTCCAAAGGGTGGGTGAATTTAGTCCGGAACAGGTGGGTGAATTTCATCCGGAATGGGTGGGTGAATTTGGTCCAGAATATACACCATAAGTTTCCATTGGTATTCCACCCCTCCGAGAAAGACGGAGCCGTGATCGAGGGGCGTGTCGGTCGCGATGGCCTGGAGCTCAAGGAATAGTTCATCGGACAATACATCCTCATCTGCCAGGATTTCCAGGTAATCCAGGAGGCCGTCTTCGAGGATGAGGTTGGCTTCTTCATAGTTTTCTTTGTCGATAGCCTTTTGCAGCTTTTTCATCAGGTTGGCCAGGTAATTTCTCTGTTGTGCGGTCAGCGTACCGTCATTGTACAGTTCGTCGATCCTGATGGCGAGGGCGTCATGGACGCTTTGGAGGGTTTCCGGAGTAAGGTCCAGGGTTCGCAGGGCAACCTTGCCTTCATTCTGTACGGGGGCAACCACATCCTTCTGGCAGGCTACTGCAAGAGTGAGCATCAGGAGGATGAGCATGAGGTTGGAAAGTATCCGTTTCATTCTTTGGAGTTTTGGTTAAACGAATACCACAAAACTCCGCGAACTGGTGGAAGGAAGAAAGTTTTCGGGCAGGGAGCTTGCACTGTTTTTCGAAAAATGATGCAAAAAAGGGATTTTAGGTGTTTTCTTGGAGGTGCTGCGTTGAAGACGAAAATGTCAGATTTCAGATTTTCGCGAGGCTGCGGTAGTAAAGGATGGTAAGTTTTTGCACTAAAGACAGTTGGCTTTGCACTAAAATTGCACTGAATAAAATTTGGTGAAAAAATAAAGCCTTGATAGACAGTCGTTCATAAAGTAAAGCTGAAATAATTTTTTATCTATAAACAAATGTATATCAGGGCCTTACAAAATAGGCGGTCCCCCTTGGGCTGGAATGAGGTTTTTAAGTGGTTGATAATCAGTGTTTTTAAACACGAATTTTTGGGTTTGTAAAACGGGTTAAAAGTTTTTTGGGTTTGTTTGGGGTGTTTTGAGCTTTTTTGCCAGGGAATCTGGCTTTTTGCCCGGCTTGAAACCGGCGTTTCTGCTTCCACAGCGGGGGCGTTTCGGGTATGAAGTTAATGGATTTTCAGGGAATCACTTCTTGGAACAACCACAAATGAATGATTGTAAGCAGAGGTGTGAACGAACATCTGTTTATGTGAAATGAATTGAACTTCATTTGCTGGGCTTCTCAATCAAATCATATTCCCCACTCTCAATTACCCGATAAGCATCTTTAAAAAATTGCGCGACTTCCAATTTCTTGTCTCTCCACAAAGAGTGAGTAGCCACCAGCCCTTCGAAGAATAGGGCACACTCATTCATTTTGACAAAGAATTGAATGCTCCGGTCCGGCACCTTCGCCACAGCCTCGATGGGCCTACCTGATCTGGTGTGTGAGCCCCAACTGCAGGCTAAATATTTGAGGACGCATTTGAACCCCGTCTTCCAAGCTCCAGTTGGACCAGGCTTTTTGATACCCTATTGCAGCATTTAGGCCCCAGGCATGATTGAGGGGCAGTCCCAGCCCGGTTTCCACAAACCCATTAATGGCCCAACTGCTCTGATAGAATTCATTTGAGGCCCCGTTGTAATCATATACGTTGTCTGGCTGTAATATTCGTCCAGTACTATGCCCCCAAATATTGACGGATGTTCCGGCTTGGATGTACCAGTTGAGTGCCCCGAACTGGTGTTGCATGCCCACACCCAGAGGGAGTTGTATCAGGGTATGCCGGTTATGATGCCTGACTATTCTCTCGGCTTCGACACCAACCTCTACATCGCCCCGGACTTCTTCCGTTTCTCCAGTGAGCGCATTGGTTTTCGTTCCGATCACTACGCCTTCAAGGGCTACGCGGTAATCATCGATGTTATCAGACCAATCCAGCCTGCTCTCCAATTGCTGATAAACCAATCCGGTTATAAGAAAGTATCGTTTATGGATAAAATGTTGATAGTTGACTTGAGCGGTAAAGGAAAGCCTGCTTTTCTCGTATTCTTTTCTGATTGGATCTGTTGAACCATATCCAAAGTCCCATGTGGAGATCCCGCTGGAAAATCGGATCAAGTAATCTAAACCTTTAGAGGCCTGAACTTTATTCGTGATTCCTGAAAAGGCGTCCTCAGGCAGTCGTCTTTCTATGTTTAACAGAAGTAGTGAATGATTAATAAAATCCAGATCGGCGATACGACGGCTGATAGTATTTTCGGTATTTATGTTCTCTCTAGTCATCCCTTCCGTTCTCCGTGGAGTGAATGGCTCCTCTGGCAGGAGTTGAGAAGAATGGATGTCCGGTGCCTTATGCCTGGCCTGGGCCGTGGAATATGGAGATGAGTGATTTGCCTGGCTGTTTTCTGGTGTTTTGTCCAGGTTTATCTCTTTGCTCTGGAGAGCACCGAAAGATGGAGTGAAAGTGTTTTCTGATTCTTTCTTTCTTTTTATGTCCAAATCTGATTCCGGGGTATTCAATTCATTTGACTTCAAAAGCTGTTCATCCGGCTGGCTGAGTGGATCGCTCGGAGTGATGGCCAATGATGTAGCGTTGTTCTCTGTTGAGGACTCTTGATAAAGGAACGCAAAGGCCAGGAGCAAGGCCGCGAAAGACAGAAATAGCAAGAACAAAATCCTGCGATTTTTTCGATCAGCATCTTGATGATTGATCTCATCCATTTTGGAATAGATACCATCTTCCATATGCTCCCACTGGAGTTCGTCGGGAATTTGAGGTGATCGGTTAAGCTTATCTTGAAGGTTTTTATGATTAGAGTCCATTTGCCAAAGATTTAATAGTGGGAGGAGTATGTTTGCGCAACCATTTCTTTGCACGGGAGAGCTGAGACCGTGAAGAGTCCGCAGATATTCCAAGTAATTCACCCACTTCTTCATGGGTATATTCATCAATTATGACAAGAAGAAATACTCTTCGGTATCCATCCGGCATGTTGTCCAGTAATTCTTCAATTTCTTCCTTGGTTAGTTCACCTAAAAGAAGCTCATCATCAGCCACCTCATGTGCATTATCCAATTCGACATGTAGTTGAACAAAATTTTCCTTTCGATAATACTGATAGCATTGGTTAATGGCCAATCTACGTAACCAAGATTTGAATTCGCCTTTTTTAGCGTCAAAGGTGTGGATGCTCAAGAACACCCTCGCAAATATTTCCTGGATGACATCGGGCACGTCGCTGTTATTGGAAAGGTGTCGCTGAACGACGGTATATACGTAAGG
This sequence comes from Lewinellaceae bacterium, assembly GCA_020636405.1. Taxonomy (GTDB): domain Bacteria; phylum Bacteroidota; class Bacteroidia; order Chitinophagales; family Saprospiraceae; genus JACJXW01. Next base: position 321,837 of record JACJXW010000007.1, on the reverse strand, counting down.
TATACATTGCTGATATAGAACCTTGAACGAGTTCTTGTCTTTGTTCTTAACCGCTTCTAATGTAGAATTTGATATCATTGATTAGTTCTTCAAGGATTATCCCGGCGGACTTTTTGCCCACCGGGATTAAGCAGAGTTTTATTTAGAAGCAGGATTCCAGATAGTCACAGATTTCACCATCCGAGTTAAATGTGATTTGTTGGCCATTATTTGTTTTAGAAACGGATACGGGATAGACAATTTCCAACTCATCATATGCGCCGGGGTCGTTCAATGCGATGAGGTAATCATCTCTGTCCTGTATTTGAATTTGTACTCCGTTTCGTGATAGATTCATGGGATACTCGACAAAGAAGGCACATGTCGTCGGTGCCCCTACGGTATTATGGAAAAGCTGGATATGGGCAGGTTTGTTCGTACAATCCTCGTCCAGCGTGGCATAAAAGCCACATACATCCTGATCGCTATTAAACACGAGTGTCCGGCCAAACTGGGTGATGGATACTGGATATACGATTTCAGCACTTTGGGGAGAGAAAGGTGATCCTCCTATGGCTGGTAGATAATCTGAATCACTATTGAGGACGACTTGATTTCCTTCCACAATAAGGGTGATCGGATAATTCATTTCATATTCGTATCTGTTTAAGGTCAGAATGTTCAATCCATTATAAAAAAGCAAGATGTGGGCCTCTGTCTCACATGGATCGACAGGTGTGGTGTCTACGGTAATGACGCCACAGTCGACGAACGTTTGAATAAGGCCCAGGTCGCTGTTTAGCGTAGTGGTGGTCCCAAATTCGTCCTCAATATCGATGGGATAAATGAACTCATACTCTTCACCGGAAAGGGATAACTGGACCAATTCATCCTCATCATCGATGGTGGAGATCGTGTCGGGTTCCACAATCAGCACCTCAAATGGAAATACAAAGGTGAAACAGTCAAACGGATGCGCCATACTCCCATTGGCTCCTTCTTGCAAAGGCATGTAATTGCTCTCGTTGCATATGGAAAAAGCATCAAACATTTTCTCTAAACTGGTAATATCCGTAATGGCCTGATTGTATCTGACAGTCAGAGGCAGGGTAAAAAAGAGATCTGAATGTGCCAGCGAATGCTTAACAAAATCCGACTCATTGGCCGCTGTATACGTATTTCCCTGGCCGTCTACCAAACTCACCGGATAGTCTAGATCTATGCAATATTCAGTCATGAGGAAGGCAGGTAGGGTTGTGCCACTGGATTGGCTCCGGCCCCAACCTTTAGTGGGTACGCAAGTGGCAAAACTTCTTCCCAGGCTCAGCGCATCGTTGAACGTCTGGGCGAGGCCAAGGTGATTGACGCCCTCTACCGGGTACTCAAAATCAAGAGCAACGGACTCTGAAGAACTCACGGCTGCTTCGAATTCGGCATAAGTTGTTACCGTCAGGGTTTGATCGTTTTCTAATTGGAGAGAAAAAGGGAAGTTCACTTGTACGCATCCCAGTTGTATGGCGTCGCTATTTCCGGAAGTTACCGCTTGAATAGGACTGTTTTCGTAGAACTCACCGGGATCATAGTTAGGATCTTCGTAAATGATTTTATCGTAATTTTCTTTTTCACAAGACGTGAAAAAGAGCATCGCGCTGGTTAGGATCAGCAATGTTATAAATCTGATATTCATGATTAATTTTTATGGTATTAAAGAATGACACTTCGCATATGCTGATCACTATATGCACAATGATGAGGAAACGATGCACGGGTGGTATTGTTTAATCAAAAAAATCGTGGCTGAAGGGTTGGTTTTGTCCTTGGAATGATATGAGTGTGCTGATAATCAATGCTTTGATGTGAAGGCAACCTGGGAGAATCCATCTTCGGCATCCGGTTTCTTCCCCCCTGGGAAGGGATGACAAATGCCGACGAGCATTGTGCCCTGGAGGAAAAAGTAGCCGAAGAACTAAAGAAAGAGATCAGCGAAGAAATTTGAACAAACTCTTAAGCTGTAATATGACAACACCGGCATTACCGTTGGAGACAGGAGGAAACACATTTGCGTCCATTACCTTCTAAAATAGAATAGAACCTGCACCTTCCGGTATTTGGCCTTAATTCCCGGCAACTTTTTCATTTCGCTGATCAGGGCTCTGCTCAGCTCCTGGCCCTGCTGCTTTTCAGGCGTAGAAAAAACCGGTGGAGCATCGGGAAGCAGATCCACTTGCACCACCCAAACTCCGGGAAAGGATTCCGGTAAAGGGGCTTTTCCCGCCACCTCCTTCAGGCGGCTGATGTAGGCGTAAAATGTGTCTACGTCCACATTCACCGTGAATTCCGCTTCCGGAGACAACAGCACGATCTCATGAAGTGCCAACCGGTTGGAAGGTTTTTCCTGACGAGGCGCATCGGGGCCATATTTATTCCAGGCGCCCGTCAATGAACGGCCGTCGACCGGATTGACGAACGTGCTTTTGCCCTGGCTCCAGTCCAGAGCGAACTGCAGGCTGCCGTCATCTGTAGAAGCCGAGAAAGCCTTCCCATCGGCCAGCGCCGATTTAAAAGCCTGCCAATTTTCGTCATCGAAGATGAAATAGAAGCCATCTTCGATCATCCCTCCGATATTATTTCCAGGAGTATGGGACACCATTAAAAAGCAGCCCCCCAATCTGTCCGCCGTTCTTTCAGGCCCGGAAATTGCCTCGGGGCCCTTTTGCCCGGGCGCCCAAACCAGACAAGAATCCGCACCGGGAGATAAGCGGGTTAAAAAGGCGAAGGGCCCATCCGGTGGCGCTTCGCCTGGGAAAACATAGGTGCTATGGGGGTAAAATTTGACCCTATTGCCTTCCTTGATTACATATGCCTTTAAAGAGCCTATTCGGGGCACGGAAGCCAGGATGCTGTTCTCCATTCCCGCTACCTGGGGCAGTTCCTCACGTAGGATATCCGTCCATACCGGAAAGGGGAAATAGCGGTAGGCCTTTCCCAGCAGCGCCAGCAGGCGCAATTGCCCGAATGCATTTGCCACCTCGAGTTCTCTGGTAGTCACCAGCACCAGGGTGAGCGCATCTGTTGGGATATCGATGCCTTTGATCATCTTGGGCGGCCCGTAGATGACGGCCAGCTTCCCCGGGAAAAAATCCCCCTCCAGCCGGGATACTCCTCCGACATCCACCGTACTGCCCTTTTCCGCCAGGCTGTAAATACTCTGGAAAAAGTAAAGTGGTTCCGGAGGCGGCTCTCCGCCGGCGCCATGGCCGCTGATGGTGAGGGCCATCTCTTTTTGCCCAAGAGGCTTCAACCCTTCCGTCACGTAGGTGAGGCAAGGGATGGCACCCTGTCCTGTTTCCAACGGGTGCTCATAAAGCTTCACCAGCAATTTTTCGGGGACTACTTCATAAGTCTTTGGCATATATTTTTTGTTAGGTTTTGAAACGATATCATCTGAGTTCGGAAATGGGGATACCGATGACAGTACCACGCGTTTCCAATGGTCAAAGCTGTCGAAAAAAAAATTCAGGAAGCCCTCAACAAAAAAGAGGACTAGTGGTTAGTCAAGCATAAATTCTCGGGTAACCTATGGTGTCTTTTTCGCCTGCTCATCGTTGGAGAACCGGGCTTCGTAGCTACGGCTACGATCCCGAACCTCCGCCTCGATCAGGCGAAAAATACACAGATATCTTACCCGACATTCATACGTTGACTAACCACTGGGCTGGATGGCAAGATCATAGGCTGAAGCCCCAAAAAATCACCCACCAACGAGTCAGCCTGAAAGGAAAGCTCGTTTGCATAAACTGCTGTGAAGAATGATATTTTGGGTACATGATATTTAGATAGATTTAGATGGCAAACGGCAAGGCCGGAAAGATAGTTCCCGGATATCTGTTTTTTTTGCTTTTCTCAAAAAGCTGTCTTTCCAATTTTACTCAAATTCAATTCCTATTCTTTCTGCAATCAATTTTCAAGGTAGGTCCCAATAAGAAAAATGGTCAATTTCCCGAATGCAGCGGCAACTTAAACCGAACGATTTATCTTCGTGGCCGCCCACCCCCGCAATGCGGCGGTAGGTGTTGAAGCCGTATCTCTTCGCGATCTGCGTGTCCTGCTCCGTACCGCTCCAGTAGCTACCAGCCTTCTCAAGGCCGTCGTAATCGCCATTGGGATCCCGCCGGCCGCCCAGGAGCAAATTAACGTGGCTTTGAGATGTAAATAGTTGATCCTTGATCCACCGGAAGTCAAAAAAATCAACACTCCGGAACTATTTCGTTATTCATACTGCTTTGAACTCATAACCGGAGGATAGGCAGATATTGGTTTGCAGCGCTGCCCTGCTAAAGCAGTTTACGACCACCTTTGTAATGTGGGTCCGATTCCCTTGTCCTCCGCTAAGAAGGAAAGTGAAGCGAAGTTGTGTTTAGATACAAACTAAGATCGATGGAAAAGATCCACTTTTACAGCACCACGGAGCACCCCTATGGAAGGGAATACGTCCGTTTTTTCCTACTTTTTAAAGGGGATCAAGTATAATTTTGAAAACCTTTGTCCGGAGCGTGCTACCTCAACAACCAACGCTGGCTGGAAGGCCTGAATGCTCTCTGCTGATGGGCGGCAGTTCTGGCGATGACAGGATTACCCATAACGAAAGCAGATTTACTTATAAAACCCAATTGAAACAGCGATGAACCTAAAACAAATAAAAGCCCGCTACGCCAGAATGGACGACGCCAGGCTGGAGCAAATTGCCAGGTTTGAAGTGGAGGCCTTACGCCCGGAAGTCCGATCGATCGTGGCTGCCGAGATACGGAAAAGAGGATTGGATGAAAGCCTGCTCATTGGAACTGAGGTACAGGAAGAGGGAATTCCGGCAACGGAACTAAACGAATTGACCGGCAAGATCAAAGGCCTGGAATGCCCAAGCTGCGGGGCATCGGATGAAGCGCTGGTAGGCGGGTATGTCCGAAAAGTAAGGAGTTATCTGGTAACCACTTACCACGAGAAGAAACCTATGATCGCCTGCCCGTCCTGTTTGGAGGCAGAAAGAAAAAAGCAATTGATCAATACCAGTTTGTTCGGCTGGTGGGGGTTCCCTATGGGCTTGCTCTTCTACACACCGGATGCGATCATCGGCCATTTTAGGGACAACCGAAGAAGAGCGCAAATAAGCGAAAAGGTACTGAGCGAATTTGCCGTCCAGAACATTGGCGCCCTGCGAACCAACTGGGACCGGGAAAATGCGCTCGTAGAACTCCTCTGGTTCAAAAACGATATTGGCATTACCTTAAAACCCCCGATCCTCATCGAAGACATACATTGGGTAGAGCGTCATTTGGAGTGGATACAGGACAATGTATTGGACTTGGCAAGCCAACCGGTGATACTGCCCACCGATGATGCCTTCAACTGGAAATTCAGCGGGCAGGAGAAAGATGCCTATACCGTTTTCCGAAAAGTAAGCGAAATCCTGAAAATAGATACGCGAAAGATCAGGCTCGCTTTTTTCGATGAGGACTCCCCACATTTGGACAGCTGGATCGCTGAATACCTCAGCACAGGCAGGCGAGCGGCGGGTTTTTATCTGCAGAATGAGGAGGGGTACTACATATTGATCGAAGCCAAACAACTGAGCGACCCGGCCGCTCTGATCGGAACGATGGTGCATGAGTTATGCCATTACGTCCTGATGGGGGAAAAGGATGTATATTTGGAAGGAGAAGAAAATGAATGGCTGACGGACCTGTTGGCTATAGCTTATGGGTTTGGGGTGTTCATCGGCAACTTAAAATTCACCTACAACTCCTGGCTGTCCGCATCGGAAGGGGGAAGCTATTGGAAGGTTTCTTCCCAGGGGTATTTGCCACAGCAGGTCACTGCCTACGCCATGGCGGCCATTGAATCGGGAAGAAGTGAAGGCCTACCCGATTGGGTAGGGTTCCTCCGCGGGGATTTCCGTCATGATTTTGAAGAGAGCATGGCGTATTTATGGGCCGTCAGGGCGTCCGGATGAAGAAGAAAAATGATCTTCACTTTCCATTTCCACCACCCCCTCCCCCTCCCCCTCCAAGGGCAGACGCATAAAAATGCCAAATAAAACCAAAGGATTAGCTTTGGGGGAAAAAATAAAATGGCTGAGAATCGAGTTTCGCTCCAAAGCCTGGTTACCGTGTTTGAGGGCGTTCCTGATTTCAGGATCGACCGGCACAAGAAGTATACACTGGGTGAGATATTATTCCTCACCCTTAGCGCTGTGATAAGCGGGTTTACGGAGTGGGAGGAAATTGCTGACTTTGGGGAGGAGAAACTGGGCTGGCTTCGAGGGTTTTACCTTTATGAAAACGGTACACCATCCCATGATACCATCAACCGGGTGGTATCACTTTTGGATTATCGGGCCTTTGAGGAGCATTTCATTCGCTGGGCTACGCAGGATATAAAGTTGCCGGACGGCACGGTGATAAACGTGGACGGCAAAAAACTTCGTGGGAGCGCCAGCAAGAAAGAGCAGCAAACCCCGCACTCGGAAGGCGGCAAAGGCGCCGTACATCTAGTGCAGGCCTGGTGCAACGAGCTGCAGCTGTGCCTGGGCCAATACAAGACGGAGGATAAGTCAAATGAAATCACGGCTATCCCTGCCCTTTTAGAATGGCTGGACGTGCGCGGCTGCATAATAACCATTGACGCTATGGGTTGCCAGAAGGTAATTGCTCAGCAAATAATCAAGCAGGAAGCCGATTATGTCCTGGGCTTGAAAAACAATCACAGCAAGCTTTTGGAAGATGTTAAAGGGCTATTTGAGCAAGCCGGAATAATTACCGAGCAGGAACTTAAGCTGGAAATGGAGCCGGAACACCTTCAAGAACAAACAAGCCGTGGGCATGGGCGGCTGGAAAAGCGAGTGTGCCGGATATTGCCGGCCTACCTATTAGGCGAAGAATTCCAGCTGGAATGGGCTGGGCTTCAATCGATAGTTGAAATAACCGCCCACCGATATGTTATGGCTAGCGGACAATTTAGTTTAGAGAGGCGCTATTACATTAGCAGCTTGAACTCAGGCGCAACCGAATTTAATCAAATTGTCCGTAGCCATTGGGCAATCGAAAACAACCTGCATTGGTCCTTAGATGTGCAATTCAAAGAAGACCAAAGCCGAAAGCGGGCTCACAATGCTGCTGCGAACTTTGCTATTATTTTACGCTTCGCTTTGAGCTTGTTGAAAAAATACCCGGAGAAAATAAGTATTCATCGAAAACAAAATAAAAGTGCAATGTCAGACAAATATAGGGAACAAATCATGGGAATTTAATGCGTCTGCCCTTCCTCCCCCTCCTCGATGACCAGGCAGTTCGACAAATAATCGTGTGCGCATTGGTTGTATTTGTTGAGGAAAAACATAATGTACAGGGTAGGGAAGAGGAAAACATTCAGATAATCGGTAAAGTGCCGGTGCGTGGCGCGCAGGAAGTTCACCCGGTTCCCATGCTTACTGATCACCCGGATGCCCAGTGCGCGCTGGCCGATGGTGGCGTGCTGTTGGCTGCTTTGGAAGATCGCCCAATACAGCCAGGCCACCGGAAGTAAGGGAAGCCCCAGCATGTCCGCAGGAGCGATCATTATGGGAACGGACACAATGGCCAGGTCTATGATCCTGGCAACCGCCCGCTTGCCAAAAGGAGCCAGCTGGTAAGTGGTGCTTTCGAAGTCGTCGGAGAAGGTTACTAATTTTGCCATTCGGTGATTTTTATGTTTACCTGTCAATCAAATGGCCGGTGATATCATCTTCATGATTCTTTGCCTGAAAGTGGCAAGCTCGTAGGTGGTTGACTGCTGGCCGTTGTCGAAGTGGATGAGGTTGCTCATTGGGGTAATGGGTTTCGTAGCCTGGGCAAGATAGGAAAATTGGAAAGTGGGGAATAGGAAAAAACGGACGGGTGGGGGGCACATAACAACCCCTGTACTTTCAGCGGCTTTGCAGCGAAAGCCCACTGCTTGCTGGGTGTTCCGGCTTTTTGTGGGCATCCATGTGTTGGCTTTGCCGGATGGAAAAATTGATACTTAATTTAAAGAAGGAGCACAGGGATGTCCTAAATGTGTTATCCTACTGGAATTTTTATTCCTGATTTTTTGAAAGGGGGGTGCGGAAGGCGCGTTATAAATCTAGAAACTAATGTCGCACCAGGGCATGGCCAGGCGTAAGTCTTCGACTTCATCATCAGGTATAGGGTTACCTTTAAGAAATAGTTCGCTCAAGGATTTCATTGTTCTTATTTCGGGCGGTAGCTTCCTCAATTTGTCACAGTGGAGAACCAGGTGGCCGTCGTAGGTGGCATAGGCTGCCTTTATCTTGCTCAATACGGCCTTGAGCTGCCGCTGCTCATTCCTCTTCTTCTTTTCGATGAGGAGAGCCAGAGTGTCGTGAGGCAGTTCGATGGTGTCGTCTGAGATGCGCAGCAGGCGCAGGTTTTCGAGCCTTTGCAGGCTTTCAGACAGGGCCGGCGCTTCGATCTCGGGTATCCTTTCCAAAGCCTCATCCGGAAGCAGGATCAAGCTTTTCGAGCGGGTGTAATTTAAAGGCCGCCTGGTACGCTTTTCGGACACAAAGAGGCCCAGAATCCGGAGGATGCCAATATCCGGAAAACCGGGGTGGCTCCCTTCCATTTCCACCTGCAGGGCCAGGCTTTGCTCTTCGAGGAATTTATCCAGCACGTTGTCGATCTCGCCTAACTCCGCGATCTCTTCGGTGGTAAACGTCAGAGGAGGGAATTCGAAGTCGGAAGTCGGATGTGCGAAGTCGGAAGAGGGGGCTGCCGGGCCTTCCGCCTTCCGATTTCCGCCTTCCGACTTCCCATAAGTCCTCCGATAGCCCTTTCTGTACAGCATATCCAGATACACCTGCAGGTAAGGTAGTTGGATATCCGAACTGCCCGAACTCAGGTTCTGGATAATCTGCTCGGTGTTCGTTTCCGAATCCTCGAGGCTGATGTTGAAGCGGCTGCAGGAACGTTGGATCACCTCGCCCACATTCTTGTAGCTCATAGGCTCCACCTGCAGGCAGTGGTCCAGCAGCGTAGGCACTACCCGCTCAAACTCATGCAGGTGAGCCAGGTATTCTTCCCGCAGGATGAACAGGATGCGGCAGGGCAGGCGGGCATCCACCAGGGTTGATATCGTTTTGAAAAAAGCAGCCTGCTCCTCTGGTGTACCCAGGATAAAAAGCTCTTCAAACTGGTCGAACAGCAGGTAAATGGGCCGCTCGTATTGGGCGTATAATTCTTTGATGGTTTCCGCGTAAGTGTCGAACCGTTCACCTTTCAGCACCTTTTGCAGCGCCTCGTTCAGCGAGCGGTTAATGTCTTCGCCTTTACGGATAAAAAAGGGGAGCCAGTCTACGGTTTCAAGCTGGCTGGCCAGGCCGCACTGCACCAGGCTGGTCTTGCCCGTGCCCGACGGGCCCGTACACCAGGATGAGGCGGTACTGGTTGGCCATGGCATACAACTGCTCTACCTCTTTTTCACGGCCGAAAAAGCTGTCCCTGTCTTCCAGGGTAAAAGGGGCCAGGAATTTGAATGGACTTCTTCTCATGCCAGCAGTTGTTTGAAGGCGTTAAACTGTTTGGTTATGATGGCGTAGGTAGCTTTATCCTCTTTTTGCAGGTTGGGCAACGGGCGGCGGTTATTGGCAAAGGCGAAGTGGAGCAGGCTCATTTATACCAATTTTTATTTAAAAAGACGTATCAAGGTAGCTGAACATAGTCAGAGATGCTACCCTTTCATGATCTGAATTAAAGTAGTCACGACTTAATCTGACAGTCTTGATAAATTTGATTAAGCCATTAATTAAACTTCAAAACTAGATTAAGCTATGACTACGAGTGACAATATTATCAAAAACAAGTTAGGGTTACTAAAGTTAGCCAAGCAATTAAGCAACGTTTCGCAAGCCTGCCAGGTCATGGGCTACTCTCGTGATAGCTTTTACCGGTTTAAAGAATTGTATGACATGGGCGGCGAAGCAGCCCTCCAAGAGCTTCGCCGTCGAAAGCCAAACCCCAAGAACCGGGTTGAAGCTCACGTTGAGCAAGCCGTTGTGGAAATGGCATTTGAGCTTCCATCATCATTGATCTGTCCGGCGAGCGCCTTAGGAAGTTTTATCTTAGGGACGTCTTCATCCACGAGCTGGGCCACCATGTGGACCGCTTTAACGATAAAAATCACGATAAAAAGGAGGGGTTTTCAGAATGGTTTGCTACGGAATATGGGTTTAGGAGGAAGGAGAAGCGGGGGGGCATTGAAGTGATGTTTGGAGGCTACGGATCACTATCCAAATAGAATGGCACTCAATTGCATTGGGGGCTGGGCCAGTTTCAGAAACGTTTGAAAAATTATCAACCTAATTCTGGAGGAGGGCAGGCTTCCAGATAATAGGCTTTATGCTAATACCGTTTGGAATTGCATTAGAAGTCGCTTCAATTCTTTCTGGTAAAGGGTTTCACTTAAGGTCGATTTTTTAGGTGAATAGAACAGGTTAAAAAGCCTGAAATAAAGAAGCGATAGTTCTTCCTGGAGCGCGATAAACCCTTGTTCTTCCAAAAAGCTTAGGGTAAAACCAGGTTGAGTGCTTTTTTTCTCAAAAACCTGGTTAACATAAGAAAGGAGGTTTTTTAGTTCTTCATGGACAGGAAATGATATCCGGTCAACAACTTGAGATGGTTTGACCATGAATTCCGGATCCCAGGTGGCCCTCTCATTTGAGGCAAATATCCCTAGTCTTGAGCTCTGCCGATCTCTAAGGGGTAAATGTGGAAGAGGACTAGCCCAAAAGGCTCTGTTTAGAGCATAGCCTGTAAAGTTTGCATTAACAGAGGCCTCCGTCTCGAAAGCTTTCTTTTTTCTTCTCCTTGATATGAAATCGCGAATATCGCCTACAATTATACCTACGATGATTGCTTTAACAAATAATATCAGTTCGATTAACAGTTTTTTTTCATTTAATGAATTGAGCAGGGTCTCCACTTTGTTGAGGCGGTTGATGACTTCGTTCTCCAGGTCGGGAATAACCAAGGATTCCCCATCAATATTGATGGCGACAGTATAGTAGACCTTGGAGTCTAAAGCTGCAAATGGAAAGCCTACTCCGCCTTCAAATCCGGAACTGCTTTGTAAGATTATGCTAACGGAATCTTTGTTTTCTAATTTAGACAGCAATAATTGGTCTAGTGAATTCTCAGATTCGAGTTTTACCTCATTGACGGAGATGGGCATTGACAGCCCTCGATATTTATTCAGGGCAGCAGCGAGTTCCGCCCCTTTGGTAGGATGTATTGAACTGGGCTGTTTATTGCTGCCTTTTAAAAAGGTAGGCGATTTGGATCGCTTATCCTTTCGGTTCCCATCTTCATTACGGACGATCAGCTTTTCCAGGTTTTCATCCCTGTTGAGTGTAATTTGCTCAATCTTTATGGTCCTGGGAAGCTGAACCTGATCACTAGCCTGAACTTTTCCTGGAGAAAAACCCGCCCCCAATAATAAGCTAGCTGCAATAAGGCTTATTGAGTTTTTATCCGCATTGTTTTTTGGAGAGGAGGCATCTGATTTACCTTTCTTTTTATCCGGTTTTCCAGAATCATTCTCCTTATCGTCTCCAAATTTTATCAGGTACATAAGAAAAGTATTAAAGAGAAACAGAGCTAAATCTAAGGAATAAGGAACTAGAAGAATAGTAAAAAACGGACAAGCAAGAAGGTTTTTTTCAATAAGGGCTTCTGATAAGCTGACCGTAATCAGAGGGATCTTTCTGAATTTGAAAAACAGATATGTAGCCTTCTCCAAAAAGGGTAAGCCGCCCCGGAAGCTCACTGCCCGCTGGGTGTTCCTGCTATTTGTCGCCATCCGTGTGCTGGCTGAATTTGCACCGGAATGGGTGGGTGAATTTCACCGGAATATACATCTATGACTGACCCCATTTGGCAGCACGCCTCTGCCCTGGGTTTGCCATTTCCAGTCGCAGGAATTTAGGCCTCAAAAACGGCTTTTGCCCTCGTATCTCCCGGATTTATCTGTATTCAAAGAATTTTTTCAGCGCTCTCTCTTTACTACTCGCCCCGACGTTGGGGCTGGCAGGTACCTAATCTAAAATTGCAACCCCATAAGGACGGGACGCTACTTACTCTTGGCTCCGCTTCGTTCAACAAAGGCTGAAAATGTCAGTTGTACCAGACATTTCAGCCTTTATTATTGGGCGCAGGATTGAATTGATATTTTTTTAAATATTACCAATTTTCATCATTGAAACAATACCATCTTATTTGTCCTGTGGAATTATGCCTATGTACTCTTACATGTCTAATTGCAGAGTTAGCACCTCTTGTAATTTCCAAACCACTATTTCCACACTTCCAATACCAGTTAGAATGAGAAACATCAAATGCTTTAACTCCACCACGTCCTACTCTTCCAACCAACTTCAATCTGATTGTTCTAAAATCAAGATTATAAATACTTAGTTGGTTTCTTGGACTGCAAGCATCGAATTCCGTAATTAAATATTTATGAGCTTTGCGAGGTTGTCCTTGGTTTCTAATTTTTACTTGGACTATCCCACGATATCTTCCTCCTGGCGCACCGTTAAAAGTGAAAGATTGAACAATATTGCCACTTTGAGCAAGTGCAGTTGCATAATGGTCGTTTGTATTTCTTAAAGTTGTTTGACCTTGCACATTTCTAAAATCCAATTTTTTTAATGGAAGCCAAACCACTCTTATTTTCCCATTTTCATTTTTTAAATGAATGTGAAATGCTCCAATAATGTCATCTCTTGGGTCAGCATCTAATCTACCAACAAACTGTTGTGCTCCAGCAACCGCAGCTTTTGCTAAGGGATTATTGCCTACATCACGGTTAGCTTGTTCAATTGCTGATTTCAATGCGTTTGTGGCAGATGCCAATTCTTTGTTGTCCTGTTCTCCAATAACCACAAAAAGGTCAGCCTTTTGATGATTGTTTAAATTTCCACTCCAAATCCATGGTTCACCCATTAGTGCCCCATCTTGATTTACCCATGACTTTTGATTGCTGGATTTACTAACTTGATTATTGTAAAATGTATAATAATCTTCTCTGTAACGGCTTCGTGGTAATCGTGCTGATATGTTTCCACTTGGGGTAGAACCATATACTTCAATGTAAACCTCATCACGCATACTTCCAATGCCTGATTCTGGTGTAATCCTATCACAAATTAATTCCCGAAAAAAAATGTCTACAATCATGATTAAAAATTTAAGGTGGTGAAAGATTCATTGGTTTTTATTTTTTTATTGCGCCCATTTCCACCCCCTCCCTCCAATACCACAAAGAAGTCACCGGATAATCCCCCGCCAGGTACCTTCCCGGCGTCAGCCCGGTAAACCCCTTAAACGCCCGGTTGAAGTGGTTCTGGTCGTAGTAGCCCCAGCGGAATGCCACATCGGAGATCTTTTCGAACAGCCCTTCGTTCAGCTGGTGCATCGACCGGGAGATGCGGATGATCTGCTGGTAGTGTTTCAGCGACAAGCCCATCTTTTCTTTGAACGTACGGCGCAGGTGGCGGGGGGAGACCAGCAGTAATTTGCTCAGGTCAACGAGTTTCACCCTTGGGTCGAGGTGTATCTGGTGCAGGGCTTCCTGGACGAATCCCATTTGGGTAAAGCTTTCCGGAAGAAAGCTTTTAAAGAAGATATCCGCTGCCGATATCCGTTCCTGAACGGAGCCGGCCTGCAGGATCTGCCGGTGCAGGCCATGCGCTTTGGCCGGGCCTGGTTTTTTGTGGCCTGACTCCTGTGGGGTATAGACGAAAGGGTTAATGCGGCCGGGCTTAAACAACACGAAAAACAGGCAGAAGCCCCCGTTGTGGGTCCAATGATAGCTCTGTCCGGATTGAACCATTGAGAAAGCTGCGGGCAGTTCCTTCCTTTTGACGCCATCGTCAATGTACAGAGGGCGCCGGCAGGAGTACGGGAATACCCAGCACTGGCCGGGCATGGGCATCACTCTTTCCCGGATCAGCTGGGGTAACACTTCCGGTACTTCTAAAATGCCGTACCGACGGATGAAAGGCCGCAGGGCAGGAGCGGGGGCGAATTCCTGGTAAAGCATTAAAATATGAGTTTTAGGTGTCCGGGCCCGGCGCTGCTTTGCTTAATGGCCGGACCGCCCTTCGGCGGGGCGCTGAACGCATCACCTCCGAAATCAGGAAAGGCCAGAAGCGGCAAGGCTGCCGGGATGAAAGAAGTAAAGTTATCCAGGGAAGAGGAGGCGTACCTTTTCTATTGTTCCAAATATCTTAGTTATTGTTCTTTTTGTAATACTCGGGCGCCCCTTGGAGCCACGCTTATCCATTTATGCTGGGATGCGGATGATGCCAAGGCCAAGTTGGATTACGATGTCGGCCTTTTCATTATTTTGTTTTCAGGAGGAAGCGGAAGGCCGGTATCGAAGGGCGCGGTAGGTACTTCGCAATGCTTACTGAGCAAGAAGTCGGACAGTTAGGGAAGCAGGGCGTGTTTTTCCGAGGCGCCGTTCGCGATGAAGTTGGCGAAGGTGCTGTTGGGGTGAGTTTGATATTCCTGGCTGAAAAATCGAATTCCTTATTATTGTAGGTAAGAGCATGTTTAGGCGCAACAGGAACCAATCCAGAGCAGCCATCGTTTTCATAACATGTAAACTTGAAAAGGATAAGCTATGACCATCGAAATATCTGACCAGATCCTAGAAAAGCTTTCCATCACCAGAGAAGAAGTGAAGCTTGAAGTCGCGGTAGCCCTGTATGCCCGGGAGATCCTAACTCTGGAACAGGCCAGCAAAATGGCGGAGGTAGACCAACTGAAGTTTCAGCAGATACTGGGTGAAAGGAAAATTCCCATGCACTACAGTAAGGAAGACTTTGAGGAAGACCTGAAAACGCTTTCACAGTTAGGAAGGATTTGATTGATAAACACAATCTGCGGTTTTTGTCTTATTTTGGGAAACGTATAAATTGTTAAAGCAATGGTTTCAAATACAAGCAACGATATCATCAACCTCATCAAAAGTTTAAGCCTATCCGAACGGTTGAAGATTGTGGAAGAGATTTTGAGAAATATCCGGGAAGAGGGATTTGAGCCTAAGGCTGCCCCACCATCCAAGGAAACTCATGAAGGCCCAGCCATTCTAAGCCTCGCCGGGATCATGGATGAAGAAGAAGCCAAGGTATGGGATAGCGCAGTGGCAGAGTCAAGAAAAATCGATGAGGATGAATGGTAGTTACCATTAAAACAATTTCTCCTCAAGCATATCTCTCCAAAGAATAAACCCCTTTCTTTTATCCGAATAATTGTGAATGATCCCGCTGAAATTTTTTGTCTGGTTGGCCAGGAAAGCCTGCTGCGGTGAGCCACCGCTTTCGCAGAGGCATTCCACCAGAGGGGTGACCTCTATGGCGGCATGGGCGGAGAGGAGGGACAGCAGGAGGAGCGCGGGGGTGAGGAGGTGTTTCATGATGCAGCTGTTGATTGTGGTCAATTATTCTGTTTCCAGGCTGTTCATTTGTTTTCCAGAATATCCGCAATTCGGAGCAAATTTTCCTTGCGCTGGGAGACGCCGCGGATGGAGTTGGCCATGATGCGAAGGCAGGCGGCTTTTTCCTTCTCATTCATTGAACCTCCTCCTATCCAAGAAAAGAAGCCTTGAAAGTACAGGCTAAACAAAAACAGCCTCTCTTTATTCTGTGGCTTTTCCAAACGGGCTAGTACTTGGCTCATGAGTGCAGGGTGCCTATAATTATTTTCATACATCATTTTCCCGAAGTTTGCCCAGTATGGGTACTCCTCATTGAAGTCATTATTAAGAGACCCCTCTTTGGTATCTATACTATCCAATAAACGATTTATATTCTCTTCTATGGGAAAGAGATAATACAATAATCTAGATTTATATCGTTCAGCACCGGGGACTTCTTGATCAGAACTGGCAATAAGCATCTCGTGATAAAGTTCAGACAAGCGTTGTTTATAGTATACATTTAGAGCCTCAACTTCTGATACAATCGAATCTATCTTGGATTGGCCATAAATCACGTTCCCTTTAAAAGGGAAAATCAAAAATGAATAAGAAAAAATGATTGAAAGAACAAGTCGTGTACTCATAATAGTAATTTTGGATTAAAAAGGCGTCCAAACATTGAATGGTTGATTGCTGATGTTGAGTTGGTTAACCTTGCCTTGAGGGTTTTGAGAGGCAAAGGTGCTGTAACATTTGCCATTTTCTAAATCCTGAATTATTAGGCAAGGTAACCCACTATATCCAAGTTCTACGGCGAGGTTAGGGCGGATAATTCTTAAATCGAAACTAGAAAGAGTGTCGACATACCCTAAACTCACATTATTCTATGATATATCTGCCTATTGGCAAATCTGCTCTCAAGTACTCCATTAACATCCTGTCAGCGTCAAACATTACATTATCTGGCTGAGCCGGGTTGCAACCTAGGGTGAGCATTATCAGAAGCAAAAATGAGCAGCGGTTATGAAAAATTTCGTGGCTTACCATAATATCGAAGGAGGCAAAGGCGCTAACAATATTCTATCGGCTTCCAGGGTATAGTAGTATTTATCCGCATTACTATAATACGGAGGCCCTGTGCTCCTGAGTTTACCAATGTCCAGTTTAATGGAAACAATTTTAGCGTCCGCATTTCTAGATTGATATATAGCTTTATAAGTCCCAAATGCACTTTCAGTTGGCTCTCTAAGCCCGTTGAGTTCGTATACGACGTACCTAATACATTCCTGAGAACAGGGAAATTCCTTTGTAATGCTCTTTTGTATGAGGTCATGCAATGCTATACTAGCCTGGGCAATAAATTCTTCTGCTTCTAATTTCACCCTTGAGTATGCCAATCCTTTGAAGTATGTATCCAGTATCTCAAGAAACAAGGATTCTGAAATCGGTTCGTTTACAAAGGCATCGTTGAGGTAACTCTCAAGTATACTTACCGGGTGTTCCCCTCTTTGCCTGTAATAGAGTGAATCTGGCAGTGCCAAATACTCTTGCTCAGGCGCTTTTTTAAGAAGGAATTGCTTTACACGGTTGTGCAGCAACATTTCCGAAGAGATGTATCCGCCGCTGTTGCACTTGTGGTAAAAACGCATATTATTTTGGTCGAAAAAGATGATACAAGGCTCAGAGTGTCCACCTGGAATTATCGGAAATATCATCTCGAGTTTAAGCTCGGGCAGGTAAAGCCGATGATTAAAAGCGTACATTACTGTATCCCCCAGCTTGTTGGGATTAACCCCATACTTTTCCATAATAAATCTTTCCAGCAATTTTTCCGGTAGTACGCCTTCCTTAGTTTTGGGCGTACAGCCAGGGAGAAAGGAAAACAAGATTAATATTACTAGGATAATAAAATGGTTACCTGCTTCACTATTTTTTTTCATAAACTCTGAAAATAAATCGGTTATTCAAAGATAAATGGATTATTCAACTCAAAATTGGCGAGATTAAAAGATGATACTGCATTTGATAAAACATGTATGACTTCCTTGTTATATATTATCCACAAACGATTGTATAACACCTTCCATTTGTTATAATCAGGATAATTTATTGAAATCGGAACCTGTAAGGAAGGTGTGAGATGCCCTATTAAATCCGTATCCGTAAGATAAAAATATGGAAAGAGCCGTTCAACATAATGCTTTTGCACAGGGAAAATTCTTTTAGCTAACGTGTATTCATCGCTTGAAGGTGGATAACTTAACATATGTCTGGCTTCAGAATTGAGGTTTAGCCCAAACTGAGTTACATGTGAATTTTCCTGATCAATATGAAATGTAGTATCAGATTCAAATACTTCAGGTTGAAAGAAACGAGGCGTAGAAAATAATAATAACCCTGTTTCATTTAAAAACTGATGTAATAACTCATGAGCAATAATGAAAGCCTTCTCCTTCCTGGCGACGGGAGTATTATAAAACTGGAAAAATTTTATATAAGAAGTTCGATAATACCCCGAATTTCCTAGTTCTGGCAGTGTCTTTTCAAAATATATTACTCTATCTGTAATCCTCTCCAAAGATACATTCTGAGAACTAAAGTCAAACTCAAGCCAGCCAATACCATTTCCAGCATAAATATTTCGAACCTCGTTTAACATTCCATCCATTGCCTGGCTGACTTTTGGATCTCCAGTTCGGTCAATAATTTTGACAAGCACTTTCTCCGGCGGCAAATAATCCGCCACATCAATTTGCGAATCATTGACTGAAACCGTTATACTTTGGGGGCAGATGCCATCATGACTCGTAAGAATAATATCAGAAGCGGAGCCAAAAGGTGGAACTAGAGGCGGATCATAAAAGTCGATCAGCCGCAGTGCAATCCGGTTTCCAGCATAAATTTTACCATTAATTTCCCAGGTATAATTTATATTTGGGAGGTTAAGGATATCCCATACCTCCAGAAAAACAATCCCAAACATTACATTATCAGGAGTAAAAGTAATGACATCCCCATTTCTAAATTTTCGTTCATCAAAATATATGCTCAGGTCACAACAATCATCAATAGTTACCGATTGGTTCAACGTACATCCCGCCGCGTTAGCCACCGTAACGGAGTAGAGCCCGGCGCTGTTGACCGTGATACTTGAACCCTCCACATTAATGGCCCCCTGCGGCCCGGACCAGGAATAAGGCATTTGCCCCCCTTCAGCCTCTAAAGTGAAGCTTTCCCCTTCACAAAGATTTCGAGACTATAAACTCCTATATCTACCTCTCCATACGCCAGGCAGCCATCGGGTGTCGTGGCTTCCAAAGAATATACCCCTTCCTGTGCTACTGCGATACTGGCGCCCGCCTCGCCGGTGGACCATAGATAAGCCTCATAACCCGGCGGTGCGGAAATAGTCAATTGCCCGCCGGGACAAAGTGCCTCCTCATCTGTAGAAAGCGCCACCTCAGAACAATACTCCTCGATGACATTAAAGGCGCCATACCCCTCGCAGCCATTTTCATTGGTGACGGTGACATAGTAATACCCTTCTGCTGATACCGTAATGGCCTGGCCCGTCTCACCGGTGGACCAAAGGTAGGATTGAAAACCGGCGCCGGCATCCAGGGTTGCCGAAGAATTGGGGCAATTACTACCCGCTCTGGCTGCGGGTTCCCCTTCTGCCAGGCCCGGAAGGGCTGATTTACAGATGGAATAAGGCGTTTCGGGGCCTTCTACAACAGGAGCAGGTAAAACGGAAACCTCTACCTGATCTTCCACTACCAGTTCTCCCTGAGAATTGGTAACCCGCACTATAAACGGTAGTTGCGTTGGGAAAGACAAAAGGCCTTGCTTCTGAAGCGCCTTGCAAGCCCTCCGCAGGTATCCAGCTATAACAATATTCTACATTTTCTAAAGGATGTGGATCTGGCAGGCAACCGGTTCCAACCTGCACCACGTCGCCCTGGCAGATCTCCACATCCGGCCCGGCCACGCTCGGGCAGCCCTCCGCTGGCCGCCGCTCCAGCACCATATCGTCGTACCTGGCCCAGCCGCCGGGGCTGTCCCCCAGTGCCTGGGCAATCACCCAGTAGCCGCCGCTTGCGTCCACCGTAAACGCAACGGAAGTAACCTCCACCCCAGGCATGCCGGGATCATCGGCGCCGATGGAAGGGGCCGGAATATCCGAATCTATCGCCGCGCCGCCGCTGCTCGGGGCGCTGTGGCGGGAAAACCGCACCGCCTGCCCCTGCCCGAACGATTTTACGTTGAGCTTCAGCCGGTACTCAAAACCCGGCTCCAGGGCCGCCTCCATGGCGATCAGGCTGCCGGCGGCATAGGGTTGCAACAGGGCGCAGGTATCGGTAGCCGAGCCGTTGCTGCCATAAGTGCTGCGCACAAAACCAACGGCATGGAAGCCTGCTACGCCTTGCAGGGCCGCGGAGAAGCCCGAGCCGTCAAATTTTTCGGCCTGCACGGCCTCCCAACCTTGAGCGGACAAGGAGAGAGGGAGATGGGGAGACAAGGCGGCGGTCAGAAAGAACGCTTTGAGTAAGAGCCGATGGATCATAGGCCAATTGTTTATAGGACAGACATTTTCTTCATTGTCGGGTATGCTTCCGGCTTGTAACCAGTGGCCTGTTAACGTATTAATGACGGATAAGGTATTTGCGGATTTTTCGCCTGGCCAAGTAGATTCAGGATCGTAGCCAAAGTTACGAAACCCGGTTCTGCAACGCCGAGCAGGCAGAAAAAATGCCATAGATTGCCAGGCGGCTTGCGCTTGGCAGGCCACTAAAATACATTTCCCGGTTATTGCGGGTTTCGGACATTACACTCCTTTTCGGGGCATAGCAATACCCTTCTTTTGCGGCTAATGCCGCCTGCCACGTTGGTTTGGTTTGAACTCTTTTGCGGAACTAAATGATAATCTGCTTAGTGTTGCCTGTGGTTAGATAAGCGCTGTGTTCGGTAGAACTTGACTGTAAGAAAAAGCAAAATATGAAAACCGGCAAGTTTTTGAATGATTATTTCTGTGAGGCCAGCCGAAAAATAGCCATAAGGAATCACTTGGTTTCCCGTATTGGCAATCTCTGGACTTCAGAGGAATATGCTTTAGGCTATGGCCCTTCAAAAATGAAGACGCAAAAGGCAGAAAAAGTTAGAAATAGTCAGAAATCGGAAAAAGTAGTAAAAATGGCGGGCATGTAAAAAAGTAAATCCTTGATAATCAACGGTAAAAAAATAAGCCCCTCAGGAACATTGTCTTATTTTAAATTCGTAATAATTTGATTATCAAGGATTTAAGTGAAAAGTGGTCTCACTTGGACCAGTGCGCATAAATGTAAAAAACTGGGGTTCAAGGACTTATTGGGGACTCGAACTTTTTTGCACGGAATGTGCACGGAGAAAATATTCTTCACTCAAAACGCTTTTTCTCGTCTAACAAAAACTGCTTCAATACTTCTTCACTGGGCAATTGCAGTAAATACCTGGAAATGAACATTTGGTTGTCTAGGCCTCCTGTTGCATACTTGACCACAGCCTCGTGTTTCAATGAACAGAGGATGATTCCAATTGGTGGATTATCACCTGTGTACATTTCATTATCTCTGAAATAATTCAAGTAGAAATTCATCTGCCCGGCATCTTCATGTGTGAATTCATCTGTTTAAGGTCAATTAGTATATGGCACTTTAACAGGCGATGATAAAACAACAGATCCACACTATACCTTCGGTTATCAATCAAAAAGCTTTTTTGGCGGGCTTCAAAACAAAATCCCGTGCCCAGTTCCAAAAGAAATTCTTGTAGATGGTCTAATAGAGCTTTTTCCAAGTCCTTTTCCTGAAACACCTCTTTCATTTTCAAGCCCAAAAACTCAAAAATATAGGGGTCTCGAATGATTTCAGAAGGCTTGGGTAATGAAGCTTCTTCTTTGAGCTGAGACAATAAAGCCTGTTTGTTGAGGGATAATCCGGTACGTTCATACAGTGAACTACCAATCTGCCGTTGGAGTTGCCGCACCGGCCAATTGCCTTTTATGCTCTCTATTTCGTAAAAGGCCCTTTGTATTGGGCTTTCCACCTTGATGAGTTCAATGAAGTGCGAAAATGATAAGTGGTTCAATAATTTCTCTGGGGGGATACTCCATTCCAAATCTTCAGACACTGTCTGAAGATTTACAGCCGCGCTGTCTATTCCGGGTACATCCTTTGCAAATAATGTGAATTGTGGGTACGATAAGTAGAACTTCCTAAACAAAGTTAGATTGGTATAAGGTTCGTTGTTCATGTTGTCCGTAAAGTTTGAAATATAATGGAACTCCCTAATTCGTTGAACTAGGAGAGGAAGCTAAAACAAGAAAAAGGCTAACTGAAGGGAAGAAATAGTAGAAGTGGCTCTGTACTTAAGCTGCTCGTTTTTGCACCAAAAATGCACTAAATCCACAAAAAAACGGTGCGAAACGAACCGTTTCGCACCGTGTAGAACCGAAATTCGTGGTCCCACTTGGGCTCGAACCAAGGACCCCCTGATTATGAGTCAGGTGCTCTAACCAGCTGAGCTATGGGACCAGAAAAACATCAAAAATGCTCCGCTTTTGAAGCGCTTGCAAAGTTACAGAATTAACCGGCTAAATGCAAGACTTTGGAGGAATGGGAAATACAGGATGGTTTATGTTTGGAAAACTCCATAAACAGCGTCAGTGAGACGATCGGGGTAATTATTGATAAATATGCTCCCCCTCCCTTTCACCGTTTCCCACTACCTTTAACCGACAAGTATATTTGATCACTATAACCCCCTTGATGATGAGATCCACAATAATGTTTGGTTGGCTGTCATACGGATTGTTCCTGGTATTTGGGAACGCCTGGGCCCAAGAGATCCCAAACAGAGGTATTGACCTCGCCGGCTTTTCTAAAAACTATTACAGCTTGCCCTTCATCGACCTGGACAAGGATACCCGCCGACAGGTAGTCGTTGACCAGGAAAAAGGGCAGTACCTGGGGCATCCTACCACCGTTTTGCTGGAGGATGGAAAAACCATCTATTGTGTTTATCCCAAAGGGCATGGCCGGGGCGCTATCGTCATGAAACGGAGCGAGGACGGCGGATTGACATGGAGCGAGCGGCTGTCTACGCCCAAAAGCTGGGAAACGTCCCTGGAAGTGCCAACCCTCTTCCCCGTAGAGGATGCCGCCGGCAATAAACGGGTGATCCTGTTTTCAGGCCTGTACCCCGCCCGGATGGCCGTCTCAGAAGACAACTGCCGGAGTTGGACCGAACTGGAGGCAGTCGGAGATTGGGGCGGTATTGTGGTGATGGGGGATCTCGTGCCACTGAAAACAGGCAAAGGGCATTACATGGCCGTATTTCATGACGACCAACGGTTTTTTACCAAAGAAGGGATACCGGAGGGCGAAAGAGAAAAGTCCGCCAATAACCTCACCCTCATGACCCTGTATAAAACCTTCTCCTACGACGGAGGCCTAAGCTGGTCGTATCCACAGGAGATCTTTAAATCGAGGGCCATCCATCTTTGTGAACCCGGCCTTATCCGCTCGCCGGACGGTAAAGAACTGGCAATGCTGCTCCGGGAAAACGCCCGCAGAATGAACTCCTATATCCTGTTTTCGAGAGATGAGGGCAAATCCTGGACAGCGCCGCGGCAATTGCCCAATTCATTGACAGGTGACCGCCATCAGGCCCTTTATGCTCCCGATGGGCGCCTGCTCATCTCCTTCCGGGATAACCCTCCGGCCTACGGGCGTTTTGCCAGCCAAAAGAAGGAATGCAGCAACTGCAACGAAAAAATGCTGTATGAGCAAGCCGGCCCCGTCAGCCCCACGGCGGGCGACTGGGTAGCCTGGGTGGGCACTTACGAGGACCTGGCGGAGGGCAAGGAGGGCCAGTACCGCATTCGCCTCAAGGACAATACCCTCGGTTTCGACACAGCCTACCCGGCACTGGAATTACTGCCGGATGGCACGATCGTAGCTACGACCTACGGCCATTGGGACGAAGGCGAAGCCCCTTACATCCTGAGCGTGCGGTTTAAGTTGGAAGAGATAGATGCATTGGCGAAATAGGGCCATCATCCTTCCACTTTCCTGATCACTCGCTTCCGCACCTTCCGGTACTTTCGCACCGATAGCTCATAATCCGTATAACTCCGGAACAGCTTTTTCACCAGCCGATCGTGCACTCCAGGCTTTTCTTCTCGGAGCCGGCGCAGCATTTCAAAGTCCTCTATCCCGATCCGATGGGCCTCGAAACGGAGAGAGGACAGCGGGCCGTCCTTACCGGGATATACGATGTGGGTGTCTCCGGCGGGGAGGAAGTTATTGGGCGTTGCGACAGGAGAAGGGTGGTGCACAACGCTTTGGGCGAAAGGGTCGGCATGGTACTGGTTCAGCCCCCAGTGCAGGTAGCCGGAGGTGCTGTAATGGGCCGCTCCCCAGCCGAAATATACCTGCCGCAGGCGCTCCATATCCAGCGTGCGGTTCAGCCAGGGGCCGCCGGGGATGAGGCAGGTGTAGACCAATACTTTTTCTCCTTCTTGTTCCCGGCTGCGGAAGAAGGCCTCGTTCTCCTGGAAGTCGTTGATCAGCGGGCACCACAGGTCGATGGCGCCGGCCAGGCCGTCGCGGTCGTTGGTGGCCTCCATGATGCTGATCTCGGGGTAGATGGATTTTACCTGGCTCACCACGTCTTTATAGCATTGAGCGTTGACGGCCGTTGGCTCGTCGGCAATATGCTGCAGCCAGCTGCCGGTGAGGCCGTGCTTTTCGGTAAAGGCCTTGATCAGGCGGATGATCTCGGCGATGTCTTTCTTCCCTTCCTCCGAGAAGTAGCCGTTTTTGGTGAGGTGGACCACCAGTTCCGGGCTGCTCCAGTCGTCGCCGTCGCCCCGGTAAAGGAGGTGGGGGGACTCGAAATACCGGAAACCGTGCTTCCGGAAAACGTTGATGAACTGCAGCATTTTTTCTTCTTCAAGCTTGAAGTTTTTGCCGTCCCATGTCAGCAGTTCTCCGGGGATGGTGATGCTGTTCTGCCGGCCGTGGGCCATCAGGCGGGCATATCGGTCCAGCATGTCGTACCAGCCGGGTGTCCAGCGTTCCACCTGGTGCCCTTTCTCCATGCGGATGAGGCTGAACCAGTTGGTGTAGAAAAAATTGCTGTTGGCCAGATCCGGAAGCCCGCAGTTGAACATTTCGGCGGTGAAAACGGCCTTCTGTTGCCCGGCCGGGCTTTCCACCGTTATTTCCACCTGGTACTTCCCCGCTTTCGGGAAGCGCGCTGCCGGGAGCTGCAGCCGGAAGGCCTGGAAGGTGTTCCCGATCGGAAATTCGACTTGCTCCAGCGGCTCGATCACTTCGTATATCCGGAAGGGCGCCCGCCGGATGACGTAGGGGTTGATCTTGTTGATGAACTGCTCCGTGCGGCTGTCCAGGCCGGTGTTCTGTTCTACCGGCACGTCCAAAAGGACGGCCCAGGACTCCGGCGGCAGTTCCTCCCCATCCATCCTGGCGGACAGGGCGACGATTGTGCCAACCGGTATATTCAATATTACGTTTACCTCCGCCGGGGCGCCCAAAGGGAAGGCCGCTTTATATTTACTGCTATAGCCCTGAAAGGTATTGCTGTCCGGATAAATGGGCTCCAGCGGGTCAACCAGCCAGATCGCTGACTGGGAGTATACCGTTTGTATTAAGAGCAGGAAAAGGTTTAGCAGGAAGATGCGGACTTGAGCTTTCATATCTTGATATTGGTTCTTTGACAAATTCTGTGATCTGGTGGCCGCGCGGCCTGCAAAACTCCTGCTCCCTTGGCTCGCATGACTTCTGCATGATGCACTATCCAAGAAGGATTATCTATGAAAAAACCGTGCAGGCCCCTGCCTTTCTTAAGGCCAGCGCCAATCCCTGCCGGCCTTCGGAACAGCAGGCCGGCGGGCAATCCGCCAAATTCACGTCAACTGCGTCAGCGCCCGCCACCAAAGTTATGGGCGACGGCGCCCGCGTTCTATCCTTGGGCGCCTTTCAGCCTTTATGCCCACCCCTCCGTTCGTCATACTAACCCTCTGATTTCCAAAACCCCAGAATCCCCAGAAACTTTTAATCTTCCCAAAATGGCATACACCTGCTAATTTAATAGGAGATGGCCAAGCTTCCCAATTGTCCACCCAACAAAAATAGCCCTGCAACAATAAAACCAGGAACAGGCCGAGCCGGAACCAAAATTTGTAGATCCGGTATCCGAATCCCCCGCCTCCCCTATAGCTACGGGAGGGCGGGGCCGAATCTCCGAATCTCCCGCCTCCGCAAGGCTTCTGACGGGCAGAGCCGAATCCCCGAATCCCCGCCTTCGCATAAAGCCTCGGCGGGCAGAGCCGAATAACGAATCCACGAATCCCCGAATCCCCGCCTTCGCATAAAGCTTCGGCGGGCAGAGCCGAATAACGAATCCACGAATAACGAATCCCCGCCTTCGCATAAAGCTTCGGCGGGCAGAGCCGAATAACGAATCAACGAATAACGAATCCCGAATCAACGAATCAACGAATCCCTCAACCATCCTACTCCAACCAGCGTTTTCAATTGCTATGCATCCTCCTAAACCCGCAGCAATAACATGCAAAAGAACAAAGTGACCCTCAAGCAGGCCTTCCAGGCCTTCATCTGGCCCCGGAGAGGGCTCATCCTACTGGGCCTGGTGCTCATCGTCATCAGCCGCCTGGCCGGACTGGTACTGCCCGGAGCGAGCAAGTACCTGATCGATAATGTGATCGTCAACAAGGATATGCAAATGCTGAAGATCCTGCTGGCGGTGGTGGCGGCATCGATCATCGTGCAGGCGGTGACCTCCTTCTGGCTGACCCAGCTATTGAGCGTGGAGGCCCAGTTGCTGATCTCCAAACTGCGGGCCCGGGTGCAGAAGAAGATCCTCTCTCTGCCGATCAGCTATTTCGACAACAACAAATCGGGCGCGTTGGTGTCCCGAATCATGACGGATGTGGAAGGGGTACGCAACCTGGTGGGCACCGGCCTGGTGCAACTGGTGGGCGGTACGCTCACTTCCGTCGCTTCCCTGATCCTGCTCATCCGCATCAGCCCCATGATGACGCTCTATGTGCTGGTGCCGGTCTCTATTTTCGCTTTTATCGCCCTCAAGGCGTTCGGATACATCCGCCCTATCTTCCGGGAGCGGGGGGTGCTGAACGCCCAGGTCACCGGCAGGCTGGTGGAAACACTCAACGGGGTGCGCGTCATCAAGGGCTTCAATGCTGAACAGCAGGAAAACGCCACCTTCGAGCAAGGGGTGGAGATGTTGTTCCAGAACGTCAAAAAGAGCCTCACTTCCACCTCCCTGATGACGAGCTCGGCGACCTTCCTGCTGGGCATCGCCACCACCGGCATCATGGGCATCGGCGGTTATCAGATCATTCAGGGCAATATGACGTTCGGCGATTTTCTGGCCTTTACCCTCTACCTGGGCTTTATGATCGCTCCCATCGTGCAGATGAGCAACATCGGCAGCCAGCTGACCGAGGCTTTTGCCGGGCTCGACCGTACGGAGGAGATCATGAATATGGAACCGGAAGACGACCCTTCGGTGCGGACGGTACAATTGCCATCCGTCAAAGGAGACATCCGCTTCGATCAGGTTTCTTTCGCTTATATAGAAGGTAAGGAGGTGGTGCATGACATTACCTTTGACGCCCCTTCCGGCTCGGTGACCGCCCTGGTGGGCACCTCCGGCTCCGGCAAGACGACCATCGCCGGCCTGGCGGCTTCCTTCCTGACTCCGGATTCCGGTATGGTCACCATCGACGGCATCGACCTGTCGACAGTGAGCCTGAGCAGCTACCGCCGCCACCTGGGGGTCGTCCTGCAGGACGATTTCCTGTTCGAAGGCACCATCCGGGAGAACATCCTTTTCCCGCGGCCGGACGCCACGGAGGAGCAGTTGCAGCAGGCCGTCCGCGCCGCCTATGTCAATGAGTTCACCGACCGCTTCGAGGATGGCCTCGACACCCTCATCGGCGAGCGGGGCGTCAAGCTCTCCGGCGGGCAGCGGCAGCGCATCGCCATCGCCCGCGCCATTCTGGCCGATCCGAAGATCATTATCCTGGACGAGGCCACCTCCAATCTGGATACCGAAAGCGAGTCCCTTATCCAGAAGAGCCTCAACGAGCTGATGCAGGGGCGTACGACCTTCGTCATCGCCCACCGCCTCAGCACCATCCGCAAGGCCACCCAGATCCTGGTCATCGAGAATGGCCGCATCGTAGAACGGGGCAACCACCAGGAGCTGATCGACAAGCAGGGGCGGTATTATGAGTTGTACACCTACCAGGCTAGAATATGAGGCCAGGCCGCCCCGCGAGGACAGGTTTTTAAACCAAGTTCGACATGTACACCCCAACTTTTCGTTGGCTCAGTGTTCATGGACAGGCCGTCGACCGTCAACCGTCCGCCAGCGTAGGCACTTTTTCACCTTCCTGCTTGTTCTGATTGCATGCGGCTCCTGATTTAATTATCTTTACAAAAAATGTGAGATGAAAATTGTCGATTTGAATAACGAGGGGTTAGAAAGCTGGTGGGCACTGCTCAGGCATTTAAGCGCTTCTTCCAAGCTTGAACTGGCTTCGAGGCTGATCGATTCTTTGAAAGAGCAGGAACCTGTCGATGAGAAAAAAGAATGGAAAGATCTCTTTGGAGCATGGGCAGATGAAAAGGAAAGTGCGGAAGAGCTGATCAGAATGATTAGGGGCAGCCGATTTGTTAACCGCGAAATAGAATCATTCGATTGAGCTATTTACTGGACACCAACATCGTCATTTTCTTCTTTAAGGGTAAATTCGATATAGCGGAAAAGATCGATGCCATTGGGGTTGAACATTGTTTCATCTCTGAAATTTCGTTGGCTGAATTGAAGTATGGTGCACTTTTCAGTCAAAGGCCCGAGAAACACAAGTCGGAAATAGAAGAGCTGTTGGATGTGATAAGAGTCATTCCAATAACCTCGGCCATTGATCTCTTTGCAGAGGAAAAGGCCCGCCTTCGCAAAGAGGGCTCTCTTGTAGATGATTTCGACCTGTTTATTGGCTGCACGGCTATTGCAAATAACCTAACCTTGGTAACCAACAATACCAAGCACTTCGAAAGGCTTAGGAATATTTCACTTGAAGATTGGACTCGAGGCTAGGTTTGAGAACCTAAACCTCGCCTTGCGATGACAGGTTCTTAAACCTCGCGTCGAGGCTTTATCCTGAGCTTGTCAAAAGGGTGCTCAAACCTCCTGCTCACCCCCCAAACCCCACCGCGTGCACCATCGGCAGATAATGGCTCAGCACCGCCCACGAATCGCCCCTGTCCTGTGAAAAGAACACATTGCCCGTCGTCGTTCCGAATACCACATCCTCGCCGGTAGCGGCCAGGGCGTGGCGGTAGACGATGTCGTAGCAGAACTGCTGCGGGAGCCCTTTGCGCTGGGCCGTCCAGCTCTTCCCTCCGTCATCGGTACGGCAGATACACAGGCTGTTGCCTACCGCAGTGCGGACCTCATCGCTGACAGCGGGCGCCACCCAGGCCTGGTGGGGATCATCTTCGGCGACGGCGATGGCAAAGCCGAACCGGGCGGGGCCTTCCGCCTCCGAGACATCTTTCCAGTTGGCGCCTCCGTCATGGGACACGAAGATGCCACAGTGATTCTGCTGCCAGAGCACATCGGGGTTGGAGGGGGCGGCCAGCAGCAGGTGCGGGTCATGGCTCACTTCGGCGAAGGGGTCGGGAAGGAAGTCGGCGCGTAGGCCTTTGTTGCGGAAGGCCCAGCTCTGGCCGCCATCGCGGCTCTCCAGTACGCCGGCTACGCTGATGCCGATGTAGAGGTGGTCTTCATCCCGCGGGTCCACCACGATGGAATGGATGCCGGGATGGTCGAAGCCTCCACCGAACCATTGTTTGGGACGGGTGGGGTGGTTCCAGAGGCTCTCCACCAGTTGGAAGTTGTCGCCTCCGTCTTCACTGCGGAACAGCCCGCCGGGGATGGTGCCCAGCCATAGGCGCCGTGGGTGGGAATGGCCGCCATGTTGCATGCTCCAGATGTATTTGGTAGTGGCAGGTACGCCTTCCTGTATCTCCGCCCCTTCCGGGTAGGCCGGCGCGGAGACTTCCTCCCAGGAAGCGCCCCGGTCGAAGGAGCGGTGCAGCTTGACGCCCCAGTGGCCGTGGTCGAGGCAGGCCCACCAGGCACCGTGGCGTTCGTCTTCATAGGTAAAAGTGACGGGGATGCCGTCGAAATGGCTGCCGGAAAAGGCCCAGTTGCCGGAACGGCGGGAGCATACGATCAGGCCTTTGCGGGTGCTGAGGAATAGGGTGTTTTTGTTGGCCATAACACATGGTTTGCAACGGCGGGCAAAGGTGGCCATGAAGGCGCCGCCCCTTTTCCCCCGCCAGGAAAAACAATCGGGTTTCGCTCTGTTAATTTAGGAAAAAAAGACAGTATTTCTGTAGAAAGTTGACACCATAGTAAATCCGGCCAGCCGGAGGGAATAAAGTGTTGGAGTTTGGCTAAACCCTAAGCAAAATAGTAAATTGTGGCCTGGTGTGTTCTTCGTCCCATGTGAAGAGCGCCTGGGCCACGACGACTCCGAAAGCTCCGACAGGGAAGATGGGGTTAAGGTGCCTGATATTTGTGGGACGCTTTTGTGGAGGTGACAAACCAGCATGCGTAAAACAAAAAAGATATGATCCGTATTCCCCAAGGCGTTAGCCTTGACCCTCAAACGATCCGGTTTTTGGAGCAGCCACAGAAAATGCTGATCGGCGGGGCATGGGTGGAGGCAAAGGCAGGGCAAAGGTTTTCTACGCTCAACCCTGCCGACGGGAAAGCCCTTTCCACCGTGCCCCTTGCCGGAAAAGAAGATGTGGATGAGGCCGTCGCCGCTGCGCGCAAAGCATTTGAAACCAGCTGGGCCACAAAAATAAGCCCGGCGAAACGCGGGCGCCTGATGTGGAAGCTGGCGAGCCTGATACAACGCGACCTGCAGGTGCTGACGGAGCTGGAGTCGCTCGACAATGGCAAACCCATGGAAAAGGCCCGATACGATGTATTGGGGAGTATCAACCACCTCCAGTATTTTGCCGGCTGGCCCACCAAGATAGAGGGAAGCACACTTCCTGCCGGCTCGCCCGACAAGCTGGTCTACACCCGCCGCGAACCACTGGGCGTCGTAGGGCTGATCGTCCCCTGGAACTTCCCTCTGCTCATGGCGGTATGGAAACTGGCGCCTGCCCTGGCCTGTGGCAACTGCTGCATCCTGAAACCGGCCGAACAAACACCACTGACTGCGCTTTACCTGGGCAGGTTGATACAGGAAGCGGGCTTCCCGGACGGCGTAGTGAATATTGTTACCGGCCCCGGGGAACCCACCGGCGAGGCGATAACCAGGCACATGGATATCGACAAGGCCGGGTTTACAGGCTCTACGGCAGTGGGGCGCAAGATCATGGAGGCCGCCGCTCAAAGCAACCTCAAAAGAGTAAGCCTCGAACTGGGAGGTAAATCGCCGAATGTAGTTTTTGCCGATGCCGACATGGCGGCCGTTCTTCAGAGCCTGCACTGGGCCAGCTTCTACAATACCGGCCAGGAATGTACACTGGGCTCACGCCTTTACGTGCAGAGGCCCGTCTTCGAACAGGTGGTGGATGCGCTGAAAGCCAGTGCCGAAAAGCTGTCCATCGGACACGGGCTTACCAACCCCGACCTGGGCCCGATGATCAGCGAAAAGCAAATGGACACCGTGCTGGGTTACATCCATAGCGGCCAGGCGGAAGGGGCTATGCTGGCTCTCGGCGGCCACCGCTGCGAAGGAGATCTCGCTGAAGGTTATTTCCTTCCACCCACCATTTTTATCCACGAGGACGACCGCCTGAAGATCGTCCAGGAAGAGATCTTCGGCCCGGTCGTCGTCGTTTCTCCTTTCGATAGCCAGGAGGAAGCCATTCACCGGGCCAATGACAGCCGGTACGGCCTGGCGGCTGCGGCCTGGACCAGCGACATATCCCGGGCCCACCGTTTTGCCCATGCCGTAAAGGCAGGAACGGTATGGATCAATGGTTACGACCTGTTCGACCCGGCGGTGCCCTTCGGCGGGTATAAGGAAAGCGGCTTTGGCCGCGAGATGGGCAGGAGCGCCATTGAATTGTATACTCAGGAAAAGGCCGTTTGGGTGGCTTTATAAATAATGGCCAGAACCAATTTTCTTTACCAAACTTCAATATTATGCTGTATAAGAGGACTATTCTCTGGGCGCTTATTCTCCTGCTCGCGCTGGGCTGCCAGGAACAAGATGATACCCTCCCCATGACGGATGATCCTCCTGTACCAGTGGAGGTAGCGGCCAGCACCATGCTGAGTACGCCTATAACCATTGAGATGAACCCCTACGGCCTGACACCTCTGGCGGGTGTGGCCAGGGTGAAAAGCATAAAGGAGACGAATGTGGAAATGCAGATCCCCGGTGCGTATCCGGTTGTTGCACATTCCCCAACCTCTTCCTTCGCCCATGAGATCCTGATCCTGGGGCTCTATCCAGGCAAGAAGAACGATCTGGTCTTCAAAATTTCCAGCGCTGACGGCACTTCGTTTGGTTATGATACCCTCTCGGTTGAGGCGCCTCCGCTGCCGGACTTTCTGCCCGAGATCGAGATCATAGAAAGGCAGGAATCCCTTATGGAACCCGGTTGGAACCTGATCGAAATGAGTTTGGGGGGCGAGGGGTACTTCCGGTTCTATCCCCTCATTTTCGATCCCGGCGGACAGGTGAGGTGGTATATGAACCTCGACTTCATCCAAGGCTGGATCGGCCCCTTCGACCGCCTTCGGAACGGCAACTGGCTGTGGGCGCATGGCCAAACCCTTTACGAATACGATATGCTCGGGAAAGAGGCCAACCGTTGGGATATTCCTGGTTTTTATCAACATCACGATCAAATAGAAAAACCGAATGGCAACCTCATCATTTGCGTTTCTAAAGAAGGGTTAGACACCCGCCTGGACCATATCGTAGAATTGGATCGAAGTACCGGGGCGATCGTCAGGGAATGGGACCTCCGGCAGGTGCTGGATGTCGACCGGTTCGACCTGGCATGGAACAGTACCGACTGGCTTCATGTGAACTCAGTTTGGCACGATGAAACCAACGGCGGCCTGCTCATTTCCGGGCGCCACCAGGGCATTCTCAAGGTCAGCGATGACAATCAGCTGGAATGGATACTGGCGCCCCACAAGGGATGGGGGCAGGCTGGCCCGGCCGGCAACGGCCTGAATACGGCAGACTATCTCCTTACTGCGGTCAATGGAGCCGGAACGCCTTACGGCCAGCAGGCCCAACTGGGCACTACGGACGCTTCCGGCTTCAGCTGGCCGTGGGGCCAACACGCCAGCATGATCCTGCCCAATGGGAATATTTTTTGTTTTGACAACAGTTGGAATAAGAACTTTGGCAATGATGCGCCTTTCATCCGTGGGGTGGAATACCGGATAAACCCGGCCGAGATGACGGTGCAGCAGGTTTGGGAATATGGAAAGGAACGGGGGAGTGAGATCCAGTCTTCCAACATCAGTGATGTAGATCTTCTGCCGGTTACCGGCAACCGGCTGATCAGCCCGGGCAACATTCAGGGAGCGGGAGTTCGGCAAGGCCGTTTGATCGAGGTGTCCTACCCTGAAGGTAAAGTTGTTTTTGAGGCGGTGGTCAAATACACAAATGCCTTCTCGAATGGGAACGGATGGGCAAACAGCGATATCATATACCGGGCAGAGCGCTTACCCTTGTATCCGGAATAGAGTTATTTATACGGTAGCTCTTTGAGGATTCGCCGTATTCCCTCAAGGTGTGCTTGGCGTTTATCATTGGCCTTGATCTTGATCCAGGGGTTGTCCTTGCCGCTCGTCTTTTTGAACATTTCCTTTTTATAGTAAGTATATTCATCCCAGTAATTCAGAGCTGCCAGGTCGACGGGCGTGAGTTCCCATCGCCGCAGAGCATCTTTCCGGACGGCCTCGATGCGCCTTTTTTGTTCTTCTTTGGAAATGGAAAGGTAGAATTTGATGAGGCGGATGCCATCGCCGATCAGCATATTTTCAAAATGATTCACTTCGTTCATAAACCGCTCGTATTCTTCCGGGGTACAAAACCCGTTGACGGGTTCCACGATGGCGCGGTTGTACCAGCTGCGGTCGAAGAAGGCGATCTCTCCCCTTTCCGGCAGTTGCTGAATGTAGCGTTTGAAGTACCATTGTCCCCGTTCTTTATCGGTGGGCTTTTGCAGGGCTACCAGGCGCATAGACCGGGGGTTGAGGTGGTCGGTAAAGGCACGCACAGCGTCTCCCTTGCCGGCAAATTCGCGGCCTTCGACGATGACCACCACCCGTTCCTCCTGTTCTACAACCCAGTTCTGAGCCTTGATCAGCTCGGCCTGTAACTTGACCAGCTTCTGCTCGTAGGCCATCTGTTCGGCTACATCGCGAAAGTTTGGCTTGGCGGCCATCAGCAGGTATTCTATTGCCCGGGAAGAGCTCAGCAGTTTCAATTCTTTGTCACTAAACATAAGTGGTTGGTTTTTACAATTCATTCTTTGATCAGCATTGCCCGGTAAAAGCGGTGAACGACGTTGGGGTCCGGATAAAGGACGGTCTCCGCTTTCTCCTTTCCGTCGTAGTCGAAAAGAGAAAGAATATAGCGGATGCTCTCCAGCCTGGCCTCCATCTTATTGTCGGTTTTGACGATGATCCAGGGGCTGAATTCGGTGTGCGTTTTGAAGAGCATTTCCCGGATGTAATGGGTGTATTCGTGCCATAGCTCCCGGGCTTTTTTGTCTACCGGGCTCATCTTCCACTGTTTGAGGGGGTCCGTTTCCCTGGCCTTTATTCTTTTCTTCTGTTCATCCTTGGAGACGGCGAACCACAATTTGATGATCGCCACCCCATCCTCGTACAGCATGTGCTCAAATTCCGGCACCTGCCGGATGAACCGCTCGTATTCTTCCGGGCTGCAAAATCCCATAACCGGTTCCACCACGGCGCGGTTGTACCAGCTGCGGTCGAAGAAGACGATCTCCCCGGGATTGGGCATTTCCTTGAGGTGGCGGCGAAAGTACCACTGGCCTTTTTCAATATCGGACGGCTTGCCCAGCGCAACGCCCCGGGCGGAGCGTGGGTTGAGGTAGCGCCGGAAGCGCCGGATAGCGCCGCCTTTACCGGCAGCGTCCCTCCCTTCGAAGATCACAACCACTCTTTTCTTCTTTTTCAGGATCCAGTTCTGCAGCTTCAGCAACTCGATCTGCAGTTTCTCCAGCTCGCTTTTGTAGATGAGCCGTTCCTCCACCTTTTGGAGGTCTACTTCCTTTTTTAAAAGAAAGGAAAGGAGTTGTTCCCGGGTCTCAATGGCAGCTATGTCTGTATTGGTGAAAATGGTGTCACTCATAAACGAAAAAAATTGAACTTTTTTTGATTGCCCTAAAATTGGGGTTTCTTTCTCCGGAATTTAATGATTCTTGTCATTATCGCTATAATGAATTCATCAGGATTGGTTTTTAGTCGTAAACAATTTTGGGAAACGCTTATTTTTAAGGATGTTGGGTTGCCTTTTTTTCTCCATTGAGGAAGGAGAGGTGCCTGGCATTTAAAAGGCAATCGTTTTCGCCAAACATATAAATCCGTCAAAATGAAAAACCTGATCTACACCCTGTTTTTTGCCTTGCTTCTGTTTCAGAGTTGTGCTCCGGCATCCCAGCCGGAGGCTGCCGCAGAAGAGAGCGGCCCTACTTTGGCCTCCTATTTCGACAACACCGGAAGAGCTGACGCCCTGTCCGGCGGTGTCAAAATGATTCCCATCTCCACCCCTTCCGGTGAATTTCGGGTATGGACCAAGCGGACGGGCAACAATCCCACCGTCAAGGTCTTGCTGTTGCACGGGGGCCCGGGGGCTACCCACGAATATTTTGAAGTCTTCGACAGCTATTTCCCCGGCGAAGGCATCGAATATTATTACTACGACCAACTGGGTTCAACCTACAGCGATCAGCCGGACGATAAATCGCTCTGGGATACGGCGCGCTTCGTGGAAGAAGTCGAGCAGGTGCGTAAGGCTCTGGGCCTCAACAAAGACAACTTCTACCTGCTGGGCCATTCCTGGGGAGGGATACTGGGCATAGAATACGCCCTGAAGTACCAGGAGCACCTCAAAGGGCTGATCATTTCCAATATGATGTCTTCCATACCCGCCTATATGAAATACGCAGAGGAAGTGCTGGGCCCCGGCCTGCCGCCGGAAGTGTTAAAGGAGGTCCGGGAAATGGAAGCCAAAGGAGAATACACCAATCCGCGCTATCTGGAACTGGTCGAGACGCACTACTATCCCAAGCACGTACTGCGCAAGCCGCTGGAGGAATGGCCGGAGCCGGTTGTCCGCTCCCTGGGCCACCTCAACTACGACATCTACCTGATGATGCAGGGCCCCAGCGAGTTCGGCGTGGTCGGTGACGCCACCCTCAAGGACTGGGACCGCACCGAAGACCTGGCAAAGATCACGGTGCCTGCGCTGACCGTCGGCGCCGAGTACGATACCATGGACCCCAAATACAAGGAAATGATGGCGGGCAAGCTGGCCAACGGCCGCTACCACTACTGCCCCAATGGCGCTCACTGGGCCATGTACGACGATGCGGAGAACTACTTCAGGGGAGTTATCCAGTTTATTAGGGATGTGGATGCGGGAAAGTTTTGAAGTTGTAACGAACCGGTGCCAGCGGCGGTTTACACGCCACGCTTCACCGGTTGAGCACCTTCTTCCGCTCTTCCAGGGCCTGCCGGATCAGCGCTTCGACGCCGGGCCGGCCAGTGTCTTCCACCGAGCGCATCTTGATGTGCCGCAGGTTTTTCCCCGTGCCCTCCAGCAGGCTGTAGGGGTCATCCAGGGCGGCGCCTTTGTAGAACCCCAAATTCACCCACGATTGGTAGGGAAGAATGTAGGCGTATCCTTCGCTCATCTTTTTAGGCCCTACCCCATAGGTGGCCGCCCGGTCTCCGAGGCGGACCACTTCGCAAGCGCCGGGGTCTATTTCAAGGATCATCTTTTTCAATGCAGATGCGATCGGGCGCAGCCTTTCTTCGGTGATCTCCAACAGGCCGTCGAAGGTTCCGAATTTGGTCTCGTCCATGTTTCCAGGTTTTGTTTTGGTACAGGCCCAAATTTACGGATGCCTGCGGCCACCTGCAAGGGGGTATGGAGGAAAAGGTGCAAGCCTTCCGCTCCCGCTTCTGCCTTCGCAGCACAAAGATTGGCCACCATTTTCCCCATTCTCCTTATCTTGCATCACACCGCACAAGTAGAAACCGCTACCTATGCACCCAAAACTGCTCTTCTTCGTCTTCCTGTTCCTTTTGGGCCCAGGCCCAGCCTTTGCCCAGCTCTCCCCCCCTATCGCCAGTTACGACATAAAGGTGCGCCTCGACACCGCCGAAAAAAAGCTCTATGGTACGCAGGTGCTGCTGTGGAACAACCCCTCCGCCGACACCATCCGGGAATTGCAATACCACCTTTACTTCAACGCTTTCCGCAACACCAAATCCACCTTTATGAAAGAAGCGGATAATTTCAGCTTCCTGGTCGACGGCTTGCGGAAAAATTGTGGCTGGGGGTGGACGGAGGTTCAAAGCATCAGAGATGAGGAGGGGAACGAGCTGGGCCGCAATATGGAATACATCGCGCCGGATGACGGAAATGCCGACGACCGGACGGTGCTGCGGGTCCCCTTGTCCCAACCAGTACTGCCCGGCGGTTCTGTAAAGATAGCACTGGACTGGGCCTCGAAAATTCCTCGCGCTGCTGCCCGCACAGGTTACAACCAGGATTATTACTTTATGGCACAGTGGTTTCCCAAAGTAGGGGTTTACGAGCCGGCAGGGGTGCGCTTTGCGGAGAAAGGCCAGTGGAATTGCCACCAGTACCACGCCGAAGGGGAGTATTATTCCGACTTTGGGGTGTACAATGTGGAGATTACGGTGCCGGAAGGTTTTACTGTGGGGGCGAGCGGCATGCTGCAGGGCGTGCAGGAAGAGGCGGGGAGCAAAACCTGGTCCTTTCAGGCGGAAGACGTGATCGATTTCACCTGGTCGGCTTCTCCGCACTTTAAAGAGATGAAGGAAACCTACAACGGTATTGAGATCCGGTTGCTGGCCTATCCATACCACGAGCACCTGAGGGATAGATATTTTAAGGCCATCCGCTTCGCCATTGATTTCTGTTCTGCGAAGTTCGGGGACTATCCTTATTCGGCCCTTACCGTCATAGACCCACCGTTACATGGCATGTTTTCTTCGGCCATGGAATACCCGACGCTCATTTCCACCGCCAACCTGTGTTTTCTGCCGCGGGCAGTCCGGACCTCGGAGCTCCTGCTGGTACACGAGTTCGTCCATCAGTTTTTCATGCAGATGGTGGCCAGCAACGAGCAGGAAGAACCCTGGCTGGATGAAGGCATTACAAACTACTACGAGGCGCGCATCATGGATGAGCTCTTCGGGGAGCAGTCCTCTACCGTCGACTTCCTGGGGTTCCGCTTCGGGAATATGGAGTCCAACCGGGGAGCGTTTTTCGGAATGGCCAACCCGAAAATAGCCGATAACAACCGCTTCAGCTGGCAGTTCCCGGAGGGTAGCGGCCACGCCATCTCTTACAGCAAAACCACCCTCTGGCTACGCACCCTCGAAGGCCTGCTGGGCACAGAGGCCCTGGATGAGATCATACGCACCTATTTCCAGCGGTGGAGATTCCGGCACCCCTGTGGAAGAGATTTCATAGCCGTAGTGAACGAGGTGGTGCAGCAAAAATACGGGGACGAGTTTGGGCCGGGCCTGAGCTGGTTTTTCGATCAGGTGCTTTATGGGACGGAGCTGTGCGATTATGCGGTGGCTTCCATCTCCAATGAGCCGATAAGCCTTCCTGCGGGCATTTTCGAAGATACGGAGGATTGTATACGGACAGAGGACGCGAGGCCGCCTCAGTTCCGTTCTAAAGTTATTGTATACCGGCTGGAGGGCCTTTACTTTCCGGTTGAGGTGGCCGTCACCTTTGAAGATGGGAGTGTTGTTACGGAGCATTGGGATGGGAAGGGGCGCAGCCAGGAATTTGTTTATGAAGGGCGGAGTAAAGCCGTCATTGCGGAAGTAGACCCGGAGCGCAAGCTCTATCTGGATAAGAATTTCATCAACAACAGCCTGGCGTTGGAACCGCCTGTGGCGGGAGTCCGGAAGTACGTGCTTCAATTCCTGTTCTGGATGCAGAATGCCATGCAGAGCCTGAGTGTGTTGGTATAGGGAGGTGAAAAGGACTTTAAATCAAAGACATGAACGTCATTACTGCATACATAGAAGGATGGAAGGCGGTGTTCTACAAGGGCAGAATGTGGCTGGCGCTGTATCTGTTCAATTTTTTCATAGCGCTGCTGGCAGCCGTTCCTTTTTCCGGATATTTAGGAAAAACGGTAGGGCAATCGCTGGAGCCGGTGCGTAATATTGAGGGGTTCAACTACATTTTCATCAATGATTTTCTACGGGAGTATGGGCAAGGTTTATCGCCAGTACTCGACGCCTCTTTGGGTTTCCTTCTTCTTTTTTTGATCATTACCGTGGCACTGACGGGGGGCATTCTGGTGGTGTTCCGGCAATTTGAAGAACCTTTTCACTGGGTGGTTTTCTGGCGTGGGTGTGGCCTTTTTTTCTGGAGGCTGCTGCGCCTTACCTTTTATTTCATGCTCATTCACCTGGTTGTGCTGGGCATCTTCGGGGTGTTGTTCTTTCTCGCTACTGGGGGCTTTGCTATTTTTGAAATGACTACGGAGTTGGAGCTGGTAAGGCCGTTGTACTTCATCCTTCCCGTTTACCTGCTGGTGGCTGTAGTGTTTTTCATGGTACAGGACTACGCCAAGATCCACGTGGTACAGTTGGAACCCCGAGGGCTCTCCCGGCCGATCCGACAGGCCTTTGGGCTGGTATTCCGCAATTTCAGGCCCTTTTTCTTGCTGTATCTTCTAAATATAGGGTCGCTGTTGCTGTTGTTTGGTATTTACTGGTGGGTAGGCAGCATTCTACCTTCATCCGAAAGCGCGATCCTCGTGGCATTCCTCTGGGGCCAGTTTTTTATAGCCGCCCGCATCGGCCTGCGGCTGCTGAACCTGAGCAGCGCGACGTATTTGTACCAGCGAGCGTCTGTTTAGGCATGGTGGTTTTACGGTGTTGTGGTGTTGGGCGCCATCCCCCCGAATCCCGAATCCCGAACCCCGAATAACGAATAACGAATCCCGAATCCCGAATCCCGAATTAGGGGTGTTAAGAAAAATTTTTCACTCTCTTTGGATGAATTTTTTCATATTCTGCTTGAGCCAGTCCACCCCTTGCGGCTCCTCCAGGATGTCAAGCAAGATGGAATAAGTTAGTTCTTTGAAAAACTGGATTTTAGCCATTTTGAACGAACGGATACCGTTGCGTTTCTTGTAGATCAAGACCAACATAGCTGCAATCATGGTAAAGTAGAGCATGTTTTGGATGGCATTGGCATCGTTGCATACAAAGTGCGTCAGGTTCATTTCCTGTTTCATGAAACGGAAAAGCACCTCGATGTCCCACCGCTGGCGATAAATTTCAGCGATGGCCACAGCAGGTAGATCCCACAGGTTAGTCACGAAAGACAGCACCTGCCCACTGGCTTTGGCCCGGTATTGAACCAAGCGCAGTTTGGTGGGCGAGACTTTTTTGTTGCTCTCATAGAGATGAACGGCACTGTCCTGGATAAACTCTAAGCTCTCTGTATCGCTATAGCCATCGTCTTGCCAATGTGGATGAAGCAGATCATAACGGGGCGCATCCTTCAGGCGGCCGACAAATAATATCTGTTCCTCTGCCAGTTGGGCGTAAGACTTGCGGCTTTGTAGCCCTCTATCAAAAACGCTGATATCCTCTTGGCCATGGGATGTCTTGAGGATGGCTTCTTTCAAAGCTGTTTCCTCACTGAGGTGCCCTTGATCGGCATGGAAATGCATCTGGATGAGAAACTCGTCGGCCAGTTCCGTGGTGAGCTTGACTTGCCTTTTGCCTTTTTTCGTGTTACCTACCTTCATCCCTTCCAATAAATGGGAAAAGGTGGCGATCATTGTGGAGTCATAGCGCTTGATATGGTAGCCAGACAAAGATTTGTCTCCATATAATTGCCGGGCGCGTTTATAGACTAGCTCAAAAAGCTTACGGCAAAAAGCAGGCTTGATCTTGATCAGGCGCTCCCGGATACCTGTCCAGGTCACCTCATCGGCAGCCAGCGCAGGGGCTAAGGCTTGAAAGAGCGGGTCTTTATAATGCTCTTCCATGACCCGAAGGCTTAAGCGTTCGCTGCTCATAAGGCTAAAGAGCACTAACTTGAACAGGCTGGTGGCCTTAAGTTTCTTGACCCATTTGTCCACGACGAGGTCCTTAGCCAGTTGCTCGACCGATTCCTCAGGTATCAACTCAAGCAATTCTGATACACTCACTCCCTCTGCGGAGGGAGGTTTTCGGCGCATTGCGGGCATGTTCGTTTTTCGGCTAAATTCCAATTTTTTTCAAAGAACGTATTTGAAAATTTTTCTTAACACCCCTAATCCCGAATCCCGAATCCCGAACTCAACCCCTCCAGCTCGTTTTCAGCCGCTTGCGCGCCTCCTGCCGGCTGATGGCCAGTTCGATCAGGCGGGTGATCAGTTCCGTGTAGGGTATTCCGGCGGCTTCCCAAAGGGCGGGGTACATGCTGATGTTGGTAAAGCCCGGCAGCGTATTGATCTCGTTGACGTATACCTTGCCCTCGGCGGTGAGGAACATATCCACGCGGGAGAGCACTTCGCAGTTCAGTGCCTGGTAGGCCCTCAGTGCCACCGATTGCAGGCGCTCCATTTCCTCCTCAGTGACCTCGGCGGGGATCATCAGCTTGGCGGCGTCGGCGCTTTCGTACTTGGCGTCGAAAGAATACTCTTCGTCTGACACGACGATGACCTCTCCCACTTCGGTGGTTTTCGGCCACTCGTTGCCGAGTACAGCGCACTCCAGTTCCCTGCCATAGATCATTTCCTCTATGAGCAGCTTGGTATCGTACTGGAAAGCATCTTCAATAGCCGCTGCGAATTGGGCCGCCGTTTTCACCTTATGCACCCCTACGGAAGAGCCCATATTGGCCGGCTTCACGAAAATAGGGCTGCCGAATTGCTGTGTCAGCTTGTCATAATCCAGCGTGTTCCGTTCGTGGGCGTGGACAACCACACCCCGGGCGACATTTATGCCAGCATCCCGCAGCAGCCGTTTGGCAACATCCTTGTCCATGGCTACCGAGGAGCCCAGCACATCGGGGCCGACGAAGGGCAGCTCGAGGGTGCGCAGCAAACCCTGGATGGTGCCGTCTTCGCCCTGAGGGCCGTGCAGAATGAGAAAAATGGCTTCCGGTTGCTCGATGGGCTGCTTATTGTCCAGGCGGATGATCTGGCCGGTGGCATTTCCGGGCAGCAAGGCCAGCTGCGGCCCTTCGGCGGGAACGAATTTACCCAGTTGAGACTCCTCCTGCAGGCGCCAGCGGCCCTGTTGGTCGATGCCGATCAGCGTCACCTTAAACTGATTCCGGTCGATGGCGCGCAGGATATTTTTGGCGGAACGTACGGAGATTTCGTGCTCAGGGGACTTGCCGCCGCAGATGAGTGCAATGTTCTTCACGGTCCTGTTTTTGTTTGTTTTTGAGGATGTTGCTTCACCTTGAAATGGCCTGAAAAATACAGACAATGAGGGGAATAACACAACAACGTAAGGGTAATTCTTATCCTCCTTCTGGAATTTCAGAACGGGGATGGGCGCGGAGCGTCTCCGACGGGAATTGGAGAGGCCACAACCTGCCGGGTTTCGGCTGGGCCGGGAATGAATAACCCGGCAGTGCCTATCAGAGCCACACCAGGCTTGTACGGACTTGGGACATTTTTTTCGTACAGGTGTTGAATTATTTGCCATATTCTCGTACGTTTGTACGGTAAAAAAGCTAGTTAATCGTACAGGATTTAATCTTCCATGTCTTCCAAATGAAGAAAAAGATCATACAAAAAGCGATAGAGCTCTTCAATGAACGGGGATTCTTCGATGTACGAATGCGGGATATTTCCGACGCCCTTGAAGTCAGTGTCGGCAGCCTGACCTACCACTTCAACAGCAAGCAGTCCCTGATGGAATCCATCTACCGTTATATGCTGAAGACCCTGGAGGGGCTGGCGATCAGTGGCCGCCTTTTTCAAAAACAAGGGGAAGAACTCGAAGTGGCGGCGGTTTACCTGGAATACATGCAGCAGTTCCGGTTTTTCTTTCAGGATACGCTGGACATCATCAGGACGTACCCCGAAATCGGGCAGAGACACCGGCAGCAGGTAGCAGAGGAGGTCAATATCATCAAAAACTTACTTTACATGCAGGTGGGTAAAGGTACGCTGACTCCGGAACCTGCGCCGGGCGTCTACGACACGCTGGCGGAGGTCATCTGGCAGACCCTGCATTTCTGGTTTGCCCGAAAGGCCATTCTGGGCGACACTCAGCCCGGCTGGGTGGATGCCATCCGGACAATAGGGCACTTGGTATATCCCTACCTCACCGAGGAGAGAAAGGCGGAAGGGCTGGAGGTTATTCCGGGTATAAAGGTTTCAGAATAATCAGTATCAGGGCTTCCCGGTTGACCCCGGGGCCTGGAAAATCAGCTATTATCTCATGACACAGGCAACATTAGAAAAAGTGAAAGTGAGTGTGGGCGCTGCGGCCAAGCCGAACCCCAGGCTCAAAGGTGGTTACTTCGTCATCGGCGACACGCAGCCGGAAGAGGTTTTTATATCCGAAGAACTGAGCGAAGAGCACCGAATGATGGCCGAGATGGTCACCGAATTTTGCGTCCGGGAGATACAGGAGCCCTTCTTTAAGAGGGGGCGGGAGTTGGTCGTTACCAACCCTGCCGACCGGGAGGAGGTACTGGCTCTGCTCAAAAAGTCCGGAGAGCTGGGCCTTTGTGGCGTCAGCATTCCGGAACAATACGGCGGTATGGGGCTGAGCTTTAAAGGCAATACGCTTTTCTCCAAGGTGATGGCCAGCGGGTTCTCCTTTGCCACCACCCTGGGGGCCCAAACCTCTATTGGAAGCTTGCCCATCGTCTATTACGGCAATAAGGCACAGAAAGAAAAATACTTACCCGGTATCGCCACCGGCGAACTGGTCGCTGCATACGCGCTTACTGAACCCGGCGCCGGTTCGGATGCCAATTCCGGAAAAACGTCCGCTACCTTGAGCCCGGACGGAAGCCACTACCTCCTGAACGGGCAAAAGATCTGGATCACCAACGGGGGTTTTGCTGACGTCTTCATCGTTTTTGCCAAGATCGATCAGGATGATAAACTCTCTGCTTTTATTGTCGAGCGCAATTTTGAAGGCTTTTCGGTTGGCCCCGAAGAGAAAAAGATGGGCATTAAGGGGTCTTCCACCGTGCAGATCTATTTTGACCACTGCCGGGTACCGGTGGAAAACCTCCTGGGCGAGCGACAGGAAGGCTTCAGAATGGCCCTTAACATCCTCAATGGAGGCCGGATCAAGGCCGGCGCCGGAGGGATCGGCGGCGCTCAGTTTTCATTGACTAAAGCTGTAGAATATGCCCTTGAGCGCCAGCAATTCGGGCAGCCCATTGCCGATTTCGGGGCCATTCAGTACAAGGTCGGCGATATTGCGATGCAG
This sequence comes from Lewinellaceae bacterium, assembly GCA_020636405.1. Taxonomy (GTDB): domain Bacteria; phylum Bacteroidota; class Bacteroidia; order Chitinophagales; family Saprospiraceae; genus JACJXW01. Next base: position 277,515 of record JACJXW010000007.1, on the reverse strand, counting down.
GCCTTCGCCAATGAGGCCGCACTGTTCCGAACCGCCGACAATATCGACCGCAAAGAGGCAGAGCTGGTGGCGGCAGGATTGTCCGAAAGTGAAGCGAAGGTCAACGCCATCCGGGAATTCGCAGTCGAAGCCTCCATTATAAAAGTGAAAGGTTCCGAGCTGGCCTGTTACGCTACCGATGAGGCCATACAGATCTACGGCGGCATGGGCTATGCCCAGGAAACCGGCATGGAAATGGGCTATCGCGATGCCCGGATCACCAAGATCTACGAAGGCACCAACGAGGTCAACCGGCTCTTATCGGTAGGGGAATTGACCAAACGCGCTATGGTATCCAAAGAATTGGACCTGGCCGGCGCGGGCAAAAAAATTCCGGCCTTCCTGCTCCGGCAACTCTCTCCGTTCCGTTCCAGGGCGGGCTACGCCGAAGAGGAACGAATCGTGCAGGGGCTGAAAAATACCTTCCTCTTCCTTTCCGGAATGGCCGGTAAAAAACTGGGCAGGAAAATGATCGAAGAGCAGGAGATCGTCATGAACCTGTCGGCCATACTGGCGGAAGCCTATGTAACCGAGAGCGTACTGTTGAAGGTGAAAAAACTGGAAACCCTGCCCGGCGCCGATAAGGCCAAACTGGATATCCAGCGCCAGATGATGCAGCTCTACCTCTACGAAGCGCTGGCTCAGGCCCGCAAAGCAGCACTCGAAGCCATTGCCAGCTTTACCACCGGCCGCCAGAAACGCACCTACACGCGGGTGGCCAATACCCTGCTGAAACCCTACGATATCAATCCTAAAGCATTGAGAAGGAACATCGCTGGGTTTGTTATCGAAAAAAGGGGATATTGTTTCTAGAAACGTTTAAAGGTTGGGATGTGGGGAAGTTAGAAGGTTCCGATCGTGTAGATAACATCCCAACATCCAAACGCCCCAACATCCAAACGTCCAAACGTCCAAACGCCCAAACGCCCAAACCTCCAAACCTCCAAACCATGCACAAAGTAGTCATCATCGACGGTTGCCGTACGCCATTTCTTCGTTCCGGTACGGATTATATGGACCTCATGTCCTATCAGCTGGGGGCTTTTGCCATCAAGGGCCTGCTCACCAAAACCGGCCTTGATCCGGAGTTGGTGGACAAGGTGATCATGGGCAATGTGATCTCCAATATCCAGACGCCCAATGTAGCACGGGAGGCGGCGCTCACTGCCGGCATTCCGAGCAAGGCCCCCTGTCATACGGTCTCGCAGGCCTGCATCTCCGCCAACCGGGCCATTGCCGATGGGTGCCTGGAGATCATGGCCGGGCAGGCGGACATCATCATCGCCGGCGGCGTCGACCATACCTCGGATACTCCTATTCAGTTTCCCCGCAAGATGCGCAAGAAGCTGTTCCAGGCGCAACGCCTCAAGACGGTGGGAGATAACCTGAAGTTCCTCACCTCCCTGCGGCCTACCGATTTCGTGCCCGAGCGCCCCCAGGTGGCCGAGTACACCACCAACCGGGTGATGGGAGAGGATTGCGACATTATGGCGGCCCGGTTCCAGGTCAGCCGCGAAGAACAGGACGCATTCGCCGTGCGCTCCCACCAACTGGCGGACAAAGCCTTCGAGGAGGGCCACCTGAAAGAGGAGATCACCGAGGTTAGCCTTCCGCCGAAATTCAGGTCCATTCAAAAGGACAACGGCATACGGGGGGACAGCACCGTCGAGAAAGTGAGCAAGCTCCGCCCCGCTTTTGACAAAAAGTTCGGGACCCTGACGGCAGCCAACTCTTCCTTCCTGACCGACGGCGCGGCCGCCGTATTGATCATGTCGGAGGCGAAAGCCAAAGAGCTGGGCTTTACCCCCAAAGCGGAAGTAGTGGATTTTGTCTTCACCGGGCAGAGCCTGGAACAGGAGCTGCTGCTGGGCCCCGCCTATGCGGTTTCCAGGCTGCTGAAGCGGCAGAAGGTGGAATTGAAGGATATCGATGTCCTAGAGTTCCACGAGGCCTTTGCCGGCCAGATCCTTTCCAACCTGAAGGCGCTGGCCTCGGATGAATTTGCTCAACAGAACCTGGAAAGGGATAAGGCCGTAGGTGCGGTCGATATGGACAAGTTCAACCTTTGGGGCGGCTCCCTTTCCATCGGCCACCCCTTTGGCGCTACCGGCGCCCGCATCGTCACCACTACGGCCAACCGGCTGAAGAAGGAAGGAGGGACGTACGGCCTGCTGGCGGCCTGCGCTGCCGGAGCGCACGGGCATGCGATGTTGTTGAAGCGGTGGGGGTGATCCTGTCTAATTTTTAAAAGAACGAAAAATGCAACTCGAAGAATTCATTACCATAGAAAAGAAGGACGGTGTCGCCACCATTTGGCTGGACAGCAAGCGGGACAAGATGAATGTGATCTCTCCTGCCGTCATTGGGTTGTTTGACGCCTTAATGGATAAGATCGAGGCGGACCCGGAAATCGAAGCGGCGGTATTCATCAGCAGGAAACCCGACTTTATGGCCGGCGCTGACATTAAGGCCTTTGCCATCGAAAAGGAGGGGGACTTCCGGCCTTATCAGCAACAGGGGCACCAGGCGCTGGAGCGCATTGAGCAGTGCAAAAAGCCTTTCGTGTCGGCGGTACATGGTACGGCGTTCGGGCTGGGCACGGAACTGTCGCTGGCTTGCCATGCCCGTATTGCCACCAAATCGCCCCGGACCAAATTTGCCCTGCCGGAAGTGAAGCTCGGCATCCTGCCCGGCGGAGGCGGCACCCAGCGCCTGCCCCGCCTCATCGGCATTCAGAAGGCCCTGGATATGATGCTGGCCGGCAAGAACATCTTTGCCTACCGCGCCAAAAAGATCGGGCTGGTGGATGAACTGACCGACGAGGGCAAACTGCACCAGGCGGCCGTCATGATGGCCAAGCGCCTGCTTAAAAAGCCCATCGAACGAAAGCCCAAACTGTCGCTGCCCGAAAAACTGCTGGAAGGCAATCCCATCGGGCGGAGGATCCTGTTCAGCCAGGCCCGCAAGATGGCCTACAAGCGGTCGCAGGGCAACTACCCTGCCATACCGGCCATCATCGAGTGTGTGGAAACGGGTATAGAAAAAGGGCTCAAAGCAGGTTATGAGAAAGAACTGGAGCTGTTCGAAAAGCTGATGCTCACTCCGGAGAGCGCCGCCCTGCGCGCCCTGTTCTTCGCCATGAGCGACAACAAGAAAAACCCCTACAGCGACGATCCGAAAAAGCTGGAAACCCTGGGCATGATCGGGGCGGGTTTTATGGGCGCCGGCATTGCCGAAGTGAGTGTCACCAAAGGGGTGCAGGTGCTGCTGAAAGACATCAAACCGGAGGTCGTCAGCCAGGCGCAGCAACAGATCTGGCAGAGCCTGCAGAAAAAAGTGAAGTTAAGGGCACTCACCAAAGTAGAGGCCGAGGCACAAATGGCCAATCTGCACGGCCAGCTCGGTTACGACAACTTCGGGCAGGCGGACATCGTCATCGAGGCGGTACTGGAACGGATGGACCTCAAAAAGCAGATCATCCGGGATGTGGAAACCCACTGCCGGGAAGATGTCATCATCGCTTCGAATACATCTTCGCTTTCCCTTACCGAAATGGCGGAGCATGCGCAAAGGCCGGAGATGGTGGTCGGGATGCACTATTTCTCTCCCGTGCCCAAGATGCCGCTCCTGGAGATCGTCAAAACCGATAAGACGGCCGATTGGGTGGTCGCTGCCTGTTACGACCTCGGCATCCGGCAGGGCAAAACCTGTATCGTCGTGCAGGACGGGCCCAGTTTTTACGTCAACCGCATTCTGAGCCCTTACACCAATGAGTGCCTGCTTATGGCCGATGAGGGTGTTGCCTTGGAAGTTATCGACAAGGCCTTCCTGAAGAAGGGTTTTCCCGTTGGCCCCATCACCCTGCTCGACCAGGTCGGGCTGGACATTGCCGCCCACGTCACCGACACCTCCCGCAAGATCGTCGCCGGCAGGCCGGGCTTTGAGATCTGCGAAGCGGTGGTGAAGATGTTCGAGTCCGGCCGCCTGGGGCGGAAGAACAAAAAGGGCTTCTACCAATACAACGACAAGGGCCGGCGTCAGGGCATCGACCCTACGGCCTATCAATTCTTCAAGGGCGACGGCAAGAAGGCACTGCCTATTGATGAGATCCAGGACCGTGGCCTGATGTTGATGCTCAACGAGGCCGTGCTCTGCCTGGAGGAAGGGCTGATCGCCAACCCCAAAGATGGCGACCTGGGCGCTGTGTTCGGCATCGGCTTCCCGCCCTTCACCGGCGGCCCCTTCCGGGCAATGGACACCTGGGGGATCGCCAACGTGGTGAATACCATGCGGGAGTTGGAGGGCAAGTACGGCCCGCGCTTTGCCCCGGCAGCCACCCTGGTGCGGATGGCTGCGGATGGGGAGCGGTTTTATGCCTGAGGTTGAAAGGTGAAAATGGTGTTTCTGATCTTCTTAGATCATCGGGGCGCTCCTGCATCAATCTACCGGAGGGAGGCCCTGCTGAAAAATTTTCACATCTTACATTGTTGTTAAGCGAAGATTGGTTTAAATTGGGGTGCTGCTGCTCGTAGTAACCTCGAAGGAAAGGGGAAGAGCGGCTGGGCTGCCCTGGTAGCCGTTTGTAAGCGGTTATAGTCGTTTACAAATGGCTTTGGAGGGGAGATAGGGGAAGGATACGCCATAAATTGGCGGGGGTATAAATGTTGCTGCGCAAGCCGTCGCTTCGCTCCGGCCTGCGCAGCAACGGACGCGTCTCGGCGCGCTACGCGCGCGCTGTGTTCGAGACAGCGCCCTGCTTCGGCCTACGCTCCCTCTAGGGAGCGCACGGCCGAAGCAGAACACTGTCTCAAACGCCAACCCGAGGACTGCGGATTTTCAAAATTTTTTTCGCTTCGCGAAATTTTGAAACCCCTCCGCCTCGGGCTGCGCCGAGACGCGTCCGTTGTGTGAAATGAAAAAGCATAAATGAAACCTTGAACCATGAAAAGGAGTATAAAGAAAGAAAAAAAACATGGAAGTTCAAGGCTTGATAAGTAAAGTGATGAGAAGCTTTGATTTAGAAAAAAAAATCGAAAATCATAATGCTATCTCAAAAATAGAAAAAGCACCAAAGTATATTTTTCCAACATTTAAAGAGATTATACCATCAGCAAATGGTAAACCGATAATGATTTTTTCAGCCCCTGGAGCAGTGGGGAAAACTACATTTGCAAAGTATTTTGCATACCAAAAAAACAGTTACTATTGGGACTTGTCAAAATTAAAGTTGGGAGATAATACTTTTATTGGTACTGTAGCTGATTGTTTCGGTCACGAAAATCTTGTTGGAATTCTTCAAAGACTTGAAAAAGGAGAAATCTCATTCTTTTTTGATGGTTTTGATGAGGCAGAAATGATAAGTGGCTTAGATGGTATTTATAACTTCGTGACTGAGATATATAAGTATGTAAAAAAGTCTCCTCATGTTAACGTAATTTTCTTTTCAAGAACTGAGACGGTTGAGTGGATATTATTATCATTAGAAGAAATTCAGGAATCGGAATCATTTTCTTTATATGAGATAGATTATTTTGGGTATAAAGGGGCTTTGGATTTTATCAAGTTAGTGCTTGAAGAAAGTGGAGATACCTCTTTTCTAACACATGTTGAGCCTTTCCATAATGTAGTAAACAAAATATTTAATGTGATTGGAGCTGGATTAGAAGTGTCACCAGAAGAGATATGGAATCATGATATATCCAAATCCTTTCTTGGATATTCACCAGTTCTCCAGACTATTGGAAATTACTTAGCAGGACAAAACTATATTGAAATCCAAAATTCTTTTGATGGTAGTCAAGTAAAAAGCGGTTTGAATGTTATATCTGATTTTATTAACTCTTTACTACAAAGGGAGCAAAACAAAGTAATCAACTCATTAAGAGAGAATATTAATTGTCCTGCTAGGTTTGATGGATGGGAAATGATTTATTCTCCAGAGGTACAACTTAAATGTATTGTAACATACTTAGATTCGAAGTATGATTCTACGTCAATTATTCAGTTTATTCAAGGAGAACCTTGGTTAGAAAATGCGTATATGGAAGCGGTAATTCAGTTCCTGCCTAATCATCCCTTCATAAGGAAGGGAGATTTTGCTAGCGTTTCATTTAAAGATTATACATTGGCATATTTATTATCTATAAATGATTTCAAGGACGATGCTTTTGGAATGATAAAGAAAAATGATTATACCTTTTCTCCTTTATTCGCCGGGTATTACTCCAAAATGAGTAATAAAAAATGTTTGGGTATTCATGCCGGCTTAATTTATGATTCAGTGTCATCAAAACTTCAATATGGCAATAGTCAATTATTAACAGTGTCAAAAGAAAAAGATAATGAATATTCTTTGGATATTAGCTACGAAGATGGGGATGGACAAATAAATAGTTTTTCATTTGACTGCATCTTATCAGAAGAAACACCACTCGTTTTCGAGAAAAGATTACATAACGCAATTATTTTGATTGATAATCATTTAAAATTAGGCGGAGGTAGATCATTTGAGGTTAGAGACAGTGAAATTTCTTGTTCAGATTTACATATAGATGCTAGTGATATTACTGTAAACTGTTATGAAGAATCGATAGTTAATATTGTATCTGCTAATTATAATCAGATTACAGGAAATTTGAAGGTAAGGAAGCTTGGTGAAAATGATTTCAATGTAAATTTTCCAGGATCTAGGCGCTATCCTTGGAGTGAGTATTACAATGAAAACTTGAAGATGTCAACGCTAGAAGACAACTCATTTTCTGATAAGCTTTATGCACTTAAGTTGATACTGACACCATTTAGAAAACACAACAAAAATGCTTTTGGTAAACAACATGAATACATTGAAAACATCATAGTAAAAGATAACTCTAATAGAAAACTTGTATTTGAAAAGTTATTGAGAAATGGGGTTTTAGTTAAAAGCCATGGTTCTCCTATGTATGAATTGAATGACTCAAAGTTACAACAATATGGAATTAATTGGGGAGACTTAAAAAGTTTAAACATGAATGAAAAATTGGAAAAATTTTTGAGCTGAATTCACACAACAAAGCACATTCGCACATAGCGGAAGGGCTTATTTCTGTCAGCTACGTCGCATGTGCTGAACGTTGGGCGAAATTTTACAACCCCAAACTATCTAAGGACAATTAATAGATATTGAGACGGACAAATTCTATAAACTAGGCAGCAAGCCCTTCACCTAACACAAAAAAAATATGAAAAGAAACATTAAAAAAATACCAGCCAACCAAGATGAAATTACATTATACTGTTTCGTCGGAGAAGCTTTGTGGAAAATCCAAATAGTTGAGCAAGCTTTGAGCCATTCGATTACTCTTAAAATGAATCCTGCAGTAACAAAGGAACGTGCTGGTGAATTTTTAAAGCAGCACCAAAGTTATACTTTGGGTAAGGCTATTAAAGCTGCAATTAAAGAGAAACTGTATGATTCATCACTACAAGATGAACTAAATGCGTTCTTAGATCAAAGAAATTGGTTAGTTCACAAGGCTATGCCTGAAAGCAAACATGGCTTAAATTGGGAAGATAAAAAAGAGGAATTATTTCAGAAAATTAAATCTATTTCGGACAGAGCAGAAAGCATTCAACGTGAAATAGAATATGACATGATAAACTTTTGTTCTTCGATGGGCAAAGACATGTCTAAAATCCTTGCGTTATTAAAATTGCAAGAAGAAGGAGTAAGGATTAAAATGCCCTGAATTACTTCCTGTGATAATGATTTAAAACTTCGCCCAACTTTAGCTCATTCCCATTAAGTTAAGCGCCCCGGCCAGATAACAAACTGCACGGAAAAGAGGATATTCGTGAAAATTCCACTAATCATGAACACCTCCCTCCTTGCATATCTTGACGCCATCCGGCAATTTCCAAAGCTGGCAATGCAAGTAATTACCCAGTCCAAATCTTAACAAAAATGCCTTTCCCTCCAGCTTTGGGCGAGGCGCCCAAGCGGCAAGAAATTCAGCGGGGATGATTTTGAATTAAATTTTGAATGGCTTCAAATTGATTTCATTCCAATTGGGGGAAGTTGATTTTAGGAGTAATTCCATCGAATATTGCTTTCAGTGCCTCGAAGACATTTATCCTTTGTTTTCGGAATGTATGGATCAGGGAATACCAGGTGGCGAAAGCCTGAGCCCCATGGCTGGTGCGGAAACATTGTATCACTTTTCTATGGACAACTGCCGGGCGGAGCGCCCTTTCGGTAGCGTTATTAGTGAATGGGACGGCTGGGTTTTCCAGGAATAATAAAATTTCATTCTGGTGTTTCCTGAGCCGTTTTTGAATAGTAATGGCCTCCTCCTGATTTTCTTCGAGCTTCTGTCCTATTAATTCTTGCAGCCTTCCTTTTGCTTGCTTTATCCAATATTCCTGGCGTTGGCCATTTCCGGCCAGTTTTTTGGCGTCGAGCAGCATGGTGATGACATCCTGGGCGAAAGCGGCGCTTTGAGGCTCGGCCAGGACAATGTACTTCAAATCCCGGATCAGGTGGGCGTTGCACTTCTGCTTTGGAGTATCAGCCGGGCTGTAGCCGGTACTACTCGCACTTTATCATGAGGTAGAGGCTGATAGCTGAAGCCTTGATGCCCTGGTTTGGCGCCCCAGCCGGTGGGTTTGGTGATCTTGGCTTTCTCATCCTGGGAGGGAGGCTGGGAACTGGTTTTGCTGTCTTTCTTGGGTTTACGCAGTACTTCTTCGGCTTTCCTGGCTTCCTCCAGTTGACCATGAAGGCTTTGGTTTTCTTCCTTCAGCTCGCCCAGCAGTTTGCTCATCTCCTCCAGGAGCCGGTCCCGGAGCAGTAACTGGCGGATAAGTTCTTCCTTGTCCTTATCCATATACACCAGGATTCCGTATTCGGCGGTGGGCGGAAGGCTTTTTCCAGCGAATGTACATAAGCCTCCAGGGCTTTGATCCGGTAGATCAGCCGTAACTTATCCCATTTGATGTATGGTGGTGCGGACTTCCTGGGCATACTCCTGGCTTTAGGCCTAGCTAAGATAGCGATTTGCCCGAAGATTTGCTATTTTTGGTGGGACTGGGTAATTACAACTATACGGGTATTTGTGAAAAGAAGAGTGCAAAAAAAACTTCACCATCAAAGAGAAGTACCCGATCCAGGATTTGAAGAAAAGCTATGTCAGGGATAAAATGAAAACCATACAAAAAAAATAGTTTTCCACAAAAAAAGTCAGGAAATAAAGTTGTTATCAACAGGCTGTTGATTATTCATGCTGATAAAATCATTTGGAAACCTTATCTTTGTTGGGAATAAAAAAAGGCACGTGTTGGCGCACGCACCTTATTTCTTAACCGGCTAAGAGTGCCAGTACTTGTTGTTACATTTGTAAATGTAATTTCTCTTACAAAAGTACAACAAGTATTACAAAAAAGCAATCAAAGTTACATGTTTTTAACTTATTGCGGATGCTTTTGAAGTATAAGGCACACATACTCTTGGCCTAAACCCTTATTGCCAATGGCTAAGATGCCAAGAAAGCTACCGGAAAGGTGGAAGCGGTGGCTAAGGAAATGGAAACATGATCCACAATTGCAGACTGTTGTACAGTTATTGATGATCTTCTACTACACTGTACAAATCCTTAGACTGCTGATGTAAATGACGGACTCCCTAGTGCTTGATGTGCTAGGGAGTTTGTTGTAGAAAGCTAATTATGATATGGACAAGGAGACTTTAGTGCATCCGATTGCGTGTGGCCATTGTGCCAATGTTTCGAGAATGGAAATTATTGGCAATGTTAATGATGTTGTAGAGAGGCCATCCACTTTTCCTAGATACAGTATCATCTATTCGGTTGCCATCTGTCCTGCATGTAAAGGGGACAATATTGTACGTTACGAGTTGAATGATGGAATGAAGTCTGATGATGATATACACCAACAAAGAGAAATACCGGCGAAGGCAGGCCATAGTGGAGCACCCCTTCGGCACCTTAAAGCGTGGCTGGGGGTATTCCTACATGCTGCTGAAGGGCAAAGAGAAGGTGTCCGGGGAGTTCGCGCTGATCTTCACGAGCTACAACCTTAGGAGAGTTCTAACGATTATTGGCGTAAAAGCCTTGTTGGAGCGGCTGGAAAGGCTGTTTTTTGGCTTTTTACAGCTCCGTGCCGCCAGGGTGCGCCTGAGCGCATTGAAAAATGGCTGGCTATACAGCACTCCAGGGTGCAGGAGGGCCGCGTGATAGGAATTTTGTAAATTGGGCGGTGGGTTTTTTCACGGGCTGCCGTCAGGCTGTGCCAAAAGTCATTTACCAGAAATTGTCTATGAATTAACTTGAAGGTGGATCAAAACAGACTAGAATGAGCCACCGAGAAGGCAACAGCCGAGAAGAGCTTATCCGGCTGAACCTGGAAGCGCAGCTATCAAGAGCTAACCCTGTGCGGTTGATAGACACCTACGTGGATTCCCTGGACTTAGAGGAATTGGGCTTCAGCCACGTAGTGCAGGGTGGAGGGCCTGGTTAGGAAAAGAGGTTCCTCAAAAGCCTGGCTACTCTGGCGTAGCACGGTGCATGGTAGGATGAAAAACTTTATATTGGGGGAAGTTTTGGCACAAACTCCCGTTGTAGGCCATTAGAAGGAATAGCACAGGCGGTTGATAACCAGCCGATTAACTTCTGTTGTGAAATCTTCCGAGATAAACAATTGCGAGAATCAACAAATAAACTTAACTTATTGAGTTGTAACAAGGATTCGATAGGGGATTGAGAGATTTAAGATTGACATAAAAATGGGGTCATGACAGTTGAGACAAAAAAATATAAATTGATTGAGAAAATTACAAGCCTTCAAGATGAAGAAGTTTTGAATAAATTAGAATTGGTATTGAAAGAATATTCTAAGGGCAATTTAATTTTGATGGATATTGTCAAACCAATTAGAGAGAAATTGGATATTGAGCAATTGAAAAAAGAACAAAATTATCAAGGCTTTGACAAGGAAGAAATAGACCGTTTAATCAAAGAAATTGACCTTCAGGAACCAATAGAAGAGTTGCTTAAAATGATTTAAATCTGATTAGATGAATTATTTCTTCGATACCAATGCAATCCTGATATACTTGAGAGATCATGAAAAGAAGGCTTGGTTAGATAAGAATTATGACCCGCTGGGAAATGGAAACACTGCGATAATATCGGTGGTCGTATTGGGAGAATTAGAATCAATAGCATTAAGAAATAATTGGGAACAAAAGCGAATAAGGAACCTAGAAATATTCCTCCAAAAATTTTTGATAGCAGACATCAATTCAAGAGATATCATAAAAAGGTATGGAGAGATTGATGCTTTTAGCCAAGGAAAATTGAAGGATAAACCATTGGGAGATTCTTCAAGAAATATGGGTAAGAATGATTTGTGGATAGCTGCGACAACTTCTATAACAAATTCCAAATTGATTACCTCGGATAAAGATTTCAATCATTTGAATGGTGAATATTTGGATTTGATTTGGATTGAAATTTAATATGAGACTGATGTACGGCCCACAACAACACCTCAACCCCATTAAGTTAAGCCCCAAAACCGAAACCAAAGGGTGAAAACCGGCAGCTCCGCTGCCATTGCGCCGGAGCAAGGCAAAGATAATAAAGCGGGGCAAAAGCGCCCCCTTCCCACCGGCTTGGCCGATGGCCCTGAATTTTGACAGGAGAGCGTGTCGCCCGGGCGGGCTAGAGCGAGGGTTTGTAATTGGGTTCGTAGATATGGCGCTCTGCCCCTCGCATCAGGCGCTTTTTGCGGACGCGGGTTTTGTCCGTGCGGATAGGCTCCAGGGCGGAAAGCAGTAGGGCCAGGAGTTCTTTGACTCTGGCCCACCATCGTTTAGGCCCGTCCAGCAAGAGTGCGGGCAGGAAGCGTTTGAGATAGCCCAGGCCGACATTTCGGTTGAGCTGATAGGCATATTTTCTGCCTTGCGTTTTTTGGCCCACTTGCTTTTCCAGAGCGAACAGGCACATGCTTTGCAGGTTATACAAAGGCGCTTTTGGTGGCTGTGTCCAGCTTAAGGGCCCGGAAGAAATCGAATAGCTCGATGGAAAGCGTTTTCTTTAAAAGGGAAAGTACCAGGACGGCAGTGCGCTCGAAAGTGAGTTGCCGGCAGCGGGTAAAGGCGGTAGCGGGTGCGTAAAGGAATTGTTGGCGGTTAGCTTCATCGAGTTGCAGAAAGCGCCGCAAGTCCTGGCAAGCCCATCGTAAAGCGTTTTTCACAGGGCGGGGTTTTCGCTGAAATTACGGAAAAGGCTTGGCACGGAAACAGGGTGTTGAGCTTAACTTAAAAATAATCAAGAATGATAAGGGTTTTCGATTCGATTGGGATAAAGAGAAAGGAAATGAAGTATATAAACTCTATATTCTTGGTGAAGAAGAACAAATACTAGGAATAGTTTCCCTGATTGATATGCAAGAAGAATTGAGGATTCACCTAAACCTGATAGAAGTATCAAGAAAGCATGTCGGGAAATTAAAACGGTTGGACAATATAGCAGGATGTTTAATAGCTTTTGCCTGTTCAATAGCATTTAAGCGAAACTATGGAGGGTTTGTTTCCTTACTTCCGAAGACAGAGTTGATTGATTTATACCAAGACAAGTATGGATTCAGGCAATATGGTAGATTGTTAGCTGTTGAATTTGAGTCCTCAAAATTGTTAATTGAAAAATATATTGGAGATGAGTAAACAGGAGAAAATATATAAGGAAATACAGAAAGAATTCTCAGGGGAAGAAATAGTAGAGAGGTATGTATTTGCTGATGAATTGAGTAAAGAAGAAAGAGAAGAAGTAGAAAAGGAATTCCGTCAAATAAGGTTAAAGTCACTGAAAGAGAGGACGGAAGGCCAACGAATTTTAAGTGAACTAATGCGGATGAAATTATTAATCAGGGATTATCTAGAAAGGTTTGAGTATGAAGAAGAGTACTCGTTTTCAAGCCAACTTAAACAATACGTACAGATAATAAACCGAACTCATAAAGAATTTGCAAATGAAGTCAATTTGCATCCAACCAAATTGAGTAGGCTATTAAATGAGAGAGAGGCCCCGAATATCGAATTAATGTATAGATTAGAGAAACATTGTGGAGAGGTAATTCCGGCAATTTATTGGTGGAAGTTGTATAGTAAGAAGTTAGAAGAAGAAATCAGGAATGATACAGAAACAAGAAAAGAGGAAAGAGAAAAAGTGACAAATAATTTAAGATTTAGAGCATAGGGAAAATGTGGCGAACAAAGCGTCAACCCCATTAAGTTAGAGTTTGTTCAAATTTCGATGATGAGGCGAAAGCGAGGAAATTTTGTTCTGAACAAGGCAAAAAACGTAGGCATACCTGGAAGGTATGGCGAGGCTTTTTAACGCAGTGCAGGATAAAATTTGCCGCTTGGAGCCCATTGATTGAATTTTGAACAAACTCTTAAGCCCCAAAACCGAAACCAAAGGGTGAAAACCGGCAGCTCCGCTGCCATTGCGCCGGAGCAAGGCAAAGACAATAAAGTGGGGCAAAAGCGCCCCCTTCCCACCGGCTTGGCCGATAGCCCCGAATTTTGACAGGAGAGCGTGTCGCCCGGGCGGGCTAAAGCGAGGGTTTGTAATTGGGTTCGTAGATATGGCGCTCTGCTATACAGCTCCGGGCCGCCAGGGTGCGCCTGAGCGCATTGAAAAATGGCTGGCTATACAGCACTCCAGGGTGTAGCAGGGCCGCGTGATAGGGATTTTGTAAATTGGGCGGTGGGTTTTTTCACGGGCTGCCGTTGTGCCTCATTAAGAAAAAAAACAGGGTTCTAACAAGACGAAAGAACTCTACTGAAATAGAATTTACTTTTTGGGCAGAAGCCTTCCACTAACAGGTTCAAGGTCGTACATTACGAATGATTCGATAATACTTTCCATGTCCTCATTTTCACCGTGGTCGTCCTTGCCTTGTTCGGTTTCAAGAAAGTTGTAAAGCGTTTCTTTTTTATCATAAGTTGCCCATACAACTACGGAGTTTCTCTCTTTATCAACACTGACTTGATAAGCGATAAGACCATCAGATTTTTTGTCCATTTTCATCGTTGGACTTTTGGCAATTCTAACCAAATCCTCAAGTTTACCAGGTTTTGCAGTTGAAACAGATACAAAAGTGTACGTTGGATTATTCATATTCATTGTAATTTAAGTTTATTGTTATTTTTCCGATGTAAATATACGACATTATTTCAGCTACACAATAAATTTTGTAAATTTGTTCATTTTAGAAGCAAATTGATATAATGGATTACACACTAATCAAGGAATTAATAGAGTATACGGAGGAGTATCAAAAGAAACACTCTTCTGATAAAATTGAAGACTTTACAATTTGGCTCAACAACGAATTGTTTACAAGCAGAAATAAAGTAACACACTCGACACACGATGAATTGTTAATAGCCTTTAAATTGATGTACTTGAACAAGGCATTGAAAAAACAGACTAAAATCGTTTTGTCAGAATCGAATGTTTCCTCTATCGATGAATATAGCTTTCTACTACACTTAGACTTTCAAGAAAGCTTCAGAAAAATGGAAATAGTGGAGTTGCATAATCTTGAAGCCCCAACAGGAATAGAAATAATTAAGCGACTGATAAAGAATAAGTTTGTCGAAGAATTTCCAGACGAAGACGACAGGAGAGCCAAAAGAATCAAAATAACTAAAAGCGGCATTAGAGAACTGAGTAAAATTAAGCCAAAAATTGATTTGATTTTCTCTAAATTTACAGAACCGTTAAATCTCAATGAAAAAGTTCAGATTAGTGGAATTTTAGATAAGTTAATTGAGTAAAAAATTGAAAACGAAGCACAACAAAGGCTACGATGTCCATGCCTCCTAAACGTCGGCACGGCACATAGCCAAACCGTAGGCAAGCAAATTAAAACAAATGGATAAAGCTGTAATTCCAGAAATTAGAGGATTTCTCAAAGAAGTATCGATAAGATTAGACAATTGGTTTAATCTTGAATCTGATCAAAAAGCCTATAAACCAGAGAATGGAGGATGGTCGATCATAGAGATACTAGAACATGTCGCTTTGACTAATCAATATTTGATGATTCTGATTGACAAGGGAATTAAAAAGTCTTTGAATAAATTAGAAGATGCTGATTTAGAAGAAGAAGTTCGAGATTCTAACTTTGATAAGGATAGACTTGATGAAGTAGGTATCCACAAATCTTTTACTTGGATAAGGCCAGAACATATGGAACCAACTGGCAATATTAATGAGCTAGAATTAAGATTGAAACTAAAAGGGCAATTTACAACCTGTCAAGAAAATATAGATAGAATACCAAATGGAGAAGGTGTATTACATCGAATAAAGATGTCGGTCAATGATTTGGGGAAAATTACGGTCTATGAATATTTGTATTTTTTAGGGAAGCATGCTGAAAGACATATCCAACAAATGGAAAAAGTGAAAACGGAGTATGAGAGGAATACAGCGATTTAAGTCAATTTGGACTTTTAGGTCAACAATAGAATAATATAATGCCTGCCTACAACAATAAAGCGCCAAAGCGAGGCGGAGCGCAGCGACGGCCGTAGCGATGGCGCTGTGTTGAACGAAGCCGGCGCACACCGAGGAATTATGGGCATTGAATGAAGCCTGTTCTTTAAGGGCACAGCTGGGTTACGTAAGGCCGAGGATTCAGTTCATGGAGAAGGGCAGCATAAAAGGCGGCTGAGCTGTGTTTTCCCCCGATTTTTGGGATTTTTTGTTCCCAATAGGCATACCGAAGGCTGGCGGCTAAAGGGCCGTTTCTAAGCTAGGTTATAGGAACTGAACGGCCTGTCTGGCAGGCTCCGGCGGGTCGCGGCAGGAAGCCGGGATGACGGCTACGCGCAGGATCGTTCCTTTAGCGCCACACTGCGGGCAATCATGGGGGCTGTGCCCCAGGAATTGCTCGAGTACTTTTTCGCGCTGCTCGGCAGGCTCCAGCTTTTGGGCAGGTTTTGCAGGTTCCACTTTCAGGGCAACCCTGGCAGCGTGTAATGCCTGGGCTTTGTGGAAGTTGCTCAGGATGCCATAATGGCGCATGCGCCTGAACCCTTGTGGTAGGATGTGCAGGCAAAAGCGGCGTAGGAACTCAGTTCCTTGCAGGGACATGTTCTTAGGCTTGCCGCCCTGCCGATAATCCTTGTAGCGGAAGAAAACCCGGTGCTTGTCCAAGTTAGTAATGCGGTGGTTGGAAATAGCCACCTTATGGGTGTACCTGCCGAGGTACTCCACCACGGCTTTGGGCCCGAGGAAAGGGGCTTTGGCATAAACTACCCATTGCTGGCGGAAGCGTTCGCGGCGCCATTGCGAAAAAGGCGCCTTTAGGCCAGGCGGCTTGCGCAGTAGCCCTTGGCGGTAAGCTTGTGAAAAATGGCGCAGGTAAATGGCGCGGAAAACTTTGCTCATGGCTTTTACCGGAAAGAGAAAGCCACGGCTGCCCGCTCGTTTAGGGCTTTGCCATTGCCCCTGGGGCGTGAGCCCTCCACCGGGCACGATGCAGTGGGCATGAGGGTGGAGGTTGAGGTTCTGCCCCCAGGTGTGGAGCACCATAGTGGCTCCAGGCCTAGCTCCGAGCCATTTGGCATCTGCGGCAAAGGCGCGTAGGGTTTGCCAGGCGGCTTTGAAGAGGGTATCATAGCAAAAAGCAGGGTTATACAGGCACCACTCGTTGAACTGCTCAGGAATAGTGAAAACGACATGGTAATACTTCACCGGGAGGAGTTCTTCGGAGCGGGCCTGTATCCAAAGCTCACGCTGTAAGCCGCCGCATTTTGGGCAATGGCGGTTGCGGCAGGAGTTATAACTGATACGTACGGCGCCACACTCGGTGCAGACATCGATATGCCCACCGAGGGCGGCGGTGCGGCAGCGCTCCAAAGCGGAGAGGGTGCGCAAGTGGTGTTTGCACACCCCGCCCTGGGCGCGGAAAGCCTTGCCAAACCGCCGGATAACACCTGCTACTTCCCAGCGCGGTTGCTTAGCCCTTGTGTCCATCGAATAAAAAGTCGAGTGGCGAAGGGATGTCGCGCAGGGTGATGGAGGCGTAGCGCAGGTAGAGCAGGGTGGTGCTCAGGTAGGCATGGCCCAGTAGTTGCTGCAGGCGCACCAGGTTGCCGCCGTTGTTGAGGTAGTGTACGGCAAAGCAATGCCGTAAGGTGTGCGGGCAAACCTGTTTGGGCAAACGGCAGCGTTGCAGCGTATAGCGGACAATGTACTGTACGCCGCGCACGGAAATGCCCTGCGAAGCGCTGCGCTCCCTGCCCGGGATAAGGACATTCCGGGGCCGCTCCTGGCGGTAATATAGGTTGAGGGTGTTCCGTAGGCGGCCGCCATAGGGGAGGACTCTGGTGATGCCGCCTTTGGAAGTACGAATAGTTACCGTGGCTTGTTCGCGGTTGAAATCGCTGATACGCAGGCGCCCTACTTCGGCAGCCCGCAGGCCCAGGCCGAAGAGTAGTTCGAGTACCAGGCGGTGGCGCAAGCTGCGGGCCGCCGAGAGGAACAGGCGCAGTTCATCGGCATTGAGCAAATCGCCGAGTTGCTTGGGCTTTCTGGGGTTGGGAATGTCAACAACCAGTTCAAGCCGACGGGCAACCTCCCGGTAGTAGTACTTCAGGGAGCAGACAACGGTGTTGAGGGTTGAGGCGCTGAGTTGTTTGCGCCGGGCAGCCAGGTAGGCCAGGAGTTCATCGCGGGAAAGCTCATCGGCCGGCTTGCCGGTGCGCTCCTGTACATCGCGCAGGGCGCGCACGTAGTTGAGAGCGGTGCTTTTGGCAAGCCCCGCCACGGTAAGGTGGTTGGACATGCCGTCAAGGGCCCGCTGAAAAGCAGGATTACTCGCCTGATAGGCTTTGGGTTGGTCTTTTTTTAGCCATGATGATCATTGTTTTGATGAAATACCGGAATATCGGTATTTTAGGGTTGCCGCGGTAGCGGCTTCGTTCAACAATCGATATGACGATCAGCCTCTCCATAAAGTCGAGGCCGCCGCATATCGGAAACCGGTCAGACTGTGAAAAAACTTACCCCCCAGCTTCCCCGGCCGGGTAAAAATCCGTAAATTGAAAAGGTAACAACCACCGGTGCGCATGCCACAGATCGAAGGAAGCAGCCGCCATCAAATACAGATTTTTGCATTGGAACAGGCCATCGCCGCGGACAACCCGGTGCGGGTGATCGATGCGTTTGTCTCCACTTTATCCCTGGAAGGATTGGGCTTTCTCATCAAAGGGGAGGGAGATGAAGGGCGCCCGGCGTATGCGGCGGAGATGTTGCTGCGGCTCTACCTGTATGGCTACCTGAACCGGATCCGCTCCTCGCGGCAGTTGGAAAAGGCCTGCCGCCGGAATATAGAATTGTGGTGGCTGCTGAATAAACAATGTAGAGTCCAATGCGGAACGAGTGAAGGCTAACAAAGAGAAATACCGGCGAAGGCAGGCTATAGTGGAGCACCCCTTCGGCACCATAAAGCGTGGCTGGGGGTACAGCTACACGCTGCTGAAGGGTAAAGAGAAGGTGTCCGGGGAGTTCGCGCTGATCTTCACGAGCTACAACCTTAGGAGGCTTCTAACGATTATTGGCGTAAAGGCCTTGTTGGAGAGGCTGGAAAGGCTGTTTTTTGGCTTTTTACAGCTCCGGGCCACCAGGGTGCGCCTGAGCGCATTGAAAAATGGCCGGCAATACCGCACTCCAGGGTGTAGCAGGGCGGCGTGATAGGGATTTTGTAAATTGGGCGGTGGGTTTTTTCACGGGCTGGCGTTGGGTGTCATATTGAAATAGGAAATTTATTAGCTTTTATAATATTTCAAAGTTAATGTTGAAAAAAATCCTTATAATTTTCACTTAATAATTCTAAACTTACATAAACAAAACTTTTAATCCAATATGAAGAGTAATAAGATAATACCATTAGTTTCTGTATTTCTTTTTTCTGTGGCCCTCAATGATTCATTTTGTCAACAGAGTATCCAAAAAGAACTCATTACTAAATTTGTTCCTCATTATTCTTCAAATAGTGGCATGATAAAAAAATGGAACAAAGCAGAAATTATCGAAAAAGAATTCAATAAGGCAGGAAAAGAAATTCGCTACAAGGAAATATTCATTGATAATGAAACATTTTGGAGAGAATGGATTAATGAATATAATAACAAAGGAAAAGTGATAAAAATAAGATATAATGATTCAAAAGGAAGAAGTGACATAGACGAATATGTAAGAAAACAGAATAATGAAAAGGTCGTAAGTGAAATCACTTATATCGCAAATGGAAAAGAGGTAGAGAATTGGAATCTGATAGAGAACAATGGACTAACAAAGAAATGGAATAACTACCAATCTAACGAACTTAAGTATACAGAAACTTATCAATATTTCTCGAAAGAGAAAGTCAAGTCTTACAGGGTAATATATTACGGCAATCCTTATTATCAAGAAAAAATAGAGGAATATAATATTTCTGGAGATTTAGTCTCTAGAAATTATATTGATGCCAAAGGAAATAAAAAAACTGATGTAGTCAATGAATATTCAAACGATGGCCTATTAATAAGTAAAAAAGTTTACTTTAGTTCTGGTGGGTTTAGTATTACTTCATTTGAGTATAATAAGAATAAGGATGTTACATTAGAGTACTCAAAAAACAATAAAGGTGAAGTAGATTCGACAAAATTTGAATATCAATATAATTCTAGAGGAGATTGGATAAAAAAGACTCAATTCCATAAAAATGGGAAATGGGACAAAGAATACAAACAAGGACCAGTGTTTGAAAGAGTTATCAATTATTTTTAATAAAAAATTCAATACAACGCCCAACACTGGCTCAACCCCATTAAGTTAAGCCCCAAAACCGAAACCAAAGGGTGAAAACCGGCAGCTCCGCTGCCATTGCGCCGGAGCAAGGCCGTTAGCAGTAACTCTAAAGCGACAGTGCAAACTTCAAACAAATGACAATCAAACTGAACATATTTACATTTTTCAACATATTGGTTTTATTGACCTCTTGTAATGGACAGGCCACAAAGCAACAGGTTAAAATAGAAAACATTGTAAAAGGCGATACAGTATTGGAACTTGGTAGCAGTATAATGGTAGTTTATCAAGACAGTAAGAATGTTTATTGGTTTGGCAGTTGGGAAACAGGAGTATATAAATACGATGGAAAGGAATTGATTAATTACACAACAAAGCACGGTTTGCCAAACAACAGAATTGATGAAATAAAAGAAGATGAATCTGGTAACCTATATTTCTCCAGTTGCCACCCAAAACCTACGGTTACTAAGTATGACGGAAATACATTTACGTCTTTATCAGCAATCCCAACTAATGATTGGAAACTAAATTCTTCAGATTTGTGGTTTAGACATTCTTATGAATTTGAGAATAATGTATATCGGTATGATGGTATTAACTTATATAAATTGGAGTTGCCTAAACCACCAAACCTACCCAATTCTTTTGGAATCTACAGCATATACAAGGACAGAAAAGGAAACATTTGGTTTGGTACAAACCCTGTTGGAGTTTGTCGATACGATGGTAAATCGTTTGAATGGATTACAGAAGAAGATGTGACAGAATTTCGCAACGAAGGTGCAAACGGAGTGCGTTCAATTACGGAAGATAAAAATGGCGACTTTTGGTTCAATACCGAATATCGTTATAGTGTGTACGACAGCTTAACTTTTAAAAACAACCAATTCTACACAAGACACAGAAGCATAGGCGGTTTGGATGGGAAAAGGGACAGCAATTTGGATGAGTATCTATCAAGTTTAATAGACGACAATAATAATTTATGGTTTGTGACTTATCTTGATGGTGTCTGGAAATATGATGGAATGAAAATTACACAATATGCCGTTCAAGACAACTCAAAAGACATTTCGCTATTCAGCATTTACAAAGACAACAATGGTGGCCTTTGGCTAGGGACACACGAAAACGGAGCATATAAATTTAATGGAACAACATTTGAAAAATTTGCAAAATGACGAATAAAAAGAGCTACCGCTACCGCTGTGTATGCGATAATGGCTCGTAACCTCACCACTGCGCATACCCGAGGCCGTGGCAAGTGTAACAGAAGACAGTAATAATATAAAAAACAATGCAAGACATACTATTTGACTTTATATCAAAATACATTTCTCTGACAGAAGATGAAAAAAACGCATTACTGTCATTAGACCTGTTTCACTCGGTAAAGAAAGGGACGGTTTTACTTAACGAAGGACAAAAATCACGAGAGAGCTTTTTTGTTGGCCTCACGTTGAAGCATGAAGTTTCTTATACTAGCCAGTACTTGAGTTCTTTTTCCGGACAAAGCATAAACTAAAGAAAACTTCGATAATGGAGCAAAACAAAATCGAACAAAAATTAGGCGGACAAGGCGCAACACCTTTCGCTCAAACTTACTTTCACGGTACAAAGGCCGACCTAAAAGTTGGCGGCCTGATTGAAGTTGGCTTCAACTCCAACTATGGACAAAGAAAAAATGCGAAATATATCTTTTTGTCAGCGACACTTGACGCAGCAATTTGGGGGGCAGAACTTGCATATGGTGACGGACAAGAAAGAATATATTTAGTAGAACCAACAGGAGAAATTGAAGATGACCCGGACTTGACGGATAAAAAATTTCCAGGTAATCCGTCAAAATCATATCGCTCGACTGAACCGTTTAGAGTTGTTGGAGAAGTAACGGTTTGGAAAGGACACTCAACCGAGCAGGTTAAAGCAATGAAAGACGCATTAGAAAGGCTTAAGGAACAAGGTGTTAATTCACTAAACGACTAAAATCAGATGGACAAATTTTGACAAAAGAAAAACATACATTCCTTAACTTGCACCCCTAACCGACCAATCGACCACCATGCAAAAACTCTTCCTTTTTGCCCTCCTCCTCGCGCTGGCCTCCTGCGCGCAAGCACCTGATGAATACGATCTCATCATCCGCAACGCCACCATTTACGATGGTTCAGGCGCCGCTCCCATTCAAGGAGACATTGCCGTCAACGCCGATACGATCGTGGCGGTGGGGGATGTAGGCAACGCCAGGGGGCGCACCGAAGCCGACGCGCAGGGCCTGGCGGTTAGCCCGGGCTTCATCAACATGCTCAGCTGGGCTACCGAGAGCCTGCTGGCGGACGGCCGCGGCCTGAGCGACATCAAGCAGGGCGTCACCCTGGAGGTCATGGGCGAAGGCTGGTCGATGGGGCCGCTGACGGACAGTATGAAGGTGGAAATGGCAGAAACCCAGGGGGACATCAAATTCGAGGTGGAATGGACTACCCTGGGAGAATACCTCCAATACCTGGAAAACAAGGGTGTCTCGCCCAACGTGGCCTCCTTCGTGGGCGCCACGACCCTGCGCATCCACGAGCTGGGCTACGAAGACCGACCGCCTGCGGCGGAAGAGCTGGAGCGTATGAAGGGCCTCGCCCGGCAGGCCATGGAGGAGGGCGCCCTGGGCATTGGCTCCTCCCTGATCTATGCGCCGGCCTTCTATGCGGATACGGATGAACTGATCGAACTGTGCCGGGCCGCCGGCGAATACGATGGCATGTACATCACCCACATGCGCAGCGAAGGGAATAAATTGCTGGAAGCCATCGACGAGGTGATCCGCATCGCCGGGGAAGCCCGGGTGCCGGCGGAGATCTACCACCTCAAGGCAGCAGGCCGCAACAACTGGCCCAAAATGGACCTGGCCATTCAGAAGATCGACAGCGCGCGGGCCGCAGGCATCCGACTGTCTACCGATATGTATACCTACGTCGCCGGGGCTACCGGACTGGACGCCTCCATGCCGCCCTGGGTACAGGAAGGGGGCTATGAGGCCTGGGCCCAACGCCTGCAGGACCCCGCGATCCGCGCCCGCGTAGCAGAAGAGATGCGCACCGACGCGCAGGATTGGGAGAACCTCTACTTCGCCGCCGGCTCCGCCGAGAACCTTCTGCTGGTAGAATTCAAGAACGACAGCCTGAAACCGTATACCGGAAAATCGCTGGCAGAGGTTGCCGCACTGCGGGGGAAAAGCCCGGAAGAAACCGCCATGGACCTCGTTGTAGAAGATGGCAGCCGGGTCGGCACGGTGTATTTTCTCATGTCGGAAGAGAATGTCAGGAAGCAGATCGCCTTACCCTATATAAGCTTTGGGTCGGATGCCGGGGCCCTGGCGTCCGAAGGGGTGTTTTTGAAATCCAACCCGCACCCTCGGGCCTACGGCAATTTCGCTCGTGTGCTCGGTAAATATGTACGGGAAGAGCAGGTTATTCCTCTGGAAGATGCCATTCGGAAACTGGCCTCCCAACCGGCGGCCAACCTGAAGCTATCCAAACGGGGCCTGTTGAAGCCAGGCTATTTTGCCGACATCGTCATTTTTGACCCGGCTACCATTGAAGACAAGGCAACCTTCGAGGCGCCCCATCAGTATGCCGTCGGCGTTCGCCACGTATTTGTCAATGGCGTGCAGGTGCTGAAAGACGGGGAGCATACAGGCGCTACGCCCGGCCGGTTTGTAAAGGGGCCCGGCTGGAAAGGGAATTAAGCGTGTATTCAAAATTCAATCAATGAGCCTGAAGGCGCCAATGCCGCGCAAATCCCCGTTCATTTAGGCCCGTAATCCGCGTAATTCGCCAAACTCGCGTTTATCCGCGTTCTATATTCCCCGCAACGTCCGGCATTATAACGCTTATATATCTACCTCCGGGCCGTCCTCCCCGTATTTGCTGATATCCTGGTCGCCATAATCCAGGCCTTTCAATTTTTCCAGGACTTCCTCTTCGGAGACGACTTGTGGGATGGAGAAAATAGAGCGGGTACGCGGCCCTTGCGGCAAAGCGGGGGTGAAGCTGCCGGTGACGCCTTCGATCACCTTGTCCCAGTCGAAAGCCTCCTCGGGGAGGTCCCATTTGCCGGAGGACCGGAAGTTGACATGGCAGCAGATGCCCTTGAAGGCTTTGGCCGCGTTGTGGCTGGCGAAGAGTTCCTGCCGCTTTCCCTTGGGCAGGAAATTGGCTTCGATGCCCAAGGTTTGGGTCAGATAGCGCAGCAGGATGATAATGCTCTCGTACTGGTGTGGCGTGATCGCCGCGAAGTAATGCGCCCCGCGGAAGGGCTTGCTCAGCTTGACATAGGCCTCGGTTTGATCCAGGGTGCAGAACCAGTGGCCGTGATCCCAGGTTACGAGGTTGCCTGCCCTGTCTTCTTTGAGCGGCCCCCAATTCGAGATTTCTATACCTACAGAGCTGGAACTCATGGAGGTGTTGCCGCCCATGGAATCTTTTCCCAGGTGGTAGGACCAGGCTTTGACGGAATCGAAAAGCTTGTAGGCCGTTCCGTCCCGCCCGACCAGAAAGGCCGTTGAGACCTCCCGGTCCTTTTGGGTCAGCGCCCGGAAATCACCCAGGATCTGGCCGGCAGTGAAGTGCAGGACGATCTTGTCTTTTCGGCTGTTGTTGGGGTGCCCCTCCGGGAAATAATAGCTGGCGTCACCATCTTTTTTGGTGACCTGTAGGAATTCCATTTTGAACTCATCGCCGGGGATCTCGTGAGCGAGCGGTTCGAAATTGTACTTTCCGTTAAACTCATCCTGAATGGCAAGGGTGTCCCGCTTGGAGACAGGGAACAATTTTTCGTATTCGCTCTGTCCTCTGCGCCGGCTTTCCGTCGAGGCGGAAGTGGGGATGGCCTCCGCCTTTTCCCATTCACTTCCCAGAAGAGCGGTATGCTTTTCCAATATTTTTTTTGCCAGTTCTTCCGTTACTCTTGTCCCGTCGGAAGAAAGGCCCTCCTTTTGAGCAAGGGCCGCCACGGCTGCCGTGGTCGCTCCGCCGTAGTCGCCGTCTGCCCCGAACTTTTCCCATTTGAGTTCCTCGCCGTATCCCAGGGCATTCAGCAGCCGCTGCAGGGCCACGATAGTGCTTTTATGAGAAGAACCACGCGTCATCACTTTTTCAACGTTTCCTTTTTCAACGGCGGTTTTCAATTCTCGCAGGCCCTCTACCATTTCATGATGCTGGACGATGGCTTCGGCCAGCTCATTGCTCACCGCTTCGCCGTTGGTCGCTATTCCGGCCTTTTCGGCGAAGGCCTTCACGGCTGCCGTGGTCGCCCCGCCGTAGTCGCCATCCGCCCCGAATTTTCCCCATTGAATTTCTTTGCCAAAACCCAGTTCGTACAAAGATTGCTGCAGGGCCTTGATGGCCTGCTTATGAGAAGACTTCTTCTGGAGTACCTCGGTGACTTTATTCTGTTCGATCAGGGTTTTAAGCGTCGATATCATGGTTTTGTGTTTTTTGATCCCTGAAGATATAGAAAATTTAATGTTTTTTGAATGGTTGGATTGGGATAAAGTGGGGGGCTTGCTGGTGGATGGGCGTTTGGATGTTAGGACGTGTGGACGTTAGGACGTTTGGGCATCCACCTCCCCACGTCCCAACGTCCCCACGTCCCAACCTCCCCACGTCCCAACCTCCTAACGTCCCAACATCCCAACATCCTAACGTCCCAACATCCTAACATCCCTCCTCCCGCTCCACCGTCACCTTCATGGTCACAGCGCACCAGTCCTCGGATACGGCGTCCGGGTTGAAATCGAAGTCTACGCCTCTGTTGCCCATCAGCTCAGGTTGAGTAAGTTGGTGGTAGTCCAGTTCTTCGGTGGTGGCCAGTAGTTTGAACCAACGGGTGACGGATTGTTCGCCGGGGTCGGGGCCCCAGCCGAAGTAGGACTGCCGAAGGTCGGTTGCGGCGCCGGCGTTCAGCTCACTGGCCCGCATGGCGGCCTCCTCGTCGTTCATGAAGGTGATCCCACATTTCGGGCTGAGGTCGAAAAGGTAGAAGTACAGGTCTTGCCCCGCTTCTTTCAGGGTGGCCCGGAATTTGAAGGCCAGCTTGTTGTTGTCGAACAAGTGCTCCTCGGTGACGGGCAGGGTGATCTCATTCCCCTTATAGAAGGCCATATTCGGCTTGTTCTTCCGGTCGAGCACTGCCAGTTCGAACTCAAAGAGGTTGCGGATCCTGCTGGCCTGGTTGTCCAGTTCGATCATGCGTTTCCAGCGGACGACCTTATCCAGGTGGCCCTTTACCGCCTGCACGCGCTCGTCCATATTCCCAGTAGCTGCCGGCACGTCAATCAGGCGCCAGCCATTCTCCAAATCGCGGAGGATGAACGCGCCGGTATTCGTAGCTTCTACCTCAATGGAGGGTTTTTCTTCGTCCTCACCGTTGGTAGTGAGTTTGATGTTCATTTGATCATCCCAGGCTTCCTTAAGTGCATTAGCAGTTGCTTCGTGGCCGTGTACGTTCACGTACTCGGGAAGGGCGGGGAGGAATAGGATCTCCGCCACGTATTCCCCTTCGGAGTTCAGCTTACCTTCTTCCAGCAGCCGCACTTTGCTATGCTGGGCGCCGGCCTTATCCACGTAGCCGTTGCAGGCCAGTTCGCCGGTGTTACCGTTCAGTATCCGGATCTTGGTAGCCTCCTGCGCGCGAAGGGGCAGCCCGTGGATGGCGCCGCAACGCACGAACCAATTGCCGTCTTTGTGGAAAACCTCGTAGGCGCCGGGTTTACCCAATGGCCAGCCTTCCAGGAAGCAGGAATAGGGGTCGAAGCCGCCGATGGTTTCGAACTGCGGATTCTGCTCGTTCCGGATGCGGCGGGCACGGGCGCGCGTTTTGGTGAACAGGCTGGCGTAGTGCAGGCTGCGGCCATCAGCTTCGGCATCTTTCAGTGCTTTGATAAGGCTGGTGGTGAATACGCCCCCTTCCGGCAGGTCGCCCGCCAACTGTACGCTTTCACAGGCGGAGAGCAGCACGTGGGGCGCTACCGGTACTTCCAGTCGGCGCTGGCGGGCGTAGAAGCCGTCGATGTAGGAGCCGAGATTGCGGATAGCGCCGGGTTCGAGGGCGGCTTCCCCGCGGGACTTTCCGGCGTTGGGGTCGTAGTTGCGAACCTGGAATCCGGCCGGTTCATCCGTATCTCTTGTACCGGAGCCGGAGTGGCAGCAGTCGAGAGAAACGACGATGTGGGGTTTTTGCCCTTCCATACTGCGCCCGGAAGCTACTTCGTGCAGCAGGACGGCCAGTTCCTTATCGGCGAGGTAGAGCGGCCCGCCGGCACTTTCATCCCGATAGCAGACCAGCGTCTGGTCTTTGCCGTTGGGCGCCAGGGACGCCACATTTCCGCTCCCATCGGTATTTTTGAAGAACTCATCCGCCGTGAACTGCTCTGCGCCGTGGCCGCTGAAGTGGAACCAGACGGTATCCTTTCCCGTGGCCTTGCCCAGGTGCTCGCGGAAGCCGCGGATGATGTTGGGGTAGGTGGCCTGGCTGTTTTTGAGGGTACAGAGGTGCAGGCGGCCGTCGGTTTCCACCGTCAGAGCGGTTGGGCCGTTCAGGGTTTCTACTTTGGATTTTCCCTCCGGGTCACCGTATTTCCCCCTAAGGTAGTGTTCGATCTGCTCGACGTCCTTGAGGCAGCCGCCCAATTTGGGCACCGGCGCCGGGTAGTCGTTGATGCCTACCAGCAGGGCGAAGATGCGGGTGTTGGCGGCGTTATCGGGCTGGCGGCCGGGGTCGGGGAAGGGGCGGGGCGGCGGAGCGGGGTCTTTGTCATGTTCTTCCGGCGGGGGAGGGAGGTCATCGTCCCCACCTGTATTTGCTGCAAATATTTGCGGTTCTTTAAAAAGCGGATGGCCCGGTTTTCGAAAAAGTAAACGATAAGCCCGGTTAAGGGGCGTATTTATGATTGGGTTATAAGGGTATACAAATAGCTTTTTCATGTTGAAATGTTATAGGGTTTCCAATTTTATTATGCTCCTTCTCAGGCTGCGGACGGCCATTTTCCTATTCTTTGTTTTTCATTAGTTTAAAAGGCAACCTTACGGCCACTCGAGTACCGGTTGCATGGCCTTGTGTATCGTGCAAGTCGATAATCTCAACCCGAGACCCAGTGGCTTTGCCAATGACCTTAAGCCGCTCTTCGGTAATTGCCATGCCTTGCGATTTGTGCTTTCTGAGTACCGAAGCAGCCTGCATCTCCCGGGCTTTTTCTCTGCCGATGCCGTCGTCTTCGATAAAACAAACGAGGTTTCTGCCATTGCGTTCAATGCGAATTTTTAAAAAACCTGGCCCTGATTTGGGTTTGATACCATGCCAGATCGCATTTTCCACATAGGGTTGCAGGATCATGGCCGGCATTTCAATGAGGTCGGGGTTTAAGCCTGGTGATAACTCAATTTCGTAATGCAGCTTGTCGCGGAAGCGCAACTGTTCAAGGGCCAGAAAATGCTCCAACATCTTTATTTCTTCCGTTAGGCTGGTGGAAGGGGCTCTCGAGCTATTCAGGATCTGCCGGGAAAGGCGCGAAAAATGGATGAGGTATTTGGCGGCGGCTTCCCGCTGGTCCTGATTGACCAGATTTTCGATGGCATTCAAGCTGTTGGAGATGAAATGCGGATTGATCTGGGCGCGGAGGGCCTCCATGCGTGCCTGCAGCCGTTTTTGTTTTTGCCATAGTAGAATTAACAGGAAGGTCAATCCGGCGATTACCAAACCTACCCCACTGATAAACCAATTTTTTCTGAGCCGCAAGTTGGTTGCCGCGGCTTGTTCTTTCCGCTCAAATTCCCGGATCCGTTGGTTGGCGCCCTGAAGGCTTATCGTTATGGTATCTGTTATTGCTTTGTAATTCTCATTCAAAAAGTTGGTATAAGATTGGCCTAATAGGTCGCTACAATCCTTCTCGAATTTCGAGAACCGCCAGTTGCACAAGGAAGTAATATTGTTGGCCATTTTAGCCATGACGTCTGCTACGCCTTCTTTTTGAGCATCTTCCATAGCCATTCGATAAAAAACAATGGCTGAGTCGAGATAGGCAAGGTTTTTGGGCGGTTTTGAAGTTCTTTCCTGACAGCTCCACCCCATTAGGACATAGATGTCATACTGGTTCTCCTCTTGGTATTTAAGGCATTTGCGAAAAAGAGCCATCGCTTCCAGAAATTGGGGTTCTTCACCAGAGGAACGATATTGCCTGTATTTCAGGTATCCTAATCGACGGTAAGCGTCTACGAGGATACTGTAGTCCTTCGAACTATAGGCATATGCTTCGCTCTTCCTGAGTTCTTCCTGCGCTTTTTCGTATTCCCCTTGCCGGGTGTATAGCCTGCCTAATGCAATATTTAACCTTGAAGCTGCCGCTTTATTGCCTGTTTTTTCGTAGATATCAAGGCTTTTTTGATAATTATTTAAAGCCTTCTGTATAGTGGAATCCCTTTCAGAGTATATATTACCCAAATCGTGAAAAATTTCCCCTTTCAATTCGATGGACTGAACCTTCTGGAGGTTTGACTTTTCCGCCATTTCGAGGGCGTGATAGAGGTAGACCAGGGCAGAATCGTATTGCGATTTTTTGTAGTACAATCCCCCCAGTAAATTGCCTGTCCGGATCTGCCAGTCCTTTCTTCCTGACTGCTTCAAAAGTTGTTCACTCATCTTCGCATCCACAATAGCATCCTCAATCCTTTCTCCCAGCCGCTGCTTCTTCTCCTTGATCATCGCCCGATAGTACAAGCTGATCGCCTGCGATAACCGCCAGCCCCGCTCCGTAGACATCCGGTTTGCCTCATTCGCATACTCCAGCGCCGCGTTCTGGTTGTAATTCTTCATCAGGTCGGCCCACAGCAGCAGGCTATCCAACTGTTCCCGGGTACCGGGCAACTGCTCCAGTCCAGCGATGATGCTGTCGGTTCTAAGGAAATGATCCAACTGCTCAACGGGGCGGCTGCCGGCAACGCCGGGCTCGAAGCCGGGGTGCTGGTAGTCCTGGCAGCCCGGCAGGAGCAAAAACGCCAGGAATACGGCGGCAAGCGGAAAGTGCTTATATGTGGTTGTTTGTTGCATTGAGTGCTGATGTTCAAATCACGGTACGTATTACCGGCCTTTTGTATAAAGTTGCGCCGGCCGTTGAAGGCCTCGGGCGGAGACGAATCCCCGCCTCCGCGCTAAGCTGACGAATCACGAATCCCGCCTCACGAGCCGCACCTTGATCACCTGGCTGCACCAGTCATCCGAAACTGCCAGGGGGTTCCAGTCGAAGAGCATATCTCGGGTAGGCCCCAGTCCTCCCTGCAGCAACTGGTGGTAATCCAGGCTCTCCGTGCAGGCCAGCAGCATAAAGTGGGAAACCGCTTCCTGTTCTCCGGGAGAAAGGCCCCAGCCTTTGGCGCTCTTCCACAGGGGAAGGAGGACTTCCGCTTTCCCGGGATGCTCGTCCGGGCGGAAAACGACCTCTCCCTCATAGGACTCGATGCCGTAGTTGGAGCGCAGGTGGAACAAATAGCAGTGCAGGTTCTGTTCTGCCCCCTTGATCCGGGCACGGGGGGTAAAGCCGGCAAAAAGTGCGCCGGACTTCTCCATGAAACTATCGGTAGTGGCCGACAGTACAAGCTCTGCTCCCGAGTGGAATGTTACCTGATGGTTCTTGCCCATGACCCCAAGGTCCAGGCTGATCCATTGTTGTATAGCGGACTTATCGTTGCGCAGTTGCAGCGTTCGTTCCCAGTTCACGATCTTTCCGAGTGCATCGATTACCATCCGGCTTGTATCCGTGCTTTGTACCACTTCCAGGGCCAGGCGGCCGTTCTTTCGGTCATGGATGAGGTACTTGCCATTGGTAGCCTCTACTTCAAGCGGCGGCTCTCCGGTATCTTCCAGTTGTTCGCTGGCGATCCATTGAATATTTTTTGAGGGATCCCACACTTCTTTCAGTGTTTCGATCGCGGATGTTTCCCCCCGTAGCAGGACGAAGGCCGGTGGGGCCGGCAGGAAGCGCAGGGTAGCCTGATAATCCTGCTCGGGGCTGAGCGCCAGCCCGTCGTTCAGTTTCAGGCGGCTCTTCTGAGCGCCGATACCTTCCAGCACAGCGGTACCCAGGGGGCGGCTTTCCGGCGCTGCTGTACGGACCTCTACTTCAACCGGCGCAGGCGGTTTGATGGGAATGCCGTGTATGGCGCCGCATTTTACCATCCACTGCCCGTTTTCATGCCGGATCTCATATCGGTTGGGGGTACCCAGGGAGGAGCCGTCCAGAAACCGGGTGTAGGGATTGAAACTGCCGATGGTTTCAAACTGAGGCATTTGCTCGCGGCCAAATTTTTTGACGATCCGCTGTACCGTCGAGCGGGAGCGCACGAAGAGGTCAGCGTAGTTGATATTTCCCTGGGCACTTTTCAAAGCTTCGATCAGCCCGGAAGTGAACAGCCCTCCTGCGGGCAGGTCACTTGCTTTCTGCACGCTCTCGCAGGCGGAGAGCAGCACGTGGGGCGCTACGGGGACTTCAAAGCCCTTCATCGCCTTCCACTGGCCGGCGTAGAAACCGTCGATATAGGAATCCAGGCTCCGCACCCGGGCGGCCTGGCCCCGCGTCGTAGCGCGCAGGGCGTTGTAGTTACGGCTCTTAATCGTGAGCTCTTCTTCTATGTCTCTGGTGCCGGAGCCGGAATGGCAGCAGTCCAGGGAGACGACGATATGGGGGCTGGCCTTTGGCTCTCCGCTGGTATCCTGAGTTGCTACTTCGTGCAGCAATACGGCCAGTTCCTTATCCGCCAGGTGGAGTTGTCCGCCTTCGTCGGGCCCGGCCTGGTAGCACACCAGGGTCTGGTCTTTGCCGTTGGGTTCGATCTCCAAAAATTCTTCAGCTGTAAATTCTTCCGAACCGTGGCCGCTGAAATGGAACCACACCGCATCATCGGCGCCTGCCTGGCGCAAGAACTGGCGGAACCCCTTAATGATGTTATTATAAGTCGCCTGTTGATTTTCCAGGCGGCAGATCCTCAGGGAGCCGAATTGGCGCAGCGGCAGGCCGTTGATGGTGTCCACCGTTTCTACCCCCTGGCCAGCAACGCCCCGCAGGAAGCCTTCGATCTGGTCGAGGTCTTTGATGCAACCTCCCAGTTCCGGGATCGGAGGAGGGTATGTGTTGATGCCGACGAGCAGGGCGTAGGTGGTTTTCATGTTTAAGAGGGTATCCGGTGGTGCAATGATCAGTGTATTAGTGTATCAGCGAAAATATCAGGACACAAATAGAAAAACACGTGGAACTGTCGGAAATGCTTGGATTCGGACTGCATTTCCTCATTTCCATGCATTTCACCCATTTATCTCCCATTTTTCCAGGCTGCGGAGGAAGTCGTCCTTTTTGCGGCGGGACACGCTGATGGCCTTGCCGTCGCTCATGATCACATACCCCCCTTCGTTGCGGATGTACTCCGTCATCTGGTTCAGGTTGATCAGGTAGGAGTGGTGCACCCGGCAAAACCCGTTGTCCTCCAGTTGTTCTTCGAGCCAGGACAGGGTTTTGGTGAGCCGCACTTCCTTTTTTCCGGTGAGGTGCAACACGGCAACATTATCTTCGGCTTGGGCGTAGATGACTTCCTGCAGGTCGAGGAATTGCATTCCTGTGGAAATGGGAAAACCAAATTTCGCGGGCGCCGGGCTGGCTGCTGCCGGCGCCGGGGTAGCCGGAATATGCTGGAGGATCTTAGCCCGTGCTTTGGCTACTGCTTCCTGCAACTCGTCGACCTGAACAGGTTTTACCAGATAATCCAGGGCGTTGTTTTTGATGGCCTGGATTGCATATTCATCATAACTGGTGGTGAAGATCAATTCAAAAGAAGGGTGTTTGATGGCCTTCAGTACATCGAAACCGGTTATATCGCCCAGCATGATGTCCAGGAAGAGCAGGTCAGGCAGGTAAGTACGAATTGCGGTGATGGCCTCTTGCCCGCTCAGGCATTCAGCAACGATCTCTACTCCGGGGCAGTGGTTTTGCAGTTTCCAGCGCAGGTTTTCCATTCCAGAGGGTTCGTCTTCAACAATTATGGCACGTAAGGGCTTCATCAGGTGTCGGTATTCGTTAATAAGGATAAATATAGAAAACTTTGATGGTAAACGAAGCTAAATAGAGAGAGAGGCGCCGGCCTTTTACGGCGCCTCTTCATCTCGGATTAGGAGTGTCGGGCTTCCCTTTATTTTATGGCCTTTGGGGTTTGGGAAGCCGTCCGTCAGTATGGTTTTAGGTATTTATTTCAAAGTTAGGCCATCTGAGGCTGGGAATAAATACGCTGCAGCCAGTTTGCAGGTTTTGGGCGGTGTTGTGCAAATTTTGGGAAGTAAGTGGTAAAACGGCCGGTAGCTGGAGAATATCCTGCGTTGAAAAAGATATTCTGTACGAAAGAATGGCAGTTAGGTAGGTACCAGTACCTTTCAACTCAGCTTTCCGACACTCTTGGCCACCACCATCGACACGGTCGCATCTCCGGTGACGTTGGCGATCGTCCGGCACATATCCAGGGGGCGGTCGACGGCGAAGATCAGCGCCAGCCCGGCCTCCGGAATGCCTGCCTGCGCCAGCACGATGACCAGCGTGATCATGCCGGCGCCGGGCACCGCAGCGGCGCCGATTGAGGCCAGTGTGGCCGTCACGATGATCCCCAGCTGTGCGCCCAGAGAAAGCTCGATACCCATCGCCTGAGCGATGAATACGGCAGCCACGGCCTGGTAGAGGCTGGTGCCGTCCATATTGACCGTGGCGCCGACCGGCAGGACAAAGCCCGCCACTTCCTCGTCTACGCCCAGGTTGTCTTTCACGCATTCCATGGTCACCGGCAGCGTGGCGGCGCTGGAACTGGTGGAGAATGCCAGCATCTGCGCCGGCGCCATGCCCTGCAAAAGGAATCGGTAAGGTTTTCCGGTGAAGAGGCGCACCAGCGTGGGATATATTCCAAAAATCATAATGGACAACCCAAGCAGTACGCAGAGGGAGTACCCCAGCAGGGCGTTGAACAGGCTGACGCTGGGCGATTCCACTACCAGAGCGGCAAGCAGGGCGAAAACGCCGTAGGGCGCCGACCGCATGATGAGGTCGATGAGTTTTAAAACCACCTCGTTGGCACTGTCGAAAAAGGCCTTGGCCGGCTGTGCCCGTTCAGCCGGGATGAGCACCAGCCCGATGCCGAAAAAGGTGACGAACAGGATGACCTGAAGCATATTCCCGTTGCTGGTGGCAGCGTTGAAGATGTTATCCGGCACGAGTTCTACCAACGGCTGCAACGGCCCTTTTGCCTGTTGTTCGGCCGCCGCAGCGATCCGTTGGGAAGCCATTCCCGCGTACTCCTGAAGCAGTTTGTCCCGCACTTCGGTTTCGATCCAGAGGCCGGGGCGGACGAGGTTGACCGTTGCCAGCCCGATGCTGATGGCAAAAACGGTGGTGGAAATGAACAGCGCCAGCGCGCGGAAGCCAATGGCCGATAGCTGCGAAATATCCTTGAGGCCGGCAATGCCGGTGATCAGTGAAGTGATGATCAAAGGGATGGCAATCACCTTAAGGAGGTTGATGAATAGGGTGCCGAAAGGCTTGATCCAGTCGACAACAAAAGGCTTCCACTGGAGCTGGGCGGCCAGCAGGCCAAAGAGCACACCGGCGGCCATCCCCAGGAGGATCTGCCAGTGCAGGGCGATTTTTTTCATTCGTCCGACGATTTCAATGTATATCTCGGAAGACGGGAAAATAAAAGATGGCCACTACCGGATTTTCAAAAAGCTGCTCATCCGCTGAGCCGCACCAGTTTCCTTGGCTCAGTATTGGCCAGCTCGCCGATCCATTGTTCGCCTGTAAGTGCGCCCCGGGGGCAGGCGGTTGGGAAAATCGATGGCTTTCAGGGCGCTCAGCCGTTGCCGGCCTCACCAGGTAGCGCCGAATTGCCTCCTCATAGAATATAGTTGGAAACAAAATCCAGATAGCCCCGCTCTCCCCGCTCCCGGTTCCAGCGTTTGGCCGACTTGTGTATTTTTCGCAGGCAAGCCAGGTAGATGTCCTCCCGGCTGGTTTTTCGCAAGGCCCGGCTGAAGGAAGGCCGGCTGGCGGGAGCTTCTTCCTCCTCCTTTTCAACCAGGTTTTTCTGAAAATCAAGTATATCGACGACTGCATCGAAAACAGCATCGGGAAGTCCGGGTAATTCAGGTTTTTCCGCTTCCCGGCGCATGTTTCGGCGCTGATAATAGCTGATGAGCGCTTCCAGCGCCTTGATCACATCTATGTCCCGCAGGGCGCTATCTGCACGGTAAATATTGATAATAGCAAATTCTATATTTTGAAGAATTCCGGGATGCTTGTCTTCTAAGCCCATAGTTTTAGCAAGATATCGTATTAAACCAGCACTCGAATCTACAAAATTTTTTCCCGAAAAAAACGGAGGGCCTGCTCAAGGTTTTTCCATGCCTCCGGGCTCAGCCCCACTTCCAATTCCCAGGTATACCCCTGGATTCCTAGCGTGTAGGCATCCGGCGCTTCGCCGTATAACTCCTGGCAAAGGGCTACTACTGATTCGGGGTCCAGGGCGTGAGTGGAAAAACCGAAGGTGGCCACCGGCAGGCAGGGTTTCCAGTAGAAACCACCCTCTACAGGGCGCTGGAGCGCATCTGCGAAAATGACCGTTTGGTAGTTGCGGATCACATCGGCATCCTCTACCTGAAGCTGGTATCGGTAAGCGAGCTCCCCCACAAAATGGCCTTCTTCCCTGATGGCATCCAGGATCGCCCACCCCAGGCCGTCATCGCTGCGGGCGCTGTTGCCGATGCCAATAAGAAGGGTGGCCGGGGTATTCAGCGTAGCCTTGAGGTTTTGCATGAGGCTTTGGTTTTCGGATAGGCTCTTAGCCACCGTTTTCTGTCTAACTATTGGTGTCCACCTGCTTAAGTGCCTGGACAAAAACAGGCGAACAAGATAACCCTATGGCAATATAGCCGGAACCCAGTGTGCATAGCCGTTTTGGCTCCGCTTCCCCAACTGGGATGTGTGAAACTACAATTGTCCAAGCACTTACTTACGCATTTTTAGTTTCGCACATCGCACATCGCACATCAAACATCGCACATCAAACATCAAACATCGCACATCAAACATCAAACATCCTCCCCCTTTCCCGGGATCATCCTTTAAAACATTCCTCCAACACCTTCCCTTCATGGTCGAGAATGGAGACCTCCAGCGGCATTTTGCCCAGGGCGTGGGTGGCGCAGCTCAGGCAGGGGTCGTAGGCGCGGATGGCCACCTCGATCTGATTGAGCATGCCTTCGGTGATCTCGGGCTTATCGCTGATGACGTTTTGGGCCACCCAGCGCACTGCCCGGTTCATGGGTTCGTTGTTGTGGGTGGTCGAAACGATGAGGTTGCACTTGGTGATCATGCCCTTTTCATCCACCTTGTAATGATGGATGAGCGTGCCGCGTGGCGCTTCAATGATGCCGATGCCTTCCGGGCGCAGGGTGCCTTCCCGGACCAGGTCGTTGCCCAGAATGGTTTTGTCCATCAGCAGGCCTTTGATCATCTCGGCGCAGTGTAGCATTTCGATCAGGCGCGCCCAGTGGGAGTGCATGGTGCAGTTGTTGGTCTGCCCGTTGGTATAACGGCGAAATTCCTCCCACTCTTTATGGGCGAGGGGGGTGGAAATGCCGTTGCACACATTCAGGCGGGCCAGCGGCCCAACCCGATTCCATCCACTCTCCCTTCCCAGGTGTTTGAGGTAGGGGAATTTCATGTACGACCATTTTTCAACGCCTTCGGTAAAGTACTTGAGGTAATCGTTGTTGGGGATGTCGTTGAGGGTCATCCGCCCTTCGGCATCTATAGCGCGGAGGCTGCCGTTATACAGTTCCAGTTCTCCTTCGGGGCCGACCAGCCCCAGGTGGCCGGAAGGATAGCGGGCGAAGTGGTTCAGCCACTGGAAGTTTTGGTCGTGGTATTGCTTGATGAACTGAACGATCTCCTGTGACCATGCTATCATCGTTTCTGCGGAGGGGGTGTCATTGTCCTTGAGCAGATAGTCCCTTTCTTCCGCAGTAAAGGTCTTGTGCACGCCTCCCGGCACGGCGGCAATACCGTGGATCTTCTTGCCGGCGATCGCTTTGATGATCTCCTGTCCGAATTTGCGCATCAGGATGCCCTTGCGGGCCAGTTCTTTGTTTTCGACAGCTACGGCGACCACATTGCGCTTCTCCGGCGGTGCGTCGAATCCGAACAACAGGTCCGGAGAGGCCAGGTAGAAAAAGTGCAGGGCATGGGACTGAAATACCTGCCCGTAGTGCAGCAGGCGGCGCAGTTTGGTGGCCGTTGGCGAGAGGTCTTCCGGTTCCAACCCGATCAGTTGGTCGATGGCCTTGGCCGCCGCCAGGTGGTGGCTCACCGGGCAGATGCCGCAGAGGCGTTGTACCAGCAGCGGCGCTTCCCAGTAAGGATGGCCCTGAACGAATCGCTCGAAGCCTCGGAATTCGACAATATGGAAAAAGGCGTCTTCTACGTGCCCTGCCTGGTCGAGGTGGATGGTAACCTTGCCGTGTCCTTCAACCCGGGTGACGGGGTCTATAGTGATCTTTTGTCCCATGGTCAGTCATATTTGAATTCGGAATACAAAATGGAGTAATGGTCACCCCAGAGCAGGTTCTTTACCGCCTTCCAGATGTGTTCGGGATTGGGCGGGCAGCCCGGGATGAAATAGTCGATCTTGACGATCTCGTTGCAGGGGTATACGCGGTCCAGAATTTTGGGAAGGTCCTCGTGATAAGGCACGATATGCTCTCCGCTAACCGTGGTGATGGAGTTGAGATAGGCCTCTTCCAGGCACTCCTCCAGAGGGATCATATTGCGCATGGCCGGCAGGCCGCCCCAGATGGAGCACTCTCCCATGGCGACCAGAATGTCACATTTCTTACGGAATTCCCTCAGGGTTTCCACGTTTTCGGAATTGCAACAACCGCCCTCGACCAGCCCGATGTGGCACTGGCGGGTAAATTCCTTGATGTCGTTGATCGGCGATTTATTGAATTCGACCACTTCCAGCAGGTCGATAAAGCCCAGGTCAATGTCCAGCATCGACATGTGGCAGCCGAAACAGCCGGCCAGCGATAGGGTGGCGATGACCTTCTTTTCCTTGGCTGCTTTGGCGGCGGCTTCGACCACGGCCTTTTTGGCATTCTCCTCTTTTTGTACCGATTTTTTATCGAAGCGCCGGTCGCCGAAAGGTTTGGCCATGCTCATCCCGCGCACCAGGATGGCGCCGGTAGGGCAAAGCTGCATGGCCGCCAGCGCTTCTTCCTGGGTAAGCTTGGCCTCCTGTTCGTAATCGATGCCCACCACCGTCTCGTTACCCCGGTTGCAAAGAGAGAAGACCTTTTTGCCTTCCTGCGTTCGAACTTCCTCCACGCACCGGTGGCATTTAACACAGCGGTTGTGCTCGATGATAATTCGCTTGGGGTGGAAATCGATGAGGCGGTCTTTGAACAGGTGAGGGAAACGGGAGATGGATACGCCCATCTCGTATCCCATGTGTTGAAGGCCGCAGTTTCCGCTCTTTTCGCAGGCCGGGCAGAAGTGGTTGCCCTCGGCAAACATCATTTCCACGATGGCCTTGCGGGTATCTTCCATCTCCGGAGTATTGACCTGTACCTCCATATTGTCCTTCACCTTTTGCATACAGGCCGGCGCTGGTTTGCCGTTGACTTCGCAGATACAGACCCGGCAGGTGCCCAGCGGCGGGTCGATGTGCTCATAATAACACAGCGATGGAATGAAAATGTCATTTTCCCGGGCTACCTGAACGAGATTTTGGCCCTCCCGGGCCTTTATTTCTCTCCCGTCAATTTTAAGGGTTACCTCTCCCTTTGGCTTTTGGGGTTCTTTTCTTTTTTGCTTAACTTTTGAACTTTTCATATTCTTCAGTTGCCTTGTTTAGATCAAATTTTCTGGTGAGGCCTTCCCCCTGCTGCACTTCAAAAAAGTCGGGGAAGGTATCCAGTGCTTTGATCAAAGTGTTGGTTGCTGTTTTTCCCAGCCCGCAGCGGCTTGCCGTTTGCATGATGTGCCCCCATTGCCGGATGTCATCATAATCGGAGCGTTGGGCCAGCCCCAGCTTGATCTTTTCCAGCTTGCGCTGAAGGATGAAGTTGCCGGCCCGGCAGGGCGTACAGACTCCACACGACTCTTCCTTGAAAAAGGCGGCGAAGTTGAGCAGGATCTGCAGGATGTCCCGATGTTTACTGAATACCATGAACGCCCCGCCGCAGGACAGGTCGTCCTTCGACAAAACCCGGCCTTTGTCCGCCATGGAGATGCACTCGCCGGAAGGGCCGGAAATCTGGATGTAATAGGGGTCGTCCGCGTGGCACAGTTTCAGCAGTTCTTCGACTTTCATCCCGTACTCTATCTCGTATACGCCGGGTTGATGGCAATCTCCGGACACACTGATCAGTTTGGTGCCGGGAGAGGTTACGGTACCTGTTTTGAGGAAATGGCCGGCGCCCAGTTCTATAATACGGGCCGCCGCACACAAGGTCTCCACGTTGTTGACCACTGTCGGCTTTCCGAGAAATCCTCTTTCGATGGGATAATACTGCTTGACCCGGGCTTCGCCGCGCTTCCCCTCCATCGAGTTGAGCATGGCGGTTTCTTCCCCGACCACATAGGAGCCGGCGCCCAATTGCAGGCGGATGTCAAAATCGAAACCTTCGATGCCGGCTGCGTTTTTCCCCAGCAACCCCATTCGGTATAGGCGTTCGGCCTCTTTTTCCAGTTTTTCCTTCATCCAGGAATATTCGGCCCGCAGGTAAAGGATGCCTTCACGGGCGCCCACTGCATACCCGGCAATGGCCATTCCTTCGAGAACCAGGCCCGGCATGGCGTTCATCAGCACCCGGTCTTTAAAAGTGCCGGGCTCGCCTTCATCGGCGTTGCAGACGATGTACTTGGGTTTGGCCTCCTGTTGTCGGCACAAGCCCCACTTCAACCCGGTAGGGAAGAAGGCGCCGCCCCGCCCGCTGAGCTTCGAGCGGTTGATCTCTTCGATGACTTCTTCCGGTTTCATGCCCCCCAGCTTCGTGATGCTGTTGCCCGGGAAGTATTCCCGGAAAAACACGGCGCGTTTGCCCGGTGGAATGTATCGAATGTTATCTTCCACCTCGTCGCAAAGCTCGTCTACGGGTACACCTTGTTTTAGGCTGGCTATGATTTGCCTGACCTTCAGCGTATTGAGGTTGGTGAAAGGATGGAAGTTGATCAGCGCTGCCGGTTCCTGATCGCTCAGCCCGATGCAGGACGTTTCGAAGAGGCCGAACACCCCGCCGGGGTCAAGTTCGCCGAAGCGGGCGCCGGTCTCTCGTTCGAAAGCCTCGCGAACCCGCTGAAAGCCCTTGAATTCAGAGACGATACTGTTGTTGAGGTAGATGATGAACCGGCCGGAAGGCCGGCGGTGGAAGAAGTGGTAAAAAGAAATCACGCCTTCCAGTTCAATCTTGGAAATGTCGAACTGCCTGGAACAAGATTCCATATCTTCATCGCGAATATAGCCATGTTGATTCTGGTATTCCCACAGGCAGTCTAGCAATTCAGAACGAGCACGTTTACGAGACGCTTCCATATTTAAGTGTATTTGTATCCTGATCTGGGAACCTCACCGCATATTAAGACTAAGCAGGATGAGGCCTAATGACATTTTTCACTAGGATGGGTGATTATTCTCATCGGAAATGAGGGCCTGGTTTCGAAATCTTGTGCCGTCGCCTTAACCAAAAAAGAAACCGGTTCAAAATTTAAAACGATTTGTCCCAGTACAAAAAAAGCTGATATGGATAAGAACAGTAAAAAGGTCAAGTACCCTGGTATTCGCGTGGCAATGGATGGAAATACTGCTGCAATCATGTGCGAAAGAGAATCTACGGATGCAGCAGGCGCTTACCCGATCACCCCTTCTACCCAAATGGGGGAATACTGGGCGGAAGAAGCCGCCAAAGGACACTTAAACATCTCCGACAGGCCATTGATTTTTATTGAACCGGAAGGGGAACACGCCGCCGCGGCTGTCACTGCCGGCCTCTCCATGACGGGCCTACGGGCCGCCAACTTCTCCTCCGGCCAGGGTATCGCCTACATGCACGAATCCCTCTACGCAGCAGTGGGAAAAAGGCTGACCTACGTTCTCAATATCGGCGCCCGCGCCATGACCAAGTCCACGCTGAACGTACACGCGGGGCACGATGATTATCACGCCATAGACGATACGGGCTTCTTCCAGCTGTTCGCCAAAAAAGCGCAGCACGTTGCCGACTTGAACATCATAGCCCACAAGATCGCCGAGCTGGCCCTGACCCCCGGGGTCGTTGCGCAGGACGGCTTTCTGACCACCCACCTCATCGAGTCCCTGCTTCTGCCCGAGCGCGAGCTGATCAAGGAATTTCTGGGCCGGCCGGATGACATCATCGATACGCCTACCGCCGCCCAAAGGATCATTTACGGGGACACCCGCCGGCGCATACCGGAGCTCTGGGATGTCGATAACCCGGTAATGGCTGGTATCGTTCAGAACCAGGACTCCTACATGCAGAGCGTGGCAGCGCAGCGGCCCTTCTTCTTCGACCACATCCAGGAACTGACGGACCGCGCATTTGAAGAGTTTTACGAGCTGACCGGCCGCCGTTACGAGCGCGTCATGACCTACCGGGCAGAGGATGCTGATTACCTGATCCTCGGACAGGGGAGTGTGGTGCCCAGTGCTGAAGTGGTGGTGGATTACATCCGGAAGACCCGCGGCATCAAAGTCGGCGTTGTCGACTTGCTCATGTTCCGGCCTTTCCCTGCCGACCTGGTCGGGAAAATACTGAAAGGCAAAAAAGGCGTGACCATTCTGGAACGCCTGGACCAGCCGCTGGCCGCCGACCTCCCCATTGCCAGAGAGATCCGTGCCGTACTGACCAAGTGCATCGAAAACGGGGCCAACAAGAAAAATACGCCGTATCCGGGCCTGCCGAGCTACAGCT
Source organism: Lewinellaceae bacterium (assembly GCA_020636405.1). GTDB lineage: Bacteria > Bacteroidota > Bacteroidia > Chitinophagales > Saprospiraceae > JACJXW01. Next base: position 235,546 of record JACJXW010000007.1, on the reverse strand, counting down.
CTTCCGACCTGCCGGCATTGTATTCCGGTTCTTTTGGCATGGGTAGCCGCGACCTGCAGCCGGAAGGCATAATCGGCGCCATTGAAAATATGCTGCCGGAGGGCAAGCACAAGAAACAATTCTACCTGTCTATTGACTTCATCCGGGATGTCCCCTTCACCCCTAAGCAAAGGGCTTATCAGGAGACCATTCAGGATGCCTATCCCCACGTAAAAGAACTCGCCATCCACGGTTCGGAAAACCCGAACCTCATGCCGGAGGGCGCAGTAACCGTGCGGTTCCACTCCGTTGGCGGCTGGGGCGCGATCACTACCGGTAAGAACCTGGCCATGACCCTTTTTGACCTTTTGGGTTATGACATCAAGGCCAACCCGAAATACGGCTCGGAGAAGAAAGGCCAGCCAACGACCTACTACCTTGCCGCTGCTCCGGAGCCTATCCGCGTCAACTGCGAGTATTACTTCGTCGATGTCGTCCTTTCCCCCGACCCCAACGTATTCAAACACACAAACGCCCTGGCCGGACTGAAGAAAGGAGGCGTCTTTATCATCCAAAGTGATAAGGCCAAGCCCGATGAAGTCTGGGGCGACATTCCGAAGCCTTACCAGAAGATCATCATCGACAACAATATCCGCATATTCTATATCGATGGGTTCAAGATCGCCCGCGAAGAGGCTACCGACCCTGAACTGCAATTGCGGATGCAGGGTATCGCCTTCCAGGGGGCATTCTTTGCCGCGTCTCCACTCAAGGAAAAAGCCGGGCTGTCGGAAGAAACCTTGCTGAAGGCCATTGAAGACCAATTGCAGCATAAGTTTGGCGGAAAAGGCCAGCGGGTGGTGGATGACAACATGCGGGTCGTGCGGCGTGGCTTCGATGAGGTGCACGAGGTTACCAATAAGGTGTTGGGCGCCGGGCATTCCGAAAAGGCGAATGGAGAAGCATTGGTTCCCATTCCGACCATGATGAAGGACATTCCCAAGAGCAAATCCAACCTGAGCGATATTCACCGGTTCTGGGAACAAACCGGTAATTTCTACCTGCGCGGCATGGGTAACGACAACCTGACCGACCCGTTCATCGGGTTGAGTGTAATGCCTGCCGTGTCCTCCCTGTTCAGAGATATGACCGGCATCCGGTTTGAACATCCACAATGGATACCCAACAACTGTACAGCTTGTGGTAACTGTTATACGGTTTGCCCCGATACCGCTATTCCGGGATTGGTCAGCGAACTGTCGGAGGTGCTGGAAACCGTAGTGAAGCGCGTGAAGAAAAATCACGAGAAAGTAGAATACCTGCCCAAGGCGGTGCGCCAGATGGAGGGTAAGATCCGCACCCTGTTCAAGGAGTCCGGAAAAACTGTTACGGTCAATCACCTCATCCAGGATGCCATCGACCAGTATGTCAGTGAAAACGATAACGGCAATGGGCTGACGCAGGAAATGGAATGGTTCCGGGAAGAGCTGGGCGATTTCCAGTTTGCCCTCACCCGCCCGTACTACGACCTCCACGAAAAGGATCAGCCCAACAGCGGCGGCCTGTTCAGCATCACCATCAACCCCACAACCTGCAAAGGGTGTATGGAATGCGTCAAAGTTTGTGATGATGATGCCCTTCGGCCCATCACCCAAACCGAAGATTCCATCGCCACGCTCCGGAAGGAATGGGACTTCTGGGTGGACCTGCCCAATACGCCTGCAAAGTACAACCGCATCGATGACCTGGAAGAAAAGATCGGGCCACTCGAGACCATCCTCTTGAACAAAGACGCTTATCTTAATTTTGCCAGCGGCGATGGCGCCTGCCTGGGTTGCTCTGAAAAATCGGTGGTGCACTTATTCGTAGCGACGGTGGAATCGCTGATGCAACCCCGGATCAAAAAGCACGTTGCCTATTTGAATGAGCTGATCGAAAAACTGGAAAAGCACATCCAGTTGAAACTCATCAAAACGGTAAATGTCAGTGATGCGGACGCGATGTCGAAGATCGTATCCGAGATGCACGACAGCGACCTGACCATGTCCGGTATCGCCCGACGGTTGGAATCCGCCCAAGGTAGCGAGCCGATCGACCAGGAATGGCTGAGAGAGGTGACGCAATTGCTGGCCAAACTGAAAAACCTGAGGTGGAAATATACGGATGGAACCACGGGCAAGGGGCGGTCATCCATGGGGTTGACCAACTCTACGGGCTGTACCTCAGTATGGGGCAGCACCTATCCCTTCAACCCGTATCCTTTCCCATGGGCCAACCACCTGTTCCAGGATTCGACTTCCATGGCAATGGGTATTTTCGAAGGGCACATGGCCAAAATGGCGGAAGGTTTCAAAACCATCCGGAAGGTGGAGCTGGAATTGAACGGCCAATACAACCCCAGCGAACACAATAATTTCTTCACCTATTTCACCTGGCAACAGTTCACAGATGAAGAATGGTTGTTGTGCCCGCCGGTAGTGGCGCTGGGCGGCGACGGGGCCATGTACGACATCGGCTTCCAGAACCTGTCGCGGATGATGGCGTCCGGTAAGCCGATCAAAGTTATCGTAGTAGATACTCAGGTATACTCCAACACCGGCGGACAGGCCTGTACCTCCGGCTTTATCGGCCAGGTTTCGGATATGGCCCAGTACGGCAAAGTTTGGCAGGGTAAACCCGAACCGCGCAAGGAGATCGGCCTGATCGCAATGGCGCACCGGAACACCTACGTTCTGCAGGGCACCCTGGCCAACACCAGCCAGATGATCGAAGGCTTTATCGACGGCCTGATGGCCAAGCGGCCGGCCTTGTTCAACCTGTATACTACCTGCCAGCCGGAACACGGCGTAGGGGACGACTTGGGTGCACATCAGGCCAAGCTTGCGGTAGAATCCCGCGCTTATCCCGTTTTCAAATACAACCCGGATCACGGCAAAAAAGCGGAAGAGGCATTTGACCTGTCCGGCAACCCTGCAATAGATAGCTTATGGCCCACCTACCAGCTGAAATACCTGGAGAACGGCCGCGAAAAAACCATGGAATTGCCGATGACCTTTGCCGATTTCGCGATAACCGAAGCGAGGTTCAGGAAGCATTTCCGAAAAGTGCCGCGCGATGCCTGGAATGAAAATATGGTGCTTCTGGCTGAATTCCTGGAAATGAGCGCCGATGAGCGGGAAGGCAAATTCCCGTACATCTGGGCGGTCGACGCCAAGCAACACCTCAGCCGGGTACTCGTTGCCCAGAAGATCGTCGAATCCTGTGAAGAACGGCGGGACTTCTGGATCATGCTGCGCGCTCTGGCCGGCCAGGACAAACCGAAAGTGGAAGAGGTCGATATTGAAAGCAAGGTTCGTGCTGAAGTGGTTGGAAAGATCGCCCAGGGATTGATGAAACTGGCAGGAGGAGAGGGAAACGGCATCGTCGAACTGGCGATGGGTGAAACTACCGCGCAACCGGCTGCTCCGGAAGCAACTCCGGCTCCGGCCAACGGCGACTACATGGCGCCCTGGCTGGAAAGCGAAGAGTGTACCGCCTGTGACGAATGCATGAAGATCAACGCCAAGATATTTGCTTACAACAGCAACAAGAAGGCATACATCATGAACCCTGACGGGGGCCCATACGAGGATCTGGTGAAAGCGGCTGAAAAGTGCACCGCTCGGGTAATTCACCCGGGGTTGCCGAAAGACCGCGCCGGAAAGGACATGGACAAGTGGATCAAAAGAGGTGAAAAGTACAATTAATGGGACTCCTGAATTTTCGCAAAAGTACATTCAAGCACGGTGTTCACCCTCCGGAGCATAAGGAGGAAACCAATGGCCTGCCCATTCGGCAGTTCCCCTTTGCTCCGCTGATCATCCTGCCCATGGCGCAGCACATTGGCGCCCCCTCACAGATCGTGGTGCGGGAAGGGCAGGAAGTGGTGCGGGGCCAGTTGCTGGCCAAGGCAGGTGGATACGTATCGGTGCCTCTACACGCGCCCATTTCCGGGACCGTCCGCAAGATCGCCAATGTTCCGACTATTTCAGGTAAGATGTCTCTGGGCATTTTTCTGGAAGCTTTTCCGGCCTCCAGCCAGGAGGTCATGGACGGGACGCCCATTGATCTCGAAACGGCCACTGCCGAAGAGATCCTGAAGGGCATACAGGACGCCGGGATCGTCGGGCTGGGCGGCGCAGCATTTCCGACCCATGTGAAACTCAAAGTACCGGAGGGAAAAAAATGCGATGTGCTGATGATCAACGGCATCGAATGTGAGCCGTATCTGACCACCGACCACCGGGTGATGCTCGAACAGGCGGAGGACATCTTCGTCGGCATCCGCTACCTGCTGAAAGCCACTGGGGCGGAGCGGGCCATCATTGGGATAGAAGCCAACAAGCAAGATGCCGCCGGCCTCCTGGAAAGTAAGATACCCGAAGGAGACCCCGTGACGGTAAAAGTAGTTCCTGTGAAATACCCGCAAGGATCGGAGAAGATGCTGATCACCTCGGTCCTGGGCAGGGAAGTGCCCTCGGGAGGGTTGCCCATCGATGTGAATGTCGTGGTCGTCAATGTGGCCACTACGGCGGAGATCGGGCGCCTTTTGCCGCACGGGCGCGGCATCCAGGAGCGGGTCGTCACCATTACCGGCCCGGGCGTGAAGAAGAAGGGCAACTACCTGATCCCGATCGGAACGCCCCTGCGCTATGTGCTGGACCAGGTAGGGGTTGATGAACAAGTCAGTGAGGTCTATATGGGTGGCCCCATGATGGGGGTGGCCGTTTCCAACCTGGATATTTCCATTGTAAAGGGTACTTCGGGCATCGTCGTTTTCACGGATAAGGATGTGAAAAAAACGGAGAAGGTTTACCCTTGCATCAAGTGTGGTGCGTGTGTGGATGCCTGCCCTATCTCCCTGAACCCTTCCAAACTGGGGATACTGGCCAAATTTGAAGCTTACGAACGGATGGCGGAAGAATTCAACCTGATGGATTGCTTTGAGTGCGGGTCATGCTCTTATGTATGCCCTTCTCACATCCCTCTGGTGCAGTACTTCCGGCTGTCCAAGTCTATTGTAAGAAAACGCAACACCACAAAACAGGCTACCTAGCATGCTGAACAAAACGCTAAATATCAGTACGTCGCCCCATATCGTCAAGGGCATCGGCACCGATGATATCATGCAAAATGTCGTTTGGGCATTGCTTCCCACAGCCATCTTTGCGGTGTATTCCTTTGGGCTGAGCGCTTTGATGGTGCTTATTGCTACGACTGCCGCCTGTGTGCTCACCGAGCATTATTTGTGCAAGTTCTCCGGGAAGGAAAGTACGATATCCGATTGGTCGGCCGTGATCACGGGCCTGTTACTGGGGCTTACGCTGCCGCCCAATTTCCCGGTATGGATGGCGTTTATCGGAGGGGTCATCGCTATTGCCCTGGGCAAGTTCATTTTCGGCGGCCTGGGCTACAATGTGTTCAACCCCGCGCTGGTCGGGCGGGCCGTATTGCAGGCTGCTTTCCCGGTGGCTATCACGACCTGGTATCCGGCCTTTCTGGACAACCGCTTTTCCTCGTTCTCCGTGTCTACTTTCACTGCTCCGTTCATGGAACCCACAGTCGACGCCATTACCGGCGCCACGCCCCTGTCGGCCTTCAAGTTCGACCATGTGGTCACCCCTGCTTATGACCTGGCGCTGGGCCTCATCACCGGTTCTACCGGAGAGACCTGCGCGGTACTGATCTTACTGGGCGGCATCTACCTGATCGCCCGGAATATGATGAACTGGCGCATTCCGGTGGCCATCCTGGTTACGGTGTACGTGTTGAGCGGGATCTTACATTGGGTCGACGGACAGGCGTATCCGCCGCCGCTCTTCATGCTCTTCTCGGGAGGGCTGATGCTGGGCGCGTTGTTTATGGCCACCGATATGGTGGCGTCGCCCATCACCCCGCTGGGCGTCGTGATCTACGGATTTATCATCGGCCTACTGGTTGTGGTCATCCGCATCTGGGGCGGCTTGCCGGAGGGCGTGATGTATGCGATCCTGCTGGCCAATGCCATCTCGCCGCACATTGATAACCTGATCAGGCCGAGGGTTTACGGAACTACTAAAAGCGTAAAAGGATCATGACCGAAGCGAACCAGATACAAAAAACGGCGGCCGGGAACAGCCTGAAAATGCTGCAGGCCATGGTTGGGATCGGGATATTTTGCGCATTGATGATCGTTCTGACCTTTCAGGGAACGCTGCCGATCATAAAGAAGAAGAAGGCGGAAGCTCTGGAAAAAGCGATTTTCAAGGTGCTGCCCGGTATCGAAAAAACGGAGGCCTATCAACTTGGCCAGGACGACAATTTCACCCCGCTTGCCGGCGAAGGCAAAGAGGGGCAGGTTGCCTATGCCGGCTATGATCAAAACGGCAAGCTGGTGGGCGTAGCGGTGGAAGCCAGTGGGCAAGGATATGCGGATATCATACGCGTGCTTTACGGGTATGACCCTGAAAAACAAGCGGTCGTCGGCTTTTATGTCTTGGAGAGTAAGGAGACACCCGGGTTGGGTGACAAGATCGAAAAGGACCCCAATTTCCAGGCCAATTTCGAAGCGCTGGATGTGTCCCTGGCCGATGGGCAAAGTACGCTGAAGAATACGGTCATTACCGTAAAGAACGGCGCCAAGCAGAACCCCTGGGAGATCGACGGGATCACGGGGGCTACCATATCTTCCCGGGCGATCGGAAATATCATGGGGGTCAGCACTGCATACTGGGTGCCACTCATTTATAAGAATCAAGCTGCATTTATTGAGAACAACGAACAATGAAAAAGCCTGAATATGGCCAATCCAACCAAGAATAATACGGGCTTTCTGGCATCGTTGAAAGACAGCCCATCCACCGACGAATTCATAAAGGGGTTGTGGCGGGAAAACCCTGTATTTGTGCAAGTACTGGGGATGTGCCCGACACTGGCCGTTTCCAACACCGCGATGAATGCACTGGCGATGGGCCTGGCCACGACTTTTGTTTTGCTGATGTCGAACCTGCTGGTTTCTTCCCTGCGCAATTTCATCCCCAAGCAGGTGCGGATCGCCTCCTATATTCTGATCATCGCCACTTTTGTGACGATGACGGATTACATGATCCAGGCGATCAGCGTGGACCTGCACAAGAGCCTGGGCGCTTTTATTTCTCTTATCGTAGTGAATTGCCTGATCCTGGGCAGGGCCGAAGCCTTCGCTTCCAAGAATACCCTTGGCCGGTCTTTTCTGGATGGGTTGGGAATGGGCATCGGCTTCACGTTCGCGCTGTTCTGCCTGGGCGCCGTGAGAGAGTTACTGGGAAACGGGACCCTTTTCGGATGGGCGTTTTTCCCGGACACCTTCCAGGAATGGATCGTGATGATATTGCCGGCTGGCGGCTTTTTCACCCTGGCCATCTGGCTGCTCATTTTTAACGCTGCAAAAGAAAGGAGGGCAACATCATGAAAGAAGAATCATTGTGGTACATATTCATCAATGCCAGCCTGATCAACAACTTTGTGTTGGCGTATTTCCTGGGGATCTGCCCTTTTCTGGGGGTTTCCGGCAAAATGGAAACGGCCACCAAGATGGGCGGTGCAGTGACGTTCGTGATGATCATCAGCTCGATGTGTGCCTATGGCATCCACGCCCTGCTGGTGGCCATCAACGCTACCTTCCTGCAGTTGATCAGCTTTATTGTGGTCATCGCTTCCACTGTTCAGCTGGTGGAAATGTTTATTAAGAAGATGAGCCCGGCATTGTTCCGCGCACTGGGAATATTTCTTCCCCTGATCACGACCAACTGCGCCATTCTGGGCCTGGCCTTATTCCAGACCAATAAAGGCTACGGCTTTGTCGAGAGCCTGGTGTACGCCCTGGGAGCAGGGGCCGGGTTTACGCTCGCCCTGGTACTCATGGCGGGCCTGCGGGAGCAGCTCAATTTTGCGGATGTGCCCGGGGTCGTAAAAGGGACGGCACTGACCCTGCTGATCGCCGGCATATTGTCGCTGTCGTTTATGGGGTTCGCGGGGCTGGGAAGCTAAATTATTTATGATGTTTGATTTATGATGTTCGATTTTTGATCGGCGGGACGAACCAGGCGGCAAACCCCAAGAACATCAAAAATCGCAGATCAAACATCGCAAATCGCAAATCAAACAGACATGATCGGATCATTTTTAATCGGTATCGGAGGGATGGTCTTCTTAATGGCCATCTGGATCGTCGTCCAGACGATGTGGAAAAAGACATTTTCCGATTACATTTCCGATGACGACGTGCTGGCGGAAAGAAGGAGCTGCGGGACCTGCGGCTGTACCACCGCCTGCGAAAGAAAGGAAAGGCAATTGACAACAGAATAAAATACATAAAAACCTAAGCATAAAGTTATGGCACACTTAGCGGACTATAATACAAAAAACCAATATCTGGCGACTGTCAAAAAAACAGAGCGCCTGACTCCCGCCAACACGGAAGAGGTTCGGGAAATATTGCTGGAAGTGAAGGAGCCCGGTTTCGACTGCCAGGTGGATCAGAGCTTTGGCGTGATGGTGAAAACCAACGGCGAATTCGGCAACAAGTTCCATCACCGGCTGTACAGCGTTGCCGACCTGCCGGCCAAGGAGAAAGGCAAAACGCTGATCACCATGCTGGTAAAACGCTGTTCCTTTGTGGATGATTTTAGCGGAGAAAAGTACGATGGAGTAGCCTCCAACTACCTGTGTGACAGGAAAGTGGGAGACGAGATCACCATTACCGGGCCGTTCGACCTGCCCTTTTCGGTGCCGGAAAACAAGAATGCCAACCTCATCCTGATCGGCATGGGCACGGGCATTGCTCCGTTCCGGGCATTCATCAAGCACATTTACAAAAATGTAAAGGACTGGAAAGGAAAGATCCGCTTGTTCTATGGTGCGCGCAGCGGCCTGGAATTGCTTTACCTGAATGATAAGGACGGCGACCTGACCAACTATTACGACCAGGAAACCTTCAAGGCCTTCCACGCCCTGAGCCCCCGCCCCCACTGGTCGGACCCCATCGCACTGGATGCCGCCATAGAAGAACGGGCGGAGGAGATCCTCGAGATGTTATCATTGGTCAACACTTATGTGTACGTGGCCGGCTACGAACAGGTCCGGGAGCAATTGGATAAAGCCTTTGCCAATATACTGGGGTCCAGGATCAAGTGGGAGACCCGCAAGGCGGAGCTGATCGTCGGGGATAAGTGGGCAGAGGTTATTTATTAAGTCGGAAGTCGGAAAAGCTATTTGATGAATGAAATTTAGGATCTCGATATGACGATTTTAGTTGCACTAGCCGCACTGGGTAGCCTGACGTTGCTTCTGGCCGCCATGCTCATTCTGGCCAATAAGAAGCTCTACGTATACGAAGACCCCCGCATTGATGAAGTGGAGGACATGCTGCCCCACGCCAATTGTGGTGCGTGTGGGTATCCGGGGTGCCGCCCGTTCGCCGAGGCGCTGGTTTCCGGTAAGGCGTTACCCGGTAAGTGCACCGTGAGTTCGGAGGATGGGCGGGTTAAGATCGCCAATTATCTCGGCGTGGCCCTGGGTTCAGAAGAGAAACGGGTAGCCCGCCTGGCCTGTGCCGGGGGCATCAATGTCGCCCTGAACCGCGCCAGTTACCAGGGGATAAAAACCTGTCAGGCTGCTTCCCTGGTATCCGGGGGGGGTAAAGGCTGTTTCTGGGGATGTCTGGGCCACGGCGATTGCGAGGCGGTGTGCGATTTTGACGCCATCACCATGAACGCCTTCTCGTTGCCGGTAGTGGATCTGGAGAAGTGTACGGCTTGCGGCGATTGTGTGGAAGTGTGCCCTAAAGATTTGTTCTCCCTGCAACCGGTCAGCCACCGGCTTTGGGTCAACTGCAAGAACCTGGAAGCCGGAGACGAGATCCTCGAAGAATGCCAGGTGGGCTGTACGGCCTGCGGCAAATGCGCCATGGACGCCCCGGGCAACCTCATCACCATGATCAATAACCTGCCGGTTGTCAACTATTCGGAAAACCACAATACCCAGGCGCCCATCCAGCGGTGCCCTACCGGCGCCATCGTCTGGCTGGATGACAAAGAGGGGATAGTCAAAGGGAAAGAGGCGAAAAAGATCATCCGGAAAGGGGAAAGGGGGTTGGGGTATTCGTAGGCGGCCATCGTAAATTACAAATGGGCTAATCTCAGCTCTTTCCAATTAAACAGTTAAGGATACTCCCCAGACAAAAAAGAGCCGGCGCGAACGCCGGCTCCCTCTTTCTTGTGTCAACTTACCTTGTTGATGGCTGCGGAATGGGGGGAATGTTGCAGCCGATGCAGTAATTACATTCTCTCTATTACCATAGCAATGCCCTGCCCGCCGCCGATGCACATGGTGATCAGGCCGTAGCGGCCGCCGGTGCGCTTCAGTTCGTACATCGTTTTTACGGCCAGTATGGCGCCAGTGGCGCCGATGGGGTGGCCAAGGGCGATGGCTCCACCGTTCGGGTTGGTCTTGTCGGCCGGGAAGTTCAGTTCCTTGGCGACGGCACAGGCCTGGGCGGCGAAGGCTTCGTTGGACTCGATAACGTCCATATCCTTGACGCTCAGCCCTGCTTTTTTCAGTACTTTTTTCACGGCCGGTACCGGGCCGATGCCCATTTCCGAGGGCTCTACACCGGCGTGGGCGTAGGCGACGATGCGCGCCATGGGCTTGAGGCCCTTGGCTTTGGCCGTTGCCGCGTTCATGAGCACGACGGCGGCGGCGCCGTCATTGATGCCGGAGGCGTTGCCGGCAGTTACTGTTCCGCCATCTCTTTTAAATGCCGGGCGCAGTTTTTGCATGCCTTCAATAGTAGAACCGGCGCGGGGGTATTCATCGGTATCGAAGACGATCGTCTGCTTGCGGCTGGCGATCTCTACCGGCACGATCTGGTCCTTGAAATAGCCTTTTTCAATGGCGCTGACGGCCCGCTTCTGGCTTTCCAGGGCGAACTCATCTTGCTGCTCCCGGCTGATGTCCCACTTGGCGGCAACGTTCTCGGCGGTGATGCCCATGTGGCCGTGGCCGAAGGGGTCGGTCAGGGCGCCGACCATCATGTCTACGCCGCTTGCTTCGCCCATGCGCTGGCCCCAGCGCAGGTTGGGCATCATGTAACCGCCGCGGCTCATGTTCTCCGCTCCGCCGGCCAGGGCCGCTTCGGCCTCACCCATCTGTATGGTGCGGGCGGCCGATACGATGGCTTCCAGCCCACTGCCGCACAGGCGGTTGAGCGTCATGGCCGGGGTTTCCTTAGGTACCCCGGCCTGTACGGAAACGACGCGAGACAAGTACATGTCCCGCTGTTCCGTATGAATGACGTTACCAAAAAAAGTATGCCCGATCTCTTCGGCGCTGATGCCGGAACGTTTGATCGCCTCTTTCGAGCATATAGTGGCCAATTCAACGGGGGGAACCGTCTGCAGGGATCCGCCAAAAGTGCCAATAGCGGTACGGGCGCCACTGAGTATTACGACTTCATTAAGTTCTGCCATGTTCTTTGGATTGTTTGTAGATTAAAAGGGATTTATGAGTTTAAGATACAGAGCATATCCCACAAAATGAGCTGCTAATATAGGCAATTTTTTGCCAAAAATATAGATATCTAGATATTTTATTTTGTCAAAATGCATCGAGGCTCCTCGCCTTTATTTTAAGCGTTAACTTTTTGAAATCCAGTTTCTTATATGGGATAAGCTTCCAAACAAAATATTTATATTTACTGCATGGCAAATAATTATTTTGCATTCTTTGTTTAATTCATGAACGCAACCGTCTATGTCAAATTACGATTACATCATCATCGGCGCGGGCTCTGCCGGCTGCGTACTGGCCAACCGGCTTTCCGCCAATGGAAAATATACCATTCTGCTCCTGGAAGCCGGAGGAAAAGACAAGAGCCAGGATATTCAGGTCCCGGCGGCTTTCCCCAAGACGCTGCAAACTTCGCTCAACTGGGGGTACCGCACCGTTGCTCAGGGGCAGCTCCACAACCGCAGCCTGTATCTGCCCCGCGGTAAAGTACTGGGAGGCAGCAGCAGCATCAACGCCATGATCTACATTCGCGGCAACCGGGCCGATTATGACGGCTGGGCGGCCCTGGGCAACGAAGGCTGGGGCTACGAAGCAGTGTTGCCCTATTTCAAAAAGTCGGAAAACCAGCAGCAACTGAAAAGCGAATACCACGGTACTGCAGGCCTGCTGAATGTTACGGACCGCAATTACACCAACCCCCTGTCGCACGTATTTGTGGAAGCTGCCCAGGAGGTGGGCTTTCCCGAAAATGAAGATTTCAACGGCGCTGAACAGGAAGGCTTCGGGCTGTATCAGGTGACGAACACCAACGGTGCCCGCTGCAGTGCCGCCGCCGCCTTTTTACGGCCAGCGGAAGGCCGCCCCAACCTCTCGGTGGAAACGGAGGCCCTCGTACATCGGATACTGATCGAAAACGGGCAGGCCAAAGGGGTAGAATACAAACAGAAAGGCTTGAAAAAACAAGCCCTGGCCAGCCGGGAGGTGATCCTTTGTGCCGGCGCCTACAATAGCCCCCAATTGCTGATGCTCTCCGGCATCGGGGATGGGGAGGAACTGAAAAAACACGGCATTGTGGCCCACCGCCATCTGCCAGGGGTGGGCAAAAACCTGCAGGACCACCTGGTGTACTTCACCATTTTCAACAGCAGCTTCAAAGGGTCGCTGGATAGCGCGGAACGGCTCCCGGGCATCCTGCGCAATCTGTACAACTACCTCATCCACAAAAAAGGGCCCTTTGCCAGTAATATTGGGGAGGCCGGCGGCTTTTTCCGGTCTACCCCGGATGAACCGGCCCCCGACAGCCAGATCCACTTCGGGCCCTGCTACTTCCTGGAGCATGGCTTCCGTAATCCAAAGAAGGGTAATGGCTATTCCATCGGCGGCAAAGTCCTGATCCCGAAAAGCCGGGGTACCGTGCGCCTTTCCTCCGCGAATCCTTCGGACAACCCCTCTATTGACCACAACTATCTGGCCGATGAAGACGACCTGCGTAAGTCCATCCTCGGTTATAAAGTATGCCAGCGCATCGGCATGGCGGAGGCGTTTGCCCCTTACCGCTCCGGCCTGTTCAACCCCGGCCGGCTGCTGGAGGATGATAAAGAGATAGAGGATCACATCCGGGCTACCGCTGAAACCCTCTACCATCCTGTCGGCACCTGTAAAATGGGACAGGATGAAATGGCGGTGGTGGATGCACAACTCCGGGTGAGGGGCGTAGAAAGGCTGAGGGTGGCAGATGCTTCCATTATGCCTGCCATCACCCGGGGCAATACCAATGCCCCTACCATTATGATCGCGGAAAAGGCGGCTGAGATGATTTTAGGCGTATCTGATCTATCTGGTGTTTAATTAGTTTACAATATCAAAAAACTATACTATGAGGTTTATCTATACCCTTGGATCCCTCTTCTTTTTTCTGTTCCTCTTCTCGTGCAGCTCTCAAAGTGAAACGACAGCCGGCATTGGCCTCCCGGATACTCTCCGTATTCAATCCCTCGACACCTTCCCCATTCCCTCCAGCATCCGTGCTTTGGAAGTACTCAACGACAGCACGGCCTGGTTTGCCGGATCGGGCGGGGTATACGGCTACACGGAAGATGGCGGACGGCATTGGACAGTAGACAGCCTGTTGGCCGACAGCGTTCGCCCCCATTTTCGGTCCATCGCGGTCACCGAGGAGGCCGTTTTCCTGCTCAGCATCGCTTCCCCCGCCTTGCTTTATCGCTCGGAAGATAAGGGGGAGAGCTGGCAGGCCGTTTACCGGGAGGACCACCCGGCTGTTTTCTACGATGCGCTGGCTTTCTGGGACGATAAGGCGGGCATCGCCATGGGAGACCCGATCGATGGCTGCCTTTCGGTGCTGCTCACCCGCGACGGAGGACGAAGCTGGCGGAAGTTGCCCTGCAGTCAACTGCCGCCAGCCGAAGAAGGGGAGGCTGCCTTTGCCGCCAGCAACTCCAATATCGCCCTTTATGGCCATCATGCCTGGATGGTATCAGGAGGTAAAAGAGCCCGCGTTTTTCATACTCCGGACCGGGGCGCAAGCTGGGAGGTGTTCAGCACTCCTTTCATTGAAGGAGAGCAGATGACCGGTATCTTTTCCGTTGACTTCTACGATGAAAAACAGGGCGTCATCTTTGGTGGGGACTGGAACAGGAAAGAAATGAATTCCAGGAATAAAGCCGTCACCAAAGACGGCGGCCACACTTGGCGGCTGGTATCGGAAGGAAAGGGGCCAGGTTACCGCTCCTGTGTGCAATACATTCCGCAAAGCCAGGGAAAAGGCATTATGGCCTGCGGCATTCCAGGCATTTCCTGCTCCGTGGATGGAGGAGAGAACTGGAGCGCGCTGAGCACGGAGAATTTTTATACCCTGAGGTTTGGGGAGAGCTGGCAAACACTATGGCTGGCAGGAGATGGAAAAATTGGAAAAATGACGTTGGAATGACTTTTCCTGCCGGTAGGAACCGTAAAAGAACGGATCGCTGTTGCCCGGCACCAGTTGCCTTCCTTGTTCAGAGAAGCCCGAGGCGTTCCAGGGCGATTCTGAAAGTGTCGTCTAAGGGAGCCGTAATTTCCACCCTCTCCTCTCTCCGGGGGTGTTCAAATGCCAGTACCCTGGCGTGCAGCAATAAGCGGGAGATCCCCCATTCTTCTCTCAAAAACTTATTGTGCTTACAATCTCCATGCTTTTTATCCCCAATGACAGGATGCCGGATGTGTGCGAAGTGCCGGCGGATCTGATGGCGGCGCCCGGTCACAGGCCGGGCCTCCACCAGCGAATAGCGGGCAGTTGCGTAACGCCCCACCGGGTAACAGATCTCTGATTGGCTCAGCCGGGTGTAGTGCGTTACGGCTTCCTGTGCAGGTTTCGAAGGGCCATTGGCAATAGGGTAATCAATGGTGCTCTCCTCTTCGACGTATCCCCGAATGATCGCCAGGTACTTCTTTTCCACGGCTTTGTCCCTGAACTGTTCTGAAAGGAGAGAAGCCGCCTCCCTGGTCTTTCCCAATATCAGCACCCCGGAAGTACCCCGGTCCAGCCGGTGAACCGGGAAAAGCCGCTGTCTCAGCTGATCCCGCAACAGCTGGAGGACAAAACGCTTGTCTTCGCTGATGCGCGTCCGGTGTACCAATATTCCGGATGGTTTATCGATGGCCACCAGATGCTCATCTTCGAAAAGGATATCGAACGGGGTCTGAGTGTGCATGACGAAATGGTTGAAATGAGGCCTGTTGCATTGAAAAGCGTTGCAATTAACGAAATCTTAACAATTCAGGAAACTTTAACGGGTGTCCTTCTGTGGTTTTAACAGGTATTCCTGGGCATAAGGGCCCTACAGCTTTTATTTTACAGCAAAAATAAAAGCTATGAAGATTAAACTTACCCTTGCCGTATTTTCCCTGTTGTTCCTTACGGCATGCCAGAAGCCTCTCGACGAGCAGGACCTGATTTACATCGGATCCTGGAGTTCCCGGAAACACTACATCGAGATCGGTGCCAACGGATACGGGTTCTATCAGCGGCGCAACCGCCCCGGCGTGGAGTGTAACGTAAAAATAAAGGATAAAAAGATCGTCTTCAAATGGGACAGTGGACGCGAAGCCTTTTGTATCGATACACCGCCTTCGGTAGAGTTGTCGACAGGTATCATTTTTATGGAGCTGGATGGCAGGGATTTCTACAAGCATTAGCAGGAAAATGAAAGGGAGAATGAGGGGATAGGGGAAATTTCAGAAATGAATAATGCATAATCGGATTTCCTTTCTATTTTGAGATGCCTTTATTCATTTTGGCCATCAGGCCGTTTCCTTGAACACCCTAAATTCACCCAGCCATGGGGAAGAACAAGATGATCGGCCTGATTGGAGGCCTCATTGTTTTCCTGATCATCCTGGCCCTGCCGAGCCCGGCGGGCTTGTCGCCGGAAGGAAAGCGGGCAGCCGCGGTTGCGCTGCTAATGACCGCCTGGTGGATCACGGAAGCCATTCCCATTTACGCCACCGCCTTCCTGCCCCTGGCGCTGTATCCCCTTCTGGGCATTTTACCGGCGGAGGAAACGGCTGCCAATTACGGACACAATTACGTTCTGATGCTGCTGGCCGGTTTTTTCCTGGCCAAGGCTATTGAGTTACAACACCTGCATAAGCGGATTGCACTGGTGGTGATCAAATTTCTGGGTACCAGCCGGCGGACCATCATCCTGAGTTTCATGATCGCTACGGCTTTTCTTTCCATGTGGATCGCCAACGTGGCGGTGGCGTTGCTGATGCTTCCGATCGCCCTGGCCATCATCAACAAGGAGGAAAGCCAGGAAACACAAACGGGTTCTTTTGGCCTGGCCATGATGTTGGCCATTGCTTATGCCGCCAGCGTTGGAGGTACCGCTACCCTAATTGGCACACCACCCAATATGGTGTTCGCCGGTATGATATCCAAACTTTTTCCGGAGGCGCCGGAGATCAGCTTTTTCACCTGGATGAAAGTCGGCCTGCCGGTCGTCCTGGTATTCCTTCCGGTCATCTGGATCTACATCACCCGTTACTTCCGGATCAGCGGCAGCTTTAGCGGTAGCCAGGACATCATCGATTCGGAATTGCGGGTACTGGGAAAGATGAGCGCCGGTGAAAAGCGGGTGTTTGTTATCTTCCTGATCACTGCTCTGGGATGGGTCTTCCGGCGGGATTTTGTTTTTGACGAAACCGTTATTCCGGGTTGGGCGACGTTGCTGGGCGTAGGCGATTATGTACACGACAGCACCGTAGCCGTGGCCTGCGCCATGTTCCTGTTCCTATTGCCCGAAGGGCAACTGCAGGGCAAGCGCCTGCTGGACTGGAAAGCGGCGGAGAGCGTGCCCTGGGGGGTCGTCATGATCGTAGGGGGAGGCTATGCCATTGCAGATAGCTTCAAGGCTACCGGCCTGGCCGAATGGGTGGGGCAGGAACTGGCCTTCATCAGCCAGATGCCCACCTTGCTGGTACTGCTCCTGGTGGTGGGCCTGATGATCTTCCTCACCGAGATCAACTCCAATACAGCGACCGCCAATATTTTTCTGCCGGTACTGGCCACCATGGCCGTGGCAGGCAGCGCCAACCCATTGCTGCTGATGATCCCGGCCACCTTCGCCTGTTCTTTTGCTTTCATGCTGCCTTCCGGCACCGGCACCAACACGGTCATCTTCGCCAGTGAACGGGTTACCATTCCGCAAATGGCGAAGTGTGGGCTGTGGCTCAATTTCATCAGTATCATTCTGCTGACCCTGTTGTTGTACCTGGTCGTGGTGCCGCTGCTGGGTATTGAGACGGAGCTGCCGGGATGGGCCCGGTAGAGGGGGCGTTTTTTGACGGGCTCATTTTTATTAGGTTCCAGGGCAAGAGCGCTGAGAACCTGCATATCCTTAAAGGTTGTTATATTTGTAAAAAAGGTAAGCATGATCCATCCGTTCGAACACTTCCAGTCTGATGTCAAAGCGATACGGGCTTCAGAGCGGTTGTATGAGATTATCGGGAAGCTTTAGAGGAACACCCCGGCCTGCCCGTAACGGATAGACGAAAGATCATTGCACTTCGGAACATCCTCGCCCATAATTATGATAATATTTCTACTAAGATCCTTTGGGAAACAGCCTCAAATGGAATTCCGTCATTGAAATCAGAGGTGGGGGCTTTACTAAAGACAGCAAGTTGACCCGATTCCCTTGCTTATTTTTGATTTATGAAAAAACAGATAGTACACGACTACGACTACATCATCATCGGCAGCGGTTTTGGCGGCTCCGTCAGCGCTCTGCGGCTGGCCGAAAAGGGGTACAAGGTGCTGGTCCTCGAAAAGGGGAAATGGTACAAAAGTGAAGACTTCGCCAAAACGAACTGGAACCTGCCGAAGATCTTCTGGTTACCTGCCTTGCGCTTTTTCGGGATCATGAAGATGGCCTTCTTTCGGCACATCACCATTCTTTCCGGGGTGGGGGTTGGCGGCGGCTCCCTGGTGTATGCCAATACGCTGCCGGTTCCTAAAAAAGAGTTTTTCAACAGCGGAAACTGGAAGGGGCTGGCCGACTGGGAAAGCGAACTGCGTCCATTTTATCAAACTGCCCTGAAAATGCTGGGCACAGCACCCAACCCCCGGCTGGAGGAAGGCGACCTGGCGTTGAAAGCGCTGGCCTTGGATATTGGCAGGGAGGGCCAGTTTGGGCCCACCGACGTTGGGGTCTTCTTCGGCGAGCCCGGAAAAACCGTGCCCGATCCTTACTTTGAAGGCAAAGGGCCGGCGCGGGCCGGCTGCACCTTCTGTGGGGGCTGTATGAATGGCTGCCGCCACAATGCCAAAAACTCACTCGATAAGAATTATCTGTACCTGGCGCAGCAATTGGGGGTGGAGATCCGGGCGGAATCAGAGGTGGTTGATGTCATTCCCCTGGGCAGGGCCGATGGTTCCGATGGGTATACCGTCTACTTTCAATCTTCAACTTCCTGGAGGAAACGCAGGCAGCCACTCACTGCCCGCGGGGTCGTTTTTGCCGGTGGGGTGTTGGGCACCATCCCTCTGTTGCTCAAACTTCGGGAATCTTCTCTGCCCAGGCTTTCCCCGCGGATAGGGCACGATATCCGGACCAACAACGAGAGCCTCATTCCGGTCACCTCTTTCAGCCAGGATAAAGACCTTTCGGAAGGGATTGCGATCGGGTCTATTCTGCATACGGACGAAAACAGCCATTTGGAGCCGGTGCGCTATTCCCGCGGGTCGGGTTTCTGGCGGTGGTTACTGTTGCCCATGGCCCATGGCGGCAGCTTTGCCGGCCGCATCGGGAAGATCGCTAAAGATTGGTTGGCGCATCCGCTGGCGAATCTCAAGGTCTTGTTCGTTGACGACTGGGCGCGGCGCACCTCTACGTTGCTCTTCATGCAACACCTGGACAGCACCCTGCGATTCCACCGCCATAGCCTGGGGTACATGAAATCTTCCGTCGACCGGGGAGAACCGCCCAGCGCTTTTATCCCACGTGCCGAAGAACTGGCGCAGCGCTACGCCCGCATTCTCAACGGTAAAGCTACCGTCTTCGGGCTCGAACCCCTCCTGGGCATTCCCTCCACTGCCCATATCCTGGGCGGGGCGGCCATGGGGCGGGATGCTGCGGAAGGGGTGATCGATAAGGACAATAAGGCCTTCGGTTATCAGAACATGCTGGTTTGCGACGGCTCGATGATCTCGGCAAACCCGGGAGTGAATCCTTCTCTTTCCATCACCGCCATTTCAGAAAGGGCAATGAGCCTGATCCCGGCAAAATAAAGCAGATCTTCCTGCTACCGCCCCTTTTGGTCCCGCCGGATGATCTCTTCGATCTGGTATACCTTGAGGTTCTTTCCGATGATCTTGCGTTCCGGGTTGAGGACGTAGATCTCTGGCGTGATATCGACCCAGTACTTTCCGTAGATAGAGCGGTTGGTCGGGTCGAATACGTTGATCCAGTTCATTCCGTTTCGGGCGATGAAGTCCTTCCACTCGTTGTCTTCCGTATCGAGGGCGATGGCAAAGACCTCCACGCCTTTGTCTTTCCACTCCTGGTAAAAGCGGGCCAGTTTGGGTGTTTCCTCAATACAATGGTCGCAGGTTGGGTTGTACATAAATACAATGACATAAGGGGCCTTGATCTCGTAAATGGAGTAGTACTGTCCGTCGGGGCCCTGTGACCGTACATCGGGCGCCTGCCTGCCGACCAGGCTGGCAGCCATTTCGCTGGCCCGTTTTCGGATGGCCCAGGTTTGGAGAGAGTCTGACCAGAAGGCGCGTTCCTGAGTGAAGTAATTTTCCACCATGAAGACGAAAACGGCCTCCGAATCCATCAGATTGCTTTTGGTGGGCTGGTATTGAAGGGCGATCCAGTTGACGAAGAACTTATAGTATTCCGGATAATCCAATACCTGGTCCACGAGGAATTTTGCAGCGGCATTGATGGAATCGGGGTGCTGAACGGTCAGCGTTTTGATGTAGCGTTGCAGCTTGTTGGCGATGACGGGCGTATGCAGCAGGCGCTCGTCACTGAAATCCACGTCCTTCCAGAAATCGATGCGGTACAAATACAGCTGAAAGGCGGAGTCGAGAGTGCCGTCCGTTTTGAAAACTTCTCGGACATCGGGGTTTTGGCCGGCCTTTTTGTATTGGGTATAGAAGGCGTCCGGGTATTGTGTAAATATCTCCTCCAGATGGGCTTTGCGGGTGGCAATGAGCTGATCGAGCTCTGCCTTGGCCTCCTGGTACGGTGGGCTGTCCGGCGCCAGTTCCTTCATGCGTGCCGACAAGCTCGTCGCCGATGCGCTGTACTGCGCTTCGTATTTCAGGTTGCGGTACAGCAGTTCATTGTCTACGCTGCCTTCAACCTTCATGGCGGCTACCAGGTCTCCCTTTTGGGTTTTTAAGCTAAAATTTTGGTCTTCGTCCACTAAAACCTGAAGGGCCAGCTTATCGGGAAGCCAGATGTAGTAAAGGCCTGCCGGGTAGGGTTCTTCCCGCTGGAAGATCATCCGGCCTTCATTGTCCACAAGCGTGGAGTCGACTCGGTATTGCTGGTCGGCGAAAGTGCCGATCAGGTAGGACCATCCAGGTTCCATGCCGGCAACCTCAATGCTGATGCGCGGGCTTTCGGTTGAATAGGTGAAGGGCCGGGCGCCGAACATTGGAGTGAGAAGTACAAGGCTAAAAAAGAGGATGGATATCATTCTCATGGACTGATGTGTTTTGGAATGCCAAAAAAAAGACATTTCCAGGCAAATTGCAAACCTATACGCGACGGACAAGGAAGCGGTGCTCCCCGTTGGTTTTCGGAGGATGTAAAAGAAGCTGGCGATTATATTCCGTCCTGCTTCTTTTCTGATACCTGCCTGAGTTTCTGGCAGTATTCCCGGATCACCTCCAGCGTCGATACATCCGCATCATAAACCGAATACCAACCCTGGTACTCGTGGGGAGGGTCTCCGATGAAATCATCGCCGGGCTGCCAGACAGCCTTGGGGGCTCTGGGGCGGCCTTCGCCTCCCCAGGCCCAGAAGTTGACGCCGGCCATGGAGCTGCCCTGCCGGGCCAGTTGGGAAACGATTTCAAAAACATCCCGGTAGTACCTGTCCCGCCACAAGGTGGAAGCGGTATCGGCGTAGTTGTCGTAGTCGCGGGCGATGCCAAATTCTTCGAGCACCATGGGCTTATGGAGCTTCTCGGCGATCACGAGGTGCCGGTTGATGTAGTTGGTGGCCTTTTGGAGGGCCTTGTCGTAGGTCTTATCGGGCTGTTGAGGGTCATACCATTGCCAGTTCTGTATCCAGATGTGAATGGTGGTATAGTCAATTTCCGGGAAGCGGTGGTCCTTTTTGAAATGATTGCCGGTTGGGGTTTGGGTATTGCCTTCACTGCCGATGCAGACCAGGTGATTGGGGTCCAGCCTTTTTATGAAGCGGGCGGATGTTTTTATCCATTTGCGGTACTTGCCCGCGGAGAACATACCCCTGGGTTCGTTGGCCAGCTGCCAGGCCATAATGGTGGGGTCTTCTTTGTACGGTACGCCGGAATAGGTATTCGTCCGGTTGATCAATTTTTCCAGATGGGCAAAATAAGCTGCTTTTGCCGTCTGGTTTTTGTAGAACCGGGCGCTGTAGAGCATGTAGGCCAGCCAATTCCCTCCTTCGGCCGGGGGCGGGTATGGAATAGTGCTGCCCTCTGCCCAGGCAACATATTGGGCCATGCCTCCCGACCAGGGCCAGAAATTGGAAAGACAGACGACGGCGGCCATTTGGCGCTTGCTCATTTCGGCCAGCAGAAAATCCAGGGCATCCCACAGGCCTTCGTTGTATTGGCCGGGAGCCATCTGCAGGGCAGGAGCCATCCGCCAGGGTGAGCCGTCCGGCCCTTCACTGGCCCCCATTATTCTGAGGTTATCGACGCCCAGGGCCTGCAAACGGTCAAGTTCGCGAAGGAGGCGCTCCCGGCCGCCGCCATCTCCCTGGTGGGCCAGGTTGATGCCGTACCAGAAGTTGGTGCCCAGGAAGTGATAGGGTTTTCCATTGCGAATAAAATCAGTGCCTTCAACGGTGATGAAGGATTGGGCAATGGCCAGGCTGCTCATGAGCAAGAGGAGTGAGGTGATAAAAAAGCGGTTCATCTCAAAAGGGTTATGATAAGTAAAGGTAATGCTTTGATATACTTATGCCGCAAAAAGGCCTGAAGTGAAATTTGCTGAAAAATGCAAGAAAAAGCTTGAATCGGCATTTTGAGAGAGTAAATAAATAAAAATTGCATTTTTTTGCCGGTTTTCATGGAAATGCAAAATTTATTCACTAAAATTGTTTATCCAAAAGAAATCACTTGAGAGGCAGTGCCTGCAAAATAAATCGTTGCAGGTTTGGGATTTGCCAATAGAATAAGCCAGTTAAGTGGCATGCATACCAAAAATAATTACACCTTCCCCCTTATTGGAGAGGGAGTTACTCCCTCTCCTTACTTCCTCAAGCAATCCGGATTGTTGCTATCCCTTTTTCTAAACCACTGGAGTTTTTCGCAGGAGGCTGCACCGCCCATGTATGGTATATCGGGGGGCATCTTTGAATGTCGTCTTCTGGGAGAAACACCTCTGTTGGAAGGAGATAAGATAACCATTCACTATAGAGGCCTCGTGCAAACACTGGCCCGCGATGTGCCTTTTCGATATGCAGTTCGGCGGAGTATGGAGGAAGACTGGTACCGGAGTACCCCGGGAGGCCCTATTCCCATGATACCAGAGAAATGGCCTGGTCCAGCCCTGTGTGGGCCTATAAGGAATGAAGGAAAAGAATGAAGAGGGAGGCCGGGGGCCTGATGAATAGGGATATTGAAACATAACGGTTTATTATCCAGCGCGAGAGCCTGGTATACTTGTTTATCCATTTTTTCACTAAACACTCCTAGTGTATGATCCTTAAAAAGTTAACCTATCAGTGCTGGCAGCGAATATTTTTATTCGTTGCATTTGGCTGCCTGCTACCCTTCCTGGGAGCGGCACAAAGCATACCTGTCGTTTCCGGTACGGTAACGGACGATTTTGGAGATCCCCTGATCGGCGCTGCTGTCACCGCAAAGGGAGGGACAACCGGGACGGTGACCGACCTGGATGGTGCCTATTCTTTAGCCTTACCGGCCGGAACTACTTCTGCCGAAGTAAGTTACTCTTACATAGGCTATTCTACCAGAAGGGAAACTGTAGATTTCAGCAGTTCCAACCTGGTCCAGTTGGATGTGCAGATGCAGCCTGACGTAGCTCAGCTGGATGAAGTGGTGGTGACCGGTGTTTCTTCGGCTACCAGCCGTAAGCAGTTGGGCAACGCCATTTCCACAGTAGGCGCTGATGACATCAACAATACCGGTACCGGCAACGTCCTGGGGGCGCTCTCTGGTAAAGTGATGGGTGCGTTGATCACTCAGAACAGCGGCGATCCGGCCGGTGGAGTGTCCATCCGGCTCAGGGGGGCCAGTACCATCAACGGCTCTTCCGACCCGCTTTACATTGTAGATGGAGTAATTGTGGACAACAGCTCCCAGAACGTGATCAACCTCAATGCCGACGCCATGGGTACGAGCTTTGCGGCAGGGCAGAACCGCCTGGTCGACATCAACCCGAATGATATCGAGCGCATCGAGGTGATCAACGGAGCCGCCGCCGCCGCTATCTACGGTTCTTTGGCCAGCAACGGCGTCGTGCAGATATTCACCAAGAAAGGAGCGGCAGGAAAACCCAAGGTCAGCTTCTCTACCAATGTTTCCATCAGTGAATTGCGCCAGCGGCTGGAGTTTACCGATTACCCGCAGCGCTTCGGCTACCCCGGCAGCCCCCGCCTGTTCACCGCCGGAGACCGCCTCACCATGATCGCCGACCTGCGCAGCGCCGCCGCTAAGGCAGAGAATCCTGGTACGGGCCCCTCCGCCTTGGGAGGCCCTCTGGTGGAAAACCAGTACCCGGTAACCCGCTACGACTACCAGGACAACATTTTCCAGACCGCTATGGGAACGGACAACCACCTGTCTATTTCAGGCGGCACCGAAACCACTAAATACTACGGCTCCATCTCTTATATGAAGAATGAAGGGATCATCAGAAATACTGATTTTCAGAGATATGGCGCCAAACTGCGGGTAGACCAGAACCTGGCCTCCTGGGCTAAAATGTCTGTAGGGCTCAATTACACCAACAGTTCTTCCCAGGACCTGCCCAACGGCAACAACTTCTTCAGCCCGATCAGCACCATGATCATCATCGACAACGTATGGGATGTAGCCGAACGGGATGAAGTAGGTAACCTGCTGCATGTGGAGCCAGTCCGTATGAACCCGCTGTCGGTTATTGACGAGTTTGATATCACTCAGAATACCAACCGCTTTATCGGTGATCTCCAATTCAGCCTCTTCCCGGTAAAAGGCCTGACCCTGAAGTATATTCTTGGCCTGGATGTGTACAACCTCCGGGGCAACACCTTCCAGCCGCGGGTACCCTACACCGGAGTTAGCGCCGCTTTCTTCCCCGATGGCTATGTGTCTATCGCCAATTCCAATATTTTCAAAGTCAACAACGACTTCACCGCCAATTACAGCACCAATATTACCGAAAATATCGAGTCGACCACTACCGCCGGGGTATCGATATGGTACGACCGCTCTGACTTTTCCTCGGCCGAAGGCCGCGACCTGGCGCCTTTCGTACGGACCCTGGCTGCCGCTACCAACCTGTTCTCCGCTCCGAGGGAATCCATTTCCGAGGCGACGATCAACGGGTACTTCCTGCAGCAGTCTTTCGGATTTAACAACTTCCTGTACCTGACCCTGGCCGGGCGCATCGACGGCTCTTCCCGCTTCGGGGAAGACGAGAGAAACCAGTTCTATCCGAAGGCCAGCGCCAGTGTGGTGCTTTCCGAACTGGACTTCTGGAAAAATGCCAGTATCTCCAACAACTGGAATACCTTCAAGCTGCGCTTCTCCTATGGACAGGCGGGTAACCTGACCGGTATTGGCGCCTTCACCCGTTTCACCAATTATGCTACATTGGGCTATCTGGGCCGCAGCGCTATCGTGCCGAGTGCCGCGCTGGGTAACCCAGGTATCCGGCCGGAACAGCAAACCGAGGTAGAATTCGGGGCCGACCTGAGCTTCCTCCGCAACCGCCTGGGCCTTTCGGTTACGTACTATCAGCAAGACATTACCGACCTGTTGCTCAACCGCAACCTGGCGCCTTCCAGCGGCGGGGCCAGCATCATCGAGAACATCGGCGAGATGTCCAATACCGGGTTAGAGCTTATGTTGAATGCCAACCCTGTACGGACCAAAGATTTCAACTGGGACATTTCGGTGGCCTACAATACCTTCAAAAATGAAGTGAATGGCATTGGCGGCGGCAGAGCGGGCATCTTACTGCGCGGTGGTGGCGGTACCCAAAGTGCGATCGATGGACAACCTCTTGGCGTGTTCTACGGCGTACAGTACGCGCGCAATCCGGACGGCACCTTATTGCTCCGGCCGGTACCGACAGCGAATGGCACGACCATGCTGCCGCAGGTGGCCCGGGGTAACGATGTGACCGGAGAGTTTGAGTTCGATGCCGATGGGCAGCCTTCCGGTACGCCGGTGCGTACTATACTGGGCGACCCCAATCCCGATTGGACGGGCTCCATACTGAACGAGTTCCGCTACAAGCGCTTTGGAATGAGAGTGTTGTTTGACGCCGTCTGGGGCTTTGATGTATGGAACTGGAACAAGATCACCAGCAATAACGTTGGTGCCGGCCCGATGGCCGACCAGGAACTGAGAGGCGAATTGCCCCGCGGCTGGGTGGCCGCCGTCGGCGGTTTCATCGGCCCGCGTATCCAGGAGGAACACGTGGAGGACGGCTCTTTCGTCAAACTGCGCGAACTGGGCTTCTCCTACAATGCCGGAAAGGTGGGCAATGTATTCAGCAACCTGACGATCCAACTGCTGGGCCGCAACCTCGTGTCCTTTGACGACTACACCGGCTATGATCCCGAGACCAACTCGGCTGGCCAGAGCAGCGTTGTCCGGGGGGATGACTTCGGTAACGTGCCCATTCCGAGGACGATCCAGTTTGGAGTCAATGCTTCCTTCTAATGAGCAACTCCTTTCTGTGTGAACCGTGGTTCCTGATTTTAAAATCAAAAATCGTTCAAGTGATGAAAATCAAAAAATATCTTCTATACCTCCTGCTTCCGGTTATGTTGCTGGCGGTTTCCTGCTCCCAGGATATTCCCAACCCCAACGCTGCAACGGATGAGCAGATCCTCAATTCTTCCGAAGGCCTGATCGGCATGATCAATGGAATGAAATTCCGCTACACTGCCGGTGGCGCCAGCGGCCTGTATTCGGGTATCTCCGCTAATGGCCTGACCACCGGCGAGCTGGTGATCCTCAATGCGGGTAACGCCGAGCTGGCTCAATTGGGCAACGGCTTCGACAACGTGGCTCCCAGCAATTCCGTGATTACGAACCTTTGGACCAATATGAACCTGCTACGGGCCGATGCCCAGAAGATACTCGAAAATGCCCCCAACGTCATTGGCGATGCAGGCACGAGGAATGGGGTGCTGGCCTATGCCAATTTTTTCAATGCACTGGCAGTGGGTACAATGGCTCAGTTCTGGGAGCAAGTTCCCCTGAGTACAGAGATCGATGCACAGTTTTCTTCCCGCACCGCTGCTTTGGAAGAAGCCGTACGTTTGCTGGGAGAGGCTTCTTCTCAACTGAGTAGCCCACTTTCAGCCGCCGTTACCTCGGCAATTGGCACAGACATCGACCTGCCTAATGCCGTTAAAGCACTGACTGCCCGGTACCAACTTATGCTGGGCAACCTTGACGGCGCTTTTTCCGCCGCCAATTCCGTGGACCTGGGCTCTCAATCGGTCCTGAAGTTCGATAATGTTACGCCGAACCCTGTCTTCCGCTCGTCCCTGATCACTCAGAACGTTTATGATGTGAGTGAAAACTTTGGGTTGAGCGGCGCGTTGGCGCCTGATCCTGCTGATGGCCGCATTGCTTTTTATCTCACACCCAATGAAAACAGCGGGAAGGGCTTTTTCACTGCTGATGATGCTCCCGTTCCCATTTACCTGCCGGGCGAGATGATGCTGATCAAAGCAGAAGTGAATGCTCGCCAGAACAAGCTGGGCGACGCCGTAGCTGAACTGGATAAGGTACTGACCAAAACGGATGACATCTTCGGCGTGAATGCCGCCCTGCCCGGTTACTCCGGCGCTATGTCTCAGGATGCCATTTTGCAGGAGATCTATAAGAACCGCTGCATAGAACTGTTTATGAGCGGGATGAAAATGGAAGACAGCCGCCGTTTTGGCCGCCCCGGCCCTCAGGACGCCAATCCGGAGCGCAGCCGGAGCTTCTACCCATACCCGAACGTAGAACGGGATAACAACGTGGATAATACCCCGTCCGATCCCGTATGCCCCGGCCCCTGCTAGTGTCGGCCAATGGATTTCCATGATTTTCCGGTGTGCGGAATTTCTTCGGCCCCGTGATCTTGGAATTTGCCCGGTGCGCTAGTTGCCACAGTTGGAAGGTACATCCGGAAGGAGTGCCTTCCAACTCAACTATTTTCGTTATTATTAATCCGCAAAAATGATTGCTCCGATAGTGAATTACTAACCTAAACAATGCCATGATACTAATCGTAGATAGCGGTTCGACCAAATCGGAGTGGACTATCCTGCGGGACGGTGAAGTAACCTTTCAAAGAGTATTGGAAGGCATCAGCCCTTTTTTTCACAGCGATGAGGAAATGATCCGTACTTTCCGGCAGATCCCCTCTGACGGGATCCGGAACATTCACTACTATGGTACGGGGTGCAGTACCGGCCCCAATCGGGCCAAGCTTCATCTGGTGTTGAAGAAGGCGTTTCCCGGCGCCCAACTGGTGGAAGTAGATTCCGACATCATGGGAGCTGCCCGCGGCCTTTGCCAGCATGAGCCCGGCATTGCCGGTATATTGGGCACCGGCTCCAATTCCTGCGTTTTTGATGGAGAGTCGATCATTGAACAGCACGGAGGGCTGGGTTATATCCTTGGCGATGAAGGCAGCGGAGCTGTCCTGGGCAAAATGCTGATGCAGGATTTCCTCAACAACAGGTTGCCGGTTGAGCTGGAAGAAGAACTGCTGGAACAGTATAGCCTGAACAGGGACTTGCTGCTGCACAAAGTTTACAGAGAGCCCCTTCCCAATCGCTATCTGGCCTCCTTTGCCCCATTCGTCCATCATCACCGCCAGGAATCCTATGTTCAGGGGCTTTTAGCTCGTCACTTCAAAAGTTTCCTGGAGAATTTGTCCTGGGCATTTTCAAACTATACGGACCTGCCTTTACACCTGACGGGCTCCGTCGCCTGGTATTTTAAAACAGAGGTCCTGGAGGCCAGTAAACAATTTCCTTTCGAAATTGGTACCATTCTGAGGGGGCCTACTCCCGGATTGATCCAGTTTCACAGTACATTCTGAATGCTCTCTGACAAGAGGGTATTGAACTTACTCATTACAGTATGAAGAAAAAAGACCCTGCTCCTACAGATAAGCTTGTCACCGAATCGCCGTCATATTACGACAATCTCGAGAAGATGAGCACCGAAGCGCTGCTTCGCGGTATTAACGAGGAAGATAAGACCGTGCCTCTGGCGGTAGAAAAGGCCATTCCTCTGGTTGAACGGCTGGTCAACGCCATTGTCCCTAAAATGGAGAACGGAGGCAGGATGTTTTACATCGGCGCCGGAACGAGCGGCCGATTGGGCATTGTCGATGCTTCAGAGTGCCCGCCCACCTACGGCGTTCCCCACGATCTGGTCATCGGCCTGATCGCCGGCGGCGACCAGGCTATCCGGCAGGCGGTGGAATTTGCAGAAGACGACTACGGCCAGGCCTGGAAAGACCTCGCAGAATACCATATCTCCAGCCAGGACGTGCTCATCGGCATCGCTGCTTCCGGGCGGACGCCCTACGTCATCGGGGGCTTGCGCGATGCTCAGGAACATGGGATCCTCACCGGTTGCATCACCTGTAATACCCATTCGGAAGTGGGCAAATATGCCGACTATCCGATCGAGGTAGTGGTCGGCCCTGAATTTGTGACCGGCAGCACCCGGATGAAATCCGGGACCGCCCAGAAACTCATCCTGAATATGATCTCCACTACGGTAATGATCCGCCTGGGTAGGGTGCGGGGCAACAAAATGGTCGACATGCAGCTGACCAATACCAAGCTGGTAAAAAGAGGCGTTAACATGATCATGGCCGAGCTGGATGTGGATGAGGATAACGCCCGGGAATTGCTCGAAAGGTACGGCTCTGTGCGCCAGGCCATCGACAGCACGCGAAAGTGACAACAAAATCTATCCCATGCTCAAAAGTGAACGGCAGGAACACATTCTAAGAGAAGTCAACATCCACAATAAAGTGTTGTGTTCCGACCTCAGCATCAAGCTAGGCGTATCAGAAGATACCATCCGCAGAGACCTCAATGAGCTGTCCGACCAGGATAAGGTCATCAAAGTACACGGCGGCGCCCTTTCTAAATCTTACCATACCTCTACCTATCGCCAGGCCGAAGTATACTCGCTTCAGGAAAAGACCATCATCGCCGGAAAAGCCGTTGCCCTGCTTAAGGAGGGCATGTTGGTGTTCGTCAGCGGAGGAACCACCAACCGGGAGCTGGCCCGGATCCTTCCCCCGCACCTGAGCGCGACCTTCTTTACGCCCAGCCTTAGTACGGCCATCCAGTTGATGGAGCACCCTTCATCCGAGGTGATCCTGCTCGGGGGCAAGGTGTCCCGAAATGCCGGTATCAGCGTGGGCGGCGAAGTGATCAGCCGGCTGAATGAAGTGCGGGCAGACCTTTGCATCCTGGGGACCAACAGCATCGACGCTGAGGAAGGCATCACCGATTCCGACTGGGAAGTTATCCAAGTCAAAAAAGCGATGATCAACCGGGCGGATAAGGTGGTGGCCCTGGCCCTCGCTGAAAAACTGAACTCCGTGCAACGGATGAAGGTTTGTGACATCAATCAGGTCGATTACCTCATCACGGAACTTCCAGCAAAAGACAAACGCCTGCAACCCTACCGTAAGAAAGGGGTGGAGATCCTGTAATCCTTATTCCCTCCAATCAGTTTTCGTGCCTTGGAGCCTCACTCCTGCCGAATGATCACTCCACTGCTCCCCGCTAGTATTAGCTGGCCATCCTTTTGGTGGTAGGTGCCAACGGACATAGCGATTTCGCCGTTTACCGGAAGGGACTGGGGCTCTTCCGAAAAATTGACATATACCGCCATCCGTTGATCCCTGTAGATGCGCTGATAGGCCAGCACGTCGGGAAGAAGGCCTCCTTCCAGCAACTTCAGGCTGCCCCACTTCAGCGGGAGGCTCTCGTTGCGCAGTTTCAGCAACGCCTGGTAAGTACGGAGAAGCGAATTTTTATTTTCCTGCTGTGCCTGTACATTGATGGAGCCAGCGTTTTCCTGCACAGGCAGCCAGGGTGTTACTCCTTCGGCAGTGAATCCGCTGTTGGGGGTTCTATCCCATTGCATGGGTGTCCGGCAGTTGTCCCGGTTGAACACAAAGGGCAGGTGCTTAACAACGAACTCAGGTAACATACCTGCAATGACGATCGGAAGAGTGTCTTGTGCCTCCTCCAAAGGGATGTCGGCCGTATGCATGCCGATCTCTTCCCCCTGATAGATGAAGGGAACACCCCGGAGGGTAAGTTGCAGCAATGCCAGTAACCGCGCCTTCTGTACATCGTTGCCGATCCGCGTAATGCTGCGGGGGCGGTCGTGGTTGCTGAATACGTATACCGGTTGATAGGGATGGGGGTAGAAGGCCTCGAAAGTGCGGATCTGTGTCCTGAAAAAATCCGCGCTCCAATCAAAATCCGCAATGTCAAAAAGAAAGACGAGATGGAGGCCATCCTGGTTGTCTCCCAGGAATTGCCTAAGGGTGCGGTGGTTGCCAAATACTTCACCAACCAGGAAGCGGGGAGGGCTGTCGTAGGCATCGAGCAGGCCTCTGAGCTCCCGTGCCAGCACAAAATTGTCGGGATGGTTTACATTGTATATCCTGTTCTGTCCTTTGACTTTGGTGAAATCCCTTCCCGGAATGAACCTTAATGTCGGTGGGTTGTCCCGCATTTGCTCGTCCTCGTAAACGAAGTTGAAAATGTCCAACCGGAAACCGTCCACTCCTCGATCCAGCCAGTAACGCATCATGTCAAACATGGCAGACTTCACCTCCGGGTTGCGCCAGTTCAGGTCGGGCTGGAAGTGTAGAAAGGCCGAGTAGTACGACTGGCCCCGCTGGGGGCCGTAATTCCAGGCAGGATAGGCCAGGGCGTTGATCCAGTTGTTGGGCGGCTCTGCGCCTTGCCCGTCTCGCCAGATGTACCAATCGCTGCGGGGGTTGTCTGGGCCTGAGCGCGACTCCTGGAACCAGGGGTGCTGATCGGAAGTGTGATTGAGGACCATATCGAAAACCACCTTCATGTCCCTTTTATGGACCTCCCGGATAAGGCTATCGATCAGCAGGGAATCCCCGTATTCGGGCCCGGCCTGATAATAATTGCTGACATCGTAACCAAAATCCTTTTGCGGGCTCTCGAAAAAGGGAGAAAACCAGATCGTCTCCACACCCAACTCCCTGATATAGTCCAACCGGCTGATGATGCCTGCGATGTCGCCGATGCCGTCTCCATCGCTGTCCTGGAAAGAACGAGGGTAAACCTGGTAGACAACCGTCGACTCCCACCATTGGCGCTGGTTGGGGTTCGGTTCATTGCCGTAGTTGGCCGGAGCATGGGGAAGGGGTTCCCTTTCCTCCCGCAGGTTGATATACGCAAGAATGCCCACCACCAGGAGCAGGCCAAGAAGGGCAAGGAGGAAGAAACGCTTTAATATTTTCATAATCTACCTTTATGGTTCCATGCATAACCTCAGCAGCATGTTTTATCTTTGACCTTAACTCCAATTTATGCTTAGCCGAAAGTCCGTCAAAATGAATATTACAAAACCTGTTCTGTTCACTTTACTGTTTTTGGGGTGTAATGCCAGGGCCCTGTATGCCTGCAATTGTGAACCTGTGCTCCAACTGGGCGCCGCCGACTGGAACGATGCCGATATCATCTTCACAGCCACTTTGCTGGAGCACAAAATGGGAATGGTGGGCATGCTGAAGTTCGAGCCAGAGGCTGCTTTTAAAGGAGAAGCACCTCACAATATAACGCTGTATTTCCAGCCGGGAAAAAATCACACCTTGTTACACGCCATAAAGGAATTCATTAACGGTGATGAATGGATCGTCTTTGCCAGAAAGCGTGTAAAAGACGGCCGGGTTTACTACTCCCTGAAAGAATCTCCATCGAGAGTTGCCTGCGCATTGAGCCGGCCGCTTCGCAAAGCCCCCGAAGTGGACCCTTATATTCTGTTCCTTCAGGATATGTCGCAAAAAGCAGAAGGCTACCGGACAATGTACGACGAAAACGGTGGACTTATGGCGGAAGGTGCATACATCGCGCAGATCCCGGTAAACCATTGGGCTTATTATCAGCCGGAACGAAAAATGGCCGTTTCCGGGAATTATGTCAACGGAGAACGGGAAGGAGAATGGGTTCAGACAAAGGAAACCTCCGACGGGGGACAGCAGCTCATCCGGAAAACCCTTTACAGGAATGGAGATATCGCCGAAATACACGATTACAGCTATACCGGCAAAGTGAGCCTGACAAAGATCCTGACCGACAGCACAGAGACCCGCCTGTACTACCGGCCGGATGGCACCTTGAAAAACAGGATCTTCACCGGCCTTGAGAACAATACCTCCCACATCATCAATTATACTGAAGATGAAAGAATACGGGAGGAACAATTCCTGGAGAATAAAAAAGTAGTGCGGCAATACTGGTACGATGAAAATGGGGCCCGGATAAAGGAAATGGAGGCGGAGGACGGCGGGTGAACGGAGGAAATATCCAGCTTGTTCCTCGATTGCAGAAAGAGGGGATTCTACTTTTTATTCCCGCTTTTTACGGGGTGGCGACAATTTTACAAACCTTTGCGACATACCTGAAAACCTGCTGCCCGCTTACTGCCGACCTTTGTGGTGTTCGTTTTTTTTCACCAAAACGCTATCACCATGAAAACGGCATTTTTGAATATCTTCTTCTTCATAGCAGTTGCTTCAACCCTCACAGGCCAAACCTCCATCGTCGGCACCTGGGTGTGCCCTTTGGATAAAAACGAAGGCTTCGACAAGGAAACCACCATCTTTACCGAAGACGGTTACTATTATTCCATTCTCAGCTACCTGAACGGAGACGAATACGGCATCGGGCCTGATATCTTCCTGGGCGTTTACGAATTTGACGGCTCCACTCTGAGCCTTTATGACATGAAGAACGACAACAGGAGCAGTTTTCCCGTAACCGAAAGGAGTGGCAGGACATTTACGTTGGCCGACTCCAATACAGGAGTGCAATTCCAATACCATTATCAGGGGAAGGGAGGGCTGGATCAGAACCAGCGGGCCACCCTCCTGTCCTGGGAGAATTACCGCAAGCTGGGGGGCACCTGGGCCTCTTCCGAATCCATCCTCAAAGTTTTACCCAGCCTGGGCATCCTCATCATTCGCGTGCCGGGTAACCCGGATTTTTTCAAATGGGGGCATTACATCGTCAATGGCAATGAATTGAAACTGAAAGAGATCAGCATCGAGGAAACGGTTTTTTACACCGGTACGATTACAGCGTTCAACCGGGAGGATCTTACGATCGTGAACAATGGAGAGGCAGAAAACTTCAAATTTAAGGGCGGCCTGAACCTGGATTCGACGGAAGCCATGATGGTCCAGCAATACATGAACATGAACCACCGCATCAGCATGACTGCCATTGATATGATCGACGGCGTTCAGGACTTCATCTGGAAGCGGGTAGATGAGTACGGGAATGAGCAATATTAAAACAAATTTTGTTTTTATGTTTTTTAATAAAACAAATTGATTTATATTTACTGCAGATCAAACCGCCTGCAGTAAATTATGAGAATATTGAGTTATGAATATCTTCAATGGCAGGGCTGGCAATTGAGAGCATTGGTGGGAGAACTGGATCCGCATAATCTCCACCGCCTGTTGAGAGCCCTCGATAAGTTGGAATCCCTGATAGATGACCTGCTGGAAGTTTTGATCCATAGCGGTAATAAGGGTACGGCTTCCTATGAATCCGCGTATCGGGTCGAGGAAAAAAGGATAGCCGTGAGGGAACTGCTGGAGGGGCTCACTGAAGATGACCGAAGCCTTGAACTCAGTATCATCCATCTTCAGTGGGCCGTTCTTACTTTAGGCAGGGTTTTGCAGGCAAAACTAGCCGTCGCATTTCCTTTTTCCATGAATTGACAAAGATGGCCATTACTTAATCTTTAGTTAACACAGGATTAATGAATAGCCCTTATCTTGTTTTTCCATCTAAGGGTTAATTCATTATGCCGGATCTCTATCTGATCATCGTAATCCTCCTCTTTGTATTGGCGATCTCTGACCTGATTGTAGGGGTAAGCAACGACGCAGTCAATTTTCTCAACTCGGCCATTGGTTCCAAAGTGGCGCCACGCAACGCCATTATGATCGTGGCCAGCCTCGGTATTTTTGTAGGAGCCACCTTCTCCAGCGGAATGATGGAAGTGGCGCGCAAAGGCATTTTCAACCCGGAATTCTTCGTCTTTGCTGAAGTCATGGTCATTTTTCTGGCGGTGATGCTGACGGATATTATCCTGCTGGACCTGTTCAACACCTTCGGCATGCCGACCTCCACAACGGTGTCTATTGTTTTCGAATTGCTGGGGGCGGCCGTTGCTGTTTCATTGTTGAAGATCGCGGCGGCAGGAGATAGCTTTTCCACTCTGGCGCAATATATCAACTCATCGAGTGCACTGGCCATCATTTCGGGTATATTCATTTCGGTGGGCATTGCTTTTGTCGTGGGTACCTTTCTGCAGTATGTGAGCCGTTTGCTGTTCACTTTCCAGTACGAGCGCCGAATGGACTGGGTGGGCAGCCTTTGGGCTGGCCTGGCGCTGACCTTCCTGACCTATTTCCTGCTCATCAAGGGCATCAAAGGGGCCTCCTTTGTTTCCGAGGCCTTTGTCGATTGGGTAAAGCACAATACGCTTCTGCTGATCTTCATCTCCTTCCTTTTGTGGTCGGTGGTGATGCAGGCCGTACTGATGATCTTTAAGGTCAATATCCTGCGCATAGTAGTCTTGTTTGGCACCTTCTCATTGGCGATGGCCTTTGCCGGCAACGACCTGGTCAATTTCATTGGAGTCCCCATTGCGGGATTTGAATCTTTCAATGCCTGGTCGGCGTCCGGTGCGGAAGCGGAAGAATTCAATATGGCGGTGCTCGGGCACCCGGTGCGTACCAAGACCATACTGTTGCTGTTGGCGGGCATTGTCATGATCCTCACGCTCTGGTTTTCGAAAAAGGCTCAATCGGTAACGGAAACGGAAGTCAACCTGGGCCGGCAGGATGAAGGGGCGGAGCGTTTCCCGCCTAACGCGCTTTCTCGTGGAATCGTCCGGTACTCCCGCCAGATCAGTATGGGTGTGCAGAAGTTACTTCCCAACTCCTGGCTGGAAAAGGCCGAGGAGAGTTTTCAACCGGTAGAACAGGAGGTGAAAAAAGAGGGCGAGCACGACCCTGCTGCTTTTGACCTCGTCCGGGCTTCGGTCAACCTGACGGTGGCCAGTATGCTTATTGCTTTCGCCACTTCTCTGAAGTTGCCGTTGTCTACTACCTATGTTTCCTTCATGGTAGCAATGGGTACCTCGCTGGCCGACCGGGCCTGGGGGCGGGATAGCGCTGTATACCGGGTAGCCGGAGTACTCAATGTCATTGCGGGGTGGTTCCTTACCGCCTTCATTGCCTTTAGCGTTTCTGCGCTTTTCGCCTGGGCGATCTATACTTTCGGGGGCTGGGCTATCGGTTTTTTGGTATTGCTGGCTGTCGCCCTGATTTCCCGTACCTTCCTGCTGCACCGGCTTCGGGAGAAAGAGAAAGCAGAGGAAGAATCTTTCGAGCGGCAGGCGCAGGCCATTCCTGCCGTTCAGGTCCTGAAAGATTCCTCCTCAGGGATCAAACAAACGCTTGCCGGTATCAAAACGGCCCTGCACGATTCCTTGTTTGGCCTGTTGCAGGAGGACGAACTACTGCTGGAAAGGGCGGAACAGGCCATCCTCCAATTGGAAAAGGGGAACAAAAAATTGAGGAAAAGGCTTTTCAGCGCCATTCGACGTATCGAGGAAGACAATGCTGAGGCCAGCCGGGCGTACCTGTTGGTGTACGACCTTGAACAGGATATCCTGCAGTCCGTCAAACTCATCTTCGACGCTTGCCGGGAACACGTACAAAATGTCCATAAACCACTGGATGACGAGCAGGGAGAACTGCTCTACAGAATGCAGGAAGAAGTGAGTGATTACCTCCAGAATGTTGCCGAAGTATTAGGAAATGGCACTTATCACATCGTCGATGATATTCTGGAGGAGAAACGCAACCTGTTTCTCCATTTGGAAAAACTCATCAACCATCAGGTTGAAGGCGTGAAGGCACGGAAATACGGCCGGCGTAACAGCATGTTGTACTTCAGCTTGCTTTTGGAGCTCAAAGACCTGATCGCCGTAGCGGCCCGCTTTGTGAAATTGTATTCCCGGGTCCATCAGTCGGTACTGAAGGAAGAGCTGTCTTTGATGGTGGGGAAATAAACCGCCCTATCTCTTAATGTTCGATTTTAAAGAAGAAAGGATCTGATTAGGATTGATCGCCGGCCCTTGAGTGTATCCCTCCAGTACGGCTTCATCTACAATGCCCAATCCAGATTCCGGAAGAGCTGTTCGGCTATCCAGTTTTCCATCCAGTCCCATGGTTATGGAAGAGAGCGTGATGTCTTTTTCCAGTAGGAAGAGCCCCATCGCTCCTTCGTATGCTGTCATATTTCCCGCCATGCCGCACAGCAAGACGCCGGCAGCGGTAAGCAAGCTCGTCTCGCCAAAATGAGCCCCCAACTGGCAGGGGATACCGTGTTGTTCGGCCAGCCGGTATACCTCCAGGCTGCTAAAGAGGCCTCCCAATTTCGATATCTTGAGGTTAAAATGGTTAACGCAGCCTCTCTCGATCAGAAACAGCGCCTGTTCCCGGCTGAGTAAAGACTCGTCGGCCATAATGCTGGCCTCCTGCCCGAAACGCCCGGTCAAAGCTTTCAGGCCTTCCCACTGGCCAACGGGCAGTGGCTGTTCAAAGGAAGTGATGCCCTGTTCGATCAGGGCGGGAATGATCTTCTCGGCCTGTTGCAGCGTCCATCCGGCATTGGCATCGACGCGGATGGGCAGGCCCGGGCCGAAGAAGTCTCTCAGGAGACGGAGCTTATCGATGGTCTCTTCGAGCTTGGCATCAACTTTTAGCTTTACTGCCGGAGGAGAAAACTGCCGTACTCTGGGCAGGAGCTGTTCCTCCAGGGCGGAGGGCTTGAGTAAAGGCAGGATCAGGCTGTAATACAGCGCTTCAGGAGGTGCGGAGTCCAGAAGCCCGGCAAGTGGTTTTCCCTCCGATTTACTCCAGGCGTCGAGCAGCGCGAGTTCCAGTGCGCAGCGGGTGGAAGGCCCGATTCCGGCTTTTTCCCAACTGCTCAGCATCAGTCTGATCTCTTCGGCCGAACTGGCCCCGCCGCCTTTTAATTCCGGAGAGAGCTGCAGCAACTCTTTCTGCACGGCGCCTATATCCTCCCCGGTTACATAGGTGCGCGGACAGGATTCGCCATACCCAACAACGCCTTCCTGGGTGTGAATTTCCACAATGGCCGAATGGGAGTGGTCAGCCCCGGCATTATTGGACTGGGAAAACTGAAAACGGAGTGGGATCCTTACCCCCCGGAGCTTGAGCTGAATGATCTTCATTGGGCTGTTGTGTTTTGTGCAATTAGGCTGCTCCCATTTACGGTACTGCATGCCGGGCCGTCCTCAGCGCCGGCCGTTCCGAAGAGGAAGGTACGAAAAACTGTCCAGTGAAGATCAACAATTGGGAACTATTGTAAGCGGCCACTTTAAAGTGGCCGCTCCGGGTTATTCGAGTACAAAAATGTTCTTCTCTCGGCAGATCGCTTTCAGCTTCTCGGGCCATACGGTTACGCTCACTTCGCCGATGTGCGCCTTTTGGAGCAGCAGCATGATAACCCGCGACTGTCCAATGCCGCCGCCGATGCTCAGGGGCAGTTCGTTGTTGAGGATCGCCTGGTGGTAGGGGAGTTC
The DNA here is from genome assembly GCA_020636405.1 of Lewinellaceae bacterium. GTDB lineage: Bacteria > Bacteroidota > Bacteroidia > Chitinophagales > Saprospiraceae > JACJXW01. The sequence goes on along the minus strand of JACJXW010000007.1, from coordinate 197,142 downwards.
CAGGAAGTCGAGCTGGCCGGTGATCTTCAGCTGCTGGCGGAGTGTTTCGGCATTCACGCGGATGCCCATGGAGGACAACTCGTGGCGGCGCCTGGTGACGGGGTTCCACACCAGGATGTCGCCGTTGAGGCCGTGCATGGGGCGGCCGTCTTTGGAGGTGGAGGGCGTCACCCAGTCGTCGTAATCGGGCGCACGCATCTCGTGAGGGTAGCCGTCGGCCAGCGTCCAGCCGATACCGTAGAGGAACACGGCCGGGTATTCCTGCAGGATGCGCGTTTCCCTTTCTTTACGGGGCAGGTCGGGATAGCGGGCCAGGAGGTCTTCGGCGTGGATGAAGGTGAGTTCCTCGGGCAGGTTGGGATAGCGGCTGTCTTTCAGCTGTGGGAATTGCTTCTGGATAAAGGTTTCCGCGCCCTTGAGCACCTTCCAGATCTTTTTGACGATCATGGTGAGGAATTCCAGGTTGCGCTCTTCGGCGGTGATCACCCGCTCCCAGTCCCACTGGTCGACGTAGGCGCTGTGGTCGTGGTCGAGGAAGTAGTCCTTTCGAACCGCCCGCATGTCGGTATTGAGGCCTTCGCCGGGCTGCATGTCGAACTGCTTCAGCGCCACCCGCTTCCACTTGGTGGCTGCTTGCACCACCTGCGCCTCGATGGGGTTCTTGCCCCGGTCGTTAGAGATGTAGAACTCCACCGGCGTGCGGGAACCGTCGCGGTCCAGATAGTCATTGACGCCACTATATTTGTCGACGATGAGGGGCACGGTAACCATCATGAGGTTGAGTTCCTCATTGAGGCCATCTTCGATGAAGCGCTTTACGGCCATGATGGCCTTCTGGGTGTCTTTCCGGTTGAGGATGGACTTGTAATCCTTAGGCAGTACTTTTTCTACCTGTTCATAAGTGCCGATGCCGGGGCCGGCAAGGTCTGCTTTCTTGTCTGCTATCATTTTGGCCAGGTTTTAAATGGTTAGGGCTGAGGGTAGATTTTCCAGATACCAAATCTGGAAAGCCCGATCCGTCAACCGCGCATAAGATAGCAGGAATGCCGCCTGTTTGGTATGAGGATGGTCATGGAGGAGGGCTGATTTTGGTCAGTTGATTAGGTGGGGTAAGCAATTGGCGGACTTGGTTCAAAAAACGTTGGGTTTTTCGAACGCTCTCGTCAGATCTTGAATGGAATTACCTCATCTCAGAAACATCTTATTTTCCCCTGGAAATAGTGTTCAATAGCCCGATCAATAAATAGATTTTGACCGTTCGATCATCCATTGAGCCACTAGATAAGTAAAAGTTGACTGCTGGCCTCTTTCTTCGTTAATTGGAGATTCACTTTAGAAAAACCTCTCTATGCCAGGATATATACTCAAAACTGTTCTGATCTGGATATTCATGGTGGTTGCGCTCCAAACCGGAAGATCCCAACACCCAAAGGCGGATTCCCTTTTTGCGGCCTGGCCCGACACCACCAACCTCCCTATGGATCGGCTTAATGCTTTTTATGAGCGTTTTGATCCCTTCTTACCTGAGGAAAGAAACAACCCGGAGGCAATGCGTTGGGGGCCTCATGTTCAGGAAGGTTTAGCCTTGGTTAAGCAACTGGGCAAAAAAGAATATCTGGCCAGGTTTACGGTATTAGCAAGTGTTGTTTTTTATGTCCAGCAAGATTTTGAAAACGCTTGTCCGCTTGCCCAGAAAGCCTTTGACCTGTCGCTTGAGCTGAAAGATTATAATTCTTCCTCCACAGCCTTATTCATATTGAACATTTGTGTGCTTGATCCGGTGGGCATAAGCCAAAATCAGCTAGATAACAACTACGAGCGGATCACAGCAGAAATCGAAGGCTATACTGTTGACCCCGAACAAGTATATCTTTACAGCGCTTTGGCACATCACCATTACACCAACTCGGATTTTCCGAAAGCGCTTTTATTATTTCAAAAAACGATTCAATCTTATGAAGTTAAAGGAAAAACGAACCAATATTATTATATAGATGCTATTGCCTTCACTGGTTGTATTCATGCTAAAACAGGCAATTACGAAGAAGCGGAGTGATACACATTGAAAGCCTTAGAGCTCTTTGAATCATTGGATGGTTATGCTGAGGAGGTCGGGGCCAGCTATATAGATCTGGCCATATTGTATCAAATGCAAAAGGACAATGATAAAGCTGCTCATTTTATAGAAAAAGCAATGACCTTTATGCAAGGCCGGGAAGAGTGCCGGCCTTGTATGATGAAGTCCAAATGGGTAAAGGCGAGTATCGATAACTTAGAGTTTGTTCAAATTTCGATGATGAGTCGAAAGTGAGGAAATTTTATTTTAGACGAGGCGAATTTTGCAGCCGGATGCGGGTCCCGCTATTTGATAGCGGGAGCGAAAAATTCAACGAAGTATAAAACAAAATTTGCCACTTGGAGGCCATTGATCGAATTTTGAACAAACTCTTAGTCGGTAATTACCAGGCCGCCTTACAAGAATTACTGGAAGCGGAAGATCATTTCAGGAGTGTAATGAGTAAGGCGGACCTCTGGAATCGATGTCGGTTCTTTTCCACCCTGGGCACCACCTATCTCGGCCTGGGGCAAACAAAAAAGGCGATCGAAACGGCCCAAACCGGTCTTGGTTTAGCAAACGGGAATCTTTTTGGAGCCCTCGGCAATCTGGAGGTACTGTATAAAGCTTATGAAGCACAGGGCAATTACCAAAAGGCCTTTGACTATTACCGTTCATTTACCGCTACTCAGGACTCGATCGTACAGTTGCGCAACAGCCAGGAAGTCACCCGACTGGAACTGGAAAATCAGTTTCAGCAACAACGACTGGCGGATAGCCTTCAACTGGCCACACAAAACTATGAACGGGAACTAAGCTACCAGGCGCAAATCAACCAACAAAAAACGACCAGGAACATTCTGATCGGTTTAGGGACTTTGGCCATACTGTTGTCACTCGGGCTGGTATCCAGATTGCGGTACACGCGCAGGGCACAAGCTATACTCCAGGAAAAAAACCGCATGATCGAATCCGAAAAAGAAAAAGCACAGGCTTCCGAGCAAGCCAAGCACTTGTTTCTCGCCAATATGAGCCACGAGATCCGAACGCCGATGAATGCCATCAAAGGCATGACGGACATCCTGCTCCGGCGTGAGCCGCAGACAGAACAGCTTTCCTACCTGAATGCCATTAAAGAATCCTCCAATTCACTGCTGGTTATCATCAACGACATTCTGGATATGTCAAAAATTGAAGCGGGGAAAATTGATCTGGAACGTATTCCTTTTTCTGTCGAACAGGTCATTCAGAATGTACAAACGATCACGCAGTTCAAAGCCGAAGAAAAAGGCTTGTTATTACAAACGAATATCTCCGAAAACACCCCTGCTTACGTTCAGGGTGACCCGACCAGACTGCACCAGGTACTTTTGAATTTGGTAGGCAACGCCATCAAATTTACGGAGAAAGGAGTAGTCACCATCCAGCTCAAAACGGGCATGGTTGAAGCGGAAAATAAAGTAATGGCCCATTTTTGTGTGTCGGATACCGGAGTAGGCATCGGAGCCGGCCGCATGGAAAAGATCTTTGAAACCTTCGAACAGGCCTATTCCGATACCAGCCGAAAATTTGGCGGGACCGGCCTGGGCTTGAGCATTTCCAAAAAGCTGGTAGAGATCCAGCAGGGTGAGATCTGGGCGGAAAGTCAGAAAGGCAAAGGCAGTAAATTTTTCTTCAGTATACCCTATGAGTTGTCCCATCAGGCAAAGGATTCAACCGCCATTCCAGCGGCGGCCGACAACCATGCCGCTACGCTTAAAGCAATCAAGGTATTATTGGTCGAAGACAACCAATTCAATGCCATCGTAGCCCAGGAAGAACTGGAAGACGCCATCGAAGAGGTATTGGTGGAAGTGGCGGAGAATGGGGTTATCGCCGTAGAAAAAGTGTCGCATACTGATTTTGACATCATCCTGATGGATGTTCAAATGCCCGTGATGAACGGCTACGAAGCGACGAAGGCCATTCGGGATCTTTCCAACGGAAAATCCCAGATACCGATCATTGCCATGACGGCCAATGTAATGAAAGAGGAGGTGGAACGATGTTATGAGGCCGGCATGAATGATTTTATCGGGAAGCCCTTTGATATCGAAGATCTACTTTCCAAAATCAAAAAACTGCTGGGAAAATCCTAATAAACAGGCTCTAAAAGAACAAGATGCCTTTAACGAAATTTACCAACTAATAAAAGCGAATGCATAGATGGTTGATCTATCCTTCTTAGAGAAATTCAAAAAAGGCGATTCCCAAAAAATGAAGCGCTATATCAATATCTACAGGTTCAGAAATGGGTTCCATTAATCAGAGTTCGATCAACTCCGACATTGGCCATTTCATAGCACTTCAGAAGGGCCATCCGGCTATACAATTTAACTCCCCACCCCCTCGGCGATCCTGTCCAGCAACGCCTGAAACTGCGGTAACTCCCGCAACCCGTCCAGGTTGCTGTCGTTTTCGTACCATTCTCTTTGAGAGATGCCGTTTTCGTAGGCTTTTTCCAGGCATTCTATGGCTTCCACCTGCAAGCCGGCCATGGAGAAGATACAGCCGACGTTATAGAGTACCATGGGGTCTTCCGGGGCGCGGAGGAGCGCCTGTTGTGCCCATTTTAGTCCGGTATCGGTTTCGCCGAGGGCCACCAGCCCGTTAGCGCCCAGGTAGAGCGCTCGGGTGTTTTCGGGGTCGAGCAAAAGGCTGCTTTCGGCCACATCGACCCCGCGGCGGCGGGCGGCGCTGGCCTTATCGGCTCTGCCCAGGTCGGCATACACCTGGCCTGCCAGCAGGAGGGACTGGAAATCTTCCGGGCGGGCGCGGTTGGCTTCTTCGAACCAATATGCGGCGTCTTCTAATTTGCCTTGGATGAAGAACAAGCGGGCGTACAGGTAGCGGGCCTCAAAAAGGCGCGGATCCAGTTCCAGCGCTTTTTCGAAAGCCTGCTCGGCCTGCTCGTACTGTTGTTCCAGGGACAGCGCCTGTCCGTAGGCCACATAAGCCTCTGCCAGCCAGGGGTCGAGTTCGACGGCTTTGCGGCTGGCTCGCCCGGCAGCGAGCAGGTATTGCTCCTGGCGCTCCATATACATATACTGGTAGGCGTAACAATTGGCCAGTCCGCAGTAGGCCAGAGCATAAGCCTGGTCGATATTGATGGCTTTGCGGAACAGGGCCATCGCCCGGGTCACTGACTGGGGGCTGAACTGGTAGTAATACTGCCTCCCCTGCAGGTAGAAATCGTAGGCCTTGATGTTTTGGGTTTGCCGGCTTTGTACCCCTCTTACGCGTTTGGAGATAAGTTTGACCTTAAGGTTGGCGGCTATATTCTCGGCAATTTCATCCTGTACGGTGAAGATGTCCTCCATCTTGCGGTGGAACGAGCCAGACCAGATGTTGTACCCGGTGGAGGTATCTACCAGGGAGGCCGTGATCCGGAGTTTGCCATTGGCCAACTGGACGGAACCTTCCAGGACGGCCTTGGCGTTCAGCCGCTGGCCGGCTTCCCGCACATCCAGTTGCTGCCCTTTGAGTGCAAAGGAAGAGGAACGGGCGACCACCTGCAGGCCCGGCACCTTGCTCAGCGCGATAATGATCTCTTCGGCAATGCCATCCCCCAGGTAGTGCTTATCGGTATTTGAGGTCAGATTGACAAAGGGCAACACGGCGATGGTCGGAACCGGTTTTTCGGTGCGCGGCGGCGGGAATTTGGCCGGCAGCCCGGGGACGGTGAGCTGGTACAACCGCTCGGGGTCTTTAAACCCCCGGAGCAAGAACTCACCCAGGTCTAGGAGTTCCGCCCCATGAGGAGGGGCGCCCCTCAGGCTGCGCACGGCAGGCTGGGAGAGCAGGATCTGGCCGCCGTGAGCGGCGTTACAGATCCGAGAGGCCCGGTGAACTTCCAGTCCGATAAAACCGGAAGGTATGGCGATGGCGTCGCCGGTGTGAATGCCCATGCGCACCCGAAAGCCGATTTGCCGGGCCCAGGCTTGTACGGCGAAGGCGCGTTGTGCCATGAGGGCTGCTGTCGATGCCTTATGCGCTTCATTGAAAACGACGAAAAAGCCGTCGCCGGCAGTATCGACCTCCTGGCCGCCGTATTCGCTCAACACCAGGCGGATAACGTTGTGGTATTCCCTCAAAATCTGAGCATACTCCTCCCCCAGCTCAGCGAGCAGCTCCGTCGACCGTTCGATGTCGCTGAAGAAAAAGGTCAACCTTTGTTTGGGCAGGTTGCTGCTCATTTCTTTTCGAGTTATTGTGGAACTGTTCCTGGAAAACTGCCAAATTATGGCAGGTGTATCCAGGAAAAAATAGCCCTCATTCTCAGCAAAGGTAAGTTCTTTTCCCTGCATCTTTGGGCAGGTGACAAAATTCATCAAAAGTCCGGCCTTACTGCCCTAATTTTCCGCCCGAAGTTGTTTTTCCTGACCAAATTTAAACCATGCATCACAAGACAACCATTGAGCCTTTTCGCATCAAAGTGGTGGAACAGATCCGCCTGACGACCGAAGCCGAACGCCGACAGTTTCTACAACACGCCCAGTATAACCCCTTCCTTTTGCATTCCGATGAGGTGATCATTGACCTGCTGACCGACAGTGGCACCTCCGCTATGAGCGCCAACCAGTGGAGCGCCATCATGCGCGGCGATGAGAGCTACGCCGGCGCCAGGAGCTGGCTGCGTATGGAGTCCACTATCAGGGATCTTACCGGCTATCCTTACATATTGCCCACCCACCAGGGGCGGGCGGCCGAACACCTGTTGTATTCCCGTATCGGCGGGCCGGGCAAGGTGTTCATCAGCAACACCCATTTCGATACTACCCGGGCCAATGTGGAGTTTTCCGGGGCAACTGCCATTGATATCCCCATCGAAGAGGGAAAACATCCTGAAGTGTACCACCCGTTCAAAGGCAACCTGGATACCGGGAGGCTGGAAGCGCTGATCGAAAGGCACGGCGCGGAAAATATCGGTGCGGTCATCCTGACGGTGACCAACAACAGCGGTGGCGGACAGCCGGTAAGTATGGCCAACGCCCGGGCGATCTCGGAGATCTGCAAACAGCACGGTATCCTCTACATCCTCGATGCCTGCCGCATTGCCGAGAACGCTTATTTTATCCACCAGCGGGAGGAGGGCTATCGCGAAAAATCCTACCGGGAGATCGCCCATGAGATGTTCGGCCTTGCCGATGGCTGCATCATGAGTGCCAAGAAGGACGGCCTGGTCAACATGGGGGGCTTCCTGGCCCTCCGGGACCTCGACCTGGCACTGAAGTGCCGCACCGTACTCATCATCACCGAGGGGTATTCTACCTACGGCGGCTTGTCGGGCCGCGATATGGAGGCCATCGCGATCGGGCTGGAGGAGGTTTTTGAGCCTGACTACCTGAATTATCGCATCAAGAGCACTGGTTATATGGGAGAGCAGTTGCGCAAGATAGGAGTACCCCTCATCTGGCCTCCCGGAGGGCATGCCATTTATGTGGATGCCAAGGCGTTCTACCCACATATTCCGGTTGAGGAGTTTCCCGGGCAGGCCCTTGCCTGTGAGTTATACCTCAAGGCGGGCATCCGCTGCTGTGAGATCGGTTCGGTCATGTTCGGGAAATACGATGAAAACGGCAAGCTGATCCCCGCTGCCATGGAACTGGTGCGCCTGGCCATCCCCCGCCGGGTATACACCCAAAGCCATATCGATTACGTGGTGGAGACCTTCCGCGAACTGGAACAGGAAACGGAACGGGCCCATGGTTACCGGATCACCTACGAACCGCCTTTCCTGCGGCATTTTACGGCCCGGTTCGAACCGGTGGTTTAAGGGGCAGCCATCGGCCTTCAGCAAAAGTTGGAGGCCCTACCCGACCACCTCCATCAACGTCCGGAAAGCCACGTATTTGTCCGGGTAACGGTCGGCATGGTCCTTTTGCAGGCGGGGTGCATGCTGCTGCTGGTATTGTTGAAAGGCCGCCATGTCCCGGCAAAAGTACTGAGTGGCATAGGTGATGCCGTCCGACTCATCGACGCCCAGCAGCCGGCAAAGCTTGTGTTCGGTAAACAGGCCGGTGGCGAGCACGTCGGGAATATGCACGGCCTTCATCCACTGCAGCCAATCTTCGTGGACGGAATGGTCGATTTTTACGGTGACGTTGTAGAGGATCATGGCAAAGGGTTCTTGTAGGGGTCAAAAGTACGAATAACTTTTGTCCCAATTCACTGATTCCGGATCAACTGATCGACGATCTCCTCCAACAATTCCCGGTTGGCCTCGATGTAATCCAGGGCAGCTTGGTGCAGCGCCCACCGGTTCCTGGCAGACACTTCATCCATAGCAGGGGCTGCTTGTCCCGGCGAGGGATTGATCCGGTAGTAACGGCCGTCGCAATTCCGGGGCTGGTGAGCGAACAATTCCTGGAGTTGATAGTCAACCGTATCCGTACTGGCCGACATGAGAATGTCGATGATGGGTTTAATCCAACCGGCCATGCCTTTGGATTTTATGGATTCATAATTATAGCCTGCCTCATTGGCTCCGGTTCCGAGTGAGACGATCACCATGTCGGATGCCGTGGGGTGGTCTGGTTTATTGGCGCTATCAGGCAGTTGTGAAAAGCAGGCCTTCTGAGCTTCGGTGAAGGCACAGAGGGCAGGATTATTGGCGAAGACCCCCCCGTCTACCAGCGGAATAGTGTTTCCGTTGCCGTATTGAAGCAGAGCAGGGCTGAAAAATGCCGGCGCCGAAGCGGTAGCCCGGGCGGCCTGCCAGGCGGCGAAATCCTGGTTGGGATCTTTCTTGGCGTCCAGGCTGGTAAAGAAGAAGGCCCGGCGGCCGGTAATGTTGTAGGCCGTCACCAGGCAAGGCTTTAAAAAATCCTGAAGCCGGGTGGGGCCAAAGCACCGCTTTAAGGCCTTCTCCAGAGCCTGTGAACAGTATTTCTCGTTCAGCAGGCCCATCATGCTAGTGAGTTTACGGTATAAAGAGCGGGAAAAGATGCCCCAGCCACCCTCTTCGAGGTACATGGCCAGCGACTCCCGTGCATTTAGTTTCGGCCGTCCGGGGCGCTCCGGGTCCGGCATCAGGTAGGTGCATACCAGGATACCTCCAGTGCTGGTGCCGGCCAGAAAGTCGAAATAGTCACTGATGCGGGCATCCGGGTTGCCGGTTCTTTCTTGCAGGCGTTGCTCCAGAAACCAGGCGATGGTAGCCGGAATGATACCCCGTATGCCGCCCCCGTCGATGGAAAGGATGCGGACTTTCTTCTTTATTTGAGAGGACGGGACTGGGTTACCCCGCAATCCGAAATTGGAAATAGGAAATGGTGCTGGAGAGTGCTTTCCTGATCTTGCGTTAGTCGTCTGGGCGGTCATTCTGGATGTTGTTTTCACCCAAATTGCTTATAAAATTGCCCGATCGTAATAGTTTTGGAGCAGCGTGCCGGTTTTGGCAGGTAATGTGCCGGGAAGGACGGGGAAGTGGTGGTTCGGACAGGAATCGGGCCGGCGGTTTTATGAAAACTGTAAAGCCCGTTGAGTGAAATCCAGGAAAGTGGAGATATGGTTCTCAATAATAGATCGCACGACAGCGAGATCCAGTTTGGTATAATTATGAATGGCAATATTCCGGAACCCAACCATTCCGGATAATCCTCCGGAGAGTTCTCTGTCAATGATCTTGGCCTCCAATAGCAATTCAAACGCCTGCCTGCTGTTTTGAGGGATGCCCAGCCCTTTTATTTTCACAAGGTGGTTGGCCAAATCGATGGACAGCTCGCAGGCGCGCTGCAGGTTTAAGATCACCGCATCCTGACGCATGAAATTCGTCTCGAAATCACGCTCATGGCCTAGGTAGTCCTCCCTGACGCGCTGGATACAACGTTCGATACTGGCAACTTTATTTAGAATAACCGAATCAGCCATAGACCCTGCCCCGTTTTTTTATCTCCTCCACAATTTCCCGCCGTTCCAGTTCCAGGCGTTGATACATCGAATAGGCGGTCATGTCGAAAGTGTCACAGTAAGCCTGGTCATTACAATAGATCCGCTGGCCAGTGGATACGATAACGAACCGAAAATCAGTATTGGCTTCCTGCAAATCAACCAGGTCAACCGCTTCCACCTGGAGTAAAGCGGAAAGCTCCGTACTCCACTCCCAGCGTTGCATAGCCGTGGGCGAATGCCCCCATTCCACCAGGAAGGCAATATCGACGTCACTGTCAGGGCGGGCACGCCCCTCTGCCCGGCTACCGAACAGGTAGATGCCCTTCATGGCCGGCATTCGCCCGGATAAAAAGCTGATGATCTGTTGATTGACGTTCATAGTTGTGTAAGATAGGGGTTTTACCGGTAGCGTACAACCAGGCCGTATTGTTATACTCCCCGCAACTACATGTTCCTCCGGTATTGCCCCCCTACCTCATACAGGGCATGGGTAACCTGGCCCAGTGAGCAGTACTTCACAGCCTCCATCAGTTCTGCGAAGGTGTTGCCGTTCTGGATGGAAACTTCCTGGAGGCGGCGCAGCGCTTCCGCTCCTTTCCCTTCGTTGGCTTTTCGGAGGTTCTGCTGGGTCTTGATCTGGGCTTCCTTTTCTTCCTCGGTGGCGCGGATCACCTCACTGGGGATGATGGTGGGCGAGCCGTCTTTGTTGAGGAAAGTATTGACGCCGATGATGGGCAGCTCTCCGGTATGCTTGAGGGTCTCGTAGTAGATGCTTTCGTCCTGGATCTTGCCGCGCTGGTACATGGTCTCCATGGCGCCCAGCACGCCTCCGCGTTCGGTGATGCGGTCGAATTCCATCAGGACGGCCTCTTCCACCAGCTCCGTCAGTTCTTCGATGATGAAGGCGCCCTGCAGTGGGTTCTCGTTTTTGGCCAGCCCCAACTCGTGGTTGATGATCATCTGGATGGCCACGGCGCGGCGTACGCTTTCTTCAGTCGGCGTGGTGATGGCCTCGTCGTAGGCATTGGTGTGCAGGCTGTTGCAGTTGTCGTAAATGGCGTAGAGGGCCTGCAGGGTGGTCCGGATGTCGTTGAAGCTGATCTCCTGGGCATGCAGCGAACGGCCGGAGGTCTGGATGTGATACTTCAGCTTTTGAGAACGCTCGTTGGCGCCGTATTTGTACTTCATCGCCTTGGCCCAGATGCGGCGGGCCACCCGGCCGATGACAGCATACTCGGGGTCCACCCCATTGGAGAAGAAAAAGGACAGGTTGGGCGCAAAATCGTCGATATTCATTCCCCGGGACAGGTAGTATTCCACAAAGGTAAAGCCGTTGGCCAGGGTAAAGGCCAGCTGGGATATGGGGTTGGCGCCGGCCTCGGCGATATGGTACCCGGAGATGGACACAGAGTAGAAGTTCTTCACCTTGTTGTGGATGAAGTATTCCTGCATGTCGCCCATCAGCCGGAGGGAGAATTCCGTAGAGAAGATGCAGGTATTCTGTGCCTGGTCTTCCTTGAGAATGTCGGCCTGTACGGTGCCGCGCACAGAGGAAAGGGCTTTGGCCTTTAGCTCTTGATAGATGCTTTCTTCCAGCACCTGATCTCCGGTGATGCCCAGGAGGAGCAGGCCAAGGCCGTCATTTCCGTGCGGCAAGCCCAAGCCCCCGCTGTCTCCCCCGAGGGGGGAGGAAAGGCCTGCGCCATATTTGGGCCGGGGCAGCCCTCTGTCATCGTACAGTTCCTTGAGTTTGGCCTCTACTTTAGCCTCCAGCCCTTTTTCCCGGATATACTTTTCACATTGCTGGTCGATGGCCGCGTTCATGAAGAAGGCGGCGATGGTAGCAGCCGGGCCGTTGATGGTCATGGAGACCGACGTTTTCGGATCGCAGAGGTCGAAGCCGGAGTACAGTTTTTTGGCGTCGTCCAGGCAGCAAACGCTGACCCCGGAATTGCCCACCTTGCCATAAATATCGGGGCGGTAGTCCGGATCTTCGCCGTAAAGCGTTACCGAGTCGAAAGCAGTGGACAGGCGTGCTGCCGGCATGTCGGAAGACAGGTAGTGGAAGCGCTTGTTGGTGCGTTCGGGGCCACCTTCGCCGGCGAACATACGGGTAGGGTCTTCCCCCTTGCGTTTGAAAGGGAAGACGCCGGCAGTAAAGGGAAAATCTCCGGGAACATTTTCCTGCAGCGCCCAGCGCAGGATCTCTCCCCAGTCTTTGAAGCGGGGCAATACCACCCTCGGTATGCGAGTATGCGAGAGCGATTCGGTAAAGGTCGGTACGCGTATTTCCTTTCCTCTTACCTTATAGATATACTCATCGGCAGCATAAGCGGCCTTTTTTTCTTCCCAGCCGTCGAGGATGCGCTTACAGTCGCCGTCCAGGTCGAGTTCCAGGTCTTCGTAAGCTTTTTTCAGGTTGGCCAGGGTTTCGGCCTTGTTCGGAAGGTTGTTCTGTTTTTCTATCGTCTCTATGGAATGCTTCAGGCCGAACAGCTGGCGGGCGATACCCACTTGTCGTTCTGCCCAGCTGTCGTAATTGCGGTTGTTGTCGGAGATCTCGGAGAGATAGCGCACCCGTTTGGGGGGGATGATATAGATCTTTTCGCTCATCTCGTCCGTTCCGTGGAATTTGGATTTCAGGGGGGCGCCGGTTCGAGTTGCCAGGGCGTCGATCAATGCCCGGTAGAGGGTATTGGTCCCCGGGTCGTTGAACTGGGATGCGATGGTGCCGAAAACCGGCATTTCTTCCTGTGCTTTGTCCCAGAGCTGGTGGTTGCGCTGGTATTGTTTTTTTACGTCCCGCAGGGCGTCCTGAGCACCGCGTTTGTCAAATTTGTTGATGGCGATGATATCGGCAAAGTCGAGCATGTCGATCTTTTCCAACTGGGTGGCTGCTCCGTATTCCGGTGTCATTACGTAGAGCGACACATCCGAGTGGTCGACGATCTCCGTGTCGGATTGGCCGATGCCGGAGGTTTCCAGGATGATGAGGTCGAACTGTGCTGCCTTCAGGATATCAACGGCGGCCTGTACGTGTTTGGACAAGGCCAGGTTGGACTGGCGGGTGGCCAGCGAGCGCATGAAGACGCGCCCTTCCGCCAGGGAGGAGGTTACCGAGTTCATCCGGATGCGGTCGCCCAGCAGGGCGCCGCCCGTCTTCCGCTTGGAGGGGTCGACGGAGATAATGGAAATGGACTTATCCTCGAAATCCATCAGGAAGCGGCGGACCAGTTCATCAACCAGGCTGGACTTGCCGGCCCCGCCGGTGCCGGTAATGCCGAGCACCGGAATGATTTTGGCGGCAGCCTCCTGGCGGATCTTGTCCAGCCAGTCGCGGTTCTTTTCCGGGAAATTCTCCACTGCGCTGATCATACGCGCCAGTACCATGGGATCCTTATCCTTATAGGCTTTCAACTGGCCGTTGAGGCTGGCGCCGGCCGGGAAGTCGCATTTTTCCAATACATCATTGATCATGCCCTGGAGGCCCATATGGCGGCCATCGTCGGGTGAATAAATGCGGGTGATCCCGTAGGCATGGAGTTCATCGATCTCTTCCGGCAGGATGGTGCCGCCGCCGCCGCCGAAGATCTTGATGTGGCCGCCGCCTTTCTCCTTCAGCAGGTCGTACATGTACTTGAAGAACTCGTTGTGGCCGCCCTGGTAGGAAGTGATGGCGATGCCCTGGGCATCCTCCATGATAGCGGTCTCCACAATCTCCTTGACGGAACGGTTGTGCCCCAGGTGGATGATCTCTGCGCCGGAACTTTGCATGATGCGGCGCATGATATTGATGGCAGCATCGTGGCCGTCGAACAGAGAAGCGGCGGTAACGATCCGAACTTTATTTTTTGGCTGGTATGGTGCTACGGTTTGCATAGCTGGTTTTATTGGTTAAAAGGCGCGCAAATTTACGAAAATTTTGCGGCTAATGATATAAGGCCGATAAGGTAGAAAATGTTTAATGATCGTTTTAGGATGAGTTCGTGTGCAAATGTTGTTGCCGGGGTTTTTCAATACTGTTCAATAGGTATGGGGAACTTGGTGAGGGCTCCGGGAGGGTGCAAGGCGCCGGCCAACCATCTCTGTTTTCCCTTGTTATTTTATTTTCCGCAATAATTACCCACGGGACGATCAAAAAATGACGATGATGCAATACGAACTCTTCGGCCGTAGCGGCCTGCGTGTTTCACCCCTTTGCCTGGGCACCATGACTTTTGGCGAGGACTGGGGATGGGGAGCCAGCGAGGAAACCAGCCGGCAGCAATTCGATGCCTTCCTGGAAGCGGGCGGCAATTTTATAGACACCGCCAATGTATATACCGAAGGCAGCAGCGAGCGGATACTGGCGGATCTCATCGCCGCCGACCGCGATCACATCGTCCTGGCTACCAAATACACCCTTTCGAATACCACGCACAACCCCAACAAGTCGGGCAACCACCGGAAAAATCTGGTACAGTCGGTCGAGCAAAGCCTGCAGCGCCTGAAAACCGATTACATCGACCTGCTCTGGGTACATGCTTACGACTACCTGACCCCTATCGAGGAGATGATGCGTTCGCTGGACGACCTGGTGCGTGCCGGGAAGATCCTGTATGTGGGTATTTCCGATGCTCCGGCCTGGGTCACCGCCCGCGCCAATACCCTGGCGGAACTGCGCGGCTGGACGCCTTTCATCGGCAACCAGCTGGAGTACAACCTCACCGAGCGTACTCCGGAACGCGACCTGCTGCCCATGTCCAGCGAACTGGGCCTGGGCGTGGTGGCCTGGTCGCCGTTGGCAGCGGGCATCCTCACCGGAAAATACCTCGACAACAAGGGTAAAGGAACCGGGGGGCGTATGGAGGGAACCACCTCCTACCGCCTCAACGAGCGGAATAACCGCATCGCAAGGGAAGTGGTTAAAGTAGCTCAAAAACTGGGGGCCTCTCCCGCACAGTTGTCCCTGGCATGGCTGCGCCACAAGGGCGTCATCCCCATTATCGGAGCCCGTACAGTGGATCAGCTGAAGGACAATATGGCCGCCCTGGAAGTCCGTATCCCCAAAAAGGAAATGGAACGGCTCGACCGGGTGAGCGCTATCGAATTGGGCTTCCCTCACGACTTTGTTCTGCGTGCCGGAGCGCAAAAAATGATCTATGGGGGAATGGTGGATCAGATCAGAGGAAATAAGAATCCGTGGATTGATTGATTTTCTCACCCCAGGAATTCCAGCAACTCCATCACGATCTTCCGCATTTTGGGTTCCACCCCCTGCGCCACGGCGATCACGTCATCATGGGTTGTCTCCCGGATCTCCTCCAGGGGGTAGCACTTATTGGTGGCGGCCGATAGGGCCATCACTTTGAGGCCCATATGCCGGGCGACGAGCACTTCCGGCACGGTGGACATGCCCACCAGGTCGGCCCCGATGATGTGGAAGAAGTTGTACTCGGCCGGCGTTTCCAGGTTGGGGCCCTGCAGGGCCAGGTAGACGCCCTCGTGGGCGCGGATGTTGTGCTTTTGAGCGATCTCCAGCCCTTTGGCGTTCAGCTGCCGGTCGTAGGTGTGCAGCATATCGGGGAAGCGGGGGCCGAGTCGTTCGTCGTTGGGGCCGCGCAGGGGGTTGTCGGGTTGCATGTTGATGTGGTCCCGGATGAAGACGATGTCGCCGGCCTGGATGTGTTGGTTGGCGCTGCCGGCGGCGTTGGACAGGATGAGCAGCTCGATGCCCAGGAACTTCATCACCCGCACGGGGAAAGTGATCTGTTTAGCGGTATAGCCTTCATAGTAGTGAAAGCGGCCGGCCATGGCCACCACCGGCTTGCCGCCCAGGTGGCCGAAGACGAGCTTGCCCTTGTGCCCTTTCACGGTGGAGGTGGGAAAGTGCGGGATATCGCCATAAGAGATCTCGGCTACCGTATCGATCTCCTCGGCCAGCCCGCTGAGGCCGGTGCCCAGGACGATGCCGTAGCGGGGTTGGAAATCCGTCTGGGTACGGATGTAATGGAGTGCTTCCTGGATCTGGCCGTAGAGGGATGTTTGGTCTTTCATGCTGCCAAAATACGGCCCCTTGTTGGCCTGACCAAAAAAACGCCTTCTCAAGCTTATCTTACCGCACGAGATTTTTGTCGTTTGATGGGAGATTCTTGATTTTCGATGTCCCTTGGAAGTACAGCCCTTGGCCTGCCCGATGCTGGCAGGCCGGAAAAAGCCACATCAGACATCAAAAATCGAACTTCGCAAATCGCAAATCGCAAATCTCAAATTGGCAAGCTTACCCTCTGCTCTCAGTCCACGATCATCCGTTCTCTGTCCAGCTGCTGCTGCACGATATTTTCCGGCAGTTCCCGGTACTCGTACTCCTGATTGCGGAGTTGCGGCTTGAAACCTGCTTCGCGGATGGCTTCCTGAATGCCCTGGGCGGTGAAGCGGAAACGGGCGCCGGCGGCCGAGACGACGTTCTCTTCGATCATGATGGAGCCGAAGTCGTTGGCGCCGGAATGCAGGCAGAGTTGGGCGACCTGTTTCCCGACGGTAAGCCAGGAAGCCTGAATGTTGGTAATGTTGGGCAGCATAATGCGGCTCATGGCGATCATGCGCACGTATTCGTCGCCGGTAACGGTGTTGCGGGCGCGCTTCAGGCGTTTCAGTATGGTATCCTCATCCTGAAATGGCCAGGGGATGAAGGCGATGAAGCCTTTGGCGCCGTCCGGTTTTTCCGACTGTACTTGCCGCATGGCGACCAGGTGCTCCATGCGTTCGAGGTTGGTCTCGATATGCCCGAACATCATGGTGGCGGAGGTGGTCAATCCGATCTGATGAGCGGCGCGCATCACGTCGAGCCACTCCTGGCCGCCGCATTTGCCTTTGGATATCAGGCGGCGCACCCGGTCGCTAAGGATCTCGGCGCCGGCGCCGGGCAGGGAATCCAGGCCTGCATCCTTCAGGGCCTGCAGCACTTCGATGTGGGTGGATTTTTCCAGCTTGGTGATGTGGGCTATTTCCGGCGGCCCGAGGGCATGCAGTTTAAGTGTGGGATACAGTTCCTTGAGCTGGCGGAAGAGGTTGGTGTAGAAGTCCAGCCCCAGATCCGGGTGGTGGCCGCCCTGCAGCAGCAACTGTTCGCCGCCGAAGCGGAACAGCTCGTCAATCTTTTCTTTGTATTCTTCTATGGTGGTGGTGTAAGATTCTTCGTGGCCGGGGCGCCGGTAGAAGTTACAGAATTTACAGTTGGCGATACAGACGTTGGTCGTATTGGAATTGCGATCGATGATCCAGGTAACGACATCGTTGGGAACGTGGTGTTGCCGCAGCCGGTTACCCACGTACATCAGCTCTGCGGTGGAAGCGTTTTCGAAAAGGAAAACGCCCTCCTCGGCGGTCAGGAATTCCAGGTTCAGCGCCCGTTGCAATAAATCATCAACCTTCATTGGCCAGATATATGGTTTATGATAAAAATGGTTCTCTGGAGAAGAACAAAGATAGGAAAGTCAGGTTTATGAGAATTCAAAAAATACTGAAAGTTTAAAATATGGAATTTAAAAGTATGATTTTCACCGGCCTGTTGCCTGGTAGCGATAAAATGTGTATATTTGCGTCAGTTAGTGAAAGAACTCGGAAGAGGGAACCCATGGTTCCCTCTTTTTAATTCTAGAATAATACTGTGATAGAATCTAAGATCGGATCCCTCCTGGAGTTGAAATTTCAGGAAGAAGGATTCACGGACTGTTTCCTCATTGAGGTGAAATCTCACGCCAATAACAAGCTTGACGTTTTCATTGACAGCGATACCGGAGTTACCTTTGAAAAGTGTCAACTGATTAGCCGTTACCTGGAACAATACCTCGACGAAGAAGGCTGGCTGGGCGATAGTTACGTGCTGGAAGTGTCCTCGCCGGGCGTTGGACGCCCACTGAGGCTCCTGCGGCAGTACCCCCGCAATATTGGCCGGAAGGTGGAGGTCAGCCTCAAAGGAGGCATGAGTAAGGAAGGAACACTGGTGGCAGTTGGCGAAGAGGACATTACGATTGAGGAAAAAGTACGGGTGCAGGATGGCAAACGCAAGAAAACGCAGCTCCTGCAGTCCCGGATCCCTTTTGAAGACATAAAAAAGACCGTTGTTAAAATATCATTCTAAATCTGCAATACAATGATGAACCTGGTGGATACTTTCTCGGAATTCAAAGCCGGGAAAAACATAGACCGTCCGACCATGGTCCGGGTGCTGGAAGATGTCTTCCGCACGCTTATTCGCAAGAAATTCGGTACGGACGAAAATTTCGATGTAATTGTCAACACAACCAAGGGAGACCTTGAACTCTGGCGCGTGCGGGAGATCGTACCCGATGGCGAGGTGACCGACGACCGCAGCCAGATCTCTATCTCGGAAGCCCTGGCCATCGATGAAGACTATGAGATCGGTGAAGAATGCTACGAGCAGCTTCACCTGGAGGACTTTGGCCGCCGGGCTATCATGGCTGCCCGGCAGACGCTGATCTCCCGTATTATGGAGTTGGAAAAAGACGAAGTCTACCGTCGCTACAGTGAGCGCGTTGGAGACATCATCGTCGGCGAAGTACACCAGATCCTGAAGCGCGAACTGCTCATCCTCGATGATGCCACCGGTAACGAACTGGTGTTGCCGCGTACTGAAATGATCAAGGGCGACTTCTTCCGCAAAGGCGATATGGTAAGAGGGGTGATCAAAAAGGTGGAGATGAAGAACAACAACCCTGTAGTGATCCTTTCCCGCACCGATGGACTGTTCCTGGAGAAATTGCTGGAGCAGGAAGTGCCTGAGATCGAAGACGGCCTGATCACCGTCCGCCGCATCGTCCGCATCCCCGGTGACCGCGCCAAGGTGGCCGTTGAGTCTTACGACGACCGCATCGACCCGGTCGGCGCCTGCGTCGGTATGAAGGGGTCGCGGATCCACGGTATTGTCCGGGAGTTGCGCAACGAAAATATTGACATCGTCAATTATACCAACAACGCGACGCTTTTCATTCAGCGGGCGCTTACGCCGGCGAAGGTTTCTTCCATTGACCTGGACCTGGACAAACAGCACGCCAACGTTTTCCTCGAACCAGACCAGGTCTCGCTCGCTATCGGAAAGGGAGGAACCAATATCAAACTGGCCAGCCGCCTGACCGGTTTCGAGATCGATGTTTACCGCAATACAGTCGATGAGATCGAGATCGATGACGTCGACCTGGAAGAATTCAAGGATGAGATCGATGACTGGGTAATCGAAGCCCTCAAAAACATCGGTTGTGATACTGCCCGTAATGTGCTGGAACTGAGAAAGGACGAACTGCTTCGGCGTACAGACCTGGAAGAAGAGACGGTGGATGAGGTGCTGCGCATACTGGCCGCCGAATTTGAGGAAGACGAGCAGTAGTTTTCGAACTCTTTTTCCTGCGATTGTGTTCGATTGAGGTACAATTGATTTAAAATGAGTGCAAAACGAGGGATTTTCTCGTTTTTATACAATCATAGTTACTGAATAGACAGTAATCATTTTATCTTTGCAGAAGTTCACAGGGTACTCCCACCGCGGATACCCTGTGAATTCTTAAGGATTTTCACTTTGGTGGGCAAAAGTTTTCTCCAATTCGCCTCTTATTTTATTCATCCAAAAAAGATAATAAGATATGTAAGGAAAATAGATCTTTCTGAGAGAAGCTTTTGCTTATCGGTAAGCGTTGGATAAGTACTAAAACTTTATAATGGCGAAACGTTTAATTAAGATAGCAAAAGAGTTGAATGTGGGGACAACCACTATTGTTGAGCATCTCACCAATAGTGGTTTTGAAATTGAGAATAAACCTACCGCGAACATCACGGATGAGATGTACGCGGAGCTGCTCAAGGAGTTTCAGAAGTCAATCGCTATCAAGGAAAAAGCTGACCAACTGGTCATTGGAAACCGCCCAACCTCTGCTCCTCCTAAAGAAAAGAGAAAAGAAATTCTGCCACCGCCACCTCCTCCCATTAGGGAAGAGGTTCCCAAAAAGAAAACAGAAACGCCTGTTTCTGAACCTCAGGAAGAGGCTTCAGCGGATAATGGCAAGGAACACCACGCAGAAGAGCCCACCCGCCCTCAGGCGAAACTCAAAGTGCTCGGTAAGATCGACCTGGAGAGCCGCCTGAAGCCCAAATCCAAAGATGCTCCTCCGGCCGAGGAGAAAACAGCGGCCCCGGAACCGGCAGCCCCGAAGGAAAGCCCCAAACCGGAGCCTCAGCCTGAACCTGTGGCTGAACAAAAAACCGAAACACAGGAAGAGCCCCGGCCTGAGCCCAAAGTGGAAAAAGCTCCCGAACCGGTGAGTGAAAAGGAGCCTGGTGCGGAGAAAAAAGAAGAAGCGTCAGCTCCGCCTCCTGCTCCTCCTGCTCCTCCTGTTGAAGAAACAAAGCCCAAAGTCGAAAAACAACCGGAGCCTAAGGCTGAACAACCGGCCGAAAAGAAAGAAGAACCCAAGCAGGAGGTTCGTCCCGAACCCCCCAAAGAGGATAAAGAAAAACCCGCTCCGGCAGATAAGGAACCGGCAGAAGCGGTAACGGATAAAGTAGTGGAAAAACCGCGAGTAGACGAAGTCGTCCGGGCAGAAGCCCCTGAACTCAGAGGCCTTAAGATCCTCGGCAAGATCGATACGGACAAGCTGGAGCGCCCCAAGCGCAAAAAGAAAAAGGAGAAGAAGGAAACGCCTAAGGTCGAAGACAAAAAGAAAAAACCTGTACCTCCTTCTACGGACGACGATAAGCAACCACGCAAAAAGCGTCGCAGAACCCGGAAGAAAATAACTACCGCTTCTGATAGTACCGGAGGAGGAGCTGGCGCTTCCGGAGGAAAAGGACGCCGCACCCGTGGCCGCAAGGAGGAAGACGTCAAGGAAGTTTCTCAAAAGGAAATCGAAGAAAAGATCAAGGCCACCATGGCCCGCCTCTCCGGAGGCGGTAAGAAAAAGCGCCAGAAAATGCGCCGCGATAACCGCGAGCGCCTGCGCGAGCGCCAGGAGCAACGCGAACAGGAACGGCAACCCGAAAACCTCCAGGTCACCGAGTTCGTCTCGGTGCAGGAATTGGCCAACATGATGGATGTGCCGGTTACCGATGTCATCACTACTTGTATGAACCTCGGAGTGATCGTTTCCATCAACCAGCGGCTCGATGCTGAAATCATCGAACTGGTGGCGGAAGAGTTCGGCCACGAGGTAGAATTCATCAGCGCCGAAGAGCATGTCGAAGAAGAGGAGGAGATCTTCGATGATCCTGAAGATCTCGAACCACGCGCCCCCATCGTCACGGTAATGGGCCACGTAGACCACGGTAAAACGTCCTTGCTCGACTACATTCGGAAAGCCAGCGTGGTGGAAGGAGAAGCCGGGGGGATCACCCAGCACATCGGCGCTTACGAAGTGCTGGTCGGTGCCGACGACCGCAGGATCACCTTCCTCGATACGCCGGGCCACGAAGCTTTTACCGCCATGCGTGCCCGAGGTGCTAAAGTGACCGACATCGCAGTGATCATTATTGCGGCTGACGATAGCATCATGCCACAAACCAAGGAAGCCATCAGCCACGCGCAGGCCGCCAATGTGCCTATGGTGTTTGCCATCAACAAGGTGGATAAGCCCGACGCACAGCCCGAACGCATTAAGCAGGAACTCGCTTCCATGAACTTCCTGGTTGAGGATTGGGGCGGTAAATACCAGTCCCAGGATATCTCCGCAAAATCCGGGCAAGGGATCGACGAACTCCTGGAAAAAATACTTCTGGAAGCAGAAATGCTGGAACTGACCGCTAACCCGGAACGGGAGGCCATCGGTACCATCCTGGAAGCTTCTCTGGATAAAGGCCGCGGTTATGTGGCCAAAGGGCTTGTCCAAACCGGTACCCTGCATATCGGCGACCCTGTCGTCGCCGGCGAACACTCCGGAAAGGTCAAGGCGATGTTCAACGAACGCGGAAAACGCGTAAAGGAAGCCGGCCCCTCGACGCCGATCCTGATCCTGGGCCTGAGCGGAGCCCCGCAAGCAGGCGAACGGTTCAAGGTAACCGAAAATGAACAGGAAGCCCGGCAGATCGCTTCAAAACGGGCCCAGATCGCCCGCGAACAAGCCAACAGGGCCACCAAACGCATCAGCCTCGATGAGATCGGACGACGCCTCGCACTCGGTAACTTCAAAGAGCTCAACCTCATCGTCAAAGGTGATGTGGACGGCTCCGTTGAAGCACTGTCCGATTCCCTCATCAAACAGTCGATAGAATCCGTACAGGTGAACGTTATCCACAAAGCGGTCGGCCAGATCGTCGAATCCGATGTCCTGCTGGCCTCTGCTTCCGATGCGATCATCATTGGGTTCCAGGTACGGCCTTCCCTCGGCGCCCGCAAACTGGCAGAACGGGAAGGGGTACAGATCAAGACCTACTCCATCATCTACGAAGCCATCGACGAGGTGCGCGCCGCCATCGAGGGTATGCTCGAACCGACCAAGGAAGAGAAAATCGTGGCTCAGCTCGAGGTACGGGAGGTCTACAAGATCAGCAAAGTGGGTGCGGTCGCCGGATGTTATGTGCAGGAAGGAAAGATGACCAGAAATACCAATATCCGCCTGATCCGGAACGGCATCGTCGTGTACCCGGCAAAAGAAGGACAGAACGCAGAGATCGCTTCACTCAAGCGGTTCAAGGAGGATGTCCGAGAGGTCAAATCCGGCCTGGAGTGCGGCTTGTCCATTAAGAACTTCAACGACATTAAAGTAGGAGATGTGATTGAGGGTTACGAGATCATCGAGATCAAACAGACGCTGGACTAACCATCCAACCCTGGTAATAAACAAAAGCGGCATTGACCGGAGATCCGGTCAATGCCGCTTTTGTTTATCGGTTGGTGCGATGGCCTATTTTTCCAATTGCCGGCGGATCGCCAGGTCACTGTAAGAGACCTCGATGAGGTCGTTTTCCGGTATTTTGAACAGGTTGAGATAGTACTGGCATTGTTGCCGCAATTTTTCTTCTCCGATGCTGCCATCCCGGTCGATGGCCTCGATTTCTACAAAAGAGCCCAGGTGTTCCACCTCATCGATATGGAATTTGACGTTTTCGATGAAATAGATGCGCCGGCGTTTGGAAACCGCGGCCAATACCCCGAGGGCGGCGGTGAGCACCTGTTTCAGGTCGGAACGGGGTTGCGTTTTATAGAGAGAAATATCAGAGCGCTTGGGCCCGGCCTGGTCATTTCGGAAATAGTGGATCAGGGCATTTTCGATATTCCCTTCCCGCAGCTTGAGCCGGCCATTGGGTACATTGAAATAAGTATCGGTTTGGTAATCGGTTCCGATGAATTCGGCCTGTTGTTTGTCGAGCAGGTCTCGAATTTCTTCAGGATGGCTGCACCTGGCTTTAATCTCAATATTGATCCGTTGCATCAGCTGGTTTTTCTTTTGGCGAAACGCAGGGCTAAAAATACGAATAGCCCAATTAACAATACGTATCCCCAGGCGGGAAATGTTTGTCCGTTAACTTCTATTGGTGTGATATCTCCGCTCAGTATGAAGGCTGCCCAGAAGAAGGGATGGGCTTGCGCTGCGCCAGGACGGGAGATGAACTGCATCTTGGCTGCCCGCAGGGCTTCGTCTTTGGCTTTCCCCTCTTTTAAGTGTTGGTAAAAAAGTTGCATCAGGGCAGCTGATTCCCGATCGCTGACCCGCCAAAGAGTGGTGACGAGGCTCTTGGCGCCGGCATACGAAAACCCTCGGGCCAGGCTGATGACCCCTTCACCGCGGCGCAGTTCCCCTATGCCGGATTCGCAGGCGCTCAGTACTACCATGTCGGCCTGCAGCCGCATGGAATAAAGATCCTTTGCGTACAGGAGCTCGTTTTGTATAGTGTCGGGGATTTCGGCAAAGGCAAGGTAGGAATATTCGCCCTCCTCGTCA
The DNA here is from genome assembly GCA_020636405.1 of Lewinellaceae bacterium. GTDB lineage: Bacteria > Bacteroidota > Bacteroidia > Chitinophagales > Saprospiraceae > JACJXW01. Next base: position 173,229 of record JACJXW010000007.1, on the reverse strand, counting down.
TTGGCCTTGGCGTGGGTCGCCAGATGAATGATACCGTAATGGGGGGCATCGGCCAGAAAACGCTCCCGGGTGGCGTCGGTTCCCTTGTAGATGCGGGTACGCAACAGGGTCTTGATGGATTGTACTTCTTTTACATTACTGGTGAGCCGGCCGAGATTGCGGCGCCGGGAAACGAGCGAATTTTCCTGGTTTGGCGGATCCTTGAAAGAAGGGGCAAAGGCGAGTATCCATTGCCGGGGCGCTTCGTAATCGGACGTTCTCATTTCCTGAAGGAGCCGGGCGGAATGCGCATAACTGATCCGGTACTTCCGGATGAGATAGGGATAGGCATCGAAAGTTAACGACTCTGGTGAGGCGGGTTCCTGCAACAGCGCTTCGAAAGGTACGTACTCCAGCAGGCCGTCCGGAATGATGATCAGATGCTCCGGCAGGAAGGGGGCAATGGGTTGCACCAGGCTCTGGTAAAGCTGGTAGCCATAACCGGCGTACTGTTGCGCCAGGGAATCCTCCTGTGATTGGCTCCAGCTATAGATGCTCTCGCGAAAACCGCGAATGGCATCAGGCAGGCCTTTCTCAACCGGGCGTTTGGCGAGTACCACTTTTTCCGGGCCGATAACGAACAGGAAGAGGTGCTCTTCGCCCAAAAAATACTGCACCAGAGCCTGTCTGGGGGCCAGCAATTCCTTTTGCACCTGGGCAGGCGTCATTGGGCCGGATGCATACCTGAGGCGATGCGCTTTCGGGTACTGCTGCTGAATGCTGTCCATAAGGTTGCGGTAGGCCTGCTTCAGCGTGAAGATCTCGCTGTTTATATGGTGCGGGGCCCGTTCCTCTTCCTGGGCTTGCTGCAACTCGTACCGCTGGTTTTCTTTGTCAATGATGGCTTTCTTCAGGCGGCGTTCCTCGTCGAGCAATTCTTTCGGAATGCCGAGCTCAACGTTCGCATCCGCCATCTGCATGGCTTCCTTCAACAGCAAGGCTTTACTGCGTTCGGCGTATCCAAAGGCGCGCTCAATGTACTGCAGGCTGTCCGTCTCCTGATACAGAAAATAATTGCTGTTGATCGCGGCCTCAAAAACATAGTAGAACCGGTCTAGTAAGTACTTCTTCGACCCCGATTCCTCAAAAGTGCTGTTGATGTATTCGATCAGTTCAATGCATAAATCAAACCAGTGGGCCGCTTTGTACAATTCCTCCTTACCCCACCCGGCTTCGTAGGCTTTTTGGTGGTTCTTGGCTTTGAAGTAGAGGGTGATGAGGAGGTGAGTAAGTGAGGATTTGTATTCCTCAAAAGGGGAACCAATCCTCCAGTTGAAATTTAAGACTTCAAAACAACTATCCATGTAACTGTTCGCTGCCTTAAACTCTTTTAGATTGGTATGACAGGCTGCAATTTTTGAATACTTATCAGCCAATGCCGCACTTTTTTGATCTCCAATTGCTCTAAAGATTTCTATGGCTTTCTTGAATTCAGTAATCGCTGCTGGATAATCATTCAAGTAATAATAAGCATTCCCTAAAACATCAATAGTATAGGCCGTCTTTTTATGATAGTAACCAAATATTTCTTCACATAATTTTTTTGAACCCTTAAAACATTGAACAGCTTCGTTATATTCATCAAAAAAATTATGCATTCTTCCTTTTTCATGAAGAATATCAATCATTACTTCCTTCTCCTTTGATACAGAGGTTGAATGTGCATGAAAAATAGAGATTGCTTTTTCAAATTGAGCTAATGACATGTCCTTATTGCCAAGAAACATATAGCACTTACCTATGTAGGAATAGATTTGTCCCAATCTTTTTTGAGAGCAAGAATTTGTTTCAAAACAAACAGCTATAGCTTTATTTAAATAATCAAGAGCTTGTATAGGGTCATCCAAAGAAACATTGGCTATTCCAAAATTAAAATAGATTTCTACTTGCTGGTCTTTTTTTATAACATTAGGATTATTATTAATAATAGTCAGTGCTTTTTCGAAATTTGCATAAGCGTCCACCCAGCGATTTAATTTTTTTGCGGCTTTACCCTTGAATGATAACAGGTTGAATAATTCAAGATTGAATTTTGAAAATTCAGGGAGATTTAATATATCGTCAATGTTCTCAAGCCAATCTAAAGTTTCTTGATATTTTTGTTCATTGTATAGGCATTCTGAGATCTCAATTTTTCTAAGTAACATCACTTTTCTCTCCTCTTCGGAGTAATTATGACCTTTTAAAATCTCGCTCATTTCTTTATTCAGGTTCAACCGTTCAATAGAATCTGAATAACATCTTGTTCCATTACTACTAGGTATATTGCGTTGAGCAGCCTGTGAGAATAAATCTGGATTATTGGAGAGTGTTAGAAGGAGAAGAGAGAGAGTTGACAAAAACGGCTTCATTTTTTCTCTAAAAATTAAGCATTTTCTCTAAAAATTGGTCTATGAAGTTAAGTTTTTTGATTATTGAGCTCTTGTTATTGACCATTTATCACAGAAAAGGACAGAAAGGGGCTCATAAAATAATATCAAAAAGTGAAGGTTATTCTATACTGTGTTGCAATAGGTTTTGTGCATTTGTGCGTTGGGCCCCTTTAGGGGATTAAGGGGCGGGGCAGGCCAATGCACAAAACCTATTGCCGTTGAGTATAACATGAAAAAGCCTCTCTAAAGAAATTAAATTCTAAGGAGAGGCTTTTTCTTATATTCCTAACTAAAGAAGAAAAGAAATAGAGGAGTGGGCTTATAGCTTAGTCCTCTTCCTCAACTTCCTCATTGTCCTCGTCTTGACTTTCCTCCTGATCCTGCAGTTGCTCCTTCAATTCGGAGAAGGCAGCCAGGTCACCCAGGGTGGATTTTTCTACGGAAGCCTGCGTCTTTTTGACGGCGCGGCTGGTACGTTTACGTTCTTCCTGTTTTTCCTTACGGACTTCCTGTTCGGCTTCGCGCTCGATATCTTCGCGGTAGCGGAGGTGAGACACCAGGATGCGTTTGTCATCGCGGTTAAACTCGATGACTTTGACGGTCAGTACCTCTTCCACTTCAGCCAATTGGCCGTCTTCCTTGCGGATGTGCTTGATCGGGGCGAAGGCTTCCAGGCCGTAGGGCAGCTGCACGATAGCGCCCCGGTCATCGCGGCGGATGACGGTGGCCTCGTGGTAAGAACCGACGGGGAATACGTTTTCGAAAGTATCCCAGGGGTTTTCTTCCAGTTGCTTATGGCCGAGGGAAAGCTTACGGTTCTCTTTGTCGATCTCGAGGATGACGATGTCGATCGTCTCACCAACCTTCGTAAACTCGGATGGGTGGGAGAAGCGCTTCGTCCAGGACAGGTCGGAGATATGGATCATACCGCCGATGCCCTCCTGCAGTTCGACAAATACGCCGTACGGAGTAAGGTTTTTGACCTCGCCGCTGTGGCGGCTGCCTTCCGGGAAATGCTGTTCGATCTCGCTCCAGGGGTCCTTGGACAGTTGCTTGATGGACAGCGACATCTTGCGGTCTTCGCGGTCGATGGTCACCACTTTGGCTTCGTGTTCCTGGCCCAGTTTGAAGAATTCGCGGGCGTTGATCGGCTGGTTGCTCCAGCTCACTTCGGAGACGTGGATCAGGCCTTCGACGCCGGGCTGTATTTCCAGGAATGCGCCATAGTCTTCGATGTTGACGATCTTGCCTTTGACGACGGAGCCTTCTTTGATGGTTTCGCTGAGAACTTCCCACGGGTGAGGCTGCAGCTGCTTAAGGCCGAGCGAGATCCGCTTTTTGTTCTCGTCGAAATCGAGCACCACCACGTTGATCTTCTGGTTGAGCGACAGTACTTCGCTCGGGTGGCTGATGCGGCCCCAGGAGATGTCGGTGATGTAGAGCAGGCCGTCTACGCCGCCCAGGTCGAGGAACGCACCGAAGTCGGTGATGTTCTTGACCAGGCCTTCGAGCACCTGTCCTTTTTCGAGGCTGGCGATGATCGCTTCGCGCTGCTCGGCAAGGTCGCTCTCGATGAGGGCCTTGTGGGAAACCACGGCGTTCTTGATCTGCTCATTGATCTTGACCACTTTGAACTCCATGGTCTTTCCAACGTATGAATCGTAATCGATGATCGGCTTGATGTCGATCTGGGAACCGGGAAGGAAGGTTTCCAATCCGCCGCAATCGACGATAAGGCCGCCTTTGGTCTTGCTGATCACGGTACCTTTGATCACGGTTCCGTTCTCGTAAGAATCGACGATGTTTTCCCAGGCGCGCAGCAACTTGGCCTTGCGGCGGGAAAGTACCAGCTGGCCACGGGCGTCTTCCTGTTGTTCTACATAAACCTCAACCTGATCGCCAACCGCCAGGTCGGGGTTTTCGCGAAACTCGGAGAGGGATACCAGGCCATCGGACTTGAAGTTGATGTCCAGAACGACATCACCGTCGTGGATGGACGTCACAGTGCCTTTGACGATCTCATTTTCGAAAACAGTAGTCAGGGTTGACTCGTACTGCTCGGTGTACTTTTCGATATCATCGGCGCTGTAGGATGTAGCCAGTCCTGATTTGTTTCCAACGGACCAGTCGAAGTCATCGTGAGCCGTTTCGGCGATGACCATTTCTTCCTCCGGCAAATCGATATCTTCGTCCTCGTCTTCTTCTTCCTCGGAATCGTCAGTTTCCTCTTCTTCGGCTACCACTTCCTCCTCTTCTTCTACTGCTTCTTCGGAATCGTCTTCTGCGTCTTCCTCTTCTGCTGCTGCAATGGGAGCAGCGGCTTCTTCTGTCTCTTCTTCTTCCTGAGCCTCGGCTACAGGAGCTTCTTCGGTTGTTTCAGCAGCCGGTGTTTCCGGTGCTGCCGTTTCTTCAGCAGCAGGCTCTACCTGTTGCTCTTCGGGCGTTTCCTGCCCTTCTTGTTCAAGGTCTTTGTTGTCATCCAGCATTGAAAGAATGCTTTTTAGGTTAACGAATATTTTTTAGCGGGGCAAAGGTAAGGGAATTCTGTTTCAATAGGAAATTTTATCCATAAAAAGGAGCTGAATATTAGAACGTTAAAGGCCGTGCGCTGAAAATTCGTATTTTAGCGGGCGATTATAGAAAATCATCCTTCTTTGACCAAAACGAAGAGCGATATGAGCGACCAGCGCCCCTGGCTGAAACAGTACCCTCACGGCGTTCCGGCGAACATCAATCCCGATGCTTACGCTACATTGGTGGACTTGCTGGAGGAAACTTTTGAGAAATTCAGAAAGATGCCCGCCTTTTCATGCATGGGTAAAGAGATCACCTTCGACCAGATAGACCGGCAATCGAAGAGTTTCGGCGCCTACCTGCATTCCCGTGGCCTGGAGCCGGGCGATAAGATCGCGATTATGATGCCCAACCTGCTGCAGTACCCTATCGTACTGTTTGGCGCCCTGCGGGCCGGCCTGGTCGTGGTAAATACCAACCCCTTGTATACGCCCCGGGAGATGCGGCACCAGTTTACCGATTCGGGGGCCAAGGCCATCGTCATTGCCGAGAACTTCGCGGCCAACCTGCAGCAGATCCTCGCAGACACCAATATAAAAACGGTGATCACTACCAGTATAGGCGAAATGCTGGGCTTTCCGAAAAAGCAGATCGTCAATTTCGTGGTGCGGAGTGTCCGCAAAATGGTGCCCAGCTACAGCATCCCCAATACAGTGTCCTTCACGGAGGCCGTAAAGCAAGGCAAACGTTTTTCCCTGAAGGAATACAAGAGGTCCGCCGATGACGTCATTTTGCTGCAATATACCGGAGGCACTACCGGCGTCTCCAAAGGCGCTATGCTGACCAACCGCAACCTGGTGGCCAACATGCTGCAGATCCGGGCCTGGATGATGCCCTTCCTGAAAGAGGGTGAGGAGATCGCGCTTTGTCCGTTGCCCCTTTACCACATTTTCGCTTTCACCGTCAACTGCCTGGCCCTGATGAGCATCGGCACGCTGGCGGTGCTGGTCACCAATGCCCGCGACCTCAATTCGGTGATCAAAGCGATGAAGGATTACAAGGTTACCCTCATCACCGGGGTGAACACCCTCTTCAACGCGTTGGTCCATCACAAAGACTTCAGTTCGGTTGACTTCAGCAACCTTAAGGTAACCGTCGGCGGCGGCATGGCCGTTCAACGCCCCGTGGCGGAACAATGGCAGCGGCTGACCGGTTGCGTACTCTCCGAGGGTTATGGCATGACCGAAGCCTCTCCGGTGGTAACGACTAACCCGCTCGACGGCACCGGCCGCCTGGGGACCATCGGCATTCCCCTCCCCTCTACCGACGTGCGTATCGTCGACGACCATGGCAACATCCTGGCCCCCAACCAGGCAGGAGAGCTGCAGGTCAAAGGGCCGCAGGTGATGAAAGGGTACTACAACCGCCCGGAAGATACGGCCAACACTATAGTAGATGGCTGGCTTAAGACAGGCGATGTGGCCATGGCCAGTGAGGAGGGCTTTTTCCAGATCGTCGACCGCCAGAAGGATATGATCCTGGTCTCGGGCTTTAATGTATACCCCAACGAGATCGAGGAGTACGTCGCCTCCCACCCCAAGGTATTGGAGTGCGCCGCCATCGGCATTCCCGATGATAAGTCAGGGGAAGTGGTCAAATTATTCGTGGTTAAGAAAGACAGAAGCTTGTCCGATAAAGAATTAATTACCTTTTGCCGCGAAGGCCTGACCGGCTACAAAGTCCCCAGGGAAGTGGAATTTCGCAACGAGCTGCCCAAAACCAACGTCGGCAAAATACTGAGACGCCAGTTGCGGGAAGAGGAGATGGCGAAAAGGAAGGCTTGAGCGAGCTTATCTTGAGAAAATAATGATATTGTTAGCTTGACGATGGTGCCAGCCGGAACGGCTGCAGGACAAGTACCAATAGCATCTTTTAATTAGAAGTGAAAACTTTACAGCCATGCCTTCTGAAAAGATCGATGCCCCCAAAGCCCCCAAACCCGTAGGCCTGTACCCTCACGCCCGCCGGGTGGGCAACCTGCTGTTCCTCTCCGGCATCGGCCCCCGCGACCCGGAAACGGACGGCGTGCCCGGCCTGAAACAGAGCCCCAGCGGCAACTACACCGAGTTTGACTTCGAATCGCAGTGCCACTCCGTTTTCCAAAATGTGCGCCGCGTGCTGGAGGCCAGCGGCGCAAAATGGGAAAACCTGGTGGACGTGACCGTCTTCCTGACCGATATGCAGCGCGACTTCCACACCTATAACCGCATCTATGCAGAGTACTTCAAGGACAACCAGCCGTGTCGGACGACGGTGGGGATCGATGCGCTGCCGACGCCGATCGCCATTGAGTTGAAATGTATAGCGGTGATGGAGGATTAGTGGGGCCGAACGCATTAAACGGCCATCTGAAATCCCTGGTAAGTGGTTTATAGCAGATTGGCCTGGACAGAAAAACGGGCTCTCTTTTACTAGTTCAGCCTTACCGGCGCCACCATTCTGAATTGGGGTATTCCCACCTGAAATTCCTTGCCATCCATATCCCGGCGCATGAGGTAGGCGCCATGCATGCGGCCGATGCCGGTGGTGAGGTCGCACCAGGAAGCGTATTCGTGCTTTTGGCCGGGGGCAAGTATGGGCTGCTGCCCGATGACCCCTTCCCCTTCCACTTCGCGGATGGTGCCGTTGGAGTCCCAGATGAACCAGTGGCGGCGCAGCAACTGCACGGTCTCGGTACCGAGGTTCTCTATAATAATATGGTAGGCAAAAATATAACGATTGATAGCCGGGCGGGAGTAGGCCGCCTGATAGGAGGGGGTTACGGTGACCTTGATGCCTTCGGTGATGAGGGTTTCCATTACATTACTGTCCTTTTTTGTAACTATTTGAGGTTTTCTGGTATTTCGGTGTTATGGTTTTACGGTTGGCACGATGCTGGCCTCTGAGATGGCTTGGCCGGAACACCATAAAACCGCCACACCTGAGCAGTTACCCTTTTTTAATGAAATCACTGACGATCTTCTCCGCTTTCGCTAAAGCCTCGGCCAATACATCATTAACCAGCACCACGTCGAATTTGTTCTCGTAGCTCATTTCCTCCGCGGCGCGGGCCAGTCTTTTTTTCAGGGTGTTTTCATCTTCAGTGCGTCGGGCCCGGAGGCGTATTTCCAAAGCGTCCATGGAGGGCGGCTTGACGAAAACGGCCAGCGCCTCTTTGGGGTAGGCTTGTTTGATGTTCATGGCGCCTTTGACGTCGATGTCGAAGATGATATGTTTGCCCTCTGCCCAGAGGCGTTGCACTTCACTTTTGAGGGTTCCGTAGAAAAGCCCGGGGTACACCTCTTCCCACTCTACGAAAGCGTCCTGCCGGATGAGTTCCTGGAAACGGGCGGGACTGATGAAGTAATAATCCCTGCCTTCTTTTTCGTGGGGCCGCCGGGGGCGGGTGGTGGCGGAGATGGAAAACTCCAACTCGTCGAATTGATCAAGGAGGTGGTGTACGATAGTCGTTTTGCCGGCCCCGGAGGGCGCGGCGAACAACAATAACTTACTCATACGGAATTCGCTACTTGTTCTTTGATCTTTTCCAGTTCGTCTTTCATGCCGACGACGAGGCGTTGGATCTCAGAGGAGTAGGCCTTGGCGCCCATGGTGTTGATCTCGCGGCCCATTTCCTGGCTGATGAAGCTGAGCTTGCGCCCTTTGGAGGCTTTCTTTTTGTTGAGTTCTTCGAGGTAGTACTTGCAGTGCTGCTCCAGGCGGACCTTTTCCTCGGTGATGTCGATTTTTTCCAGGTAAAAGAGGATCTCCTGCTCGAAGCGGTTCTCGTCTATTTTGTCTTTGCCGAGGTAATCTTCCAGGTTTTGGTGCATGCGCTGTCGCAGGCGGGTGATGCGTTCTTCCTCCTGGGGGTCGAGTTGGTTCAGGAAACCCAGTATGTTGTTCACGCGCAGGCGCATATCGTCTTCCATGGCGGCGCCTTCGGCCAATCGGAACTTTTCGAAATTGTCGATTGCTGCGTTGAGGGCTTCCATGAGGGCTTCCCACTCTTCTTCGGAGACGGTGCCGGCGGCGGAGGCTACCACATTGGGCAACCGGAGGATGGCCTGCAGCATGTCCCCGGAAGGGATCTTCAATTCTCCGGCCAGCCTGGAGAGCTCGCGGTGGTATTTGCGGAACAAGGGTTCATTGAGCCCGTATTCATCATCCCCTTGGTGGGAGTTCAGGTCTATGGCGACGTCAATCTTGCCTCGTTCTACCCGTTCGGCGATGATGCGACGCAGGTCCGACTCCTTCTCGCGGTAATTTTGGGGCATTTTGATGCGAAGGTCGGTATACTTGCTGTTGAGCGAGCGGATCTCCACATGGATGGTTTTATCGCCGAAAGCGTGCGATACTCTACCATAGCCTGTCATTGAAAGCAGCATATACTTTATTTTGGCGTTTCGCAAAGATATACCGCTTTAGGTAAAGTTGGAGTTTTTTCCAAACAACTTTAGGCTTTGTTTTTCCGGCGCTCCTGATGTAACCGATTGATAGTTAGACAAAAAATATTGAAATAAACTAAAGTTTTATTTTCGATTAAAAAATAAAATTCCGAAATTTGCCACTCGTTTTTCAGAGCGAAAATTGTGTATAACTTACTATAAACCAATAACTAACGATGAGAAAAGCTGATTTGGTTGCAGCAATTTCAGAAAAGACTGGTGTACCAAAGGTTGATGTGCTGGTAACATTAGAGACCTTCTTCAAGGAGGTGAAAGGTTCTTTGGCTGATGGAGAAAATGTTTACATCCGTGGCTTCGGCTCTTTCGTCATCAAGAAACGGGCTAAAAAAATCGGCCGACACATCAAGAAAAATGTGGCCATTGAGATCCCCGAACACTTTATTCCGGCCTTCAAGCCGGCGAAGGTTTTTGTTGAGCAGGTGAAGGATAATGTAGATACACTGCCCGGGGAAGAAGACGATGACGAATAGTGCGCCTGAACCCGTGCTTGCTTTTGGGCGCGGATAAAAGAATCTGGCATTCATGACGAAATTACAATGGGCGCTTATCGCTTCAGCAGTTGGAATGTTTTTCATTCTTTACCTGGGCTGTGAGACTAAGCCCGAAGACATAAAGGCACTCGAAACGTCGAGGGCACTGGCGGCTGAAAGTACGGATATCAACACTTTGCTGCAGGAAGCCAAATCCTCTCTGGACGGAATGTCGTCGAACTCAGTGCTGGCCCTGGAGACAGAACTGGATGCTGCCCTGGCTGACTCGGCCCGGGTGGAGGTTTTTAAACGCCTGGCGTCCAACTGGTACAGCTTGGGGTACCCGTCGATCTCCGGGTATTATGCCCAGCAGATCGCCGAATTGCAGGGAACGGAAGAAAGCTGGTCTATTGCAGGTACTACCTACACCATCTGCATTCAGCAAAGCCAGGAACAAAAAGTAAGGGACTTTTGTACGGGCAGGGCCATTCAGGCATTCGAGAGTGCCATTTCTCTCAACCCGGACGAAACCGCTCATCAGGTGAACCTGGCCCTGGCCTATGCCGCCAATCCTCCGCAGGACAACCCGATGAAAGGTATTCTGCTACTGCGGGATTTAAACCAAAAGGACCCTGATAACGTTCTCGTTTTGAATACATTGGCCAGGCTGGCCCTTCAAACGGGGCAGTATCCAAGAGCCGTAGAACGGCTGGAGCGTGCCCTCCAACTGGAACCTGGCAACCTCAATACGATCTGCCTGCTGGCAGAAGCCTACCAAGGTAGCGGTGATGTGAAGAAAGCGGAAGCTTTTGCAGAACAATGCCGCAACCAGCGGAAATAGGGCTATTTCAGAAGATAATTATTCATTAATTTTTAAAAGATTTAGCATATGCCTTGTGGAAAAAAGAGAAAGAGACATAAGATTGCGACGCACAAACGCAAGAAGCGCTTGCGCAAGAATCGCCATAAGAAGAAGAACAGATAAATGAATTGTGGTATCGGGTACTGAGGCTAACGCTAAAAGCTCTATAGATACTGTTGCGTACATGATGCCTATTTCAGCTGTCCCTTTGTACCCTTTGGCTTGAAAAGAAATTTGCACTGCAGCGTATGGGGCCTGAAGAAGCCCCGTATCTGCATTGCTACAGCCCTTAAAAAGAAATGTGAAAAAGACAGGTCCGCAGCCTCCGGCAACAAGTTAGACAAATCCTCCTGCCGGAACCCGGCGTGCTCGCAATCACCTGTCAAGTAAGAGAAAAAGTTTCAGGCGCTTTATACCTTCGGATCAGGGTGCCATAAAACCGATGAGCCAAAAGTTTCGGGTTTCACTGGAAACCGCTCCTTTTCGTGTTGGTTATATTACTGATTCCCGAAAAGCCGAAAACAAAAACACTGGAATACCCCATAACACAGCGCAAAAGAAACGACGGAATTCATTAGGCTTCGCCTGATTTTTCTCTTACCTAACGGCCATCGGCCCTGAATAATGGGTGAATATAACCCAACAGTTCTTTTTCCAGCTGTCAGCACACTTGCCTCAATACCTGATACCACGCCTCTTCTTTAGTTGCTTTGCCTGCCGGCGAGCTCCCGATTGCGGTGAGCCTCGATGGCGTCCGGGCATAGGAGCAAAAAAAATTATCCCCGTGGAAAAAGAACTGATTATTAATTCCACCCCCACGGAAGTTGAGATTGCACTGCTGGAAGATTCCAAACTCGTTGAGCTACACCATCAGAAAACAAACAACAACTTTACTGTAGGGGATATTTTCCTGGGCAGGATCAAGCGATTGATGCCCGGCCTGAATGCGGCCTTCGTCGATATCGGCCACAAAAAAGATGCCTTCCTTCACTACACGGACCTGGGGCCTAAACTGCGCTCACTGCTCAAGTTTACCAACAGCGCTATGTCCGGTGGGGTCAATACGCACCTGCTCGACAATTTCAAAATCGAACCGGACATCATCAAGACCGGCAAGATCGACCAGGTGCTCAGCAAGAAGTTGCCCATCCTGGTGCAGGTACTGAAGGAACCTATTTCGACCAAAGGGCCAAGGTTGAGCTGCGAACTCACCCTACCCGGCCGCTATTTGGTACTGACGCCCTTCTCCAATATCGTTGCCGTTTCCAAGAAGATCGCCAACGCAGAGGAGAGAAAGCGCCTGCAGTTGCTGGTCGAAAGCATCCGCCCAAAGAACTTTGGAGTCATTGTGCGTACTGCCGCCGAAGGTAAGAAGGTAGCCGACCTGCACGAAGAGCTCTCCCTCATCATGCACAAGTGGGAAGACACCTTCCGGCAGATGCATAAGGCCAAGCCTCCGATTAAATTGCTCAGCGAGCTGGATAAGACCTCCAGTATCCTTCGGGATATCCTCAGCGATTCCTTTAACCGCATCGTGGTCAACGATAAACAGCTTTACCAGAATATTCGGAGCTACCTCGAGTCCATCGCTCCGGAACAGGTAAAGATCGTTGCCCTGCACCGATCCAACCGGCCGGTTTTCGATGCTTTTGGCGTGACCAAACAGATCAAGTCTTCTTTCGGCAAAACAGCTACCATGCCCAGTGGGGCCTACCTGGTCATCGAACACACCGAGGCCATGCACGTAGTCGATGTCAACAGCGGGCACAAGATGTCCAGCCAGAATCAGGAAGAAGCCGTGATGCGGGTCAACCTGGAGGCGGCGGAAGAGATCGCCCGCCAGCTGAGGCTAAGGGATATCGGAGGCATCATCATCATCGATTTTATCGATATGAAGAAGGCCGACCAGAAGCGCGAACTGCTCAAGGCCATCCGCCACTTCATGAAAAAGGACCGCGCCCAGCACACCATTCTGCCCCTCAGCAAGTTCGGCCTGATGCAGATCACCCGTCAACGCGTGCGGCCGGAAGTGAACATCAATACTGCGGAAGTCTGCCCGACTTGTAATGGTACAGGTAAGATCAATGCTTCCATCCTCATCGCGGATGAGATCGAACGCGACCTGAACTTTATCATACAGTCAAGGCCCAAATCCAAAATCAAACTGCTGGTTCACCCCTTCATTGAAGCTTATCTGAAAAAAGGATGGCCCAGCCACCAGATGAAATGGTACATGAGCTTTTACAAATGGATCCGTATACAGCCCAATACCGATTACCATCTGACGAAGTACCGGTTCTTCGATGAAAATGATGATGAGATCCGGTTGAACTAGTTTTTGGCGCCGGTTGTGGGTGGTTAGTTATCCGTTATGGATTGATGGTTAATGGTAGGGGCTGTGCGAGCTGTACCGGCGCCCGCTGGAAACGAATAACCCACAACCGGCGCTTCCTGTTTTTCTACCCTGGTCATTGGGCAACCGCAGGACCATGCCTTACAACCGGATAACGTGGCCGCCAAGAGTAGGATCCACCCTGTTTTTTGCCAGTTCTTCATGGAAGTGAAAGGATTTTTGCCGAAGTTAAGCAATTAGGCTATGGCTGCAAAGCCCCGCATTTTGATCGCCCCGCTCGATTGGGGGCTGGGGCACGCCACCCGCTGCGTTCCCATCATTGAAGAGGTTATGCAGCAAGGCGGTACGCCGGTGCTGGGCACGGCAGGAAGAGCGTACGCTTATCTGAAAGCCGAATTTCCCGGACTGGAACTGATCAGGCTGCCTTCCTACAATATTCGTTACTACGGCGCCAATATGGTGTGGAACATCGGAGTACAGGCACCCCGGCTCATTCGTGCCGTCTGGCAAGAACACGATCAACTGCAGCGGCTCATCGGGCGTCTGCGGATCGATGCCGTGATCTCGGATAACCGCTTTGGATGCTTTTCTTCTCGTATTCCTTCCGTTTTCATTACCCATCAACGCTGTATTCAGATTGCCTCCCCCCCTCTGCAGTGGCTGGCCAACCGGCTGAACTACTGGTTTATCCGTCAATACGATGAATGCTGGATTCCCGATATACCCGGCCCCGGTAATCTGGCAGGAGCGCTGTCTGTTCCTTGTGATAGCGTCGGAGATCGGGGCAGCTTCGGCCGGGCAGAAGCTTACCTTCATTCGCCGCCATTGAGTAATAATCCATCCCACAGCCTGCTATTCCGCCACATCGGCCTACTCTCCAGGCTTCGTCCGGTGAAGGAGGAAATAAAGTTCGACATCCTCGCCCTCCTTTCCGGCCCGGAGCCGCAGCGCAGCCGACTCGAGGCCCTTCTGATCCGGCAGTTAAAGGAGCTCCCTTTACGGGTATTGCTGGTTCAGGGAAAAACCGAGCGGGAAGAACGCCACCAGCCAGCACCTCATATCGAGGTAGTTTCTTATCTGAAAGCCGGCGAACTGCAATCGGCGATGAGCCGTTCCTCCCTCGTTATCTGCCGTTCCGGATACAGTACGGCCATGGACCTGGCGGCCATGGGCAAAAAGGCCTTGCTCATTCCCACACCAGGGCAAACGGAACAGGAATATCTGGCCCGGCGCTTACAGCAACTGGGGTATTGCTCCTATCAAAAGCAGAATGAACTTAATGTGGAACGAGGAATACAGGATGCCGGCGCCAGTTCCGGGTTTCCGAAAAATAACCGGCAGGAGGAAGGACTGGCAGAAGCAGTGCGGGGCCTGTTAAACAGGAAAAGCACCGGAAATGGAAAATGAAAAAGAGCGACAGGGATATCAGTTATCCTTCCTCCTGCTTCAGCAAGTTCAGCAGGTATTCTCCATAGCCGCTTTTGAGGTATTTATGGGCCAACCTTTCCAGTTGTTCTGCATCGATAAAGCCCATCTCATAGGCCACCTCTTCGATACAGCCGATCTTGAGGCCCTGGCGGTCTTCGATCACTTCGATGAACTGCCCGGCCTGCATGAGGGATTTGTGGGTGCCCGTATCCAGCCAGGCCACTCCCCGCCCTAGTACAGCGACTTTCAGCTTGCCGGCGGCCAGATAGTGTTTGTTGACATCGGTGATCTCGTATTCCCCGCGGGCGCTTGGTTTCAGGTTTTTGGCGATTTCCAGGACCTCGTTGTCATAGAAGTAGAGTCCGGGAACGGCATAGTGCGATTTAGGTTTCGCCGGTTTTTCTTCAATGGACAGTGCGTTGAAGTTGTTGTCAAATTCGACCACTCCATATCGTTGGGGGTCCGCCACCCAATAGGCAAAGACGATGCCGCCGTCCGGGTTGGTACAGCCCTGGAGCATTTCTTTCAGGCCGGCGCCGTAAAAGATATTATCACCGAGGATCAGGGCGGCGGGGTCGCTGCCGATGAAGCTTTCTCCGAGGACGAAAGCCTGTGCCAGTCCGTTGGGGTGGTGTTGCGGTGTATAGGAAAAGTTGCAGCCGATCTGGCGGCCATCGCCGAGCAGCTTTTGAAAGTTGGCCAGGTCGTGAGGGGTGGAAATGATCAGGATATCTCGAATGCCTGCGGCCAGGAGGGTCGACAGCGGGTAATAGATCATGGGTTTATCATACACTGGCATGAGTTGTTTACTGACCGCCAGGGTAAGGGGGTACAGTCGCGTCCCCAAGCCCCCTGCCAGAATGATTCCTTTCATGAGTAGTGGTTTTGGTTGATGGGTTGATTGGATTGATGGGGTTGAAGCAGTGCGCCAGGGAATTGCTGCAATAATCGGCCTGAATTAATGCGATCACCAATATCAACCCACTCGTGAAGCAATATCCTGAAATATGCGTCGAATGCGGAGGACCAGCTCAACTGGTTTGAACGGCTTGGTGACAAAATCATCAGCGCCCTTTTGCATGGCCTCCAGAATGAGGTTCTCGTTTTCAAGGGGAGCGATGATAATAATAGGGACGCTCATCTCCAATTCATTGCGCACAAGGCTGATCAGCTCCATTCCTGAAATCTTGGGAACATCAATGTCCGTTACAACAAGGTCGGGCTTTTTGGACTCAATGATTTCCCGGGCTTCCTTGCCATCGACGGCCAGAAATAATTCGTAACCTTGTTTCTGCAGTCGAAATTTCAGCGCAGTTAGCAGGATCTCTTCGTCTTCGCAGATGAGAATTTTTTTCAGGTTTGCCATAGGCGGTTTTCGGATATCCTCTCAAAAGGACTAAAGATAATCAAGTGTTCAGCTTTTTTCCAACTCCTGGCGAAGTTCTTTCAGCGCTTTTGGAAGAAGGGTCTCGATTTCCAGGAACAGGGGGGCCAATCCGGCCAGTATCTGCCCCTGGCGCAGGTGATGCTCCAATTCGCGATTGGCATTGGCCAGCTGTTCGTTGCCGACAAAAGGGAAGGTGGATTTAAGGTGGTGGCAGAGCCATTGCAGTTCTGCCTGGTTTTGGGTTTCCCGCAGCACCTTCAATCTCGGGCCGCTGCTTTCCAGTTCGGCAACCAGCATGCGCAGCATTTCCTGGCGGGCTTCCGGATCGCCGGCCGCCATTTTTTCCAGATAGTCCAGATTGATGTACCGATAGCCCATAGGCGGTTTCAGGCGATGTGGGTTAAATAATATTCGATCTTCTGGAATAGCTGTTCCGGCTCGAAAGGCTTAAGCACGAAGTCGTCGAGGCCGTGTTTGCGAAAAGACTCATCCTGTGATATATGAGCATGGGCCGTCATGGCAAGGATAGGCACTTCCGACAGAGGGGGCTGAAACTGCTGCCGTATATATTTCGTTGTAGAATACCCATCGCGTACAGGCATCTGTAGGTCCATCAGGATGATGTCTACCGGTTTTTGCCGGAGCAGGTGTATGGCCTCTTCGCCATTTTCGGCGACCAGCACTTCGATGTTCTTCCATTTTTTTTCGAGGGTTTTGCGGGCTACCGCCTGGTTGAGTTTGTGGTCCTCGACCAGTAATAGCCGGAATACTGCATTCGCAGGCAGCTGGGGAGTGTCCTCGGGGGTATGGGCTTTCGGGATTTGAGCAGATGTGCCCTTTTCCAACCAAAGGCTGAAGCTAAAACAGGACCCCTTTCCCGGGGTGCTTTTCACTTCGATCTGTCCGCCCTGCACCTCGACGAGGCTCTTGGCAATGGGCAGCCCCAATCCGGTACCCTCGTACAGCCGTCCGGATTGGGGGACGCGCGCGAAGGCTTCAAAAATGGTCTTTAATTCGTTTTCTTTGATCCCGATGCCGGAATCTTTAACGTCAAAGCGCAGCCGGACCCGGTTCTCCTTTTCTTCCTGAAGGCGGATAAAGATCTTTACAAATCCATTATCGGTAAACTTGAGGGCATTGCCCACCAGATTGTAGAGGACCTGGTTGAGGCGCAGGGCATCTCCTTTGAGTATATCGGGTATGGAAGGGTCTATTTCAGTAGAAAAGGCCAGCCCCTTTTCCAGCGCTTTGTGTTTCATTACGCCTACCAAATTATTCAACAGGAGGGAAAGCTGAAATTCCTTTTTCTCGATCCTGATCTTATTATTCTGGAGGGTGGCAACCTGAAGGATATCGTTGATGATGCCGAGCAACACCTCTGATGACTGCTTGATGGACTGGACATAGCCTGTCTGCTCTTCATCCAGGTGGGTTTGCCCCAGAAGGTTGCTCAACCCAAGGATGGCATTCATGGGAGTGCGCATCTCATGGCTGATGCCGGCGATAAATTGTTCGCGGACTTTTGCGGTATGTTGTGCGAGGTCTCTGGCCTTTTTGAGCTCTTCTGCCTGCTTTCGCTCCGTAATATCCTGGATGATGCCATTGAATAGGAAAGCGCCGTTACTGAGGCGGTTGGCGGTGCAAACTGCAGCGATGTATCGCCTTTCGCCGTCTTTCTGGTTGATCCACAGGTCTTTTTGTACTTTCCCTTTTTCCTGCGCTTCGCTTTGTAGTTGCAGTAAGATAGAGAAGGGGCAATTGGGTTCCATCAGTTCTTCACAGGAAAAAGGCCGCTGGGGCGATAGTCCAAAAATGCGATAGGTTTCCTCGGAGGCGGTGAAGTAGTGATCCTGAGGGCTGCATTCCCAGTGGCCGATGCGTGCGATGCGCTGGGTTTCTTCCAGGCGTCGGAGGATGTTGTTTCGGGCAATGGAGTACCGAAGGGCTTTGGCCAGTTGCCCATCGTCGAAATATCCTTTCACCAGGAAGTCCTGTGCGCCTGAACGCACGGCCTGAACCCCCAACCCTTTGTCGTCCAGGCCGGTAAGGACAATGATGTTGAGGTTAGGAAACCGCTGAATGAGCTTGCCCAGCGTATCGAACCCTTCGCTGTCGGGCAGGCTGAGATCCAGCAGTACGGCGGCAACTTCCCGGGCGCCATATTGATTCAGGTATCCGATACCATCCGCCAGCGTCTTGTGATGGATGATGGAGCAATTCAACTGCTGCGAATCTGAAAGCATGAGCTCAACCAGGTAGGCATAATTGAGGTCATCCTCGATCAGCAGGATCTTGTGGGGGGCCTCTAATTGGGAATGGGGCTCGATCATGAAGCCTGTTTTTGTGTACTACATTTCGGGAATTACGTTCTGGGGATGAAAATGAAATTGGCGCCCAACTCACTCAGAACGAAGAGGCACAGGTGCTCTTCCGGGTTCTTGTAAACTTTCCGGAAATTGTCAACCCTGCTCATGTCAATGACGTTTTTGGTGGCCAACTCCTCGAGCGTAGAAGCATGGATAGACCACTTCGGCCCCCCGGGTTCGTTGACAAGCAGCGGAATGCCGATATCAAGCTGATGTTGGTGAACCACAAATATAGGATAATTTGATATGTTTTGATCGAGGATGGCGTCTGCCGCCTTTCCCATCAGGGCAGCGTACGGTTTCAGCTCTTCTTCCAGCTGCTGATATTTAGGCCGGTCAGGGTATTCACTCATGATACACAGCTTTTGTGTTGCCTTTGTAATATAATTGTCTTTTGGGAAAAATGCACCATCGGTATTGCAGCGGCGGCTGCGGGTTGCCCTCATCCGTACGTTGTAATCCCATGCGTACCTGCCCTTGGTAGTGGCTTCCCGCTATCCGGGCCCTTGTGGCCTTTTCAGAGGCCGTGAAAAAAATCTTCTCCTACTCCGTAGCGCTCAGCTCCAGGAGTGCCACATTTTCGATATGGTGAGTATGCGGGAACATATCGACAGGGCGGGACTTGAGCACCTTGTATTTGGTGCTGAGCAGCTGCAGGTCGCGCGCCTGGGTGGCCGGGTTACAACTCACATAAACGATACGTGGAGCTTCCAGCTGCAGTAACATATCTACCACCTTGGGATGCATGCCGGCACGAGGCGGATCGGTAACCAGAAGGTCGGGCCGTCCGTGCTGGGCGGCAAATTCCGTAGTCAGGATATCCTTGACATCGCCGGCATAAAAGCGGGCGTTGCCGATGCCGTTAAGTTCGGCGTTGGCCCGGGCATCTTCAATGGCTTCCGGGATCTCCTCGATGCCGACCACCTGGCGGCAGTTGCCCGCCAGGTAGAGGGCAATACTTCCGATGCCGGTATACAGGTCATAGACGTTCTCGGTACCCTTCAGCCCGGCAAACTCTGCTGCCACGTCATAGAGCAGCTTACCCTGATAAGTGTTGGTCTGAAAAAACGATTTGGGGCCCACCTTAAACCGCACGTGGCCGAGCTGCTCCTCAACGTAACCCTTGCCGGCAAAGGTGGCCATGTCGAGGTCGTAGAAAAAATCGTTGAGCTTGGTATTGATGCAGTAACAGAGCGTAGTGATTTGAGGGAAGGCCTTCAGGATGGCCTCCATAAACGGATGAGCCCGCGCCTTGTCGTCCTGGTGAAAGCTGAGCAGCACGAGGATCTCTCCCAGGCTGGTGATCCGGAACATCACCTGCCGCAAAAAGCCCTGGTGTTCCCGGGCGTCGTGAAACGACAGGTCCTGTTCGAGGGCAATGCGTTTGATACCGTTGCGCAGTTCGTTAGAGGGCTCCTCCTGCAGCCAACAGTGGCTGATATCGACCACCTTATCAAAGGCGCCGGCGCGGTGGAACCCAAGCACATCTTCTTCGTTGGACACCTCGCTGTTGATCTCTTCCCGGCTTAGCCAGCGTTTGTTGGAAAAGGAAAATTCGAGTTTGTTGCGGTAATAATGGGTACGCCCGGCAGGTAGAATGGGGAGGAATTCCCCCACCTGCACTTTACCGATGCGCTGCAGGGCGTCTTCCACCACCTTTTGCTTGTGGCGGGCCTGGGCCTCGTAGGAAAGGTGCTGCCACTGGCAGCCCCCGCACACATCGTAATGCTGGCAGAAAGGCTTCACCCGGTCTTCCGAATAGTGGTGGAAATGCTGGGGCACCCCCATCAGAGATCCCTTCTTCTTACGCAGGGCCAGCACGTCGGCCACATCTCCGGGCGCCGTATTGTCGGCAAAAATAACCTGCCCTTCCTCACTGCGGCCCACACTGCGGCCCTTATCGGCCATGCCGGTGAAGGTGACTTTCGGTATCAGCTTCGGTTTACTCCTTCTTCCCATTGTGTTTTTTGTGTATCGAGGGTGCAAAAGTACGAAAGTTGTTCCACTGTTTCAGTTGCCTAAAATTGTCAAACCTCTGTTAATCTTATCCTTTTCGTTCTCTGCTCCCTTTCTATTCCTTATCTTTTAGCCTATTTTTTCACTAAACGCAAGTCTGATGATCAAACTTCCTCACCGAATTGGGTTGAGTTTAATCGCCCTTTTCCTTTCCTCCCAGGTTATGCTTGCTCAGGAGCATAAGCTGCCGGAAGGCATCACCCCGCTGGCTTCTGTTGAAGGCATCACCGAGTATTTGCTGGAGGATAACGGACTCCGCATCCTTCTTTTCCCCGACGAATCGAAACCCACCATCACCGTAAACGTGACCTATCTGGTGGGATCCCGCCATGAAGGCTACGGGGAAACGGGGATGGCGCACCTGCTGGAACACCTGGTCTTTAAGGGTACACCGGACCACCCCAACATCCCCCAGGAACTCACCGAACACGGCGCTCGGCCGAACGGAACGACCTGGTACGACCGTACCAATTATTTTGAGACCTTCAGCGCAACGGAAGAAAACCTGCGCTGGGCCCTGGATATGGAGGCCGACCGTATGGTCAATTCCTTCATTGCCGCCAAGGACCTGGAAAGTGAAATGACGGTGGTGCGCAATGAGTTCGAACGGGGGGAGAACAGCCCCAGTAGCGTGCTCATGGAGCGGGTTTTGTCTACTGCTTACCTTTGGCACAACTACGGGAAGTCGACCATCGGCGCCCGCGCCGACCTGGAGAATGTGCCCATCGATCGCCTGCAGGCCTTCTACCGCAAATATTATCAACCGGATAATGCCTATCTGGTGGTCGCCGGCAAGATCAACCCCGAACAGACGCTGGCCATGATCAAGGAATACTTCGGCCGCATCCCCCGGCCGGAGCGGGAACTCATTTCCACTTATACCCGCGAACCGGTGCAGGATGGCGAGCGCTTCGCCGAACTGCGGCGCGTAGGTGACGTGCAGGTGGTGAGTTGCGCTTACCACATCTGTCCGGGCAGCCACCCCGATTACGCCGCGGTCGGTGTATTGATGGAACTGCTCACCAGCGAGCCGGGCGGCCGCCTGTACAAAGCCCTGGTCGAGTCCGGAAAGGCCAGTTCCCAGTATGGATGGGCCGCCGGCCTGCGTGAACCGGGGTTCGCTTATTTCTCTGCCGATGTGCTCAAGGAGAAGAGCCTGGCCGAAGCGGAGCAGGCCATGATGTCGGCCATCGACGGCCTGAGGGAGAACCTCCCGACCAACGAGGAGGTAGAGCGTGCCAAAAAGCGCCTGCTGAAGAATTTTAACCTCTTCTTCCGCAACAGCGACCGCGTGGGGTTGTCGATGAGCGGTTATATTGCTCAGGGCGACTGGCGGCTGGCCTTTCTCTACCGCGACCGCCTGGAACAGGTGACCCCCGAACAGGTTCAGGCCGTGGCCAAACGGTATTTCAAACCCAGCAACCGCACGGTGGGCCGCTTTCTGCCAGAGGACAATCCCGACCGGGCCGAGATCCCCGATGTTCCCGATATTGAATCCATGGTCAGAGATTACAAAGGCAAGGAAGCCATTGCCGAAGGCGAGGCCTTCGACCCTTCCTGTGAGAACATCGAAAGCCGCACCAGCCGGGGAGAGATCGGCCCTACTCTGGAATATGCCCTCCTACCCAAGGAAACCCGGGGCGATGCTGTAGTAGGGCGCATGTCGCTGCGCTTTGGCACCCCTCAAAGCCTTATGGGTAAGCAGATGGCCGCCCGCTTTGCCGGCATGATGCTCGACAAAGGCACCGAAACGATGAACCGCCAGGAACTGGAGGACAAATTTGACGAACTCAAGGCGCGCGTCCGCATCGGCGGCGGCGCTACCGGCGCTTATGTCTCCATCGAAACCGAACGGGATCTGTTGCCCGATGTGATCAACCTGGTTGGAGAAATGCTGCAGAAATCCACCTTCCCGGAAGAAGAGTTCGAGAAGTTGCGCTCGGAAGAGCTCGCCTCCATCGAAGAGCAACGCTCTGAACCCATGGCCCTGGCATTCAATGAGATGCAGCGTCGTATGGATCCTTATCCCAAGGATGACCCTCGTTACACCATGAGCTTCGATGAAGAAGTGGCCGCCATCAAGAACCTGAAACTGGAAGAGGTCAAGGCTTTCTACGAGGAGTTCTACGGCGCCTCGGACGCGACCATCGCCGTTGTCGGTGATTTTGACAGCGAGGAGGCAACAGCCGCCCTCAACCGCAATTTCAAATCCTGGACGAGCCCGGGCCCCTATGAGCGCCTCGCCGATGCGTTCCGCGAGCCTGAACCGGCCAATGTGGAACTGGAAACGCCGGATAAGGCCAATGCCACCTTCCTGGCAGGACAGAAACTGCCTATGAACGTCGACCACCCGGATTATCCGGCCATGACGTTGGGCAACTTCATGTTGGGCGGCGGCTTCCTGAATTCCCGCCTGGCCGTCCGCATTCGTCAGAAGGAAGGGCTCAGCTACGGAGTAGGATCTTCTTTCTTTGCTGACCAGCGAGACGAGACAGCTACCTGGCAGACTTACGCCATCTATGCCCCGGAAAATGCTGAAGCCCTGGAAAAGGCATTCCGCGAAGAGATCGAAAAAGTCGTTAAAGAGGGTTTCTCCGCCGAAGAAGTGCAGGCCGCCAAGAGTGGCTGGCTGCAAAGCCAGCAAGTGCGGCGCGCCCAGGATAACTCCCTCTCCGCTACCCTCAACAGCTATCTCGACCTGGATAAAACTATGGAATGGGATGCTAAACTGGAGGCGAAAATAGCGGCGCTGACGCCGGAACAGATCAACAGCGTCATGGCCAAATACCTGGACCTTGAAAAAATGATCCTTGTCAAGGCGGGAGATTTCGCCAAGGTGCGAGCAGCGCGGCCATAGGGAAATAGGAGTTCATCTCTGATTTTGAAATACGCGAATTGGGCCACTTTGAGGCCCAATTCCTGAAACATTCGGCCCTGTGAAATAGCGAAGCTTTTATTTCACAGGGCCGGCTTAGATATGGCCTTCGGCCTAAATATTTCCAGGCCGCAGGCCTATTTCTTTCCGGTTAAGTAACTATCAGCATTTCGCTTTTAGCGGTTCGCTATTCGCAGCACTATGCCCCTAATTGCAGGAACCCAAGCTCAAGGAACCAGTTCTTTGCTCTAAATCCGGATTTTGAGGCAGCGTTTAGCGAACGGCGAATTGCGAACGGCAAATAGCTGATAGTTACCCGGTTAAGCCGTAATATTTCTCCGCAGGGAGTATTCCCTTTTCGAATTGAAAACTTCGTATGATCTATATTCCCCTCCTATCCATCACCTGGTGATTACAATATAATCTCGGATCAGTGTACGCAGAAAAGCGATCTTATCCCGGGGTTCTTCGCGCAGGCCCAGGACTTCCGTGAGGCGGGTGACCAGCTGGTCTACCACTTTTTGGTGAGCGCTGTTTCGGTAGCTGCGATAGCGCGAGACGATATTTTTGATCAGTAGCATATCCTCTTCCGAGAGTTGCCGCACCATTGGGTACTGGGGTTCGTAATTTTCCAGGGTGTTGATGTTGAGGATGTCTTCCAGGCGAAAGCGCAGGTTGTGGCGCACCCGGATGACGGTCGTGTTGGCGGTCATATCTCCCAGGCGCTGGTTTTTGTCCGAAGAACTGATCAGCAAGGAACCCAGAATGCCGACGGAGAAAAGGGTGTCTACAACGTGGAACACGGCGCGCAGCAAATAGTCGCTCAGCCCGGGCTCCTGTCCGTCCAGCCGGACTACTTTGATGCCCATAGCCTTCTTTCCCCAGGATTGCCCGTCTGCCAGCACTTCTGAAAGCAGGTGGTAGGCCATAAACCCGCAGACCATCATAAAAGACAAGGCCACCTCCAGGAAAGGCGATTCCTCGAAGCCTCGCGCCAGGGCGTTCAGCAGGGTGAGGAAGAGGAAAAAATACAGCGCCCCCAGGATGATCAGGTCGATGAAAAAGGCGAAGATGCGCTCCCGCAGGGGAGCCAGCTCGTATTCGATGACGACGTTTTGGGTGGTGCGGATGTCTATAGTCTTCATGTGGCTACTGGTTTCGGGCATACCGTCTGGCCTGTTGGTACAAGAGGCATGCCATCCCGGTTGCAAAATAAGGGAGGTGAGGGCAATTTTTCAATTCTGAGCCCTTTATCTCGCAAGCTATCGTGAGGGGCTGAAATTTCGAGGCGGTGCAAATAACAAGTCTTCAGGCCTATAAAAGGCTTATTTACGGAAGTCTGTGTGTTGAAAAAATCCGCCTCATCTGCACCTTCCCGGCCAAACCCTCGTTGTATATGTACGTTTTTTTTCCTAAACTGTGATCTTTTAACCACCCCGAATGCGCGAGACGAATTTCATCGAGCAGAACAAAGAAAAGTGGCGAGAGTTTGAACACATCCTGGACAGCCCCCGGAAAGACCCCGATAAGCTGAACGACCTCTTTGTACAGATCACCGATGACCTTTCCTACTCCCGGACGTTTTACCCCAACCGCTCGGTGCGGGTATATCTCAACGGGCTGGCGCAGCGCATCTTCTTCAGCATTTACAAGAACCGCCGTTCGCGTGCGCGCCGGCTGCTGACCTTCTGGGTGGAAGAGCTTCCGCACCTCATTTACGAATCGAGGCGTGAGTTTCGTCTTTCTTTCCTGATCCTGCTGATGGCCTGCCTGATCGGCGCGGTTTCCAGCGCGATGGACAGCCAGTTTGCCAACGTCATTCTGGGCGACAGTTATGTGGAGATGACCGTGGAGAACATAGAATCGGGCGACCCTATGGCGGTGTATAAGGAGAAGGGCGCTTTCGGCATGTCGCTGGGCATTACCCTTAACAACCTGTTCGTGGCCTTTCTGACCTTTGTGATGGGCGTATTTTTTACAGTGGGCACGGTGGCCATTCTCATCCGGAATGGCATCATGCTGGGCGCCTTTCAGTATTTTTTTATCGAGCGAGGCCTTTTCTGGGAGTCTTTTCTGACCATCTGGATCCACGGGACCCTGGAAATATCGGCCATCGTCATTGCCGGGGCGGCGGGTATCACCATGGGGCGGGGCCTGGTCTTTCCGGGCACCTATACGCGGCTGCAATCCTTCCAGCGGTCTGCCCGGCGCGGGATTAAGATCATGATCGGCATCGTTCCCATCTTTTTTATGGCGGGCTTTATAGAAGGGTATCTGACCCGGCATACCGATGCTCCGGCCCTTGTCAGAGCGGGGTTCATCCTGGCCTGCCTGGCCTTTGTGCTGTTGTATTTCGTGTGGTATCCCCGCCGGAAGGCACGGGCCGGCTTCCGGGAACCGATCCGGGATACGCATATCAATGCAGATACCGGGCAATGGATCAACTTTTCTCAGATCAAATCTTCGGGAGAGATCTTTTCAGAGGTCTTTGTTTTCTTCCGTAAGAACTCCGGCCGGATCGTTCTGGCCGCCCTGATAACGGCTCTGTTGTATACGGCTGCAGTATTCCTTTCCGGTACCGGGCTACCGGCCGACCAGTTCGTGTTTGTCAACCGGACATTAAGCACGGCTACGGCGCTGAGCCAGTTTTTCATCAACGAAACGGTTCCGCTTTTGCCGCTGATCAATACGGTGTGTTTTTCCATCCTGTCCTATTTTATTTTTCGGAACCTTATCCTGGAAGAACAGGAGCGGCTGAACGATAATCCGCTGGTTGGTTTTCTGAAGATGCTGATCCCGATGGGGGCGATGCAGCTGCTTATACTGACCAATGACTGGTATACCGTTTTTCTGGCGCTCGGCCTGTTGCCAGTGCCCGTGTTGTGGGCGTACGCCGGGCTTCGGGAAGGCATTAACCCCATTTCTGCCCTTTTCAGGGGAAGCTCTTTGTTGAGCCAGTCTTACAGCAAGGCCTTTGGTTTGTTCCTCATCCTGATGCTGGTGGGGTTGCTGGCCTTTTCTCTGGCGGATAGCATGCTGGCCTGGTTCTACCTGGACCTGGTCACCTGGGTGGTTTTGTTGGAAGAATCGGCCATGCAACATTTCAGTGCGGCCTTTCTGGCCTTTATTACAATTTTTATCCTGTATCTTGTTTTTGCCATCATCCTTATTGGCGGGGGACTGTTGTATTATTCTCTGCTGGAAATAAAAGAAGCGCCGGCCCTGATGGAGCGGATACAGCAGATAGGGCGCAAGCGCAGCATCAAGGGGCTGGAGCAGGAATAAGGGACTGCTACCCGTACAACCATTTTGACTTTTAGCGACGAGCAAAAAATGAAAGCCTGCTTAAATAGCCTGATTATTGTCTTTTTGATGCTCCACGCCGGTGCGGCGGCTCAGGAACAGGACCCCTATGGTAACTACCTGGAGGAGCGCCTGGACAACCGGCAGTTTGAGAAAGAGGAATGGGAAAAGGCCAAAGAAGGGCTCGATTTTTCGGAGTCGGCAGTACAAAAGAAGGGCCCGGCGCCTGTCGAAGAGCCGGGTGGCGGCGATGAAGGGGAATACGAAACCATCCCCCGGGAACGCGATGCCGTGCAGGTGAATCCCCGACTGGCTGCCGGCATATTGAAATTTCTGGCCATCCTCATCCTGGCCATCATATTGGCGCTGATACTGCGCGGCGTGCTGGGGCTGGAAAGCAACCCCAGAAATAAAAAAATAGAACACGAGGATCAGGAGCGTGTGATCAACCTGGAAAAGATTGAGGAAAACCTCCATCGGGCCGACCTGGAGTCTTTTATTCTTCAGGCGCTGAAACAGGAAGAATATGCCCTGGCGCTCCGTTTGTACTATCTTTCCATACTAAAGGAGTTGTCGCAGCGCAAGGCCATCCACTGGAAAAGAGAGAAAACCAACCGCCAGTACGTATGGGAAATGCGGCAGTCGCCTTTGTCCGGCGCCTTTGAGGAAGTGACGCGTATTTTTGAGCAGGCCTGGTACGGAGGGCGGCAGATGGACAAGCGGGAGTACCAGGCTTTGGAACCCAAGTTCCGAATGCTGGCGGGCAAGGTAAAAGGGGGATAATAGAGATTGAAAAGCATGTTGAAGCGTAAATACATACTGGTTTTGATCCTGGCTGTAGTGGTCGCTACTGCTACCATCATGGTGTTGTTCCGGGATTCGCCCCGGCGCTTCGATTGGCGGGAGACCTACGACGAGGAGAGCCGCCAGCCCTATGGCACCTATGTGATCTATGAACTGCTGCAGGGCCTTTTTCCCGATGCTTCTGTGGAGGTGCTGAGGGACAGCCTCCGCGGGGTGCTGCCCGAGCAGGACGAGGGCGCCAACTATCTTTTTGTCGGGCAGGCCCTGTATATGGATTCCACGGATGTCCGTGCCCTCCTCCGTTTTGTGGAGTCCGGTAACCTGGCCTTTATTTCGAGCAAGACGATCCCTTACGACCTCATGTTCCACCTGTATTATGAGGAGTGCGATGAAATTTACTGGGAAGACTACACCATTCTGTACGATACTGCCGTGCAGCTCAATTTTGAGCATGCCGCTCTTCGTGCGGATACCGGTTACAGTTTGGAATATCTTTCCCGGCAGGAAGCAATGCCTTACTCCTGGAGTTATATCGAGCCATTTTACTTTTGTGAAAAAGAGAACGGGCTGGTTCCCATAGGCATGATGAACGACAGTCTGGCTAATTTTGCCCGGGTGCGCTACGGACAAGGCTTTTTCTATTTGCATACGACACCTCTGGCCTTTTCCAATATTCAGCTACTGGATGAACGTGGCCTGGAATATGCCAACCGTGCCTTTTCCCACCTGCAGGCCGGCCCCATATACTGGGACCGGTACAGCCGGGCGCCGGAATGGATCGGCCGGCGAATGAACAACCGCAACAACTACCTCGCCAACCGCGAACTGTCAAAAGAAAGCCCGCTGCAGTATATTCTGAGCCAGCCGCCGCTGGCCTGGGCCTGGTATACGCTTCTGTCGCTGGGGTTGCTGTTCCTGGCCTTTCGCGCCAAGCGCAAACAACGGATCATCCCGGTCCTGGATCCCAATACCAATACTTCACTGGCCTTCCTGTCTACCATCGGGCGGCTGTATTTCATTCAGAACAACCACAAAAAACTGGCGCTTCAGCAAATGAAGCTCTTCCGTTCCTTCCTTTGGGAACGGTATTTTATACAATCGAGAGACCTGGACAAGGGCTTTGTGGAACGCCTGTCTCATAAATCGGAAATTCCTGAAGAAACCATCGAGAAGATCATACTTTTGTATAAGAATATTCGAAACTCGTCCTTCGTATCGGAGAATACCCTGATCGATTTCCACCGGTTGCTGGATGGGTTTTACAAACATTGCAAATAAATTCTCTTCTTTGGCAAACGGCGACCTCGGCTTTGTCGAAGAACCATAAACACTTGTTATGTCTATTGACGAGATCAATGAAAACGAAGGCACGGGCCCGGAAACGGAAAAAGAGGAAGAACTTAGCTCTGCCGCTGCACCGGACGGGCAGGAACCAGATCAGGATGAAGTGGTACCCGAGAGCTGGCAGCGCAGCCGCCTGAATCTGGAAAAGGTGAACATCGCCGCCAGCCGCATCCGGGAGGAGATCGGAAAGGTCATTATCGGACAGGAAGAGCTGATGGACCTGTTGCTGGCAGGCTTGCTTTGCGGCGGACACGTTCTGCTGGAAGGCGTACCCGGCATTGCCAAAACACTGGCCGCCAAACTGATGGCCCGGACACTGGACGTCGACTTCTCCCGCATACAATTCACTCCTGACCTCATGCCCAGTGATGTGCTGGGCACGACGGTGTTCAATATGAAGACCTCGGAATTTTCCTTCAATTCGGGCCCCATTTTTTCCAATATCGTCCTGATCGATGAGATCAACCGGGCGCCGGCCAAAACCCAGGCCGCCCTCTTTGAAGTGATGGAAGAATACCAGGTGACCGTCGACGGAGAGACTTATCCCATGACTTTCCCCTTCTTCGTTATCGCTACTCAGAACCCCATCGAACAGGAAGGGACCTACAAGCTGCCTGAGGCACAGCTCGACCGTTTCCTCATCAAGATCAACCTCCGCTACCCGAGCCTGGACGAGGAGAAGGCGATATTGCGCCGCTTCAGGAGCGACTTTAAGATGGCCCAGCGTACCGAGGTGAAAGCCGTTTTTACAGCTCAGGAGATCAGCGAATGCCAGGCCCTGGTCGAACAGGTGCACATCAAGGAAGAACTGCTGGATTATATCGCGCTCATCGTTCACGAGACGCGAAACAACGGCGACCTGTTCCTGGGGGCTTCCCCCCGGGCCTCTCTGGCCATCATGAAAATGGCCAAGGCCATTGCCGCTATGAACGGCCGCGATTTCGTCACTCCCGATGATATTCAGTACGTGGCCTACCCCGTTCTCAACCACCGCATCATTCTAACTCCGGAACGGGAAATGGAAGGCTACACAACGGAAGATGTGATCAAGAGCATTATCCAGAAGATCGAAGTGCCGAGGTAGGGAGCGGGAATTCGGGATTCGGGACTAGGGACTCGGGATTCGGGGATTCGAATAACGAATAACGAGTAACGAATAACGAATCAACGAATAACGAATCAACGAATAACGAATCAACGAATAACGAATCAACGAATAACGAATCAACGAATAACGAATAACGAGTAACGAATAACGAATCAACGAAATTGAAGAACCTCTATCTCGCCAACCGATTTTTCCTGCTGTTCGGAGCATTGTCCGTGCTCTTTATGATCAGCTTTTGGGTGCCGCTGCTTTTTCCGGTTTCCCAGGGGGTATTCGTGTTGGCCCTGGCTCTGTTCCTGCTGGATGTTGTGTTGCTTTTCAACCGTGGGGTAGTGGTGCGCGGCGAGCGCCTTCTGCCCCGGATCTTTAACCTGGCGGATGTCAATACGGTGAAGCTGGAGATAGAAAACCGCTCACGGCTGCCCCTGCTCATTACGCTTATCGACGAACTGCCCTATCAGTTTCAGATCCGCGACTTTGAAAAACACATTTTCCTCAAGCCGGGAGAGGAGCAAAGGATCAGTTATGAACTTCGGCCGGTAGAACGAGGGGAATATGTTTTCGGCGCCATCAATGCCTTCCTCGCCTCCATCATCGGGCTGGTGGAGCGGCGCTACACCATACCTCAGGAGATGCGCGTGCCGGTCTATCCGTCCATCCTTCAGATGAAACAGTTCGAGCTGCGTGCCTTCGACCGCACTACCCACCACAAGGGGATCAAGAAGATCCGCCGCATCGGACACAGTTACGAATTCGAGCAGATCAAGAATTACGTGCGCGGCGACGATTACCGCAGCATCAACTGGAAGGCCAGTAGCCGGCGCAATATTCTCATGGTCAACCAGTACGAGGATGAACGCGCGCAGCAGGTCTACTGCATCATCGACAAGAGCCGCGCCATGCGTATGCCGTTCGAAGGCCTCAGCCTGATGGACTACGCCATCAATACCAGCCTGGTCATTTCCAATATTGCCCTTCAAAAGTACGACCGTGCCGGCCTCATCACCTTCTCCGATAAGATCGGCGCCACCATCAAGGCCGACAGCAAGCCTACCCAGCTCAACAAGATCCTCCTGGCCCTGTACAAGGAGGAGGAGCGCCCGCTGGAAGCCAACTACGAGCTGCTCTACTACGCCGCCCGCAAGCTCATCAACGGCCGCAGCCTCATCCTGCTGTATACCAACTTCGAAAGCTCCTACGCCCTGGAGCGCGTATTGCCCATCCTGCGTCGCATCAATACCTTCCATCTTTTGGTGGTAGTCTTCTTCGAAAATACCGAGATCCGGGATTTTGTCGAGGAACGGGTGGAAACGCTGGAAGACATTTACCATCAGACCATTGCCCGGAAGTTTCTCACCGAGAAAGCCCAAATGGTGCAGAAGCTGCAGCAGTACGGCATACAGGCCATTCTCACCCGCCCGGAAGACCTGTCGATCAATACGGTGAATAAATACCTGGAGTTGAAATCGAGGGGGTTGATCTAACTAAGGCCGGATTGATAGAATGCTTCCGGCTTACCAGGAGCGAGGTTCTGGACGATCCCTCCGAAGCAGAATATGCCGTTGCGATCCACCTATTCCCTGATGGCCTCAAACTCCGTCCTCCGGTTCAATTGCCGGCCCTCCGCTGTTTCATTGGTGGCGATGGGCTTGCTTTCCCCATACCCCTTGAACCGCAGCCGTTGCCGGCCGATCCCTTTTTCCACCAGAAAATCATAAACAGCTTTGGCCCGGTTTTCCGAAAGAACCTGATTATCCTCTTCCGAGCCCACATTATCCGTATGGCCGTTGATTCGGATCTTCAGTTCCGGGTTCTCCTCCAGCAGTTCTTTCAGGCGATTGAGTTCGGTGGCCGATTCGGGGCGGAGGGCGGCAGAGCCAGTTTCGAAGAAGACGTTTTTCAGGATGACCGGCTTGGCAGTAGTTGTCTCGGAAGCGGGCTCGGGGATGGGGGAGAGTTCGATCTCCAGCAGAAAAGGTTCGGATAGGCTACCTGCCTGCGAGAGGGCGAAGTTTTCCGAGTGGAACAGATAACCAGGTTTATTGACATGGAGAGCATAATCTTCCCCCATGGGGAGAACCACGAGGAATTCCCCGTCCTCGTCGGTTTGAGACTGTATGTAGCTCCGCCCGTTATCCAGTTCGACGAAATCTACTCCGGCGATAAGGGGGCGGCGCGTTCCGGCTTCGCGGACGATGGCCTTTACATAAGTTGCCGGCTGCGGGCGTACTTCGGGGTAGAGTTCGAAACTGTAAATATCGGAAGAGCGGCGCAGCAGCTTCCTGTCTTCGGGCATCAGGCTGTCCACCACTCCGGAGCGGTCGGTGGAGAAGTAAGCCGTCTGTCCGTCCAGGCTGACGATGAGGGCGCCCTCGTTGGCATCGGTATTGATGGGGTAGCCCAGGTTTTGGGGTTTACCCCAACTGCCATCGGGCTGGAGGCGGGACAGGTAGAGGTCGAAGCCGCCGAGGCCGGGGTGGCCGTCCGACATGAAGTAAAGCGTCCTGCCGTCGGGGTGGATGAACGGCGCCTGTTCCCGTTCAGGGGTATTGATCGCAGGCCCGAGGTTTTGAGGTGTTCCCCATTTGCCGGCGGCATCTCTTTTGCTGGACCAGATATCGATCAGCCCCTGGCCTCCCTGCCGGTCGCTGACGAAGTAGAGCGTATTGCCATCGGCGGAAAGGGAGGGTTGCGATTCCCACCCTCTGGTATTGATGGGGCTGCCCAGGTTGCGAGCTTCCTGCCATTGGCCGTTTTTCATCTCGGTGATGTAGAGGTCACAGCGCCCCAGTCCGTCTTTGCGTTCGCAGGCGGTGAAAACGATGGCCTTTCCGTTGGCGGCGATGCTTTGGGCGCCTTCACTCAATTGGGGGTGGTTGATGTTCTCGAGGGGTATGGCTTCCTGCCATTGGCCGTCCTTCTTCTGGCTGAGGTAAAAATCTTCCTGCCGGCCGACGACCCTTACGAAGACCAGCTTTTCCCCATCGGCGGTCAGGGAGGGCAGGTATTCAGGGAGGTCCGTGTTGACGCCGGGCCCCAGGCTATGCGGGTCAAAGGGCACCGGGTGGTTGCGGGCATTGGAGGCCAGGCTGGCGCTGGCCTGCAGGCGTTCGGCTTCCGTTTTTCGGTTGCCCCGGGCCTTATCGGATTGCAGGTACAGGCCCAGGTGCCCGACGGCCTCCTCAAATTTCTGCTGAGCGAATTCTGACTGAGCGCACAGATAGTAAGCCAGGGGCGCATAATCGGGGCCGAGGGCCAGCCCTTTTTCGAATGCCTCTTCCGCCTGGGCATAGCGTTTCATCTGTAGATTGAGGTCGCCGTACATCAGTTGAGCGTCGATGAAGGTGGGCTCCCTCTGAAGGGCCTTTTCCAGCGCTTCCAGGGCTTCGGTATTGCGTACGGCATTGATGTGCTGCCGGGCTTCTTCGTAGAGTTTGAGGGTTTTTCCTGATACATCCTTCTCCGTCAGGTACGACTGGGCGGACAAGCTGAAGGTTAAGCTAAAAAAGAAAGCCAGAGCAGTCAGAAAGCGATAAGGCATGGTTTGTGGATTACTTTTCTCCTAATAACGCCTGGAATGGCGGGAAGTTATACGGCCGGGAAGGTGGAGGCGCGAAATACGAGAGCCACCCTGAGGCGGAACTTCAGGGTGGCTCTGGAGGAACAGTTCTATTTTTTCCGTGGATGCGGCTTAGGCAGCAGCTTGTTCCAGCAACTCTGCGGCGCGCTTGGAGCCGCGGTTGGCTGCCTCTTCCCAGTCCTTTCGGAACCCGATCTTACCGGCCTTTTTCAGGGCCAGGCCGCGATAGAGCAGGGGTTCGGCATCGGCGATATCCTCTTCGCCGCTATCAACCATCAATGATTCGTCGAAAAGCGCAATGGATTCCGCATATTTCCCGGTTTCCATCAGGGCTCGTCCGTAGTTGAACAATGCCCGCTTGCGCCAACGGTAGTTGGGGTCGTCCGGGGTAAATTTCCTTTGAGTGAAGAACTTGAATTCCGGAGCCGCTTTATCGAATTCTTCGAGTTTCAGGTGGCATTCGCCTTTGAGCCGGCGTGCCTGCCAGTACATGGACTGCAGGGGGATGGAGCCTTTGATGGCGGCCGCGAGGTCCTGAATGGCGCCTTCATAATCTTCCAGGGTTATCTTAACGATGGCCCGGCCGAGGTAGGGTTCGGCAGCTTCGGGGTTGATGTCGATGCTTTTAGAGTAGTCGTAGAGCGCGTCCTTGAAGTTGTGCAGTTGGTAGTTGACGAATCCGCGGCGCTCGTAGGCTTTGGCGTGGCGGGCAAACTTGTCGATGGCGCGGCTGAGCGCCTTCATGGCCTCTTCTTCCTTACCGGATTCCTTCACCAGTTCCCGGCCCCGCAGGAAAGCCTGTACAGCGGCCTTATCTCCTTTGGGTTCGATGTGGCGGTGGTCAATGACTTTACCCTCCTCCACCATCCAGGCGCTCAGGCCTCCGGCGATGGCATACTGGACGATGAATTCCAGCATATTGATGGTGTTGCGCCATTCTTTTTCTGTGGCCATAGCTATATGGCGGGGGATCTCGAGGGTCCAGCTTTCCGGTTTGAAAATTTCCTCCTGTTTAACGAGGAGTATTTGCCGATAGTAGTTCTCGGACCGGTGCTCGAACATCTGCTGGACGCGTTCGAAGCTGCGCTCGGTGCCAAACTCGAGCTGTCCGGAAAAAATAGTCTTGTAAGTCATCGTGCTGCCTTTTTAGATTGTATGTAGTTCACTTCATAGCCTATTCAAAACCCCATTTCAGGGCAGTTGTTCAAAACACGGAGCGGCAAATGCCTTTGCGCCGGTTATAGCGGCGCCCATAAATGGCAGGCTGTTGCCAGGCGATACATAGATATGGTCAATGGCTTGGGTATATGCGCGGACTAAAGTAAGCGGTGGAACTGCTGTTTCAGCGTGCCACTGTTTGCTTTTGCAAACCGCTTATTACCGGCATAGTAAGGCATAACGCGAGGCCTTATATTGTGAGCAAAAATGCAGCTCATTCCAATGGAAGGCTCTGTTCGTCGTCCTTTTTCTGTTAGTCAGGGAAAAAAATCCCTACTGTTCTGCAAGTTGGGATGGCTAACTGCTTCGGTGCCTGGATACAATACAATGGCATAATGGCAAAGCAGATTAGTCGATGGTTTCCTCAAGTACCGCTTTGCAGATAAAGCATTGCGGAGTAATTCAATCTGTAAAGTTGGGTTGGAAAAACTCTTAAACGAGCCCGTCTTACCGTCTAACATACAAAGTTGCAAATATTCATGCGGAAAGGCAAGCAATACGGGCTAAAAGTTCACCTGGCCTGGAAAAAAATATCCACACGTAGGGTTGATAAACTGGTGGAAATCTCCCATGGAAGTGCGGAAAATGTTTAAAACCATGTGGAAAACGATGAAAAACCTGCCTGCACTTTGTTAGGTGGATTTTTCTCCGGTTGTTCAGCTATATTTCACACATACATTTTTTGCCTCTGTAAAAAAGCGCAGGGCTTCGAAGCCTCCCTCTCGGCCGACACCGGAATTTTTGACGCCGCCAAATGGGGTGCGCAGGTCGCGGACCATCCAGCAGTTGACCCATACGATGCCTGCCTGTAGCTTTTCGGCTACCCGGTTGGCGCGGGAGATGTCCTGAGTCCAGACCGTAGCGGAAAGGCCATATGGGGTGCCGTTGGCCAGGGCCAACGCTTCCTCTTCCGTATCGAAAGGGGCGATCGTCACTACCGGCCCGAAGATCTCTTCCTGGTTCGTGCGGCATTCCAGGGGCAGGCCTTCGACCACCGCCGGGCGCAGGAAGTAGCCGTTCTCAAACTCGCCCTGCATGTCCATCCGGTTGCCACCGCACAGGATCGTACCGCCTTCCACCTCCGCCAAAGCGAGGTAGCTCTGTACTTTCTCCAGGTGTTGTTTGGATACGAGCGCTCCCAGGTCGGTCACCGTGGAGAACGGGTCGCCCACCTTGAGGAACTGCGTGCGCTTGACCAGCTCTTCGCGGAATTTCTCATACAGCGGGCGTTCCACGTATATTCGGGAGCCGCACAGGCAGATCTGGCCGTTGTTGGAAAAGGAGGACCGCAGGGTGCCCACCATCATTTCGTCGAAGTTGCAGTCGGCAAAGATGATATTGGGGTTCTTCCCGCCCAGCTCCAGCGACAATTTCTTGAAAACCGGCGCCGCCGTACGGGCGATCTGCTGGCCGGTGGCAGTCCCTCCGGTGAAGGAGATGGCTTTTACTTTAGGGTGTTCGACAATGGCCTGCCCGGCCTTAGGCCCCAGCCCGTGAACGATGTTGAGCACCCCCGCCGGCAGGCCCGCCTCAATGCAGGCCTTGGAAAGGAGATAAGCGGTCATGGGGGTCAGCTCCGACGGCTTGGCCACTACACAGTTGCCGGTAGCCAGCGCCGGGGCGATCTTCCAGGTGAACAGGTAGAGCGGCAGGTTCCAGGGCGAAATACAGCCCACCACGCCCAATGGCTGCCGGAGGGTAAAGTTGATGGCCTCCCCCGGCATGTGGTGCGACTCAGAACCAAACTGGAGGACGGACGTGGCGAAAAACCGGAAATTGGCTTGTGCCCGCGGAATATCAACGCTCATCGACATGGACAGCGGCTTGCCGGAGTCCATCGTCTCGGCCCGGGCAAAGGCATCTATGTTCTGCTCGATGATGTCGGCGATACGCATCAGCAAACGGAACCGGGTGCGCGGCTCGGCCGTCGACCATTCCCGGAAGGCGCGCTCGGCGGCCTCAACAGCGCGCTGCACGTCGTTCTCATCCGAATCGGGAAGGTGGGAATACACTTTCCCGGTGGCAGGGTTGTAGTTGTCCAGATACTGGCCGGAAACAGCAGGCGCCAGAGCGCCGTCGATGTAATTCTTGATGTACTTGTCGGTTGTCATGGCTGGGCAAGGGGGATTCGTGATTGGTGATTCGTTGATCGGTTGATTCGGGAACCGAGTAAAATGGCTCGTCGGGGAGGTTATAAATGTAACCCGGAAATTTGAGAAATCAAAGTGTAGATGGCGGTAGGGTGGAGGTTTATGGGGTTCTGCCCACGTGCTGGCGTTTTGACGTGGGGACGTTTTGACGTTTTTACGTTTTGATGTTAGGACGTGGGGACGTTTTTACGTTTTGATGTTAGGACGTGGGGATGTTCTGACGTTTTGATGTTAGGACGTGGGGATGTTCTGACGTTTTGATGGGAGACTGTTCAAATAACTGTGTCAAAGTTCTAAATAAAACATCAACTTTGACTCATGGCACGAAAAAAATCAAAAACCCTCGAAGAGATGTTTCCCGATCCGGAGATTCGGGAACGCATTCAGCAACAGTTGTACAGCGGTGGCCCCTTGTTTGGGGAAGGCAGCATTTTTAGTGAGATGCTGCAAACGATGATCAATGCCTCGCTGGACGGCGAGATGGAAAGTTTCCAGGAGGAGGAGAAAGCCTCCGGCAACGGAAATCGGCGCAACGGCTACACCCCGAAAGAGGTGCGTAGTACGGCCGGGAAGTTGAAGATCCAAACGCCCCGGGATCGGGAAGGGGACTTTGAACCGTTGCTGGTCGGCAAACGGGAGCGGTCCTTGCCCAGTGGGATGGAGGACATCATCATTGGGCTGTATGCCCGCGGCAATTCGGTAGATGATATTCGGTACCAGTTGCGGCAGCTGTATGGAGTGGAACTAAGCGCCGGCATGATCAGCAATATTACCGAACGGGTATGGGAGCAGGTATTGGCCTGGCAGCAACGGCCCCTCTCGCCTTGCTATGTGATCCTCTATCTGGACGGGATCCATTTCCGGGCCAAGCATGAAGGCCGCTTTGTGGGCCGGATCATCCACACGGTTTATGGGGTAGATGCGCATGGCCAACGGGATGTGTTGGGCTTATATATCTTTGACACGGAAGGGGCCAGCCACTGGGGACGGGTCCTGGAAGACCTGCAGGCTCGAGGAGTGGAGACTGTCTTATTCGCCTGCGTGGATGGATTAGAAGGTTTTTCGGAAGCCATTCATTCAGTTTTCCCCAACGCCATCGTGCAGCGCTGTATCGTCCACATGGTTCGCTCCAGTACCCGGTTTGTAGCAGATAAGGACCTGAAAGCCGTATGTGCAGATTTGCGCAAAGTGTACACCGCAGCAACCGAAAGCCATGCTCGCATAGCGCTGGAAGTTTTTGGCCAAAAATGGGATAAGAAATACGACAATATTCGCCCTGCCTGGGAAGGCGCCTGGACGGAATTAATGGCCTTCATGGATTTTGGCCAGCACATCCGTCGGATGATCTACACCACTAATCCGGTGGAAGCGCTCCATCGGATATTGCGCAAGGTAACCAAAACCAAGGGCGCCTGGGCCAGCGAACGCGCCTTGTTGAAACAGTTATATTTGGCGCTCATGCACAACGAAAAATCCTGGAAACGCAACGCCTTCCACTGGAAAGCCATTCAAAATGATTTGCGAAAACGCTTCGGGAAGGAGTACGAAAAATACCTGCAATGATCCCCGGAGATGGGCCGGGAGTAGCACTTGTATTGAAAAGAAGTTCCTGCTGGAGGGTGTTTCCCACAATTTCAACAGGCCTAAAACCCCAAAAAATTTTGAATAATTTTTTGGAGTTTGGGCCCATTGAAATGTGGAAAACACGGGTAGGGTTGTCACCCTTGGATTCCCGCCCTCCAGAAAGGGTTGAAAAAATTGACACAGTTAAATGAACAATCCCTTTGATGGCCCCGCGTCCCAACGTCCCAACGTCCCAACGTCCCAACCTCCCAACGTCCCAACGTCCTAACGTCCCAACGTTTCTATGTTCCGGGGTGTTCGGCCTCCCGCTTTCCTCAAAACTCCCCGTTCGCTTCCCGGTACACTACGGCCAGCACCACCTGTCCCACGGCGCGGAGGGTACGCGGGTCGATGATGTCCATATCATCGTTGTGGGTATGCCAGTGTTCGCCGAAACCGGTTTGGGTGCCCGGCTGCCGGTTAATGATATCGATCATGGGTATTCTGGCGATGGTGTTGACGAAGTAGTGGTCGTCGGTGATGGCGCCGCCGTCCTCATTGACGAAGTAGTTGTTGTACCCCATATTCTGGGCCAGTTTCCACACTTTCCGCACTACCTGGGGGGCGAACTGCAGGGAATAGTACTCCTGGGGGAAGCGGGCCCCTTTGGCGCCCACCATGTCCAGGAGGATGCCGTATTTAGGGCGTTGTTTGCCGCTGACGTGCAGGTTGCGGGACCAGTGCTGGGAGCCCAGGGCGTAGGTTTCGGCGCGTTCGCCGCCACTCTCGCCGTAGTCTTCGGCATCGAAGAGGACGATATCCACCCCCATCTCGATGGGATGGGCCTGCAGTTGTCGGGCCACTTCCAGCAGTACGGCTACGCCGCTGCCGCCGTCGTCGGCCCCGAGGATGGGTTCCTGCTTCCGCTCTTCGCTGATGGGCGAATCGGCGAAGGGGCGGCTGTCCCAGTGGGCGGCCAGCACGATGCGCTTATGGGCTTCCGGGTTGAACTGGGCGATGATGTTGGTGGCATTCAAGGTTATACCGGTA
Source organism: Lewinellaceae bacterium (assembly GCA_020636405.1). Classification (GTDB taxonomy): domain Bacteria; phylum Bacteroidota; class Bacteroidia; order Chitinophagales; family Saprospiraceae; genus JACJXW01. The sequence continues at coordinate 133,919 of JACJXW010000007.1, read as the reverse complement.
TAGGCGGTAGGCTGGAAATCCTGCTCGATGACCTTGGCGCCGTAGCCGGTGAACTGGCGTACCAGCCATTGCTTACAGGCCTGGTGCGCCTCGGTATTGGGCACTCGCGGCCCGAAGGCGACCTGTCGTTCCACAAAGGCGAAGGCTGAGTCCCGCTCGAACTTGGGGACCGGCACTTTTTCTTTCGGCGGCGTTTCTTCGGCGCTGCTCTGCCCGCTGCCGTCGGAGCTGCAGCTGGAAAGGCCGGCGAGCAGGAGTACGGCAAAAAAGAAGAGCGGAAAGCGTCGTATTAGTTGCATGGATCTGTTGTTTTTTGTTTGAACAAGAAAGCGTCGAGCCCGGGGGAAAAGCGTCGCCTCGAGCCGCTATTTCGACGGGCCGAAATGCTGCCATCCCTGTGCCTGGATGTCGTGGATATTGCCGCCGGTAGTGTGCAGCTTCACCCCATCTTCTTTGGGCACGATTTCGCCTGCAATATAAAGATCTGGCAGGTATTTCACCTTCTCCACGTCCTTCGGGTCGACGGTAAAGAGCAGTTCGTAGTCTTCGCCGCCGCTCAGGGCGCAGGTGATGGGGTCGAGTTTAAACTCCAGGGCCTGCATCTGGGCATCCGGGTGAATGGGCACGCCGCTTTCCTCCAGGAAGACGCCCACGCCGGATTGCTTGCTGATGTGGAACAGCTCGGAGGCGACGCCGTCGGAAATATCGATCATGGCGGTGGGCACCAGGCCGTTCTGTTCGAAGCGCTCGATCATATCGCGTCGGGCTTCCGGTTTGAGCTGCCGGCCGATGAGGTAGTCGTGCCCTTCCAGTTGGGGCTGTACGCCGGGGCTGGACAGGTAGACCTGCTTTTCGCGTTCCAGGATCTGCAGGCCGAGGTAGGCGGCGCCCACGTTGCCGGTGATGCAGATGAGGTCGCCCACGCGGGCGCCGCTGCGGTAGGTGAGCTTGTCCTTTTCGCCCTGCCCGATGGCCGTCACGCTGATGATCAGGCCGCGGGGGGAGGAGGTCGTGTCGCCGCCCACAAGGTCGACATCGTAGATCCGGCAGGCGGTGCGGATGCCGTCGTAGATCTCGTCCAGCGCTTCCACGGAGAAACGGTTGGACAGGGCGATGGAGACGGTGATCTGTTTCGGCTGCGCGTTCATGGCGTAGATGTCCGACAGGTTGACGACGACGGACTTGTAGCCCAGGTGCTTCAGCGGCGTATACATCAGGTCGAAATGGATGCCCTCGACCAGCATATCGGTGGAGACGACGGTGAGGTACTCGCCGTTGTCGATCACGGCGGCGTCATCACCCACGCCCTTGATGGAAGAAGGGTTGCTCAGGGGGAAGTTCTGCGTCAGGTGGTCGATCAGGCCGAACTCGCCGAGCTCGTTGACGTCGGTGCGCTTGGGTTGTTGCGGGTTATCTTGTGGCATGTCTTTTCTGTTATAGGTTGTGAGTTGCCAGTTGCGTTATTCGTACCCCAACAACTCACAACCAACAACGACTAACGGGCCCCTCTGGTTGTGCAAAGGTATGGAAAATGGGAAGACAAAGTGAAGAGGGCGTATACCCTACTTCACTACTTTGAGCGTCGCCTTTTTAACGCCATTTACCACCGTAATAAAATACATTCCTGCTGAAAGTGCACGCATGTCGTATTTAAAAAGGCTTTTTGAGGCGGATGTTGCATAAAGTATTTTTCCTGTGACATCATACACGACAATTTCATTTTCTCCGGTTGGAAGTTCCACGTATAAGATATCCGTTACCGGATTGGGATAATATTTCAAGTCCAGTTTTTGAAAATCCTGAACCGAAACAAGCTTGCAACTTCCTATCACATAGGTATCCTTGTGGGCAGCATTGTTTTTTTCTACCGCACCTGGAAAAGAATAAGTATAATAGAAATAGATCTTTGTTCCTTCGCTTGCATTGATTTGATAAGGAACATTTGGCGTAACATTATAGCCCGGCAAATTATTGGAGTCGGTGCCATAGTATAGAATGCAAGTTGGCGTGCCGACCCCTGCCTGGGAAGGAATAAAAGTTAAGGTTGGATTATTGTCATCCGGCGAAAATGCATAATCGAAATCGCCGTCCCAGGAGGTGCCGTTGCAAGGCGGCGCAGGTGCGATCTCTACTACGGCCGCATTGGAAGCCGCGGATTCGTTATTGCTGTCATACGCAACTGCAGTCAGGGTATAAATTCCAGGGATGGAAGTCCAATTATACGTGTAAGGAGATTGAGGGATGGTGGCTATATTCGTTCCATTGGCATAAAATTCCACCCTTTGAATGCTGTCATTCAGGTCGGATGCAAGGGCGGAGATAGTAATGATCTCCTCTTCAATGTATTCCGAACCGTCCAATGGAGTCAGGAGCGATACCGTTGGCGCAACGTTGCTGGTTGAGCTTGAGATAATATATACCTCATCTTCATCAGCGTAACTGCCGTTATCGACTTTCAATCTCAATAAATAGACCCCTTCGGCCAACGTTGAAATTGTCGGTTGAGCCTCCTGTGCATCGGAAAACGATAGCGTGGATGGGCCATAAACTTGTGTCCAGGTATAGGACAAATCACTGCCATTCGGGTCGACACTCGCACTTCCATCCAAGGTTGCGGTATTTTGGGGTAGAACGATGATTTGATTCGGGCCGGCATCGGCAATCGGTTGGCTGTAAGGCAATGGAGCGGAATACGTAAAGGTAAATTCGCCCAAATTCAATTCTCCATTATCAAAATTCAGCCTCAATACCTGCTTGCCACTTTTTAAAGGAACCTCATTGATGGTTTTAGTTGACCAGTTATTCCACCCACCGGTAGAGTTGACCGCAATACCGGACTTCACGAGCTGGTTATCTGCTTCGATGTTCATTGGCCCACCGCCGGCATTATTCCCACAAGCAAACCGGAATGTCAAATTATAATTGCCAGCTTGTTGGACGTCAATGGTATACTCCAACCATTCTCCCGCCACTATCCAACCCACCACATCGCCTTCTGATGCGTGCGTTTCGGCATCAACATATTCATCCAACCTGAAATTGCCTTCATTGACGATCGTAGCATCCTGATAGGCAATCCCATTTCCAATGCCTCCTTCAAAAATATCATAATGTGCCGCATCAAACGACCCTGGAATGGGAATAGGCAATCCCCCATAAGGGCGTTGTTCGCCCACCAGGACGGTGACAATATTCGTAATACTAAATTGGGCGCCATCATAGGCCTTTGCATAAAAAGGATGCTTCCCGATGGACAGGTTATCCGCCGTGATCACAAAAGGCGGTTGCGTTGTTTGCCCGACTAAACGCTCTCCATCATAAAATTCTACTTTAGTTGCCGTTCCTCCGCTGACGACAGCCGTCAAATCCACACTTCCGCCCGGATAGGCCTCCGGAAAGCTGGAGGACAATTCGCCTCTTAGGGAAATATCCAAACTGGTTGCCAGGGTTCTGGGCGGTACGGTAAGGACATAACCATCAGAGAAAGTAATATCGATACTGCTATCCCCATAATTTTGTCCTGCATAAATGATAGAACCATTTTTGTTAAAAGCGGCTGCCAAAGGATGATCCGCCGTCAGGGATGCATCCACATTTCCCAAAACATTCATACTGTGCAACCAGTGATAGGTTTGCGCATCAGATACGCCGAATTTCAGGGATCTTTCCGGATAACTATCATATAGATCAATGGCTTTTTGGGGATCCACAAAAGCCAAATATTCCCACATGATGTCATGCCAGAGATTGGCATTCGCCTCATTGGCCAATATGCCGGTGTTCTGCTCTATCTCATTCCAGAGTTGGTGAACATAAGCCGTATTATGCCCTAAATAAAGCGAACCACCATGGATAGGATACAACTCTATACCATAGGAAGCAGCAATATCATTCGTCCAAAAAGTGCCATTGTCATAGCTGTTGCCCCAAACTCTCGACACCAAACTGTAGGGGTGTGTGGGTGAAAAATTGCGGTCGTATTGGTCAAACCAATATTCTTCTACTGCCGATTGTTCGGTAGTGTATAAATATATCCCCAGATCCCGGATGGAATCATCGCCCGTTATCTCGCCCCAATGAATCAGGGAAGAGTTGAATTGCATACTTTCGGAGGTCGATTCCTGGTCGTTGCCTTGTGGGAAGGTGGCAAAGCCATTTGCCCAACAGTGTCCGGCATAAGGGCTGAAGTTTCTTAAAAAGGGGAATAAGTCGTCTTGACGATCGGCACTTGCGGCATCTCTCACCAATAAGTTAACCATTTCGCCCCATTGCTCTGCCCAGCCAGGTTCAAATTGTTCTATAAAGGAAGCGGCATGAATAAAATAACCCCAGTGAAAATGATGGTCATTGATGTTGGCATCTTGTCCATGCCCGGCTGGATAACCCAGCATTGCCGACCAGGTAGTATTGTAATAAAAGAGGAAAGCGACTTCGCTGCCATTCACTTTCAACCAATCTTCAAGCCGTGTTTTGACGGTAGTCAGTAGCTTTTGTAAGGCAACGGTATCTCCGGACAAGGCTGCTATCCGCGCCGTTTGGATGAGGCGGTTCATCTCTTGCCCTTCGTTGTAAGAGTCTGTCCAGGTGTTCAAACCATCATTTTCTAACAACTTTATTTTATCGTTCAGCTTAGCCGGACTAAACCCCGGGCTGTAATAGTCCAGATAAGGCAGTGTCGGCAAAATGCCGTGAAAGGTGTTTTCAACCGTAAAGCCATTGGCCTCCATTGTTTTCAACTCGCCGCGCACCGTTGGATAGGTATAGGTGCCGAGCGATGGGGAATTAGCGCCTAAATTTGACCACTGATGGGGCAACAAGCCTATCAGCATAGTGGAGTCCGTTCCTTCCTTTACCGCTGTTGCAATCGAAAAATCCGTCGTGACAACAGAGGTGGCTTCATCATAAGACCAATCTACTTTGGTATCGGCGGGGAAAACATAGGCATACTTTTTATAGGCATTCGCTACCGCAGTCACGTTGGAAGCATTTAATGGAATAAATCCCAATGACCAATAGTTCTGCCCATTCAGCGTAGAAGTGTACGTATTTCCACTTTGTGTCCAAACGCTTCCAACGGGCGCATAGACCACAAAATCTGCCCCATTTCGGGCATTGGTAATGACAAGCATTTCATTAGAAATGGCCACCGTTCCCTGGGTTACCTTAACCTGCGCAACATCGGTTGAAGCTTTTGAAAAGTAGACAAAGGGCATTCCGATTCCTGCCGTTGCCTGGAAATGGTGCGTTGCATTGCTCCAGTCAATGGTTACTGTCCAATCCGAAAAATCCGAAACATTAGCCGCCGAAGCATTGAGCCCGGCCACGCCTACCGTAACCGGTTCAATATCATCAATCACGCCCCAGGGAATGTAGGAAACCACTAATCCACCGTTTACGGTTTTTAGCGTAAACGGATAATTGAATAAGTTAGAAGAATGGCTGTTTTTTACTTTATGAGACCACCAGTCGTTGGTAGGGGTGGGTTTGCTCGCAGCAACTCCCGTTGTGAATGGAGTCCCGGATGGAAAGGTATTTCTTCCCGCCGCATCAACACCGGGAAAAGCCGTCGTGTAGCTCCCGCTCCCGACGTCAACCACTTGTCCAGAGGTTTCTTGAATAGTCAATAAAAGGATGGAAAAGTAAAATAGGTTTTTTAAAAGTCGATTGGACATCATTAGCATTTATTAGGAACAATGAAAGAACGAAGCTATGCATTATGTTCCTGGAAAGTGCATACCATACAGATTTTCGAATAAGTGCTTGTCCTAATTTTGGCCTTTGATCCGAAAACAGTTCCTTTTTTGTATACCTTTAGAAGGGGTTCAAATTTCGTTTTCAACCCGAAGCAGGATGTTAACATAGCATCTCTTAATCCGACTGAATGCCTAAAACAGGTTTGTACTCCAGGATACCAATCATGAGTGCTGAAGAGTATATCAAATTAAGCCAGCAAGATTAGTCCGGCTACAACAATGCACAGACGTCATTGAGTTGGGCGGGTTATTCGGGATACTTTAATTTCAGATTTCTTATCTTTCCGCCCCAAACAAATTTGAACGCTATTCCCCTTCAGCTTCCTTTCCACCTTTATTATCAGGATTCGATACTTTGGCTGAACAATGGCAATGCCTGGAACTTCAGAACGGATAGCTTATGCACCATAAAGGGCGCCAATCCTAATGCCCAGGACAAGGGGGCTTTTACGGAAGACGATCAGGGGCGCCTTTGGTGGGTTTCCTGGGATCGGCTTTCTTACCGTCAGGCTGATCAGCTTCAATCGCCCTGGCAGGTGGCGCGCCTGCTTCCTGTCCTGTACGAATCTTTTTGTGATGCCTTACACTACGGCCCCAGCAGCCAGTCGGTCTGGATTGGCTGTGAGAATACCTTGTTTCAGTACCTACCCCGGTCAGACAGCCTGCTTTCCTATTCAGCAAAGGAATTCGGCCAGCCGGTGAGCCGAATTATGGCCCTTCATGAAAATGAAGATCGCACACTATGGATCGGTACGGATCTGGGGTTACTTCACTTTGATCCGTATTCCCTTTCTTCCAAATGCTACCAAACGAGCGAAGGGTTACCGGATAACTATGTCTGCGGGCTACTGATGGAAGGCGATAGTTGTATTTGGCTCAGTACGAACCACGGCCTTTCTCGTTTCCAGATCGAAGCGGAAACCTTTGCTAATTTCTTTGAGATCGACGGCTTACCCGATAATGAATTTAACCGGGGTTCGTATTATAAAGCCCGGGACGGGCGGATGTTCTTTGGAGGGATGGGCGGCCTCATTTCCTTTTACCCGAAAACGGCCATCGAGTCGTACAAAGATCAGTCGAAGGCGGCCAGGTTGGTGCTTATCGCCTTTGAGAAGGCCGATGAGCGGGCGGATACGCTCTACCGGAGCATCCAACTTGGGGACAAGAAAATTTTCCACATTTACCATTGGGACCGCTCGTTCAGCTTTGAATTTGCCCTGGCAGATTATTCCGATCCGGAGCAGATCCAATACAGCTATTTGATGGACGGCTATGATAAGTTCTGATCAAAAACCTCGAGCCTGAACTCCGCACGCTACAACAAGCTGCCTCCCGGAGAATACACCTTTAGAGTGCGTGCCAGAGGACAGAAGGGCTTATGGCACGAAGATGAACTAGCGGTGCCGGTGATCGTGCATCCCCCCTGGTGGAATACCTGGTGGGCAAGAGTGGCTTACCTGCTGTTCCTACTAGCAGGTATCGGAGGGTATTTCCGGTGGCGGATCAAAAACATTAAAGCCCAAAATATCAAGCTGGAAAAAACGGTGGCGGAACGGACCCTGGAATTGGAGGAGCAAAAAAGCAGGGCTGAGCGATCAGAAAAATACAAAGAACAGTTTCTGGCCAATATGAGCCACGAGATCCGAACTCCCATGAACGCCATATCCGGAATGGTGCGCATTCTTTTGCGCAACCGCCATTTGCCCGAACAGCAAAAATTTCTCGACGCCATCCAAAAGAGTTCCACCAACTTATTAGTGATCCTGAATGATATTCTGGACCTTTCTAAGATTGAAGCGGGGAAAATGGAAATTCAGCATATCCCCATGCAACTTGATGAGGTGCTGATGACGGTAGTGGAAATATTGCGCTTCAGAGCAGCGGACAAAGGGCTGCGTTTGGAGTTGGATATCGATCCGGAGGTGCAGCTCAATGTCTATGGCGACCCTTACCGGCTGACCCAGATTCTGAATAACCTCGTTGGGAATGCGATAAAATTTACGGATTCCGGCGCGGTGCGTATACAGCTCGGCATTGATCAGGGCCAATTGACGTTCCGGGTAGAAGATAGCGGCATCGGTATTCCCAAAGAAAAACTGGAGCTCATCTTTGAGTCTTTTGAACAGGCAGAAACCGCTTCAACGCGTGCTTTCGGAGGCACGGGCCTGGGCTTAAGCATCAGCCGCCAACTCGTCCACCTGTTGGGGGGGAGCATTGCGGTCGATAGCAGCGTCGGACTGGGCAGTACTTTTTCCATTCATCTTCCCTATGAAAAAGTCGAAGAACAGATCCGGGAACAGCAAAAGATCACGGCGGATGAACTCAAGCAGATGGGGCAAAAAATGGCCGGCATCAAGGTGCTGCTGGTCGATGATAATGAGTTTAACCTCATGCTGGCCGCCGATGACTTGCACTATTATATTCCGGAGGTTGCGATCACTATAGCCAGAAATGGGAAAGAAGCCATTCAGTTTTACGAACAGGGCGACTACGGCCTCATCCTCATGGACGTTCAGATGCCCGAAGTGGATGGCCTGCAGGCAACAGCAAAGATCCGGGAAAAAGAAGGTAACCTTGACAGCCTTTCCAAGACGCCGATCATCGCCATGACGGCCAGCCTGTTGAAAAAGGAGATCCGGCAGTGTTTTTCCGCCGGCCTGCTCGGGCAAAAAGGGCTCCTTGGTCAGGTAAAGCATGGTATACACTTCTCCCTCATACTCCGATAAGAGCAATCTGGCCCTCGTTCTATGCTGGCCGATCTTTCCGGCAAAGTCGGATTGCCGGGTATTGTCGTATTCCGGCCAACTGGTATTCAGCTGGCTAAAATCATCCAGGCCTAAATCCGAAAGATCGTACTCTGGGCTTTCGGTAGCTTCTTCAAGCGTTTCATATTCGTCTTTAATGATCAGGATCAGGCTGCCTGATTGATGGTTCTCAAAGAGCTGCATATTTAAAGAGAGGCGTGATAACCAGTCTTTCGGAGCCTGGTTACCAAAGGCCTGATGATAAGGCTGTATCCAGTTCCTGGAATAGTGCCAGCCCGATAGGCCCGTCGAAACCATTTTGGAGATCGGCCCGTCAGGCTGGCCATTGGCCGTGTGGATATCTTGTGCTGCCAAATGGATGGTCAGGGCAAGTATTCCTATCGTAAGCATTTTGGCTCTTATATTCATCGGTTTGCAGATTTAGACGATGTATCGAATATATCGGCAAGGTAAGGTCGGCAGGCGGTGCATTCCAAGCGGTTTTTATCCTGCGGCGCGACCCTTTATCGAACGGTTGATCGAACGGTCGCAAACCGTTCGATCAACCGTTCGATAACTCACATGCCGTTGGATAATCATTGCTTGTCCAGGCTGTTTTCCCCCTTTTTTTAGTACTCCCTTCCCCACCTGGCTTTCAACGTCCATCCTCCCTCCCGCCGAGTGAGGCAATTATTGAGAACTGGATAGAAGCTATTACCGAAAACACCAGGGAGAAGAAGACAAAAAGAAAAGCCCGCTCCAATACAGGAAGCGGGCTTATTTTCTTACCAAGCACTTTTTTGCTTGCTGTCTACTGCCGGATCAATTCCGAGTCAATGACTTTTTTCAGGGTACTTTTGGGAAGCGCACCTGCCTGCATCATCGGATTGCCTTCGGTGGGGATGAACAGGATGGAAGGGATGCTTCGGATGCCAAAGACAGACGCCAGTTCCATTTCCTGTTCGGTATCCACTTTATAGATGGTCAGCTGGCCGTTGTATTCTTCGGAAAGCTCTTCCAGAATGGGGGCTACCATTTTGCAGGGGCCACACCAGTCGGCGTAAAAGTCGATGATCGCCGGCTTCCCGCCTTTGAAGTTCCATTCTTTTTCTATGGTATAATCGAAGACTTCGTTTTTGAACGTCTCCGCCGTCATTTTTACCGTCGCCATAATGAGTACAATTTTCAATAATGCATAATAAGTAAGGCCCGGGCTAACGCGCCTTACCTGTTTTACTTTTCAATTCTCCACAAAAGAACAGGGTTTTTGCCTGAGAGTCTGTGATCTTGGCTACAGAGCAGGAGCTTTTCAGGGGCAACGGTGCGTCTATCCAAGTTCCAGATCCTTGGCCCTCATTATGCGCTCAATAGGGCAGGCTCTTTTTAATATTCTCTTTATATTGACCTTACGATGTGGAAGCAGTTATATTCCACCTACCTTCGAAGCCAAATATTCCGGAAGTAGAGCTCCTGGGCACGGCCAGTAGTGGTGCAGAGGGGCTGGAGAAGATAAAGACACTCCATCCCGACCTGGTCTTTCTGGATGTGGAAATGGCAGATATGACCGGCTTTGAAATGCTTGCGCAACTGGAGCGTATCTCCTTTCAGACGATCTTCATTACCTCATATAGCCACTACGCCATTAAGGCAATCCGCTTCAACGCCCTGGATTACCTCGTCAAACCTGTTGACCTGGGAGAGTTAAAAGCTGCGGTCCGCCGATACAAGGAGAAACGTCTCGAGTCCGCGTCGCAGAACGAAAATATCCGGCAGGCATTGATCAATATGAATACCCCGGATGCCGGCGAGAAGAAGCTGGCCCTGAATACCCAGGAAGGGGATATCAAATTGCCACGGAAGATGATCGTGCGCATCGAAGGGGAAAGAAACTACAGCTGTATCTACCTAGAAGGAGGGAAACGTGTGCTGGCTTCCAAAACCTTGGGAGAATTTGAGGAGATACTGGAAGGGGAGGGGTTCTTTCGTTGTCATAAATCCCATTTGGTCAATAAGCGTCATATAAAAAAACAGCTGACAAACTTATCTATTCTGCTTTTGGATGAGGCCGTGCTACCGGTTTCCAGAAGAAAAAAAGAAGCCTTCAGAGAGTGGGTTTCGAAGGGGGAAGCGTAGAGCTTCCCAAAGGGAATTTAGTTTTGGAAGAAAACAACAACACCCCCACTCCTACCGGCATCAGCAGTGAAATGCCGAACAGCCCCTCGTAGTAATACGGCAGAAAACCCATCGCTCCCCAGAATAGCGCCCCCTGCAGGAAGAGCAGCAGCTCGCTCCCGAAGAAGCCGATCAGCAGCAGGCCCAGTCCCAGGGTTGAAAGCGGGCGGAGGCTCAAAATCTTGTTCAGGGCGGCATAGCCGAGAATGAACTGCGTGATCACCCCCAGCAGCATCAGGTGGATGAAGCCGATGACGAAGTTGCGGATGGTATAGGCTACCGTAGCGATGTAGGGAACAACGACTGCGGCCTGCATCAGCACCTTCAGGGCAAAGCAGGCGAAGGCGATCTTGATGAGCAGAAAGCCCCAGCCACCCAATTGCCGGTGCAGCTCCTTGTGGGCTTTGATCACCAGAAGGGCAAAGAAGATCATGGCGGCCAACTGCAGGGTCACGCCCAGGCTGTTGGTGGCGAAGACGATGGGCAGGGGTTCCGACCAGGCCACCGCCAGGGCGTAGGTGAAAAAAGCCGAAACCACGAGCAGCCAGAAGAAGGGGCGGGCCAGGTGGCCTAAGTCGGAAGTCGGAAGTGGGAAGTCGGAATGGGGTCGGGAAAGAGCAGCCATCTTCTGCTTTCCGCCTTCCGATTTCCGCCTTCCGCCTTCCGCAACAGCTTCTCCAAAGCCCAAAACGTTCCGGCTCTCCAGCAGTTGAAAGAACAGGCTCAGCACAGTAAACGTAAACCAACCGTTGAATTGGAAGTGCAGGTAAAACTGTACCGTCATGTAGTAGATGATCTTTTGCTGGTATCCGAAGATCATGATGGGGATCATCCCCCACAGGGCGAGGGTGGAAAAGAGCATGAATAGCAGTGCCGCCCGCACGAACAGCACGGACAGGCCGCCCTGCCCCCGGATGTCCTTCCAGAAGCGCCAGGCGAAGAAATAGGACGCCAGCACGTGCAGGGTGGAAAAGGCGATGGGCCAGGCCGCATATCCCTGAATGGGAAAGGCGATGAACATACCGATGACGGCAGCCTGGCTCAGCAGGAACACATCCCGGTAATAGCCCGAACGCTGTTGTTCTTCCGAAAGGAAAGCGCTTAACAGCAAAGCATACAGCGCCTGATATACCCAGCCCAGCATGGCCACGTGGGAGTGCCCGTGCAGGAAGTAGCGGAACTTCAGCCAGCTGAGTTCTGCCACAAAAGCATACCGCAGGATGACTCCCATAATGGCGGCAATCAGGAAGTTGAACAAAGCGACGCGAAACCATACTTTGGACATAACCAAAAAATTTCACTTAACAGATGGGACTCAGGGCAGGGACGGTTGTGGATTATCCTTGCCGGGGAGGGAAAAAGGAGTACGTTCTCCCCAAAGCCGGAAGCTCCTGCACAAACGCCCCGCCCTGGGGATAATCCACAACAAAAATTAATTGCCTACTTCCTGTCCGTCATTGGCGTACATGAATTCCAGTACGTCGCGGGCGTCGCCGACGGAGAGGTTCTGGTTGGGCATGCGCACCAGGCACTCCTTGAGCAGCGCCTGCGCTGCCGGGTCTTTGTCCAGCATGATGTCGACGTTGGTGGTCATGTTCATGATCCATTCCGGCTTGCGGCGCGAGGTGACGCCCTTCCAGCCGGGCCCTACGACGCGCTGGCCGCTGAGCTTGTGGCAGGCGGCGCATTTCATTTCGTAGATGGCCTTTCCGGTTTCCACCATATTTGGCTTGAGCGGATTATTGAGGGACACCTCTTTGATCTCCCCAACGCCTTTTCCGTCATCCGGCGCCGGTTCATCGATCATGCTCTTGGGCGCAGGCTTATCGGCGGCGGAGGTGTCGCCCGAACCGCCGCAGGCATAAATGAACATTACTAAAGCAAAAGCGAGAAATACTGATAAACGTTTCATGGTTGAGATTTAACGAGTTGAAAAACTTAAAGTATTATTGCTTGGAACCCGCTTTTGTCTTTATTTCATATTTTCTGTTCTTCCCTTTCAATGCGTTTGGCCAGGTCGCCGATGGCCTGGTGCTTCAGCTGATAATGCAGCCCTTCCCGGTAGGCGAATGCCTGGACGTGCAGCGGGCAGGGGTTTTCTGAAGAGCAGATCGGCAAGCCCAGTATGCAGGAGTTGAACACATCCGGGCCGTCTATACATTCCACTACGTCCTTCAGGGTCGCTTCGCGGTTTTTCTCGCTGAGGAAAAACCCTCCACTGGGCCCCTTGGTAGAGGAGATCAGGTTGTTGCGCGACAACTGCTGCAGGATCTTGGCCAGAAAGTACTTCGGAACGTCCAGCGCAGCGGCAATGTCCTTTACTCCGACCTTTTTCCCTTCACTGGCATGTACCGCCAGATAAAGGACCGCTCGTATCGCATATTTACATGCCTGGGAAAACATAGGCTGTTTATTTTGATTTTTTCCAGAATGTTCTGGCTTCAGGGTATTTGAAAACCGGAAACACGGCCCTTCATCACCAGTGCTTTACCGGCTTTTGGCCGGCTACGGCATTCAGAGAGAGGGCAATTTTTTCGCAAGGTAGGATAAAAAACAATAAAAGACAAAAAAATCTCTTATTAAAAAAATGCAGCTTTGGAGATTTTGAAATCCTGGAACTTTTCCCTTTCGCAAAACTTGTAATAACTAATTGTTTTTAAATGATTTAAGGTCAAAATTAATCCTCGGGAAGAATAGGGGTGACAAAAGTCATTGGATAGAAAAGAAGGGCTTCTTTTCTTTGCATAGAGGATAAAAGAGTCTTTTTATCTTTTTTATTGTTTGGAACCCGTATGCTATAGATTATTCATTGCAAACAAAATTCATCCACTTATGAAAACTCCAACAGGCATTCACTCCTTATCTGTGCTCCTGATCCTGGGGCTGGGGTTGGCCTTATTCAGCTGCGGCCAGCAGGGGGCGTCGAATCAGGGCGGCGCCCTGGCTGGCGATGTAGCCTCCCAGGTGTACGTCGCTCCCGGCGAGTACGACGAATTCTACGGCTTCTTCTCCGGAGGCTTCAGCGGCCAGCTCAGCGTTTATGGTATCCCCTCCGGCCGCCTGCTTAAGGTCATCCCGGTATTTTCCGTTGATGGTGAAAAAGGATACGGCTTTAACGAAGAGACCAAGCCGCTGCTGCAAACCTCCCATGGCTTCGTGCCCTGGGACGACGCCCACCACCCGGAACTGTCCCAAACCAACGGTGAAACCGACGGGCGCTGGGTATTCATCAATGGCAACAACACCCCCCGTATAGCCCGTATCGACCTGACGACCTTTGAAACGGCGGAGATCATCGAGATCCCGAACAGCGGCGGTAACCACAGCTCGCCCTTTACAACCGAAAACACCGAGTATGTAGTGGCAGGTACCCGCTTCGGCGTGCCTTATCCCCAGAAAGACGTGGCTATCAACAGCTACGCCGAGAACTTTAAAGGCATGCTTACCTTCATTAAGGTAGGGCCGGAAGGAGAACTGGATATCGCTTTCCAGGTATTGCTGCCTGCATTCGACTACGACCTGGCGCACTCCGGTAAAGGAGCTTCCCATGGCTGGACGTTCTTTACCTCCTACAATACCGAAGAGAAGAATACTTTGCTGGAAGTTAACGCATCCCAGAACGACAAGGACTTTATTGCTGCCGTCAACTGGAAAAAAGCAGAAGAGTACATCCAGCAGGGCAAGTTCCAGGAAGTGCCGGCGCAGTATGCCCATAACGTTTACAGCGAGAAGGCCCACACTGCTACTTCTACCATGAAGGACAAGGTCAAAGTGCTTCTTCCTTCCGAGTGCCCGGGGCTGGTCTACTTCCTTCCGACACCGAAATCCCCCCACGGTGTAGACGTAGACCCGACCGGCGAATACATCGTGGGCAACGGTAAATTGTCCGCCGACCTGACGGTACACTCTTTCAGCAAAATGCTGAAGGCTATCGAGGCCAAGGCCTATGATTCCGAGATCGCCGGCATTCCTGTCCTTAAGTTTGAGGAGGTCGTCGCCGGAGTGGTCAAGGAACCAGGCCTGGGGCCATTGCACACCGAGTTTGACGCCAGAGGCAACGCCTATACCACCTTCTTCATCACTTCCGAGATCGTAAAGTGGAAAGTAGGGACCTGGGAAGTACTGGACCGAGTGCCCTGCTACTACTCTGTAGGCCACCTCATGATACCGGGCGGCGACTCCAGGAACCCGGAAGGCAAATACATGGTCGCCATGAACAAGATCACCAAGGACCGCTACCTGCCCACCGGGCCGGAACTCAACCACTCGGCCCAACTCTTCGATATTTCCGGCGACAAGATGAAGCTGCTGCTTGATTTCCCCACCGTGGGCGAGCCGCACTATGCCCAGGGCATTTCCGCATCAAGGGTCATGCCGAAGTCGAAGAAGTTCTACCCGATCGAAGAGAACGAGCACCCCTATCGCGCAATGGGCGAAAAGGATGCCCGGGTGGAAAGGTCCGGTAACGTCGTCCACGTTTACATGACGACCATCCGCAGCCACTTTGCTCCCGATAACATCGAAGGCATCAAGGTCGGCGACAAGGTCTACTTCCACGTCACCAACCTGGAACAAGACTGGGACGTACCCCACGGCCTGGCGGTAATGGGCGCCAACAACGCCGAGCTGCTCATCATGCCGGGGCAGACCGAGACCATGCTTTGGGAACCGAAGAAAGAGGGGGTTTATCCCTTCTACTGCACCGACTTCTGCTCTGCGCTGCACCAGGAGATGCAAGGATACATCCGCGTTTCTTCTCAGGGGTCGGACATCGCTCTGAAGTGGAGCCTGGGAGAACCGGAACCGGAACAGTAAGCGAGTTACTGGTTGTTGGTTGCAGGTTGTAATGGCCTGGCAACCAACAACCAACAAAGATGATCCAAAGAAGAGTATTTGATTTTTGCATGAGCCTGGAAGTTCTCATCCTTTTTCCCAGGCTTCAATCACAAAACCATGAAACAACTACCACGGGTGCTCATGATACTGGCGGCGGGCGCATTGATGATGCTCTTCGTTTTCCCGATGTGGCGCATCACGCTTATCGCGCCGCAGTATCCGGATGGCGTCCATATGCACATCTGGATCAACAAGATCGGTGGTGACAGCCCCGGCACCCTGCAAAATATCAACATTCTCAATCACTACGTCGGGATGAAATTCATTGAACCTGATGCTATTCCCGAATTGAAGTACTTCCCCATTATCGTCATCGCGATGGCGGTACTGGCGCTGTTGGCGGCGGCCGTCAATAAGAAGCAGCTCTACCTGGCCTGGGCCATGCTCTTTTTCGTACTGGCGGCGGCAGGCATTTACGATTTTTATCTCTGGGAGTATGACTACGGGCACAACCTCAGCTCTAATGCGCCGATCAAGATACCAGGTGCATCTTTTCAGCCTCCTCTTCTGGGTACGAAGAAAATAATCAACTTCACCGCCAAGTCCTTCCCTCATACGGGCGGGTACTTTGCCGGCTTTTCGGCCATACTGGCCCTGGCTGCCTGGTGGATCAGATCAAAAATGAGCAAAAATGAGACTCAGCAAGCTTTTTCCGGCTCTGGTAGTGGTGCTAAGCGCGGTTTCCTGCACTCCGTCGCCTAAACCGATAGCTTATGGCAGTGATGTATGCCACTATTGTAAAATGACGATAGTCGGCCAGCAGCACGCTGCTGAAGCGGTCACCAGTAAGGGCAAGGTGTTTAAGTTCGATGCCATTGAGTGTATGGTGAACTATCTGGATGGGCAAGACGGACAAGAGTACGCCTTCCTCCTGGCTAATGATTATGAGAAACCGGGGGAACTGATCCCCGCGGCCTCCAGCTATTACCTGATCAGCCCCAATATTCCAAGCCCGATGGGGGCTTTCCTGTCGGCCTTTGAAACCAGAGAGCAGGCAAGCAAGGCGCAATCGGAAAAGGGTGGAGAAGTTTTTGATTGGGATGGCCTGATCAACCATATGAAAAATTGAAACGGAAGAAATCAGGAATGAAAATCATCAACTGAACCAATAAATCACACAACTATGAAAAATGGAACCATAGCCTTCACCTTCCTGCTTGTGGCCTTCCTGCTGGCGGCCTGCGCTCAAGGCGCTCCGGAAGAAGCTTCCACCGCCGCTGCATCTACCGTGGCCACTAAAGGGCAATCGGCTGTGAAGGATGATGCTTCAGCGCAGAACATCCTGAACGTCGCCATCGGATCTAAAGACCACAGCACTTTGGTAGCAGGCGTACAGGCCGCCGGCCTGGAGGATGTGCTGGTCAATGCCGGCCCGCTCACCGTCTTTGCACCCAACAACGCCGCTTTCGAAAAGCTGCCGGAAGGGGTCCTGGACGAACTGCTGAAGCCGGAAAATAAGCAGAAACTGGCCCGGATCATCAAATACCATGCTTCCCCCGGTAGCTATAATGTGGATATGCTGAAGGATGGTATGAACCTGTACATGGCCACCGGCCACTATGTGAAAGTGGAAAGAAATGGTGATGAGATCAAAGTAGGGGGCGCCAAGATCCTTGGAACCGTAAAAGCTTCCAATGGTATTGTCCACGTGGTCGATGCGGTATTGTTGCCTCCGGGCTAAGCGATTTTAGCAAAAGCCAGTTTCAACTAAGTTGGTAATGGCAAGGGTGGCTTCGGCCTCCTTGCCAAAAAACCAGAAAGATGCGCAAAACAATTATTCTTTCAGCTTTGCTGCTCGCCACCTTGGCCATACGGGCAGCCACGGTAACCGTTTGCCCCGGCTGTGAATGCAATACCATCGGGCAAGCCATTACCACCGCCAATGCCGGCGACGAGATACTCATCAAAAGCGGCCTCTATCAGGAGGGCAATATTCTGATCGATAAAGCCCTGCGCCTGAAAGGAGAAGGCTGGCCCGTGATCGACGGTGAAAACGAAACAGAGATCTTTACAGTCATAGCCAGCGGTGTTGCCATTGAGGGGCTGGTGGTCCGCAACGTGGGCACCAGCTACCTGGAAGACCGGGCAGGTATCCGCATGCGGCGGGTGAAGGATTTTACCATCCGCAACAATCGCCTGGAAAACACCTTCTTCGGTATCTACCTCGAACACTGCACCGACGGCCTGGTTACGGACAATATCATCGAAGGAGAGGCAGTGCATGAAATGTCTTCCGGCAACGCCATCCATCTGTGGTACTGCAAACGGATGCTGGTGGAAAATAATCAGGTGCGTGGCCACCGCGACGGCATTTACTTCGAGTTTGTTGACGACAGCCGCGTCCGGTACAACATCAGCGAGGACAACCTGCGCTACGGCCTGCACTTCATGTTTTCCAATGATGACGATTATTTTCAGAATGCTTTCCGCCGCAACGGCGCCGGCGTGGCGGTCATGTTTTCCCGCAATATAGATATGTGGGAAAACCACTTCGAATTCAACTGGGGGCGTGCTTCTTACGGGCTGCTGCTCAAGGAGATCTACGATGCGGAGATCAGAAATAATGTTTTCCTGGAAAATACCATCGGCATTTACGTAGAGGGTTCTACCCGTATCCGGTACCAATACAATGAATTCAACCACAACGGGTGGGCCATCAAGATGTCAGGCGGTTGCCTCGACAATGAGGTGAACGCCAACAACTTCCTCCACAATACCTTCGACCTGTCGTTGAACAGCGCCCCGAACAACAACTCGTTCGACGGCAACTACTGGACCGACTACAACGGATATGACCTGGGCAGAGATGGCATTGGCGACGTGCCTTACCATCCCGTCAAGTTGTTCAACTACATAGTCAACCGGACGCCGGAGGCAATGGTGCTGCTGCGCAGCCTTTTTGTCGACCTGCTCAATTTTTCTGAAAAAGTCAGCCCGGTGCTTACGCCGGCAAATGTAGCCGACAATGCCCCGTCCATGCAAAAGCTTAATTTTCAAAAGATAAACTGACCTTCTGATGATCGCTATAGAGAACCTTCAAAAATCATTCGGCAAACAGAAAGTACTGAAGGGAATAAACCTGGAATTTAAACGGCCCGGTATAACCGCTATCCTTGGGCCCAATGGCTCGGGTAAGACTACCCTCATCAAGAGCATCCTGGGTATGGCCCTGCCGGATAAAGGATGCATCCGTTTTCAGGGAGAAGACATCAGTGGGAGCTGGGCCTATCGCCGGCAGATCGACTACCTGCCACAGATCGCCCGCTTTCCGGAAAACCTGGCTGTGAAAGAACTGCTCCGGATGATCCAGGACCTGAGGGGGGGGCAGCCCGATGCGGAGCGCCTCATCGGCCTCTTCGCGCTGCAGCCCTATCTCGACAGCCGCCTGGCCGCCTTATCCGGAGGCACCCGGCAAAAGGTCAACATCGTACTGGCCATGATGTACGACAGCCCGGTGCTCATCCTGGATGAACCCACCAGCGGGCTGGACCCCGTGGCCATGCTGCACCTGAAGGAATTGCTCCGCCAGGAAAAGGAAAAGGGGAAACACATCCTCATTACCACGCACATCATGAGCTTCGTCGAAGAAATGGCCGACGAAGTGGTCTTCCTGCTCGAAGGGCGCATTCACTTTCAGGGCGGCCTCCAGGAGTTGAAGGAAAAATACGACGCCACCAGTCTGGAACGTGCGATCGCCCGGATACTGCGGGAGGGAGAATTGGGGTTTAGCTCCAATGGACATGGGGAGAAGGCGGCAAAGTTGGTGTTGAAGGCATTGTAAACGGTGTTCGGTACTCGCTATTTGCTGTTCGGATTTGGCGAATACCGAACAGCGGACACTAAAAACCGAATCCAAAAAACAAACGATCATGTTCAAGATATTGAAATACAGCTTTTTCGACCTCACGCGCAGCCGTTGGCTGTATATATACGGAGCCTTCTACTTTCTGCTCACGATATCGTTGTTGTGGCTCGGCGGCGGTTTGTCGAAGGCCATCATCAGCCTGATGAACATCATCCTGGTGCTGGTGCCCCTTATCGCCACCATGTTTGGAGTGATGTATTATTACAACTCGAGGGAATTTGCCGAACTGTTGCTGGCGCAACCCATACGGCGCAACCACATTTTCTTTGGGCAGTACCTGGGCGTTGCCTGTTCGCTGGCCATCAGCCTGCTGCTGGGGGTAGGAGTGCCCTTTGTGTTGTACGGCATCTTTAGTTCTACAGAGATCTGGAACTTCAGCGTACTGCTGCTGGTGGGCCTGTTCCTGTCTTTCATCTTTTCAGCCATTGCTTTTTTCATCGCTCTGCGCAATGAGAACCGCATTAAGGGATTTGGGCTCGCCATTCTGGTGTGGCTGTTCTTTGCCGTCATATACGATGGGCTGTTCCTGCTGGCGCTGTCTCTGTTTAGCGATTATCCTTTGGAAAGCTTCGCTATTGGCGCCTCCCTGTTCAACCCGATCGACTTGTCCCGTATCCTCATCCTGCTGAAGCTCGATATTTCGGCGCTGATGGGCTATACCGGGGCGGTTATTCAGAATTTCATGGGCACCCTGCTGGGTATGGCCTGTTCTCTTGGGGTGCTTTTGCTGTGGGTGGTGCTACCCGCCCTGGGGATCCGCTGGGTAGCGGCGCGGAAGGACTTTTGACCAAGGCGGAAGTCGGAAGCCCTGACGCTCACGGTCAGGGTCCTGACAATGCGAAGCATTCGTCAGGATCGGAAGTAGGTAACCCTGCCTTCGCGAGCAGAAGCCCCTACCGGCTAAAGAGGCCGGGATCGAACAATTACTCCGGCAGGAATTAATTCACAATAAAAAAATCATCACCTATGATAGATCAAAAAGAAATTCAAACGAAGACGGTAGGAGAACTGGTTGCGGGAGATTACCGGGCGGCAGGCGTATTCAAGCAATACGGCATCGACTTTTGCTGTGGAGGTAAAAAGACCGTAGCGGAAGTATGCAATCAGAAAGGCGTGCCGCTGGCGGAACTGGAAGACAAGCTCGTCCGGCTGGAAGAGCGCCCCTCCGGGCAGCGCCTGCAGTTCAACGAGTGGGCATTGCCCTTCCTCATCGATTACATCATCAACATCCACCATACTTATGTGCAGGAGAAGCTGCCGCAATTGCTGGAATACTCCCGAAAGGTAGCCAGAGTGCACGGCCATGCCTATCCGGAAACCGTAACGATTGCCGGTAAACTGGAGCTGTTGGCGGAAGAATTGTTTGCGCATCTCAGGAAAGAGGAGCTCATTCTGTTTCCCTATGTGAAGGAAATGTGGAAGGCCAAAGAGGCAGGAGAGACAGTAGCGGCTCCTCCTTTCCATTCTGCGCAAAACCCCATCCGGGTGATGGAACATGAGCATGAGTCTGCCGGAAGTACCATGGCGGAGATCCGCCAGCTGAGCAACGGCTTCACCCCACCGGAAGGCGCCTGTAATACGTACCGGGTGCTTTACGCCCTGCTGCAAGAGTTCGAGGAAGACCTGCACCAGCATGTGCACCTGGAGAACAATATTCTGTTCCCGCATGCGGTGGAACTGGAAGGGGCGCTGCGTATCTAAAACCCTAGAGGTGTTGGTATGCTTATGTGATCTATTGCCTAAACAAAAAGGCGCACCTTTTTCATTTTGTACAACCGGCTACCTATCTTCGTCCGGTAAATCGCTCGGAGGCAGGTAGCCGCTGTCTTCAATTCAAACATGCACCACAGGTTACTCCTCATATTACTGATCGGAGCGCTCTTCCTGCAAAGCGGCAGGGAAGCGGTGATCGGACTGTGGTTCTGGGCTAATCAGGAGCAGGTGGCTGAACGGCACTGCATCAATAAGGACGAACCCCTGCTGATGTGCCAGGGTAAGTGCTACTTGCAGAATATAATCGAAACCGAGCCGCCGGAAGATGCGGCCGGCACGGCGAAAATGCCTGTTCCGGAGGAGCGGGCGCCGTTCTATGCGCTGCCTGTATCCCATCTGCTGAAACCCGGGTTTTCGCGGGAGGAGCTTTTGGGAAAATCCGGATTTTATTACCTGCCTCCTCATTCTGTTGAATGGAGCCTTTCTTTGTTTCGCCCGCCCTGGGTGTAAAGGTATCCTCTCCTATTTTACATACAGATCCGGATGTGGCACTAGTACTGCATTTTAGTGTAGAAATGCGGTGGAGATACCCGATATGGCAGGCTCGTGCCCTATGGGCCGCTCCCTATTCTTCCTGCCCTCCGGAGGCATTTCCTAATTCAACAGAATTTTTCAGACATGAAAAATATACTATCGTTATTGGTGGCTATTGTTTTACCATTTCTGGCCTTTGGCCAGCAGATGATCTCCGGCAGTGTGGCTGATGCCGAAACGCAAAAGCCGCTGAGTTTTGCCGCGCTTGCCGTAGAAGGCGTTTCTTCCGGCGCTTATGCCGATGAGCAGGGGCGCTTCGAACTGGAAGTTCCTGAAACCGGCGCTTACACCATCATCGTACAACACATAGGTTACGAACCCCTGAAGTATCAAGTGGAAGCGGCGCCCGGCGAGTTGCGGCTGCAACTCCAGAGCATGCCCATCCTCATTGAGAACATCCTCGTCCAGGGCAGCAAAATGGACAATGCCGCCCAGTCGGATGTCATCGTCGATTTTGCCCGGCACGTCAGCCACCCCAAGGATGTGGGCGACCTTTTCAAAGACACCCCTGGTTTCGGGTTGGTTAAACGAGGCGGTTACGCCATGGACCCCGTCTTTCGCGCGTTCCGCAACGAACAGCTCAATGTGCAGTACGACGGCGGCGTTCAGGTGATGCACGCCTGTCCCAACCGAATGGACCCCATCACCACCCACGTAGCACCGGAGGAAGTGGAGCGCATCGAATTGATCAAGGGGCCGTTCAGTGTACGGTACGGGCAAACCATGGGCGGTGTGATCAACATCATCACGCAGCAACCGGAGCCTGCCGGAGCCTTTACCATCGGGGGCGCCGTGGAGAGTGGTTACGAATCTAACGGTGATTCGAAACTGGCGCGGCTGACCCTCAACGGTGCCGGCAAGGGCTATGACTTCACCCTCAACGGTGGCGCCCGCGATTTCGGAAACTACCAGAACGGCGACGGCCTGGAGATCCCCACTGCCTTTAAATCTTACGATTATGCTGCCAAGCTGGGCTTCCTCCCCCTTAAGGATCATCGGCTGCAACTGGGCTGGCGCCAATCGTTCGGCCGCGATATCCTCCACGTGGGGCTGCCCATGGATACCCGCGAGGACAACAGCAGCGTGCTATCGCTCGACTATCTGGCCAAGAACATCAGCCCGAAGCTTTACTCCGCTACTTTCAAGGCTTTTGTTTCCAGCGTAGATCACATCATGAGTAATGAGTTGCGGCCCAACTTTATGATGACGGACGCTCTGGCCACCGTCGATGCCCTAACCGTTGGCGGGAAGCTGGAACTCTCTTGGCAGCCCGGCGCCCGGTCGCAGCTGTACACCGGGCTGGACTTCCGCGGGTTGTCCCGCGACGGCAGCCGCATTCGGCTGGTCAAGCGCAATATGATGACCGGTGAACCGCTGGAAATGCCCATGCGGTTTGAAGACCTCATCTGGCAGGACGCCCGCCTGAATGATGTCGGCCTGTTCGCCGAATCCCGGTACTTCCTGACGGAGAAGCTCACGCTGACGGCAGGCGCTCGGGTAGACCGGGTAGCGGCGAAAGTCCTGAACCCGGCGCCGGACTTTGCCGAATTGTACCCCGCGATGGGCACGGAAACGGAGTGGAACTTCAGCGGCAACCTCTCTGCTGATTATCGCCTGGATGAGCACTGGAGCACGCAACTGGCCCTCGGGCGGGGCACCCGCACCGCCAGCATGGAAGAGCGGTTCATCAACCACTTCACCCTGGGCGCCGATGCTTATGAGTACGTTGGCAACCCGCTGCTGCAGCCGGAAGCCAACCACCAGGTGGAATGGAGCCTGAACCGGCAATCGGAACGCTTCGGCTTCAAGCTATCTGCATTTTACTCTTACATCACGGACTACATTACGGCTGCTGTCGATTCTACCCTTGCCCGAAAGTATATGCCGATGGAGCAGCCTCGTTTCTCGCGGCGCTTTCAGAATATCGATGCCGCTGTACAGAAAGGATTCGAATTGGAAACCACTGTACAGTTGATGGAACACTTGCAACTGTACGCCACCGCCGCTTATACTCACGCACGCAATCTCGATTGGAAGGAACCCTTGCCGGAGATCCCGCCCTTCAGCAGTACTACCGGGCTGAGATACGAGCGGGAGCGCTATTCCATCAACTTTAAAGGGCGGTTCGTGGCCGATCAGGAACGATTTGCCAGGTCGTTCGACGAGTCGAGGACGCCTGGCTTCAGTGTGTTTGACCTGCAGGGCCATGTAGAGCCCCTCCGGGGTTTATCGGTTGGCGCTGCCGTACTCAACCTCTTTAACCGGAATTACTACGAGCACCTCAACCGGGGCTACCGCAATATGCCGGTGCAGGGGCTGATCTATGAGCCAGGGAGGAATGTGACGGTATTCTTGAAGTATGAATTCTAAGGAAAGAAGGAGAATGGAACGCGGATGGCCCGGGTGCCGGGGATTTTCGCGGAGTTACCGCCTGATGAAGGAGTCGGTAGCCGCGTTGATCCGCTCGGCCTGGATCATTCGCGTTCCATTGGCCTAAAGCCGGGCTTTGCCGCCCGCTACATCTTCTTGATCTTATCCAGCAATTCTTTGGTAGCCGAATAGTCTTCGCCATTTTCCTTGGCCAGTTCAATGGCGTGTTCTGCTGCTTTTTTTGCCTTTTTCTTGTCCCCGGTCTTGTAGTAGAGGGAAGCCAGAGTATCGTTGTTGTAATAGGCATCTTCCAATTCTACGGATTTTTCTGCCCATTTAACGGCCTTTTCCAGCATCTTTTGGTCCTCTACATTTTCGAAAAAGGACCAGGCGATATTGTTCAGTTCCATAGAGCTTTCGGAGCCGTATTTTTCGTAGTAGTTGATGGCCGTTTCAGCGAATTCATCAACCTGGCCCAGCATCCGGAAGTAATTCATTCGGAAGTTGGCGGACATCATGGCAGCGTCCTCCGGAAAAGCTTTCTGAAACTGGGCATCTGCCTTGGCCAGCGTTTCTTCCGGCGTACCGGAGGGGTCCAGCGAACTGATGATCATCTGCTGGAGCTTGCCCAGTACGTTGTACTCCCCGTAGAGCTCTGCGAAGGCGGCCCGTTTTTCGATGATATAGTCAAACAATTTGGAATCGGCGCTCTCGGCGGACTCAAATATGAGTTGCATGGTTTCCACATCGCTCCAGTCTTCCTTGTTCTCCAGATAGGTTTGTACCGCTGCCTCGGCATCCGGAGACATGGAATTCATGGCGGCCAGGGCGTATCGGTAGAGGAATTCCGGGTTGCGATCCCCTTCGGCGAAGCGGGCGGACATCGTAGAGAGGCGGCTGGAAGGATCGAGTGCATCCCGTCCCAGTTTGACGAATTGCTCGGCATCGTGATAGCCAACGGCGCGGTGCAGCAGTTGGCCATCTCCATCGATGAACAACAGGGTGGGGTACGCCCGTACTTCGTAGAGCTCGGCCAGTTCTATCCCCTCTCCTGCTTCCATGTCGATTTTGGCATTGATGAAGTTTTCATTGTAGAACGTTCCGACGGAAGCATCGGTAAATACCTGTCTGGACATCATTTTGCAGGGCCCGCACCAGGTAGTATAGGCATCCATGAAGATGGCCTTGTCTTCCGCTTTGGCCTTGGCGAGGATATCTTTCCAGTTGCTTTTGGAAAAATCGATGCCTTCCTGGGCGAAGAGGCTGGCAGTAAAAATCAGAGTGGTGGTCAACAGCAGTAAAGATCGCATACGGTAGTTTTGTTTAGGTAAATGATGGCGCCAATATGCCCGTGCAGATTGGTGCAGTTATTACGGCCGTTTCCCTCTAAAAATTGTATGCCGGAGGTAAAATAAGAGAATGAGGCCCGGCAGTTACAGTCCCATTTGCTGGATGAAGCGTTCCACCATCATTACGGCGGCAGGGCCTTCGCTGCGCGCCAGCTCCAGGGATTTGTCGGCTGCATTGCGCGCTTCTCCCTGTTTACCGTTCAGGTAGAGGATTTGGGCGTAGTTCAGGTAGTATTGGTACTGCTGTCCTTTTTCAGCGGCCTGCCCGGCCAGTTCTTCGGCCTCCTTCATGGCACTCTGGTCATTGCTGAACCTTTCGGCCATCTCACTGGAGAGTTTGTTCAGTTCATCAGGGTCGTCGGCCGCCACTTTTTTGGCGTACTTTTTACTGGTTTTCGTAAAGTTTTTAGCGTCGCCCGTATGGCGGTAGAAATCCAGTTGTGAAGAAAGCTCAAAGGCCTCGGCTTTTTCCGGGTAATGTTTTTTCATTTTATCGGCCGCTTCCTGGAGCAGTGCCTCGTGCTCAAATTCGATGGCTTTGCGGACGGTGGCCTGGCAGGCGGTGTGGATCTGTTCCCGTACGGCTTCTTCTCCAACGATGCCTTCAAGCGCCTTGCGGTTGTTGACCAGCATGGTGAATATCTTCGAATCGGCCTCGACGGCTGCTTCCAGAATAAACCGCAGGTTGAATTCGGTGCCGAGCTCGGCCTGGTTGTCGAGGTACTCATTGGCTATTCTGAGGCTGGGCTTGCCCGCTTTATTCAGTGCCCTGACGTACTTGTAGATCAACTCGGGGTCACGGTTGCCTTTGTCGTATTCCTCGGCATACTGGGCGCTGTTATCGGCCAGGCCAAGCACCTTTTCTCCCAGCTTGAGAAAACCGTCCACATCCTGGGCGCCCCGCACCTTTTCCACCACTTCCCCTTTCCCATTGATGAAGAAGAGGGTGGGGAAGGCGGATACCGGATAGGCCTTGCGGAAAGTAAGCCCTTCGCCGGCTTCCATGTCCAGTTTCATATTGATGAAGTGGCGGTTGTAGAACTCACCGACTTTTTCGTCGGGAAATACTTCCCGGGACATGCGTTTGCAGGGCCCGCACCAGGTGGCATAGGCATCGATGAAGATGACTTTTTCCTGCTTTTTTGCTTCCTCCAGCGCTTCTTCCCAACTGCCGTGGAAAAACTCAATACCCTGGCTGAATGCCGGGCTTGCCGCCAGCGCCATCAGCGCAATAATTATCCGCAATTTCATAACGACATATTAAAGGCCAAAAGGTAAACTCCCCGCATCGCTCTGTAGTGCTGTTTGCACAAACAAGCCGTCCTCAGGGCTCGGGGAATTACCTTTTGAAGGTTACGTAATTCTTTTTCTCGCCCGTAAAGATAAGGGATTGAAGCGGCTCCATGCAATCCCTGGCGTATACATTACTCATCCTGCTGCTTCTGCTGGAACTCTTTCACCATATCATCGGCAGATTTGCCGCTTTTGGCCGCTTCCAAAAGCAGGGCCGCATCCCTGGCAATGGGGTGTTTGGGGTACCTTAACAGAAAGCTTTCGTATTTCGGAATGGCCCTTACGGCATCGTCCAGGTCATTATCCAGGGTAAAGGCCTGGAAAAAAAGAGCTTCGGGCGCACGCTGGTAATTTTCGTAGTCCGAGGCGATCTGTCCCCACAAGCTTGCCGACCGTTCAAAGTCTCCTATGCCCCGGCTGACATTAGCTGCCTGGAACAGGAACTTCGGCGCCAGGGTGTCCCGCGGGAAACGCCGGGCAAACTCTTCGGCTTTTTCTACCATAGTGCGGGCAGCGGCCGTATCGACGCCCACCTGGCCCAGCTGTTGCTGGAAATTGCTTTCCATTTCTTGTATCAGCCCGGAAAGCTGGTCCCGGTTAAGTTCCTCTTCCGCCGGTGAGCCGCAGGCGGTGAAAAGCAGGCTGATGGCCATAATCAGAAAAAATGTCAGGTTCTTCATAGCTTTTTTGAATGGTATTTGATTCATAAATGAATTGAAACGACGGCCTCCCCCTCCTGGTTATCCCATCCCAGAATACCCCCGGATGATCTTTTCGAACAGAGGCGCCGGCAGCAGCCGCTTGGCCAGAATGGACAGGCGTTGCAGGGGTTTGCCGACAGTGTAATAACGGCGTAGGCGGGGGGATTCCATGGCCCGGATCACCTGTCGGGCCACTTCTTCTGCCGGCAGGCCTTTATTGACGTCCTTGTCGATATCGGCGTACACCCGTTCGAAGCTTTCCCGGTAGGTGGGGTCGGAAGGGTCATAGTCCTTGATCCGGTTGGCGTTGATGTTGGTTTGGATGTCACCGGCGTGGATACTGCAGGCCTGCACGCCATGAGTGGCCAGTTCCATCCGCAGGGCTTCCGTGATGAGGTCTACAGCAGCTTTGCTGGCGCAATAGATGCCTCGGTAAGGCAGGCCGAAGAGCGCCCCTATGGAGCTGATGTTGAGCACCCGCCCTTTGCTTTGACGCAGATGCGGCAAGGCTGCCTGGATGACGCGCACCACTCCCTTTACATTCGTATCCAGCACCTTTTCTATATTCTCCGCAGCAAGCTGTTCCAGCGGGCCGGCGATCCCAATACCGGCGTTATTGATTACGGCATCCAGGCGTCCTTCCTTTTCCACGATCCGGGCGATGGCCTTTCGAACGCTGTCCTCATCCTGCACATCCATCGCTGTCATTTGGTAGGGCAGTTTGTTTTCCTTGGGGCTTCGGCTGGTGCCGTATACCCGGTATCCTTTTCCCGCCAATTGCCCGGCCAATGCCTGCCCCAGTCCGGAAGAGGCGCCGGTGATCAAAACGACTTTACTCATGAAACCACTCTTTTGATGATCGGCAAAGATAGCAGGCCGGAGGCAGGGGAGCAAGTGGAACATGCGACAGACACCTTCTTCAATACCTTACCTTTCTAACCGTTTCCACGGCGGCCCTCACGATATCCGTCAGCGCAGCGAAATCTTTATGCGCAATAATATCTTTGGGGAATAGCTTCGACCCCATTCCCACGCAGGTGACACCAGCCTTAAACCAGGGGCGCAGGTTCTCTTCCGTTGGTGATACCCCTCCCGTCGGCATGATGCTCGCCCATGGGCAGGGCCCCTTAATGGCCTCGACAAAACCAGGGCCTCCGACCTGGGCGCCGGGAAAGATCTTGACGATCTCGGCGCCCAACTCATGCGCACGGCTTATTTCGGTCAGGGTGCCGCAACCGGGCGACCACAACACCTTTCGCCGGTTACACACCAGGGCCATTTCAGGGTTGAGGATGGGGGAAACGACAAAATCGGCCCCCAGTTGCAGGTATAAGGCAGTGGTTGCCGCATCCACTACAGAGCCGATGCCCAGCATCATCTCCGGGAGTTCGTTGCGGGCGAACTTGTTCAGTTCACCGAATACCTCGTGGGCGAAGTCACCGCGATTGGTGAATTCAAATACCCGCACCCCGCCTTCATAGCAGGCGCGCAGCACCCCTTTGCAGGTTTCGATATCGGCATGGTAAAAAACGGGCACCATTCCCGTCTCCTCCATTTTTTGAGCCACTTGTATTCTTGTGAATTTTGCCATCCGGTTTCATTTAAAGGCCAGGCTGGCAACACTATGGCTGCCAACCGAATAAAATAATATCAATCTATCGGCTTACTCTCCCGCTGGCGTCTCCGCCCATCAGTTTTTCTACTTCATCGACAGTGGCCAGGTTCGCATCGCCATAAATGGTATGCTTCAGGCAGGAGGCCGCCACGGCGAAGTCGAGCGCCTTCTGGTTGTCTTCTCCAAAAGTGATCAGCCCATAGATCAGGCCGCCCATGAAGCTGTCGCCGCCCCCGACCCGGTCGACGATGTGGGTGATTTGATAAGTGGGAGATTCATAGAGTGTTTTTCCGTCATAAAGCACGCCCGCCCAGGTATTGTGCGAAGCACTGATCGAACCGCGCAGGGTAATGATGGCCTTTTTACATTTGGGGAATTTTTGCATCAACTGTTGGCAGACAGAAATGTAGGCTCCGGCGTCCATCGACTCCCCCTGAGTCACATCGACCCCTTCCGGATGAATGTGGAAGTGTTTTTCGGCATCTTCCTCATTACCCAGGATGATATCGCACCCGGCGACTAATTCGGGCATGACGTCTTCCGGCCTTTTGCCGTACTTCCAAAGGTTTTTCCGGTAATTGAGGTCGGTGGAAACAGTAATGCCCAGGCGGTTGGCGGCCCGGATGGCCTCCAGGCAGGCATCAGCGGCGCCCTGGGAGATGGCCGGCGTGATGCCTGTCCAGTGAAACCATTGGGCGTCGGCAAAAACGGTTTCCCAATCGACCATCCCTTTCTCGATGGTGGCCATGCCGGAGTGTGCGCGGTCGTAGATCACCTTGCTGCCGCGGCTGACGGCGCCGATCTCCAGAAAATAGATACCCAGCCGCTCGCCCCCGCGAACGATATGATTGACCCCTACCCTGCGTTTGCGCATTTCCATAATGGCGCATTCTCCGATGTCATTGTCCGGAATGCGGCTCACGAATTCAACCGGCAGGCCGTAGTTGGCCAGCGACACGGCAACGTTGCTTTCCCCGCCGCCGTAGACGACATCAAAGGTGTCGGCCTGCGAAAAACGGCGCAGGCTCTGTGGCGTGAGGCGGAGCATGATCTCTCCGAAGGTGACAATCTTTTTCAAGGCCATCAGTTCTTTGTTTTTTTTGATGAAACAGGTTTAATTCAAAGTCCAAATAAACCGGGTAGCCACATCGATATCGCCGGAATGTAGGTGACCAGCAACAAAACGACGATCATAGTGACGAGTAGCGGGATCAGTGGCGGGATGACATCGGAAACCGATATTTTGGCTACTCCGCTGCCTACGAATAAAAGGGTGCCCACCGGAGGCGTACACACCCCGATGCAGAGGTTCAGTACCATGATGATGCCGAAATGGACCGGATGCATGCCCAGTTGGGTGACTACCGGCAGAAAAATAGGCGTAAAGATGAGGACAGCCGGGGTCATGTCCATAAATGTACCGACGATCAACAAGGTGATATTGATGATGAGGAAGATCAGGATCGGGTTGCTCACCCGGTCCACCATAAACGTGGTCATCAACTGCGGAATACTTTCGAAAGAAAAAAGCCAGGACATCGCCATAGAGGTACAGATCAAAAACATGACTATGGCCGTAGTTTTTGCACTTCCCAGGAAGATAGAAGGAAAATCCCGGAAAGAAACGGCTTTGTAACTCAATGCCAGAATACCGGAGTACAAGACGGCTATACCGGCGGCTTCGGTAGCGGTAAAAATGCCGGCAACGATCCCTCCTACAATGACGACCAATAGCATCAGGCTCAGAAAAGAGCGCCTGAAATCCCGCCACAATTGGGATAATGGAACACGCTCATCCCTGGGGAATTGCTTCCTTCGGGCGATCACCGCTACGACGGCCATCAGTGCGACTCCAACCAGAATGCCCGGCAGATAGCCTGCCATAAATAGTGCTGCGACCGAGGCGGCGCCCCCGCTGGCCAAAGCGAAGACGATCAGAACATTACTGGGTGGAATGAGCAACCCCGTCGTGGCGGAGGCGATGTTGACCGAAGCACTGAAGGAGCGCGGATACCCCTCATCTTCCATCCGGTCGGTCATGATGCTACCGATCGCCGAAGCCGCCGCTACTGCCGAGCCCGAAATGGCGCCGAACAACATCGCCGCGAGTATGTTGACATAGGCCAGCCCTCCGGGCAGGCTCCCGATGAGGGATTTGGCAAAATTGATGAGCCGGTTGGCAATACCTCCCTTGTTCATGATGTCTCCGGCAAGTATGAAAAAGGGGATGGCGAGTAGGGCAAAACTGTCGATCCCGGTCGTCATGCGCTGGGCAACCGTCGTGATCCCGGGCATGAACGCAATATTCAAAAGAATAGTAAGCGTAGTGGAAATGCCAATGCAGTAGGCGACGGGCAGGCCGTACAACAGTAAGGCGAAAAAACTGAAAAAAAGAAGTAGGATACTTACGGCTTCTATACTCATTGTCGATGGGTTTTGTACCAGGCAGAAAGTTCGGTGCCTGTAGCCTGGAGCTGCAGACATGCTAATCCAGCGCTTCTCCGGGGTGTAAAATGTTGTGAATGCAGTAAAAAATGATCAATAACCCGCTGAAGGGAACAATGGAGTAGACTACCCCTAAAGGGACGCCAAGGGCCGAGGACTTCTGCCCCAGCGATAGGGTAATGTACACCAGGTTGCTCCCGCCGATGACCATAATGAACAAAGCAAATAGCAACATGAGGATCTCGAGGGCCACCAGCCTCCGTCTTTTTTGCTCCGGAGGCAGTTTCCTGATCAGAAAGTCTATGGAAAGATGGCCCCTCTGCCCATTCAGATAAGCGGCCCCCAGGATAGATAACCAAATGAGGGCAAAGCGGGCAAATTCTTCAGTGAACGAACTGGATTGCCCGATGAGGTATCGCGAGAAGACCTGCCAGCTCACATCCAGAACCAGTAACCCGAAAATCAGGGCCAGGAACATTTCGATGATCCTATTGATGGACAGATACGCTTTTTGCATTGGTTTTCGCTTTTACAGGATTATTGCTGCTGTATGGCCTCGACCAGCACCTTCATGCCGGGTTTTTGAATAAATGCTTCCAGTACCGGCCGGGAGGCATTGGCAAACAGGCTCTTTTCCGGCCTTATGACCTCTACATCCGCGGCATTCAGTATTTCCATACATTCCTTTACCGATTCCTCCCAGTATCTCTTTTGAGCGATCACCGACTCCGCAGCCGCTTCCGCCAGCCATTGTTGCTCTTTATCGGAGAGCTTATCCCAGAACTTGGTGCCGATCACCAGTACGTCCGGAATGGCACTGTGTTCATCCAGGGTATAATATTTACACACCTCGTAGTGATTGGAGGAAACCAGAGATGGCGGGTTGTTCTCTGCCCCATCAACCACTCCCTGTTGAAGAGCGGTATACAATTCGCCGAAGGCCATGGGAGTTGCCGAACCGCCCATGGCATTGACCATATCGACCGACATTTGATGGTTCATTACCCGTATCTTCAGCCCTCGGAGGTCTTCAGGCCTACGGATGGGCTTGTCTTTGGTATAAAAGCTGCGGCTGCCGGCGTCGTAGAAACAAAGGCCTCGTAACCAGTAGTCGCTGCTGCTGAGCAGCAACTGGCGTCCCACTTCCCCTTCCAGAACCTGAAAGAGATGGCCTTTGTCCCGGAACAGATAAGGAACACCCAGTACCTCGTACTCAGGGGCAAAATTGGCCATAACGGCTGCGCTTACCTTGGTCATCGCCACGCTGCCGATCTGCAGCAGTTCCAAAACTTCTCTTTCCGTGCCCAGCTGCCCGTCGGGAAATATTTTCACCAGCATAGCTCCTCCGGATTTTTCGGCTACCTTTTTCTGGAAATCGAGTATACCCTTGTGAACAGGGTGGGTAACCGGAAGGGAATGTGCCAGGAAGAGCGTGTTTTTGTGGCTGTCCTTACTGCAGTTCGTACATATGGCTAAAATAAACACCAGCGGTACAAAATATTTCATAAGCTTTGATTTGTGGAGTAGCCGCATTCCATTATTTACGAAGGTTCCTGGATGCAATCGATTTCATAGGAGGGCAGCACTTCTCAGTATACCCAGTTGCAGCCCTCTCAATTCCGCCAGCCCCCGCAGCCGGCCTATAGCGGAGTAGCCCGCGTTGGTAGTTTTGTGGAGGTCGTCCAGCATCCGGTGGCCATGGTCGGGCCGCATCGGGATACCGGTATCGCGGTTCTGCTGTTCTTCCAGCAAGGCCTTCATGACGGCGTACATATCTACGTCGCCATCCAGATGGTCGGCTTCGTAAAAATTGCCCCTATCATCGCGCCGGGTGCTGCGCAGGTGAATGAAGTGAATGCGGGAGGCGAACTTCTCCACCATGGCCGGCAAGTCATTATCGGGCCGTACGCCAAAGGAACCTGTGCAGAAGCATAGGCCGTTGGAGGAGCTGTCAACGGCCCGAAGGATGCGTTCTACCTGACTGGCTGTGCTCACGGTCCGGGGCAACCCCAGGATGGGGAACGGAGGGTCGTCCGGATGAATAGCCAGTTGGATGCCGGACGCTTCTGCTACCGGCACTACTGCCTGGAGGAATTCCTCCAGATGTTGATGCAGCTGGTTTTCGTCGATGTCCTTATAGTTGTCCAGCGCCAATTGGAGTTGCTCGAGGGAATATCCCTCTTCCGCCCCCGGAAGCCCGGCGATGATGTTCCGAATGAGTTGTTCCTTTTCTGCCTCCTTCATCGTTAGGAAGTGGGCTTCTGCGGCCTGTATTATTGCTTCCGTATAATCGGCCCCGGCGCCCGGCCGTTGCAGCAGGAAGAGGTCAAAAGCGGCCATGGCGGCGAGGCTGAATTGCAGTGCAGTGGAGCCATCGGGCATCGGGAAGTCCAGGTCCGTGCGGGTCCAGTCCAGTACTGGCATGAAGTTGTAAGTTACAATGCTGATGCCACACTGCCCCAGGTTGCGCAGGCTTTGCTGATAGTTGGCGATGTGCTGTCGCCATGCTCCGGTTTGCGTTTTGATCGCTTCGGTTACCGGAAGGCTTTCGACAACGGCCCACTGCAGGCCGGCGGCTTCAATTTCCCGTTTCCGTTTCAGGATCTCTTCTGCGGGCCATACCGTTCCGTTCGGGATGTGATGCAATGCGGTGACAATACCGCTTGCGCCGGCCTGCCGGATATCCGACAGCTGTACCGGGTCAGCCGGGCCATACCAGCGCCAGCTCTGAAGTAATTCTTTCATCTGATGGATTTCTTGAGATTTCACCGCTAAGGGTCTTAAACTCCGGAAAAGGCGCTAAAGCCTCCATCCACCGGAACGATAATGCCCGTAACAAAAGCCGCGGCGGGGCTGCACAGCCAAACGGTGGCGCCGATGAGCTCCTCGGGTTCTCCGAACCGTTTCATAGGCGTCTGGCTGATGATCGTCTGGCCTCGTGCGGTCAGGCTGTTGTCTTCGTTGAGTAAAAGGCGGAGGTTTTGTTCACCGACAAAAACGCCGGGAGCGATGGCGTTCACCCGTATGCCCTCTCCGAATTTGGCCGCCATCTCGACCGCCAGCCATTTGGTGAAATTGTCGATGGCTGCTTTGGCGGCGCCGTAGCCGACTACCCGGCTGAACGGCTGCTGCGCGGTCATGGACGAAATATTAATAATTACACCTTCACCCTGCTCTGCCATTGGTTTGGCGAAAACATAGGTAGGAAGCACCGTTCCGTGCAGGTTGAGCTCAACTACCCGGCTGAAATCTTCAAGGGAGAGGTCGAAAAAGTCTTGCTCCGGGGCTATGGTTGCGCCGGGAAGGTTGCCTCCGGCCACGTTGAGCAGAATGTCGATTCTGCCCCATTTTTTCAGTACGGCTTCCCTGGCTTTTTCCAGTTGCTCCCGGTTGAGTAC
The DNA here is from genome assembly GCA_020636405.1 of Lewinellaceae bacterium. Taxonomy (GTDB): domain Bacteria; phylum Bacteroidota; class Bacteroidia; order Chitinophagales; family Saprospiraceae; genus JACJXW01. Next base: position 99,011 of record JACJXW010000007.1, on the reverse strand, counting down.
GTCCGCTGTAATACTAAGGGCTTCTCCTCCTTCGGCTCTGATCATCTCAGCCTGCCGATCTGTTTTTGAAGCGGTGCGGCCCAGGATGGCCACCCTTGCGCCGGCGCCGGCCAGGCCCATGGCCATAGCGCCGCCCAGCACTCCGGCGCCACCGGTTATGATGGCTACCTTATTATTTAAAGAGAAAAGGGTTGAGATGTCTTTCATTCTGATTGATTTGAGTGCCCTTCAAAGGTAGGCAAGCTATTCTTATTTCATGTAGATAAGAATCCAATATTGATGATAAAATCGTCTTTAATTCAAAAATTATGCAGTGTAACCCGGTTGGATGGCCTAAATTCAGATATTTGATAAAAGCTATGATACCTCCCGAATCCGGCAGGATTTTTTGATCAGCAGCCTGTTTCAGGAAGGCCCGGTTCGCTGGGCGGATGCCGAGGTAGTGGAACTCGGCGCTTTGGAAACCTCCAATGCCCGGGACATCCGTAAGCTGATCGTCAACAGCATCGTAAAGGCCAATCAGCTGCAAATGGGAATGACGGAGCTAAAAACCGGCAGTGTCTGGAATACCATGCCAACCCATACCCACGGCCGGCGGATGGAAGTTTATCTTTATTTCGAAGTACCGGAAGGGCAGCGTGTCAGCCACTTTATGGGGCAGCCTCAGGAGGCCCGCCACTTGTGGTTGCAGAACGAAGAGGCTGTGATTTCCCCGCCGTGGTCCATCCATTGCGGGGCAGGCACCGCGAGGTATACCTTCATCTGGGGTATGGCCGGAGAGAATTTGGATTATGAAGATATGGATGTTTGTGCCCCGGGGGAGTTGCGATAAGTCTTTTGTATCTTTCCTCCCTGAAAACAAAAACCATTACCTCCATGAGAACTCGATTAACACCATTTGCTAAATTCCTCCTCCTCCTCGTCATCGCCGCAGCCTTATTTTTTGGTTACCGAATGCTTTCTGATTCCGGTACTATCGACATTAAAGCAGATGATACCGAAACTCCGGAACAAAAGGAGGAAGCTCCCAAGACAGATCAGGTACCTGCCAACTTCGAAGCACAATCCTTCAATTTTACTGCCCCCGCGCCTCAGAACGGAACCCTCAAGGGGGTCGTTGAACTGGGCGCCGCCGGCTTTAACTCCTTCATCGTTGAGATCGATCAGAACAAGAACTGGCAATTGAAAAAGGCCGAATGGGGGAACAGCCTCGTATACGACGGCCTGGCTTCCGGAAGGGATATCACCCAGGGGTTGAAGCAGTATATTGCCAATATGCTGGACTATGGAGTCGGAGGCCGGGATATCCATTTCGTAGTCAGCTCGGGCGCAGTAAAAGTAGACGCTACTCAAAAGATCATCAGTGGGATCAAGACGCTTGGTTATGTCGTCAATACGGTCACTCCTGAAAAGGAGGCCCAACTGGCCCTGCGGGCTGCTCTACCCGATGCCTATAAAGACAAGGCTTTTGTCGTAGATATCGGATCGGGTAACACCAAGGTTTCCTGGATTGATGGCAACCGGATCACCGGACTGGAAACTTACGGAGCGAAGTATTACGTCGATAACGTCGAGGATAGTGAGGTGTACCTGGACGTCAGAAGTAAAGTCGTTAAAGTGCCGTCATCCAAGACGAAGACCTGCTTTATTATTGGAGGCGTGCCGTTTCAACTGGCCAAACAGGTGCGGCAGGGGGAAGAGCGCTATACGGTGCTGAAAGCTCCCGGCGCTTACCAGCCCGAAGGCGCGAAAGAAAAGGCGGGTATCAACATTTACAACGCCATCGCCGATGTCACCGGTTGCCAGCAGTTCGTCTTTGACTGGGATGCCAACTTTACGATTGGCTTTTTACTCTCCCTGTAAAATGGATCGTCCCAACACGTTAAAACCTGTTAAAACTGCTTGCTGCCGTTAAACCATTTGTGGTTATTCCCATCAGAGGAGATAAACAAATCGGTAGCATGGAAAAGTTACATCACCTCTATTGGAGGGCAGGCTTTGGGCTGACCCCCCGGGAATGGCAGGACAGGCAGGCATTTACCCTGCAGCAGGCCGTTGATCAGCTTTTCAGGGATGCAGGGGCCGTTGAGGACGCGCCGGCGCCTCCTGCTGCTGCAGGGCGTTTCCGGCAGATGAGTACGGCAGAGAAAGAAGCTGTGCTGAAACAGGAGCGCGAACGGATGGGGGGCGTCAATACGGAATGGATCTACCGTATGGCGAGCAGCCGGTACGGTGCTTTGCGGGAACGTATGGCCTTGTTCTGGCACGGGCATTTTGCATGCCAGCCCATCTTTGGAAGCCTGGGCGCTCAGTATATCAATACTATCCGCCGCCATGCCCTGGGCAATTTCCGGGAACTCGCCCTGGCTATTGCCCAGGACGGGGCTATGATCCGCTTCCTCAACAATCAACAGAACCGCAAGGAAAAACCCAATGAAAACTTCGCCAGGGAGTTGCTCGAGCTCTTTACCATCGGGCGGGGAAACTATACCGAACAGGACGTAAAGGAAGCCGCCCGGGCCTTCACCGGTTGGTCGAGCGACCTGGCAGGCGCCTTTACTTTCCGCACCCGTTTTCACGATTATGGAAGTAAAACATTTTTAGGTAAAACCGGCGATTTTGACGGAACAGATATCATAGACATTATCCTGGAACAACGTGAGACGGCTCGTTTTATCACCCGGAAGATCTACCGCTATTTCGTCAACGAAAAAGTCGATGAAACCAGGGTGGAAAGCCTAAGCCGGCAATTTTATGAGTCCGGCTATGAGGTTGCTCCGCTCCTGCGTTCCATTTTTGAAAGTGATTGGTTTTATGCCCCGCAACATATCGGCAGCCGCATCAAGTCGCCGGTGGAGTTGATCGTGGGTGTCATGCGCGCGCTGGATGTACGCTTTACCGACGACAAAGCCCTGCTCTTCATTCAGCGGGCGCTGGGGCAGGTCTTGTTCAATCCACCCAACGTTGCAGGTTGGCCTGGGGGTAAGTCCTGGATCGACAACGCCACCCTTATGTTGCGGCTCAACCTGGCTACCTACCTGTTTCATCTTTCGGAGGTCGATTTCCGTACCAAAGACGAACCCGAAGCCGGGGAACGAGGGCAGGCCCTGCGCCGCCTCGACGCTACCATCGATACTCGTCCGCTTATGGATCTTCTGGAAGGCATACGCCGGCCTCATTATCACGAACGACTGTCAGATTTCCTTTTTCTGAAAAAACCCGCTATCGATCCGGCCCTGCTACAGCAGTATACTGCTGCAGGCAGTGATTGGGACTACGCCAACTCAGTGGTGATGCGGCTGATGTCCTTGCCCGAGTACCAATTGTGTTGATTGAGATCCAGTGGCCTGAATTTCATGCCTGGGGCATTATCGCCCTGGCTTCCCAACGTCCAAACCTTAAAAAATGAAAAGAAGAGACTTCCTTAAAGCTTCCGCCCTGGCCTCCACCAGCCTGCTGGTTCCCTCCTTCCTGCCGGCAGCCTTCGGCGTGCGGGGCAGCGGCAGCCGCTCCGGAAAAATCCTGGTGGCCATCCAGCTTTCCGGTGGCAATGACGGACTGAATACGATCATTCCTTATCGCAATGATGTATATTATCAGAGCCGCCCTTCCCTTGCCCTTTCCGCTTCGGAGGTGTTGCCGGTGTCCGATGAACTGGGGTTCAACCCCGCTCTTCAGGCTTTGCAACCTCTGTACGACGAGGGCCTGCTGAGCATAATCAACAGTGTAGGCTATCCCAATCCCGACCGTTCTCATTTCCGTTCTATGGACATCTGGCACACGGCCAGCAACAGTGACGAGTACCTGAATACCGGCTGGCTGGGGCGTTATCTCGACAGTGAGTGCACCGGCTGCCAGCCTTACCATGCGCTGGAACTGGACGACAGCCTCAGCCTGGCCCTGAAAGGCCGCGAGCGCAGCGGCTTTGCCATGAGTGACGCCCGGAAGCTGAAACGCACGACAGACAATCGCTTCCTGCAAGCCCTGGGCAAGAATGTTCCTGTCCACGAACACGAGGAGCCGGCAGCTTATTTGTATAAAATCATGGTAGATACTCAATCTTCCGCGGACTATCTCTTTGAGCAATCGAAAGTACACCAGTCGAGAGTACCTTATCCAATGACCACTTTCGGCCAGGACCTCAAAAAGGTGGCGGAGCTTATAACTGCAGACACCGCTACGCGTGTCTACTACGTCAATCTCACCGGATTTGATACCCATGCCAACCAGAAAAACCGGCAGGGCCGCCTCCTGAAGCAACTCGCGGAGGGGTTGCAGGCCTTCGTTACCGACTTGAAACAAAACGGGCTGCTGGAGGATACCCTGATCATGGCTTTCTCGGAGTTTGGGCGCCGCGTAAAACAGAACGCGAGCAACGGGACGGACCATGGTACCGCCAACAATGTTTTTTTGTTGGGTGGCCAACTGAAAAGGCCCGGTTTTTACAACCAGGGCCCCAACCTGTTGGACCTGGATGAAGGAGACCTGAAATATCAGGTGGATTTCCGGTCCTTGTATGCTACCCTATTGGAGCAGTGGCTGGACGTGGAATCGCCGAAGGAGATATTGGGGAGAGTGTTTGCTGGGTTGGGGGTAGTGTGAGCTTGATCAGCAGGTAGCGCTCGTCATGGTTAGAGGACGAAATTCCAGGCCATAAGGCTTCTCTTAAGCGGCCTGGAATTTCGTTTCTAATTCCTTACTCTGTAATGATCTTTCCGACGAAATAACCGTTCTCCATCTTTTCGATGACACTGCGCACCTCAGCAGGCACGTCATTATTCAGCTTACCGGTGAAGATACCGAAGCCGTAGTTGCCATTATCTCTTCTGACGTAGAAGATCACGGGTTCGTCGATAGGCTGGCCGTCGTTGTAACTGAAGCCGTTGCCGTGCATTTGGCCATCCTTTGTCCGGACGGTCAGTTTGAGCCGGGTAATGAGCTTGTCGGAATTGTAGTCAAGTTCCTCAACGTTGAGCAGGATCCCCTGTTCCTCCAGGTCCTTTTTCATTTGAGGAAGCCGCTCTGCGGGAAATTCGGCGCCGATGGCCACAAAAACGGATTCGTATCCATCAGCCTGGGCGATACCTGTAACACTACTTGAACGCCCGCTTGAAGCTACGGCTGTAGGCCCTACGGCAACGCCACTCTTGGCGGAGGCGCCCCCACTCGTGGCGACAGTTGCCTGGCCTCGAGCCTTCGCGCCCTTTTTGGTGGCAGATGTTCCAGTTTCAGAGGCGGTTGCCCCCCCTTTTGCCCTTGCTTCTACGGTTTCTTTTGCCGGTTTGGCTTCTGTGGCCTGCGCCCGGGCATCATTGAACGCCAGGACTAAAAGAAACACAAGAGGTAGTACTGTCAGGTACTTCAATTGGTGGTGAGCGGGTGATTTCTTAGCATTCATCATAACAATTCGGGTTTTTATGAGTGATTGATTGAATTGATTAGCCAGATGGAATGGAATGTTCCTGCCGGCGAGGCTAAGCAGGCTGTATTGATAATGCTTTCGGTTTACACCTGAATTCAGTACAGCCTCGTCGGCAATGTGTTCCAATCGCGCCCGAAGCGCCCGGTTGAGCCACCATGCTGCGGGATGAAACCAGAAAGCGATGCAGAACAGCTCCGCCAGCAGCAGGTCAGCGGAATGCCATTGCCGCTGGTGCACCCGTTCGTGTTCCAATATATAGTGCCGCAGAGGAGAGTCCTCGAGGCTGGCCGGGAGGAAAATGATGTTCCAGAATGAAAAAGGAGCGTTGAACTCGTCCGAACTGACGAGCCATCCTTTTTGCTCCTTTTGCCACTTGCCGCGCTTCAATAATCGAAAAGCCAGGAATAACTGGAAAACCAGACGAATGGATAAAAGGGCCAGTCCGGTAAAATAGACAAGAGACAGCCAACCGGAAAGGGTTGCCCTTTGCATAATGGGCGCCATAGCTTCCAACGGCCTTCGGGCTTCCAATACTTTCGTGTTGAAGGCGGGTTGTTGGCCGGCCGGAGAGAGCGGCAGTATCGTCACGGTGCCGGTCAGTCCCTCCGCGTTTTGGAACAAGGGTGGCGCCGGCGCCAACGGGAGGGCCAGCGTACCGGCCATGATCAGCAAGAGCAGGGCCCGATTGAGCTGATGAAAAACTTCTTTGCGGAAAAACAACCAATACATGCCGTAGAGGCAGGCCAGGAACAAACCGGCCTGCCCCAGGTAGTTCAGGAGGGGCATATCATTCATTTTTTTTCTCGATCAATCTGATGATCTCCTGTGCCTCTTCTTCGCTGAGTTCTTCCTCTTCGGCAAAGAAGGCCACCATGCGCTTAAGGGAGTTGTCGAAATAGTTGGCCAGTACATCTCCCATAAAGTGCCGGGTATAGTCGCGCTTGGATACGATCGGATAATACTGATGGGCATTGCCGTAAGCCTTGTGGCTGACAAACCCCCGTTCTTCCAGCAAACGGACGATGGTGGATGCCGTGTTGTAATGAGGCCGGGGCTCCGGAAGCTCTTCGATGATGTCTTTTACGAAAGCCTTCTTGAGCTTCCAAAGAACCTGCATGACCTCTTCTTCTTTGTTGGTCAGTTTTTTCATACAGGCAATGTAAACTATTTTTTTAGTTGAATCAACTATTTAATTAGTTTTTCTACTAAGAAAATAGTTTTCCTGGTGAGTGAGTTATGCGAAGAACGGGAAAAAAGAGCTCTGAAAGGTTCGGGTGTGCAAAACATCAGACAGATAAAGCGGCACTGCGATTCCGGGTATTTCTGGAAGTATTGTTGATTTCCGGGCAAAAAAAGAGCCGGCACGATGTTTCGTGCCGGCTTCCAAAATAAACACCTAAAACCCTATTAACTAACCTTTCGGACAGTTCGCTGTCCTAAGTTCTTATCGTTTCGCAGACAGGCGGGATCGCTTTCAGATCCTGTAGAACCTGCCTGTTATTTAATCTCTATCACTTTGGCGGCTTCGATCTTCGCCTCTTCTTTTTTCGGGAGAGTGATCTTCAGCACGCCGTTTTCGTAGTTGGCGGCGATATCGTCAGCCTGTACGGTATCCGGTAGCTGGAAGCTGCGGGTAAAAGAGCTGAAGTTGAACTCGCGGCGCATGTATTTGTCGCCTTCCTTTACTTCTTCCTGGTGCTCTTTCCGGGCTGAGATTTTCAGGAATCCTTTGTCAATGCTGACCTCGAAGTCTTCTTTTTCGAGGCCGGGGGCAGCCACCTCTACGCGATAGCTGTTTTCTGTTTCAACCACATTTACTGACGGTGTGCTGACGGAAAAGTCACTTCCAAAGAAGTCAGAAATATTGTGGTTAAAAACGTCGTCAAAAAAATTGCTCACGCTTTTCGTGGCAAACGGATTATATCTGATGAGGCTCATATCAATCATCTATTTAGGTTAACAAATAAACACAGTCAAAGATTTGATGATTTTCGTCAACGCAATGTCAAATTACGTTAACCGATCTGGATCGTACGGGCCGGCTTTTCCTGGGCTTCTTCCTTCTTTGGAAGGTTGACCAGCAGCACGCCGTTCACGTAGGTGGCGCTTATGCCTGCAGTATCGATGGTTTCCGGCAACTGGAAGCTGCGCTTGAACCCGAAGTAACCGAATTCGCGGCGCTTGTAGGTTTCGCCCTCCGCCGGCTGGAATTCCTTGTTCACTTCGATGGTCAGTACATTCTTGTCGATGTCCACCTGGAAGTCTGCTTTTTCAAGGCCGGGAGCAGCCACTTCGATGCGGAAAGCACCTCCGTTCTCAATGACATTAACTGCGGGACGGTTGTTCAGCCCGCTTCCGTTGCGGTGGGTAACGGCAGGAAGGTTGCCGTTAAAAAACGCGTCGAAGATGCGGTCAAAATCGTTGAAAGTGTTCCGCTTTCTGATCACAGGTTTTACGCTTACAAGAGTCATGGCTTTGAAATTTTATTTTTTGTGTTTTTTAATTCGAATTTCACTTCTCATATTGCAAACGATGTTCCATCCTGGAAAACAGGAAAAGATGGCAACGGAGCTGACGTTTTGTCTGTTCTTGAGCCCAGTCGGACCTTATTGGGTGTCAAATTGGCGGATTGCGTTCGCCGGAATAGGGAAATACATGGCTCTGTATTTTTGTCCAGATAAGCGCTTAGTTTGGTTCCGAGGCAAGGTTATGGGCCAGCTCTTGAGGTTCATTTGATGCATAACATTACTCACAGCAAAAAAGACAACACCCATGTTTAAAGCAGGAATTTTCTCAGGGCAAACAGCCCTGGTTACCGGCGGAGGGAGTGGTATTGGACTGGTTATTACCCGGCAGTTGCTCCAATATGGGGCGGAGGTATATATAGCTTCCCGCAAGCAGGGCCGCCTGGAAAAGGCGGCGGAGCAACTCAGTACGTACGGCCCCTGCCACCCTTTTGCGCTGGACATTCGGGAGCCCGAGCAAATAGAGGCACTGGCGGGGTTCATCAAGGAAAAGAGCGGCAAGCTCGACTTGCTGGTCAACAATGCCGGCGGGCAGTTCCCCTCGCCTGCGGAAGGCATCAGCCCCAAAGGCTGGCTGGCCGTCATCAACACCAACCTCAACGGCACCTGGTTTATGACCCAGGCCATGGCGCAGCACTTCTTCTTTCCACAACAACACGGCAATATCGTCAACATCATCGTCGACCTGCACTGCGGCTTCCCCGGCATGGCGCATACCGGCGCCGCCCGTGCCGGAGTGGACAACCTCACTAAATCGCTGGCGGTGGAATGGGCCAACCGAGGCATCCGCGTTAATTGTGTGGCGCCGGGTATCATTCAGTCTTCTGGCCTGGAAAACTATCCGCCGGAACTGGTCGCCCAAGTGAGCAAAACCGTTCCGATGAAGCGCCTGGGCACTACCGATGAAGTGGCGGAAGCCGTCCTCTTTATGGCTTTGGCGAAATACATTAGCGGTGAGACCCTTTACGTTGACGGCGCTTCGCGCCTGTGGGGAGATATGTGGGAGATTGAATGAGAGGAGGAGTGGGTAGAATGCGTTTACTCCATCATTCAATCCATCTTTTCATCAGCATTGCACAAACCGGACGCTGGTATTCGGAGACACTTCAACCTCCTGGGCCAGGTCGTCCACGCGGCGGTTATTGACAAAAATGACGAAGCCGCGCTCCCGGAAAGAACGAAGGGCAGCGTGGGAACCGGCCGGCTGGAGCTGAAATACCCCCTCACCGGTGTCGCTACTGAAGCTTTCCACTTCCTGTTCAATACGCCGGCGCAGCAATTCTTCTACGGTGATATACTTACTCTCCAGCAGCAGGCAGACCTGGTTGAGCAGGGTGCCGGATGCCGTTTCATCATGTATCATCAATGGGGTCATAACTTGTTGGTTTAAACCATACGCAAAATAGTTATTTTTTTTGCAAAATCCCAATAAATTGCGCACTATCTGCCTTCCTCATGTCTTTTGTGGGAACGTTAACGTCCAAACGCCTTGTGGGGATGTGGGGACGTTAAGATGTGGGGACGTTAACGTCCAAACGTCCAAACGCCTTGTGGGGATGTGGGGATGTTAAGATGTGGGGACGTTAACGTCCAAACGTCCAAACGCCTTGTGGGGATGTGGGGATGTTAAGATGTGGGGACGTTAACGTCCAAACGTCCAAACGTCCAAACCCCCAAACCTCACACCTTATTTCCCAAAAAATCGAGTATCTCTTCCACGTACTTCCGGTGGTTGGCCAGGCGGGGCACCTTATGCTGGCCCCCAAACTTGCCGCGGGCGCGCATCCAGCTGTGGAAAGTACCGGGAGGCAACGGGTGCAGGCGGAGTTGTTCCAGGGCGATATCTTTGGAACGTTTGGCCTCGTAATCGGAGTTGGCCCTTTGCAGGTTTTTGTCCAGAAGCCGGGTAAAATCCTTAAGGCTGGGCGGCTCCTGTTCGAACTCCACCAGCCATTCGTGGCCGCCTTTACCAGAGCCCATAAAGTAGACCGGGGCGACAGTGTACTCTGAAACGATCGCTCCCGTCTGCTGGCAGGTGTGAGCCAGCGCCTGGTCAGTATTTTCGACCATGACTTCCTCGCCAAAGGCGTTGACGAACTGCTTGGTCCGGCCGGTAATTTTGATCTTGTAAGGGTAGGTGGAAGTGAACATTACCGTATCGCCCGGCGTATAGCGCCACAGGCCGGAGTTGGAGGAGATCACCAGGGCGTAGTTCTTTCCTTTTTCGACTTCAGAAAGCGGGATAGCCTGCGGATATGCTTTATCCCATTCCTCCATTGGCAAAAATTCATAGTAAATGCCGTTGTTGAGTAGCAGCAGCATGTCATCGCTGGAGAAGTCGTCCTGTATCGCAAAATAACCTTCAGAGGCGTTGTAGATCTCCTGGTAGCTGATATCCGGAGAAGGGAGGAAGGCTTCGAACTGCTTTCGGTATGGGGTGAAGCTGACGCCCCCGTGGATGTAGCCCTGGAACCGGGGCCATACCTCCAGCATATTCTTTTTGCCGGTGATCTCGAGGATGCGGCGGAAGAGGACCACCGTCCAGGTGGGCACGCCGCCGATCATGGCCATATCCTCCTGGCGGGCGGCGGCCTGAGCCAGTTTTTCCAACTTGATTTCCCAGTCGTCGAGCAGGGCCGTTTTGACGTCCGGAAAGAAGAAAGGCCGCGCGATAGCGGGCATGTTGTAGGTCATGATAGCCGACACATCACCGATCGTGGTCCGGGGGTAGGGCTCGAAGCGGTACAGGCTACCGCCCATGATCATGTTCCTGCTCTCGAACTGGCGGGCATCGGGGCGGTTGTGGTAGAAGAGCGTCATCGTGTCCCAGGTGCCGCGGATGTGGCACTTCTTGAGGTTCTGGCTGGTGACGGGGATGAACTTGCTGCGGTCGCTGGTTGTGCCCGACGATTTGGAAAACCAGCGCACCTGGCCACTCCACAGCACGTCTTTTTCTCCGTACATCATGCGGGTGATGTAGGGCTTGAGGCTTTCGTAGTCCTGAACGGGAACCCGCTCGGCAAACTGCTCCGGCGTCCGGATGCTGCGGTAGCTGTGTTGTTTTCCCCATTCCGTATGTTTAGTGGCCTCCAACAGGTTTTTCAGCAGGCTGCGTTGCACTTCATGGGGTTGTTGCATGAAGTGCCGGATGCCCTTATACCGTTGTTGGTAGTACCATTTGAAGGCCTTATTTATCCACTTCTTCATAGGTGTTGACGCGATTGGTGATGTGTGGCGGTGGTTCTAACTGCGGGCCCGGAAGTCTGTGCGTTCACCCTGCCACGGCTCGCAGTGTAATCCAAATATAAAAAGAATTTAGAGGACTTGGTTGCCATGCCGGCGCAGAAAGCGTTGCCTTTACCGGGCTGTTCAAATCAAAGTCGGTTTACCGCTCAGGGAGTATCAACTTCGTTTTGCCCTCGAATTTCAGAGGAATGGAGGCTTAGTTCTTTAAAGGAGAACGCTGGTTCCCGAACCGGATCGGATGGACGAGCTGGTTGAGGTTTACGATATGCGATATGTCCTGGGGGTGCAACCCACTACAAGCAAGTCGGAAACCGCAGATCGCAAATTCTAACATTACTACAACTCCTCCTTCAAAAACTGCCCTGTATAACTCCCCTCCGCCTTTGCCACCTCTTCCGGCGTGCCGGTACACACCACCGTACCTCCGCGATGCCCGCCTTCGGGCCCCATGTCGATAATGAAGTCGGCCACCTTGATCACGTCCATGTTGTGCTCTATGACGATAACCGTGTTGCCTTTATCAACCAGCTTATTAAGCACGCGGAGCAGGTGGCGGATGTCTTCGAAGTGCAGGCCGGTGGTGGGCTCATCGAGGATGTAGAGGGTCTGTCCGGTATCGCGCTTGGCCAGTTCTTCGGATAGCTTGACGCGCTGGGCTTCGCCTCCGGAGAGTGTGGTGGCCTGCTGGCCCAGGGTGATGTAACTCAGGCCCACGTCGTTAAGGGTCTTCAGTTTACGGTAAATGCTGGGGATGGGCTGGAAGAACTCCACGGCTTCCTCCACAGTCATGTCCAGTACATCGTTGATGGATTTACCCTTGTAGATGATCTCGAGTGTTTCGCGGTTGTAGCGTCGGCCCAGGCAGGTTTCGCATTCCACCTGTACGTCGGGCAGGAAGTTCATCTCGATGACACGCATCCCGGAGCCCTGGCAGGTCTCGCAACGGCCGCCCTTGACATTGAAGGAGAATCGCCCAGGTTTGTAACCCCGGATCTTGGCTTCCGGAAGTTCGGAGAAGATCTTCCGAATGTCGGTGAAGACGCCGGTGTAGGTCGCCGGGTTAGAACGAGGTGTGCGGCCGATGGGCGACTGGTCGATCTCGATCACCTTATCCACGTGCTCCAGTCCCTTGATCTCCTGATAGGGCATAGGGTTTTTCAGGCTCTTGTAGAAATGCTGCCTGAGAATGGGATAGAGGGTTTCGTTGATGAGCGTAGATTTACCGCTGCCGGAAACGCCGGTGATACAGCAGAAAGTGCCCAGGGGTATTTTTACGTCAACCTCTTTGAGGTTGTTGCCGGTAGCGCCTTTAAGTTCCAGAAACGCGCCGGCGCCGGCCCGCCGTTCTTCCGGCACTTCGATCTTTCTCCTGGCATTGAGGTAATCGGCAGTGAGTGTATTGGAATGCATGAACTCGATGGGCGTACCTTCACCGACCAGTTCGCCGCCATGTTTGCCGGCGCCCGGCCCCAGGTCGATCACGTAGTCGGAGGCCAGCATGATGTCTTTGTCATGCTCCACGACCAGGACCGTGTTCCCAATATCGCAAAGTTCACGCAGCGCCTCGATCAGCTTTTGGTTGTCGCGCTGATGCAGGCCGATGCTGGGCTCGTCCAGAATATACGTGATACCCGTGAGTTGGGAGCCGATCTGGGTGGCCAGGCGTATGCGCTGGGATTCCCCGCCGGAGAGGGTGCGCGCCGGACGGTTGAGGCTCAGGTAATCGAGGCCGACGTGCAGCAGGAAGCCCAGCCGCAGGCGGATCTCCTTGAGAATGTCCCGGGCGATCAGCTGCTGTCTTTCGGTCAGGTGCTCATCTACGTTTCGCATCCACTCGGTGAGCAGGGTGAGGTCCATCTCGGCCAGTTCGCCGATGTGTTTGTCGTGTACCTTGAAGTGCAGGGATTCTTTCTTCAGGCGGTAACCGTTGCACTCGGTGCAGGTGTCAATGGTCATGAATTCTTCGGCCCAGCGGCGGATCTTTTCGGAGGTAGTATCCTCATACCACCTGCCCAGCATGGTGAACAGGCCGTCGTAGGCCAGGTTGTAGGAAAAGTCGCTTTCGGAGTCTGCTTTGACCTTGAAAGTCTCGTCACCTCCATGCAGGATGATATTCAGTGCCTGTTCGGGGATCTCCCGGATGGGGGTGGAGAAGGTGAACTTGTATTTTTTGGCGATGGCCCGCAGCTGCTTGAAGGTCATATTCTGGCGTACTTCTCCCAGCGGGACGATGCCCACCTCGTTGATACTTTTGCTATCGTCGGGGATGACCTTTTCGTAGTCCACCTTATTCACTTTACCCAGCCCGTTGCAGTGAGGGCAGGCGCCGTAGGGAGAATTGAAGGAAAAGGAATTGGGGGAAGGTTCCTCGTAGGAGATGCCGGAGCCGGGGTCCATGAGGTGTTTGCTGAAACCACGGGTTTCACCGGTATCGTTATCCATGATAAAGATCAGTCCATTCCCCATTTTGAGGGCCGTCTGCAAGGAAGTGTTGAGCCGGTTGGTGCGGTCGGAGGTGGCTTTAATGCGGTCGATCACTACCTCGATGTCATGCACTTTGTACCGGTCTACCTTCATGCCGGGGGTGATGTCCAGCACGTCACCGTCGACGCGTACTTTGGCGTAGCCTTGTTTTCTGATCTGTTCGAACAGTTCGCGGTAGTGGCCTTTGCGGCCCCGTACGGCCGGCGCCAGCAAGAGGATCTTTTTGCCCTCGAACTGTTCCATGATGGCCTCCTTCATCTGCTCTTCGGTATAGCGCACCATGCGTTTGCCCGTTTCGAAAGAGTAGGCTTCGCCGATGCGGGCGAAGAGCAGGCGCATGAAATCGTACACTTCTGTAATGGTTCCGACGGTAGAGCGGGGGTTGCGGCCGGTAGTTTTCTGTTCGATGGAAATGACCGGGCTCAGGCCGGTGATCTGTTCCACGTCGGGCCGTTCCATCTCGCCGATGAACTGTCGGGCGTAGGCGGTGAATGTCTCCATGTAACGCCGCTGGCCCTCGGCGTAGATCGTATCAAAAGCCAGGGAAGACTTGCCACTGCCGCTGATACCGGTGATGACCACCAGTTTATTGCGGGGTATGCGCAGGTCTATATCCTTGAGGTTGTGCTCGCGTGCGCCGGTCACCTCGATAAAATCCGTCTCCACAGCATGTTCGTAGCTGCCGATCCCGTTAGCATTGTCTTTCGTCATAGTTGTTTTTCCCATCACAGCTATATTAACCCACAAGGGCGCCTCAGTGTTGAACAAACTGCAAAAATAGGCCTAATTCCCGGGCGGCCCTATCCGGGGGCGTAATTTTCTGTTAGGGCAGGGATTTCCTTTAACATCAAACCGAGCGAAGCGGGCGGTGGGCCCCCGGCCGATATTTGTGATCCCTGCCACTTAACTATTGGGGGAAAGGCAGTAGCTTTGCTTTTCGGGAAGGCTTTTGAGGCGGAGGCAAACTCAAAGGTTTTTAAATAAAAGGACCATGAACGCTCGACAGATCTTTTTTACCCTGCTCCTTTTTGGGGCCGCCATTTATTTTGGCATCAAATTTTTACCCACCTTCGAGAAGCTTGCCGACAACGGCGCTTCGTTGCTGATCGTGCTCCTGCTGATGCTGGGGCTTGGATACATGATCTACCGGATCATTTCGGATTGATCATTTTATTACTTCCAGTAATTCGTTCAGCATCATAGCCGTTGCGCCCCATACAACTTTACCGTACACATTGAAGTAAGGAACGTTGCGCAGCGTGATGTTACTGGCCAGTTTGAGGTCGGTAGACTGGCGGGCCTCCGGTTGTTTGAGTAATTCCAGCGGGGTTTCTACAATAGACCGTACTTCGCTAAGCTGAGGGCGAAAAAGCGGAGTGGTAGTGGTATATCCAACATAAGGTTTGACGAGGAAATTACTGACCGGGATGTAGAGTTCGGTCAATTCGCCGATGAGCGTAACGGTATTGGGGTCGACGCCAACTTCTTCGTGGGCTTCGCGTAGGGCGGTATCGGCCAGTGACCGGTCCCCCTTTTCAAACTTTCCTCCCGGGAAGCTGATCTGGCCGCCATGATGATCTTCAGGATGGCTGGAACCCCGCTCGATGAGAACGATGTGCCAGCCGGAGTCTTTGGGGTAGAAAAGGGCGAGGACACCCGCTTTTCTGGCTTTATCCGGGACGGGCTCGTAGCGTCGGCGGATCACGTGAGCCATCTGGTACTGCACCTCCTTTCCGGGCAGAGCGCCTTGCTTCAACTTTTTTTCCAGTGTGTTGATCAGTCTGTCATTCATAACAAAAAACAACAATTGGGGGCAGGATTGGTTGAAGTGTTATAAATGAACAAGCCCTGGCTGCCGGGGCAACCAGGGCTTGTCCATTCTTTGCTCTTCGAACTAGTCTTTATTAGACAGTTGCAAGTACTTTTCAAGAGCCATGGTCATAGAGGGAGCCTCCGGAGCCGGCGCTTTAATGTTGATCGTGAGCCCCCTTTCTTCCACTGCTTTACTGGTGCTGTTACCAAAAACAGCGATCCTCGTTTCGTTTTGCTTGAAATCGGGGAAGTTTTCGTAAAGGGATTGAATGCCCAGGGGGCTGAAAAATACCAGTACATCGTAAGTGACATCACTCAGGTCGGATAGATCGCTGCTGACGGTTTTATACATCAGGGCGTCCTGCCAGTTGAAGCCATTCTCTTCCAGGAACTCCGAAACTTCCTTAGCGCCCAGGTTGGAGCAGGGCAGCAGGAATTTTTCATTGGCTTTGTGCTTTTTCAGGGCAGGGGCCAGGTCCTGGATGGTGCGTTTGCCGAAGAACACTTTGCGCTTCCGGTAGATGATGAACTTCTGCAGGTAGTTGGCTATGGCCTCCGATAGGCAGAAGTACTTTGTGTCCTGCGACATTTTGATGCGCAGTTCATCACAGATCCTGAAGAAGTGGTCTACGGCGTTTTTACTTGTAAAAATTATTGCGGTGAATTCATCGGGCCGGATTCTTGCCTTTCGGAATTCCTTGGGTTCCACTCCTTCCACATGGATGAAGGGGCGCCAATCGATCTGTAGGCCATATTTTTTTTCCAGCTCGTAGTAGGGAGACCGTTCCGGTTTGGGCTGAGATACCAAAATGGTCTTCACTGGCTTATAAGCCTCTTGCTTCGCTTTACCGTTTACTGCCATTCAACAAGGGTTTTGCTTATTGAACCCCTGTTCCTTGTGCTGAAGCCCTCACGAAAATAAAATGAGCTTCACCAGCACGAGAACAGGCGCGATTTCGACTGTGCAAATATACAACAAAAAGTGAAACTTGTGAAAAAGCGCAAATCGGTTACCAATAAACAAGCCTCTTAATGACCGAAAGAGGTAAATAGCCCCTATGCCGGCGTAGGCACTGTAGAGCACCCCTTGTATGGCCTCATTGGGAGCGTAGGCCAGCAGCAAATTAATGATAGTAAGAAAGAAACCCAGGATAATACTGAAGACGATGATGGTGAAATTATATAAGGCCATCTCTTTGTTTATGGGAAAAACATAGGCCAGAAAGCCGAGGAGCAGATGTTTGCCCAGGAAAAGGGCAACGGCTATTCCAATACAGTACAATAAGCTTATCCAATGGTTTCCGGAGAAGCTTTGGCCGTAATGGCTAGCCAGGAGAAATATAAAAAAACCGGCGCTGATCAGAAAATAGGCATAGAAGAGATAGTAAGGAATGCCGCCTCCTGCCTCGCGCTCCCGTTGCAGCTGGCTGAGCAGGTTGTCGTTGAGAAAGGCCCGGTAGGCCTTGCTGGCCTGGCCCCGAAATATCGTCAGGAGTATAGTCAACAACAATAAGAGGAGTATATTCGTAATAAGTAAGAACGTGCGGTAAGTGTTCTGGAGAGGAGCCGGAGCCTTTGCGCTTTCTTCCGGCCTGGCCGATGGTTTTACGGCTGGTTTCGACGGAGCGGAAGCCTTGGACGGCGCAACGAGGTCGAAGGGGTTGCCTGTCCCGGGAGCAGTGGCGGTATCTTCTTCAACGTCGGGAAGGCTCAGGCGCGGGCTCAAGTCGAAGGGGTTGCTTCCTCCCTGTGCGAAAGGGAAGAGCGGCAACAGTATTGCCAAAGCGGCAATAACCAACAGGCCCCCCGTAGTGTTTCTGAGCGTTTGCATATGATGCAAAAATAATCATTCCCGGCTAAGTCCAATGCTTACAAGGGTTGTTAATAAGGTGTTAATCGTTTTTCAAAGCAAAATTATCAGGATATTTTAGGCGAATGGCCTGGAAAGTAAGCACAGAAGCAAGAACCTGGCTGCAAATGGGCCCATCTGCGGGCTTCGCAAAAGCCGGCAACCGGGTGGCGGGCCGCAACCCTAACCAATGTGATAGGAAATGAAAAATAGTACCATCTTACGGGTTATGATCCTGGGCGCCATTGCCATTATCGGCATTATTGGCGTGCAGGCGTATTGGGTGGTCAGTACCTGGAATATCAACGAAGAAGAATTCGATAAGAAGATCAACCTGGCCCTGTACGAAGTGGCCTGCCAGATGGTGGAACTGAACAACGGCGAATTGCCGCCACGGAACATCGTCAACCGCCGCACTTCCAACTATTACATAGTCAATATCGATAGCGAGATCGACGCCAACAGCCTGGAGTATTTCCTCCAAAAGGAATTCGAGCGCCTGGCCCTTTATGTAGATTTCGAATACGCCGTATTCGATTGTACGACCAATGAAATGGTGTACGGCAATTACTGCAGTTACTCTCCCGGAGTGAAAAAGGACCTTGAACTAGGAAACCTGCCTAAAGACGACAAGTTTACTTACTACTTCAGCGTGAAATTCCCCACCCGGTCCAGCTACCTGTTCGGACAGATGCAGTTGTCCATCTTTTTTTCCTCCATCCTGCTGGTGGTCATTCTATTCTTTGCCTATTCCATGTTCGTGATCCTGCGACAAAAACGGTTGTCGGAACTGCAGAAGGACTTCATCAACAACATGACCCACGAGTTCAAGACGCCGATCTCAACCATCAAGATCGCGGCCGATGTTTTCCTAAGCAATCCAATGGTGCAGGAAGACCAGCGGCTGATGCGTTATGCCAGTATTGTTAGAGAGCAGAACCAACGGCTCAACAACCAAGTGGAGAAAGTCCTGCAATTGGCCAAGATCGAACGCGGGAATTTTGAGCTTAAGCGCGAACGCATTATTCTTAAGGAAGCGCTGCAGAGTATCATCGAGAGCACCGCGGTTAAGGTCGAAAAGCAGGGGGGGGTGTTGAAAAGCCGGATCGATATCGAAGGGGCGGCCGTCATGGCCGACCGGTTGCACCTGACCAATATTTTGCACAACCTCCTGGACAATGCCATAAAGTACTGTAAGGATGTTCCCAACCTCACGCTTCGCGCCCGGCTTAGTAACGGGGAAGTGCGGATCACCATCGCAGATGAGGGGATCGGCATTCCCAAAGAGCACCTCAATAAGATATTCAATAAATTTTACCGTATACCCACCGGTAACGTTCACAAAGTTAAAGGTTTCGGGCTGGGCCTGTATTACGTCAAGAGCATCTGTGATGCCCATGGCTGGCGCATTCGCCTGGACAGCCAGGAGGGCAAGGGCACCTGTGTGCACCTCGTCATTCCGGAAGCCCAGCGTTCCGCGTGGATCCGCTGGCGCCGTTTTTGGCAGAGAGCTCAGTTGCGTTTCCGCCGAATGGCCGCCCGGGCATAAACCAATACCAAAAGCCAGAAGAGTCAGATATGAAGGCACATATACTTTATGTTGAAGATGATGAAAGCCTGAGCTTCGTGACCCGGGATAACCTCGAGTTGCAGGGGTACAAGATTACCCATTGCACCGATGGCAGGGATGCCCTGAAAAAGGTGGGCGAACAGGACTTCGACCTGTGCATCCTGGATGTCATGCTGCCCGAAGTGGACGGTTTTACGGTTGCCAGAGAGATCCGGCAATACAATACAGATATTCCCATCCTTTTTCTAACGGCAAAATCCCTGAAAGAAGACCGCCTGTACGGCCTTCGGCTGGGGGCCGATGATTACATCACCAAGCCCTTCAGCATCGAAGAGCTGATCCTTAAGGTGGAGGTCTTCCTGCGCCGTAGCAAGGTAGGCGCCCCCAAACCTCCTGGCCGTTACCGGCTGGGCCGGTTCGAGCTCGACCACGAGAACCTCTCTTTGCTTCATGGCGAAGAGCGCCTCCAGCTGACCCAAAAAGAGGCAGACCTGCTCAAGCTCTTTGCGGAAAACCCCAATCAGGTGCTCAAACGATCCGACATCCTCAAGCAGATCTGGGGGGACGACGACTACTTCCTGGGCCGCAGCCTCGACGTGTTTATCTCCCGCCTGCGCAAATATCTGCGGGCCGACGATACGCTCAAGGTCGAAAACATCCACGGGGTAGGGTTCCGGCTGAAGAGTGAATGAGGGAATGAGCCTCTATTCAATCGACCATTCCATCCTACACTCATTCCTTTACCAATTATCCCCATCCAGCAGATTGCCGAGGCCGCCGAGCACGCTGCCTTCGCCTTTGTTCTTGCCGCCATAGTGGCGCGAAGCGGAGACCACCCGGTCGGCCAGCCGGCTGAAGGGCAGCGACTGTATCCACACCTTTCCGGGGCCTTGCAGGCGGGCGTAAAACAGGCCTTCGCCGCCGAACAACATGTTGCGCACGCCTTTGATCATCTCGATGTCGTAATCTACATCGCGGGTGAAGCCGACCAGGCAGCCCGTGTCTACCCTCAGGGTTTCGCCGATAGCCAATTCTTTCTCTACAATAGTGCCGCCGGCGTGCAGGAAGGCCAGGCCGTCGCCCTCGAGTTTCTGCATGATAAAGCCTTCACCGCCGAAGAAACCACGGCCCAGGCGCCGGGAGAATTCTATACCCACAGAGACGCCCTTGGCAGCGCAGAGGAAGGCATCTTTCTGGCAGATGATCTTGCCCTCCAGTTCCGTCAGGTCAAGCGGTACGATGCGGCCGGGGTAGGGAGAAGCAAAGGAAACCCGCTTTTTGCCCGTACCGGCGTGGGTGAAGGCGGTCATGAAGAGGCTTTCCCCGGTCAACAGGCGCTTGCCGGCGGAAAAGACCTTGTCCCAGATGCCGGTATTTTCCTCCTTATGGCTGCCGTCGCCGAAGATGGTGGCCAGCTCGATGCCGTCGTCCATCATCATGAAACTTCCGGCTTCGGCAATGACGGTTTCGTAGGGGTCCAATTCAATTTCGACGAATTGCATCTCTTCGCCGTAGATCTGGTAATCGAGTTCGTGTGCGTTCATGAAATGAGGTTTTGTGTTGAGAAGCTCAAGGTTTCGAAGATAAAATCGCTCCTTCAACTAAAATAGAAAGGATAGTTGATTTTTTCTACGAACAGCAGGTAACCATCGGTTCTTTAGGCAAATATAGGCTTGAATAACTAACCTAAAATCCTAATTTATGAAAGCCTTAGCATTCCTTATGGCCTTTTGTTTTCTGGCCTCCTTCCGCCTCTACCCACAATCTTCCAATGAGGACTATTCCGGGTTTATCGACGTGGAAGGCCAGTCAGATGCCTATACCTTCGGCTCTCAACCTGAACCGGCCGTTTACAACCAGGTCAAACGCGAAGTCCAGGCCCAGGTGACTGGCCCGGTAAGGGAATGGTTCCGTGCAGAAGGAGGCAGCCGGCTTTTCAACTTGCTGCTGCTGGGCCTGTTCCTGGTTGGCCTGGCCTGCTTTTTCTCTACCTTTAGCCGCCACCGGCAGGGCCGGAGCGCCAAGCAGTCCCGCTTGCTGCCCAACGGGCGGAAAGCAGCGGCAAAAGCTTCCTGATCGGCTAGTCAAGGAGGAAATCCAGGCCGGGCATTGAGGGCCGTGATTGGATTTTGAACAATCTCCTGGCTTCGGCTTTTCAACAAGCGGCCCTAAAAAAGCCCATATTCTGTTTTTTATCTATCCAAAAACCATCAACCCATTGATTGCCAAGTTTTTTTCCGGATATTTGCGGCTGATTTAAATTGTGATAAAATAAAGAAACGCAAATACTTTGAAATTCTCTGACTTTGGTTTTGAACCAGAATTAATAGAAGGGCTGGATGCGATGGGTTTTAAAACCGCGACGCCTGTACAGGAGCTGGCAATCCCCCCGATCATGGAAGAACGCGATGTGCTGGCCTGCGCTCAGACCGGCACGGGTAAAACCGCCGCCTTCCTTCTGCCCATCCTGAACCGCCTTACTAAAGACCCCAACGAAGAAGGCGTCGATACCATCATTATCGAACCGACCCGGGAGCTGGCCATGCAGGTCGACCAGCAGTTGGAAGCGCTCTCCTACTTCACTCCGGTGAGCTCCATTGCCATTTACGGCGGCCGCGACGGCCAGGCCATGGAACAGGAGAAACGCGCGCTAAAACGCGGCGCGGCCATCATTGTGTGTACGCCGGGCCGCTTCAGCGCTCACCTCGATTTTGGCTACGCCAAACTGGACTCTGTGCGCCATCTCATCCTCGACGAGGCGGACCGCATGCTGGATATGGGCTTTGCTCCTGCTATCATGGATATTGTGAATAAGCTCCCCCGGGAACGACAGACGCTGCTCTTCTCCGCAACCATGCCTGCGCAGATCCGCAAGTTTGCCAAGCAGTTGCTGCGCGAACCGGTGGAGATCAATATCGCCATTTCCAAGCCGGCCGAAAACATCCTCCAGCTGGCTTACGAAGTGGAAAACTTTGGCAAGATCGCACTGACGGAAAGGATACTGGAAACCAATAAACGCCTGGAGCGGGTGCTGATCTTTGCCGGCACCAAGAAGAATGTGCGGGAATTGGCCACCAGCCTCAATAAGCGTGGAATGGACGTAGGCGCCATCCACTCCGACCTCACCCAGGATGAGCGGGTAGCTCAGTTGCATGCTTTCAAAAGCGGCGCTACTCCCATTATCGTAGCTACCGATGTCCTCTCCCGGGGTATTGATATCAAAGGCATCGACGCGGTCATCAATTTTGACGTGCCCGGCGATGCGGAAGATTATGTACACCGGATCGGGCGTACCGGCCGGGCCGATGCCGCCGGGATGGCTTTCACCTTTATCAACCGGAAAGACCGCGGCCGCTTCAAACGCATTGAAGAACTGATCGAACGAAGAGTACAGCGCCTCCCATTGCCTCCCGACCTGGCCAATGTGGAATACTCCGACTCCGGCGGTGGCCGGGGGGGTAAAGGCGGTGGCGGACGAGGACGCAGCGGCGGTGGCGGTGGCAAAGGCAAAGGCCGAAGCGGCGGCAGCCGCAGTGGGGGCCGTGGCGGGAATAAAGGCGGCCGAGGCGGCGGAAGCCGGAAGCCGAAAAAAGATTAGTAGCAGGTTGGAAGGGTGACCTTTGGGCCTTCCAACCTGTATTCAATAAAAACTCACCATCCCTCTTCCTTCCCCTCCGATAGCCAGGCTCAGCCCCAGGCTGATGGATACGTGATGCTGGCTGCGCATATTCTCCACCTCCTTGGTCCTGTTCACCAGGTCCATAACATCGTAGAAGAACTGGCCGCCGAGGAAAACCTGCCCATTGGTGAATATTCTTCGGGAGAGGCGGGCGCCGGCTATGGGGCCGATGTGGAAGGAACGGCCGCCCACATCTTCGGGCAGCAATATCTTGCTGTCTTCCGCCAGTCTTTCCAGGGTCAGCAGTTGGGCGACCGTAAATTCATTCTCCTCCGCTATCCGTTTGATCTCTTCATTGAGGTGGGCGAAGAAGCCGGCCTCGCCTTCCGAGCGCTGGAAGCTCCAGTCGAAACCTGCCCGGCCGCCGATGAATATCTCATAATCGATGGCCCTGGCAATGCTGTTGACCCCTGCTCCGTAGCGCGTATTGGCCAGGTTGACGCGGTAGTCGAGATGCAGGTTCATGCCGCGGCGGCCCTGCTTGAAATACCCAGGGCTGACGGACAGCTCGAGGTGCTGCCGCTGCATTTCCACATCGGAGGACTCGCCGAAGCCGTAGCGTAGGAAAAAGCCGATTATCGTTTTGTTGTACCCATTTTGCCCAAACTCCCTTTCCATGTTGAGGTCATTGATCGGCTCGTCCATGCCCTGTAGTAAGGATTCCAGGGAAGCACCCAGCTTGATGAGGTTCCACATGGCGCGGTAGTGGGGGTTGGCGGCAAGGGGGGCCTTGTCGTCCAGGGCAAATACCGAGACGGTTTGCAATCCGATATCCAGGCGGGCGTCGTCCAGGGTGATCAGGTAGGTGGCGCCCGGTTTTTTTCTGTAATCCTCTGCCGTTTGGGCGGTTGCCTGCTTATTGGCCAGCAGGAAAGTGGTAATAAGCAGTAAGGCGTAAAATTTTCCGTTCATTGTCCCTTCTTTTTAGTTTTCCCTTCTTGATTTAAAAGCCTGATTGATAAAGGCGCTCACCCAGGATCGCCAAATTTATTTGGCGTCGAAGGCGAAGGCGCTCACCTAGGATCGCCAAATTTATTTGGCGTCGAAGGCGTAAGCCATATAATCTATTTTAGGCCGTTAAGGCGTCTTCAAACCCAAATAAATTTGGGTATCCAAATGGCGTCACCTTGAAACAGCTGCGAATTCATTTTCTTTTCCCCACCCCTATTCCCCACCGCAGCCCGGCAAAGGCATAGGTGGAATACATGGGCCGGGTGCCATTGATAGAAGTATGCCGGCTGAAACTGAGGTCGGCGCCTAAGATGGCGGAGACTCCGTTGCCGAAGCTGGCCAGCAGTTCAGCCCTTACAAAGCCCCCCATGGCAGGCACCGTCCTGGGGTCCTTGAATTTTCCGAAAACCACATTTTGGATGGCCTCGGCGATCTGGTCGGTCGTATTCTCCACCGGGCGCAGGATGCCGCCCTCCATCAGGCTGTCCAGCTTTTCGCTGATCAGCAGCACACTGCCCAGGTCGACCACCGGCGAGGGGTCGGCGGAAAAGCGGATGCCCGGGGTCACTTCGAAATCGAGGGAGGCGTTGCGGTTCTTGCCCCATTCCAGGATAGCCTGGCCCGGCATAAAGAGCCGTTTGAGGTGGAGGTAGGCCTCCAGGTCGTAGCGCCTGGAGAAAAAAGGCTCGGTTTTAGTAGCGTCTTCCAGCGCCAGCAAGGCCAGGTGCTCTGCCAGTTCACCGGCCTTTCCCGCCAGCGAAAGGCGGACAGACTTCATCTGGTTTTTCAGTTTCCTGGCTTCTGGCTTTTCCGTTAACCGTGGGTCAGAAATGGTAAAGCTTCCACCCAAAAAGTGGTAACGTGCGAAGAATCGAACGCCATTTACATTGCGCGAAAGCTTCTTATTGATCTCTCCCGTCACTTCGATCCGAATGCCGGGGAAGAGCTCCTTCAGCCAGCGCGGAGCATCGATGCCGGCATTGGTAAGCGCGGAATCCACGATGCCATCCGTGATCTCTACTTCCGAAAAACCGGCGATCTCCGCCAGGCTGCCCCGAAATGTAGTGCGCGCTACACCGGTTACCGTTTCGACACCCATCTCCAGCGACTGCGCCTGAAGGCCGCTGATCATCAGCGCCAGAAGAATGGCCGGAAGTATTGTTCGCGTCATACTCATTTCTTTTGGTTCTTTTATCGTACCAGCGAAATATCGCCTTTGAATGCTCTTTTCGCCCCGTTCCCAAAGCGCACGACCCCCTGATAGGCGTACACCCCCGGGTTCATATTTTTTTCTCCGTAACGCCCGTCCCAACCGGTGGACTCATCATTGAGGAACAGTTCTTCTCCTTCGTAGACCAACGCCCCCCATCGGTCGTAGATGCGCAGTCGCTCGATGATCTCGCCGGAGCCATTGTCGCTGTAAAAGGTGAAGCGGTCGTTGCGGCCGTCGCCATCGGGAGAAAAGGCGTTGGGTATGTAGATGTCGCCCAGCACGATCGTCAGCTGGAAGCCGTCGGAAGCTTTACAGCCGCGGCCGTCCTCAACGATGATGCGCACATCCATATCCTGGCGGGCAAGGAAATTGGACACCGGGCTCTCCGTGTCGATCTCTTTGGGCAGCCACTGATAGCGCAGCACATTGCCGATCACCTCGGTGGAGAGGCTTACCGGCGTATTGGGGCGCACATTCAGTTCGCTGATGTTCAGCGCTACAGCAAGGGTATCCGGAGACAACAGTTCAACCGTTTGCTCCCGGATGCAGCCCAGGCCGTCCTGAATGGCCAGTGAGTAGGCTCCCGGCAGGAGTTTGTTGAACCGGGGGGATAGTTCGTATGTTTCTCCCCCGTCAATGGAGTAAATGAGCGGCTGATCCGGGTCGGCGGGAACGAAGCGGATGCCCCCATAGTCGTTGGGGCAGAGTGGTTGCTCCAGTTCTATTTCCACATCCGGCCCGTCGGGAGCCGGCAGGTCAAAAATTTGGGTGGTGCTACAGCCCTGATCATCGGTGATCGATACCAGGAAAGATCCCCCGGCAGCCGTGGCCAGGGTGCTACCCGATTGCCCGTTATTCCATACGTACTGGTAGGTATTTGGAAAAAGATAGATGCGGGTGCTGTCGCAGCTCTCTTCGACCACCGATTCGATGTCGGAAGGGGTAAATCCGAAGACATCAAAGGTTTCCCGTATTTCGCACCCTAAAGAGTCGGTAGCGGCCAGGGTATAGGCGCCGATGTCCGACGGCTGGAAGCTGTAGAGGATACCGTTGGGTATATTATTACCCGTGGCGCCGGCCCACACGATCTGGTTGAAAAGGCTGTCGTTGCCGAGGCGGAGCAGGAGAGTGTCTTCCAGGCATACTTCTTCGAACAGGATCTCCGGAGTGGGCGGGACATTGACGGTGAGCAGCAGGGTGTCGGTATCTTCACAGCCTTCCTCGTTGAATGCATGGAGGATGTATGGGCCGCTGTCGGTGCCCAAGGCATTGGGAATAGCGAGCGCTGCGCCATCTTCCGTGCTGCCGTCGGGCCTTTCCCAGAAGTGGCTGATGCCGCCGCCGCCCTGCAGGCTGGCTGTTGTACCCTGGCAGATCAGTTGATCGGCTCCGGCCTGGGCAAAATCCGGGTTCTCTACCAGGACGGAGTCGACGTAGGTGCAGCAATCATCTTCCACGCGCAGGTAGTACATGCCCTCGTTGCCGGACAGGGGAAGCCGGGCAGCTATCGAATCGGAGCTCCAGCCGTTGGAGTTGGACCATTCAACCTGTAGTGGCCCGGAAAAGCAATCCGGCGGCAGGAGCGCCCGCAGGGTAATGCTGTCCTTCTGGCAGTCCACCTCCACTTCCTTTTCGATCACACACGAGCGCACTACTTCCGGGCAGTGGATATGGGTGGAAAATTCGGTGGAAGTGCTGGTGGGGTTGCTGAATACGACGAATTCTACCCGCAGGCCTTTCGCGCAGAAAGGCAGCTGGCCGCTCAGGCGCCCGACACCGGTAAAGGTTTGCAGGTTGGCCGGAAGGGCGTAGGGGGGCTGTCCGAGCGATTGCAGCCAGAGGTTCATCGTATTGACATCATTGACGCCCTGCACCAGAAGGGAATCGTTCTCCACCAGCGCAAAGCCGTCCACGCAACCGATACAATTGCCAAAGGAAAGGCTGCCGAGCGCTTTCCGGCTGCCATCCGGCATGAGCGCAAAAACGCGGGCGCGGTCGACCTGTTGCCCGCCGAATGCGTTGATGTCTATATAATAGGCCCGGAGCAGGGTATCGTCCGGGAAGTACTCCGTATAGGCCAGGGTATCCTGTGAGGGCTGGGTATTGCCAAGGTCGTCCTGCGGGTCGATATAGGAAACGCCGCACTCTTGGAGTTCGAGTACAGACTGGGCCCGCATGCCGGTAGGCAGGCAACAGAGGGGTAGCCATAAAAGGGGTAGCAACCAAACGCTCTTCATACAAAGGGAAATTGGCTCATTTTCCACGAAAAACAATCATTCATCCGCTTTCTGGCCAGGGGCCGGTTGTTCTCTTTAGGGGCAGACCGAACAAGAACCGGACACCAGAAAGTACCGTCTATGCCCACATAGGGCGCCTTAGAAAATCAATACCAGCAGAAGGGCCTTGGAGGCTGGGTTGAGCAGTATTCCCGGCGTTTTGCGGGTACATATCTCAATCAGGCCCCAAGTAAAAGGGTCAGGCTAATAGGAGATTATGATTTAGGGCGGGGTAAATGTAATACTTTTTAGCTTTATTTTGTAATCCGATTGCCGGCCTTAACGCAACGGATGTGATTTTTTTTAATTTGGCAATTCCGGGAAGTACCTTATTTTAGAAAAAGATTTTCCGGATCCAATAAATCTACTGCCAATTGATTATGGGACTATTCCACTCTACCGCCGAGGGGACATCACAGCTAGCGCGGGGCTTTTTCACCGGCCTGTTCGTGCTGGGGATGATATTGGCGGGCCTGTACCTTCGGCAGAACAAATGGGAGGAAATTAGCAAACAATTGCCCATTCTCTATGAACTGAGCGATGCGTACCGCTCGGGCCTGCAGGCAATGGGCGGTATTTCTGCGGAGGCCCTGCAGCGTTTTTATGAACTGGACACTTCAACCGACATCTTCAGCAAGCCCGACGAGGGCCCGCCCGAAAGGATCGGCCTGCGCAATACCTGGAAAGGAGAGGACATTCTCGCCAAGCTTGAAAAGGCCGGCTTCTCAAAGGGGAGGATGCGCGCCGCCCGGCAATTCGTCGATTACATCGAGGCCAACAAGGAGGCGGCGCTGCTGGAAATGTACCGCCACAAGGTGCCTGCCAGCATCAAGCTGGCGCAGGCCCTGCTGGAATCCACTGCAGGAACCTCCCGGCTTGCCCGTAAGACCAACAACCATTTCGGCATCAAAGCGCGGCTCAGCAGCCACGCCCGCCAGAAAGTGAAAGCCAAGCGTTTCAACGAGCTGCGCGATGAAGATTTTCTGTTCATTGCCCCGGCCGTTGGCGTCTTCAATTTCCACGACGATAATTCCTACGACCGCTTTGAAGCCTACCGCTCCGTCGGCGACAGCTATGCCCGCCATACCCAGTTGCTCACCCGCCCCTGTACTCCCGGGCAGACCGGCTGTTACAGCTGGATCTGGAATACCTTTCCTATCGGGACCGACCACGATATCACCGAGGCCGCCCGCACCTTCCAGCGCGCCTCCGGCATTGCCCCCCACGAATTTTTCAAAGGGGAGACCACCGTGCCCTACTACGCTGCCTGTGCCGCCGGCCTGAAGATGGCCGGATACGCCACGAGCAAGACCTACCACCAGAAGCTGTGGTATCTGATCGATACGTATGAGCTGTGGCGTCTGGACCTGGCGCTGTTGAAGGGGATGGAGTGAGGGGGTTAAGCCTTCTTCTTCACCGGCCTAAATATAAAATACAACCCTACCAAAAAGAAGGGAATGCTCAGCAACTGCCCCGTGCTGAGCGTGCCGCCGAAGGCCGTCTCAAAGCCCCCCTGGCTGGTCTTGAAGAACTCCAGCCCGAAGCGGATGACGCCGAGGACCAGCACCAGGAACAGGCCGAACATGCGGCCCAGTTTCTCCTTGGCGGAAGTCTTCCAGTAAGCCCAATACAGCAGGAAAAAAGTGAGCAGGTAGCTGAGGGACTCGTACAATTGTACCGGGTGGCGGGGCTCTTCGGCCAGGTCGGGGGGGTAGGCGCGGACGAAAAGGAAGGCCCAGGGCGCGTCGGAGGGCGTGCCTACGATCTCGGAGTTCATCAGGTTGCCCAGGCGGATGAAGCAGCCGGCCAGGGCGGTGGGTACCACTACTTTGTCGAGCACCCAGAGTACGGAGCGTTTGGCGGTGCGGGCCGAGAAGATCCACAGGGCGATGATGATGCCGATGGCGCCTCCGTGGCTGGCCAGGCCGCCTTTCCAGACGGCAGGTATTTCGGAGAGGTGCTGGGAGTAATATTCCCAGTCGTAGAAGAACACATGGCCCAGGCGGGCGCCCACTACGGCGCCTACGACCATGTAGATAAAGATCTTATCCAGCCACTCTTCCGGTTCTTTTTCCGCCCGGAACATGGCGCGGACGATGTACAGGCCCAGGAGAAAGCCCAGGGCGAAGAGCAGTCCGTACCAACGCAGGGTCAGCGGGCCGATCTTGACGATCTCGGGGGAAGCATCCCAGGTAACGTAGGCGAGTAGGGTTTCCATAGTACAGGGATTGACAGCTATATTGTTAGTTTCCGTACGGTCATTTGAACGGACACGCGCGAGCGGACAATATAGCCTGATAGCAATTTAACCATTGTCGAACTTTTTCCGCCCCGGTAAGTACTTAGGCGGATCGCCCCAATATTAGGCATAGTTTCCGGTAATCCCTGTCCGGATCGGAGACTTTTTCTGCTTTTTGTGCCAGAATGTCGGAGCAAGGGGCTGCTGATCTTAAATGTCCGCTTTGGGCAAGCCGGCATTTTTATTACCCTCCTCCGGGGCCTGGGGCGGCAGCAGAGGGGCATTAGAGTTCAGTACGGCAATGGCATAACGTTCCTTGGCCCGCCGGCTCTCTTTGATGATGTACTTCTGAAAATCCGGCAATACTTCTTCCGGCAGGATGAGGTAGCGGCCCTGGCTGGAGTAGGGGATGTAGTCCTGAAGGAAGCCCGGGTTTAACCGGGAGAGGCGCTCCCGGGAGATCTTACAATGACGGGCGATGTCATTGAGGTTCAACGCGTGCTGGACTTTGAATACCTGGAAGGGCAGGTAGTTTGATTTTTTGGAGTTGGGTTGCAGGCCGTGTCGCCCGTAGTGGTTAGCAACATAAATAGTGGCGATCAGAGCCGGGAGGTAGCGCTGGGTTTGCCTGGGAAGCAGGTGTTGAATATCCCAGAAGTTATCACAGCCGGTGCGCCGCATGGCAGCTCTCACCCGCCCGGGGCCGCAATTATAGGCGGCCAGCACCAAAGACCAGTCGCCAAAGTCCTGGTACAATTGGGAAAGCATGATGACGGCGGCCTCAGTGGCCAGGTAGGGGTTCATCCGCTCATCGACGTACTCGTCGATCTGCAGCTGGTAATGCCGGGCAGTAGCCGGCATGAACTGCCAGAGGCCTACTGCTCCTACCGATGATTCGGCCGTGGGCCGGAGGCGCGATTCCAGCAGCGGTATATACTTAAGGTCATTGGGAAGGCCGTACTTCTTCAGGTAATGGTCGAAGATCGGGAAGTAGAGCGCGGTGCGGGACAGCATTCGTTCTGTTTCCCGCCGCCCTTTACGGAGGTAATCGGTAAGTTGTTGCCGCACTTCTGCATTGTACTCTACCGTGAAGGAGAGCGGCATTTGCAACAAGCGCAGGGGGATTTCGTAGGACATTTGTTCGGGCCGGAAGCCCTTCTCCGGGATTTGATTTTTTGGAGGAGCGGCGGATACCGCAAGAATGGGGGATAGTAAGATGATTAGGGTTAAGGCCGTAGATCTCATGAGTAATCTATTTTGCTGAGGTTCAGTTTAGTGGCCATTCAATCCCCGTTTGCCCATTTTCTTTGCAGCCACT
The DNA here is from genome assembly GCA_020636405.1 of Lewinellaceae bacterium. Taxonomy (GTDB): domain Bacteria; phylum Bacteroidota; class Bacteroidia; order Chitinophagales; family Saprospiraceae; genus JACJXW01. The sequence goes on along the minus strand of JACJXW010000007.1, from coordinate 68,427 downwards.
AATGATCTTTTACGAGGCCCGGAACGATTTGTTAACCTTTTCAGGGTATTTTTTGGAGAGGCGGGAAGGCGTGGTTAATACTTGGGTATAAAAAAAATTTGTAAAAAACTGATTTCAGTGTCTTAACAATAAAAAGAAGCAAGAGAAATTAAGAAAATAAAAATGCGTGGAGAGAACAAAGAAGAATGGCGCTATCCCGAACTTGATGCTAAGTGCTTGTTCAGGATAGCGCCATCAGGCTGGCAACCAAAAAGAAGACGATCTAAGGTCAGGGTTTTGCGGCGTACCCTTGTCCGGGAAGGAACAGCAGTAGTTCCTGGTTCACGAAGATCTCGGGCGTTGGCAGGGCATTCCACCGCATGATCTCATCGGCTGTGCAATGGAATTTTCTGGCAAGGGTATAGAGGTCTTCTCCCGGCTTCACGACATAGGTTGACTTCTGAAAATTAGGGTAAAGCAGAACCGGGTCGATGTAATCTCCGGCCTTGAGCGCCAGCAGGTAGTCCCTAAGTTTTGACATTGCCCGTGCCGGTAGCAGCAGGAAGTTGCCGCGCTGGCTATTGGGGATAATGCTTTTTTTGTAACTCGGGTTGAACTTGCGGATGGTCTGCTCGTCTACGCCGGTTACGTAAGCGATATCGCCGAAGGTCATGCTATCATAGATCTTGATGGCACGGCCCTGTTCGGCAGTGTTCATCGGGAAACGAGGTTGCAGGCCATGGTGGTTGTAAAAGTTGGCCACATATGCCGCTGCAATAAAGCGCGGTACGTAGTTCTGGGTTTCCTGCGGCAGGTGTGCGCGCAGTTCCCAGAAATCATAGCATCCTGCTGCCCGGATCGCACTTCTGACCCTGCTTGGTCCACAGTTGTAGGCGGCCAGCACCAGGCTCCAGTCGTTGAATTGCTTGTGCAGAGCAGAGAGCATTTTCACGGCGGCTTCGGTTGCCCGGTAGGGGTCGAAACGTTCATCGACGTACTCGTTCATGCGCAGGCGGTATTCGCGGGCAGTGCCCGGAATGAACTGCCAAAGGCCAGCGGCTCCTGCGCCGGAGCGGGCAACGGGTTCGAGTGAAGTTTCTACGATCGGCAGGTACTTGAGTTCTTTCGGTAAGCCGTAAAGGCTGAGGTAGTGTTCAAAGATCGGGAAATAAAAAGAGGTACGCCCCAACATGTTTTCCGTGTCGTGGAGGCCATTCGTGACGTAATCCTTAATGATATCTCTTATCTGATTGTCGTATCTGGCTTCGAAAGGAATTTTGAGTTGTGCCAGACGATCTTTGATGTCCCCATTCATTTCAGCAGGCCAGTGGATTTCCACAGTGGCGCTGGCGTCGAGGGGAAACGCCGCTTTTTTGTTTGTTGCAAACAGGCAGTTGGCTGCCAAGAGGGCAACAATTGTCCATGGGATTTTCATCGCATAATTAATTTTGCATTTCACTAAATAGCGCGAGGCTTAAGGCCTTGCAATTAGAGCAATGCAGTACTACTAGGGCTAATTTGATTCTCTCTTTTCCAGCCGAAAAGCGGCTGATTTTTTGTCGTACATGTTAAAAACTGGGGCAAAGCTATACCCTTTTGCTAAAAAAGTCAATGATTTTGCCCCGTACTATCCCTTTATACGATTCTCATGAAACATTGTTACCGGTAAAAGGCCTAAAAAAATTTTGGTTGCCGAAAAAGAAGTAAACCGATCGGCAGCAGCTGAAGAACTTGAGCAATTTTATTGCTTGCCACCAGCTTATCGACCGAATAAATATCGGTTTATTGTTTGAGACGTGCAGAAGGAGGAAGGGGTGTTAAAATTTTGTTAAGATTTTGTTAAAATTAACCAAAAGGCGAATAACTTTTCTCTCCTTTCGACTGTTGATGGTATAATCAACCAAGCCTGAAGTTGCGATATGGAGGTGAAAATACTAGCATTTGGCATCGCCAAGGATATACTCGGGGGCACTACGCTTTCGGTGGAATTGCCGGAGCAACCTACCGTCGGGCAATTGAAAGCCCATCTGTGCCGGGCTTATCCTGCCTTTGAAAAGCTGGCGTCCTTCGCTATAGCGTTGAATACAGAATATGCCGACGATCAGGAGGCTATTCAACCTGGAGATGAGGTGGTGATCATTCCGCCGGTGAGCGGCGGTTAAGAAGCTGGAAGGCTTCTTCAAAGAACATTTTGCAGCACCCATAAATTGTGTAACTTTAACCTGGGCATTCCCCGGTGTGGCCGTGGCCTAAAAACATGCGCTCAGGGGCTTGGCCCTTGCTACCATAATGCTTCCTATGCTTATTTCAGTCCCATGAACTGGAAACAGCAAGCATCACTATGAGGAAATATCTTACTGCGGTACTTTTACTCTCTGCGGCCGCTTCTCTTTGGTGTCAGCCTTCCAGTCTGCAGGAAGCGGCACAATACCAGAACAAGGCTGCATCCTCGTTGCTGAATGGCAATTTCGAAGGGGCCATACAGGAACTGGAAATAGCTGCGTCTCTGTATGAAGCTGCCCAGGAATGGGAATATTACTTCTCCTGCCTCAATCAAGTTTCCAATGTATATCTGAGCACCGGAAAGATGGATGACGCCAAGCGCACGGCGAAAAAGGCGCTTTGGGAAAGCATTCAGCGGCTGGGCCGCGACAATGATGAGGCGGCCAGGGCGGCCCACCGCCTGGCAGAAGTGTACAGCCGTTCCGGGCGCCATGCCAAAGCCATAGAAGTGCACAAAATGGGGCTAATGATCCGGGAAAGCATCTATGGCAGCCAGCATACCCTGCTGGCGGATTCTTACGATTGGATGGCCCATGCATGGATGGCAGCGGAGGATTTTGAACGAGCGGTTGCCCTTTACCAACAGGCCATGAACCTCCGAAAAGAACTGCTGGGTCCTCAGCACCCGGATATGGCCATTTCCTATACCAATCTGGCGAGCCTGGAATTGGCCCGCAAAGACTATCCCCGGGCCTTGAGCCTTTATGAAAAAGCCTTCAATATCAGCAAAGTCCGGCCAGGGGGCAACCCTGCGGGGGTGGCGTCAACCCTGTCGTCAATGGCACGGGTCAACCGGTTGCTGGGCAAGGAGGAACTGGCCGTACAGCAATACAGCGAGGCGGCTTTCCTGTATCGCCAAAACCCGGATGCCGGGGGGATTGATGCAGCTGAGGCCTTCCACGAAATGGCTATCCGGAATTTTGAAAGCGGGCAACTGTCCACAGCCAGGGCTTTCGCCCAGGAAGCGGTTCAGGCCCTGGCTTTCAGTCCTGTGCACGACCCCGGGCTCCTCGGGCGATACCATCAGTTGCTGGGGGCGATACTGATGGAAATGGGACGATATGAGAAAGCGGCGGGCAGCTATCGCCAGGCCTTGTCAGTTAAAGAGGAAACCTCCGCCATAAATTACCAGCAATGGTGCAGGGCCTTGTGGCTCTCGGGCAACCTGTCCGAAGCCCTTGAAGCGGCAAACGACTTTCTGGAATGGGCCGAAAGGCAGGGCGAATCCCATAGTATCCTGAACGCCCGGGCCCTGTTGGGTAGCCTGCTCATCGAAAAAGGGCAAGTGGAGGAAGGAATTCAACAGCTTACCAATGTGCTCAACCAGGCCGATGCCCCTTTCTGGTTGCTCCAGGAAGCCAACCAGAGCCTGGGAAAAGCCTATCGCCTGAAGGGAGATCATGAACAGGCCATTCGACAGTACAAACAGTTGGCGGCCGAATGGGAACACAGCCGCCAGGCAGGAGCGCTGTTCTTCCGGTTTAAAGCCCTGTTGGCCATGGGCGGCATCCATAGCGAACTGGCCGGCCAGGACCGCAATACCCTTTTCAACCTGGAAGCCGCTTTGAATGCTTTTGAGCGCTGCGACAAGATCCTTGCCAGGCTTGTTCGCACTCCTTTGCCTGTAAGCCAGCTCGTATTCTTGTTGGACGCTCAGGAAGAACTTTACAGCCATGCGATCCGGTCCTGCTACAACCTCTACCAGCAAAACCAGGAAGGACGCTACCTCAAAGAAGCCTTTTTCTTTTCCGAGCGGAGCAAGCAGCTGAGCATCGGACTTCCTTTGCTGTTGCTGCCGCCTACCAGCTTCTCGCAAGCCCCTCAATCCCTGTTGAAGCAGGAAGCCGATCTTAAAATGGCTGTACAACTTCTGTTCAGGGATCTCCGGAATAACCGTTTCCAGGAAGAAAAAGCCAATGCTATCCAGGATGAGATCGAAAGGAAGGAGTCGCAATACCAAACTGTTCTGGATAAGCTGGAGAAGGAAGCTCCCCGGTATTTTCGCCTGAAGTTCGGAACGGAACCGGTAGCTCCTGAAGCTTTGAGCGCTCTTTTGCAGGAGCAGTCGGCAGTGTTGTTCTCTTATTACCTCGATAAAGAGTTCCTTTATGTTTTTCACTTTACCGGCGCAAGTTTTCAACTCTTCAGCCGGCCCATGGATGAGGATTTTCGAAATGGCCTTCAATCCTTTCTCCAGATGGTGTCCAATGATCCGGGAATTGTTCCGGAAAGCAGCTCCGAAGCCGCCTACCAGAAGATGGCCGCGCTGGCTAAAGAGCTGTATAAAAAACTGTTGCCAGGCCATACCAGGAAGCCGGGCCAGCAAATTTTCCTGATCCCTCACGGGATTCTGCAGTGGTTGCCCTTTGAGGCCTTGTTGCCGCCGGCGCCACAGGGAGGAGGAATATCTCAGCTGCCTTATCTCGGGCTGAGCGATGTCTTATCCTATCACAATTCCGCTACAGCCCTGAAGAATGCCTGTGAAGGCCGTGCCACTTTTGAATACGAATCCCCTTTTGAGGCCTTTGTGCAGGCAGCCCCCATAGGGCAGGTAGCTGTTAAAGGCGCCTATCCTTTAACGGATGGCCCCTCTTCAATGGGATATTTTTCTGAGCTGGCCCGAAGTTGGGCCGCCGAACATGACGGGCATCTCTGGGAAGGGCCTATGGCCGGAGAGGGTGCTTTTCGAAGCCTTCCCTCTACGGATGTCCTGCTGCTTGCGCTGGATGCCCGGGCCGGTGCCTTACCTGATGAAACCTTCATAACCTTTTTAGAGCAAAAGGACAGCTCATACGACAACCGCCTGTATCTGGAAGAGGCCTATTTCTTGCAAAAGCCGGTAGCTTTGTATATTCTGGCATCAGTTGCACCGTATTCCACTGGAGGCGCCGGGTGGCAGCAACTGGCAGAGGCGTTGCAGTATAGTGGAGGCCAGTCGCTTCTTTTTCACCGCTGGGCGGCAACAGGCAGCCCTTCCGCCGAGTTGTTGGAGCTGTTTCTGAACCTGCGGCAATCTAATGGCGACGTATCCAAAAGCCTTCAGGAAGCCAGGTGCGCTTATTTGTCCCGTCACGGCAATAATCCACAGAAAGCCCATCCCTATTTCTGGGCGGGTTATCTGGCCTATAGCCAGCCGGTAGCCCCCCTAGTTCCTTCCGGTATTCCTGCATTCTGGATCATTGCAGCTGTCGCAGGGCTGATCTTCATTGGTTGGCTGGTTCGGATGCATTGACCTCACCGGTCATATTGGTGCAAATCGAGGTCTTCGATGAGGTTGATCAGCTTTTGCCCGTATTGCTTATCGGTGGCATAACCGGCTCTTGAAAGGCCATTGGCCCATCCGCGGTAGTCTCTGCCGCCGAGCTGGAACAGTTTCTGGTATCGGCCGGAACCTTTGAGCAGCAGGCTATGGGCGCGGTAGCTCTCCCAACTGCTCTTGTAGATCCTGAAGAAGTCCTTATGGCTGTCGTCGGTAAAATTGCTGCAGTGGCCTTTCCTGCAACTGCGGGAAAAACACTTGATGCCAAAGTGATTCTTATTGTGTGTTGCCAGTTTGCTTTCTCCAACATTACTCTCCAGAAGCCCCTGAGCCAGGGTAATGCTGGCGGGGATGCCATACTTTTCCATTTCTGCCTGAGCCACCTCCGCATAGCGCTTGACGTATTGCTGTTGCTTCCGGCGTTTTTCTGCCCGTATCGCTTCGTCCTCTCCGCTGCGAACCCCTTTTTGGCTATCGCTGAGATTGGAATAGGTATTGGCCAGGTTGCTTACGTTCACCGCCTTGGGGCTTTCATCCCCGGTGGGCAACTCCCGGGAAGGCGGATGCTTGCCGGTAGAGGCAGGCCTTGCTTCCGGCGCCGGAAACCGCAGGCTGGCGGGTTGCGCTTCCACTGTAATAGGCGGTTCTATCATGTCGCTCAACTGGATAGCCGCTGCCGGGATATTGCTCAGCTGGAGGTCGATGGCCAGGTCTTTTTCGTGAACCATATACAGGGCAATGCCGAGCAGGGCCGCCCTAAGCCAGTATTTTTGAATGGTTTGATTGACTTGCTGGCTGGCCCGAAAGGCTCTGGCCTTCACATTTTGAATAGGTGTAAGGTCCATGTTGCAATTTTTTGTATCGACAAGCGAAGGTGTTGGCTCAAATATAAAACTTTTTGTTTTGAAACAAAACAATTAAAATAATTTGTTTTTTATTCGTATTGTCCTCGCCCGGGAATGAGTAGCGGAAATAGCCTTAAATGGAATTGGTAATCAGTTGGTTATAACACTATTTAACAGGGTGGTAAGAGGAAATTAAGAACAAAAAATTGGCAAAGTTGACGTCTAGGCCTACCTTTGCGGTGTTTTTTTACAAATACAAACCAATGATGAAAAAGATCCTTTTGTTGTCTGCCTTTGTTGCTTTGGGGGTTGTGCTGTCTTCCGCCCAGGAAAAATACGGGCATTTGAATTACGGAGGCCTGATATCCTCCATGGAAGAGACACAATCGGCCAACAGTGAACTCGAGGCGTACCAAAAGCAGCTGGTGGCCAAGGGCGAGGAAATGGCCAAAAAATTCCAGCAGGATTACCAAGCTGTATTGAAGGAGGCCCAAGGTGGAAACCTTACTCCTGTCCAACAACAGCAAAAAGAGAAAGAGCTGAGCAGCCGAAGGGACGAGATCCTGGCATATGAGCAGGAGGTTGCCCAGAAAGTGGAAGCCAAGCGCCAGGAGTTACTGGGCCCGATCATCGACCGGGCAGAAACTGCGCTGAAGGAGGTGGCTAAGGAGAATGGTTATGCCATGATCTTCGACACCAGTGTATTCAATGCCATACTGTTCGCCGAGGATGCCGATGACGTCATGCCGTTGGTAAAAGTTAAGCTTGGAATTAAGGAGGACGTTAAGGGAGAATAATGCATTCAGGTTGCGCTTTGGAAAAACTACTCGCAACGTACAATTGAACTAGCCTTCCTGCGCCTTGTTTCGGCTCCGAAACAGCCCTTGCCAAAACCGGTAAGGGCTGTTTTGCTTTTCGAGCCTTGCCTGGAGGGAAATGAAATTGTTCAGTGCATTTTTGTCGACAACCCCGACCAGCTTACCCTTGTCATAAACCGGTAGGACACGATGCCCTTTCCACTGCATAATGGGAAAAAGAGACTTTAGGGAGTCGGAAGCCAGGATAGCCTCGAACCTGTTGCTGGCGAGTTGGCCGGCAAGTGGGGGTGCAGACTCTTCCGCCAGCTCGTTTTTTGCAGCCTCTAAAATGCGTTCTTCGGGCAAAATGCCGACCAGGTTCTGCCATTCATCGAAAACCAGGAAGTTGCGTTCTATTCCCTGGCTGAGCGGCCCCATGGCCAGGCTCAGAGGGTCCTGAGTATAAAGTTTGGTAAACTGAGGCCGGAGTACATCCCGCACCTGGTGGTTTTCGAGCACGCCGTCGAGCTTGGCCATGCGGTACTCATTGGCGGCGGTAACAAAGACGAACAGGCCGATCAGGGCAGTGATGTAGTGGTAGTTCCAAAGGCCGTAGGCCACCAGAAGTACAGCGATCAACTGGCCGATGAAAACTGCGATCCGGGTAGCCCGAAGGCGCCCCAGGCGTAAGGATAACAGCGCCCGCAACACCCGCCCGCCGTCCATTGGAAAGGCAGGAAGCAGGTTGAAGATGGCCAGTACTATGTTCAGGGACACCAGTCCGAAAATGAAATACTGAAAGGGGGAAGGGTCGGAAACAAAAAAGTTGCTTTGAGGATAGAAGGCCTGCATGAAAAAGTTGACAAAATTCTGTCGGCTTTCTTCTGACGAGACCAGTGGCACGAACGAGAGCACCACGCCGATGGCAATATTGACCAACGGGCCGGCGATGGCCACCAGAAACTCGTGCATGGGCTGCTCCGGCAGCCGGTCCAGCCGGGCCACCCCTCCGATGGGCGACAGGATGATGTCCCGGGTGTCTACTCCGAATCGGCGGGCGGTAAGGGCGTGGCCAAACTCATGCAACACCACGCAGACGAACAAGGCCAGCACAAAGACCATGATCCAGCCCATCTCCAGCCAACTCATGGAATTGCCCATCCCTTCATAGAAGACATAGACGAAGATCAGCACAAAGGTCCAGTGCACCTGTACAGGGATCCCGAAGAATTTGGCAATTTGAAACGCTCCTTTCATTCTTGGTTTTTGCTACAGATAATACAAACGTCAAAATGCACCAGGTAGTTGGCGGAATCACAAAAAAAGCATCCGCCTGCGTCAGGCAGATGCTTTTTTTGCGGATAATGGCGGGGAGAAGAAGGGGAACCCTTCCGGCTTCCGACTTCCGCCTTCCTCAAGCCTTCTGCTCCATCGCGCTCCCGAATATCGGCAGGTACAACTGCCCTTCCAGGATGGCCCGGGAGATGACGATCCGCTGGATCTCGGAGGTGCCTTCGTAGATCTGGGTGATCTTGGCGTCGCGCATCAGGCGCTCGACGTGGTATTCCTTCACGTAGCCGTAACCTCCATGTATCTGTACCGCTTCTATGGTGTGGCGCATGGCCACTTCCGAGGCGTATAGCTTGGCCATGGCGCTGGCCGTGTCGTATTCCATGCCCTGGTCTTTCAGCCAGGCGGCGCGGTAGACCATCAGCTTGGCGGCTTCGATCTCCGTGGCCATATCCGCCAGTTTGAAGGCGATGGCCTGGTGCTTGCTGATCGGTTTTCCGAAGGCTTCGCGCTGCTTCGAATATTCCAGTGCCAGTTCGTAGGCGCCTCCGGCGATGCCCAGTGCCTGGGCGGCGATGCCGATGCGGCCGCCGTTGAGGGTCTTCATGGCGAATTTAAAGCCGAAGCCGTCCTCTCCGATGCGGTTCTCCTTGGGCACTTTGACATCGCTGTACATGATGGTATGGGTGTCTGAGGCGCGGATGCCCAGTTTGTCTTCCTTGGCGCCGATGGCCACGCCGTCCCATGCGGTCTCTACGATGAAGGCGTTGATGCCGCGGTGGCCGGCCTCCGGGTGGGTCTGGGCTATAACGAGGTGCACATTAGACGAGCCGCCGTTGGTGATCCAGTTCTTGGTGCCGTTCAGCAGGTAATGGTCGCCCATGTCGACGGCGGTAGTGCGTTGGCTGGTGGCGTCGCTGCCCGCTTCCGGCTCGGAGAGGCAGAAAGCGCCGATCCACTCGCCGGCGGCCAGTTTGGGCAGGTACTTGGCCTTTTGTTCTTCGGTGCCGTAGGTTTCGAGCCCCCAGCATACCAGGGAATTGTTTACCGACATGATGACCGAGCAGGAGCTGTCCACTTTGGAGATCTCCTCCATAGCCAGTACGTAGGAAAGCGTATCCATGCCGCCGCCCCCGTATTCCGGGGAGGCCATCATGCCCATGAAGCCCAGTTCCGCCATTTTGCGGACTTCCTCTTTCGGGTAGGCCCCTTTGGAGTCGCGCTCGATCACGCCGGGCTTGAGGTCTTTCTGGGCAAATTCGCGGGCCGCTTCTTGTACGGCCAGTTGCTCTTCGGTTAGTTCAAAAAACATTGGCTTATTATTTAGTTAGGAGTATAGTCGGTTTATTCTTTACAATTAGATGGCGGGGTAGGTTCAGTACTTTGGGTGTATGGCTGCGAAAATACGCTTATTTTTACAAAAACAGATTACCTCATAAATCCCTATCTTTGTGCCCTGAAAAAATCTGCCGCCCGAAATCGGGTTTTTGTGAACTAAAATAGGCGGCAATGACTGTAAATAGAACAACAATAGCCAACAACCATGAAAGTATCGCTGAACTGGCTCAAACAATACCTCGATATAAACCTCAGCCCGGAAGAACTCTCCGAGATCCTCACCGGCATCGGGCTGGAGGTGGAAGGGATGGAACAGGAGGAAACCCTCAAGGGAGGCCTCGAAGGGGTAGTGGTAGGTAAAGTGCTGGAGTGCGGCAGGCACCCCAACGCCGACCGCTTGTCGCTCACCAAAGTAGACATCGGCAACGGCGACGGGCCCCTGCAGATCATCTGCGGCGCCTCCAATGTGGCCGCCGGGCAGACCGTTTTGGTGGCTACTGCCGGCACCACGCTCTACCCCATCAATAGTGAAGAACCCTTAGTGCTGAAAAAGGGCAAGATCCGTGGAGAGGTTTCAGAAGGGATGATCTGCTCGGAGGATGAACTGGGCATCGGGGAAGACCACAGCGGCATTGTGGTGCTGCCCAGCGATATACCCATCGGCACTACCGCCCGCGAGTATTTCAAGATCGAGACGGACGTCGTTTACGAGATCGGCCTGACGCCCAATCGTTCGGATGCGACCAACCACATCGGCGTGGCCAAGGACGTAGCCGCCTACCTGAAGATCAACCATGGCCACAGCGGCGAAGTCCGTTTGCCGAAGGTGGACAATTTCAAACCCGACAACAATAGCCTCCCGGTGGAGGTAGTGGTAGAGGACCCCGAAGCCTGCCCCCGCTACGCCGGCGTAACCATCAAAGGCATCACCGTGGGTGAATCGCCGGCCTGGCTGCGCAACCGGCTGCTGTCCATCGGCCTGCGCCCCATCAACAATATGGTGGACATTACCAACTTTATCCTGCACGAGCTGGGGCAGCCGCTCCACGCTTTCGACCTCCGGCAGGTTACCGGCAATAAGGTCATCGTCAAGGCTTTACCCAAAGGCACCAAGTTCACCACTCTCGATGAGGTGGAACGCGAGCTCACCGGCGAAGACCTCATGATCTGTAATGGCCAGGCACAAGGCATGTGTATCGGGGGCGTTTACGGAGGCATCAATTCCGGCGTCAAAGACGACACTACCGATATCTTCCTCGAATCGGCCCACTTCAACCCGAAGTGGATCCGCCGCACCAGCATGGGGCACAACCTGCGCACGGATGCGGCCAAGGTGTTCGAAAAAGGCAGCGACCCCAATATTGCCCTGTATGCCCTCAAACGGGCCGCCCTGCTGATGAAGGAACTGGGCGGCGGAGAGATCGCAAGCGAGGTAGTGGATATTTATCCGGAACCGGCCAATCCGGCGCAGGTGCTGGTCAAGTACGCCCACATCGACCGCCTGATCGGCATTCCGATCCCCCGCGAAGAAGTGCACAGCATTCTGGAGGCGCTGGAGATGAAAGTGCTTTCCGACAGTGAGGAAAGTTTTACCGTTTCCGTCCCCACCAACAAATCGGATGTCACTCGCGAAGCCGATGTGATCGAAGAAGTCCTGCGGATCTATGGGTACAACAAGGTGCCCATCCCGGAACAGGTCAAGACCGGCATCAATATTGCGCCGAAGCCCGACCCGGACGAATTGCGCAATACCGTGGGGGATTACCTCGTCGGCAACGGTTTCCACGAAATGATGGCGCTTTCTCTGTCTGAGTCGCGCTTTTACAAGGAGATATACAAGAGCGTCGGGGAGGAAGAACTGGTTTACATCCACAACACCTCCAACGTTCAGCTCGACATTATGCGCCCGGATATGCTCATCAGCGGACTGAACGCCGTTCTGCACAATCAGAACCGACAGCAGGCCGACCTGAAACTTTTCGAGTTCGGGCGTACCTACCGCCACGGCGAGCAGGGCATTGACGAGCAGCGCCACCTCAGCCTGTTCATGGCCGGCGAGCGCTACCCGGAGAGCTGGCTGGACAACCGCAAGGGCGACGCCGACTACTACAGCATCAAGGCCATCGTGAGCAAGGTGCTCGCCCGCCTGGGCCTGAACAGCTACCAGGAAACGGCCATCAACGACGAAACTTTCGCCTTCGGCATGCAATACCACCGCGGCCAGCAGGTGCTGGTGCAGTTCGGCAAGGTGTCGCCCCGCCTGTGCAAGCAGATGGACATCCGCAGCAGCGTCTATTACGCTGATTTTAACTGGGATACACTGCTCAAGGCCGTGCGCAAGCACAAGATCGAATACCAGGAGCTAAGCAAATTCTTTACCGTGCGGCGGGATTTGGCGTTGGTTATTGATAATTCCGTAAAATTTAGTGATATTGTGGCGATAGCCAGAAAAGTCGGCAAGAAGCTCATTCAGGACATCAACCTCTTCGACGTTTACGAGAATGAAGAGCAACTGGGCAAGGGCAAAAAGTCCTACGCCGTCAGCTTCATTTTCGGGGATCCTACGAAAACGCTGATGGATAAAGAAGTTGATAAGGTTGTCAACAAACTGATTGAAGCTTACGAGTCGGAATTGGGAGCGTCGATCCGGCGGTAAGAGATTGTTGGATTGTTATATGGCTGGATTGCTATATGGCCTACCTTTTGCGGTAGACGGCCCATCTGGTTTTCGAATATAACATCCCAAAATGGACTTATCAGAGCAAATCGAGAGCATTGAGCTCAAGGTGAGGCAGCTGGCGCTCAAAATGGAGCGCATCCAAAGGGAAAACGCCGCCTTACAGGAAGACAACAAACAATTGAAAGCTGAGCTGGACCGCCAAAAAGGAACAGCCGGCGCTTTGAAAGATAAGCTCGAGAAGACGCAGCGAGTACTGGACTTGCAGCGGGAAGAGCAACCCGAGCATTCAACAGAGCTGAAAGACCAGCTCGATCAATACATCCAGGAAATCAGTCAATGTATTGAATGGTTGCGCAAGCATTAAAGTTATGAGTGGAGTGCAGGAAAAAGAGACGAAGCATATAACGGTATTAATTGCCAGCAGGCCCTATCCTTTAAAGATCGACGCATCTGATGAGCCTGCTATCCGGAAGATCGTCAATGAGGTCAACGAGAAGGTAAACCGCTTCCAGTTGACCTATACCAATAAGGATAAACAGGACTGCCTTTCGATGGCGCTCCTGACCTATGCGGTAGACCTGCACAAAGCCAAACAGGCAGTTGCCAACGACCCTGCCTTTTCTGCCAAGCTTGCCAATCTGGATGCCCTGCTCGACCGGCTCCTGGCGTGATGAAGGTTCGTTATTTGTTACCTGTTGAAGGTTGTTTGCCAGGCTGGGCAGGCCCGCCAACCCAGCAATAGCCAACCGACAAATGAACGTCCTCATCCCCGCCAATTTTCCTCTCGCTGCCGCTGTCCGGCTTTTTACAATCATTTTGCCGGGAATGAGGAAAAGCAATCGCCGCTTTTCGCATCATCCCCTAAAACAAAAACATTATGGAAATAATATTTGGAGCCGTCGGCCTGGTTGTAGGCGTAATTGTCGGCTATATTATTGTTCGGTCTACGACGCAAAAGGCCAACCAGAAGTACATCGATGAGATGAACGCCAAGGCGGACCTGGAAGTGAAGGAGGCCCGGGCGACTGCCCAACGTATCGTTGAAGAAGCTGAATCCAAAGCGGATAAGGTGCTGTCCAATGCCGAGAACAAGAACGAGCGCATCAAGCAACGCAAGATCCAGGAGGCGAAAGAGAAGTTCAACCGCCTGAAGATCGAGTTCGAGGCCCACAAGGCGGAGCAAATGGTCGAGTTGAAGGAAAGAGAAGTGGAGTTTAAAGGTATAGAGTCGGAGATCAAGCAAAAACAAGACCGCCTGGAGGAAAGGAGCAAATCGCTGGATGCCATCCAGGCCGACCTGGAGCAGCGCGAAGCCGACGCTATCGCTCTTCGGGAAAACCTGGAGAAGCAACAAAAAGTAATGGCCCGCAAAAAAGAGGAACTGGACGCCGCCAACGAACGCTTCATCACAGAGCTGGAAAAAGTGGCCAACCTGTCCGAAGCGGAAGCCAAAGAACAACTACTGGAAGCGGTTAAGGCCAAAGCGGAAACCGATTCGATGGCACTGGTCAAGAGCACGATCGAGCAGGCCAAAGTGACCGCTAACAAGGAAGCCAAGAAGATCATCATCCAGACCATTCAGCGCATGTGCGCCGAATACACCATTGAAAATACGGTTTCGGTCTTTAACCTGGACTCCGATGACCTCAAAGGGCAGATCATCGGACGGGAAGGCCGCAATATCCGTGCATTGGAAGCGGCTACCGGCGCAGAGATCGTCGTCGATGACACGCCGGAGGCCATCATCATTTCCAGCTTCGACCCCATCCGCCGCGAAGTGGCCCGCCTGGCACTGAAGCGCCTGGTGGCCGACGGCCGTATTCACCCCGCCCGCATCGAAGAAGTTGTTGCCAAAGTGCGCAAGCAACTGGACGAGCAGATCGTCGAGATCGGCGAGCGCACGGTGATCGACCTGGACCTGCACGGCCTGGATGCCTACCTGGTCAAGATGGTGGGCCGTATGCGCTTCCGCTCATCCTACGGACAAAACCTGCTCAAGCACTCCATCGAAACGGCTAATTTGTGCGCCATCATGGCGGCAGAGCTGGGCCTGAGCCCGAAACAGGCCAAAATGGCCAAACGAGCCGGCCTGCTGCACGATATTGGCAAAGTGGCCGAGGAGGAGACCGAACTCTCCCACGCTATCCTGGGTATGAAGCTCTGCGAAAAATACAAGGAGCACCCCATCGTTTGCAATGCCGTGGGCGCCCACCACGACGAAGTGGAGATGAACAACATCATCTCTCCGATCGTCCAGGCCTGCGACGCCATTTCCGGCGCCCGCCCCGGCGCCCGCCGCGAGATCCTGGAGAGCTATCTCAAGCGCATTGGCGAGCTGGAAGAACTGGCCATGGCGCACGACGGCGTTCAGAAAGCCTACGCCATGCAGGCCGGCCGCGAACTGCGCGTCATTGTAGAGTCTGAAAAGGTGACCGACCAGTACGCCGACGACCTCTCCTTCATGATCTCCCAGAAGATACAGGATGAGATGCAGTACCCCGGCCAGATCAAAGTGACGGTGATCCGCGAAAAGCGCGCCATCTCGTATGCGCGTTAGATAATAAGATATTCTCGTTATCCGGAGGGCACGCCATTTGGTGTGCCCTTCTTGCATTATAAAGATGAAAAAACTACTTTTTCTGGCCTTTGCTTTAAGTGTTTTATCGCTGCAGTGTTCCGGTTCCCGGGAACCAGAAGCCGGTAAAAAAAGAGCGCGGCCGATCACCGTAGCCGCCGCCGCCAATGTGCAGTTTGCGATGGAGGAACTGGAAAAAAAATTTGAAGAAGAAACCGGCATTGAAGTGAATGTAGTGGTCAGTTCCTCGGGAAAGCTCGCGGCCCAGATCTTGCAGGGAGCGCCATACAGCGTGCTGGTCTCCGCGGATGTGAAATATCCGGAAGCTGTGGCCCAGGAAGGGAAAGCAGCCGGCCGTCCACGTATTTATGCTTATGGCGCGCTCGTTCTGTGGACGATGAGGGAAGCGTTGGAACTGTCGCCAAGGCCTGATTTTCTCCTCGAAGGCCCCATCCGCAAGGTGGCCATTGCCAACCCCCGGAATGCACCCTACGGGGAACAAGCCATCAATTATTTCAAATATTACGGAGTGTACGAAGCCATCGAACCAAAACTGGCTTACGGGGAAAGCATCGCACAAACGAATCAGTACATTCTGGCAGGAGCGGTAGAGGCGGGCATTACCGCAAAATCAGTGGTGCTAAGCCCGGAAATGACGGGTAAAGGCAAATGGGTTGAGCTTCCGGCCGAGGCTTACCAGCCGATCGGGCAGGCCGCAGTGGCCACTTCCTACGGGCAGGATAACCATCCGGAGGAAAGCAGCAGATTCTTGGAATTTATGTTCTCAGAAAAAGGCCGAAAGGTCTTAGAACGGTATGGTTATGGTTTGCCGGAAGAAGGAAGAGGGGAGGAATGAACACCGTTCATCCCGGGTTTTCCCTGCATTGGAAGGGGCCGTTACTGGTTTATTGAATCTTCAAGGCCAATTTGTTGCGGATGCGCGTTAGCCAACCCGGCAACTCGCACCTCGCAACAAACGCTAAGCCTCTCTTCCTGAAATTCGGGATGTTTACTCGTGCGAATGCCCATCCTTGATGTGCTCGGCCCTGGCCACGTAATCCATTCCGCAGACGGGGCAGGTGCCGGGCTGGCTGCTGCCGCTGCCTTCGCAGTGCATGGGGCAGATGTAAGCCGAGGAGTATTCCTTGCCGCCCGTATGAGTCTCGGTGCTGGTAGCGGTTTCTTCGTGGCTGTGTGTTTCGCCGTTATGGCTGTGTGCCTCACCAGAACTACTGCCGCAGGAGGCCAGCGCCAGGGCGGCGGCAAAAAGAAAGATCAATCTGAATTTCATGCTTTACTCAGTTTTTATTTTGATGGAATAACTTTCATCTCAATTTCCTCTACAATGGGCGGATACCGGGGGAAACGCATCTTTTAGTTCCCGTATGCCGATGCGGTTCCCCCGGAACGCAACTATCCCTTGGGCCGTTCGTACTGGCAGCAACCGTGGAGGTTGTTGTATACTTCGTCCGGCGCCCGGTGCGTATCGGAATCGTAGCCTACCGCTGCGATCTTTGCCTTGATGTCATCCAGGTTGACAGCGCCGGCTTCGTACTTAACGGTCATGGCCTTGGAGCCCATGTCCCAGCTGGCGGATTCAATGCCTTTTACTTCCGACAAGGCGCCTTCTATCTTGCGCTTGCACATGCCGCAATTGCCGTACACTTTGAAGGTTGCCGTTGTGATGCCGGCTACGGTAGTAGCATTACCGGTGTCCGTGGAGGCTGCCCCCATTTTGGCGCAGCCTGTCGCATCGGCTTTTGCGCAGCAGGCGGCCTTTTCGGCGCCTTCTTTGGTACAGGCGGTTTTGTCCTTACCGGCACAGCAGGCTTTAGCGGCCTGGGCGTGGCTTACTGCCGTGCCGGCAATAGCCAGAAAGAACATCAGAATGAGCTTTTTCATTGTTTTTGATTTAAAGAGTGAAAAAATGATTATTTCAGATTTACAATAGCCGTTTTTACAGTCGTTCCGGTACTATCGGCCTGCGTCCAGGCCGCCAGCAGTTCGTCATTTCCCATTGCCTCAAGGATCGGGAAGCCACTACTGCGGGCTTTGCTGTTGCGCACCAGGACGATTGTTTTTTGTGTATTGGGGCCGTGTTTGTCAATTACGGCGATGCGGGCCTCTGCCTCTTCCCCTACCTCTTCCATCCAGCTTACCGCCAGGCGTTGTTCATCTATCCAACTGACGTCCACCCTGCCCAGCGGTTTGCCGCCATCCAGGCGCAAGGGAGTGTCGAAATGGGCGCCACTATCGTGGGAAAAAGCCAGCAGCACTTTAGGCGTATCCCGGGCAGCGGTGTACCATGCCAGGGCCACCTGATCCTCGCGGGAAGCCAATGCCGGGCCATTGACCGGGCAACCGCTGATCTTCCAGTTGTCTTCCTGTACTTTCATGGGAGCCTGCCATTGTCCGTTGACCCAACGGGCAACGAAAATGTCCCGGATCTCCTCTTCCGAACGGTCCCGATAAGCGACGATGAGCCCATCGGGTATCAGGACGGCATCCGTCTGGCAACAATCGCAGACGCGGCCATCAACCTCCTGTTCGTCCAACATCTCACCTTTATCGGAAAAGAAACCTGCCCGCAGAGACATCGCCCCATGTCCGTGGCCATGCCCGGCGCTTTCGGAAGCTTTAGTGTTTCGTCCATCCAGCCAGACAGCAAACATGCGGTTGTTGCCGGCAGGCAGGAGGGTCACAAAGCCATGTTCGGCTTGTATCCCGTCCTGGTGAGGAATGAAGGGTTCTTGCCAGGTTTTACCTCCATCCGGAGAGGTTGCTATTTGTACGTCGTAGTCATAAGTCCCCTCTCCGGCCATGGCGAGCCAGTGGGCCGCTAGTTTTTCTGTTCCGCCGTTGAAGCCGGACAGGGAGGGGAAGTCCGCCCAATTGACGAACCAGTTGCTGCCCCTGGCTATTTCTGAAGGCGCGCCCCAGTGCCCGTCTTCCAGGCGCGAAAAATAGAGCGCGTCGGTCGTATCGTCGAGGTATTCGACCCAGGAGAGGAATGGGGTGCCGTCGTTGGAAATGTAGAGGTTAGGCTCTCCACCTTGCTTGCAGGGCGTTGGCAGCATGCGGACGGAGGTAGTCCCCTCCCGGCCTCCCTCGAGGGGGGAGGAGGAGCCTGCTTTGTCCTGGCGGCAGGAGAAAACAAGGAATATCAATGGGATGAAAAGTGATAACCGATGCATTTACAATGCTTTTGTTGGTGTGAAAAGGCTGTCTTTGACCACTCCGCACTTCAACATTTTGTCCCCAAAATACGGATTAAGAATTTGGGTTTCTTCGCTGATCCAGTCGGCGCCCCGGTCATCGAAGGCCATGGGGCAATGCTGGATGTAGAGTTGGTGCCCTTCAGTGCCAAATGCCCGAATGGTTTCGATTAGGAGGGTAGATAAAAAATCAAACTGTTTGCGTTCTTCTTCGACATTTTTGGCTTTGGCTATTTTCCCGGCATGGGTGCGCATGGCGTTGAGCTGGCCCATCCAGAAGTGGTGTGCCGGCCCCTGTAGCAGTCCCATGTCTACCTGGTTCAGCCCTTCCAGGAAACCTTCGCCGGCCTTGGCTGCGGCCAGGGAATCCGTGGCGACCAAAGCGTCTTTAAGCTTAAGGTATCGTTTGGACAGGGCTTCCATCTGTTGACGGAAGGACGGCGGGGTGCTTTCGCGGAAATCCGGCGCTGCCGGCGCCGCCATGCCCTCTACCATGACCTGGCGGTTCATCATGCTGGCCTGGTTGTTGAGCTGGGCTGCAGCGTCGATGGCAAAAGCGCCGTTGGTAACCACTTCATCACCGGCCATCAGCCCCTCCCTTACCAGATAATTATTACCTAGGGCTTCCCCGAGAGCCACTTCGCGGTACTCGAAAGTAGGCACAATGCTGTTGGGGACTTTCAGGTAAACGACCGAGCGCTGCCCTGTCCAGAGAACGGCAGAGCGGGGAACGAGCAACTGCTTCCCGGTTGCCTCGCGGGCCTGTATGACGCCTTTTACGAACATTTCCGGCTTCAGCAATCCTGAAGAGTTGTTTATTTCCGCCCGTAAAGCAGCGGTACGCGAAGCCGGATCGATCACCGGATCGATGTATGTGATCCGGGTAGAGAACTGTCGTCCGGGCAATACGGGTGTAGTGAATGCCACAACATCGCCGGTATGAAGGTGGGCGAGGTCGTCTTCATAAGCGTCAAAAAGGACCCAGAGGCGGCTCAGCTCGGCAAGCGCGAACAAGGCTTCACCTTCCCTGACATAATCCCCTACAGAGGCCAGGCGCTTGCGTACAACGCCGCCTGCATCTGCATATACGGTGACATTTTCCTGTATCACCCCGGTCTTTTCCAGTTCCTCGATCATTTGTTGGGGTATCTTCCAGCGGCGCAGCTTCTCCCGGGCAGCCTGGGCCAGTTTGGGGTTGACATCCTGAAAGCGCAGCGCTTCCAGCAGCTCCCGCTGGGCCGTGACGAGCTCAGGGGAGTAGATCTCGGCAAGGCGCTGGCCTTTCTGGACCAGTTCTCCGGTGAAAGTAACGTATAGTTTTTCGATGCGTCCCGGGACGTGAGCTACCTGATTGGCCGCTCGCCGTTCGTCGGCGCTGATCTTTCCGTTGAGTGTGATGGCCTTAGAAGACTGTCCTTTTTCGCCAATAACCGTCGTCTGCACATTGGCGAGCCGCACAGCGTCAAGCGTCATTTGCAGGGTAAGGGGGTCACCGGAAGAAGAGGCATCGGATAACGGCACAAGTTCCATTTCGCAAATGGGGCACAACCCCGGCTCGTTCTGCCGGATCTGCGGGTGCATTGAGCAGGTATAGACGGTTGTTTCAGCCGGGTTTTTATCTCCTGCCACTCCTGTATTGAGGTTGTGTTGCTCTGCCGGCGAGCGAAACAGCAGGTACCCCGCACCCAATCCGATGGCCGCGGCTATGATGGTAATGATAATGATCCGGATATTTTTCATGATCCTAAAATATTAGTTTTTCCACCTCGGCTTTTGCCAGGTGTGTTTTTACGATGGCCTTCAGGCGCATTTTGTCGTAGTTCACCAGTTCGTTCTGCAGTTGCAGCAATTCGTCAAAGCGGGCGCCGTCGGTGCTGTAGCTTGCTTGTAGTATTTCGATCGTAGAGTTGATGATTCCCTCCTGTTCATCGTAGAGTTCCAATTGTATTATAGCATCGCGGTGATCGGCGTAGGCCTTTTCGATGGCTGCAGCGAACTGAAGCAGCCAGCTCTCCTGCCGGTTGTGCATGGCGGCGATCTTCAGCTCTTCTTCCCGTTCCCTGGCATCGTATTTTTTTCGATACAGCGGGGCCTGCACCATCAGGCGCGGGCTCAGAATGTCTCTGCCGTTTCCACTGGGGTTGGCGTCATTGCGCTGCCCGACGAATATGTAATCCAACCCTACGCCGAAATCAGGTTTGCCCTCCAGTTCGTTGAGATTGATCCGCCGGCGGGCGGCCTCCTGTTCCCACTGGAGAGCGGAGAGGGCCGGGTGGTTCTCCCGAATGACGGCCAGCAGGGAATCCTGCCGGTAGGGCAACTGGGCGGGGCCGAGGGGGGCTGTCACAAGGACGATGGCGCCGGCTGGCCTGCCCATGAGCTGGTTGATCTCGGCGAGGGGTTTGGCTTTTTGGTTGTCGAGGCGCTCCAGCTCTTTTTTCAGCTCCAGGCTTTTGGATTGTACCCGCAACACGTCGGCCAAACTACCCTTTCCGTTTTCCACCCTCGACAGGGCGAGTTCTTCCAATGCACTAAAAAAACGGAGATTGCGGCGAAGGATATCCTGGGTGGCATCCAGTTCATAAAGCTGAAAATAGGCCAGGGACGCTTTGTATTTCAAGTTCAGGCGCTGGGCGTTGATGCGTTCGAAATCGGCTTTGGCCATGGCCAGCACTACTTCCTCCTGAGCTTTCAGCTTACCTTTCCAGGGGAACATTTGCGTGGCGCTCAGGCGCACCCACTGAGGGCCGAGGCGCGTTTCCACCGGCAGGGCAAAAATGCCCAGTCCTACTTCCGGGTCCGGCAACTGGCTCACCTGCGGCGCACGTTGGAGGGCAGCCTGGTATTCTTGCTCCAAGGCGCGGATCTCGAAGTTGTTTTGCAGGGTATGGGCGATGATGGTGTCCAGGGGCTGGGCAGGGAGAAGATAAGGGAAAAAAAAGATTGCTAGTAATAAAGAAAAATAGAGAAACCTTTGTGGAAATAGGGTGGAAATAGGGTTGAAATAGGGTGGAAATAGGGTGGAAATACGATTGAAATACGATTGAAATATGATTGAAATAGGGTTGAAATACGATTGAAATATGATTGAAATAGGGTTGAAATACAATAGGAATATGACGGAACCAGGAACTATTTGTCCTCTTATCTTTGGAATTAATTCAGTTGAAAACTCTTTTTTCCTCATTAGTATCAGGTGTTTTTCATTGTCGATGAAATAAAATTGTTTAACCTAATCTCAATTTCCTTTTGGAGGTCTTTGATGTCTTCGAAAGAGGTATGAGATATCCTTTCCCGCTCATACAGGAGTTCCAGCCAGTGATTGCAGGACTCGGAAAGTGAACCTCTACTGTAATAGTAAAACTTCACTTTATCTCTGTAATGATATCGGGCGTAACCCTCCGCGATATTACTTCCAACAGAATCCGCCGATTCGATGAATTGATCACCCATAATCTTTTGATCTTTCCAGCTCAGTCCTTCGTAAATGGTCCATGCCTTTCTCGAAAATTTCCTCGCCAATTGATATACTTCCAGGTCCTTCAACGGAACATAGTAATTTGCCATGGTCAGTTTTTTTGATGGTGAATAGATTTAAAGCTTTTTTTTCACCTCAAAATTATACCCCGCCACTCTACTATGGCTGGAGTCAGTATTTTTCTATAAACGCAACGATCTATTCTTCAATTAACCGGCATTTTAATAGAACTGTCTCCATGTATTTCCATGTATTTCCATTGTATTTCCATATACCCCTATTTCCCACTATCAAGCCTCATTTCCTTCCACCAACTATACAGCACCGGGACCGTAAACATCGTAATCACCTGTATCAGCATGCCCCCAAAGGAGGGGATGGCCATGGGAACCATGATATCCGACCCGCGCCCGGTAGAAGTCAGTACCGGCAGCAGGGCCAGAATAGTAGTCGCCGTAGTCATCATAGCCGGGCGGACGCGGCGCAGGCCGCCCTCTACTACAGCATCGCGGATCTCGGAAACGGTTTTGGGCTCATTGACCCGGAAGCTGTCGCGGAGGAAAGTGGCCACCAGTACGCCATCGTCGGTGGCGATGCCAAAGAGGGCCAGGAACCCCACCCAGACTGCTACGCTGAGGTTGATGGTTTTGACCTGGAACAGGCCCCTCATGTTGGCGCCCAGGACGTTGAAGTCCAGAAACCAGTCCTGCCCGTAAAGCCAGATCATGAAGAAACCGCCGGCGAAGGCCACAAATACGCCGGTGAACACCATAAGAGAGATGGGAACGGAGCGGAACTGAAAATAAAGGATCAGAAAAATGATGCCCAGCGAAATGGGCAGCACCAGCATCATTCGCCGGTTGGCTCGCACCTGCTGTTCGTAGGTGCCGGCAAAGCTGTAGTTCACTGCCGGCGGCACCCTTAACCCTCCGTCATCGATCAGTTCCCGGAAATGGCGCTGGGCATTTTCCACAACCTCCACCTCGGCGTAACCGTCCTCCTTATCAAAAAGCACGTAACCTACGAGGAATCCGTCTTCGCTTTTGATGGACTGCGGGCCCTGTTCATATTTGATCTCCACAAGATCTCCAAGCGGGATCTGGGCGCCGTTCTTTGCCGTCACCAGGATTCGGCGCAGGGCCTCCGGGCTGTCCCGCAATTCTCGGGGGTAACGGATGCGTACGGAGTAGCGTTCCCGGCCTTCCACGGTCTCTGTCATTTTCATACCACCCACTGCCGCCTGTATGTAGCGTTGCACATCGGCTATGGACAGCCCGTGGCGGGCGATGGCGTTGCGGTCGATATCCAGTTGCAGATAGGGCTTGCCAATGATCCGGTCGGCAAAGACCGCTGCATCTTTGACACCCTCCACCTCTTTGAGGTGCTTTTCCAGTTCCAGCCCAAAAGTTTCTATGTCTTTCAGGTTAGGGCCTTTCACCTTGATGCCCATTGGGGCTCGCATGCCGGTTTGCAGCATCACCAGCCGGGTTTCGATAGGCTGCAATTTTGGAGCGGAGGTGACACCCGGCAGCCGGGTAACCTGAACGATCTCGTCCCAGATATCATCGGGTGTGCGGATATGGTCGCGCCATTGGCGGTAGTACTGGCCTTTGTTGTCCTCGATTAGCTCCCCTTGCTCGTTGCGCAGGTACTCCCCTTGTTCATCCACCTTATATCGGATGCGGTGCCCCTTTTCATTGGTTTTGTACTCCGGTTTGTAGATGATCACGTTCTCGTACATGGAAATGGGCGCAGGGTCCAGCGGGCTTTCTACTCGGCCCAGCTTTCCAACCACCGTTTCCACTTCCGGAATTGCGGTGACGGCCATGTCGAGCAACCTCAGGTTCTTGGTGTTCTCCTGCATGCCGGAATGAGGCATAGCAGTAGGCATCAGCAGGAAGGAACCTTCATCCAGGGAAGGCATAAACTCTTCACCCATATTCTGGTAAGTGGTAAAGCCGCTGTAGATCATTGCGGAAACCAGCAGAAGGAACAGCACTTTGAAGCGCAAACAGAAGCGGAGGATGTTTTCGTAGTAATGGATTACCAGGAAGAAAAACCCAAGCAGAAGCCCGGTGATCAACGCGACGAAGAAAAAGTTGGTAGTCAGGCTTTGCTCCACGCCCAGCGGCATCCAGAACCGCGTTAGGAAGAACCCCACGATGCCGGCAATGAGCACATTCTTCAAGATATCAAATCCATATTGTCCTCTTTCGGAAAGCCTGTCCTTCAGCCATGCATCCAGCACGCCGACAGCGCCCACCAAAGCGGCAACCGTTCCCAGTTGGGGGCTGTAGGCCAAAGCGAGCCCGATGCCGCCGGCCAGCAGCAGCAGGTTGGTGAAAATGCGCATCCTCGATCCTTCCCGGCGAAGGGAAAAGAGGCTGTGTGCCAGCGGCGGTATAATGGTTACCGCTACGATGATGGATGCCAGCAGTGCAAAGGTCTTGGTGAAAGCCAGCGGGCGGAACAATTTGCCTTCTGCCGCCTCCATTGTGAATACCGGCAGAAAGCTGATGATCGTAGTAGCTACTGCCGTCACAACCGCCGAGGCGACTTCTACTGTAGCTTCGTAAATGGTGGTAAGCAACGATTCTCCTTCCGGGGCCTTTTCCATGCGGTACACCATGCTTTCGGTCAGCACAATGCCCATATCGACCATGGTGCCTATGGCGATGGCAATGCCGGAAAGCGCTACGATGTTGGCGTCAACGCCGAAATAGCGCATGGCAATGAAGCACATCAATACTGCTACCGGCAGGCTGCCCGACACCAGGAAGGAAGAGCGGAGGTTGAGCAGCATCAGGATCACCACGATCACCGTGATGAGCACTTCCAGCGTCAGGGCTTCTTCCAGGGTGCCGATGGTTTCCTGGATCAGCTCCGTGCGGTCGTAGAAGGGCACGATCTTTACCTGTGATACCGTACCGTCGGCCAGCGTTCGGCTCGGCAATCCCGGCTCGATCTCCCGGATCTTTTCCTTGACGTTCTCGATCACCTGTAATGGGTTGGAGCCATAACGGGCTACGACCACTCCGCCCACGGCCTCGGCCCCCGATTTGTCTAGCGCCCCCCGGCGGGCAGCCGGCCCCAGGGACACCCGGGCCACATCCCGGATCCGGATGGGGATGTTGTTATTCACTGCCACTACGCTCTCCTCGATGTCCTCGATATTTTTGATATACCCCAGGCCGCGGACGAAGTACTCCGCCAGGTTGATCTCTATGGTCTGCGCTCCGATGTCGAGGTTGCTGTTCCGGACGGCTTGCATGACCTGGTCCAGCGAAATGTTGTTGGCCTCCATACGGCCGGGATCGACATCGATCTGGTATTCCTTGACGAAGCCGCCTACGGAAGCTACTTCGGAAACGCCTTCGGCGGCGGACAGCCCGAAGCGCACGTAGAAATCCTGAATGGAACGCAGCTCGTGAGGGTCCCACCCTCCGGTGGGGTTGCCCTCCGGGTCGCGCCCTTCGAGGGTATACCAGAAGATCTGCCCCAGCGCGGTGGCGTCGGGGCCAAGGGCGGGCTGCACCCCTTCCGGCAGCATGTTGGCGGGCAGGGAGTTGAGCTTTTCAAGGATACGCGACCGACTCCAGTAAAATTCTATGTCTTCGTTGAAGATGACATAGATGCTGGAAAAACCGAACATAGAGTTGCTGCGAATACTCCTGACTCCCGGGATGCCCAACAGGGCAGTCGTCAGTGGATAGGTAATCTGGTCTTCCACATCCTGCGGGCTGCGCCCTGCCCAGCGCGTGAAGACGATCTGCTGATTCTCGCCGATATCCGGAATGGCGTCGACGGCCACCGGGTCGCGAGGCAGGATGTCGTTCTCAAAATCGAAAGGTGCGGTGGACAAGCCCCAGCCGATAAAGCCCAGCAGCATCAGCCAGGCCACTAATTTGTTCTCGAGAAAAAACCGAATGATGGATCTCAACATGACAGTACTGTCGTTTTCAATGTACGATGTACCCCGTTACGAATGCACAAAAGCACCCATGCACGAACGCACGAATGCACCCATGCACAGAACAACAGATCCTATAAACGGAAGACTTGTAAACGCACCGGCAGGTCGCAGGCGATGAGAGGAGGTTTATAATTGAGGTAATGAACGGCTTGTTTGTCAACAGCGGGAAGGGCGGTAAGGAAAACCGGCGCCGGCGCGGCCAGAGCTATGGATGCTGGCGCTTTGACGAGCTCGTTTTCGCTTTGTACCTGATCTTGTTTGTGCTTCAGGAAATGGCTTTCATCGTCGCAGCAACCTTTTTGTTCCTTCTGTGCGGCGGCGTGCATCGGGCAGTTGGGCATGGCTGCCGCATGGCAGCTTTTCGCCGCGGTAAAGAGGGCGGAGTGCTTCAGCTCGTTGCGGCAATAGTGCTGGTTGATCAGCAGTCCGGTAGAACTGAATAGCACCAGAAAAGATAAGGTAATATGAAATAGCCGTGCTGCCAAAAGCCTGAATTTTCAATGCAATTCATAAAGATAAGGCACAACTTTGGGAAAAGGTTGCCCGGCAATGAAATTAACCTGCATTTAACAAATAACGTATAAGTTTTTCGTGCTTCTTGAGAATTCTTTATATTTAGAACTTTCCCTTAAACAATTCATCAAAAAAAGAGCTCTATGATTAAGTATTTACATGCCATCTTTGCTTTTGCTATGGCTTTTGCAATCCATGGCAGCCTGCTGGCTCAACCGGCAAATGACGAATGCGAAAATGCTATTGCAGTGGGGTTAGGTACCCATGATTTCAGTACTGTTGACGCTACTTCCGGGGGGCCGGAGTTCCCTCTGAACTGCCCTAACGACGACAGTTCTTCTGACTCCTTGTACAACGATATTTGGTATACCTATACGGCCGATTTCACGGGCTCGGTGCAATTCAGCACCTGCGGTACGGCCGATTTTGATACCAATCTTGCTGTATATGGACCCGATTCGGCCTGTCCTCCGGGCGATGATGATATCCTCTCGTGCAGTGAGGATGGTGCTGGTTGCTCCGGCTTTACCTCTTCGCTGTATTTCAGCGTGGTATCGGGAAGTACCTACCTGCTTCGGATAGGGGGATGGGGCAGCAGCAGCCCAGGGGAGGAAGGTTCCGGTACTTTTTCGCTTGCTGAGTTCACGCCACCTTCCGGCCCGCCCAACGATGATTGCGAAACGGCAATTCAACTGGTGCTCGACGCCAATGATTCCACTTTTGTAGAATTTGAATCCCTTTATGGCAATACCAGCCCTCCCCAGCACGTAGACCCGCTACAGTGCTTCGAGGATGACGAAGAGTTTGTATACAGCGATGTATGGTATGTTTGGACGGCCACATTTACCGACGGCCTGGAATGGTCGAACTGCGGTACGACTAATTTCGACTCCCGTATGGCAGTATATGAGTCCACTACCTGCCCCCCGGACGTAAATTCCCTGGTCGGGTGCAGTGATGACGGCGTAGATGAGAATGCTTTCAACTGCGGCGGCTTCACCTCCCGCGCGCTCTTTAATGTGGAAGAAGGAAAGACCTACTATTTCCGCCTGGGTGGATGGTCGAATGGCGATGCGGGTAACGGTACCTTCTACGTCCGGCGTATCCCGCTTATTGTACCTCCGGCCAATGACCCCTGCGAAACCCCCAATGATGCCGAGATCATAACCGTGGAAGATGCCGATAACTTTGAAGTTTTCTTCGAAGGCAATACCTCCTTTGCTTCGGGCCAACCGGAATTCCCCAACCCTTCGTGCCGCAATGACGGGGAATTCTGGGATGTTTGGTATCGTTTCAACTCCGGTGAAAATGAAGATATCACACTTCGTTTCAACAAGGTGACACTCAATGCAGAGTTTATCATCGACATCTTCGAGGCCTGCGGTACACCGGGCGATGCCAGCTGGTGCGCCCGCTCGGATCAGCAGAACAATTCTTTCTTCGAAACGGCCTTCACCGGCTTCCCCGGTGTGCCGACTGAGTACCTGATACGGGTTTCTACCCGGGTGACCGGCGACGCCCCGGGCAATTTCTGGTTCCAACTGGTCGGCATCCCCTACAGCAACCTGGAGGAGCTGCAGGTGGAGAACTTCCGCTTCTTCCCCAACCCCACCACTGAGCAGGCCAACATGAGTTTCCGCATGAAGGAAGCTCTGGAGAGCCAGGCCGAGGTGGTCAACACCCTGGGGCAAGTAGTGCAGCGCCTCGACTTCGGCCGCCTGCCGGCTGGCGAGCAAAACCTGTCCTTCTCCACAGCTGAACTGGAGCCGGGCATTTACTTCCTCCGCTTGCTGGCAGAGGGCCGCCAGAAGACGATTAGGTTCGTGAAGCAGTAATGCCTCGGAATTAAGAGTTTGTTCAATTTGTAGGCCAATAATTGAATTTTGAACAAGCTCAAACATGAGTCATGCGAATCAGGGGCTAAATGGCAGCCGATGGAGGCAGGGATCGAGGGTGCAGCATGTGAGGTGAAAACGGCAACCCTTTTTTTACTGCTTCAGCAGGCCGCCTTTCTGATTTATGATGTTTGATTTGTGATGTTCGGTTTTCGATGTAGGGCGAGCGGAAGGGCTGCTCCCAAGGAGCCCCATCAAAAATCGCACATCGCACGTCAAAAATCGCACATTTCTCCGTACCAAAAGTATCGTATGATCTGTCTGATATTTTGCACTCCCGGCCCTTTCAGGGCTCTTTAGCTCCTGATTCGCATGACTCATGTTTTATTTCAAACCACCAACTCCCAGATGGCCCAGAAGTGGCTCAAACTTCCACCAATGACGAACAGGTGCCAGATGGCATGATGGTAAGGCAGCTTGTGCCAGGCATAAAAAATAACGCCCAGAGTATAGGAAAGCCCGCCCAGCACCACTCCGTTCAGCGCCGCTTCCGGCATAGACTCCATTGCCTGGGGTATAGTGATGACGCCCATCCAGCCCATGACCAGGTAAAAGGTCACGGACAGCCACTCCCAGCGGCCGAAAAACAAGAGCTTGTAGAGCAAACCCGCCACAACCATTCCCCATAAAAGGTAAAGGTATAAACGGCTGGAATCCGCCGGAAAGCAATAGACCAGAAATGGGGTATGCGTGCCCGCAATGAGGAAATAAATGCTGATGTGGTCGGCTATACGGCAGACGTGCTTCCAGCGTGGCGCCCGGACGCTGTGGTACAGCGTAGAGGTGAAATAGACCAGCAGTAATGAAAAACCGAACAGGGCGAGGCTCCACCAATGGTAGGTGTCGCTCGCGGCAGTACTGTAGTAGAGTAGCAGGGGTACGCCGATGATTGCCAGAGCCAGCCCAAGGCCATGAGTCCAGGCATTGGCGCGCTCCTGGCGCAGTTCGGCGGCACTATAGATAGAGTCCATGGGAGGGGGTTGATCCGTTCAAAAAGATTCAAAATGTTCCTAAAAAGAAACGAATGGTAACGAGGGTTTGTTGCCGGGGGAGACGGGATGCTTTATGTGGGTTCCGGGCCTGGGTTCCTGGGGTAGACGGTGGCGTGTTCAAAGTTTCTCGGTAACTATTCAGCTATTCGCCGTTCGCTAAACGCTGCATCAAAACCCGGATTTAGGACAAAGAACTGGTTTCTTGAGCTTGGATTCCTGCAATTAGGGGCATAGTGCTGCGAATAGCGAACCGCTAAAAGCGAAATGCTGAATAGTTACGTTTCTGGTTTCTAAACGAGGAACCCGCACCCCGCAACTTTCACCCCTTGTAGTGTCTCAAAAAGATGCAATTTGGGAAAAATACCTTCGTATGCCTTTGCTTAGACCCTTTTTCATGTTTTTGTGTTTTTGCATTCCGTTTTTGGATAAAACCCTTGCTCAGGATGGTTCTCCGGAAGCCAACCTTTCCAACCACCCGGCCAACGACCGATACGCCAGCTACTCCCCTGACGGCCGCTGGATAGCCTTCGAATCGGACCGGAATGGAAAGTGGGATGTTTTCCTCATGGATGGGCAGGGCGGACAGCTCACTCAACTCACATCGCATCCTGCCGGCGGGCGCCGCCCCAGTTGGCATCCCGATAGCCGGAAAGTACTCTTCGAGTCTACTCGCGACGGCCTCACCGCACTGTATGAGGCCCATACAGACGGCAGCGCCCTGCGACAGGTGATGAGCCTGGATAAAGAGGCCGATGGCGGCCTGTTTGCCCGCTATTCACCGGACGCAACCCGGATTGCCTATTCCCTTCAGGAAGGCGAGGCCAACTTCAACCTGTACCTCTTCACCCTGGCGGATAGCACCACCAAGGCCCTTTTCCGGGATGAATACCGAAATGTCTACCCTCAATGGCACCCAACCGGAAAAGAGATCCTTTTTTTCTCCCGCCACGAGACCGGCAACGAAGACGATGAGATCTACCGGATGAACCTCAAAACCCACAGGCTGAAGCGCCTTACTCTTTGGCCCCGGCATAACTTCTGCCCCGCCTGGAGCCCCAATGGCCGCCTCATCGCTTACGTCACCTCGATGGAGGATACCCGGCCGGAAATTTACATCATGAAAAGCAACGGCAAAAAGCAGCAGCGCATCACCTTCAACGAGGATGGCGATACGCTGCCACACTGGCACCCGGATGGCAGCAAGCTGCTGATCACGGGTTACCGGGGAGATAATTTTGAGATCTGTGAGATCGGTTTGTTTCGCTGAGGCTGCCGGAGTGCGCTTTCCCAACGCGCTTGGGCTTCAAACGAAACTTATTCCACTATCAATTTCCTCACCGCAATTCCCTGCCTTGTCCGGATATGTATAAAATAGAGCCCGCGTGGCAGGTGGCCCAACGCTATTTCCGCCTCGCCGGAAGAAGACACCATCCTGCCTCTGGCGTCGAAAAGCTCGATACTCAGGATGGAAACATCCGTTATAACCTGCACTACATCTCGGGCAGGGTTGGGCGCGATGTCGAGGTTTATTTCTTGGGCAAGAGGCCGGGTAGCCGTCATTAGTGGCGTGCAGGGAGGCAGCTCGGGGATATCGGAATTGGACTGGAGGCAATGGTCAAAATAAGCCTGAAGGACGTCCAGTTGATCGCGCAGCCCGGCTGCCTGATCCAGGTTGTCGGTACCGTCGCTATGCACTGTGTAGCCGGCGATGAGTTCGTTAACCGCGCCGGGCACCAGTTCAAAGGGCTCAAAATTAAGGAGTACCCTGCGGTCTCCCTCGCCGTTCCCGGCTTCCCATTCCGTCCAGCCGTTCTCCTGCTCCGGTAGGCCGGGAAAGGCAAAAGCAGCAGGTTCGGAGCCGCCATAACCGATGCCACCCACTGTCAGCGGGCTGCCGTCCCTCCATTTTCCCTGCAGGTAGTTGAAATATTCCGTAGCCAGATTGGGGTCGGTAGCTCCGGGAGGAAAGCTCCCAAATGAGGGATTGAAAAAAGTAATACCTCCGGACTGTGGTTGTTCCTGCAATGAGGAACCGATGGGCCCCCGATAGATATCGATACCCAGGGCGGGTGGGTTGGCGCCGAAGCCCTGGACAATAACACAGTCTTCATCCTGGTTATCGGCATTATAAAAATAGGCTGCTGAACGTTCGGGGAAGATGCCTACGTAATCATCCAGCGGGCATCCGAGGTCGCCGTCGGTAAAATGGCCCCAGCGTACTTCCGGCAGTGCCGGGGTTCCCGCTGCCGCCCGGTCGATGACCTTGTAGTGAGTGAAGATGGATTCCTGAAGCGGATTGGCCTCTTCACAATCGAAATAGAATACATTAAGGGATATTTCCAGCGGATGATCGGTATTTTCCAGAACGGTGAAGGCCACCCAGTTCATTTGAGTAGGGATGATGGGGGCTTCACAGCCTCTGATGGCCAATACCGGGTAATCTCCGTCATTCGGATCGTACAAGCCGTCTCCGTTCTCATCCCAGAAGGGCGCCAGCCCGGCCGTATTGTCAGGCGGAAGTTCAAATCCGTTGTAATCGAAGAAGTGAGGATTTCCCCGGCCGGGCCAGGCAAATATTTCGGCAACAGGATCGTCGATCACCCCATCGTCCTCAAAGTCCTGTCGCAGCGCTGCTATTTGGCTGGCGTTCACCTGCCACACTTTCTGAAATTCGGATGTGGTGTTCCAAAGCCCGGGGCGCCCCCCCTGCTGGGTATGGGCAAAACGCAGGTTGCCGCCTTCATCCTTGGCGCCCAGCCATAGCCCGGTGAAGTGAATAAGAGGAATAAATTCCCCATTCTGTTCATAGTCGAACCCGTGGATGCCGCTGGAGGGCAGCAGGGCGCCATTGCTTTTCAGGAATACGCGCAGGTTGTTGTTTCTGATCTCGACGGCGTTTTGGCCGTACATGCCGTACATGCCGGGTAATAGACAAACAAGAAAAAGGTAAAGTCGATTCATAGGGATGGATGATTGAATGGTTTTTGTTCAATTCTAAACTTCCCTAATCTACAGGAATAAATAGGTGTACAGCAAGGAAAAAAAAAGGATAAATCAGGTTCCTGATTCATTCTGTAAGCTGGACAAACTTCCCGCGGTTCACCCGGTAGCGGTATGCTCCGATCCGTACTACTTCCCCATCGGCCAGGTGCGATAGTTCGTAGATGTCTTCCTCCAGGGTATGGATGGAGCCGCCGGTGCTGTATGCGATCTCCAGGTAGTCCTCATTGACTCCGTAGTCGGCGCCGGCCAGTACGATGCGCACCGGGGCGTGCAGCCGGTTGAGCAGTTCGATATCCCGTACATCACTGTAGTTGTCGGCGATGAGGATCAGCTCGTCGATCTCGCCCATCAGGCGGACGCCCTCGAGCAGGGCCTCCAGGTCGTTCTCCGGAGAGTCGGCGCCACTGCCGCCGGCCATGGCCTTGTTCATGGTTTCCAGGAGGCGGTCCATATTCATCTCCTCCGTGATGTAGATGCCGCCGGCGGCGCCCGGTTTTTTCTCCGATTCGGGCGTGCTGTCGCCGTCGTTGAAGAAGATGTATCTATTCTGCTCGCCGGGTACCAGCGCCAGGGCGTGCCACAGCAGAACCTGGTCCATATAGGGATACATGCTTCCGGTGATGTCGGTAACGATCACCTTATTCGACCACTCCGCCCGCTTGCGGTACAGGGCGGCCTCGACCTCCTGCCCTGCTTTTTCGAAGTAGTGTTCATCGGCCTCGAGCAGGACTTTTTCTTTAGCGGCGCGTGAAGCAATTCGCTCTTTCACTCTTTCCGGATCGGCGCCGAAGCTCAGCATGTGGAGGAAATCCTCTTCGCCGGCCAGTGCCCGTTCGGCAGCCAGGCTATCGCGCAGCCGGTCCAGGCGGTAGAGCGAATCCCGGATAGCGGCCTGGCGTGCCCGTTCGGCTTCTCTCGCCAGGATAGCCTTCGTTCCGATGGTGGTGTAGCGTAGGCGGAGTTTCCCTGCCCTGTCGTCATCGGGCAGGAAGAAGCGCGTAATTTCGGGCTCGAAGCGTGTGCTCATCACGATACTATCTCCCTTGGGCAGCATGAGGATCGCCCGCCCCGTGGCGTCGGTCTCGGCGACGAACACCTGGCCGCTCTTCTGCATATTGAAGTACAGCAATTCCCCTTCGTGGGGCTGCCCTTCGAAGCCCACCACCGTCAGCCACAGCAACACCCGCGATCGCGTGGGCATCTGGCTTTCCGCTACCCGCTGGAAGAGCGTATCGTTGCGCACCTCCTCGGTATAGGTTTTGGGGCTGTAACCGATCGCCAGCCGGCTCTGGACGAATTTCGCGTCTACGGTCCGGAAGCTTTCAAAGGCCGGCTCATCGGCCGCACTGACGGTGAATTGCTGCCCGCGCGGCAGCAGGAAAACGGCCGTGCCGGCATCGTCCGTCTTCCCGTACCAAATCTTGTCCTGTTTTTCGTTGGCCAGCCAGAGCTCCAAAGCGGGCACGCCCCGGTTGTTGAGGTCGAGCACCCGGAGGGTGAGCTGCACGTGCGTCTCGGTGGCCTTGGGAGCGGAGGCACGGTGGTAGTTCTGGATGATGGTGTCGGGCTGGGCGAAGAGGGGGGTATAGGCCAATGCGATGGCGGCGAGGAAGAGTGCTGCTTTCATGGGAGTGGTTGTGGGTTAGTAAATAGGGTTTGGAGGGATAACGAAATTAAAGTGGCAGGGAGTTTGTCGGGGGCGTTTTTTAATAAAAAACAAATATTCTGAATACAGTTTGAATAAGATGAAAGGACAAACCCTATTCCTCCCTGATAATGAAAAGTTCTGGCCGAGCCAGAAATACCTAAGTATGCATAGAAGGAAGTGGGGGTTTGAAAAGTAATCAGGGACAACTGCTTATCCTAGAGCTTTTTATCCATTGGTTTTGAACGCTAGCCGGCGCGAAAAATTTAATGCCGTATGAACACACTCTTAATTGCCAAAAGTAGCTCTTACCTCTTGTGAAATAAATCTTTTGATACTATTCCAATCTGTGTTGATTAACAACTCTGGCTCTTCGTCTCCCTCCGCATCTTCGAAGTACGATAAGCTTTTAACTACTATAAACTCAGAACCATCTGGATATTTTTGATTATAAAATTCGATCAATTTTTTCAAGTTAAATTGCTGTAATAAGAAAAAAATGTCGTAAAAATCTCTCTTTTTTCCTCTGCCTGCGATTGCTGCCAGTTTCATTGCTGCGATATCGGGAATAGAACACAAACGAATTTTGTCATGAATTTTAATTGGGCTTAGGAGCTCGTATTTATATTTGACAAAATCAACCTTGACCCCACTGATGTTAAGCACAAGTACACTTTTACTTTGGGACATCATTACTGGTGAACCGATCGGAGATAACAATTCAAGGACCTCACCAAAATCGATATCAGTTTTTCCGAAAAGATCTAAATCAACTGACACGCGATGCCCAATTTGTAATGCTAAAGCAGTACCACCCGCCAAGTAAAAATCAGATAATTCCGGAATGGCCATTATCTTTTTCAAGAGGTCCAATGTTGAGGGGTAGACTGCTTCCAGGTATAGCATCGAAAATTCTCTTTAGGCTCATCAAAAATAATACTTAGAAACGCGAGGGATTTGTCATCGAGATACCGAACTTTCTTCATCTCGTTTTTGATGCGGTCCATACCGTAAAAGGTACAAATGGAATACCAATCCTGAATAGTGCCATACATGACCACCTTACTGATAACGTAAGAAGAACTTTTTTCCCAATCGATGTTGTTGTAGTTCGTATCCCAAAATATAGTTCTCGATAATTCCATAGCTGATGGATTGGATTTTACGTATGGCTTGCAAAGCACAAAGCTTCAAAATACAATTTTCTCAGTACTATATTTGCGAAATACCCAGAAAAAAGATACCCCTGATAACTAAGTTTTATTAGCCTTCTGGTGTCCCCATTGTTTTGCTGCGGATATTAACACGTTTTATCATTTCCCTCACCCCACCAGCAAAGCCGCCCCGAACACCCCGGCGCTGTCCCCCAGCGCCGGCTTCAGGAATTTCGTCTTCAGGCTGTTGTTGAAGACGAACGGCCGGGCGGCGGCCCCCCCTTCGGAGTAGAGCAGTTCGATGTTGCCCAGGCCGCCGCCGAGGACGATCACATCGGGGTCGAGCAGGTTGATGACCCCGGCGATGCCTTTGCCGAAAAAGTGGAGAAGGCGTTCCACGGTGGCCGAGGCCGCCGGGTCGATGCCGGACTGGTGGCGTTCTACGATCTGCGGCATCCGGAATTGCTGCCCGGACAGGCCGGCGTAGTACTTTTCCAGGGCGGGGCCGGAAAGAACGGTTTCTACACATCCCACCTTGCCGCAATAACAGGGGCCGCCCGATTCGTCCAGGAAATTGTGGCCCCATTCGCCGGCGATGCCGTGCCGGCCTTCCCACACTTTTCCGTCGATCACAAGTCCGCCGCCTACCCCCGTGCCCATAATCACGCCAAAGACGGTTCGGGCTTCCGGGGCCAGCTTCCTAACGACTCCCAACCGGGTTTCGGATACGGCAAAGCAGTTGGCGTCATTGGCCAGCGTGACGGGCACCCCCAGCGTTTCTTCCAGGTTTTTATGCAGCGGCTGCCCATTGAGAACGGTGGTATTGCAGTTTTTCATGAGCTGTGTGTCCGGGTCCGGTATTCCCGGGCCGCCCACGCCGATCTTTTCGGGGCCCAACCCCGATGCTTTACGGAGCAGGCCCACCAGATGGTGAACCCGGCTTACGATGTGGCCGTAGCCCTTTTCGGCTTCGGTAGGGATGCGCAGGCGGGCAATTACCTCAGCCGATTCCGGGTTGTCGAGAATAACCCCTTCGATCTTTGTTCCGCCCAGGTCGATACCCCAAAGTGGTTGCATAGGATTTTTTGTTGGTTTCCCGGCAGCCAGGTGGTTGGTGGAGCCGGTTTTTTGGTGAACGGTATTGTTCGGGTGTTATGGTATTTCGGTGTTACGGGCGGCCATTCGAATGGGGGCGCCAAGTTCACTACCATACAGTTGTACTGCCCCCAGAGGCATCTGTCCGCAATACCGAAACACCTTAAAACCGAAATACCTCAACTGTTTCGTTGAACGAATTACTATAAAGTAGCCACCTTTTTCGAAAAACTACGTACAAAAAAAATAGGAGCAGCCCTGTTTTTTTCAGGCAGTGGGGGCACCCGCCGCAGGTTGGTACGGCAGGATTTGTAAGAGACGGGCCGTACCGGGCATGGGTATAACTCCAACTACCCCTGTTTCGTCATCCTGCAATTAGTGGGAAAACCAATAACTTTTGCTGCTCATTATTTCTTAATTTTGTGGACTTTGGGAAAGAAGGCCCCTGGCAGCAACCCGAAATGCAACCGAGGCCAGGAGGGAAAAACCCGTCTTCCCACAACAGGAAAACGCAATATGACTGGCGAGAAACCGTCACTACAACATACCGCTCAAGACAATGAAAGCTTGTCGATCCGACTGACGACAGCGGATGAGGGAAGTACTCCTGTTTACATTTCCGGCAATTTCAATGGATGGAGAACAGGGGATGAGCAGTACCGAATGAAGCAGGAAGGCCCAGGCGTATACAGCTTCATCTTTAAAGACAAACACTTGTTGCCTGGCTATCTGGAGTACAAATACCACAGGGGAAACTGGGATGCCGGTGAGCTTGATGAACATGGTAATCCTGCCCAGAACCGGCGGCTGGAAACGCACCAGGTGCGGGAAATAAGTGATCATGTTCCCCGGTGGCTCAAGGATGGGCGGGCTTATAACCCCGCCTTCCTTCCGGAGGTACAGGTCATCTCCGAACAGTTCGAGATCCCGCAACTGATCAAAACCCGCCGTATTGCCGCCCTGCTTCCCCATGACTACCAGGAGAGTGACAAACGCTATCCAGTGCTTTATCTTCAGGATGGACAAAACCTGTTCGACGATTATGCCCCTTTTGGCAATTGGGGGGTGGATAAAAAGCTGGCGGTAATGGCCGAGAGGGGTTTCGGAGATATCATCATCGTTGCCATCGACCATGCAGAAAAGGAAAGGATCGCGGAATTCACCCCTTCTCATCACACCAAGCTGGGGTCCGGGGACGGCAAGAAGTACGTCCGCTTTCTGGCCGATACGCTGAAGGCCTATGTGGACAAGCACTTCCGCACCCAGCCGGAGCGGGCATATACGGGCATCGGAGGCAGTTCCATGGGCGGGTTGATCAGCATTTACGCAGGCCTGATGTATCCGGAAGTCTTCGGCAAGCTGATGGTCTTTTCGCCCTCCTTGTGGGTAATGCCCAATATCCATTTCCACTTCCTGAATTTCCACGACCCTCAGGACATGGACATTTATCTTTACGGAGGTGAAGAAGAAAGTGCCAATATGGTGCCGAACATCCGGAGATTCCAGAAGGCCTTCGAAGATAGCGGCAGCGCGAACATCAAGTTTAAGCTCTCCGTTGACCCCCAGGGCCAACACAACGAAGCCCGCTGGGGTGAAGAATTTCCCCGGGCGGTGGAATGGCTGTTTTTCAATAAAAAAGAAACCGAAAAATGATCCTGAAAATTAACCATACCCTGAAAAGCTTACCTCCGACAGTGATCATTCCTCTTGCTGCCGGAGATCCCTTGCCTAAAGCCCTCCAGGCCATTGCCTCAACTGCCGGGGGCGGCCCGCTGATCGAGGCGGATTTTAAAGCCGACCCGGGAGAAGTCCAGCTGTTGTACAAAGGTGAAACCCGCTTTTTCCTTTTGGGGTTGGGCCAATCTCCGGCCTTCCACGATGTGCTGAAAACATTCCGTTCTTTCTCGCACAAATACCGTCAAAAGCTTTCCCCGGACCTGGGGGTCAGCTTTCTACACGATAACCTCTCTGCCGCCGATGCCGCTACCTGGACGGAGGCGGCTGTCAACGGGCTGGCGCTCGGCACCTTCCAGATCGGCCGATACAAAAACGCTCCGAATGAGAACGGCCACGTGCTCGGAAGCCCTGACGCCACGGTAACTGTTCTGGTAGAAGAAAGCCAGGCAAAGGCCTGTGTAGCGGCGGCGCGGAGGGGCTTGGCCATCGCCGAAACCCAGATGGATATTTTCCACCTGGTCAATGCTCCCAGCAATAAGAAAAACCCGGAAACCCTGGCCCAATGGGCGCTGGAGTCGGGAAAAAAATATGGATACAGCGTTCGGGCGCTGAATAAAGAACAGATCCTCGCCGAGGGATTACACGCGCTGCTGGCCGTCAACCGGGGCAGCGAATTCCCGCCGTCTTTCATCATTATGGAGTACCGCCCGAAGAAGGAGCCCTCCGCGGGACTGAAGACGATAGGCCTCGTGGGTAAAGGCGTCACTTTCGATACCGGCGGCCTTTCGATCAAGCCCTCCGCCAATATGCACTATATGAAAAGTGACATGGGCGGAGCCGCGGCCGTATTCGGTACCATCGAGGCTGCTGCCAAACTGCAGATGCCGGTACACCTGGTAGGCATTGTCCCCTCAACTGATAACAGCGTCGATGCCAAGTCCATCAAACCGAGCGACGTCATTGAGTCCTACAGCGGCAAAACCATAGAAGTGATCGATACCGACGCAGAAGGGCGGCTTATACTGGCCGACGGGCTCTGTTACCTGGCCAGGAATTTCCAGCCCGAGGCGATGATCGACCTGGCCACGCTGACCGGGAGCACCGTACGTACTTTCGGTTATCACGCCGCCGGGCTGTTCTCCAATAACGATGCCCTTGCCGGGCAGCTTTTTGCCGCCGGGGAACGCACCGGGGAACGCATCTGGCGCCTCCCTCTGTGGGACGCCTATAAAGACGACCTCAAATCGGATGTCGCCGACCTGCGCAATTTCAGCGGGCGTCCTGTGGCAGGGGCCATCGGCGCCGCCAAGTTTTTGGAAGCCTTTATTGAAGAGCATCCGGCCTGGGCTCACCTCGATATCGCCGGTGTAGCGTTCAACGATTCGGAGTTCTCCTCCCAG
Source organism: Lewinellaceae bacterium (assembly GCA_020636405.1). Classification (GTDB taxonomy): domain Bacteria; phylum Bacteroidota; class Bacteroidia; order Chitinophagales; family Saprospiraceae; genus JACJXW01. Next base: position 29,341 of record JACJXW010000007.1, on the reverse strand, counting down.
AAAAGCGCAACGGCATTTGGCGTGCGGCTTTTACTGGATTATATTAGCCACCTGGAATAATCGCTCTATGGATTCACCACTCACTTTCCTCTGCATTTCCTGCTATTTCAAAGGGCAGGACTTCCTGCGTGCCTGCAAGGCTGCCGGAAATACCGTTTACCTGCTCACGCGGAAATCCCTGGAACACCAGGCATGGCCGAGAGAATCGATCGATGAATTTTTCTTCATAGATTCGGAAGCGAACACCCCCGAGAACCTCAGTAATATAGCTCGTGGCCTGGCCTGGCTCATGCGCAACAAAAAGGTGGACCGCATTGTCGCTCTCGACGATTTCGATGTCGAGAAAGCGGCCTTTCTGCGCGAGGAGTTCCGCATTCCGGGTATGGGGCAAACTACCGCCCGTTACTTTCGCGATAAGCTGGCCATGCGCATCCGGGCTTCCGAAGCGGGTATTGATGTGCCGCCTTTCAGCTCTTTGTTCCACGATTCCGATATCAACTACTATACTCTGCGCACCTCCCCTCCCTGGGTGGTAAAGCCCCGTTCGGAAGCTTCTGCTACGGGTATTCGCAAAGTACACAGCAGCGAGGAGCTCTGGCAGGCCATTCACAGCCTGGGGGATGAACGCCACCATTTCCTGGTGGAGCAATTCAAGCCGGGGGATGTTTACCACGTCGACGCCATCACTGCCGGAGGTAAGGTGCAGTTCTGCCGGACCTCCAAGTACCTCAGCACACCTCTCGAGGTAGCCCACGGTGGCGGCATCTTCCGCTCCCACACCATCGAGTTCGGAAGTGAGGAGGACAAAGCCCTTCAACAACTGAACGCTCAGGTGATGAAAGCTTTTGGCATGCAGTTCAGTGCCTCCCACACCGAGTTTATACGCTCGAAGGAGGATGGTAAATTCTACTTTCTGGAAACCTCCTCCCGGGTGGGAGGGGCTCACCTCGCCGAAATGGTGGAGTTCTCATCGGGGATCAACCTTTGGGGAGAATGGGCGCGCCTGGAAAATGCCATAGCCCGTGGAGCGGCTTACCAGGCTCCTATGCCTGAAAAATTGTATACCGGAATCATTGTCTCTCTTTCCCGCTTTCAGCATCCTGACAATTCCGGCTTTACCGACCCCGAGATCGTTTGGCGCCTGCAGAAGGATTACCACATCGGCATGATCGTCCGCTCCGAACGGCGCGAGCGCGTTCTCGAGTTGCTCGAGGAGTACGCCGGGCGCATACAGAAGGACTTCCACGCCAGTGCTCCGGCGCCGAAGAAACCGATGGATTAATCGGCCCTGGGATTATGTAAATGATTGATTGGCCTCGGGGGCCCAATCAACCAATCACACAAATCAACTAATCCCCCCTCAGCGCCCGCAGGCGGATCTTATAACTATACCGGGGCGTTTCCTGATAAAGCTTTTCATAGAGCTCCAGTGCGCGCAGGTGGTAGCGTTTGTCCTCGGGAAGCAGGAGAAAGAGTTCGAAATTGACGGAGGCATGCTTATCCGCAGAGAGGTCTTCAGCGTTGAGGGCATGCAGCATCCGGATGGCCTGCTCTTCGTTCCCTTTTTGATGTTCGTATTTGGCGGCCAGTATCTTCGCATCGAAGATCAGGTCTGGGTTGCCCAGGTTTCCGGCGATCTCCAGTGCTTCCCGGATGATGTCCTCCATGCCTTCCATTTTGCCCAGTTCCATCAGTACGATCCCTTTTTCCACCAGGCTGGTGCCCAATACCAGGCGATTATTGATCTTGCGGGTCACATCGATAGCCCGGTCGTAGAAATGCAGGGAGCGGTCGTATTGTTTGGTGAAGTAAAAAACATCGCCGAGAGTATTCACCGCCTTGGCGATGCCTTTCTGATAGTTCAGTTCTTCACAAAGCATCAGGTTTTTCTGAAGATACTCAATGGCGCCGTGGAAGTCGCCCTGTACGCTGAGCAGTTCGCCGATTAGGCCAAGAGCGATGGCAATGCCCTGTTTGTCGCCCAGTTCCTCACAAATGGCGAGGTCCCGCTGGAAATTTTCCATAGCCCGCTGATAGTCCCCTTTGCGTTCGTAGACGCTGCCGATGCAGCCGATGGCGATGGAAGTCAGCAATTTATTGCCCAGTTCTTCGGAGAGGGCCAGCCCCTTTTGATAGGTCTGCAGGGCTGCATCATAATCCCCCTTTTCGAAGTAGACGATGCCTATATTGGTGTAGAGGGTGGCCATTCCCTGCTTATCGTTGTGTTGTTCGCAGAGGTCGAGCTGGGCGCGTTGGCAGCGAATGCCCTCATCGTAGTTGCCCTGGTTCATATGGGTGAGCCCCAGGTTGGCGGCTACCTGAGCGTTGGAGGTCGGCTCGATGCGGTTGTGGCCGATCTCGAGGCTTTGCTCGAAGAATTCCTTGGCCTGGGCGTATTGTCCCTGCCTGAAATACAGGTTGCCCAGGTTGCCGAAAGTTTTGGCGATGCCGACCTTATCATCGATCGATTCGAAAAGGCCGGCCGCCGTTTGCAGGATGGCCATGGCCTTTTGGTAGTCTCCTTTGAGCATCAGCAGGCGCCCCATACTGTTATTGGCCTGGCCGAGGAGCAGCACGTCGCGCGATTGCTTGGCCAGCTTCAGCGCCCGGTCGTAGGCTTCCTCGCAATCGTCCCATTTACCGATCAGTTCGAGCACCTTGCCTTTTTTGAGGTGCGTTTGGATCTGGTCGGCAACATCCTTCTGCCGGCTCAGTTTCTTGAGCAGGCGCTCGTAGAAATCCAGCGCCTGCTGGTTCTGGTAATTGTTGCGGGCATGGTCGGCGGCCTTGCGCAGGTATTCGCAGGTTTTGTCGAACACACCGGCCTGTTCATAGTGGAATGCCAGGTCGACATAGCGTTCGTCCAGATTGTCGGCATACAGGCGTTCGATGGCCTCGCCGATGTTGCGGTGCAGTTGCTGAAGGCGTGCCCGCAGTTGCATGCTGTATACTGCTTCGCGCAGGAGGGAGTGCCGGAAGATGTACCGCAGTTCGTTCATGGCATGCCAGATCTGGCCCCGTTCGGCCCGTTTGATCTGCTCTTTGAGCAGGGCGGCGGCATTGCCGTTGCGGCGGAGGAATTCCTCCTGGGTTTTCATCACTTCCGAAAGGATGGGCACCTCGAACTCCCGGCCGATGACCGCAGCGGCTTTTACGGTTTCCTTTACCAGGGTCGACAGACGGTCGATGCGGGCAGTCAGGATGGCGTTGATAGAGCTGGAGAGTTTGACGTTTTTGTCCCGGATCGTCCATTGTCGGTTTTCTTCCTCCAGCAGGCCGCTTTCGGAGAAGTATTCCAGGATCTGTTCCAGGTAGAAGGGGTTGCTGTTGGAGGTGCGCAGCAGGAGGTCGAAAAACTCCTCGTTAATGGCTCCTCCCAGGTGCAACTCGGCGAAGGACCGCACGGCTTCCGGTTGCAGGTTATTGAGGTCGATCTCCAATACCGGTGTTTCCTGTTCTTTGAGGAGCCCTTCGGAGATTATTTCCGGTTTGGTGCCGTCATCTTTATACCGGGAAGTGACGATAAGAAGGATGGGGAAGCGGCCGATATGGCGGACGAGCTCATTGAGCAACTCCCGGGAGTTGTCGTCCAGCCAGTGCCCGTCTTCCAGTTCTATGACTACCGGATGGATCAGCGACTCGGCGACCAACAGGTTGATGATGGCCGAAAGGGTGTTCTGGTAGCGTCCCTTGGCATCCAGCTGGTCCCAGATCGAATTCTGGAAGTTCAAACCGATGAGGGCCGCCAGCACGGTGCGGGTGCGGACCAGTTCTCTTTGTATGGCATGAGCTTCCGGGTGTTGGGCATTGGGCAGGTCCTCCAGCAATTGATTGAAGCGGCCTTCAAAATTCTGGATATTGGCCAGGGACGTGCTTTCCGGATATTGTTCGAAATAATTTTTCAGGAAATAAAGGAAAGGGTTGAAGGGTTTTTTCAGGATCTGGTCGGACTGGCAGGTGTGCCAGTACACCAGTTGCTGGCCGTAGAGCACATTTTTCAGCTCATGGACGAGCCTGCTCTTGCCGATGCCGGCCTCTCCGTAGATGTAGGCTGCTCCTGCCGGCCGCCCTTCGAAGAGGGGGCGGGAAAAGTCGAGGAGTTGCTGCAACTCTGTATCTCGGCCTACCATATCGCCGACGTAAGACGTGTGGGCCTCGTAATTGCGGCCCACCAGGCGGAAGGTTGGCACCAGCCCCTTGATCCCTTTGTATTCGATATCTCCCCGGTTGAGGAAGTGGAAATGGTGGTTTTTCTGCATTTCCTCGTCGACGAGCACCTCATCCCAGGCGGCATAGGTCATCAGGCGGGCCGCCAGGTTGACCCGGTTGCCTACGGCGGCGTACTGGCAGCGTTCCACGCCGCCTACGATGCCGGTATAGGCCGTGCCGATGGCCGTTCCAACGCGGTAGCGCAGGCTGCTCTTGGATTGCAGCTCGCGCAGTTCTTCCCGGATGGAGGAAATGAATTCCAGCGCTCGGTCACTGTTGTTCTCGAAGGAGACCGGGGCGCCAAAGAAGCCGACCATAACGCCGCCCTTGTCCCCGTAGTCGATCTCTTTGAAGTAACCGGAGAAGTTATTGATCTGCTCGAGAATGACGGAAGCGAAGTCGTTGAGCAGGTCGTGGGTTTCCACACCTTCAAAGGAAATGAAAACCGAAATGACGGTCCGGAACTCCCCTTCCTGGTTGTAGCGGGCCACGGCGTCCGGAAGGAACTGCATGGCTACGCCCCGTTCGATGGGCGGCAGAATTACGGGAATGATACTGGCCTCTTCGGAGGGAATACCGCCCTTGATCTTGTAAAAACCGGCCTCCAGGTCCAGGAGTGAAAACTGGCCTTTAGGGATGTTTTGACGCAGGGCTTCATCGATGACGATGTCTTTGTCTTTGGCCTTTATCTGGCAGGCGGCGCAACCGTCAATCGGAGCGCCACGGAAATAAAAGGCTTTGGCGCCCCGGCCCACGATACCCCATTCTACCGTACCAAAAGACAATCCGAATTTGATGCCGATGGTAAAGTTGCCGAATCGGAACTGCCGTTGGCTGAACAGGTTGCGGGCCAGCATGGCCCCCTGGATGATGTCTTTTGCCCCGGTGGGCTGCCCTTCGGAAGGGAAGATGGCTGTGAATGCGTCGCCCGCGAAATAGGGGATGAATCCTCCTTTGGCATAGACCATGCGAACCAGCGGTTCGAAGATCTCATTGAGAACAACCGACAGCTGTTCTGCGCCCCGTGTCCCTTGCCGCATCAGGGCTTCGGTCAGTGGGGTAAAGCCCGACAGGTCCACAAAGAGGGTGTACGCCTCGATCTGGCCATGGGTGGTACCACCAAGATATTGCTCCTGAACAAAGTGTGGAATTAGGTTCTTCACAGATGGCTATGGTCTCTTCTTAAATAGACGTCGTGCACAAGATCTTCGGAAAAGATGCCGCTTTCCTGTCCATTCGGCAAACCTCTTGGATCCTGTCTGAGCTTGAAAGGGCAAATTACGAATTAATACTGACGGCTGATAATCCTGAGCCCCTTCCTGGCATTTGTTTTTCTACCAAGTGTTAACGAAATGGGGCCGTGGAAATTATGTATGGGCAAAAGGAGAATCCTGCAACCAACCAATGTCGGCAGCAAAGGCTCCTGCTTTTCCCCGCAATGCCTGTTTGAATGGCTGGGCGGCCTCCTGAATTTACATATTATTATACTGACTATAGACGGGAATGGTTGAGGGCGGGATCAATTAATTACCTCTTTTCTATTACCCGGGCGCTCCTGTGGGCGAAAATTTTCCAGGCCGCCGGCACCAGGGAAGGATGCCAGGGCCTGGAAATTTTCTTAAGGTCAATAGGCCTTAGCGAACAGTACGCGGCGCTTCGATGGCTTTCCGGTAAGGATGCATTGGCCTTCCTCTTCCTCCGCATCCAGGGGAATGCAGCGGATAGTGGCCTTGGTCAGTTCCTTGATCTTGAGCTCCGTTTCGGTAGTGCCGTCCCAGTGGGCGGAGATGAAGCCGCCGCCCCAGGCTTCGGGCATGCCCTCTTTGGGCGTTTCCACGATGGCCCTGAAGTCATCAAAGCTGTCCACTCTGGTGGTATTCTCTTTGCGGAATTGCAGGGCCCGGTTGAAGAGGTTCTGTTGTATGTCGTCGAGCAGTTGGGCGACGTAATCCGCCACGCCGTCCAGCGGTGCGAAGTTTTTCTCTTTGGTGTCGCGGCGGGCCACTTCCACCTGTCCTTTCTCCAGGTCGCGCATGCCGATACCCAGGCGGACCGGGATGCCTTTCATTTCGTGATCGGCAAACTTAAAGCCCGGCCGTTTCTGATCGTCTTTGTCGTATTTGACCGTGATGCCCTTATCGCGCAGGGCTTTCATGATCTTGTCGGCCACTTCGCCGATCTCCGGCGAGGGTTTGGGGATCGGTACGATAACCACCTGTGTCGGCGCCAGTTTTGGCGGCAGCACCAGGCCACTGTCGTCGGAGTGGGCCATGATCAGGCCGCCTACCAGGCGGGTGGAGACGCCCCAGGAGGTAGCCCAGACGAACTCCTCTTCGTTTTTATCATTGACGAATTTCACGTCGAAGGCCTTGGCGAAGTTCTGGCCCAGGAAGTGGGAGGTACCGGCCTGCAGGGCTTTGCCGTCCTGCATAAGCGCTTCGATGCAGAAGGTCTCATCGGCCCCGGCGAAGCGCTCGTTCTCCGTTTTGATGCCCTTGATCACCGGAACGGCCATATATTCTTCCGCGAACTTGGTGTAGATGTCCAGGATGCGCAGAGTCTCTTCCATAGCTTCCTGGCGGGTGGCATGGGCGGTATGGCCTTCCTGCCAGAGGAATTCGGCGGTGCGGAGGAACATGCGCACGCGCATTTCCCAGCGTACCACGTTGGCCCACTGGTTGATGAGCAGGGGCAAGTCGCGGTAAGACTGTATCCAGCTGCGGTAGGCGTCCCAGATGATGGTCTCAGAAGTGGGGCGGACGATGAGTTCCTCCTGCAGTTTGGAATCGGGGTCGACGATGACGCCCTCCCCGTTGGGGTCATTCATCAGGCGGTGGTGGGTGACCACGGCGCACTCCTTGGCGAAACCTTCGACATGTTTGGCCTCCTTACTCAAAAAGCTTTTCGGGATGAAAAGCGGAAAGTAGGCATTGACGTGGCCGGTCTCTTTGAACATGCGGTCCAGCTGGTCGCGCATATTTTCCCAAATTGCATAGCCGTTCGGTTTGATGACCATACAACCGCGCACAGCCGAATTGTCGGCGAGGTCCGCTTTTTTTACAATATCCAGGTACCATTGAGAGTAATTCTCCGTCCTGTTCGTGATTTCCTTCGCCATGAATTATTTTACATTTTTTTCGCGTATTGATAATCAGTCATTTACAAAAGGATCTTAACATTTGTTTAACTACCCATAAGGGGTTTCGGATTGTTACTTTAGATGAAGTCCTACATCTTAACAGTGGTTAAGGTTCCCGATAAATGACTTTAACAAGGTGTAAGCGCCGATTTAAGGGGGCTTTAACTAAAAAATCGGCACAAAAGTAATAAATTGCTTGTTGTTAGAAGTACAGAGAGTCACGGTAATTACATTAAAAATCAGTTATATGAAAACCTATAGGACAACGGTATTCTTTTCCGCGCTTTTTGCCCTACTCGCGTGGGGAGGCATCGCACAAGCCCAGTACGATGACCTCTACTACGATCCAGACACGGATGGGGAATACTACAATTACAGCAGTAGCACCACCACCTCGGGTGACGATTACGCCTACTCCGGTGATGACAGCTACTACGATGATGACAGTTATGATTATGACAACGACGATTACGATTACTATTATACTTCCCGTATTCGCCGCTTCCATCGTCCGTATTATGGGTTCGACTACTTCGACCCGGTCTATGTAGACATGTACTACTATGACCCCTTCTTCAGCCCGGGCTTTACCTCCGTGCTTATCTACGATAATGCCTTTGGCTGGAATCGCTGGAACAATTGGAACCGGTGGAACCGCTGGAATCGCTTCAGCTACTGGAACCGCTGGGATCCATGGTACAATCCAGGCTTCGGCTGGAACTCCTGGGGCCCGCGCAACAGCGTGTTCCTTTCCTACAATAACTTTTACGGCGGCGGCTTCTACGGCGGGGGTTTTTATGGCAACAACTTCTATGGCAACAACTTCTACGGCGGCGGTTTCTATGGCGGTGGTTTTTCGAACTACTACTGCCCGCCTTCCTGGGGAAGCGGCTATACCTATAACACGGTAAGCACCGTCAACAATACCTACTACGGCCCACGGACCGGAGGCTCTACGCGTACCTCGGGCAACTCGCGCCGCGATTTCACGCCAAGGGTTGAACCGCCCAAGGATGTAACGACCAGCCCGGTTGCGGTTACTTCCCGCAATGGCAGCGAACGAGAGATCGCCAACACGGCCGGGGCAACCACCCGTCAAGGGCAGGTAGCTGAAGACAGCCGCGTGACGCGGACCCGGACTTACGACCGCAACAACATACGCGAGGTCGTACCAACTACTCCGCGTACCGATCGTGGACAAAGTGGCGCTACCCTCGACCCCAATACCAATACGCGTCAATCTACGCCGCGCACTTACGACCGCAACACCAATACGCGTCAATCTACGCCGCGCACTTACGACCGCAACACCAACACGCGGCAGTCTACCCCGCGCACGTATGACCGCAACACCAATACGCGGCAGTCTGCGCCGCCTTCGTACGACCGCAACACCAATACGCGTCAATCTACGCCGCGCACGTATGACCGCAATACCAATACACGGCAGTCCACCCCGCGTACGTACGACCGCAGCAACAACAGCCGCAGCAACCGTTCGTCGGGCAGTTATAGCCCAAGCAGCCGCAGCAACCGGTCCTCCGGCAGCTACAGCCCGAGTAGTGGTAGCAACCGGTCTTCCGGCAGCTACAGCCCGAGCAGTGGCAGTAGCCGGTCTTCCGGCAGCAGCTTCAACCGCAGCAGCAGTAGCGGTTCCTCTTCGCGGAGCTACAGCAGCGGCAGTTCCGGTTCAAGCACCCGCAGCAGTGGCAGCAGTGGCGGCAGCAGCCGTTCCAGTTCGAGCCGCCGCGGAGGAAACTAACGGCATGTTTGAAGAATAAAGAATACCGTTTGTAATGAATATCAACTGAAGGGGATGGCTATGGCAGCCTGGCGCAAATGAGCCATCTGCCGGATAAGCCAGCCCAACTTTGGGAAAGTGGGTGGAGAACATGCAGGTGTGTCCACCCACTTTTTTTTGCCTATCCCCGGATTTATTAAACAGAAAAAATACAGATCAATGGCTAATCGCATGCTCTCCTTCTTTGTGGTTTACCTGCTTACTACACTTGGCCTTTTTGCGCAGAACAGTTTTGATGCCCTTCGTTATTCCAATTATCAGATAGGTGGTACGGCCCGTTCCATTGGCACGGGCGGCTCATTGGGGGCATTAGGGGCCGACTTTTCGGTGCTGAGCACCAACCCGGCAGGGTTAGGGTGGTACCGCAAAGGGGAATTCGTTCTTTCTCCCTCTTTTTACAATGCCCGTACAACCAGTACCCTCACCAACGACAAGGAGGGGTTTGCGACGAAGGAGAACCGCAACAATTTCAATTTCAACGCCTTGGGCGCCGTTGTTGCGGGCCGGCCTACCTCTCCCAACTGGTCTACGTTCAACTTTGGCATCGGTATCAACCGCCTGGCGAACTTCCATCAGTCCTTCATCTATGAAGGCGTATCCGAAGGGTCGATCATTCTGGCCCATCAGGAGCAGGCCAACGGGCCGGATGGGATCAGTGATTTTGAGTCGGGCTTGTCTATAGACGCACAGGGCCTTTATGACCTGGAGCCACAGGACGGCTTCTACGAATCGGACATGGAATTGGCCCCCAATGCGCCTATTTTCCGACGCCAGGAATTTGTCAGCCGAGGTTCAGTTAATGAACTGGCATTTGCCTTCGCCGGCAACTACAAAGAACGCATCCTCCTGGGGGTCACGGTAGGGGTGCCTTTCCTTCGTTATGAAGAGGATAAAACCTACCGGGAAGAAGACCAGGGGGCTGGGGACGGAGATGTGCCTTTGTTCGACGACCTGGAGTACATCGAAGAACTGAATACGACGGGGGTAGGCATCAACCTGAAAATAGGCATGATCTACCGCGCCCATCAGGCGCTTCGCCTGGGGCTGGCTGTTCACACGCCTACTGCATTCCGCCTTGAAGACTCTTTCCGTAGTAGTATGGGGTACAATTTCACCTATCCCGACGGGGAGGTCGTCAACGGGTTCGCCGAATCTCCCGACGGTTTGTTCGAGTACCGCCTGCGGACGCCCTGGCGGGTGATCGGGAGCGGCGGTTTCATTATCCAGAAGTATGGCTTTTTGAGTGCCGAAGTAGAATATGTGAATTACGGCAATAACGAGTTTCGCTACGACGGATTCATCAACGAAGAAAGGGAGGTCAACAACAGCATTGCCAATTCTTTCGAGCCGGCTTTGAATATTCGCCTGGGCGGGGAACTCGCCTACGAGATCTTCCGGTTTCGAGCCGGAGTAGGCATCCAGCAATCGCCCTTTACCAATGACGATACCACAAACAATACCTACAGCGCCGGGTTCGGCATCCGGGAAAAGAACTTTTCCCTGGATTTCGCCTACCAGCTGCGGCAGAACGAAGAACTCTTCATCCCTTACCAGGCAACGGAATCGCCGGAACAACTGGTGATCAACGAAGGCAATTTCAATACGTTCGCTTTTACCCTGGGCTTCCGGTTCTAAGGATTCATGATCAACTTTTCGGCGCGCTCTCTCAAAACCACTCTCCGCCTCGGCTGTTCTACCTATATTTACCGGGAACAACCGGTACAACACCCAATCAATGGATTCACTGACACAGATCACCCTGGGAGCGGCGGTAGGCGAGGCGGTGCTGGGCCGCAAGGTAGGCAACCGTGCTATGCTCTGGGGCGCCATCGGCGGCACTATTCCCGACCTGGATGTATTCGCCAATATGGTTACGGACGATATGGGCGCGCTGGCCTTTCACCGGGCCATTACCCACTCGTTTGCCTTTGCTTTTATTGCGCCCCTGATGCTGGGGTGGCTTGTGTATCGGCTTTACGATGACCGGAAGACTTTCTGGCCGGATTTTTTTAAAATATGGCTGTTGCTCATCCTGCTCATCGGAATAGGCGCCATATTTATGCCCATACCCCCACTGGAAGTGGGACAGATCGCCCTGGCGGTGAGCGCTGCCATCCTTTTGTTCCCGGCGATCGTATGGGGGAGGCGGCAACTGCGAAAAAGGAAAGTAAAGCCCGACGCCACGCAGCGCGACTGGCAGAAGCTGTTTTTCTGGGCGATCTTCACGCACCCTTTACTGGATGCGTGCACGACCTACGGCACCCAGCTTTTCCAGCCCTTTTGGGATTATCGGGTGGCTTTCAATAACATCTCAGTAGTAGACCCGCTCTACACGCTGCCTTTCCTTGTTTTTGTGCTCATCGTACTCATGCTGAACCGTCAGAACCGCCTGCGACCGGTATTCAACTACATCGGAATAGGGGTGAGTTGCGCTTACATGTTATTCACTTTTTATAATAAGATACAGGTCAACCGGGTATTTGAAAGCTCTCTTCAGCGCGACGGGATCACCTACGAACGATTCATGACCAGCCCCACGATCTTCAACAACGTCCTCTGGCAGGGCGTGGCCGAGGGTGACACGGCTTACTACCACGGCATGTACTCCATTCTGGACAGTAAACCGGAGGTGCTCTCCTTCTCCGTCATCCCCAAGAACCACCATCTTATAGACGGGCACGAGGACGACCGTTCCATCCGAATCCTGCGCTGGTTTTCCAGTGGGTACTACAGCATCCTGGAGCGGTCCGACGGGCAGTTACAACTCAATGACCTGCGTTTCGGCTCCATGGGCGAGTCGTTCGACCGTCCGGAGGATTTTGTTTTTCATTTCATTCTCGAAGAAAAGGATGGTGTATTCATTGCCCGCGAAAGCTGGGAAGGCGACCGAGGCAGGGAGGGGGCGTTCGAGCGGTTGTGGGAGCGGATCAAGGGGATTTAGGCTATCCTGTTAAAAGTAAGCCGCTGGCATGTTTGCAACCAATTCCATATATTTGATAAAAACCGAGCTATGCAGGAAGTCAAGCTTTCCGAATACGAGACTGAACGCCATAAGCCTATGCCCTCTCTCAATCACAGCATCGTACAATTAAACCTAGGTGCTGAGTTGCGCTACCGTTATAAAAATAAATACCGAATCGCCTCAGAATTGAGCCTTGGCCTTTCCGACTGGCCTTCCGTTCCGGATATCTGTATTTATCCCAAAATGCCGCTCGACCTGCGCCAGGATGTTACTACCATGACCGATCCCCCGCTTTGCGCCATCGAGATCATTTTCCCCACCCAGGCTCTCAATGAACTCGTTGACAAGGCCGGTAAATATTTTGAACACGGCGTCCGCTCCTGTTGGATCGTACTGCTCCCTCTGGGCAATATATACGTTTTCTCTTCGCCCGACGATTATGAGATCTTCCGGGATACAGATACGCTCGAGGATACTGCACTCGAAATTTCACTTCCGCTAAAGGAAGTGTTTGAATGAATCCAACTGGTTCGATACTTTGCAATCAAGTTGGAGCGCGGGTAGCCTGTCCGAAAGAAGAGCCCCTGAAGGCCCGGGCCTTCAAGGGCAGAGAACGAATGCAAATGGCTATTGGGGTTCAGGTGTTTCCCTTTGGGGTTACACAGCGGTCAGAAGCAGGGGTCCAGGCTGTTGTCCACCAGGTCTCCGCCGATGATGGTATTCTCCACCCCGCAGTCTTTGACGACATCGTTGGGGTCATTGATGATCAGGACGTTACGGGAGGAGGTAGGCAGAGCCGGGGGGCCAAAACGTTCAGTAGGGCCAACGGCGTCAAAGTCGTAGACGGAATTGTTGATGGATTCGTTGTTTACCAGGCGGCAGTTGTTGGCGCCATCAATCACCACATAGCCTTTCAGGGCGTCCTGTGCAGTATTCCGGACGGCGAGCCAGCCCGTTGCAGACACCTCGGCAGCTATGGCCTCTTCTCCGGAGGGGGTAAACAACACCGGCGGGTAAGTGCAAAAGATAAAGCCGTCTTCGCCGGCAGTAGCTGTATTCTTATTCATGATACCATCCTGTCCTGAGACGAAATAATTGCCCCAGAAATCTTCAGCCGCATTGCCCTTCAGGTAATTGTTCTGGCCGCTGGCCACGATAAACCCATAGGACGTAAAGGTCGCATAGCCTTCCGTGTACAGGCCTGTGGCTCGGTTGTAAAAAATGCGGGCCTGGCTGGATTTATGAACGACGACCGCCTGAAGAAATTCCGAAAAATCATTGTCTTTAATGAAGGCCCGGTCGGAATAAGAAACCAGGATGCCGGTGCCACCCTGCCCGGTGGCCGGGTCCGGCACGAAGCTAAGCCCTTCGATATGGACTTGCCGGGCATGATCGATGTAAATCGCTGCATCCACTACATAGGGAAGCCCCTCCGTAGGATTGGTTGTACTTTGGATCACTGCACCGGGTTCACCCATGATCCGGACCGGATGAGAGATAACCACCGTGCCCGTTTCAATGTGCAGGCCGCTTTCGACAACTACCGTGCCGTAGGGGCCTACCTCCGCGATGGCATCCGCAAGGCCGTCCACCGAGCCGGCCGGCAGGACGCCGGGGGCGCGGCTACTGACATAGACAGCCTCTTCCGCCAGGGCGTTGGCGTCGGCTTCGGCCAGGCGCTGCTCCGCCTCGGCCAGGAATCGTTGGTAATCATCAGTAGGTGTTGTAGAAAGTTTGTCTTTCTGGCAGGATACAAGGGATAGCCCTGCCAGGGCTAATAGTAAAATAGAATAAGAACGCATGATCAATATGGGTTTAAAAGTTAAAGAATGAATTACAAATAAGGAGGGGGGATGAAACAGTGTGATCACGTCTTCAAAAGTGCGGTTTTCCTATGTTTGCGGTTTTCGCTATTGTTCTTTTTACGTTCGCTATTGTTCTTTTTGGCGGAAACGGCTGGGGGAAAGCCCGAATTCCTCCTTAAACCGAGTGGAAAAATAGTTGGGATTGCTGAAGCCGGTCTGGTAGGCGATATCGGAGATGGGGAGAGCGGTTTGCAATAATAGCTTGCGGGCGTGTTGGAGGCGCACCGCCCGGATGTACTCGGTGGAGGAGCGCCCGGTAAGGGCCTTGAGCTTGTTGTGCAGGGGGGTGCGCGCCATGCCTAACTCCCGGCATAGGGCGTGGACGTCGAATCCGTTGTCAGAAAGGTGGTTATGGATGATGGCCTGCACCCGCATGATGAATTCCCTTTCCCGGCCGTACAGGCTGTCTGCTTCGGTAGGCAAGGCTTGCAGGTTCCCAAACCGCTCCCGGAGCCGGCGGCGCAGAGCGATGAGCTGCTCCAGGCGCACCAGCAGTTCCCTCCTGCCGAAGGGCTTGGTGAGGTACGCGTCGGCGCCGTACTCCAGCCCTTCGATGCGGCTGGCCTCATCGGCCCGGGCGGTGAGTAATATGATGGGGATGTGGCTGGTGCGTTCATCTTGTTTCAGCCGGCGACATAGCTCCATGCCATCCATTTCCGGCATCATCACATCCGAGACGATGGCGTCGGGGCCCCATTTTCGGGCCTTTTCCATGCCTTCGGCGCCGTTGGCGGCAGCTATTACCCTATATCGTTCCTGAAGCAGGCCCGTTATGAATTGGGCCATTTCGGGGTTGTCATCCACCACCAGGGCCAGGGGCTGCTCCTTGCCTTCCGCACTTTCGAAAAGCGCAGCGCTTTCCGGTTGGGCGCCTTCCGCTCCTTCGAAGGCTTCTTCCGGAAGCAGCGCCGCCTCCCGCCGGGACGCCGATTGCCGGATCGGGAGGGTGACGATAAATTCACTGCCTTTGCCAGGCTGGCTTTTTGCCTCGATGTGGCCGTCCAGTAGTTTCACCAGTTCTTTCACTAAAGCCAGGCCGATGCCAGCGCCAGCCCCCCCTCGATCCCCCCGAAGGGGAAGCCTCCCCCCAGCCCCCTCCCAGGGAGGGGGTGTTCCAGAAGAGGGCTGGCCGGAAGGGCCCTCCGGTGCCAATTCCCCCACCTTGGGGGGGCTATAAAACCGGTCAAAAATATACGGCAGCTGCTCTTCGGCAATGCCGATGCCTGTGTCTGCCACCGAGATATGGAGCAAATCGGAAGTATCTGCCGGTTGTTGACTTCGGCCTTCGGCCTTCCGCTTTCCGACTTCCACCTTCACCCTCCCTCCCGCCGGCGTAAACTTTAACGCATTCGACAACAAGTTGGACAGGATGGACTGCAGCTTCTCCGGGTCGAAATCCATCAGGAGGCTTTCCGTTCCCGTTTGAAATTCCCATGCCACGCCTTTTTGCCGGGCGGCCGATTCGAAGGAAGCGAAGATGCCTTTCAGGAAGGGGATAACATCGGCCTGTATCCTACTGACGGGCAGGCTGTCGGCCTCCAGGCGGGAGAGGGCCAGCAGTTGGTTGACCATGCGCAGCAGTTGTTGGCCGTTGCGGCGGATGCCGGCCAGGCGTTGGCGGGTAGCCTCGCTGGCCTTTCCCTGCAGCTCTTCCGCCAGGCCGAGGATGAGGGTGAGGGGGGTACGGAACTCATGGGTGATGTTGGTAAAGAAGTTGGTCTTGAACCGGTCCATTTCCGCCAGGCGGCGGGCCTCTGCTCTGGCCAGCTGCCGGCTGAGCTGAAAACGGTAGGCGGTGTACAGCAGGGTAAGGGCGAGCAGGGCAAAGAGGCTGCGGGCCCACCAGGTGGCGTACCAGGGGGGCAGGATGATAATGGGAAATGTCAGTACCTCTGCACTGGGCACGCCATCGCTGTTGGTGGCTCTCAGGTAGAAGGAATAGCTGCCGGGCGGCATATTGGTGTAGTGGGCATCGCGCTGGGTGGAGAAGGCGCTCCATTCTTTTTCGTAGGGTTCCAGTTTAAAGCTGTAGCGGTTCTCCTGGGGGTACTTGTAGTGTAAGGCAGCGAAGAACAGAGTGAAGTCGTCCTGCCGGTAGTTGAGCTCCAGTTTGTCGGCATAGGTGATGGATTGCTTTAATGTGGAATCCGGATGAGGGATCAGGCTTTTGCCGAATACCTGGACATCCGTCAGCACAAGTTTTGGGGGCGTCGTGTCCAGGCGAAGGCTGTCGGGGTGAAAATACAACAGTCCACTCCGGCTGGGAAAGAAAAGTTCCCCGGAGGTGCCGAGGGCGGGCCGGCTGAAGATGTCGAACCACAGTTCATCCCCTGTCATCCAGCTGTTCCGGTTGAACCTCCGTACAATGCGCTGCTCTTCCGGGTTGAACTCCACCAGCCCATCGGGCACGTATATCCAAAGGTGGCCGCGCTCATCAGCGATCATGTGCGTTACCTGGTTTAGTTCTGCCTGCAGGCTATCCGGTATGGGAATGATCATATCCTTATCCGGATCGAATAATTGAAGGCCCATGCTGTGGGTAGTCAGCCAGGCATATCCCCTGGCGTCGAACTGAATATTTTGGACGCCCAATTTCATGCCCGTATTTTTCAGTTCCCTGGTTTTGGGATCAAAACAGTACAGGCCTGACTGATATTGCCCAAGCCAGAGCCTGCCCTGCTCGTCCTCAGCTATACTCCCTATCCCCCAGTTAGGGCTATTCTTCCACGATTCTTTGGTAAAGCAGGTAAAAAGCCCCTCTGCCTCATCGTCCACCCGGCAGAAGCCGCAACCCCATGCGTGCAGCCAAACGGCGCCGCTCTTCGACCGGAACACCCCCGTAACCTGCGCCGCTATCGTCTTTCCCGCGAAGGGCTGAAAACGGCGCACCGTACCAGTGGGAATATGCAGGCGGTCGATCCCGTTCGTGGTCGCTACCCAGAGATAATCCTGTTTCCCCTGGGCTAGGGTAAACACCTGGTTACTGCTCAAGCTGTTGGGGTGGCCGGGTGAAGAAGGAAAATGAAGAAAAGTATCGCTCTCCCGATCCCAGCGGGCCAATCCTTCTGACAGGCTGCCGATCCACAAATGGCCATAGGAGTCTTCAGTAACCGATAAAACGGCCTGGTCCCGGAGGCCTTCTTTTAGCCAGTAGTGGGGTTGCAGAAATTGGAAGTGGTTGTTGCTATAGTTGAATTTATAAACCCCATTCTGCCAGGAGCTGGCCCAGATGTCGCCGGCGTTATCACAAAGCAAGTCCATAAATGGGGCTGTGATGGGCGCCTTCTTGGGATAATCCAGAGCGAGCACTTCAGTAAATCGGCTGGCAGCAGGGGCAAAAATGGCCAGTGTATTATCGAACCCACCCTTGTTGACCGACATCCACAGTTGGCCGTTCCAGGCCCGCGCCATCTTTCCGGGCTTTATTTCCTGGTCGATTGCCCGTCGAAACTTATGGTCCTCCAAATTAAAAATAAGCAACCCGTTATTAACACTGCCGATCCATAGCTCCTCCCCTCCAAACCAATAGGCAGAAAAGAAGGCGTTTTCACCGCTGGCCATCGCGGCATCGGGCTGAAGCTGAAAATGCTCGAAAGTATCCGTTTCCGGGTCGAGTGCGTACAGGCCATTGTATGCAGGGATCCAGATCCTGCCGGCCCCGTCTTCCGCCATTGGGCCGTCCAGGCCAAACAGGAGCGTATCCGGACCATGGGTTAAATGGGTATCGAGGGCGGCCTTCGGAACTCCTCCGGCAATTTCATTTTGTATGTCCAGGGCATAAAGGCCGCTTTCGAAGGTTTTTACCAACAGCCGCCCCCGGCGGTCCTCAATCAAATCACTTATGTTTTTCTGTATGGCCTGCTCCGTCCTGCCGGGATCATACAGCATGGGACTGAACCGGTCGTGGTTGGGGTCGTACCGGAACAGTTTCGCCCGTTGCATTATCAGGCTCAGCCAAATCCCTCCGCCCTTATCCACATATAAGCGCGGAAAGTCACGTTGACGATAGCCTATGCCGCTGCCGTCTGAAGGGTAGTAATACTTCATCTCATAACCGTCGTAACGAACGATGCCGTTGGGTGTGGCCAGCCAGATGAAACCTTTTCCATCCTGAGCGATATCCAGTACAGAGGGATTGGGAAGGCCATCCTCAACGGTCAGGCGGCCGAAACGGAGGGCCTTGGGCTGGGTATGCGAGGAGTAGGGCATTGCGCAGAGCAATAGGCAAATCAAAAGAACGAGGATGTGAAGCCTTCGGCGCATAACTAAACCGACATTATCCAGGCAAGGCCTGATAAAGTTAAGAATAACTTTTATGTGATCAAGCATATTCAAGCCTGGAAAGGCCCCATCTTCAACCGGCCGTTAGCCGGATTGGGGAAGTAGATGAGGGGGAATGTTCAAAATTCCTGCTTACTTACAGGCTTTTATCTACGCTTAAACCAGCGAGTTAGCAAAGCAAAGGCCCACATAATTGAACGTCCCCGGATCAGGAGAGGGTAAAAAGACAACCCGGGTACTTGTACTCAAGCGCCCGGGTTATTTTCACTATTCGTTTTCTCACAGATACTTGATGTTTAGCCGGTTCAAATGACGGCGAATGAACCTCTTATTAATCACACTCGTCGGGAGGCAAGGCAAAGCCTGTTTTCTATTTATAATTTCTTTCTCTAAATTTAAGGAAATTATTTTCGACAGGAACCTTTAACCCGTCCTGAAATGCAAAAACTATCCATCCTAATATGCTTGCTGTTGGCTATTGCCCCTACTCTGTCCGCCCAGCTCAGGACAGCCTCCGGTATAGTAACTGGCCTGCAAGGCACGCCATTGCCGGGAGCCAGTATACTGGCTAAAGGGACCTCCATCGGAACGGTTAGCGATAGCACCGGTGCTTATACACTTGCCCTTCCAAAGGGGGCCAATGTCTTGATTGTCCAGTACGTGGGGTACGCCACCCGGGAGATTAGGATAGGTGGACAAAGCCGAATAGACATCCGTCTGGAAGAGCAGGCTACTGATCTGGAAAAGGTGATGGTAGTTGGTTTTGGGAAGCAGAGCCGGCGGCGCCTCACCAGCGCAGTCTGCTCGGTAGGCGAAGAAGCGTTTGATAATGTTTCTGTACCGACTTTTCAGCGGGCCCTGCAGGGCCAGATGCCGGGGGTAGTGATGACGAACGCTTCCGGCGGCCTCAACGCCGAATCCATCATCCGCATCCGGGGGGTGGGCTCCATCAGTGCCGGCAATCAGCCGCTCTTCGTGGTGGATGGGCTGGTTTTGGCTTCCCGCCCGGATGATTACCTGGGCGTGTCCACCAACCCGCTCATCTGGCTTAGTCCTGCTGACATCGCCTCCGTCAACGTACTGAAAGACGCCGCCGCCACCGCCGTCTACGGCGCCCGGGGCGCCAACGGAGTGATCCTGATCACCACCAAAAGCGGGCAGTACAACCGCCGCCCGCAGTCCACCATGAGCTATTACGCCGGCTTTTCGGAAATCAGCAAAAAAAACGAGCTGCTCAATGGCAAGGAATACGCCGGGCTATGGAACCAGGCCGCCTTGAATGCCGGCTATACCCCGGATTCTGACCCAGCGCTGTTCTTCGACGTCGATGCCCAGCCCTCTGCTGACTGGCAGGAACTGCTGCTTCAGCAAGGGTTTGTGCAGGAAGCCACTGCCAGCACCTCCGGCGGTACCGCTAATACCCGCTACTATGTCGGCGGCTCCTTCAGGGGTGAGGACGGCTACCTGCGCACCACCCGCCTGCAGCGGTACAGCCTGCGCGCCAATATCGAACAGCGGATCGGCGATCAGGTGCGGGCCGGCATTTCCATCAACCCTTCCCGCACCATAGACAACCGGACGGGCAACCAGTGGTTGGGCTCCGCATGGGGGTTTGCCACCTGGTTCCGTCCCAATGTAGAAGCCCTTGATGCGAATGGCGATTGCCGCAGAGATCCTATACTTGGCTTCCCTGGCAACCCCTGCGTCGTGCTGGAAGACCAGGATATCGAAGGCATCACTTCTCAGGTGCTGGCCAGTGCCCACCTGATCTGGTCGCCCCTTCCCGGCCTCCGGTTCAGGACGGAGCTGGGTATTGAGTCCTATCAGGTGCAGCAATCCACTCGATTTGGATCGGCGACCTTTTTCGGTGCGCCGTCCGGGCAAGCTTACTTCTCCAACCGACAGGTCTTCAACTACAACTGGGCCAGCCTGGCCAGTTGGGAACGGCAGTGGGCCGGAAAACACCACCTGGCCGCCACCGCCGGCATTCAACTCACCAGGGACAGGTATGAAGGCCAAACCGCAGGAGCCATCGGTTTTGCCGATGACCGTTTATCCTCCCTCAGTGCCGCCGCCGTACCGGCCTGGGCGGAGAGCTTCCGGACAGAAGCCGCCTTTCTGGGCTACCTGACACGCGTGAATTACGCCTTCCGCAACCGCTATCTGCTGGACGTTTCCGCCCGGTACGATGGATCTTCGCGCTTCGGCCCGGGCAACCGCTACGGCTTTTTCCCCGCCCTGTCCGCCGGATGGATACTCTCGGAAGAGGATTTCTTCCCGGGGGAATCCTTCGATTTGTTGAAGTTCCGGTCCAGCATCGGCCTTACGGGCAATGCGGAGATCGGTAACGACCCCTACCGGGCCCTGGTCAACTTCGGGGCGGCCTACGGGGGAGAGCCGGGGTACATCATCGAGTCACTGGAAAACGAATCCCTGGGCTGGGAAAAGAGCCTGCAGTGGGACGCCGGGCTTGACTTCAGCCTTTGGAGCGGCCGCCTGCGGGGTTCGCTGGACTACTACATCAGAGACACCAGGGGCCTGTTGCTGGAGCAACCCGTGCCGGCAGTCAACGGCATCAGCATCCTCACCCGCAACCTGGGAGCGGTGCGCAACCGGGGTTTTGAGTTCGATCTTTCCGCAGACATACTGAGAGGGGGCTTTGGCTGGACACTGGAGGTGAATGGCGCCATCCTGAAAAACGAGGTACGGCAGTTGCTGGACCAGAACGGCGACGGCAGGCAGGAAGATATCATTTTGAACAGCCGCATGCTCTTCCGCCCGGGCCTGTCCGTCGGATCTTTCTTCCTGGTGGAATACGCCGGGGTGGACCCCGGCAACGGAGATGCCTTGTTCCTGGACCTGGAAGGTAACCGGGTCACCGATGCCCCCTCTTCCAACCGCAGAGTGGTGGGCAAATCGCTGCCTTCCTTCACCGGCGGCTTTACCAACACCTTCCGCTATGGAAATTTCGGCCTGTCGGCCTTCTTCCATTTCAAAGCCGGCTATCAGATCTATTGGGAAAGCTCCATGGAGCAGAATATGGCCTTTGGCGACAACCAGCGCCGCAGCCAGCTGAACGCCTGGACGCCCGACAATCGCGATACCGACGTGCCCCAGGCCCGGCTTTTCGTCAGCAACGGTACGCAGCAGTCTACCCGCTATCTGAAGGACGGCGACTACCTGCGCCTGCAGCATCTTCAGTTGGGATACACTTTTCAGGGGATCGGTTCAGGAAACAATACCTTACGCCTCTTCGCCGCCGTCCAGAACCTGCTGACGTTCACCCGCTTCCCCGGCCTCGACCCGGATGCGGAGTTCTACGCGCCGGAATCGGCGGCGCAGGGGGCGATCCGGTTCAATTTACCGGCGGCGCGGACGTATACGGTGGGAGTTTCGGTGGAGCTTTAGAGCATGTTTGGAGGCCAATCTTTGAGCTGCAAAGGCCACTTTTTTGATGACACTTCGTTGCTTTTCTTGACCGTACCTCAGGGTACGCTCTTCAAAAAGACGCCTTGTTTCATCAAAAAACTGACTCTTTTCGCTTTCAAACCCGGCCTCCAAACATGCTCTTAAAGAGACACGGATAGTGGTTAGTTGTACTGACAGGCTAGCTTGTGCATTCGTGCATTCGTGACAGCCAAGAATATCAACGCAAACCATCTACAAACCTACTTTCTGATGAAAAATATTTTCCAACTTTTCCTCATTACCTTACTCGCCGCCTCCTGTAACTTCCTTTCCGATGTAGAACCGTCGGATCAGTTATCGGTAGAGAAGGTTTTCCAAACCGCCGCCGACCTGGAAGCCGCCCTCGCCGGCGCCTACGACGGCGTGCAAAACGGCAGCCTGCTGGGGAGGAATACGGTGCTCTTTGCCGATCTGATGACGGAAAATACAGACTACCGGAGCGGCGCCTTTTGGAATGTGGCCACCCTGCAGATGGACCCCACTGATCTTAATGCGGAGAATCTCTGGACACAGGGCTACAAAACCATCAACCACCTCAACGTCATCCTCGGCGCGCTGGGCCCGGTGGCGGCGCAGGACGCCAGCCTGACGGCCGAAGATGCCGGCCGGATCGAAGGGGAGGCGCTATTCCTGCGGGGCGTCATCTACTTTGAACTGGCACGCCTGTTCTGCCAGCCGATCAGCTCGGGCAAATACCAGGAGCTGGGCTTGCCGCTAATGCTGGAGCCGGTGCTTTCGGCGGAGCAATTACAATTTCCGTCCCGGAGCACCATTGCTGAAACCTACGCCCGGGCCACGGCCGATATCGAAACGGCCAGCGCACTACTGCCCGAAACCAGCGCACCGGGCCGGGCCAACCGCTACGCCGCCATCGCATACCACGCCCGCATCGCCTTTCAACAAGAGGACTACGCTGCCGCTGCGGCGTTGGCCGGGGAGATCATCGACAGCGGCAACTACATGCTGACGCCAACCCCGGATGAGTTTTTCGTCCATGAAGGTTCTTCCGAGGAGATCTGGGCCATCCTCGCTTCGGCCAGTGATGAGATCGAGGGGGGCGGCGGCATGTCTTCCGTTTACCACCCCAGTGGCCCCAATGAGGCTTACATTTCTGAAGATCTGAAGAAGAACGGCTATGAGGCCGTCGTTCCTCCGAACCAGCTGGCGGCTATTCAGCGTGCAGGCTATGCGGCGGTGGACCTTCGCTACGCCCCTCCTCTTATCTCCGCCGACACAACACGCACCAACAAATACGAAAACGGCTGGATCGAAAATGAGGACGATACACCCATTGTCCGCCTGGCCGAGTTCCTCCTGATGCGCGCCGAAGCGCTGGCCCGCACCGAAGGCGTCAACGTAGAAAGCATCGCTCTACTCAACCAGGTGCGGGAGCGCGCGCTGCGCGCTGTGGACAGCCTGGGGCAGGAAGCTCCAGACGGCCTAGCCCTGTTGCTCTATAAAGTTGAGGACTTCACAGATAACGCCGCCCTGATCGATGCCATCATCCTGGAGCGGCGGGTAGAGCTGGCCTTCGAGGGGGACTATTTCCACGACCTGATGCGGCGAGAAGAGCCGGCAAAGGGATTGCCTTCCGGTGATGAGCGCCTGCGCCTGCCCATTCCGCAGCGGGAGATCGACGCCAATCCGAATTTGGTGCAGAATGAGGGGTATTAGGATGTTCGATGTGCGATTTTTGATTTGTGATGTTCCTAACACGGGTGGTTCCTTCCTGCGGGTTACTCATCGCACATCGCACATCGCACATCGAAAATCGAAAATCGAAAATCGAAAATCATCATAATTTATACCCCACCCCCACCTTCAGCAAGGAAACGCCGTATCCCAGCTCCATAAAAACGTTGGTGTGGGCCGAGAGGGCAAAGCGGCTACCGACAAAGGCCGTCAGGGCCATTTTACCGCTGCTGTGCAGGATGCCGGCATGTGCCATCGCCTTTTCAAACTCCGGATTATCCGAATTGACCAGGGCGTGCTGGTACAGCAGGCATAGGCCTCCATAGAGGTCCCAGTTGTCGATGCTGGTATAGTGGAAGCCGTTTTCCAGGCCGAGGAAATAGGTCGTATTGTCCCATCTGCCGCGGATGTTATCAAAGAGGACTTTTTCTCTGCTCGTGGAAGTGGAATAACTTCCGAAGATACCTACACTAAAGTGCCGGCCCGCCATCCACCGGAGGCCCAACTGCAGGGGGGGCATGACGGCTTCCGGCCGGTCGGCCATGTAGGTGGGAAACAGGCCAACGGCAGCTTGGATATCTACCTGGCCTTTTCCGAAGATTCGGGCGGGTTTGGAGTACTGAGCATTCAACAAAACAGGGGCTGACAAAAGAAGGGTAAAGAACAAAGTTTTCATGGTCTTGGAGTTTTAGAGTGTATTCAGGTGTCACTAATTAATACTCTAAAGATAGGAGAAATAGGAGTGCCAGTCCTTCACCAATGTTTCAAATGTCTTCAATATTGTTCCGCAGAGGTTATTCTCTTTAATTCACCAGGCTACTCACCTTTCCCACTTCTTTCTTCAACCGTTCGTAAGTAGCCTCCGTCACCGGCGTAAGCGGAATGCGCAGATCCTGCCGGCAAAGCCCCAGTATCTCCATGGCGGCCTTGATGCCGGAGGGGTTGCCGTCGACGTAGAGCCAGGGGTGAATGTCGAGGAGTTCATTGTTGAGTTGTCGGGCCTTTTCCCAGTTGCCACTCCGGGCATTGCGCACCATGCCGGAGAATTGTTCGGGGAAGGCATTGGCGATAACGGAGATAACTCCGGTGGCGCCGCAGGAGATCATGGGCAGGGTCAGGGCGTCGTCGCCGGACCACACCTGAAAGCGGGCGGGTTTGTCCTTGAGGATCTTCATGGCCTGCATCAGGTCGCCGGAGGCTTCCTTGACGGCGATGAATTTATCGCTGGCGTGAGCCAGGCGCAGGGTAGTGGCGGAGGCGACGTTGGAGCTCGTCCGGCCGGGCACATTATAAATGATGATGGGAACGGGGGAGGCTTTGGCGACGGCCATATAGTGCTGGAAGATACCCTCCTGAGAAGGCTTGCTGTAGGCCGGGCTGCTCGACATGATAGCGTCGATGCCGTTGAAGTTATAGGATTTTAAGCTGTTTACCAGCTTTTCGGTATAATTGCTGCCGAACAGGCCCGCCACGATGGGCAGCCTGCCGTTGGCCACTTTGATGGTAAAATCCAGGACTTCGCGGCACTCCTGGGAGCTGAGGGTGATGGCCTCGCCGGTAGTGCCCAGGGAGACGATAAAATCGACCCCGCCCTCGATCACGTATTCGATCAGTTTTTCGAGCGTGGGATAATCAATAGCTTTGTTTTCATGGAAAGGCGTCACCAGAGCGACGCCGGTGCCGCTAAACGGGGGCTGCCTCATGTTTGATATTGGTTTTGCCGAGCAGGGTTTCTGCCTGCTCGATGAAATGCTTCAGGCCCGACTGGGGGCTGAGGTCGATCATCAGGTCGTAGCAGAGCGTGTGCTCCGTACAGGGGCCGACCCGCAATTTGGCATTGGAAAGGGCAGCGATGTATTCGGTATGTAGAAGAGAAACCGTATTGACATTCATCAGCAGGTCAAAATCGTGTTTAATAAAAGCCTGTACTTGCTCTCCTTTGGGGCGCGATGCCCAATCCACCTGCTTGCGGTTGTAGTATTCGAAAGGGTAGTTCTCGCTATCTGTCGGGTCGTCGAAGTATCCCAGCAGTTTAATGCGCTTGTTCCTCTTGCGGAGTTTCTCTGCATACGCCAGGACGGTATCCCGGGTGGAAAGCTCGGTCGCGTCAAAAAGGATGCCGATCGAGTTAGCGTTGTCGAGGTTGGCCTCCCCTTTGCCTGTGGGTTCCTGCCGGTGGCGAAGCTGTTGCTTCAGGCTACGGTGGTAAGCCCACATCTTAATATCGTGTATGAAGCTCATAGTTTGTTTTAGATTTTAGTCGTCTTATTTGTCGGTCGCTGAGGGTTGCCGGGAAGAACTATAAAATCACGGCCGACAACTTTCAGCCACAGCCCTTGCTCACTGTCCCTCGTTTTCTTCAACAGCCTCGATATCATAAACGCCCATATTGGCGTACTTATTGATCCGGGCTTCGATCATTTCATCGACGGACAGTTCCTGCACTTCGGAGATGGCTTTTTTGATCTGCCGTTTCAGTAATTTAGCCATTTCTTCGGGAGCGGCGTGCGCTCCGCCCAGCGGTTCCTTGATGATGCCGTCGATCAGTCCGAATTCGAACATGTGGTCGGCGGTGAGTTTGAGGGCCTCGGCGGCCTGTTCCTTATAGTCCCAGCTGCGCCACAGGATCGACGAGCAGGATTCCGGGGAGATCACCGAGTACCAGGTATTTTCGAGCATGTATACGCGGTCGCCCAGCCCGATACCGATGGCGCCGCCGGATGCTCCTTCACCGATCACGGCACAGACGATGGGTACGCGAAGTTGTGCCATTTCGAAGAGGTTGCGGGCGATGGCTTCCGCCTGGCCGCGCTCTTCGGCTTCCAGCCCGGGGAAAGCCCCCGGGGTATCGATGAGGGTGACCACCGGGTAGCCGAACCGTTCGGCCAGGCGCATCAGGCGCAGGGCTTTGCGGTAGCCTTCGGGGTTGGCCATTCCGAAGTTGCGGTACTGGCGCATTTTGGTATTGACCCCTTTCTGGTGCCCTATGATGACGACCGTCTGCCCGTCGAGGGAGCCCAGCCCGCCGACGATGGCCTTATCATCGGCGTAGTATCGGTCGCCGTGCAGTTCGGTGAACTTGCGGCACATCTGGTTGATGTAATAGAGGGTATAGGGGCGTTCAGGATGGCGGGACAACTGCACCTTCTGCCAGCCGGTGAGGTTGCTGTAGATGTCTTTGCGTTTGTTTCTGATCTTGACTTCCAGTTCACGGATCATCTCAGAAACGTCTACATCACCTTCTTCACCGACCTGCTGGATCTTCTCCAGCTGTTCGTAAAGACTTTCAAGGGGTTGCTCAAAATCCAGGAAAACCATAACCTTTGAGGTTTTTGCCCAACTTTCCGGGGCGAGGGCCTCAGAAAGAACGGGATTTTCACTAGTAAGGTTTAGCAGAGCTGACGGGATGCAGGTTACCGGTTGATTGACAATTAGTTGATTGGTTATTTCCGGCAGTTAGCATTTACACTGCCGGTTTTCAGCAAAAAACTGAACTGCTAACCGATTACCGGCCCGTGTCGAGGCCCTTTGCATATCGGTTCCTGGGGTTTTTTCTGCCTGATGGGGCCTATGGCTTTCTCAGGCCAGACTACAAAATTAGCAATAAGCATGGTGTTCCCTAAAGGCATCAAAACTTTTTTTATTTTTTTAGGGTTTGGGGTTGCATGATTTTAAAAATGATCATACATTTGCACTCGCTGATGAGAAATCATCAAGTTCGCTTTGGAATGTCAAGGCGGACAAGGTCCGGTAGTTCAGCTGGTTAGAATGCCTGCCTGTCACGCAGGAGGTCGCGGGTTCGAGTCCCGTCCGGACCGCTTTCAAAATAGTAAAAGCCTTGTAAGTCAATGACTTATGGGGCTTTTTTGTTTCTTGGTTAAACATAGGTTAAACATTTTGAAAATTTCCTCCCCTTGCGCTGTATTTCTTCGATTTGCAGGAAAAGTTCGTTTAGCCGCCTTTTAAGTTGACCTTCTTCTTTCGGATTATCCTTTTCTTTTCTCCTCCATTCCGTGCCTTTTGCAGGTTGCCGCACTATTATGAGTTTGACTCTACCCATCTTCCCTGCCGACCTTTGCAGTTGATTTTCAAAGATTTCTAATCACAAAAATGTAAAGCTATGGCAAGGCAAAAAGGTCTAATCAAGTATGTCGGCACCATCGGTGACGTGCGGCATTTCAAAATCAAGGGCGAGAAGGGCTACTTCGCCGGGCTGGTCGGCGGACCGACGGCGGAGCAGGTACTTACCGCAGATGAATTCAAGCGGACAAGGGAAAACATGGCGGAGTTTGCTGGCTGTGCCAGCGTTGGCAAGGCCATCCGCGCAGCGTTCAGCCCCTTGAAGCACATGTTCAGCAGGCGGCTCACCGGGACGCTCATGGGCGTTATCAAAAAAATCAACTTGGAAGACGGCTCCGAAGCACGTGGCCAGCGAGCGATTCTAATTACCCAAGTTCCTCAGTACCTGGAAGGTTTGGATTTCGACCCCAGATTGTCGCTCACTTCCGTTCTCCGGATTCCGTTCACCTTGACCCCACTGGCAGCAAGGATAGGTTCGACACTCGCAGTACCGGTTTTCCAGCCGCAAAACTTCCTGAACGTGCCGACCGGTGCGACCCATTTCAGGTTGGTCAATGCGGTATCGGCGATTTCCGACTATGTGTTCAACGCAGAGTCCAAGGTTTATGAGCCGAAGGTAGCTGACCAGAACGGTGTTTCGGGAACGGCCTTTACAGACTACATCGATGTAAAATTGCCGACAGAAGCCATCAGCCTTGAAGCAAAGCTACTCAACGACCTGGAGCCGTCTGCCGATGTGGCTGTGCTTAATGCTGTTGGTGTCGAGTTTTACCAGAAGGTAGGTGACAACTATTATCTGTTCGCCTCCGGCAATGCAATGCAGTTGGTGGACGTGTTCTGATTTAGCCCTCGATGAGGGTACGGTTTGCACTTTTTCGGGGGCATGGGTGACGAAGTCCATGCCCTTTTTTATCCAAATCAAAATTCATAGGCTTATGGAAACTCAAAAAATGTCAGTCATGGAGCGGCTGAGCGCTCCCACACCAAACTTTTTCAAAACCATCCGGAACCTGGGGATTGTGCTGGGTGCAATTGGAGGCACTTTGATTACAGTTCCTGTCGCCCTGCCTGCCTGGTTATTGGCTGCAGCTAAAGTACTGGTAGTTGCTGGTTCGGTCGCAGCCGGGGTCAGCCAGACGGCAGTGAAGGGCGACAAATGAAGTAGCGTTTTTGGATATGTTCATGGGATTATGCCGAAGGCACTCCTTCGGAGTAATTGTTAAAGCCCGGGCGATGCGTCTGGGCTTTTTTGTTTCCATTTCTCTGAATAGTGCAATTATGTGTGGCTTACATAGGGGACAAATAGGGCTTATCCATGCTTAAAATAATTTGAAAAGTCATTATTATTTTATAAATTTACGGCTGATATTGATTTTTAGCCGTAGAAATGAAAAATTCGATTGAACCTGAAACAGTATTTGAAAAGCACGGTGGTGTCGCAAACGTCAGCGAGCTTCTTGAAGATGGTATTACCTATTACCAACTTCAGGAGCTACTTGATTCGGGACAGGTAATAAAACTAAAACGTGGCCTTTACCGCTGGACGGATGTCCCTGTATCTGAAATGGTAGAGGTATCTTATATCGTAAAAAGGGGGGTCTTCTGTCTTTTCTCTGCAGCAGCTTACCATGACCTATCTACCTTTGTTCCTGCAGAATATCATGTAGCAGTACCCAAAAAGTACAAAGTTGTTTTGCCAGAGTACCCACCCATCAAGCTCTACTACTGGGAAGAGGCTGCCTATGAAACAGGCATCATAGAAGCGGAAGTTGAAGGTGAAATGGTGGAGATATACGATGCAGAAAAGACCGTGTGCGATATGGTCAGATACCAGAAAAAAGTGG
>JACJXW010000006.1 GCA_020636405.1 Lewinellaceae bacterium | reverse complement strand
TATTAGATATAAATGGTTTAGGAGCAAGTACTATTCGTCGCAGTCCTACCTTCAATGGATGCTGCTCTCCCAGGTAGTTCTGCCGGTAGCGGATGTAATACTGGCGGATGTGTCGCAGTCCTACCTTCAATGGATGCTGCTCTCCCAGTCATGGCGAATACACGCGAGCCCTCAGCGTCGTCGTCGCAGTCCTACCTTCAATGGATGCTGCTCTCCCAGGAGTTTGACATTGAACTCCCGGAGAAACTTGTACAAAGTCGCAGTCCTACCTTCAATGGATGCTGCTCTCCCAGCAATACTATTTACAGTGGTAGTGATGATTTGGATGAAGGTCGCAGTCCTACCTTCAATGGATGCTGCTCTCCCAGCTGACTTTATTGTAGGCAGAGTTCTATATAGATACAGTCGCAGTCCTACCTTCAATGGATGCTGCTCTCCCAGCCACCTAACCATCTTACTCTTGCTCTTCTTTGCCATAGTCGCAGTCCTACCTTCAATGGATGCTGCTCTCCCAGCTCCAATGCAGCTCCTATCTTCCTCACTTCCAAGCAGTCGCAGTCCTACCTTCAATGGATGCTGCTCTCCCAGCAGTTCTGGAACCCTGGAGCCTGAGAAAACAGGATAAAGTCGCAGTCCTACCTTCAATGGATGCTGCTCTCCCAGAAAAAGGCTTAAATGGTTAGGAGAGTGTGATATTTATGTCGCAGTCCTACCTTCAATGGATGCTGCTCTCCCAGTAAATCTGAATTACAGTCAGCCTGGAATAAGATTAAGAGTCGCAGTCCTACCTTCAATGGATGCTGCTCTCCCAGACAGAGTAAGGATACTCATCACAATATATGCAATGCGGTCGCAGTCCTACCTTCAATGGATGCTGCTCTCCCAGTAAGGAGTTTGACCTTGAACTGCCTTCCAAACTTCGTCGCAGTCCTACCTTCAATGGATGCTGCTCTCCCAGTAATTCGAACTATACCAAGGGCATGTACGCGGTGCTAGTCGCAGTCCTACCTTCAATGGATGCTGCTCTCCCAGCAGCAGTTATAAGTCTTACTACTACCAATAGTAAGCCTGTCGCAGTCCTACCTTCAATGGATGCTGCTCTCCCAGGTCAGCGTTACATTCTGAATCTGATTATGAGATATTTGTCGCAGTCCTACCTTCAATGGATGCTGCTCTCCCAGTTCTGTAGGTTGAAGTTTCAAGCCTTTATTAAAGCCGTCGCAGTCCTACCTTCAATGGATGCTGCTCTCCCAGCAATTTTGGTGAATGGTTTAGACCATTTAGGGTGAGTTGGTCGCAGTCCTACCTTCAATGGATGCTGCTCTCCCAGAGGATAACCCACAACGCCCGCACCACAAACACGGGGCCGGTCGCAGTCCTACCTTCAATGGATGCTGCTCTCCCAGCAGAACTGGAGGAACCAATTCAAGAACTTCAAATCCAGTCGCAGTCCTACCTTCAATGGATGCTGCTCTCCCACAATGGTAATGGGTATCCGTAACTGGACTGTGTTATTCGAGTCGCAGTCCTACCTTCAATGGATGCTGCTCTCCCCCAGTTAACGACGCACACGATTCTTCATCAAGTTCCAGTCGCAGTCCTACCTTCAATGGATGCTGCTCTCCCAGAAATTTAAGACAATGAGTGCAAAGATCGCTCTATTCGTCGCAGTCCTACCTTCAATGGATGCTGCTCTCCCAGTACAGGTAACTTCAGCTTTAGCTTTGTAGCCAAGGTCGCAGTCCTACCTTCAATGGATGCTGCTCTCCCAGACTAAATAAACTGAACTATGATAGATACTTTATTGTCGCAGTCCTACCTTCAATGGATGCTGCTCTCCCAGATAAATTAGGAAAACTAACACAAACCTGGGGCAGGGTCGCAGTCCTACCTTCAATGGATGCTGCTCTCTCCCAAATTGCTCTTCTTCTGGTGCAGTCCTACCTTCAATGGATGCTGCTCTCCCAGTCCTACCTTCAATGGACCTTCAATGGATGCTGCCTCCCAGTCGCAGTCCTACTTCAATGGATCTGCAGTTCGCAGTCCTACCTTCACTTTTGTCGCAGTCGCAGTCCTACCTTCAATGGATGCTGCTCTCCCCAGAAACGCAGCAATCCATGCTGCTTCCGGCAATGCTAATGCCTTCCTTCAATGGATGTCGCAGTCCTACCTTCAATGGATGCTGCTCTCCCAGTCAATATGAATGACCAAGCAAAGTCGCAGTCCTACCTTCAATGGATGCTGCTCTCCCTTTGATGGATGCCAGTTAGTCCAAACTTAGTCGCAGTCCTACCTTCAATGGATGCTGCTCTGCTCTCCCATCTTGCTGAAAATTATTAGTCTGTCGCAGTCCTACCTTCAATGGATGCTGCTCTCCCAGAAACCAGATAATTGTCAATGGATCGCAGCAGTCCTACCTTCAATGGATGTCGCAGTCCTACCCAATGGATGCTGCTCTGATATCTCCCCTTTTGATCCGTCGCAGTCCTACCTTCAATGGATGCTGTCGCAGTCCTACCTTCAATGGATGCTGCTCTCCCAGTGCTGCTTCAATGGAATGTTGAAAGTCGCAGTCGCTACCTTCAATGGATGCTGCTCTCCCAGCAGAAGGATTCAGATCTTACTGAAGTCCTGTGGATGCGCCTTCAATGGATGCTGCTCCTACTACCTTCAATGGATGCTGCTCTCCCAGTCGCAGTCCTACCTTCAATGGATGCTGCTCTCCCAGTAATCGCAGTAGCAGTGCAGGATGCTACCTCAAATAAAATCCGCAGTCCCACCTTCAATGGATGCTGCTCTCGCAGTCGCACTCCTACCTTCAATGGATGCTGCACCTTCTCTCCCTTCAAAAGATCGCAGTCCTACCTCAATGGATGCTCAGCCTGTCGCAGTCCGCAGTCCTACCTTCAATGGATGCTGCTCTGCAGTACCTTCCATGGATGTCGCAGTCTACCTTCAATGGATGCTGCTCTCCCAGTCCTACTTCAATGGAGTCATTGTCGCAGTCCTACCTTCAATGGATGCTAGTCGTCAGTCGCAGTCCTACCTTCAATGGATGCTGCTCTCCCGTCGCAGTCCTACCCAGGCGTCCAGGCAGCATATATTATCCACTATCTACCTTCAATGGATGCTGCTCTCCCAGGCGTCCGGGTTATCATATATTATCCACTCGTAATCAGCGCGTTCAAACAACTTGGGGGGAGGCCGTTCCAAGATACGCCAAAAATGGGAATAAATCCAGGTTTCGGCAGTGGTAAAAAAACGGGTCAAATCAAAATATGGAAACGGTCTTTCAGGGAGCTTTCCAGGCCCGGCGATCCGCCTTCCCACAACAAACCGGAGAGGTGTTTTCGGGCGACAGGGACGCACAGCACACTGTCGCCCTCCTCCAGCTTGCCGTTGACCAGCGCATGCAGCGCGGCCTGCAGGGCCCGCAATTCCTTAATGGCGAATTTAGGCGCAAAAAATACGGATTTCTGTATCCGGGTACAGCCTTCCCGCTGCAATAAGGCCGCTAACTTCTCCCGAAGGCGGTCGTCGCCAATGTCGTAACTGATCAGGTAGCTGGTCATCAGTTGGCCTCGTGGGTGAAGTAGAGACGGGCCACGTAAGCGATGGTAAGGCATACCATCATGACCATGACAATGTTGGAAAAGTCACTGCCGAAACGATTGCCGGAACCGTAGGCCGTTTGATCCTTCTCGTTGTAGGCGGCCAGCCGTTGCTTTTCTTCGTCCGTGAACGGAGCAGGGTGCCAGTAGTGCCGCCGGGTAGGGTCCATAATGATGGAGTCGCCGTTCTGGTAAAGCCAGAAACGGACGCCACCGTATCCGGCGCAAGCCCCTCGGCCCTTATCGTCCTGGGGGGTTCCATCCATACAGATGCAGCCGATACGGCGCCCTTCAGGGCGGTCGCTGACCACAGCGTCCCATTCGGAAGTGCGGAACGTCTCTTCCCATTCGTCCATATCGGACACCCAGGCCACGCTGTCGGCCGCCTCTCTTTCCCGCAGGGCCTCCTCGATGCTGTGGGCGGCCTGCTCATGGGCGGCCTCCATCAGGTCTTCGGCTGAAATAATGGGGATGCCGTCGGATTGGGCAGCAGCCAGGGCGCCCCAGAACAGGGCAACGAACAAGATGACAGATCTTTTCATTGGATATTGATTTTATTGGGGGGTGTGAATGAATAATTACAGCCCATACTGCCGCCCCCGAAATTCGCGAGATCCGCTGCACCCGTGCCTATCCGCGTTCGATCACTACCCCTGAACCTCCATCTCCCGCAACATCCCAGCCAGGCGCAGCGCGTCCAGGTCAATATGGGTGGCGCGGCGGCGCAGTTGCCCCTGCTGGCTCACCTTCTCATCCAGGTATTTCAGGAAAGTGTCGATGACGACGTTCTTTCCCGGACGAGCCAGCCAGAAGCCTTCGCG
Organism: Lewinellaceae bacterium; assembly: GCA_020636405.1. Lineage (GTDB taxonomy): Bacteria > Bacteroidota > Bacteroidia > Chitinophagales > Saprospiraceae > JACJXW01. Next base: position 1,043,110 of record JACJXW010000006.1, on the reverse strand, counting down.
TTCGCTTTCTTCAAAGGCATCGGCAGGCAGCAGGCCCTCCATACACAGCCTCACGGCAGTCCACTCCGCCCAGTGGCGGTAGGGCTCGATCATATCGAACACCAAAGTGGGGCGGTTGTACTCGTCGGCGTGCAGGATGCCGTTGTAGGGGTCCAGCCCGGCTTTCATCTGCGCCAGCTCCACCATGGGATAGAGCATGCCGTAGAGGTAATTGAGCAGGGCATTGAAGGGGTCGTAGGCCGGGCGCTTGCTGCGGCCATTGAAAGCATATTCTGAAGGCATGGCGGCGGCCAGCAGCTGGAAGTAATGGCGCGTGGCGGTGCCTTCCCAGCCCCGGAGGCTCTGCTTCAACGCTTCTTTGTCCGTAATGCCCTTTACGGCCTTGTGCCTTTCGGCAATACCCTGGATCACCTCCATGCCTCTGTCCCAGCCTTCCTGCTGCAGGCGATACTGCTCTTTCAGGCGCACCAACATTTTCAGCTGCCCTTCCGCCCGGCGCCTTAGCAGCCCGCTGACGTAATACAGTCCTCCCAGGCTCATCGAAAACAAGGCCTGGTTCTTACGGATGGTGGCAATAGAACCGAACTGCCCGCTCCACACCTGCCCCAACGGCCGCCCGATGCGGTCGATGAGCAGTACCGGCACGCCCGAGCGGATGGCCAGCTCCAGGGCATCGGTGCTCACCCGGACGCCCTGGCACAGAAATATGGCCTTCACTTTGCGAAGCGGCAAGGCCTGCCCTTCCCCGTCGCGGGGCTTGACGTAGAACATGCCGTTGCGTACGCCGAGAAAGGCGCCGTAGGAGTCAAGGTAGACTTGCATTACGTTGGGACGTTATGACGTTATGACGTTGGGGGGTTGGGACGTTGGGGGGGTGTGGTTGCGTCCTTATTTCAAAAAGTCGCGGATCTTCGCCTCGATATTTGCCGTCATGGCGTCGTGGGGTTCGATGCTGGCGGGCAGGGCCATACTGTCGAACCAGTTTTTCCAGTAGTGTTCGATCATGGGGAATTCGAATACGGAAGCGCCTTTATACAGGGGGGCTGTTTCCAGAAAGAGCACTTCCGTATTGGAGAACTGCTGGCCGGAGCAAGGGCAGAGAGCCAGTTTTTTACGGTCAAAGCGGCTTTTCCATTTTTCCCTTTCCGCCCGCATCTTGTCCAGTTCCCGCATATAAGTACAATCCGGGCGGCGGGAGAGGTACTGCCGGTCGAACTCCAGGTAGCCGTCGGTCAGCACCAGCACTTTTGTCTTACGGCTGGGGTCGGCGAAATTGCGGGGCAGTTCGGTGCAGAAAAAGGTATACAGGTCGGCGCCGGTGAAGGGGTTGGCGAGGGCCTGTTCATACAAGCGGGACAAGGCGCGTTCGAACCGTGCCCGCTCCGCTTTGAATTTGGGCAGCCCCATCAAGGTGGCCTTCCCGATCTTTACCTGCTTCTCCTTCATGTCCACCCGAAGGCTATCATTGGTGCTGGTCGGAACGTCGGGCTGTGGGGCGACGACCAACCTCAGAAGGTCGTTGGAAGTAATGTAAGCCTGGCGCCGCTGCCGGTCGGCGAAAATATCCAGCACCGAACGGATAATCACCTGATCCTTGTCGGCTTGCCCCGGCATTCTCACCAGCCGGTTGGACAGGTCCAAGACCAGCACCACATTGAGGGGTTCAAGGCCGGAGGGTTGTGATTTGCCGTTACCGTCGCCCGAGGCAGCATCGCCGCAACCGGACAGGGCCACTATGGCGAGCAGGAATATCCCGAAGATATTGCGCATGGTTTGGTTAATTTAAGCCAATGGTTTGGTAAAAATGGTTGACCACCTTGTGGCATTCCGCCACCATGGCCTTCGCCTCCTCTTCCTGGCGGGCGCCGTGTATACTTTTACACCAGCCGGTGAGGAAGGAAGTGATGTGGACGCGCAGGCTCTGCGCGGAGGAGCCGCTGCTTTGCAGGTGGTTGCGCAGCTTTTCCCGAAGGGAATTGATCCGCGCTTCGTTCTGTTCCAGAGCATGGACAAAAAAGCCCACCTCCCGCTGTTCGATCTCGTCCGCCTTTTGGGCCAGGCCCTGTATTTTCTCGCCAAACTGCTCCTGGGCCTCCCTGATCTCCTGCTCCAGGCGGCCGATCTCCGCCCGCCGCCGTTTAATGCCGGAAATAGCGGGAAGGATCTTATGGAACTCCTCCAGCACGTATTTCAGGAGGAGCCCCCAGGCCAGGTAGATGCCGAAGCCGGCAAACAGAATGATGTAAAATTCAGCATCCTGAAAAGCCATACGGAAGGACCACTCCTGGCTATCCGTGACGATCGACTGGGAAAAGTGGATCTTCTGGACGATCTCATAGGCCAGGAAGGCATCGAACAGGAAAGTGAAAGCATACAGGACGTAGTGCCAGACGCTTCCCCGGGAATGGCTGAACCAGTACAACAGGAAACCCAGGGTGATGAAAACGAAAGAGCCGCTCAGCAGAAACAGGACCCCCAGCAGGCCGTACTCCTGATAGGCCATCGGAAATGCCCGGACATTGGTGATGGTGACGGTAGAAAAGCCCCCGTCCTCCGCCTGCCGGGCGGCCAGCGCCAGAGGGTCGAGCAGGAAAGCGTTGTAGACCACCGAAGCATAGAAGCTGATGAGGTAGGCGGTCAGCACGATAAGGATGAATACCGCGATCCAGTAGGCCAGGCGGTTGGCCGGATGGGCATTGGTGCCCAGCAGGGTATAATCGCCCCCTTTGATGCGGCGGATCTCCACCCGCTTATTGGCGATCTCATTCTGGCGTTCGGCGACCAGGCGGCTGCGTTCCGTCCTGAAGTTCTGGGTACTGCCGCGCAGGGCCTCCACCTCCTGCCGGTATTGCCGGACCGCCTCCTTGTGGCGCTCATTCTCCCGGTCGATCTGGTAGATCTCCTGCCGCAGTGAAGCCGTGACGTTATCCTGGTCGTAAAACATGAACAAGAAATTCTGCAATACCAGCGGGTCGCCGCCCACTTTGGAGGACTGTTCTTCGCCGAAGCGGGCGTCCGTCTCGAAAGAGGGCAGCATCTCTGCCAGAGAGGGTGTGGCGCCGTTTACGGCGCCGTTGGGTACGGTGGTTTTACTCATAGTAGAACGAGTTAGCAAACCGCTAGGATACTTCGTCCCGGAACCGTTGGGGGGAACCCGGGGCTATCCACGGTTATTGAGCATTTCATGAATAGGAATATCCTTTTTACGCAGGGCACAATGTTTGGTTGCAGTTTCGGCGGAGAAAATGCAATCAGGCAAAATCGGTCCGCTCCACCACCCATTTGGTGAAGCGGGGATAAGCCTCCCCCAACCCCCATAGCCGTCAGGTTTAGGAATTAACAATATGTAAAGGGCAGGAGGCTGCCTTTAAGCTGGCTAAAAATCAGATTTGCGATGTTCGATTTGCGATGTATGATGTGGCTTGTACGGCCCGCCAGTTGAGCGCTTCTAAAGGGCAGCCCTGCAAAAGGACATCGAAAATCGAAAATCAGACATCAAAAATCTCATGCGACAAGGTAAGGTTTAGGGGGGCTACCAAGCTTGGGTTAAGAATAATCGTATGTGTTAAAACTAAACCTGATGGCTATGCCCCCAACCCCTCCGAAGGAGGGGAGTTGGCCATCCACTGTTGTACCAGGGTGACGGCCCAGGGCAGGGCGATACCAAAGGTCAGCCCGGTGATCAGAAACGCGGCCAGGCCGACGAAGAAGTACTGACGAGCTTTGCCGTCGAATTGAAAGTTTTTCATAAGAAAGAGGGTTTATCGTGTTAAATAAATCTAATCCACTTTCTATCCCGTCAAAGTTCCCCGCCGTCGCACAAAGCTTTGGCGGGCAGAGTGTAACGGCTCCCCTCACTCGCCTGCTTCACTCCCGACGAAACGCCCACTGGGCTTTTGTGCGGGATGCCCTGGCATCCGGTTGATGCGGGCGAGTGCATAGCTCTTCAAAAAAACAGAGCAGTTGGAGCGAGCCGCCGTCGCCGAAGGCTATGGCGGCCGAAGAGCGACATCCCGTTCTTTAGCCGCACTTAGCGAATGCAATGAGCTTAGTAAGGCTTGAACGGGATCGCAGTGCTATCTGAAATTGGATACCTCTCCTATCCCGTCAAAGTTCCCCGCCTTCGCACAAAGCTTTGGCGGGCAAAGCGTAACGGCTCCCTTCACTCGCCTACTTCTTCCCCGACGAAACGCCCACTGGACCTTTGTCGGGATGGCCTTGCATTTGGTAAGTGCGGCCACATGACGGGACTGTCGCTATGCTCCAGCCTCTGGCATTCAATGGGTTCTATTTCATGCTGGAGCGAGCCGCCGCCGCCGAAGGCTATGGCGGCCGATGAGCGACAGTCCCGTTCTTTAGCCGCACTTAGCGAATGTAAGGAGCTTAGTAAGGCTTGAACGGGATCGCAGTCCCATCTAAAATTGGATACCTCTCCTACCTTTAAATTTAGCAGCTATGGTTGCAAACAAAATGGTCGCAGTCCTATCTAAAATTGGATACCTCTCCTACCGGGTACGGTGAAAACCGGCACCATCGAAACCGCCGGGTCGCAGTCCTATCTAAAATTGGATACCTCTCCTATCCCGTCAAAGTTCCGTAACGGCTCCCTTCACTCGCCTACTTCACTAGATGACGGGACTGTCGCTATGCTCCAGCCTCTGGCATTCAATGGGTTCTATTTCATGCTGGAGCGCAGCGACAGTCCCGTTCTTTAGCCGCACTTAGCGAATGCAATGAGCTTAGTAAGGCTTGAACGGGATCGCAGTCCTATCTGAAATTGGATACCTCTCCTACGAAAAAAAAATCTGCCAATAAGCACGCCAATCTATCGCAGTCCTATCTGAAATTGGATACCTCTCCTACGGAAGGAGCGCAGAAGATAAGCGTGACCAACGTCGTATCGCAGTCCTATCTGAAATTGGATACCTCTCCTACCCTTAACTCTTTTAATATGTTCAAAACGCGCTGTACAACAAAGTACAACGCATTAACACTTTAACACCCTTGTCCTTTAAAAAACCCATATTATTGTAATTTCAATGTATTATTCAGCTTGAAATGCCTGTCACAAATTAGCTTTTTTTGGTGAAAAAACGGAAGCCTGAAATGCATTAATTATTGAAAATCAATGGTTTAACCAAAAAAAGAAATCCAAAAACACATTAATAAATTAACAATTTACGTGTTTTTCTGAAAGTGCCTCCCGCAGTAATATGTTTTCCTCTACCTTCCAATATTTTACGCCGTTTGTAAACGTTTTCTATTTAACATAATATAGTTTTACACCCTATTCAGTGTATGCTTCAATTTGTTAAAAAGCTAATGCATTCGGCGAAAAATGGCCAAAAGGGGTGAAAATTGACTTTGATATAGGAATTCCTATATGCATAAAGGCTAAAAATTAAAACAGTAGTTAAATGTGCAAATTGTAAAAACCTATGAATCAGCTTACATGAAAATAAGAACATATGACACACCTGCACAAGGTTAATATATTTTTATTTCGATAAACGGCCCCTTTTCGGCCATCGGCGAAAAGCCATCGCACGCATATCCAACAATGTCAAAGAACGTTGGGCCACCATAAGCGGCAGGTGCGCTTCCCCGGATCCGCCCCCCTATTCAGCCGGAATTTCTTCCTCCCGCCGTTCCTGCCGCACCTCATCCTGACGCACGCCCGCCCGCGCCGGCGCCTGCCAGCCGAAGCCGGTGCTGACGCCCCGCCCCAGCGCGATACCGGAGGGGAGCAGCACATTGGCGTCGTAGGTGATATTAAAAGCGATCATGGGGTTGCCGTGCAGGCGCACCTTCTTCATGAACTGTATCTCGTGGAGGTTGACTTCCAGGCGTTCGGGCAGGCGGTAGCCCACCGCCGTGCAGAAGCCCAGGATGTGGCCGGCCAGGATGTTCTCCAGCAGGGCGGCGCGGCGCACCAGGCTCTTCTCGCGCTGCCAACGCTCGTAGTTCTCCTGGTTGAGGGCCAGCCACTTGTAGAGGCGGTAGGTTTTGGGATGGGAGAGCATGCGGAGGGTATGCTCTTTCATATTGAGCCCCTCTACCTGAAGGCTTTTCCGCTCTCCTTCCCAGTTGATGTCCCAGCTGTTGGCCGCCAGGGCTTCCTGTACCGCCTCCACGCCCTCGTTGATGGCGGTGACGGTAGCCTTGCCATGCCACATCCGGTAGTGCACCAGGGGATAACGGTAGTGGTAGGCCTCCTTCTCGCCATTGTGGTTGTGGAGCAGCTCATTCTCCCAGCCGGCCATTTCGACGAAGGCGCCGCGCCACTGGGCGAGCTGCCGGGGATAGAGGGGGAGGTTGAAGGTGAGGTGGAGGAGGCGGAGGGTTGGTGCGGTGTTAGTCATTGTCGGCGTTTTTTTGCTGTTGGTCAAGTTGTTGTATCAAGTTGATGTGTTTTTCCATTTGCTCAGGAGAGGGTAATAGATTTTTCCATTTTTCCGGCACCTGCTCCTTGATCGTATATGTCGCAACACCGATGGGCTGGCGACTGTCGCGCAGGGCGTATTCTACCACCATGCGGTCTTTAGATTTACAGATGATGATGCCGATAGCAGGGTTTTCGTGTTTCTCACGCACTTTGTCGTTTAGTACATTCAGGTAGAATTGCATCTTACCTGCCATTTCAGGAGTAAACTCCCCGATCTTCAGGTCGATCGCAACCAGGCAGTTGAGCCTGCGGTGGAACAGAAGCAGGTCGATGAAGTACTCCTTGTTTCCTGCTTCTATCCGAAACTGATTGCCGATGAAGGAGAAATAACTTCCCAATTCAGACAGGAACGCGCGAATGTGGCGGACAATAGCCAGTTCCAGGTCACGCTCGGCATGTTGATCGGCCAGTTCAAGAAAGCCAAACTGGTATTCATCCTTAATAGCCAGTATAGCCTGGTTCTTGTACTGATCTGGAAGTGTTTGATCGAAATTAGTTTGGTTGAGCAGATATTTCTCGTAGGTTTTGTTTTCGATCTGGTGGATCAGGATGTTTTTAGTCCAGCCGAATTTGGCGGCCATGGAAAGGTAGAATTCGCGGCTTTGATCATCTTTACACTTTTCCATGATCACAATATTGTGCGACCAACCTATTTCTCGCACCAATGGTGCGAGATTATCCTTACCCTGATAGGTAAGCACCCAACTGCGCATCCGCCACAGGTTCGAACTGGACAATCCTCTTATTCCTGGAAATTCGTGTTGCAGATCTTTCGACAAACGCTCAACTACAGATTTTCCCCAGCTTTCTGATTCTTGCCTTGCCAGAATTTGCCGCCCAATGTACCAGTACAGTTCCAACTGCCGGTAATTGACGGCTTTCAGAGCTTCATACTGCGCGCTGCGGATGCGGGCGGTGAGGTCTTGGAGGAGGAGGTGGTAATCGGCGGGTAATTGTTCAGGCATTGGATGATTCGGTTTCTGGATCTTCCCGTTTAGTGACAAGATCCTTTTTCAGCGGTGGTTCCTGTTCAGTCAATTTTCCATTGACGAGGCGCTTGAGGCAAAGGAGGAAAAAAGCGAAACTCTCTTCTTTTAAAGCAGCCTGTTCTTTTTTAAGCTCAAATACAATTTCATACTGAAACGTACCAACTGCTATGTCTGTAAAACTGGCCAGGTGACCGTAAAGAAGTTCCCAGGCTTTCTTTTCTTTTTCGTCTTTTCCTTCATCCTTGCCCATCTGAGAACTGATGTACAACACCATCCGTTTCAGGCCCTGAGTTCCCAGCAGCAGCATGGCCTTTTGAACTGCGTTGCGGTAGTCTTTGAGCCTTTTTTCCGGTATACGCTCAAATAATTTCAACGCATCTAATGCAATCATCCTGTTTTTGGTATTAATGCTCATAGCTATGTCACTTTTTGAGTTTTGGGAAAATGCCAGGCGATCCGGCAAAGGCCTTTGCCGAGAGTGGCATTTCCGGCAAGTTGGATACGGGATATTCCCGTATTGATCTTTCCGCATATATCCTCCTGCGTCTTACCAGGAATTGAGGCGGCCAGGGCGTACAAAAGGGAATCGGCAGGCAGGTACTCCTCGGTGAAGAGGGCCTCGCCGCTTACCGCCCCGGTACTGTCTGTTATTTTGTTTCGGGTAATAACCTCCGTGTAGAGGGACGTCATTTCCCGGAAGTTTTCATCGGAAAGGATGACGAGGCGCTGGGAAAGAGCCGGAAGATCCTGAGGCAAGGGCATGGCTTTCTGCCATTTCTCTACGTCCAACTTTTGCTCCAAAAGCCGTTTATCAATAGAGAAGGCATGGCGGTATAGCATTACCTTGCTTCCTATTTCGAGTTGCTGTCCGGCATAGACCGCCTGATCATCATTGATAGCGTTATCAAATGTCTTGTAAAAGGCATCAATATCCGGGCTTTCCGGCAGTACTCCGGCCAGCCTGGCTTCTTCCCTGAATTTTTTCAGCACCCTGGGGCTGGTAATCCAGGCCCATCCTCCGGCTTTGGAGCGGACGGGAAACAGCAGCAGGCGGGCATCGGTAAAAAAGAGCAGGCCCGGCTTGCCGCCGCGTGGTTTATCGTCATTGGTGTTATCGTCATTATCACTGCCAAAGAGTTTGCCCGCATTATCTTTTGTGGCAATATCCTGCTCGCGCAATGCGCCTTTCAGGGCGTTGCTGCTTACCATCGGCAATTGGGTATTTATCTCGCGATGTATGGGGCGGTCTATTATTCTGTCGCCGCCCAGTATGCCGGCGTGGAGGGGGGTTCGCGTCTGTAGGCTCAGCAGGGCGCGGAAGTAGTTGGTGGTGGTCACTGTGCTCATGCCTTTCTTTTAGAGGTGCAACAATTTTTTGATAGCGGCCTTGAAATCCTCATCTCCCGCGCCGTCCAAAGCGATGATGGGGAGTTGGGCGCGGCGGGCGGCGCGTGCAGCCGAGGCGCTTTGCTTATAAAGGGCTTCGTCGTTCAATGTATCTAAATTTATTAATTGGCTTCTAAGTAAGGGAGAAAGCAAAATAGGTTTGCCGTATACTCCTGCAATAGAGTAGGTGGTGTATTTAGTGCTTTTTGCCACATCGCTCTCCATATCCCCGCTTTTGACTTCAAATACGGCGAACTGCCCTGTTTTAGTAAGGATGGCAATATCCAGTTCGTCAATCTGTTTTTTACCGGCTTCCTCGTCGGCTTTTTCATCGTCATAACGCATGCGGATGTTGACCCCCATATCGGCGATGTGGCCTTTGACAACCTCGAAGATGGCCTGGGCGAATAATTTTTCCAGCAGATGACCGAAAGGATAATTTTGGCTTTTATGATTGCGAAGTAACTCTAATTCTTCTTCACTAAGTTCGTTAAAGCATTGTCTGGCTTCCTCCAGATTAGCAAGGACTTCCTTGGCACAAAAGCCAGGTGGTAAGTCTTTTCTCTTTTTATTTAGGGCCAACAGCTTTTTTCGTAGGTTTTCCTCTTTAATTACCTTATCCCGCAGGCTGAGATATGGTTTAGTCTCATCGTCCTTTTCTGAATTCAGCCAGCATGTGTAATCAACAGCTCCTTTTTCCCCATCATTAAAGCCCATAAGCTGCAAGGCTATGGGTATGGTAAGCCACTGATCATGACCAATTTTATATCTTTCAAAACCGTGTGTATCAGGTTCAACCTTTTTCAACTTATCCCCCTCAACTTCAAGGAATGTTGGTTTTCCAGAATTCCCTTCCATGTAAATAATGAGGTCATCCTTGCGCTCCAACGCTTTCAGCAACTCAAAAACAGCCATGACAAACGGCCGTTGACCGCCGGTGATGTTCCATAACACCTTTTTTTCCTTGCATTTTTGGGATAAAGTTGCCTGAATACTGGAAACGTCGTTAACATCTGCAATAATGATGTCTTCTTTAGGCATGGCGAAGCGGTTACCTGTATCATTGCCACCAATGTTTTGGCAGTTTTTTTTAAGGTTCCGGTCAAAAGTTGTATTCAGTACACTATCCTTCAAGGTAACATACATCTTGGGCAGCTTGAAGTCGAACAGTAGCATGGGCAAGTAATTCACCATCTGGTTAAGGGTGGAGATCATACAGTAGGTGTATTCCTGCTCTATTTTTTGCCGCCAGGCGAGCACCTCTTGACCCTTTGCCTGTCCATCTTGTTCACTTTTCTCTTTTGTAGCCATAGTAAGGGAATATTTCGAATTGATCCAATCCATTGCCATAAATGCCGCATTCAAGCAATTCCTTTGCCCGTCTAACTGTACACCGCTCACTATCCCCTCTGTATTCGAGGATATAAACGCTTCCTGCCGGCACCAGCAATTCCTTAGGTTTCGGGCGCCGAAGATCAAGGTCAAAACCACCGAACAACTGCGGCTTACCGGTAACGCCAGCTTCAACGCTGAAAGGCTTGCCTTCCAAAAAACGCGGTATGCCGTCGGCATTCAACGGGGCAGGAGTAGTAAGATAAAGTTTGAAAAAGCCAACCTGATCCTCTGGCTCCGGCAACCTCAGCGCTGTATTAAGCGACCGCCCGAGCTCAGACGATTCTTCAATAACTTTAAAGTGGACTAATTTCCCCTCGCCTCCCATTTTCATGACGCCCTCCTCCGGGAAGTTTGAGGAGTACTCCGCCTCTACCAGAAAAGCGTATTCTTCTCCCAAATGAGCCAGGTTTACTGTATACAAAAGCCCCTCCTTTACTACCCTCGTTTCTTCGGAACGGGCTATGCCGATTTTGAATTCGCCTTTGACCAGGTCGTTCAGCAGGCTGGTATTGACGTCAAATGTTTTGTCAGCACCAGCATAGGCTTTCAGGCTGCTGGCTGATAATAGTTCTTGTTCGGGGGATTCTACATCCTCCTCCGTTTCCGGCTTTAGTAAAACATTCTTATCACCGTTCCAGTGCAGAAAACCTTCTTTCTCCTGCCAGTAGAATTTATGATGATACCTGGTTTCTCCTGCGGAAAAAATATCAAGTGGTGCGGGCAGGTATAACTGGGTAACATTTTCTCCCATGACCATGATCTTACCGATTTTCAGGCTGTCAAGTGGGGTGTTTTTATCACGATACCACAGCTGCGAAAACAGAGCCCCCCAAACCACTCCCGGCGGCGGCAGCAGTTCCGCTTCCGTCCAGGTCTCATCGCCCATATTGAAGGGGCGGCCTTTGCCGAAGAACAGGCCGCCAAAAGGTTTTATTCTGATGTAACCGCGTTCCATATATTGGTGTGTTTTGCGGCGAGTTCCGCCATTTTAAGGAATTGAAGGAAGTTGTCGAGGTCGAGTTGCGCACCGCCTTCTAGTACTTGCTCACCGAGAAGTGGTTTAAGAGTTTTCGCCAGTTTGACTGCATCCTTTTTTTCCATTTTTGCCTCATTCCGCGCCCTTACCATAAGCCGCTGCAATTCCCACAGGGCAAATTTGCGGAGGTCCTCCTGCTCCTCCGGCGTAGTGTCTCCGTGGAAGCCCATTTCAGCCATGTTTTTGGCAAACTGGAAGATAAACTTGGGAGAGATCCGCCCGGCTTGCAGGGCCTCGAACAAGTTTTTCAGCAACTTCAATTTATCCTGCTTGAAATAGCTCGTGGTTACTGCTCCACTCTTGAGCATGAAGGAAAAGGCGACGCCGTTTTTACCCTCCGCATCGAACCGTTCTTTGACCACTTTAAGTTCGGCCTTGACCGTCTTCACCGCGCGGGTCAGGGGCGCTTTGTAATGGGTGATGACGATGGCGGTGGAATAGGTGAGTGGTAAATCATGCTTTTTCCATTTCTTTTCAATTTTCCGCAAAGTGGAAAAAAGGCAGTAAAGGTTTAACGCCAGAAGAAAATCGTCGCCGCCGGCGTGCAGGACTCTTCCTCTTGCCAGTTCCTTCTCAATAAGTTCGTTTATTTCGTTCGCGAATTTGTGCAGTATTGCGGCAAGATTTTCATGCGCCTCCCTGTTGTCCAGTTTTTTCAGATGCTTGCCCAAACCGTCTATGTCTATAGCGACAAGAGCAAAGTAGGGTTGCAAGGCGACTTTTTCCTCTTCGTTCTTTGGCAAAGCGCTCTTGAACGCTTGCTGGGCTTCACGAAGACCTTTGAGTTCTTTCTTATCGAAAGAGTGTTTTTCAAAATACTTATCGGTAAGGTTTTCCTCAAAAAAGAGTTCTTCGTCTTCGGCACGGTACTTTGGGAATCGTTTGTGATAATCGTATGGGCGAGCCTGCCTTAATAGGTTTTTCAGCTTAAAATAGCTGATCCTTGCCTCACCATTTTCAGTACCCTTTTTTTCCATTTCCTTGATCACATCAAGCAGGGCAAAGCAGGCGGTAGTTGGGAAAGTTGTGTTAATCGTCTTTTCTTGAAATGTACTCTCAACATATTTTTTTTCCCAGAAATCTGGATTTTCAACCATCAAATCCCAGTCATCATCGCCATCCGGCACATAACACCGCTTGAAGAAGCTCACTGCTGAAAGCCCTTCACCGTCCTGTATGAATTTGGGAGGCACATTGGAAACCGGAACCAATGGGCTGGTATTCTTACCATCTTTATTTTCGTCTCCAATAAGCACTACTTCCTCCGGGTTTTCTAAAAAAAGCTTATCCTTCAGCAGATCCCAATACCGATGAGCACGTTTCTTTTTTTTGTTTTTTCTATCATCCTCGCTCCAACGATAGATCTTCACATTCCGCTCTCCATCTACCAGGCACTTACGGCCTGTTTCACCTAAATAGCCCTTTTCGAACATAGAGTATTCGTCAAGTTTGCCCTGATAGGCCATCTGTGCCGGCGTACGCATATACTTACTCATGCCGAACACCCGCTCAGCGCGACGATAGTTCTCTGCATAGTCCTGTTGTTTATCATAAAGGGAAAAAGCCCAGTAGGTTTCCAGGTGGTTCGCCAGTTGCTCTTCGATACCGGTGATATTCCTGACGTCAAAACCGCCCAATCCAGCGCTAATAGCCATAACCCCTTCCTTAACAAAGCGGCTTTTTACGGCATCCTCCACTGCTTTCCCAATTCTTTTGGCATGTTCTTCATTTTCAATTTCCACTGTGCCCATGAACCGGTTGGTCAGCGAATTGCTTCTCACTTCAGGAAAGATAATTTTCCCTTTTTCGCGTTCAAAAGCAAAAGCAGCGTGGCGACAATAATCGGAGATCATCCGACAGCCGAGAAAAAGGTCTTGCGCCTTACGAGCCTGGGCGATAAAGGATTGCACCGGACCGACAGAGAGGATGAAGAAGTATGTTTTGCTCATCAGGTTTTATGCTTTTTTGTAGCCCTTAAATGTGGCGGAAATGATCTTACTTCCTTTTTTACCATTAGCTTCTATAGAGACCAGTATGACATCGCCCTTTTTCAGGTTTTGTACGCTGCCGGAAACAGGCTTCTGCTTATGCAGTCTGTCTCCGTATCCATATATATCGGCCAGGCAAGGTTTCCCCTCTTCGGTAACAACGGCGTCGAAAACTATACCGTTTTTTAGTTTTTTGGAAGGCTCGCCTGGCTGGAATGTTGGCTTGATTGCGCCTGGCTCAGGCTGTTCTCCTTCACTTTCCTGTTCGGATTGCCCTTCATCCACTTTTCGTCTGTTGCTTTTGCTGGCACTGCCTCCGCCCATCCTGCCATACCCCACTGCCGTCTTGGCCCCCACGCCAGATTCCATGAGCGCTTTTACGAGCCAATCCTTGGCAGTGTTCAATAAGCCTTCCGGATTTCCTCCCGGGGTTGGAATGCTACCCAAGTGAAACTGAAACTTCACCTCCTTCATCGTCAAAAAGAAAATAGGCCGGGGGCTGAGCCAGTCAGCGGGCGGTTTGTTGCCCTCGTAGTAGTCGGGGTAATGATTGTTCATGATGTCAGGTTGCAGGCAGCCCCCTTTTAGTTCGGAAGGGAAGGGGAAGGCATCGAAGAAGATAATTTGGCCTTGTTTGAAATCTATATCCTCTGTTTTGGAGTTATTCTCGGTTCCAAAGATGGCTTCAATTTCCTCCCTGGCCTTCCCTTCCGCCACTGCCCAGTGCCGCGTCATTCCTTTGAGCGAACTGCCGGGCAGGTAGGGGATGCCGTAGGTAGGATGGAAGGTAAAGCCGTTTTCGTAAACCGATTCGTTCCCCATGCCGATGGCGATGCGCCAGTTGGACTTGAGGATAAGATCTACGTGACTGGAAAAGAGGGCTTTGGCGGCGGCGGCATGGCCTTCCAAAAATGCTTTGTAATGTTTTTCGAAGCCATCTGGGAACCGCCATTTCGGGGTCAGGTCCAGATGAAGTTCTTGCCTCTGCTTTTTACTTTTGTGAAAAAAGTGGGCCTTGACCTCGCCCCCCAGCAATTTTTCGATATCGCCACAATATTGTTCAATGTCTTCCTTTACGCCAAAGTGTGCCAGTTTATTGAAGAGCAGGGCGAAATTGTCGGCGCTTCCTTTCTCGCCTAAGGCGTCCTTAGTATCGACGGGCAGGGCCGTTGACTTGATGTTATATAGGTTGTTGTCACCCATTTTTTTCGGTTTTTTCATCCGGTTTATACAATCGCGCATCGGCCACGCGCTTCAGGTCTTCCAGGAAGCGGATGGCTTCCAGGGTGGCGGGGCGGATCTCATGGCTTAGTTTGCCATAAAGGCATATAATAGCTTCCTTGCCCTCGGTTGTAGTGAGGCCGCGCTCTTTTAACCAGGCAGTAACATGGCTAATGATCAATTCATAAGCCCTGCTTTTGCTATCCGTCTTATTGGCCTTGCCCTGCGCAAAAAGCAGGGCCGCAACCAGTCCGCTGTTGAGGACGAGCATGGCGAAGGATTTGACATATTGGTGATAAGCCGCTGCCGCCTCGCCAGATTTACCTTTTCCGAGATTTTTTCGGGCAGCGGGCGTCATTTGGCGTTCCTCTTCCGATAAATAGTTTTCCTCTTTACGGATCACCTCCTGCACTTTTTTGAAAGCGCAATCCAGCCTTTGTTCAGCTATACTTTTAAATTTGATCATAGCTTCGGGAAATGAAGTTCAACAATACCCTTGCCCACGGTGGCGTTACCGCCGATCTGGAGGATTTTTTTGGCTTGGCCGTTCCAGCAATCTTGTGTTATGAACTGATGTACCGCGTCGGCATCCTCGAATTTATCAGGCAATTTTTTCCTGTCCTCACCTTGCGGCTGCCTGGGCTTATCGGCCAGGAGCAGGCTGTATAACACCGCTTCGGGAGGCAGGTATTCCTCGGTGAAAAGGCCGCCATCAGCTACCACGCCTGTGCCGTCTTCAATCTTGTTGCGCGTCATCCGCTCGGTGAAAAGCTGGGTGAAGTCAGAAAAAACATCATCCGGAAGCACCACCAGGCGGGAAGAGTCCAGGCCGGTGGCTTTATGGAAGGCATTGGCTAATTCAGCAGCC
The DNA here is from genome assembly GCA_020636405.1 of Lewinellaceae bacterium. GTDB lineage: Bacteria > Bacteroidota > Bacteroidia > Chitinophagales > Saprospiraceae > JACJXW01. The sequence goes on along the minus strand of JACJXW010000006.1, from coordinate 1,027,782 downwards.
CCTGGCGTTTTTACTTTGAAAACATACTCTTCCAGGATGACTTTGCCCTCATGCTGTAATTGTCCCGCATTTGTCAGGCACTCAGCCGGTTGCTCCGCATTACCGGAGAAAAGCCTATCTGCTGCTTTAAATATTTTGGCCACTTCTTCCCCAAGTTCCAGGTCCTCCGCCAATCGTTGCAAAACGTAGGGGCAGGTCACTTGCGCAAATACGCCCCGCATAGCCCGCACCGGGAAGAGTAGCAGTCGGGCGTCGGTGAAGGTCAATGCTCCCATGAATTGCTGCGCATAATTATCTTTATCGCCAACGCCAGAAAAGGAATCATTGCCCTTAAATTCACTTTTGTCATCATATCCAAACACTAAATGGATTTTCGTATGTTTTACCGGATCGCCTTTAGCCAATTGCTCCACCCGGCTGCGCAGCGCGCCCTTGAGCGTAGAGGCTTCGATCTTTGGATAGCCAGTGACGAGTTCCCGTTGTATGGGCAGGTCGACCAGTCCATTGTCGTCTCCAGAACCGGCGTGGAGGGAGGATAGGGTGCGGAGGAAGAATGGGGTCATTTTTTCATTCATTTCGTGCATAATGAAGTGGTCTTTATTGTTTGATTTGGAAAACAGGCATGGCATATTTGCCGACAAGCTGTAAAAACTCCTTCAGAGCGGTATCATCTTCTTTGGGCCATGTAAACTGTCTTCCCTTTTTATTTTTGAAAAAAATACTGCTCTGTCTGTCCATAAAGTCGCCTTCCAGCTCGGTCACAATCCAATGAATACCGGATGAAGAATGTGCCAAAGAAATCCAAAGCGGCGACGCCCGGCGGTCATAGCTTGAATCATCGCCTTTCTGATCAGGTTTAAAGTTGACGGTATTTTCTTTTTCGTTACGGACTGAAACCGGCAGGCCAAAAGCAGCTTTCTGGTCAAGGGTTTGCTGTGTGAAACGAGGTTCCTCATCACTGTACCGCGGACCGGGGCGCTTGGGCTGCCGATAATTAAACATCAACCTTCCTATCTCCTCTAAGGCGCTGTCCCAATCCCGATGCACTTTTTTGCTCACCCAAATTTTTTGCCCCAATATGCTGTATCCTTTCGGCGACCTAGCTTTCGGCGGTACTGCAAATATTTTTGAAGCAGTCTGCAGGCCGTCCTTTAGAAAAGACGCCAAATTGTTTCCGGGCCTGAAAGAAATCCCGCCCGGCAATTCGAATCCATCGCAACCAACAACTTCAAAAGCCCCTGCTCCACGCCGCGCCCGAGTTCCCAAAGCACCAAAGTAAGTCAGTACCCAAAAAGCAGCGATAGCTTTGTTGAGCGCGGCCTGGTCTTTGCTCCTAAGAGTAACATCGAATGGAAACTCCGTTTTGATCCCTTCTTTATCCTTATTATGCACTGCTAACGAATATAAAAGGTATTTCAATCCTTCGCCAAACCTATTCAAGCTTCCTCCATTAATAGTATAGGAATCCAGCGAACCATGCCTGATTTCCACTGATACCAGGCTTTTCTTCTGATGCATTTTCACTCCACCGAAAAGTTCCTCATCATACTGAAGCAATTTTTTGTGGTTTTCCTTCTCATCTTCCCATATCCAATGTTTGGCTATCGCCCTTGCCCAAAACCGCAGGGCGCCTTTGATACTTGGCGGGCGCAGTTCTGCTTGCTCGCTATAGGCGCCGCCTAAAAACAGGGGGCTGAGAACCTTACAATGAAAAGTGATCGTTTTCATGCTATCGTGACTTTAGTTATTTGCAAATTTTTGTCCCGCACTCTTTGGTTTCCACTCCCCCACCACCCCAAACCCCCTACTCACCCCCCTCCCCAATCCAACATACCCAGGCAGCAGCACATCCGCCTTAAACCGGAGGTCAAACGTCAACATCCCCACCCCTTCAAACGGGCGGAAGCGCCGCCCCAGGATGTGAAGGATAGACAGGTCGAAGCGCCGCCGGAAGCGGTGCCCCACGCCGTTGGCGAAGCCCAGGATGTGGCCGGCCAGGATGTTTTCCAGCATTTTTATCTGTTCGGCCAGGCTTTCCAGTTGGCTAAAGCGCTCATAGTTTTCCTGGTTGAGGCCCGCCCAGTTTCGGAGGGTGTAATAGTGGGGCTGGCCGGTTACGCCCAGGTCATACGTGCGTACTTTCAGGTCCGAGATGGAGGCGTTGTAGCGGCGGCCAGCAAATTCGAGGCTCCAGTCGGGCTGCATGAAGAAGTGCTGCGCCTGGCCCACACCCTCGTCGATGAAGACGATGGACGGCCGGCGGCCCTGCCGCTTGTACTGCACCACAGGGTAGCGATAATGGTAGGCCACTTTTGCGGAGGGGTCGTTGTTGTGGTTGTGGAACAGCTCGTGCTCCAGCCCGACCTTTTCGATCACCGCTCCGCGAAAGGCCGGCGTCTCGTGGGCGGCGATCTCGGTGTCGAAGGCGACGCTGAGGATGCGGACTTGCTTCATAGGCGTTTATGTTGGGATGTTTTGTGGTTTCAGAGTGTACTATGCATTTTCCCTATTCTAAAATGGCATTCGGCCTTCCCATATGTCATTCCCAAATGGAAAGCATACAGAAATTCCTCTTCCGGCTATGGCCGGAACGCGCATCCTCATTAAAGTGGAAATAAGTTTAAGATTGAATATCCAAAGGCGAATGGATAGTTTGCAATATAGATAAATGAAAATAATAATGCAACCCGGGAACCAATATTATCCTGGAAAAGTTCGTTTCTTCGGTAGTTCCTGATGAGGAAAAGTTTTTTTAAAAAAAACGGCCATTTGAAATGACACTTTGCCCTCTCGCTTTCCATTAAGGAATAGAGAAGCGCAAATTTTTCGCTGCAAAAACCTGAGCGCCAGCAAAACGAGTGCGCGCCTGCGGGCCCGCCTCCATTACCTCAGGAAAATTTTGCAGCATGTGTCAATCAACAAAGGCGTACAGCGCCGAGGCTGTGCGCGATGGTATCCTCCGGGACGACCGGGCCGTTATCGACTGGTTCTACGGGCGCCTGCGGCAGCGGGCGTTCGGGCTGTTGTGCCGGGCGCCCAAGGGCAGTCTTGCATACCTCCAGATGGAAGACTGCTTCAATCCTGCCTTTTTACTGCTCCTCCGAAAGGTGCGCGAGGGGCATTTCCGGGGCGGCAACCTGATGGCGTACGCCCTCACGGTCGTCCGCTATTGCTACTCCGACGAACGGAAGAAAGCGCGCCGCCATTGCTGGCAGGAACTCCCCGCCGGTGGTGAGCCGGTGGACAGCCCCTCCTCCACCTGCCATACTGCCGCCGATGTTTTCGAACAAGAGGGGCATGTACGCTTACTTCATTGGTACCATACGCTGGACGAACGTTCCCGCCGGCTGCTCGACCTGCGTTTTCAGGGATACAACCACCGGGAGGCCGCCCAAAAGCTCCGGCTGGCGCCGGGCACGGTGCGCAATTGCTATGTTGAAATTTTCCGGCAAGCAAAGAAATTAGGGCCCCAAAGGCCCGCCGAACACCTGACGGCCGGGTAGCTTTTCCAGCAGCTCGTCCAGTTCTTCCAGCAGCCCCTGGCGGTCCAGGAGCAGAACGCGGTGGAGGTTTGCACGGCTGAGGTAGGTTTCTTCCCACTGCCGGGGCGACCGGCGCAGGCCGGAAAGGGTAAAGAACAGGGTTTGTACGCGCTGGCCGAACTCGTTGCGCAGGGCGGTGAGCTTGTACAGGGCGTCCTCGAAGAGCTGTTTGGGGCGGGCGCCCAGTCCGGTCTTGCATTCAATGACGTGCAGGGTATTGTTGAGGGTGAACAGGATGTCGCACTCGTTGGCCACGGGCTGCCCTTCGGCGTTATTTCGCTCCACGCGGACGCCAAAGCGGATGGCTTCGTCCGGCAACTCCAGGCCCTCCTTGATGCGGCTGAAGGCCCACTCCTCGAACCAGCCGCCGGTGAGGTAGGTGATGTCCTCTTTTGTCAGCTTGCCACTGCCGGATACCGGATACCGGATCGCCCGCAGGAAGGGCGCCAGGCCCGGGCCGACGGGCGCCTCCAGCCCCGGCTTTTGGCTGGAGCGGTTGTAAGTGTCCCGCAATTTTTTCATAGCGCTCCAGAATTGATGGCTGTCCATGGCCGAGAGGAAGTGTGGCAGAATGGACGCAGTGTACCGGGCCGGCTGGTGAAGGCCGCGGCTTCCTTTTTGCGCGGTGGCGACAATGCCGTAGCTGGACAGGTATTCTGCCAGGGTGATGCGGTAGGCCAGGGGTTGTTCCCGGGCCTGTTCTTCGGGAAATACCTGCAGGAAAGCGTTCTTGCCAATGGGAATGTAAAAAATGCTGCTGCAATGGCGGTAAGCCGGCTGGGTGAAGTACTCATAAAGGGCGATCGACATCACCTTGGTGCCGCTGGTCAGGTTGACGTAATAGTGGTTGCCATTGGCAGGAAGGTGCAATCGGGACAGCTGCTCGTGGATAGCGGCCAGGTCGTCGGCTTCCACGGCTACCCGGAGGCAATCGCCGGGCGACAGGCCGGTGGAGCCAATAATGTAATCGAGGCGGCGGCGCTCCTCCATCAAAGGTGTGGTCACAAAGATATACCGGCTGATCATCCGGAAAGCGGGATCCCGGATGAGGAATACATTGGGCACCGTTTGGTCGCCGACCAGGCTGATGAGGATGTTGGCCATGGGGCAAAGGTAGGAAGAAATCTTTATCCTCGGGAAACGCCTCAAAGGCGGAAGGCGGAAGGCTTTTGGGTGCAGGCAGGGGGCTCAAAGTCGGAAATCGGACGGCCCTTTCGCGTAAGGCGAGGGCGAGTTCCGGGGCACTCGTTTCGCTGATGCCAGGAGGGCAGCCCCTTTGGGCCGGGAACTTCCCCTTTGTACGCTGCACATTCCTGTTCTGCTTCGCTCCAAGAAAGCCGTTTGCACTTTTTTGTCGCGCAAAAAAGTGCCAAAAAACGCTGGAAGCTCCACAGGCGGCGCTTTTACGCCTGGTATTACCGGGTAGCGAGAGGTATTGGCGCCTGCCCTTGATGTCCGGGATTGCCCTTTTTCAGGTGCTGTGCCGGTTTCCGGATTTAAGCGGGGCCACGGCCCTTCGCCTGGAATACCGGTTGCTATAGCTTTTGCATATTGTCGGCTCCTGGCAGGAAACCGCCAAGGCATGTTTCTTGCCCTCAACAGCAGGGAATGGCGCTTTTGTCCTTGTCTTCTGCCCAGCGCTTTCCTTTAGGGAAAAAGGGCGCTTGTGGCCGCTTGGGAGCTGTCCATTGCGCGATGGTAGCTGCCGGGCAGGAGCTCCGGGCAGTGCCCAAAAAAGCCGCCCTGGAACCAGGCCTTTTGTTACGCGAAAGGACCGTCGGAAGGCGGAAGGCGGAAACAGGGGGAAAGGGCTTCCACCCCAAAAACAAAACGCTCTTAACGAATGCTATCCTCAGCCAGGTAGTATTCCGAATTCCGCGCCGTCTTTGCTGCCCTCAGCCGGGTAAACTTCCCACTTCCGACTTCCTCTCAACTCGGCCCCCGCCGGTCCAGCCGCACCACGCCGAAGCCCTTAGCCACGGCATTGCCCAGGCCGATGTATTCCGGCAGCAGCAGCGGGCAGCGGAAACTGAGGTCAAAGCAGTTGTAATGGACGGCGCCGCAACGCACCAGTTTCTCCTTCATGATATGGAGGTTATGCACCTCCAGCTGAAAATCCAGTTCCCATCCTACGGCGCGGGCAAAGGTGAGGAGGTGGTTCACCAGGATGTTCTCCAGGAACGCTTTCTTTTCCTCCTCTTCTTTCAAGCGCCGATAGGCCCGGTAATTCCTGGGATTGAGCGCCTGGTACTTGAACAGGTTATAGGCATAGGGTTGTTCCCCGGGCTCGTAGTTGAACTCGTAGGCCTTGGCCTCCGTAATGTTCAGGGAATAGGCCTTTCCCGATACCACTACCTGGGTGTGCCGGATGTTGCGGAAAGCCTCCAGCGCCTCGCCCACTTTGGCGCCCAGGCACAACATCAGAGGCTGGTAGCCCTCCCGGGTGCGGCGCATCTTGAACTGTACCAGCGGGTAAGCGAACAGCGGAGCGCCGGCTTCCGGAGGAGCAAACAGCCCCTCGGGGGCGCCGCCGAGGTAATCGGCAACGGCGGACTGGAAAGCAGGCGCCTCCCAGGGGGCGATCTCGGTTTCGAAAGTGATCCGCAACAAGCTCAGTTTTCTCATGGGCCGTGTTTAAAAGAATGAGCAATAAGTCTTCTTCCAAACTTCGGATATGCTGAGGCAAAAAAAATTAACAGATTTTCGCAAAAACTTTTATTCAAAATCCATAACTTGAACATTACTGCTCTTTGAATTTTGATTATCAATACTTTATTTTTATTCAAAAAAGAAAATAACTATTGAAAAAAACCAAGCTGTATCAGCTCCTGGAGCGGCTGGACGGGCGGGAACTGCCCTGGCTGGATAAGTTCCTCGCCTCGCCTTATTTCAATTCCAACCCCTGGCCCCAACGGTTGTGGAGTTGCCTGCGCGCCGCCCATCCGCGATACGACACCCTCCCGAAAGAAGCCATCTTTGAACAGCTGTGCCCGGGAAGGCCGTTCGACGCCAAATTCCTCAACGACCGTTATAGCGAGCTGAGCCGTTTGGTGGAAGCGTTCTTCTTCCAGCAGGAGTTCCGGCGGGAGCCGCCCCTCCAACGGCGGGCCCGGCGCTCGGCCTACCGCAACCGGGGGCTGTACCTTCAGTTTTCGCAGGAAACCCGCCGGCAGGCAGCCGCCCTGCTGGGCCTGCCCTACCGCTCCCCCCGCGTTCTGGCGGAAGTGCTGGAGGCTTTTGAAGAGCTCTATACCCACCCGGAATCCAAGAGCCATTCCGATGAGGGGGCCGAGATCAGCCGGGCCATGGAAGAGCTCGACCAGTATTTCGTGTTCCTAAAACTGAAATACGGAAGCGACCAACTGGCACGCCGGCTCACCTTCCGCGCTACTGTGGATGGCCGGCTGTTGGATGCCGCGCTGAGGGAAGCGCCGGCACTGGAACCGCAGCATCCTGCCATCGGCGCCTACCGGCGGCTGGTGAGCCTCTTTCGGGAGGAATGCCCCGACGAACCCTACCAGGAAACTAAAAAACATTTTTTCAGCCTGAGAGCAGTCCTTCCGGCCGACGAGCAGGCCTTTATTCTGGCCAAACTGGTTACCCTTGCCTACCTGGGCCTCAACCAGGGCCGGCAACAGTACCTGCACGAGCTCTCTGAGCTGTATCATTACGGCGATAAAAACGGACTCTTCATTTTCTACGGCGCCATTTCCGACGCTACTTTCCTGAACGTTTGTACGGTAGCTTCCCAAACCGGCCATTTTGCCTGGGCACAGCAGTTTATCCAGGACAATCAACAGTACCTGCCGGTGATTGCCGCCCGGGACGCTGTCGCCCTAGGACAGGCTACCATACTGTTTGCCCAGGAGGACTTTACCGGCGCATACCACCACCTGAATGAGGTGTTCAGAAAACAATCGCCCTACAAATTGCGGGTTTATTCCCTCTACGTGCGTTGCGTGTTGGGGATGCACCTGGAAAACCCTGTTTATGAGGAGACCCTGCGCGACGCGCTTAATGCGTTCGGCCAGTACATCCGCCGCCATAAAGGCCTCACCGCCCACCGGAAAAAGGAATACCTCAATTTTAACAAAGCGGTCAGAAAAATTGCCCTGCTGCGTTCGCAGGCGTGGCATTCGAGGCGGGCCCGGTCCGCATTGCTGGATTGGGTGGAAGGACAGGAACTGCTCGCCCTGGGCGCCTGGCTAAGAAAATTGCTGGAAAGCCCGGGGTAGAACTGATAAACGAAACGGGAAACCGGGCCACGGCGCGGTTTCCCTAAACCATCAGGAAAATTTACAGGTTGATGAGTTCCTCGTAGCCGGGGCCGTCGTTGCCGTCGCCTCCCTTAATTTGCTTTTGCTGGGCGGGCCCCAGGGCAAACGCTTTGAAATCATCGAGTTGCCACTCCCTGACGGTGGCGGTTTTCATAGCTTCCTGTTCTCTCACAGTTCCGAAATTTTAGTGGATCAATGGCCAAAGGATGGGGCCGGGCATGGCTCCGCCGGGCCGGGAAAGTGCCGCCGGCCGGTTACCTGCGCCGTTTTTTCAGGCGCCCCACTTGTTTGGCAGTATCACTAACTAATGGTGTGAGAGGAGGGAAATGTCACAGGGTGAGGGAAAAAATTCAGGCCTATCCGCAAGATCCATTGTCGCTCATTTATCCTGTCGGAAAGCCCGGAAGGTTGGCCTTTCACAATAAACCCGGCGGGTTGAGCGCCATTTGAGAACATAAAAATCCGGGTAAGTTTTGTCTAAAAAGCCGGGCCTTTAAAACAGCCAACCCTGTGAAACGGCCAGATGGCGAATTCCACAGGGTTGGGATGCCCTGAAAGTCAGGCTACTTACGCCCTACTTAAAAGGGGGATGACTAAAAGGATGTCCGTTATTGCATGCCGAAGGCGTAGTACCGCACCCCGGGAACGTCTTCATAGATGCCTTCCAGCATCACGCCGCCCGACTTGCCCTCCAGGGCTTTAGCCAGCTCGTCGACATTCCGGACGGGAAGGCCGTCGGCCTTGGTGATGATGAAGCCCTCGCGCATGTCGGTATACTTGCGCAATTTGCCGGAGGACAGCCTGGTGACCTTCACGCCCCCCTCGATGTCCAGCTTGCGGGCAGCGTCGCTGCTCAGGGTCTCGAATTCAGCGCCGAGCATGGCCAGGGCATCTTTCTGCTTCGGTTTTTCTACCAGCGCTGTACTTCCCTGGCGGTTGTTGAGCACCACTTCGAAGGCCTTGGTCTTGCCCTTCCGGTCCACTTTGAGCGACACCTTGTCGCCGGGGCGATAGCGGGCGATCATCTCCTGCAGTTCGGGAGAAGACTGGATGGTTTTGCCTTCCACTTCCACCACCACGTCTCCGGGCTGCAGTCCGGCGGCGGCGGCGGCGCTGTTTTCCAGCAAGGAGTCAACGTAGGCGCCCCGGGTGACGTCCAGCCCTTTTTCCTTGGCCAGGCTGCCGTCGACCGAGCGGATCATGACGCCCAGCACGCCGCGCTGCACCACGCCGTACTGCAGCAGGTCTTCCACTACTTTGTTGACGATATTGGCCGGCACGGCAAACCCATAACCGGCATAGGCGCCGGTGGGGCTGGCAATGGCGGTGTTGATGCCCACCAGGCCGCCTTCCAGGTTGACCAGGGCGCCCCCGCTGTTACCCGGGTTGATGGCCGCGTCGGTCTGGATGAAGCTTTCTACGGCGAACTGCTCCCGCAGGATATTAATATTGCGCCCCTTGGCGCTCACAATGCCGGCTGTGACGGTGGAGTTCAGGCCCATGGGGTTGCCCACTGCGAGCACCCACTCTCCTACTTTCACCTCGTCGGAATTGACCAGGGGCAGGGCCGGCAGGCCCTCGGCTTTGATCTGCAGCAGCGCCAGGTCGGTCGTGGGGTCCGTACCGATGACGGCGGCCTTGAAGGTACGGTTGTCGTGCAGGGTCACTTCGAGGTCATCGGCGTCGGCCACCACGTGGTTGTTGGTGACGATGTATCCGCCTTCGTTGATGATCACACCGGAGCCCGTGCCTACGCGTACCTCCGGGCCGTTGCCTCTTGGGTTTTCAAACCGAAAGAAAGGGCTGCCTTCGGGGTCGCCGAAAAACTCCCGGAAGGGGTCGGGCAGCTGCCGGAGAGCGTTGGGGCTTTCCTGCCTGCCGGAAAAGGTTTGGGTAGATTTGATGTGCACCACGGCATTGATCACCTTCTCGGCCGTCTTCGTGAAGTCGAGGGGAACGGTTTCGCCGTCCTCGTTTACCGTCCAGCCCACGCTCTGGGCCGGGCTGCCGTTGATGTGTTCGATCTTAACGGTCCTGTTGTTCTGCTGAAACCAGGAGAAGACCCCAAGGGTCGTTCCCGTCACCAGAAATGCCACCAGGGCAGAATATAAGAGCATCTTTTTCATAGCTATCGCTGAATTTAATGTTTTTAGAAAATGGTTGACAGGCTTGCCATTGGCTGAATAAGCCGGCAAGCAGGTTCGGTTAGTTAACAGGATACTCAGGTGGTGGGTTGGGCATGCTGCCCACGATATGGCTGCGTTTGCTTTTTAATGGCGCTTTAATCAACTTCATAAGCTCAATAGATTGAACGGAAGTTAATCTGTAATTAAGGCTTCCTCTGATCTTGGCCTTTACTACTAACGCTCAAAAAAAATGCCATGGCCGCAGAAAGCGCCGGTTTTAAAATTTCATTAACGAATGGTGACAATTTGTCACGCTCGGAATTCAGCTCCGCCCGCAACGAATCCCGAATCCCCCGCCTCCACATAAAGCTACGGCGGGCAAAAACGAAAAGCGAATCCCGAATCCCCCCGCCTACCTGCCTCCCAACTCCACCACCTGCAGTCCGCGTATATCCCCCTCGTCCAGGGTGAAGCGCACGATGGTTCTCACTTTATGGAAGCCCTGCAGCCCTGCCGCTCCGGGGTTGATGTGCAGCAGCCCGTATTTTTTGTCCGGCATCACTTTGAGGATGTGGGAGTGGCCGCAGATGAACAGGCGGGGCGGGTTTTGGCGGATGATCTCCCGAACGCGCTGGCTGTAGCGCCCGGGATACCCGCCGATGTGGGTCATAAAAACATCGACGCCCTCGCATTCGAAGCGCAGGTCTTCCGGAAAGCGCCGGCGCATCGCCGCGTCATCGATATTGCCGTAAACGGCTCGCAGTGGACGGAAGGCTTCCAGGCGGCTGGCAACTTCCTCATCACCGATATCTCCGGCATGCCAGATCTCGTCGCATTCTTCGAAGTACCGGAAGATGCTTTCGTCCAGGTGGGAATGGGTATCGGAAAGAAGGCCTATGCGTTTCATTCGTGGATTCGTGGATTCGTGGATTCGTGGATTCGGGGATTCGGGGATTCGGGATTCGTGGATTCGTGGATTCGTAGATTCGGGATTCGTGGATTCGTCTCCGTCCCAACCTCCCAACGTCACAACGTCACAACGTCCCAACCTCCCAACGTCCCCTCTAATACACCGCCTGCGGCACCATCACGTAGCCATTCATCACATAATTTTCGAAATCGTCGTAGCGGATCCAGAGGTAGCCGCTGTTGCCCCAGGAGCTCCCCCAGCAGCCGGATACTTCGAAGGCTTCGCGGGTTTCATCATAACCAACGACGAGGAGGGGAAAAAGTTCTGCCGGTTTGGCGGGCGGCTCCCAGGTGTCCTGCCGGATGAGGCTGCGGATGGAGGCGTCGGCCTGCAGTTCGATGATGACGGGGTTGCCGCGCATGAGCGCTTTGCGTACTTCATAGACCTTCTGGCGCCCTCTCATCACATCGCGAACGATGTGCAGGTAGTTGTTGATCTGATATTTGGCCGTAGCGTAGACCGCGTTGGGGATCGTTTTGGAATCGAAGGGCATGATGGAGGCGCTGACGGTGCCCTGCTCGGCCAGAAAGAGGAAGGCCTCCTGGGGGGTGACCCGCTTGCCGGTGCTCTCGAGGTTGAGTTTGAGAAAATCCGGGCTCAGGTTATCCTTATAGTTCTGGTTGAGGTTGACGTAATACTCCAGGCAGCTCGACAGGATGTAGCTGAGTTCCGACCCCCTGGGGCCGATCTTGCGCACCGGCATCATATAGGGTTTAATGCTCTGCCGTTCGATGATGTCGCGGGGATCGCGGCCGATGCCCGGCACGGTGTACATCAGGCGGTCGATCATTTCCAGGTCGGAAGTGCCAAAGGCCGCATCCTGGGCTTTGAGCTGTATCTTGTCATCCTGGGTAAAAGCAATAAAGGGGAGCGCCACGATCAGGGCGAGGAAGAAAAAGCGGGACTGTTTCATAGGTTTTTTATTGAAAGTGCATTTTCAAGGGGAAAGCATCATCAGCTTCCTACAGGCAAACAACGAAGGGAGGTATACATTTCTTATCGGCCCCTGAGAATATTTGTGAACAACCATTGTTCCTGCCCTCCGCTATAAACAAATCCCCAAGCTTCATGGCGTCAGAAAGCCTGCCTCTGAATTTCCTTTCCCCAGTTGCCCCGGAGGAGGAAATTACGGGGCCAGTACCCCACAAAAAAAAGTCTTTCTTCAGGCAGTAAAGATGAAGAAAGACCGGGAAAAGTAAGTCGAAATCGATGTTTTACTTTGCTATGCTATTAAAAGCAGCTTTTAAGATAAAAAATATTCGCCATTTTTCGAAGCTTCGGCTAAAAGTGAGGCCACTTTCTTCAAATATTTTGTTAAATAATAGGGCCGGTTCAACTTATTGGCGGCCATTATTCGTCTAATAGTTGGATACGGAGAGGATATATTACAATATTTCATACCTCAAGTTGTTTTGCAAGCGGGGTTATAGTAATTTTCCTCGCTCAAATAATAGTTCTGGTATCCGGAAACCGAAAAAACATGAAAATCGTAAAAAGGCTTCTTCTCTCACTGTTGATCCTGATCGTCCTGCTGGTTGGCAGCGCCATCGCCCTACCCTACCTGTTTAAAGATAAACTGGTTGCTCTGGCCAAAGAAGAGATCAACAAAAATGTGCTGGCAACTGTGGATTTCCAGGGGGTGGACTTATCCCTGCTGCGCAGCTTTCCCAATTTCAGCCTGGAACTGCAGGATTACTCCGTCCAGGGCATCAATGAGTTTGAAGGCATTCAGCTGGCCGCCGGGAAAAGCGCCAGTTTCACCCTCGACCTGATGTCTGTGATCAGCTCCACCCGGCCGGTGGAGGTCAAATCCGTTATTCTGGAAGAACCCGTTGTCCACGTCGTGGTCCTTGCAGACGGAAAGGCCAATTATGATATCGCCGTGCCATCCGAAACGCCGGAAGACGAAACGGCAAGCGAGGATTACAGCAACGTGCTCATCCAGCTGCAGGAATACAGCATCAGCAACGGCAAGCTGATCTACGACGACCGCAGCATCGATGTGTACGCCGACGCCCGGGGCATCAACCACCAGGGCTCCGGCGACCTGACCATTGACGTCTACGACCTGGATACCAATACCGAGGTGGATTCGCTGACCGTTCAGCAAAGCGGCATCACCTACCTCAAAAATGCCCACGCCACCCTCGACGCCATTTTCAACATCGAACAGGCCATCAGCAAGTATAACCTCAAGGAGAACGAACTGGCGATCAACGACCTGAAGCTCACCGCCGACGGCTTCGTCCAGCTCGTGGAGGACGACATCAACATGGAGCTGGTATTCTCCAGCCCGCAAAATGAATTCAAGAACTTCCTCTCCATGATCCCCAACGCTTATATCGAAGGATATGAGAATGTAAAAGCCGACGGGAAATTCACCTTGTCCGGCGACGTCAAAGGGACCTACAACGGCGACCGCGAAGAATATCCCAGCTTCCGCATTGAAAGCTCCATCACCGAAGGTAATGTTCAGTACCCCGGCCTGCCGCTGGGCATTCGCAACATCAATACCCAGGTGAAGGTCAACAGCCCGAGCAGCGATTTCGACGACCTCGCCGTCGATGTGCCCAGGTTTGCCTTTACTCTCGGACAAAACCCCTTCCAGGGATCTTTCTCGCTGCGCACGCCCATCTCCGACCCCGACGTAAAAACCACCGCTAAGGGCGTCATCAACCTGAAGGAGCTGGCACAGGCCTTCCCCATGGAGGGCATCCAGGAACTCAGCGGCATCATCAACGCCGACCTGAGGGTAGATACGCGCCTGTCGTATATCGAAAAAGAACAATACGAGCGGGTGAACATGGACGGCCGCCTGCAGGTCAACCAGGTCAGCTACCAAAGCGAAGGGCTGCCCGCCGTACAGATCAAAGACATGCAGATGGCCTTCACTCCGCAGAACGTGCGGCTGGACAACTTCCAGGCCAACCTCGGCAAAAGTGACATCCAGGCCCAGGGCGCCATCGACAACATCCTGGCCTACTTCTCGCCGGAAAAGACGATGAAGGGCAACCTCAAGGTGCGCTCCGACTACTTCCTGGCCGACGAGTGGATGCCCGCCGAGGAAACCGCAAGCACACCGGCCGCCGCCCCCGCCGAAGAAACGGAAATATTTGACCGCTTCGACTTCACTCTGGATGCCAGCATCCAGGAACTGGTGTATGACGTTTATACCATCCGCAACGGCATCGCCCGCGGCAATATGACCCCCAACCGGCTGTCCGTCAGCCAGCTGTCCGGACAGATCGGCGACAGCGACTTCAGCGCTTCCGGCACCATCCTGAACGTCTTCGACTACCTCTTTGAAAATGGCGTGCTGGGCGGCAGGATCGCCCTGAACAGCCGCCTGCTGAACCTCAACCAGTTTATGGAAGAGGAAGAAGGCGCGTCTACTTCCACCGAAGGGGAAGCCTACTCCGTGATCCCGGTGCCTCCCAACATCGACATGACGATCGACGCCAACATCGGCAAGGTGGCCTACACCAATATGGCGCTGGAAGATGTGAAAGGGGAAATGGTGATTGCCGAACAGGCCATCATGCTCGACAACGTCACCGCCCGCGGGCTGGGCGGCGCCATGGCGGTAAGCGGCAGTTATGACACCAAAGACATGGAAAATCCGGCCTTCCGCTTTAAGTACGACCTGCAGAAGCTCGACTTCCGGCAGGCCTTCAGTACCTTCAACACCTTCCAGCAACTGGCCCCCATCGGCAATTTCATAACCGGTACTTTCTCAAGCACCATGATCATGGACGGCAAGCTGGGCAGCGACCTGATGCCCAAGCTGGAGAGCATCAACGCCGAGGGCTTCCTGGAAACCCTCAACGGCATGATCGTCGGCTTTGCCCCTGCTCAGGCCATTGGAGAGAAGCTCAATATCGATTACCTGAAAAGCAACATCAATATCACCAATACCCGCAACTGGTTTACCGTGGAGAACGGCACGCTGACCCTGCAGGAATACGACGCCAAAGTGAAGGATATCGCCATGAAGATCGGCGGCACCTACAACATCACCAACAAGATGAACCTGGACATCCGCACGAAAATACCCCGGAAATTGCTCGAGCAAAATGCCATCGGCGCTGCCGCCAGCAGTGGGTTCGGCCTCCTGCAAAAAGAGGCTTCCAAACTCGGGCTGAACATCAAACAGGGAGAATTCATCAACGTGCTCATCAACCTGACAGGCGATATACAGAAGCCCAAGGTAGGACTCAAACTGCTGGGAGCAGAGGGCGAGGGCAGCGTGGCCGATGCCGCTAAAGGACAGGTGAAGGAGGAAGCCCAAAAGGCCATCGACGAGGGCAAGCAGCTGGTGAAAGAAACCACTACCAAAGCGGTCGACTCCCTGAAAACGGTGGCCTCCCAAAAAGCCGAACAGGCGAAAAAGGAACTGGAAGAAAAGGCCAGGCAGGAAGCCCAGAAAGCGATTGGCAATGTGGTGGATACCGCCACCCAGAAAAAAGCCGAAGAGCTGCTGGAAGGCGCCAAGAAAGAAGGGGCCGACAAGATCAAGGAAAACCTGGACAAGTGGAACCCGTTCGGGAAGAAGAAGAAGGATGGGGGGGGGTGATTCGTGGATTCGTGGATTCGTGGATTCGTTGATTCGTGGATTCGGATCTCCTGAATAGCGAAAAGCGAATGACGAATCCCTAATTCTCCACCACCTCGAAGCTGGCGGTATGCTCAAAATCCCGGAAGTCAACCGGGCTGACGCCGGAGATGCCCTGTTCGGCCATGTACACGCCATAGATCGTATCCACTGCGGCCATCGTGAGTTTGTTGTGGGTAACGATGATGAACTGTGAATCCCGGGAAAATTTCTTAATGATGCGGTTGAACTTCTCGATGTTGGCGTCGTCGAGAGGAGCATCTACCTCATCGAAGATGCAGAAGGGCGCGGGTTTGAGCAAGTAGAGGGCAAAGAGCAGGGCTGTTGCGGTGAGGGTCTTCTCCCCTCCCGACAGCTGGTTGATGGTTTGCGGGCGCTTGCCTTTAGGCTTGGCTACGATCTCGATCCGGGACTCCAGAGGGTCATTGGGGTCGATGAGGATGAGGTCGCAGGTATCGTCTTCGGTGAACAGGCTGCGGAATACGTCGATGAAATACAGGCGGGCCTTTTCAAATGCTTCCAGGAACTGTGCGGTGGCGGTCTCTTCGATCTCTTTGATGGTCTCTTCCAACCCCTTCTTGGCTTTTAGGATGTCGTCGCGCTGCTGGGTAATACTCTCGAACCGCTCTTTCATCTCATCGTAGGCCTCGACGGCCATAGGGTTGATCTCCCCGTAGTTTTCCAGGCGCCCGCGCAGGCGGTCTACCTTCATTTCCAGTTCCTCCTGGGGGATGTCCACCTTCACCTCTTCGTTGATGATGGTATTGATGTCCATATTGAACTCGATGCGCAGCCTTTGGGCAACGGAGCTGATCTCGAATTTGAGGTCGTTGGACTTATCCTTGAGGTTATTGACGAGTACCTGTGCGTCCTGCCGCTGTTTGTTCAACTTGCGAAGGTTGTCTTCCAATTCATTGATGCCGCCCCGGGCCTGGAAGTAGCTTTGTTCGGCCTCGGTGAGCAAGGACTCTTTTTCCTTGCGCTGGGCGTAGGATTCCTGCAGCTGTTTTTCCAGTAGGTCGATGGAATCCTGTATCTGCTTCACCTCTTCGCCGGAACTCTCCAGCTTTTTCTGGTTGGAAGTGACGGCGGCCCGGGCCTCTTCCAGTTGCTTTTCGCGGAAGCTGAGTTCCCGCTGCAGAGAGGATACTTTATTCTGCTGCTTGATGAACTCGATGTTCTTATCGTTGTAGGCCGAGGAAGCTCCACTGAGTTCTTCGGCGACCTGCCGGTAGTTGACATCGGTATTGGCGATCTGCTCCTTGACGCCGGCAACTTCCTTGTTCTTCTCTTTCAGGGCCGATTCGATGCTGGCGTTGTCCTCCGTTAGTTTTTTGATCGCCCGTTCGATGGCAGCCCTCTTATCGTCGGCTTCTTTGATGAAAGACTCGAAGTTCTCGAGGCGGCTGCCAAGGGCTGCTTTTTCCTGCATCAGCCGGTTCAGCATGCCCTGTTCCTGCTGGATCTGGGAAGGCGTGCGCTGGGCCTTCAGGCTTTCGATATTGGATTTGAGGGTATAGAATTCAGTGGACAGGCGGTTCTCTTCCCTTTCCAGCTTACGGATTGCGCTGTCGAGTACTTCCAGGTTTTTCTTCCGGCCGATCTTTTTGCCTTCGAACAACCCGATAGAACCGCCGGAGAGGCTGTAGCGGCGGCGGATAAAACGGCCGCTTTGGGAAAGCAGCACAAAATCGCCTTCGGGCAGGGTGGCATTGGCATCCTCCTTATCGGTAAGCAGCACGTTTTCCAGCAGGTAGCTGCACAGGTTGCGGTAGGCGGGGTCGGTCTCCACCAGGTCGATGGCGCGGGCCGTGTCCGGCAACAGGGCCATAGGCGCAACGTAATCCTTGAAAGCGTCGAGCAGGAAGAAATTGGCCTTTCCCTTCTGAGTTTTGCTCAGCAGTTGAATGGCCCGGTAGGCCGCTTCCATGTTGCGGACGACGTAGTAGTTGAGATAGGGCTCCAGGTAATTTTCGATCGCTACCCGGTACTCTTCCTTTACATATATGAGGTCGGAAAGCAGAGGGGTGTCCTTGTCCCACTCCGAAGATTTGGCCGTGCTCAGAAAGCGGATGGACTCCGGGAACCCTTCCAGGTTCTCCACCATGCTTTTGGTCAGCTTATACTCGTTGCGCTTGGCATCCATTTCCCGGTTGACCTTAGCCATTTTCTGGGTCAGGGCTTCCAGGGCGGATTCGGTGTGTTGTAGGCGTTCCTGGCGTTCCTCTTCGGCCCGCTCCAGATTGGCCAGGGCTTCCGATTTCCGGCGCTCTTCGGCTTCCAGGGCGTCCATTTTTTCCCGCAGGCCACCCACCTCGGCGCTGCGTTGTCCGATCTCTCTTTGGTAGCGCTCCAGGTTGTTCTGATTGCTTTCGATCTGGTTGGAGTTGATAGCCTTTTGCTTTTCCAGCTCGAAAGCCTGGCGTTCCAGCGCCTGTTGCCTGGACACCACTTCATCCAGCCCCGCTTTCAGGGCGCCATGGCTCTGCCGGATGGACGCCAGCCGCTCTTCGGCCGCCGCGAGGCCTTCTTCCAGAGTAGCTTCCATCCGTTTTTCCTGGTTGAGTTCCGAACGGTAGTGTTCGATGTCTTCCTCCAGTTGCCGGATGCGGGCTTTGGTATTGCGGATATCCTCAGTGAGTTTCGACTGGTTCTCCTCCAGGAACTGCTGTTTCTGCTGGTTCATCCGCTTGTCATTCTCCATGCCGCGAATGTTGCCGACCAGGTTGTTCAGTTCCCGCTGCCGGTCGGACAAGGCTTTTTCCTTGTCGAGGTTGGTTTTGCGTTCCCGTTCCAGTTCTGATTCCAGCTTGTGGATCTCCACCTCGCACTGGCGGAAGCGGTTCTCTTCCGCCTCCAGTTTTTTGCGCAAATCGTTCTGGCGCTCTTTCAGGCTGGAAATTTTGAGGATGGCCAGGTTGGTGCTGTAGTCCTTATAACGAGCTTTCAGCTCGAAGTACTGTTTGGTGCGCCGGGCCTGCTTTTCCAGTGACTTGAGGTTGTTGTTGATCTCGAAGAGCAGGTCTTCCACCCGTTCCAGGTCATCGGCCGTATTCTTGAGTTTCAGCAGGGTTTCCCGCTTGCGCACTTTGTACTTGGAAACGCCGGCCGCCTGTTCGAACATGCGCCGCCGGGAGTTGTCTTTGTCCGACAGGATATCGTCTACCATGCCCAGGGCAATGATAGCATAGGAGTTGGACCCGATGCCCGTATCGAGGAACAGGGATGTAATGTCCTTCAGGCGGCAGGGCACTCCATTGAGCCGGTACTCGCTCTCGCCGCTGCGGAACAACATGCGGGTGATGGTTACCGTGTGGTATTCGGTCGGCAGGAGGTTCTTGGTATTCTCGAAGGTAAGGGACACCTGGGCCACGCCGCCGGCCTTGCGGCGCTTGGTGCCGTTAAAGATAACGCTGGACATCTGATCCAGGCGCAGTTCCCGGCTCTTCTGCTCGCCCAGCACCCAACGAATGGCGTCGACGATATTGGACTTGCCCGAGCCGTTGGGCCCTACAATGCCAATAACGTCTTCATTGAAGTTGATGACCGTTTCGTTGGCGAAACTTTTAAACCCCTTTATTTCCAGCTGCTTCAATCTCATAGCCTACAAAAATAGGAATTTAAAAGCAGGGGGGACAGGCCGCTCCGGCATTTTTATCCACAAATGGGGCGCGAGATATACACAAGGGATGTTGAGAACCTGAGGCCCGGGCAAAAAAAAACCGGCCGCACTGGGCCGGTTTCCAAAAGAGCTTTGAGAGGCTATCTACATACCAAAAATGAGGATATCCTTTGATACCCTCGAAATCTTACATGGGATTATAATAGCATTCGTGGGATTTGCATCTTAACTTGTTAGTAGTAAGTCGTTTTTCGCCCGATCCTTTCATCGGACGGTGTCAACTATTGTCTTCCTTCGCTGACCATACAAAAGTCTATAATTATCAGTGGCTTATGAAGTACAATTAGTGAAATTACTGGAGAATAAAAAACCACTGAACTAGAAACAAACATTTGATTTACAATGACATAAAACACCAATCAACAACACAATCTGCACTAATATCATTTTATTATAAAAAATATCTGTTCGTGCGGATATTGTTTTCCCCGGGATTTGAAATGGAGGCGGGAAAGCATTCTCCTCGCCGCGTTTAGCGAACGGCGAATTGCTGATAGTTACTAATGCTGTAAAAAGCCCCGGGCATCGGCTGCCGTCTGTTCGGGGATCTCTTCCATGGGCACATGTCCGGCGTTTTCGTAGGAGGCCAGGCGGGCATTGGGCAATATTTCCTCGAAGCGGCGGGCATCGGCGAACGGTATCCATTTGTCGTGCACCCCCCATTGAATCAAGACGGGAATATTGAGCCGGGACAGGCGTTCCGGCGCAGCTTCCTGGGGCTGAGCAACGCGGTCGATATAAGCCTGCCGGTTTCCGGGCCGGAGGAATAGTTCGAAATAACGGCTAACCTGGCCTTCCGTGACCTTACTGTCGTCATAATAAACTTCCCGAAGGGTTTTCCGAAACATCGGCCGGGGGGTCACCCGTTTCATAATGTCCTTTACCACCGGCATCCGGGCCAGCCGCAGGGCCAGTGGAAGCTGTTGTTGCCGGGGCCAGCCCGCCGAGCAGACCAGAACGAGCTTACGGGCCTTATCGGGATGGGACAGGCAATATTCCCATGCAATAAGGCCTCCCAGAGAATTGCCGGCGAGGTAGAACGTGTCCAGCCCGATCGCTTCCACAAAACCATCGAGGAAACGCACATAGGAAGGAATAGAATAATCGCGCTCCGGGTGTGGCCCGGTCAGGCCAAATGCCGGCAGGTCGAGGCTGATGAGTTCAAAACTGTCCCGGAGCTCCTCCGTCCAACCTTCCCAGGTATGCAGGGATGAGCCTGTCCCGTGCAGCAGCAGCAACGGCGCCCCGGCTCCGGTTCTTCTGTAATGCACGTTCATCCCCTGAACCTCCACAAAGCGAGAATCCGGATAGGTATACCTGGCCTTCAGTTCTTCCAGCGGCATGTCCGAATGGTAATGGATAATAACCAGAGCGAGGAGGAGCGCCGAGGTAAGGGCTAGGGCGATATAGAGGGCTCTTTTTATCATTGCGAAGAAGGTATCAAACGTCGAAAATCACTCCCCTTTCTCTCCATCCACTCTCCAGGCCCGGCGGTTCTTGTTCTTCAGGTCCGAACGTTCCAGATAGGCTTCATACAGGGCTGTTTTTTCCGCCTCCGGTGTCGGGTTGTTTTCACCATACATTCCTGCCAGTAAGCGTTGGCGGAGCGCCTCGTAAAGGGTTACGGCACAAGCTACAGAAATATTCAGGCTTTGCGCCATACCCATTTGCGGAATGACGAAATTGCCGTCGGCATAGGCCAGGGCAGTTTCGGAAACTCCGTCGCGCTCGTTTCCGAACAGGAATGCCACCGGTTCGGTGAGCACCAGGTTGTGGAGCGGCTCGGCGGCTTCTCCCAGGTGGGTGGCCAGCACGCGCCCGTACTTTTCTTTGACGTGCCGAAAGCAGGCATCGGGATCGAAGTAGAGATGGATGTCCACCCATTTGCGGGCGCCGCCCGACGATTTCTTCCCGACGAGAATGTGTTCTTCCGTAAGGTGGGATTCGGTATACAGGACGAAGATCTCAGAGATACCCACCGAATCGCAGGAACGAATGACCGCCCCGATGTTGTGGGGATCATGGACGTTTTCGAGGATAACGGTAAGTTCAGACTGTCGTCGAAACGCCACCTCTTTCAGCCTTTGCCTGCGTTCCGGGGTCATCAATAGTCCAGTTGAAACTGATAATCCTGGAACTTCAGGATATTGACGAATTTGTTTTCGAACCGCTCTATGGGCGCGTTTTCCCTGCCCGTGGTTGCATTGGGCCGCACCACCCTTTCGAATTCAAAACGGGTGTGCAGCATTTGCTGAGGATCCTTCTCCAGCGAATACTGGAATTTAGTTCCATACTTATGGATCATCCGCCCGAAATAGAGCATTACATCGTGGCCGAGGAATGCCTCATCACCGGGAGGCACTCCGAAACGGTCGAAGAAGCGGCGGCGGAAAAACTGGATGTCCTGCGCATAAGTATCGAGGTAAGTATCGCTACTGACGTGCACGTTGAGGTCTTCATAGAGGTCGTAATCGATACGCTCGTACCGCATCCACTGAGGCATCCCGTACACTTCCACATAATTGTCGGCGGTGCGCGCCAGCTTCAGCCGGCTGAGGAAGGAGTAGATGAACGTTTCATTCGACCAGGAAGGCAGAATGAATACCGCCGTATCGCCCGGCGGAAGGAAAGGCTGCAGGTTGATATTCTGGAAATCGGCGCTCTTTTCTTCAACCACATACTCTCTGAATTTCACCGAATCGTGGCGGGTCCTTTCGAGCAGGAAATTCTCCTGCTGGAAATAGGCAAAACGCGCCTTTTCGGCGTCTTTATCCCTTGCCACCAGTATGACCTGATCCGGGCGGAAACGCTTGCGCACATGGCGAGTGATCGCCTTACAATGCGACTCCAGAGTGGGGCTCACCTGGATGTAGTCCGGGTTATTATCAGATACACTGGAGGCGGCGCTGTGGGGCGAAACGAAGGCCTTGCCATTCCTTTTCGCGAAGTCGGCCACCATTTCCACATTCTCCCGGCGGTAGGGGCCGATGATAAGATGGGAATTGAACAAGGCGGTACGGCCGGTGAGCAGCTTGCCCATCTGCCGCGTGTCGGCCTTGCTGTCCATCACTGTGACATTGAGTTTGATGCCTTCTTCTTCAAGCTCATCAAAGGCCATGCGGACGCCGCCATAGAACTGGAGGGCCCAGCTTGAGTTTTCAGGGATCACTCCCGACTTGGGGTCGTAATTATCGGAGAGGAAGGGCAGGATCAGGGCGACATTATAGGCAGAATAGAACTCCGTCCCGAATTCTCCCCTGCCAGTGCGTTCCGGTTTATTGCCTTTGACATTTTCTTCTTCCACAAGAGACTGGGCAGAGCGTATGGGGGGCACCGAGTCGTAAGGCACCTCTTTCCAGCGAATGGTGTCCATACTCTCTACCGGTGTCTGGTCTACGACGATGAGGGTTCCCGTTTCCGGGTCATAGACTTTTTTTCCCGGAACGGGGTCAAGGAGCAGTTCCTCCTCTTTCTCCTTGGCCACCTTTTTGTCTGGCTTCTTTTCTTCCGTCCGGGGCTGGTCCTTTTTGTCTCCGGCGCCAGCCGGCATAAAAAGGGTACAGGAGGAGAGTATCAAAGCCAGTACAGCGAAGATAAGCCATTTATTCCCATTCGATCGTAGCAGGAGGCTTGGTGCTGATATCATATACGACGCGGTTTATTCCTTTAACGTTATTGATGATCTCACTGGAAACCGTAGCCAGAAAATCGTGGGGCAGGCGGCTCCATTCTGCCGTCATGCCATCTCTGGAATCTACAGCGCGCAGGGCCACTGCCTGCTCGTAGGTGCGTTCATCGCCCATTACACCAACGGATTGTACGGGTAACAAGATAGTGCCTGCCTGCCAAACTTCATCGTACAGGCCGAACTTCTTGAGGTTATTGATGTAAATCGCATCTGCTTCCTGCAGCAACGCAACCTTTTCGGGCGTAATTTCTCCCAGAATGCGAATGCCCAGCCCCGGCCCCGGAAAAGGATGGCGCCCTAATATATGGTCCGGGATACCGAGCGCACGGCCAACTTCGCGCACTTCGTCCTTGAACAACATGCGCAGGGGCTCCACGATCTTCAGCTTCAGTACATCCGGCAGGCCGCCCACATTGTGATGCGATTTTATCGTCACCGAAGGCCCATGAACAGAGACGGATTCGATAACATCCGGATAGATCGTTCCCTGGCCCAGCCACTGAATGTCCTTATCCCGTTCTTCCAACTCCAGGGCTTTCGCTTCAAATACTTCAATAAACACCCTGCCGATCACCTTGCGTTTCCCCTCCGGTTCACTGATGCCCTTCAGTTCACTGTAGAACTGTTGCCTGGCATCCACGCCGATCACATTGAGGCCCAGGCCCTGGTAGGACTTTAACACCTCCTCGTATTCATTCTTCCGCAAAAGGCCGTTATCGACAAATATACAAACGAGATTGTCACCAATGGCCCGGTGCAGCAAGGTGGCGGCGACCGAAGAGTCTACCCCTCCGGAGAGCCCCATCAGTACGTGCTCTTCGCCGATCTTTTCTTTGAGCTCGGCAATGGTATGTTCTACGAACGACGCCGGCGTCCATTCAGCATGGCAACCGGCAATATCTTTAACGAAATTTTTGAGCAATGTCATGCCATCCAGGCTATGAGAAACTTCGGGATGGAACTGAATACAGTAAACCGGCTGGCCAAAAGCCCCCTCTTTGGAGCGGAACGCCGCCACGTCGATACTCTCCGTGCCCGCCAGCAGCTCAAACTGTTCGGGTATCGCCATAATGGTATCCCCATGAGACATCCACACCTGCGACTCCAGAGGGACATCCTCGAGGAAAGGGTCCGGTTTATGAATGTGGCTCAGGCGTGCCTTGCCGTATTCCCGCTTCAGCGAGCGCTCCACATTTCCACCGTAGTGCTGGGCAATGTACTGGGCGCCGTAGCAGATGCCCAACACAGGAAGTTTACCGATGAACTCCTCCAGCCCGGTGCGCAGAGCCTGCTCATCCGTGACCGAAAAGGGGCTTCCGGAAAGAATGATGGCCTTGATGCTCTCATCAATTTCAGGGACCTTGTTGTAAGGAACGATCTCACTGTAAACATTGAGCTCCCGGATCCGTCTGGCGATTAGCTGAGTGTACTGGGAACCGAAATCTAGGATAAGGATTTTCTCGCTCATGGCGCAAATATACCTAAAATGAGCAGATTGGATAACAGAAATGGAAACTTCCCTGCCTGCAGTTTCCGGCGGGAAGTTTCCAGCCCCATATCTAATCCAGGTAGATGTCGAACTCTACCCGGCGGTTCTTTTCCCGCCCTGCCTGGTAGTTGTTGTTGGCAATAGGGCGGGTTTCTCCATAGCCAATGTAGCTCATGCGCCCGGGGGCGACCCCCTGCCCAATGAGGTAATCATAACAGGCCTGGGCTCTGTCCTGGGAGAGTGCCTGATTGGACGCGGCGCTCCCGACGCTATCGGTGTGGCCGCTGATCCGCAACTTATAATCGGGGTAGCGGCTGAGGATACCCGCCACCTCGTTCAGGATCTGGAAAGACGCCTGCCTCAGCGTCGCTTTGCCGGTCTCGAACTGGACATTATTCATGGCGAAGGTGAGCACGTCCCGGTCTTTTTGTTGGATCTCCGGGCACCCTCGGTTGGAAAGGGGCCCTGCGGCCGTAGGGCAGCGGTCATCCGGGTCGGGCAGCCCGTCCCCATCTGTATCCGGGCAGCCGGCCAGCTTCAGTTCGCCGGCGGTATCCGGGCAGCGGTCGCTATCGTCCACCACTCCGTCGCCGTCCCTATCCGGGCAACCGGCCAGGGCGAGAGGCCCGGGGCGGTTGGGGCATTCATCTGCCTCATCTTCGATGCCATCCCCGTCGGCATCGCGGATAGGGCAGCCTTTCAGCTGGGGGTGCCCCGGTTCGTCCGGGCATTCATCCTCCCGGTCGGCAACTCCGTCCCCATCGCGGTCGGGGCAACCTTTGAGGGCGGCCGTTCCTGCTTCCTGCGGACATACGTCCTCCCCATCAGGCACGCCGTCGCCGTCGCTGTCGGGGCAGCCATTAAGCGCAGGCAGGCCGGGGATGGCCGGGCACAGGTCGTTTTCATCCGGCACGCCGTCGCCGTCGGCATCGCTGGCCTTGGAGGGCCTTTCCGGCGCCCCCTCGCCGAGCAGAAAAAGCAGGCCGGCGCCCAGCTGCAGATTGTCTCGGAGGTCCTGCAATCCCAGCCGGTATTCCCCTTTCAGAGAGAAATAAGCATGCTCCTGAATCCGGAAGTTCAAGCCTACCCCCAGAGGGACAGCAAAGTTGACGTCATTCAAAGCTTCGAGGTTTCCACCAAAACCGGCGAACAAATAGGGATAAATGAAATTGGATTCCCGAAAATATTTCAACTGGAGCAACAGGTCGAGGCTCAGCAGGGCCTCTTGCTGAAAACCACCCTGTTCGTCGGTAGGTAAAAAAGCCTTGTAGATCTTAAAGGGGACGCCCATGTTGAGCGCCGGGCCCAGGTGGCGGATGTACTCCATTTCCAGGCCTGTGCCAAAGTCATTAAAGTCCAGCGATTCCGAAATGGGGAATAGGTGGTTGGGCGCTAAATACCGGAGGGCGATGCCCTCCTTTGCAGAAGTGTACTGTGCGTTTAACTGGTTGGAAAGGAAAAGCAGGGCCAGGAGCGCGGCCAATAGGATTTTTCGTTTCATACTGCGGAGCGTTTTGAATTCTAATTCCTCAAAAAATAAGAAAAAACAGGAATATATCGGCTTTAAGGCGAACAGAATTCATTTTGAGTACGCTCTGTCAGGGATTCACTCCTGTAATCCTCTGCCTTTTTTCTGGATTTTCCCATCCTTATTGAGCTGCTTCATGAGCCGGTCAAGGATACCATTGATGAAGTCTTTGCTTTTATCGGTGCTGTATAGTTTGGAGATCTCAACGAACTCGTTGAGGGTGACCTTGGTAGGAATGGTCGGGAAATTTATCAACTCACAAAGAGCCATTTTCAGGAGGATCATGTCGATGACGGCGACACGGTCGGCATCCCAGTTGCGCAAAGTAGGTTCAATGATGCTCAGCAGTTCTTCATCATCTTCGCAGGCTCTGCGGAGGAGCTTCTCTCCGAACTCTTCGGTGGTCTCTTCACCGGGGCGGTATTCTTCGTAGAAATCTTCAGTTGCCGGCAAGGCCTTTATGGTCTTTTTAATGGCGCCGGCAATCAGGGACTTGTCGTCGGTCCAGTTGGAAAAATTATCCTCCACAAAATCGTTGTAGGATTCACTGTTGAGCAGGTGCTTGTAGAGGGCCAGGAGTATTTCGCGATGGCTTTCCTCATCGCCTTCCTCTTGCAGAAGGTAATCCTTATACTCGTCGGTTTTGGCAAAGTCTGTATAGAACAGGCGCACATTGTCCGTATCGAAACGATGGCTCAGCTTGAACTTTCTGAAGAGGCCTTGCAAGCCCTCATTAACGGTCAAGGACCTCATGAGGCCGTTGTCTCCTAGTTTGGCAGTAAATTGCTTATCTTCTTCCGTGGGCAACAACTTAGCCATCTTCTTTGCCGCATCCTGGCTTGCGTATCCTGTGATCCGCATCAGGCTCAGCAAGTTGAAGAGGTACAGTTCAAAGGATTTCTGGACACTCGAACGGTAGCGGTTGATCACTTCGTTGAGACCCAGATTGCTATCCCTGCTCATGGAATAAAGCATCTGCATCACTTTAATGCGGACGTTCCTTCTACTCAGCATGTTTTCAAAATTCCCTGTTTGTACAGTTTGCAAATATAGTCCTTTAAAAATAGGATGCAAACCGCAACGAGAATAAGCCCGGTTATTTCATATATTTTTCTTTGATCTCTTCGAAGCTTGGCAATTGTTTGTGGTGCCATTTTTGGATAACCCTGCCGTTTTTCAGGAGCACTACGCCGGGATTGGAGCGCACGATGGTCTTCAGCAGGATATCGTCGGCGGTGTAGAACGGGAAGGTACAGCCAGAAGCCGCTTTGAAGCTTTCCAGTTTTTCGTTGCCGGCCAAAGCAGTTATGGCGAAGGTTTTTATCCCGGCCTGGCCGGCGGCCTCGGCAAGCGGTTTCACTTTGGCCACCCAGGGCGCGTTGTAATCCTGGTCCCAGGTAAATACTTTCTTCTCCACCTGCTTTTTATCTACCCTATCGGCCCGGCGCACCAGTTTGATGGTATCTTCAACCGCCACCGTATCGACCGCGTAGATGGTATCCGTGACCAGTTCGGCAACCGTTTCTTCGCGGGCGGCCTTCAGCTTATAGGCAATAACCATAAAGCTGTATTCCGGGTTGGAAAGCAGTTCCTCGCTGATATCGGAACCGCCCGGCCCCACCGCTTCAAAGTCGCTGACTTTGGTATGCTCTATCACTTTGCTAATGGTATCGCCCTGCAGCGGCCCCCAGCGTTCTTTCAGGTAGGCCACCAGTTCCTGTTCGTAGGGTTCTCCTTCAGCACTGGGGATGATATAGCCCTCGGGAGCACTCTCCGACCGCACCATGGCCACCCGGGGTTGGCTCTGAACCTGCTCCAGGCCCCATTCTTCCTTCGGGTAGTCTTTATACTGGCGCAGGTATTCGTTCAGCGGAAGCTCTACGACTTCGCCCGAAGCTTTGTTGGTCATGCGATAGGCTTCCACTTCGACGTTGTTCTCAGCTAAGGACTCCAGCGCCCTTTCCAGCCTGATATTACGGCCGGCCTTGAAGGGGCGGAAATCCATATGAGGCAGCCCCCACATGAAATTGGTAAAGCAGTAGAACAGAAGAGCTGCGGTACTGATCAGCACGACGGCCGTACGGCTGCCGGCGCTCATCAGCTGGTGCATTTTCCCGTGCGCAAATACAAAAAGGAAAGAAGGGAATAACAGGAAAATATCCTTGAGGAAAGAGACCTTGGGTTTCAATTTCAGAAAATCGCCGAAACAGCCACAGTCCGTCACTTTCATATTGGTTTCCACGTAAGGCCCCCAATGGCCAAACTGGAAGAAGTTGACGCCCTCGGGAACATAACCGGTCAGATAGGTGAAGCCGGTAAGAAAAGTAAAAAAGACGACGATGAGGAGGAATGCCCAGGCGGCGAACTTGCGGGCCGAACCGATCAACAACATGATGCCCAGGACGATCTCGAGGACGATCATAAAGACCGAAAACCCAATGGCATACTCCGCGAGCCAAGGGAAGAGCGGCGACAAAAAGGAGAACCAGGTTCCGCTGAAGGTAGATTCAAATTCGGCGAAATATTGCTCCAATTTGAACGCCGTACCCATAGGGTCGACTGCTTTCACCCATCCGGAAAAGATAAAAAGGGCGCCGCAGAAATTCTGAAAATAGCTCACCAGCCAGTTATTGATGCGCCGGGAGGTTAAACCAATGCCCAAAGTAAGCAGCAGGGCGGTAATGGCAATGATAACGACGAGTGTTCCGAGGGTCATATTATATTTTTTTGTTCCTGTAGTTTGATCAACGCAAAAATAGCATAGTTGACGATATCCTGGTAATTGGCTTCCAGTCCTTCCGAAGCAATGGTTTTTCCCTCATTGTCCTCGATCTGCTTTATGCGCAACAGCTTCATCAGGATAAGGTCGGTCATCGAACTGACGCGCATATCGCGCCAGGCCTCCCCGTAATCATGGTTTTTGGCATCCAGAAGTGTCCGGGTTTCCGCAACCTTGGCATCGAAATGGCGAAGGGCTTCTTTCGGAGGCATTTCCAGGGGAGTATCCTCCGGCAGGCTCAGTTGCACCATGGCCATCAGGCTGTAATTGATCATGCCGATGTAGTCGTACTCAATGCTGTCTTCCACCTTTTGCTGCCCTTTCTCTTCAATACTTCTGATGCGCTTGGCCTTGATGAAGATCTGGTCAGTCAGAGAGGAAGGCCGCAGGATGCGCCATGCTGTACCGTAATCCCGGGTTTTCTTTTCGAATAAGTCCCGGCATCTGCGAAGGATCTGGTCAAATTGCTCGAGGGTACGCTCCACTGCTGGGTAATTTTTTCGCAAAGATAACAATTTCGGGATTCGGGATTCGGGATTCGTAGATTCGGGATTCGGGATTCGGGATTCGTGGATTCGTGGATTCGGGATTCGTGGATTCGTGGATTCGGCTACACCCGCCGTAGCTTTCTTCGAGCTCCGTAGCCTTGGCGAAGGTGATAGCGGAGGCTGGGATTCGTGGGCTTGGGCGAATGGATAACGAACGGCAAATTAACAAACCCAACACGAAATCCCTGTTAACGGCTCCCAAAGCTTTGTTAACGAGGTGCAAATCCCTGCAAATTGTTACTTTCGCCTCCATGTCCGACATCAAAGACCGCTATAAAACTATTGCCGGGCCAGCACACGGGGAATTCCGGGACCGGGGCAGCAAATTCCTGGCCTATGCTTTCCCGGCCTACACCGAGGAAGAATGGCAGGCTTGCCTGGAGGAAGTGCGCCGCCAACATCCCAAAGCACGCCACCACTGCTACGCCTACCGCCTGGGGCTGGACGGCAACAACTTCCGCGCCAATGACGACGGGGAGCCCAGCGGTACAGCCGGCCGGCCTATACTGGGGCAGATCGACAGCTTCGGCCTGGCCAATGTCATCGTCATTGTAGTGCGCTACTTCGGCGGCACCCTGCTGGGCACTTCCGGGCTGATCAACGCTTACAAGGAAAGTGCGGCCGACGCGCTGAACCATGCGGAGGTCATTGAACGTACCGTAGAGGATGTATATCGGGTGACCTTCGACTATGCCCTGATGGGCAGTGTAATGAGCAGCATAAAAAACCTGGAACTGGAGATGACACGACAGGATTTTGGCACTATCGGTATTGTCGAACTGGCCATCCGCCAGAGCGATGTGGCCGAAAAACTACGCCATTTCAAAGCTGCTGTAGCTGGTGTGTACCTGGAGGAAGTAGACGGCCTGGAAAAGATCGAAGGATTAGAGCTGGAGTATTTGTATACCCGGTAGGGTTTTTACGCTTGTGCTCGTAAAGCATTCAGGCCGGGCAGGAGCCCGTTACCCAGGCTCGTGTACGGCCGCAGGCCGTAACGAACTCTTCGATTAAACCTTGTTTGGCCAGGTAGCGGGCGGTCAGGGCTTCCATCAGCCGTACACTAAATCTTGCAGGCCCCGTTTTTTTGGACTTTAAATGTAATAGCTGCATAGCATGAAAAGATTTTTATTTTTCCTCTCTGTTTTCCCCATCTGCCTTTTCGCCCAAACCAACGAAAGTGATACGCTCAAATTACAAGCAGGCCTTTCGTTAAGCGGTATTTTCCAAGGCGGGAATGTACAAACGGTTATTTTTAGAGTGAACTCAGATTTGAGTTATAAACCATGGAAGAAATGGGTGTTCAAGACCAAAAACTCCTTTGTGTATCAAGAGTTTGGGAAACAAAAGGCCGATGAAGATATTCTAAGCCTCAACTTTTTATACTTTAATCCTGAGCAAAAAATATATCCCTTGCTATTGGGTTTTGCAAGCACCAATTTTAGAAGGCAAATTAACATACGCTCTCTTCTTGGTGGAGGAGTCACCTTTCAAGTGCTGAGCAAGAACGAGAATTGGCTAAAAATTGCGCTCTCCAGTGAGTATGAGCGAACCGGGTTTAACAACGATTCCTTTAATCGCACAGTGTACAATGGGAAGCGAACCATCAATACCTTTCGCGGTACGATCTGGGTCAATGGCAAGTATCAGCTTTTTAATAAAAAGTTGATCCTCAGTCATGAGAATTTTTTCCAACCCTCTCTTCAGCGAGGTGATAATTATCGCTGGCAGGCAGACATCGGTTTAGAGCTTCCTCTCCGGAAGTTTTTGAATTTTAGGATAAACTACCTCCATACGGTCGAAAGTATAGTCGTCGAAGGGCAAGAACAGGAGGATCGCTTGTTGACTTTTGGGGTTACACTGAAAAATTATTGATCGGGCGGCATCGCAACGAACATGGGAGCTCCTTCATCTACTCCGTTTTCAAAAGCGCCCGCACCTTCTCCACATCCGGATGGGTGATGCCTGCCGCTTCCAAAGCAGCGAAATCATCCAAAAATGCCTGGGAAAAAGTGGAATCCCCGTAAGGCTTATCTTGAAGATCAAGATACAGGGCCTCTGCCTCCTCATATTTTCCCTGAAAAAGCAGAGCCAGGGCGAGGTTGGTATGGATCCATTCCCGGGACGGGCCGATGTCCAGGCCTTTTCGGGCAGACTGCTCCGCTTCTGCAAATTGGCGGACAAACAGCTGATGCCAGGCTAAAGTGCCGTAAGCGCTGGCGAGCCGGCCCATTATGGTTTCGTTTTGGGGATATTGCTGCCATATTTTTTCCAGAAGGCTTACTACCTCAACCTGTTTACCAGCCTTTTGGGCGGGGCCCGTTTCCGTTTCGACCTGCTCTTCTAATGGCAAAACCTGATTGACCTGGGCCTGAAACTGGAGATCATCTTCCGCTACCTTTTCAAAATACATGGCCAGTTTCGCTATGCTGTCACCATAGCTTTTTACCAGGGGGATGTCCGTAGAATAAAAGGATAAGGCCGCCTCTGCCTGTCTGGTGTACTCCATGCCCGAAGAGCGATACGCCCAATCAAAGGATTGCCTCAACAATGCCTGGTGCAAGTAGCCCATGTTTTTTAGCGTATTGGCCAGGTATACATTGTAGCGCTGGGGATTGTCCAGGGCCAGCCGCTGATAGATTTCGAGGGCTTCCAAATAGGCCGCTTCGGCTTGGCCGTAGGCATTCAGGTTATAGTACATGGCGCCCAGGTTGTTCTGGGTCATCGCCACATCCGGCTCATAGCGCTGCGGATTGTCCAGTACCAGCCGCTGATAGATTTCGAGGGCTTCCAAATGGTACCGCTTTCGGTACGGTTACCGTAGGCATTCAGGTTTCGATACATTATGCCCAGGTTGTTCTGGGTCATCGCCACATCCGGCTCATAGCGCTGGGGATTATCCAGTACCAGCCGCTTTCTGATTTCGAGGGCTTCCAAATATACCGCTTCGGCTCCATCGTAAGCATTCATACCGGAATACATCAGGTACCCAGGTTATTCTGGGTATTACCACATCCGGCTCATAGCGCTGGGGATTGTCCAGTACCAGCCGCTTTCTGATTTCGAGCGCTTCCAAAATATAGTACTTTACCGGTACCGTAGGCATTCAGGTTTCGATACATTATGCCCAGGTTGTTCTGGGTAGTAGCCACATCCGGCTCATAGCGCTGGGGATTGTCCAGGGCCAGCCGCTTTCTGATTTCGAGCGCTTCCAAATATACCGTACTTCGGTTAGTAGTAGGCATTCAGGTTATAGTACATGGCGCCCAGGTTGTTCTGGGTCATCGCCACATCCGGCTCATAGCGCTGCGGATTTGTCCAGGGCCAGCCGCTTTCTGATTTCGAGCGCTTCCAAATAGGCCGCTTCGGCTCGATCGTAGGCATTCAGGTTATAGTACATGGCGCCCAGGTTGTTCTGGGTCATCGCCACATCCGGCTCATAGCGCTGCGGATTGTCCAGTACCAGCCGCTTTCTGATTTCGAGGGCTTCAAATATACTGCTTCTTCGGCTCTACCGTAGGCATTCAGCCCGGAATATATCAAGTACCCAGGTTGTTCTGGGTCATCGCCACATCCGGCTCATAGCGCTGCGGATTATCCAGTACCAGCCGCTTTCTGATTTCGAGGGCTTCCAAATATAGTGCTTCGGTACGGCCGTAGGCATTCAGGTTATAGTACATGGCGCCCAGGTTGTTCTGGGTCATCGCCACATCCGGCTCATAGCGCTGCGGATTGTCCAGTACCAGCAGCCGTTGATAGATTTCTAGGGCTTCCAAATAGTACTTCTTTACCTTACCGTAGGCATTCAGGTTTCGATACACATTATGCCCAGGTTGTTCTGGGTAGTAGCCACATCCGGCTCATAGCGCTGCGGATTGTCCCAGTACCAGCCGCTGATTTGATTTCGAGCGCTTCCAAATAGGTACTGCTTTACCTTACCGTAGGCATTCAGGTTATAGTACATGGCGCCCAGGTTGTTCTGGGTCATCGCCACATCCGGCTCATAGCGCTGGGGATTGTCCAGTACCAGCCGCTTTCTGATTTCGAGCGCTTCCAAATATACTTCGCTTCGGCTCGGTACTGTAGGCATTCAGCCCGGAATATACATGGTACCCAGGTTGTTCTGGGTCATCGCCACATCCGGCTCATAGCGCTGGGGATTGTCCAGGACCAGCCGCTTTCTGATTTCGAGCGCTTCCAAATAGGCCGCTTCGGCTCGATCGTAGGCATTCAGGTTATAGTACATGGCGCCCAGGTTGTTCTGGGTAGTAGCCACATCCGGCTCATAGCGCTGCGGATTGTCCAGGGCCAGCCGCTTTCTGATTTCGAGCGCTTCCAAATAGGCCGCTTCGGCTCGACCGTAGGCATTCAGGTTATAGTACATGGCGCCCAGGTTGTTCTGGGTCATCGCCACATCCGGCTCATAGCGCTGCGGATTGTCCAGGTACCAGCCGCTTTCTGATTTCGAGAGCGCTTCCAAATATACCGCTTCGGCTCGGTCGTAGGCATTCAGGTTATAGTACATGGCGCCCAGGTTGTTCTGGGTAGTAGCCACATCCGGCTCATAGCGCTGCGGATTGTCCAGTACCAGCCGCTTTCTGATTTCGAGCGCTTCCAAAAATAGTACTTCGCTAGTTACCTACTGTAGGCATTCAGGTTTCGATACATTATGCCCAGGTTGTTCTGGGTAGTAGCCACATCCGGCTCATAGCGCTGGGGATTGTCCAGGGCCAGCCGCTTTCTGATTTCGAGCGCTTCCAAATAGGCCGCTTCGGCTCGGCCGTAGGCATTCAGGTTATAGTACATGGCGCCCAGGTTGTTCTGGGTAGTAGCCACATCCGGCTCATAGCGCTGGGGATTGTCCAGGGCCAGCCGCTTTCTGATTTCGAGCGCTTCCAAATAGGCCGCTTCGGCCCGGTCGTAGGCATTCAGGTTATAGTACATGGCGCCCAGGTTGTTCTGGGTAGTAGCCACATCCGGCTCATAGCGCTGCGGATTGTCCAGGGCCAGCCGCTGATAGATTTCTAGGGCTTGCTCATAATAGGTAACAGCCTTGTGGTTCTGGTTCTGTTCCCCCAGGAAATAAGCATAGCCGAAGATATTGTCGAAAGCCGCTAAAGTATGAATGGATTCCTGAAAATACTGATCCGCCTCTTCGAACCGGTTGGGGTTCTCCAATTGAGTAAGGGTGAGTTGAGCTTTTATCAGGTATTCATCAGCAATCTGTTCCTTCTTTCTTTTCACTTCTTCAAGGGCTGAATCCAATTGTTGTTCTCTGAGCAGTACCGCTTCCTGGTCCCTTTTCAAGTCGGTTTTGTTAAGCAAACGGTCCGCTTCTTCAAAAGCGCCTTCTGAGAAAAGCGCCTTTGCCCGGGCCAGGCGTTCACTGTCTATATTTATGCGGGAGAACGACTCGGCCAGCTGAATGACATCCTTTTTGAATTGTGCTTCTTTGTTGAGCAATTCTTCCAACTCCACACCTGCCTTCCTGCATACTGCATTCTCAGCCGGCAGGTTTCGGATCAGTTCCTCCAGTTCTTTTTTGCGCTTTACCAGGTCCTGGTAAGCGGTATTCTGAAAGATGTTGGTGACTTTCTGGCCGTTGACGATCACATCGCCGCCGGCATCGATCGTATTGCCGGCCAAAACGCCCTGGCTGCCTTCAATGTGAATAGGCCTATTGTCATCTGCCATCAGCCTGCTTTGTTTTGGTTTTTTGAACTTCCAATGATAACAATGCTGCTGGGTTCCATTGGTTGCGCCCTCCAAAAATAAGAAAATCTGAAGGAGAAATATTTTTAGGCGCCCACGCTCCGGCTGCGAAAGGCGCCGCAGCCGCCCCTACAACAGATAGCGCTGCAGGAACAGGATGACCGCCTTATTGTAGTAATCCCGGTTGACTTTCTTCCGGAAGCCGTGGCCCTCATCTTTGGCCAGCAGGTACCAGGCCTCTCCCCCGTTCTTACGAATGGCATGGAGCATTTGTTCGGCCTCGCTTGCCGGCACCCTGGGGTCGTTGAGCCCCTGGACGATCAGCATGGGCTTGCTGATCTTATGGGCATTTGCCGTTGGCGAGATGCGCTCCAGGTGGCGGCGCATGCGGGGGTTGCGTTCGTCGCCGTATTCCACCCGCCTCAGGTTTCGGCGGTAGGACTTGGTATTTTCCAGGAAGGTCACAAAGTTGCTGATGCCGACAATATCCACCCCACACCGCAAGCGGCTGTTGAAGTGCGCCATCGAGGCCAGCACCATGTACCCGCCATAAGAGCCGCCAATGACGGCCACCCGCGAGTGATCCAACTCCGGTTGCTCCTCCACCCAATCGAGCAATTT
The DNA here is from genome assembly GCA_020636405.1 of Lewinellaceae bacterium. Taxonomy (GTDB): domain Bacteria; phylum Bacteroidota; class Bacteroidia; order Chitinophagales; family Saprospiraceae; genus JACJXW01. Next base: position 992,211 of record JACJXW010000006.1, on the reverse strand, counting down.
GCCGATGTCTTTGACGGAATCTTCCCGCTTAAACCCATTGTCCAGCTTCAGGAAACTCTTTCCGTAGCCGGAAGAACCCCTTACGTTAGGGGCCACGACCGCCACACCCAGCTCGTTGAGGTAATACTGGAACGTAGGGGAAAACCCGGGGCGGTACTGGCTCTCCGGGCCGCCGTGAATATAGATCAGCACCGGAAAGGGGCCTTCCCCTTTGGCCGGTTTGAAATAAAAGGCAGGGATACGCCTCGGTTGGCCTTCTACCTGATCGAAGGAAGGATACTGGATCAGCTTGGGCTTAATGAAGCGGCAGGGGTCGAGCCCGCCGGCCTCGCTGTAGGTCCACCGGCAAGCAGTGGAATCCTGTAGGTTGACCACGTATACGTCGGCAGGCGCCTGAGGGGTGTCCACGGTGATGGCCAGCTGCTTCCCGTCGGGGCGCCACCGCAGCGCACTGATTATTCCGTCCGGCAAGCCGGTAAAAGGCTTATATTCGCCGGTAGCTACATCCAGGAAGTACAGCCGGGAGATGCCATTGTCATTGAGTACAAAGGCAAGAGACCGCCCGTCCGGAGAATAGCGGATGGCCTCCACTTCCCAGGGCAGGTTTTGAGCCAACGCCTCCTGCCGCCCGTCCCTGAGGTGATAACGGGTCAGCTGCCGGGATTCCGAAAACTCGTCGGAGGCGTAGACGATCTCCGTGCCGTCGGCGTTCCAGAAGCCTCCCCGGCAGGCCACGTCAGGCTTTGCCAGGACCGGCGACAGCTCGCCGCTGCCGATATCGAGCCGGTACAGAAAGCTCTCATTGATCGACCGGTAATTGATGACGGTGAGTTCCCGCCCGCTGGGCGACCAGTCGATGGGATACCAGTACCCTTCCCCCTCAAAAATAAGGCGCTCGCCGGGTAGCTCCCCGAAAGAATAGAGATACAGGCCATGATCTTTGTGGTTGCCTTTGGTGCTGTTGTAGGCTATGGCGGTGCCCTGCCGGTTCCACAGGCCGCTGCCGTGCTTGGAAACGCCATCCGTCAGCAGGTAATACTGTCCGGAATCCAGGTTGAAGTAGTAGAGCTGGTAATTTTCGTTGCCACCGACATCCTTGGCAAATAGAAAGCCGTTGGCACCGGGCGCCGGGCAAACGCTGGCGCTGAAGATGGGTTCAGGAAAAAAGGTGGCCTGCTGGCGCGTCGCTCCTGGATGTTCTACGATGTGAAGCTGAGCCGACTCCCCAAAACGGGTACTGATGAGCAAACCCCGGCCCTGGTTCAGCCAGTCGGCCAAATGGGCGTCGCGGGTATTGTGGTAATGAGTAAGCCGTTTGTTAAGTATTTCAGGGATCTCGGGAATATTTTCAATTACCAGGTTACCAATTTCCCTTTTCTCAATATGAACAGTCATAATTCTTGTCGTTCGTAAGAGCAAACCTAAGGTTTTACGCAGTTCAGATGGGATTATGGTAACGGATGAGGATCTACCCTGTAAATCAACCCGTTTCGAGGTTTGGGCCAAAGCTAAGGCTAATTTGCTAATTTATAATGACACTTTCAGCGTCAAAATGAACAACACTTTGGCTTAAACCGGCAAACGAGGCTCAATATAGTATTTTTAAAATATTTTTTAAACTGGTTTACAAGATTTAACGAGAAAAAGTGGCTCCCCGTCTAAGGTTGGACAAGTTCGCGGTCCGGATTTCCGTGTTCGCAACGGCGGCAGGCTGCTTCAGCTCACCTGCTTCCAACAGTTCCCAACGTCAGATCGACAGCCGAAAAAATTGCAGGTATGAATATTGGGAGCCAAGCCACGGCTGTAGCTCCCATGCGGTAGACAGTCTTATCCGACGAGTGTTCATTCGTGCCAACAGCCTCCTAGTACTTCACCACTTTTACCCGCGCCAACCGTTGCCCCGAGCGGATCTCGACAAAGTAGATCCCTGCCGGGTACAGGCTCAGGCCCATGCGTTCCCGGAACCAGCCGCCAACAGGACGGCTCAGGAATTCTTGCATCATCTGCCCCTGAATGTTGTACAAAATGGCGTGTACCGGTTCAGCGCCAACCTCGCCTTCCAGGTAAAGCATATCGAAGGCCGGATTGGGATAAACCCGGAGGCCCACCAGTTCTTCTTCTGCCGTTCCCGAAGTAATGCAGCCCGGAAAAGCGGGGTTGTAGGTAGACTGGAGCTCATAAGTGCTGCTGCATCCCGTAAGCACGTCGGTTACCTCAAGCCGATAGGCGCCATTCGCCTCCATGCAATATTCCGTCTCATTCGCCCCTTCAATGAGCAAGCCATCCCGGTACCACTGCAGTGTATAGTTTTCCGGCAGGTTTTCCGGAGCATAAAGGGTCAGCAGGTTGTTGAAGTTCTGGAAAATGGGAGGATCGGGCAGCGGATTGAAGATCAGGTGCTCCACTGCAGAGGTAGCGCTGCAACCATCCGTTGTCGTATACGTCACCCAGTATCGGCCTTCGGCATCCACGTTTAGTTCCGGGCCGTCCACCTCGATCAGCGGCAGGCTGTCCTGGTACCACTGCAGCCCGGTGCTGTAGCCATTGGCAACAGTGAGCAAATAGTTATCTCCTTCACAAAGAACGGCCGGCCCGTCGCCTTCCAGCAGGGGAGCATCCGGTTGTGCATATACCCGAACGGTGTCCACAGAACGGATGGTGTCCACCGGATGGAAAATGTTCAGGCGGGCCTGCAGCCCTCCGTTGGTGAAGGAACCATTGGAAAACCGGTTGAAATTGATGGCGCCGCACTCGTCGTCCCCGCCCTGTATACCACTGTCTTCATCCATTACCCGCAAGACGTAATTGCCCTCTCCCAGAAAGAGGTTGACGGTAAAGGCAAGAGGTGTCTGAGCGTTCTCAATGTGCGCGGTCTCCAGGATGCGCTCCCCATCCGGATCCCAGACTTCGATGCGCAGGTCGGGAGCATTATTGAACAGGTCGTTGCATTCAACACTTTCTACCACTACCTCGGTAAGCAGGAAGCCGAAAGTATCGATTACCGACTGGTAACGGACTTCATAAGCGCCGGCTTCAGTATATACCTGGGAGCCGGGATTTTCGGCAACCGACATATTGCCGTTCCCAAAATCCCAAAGATAAGTATAGCCCTCATTGCCACCAGAGGGCACATTATTGGAAAAACTGGCGGACACACTCCCGCAGCCGCTGTTGTTGGACAGCGTAAAGCCCTCCGTCACACTGGTTCCCGGCAGGATCAGGATCGGAAAGGAGAAGGAAGAAACCTGCGAGACAAACAACACTTCTGCATTTACCACAACCTCCACGTTATAAAAGCCGGGAATGATAGGAGTGCCGCAGAATTTGACGCAACCGTCCGTTTCTTCAGAAACGTTAAATACAGTCTGGCTGGCTTCCCAGCTTAGGCCGGGAGGCAGGTTGGAAACCGAAGTGATGGTGATCTGATTGATGCCCAGCCCCGGCGGGGTATCCGGGTCGGTGGCATTGACCGGCGTGGTCGTCTTCGGCATGCGAAAACTGAGGTCCGAATCATAATAAATGCCAACCTGCCCGTCGGCGGCGCTGCTCAGGAAGATGGTATCCTCCGGCAGGCCGGCAGGTAATTCAATCCTACAATCCGGGCAGCCGGCCTGTGCCTGAAGGCAGAGGGTGAAGGCACCCAAAAACAAAGCAAGTAAGTGTAGCTTCAACATAATAATGACTTTTGTTGGCGAGGCGTGGAAAGGGGATGCTATTACAGGGTTCTGGCCACCACCGGCAGCCTTTGAACGCGCGATCAGGATCTCATCTCCCTGCCTCGCAATAAACGAGCAATTGCCCGAAGGACAGTACTCCGGAATCATCAGGAAATAGGAGCGAAGCCTTAATGTTGCAGGGTGGCACAACGGCCTCGCTCCAAAATCAGAAGGGATTAGACATTTGGAGCTAAAAGACAACCGCCATTATACATGTAAGATAAGGTGCGATGTGCGAACCTAAGGGAACGCACATCCCACCCAGGCCGGTTTGAGGAGAACACCGCACCGCACCTGCGCTGTCGCTTATTGCGAAGCAGCAGGTACGGAGCCGGGGAGCCGTCCTCGATCACTTACTGCCGGCTGATGATCATCTTGCGCGTCACCATTTCGCGGCCGTTGCTGAGGCTGTAGAGGTAAACGCCATTGGGCAGGTGGCTGCCGTTGTATTCTATCGTATTGTCTCCGGGCAGGATGGTTACCCGTTCGCGGTGCAGCTTTTGGCCGAGCATATCGCTCACCAAAAAGTCGAAGGCGCCGCCGGACTGGGCATTGACCTGTATCTGCGTCCAGCCGCTGCCTGGGTTCGGCTGGTTGCTGATGCTGAACTGGGAAGCGAAACTTTCCCGGGTATCCACCATAAAGCAGTTGGCTGACCCAGCGGGTTTGACCACCAGGTAGTAGTGGCTTTCCGCCTCCAGGTCATCGGGAAGGGTAAGCGTTAGGGGCAGAGGAATTCCGGTAAGCGCCACGTTTGCAGTCACCTTGAGGTCGTGGGCCATTACCTCGCCGGCAGTAGGGGTGCCAAAAAGCACCACACAGCCTTTAGTTTCGGCATTGAATACACAGTTCGGAGGATTGCAAACGTAGTCGAAAGAAGCAGGCATGTTTTCTACTGCACCATCGGTGGCAATGCTCACGTTAGTGATCGCTGCGGGGCCAAAAGGAGTAGTGTAAGTTGCCGGAATATTAAAGGTGAAAACAAACTTGTAGTATTCATCGGCGCAGGCCGTGTCCACAATTCCTCCATCCGGGCGGCCTACAGATTGGGGCAGCGGCGCTACCACTACCGTATCCGCTACATTCTGGTCGGGATCACAGGTCGTTTCCTGGGCACTGACAAAATTCCAGGCAATAAATCCCAAAAAGAGGAGTACAACTTTCTTCATAATTACTAAGGTTTGATTGTGTTGTCATGAATGATAATAGCAAGATAGAATATTTGTACCCTAATTTTCCCCAAAAGGAAAAATAAGGATAAGAGCCGACTAAACGGATAGGGTGCAAAAATAGTGGAGATAGATTTACTTCGAGGGCGAGAGCAAAAGTAAAAAATTGTCCTTACATATCCATCCTGTATATTACAATTTCTGTTAATTTTAGCCGATAACCCATATTTTGTCCTATTTTCGCCTCCCTGAATTGCTCTATGGGCCGGTGTAAAAGAAAATGTATACTCATAACGCAAAACACTACGCATGAGCAAATTTTTTACATTTTTCTGCCTTTTGGCCCTATGTTTTCAAACCGCTATTGCACAGAAAGCCACCATTGAAGGGAAAGTGGTGGACGCCAGTACCGGCGAACCGCTGATCGCGGCAACCGTACGCTCCGGCGATATCGGTACTATCACTGACTTCGACGGGACGTACAGCCTGGAGCTGGACGCAGGCGACTACAGCCTGGCCATCCGGTATGTAGGTTACCAGCCCTACAACAAGTCCATTAAGCTGGAGGCGGGCCAGGTGATGAAACTGGACGCCTTCCTGGAAGTGGAAGCCGCTGTTCTCCAAACCGCTACGGTAACCAGCGGGAAGTTCGAAAAGCCACTCAGTGAGGTCACCGTTTCCCTCGAAGTGTTGCGCCCGGACCTGATCAAGAGCACCGGAAAGGTCACCATCGACGAAGCCCTGGAGAAGATCCCCGGTGTGACCATCATCGACGGGCAGGCCAATATCCGTGGTGGTTCAGGGTATTCTCAGGGGGCGGGCAGCCGCGTTCTGCTCATGGTGGACGATATGCCCATCCTCACCGCCGACGCCGGTTATCCGAACTGGGACGACGTGCCTGTCGAGAACATCGCCCAGGTGGAGGTGGTCAAAGGGGCTGCCTCGGCCCTGTACGGCTCTTCGGCCCTGAACGGCATCATCAACGTGCGCACCGCCTACCCGAAAGCCAAGCCGGAAACGGAAGTGGCCACCTGGTACACCTCCTATATGAACCCCAGGGATGAACGCCTGAAATGGTGGGACAGCGCCCCCTATACTTTTGGCGCCAGCGCGGCCCATCGCCGCAAGATCGGCAAGCTCGACCTCGTGCTGGGCGGCTATCTGGTTCGGGAGGAAGACTACAATAAGGATACCTACCGCCGGTTCGGGCGCACGAATTTCAGCACCCGCTACCGGGCGACCGACCGGCTGACCATCGGCCTGAACGGCAACTTTAACTTCGGTGAAACGGCGGCCTTCCTGTACTGGGCTTCCGACACCATGGCCTACATCGCCGCGCCCAATACCTTGTCCAACCGGAAACGCACCCGCTTCAATATAGACCCTTTCATCACCTACTACGATAAAGGCGGCAACCGGCATCGCCTGCAGGGCCGCTTTTACAACGTAGACAACAACAATGACCAGGACCAGTCCAACTCTTCGGATATGTATTACGGAGAGTACCAGTTCCAACGCCAGATAACCCCGGCAGAATTAGTGGTCACCGCCGGAGCCGTAGTATCCGGAACGGCCATTTCGGCGGAACTCTACGGGGACACCACCTACACCTCCCGCAACATCGCCACCTACGTGCAGCTGGAGAAAAAATTCATGGACAGGCTCAATGTCAGCGGCGGTTTCCGCTATGAGAACAACGTGCTCATCAGCCCGGCATACTTCAATGAGAACAAACAGGATACCATTACTAAAGAGCGGGAATCCCGTCCGGTTTTCCGGATCGGCCTGAACTACCGGGTGGGAGAAGCCTCCTACTTCCGGGCTTCCTGGGGGCAAGGGTATCGGTTCCCTACCGTTGCCGAGAAGTTTATCCGGACCAATGCCGGTTTTATCCGCGTGCTGCCCAACCCCAGCCTGGGCTCTGAGACCGGCTGGAGTGCCGAGCTGGGCCTCAAACAGGGTTTCCGCATCAACGGGTTTGAAGGTTTCGTCGACCTGGCCGGGTTCATTTCCAGGTATCAGGATATGATCGAGTTCAACTTCATCGGCCAGGGCTTCAAGTCAGTGAACATCGGGGGGACGGATATTAAAGGCTTCGAAGCCACCATCGCCGGGCGGGGTAAACTGCTGGGTATCCCGGTCAGCCTGCTTACCGGTTATACCTACATCGACCCGAAATTTGAGGAGTTCGGGCTCGATGCTCCGGAAGGCTCTCAGGCCCTGTTCAATGCGCAGAGTTCTTCTGAAATGGAAACCAATGTCCTGAAGTACCGCTCCCGGCACCTGTTCAAATTCGACCTGGAGGGCAGCCACAAAGGGTTCTTCCTCGGCACGGAAATATTTTACAACAGCCAGCTCGTCGCCATTGACAACTTGTTTGAGGTGCTGCTCGCCGGCGTGCGGCGTTTCCGGGAAGAACACAGCAAGGGGTATACGCTGCTCAACCTCCGCACAGGATACAACTTCTCCGAAAGTCTGAAATTGACGCTCCTGCTGAACAATACGGCCAATATTGAGTATGCCACCCGGCCTGCGCTCATGGAGGCGCCCCGCAACCTGACGGCAAGGGTTGATTATAAGTTCTGAGGGGGGGGCTGGGGTTTCTGGGTTTGTGGGGGTTCTGGGGGTTCTGGGGTTCAATACATGAACGGCCGGGCAACCCCAGAAACAGCAGAAACACCCCAACAAGCCCCGACACCCGAAAGCCAGGATAAGAACGATGTACTAATAAAAATCACTCTCCTCCCTGATTTCCATCACTTCCCTGGCCTGTCGGTTTTGGTAACTTGCCGGTATCCAAAAACAAAATCCAGAAGCCATGACTCCCGAAACTGCCTCACTGATGATCTTCTTTGCGGTCGTCTTGTTTTTCATCCCACTGGTGATGGGATTTGCCGGGAAGAATAAAATGGGGTGACCCAGAGTGAAGTGGGAAGTCGGAAGTGGGAATTTTTCCGCCTTCCGCTTTCCCACTTCCGACTTCCAAAACGGCGCTTTCAAAGTCCAATAATTAATTGGCTTTGGGCTTCCTTTTCCGGCGTATGATCCAGAACAGAAATGCGCCCAGCAGCAGCAGTACCGGCCAGATGGTAACGGTGCCGACTGCCATTTCTTTCAACAATTTCCATCCATTTTCGAACCCTTCGCCAATGCGGGCCCAGAAGGAGGGGCCGGTGCTGAGCTGGCTGCCTTTCTCATAAATGGTAAGGTGGATGGTACTGTAATTCACTTCGCGGCTGAGGTAACGCAGTTGCCCTTCGATGGACTCGATCTCTTCGACTACCTTGCGAAGGTTCTCCTCTACTGCCAATACTTCCTGCACATTTTTTGCCTGCTTCAACAACTCCCGGTAGCGTTCAACCACCGCCCGTTTGGAGGCCAGGCGGGTTTCCAGGTCAATATACTGGCGGGTGACATCTTCGGTGTTGATGGACTTGAAGTCCACATGCGCCGCCAATTGCCCGAATTCGGACAGCAGAGAGTCGAAGCGTTGGGGAAGCACCCGGATCACCAGGTTGTTCTCCAGGCGTTCTCCGTATTGCTGTTCATTCTCATTGGTGAGCTCCGCCTCATAGGTTGCCACCAGTTTCCGGATGGCAGATAACGCTTCCCGGTAATCTTTCACTTCCATCCGCATATCGGCGGTTCGTATGACCTTCTTCTCGGGCGTGAGCGATCCGGGTTGGCTACCCTCCTCAGCGGAGGCTTGCTTAGCCATTTGAGCTTCACTGTCTGTAGCATAGTCATAATACGCTTCGGAACTGCCGGCGGGGCTAGCCTGATAATTGCCACCGCAGGCGAGGCTACCGGCCATGAGCAGGGCAAGAACAATCCAGAACTTCGTTTTCATCGATTTTTTTGTTTGAAGTTACCAATAAATAGAAAAAGGAACTGCCAAAATGTCACCGGGGGCGTTAAAATCTTTATCTTTGCTCCCCGAATCTTTGAACCTTTCGCAGCTGAATAAGCTTTTTAGTCAGGATGCAGCCGACCGCTACATTACATAAAAGCATAAGAGAAAAATTTCAGAGGAAAATGTACGACAACAACCCTACCCTTGTAGGCATACAAAAGGAGATCAATGAAAGCCGGCAGGGCGAAGCCTTCTTCCTGGAACAGGCCGAAGGTGCAGAGCAGGGCGGCAAGCACTTCTATATCGAAAGCTATGGCTGTCAGATGAACTTCAGCGACAGTGAGATCGTCGCCTCCATATTGGCGGAATCAGGCTACCGGCCCACCCGCTTCCTGGAACAGGCCGACCTGATCCTGATCAATACCTGCTCCATCCGCGAGAAGGCGGAAGAGACGGTGCGCAAGCGCCTGCGGATCTTCGACAAGGTGAAAAAGCAGCGCCCGGGCGCCCTCGTCGGCGTTTTGGGTTGCATGGCCGAGCGGCTGAAAAGCAAGTTCCTGGAAGAAGAAAAACTAGTGGACCTGGTGGTCGGCCCGGACGCCTACCGCGACCTGCCCAACCTGATCGGCACTGCGGAAGACGGCGACAAGGGCATCAATGTCTTCCTCTCCCGGGAGGAAACTTACGCCGACATCAGCCCCCTGCGGCTGGATTCCAACGGAGTGACCGGGTTCATTTCCATCATGCGCGGCTGCGATAATATGTGCTCCTTCTGCGTAGTGCCCTACACCCGCGGCCGCGAGCGCAGCCGCAACGCATTCACCATCGTAGCCGAAGCAACCGACATGTTGAACAAAGGCTACCGGGAGGTGACCCTCCTGGGGCAGAATGTCGACTCCTACAAATGGGAAAATCCCGAAACCGGTGAGCGGGCTACTTTTGCTCAATTGCTGGAAATGGTGGCCAAAGTGAGCCCGGAACTGCGTGTCCGCTTTTCCACCTCCCATCCCAAGGACATCACCGATGAGGTGCTGTTCACCATGGCGAAATACGATAACATTTGCAACTACATCCACCTGCCGGTCCAATCGGGCAACAGCCGCATCCTGGAGAAGATGAACCGCACCTACGACCGGGAGTGGTATATGAATAAAGTGCGCCGCATCTACGAGATCATCCCCGATTGCGCTATTTCGTCGGATATCATCACCGGCTTCTGTAGCGAAACCGAAGAGGAGCATCAGGATACCCTGAGCATGATCGAGTTCGCCCGCTACAGTATGTCCTACATGTTCTTTTATTCGGAACGCCCCGGCACGCTCGCCGCCCGTAAGTACGAGGACGACGTGCCGATGAAGGTCAAGAAGCGCCGCCTGCAGGAGGTCATTCGCCTGCAAACCCAGGTATCCTACAAGCATAACCTGGAAGACATCGGCAAAACGTTCAAAGTGCTGATCGAAGGAGATTCCAAACGCTCGGACCAGGACTTCAAAGGCCGCAACTCTCAAAATAAAATGATCGTTTTCCCCAAAGTGGAAGGGCTTAAGCCAGGGGACTATTGTAATGTTAAGATTAAAGAAGCCACCAGCGCGACGCTGAAGGGAGAGGTGGCAGTATAGCAGTATAACAATATAGCAATCCAATTCCCCCTTCCCAAAAAACAACAATGAGCACATACGCCTCTTCAAACGCACAACTAAACGCAGCAATGGACAGCAACCTCCAGGCCATCAAACAAAGATTCGGGATCATCGGCAGGTCCCCCCTGTTGGACCGCGCCCTGGGAACAGCTGTCCGGGTGGCCAATACCGACCTGTCCGTCCTGATCACCGGAGAAAGTGGGGTTGGCAAAGAGGTTTTTTCCAAGATCATCCATGCGCTTAGCGCCCGCAAGCACGCGAAGTTCATTGCCATCAACTGCGGCGCCATCCCCGAAGGCACCATCAACTCGGAGCTCTTCGGCCACGAAAAGGGGGCCTTCACCGGAGCGACCAGCGAACGGAAAGGATACTTTGAGAGCTACGACGGCGGGACGCTCTTTCTGGACGAGATCGGCGAGATGCCCCTGGACACCCAGGCCTTCCTGCTGCGCGTCCTGGAAACCGGGGAGTTCATCCGGGTGGGTGCCTCCAAGGTTCAGAGAACAGATGTGCGCATCATTGCCGCCACCAACGCCGACCTGTATGAACAGGTAAAAAAAGGAAAGTTCCGCGAAGACCTGTACTACCGCCTCAATACGGTGCCGATCAACGTGCCTGCCCTACGCGACCGCTCCGAAGATATCTATATGCTCTTCCGCAAATTCGCCGTCGATTTTGCCGAAAAATACCGCACAACACCCATTCAGCTCGACGACAGGGCCCAGATGGTGCTGGAAAATTACAGCTGGCCCGGCAACGTCCGGGAACTCAAGAACATCGCCGAACAGGTCTCCGTGCTGGCAGAGGACAAGATGGTCGGCGCCGAGCAACTGGCCCGTTGCGTGCCCCAGATCCTCAAGCGCAACCTGCCCATGATCCCGGAAAGCGGCAACCGCCACCACAGCGACGGCGCCACCATGCAGGAACGGGAGATCTTCTACAAGCTGATGGTGGATATGAAAAACGACCTGAACGACCTGAAAACTCTGGTTTTCGAACTCATCCGCAACAACGACCTCCGCGTCCCCGACGCCCAGGACATCCGGAGCCTGGCCACACCGGAAACCTTCCCGTCCCAGCGAAGCAAAATGCCCATCCCCCACCAGGAGGTCAGCGACTTCCTCTCCGAATACCACGAAGGCCGCGACACTGAAGAAAGCCACCGCCCCATCATCCTGCCCCGCGAAGAACAGGAAAGCTTCACCCCTACTGAAGAGGTAGCGGAAAGCCTCTCCCTGGAAGACAACGAAAAGGACCTCATCACTAAAGCCCTGAAAAAACACAACGGCCGCCGCAAGGAAGCCGCCCAGGACCTGGGCATCTCGGAACGTACCCTTTACCGGAAGATCAAGCAGTATGAATTGTAGCGTATTGGGGTAAGTACCAGAATTGAAATATGTAGAAATACGTGGAAACACTTTGGAATCCGATCTTTGCAAAAAATTGAGACATGCAGCGTTTAGTACTGATCTTCATAGGCGCCTCCCTGATGTGGAGTGGTTGCTACTCCTTCCGGGGCGTCAGCATCGACCCATCGGTGACGACCTACTACGTCGAGCAATTCACGGATAATGCGTTGAATGCCCAGCCCGCCCTGGCCCAGCGCCTGGCTGAGGATCTGAAGGAAAAGATCCGCACCGAATCCCGCCTGGTTTTCAATGACACGGATCCCAATATCGAATTCAAGGGAATCATTGTCCGGTACGATGTGACTTCCGAAGCGCCCCAACCAGGAGAGACCACTGCACTGAACCGGCTCACCATCACCACCGCCATCGAGTACATCAACAACGTCAATGAAGAGAAAGGCTGGAAGAAGAACTTCTCTTTCTTTTTTGACTTTCCCAGTTCTCAGGACCTTTCCAGCGTCGAGGACGAAGCCGTGCAGGCCATTTCCGATCAGATGATGGAGGATATTTTCAATGCCGCCTTTACGGATTGGTAGGATCGGCAATTATATATTCAACCAATACGTCACCTTCAGCACCAGCGCCCGGTTCTTCTCCCTCGGGTTGCGGAAGAACTGATCCGAAAAATAGTTATCCGTATACACCAGGAACACATCCGATACCGGCCGGAAGCGCCACTGCAGGCGGCTGTTGATGTTGACGTTGTTGGCCTGAGTGTTGTACTGCAGGAAAGTACTGAAGAACAGGCTGCGGGAAAAAGACAGCTCGGCACGCGGGCCGATGAGCCAGAAGCTGGCGCTGTTGTAAGGATCCGGAAGCTTTATGTCATTGTAGGCAAAGGTGGCGGCCAGGATGCCGAAGGGCTGCCAGCGGAAGTTGAGCGCTCCTTCCATCCGGCGGATATCTCCGTTAAAGAATTCTCCTCCTGCTACTTCGACATCGAAGTAGAATTTTTTCCGCACATCGGAATTGAAGCTCATCCCTATGGAATTGTACTGGTATTCTCCGATGGGCAATTTCTCACCGGTGTTTTTATTCGTCGGGTCGAAAGGAAAATAGAGGTAGGTGAAATCGCTGGCAAAGCCCAGGGATAAAGTGCTCTGCCCGGGGAACTCGACAAATGCACCTGGCTGCAACTGGCGGTCTGCCAGGCGGTAGTCCGGTTGGTTGAAAGTAAAGTTGGTGCTGAATTCCAGCCCGAATTGAATGATCTTTTTGGCGGCCTTCGGATTTTTAGGGAAAATGTTGTGGGTGATGCCCGGGCTAAAGGATAAAAAGCCCGTCCTCGGCACAAATCCAGCATCCGCCCGGTAGTGCTTACCGATGTACTGGGAAGGGAAAAAGAGCCGCCAGTTGCGGGTAAAATGGCCGATGAACAAGGCCGCGGACTGAGCATCGTTGTTCTTTTCCGCCGAAAAGGACCGGTGGTAAAACAGTTCCGCTTCCCATTTATTGTCTTTGGAATACAGGTTATACTCTATGCCGGCCACCCGGTTGTAGCCATTGCCGTCCAGCTCGTAGCCTCCGTTTCCGTCGGGTAAGAAATTTTCCTTATTGGCGAAGACGGCGCCCACGTAGGAGCGGTCGAAGACCTTGCGCTGCAGCACGCCGATGGAGTAATTGGCGGGGTTGATCTCCGTATTTTTCAATTTTGCGGTCTGCATATTGAGCAGGCCGATGCGCCAGTTGTCGTCCAGCTTGCCACTCAGGCGGGCGCCGGCGATGATGGGCACCTGCCCCTGGGGCGACAGCCCGATGCGCCGGCTGAAAAAAGGGCGGCTGTCAGGGAAGCCGAATCGGCTGAAGAGATCTTCGTTTTCGAGAAAGAACTGCCGCCGCTCGGGAAAGAACAGCTCGAAACGGCTGAGGTTGGTGATCTGCCGGTCGACCTCTACCTGGGAAAAATCCGGATTAAAGGTGAGGTCCAGGTTGAGGGACGGTGTGATGGCCACTTTGATGTCGCCGCCGGCGTCCAGGCTGTTTTCGGTAGGGGTGTCCAGCTCGTAGTCCCTGCCGGTACTGGCGGTGACGTAGGGGATCACGGAAATGTTCAGCCCGGGTTGAGGCGGCTGGCCTTCCCATTGCAGCAAGCCGGTAAATGCCAGGTGGTTGGCGTCGAACTGGCGGGGCACCGGCACCCAACTGGACCGCTCGTTCTGCTTCACGGAAATGCGGGTAAAGTTGATGCGCCAGGAGTTATCCCCGTCCTTCCGGGAATAGCGAAGGGTGCGAAACGGGATGGCCATCTCCACCACCCAGTGATCGTTGTGGTTCCTGACCTCGGAGTACCACTTGTTGTCCCAGTCGCGGTTGATGTTGTTGCCGTTGTCGATGATGCCCTCCCGGCGAACGTTGAAGGGCGTCACAGCAAAATGGAATCCATTGACCTTGTCTTTGAAGGGGTCGATGTTGACGGCGAATTCATCGCTGCCGCCATCGTCGAAATCACGCTTGAGAGAGGTGATGATGTAATCTTCCCTGGGCTGATAAACAATGGCGCCCACGTAGAGAAAAGCGTCGTCGTAGGTTACCCGCACGGCGGTCTGAAGGGCCGCATAAGAGGAATCCATCGGGAAATTCTGGAAAAACTCATCGGCCACCTGAGCTTCCTGCCAGGCGGGTTCGTCCAGCAGGCCATCGAGATGGACCTTTTCACCGGCCTTACGGATAGGCAAATGGTAAGCGTCGTTGTCAACGCGGGCGTTCTGGGCCAGTCCGGCGCTAACCCAGAGGAATGATAGAATGGCCAGGGCAGAGAAATTCTTCATGGGGATACGGGGTGGTTTCAAAAGGGATGCAAAATACGGAATTTGTCCCGGTATCCCCACCTGAGAAAAAGGCGACAGGATTAATTTTCCTCGAAATCAAAATCGTTGAAGCCCTCTTCCTCGTCGAAGTCTCCAAAATCCCCTTCGGCATCGTCGTATTCTTCATCCATGGTATCGACCACAGAGGTTTCGATAGAAAAATGGAAAAAACGCTGAAAAAGTGCCCAGTCGAGAGGCGACGGCCAGACGGTTTTATCCATACACCAGTCTTCCAGTACAAAGGACAGGAAGTCCTCACAATTTTCCCGGAGCCATTCCTCGGTTTCTTCTGCAGTACCGAAATCGGGCAGGAGGAAAACGTCCTGTTCGTCGTGCTGGTCCATTTCATCGTAATCGATGGGGTCTTCCGGAAAAGCGGCATTGGCCCAGTCGATCATAGCACGGGTGGGGCGGACGATCAGTGCGTTGCGGTTGATGGAATAGAAATCGTGCATGTGGAAGGTTTTATGCCGGTAAGGCTAGTGCGCCTGGCCGAAGCCCAATCGCCACTCGCCTTAGCGGCGGAGTTTTGCTCAAAAGTAGTCTTTTCTAAAATATTTCGCTCAGTTTTTTTACCCGG
The DNA here is from genome assembly GCA_020636405.1 of Lewinellaceae bacterium. GTDB lineage: Bacteria > Bacteroidota > Bacteroidia > Chitinophagales > Saprospiraceae > JACJXW01. Next base: position 977,037 of record JACJXW010000006.1, on the reverse strand, counting down.
ACAGTAGGGCCCCTCAGTACTATTAAAGCGCCCTGTCGAACTGGCATTCAGCTATTCAATGCCCCTGGCAAATTCTACGAAAAAATCCAGGGATGCCGGGTTGCGCATAGAGTCCGGGTTAGCGGCCTTGGCCACTGATTTGCCCATCAGGATCTTCTTGACCGGCGCTTCCAGTTTCTTCCCGCTGATGGTATAGGGAATGTCCTTCACTTCGATGATCTCGTCGGGCACGTGGCGGGGCGAATACTCGGTGCGAAGCACCTGCCGCAGCTTGTTCTTCACGTCCTCGGTCAGGGCCTCCCCTTCATTCATCATTACAAAAAGCGGCATATAGTGCCTGCCGCCGCTGAGCTCCAGGTTGACGATCAGGCTGTCCTTTACCTCGCGCACTTTGTCGACGGCGCGGTAGATCTCCGCCGTGCCGATCCGTATCCCTTGCCGGTTGAGCGTGGCGTCGGAGCGGCCGAGGATCACGAGGGAATGCCGGGGCGTTATCTTCACCCAGTCTCCATGCCGCCAGATGCCGGGATACATTTCAAAATAGCTGCCCAGGTAGCGCTGTTTGTCCTCATCATTCCAGAAAAAGATGGGCATGGATGGCATAGGCCTGGTGATCACCATTTCCCCGACCTCGTTCGTTACCGGCCTGGCGTCATCGTCAAAAGCATACAGGGCGCAGCCCAGGCAACGGCACTGGATCTCACCGAGATAAACCGGCTCCAACGGGCATCCGCCGACGAAAGCCGTGCAAACATCGGTCCCCCCGCTCATAGAGCACAGCCAGACATCCTCCTTGATGTGCCGGTATACATAGTCGAAAGCCTCTGGCGGCAGGGGCGCTCCCGTGGATCCGATAGAACGCAGGTGGGACAGGTTATAATCCGGCCCTGGCCGCAGCCCCTGCTTCATGCAGGCCACCAGATAGGGCGCGCTGGTGCCGAAGTGGTGAATGCCGGCCCTTTCGGTAAATGCCCACAGTACATTGAGGTCCGGATAGGCAGGGCTGCCGTCGTACAGCACGATGGTAGCGCCCACCAACAGGGAGGCCTGCACGAAGTTCCACATCATCCAGCCCGTGGTAGAAAACCAGAAGAAACGCTCGCCGGGATGTACATCGTTGTGAAAGGCCAGGTACTTGAAATGCTCCAGCAACACACCCCCATGGGAATGGGTGATGGCCTTGGGAATGCCGGTCGTACCGGAGGAATAAAGGACCCAGATGGGGTGCCCGAACGGAACGGCCTCGAAAACCAGAGAAGAGGCCGGGGTTTCCATCGCCTGTGCCCAAAGGACGGCATGGGGCAGGCTCCCGGCACCGGCCTGTTCGTCCAGGTAAGGCAACAGGATCGTTTTTTCCAATGTAGGCAACTGATCACATAGCTCGCCAACGGCGCCCATCTTGTCATAGGGCTTTCCATTGTACTGATACCCATCCACAGTGAAGAGCACTTTGGGCTCGATCTGCTGGAAACGGTCCACTACGCTGTTGACGCCAAAGTCCGGAGAACAACTCGACCAGATAGCGCCGATGGAGCAGGCGGCCAGGAAGGCCACCGTAGCTTCCGGGATATTGGGCAGGAAGGCCACGACGCGGTCACCCTTTTTCACCCCTATGCTGCGCAGGTAAGCCGCCATACGAGCTACCGAGCCCTCCAGTTCCTTCCAGCTGATTGCTGTCAGGGCGTGTCGCTCCGATTGAAACAGGATGGCCGGTTGCGTGTCGTTCCTTGCCCGGAAAATGTGTTCCGCGTAATTGAGGCTGCTGCCTTCGAACCACCGGGTATCGGGCATGGGGTCCTCAGACATGGCCATCTTATAGGGGCTATGGCTGATCACGCCGAAGTATAGCCAGATTGACTCCCAAAAATCCGCCGGGCGTTCCACCGACCAGGCCCAAACTTCCGGATAAGTGTCAAAATGGAGGTTCCTGTTTTCCTTCAGCCAGTCCAGGTAATGCGCCAGGCGGGAATTGCGGAGGAAAAGTTCAGAGGGTTTCCAGAGAACAGCAGGTGCATCGCTCATGGTCTTGGTTCGTTTTTGGTTGGAAAACAAAGATAGTGTGGCAAAACAGAATAAAAAATTTTCCCTACTTTAGTGGTTTCCGAAACACCTCCCATTGCCTTCCAAAAGTTATAATTCTGATAATACGATGCAAAAAATACTTGTAGCCAACCGCGGAGAAATTGCACTCAGGGTGATGCGCACTGCCCGTAAGATGGGCATCCTTACGGTTGCCGTCTATTCCGAGGCGGACCGCCTTTCCCCCCATGTCCGTTATGCCGACGAGGCCGTTTGTATCGGGCCGCCGCCTTCCAGCCAATCCTACCTGCGGGGAGACAAGATCATCGAGGCCGCCAAAGCGCTAGGGGTCGACGGTATTCACCCCGGTTATGGCTTCCTCAGCGAAAATGCAAGCTTCGCCCGGGCAGTGGAAGATGCAGGCATTGCCTTCATCGGGCCGAGCCCTTTTTCTATTGAGATCATGGGCAGCAAGCTGGCGGCCAAGGCGGCCGTCAAGGAGTACGACATCCCTATGGTGCCGGGCCTGGATGAGGCCATTACCGATGTTGCCAAGGCCAAGGAGATCGCCCGGGAAGTAGGCTTTCCCATTCTGATCAAGGCCTCAGCCGGCGGCGGCGGCAAAGGGATGCGCATAGTGGAGGAAGAGGCCAACTTCGAAGCGCAGATGAAAAGGGCGGTCAGCGAAGCGGAATCCGCCTTTGGCGATGGCTCGGTTTTCCTGGAAAAATACATCGCTTCACCCCGGCATATTGAGATCCAGGTGCTGGCCGATACCCACGGCAATGTCGTCCACCTGTTCGAACGGGAATGCAGCATACAGCGCCGCCACCAGAAGGTTATTGAAGAGGCCCCTTCTTCCATCCTTACGCCGGAAGTGCGGGAACGCATGGGGCAGGATACCGTGAACGTAGCGCGGGCCTGCAACTACAAAGGCGCCGGAACGGTGGAATTTCTGGTAGACGAGCACCTCAACTACTACTTCCTGGAAATGAACACCCGCCTGCAGGTCGAGCACCCGGTCACGGAAATGATCACTGGGGTGGACCTGGTGAAACAACAGATCCGCATCGCTCGAGGAGAGCCTCTGGACTTTAAGCAAGAAGACCTGCAGATCAAAGGCCACGCCATGGAACTGAGGGTATATGCAGAAGACCCCAACGACAACTTTCACCCCAGCGTGGGTAAGATCTCTGTATATCGCCGCCCCCAGGGTAAGAACATCCGGCTTGATGACGGATACGAGGAGGGGCTCACCATACCGCTGTACTACGACCCCATGATCGCTAAGCTCATCACCTTCGGGGAGACCCGGCCAGCCGCCATACATACCATGCTGGAGGCCATAGAACACTACGAGATCGAAGGGGTGGCCACTACCCTACCCTTCGGCATTTTTGTGTTCCATCACAAGGCTTTCACCTCCGGCAAATTCGATACCCACTTCGTGAAAAATTACTTCACGCCTGAAGCGCTGGAAAAGGACAACCGCATCGGCGCCGAGATTGCCGCCAAGTTGGCGGTAAGGCTGCAGGAAAACAATAAAAAACTGCTGAAAACGCCAGGTGCATACCCTTCGGGTTGGGGGAACGGGAAAAGGTGAATCACTACTAAGCCCCTACTGTCTCAAAAGAGATGACCTTCACCGGGGTGCCCCACATGAAGATGGAGACGTCCTCATCCGCTTCGACGGCTACGACCTTTACCTCTTTGCCTTCGTACTTGAGTTGTTCCGGCATATTGACCGGGCGCCATTCTTTGCCGTCTTTGCCGATGATACCCCAGAAGCCGGTGCCCAGGTTCTGGTAGCGCGCTGTACCGGTAATTTTATGCTTCTTCATTGGCTTCTCCTTTTATTGCTGCAGAAACGCCGCGATGATCGAGCAGGCGTTCTATGGTTTTATTCAAACTATCGATCAGTTGGGTCTGTTTGTTAATGGTTTGCTTCAGCTCGCGGACCTCGTCGGAAAGATAATTCTGGATGTTCTGCGGAGAGGGCAGAAAAGGGCTCACCTTGGCCCGCACGTACCAGATCTCGCGGAGGTCGCCCAGGTTGATGGTATAAGGGTCGTAGAAGCTGTTGTCGGAACTCACTTCCAGGTATTTTTTTTCTTTGAGCTTGTTGTTCACCCTTTTGACCACCACATCTCCCCGGGTAACGATCACGTAGACGTAGTTGTCTTTAATAGCCGTTTCCCAGAGGGTAGGTTCCAGGAAAGAACATACCACCTTATCCCCTTCGAACAGCGTCGGTTCCATACTATCTCCGGAAACATCGAAGGAACGGTGCGTGCCCACTTTGTATTTGTAATCCGGCAAGGTAAAGGTAGGCAGGTCCTGAATGAAAGTAGGGTCTCCCATTTCGGCGGCGTAACCCGCCTGGGCCGGCACCGGTACGTGCACAATGCGCTCATCCTCCTGGGCGTTGGTGACGATGGTGAGGACCCGAAAGCTCTTATGGTCCTCTTCCGTCATAAACATGGGCCCTTCTCCAGTGTAGATATACGCAGGGTTGACCTTGTATTTTTCCACCGCTTTGCGCAACAATTCAATGGTGACATCCCGGCGCCCTTTCAGGATTTCGCTTAAACTCTGCGGCAGATAATCCAGGGAAATGGCGAACTGCCGGCTCGAGCGAACCCGGTTCTCTTCCCGAAGCTTATTGTGGCACTTGATAAAACGCTGGGTAACGATGCTACTCATGTAGGGCCGAACTTTAAAAGGTGAACTACACACTGGCGTACAGCAGAGTATGCTGGCTGTTCAAAAGTTGCCCGGGATCGGGCCGGACAAAACCAGTGTAAACAAATTTAGAAAATTTGTTCAGCAAAAGAGTATGCTTTCGGAAAAATTTATTCAAAAAAGTGACACTCTACCGTTTGGGGTAAAACTGGAAGGGAATGGTGACACTCCGCCCTGTACTGTCTGCCGGCAGAGGCGATTGCCGCTCTATCCGGAACAGGTTCTCGCCCTCGCGAAAAGCTGCCGTTGGCAGATACACGCGGATACCCTCCTGCCCGGAGCCCGGATGGGTGTAAGAGAACAGGGCAACGTCTGAATAGAGGCTATCATTCACAAAAAAATGATAATACCGCTTCAGGCAATCCCAGCGAAACTGTCTCCTTTCATCGGGGCTATCCGGCCCCTCATAACTCCCACAAAAGGCGCGGATGCCCTTTTCCTCATATTCCGGGACAGGAACGAAAGCCAGCAGTTGCCCATCCGAAACGACATCCGCTTCCAGGCTGGCGAAGGGGATGAATGCGCTTTCCGCCCTCAGGTTGTCATAAGAATAGGCATACAGGCGGTCGGTTCGGGTTTGCCGGCTGTGGCGAAAGTCTTCGTCCATATACATGATATCGGAAGACAAAAAGACATTGGCCGAAGCGAACACCAGGATGAACACATATACAATGTAAGCTCCCCAAAACCGCCCCTGGCCGGAGTTGGTATAGAAAGTCAGAAAAATGTAGTTGGCCGGTTTGAAGAATAAGTTGAAGAGCAGGATGGAGGTCCCTTTGAACACCGGAAAGTGCACTCTTTTGACCCACTCCTTTTCCCGGATGGCCTTATGGCTCAGCATACCCTGGGCCAGGGATACCGCCAGGAACACCGCCATTATGGTATAAACGTAATAGGGAAAGGGCCAGGCGGGATAGGCCTTGTGGGCCAGATGGCCTATCCCCATTGCCCCGAGCAGGAAAATACTGATGCTCGCCATGCTTAACACCGTGATGGCGGCAATAGCGAAGATGGTGCTGCACTGGTCATCCAGCCGCCGGTTGAAGGCGTTGATATCCGGAAAAAGCCTTTTGAGCTTGGAAAAATAATCCTGGCTGAATTTATCCGTTTCCGGATTAAGGCCTGCCGGAAATACGGAGGCCAGTCCTACCATCCCGATCCAGAGGGTGCGCATGGAGAAATGAAGGATAAAATTGAAGATGAGCAGTTGTGACCCAACCAGCGCATAGGTAAAAACGAAGCGCAGGAAGTCGAGATACTCCTGGCTGAAATGGCTAATGGCAAACCCTATTCCCCCATTGATCCATCCCGGAAGTTGAAGGGAACCGAAGATGGCTACCCCGGAAATGACCAGCTCCGCCTGCCAGCTTTCCTGTTCCAGGCGGCGGAGCCACTTCGGTTTTTTCTCTTCTCTTTCAGTTGGCGCCTCCATTGGTAGTTAAGGGAAGGTTAGAAACTGCTGGCGATAGCCAGAAAGTCTTTAGCCTTGAGGGAAGCCCCTCCGACCAGGCCGCCGTCCACATCCGGTTGGGAAAAGAGTTCCTGAGCGTTATCGGGTTTTACACTGCCCCCGTAGAGGATGGTAGTCGCATCGGCCACTTCCTGGCCAAACTTTTTCCGGATCAGGCTTCGGATGTACTCGTGCATATCCTGCGCCTGTTGCGGGGTCGCCGTTTTGCCGGTTCCGATGGCCCAAACCGGCTCATAGGCGATCACCACCCGCTGCATTTGTTCTTTGGTGAGGTGGTAAAGGGCGGTTTTTACCTGCTCGCCGACCAGTTCTTCGTGTTTGCCGGCTTCGCGCACTTCCAGTTTTTCTCCACAACAGTAGATGGGCTGCATACCATATTTCAGGACGATATCGATCTTTTTAGCGATCAGCTCATCGGCCTCGCCGAAGTACTCCCGGCGCTCCGAATGGCCCAGGATGACAAAGTCCACTCCGCAGGATTTGAGCATTGCAGCCGAAATTTCACCGGTATAGGCGCCGTTTTCCTCTTGATGACAATTCTGGGCGGCCAGTTTGATATTCGAGATGTCCTTGATGATCCCACTGATGTTTTTCAGGTGCACATAAGGCGTGCCCATTATGACCAGCACATCGGAGGGCTGCAAGCCGGAAGCCACGGCTTGGGCCAGGTCTCGGCCCTCGTTGTAATCCATGTTCATTTTCCAGTTGCCGGCTGCGATAAGTTTCCTTTCCATTTGAAATGTTGATTTTATTTCCGAGATAATTTATCACTCATTTTTTGCTCTCCGCTGGCGCTGGCGCCGATGGCCGTATGCTTCGATGCCCAGAGCCGCCATTGCGGCGCCAGCCATCATGAGGAGGTTCCAGTACCAGGCCAGGGGCGACTGGCCGTGTTCCATAAAAATGGCCTCTTCAGTGATCCGGTACCCCTTTTCTTCCAGGAGCCCTTGCCCCTGCCGGTCGTTGGGAAGATCCCGGACAATGCCCTTCAGGCTCACCGGCCCGGCTTTAATGCAGTTGCCGGCCACGACGCACTCGGACGGAAAGTCAGTCGTCCAGGCAATGATATCCGGGCTCACTGTTTCCCCCCGGCGGTGTGCCGCCAGTTGGCCATCGGATAGCACCGGATAAATGATGACCCCAGGATTAGTAGGGCTTTTGGCCGCTTTGAAGACGAAATCGCCAGAGAGCAACGCTCCGCTCACTTCGATAAAGTCGGCATCTCCGATCCCTGTCTGTTGCACCTCCTCCATGGTATAGCCCCGGAGCTTATGGGTGCCGAAATGTTGAGAAATAAGGCTGTTGCATCCGTTGATGAAAACGACCACGCAACCCAGGATTATCAGTAGGCGAATGATCATATACTATTGGTGGTTTTCCAGCAAGCCGGCCGCTTTGGAACAACAACGCCTATGCCGGAAAAGTGAACAATTATTCAGGCCGATTTTTTCCCGGCCCTAAAGTAAAGAATTTTACGGTGAGTTCTATGCCAAAAGAAGGCTTCCGTAAAAAGCCCGCCTGCTCGATTGAAAAAATGGAGTCCGGCCCTGTGCCGGATTTTTTGTACCTTCCGCCCAGAAAAAAGGCCCCACGGAAAATGGAATTTGGAAAACTGCCGGATATCTCCAAGGTTGATTTTGGCCTTCCTCCCGATGCGCCCCAAACTGAAAGGCTGCTGGCCAGCCTGCCCGAAGAAGCGGGCGCACCGCTGTTCTTTATCGGCTGCACCGGCTGGAGCATGAAAGAATGGGTAGGCAGGGTCTACCCCAAGGGCACGAAGGCAAAAGACTACCTGAAAGCCTACAGCCACCAGTTCAACACCATAGAACTGAACACTACGCACTACAGGATACCGGATGAAGAAACCATAGAGAAGTGGTACCGGGAATCAGAGGCCGACTTTCGCTTTTGCCCCAAGGTCCCGCAGTCGATCAGCCACAGCCAAAACCTGGGCCTGGGCACAGCGCTCATCCCGTCCTTTTGTGAATCGATCCTGGGCCTGAAGGAGAAGCTCGGCTGTTGTTTCCTGCAACTGCCTCCCTATTTCGATATCCGGCGCCTGCCGGTGCTGGAAAAGTTCCTGAAAGCCTTCCCTCCGGAGATCCCTCTGGCCATCGAACTACGCCATGAGAGCTGGTTCAGCAACCCTCAAAACGGAGAAGCTGTCTTTTCTCTGCTCGAACACCACCACATCGCACCAGTCATTACCGACGTGGCCGGCCGCAGGGATGTGCTGCACATGCGGCTCACCAATGGAACGGCCATGGTGCGTTTTGTCGGCAACGGGCTGCACCCCACTGATTTCAGCCGCATTGATGAGTGGATAACCCGACTGGCCGGTTGGTTCCGGAAAGGATTGCGGGAGGCCTATTTCTTCCCGCACGAACCGGACAACCTTCTGGCGCCGGAACTGGCGGCCTACGTCCTGGAAAAAGCCCTTCAGGCCATTCCTCAGGCCCTGACACGCGGGCCAAAGCTGATCGAAGGAAAAGAGCAGGGACAGCAAATGAGTTTGTTTTAAATGTTAATATTTGGTATCTAGCAGGTTTGAATGCAACCTGCATTTTCACACGAACAGCCTATGTCCAACCAAAACGATATGACGAAGGTCCGCCGCAATGAAAAGGCCAATTCCAATTTCAGTACTGAAAACCTGATATTGCAGACCGAAAACAACTATCCGTTCATTCAGCGGGACATCAGCTGGTTGTCGTTCAACTACCGGGTTCTGCAGGAGGCCAAAGACCCCACGGTGCCGCTCTTCGAGCGCATTAAATTCCTCGCCATCTATTCTTCTAACCTGGATGAATTCTTCCGGGTGCGCATGGCCAACCACCGCAACCTGCTCCGCGTAGGGAAAAAGACCCAGAAGGAGCTGCACATCGATTCCAAAAAGATCGTAAGGGACATTCAGCGGATCGTCAACAGACAACAGGAGGAATTCAGCCGGATCTTCGAGGAAGAGATCATCGAGGAGCTGAAACACCACAAGATCCATCTTCTTCGGCGCCTCGACCTGAACGAAGAACAAAAGGAATTTGTGGAAGCCTACTTCAAGGACCACATGTTGCCCTTCGTGCAACCGGTACTCCTGGTCAAGAATAAGATCCGCCCGTTCCTCAACAATGCCGCCCTTTACCTCACCGTCCTGCTCCAGGATAAAGAGGCGCCCAACCACCCTCATCAGTACGCTACTGTAAAAATACCATCCGACCACCTGCCGCGGTTTATCCAATTGCCCTCTGCCGCCAACCGCCATGACCTCATCATGCTGGACGATATCGTCCGCCACAGCGTATCCTGGATGTTTCCCGGATATCATATACTGGATACCTTTTCCATCAAACTGACCCGGGATGCGGAATTGTATATCGACGATGAGTTTTCCGGCGACCTCATCCAGAAGATCAAGGAAAGCCTCGCCAAAAGGCAGGTAGGGCCAGCCTCCCGCTTTGTATACGACCGGGAGATGCCCAACGAACTGCTGGCATTTCTGAAAGAAACCTTTGACCTGGAGAAGTACGACATCCTGCAGGAAGGCCGCTACCACAACAATTTTGACTTTTTCAAATTCCCCAACTTCGGGATGGCCCATCTGAGCAACTCGCCGATGCCTTCCCTGCCCTATCACCCTCTGGAAGACAGCAGCGACTTTTGGTTGGCCATCCGCGAACAGGACCACCTTATCCATGTGCCGTATCATTCCTACGAATCGGTCGTTCGCTTTTTCGAAGAGGCCGCGGCAGATCCCCAGGTCACCCACATTAAGATCATTCAGTACCGGGTGGCCCGCAAATCGCGCATTATGGAAGCGCTACAAAACGCGGTGAAAGCCGGCAAGCAGGTCTCCGTTTTCATAGAGGTCAAGGCCCGGTTCGACGAGGAGGCCAACCTGGAATGGGGAGAGAAGCTGGAACAGGCGGGCGTCAACGTCCACTACAGCTTCCCCGGGGTGAAGGTACATTCCAAACTGGCGCTGGTGCGCCGAATAGAAGGGCGAAAAGCCCGCATGTACACCTATCTCGCTACCGGCAATTTCCATGAAGATACCGCCAAAGTATACAGCGACTTTGGGCTGTTCACTGCCGATGAGCGCATCGTAAATGAAGTGGCGCGCGTTTTTTCCTTTCTGGAAACCGTTAAAGTTCCGCAACAAGGCTTCCAGCACCTTCTGGTCGGACAATTCAACCTCCGCACCGAACTGGAAAAACTGATCGACTTTGAGATCGAGCAGGCCCAGGCAGGCAAGCGCGCCGAAGTCATTCTCAAACTCAACAGCCTGCAGGATCAGCCGATGATCGAAAAACTCTACCAGGCCAGCCAGGCAGGAGTTAAGGTCCAGCTGATCATCCGCGGTATCTGCTCGCTGATCCCCAACCTGAAGGGCGTAAGCGAGAATATTTCTGCCATCAGCATTGTGGATCGTTATCTGGAGCACGCCCGCGTTTTTATTTTCTACCACGGAGGACAGGAGCTGATCTACCTTTCTTCCGCCGACTGGATGGTCCGCAACCTCAGCTACCGGGTGGAAACCTCCTTTCCGGTTTACTCCGAACCCATCCGCAACCAGATCAAGGATTTCATCACCATCCAGTTGAGTGATAATGTAAAAGCCAGAATCCTCGATAAAGAATCTACCAACGAATACCGCACCGACGGTTCAGACCTGGCCATTCGGGCCCAGATGGAGACGTATTATTACATCAAGCGCCAGTCTGAGAAGGAAAGCCACGGGGGGGAAGAGGCGGTTGGGGGCTCACGGGCGGTGGATTAGTGGATTCGTGGATTCGGGATTCGGGATTCGGGATTAGGGGTGTTAAGAAAAATTTTTCACTCTCTTTGGATGAATTTTTTCATATTCTGCTTGAGCCAGTCCACCCCTTGCGGCTCCTCCAGGATGTCAAGCAAGATGGAATAAGTTAGTTCTTTGAAAAACTGGATTTTAGCCATTTTGAACGAACGGATACCGTTGCGTTTCTTGTAGATCAAGACCAACATAGCTGCAATCATGGTAAAGTAGAGCATGTTTTGGATGGCATTGGCATCGTTGCATACAAAGTGCGTCAGGTTCATTTCCTGTTTCATGAAACGGAAAAGCACCTCGATGTCCCACCGCTGGCGATAAATTTCAGCGATGGCCACAGCAGGTAGATCCCACAGGTTAGTCACGAAAGACAGCACCTGCCCACTGGCTTTGGCCCGGTATTGAACCAAGCGCAGTTTGGTGGGCGAGACTTTTTTGTTGCTCTCATAGAGATGAACGGCACTGTCCTGGATAAACTCTAAGCTCTCTGTATCGCTATAGCCATCGTCTTGCCAATGTGGATGAAGCAGATCATAACGGGGCGCATCCTTCAGGCGGCCGACAAATAATATCTGTTCCTCTGCCAGTTGGGCGTAAGACTTGCGGCTTTGTAGCCCTCTATCAAAAACGCTGATATCCTCTTGGCCATGGGATGTCTTGAGGATGGCTTCTTTCAAAGCTGTTTCCTCACTGAGGTGCCCTTGATCGGCATGGAAATGCATCTGGATGAGAAACTCGTCGGCCAGTTCCGTGGTGAGCTTGACTTGCCTTTTGCCTTTTTTCGTGTTACCTACCTTCATCCCTTCCAATAAATGGGAAAAGGTGGCGATCATTGTGGAGTCATAGCGCTTGATATGGTAGCCAGACAAAGATTTGTCTCCATATAATTGCCGGGCGCGTTTATAGACTAGCTCAAAAAGCTTACGGCAAAAAGCAGGCTTGATCTTGATCAGGCGCTCCCGGATACCTGTCCAGGTCACCTCATCGGCAGCCAGCGCAGGGGCTAAGGCTTGAAAGAGCGGGTCTTTATAATGCTCTTCCATGACCCGAAGGCTTAAGCGTTCGCTGCTCATAAGGCTAAAGAGCACTAACTTGAACAGGCTGGTGGCCTTAAGTTTCTTGACCCATTTGTCCACGACGAGGTCCTTAGCCAGTTGCTCGACCGATTCCTCAGGTATCAACTCAAGCAATTCTGATACACTCACTCCCTCTGCGGAGGGAGGTTTTCGGCGCATTGCGGGCATGTTCGTTTTTCGGCTAAATTCCAATTTTTTTCAAAGAACGTATTTGAAAATTTTTCTTAACACCCCTAATTCGGGATTCGGGATTCGTGGATTCGGGATTCGTGGATTCGTGGATTCGGGATTCGTGGATTCGGGATTCGTGGATTCGTTGGTGCGGGCCAGGCTCAATCAACGAACCAACATAATTAACCTGATCAACCAATCGCTCCCAGCCTCCATCGAAAATTTCCGGATCTTCATCCATGATAATGGAATGTGGGGTACTGCCGGCCTAAATTTGCCGGATCAGATAACAAACCCACAAAAATGAGAGTACTCAAATCAACCTGGCTGTTCGCCATTCTTTTCTCTTTAGCCTTTACTGCCTGTCAACCAGAGGCGCCCGTACCCGACGATAGCCTGCAGTACCTTCCGGAAAGCACGGCTATGGTTACAGCCATACGCCCGAACCAGCTTATGGAAAAAGCAGACTTCAAGGCCATTCAGCAATCCGAAAGTTACCAGGAAATGATCCAGGAGGCCCGCAGTACCAACCCGGTACTGGCCAAAGTGCTGGAACAACCCGAAAGCTCAGGAGTAGACCTCGGGAAAAACATCTACCTTGCCGCCGAGGTGCGGGAAGGCAAAAAACCTTTCATGACCATCTCTTTTTCCATTGCCGACGCCCCGGCCTTTGAAGCTTTGCTGAAGAGCGTTGACGCCGATGCCCAACCCGCTTCCGACAACGGTTACCAGTTCCTCAACCCGTCTAAGAACACCACCCTGGCATGGAACGAGAATGTGGCCATCATCGGCATTGCCGAGGACGACACCGATGTAGAAGCTGCCATAAAGCAATACCTGGCAAACGGCCCGGAGCGATCCATAGCGCAAAACAAGAACCTGCGCAGAGCCCTGGCCAAAGAATATGACATAGCCAACTGGCTGTCCTCCGACTTCCTGCTGGAGTCGGAACTGGCCAAGAACTCCACCGCGCTCATGAACTACAAGCCGGAAGACCTGCGCGGCAATTACATTCAGCATTTTCTAACCTTCGACAAAGGAGCGATCACGAGTGAGGCCAGCCTGTACTTCAAAAACCAGGTCGCCAATGATCTCGGGATGCTCTTCCACGACAAGGTAAAAACAGATTTCGCCAAGCTGGCGCCCGAAGGAGAACCCCTCTTCTTTATGGCCACCGCTTTCGACATGGAGGGCATCAACCAACTGTTGGTGGAAAAATACAGCAAAGGGCTGGCGGAAGGCGGGCTCAAGGAATACGGCATTTCCACCAATACCCTGATCAAAGCATTGAAGGGCGATATTATGCTCGCCGGATACGGCCCTGAAGAAGAAGGGAAAAGCCCGGAACTCGTCTTTGCCGCCCCCATTGGCGACAAGGAAGCCCTGCAGTCCATCATCAATATTGCAGTCAAAGACAATAAAATTGAAAAGATAAGTGAAAACCGCTACCGGTTCATGGAATGGAAGCGGGAGATGAAGGACGATTCCACCTATGCCGAGAGTAAGGTTCACATCGACGGGCAACTCCTCATTCACGACGGCCTGCTGTACCTCGCCAGCCAGCCTGCTCATCTGGATAAAGTAGAGAAGGGCCAAACCGGCATCACCGGCCCGATTGCCGGCCAGGCAAAGGCCCTTTCCGGCAACAACATCTTTACCCTCCTGGGCGACATCGAAGCGATGGACGCCATGGGCAATGAGCACAAGGAAGGTTTCAGCGAAGTCAAAAGCATCGAGGCCACTGCCCACCGGAAAGGCACCGCGCTCACCCTCAAGATGAAGGATGAATCCGCCAACAGCCTGAAGATCCTCATGGATATGATGAAGCGGACAAAGCACCAGGAAGAGCCCGCGGAGGAAAAACCCGAAGCCCCGGAATCGGGGATATAAGATAACTATTTCACTATCCGGCTGAAATCGCCTGGCTTTGCCTCAGTCCTAAAGGATGGCCAGGCGATTTCAGCCTTTGCTCCCTTTGCTCCTCTGGGTGGGGCTTTTTCTTTTTAAGTACGGAACTTTATACCCCTAGCCATTTGTTAATCAAATGCTTGTGTCGAGCCATCCGGTTTTCGTTCATTTTTTTCTCATGAAAACTTGTATATAAATATCAGTGCGCTTATATTTGCAATCGCTTCTGAAAAATGGAGCGCAGGATAAAGATCCTGAAAGACAAATAAGCGGATGTAGCTCAGTTGGTAGAGCGTCCCGTTCCTCCGAACGGGACCAAGGTTGAGGCCGCGGGTTCGATTTGAGTACTTTGAATTTATTTGTCATTTTTATAAGCGGATGTAGCTCAGTTGGTAGAGCGCAACCTTGCCAAGGTTGAGGTCGCGGGTTCGAGTCTCGTCATCCGCTCAGGTGCTGAACAAAAAGCCTTCTGGAGACAGAGGGCTTTTTGCGTTTTTGGTGGTGCCCAAAAATAAGTGCATCCTTTAGAACTTATTTTTTGAGCTTTCCAAATCCGGCAGTTTCCGGAAAATTGGATATCTTTGAAACGCATCGTTTTTGCCCGGGTGGCGGAATCGGTAGACGCGCTGGACTTAAAATCCAGTGGGCAGTGATGCCCGTACGGGTTCAAGTCCCGTCCCGGGTACTTGTTACGGTTAGCCCTGGAGGAAATTTTTCCTTCAGGGCTTTGTTTTTGGAGCGGTTGCGCTAAACTGAAAAGCAATAAGGCGGTAAATACAGTTCTACTACAAAGGGCTGCACCGATAGCTCCCGCTCCTGCCGCCATTCGAGAAAGGTGAGGAAGTTGAGCGGCTGCATGAGGTAGAGCCTAACGCCTTTCGATACCAGGGTGTCGGCAACACTGCGCAGTGCCGGTTTGTGGTAGTAATCGGCGGGGGAGGAAAAAAGGCTCAGGTGGGCGGCAGCCTCCGGCTCCAGCTGGCTGAAATCTTCCTGCTCGAAGGAAAAGAGGTAGACGGAGTGGATGTTCTCCTGGAATAGCCGGTCGAGCAGCCCGTAGATGGGCTCGTCCCAGCCGAAGGTTTCGGCGAGCAGGGGGTCCAACCGGTACTGGGGCGCCAGGAGCTGCCCGTAGGCGCGGATGATAGGACGGAGCTCGGAGACAACCACCGGCCGGGCTTCGTCAGGCAGGGCTTCCTGCCCGATGTACCGGACGAGCTGCTCGGTGAACCGCCGTTCTTTGTCTTCAAAGGAGAGGTATTCCTGCTCGCCGGGCAGGAGTGCATTGATGTCCTCAAAATAGATGGAGGCATGGAATGTAGGTATCCGGAAATTGAAACGCCTCAGCCATCGCGCCGGAAGGTTACGGTTTCCAATAATTCCCACTCGCCGTCGCCTCCCCGCCGGATGGTTCGAAGGCGCTCCAGAAAGGCCAGGTTTTCCAGAAGGGCTTCCGGGCCGATGTCTTCTCCATGGTGCCTCTGGTAAGCCTTCCGGGTATTGCCTTCGGCGAGGCGCTCATCAGTAAAGTAAAGGGCGAGCAGTACCCGCGCCTCCTTTTCAGCGTAATTTTGGGCAACGGTTTCCTCAAATTCCAGGATGAGCAGCTCCCGCTGGCCGATTTGCAGCATGTTGTAGGGCTTCAGGCTCAGGGCCTCTACGCTGCCGTCTGCCTTGCGCCGAAGGTTGACATATTGCCTTTCTCTTTTGAAAATGGTAACTTATGCATTATTAGGGTTTTGTTTCTTACCCTTCGTACAAACAAGTATTACTGAAACATGCCTTAGCCTAATTTTAAGCAATAAAACCTGACACCCAAATGAAATATCTTTTCACCTCTCCTGCTCCCGCACTACAACCTTTTATTCTCCGGTATTATCAGGTCCGTGGCTTCACTTCTGAATCGGAGCCTTACAAGGAATTTACCCTTCCTAACGGGCTGGCCAGCCTGGTGTTCCATTTTGAAGAAAAGATAAAAGTGAGCAATGTGGAATACAATGGGGAAGATATTCCCCAATTTTATATTTTCGGACAATATACCAAACCTGTTTTTGTACGGCATACTTTTGGCAAGGCCGATGTGTTCGGGGTTGTTTTTCAACCAGCTGCTTTTCATTATTTTCTCGGTGTACCGCAACAGGAGTTGACTGATAAATTGATCGATGTGCGCGACGGGCTGGGCAGGGAAGCGAACGAAGTACTGGAACGTATGTACACTCGCCCAACCTTTGAGGCGAGAAAGGCCATCGCCGACGCTTTTTTCCTCAAACGCCTCCGCAATACTGAATATTTTGAGAATGTAGTGAATAGGGCAGTCTCCGAGATCCTGTCCCGCCACGGCAATGTGCAAGTAAAAGACTTGACTGAACAGTTTAATGTCAGCCGCCAACATTTAAACCGGATGTTTCTCCCCAAAGTTGGGCTGAACGTTAAAGAGTTCGCCCGTACGGTTCGCTTTAATTGTGCGCTTCGTGCCCTTTCAACTTCTAAGTATTCCGAATTAAAACAGGTAGTAGAGGACTTTGGCTTTTATGACGAATCTCACCTGGTCAAGGAATTCGACCATTTTACCGGTGGCAGGCCTTCGGATTTCCTGAGAAAAGAAAATGAACTCGCTAAGTTTCTTATGGGTGTATAGGGCAGCGCCTTGTTAAGTTCCATTTTTACAATTGGGGGGTTGACCCGCTTCTCTTTTCCAGGCATTTTTGAAGTATTCCTTTTTGTAGAAGGAAGAGCGAAAGAGTTTATTCAAATTTCGATGATGAGTCGAAATCGAGGAAATTCTGTTTCAATCATGTCTTGGTCCTGATATTTGTCGCCGGGGCAAATTTTGTCCCGCCAATTTGGTCCAGAGAAACGGCCTCCGTCGGCCATAGCCCTAACTACTCCTCTTTGAGTTCGAAGATAACAAACACCTGATCTATTCATTAAATATGAGGAGTACTATGCCCCAACCCGTAAAACTATTAATTCTGCCGGTGACATGTCATCTGCTCGCTTTTTTGGTGTGCCTTCTTGTAACGGGCCTTTTAAAGGCACAACAGAGCCGATGGGACCTGCTGGGAGACTCCCATTATAGTAAATACAACTTCACCGACCGGGCAAATCCCTATGATGGTATTGATACCTGGTCAGAATTCCGGCTCACTCATTGGTTTAATAAAAAAGAGAAAACAGGGCTGTTTTCTAGTATGCTTGTTTCTAATATGTTTTTCCTTCCGCGGGATTCCTCTGTAGAACGTTTTTTCTGGCAGAATCACCTCCAAAGTGGAATGGGTTTTCAATACTATCCTTTTTACAAAAAGAAGGGGGAGTTCACCCCTTTGTTCGGTATCCGGCTTTTCATCCAGGGCGGGTTGCGCTGGTACTACGACGAAAAGGAGGCCGACAATCCATTCAGCAATTACATTACCAGGGATTTTCAGTTTGGTGTCGATTATTATTATGACGAGCCGTTGTTCAATGAAGAGAAATGGTGGGCGATTATTGCCTGGGCCAACGGCACTTTCCGGGCCACTAACTTCAGCGTCGAAAAGTTCAATTCTTTCTTGTGGACGGGCAACCTCAAAGCTGGTGTGAAAATTTTAAAGCACAGCCCGATTATCCTTGTGTACGGCGTAACGGACTGGACGTATGTTGCTTCTCCTTGCAGTTGCCGGTGGTGGGAAAACTACGTCCGTGGTGGTGGAGGCGCCCGGATCTACCCCTACGTTTCTGATGAGGATGATTTCTTTAGCGAGATCCTTCGGCGCCTGCACATCTATGGAGAATACCAGCACAACCTGTGGTGGCTGAAAGACGCCCCGAAAAATGAAGTGGAAAAGGGGGACTGGAGATTTGGAATCGGATTTTCGACTTCCGGCTTTTTCAGGAATAAATAAAAATTACCAAATGATAAATCCACGCACTTGTTCATTCCTGATTTTGGGAGCCTTGAGCTTTCTGTTTGCTGCCTCCTGTGAAGTGGACTGCGGATGTGAGCCGGAAAAGATGGACACGGATCAATGCCAGTGTTTCGACATTTCACAGGATGTCCTGATGATTGCCGATTTTGAAGATGATGGCCGGCCTAATGATTGTGGCGGGTCAATAGGAATATGGAAGGACATGCTTTCCAATATTGAGGTATGGGTAACAGCCGATACCATAGGAGGGGGCGCTCAAAACAGCAGGTGGTACGCCAAACTGGCCATCGTAGGCAACGACGGCGTCAGCCCGGCAGGATGGACTGGGGGAGGGTTGGTAGTTAAGATAACCGACTGCCCGGACGGGGTCGATTTAAGGATGTATGATTCGCTTCGGTTTGAAGTGAAAATGTTTCTCAACAGTAATCTCAGAGAAACAAGGATAAAGCTGCAGGATATAGAAAATGACTCCATTCCGGAACGATACATTCTAAATTCTGATTACGGAAATTTTCCTTCTGCTGATTGGGAAACGATAAGTATTCCCTTAGAACATTTTGATACTATACTAATCACAGACCACCTTTACAAATGGGTGCCATTGGATCAGGAAAAAGTTAAAGAAATAGTTAGTGTTTCTGTAAATGACGGGTCATTTGTTGAACCGGCAAATGGAATATTGGGCTTTGACAATTTCAGGTTTGTTAAAAAATAATGAATATGGAAGATAAGGATCCAAATTTAGATAGTGCGGAGGATATGGCTAAGGAGGAAAAGAAAGACGTGGAGACTACCAGTGAAAGTACTGAGATTGATCAGCAAGCCCAGAGTCCGGATCAGGACAAGGCCCGAGGCGTTGCTGAGGGGCAACCTTCTACAGGTGAAAGTGGCAAGGGTAATGATAAAAAGCCGAGCCAGGCTTTCATGAACGGCTTTAGCATTTTTATAGATAGTATTACTGTTCTTATCGCATTAGCCTCTCTGTGTCTGGGGTTGAGAAAATGTGACGAAGCTATTGACCTTAATAAGAGGCAAGAAGCAATCAACGCTATCTATCAGGTCAAAGAGAATAAAATGCTGGAAGCCAGAGCAAGGCTGGCATTTTTTGCGGTGGAAAGCTTTTCACAAAAAGACCGGGCCGGCTTCCTTGGAGCGCTTAATTCCGTGTACAGCCACAATGATACGGCGAGGAATAAAATGGAATTCACCTACGATATTAATTACTTATTCAACGTTTTCGATAATATTGCCCTGATGCATAAAAACGAATTAGTCGATCAGAAAATCATTAAGGGATCCATTTGTGAAGAAGTAAGGGAGTTCAAATATGTTTACTCAAAAGCAAAAGCCTTCCTGCCTTCACAACTGGATACTTCAAATATTGTATACCTGGATTCTATCTGCAACGCAGATGGTATTTCAGATAGAGTAGACTTAAAAAATAATGACAAACAAACTAAAAAACAGTCCAATGAAAACTAATTTTGTTTTTGTACTCCTCTCTTTTCTCCTTGCTTTTTCTGTTTCCATTCAGCCTGCGTGGGGGCAAAAGGGGAAAAAGGATAAAAGTGCGAAAAAAGAGGAGGTTACTTTTAATCAGGAGACCGATGAATATGTCTTTACAAAAATAATACCTGTTGAAGGGAGCAACGGAAGAGAAGAGAAAAAGGAAGTAAGCTTTAAAGTCCCGCGTAAAAGGGTGGAAGACCCCCTGATGAAGGTTTTTCAGATCAAAAAACAATTGCACTGCAACACCTTCTGTTCTGATGTCAAAAGAATAGTGCAGGAACTAGGCCTCGATGTACCTACTGAATTCAATCCAAAACTTGCTTTTAATGAAGGGGATATTGCTTTCTATGCCGAAGGGGGCTACGATCTTGTTGACCTCATTTACGAATTAACGAGTAGGAAATTAGCGTTACAGGCATTAGATGTAGCGGAAAAAACCCTTGCCCTCCCCAAAGCTCGGGAGAAGTGGCAAGGGGAACTATCCGCGCTGGCAGACAGCTTCCAGGAGGTGATAGATATGGATGGTAAATTCAACGGGTTTATTGAAACATATCCTGATTGCATTCCCGGGCAACCGGTTATCAGTTTCACCATTAATAAAGAAAGAACCTGTTTTCTGGTGGATAAGTTCCGATTAGATACAGCAAAGAAAAAGATTAGTAAGCTCATTGATGATGAAAAAGTAATAGAACTCTCCTCCTGGACGGATGTCCAGAAAATCGCTGACTTTTTTGGCTTAAGAGATCGAACAGGGTGCAATGACCATCTGAGACCGGACAGGGGGGACTTTCAGTTCTTCATCGAAGAGGATATTTCAACGGAAGATTTGATCTTTCTGTTCGCCGGCAGACAAGTCGTTTTGGATGCCGCCAGAGAGGATAACGGTGATAACAATGATAACGATAACTGCATCAGAATCAATGAAACTGGAGATTTGGATTTTGCCGTTAAAACATTCATCATCCCATTGATCAACTGATCGAGGGGCAATTCTAAATTTTGAAAAACGCCATTTCGCATGGATAAGGTTTTGATGTTCTTATTCCTGTTTTGCAGCTATTGGATTGGGGCTCAAACTCAGGAAGTGTATTTAGTCGATGATTTCAACAATCATCCTTTAAATAATGATGGGTTACCCACTATGCCCTTTGACTCCAATGCCATTTTTACCAAGGAAACCATTGATGATTTCCCCGCCTTTTGTCATACGGGAAAATCTCTTCAAATGAATTTTGACGTAAGCCTGGATACCATTACCAGCTTTGCCGGTTTGGTTTCTCCACTCGACCGGCTGAATTTGTCAAATTACAATTATTTATCTTTTTGGATCAGAGGGCTTCAAGACGGCATCTATTTGCAGGTTGAGCTGGAAAGATTAATTGATGGTAATGAGGACAATACAGAATCGGCTAAGGTTGCTGTATGGAATTATTTGGAGTGCGGCCCGTCTGACGAATGGCAAAAGGTGGTAATCCCTTTAGACGCTTTTTGGAATCTGGCCGAAAGAACAGATATCGTTAAATTGGTGCTGGGGTTTGATTACTTTTCTTCCAACGCCAATAATAGCCCGCTGGCTGGAAGCATCCAGATTGACGAGATCCTGTTTGGCAGTTACTTTGTGGGCCGGGTTAAATTGGACCCTTTTAATGATTTGATAAAAAGCGATGCTGTTGGCGGAAATATTGGGGAATTCTCTCAAATGGACAGCACCGGAAATTATCAGAGCTTCATTGATTTGCAAGGTGTTTCTCCTGCCAGTTGCGATTACAACCTGGAGGTCCATTATGACAATGGCGAAGAAGATGAATTTGGAGGTGTATTTTTCATTTTGGGAGGGGATGCGACCGGGTGGGGCCCAATAGGCAAAAACCTCTCTGAATATCATTCCCTGAATTTGAAGGCATGGGCTGAACACTCCTCCACCAATCCAGGCAATGTCAAACTGGAACTGAAATCGGAGGATTTGGGGCATACTGCCAGGGTTTTCAATATTGGCCTTTCCCCGCAGGATTATTCCCTGCCTTTATCGGGCTTTATTCCGCCAATTGGCGAGGAGGAGGAGATTAGAGAATTCGTGATCGTTTTCGAGCGCAGTTACCAGCAAAAATTGTCCGGTGTGCTGCACGTAGATGAAATAGAATTCAGGGCCTCCGGCTACCAGTTCCCCGACCTTGCCATGCCTGGCATTCCTCAGAATTTAATGGTCAATGGCGCCCCTCCTTCAGGCACTATTCCCCTGCAAGGCAATGTAACCGTCTCTGCAACCATTCAAAACAACGACGAACGCCTCGAATCCGTACGCCTCGAATACTACCTGGGCTGTGACTGGTACTGCCTGGAGAGAACGTATGCCCCCTTCAATTCCCCTCAGGCCAGTTTTACCTTTTCTGCGAACGCCCTTCCAGGGGGCCTGCCCCTGAAAATGAGGGTGGTCGCGGAAAACTATAACGGGATATCTTCGTCCAGTGAGGAGTTCCAGGCGATGGTGGAAGCAGCTGGCGCCATCGATCCGGAAAAATTATTCCGAAATAGTTATGCTGCCTTTGAGTTCCTGCGGACGGAAACTGGTGTTTACAGCGACGCCATCAACCTGAATGGAGAACAGTTCCACCCGGTTTCGGTGGCTACAACGGGAATGGGGCTCATTGCTCTTTGTATCGCCGACGCTAAGGGTTGGATCCCCAACGCTGAGGAACTTGCCCTGGAAACCCTGAAGAGCATGAACGGCCTGCGGCCAGGCTTCCAACCGGAAAGGAACTGCGCGGGCTGGTTCCGGCATTTTATAAAGGCAGAAACTGGCGCACAGGAATGGGATAGCGAATTTTCGAGCATCGATTCCGGCATCCTCACCGCCGGAGCACTGTTCTGTAAAAAGTATTTCTCCAACAATGATTCTATTGGCTTACTGGCGGATGCCCTGTATTTGTCCACCGATTGGGAATCTATGCTGGAAACCCCGGCGACCGGGGAGATATACCTCATTTCTGATTGTGAAGGAAATGGACAGTTTCTCACCAAACCCTACAATGAGTATATGCTGGTGGCCTGGCTGGCTAAGAACGATTTCCGGAACAATGATATAGCTAATTTACTGTGGGAGGGCCACTATGCCGATCCTGCTGAGCTGCCGAAGTCCAATTTTATGGGCATCGAGGTGTTGAGTGATTTTTCGGGAAATTTCCTTTCGGGCTTTGTCCATCAGTTTACCCACTATCTGTGCAATTACTACACTAACCACCCTGGCTATCAGCAATTTTTTGATAACGCCATGCGCGTCGACTCCCTGTGGTGGCGGAAGAATACCGATACGTATTGTTATGTCTGGGGCTTCGGGGCCGGGTCTTCCTGCGACATTGTTCCGAGCTTCTACAATGCAGACAACATTATGGAACATCCTGGCACGCTCTGCTCGCCTCACATCATCGCTGGATTTATACCGGTAAACCCCAATGGGCTGAATGACCTGCTTAACCTGCATGCAACCCCGCTCGGGGTATACCATTTACCGGATGATGCACAGACGCCTGTTCTGTGGCGCTTCAGTGAGGAAGACCCAGCTTGGACGGCTTGTGACCTCCAGGGCATTGACTTTTCCACCATGCTACTGGGGCTGGCAGCTCATCCGAGTATGCTGGGCAATGCCTTCTTTTCCAATAACAACGATTTCAATTACCCATCGGCAAATACCACAGCTTATCCGCCAGCTGTTGAGATGCCGGATATGATCATTATCGAAGGAGATGAATTGCGCCTGTCTGTATGGGATATTGTTCCGGGAGTAGCGCCGTCTATGCTGGAGTGGTCTTTTCAGGGATATGACCCCAACCACGTCCAGATCTCGGTAGATGACTGTAAATGCGAGATCGTTTTCAAGAGATTGGCGCCTTTCACCGGCACCGAGCCTTTTGAATATACTGTTGTTTTTCCGGGAGGAGATACGGTACAGGGAACAACGGGAGGGATCATCGGAGCTACATTTGAAGAACACGGCTCGGATAGGCTGCTACTGCTTATCGGACAAAATTATCCGAACCCCTTTAATACCACTACCATAATTCCATTCCAAAGCACCCAGAGAGGCAACGCCTGGTTGAAAATTTTTGACGCCAGAGGTAAAACAGTTTATAACCGAACTTTGGGCGAACTTATTCCTGGAAGCCATGAAACGGAATGGAATGGCAGGGATCAAAAGGGCGATCTCCTGCCTGCAGGCACGTATTTCTATGCCATTAAGGTAGGGAATCTTATAAGAGTAAGGAAGATGAGCACCTACAGGTAGTACTGCACCACCCTGCTACTGTACCTAACCATCAGCAGATTAGCCCATCCGCTACCTGTCCGGGGTTGGACAGGTAGTTCTAGAGGATTATACACCCCTCGGTCACCAGAAGTGATTTTTGTCGCTTTCTTTTTGCGCCCTGCGGCGTTGAAAATGCTCGCCGTAGCTGCGGCTATGCCTGTGCTTTTCGCCTTGCAGGCCACAAAAATAAATTTGCCAAAATTTCACCTCTGATAACCGAGGGGTGTATAGTATTTTTCAAAACCAAATAGTGATGAAAAAGCCTTCTTCCCTCCTGGCCAAGATAGCCTCCCTTTTCTTTTTACTCGGAACGGTTCCATCCTCGATAAACGCCACTACAATCCGGGTGCCGGCAGATTTTCCCACCATCCAGGCCGCCATTGATGCCGCAGAATTCGGGGATACAGTATTGGTTAGCGCCGGAGTTTTTGTTGAGCATCTCCAAATGAAGAATGGCGTATCTCTTGTTGGTGTCGGCACAGGGCTTACTGTCCTTCGCAGGAATGGCTGTGAAGATGCTCCCTTAATCGAATGCATCGATTGTAATGCCAGGACCATTATCCGGGATTTTACGATTGATGGGGCACCTGGTAATGATTGCTCCACTGGAGAACCTGTGGGTATACGTTGTGTCAATTCCTGTGTGCAGGTCATGAATAATGAGATCATTAACAATTACAGCTTAGGGTATGCAGACAATTTCTTTGTTCTATTCTCTGGAAATGGGCTTGTGATCGAAGGAGGAGCTCCTGTCATTGCTCACAACGACATCCGCAACAACCGTACCTGGAGGTTCGGAGGAGGGATCTGGATCATCAACTCTGACGCAGTGATAACGCATAATATCATTAGAGAGAACCGGGTTTTCAACTGGGGGCCAGATGTCCGGGGCGCCGGTATCGGTATCGAAAGCGGCTCTCCCTTTATCAGCAATAATGTCTTCTACCGCAACCACATCAAAGGAAACGCACCTGATCCCAAAGGTGGAGGCATCTTTGCCTGGCCGGCAGCCACCCAGGCCTATATCGGCAATAACATTTTCATAAGCAATTTCCCCAATGCCCTCGAGGGGAGCTTTCAAAATGTGGTATATAATGCCTTTTTTGACAATTCCGCAGATATGAGCCAATTGGGGGCAGGCAACCTGTTTCAGGACCCCCAGGTGCAGGATACGGCAGCGGCAGATTTCCACCTGAAAAAGTGCTCTCCACTGATTGATGCCGGCGACCCCTCGCTGAGTTATGCCCTGGAACCCGTTCCAAACGGCAAGCGCCTGAATATCGGGGGTTTTGGCAATACTCCGGAAGCAACAGCCTCTTCGAAACCGGACCTTGGCCTGGATGTCGTTGCTTGCTATGGCACACCAGTTGCCTTGGATGCCGGGGCGGAGTTTTCCACCTATCATTGGCAGAATGGCAGTTCCGGCAGGGTTCTTTCCGTAACTTCTCCCGGCACTTACGCGGTTACGGCCACCCACGCTAATGGATGCAGTGGTTCGGATACGGTAAAGGTGAGTTTTGTTTTACAAGCCTCCGCTTCCGTCCACATTGAAGCGGACAGAGGGAGCATTTGCCCCGGAGAAGAGATAACGTTTACGGCAGATGCCCGGTTTGCCGGATCTTCCCCGCAGTTCTCCTGGCAGGTCAACGGGGCGCCCACCGGATCCTCGGGCAGTACCTTTTCCACCCCTTCTCTGCAGGATATTGACGTGGTCACCTGCCGGCTGGCTTCTTCCGAAGGCTGCGTTACCAATAACCCCGTCTTTTCCAATGCCATTACGGTCCACGTCAACTCCGGCGCCCCCTATTACCATGCGTTCCAGAATTTTGACGATGATGTGGGGCGGGTGAATACCTTTTCCAACCTTTTCGGCGGCAATAGCGGAGTCCTCTATGGCAATAGCGCCACTATTCTGGATATTGGTTATGAGACAACGGCTACCAGGTCCGGCTACGGGCGTTCTTTGAAAATAGAATACGGGCCCTTGTTTAGCTGGAGCATGTACCTGGAGTCTTTTGAAAGAGGCTGGTATGACCAGGAAACCAGCCTGGACCTCACCAGCCTGTTTCCTGATTTTGAAGCCCCGGAATTCCGAAACCGGCAGGTCGATTCCATCGTTTTCTTTTGCAAGCTGGAATCAGAGGATAGCTTGTCCTTAAAGCTGGAGTTGCATGATGCCGATGACCGGGTTTCCTTCCAGGTGTTCGATATCCCGCCGTCGGGCCAATGGCAGCGTATCTCCGTTGCTCTGGAAACACTTCCCGGTTGTTTTGATCCGGCGAAGGCCAAGTTCATGGGCCTGGTCCTGGCGGATTTCCCGGCGCCCGGCGTTTCCTCTAATATACTGGAAAAAGGGACGCTGTATCTGGATGACTTCTACCTGGTGGAAAAAAGGTTCGCAAAACCCAACCCTGGCAGCGGTCCTGAACTGCTGGCTTACCTGAACGAGGTGAGCTTCCGGCATTTCTGGACAGCGGTTGACCCGGGCTCGAAGTTTGCCCTCGACCGCCATATCTGGAAAGACCTGATCTCTGTTGATGCCATTGGCTTTCAGTTGAGCGCTTGTGTCATCGCTCATCAGCAAGGGTGGGTTGACCCGGCTAAGATCGAAGCCCGGGTGCAGGAGATCCTTTACAACTTGCTGTATCGTTGCCAGCACGCGGAGAATACCCTCGAATTAGTAAATTCTCCTTTGAAGTACGCCACTATTAAAGGCAACTGGGCTCAATTCCTGGATATCAACACGCTGGAAAGAAAAAGCCTTACAACGCCCTATTCCCTGAATACCAATGCCTTGCTGTTGCCGGGGGTGATCACCGCCGGGCAGTATTTCAGCTGGAACGACAGCATTCAAAGCATGGCGGACGCTTTGTACAGGATGACGGACTGGAATTTCCTGTATTCTCCCAATGATGGTGGGATGTTTGTGGAGTGGACTCCGGAGCACGGGTTCCCCGAATATACAGCCGGCTGGTTTTCGGAAGGGCTGGACCTGGCCTTCCTGCTGGCGGTGTCCTCCCCTGACCCCACGCACCGCCTTCCTGTCAACCCGTTTTTTGAAACATCGTACCGAAAGCCCTTCTCTCCTGAAGGAGGGTACGTTTACTCCGCTTCAGGATCCAATCCGACGTACTATGCTTTACAGATGTATGCGCCTTATCCCGAAAGCGCTGACCGCTATAACAACGCCAGGCAGGCCTTGCTGAAAGACTTGGAAACCTGCAGGGAAACATACGCGGCTCTGGGGTATGACGCCAGGATATTTGGCACAGCTCCCTGTGAGGGGCCGGACACGGCCGGTGTTTTCATCACTCCCGAAAACGATTCCGTATTGGTATCCAATTACCACAGCTACGGGTACTGTCCACGCCTGGATCAGGGGAATGGCCAAAATGGAACCGTAGCTGTCTATGGGAGCGGCGCTGTTTTGCCTTTTGTGCCGGACGAAGCGGCGGCTTGCCTGGATTATTATTACAATGAACTCGACCCCTTTTTCCAGGCTACGTATCGGTACAGCTTCTGGTCGCCCGTCTTCGGTTTTCCCGACGCCTTCCATCTGAATCCGGATGCTTCGTACGACCCCCTGATCAATGGGCTGAACTACCGGGGCCCCTGGCTTTCCGTCCCGCGTTTTGGGATCAACCTGGGCCCGATGTTGATCAATGGCCACAATTACCTCTCTTCCCTGAGTGGCGTCACTTCCATCCGGGAGCTCTTTTCCAGCCACCCGGCCATTTTACAGAACCTCGCAGATTTTAGTTCCATCCCCGCCACGGATACCGTCATGGTAAAAGCCCATATTGAGGCCACAGCTACCAGTGTTTGTGCCGGGGAACCGGTAACCTTCCTCCTGGAGCCGGAACACCAGGGAAACAACCCCGTGTGCGAGTGGCTGGTCAACGGCAACCTGGAGCAATCGGGGAGCTTTTTCGTTTTTACGCTCGACGAACCTTTCAATGGCGACCAGGTCCAATGCCGGTTGTTCTCCTCTGAGCCTTGCCTGGATGCTGAACCGGCATATTCCAACACTTTAACCATCCAGGTAAACGCTCTTCCGGAACCTACGATACAGGGAGATGCCAGCTTCTGTGAGGGGGAAACGGCAGTTCTCGATGCCGGGCCGGGATATGCCATCTATAGGTGGTCCAATGGCGCTACTTCCAGGGTGGTCGAAGTCACCCAACAGGGATCCTACAGCGTAACGGTAACCGATGAGAATGGCTGCAGAGGTTCCGATGCTATGGCGGTGGAGGAACTTGCCGCACCCCAGCCTGCTATTACAGGCCCGTCCAGTATCTGTGAAGGGGAGGCCGCCACTCTGGATGCAGGAGCAGGCTATACAACATACCATTGGTCGGATGGAACCACCAACAGGATAACCCAGGCCGGCACGCCGGGTTCGTATCATGTCACGGTGACCAATGGGAACGGGTGTACAGGTTCCGCTTCCTGGCAACTGGAAGTGATCCCTCTGGCTACTGCTACCATCCAGATCTCCCCGCTGGATACTGCCATTTGTGAGGGGGAAACCGTAGGACTAACCGCTGCCTTTTCCAATGGCGGCGCCAGCCCTGTCTTCGAATGGGAGGTGAACGGGCAACCTGCCGGAGAAAACAGCCTGGAACTTACCTTCACTCCTGCTCAGGCTGAAAATCTCATCGAGGTTTTTCTGACTTCCTCCCTACCCTGCGTGGCCAACAACCCCACGGCTTCAGAAGTGGCAACCGTCGCTCTGAACCCTTTGCCAGCTGTTGATCTTATCCCTGCAGATACCACCTTATACATTGGAGATACGTTGCAGTTGATGGGGATCCCTCCGGGTGGTATGTTTTCAGGCTCCTTCATGCAGGACAGTTTCTTCCTACCTGAAGCTACCGGTAGCTTTACGCTTACTTATTCCTATACGGATGAGAATGGCTGTTCGGATTCAGTTTCAATAGACTATATGGTTATCGTTTTTACAAATGCTGAAATACCGCCGCCCTCAAAAAGTATCACCGTTTTTCCTAACCCATCAGGCGGCCATCTCAACTTGAATTTCACCGGAGATTGGCAAACCGTAGAACTCTCTGTTCTGGATGCTCAGGGCAGGATAACCTCCCCGACTCAAAAGGTTGAGATCCCTCCAGATGGAATACTTGCTATGGATTGGCCTGATATGCCGCCCGGGGTATTCTTTGTTAGAGTGAAGGAAGAATACAGGGTGCTTTACGCCAAAGTAGTGATCACGGAGTAAAACACCATTCGGTTACCATTGTTGACTTGCCTACTTCAAGGGCCCCCTCTGACCATGCCCATAAGAAAAGCGCCAAGGCCCGACGCCATAAATGCAATGAATATCACAAGAATTACCTGCTTCAATATCCCCAAAACCGGCCACCGGGAAAAAACTGATAGCGCTGCCGATCCTGAATGGCCGCCTCCTTCGGGAACCGGTTCTGCTTGGGAGTTCCTCGGTTGGGTGCTATGTTGATCTCGCAGGCGGTTCCTGATATGGCTTATCGAATCCGACAGGGCCTGTTTCCAGCGGGACTGCCGTACGAAAAAAACCCCATCTCGCCTGATATACTGAAAAGCATTGAAAAATACAGGTTCAGGATCTTCCGAAATAATGGAAATCCCTTGGACAACTACAGGAAGTTGTCCAAGGAAAGCGAGTTCCAGGAAATGGTGGACGAGATCAGCGATATGGTCTTCCAGTTTATCAAAAGGAAGCAGGATGAAAGTATTTTCAGCCTGATCCAAGCCAAGGCGAAAGGGCAGGACAACCGGATATTAAGCCTGCAGGAATATGCGAACCGTAATAAACCCGTCGAATTGGTCAGCGCGAAAACCCTGAGGGCCAGCCTGCGCTCAGGAGAGGCTTCGGATCCGGTAATTAAGGTGCTTGAGGCTTTCGTTAAAGTCGTCAGGATAGAGGAAGAAGATAAGATCCACCTGAAACGGGTAGCCGGCGCCTATAACCTCTTTAACCTCCACCATACCGTTAAAGGTAAATTCCAGGTTTCCAACCTGATCCTCGATCCTTATGGGGAGAGCAGGTTGTCCTATTTCTCCCGGAGAAATGAACCGGACGAAAACAGAGTGATCCTCGAGGTTATTGGCAGTGATAAGCTGATCATTTCTTTTCGGCGGGATAATTGCGTCCTGATGTTTTATGCCTATATCGGGGCGGGCAATAACCCGGAATTGCTGCAACCGGTATTCTTCTACAATAATGGGAAAGGTTATACCATAGCCAGCCTTGCGGTCCTGGAAAAAGTCCCGGAAAGTGAACTGCTCACACCTGCCAGGGAACTGGACGCCATTCCCAACCAAAAAATAGCCCGCTTTCTCAAACACAAGGCCAGCATGCTGACGGCCTATTCTCCTTTTGGCAATGACATGAGGTTTAAAATTGAAGACCTGGAGGTCACTCCCGGGCCTTTTAAGGAGGATGCAAAATTCTACGGCCAGTCGAAAGCCTTTACGGGCCTGTTCCATATTTATTTTAATGAGCGGTATCCATCTCTGCCTGAATACATCCGAAATGATTTCTTCTCCACCGTAGGAAAAGGGGTACTGTGGATCTATGAAGACGAAAATGGAGTGCTTTCCTGCAGGATGAAAACCCGCCGCAATACGAAAGGCCGGATATTGGAACACTGGGGACTGGTCATGAACCATACCCTGAACAATAGTTCCTACTTTATTATTTCCTTGTTCCTGGAGCCGGATAATGACAAATACATCAACCTCATCCTGTTCAAATTAGGGGAAGACCTCCTTTTGGGGTCGCATAATATCATGTATTCTCCTCCTGGCAAGTTGGGTGCCGGCGCCATCGTCATGGAACGGATCGAAGAGGTTGACGGCAGAACTATCCAGAAGCCTGCTGAAGAAGACTATGATGCCGTTCAGCCGAAGGCTATTTATCCATGCCCCAAGCTCAATACCCGGGAGGATTGGATAGTGAATTACCTGGCGGACAGGCAAAGGGCATTGGTGAGCCCTGTTACCGAATTCGAAAAGCTGCGGGAATATCAAAACCTGCCCCACGAGGGCTTGTACAAAATGTACTCCTACGGCAAAGGAGGGATCCGTATCGGCATATTGAGGATACATAAATCCGGTTTTGCGGAACATGTTAGTGTCGGCGGCACCAAAGAAGAAAGGGTTTATGCCTATGGCAGGGCAGACCTGCTGCGGCAGATCCTCTCCATCACCCTTAAAAATAAAGACAATTATCGCACCGGCTTTTGTGTGTTCAAAACGGAAAACGACGTCCCTCCGGTTGAAGGTGAAACCATCTACATAGGCACCTTCTGCGGAGTTACCCGCCGCAATGGTGAATTTCCCCTGGCTTCGAAACTGATACTGGAGTTCATTTCCAAGGATGGCAAAGCCGATAGCCTTGACCCTAAATGGATAAAATATGGCGAACCGGAATATCAGGCGATCGACTCCCCCTTCCGCGAGGCCCTGATGGGCAGCGCAGAAGCTATGATCGGTTTTTTTAAAGATAAAGCCGCTATCTATAGCATAGGGGGACTGGAAAAATTCAACTCCAAATCTTTCGATAATGGGGAAGTCTTTATTAAAGCCGCCGCTTATTCGGCTGCCTTTGAGGAGGCGGACGCCTCATCCCGTTTGATCGAAAAAGCAAAGAAATTGGGCAGGCTGGATGCTGAAGCCGCCTGCCGGCAGCTGAAGGAAGAACAAGTAAAAATAAGCCTGGAACGCGCCGCCTACCACCTGGTGGTTAAAGAGGACCTCGTGCAATGCATTCATCACCTGAAACGAGCCGTGCGCCTGGCGCCACACGCCGTCGGCCTCGCTCAATTTGAAAAGGAGGTGGAGGGCTGTAAACGTTATGGCGAACTGGCGAGGAACCATGCTTACCAAAGTTTGAAAAAGGATTGTGGCCAGGCGGTGAAGGCACAATAGCTGAACGTGGAAAGCTCGAAGAAAACTTCAGGTGGACAAAACTTACTCATTGCCCGGAGGCTTCCGCCCATATTTCTTCTCATACTTTTCAATGGACTCTTTTTCCTTATCCTCTGCTTTATCCTGGTGGGAATTACCATGAGGTTTCTTTTTATTCTGACTCCGCCCGCCGCAGCGCTGAACTAGGGTGAAGGCGGGTCCGGATCCTTTCTTTCAGTGGGGTGACCCCCGGCCAGCCTTCCGGGTTGGAAAAGGTCTCGTACCACACTTCCGGCAGGTGATCGTAATCGTCTTTTCCGGTCTTGAGCCGATGGGCTTTGCCGGCAAGGTTGAGAAGGGGTTCAAAGGTGTATTCTTTGGGCATTTCGCTGGGGTCCTGCAATACTTTTTCATAGAATTCCCGCCCATTGGCAACAACGCAGCAGCGGGAGCAGAGGAAACTGTCTACGGAAAAATGCCGCCCTTCTTCTTCGGAGTAGCGGTTGGAACCTAACTGCTCGGCAAAACGCTGCCCGTCCAACGCATAGCGCTTGGCAGCAAGGATATCGTCAAAGGCGGCAATGTCGCTTTCGGGAAATTGGCTGAGCGCCTGAACGGCGGGACGAAGAATGTCTTCCCTTTTTTCCTTGTCCCAGTCCAACAGATCAATAATAGCCCAAAACTGATCTTCATCCATGGGCCGCTCGCCAGGGCGCACCTCTGCCTCGATATGCAGGACCGCATCCGGATACTTTTCCTGCAATTCCCGAATGAGGCCTTCATCGGCAGACTTGAGTGGTATCTTTAGTATGGTTGTCATGACTGCAATAAGTTAGGGTGTTGTGATGTGCTGGACAAGGGTTTGGTGTTTATAAGGGTCAAGTTACAGGCCCAAAATGGCCTCACTTCCAATACACCTTCAAAAAATTCACCATTCCCCGATCCTTCTCGCTCAATTCCTCCCGCAGGTTCAGGCTGAACCGCGGCTGCTCCAGGCTGTACAGCTTCAGTACGCCGGCAAAAGTCGACTGCGCGACGAGGCGGACGTAGGTAGGGGCCGTTTCCTCAAACCATGCTTTCATCAGGTACAGGCCGTTGTCGGGCAGGGTAACCAGCTCCACTACAAAGGGCTGCACCGATAGCTCCCGCTCCTGCCGCCATTCGAGAAAGGTGAGGAAGTTGAGCGGCTGCATGAGGTAGAGCCTAACGCCTTTCGATACCAGGGTGTCGGCAACGCTGCGCAGTGCCGGTTTGTGGTAGTAATCGGCGGGGGAGGAAAAAAGGCTCAGGTGGGCGGCAGCCTCCGGCTCCAGCTGGCTGAAATCTTCCTGCTCAAAGGAAAAGAGGATCTCCAGCTTTTCTCCCCGCCGGTAAGCGGACAAGTCGTTGTACATAAAGTTCCACTGTACATGGAGGCGGCTCTCCAGCGGCAGGTGCTGCCGGAATTTCTGAAAGGTGCTGTCGGCCAGCTGATCGGTAAGGTAGCCGATGATCTGCAATGGAAATCGTTGCGCTGCGCAGTGCCGTGCCATGCGGTTGACCGCAGCCACATCGGTGGCGAGGCGGTGGATGGTGGTTACCGGCCCGGGTAGGTAGACGGAGTGGATGTTCTCCTGGAACAGCCGGTCGAGCAGCCCGTAGGTGGGCTCGTCCCAGCCGAAGGTTTCGGCGAGCAGAGGGTCCAACCGGTACTGGGGCGCCAGGAGCTGCCCGTAGGCGCGGATGATAGGACGGAGCTCGGAGACAACCACCGGCCGGGCTTCGTCAGGCAGGGCTTCCTGCCCGATGTACCGGACGAGCTGCTCGGTGAACCGCCGTTCTTTGTCTTCAAAGGCCAGGTATTCTTCCTCGCCGGGCAGGAGTGCATTGATGTCCTCAAAATAGATGGAGGCATGGAATTCTTTTTCGGTGTACCCGATTTCCCGGGCCGACTGTTCCATCCATACAAAGATGTCTTGCTCCTTTTCTTCCCGCCAGCGCCGGATGGACGCCCACCTCCCTTCACATCCGGATACTTGCTGAAGGGCGGCCTGCAATACCTCCTTTTTGTCGCCACCATGTGGTGTGGGCAGCGTAGGGCTAAGGGCTGCCAGCACGGCGGCGTACAGCAACAGCCGGCCCATCCGCTTCGCCCGCAAGGTTTCCGGGATCAGGGCCTCGGCTTCGGCCAGGTACGACTGGTATTCCGGCGACAGGGTGTCCAGCAGCGGCTGGAAAGCTCGGTTGACACAGAGGGTGCCGAAGGTGGCGTAGGCTTCGTGCATGGCCCGCCCTTCTTCGTGGAGCTGGATGACCTGCCGGTACAGCACGGCGTCCTTCTCCGCTTCGGGCAGCTTTTTGAAATAGCGGATACTGAGCAGGATCATATAACCATGGGTAGTCTGCCGGGCGAGCATGTCGTGGAGCTGCTCGTGCTCGGCGGTGGCCAGCAGGTGCAGGCGGTTCAGAGCAGGATCGCTGTAGGCTGGATGGGCTTCGGGGTGGATGACGGGCATGCTCTGGAAGTCGAATTGCCCGAGCGGGGTTTCTTCCAGCAAGTGTTTGTAGGTATCGGGGAATTGAAATTCCTCAGCCATCGCGCCGGAAGGTTACGGTTTCCAATAATTCCCACTCGCCGTCGCCTCCCCGCCGGATGGTTCGAATGCGCTCCAGGAAGGCCAGGTTTTCCAGGAGGGCTTCCGGGGCGATGTCTTCTCCATGGTGCGCCCGGTAAGCCTTCCGGATATTTTCCTTCGTGAGGCGGCCATCGGCAAAATAGACCGCGAGCAGTACCCTCGCCTGCTCTTCTGAGTATTCGAGAGCAATGGTATCTTCAAATTCCAGGAGGAGCAGCACCAGGCTGGCCACCACCGCCAACGGGCCGGAAACGGTGGACAGCAGGGCGCCCTGGGCGCCAAGCGACAGCAGCTTTCGCCGCAGCTCCCGCTGATCGGCCTGCAGCATGTTGTAAGGCTTCAGGCTCAACGCCTCCATGCTTCCGTCTTTATTGCGGCGTAGGTTGACCCACTTGTAGCCCAGGCCGGAAAAGTCCATGGATTCCTGCAGGGCGATGGATTCCAGAAGCGCCTCCTGCAGCTCGTCCTCCGGCAATGCTACGGACTGGCTTTTGAGATAGGCCAGGATGTGATCTTGGGGTGTATCCATGGATTAAAAATAGGGAATAATTGGGAAAGCGTGTTCAGGTTTTTATCGTGTTGGTGATGCCGCATAGCCCATCCGGACACCATCTGTTCTCACCACATCATCGCCGGATCTATATTGACAAATTCCAATGGGTTGCATGAACTGCCGCCTGGTGATGTTTGCCTCCTTGCCGGCTGTGGGCTCCTTCGCTTGACAACTTACATATATTGAAATCATTCGTATTTCTTCAATACTAAAATTCTCAACCCATTCGTTAAAAAATAGAGGATTTCATCGTTAGAACATTTCTTCCATTGCCCTCAAAGTTTGCCTTCTTCTAAAAACGTTATGTTTCCTATAGCTCAAGCCCCCCAATTGCCCTGCTTTTTTGCTTAGGGCCCGGCGAAGAATAACTTCCCCATTTGATGCCGATCTTTTGCCGCTGTACTGCCCCGACACTGCGTGTGCGGGGTAGACTGTTGCTCATCACTTGCGTAGCTGGGCTATGCGCGTTCTTCGCGCCTTGTCCAGCGACAAAACCTCTGGCCTGAAACGGGGAACTTATTTTTCTCCGGCCCCTTAGGCTTTTAGAATGGATAATTCCCGGGTTGGATAGACCTGGAAAGCATTCACCGAGATTTATTTTTACCTGATTTTCGGTGACTAACCCCCTCTGCTCTCAACCTGCCAACCCTAAAAAATTCGAAATGAAAAACTTAAAAATCTTTTTAAGCTCCACCAGCGAAGACCTTCTCGAGCATCGGAAATGTGTCGCGGCAAGCCTGCCGACTACTCAGCAGGTGGTGCTCCGTATGGAAAGCTTTGGCTCGCAACCCCTCCGCCCGGCGGAAGCTTCCTTGGCGGAGGTGGAAGAATGCGACTTGTTTGTGGGCCTTTATGCCCATCGTTACGGTGCTATTCCGCCGGATGGGAAAAAATCTTTCACCGAAATGGAATTGGATTACGCCTGGGAGCGAAATAAAGCCATATTCTGCTTTATCATTGACGATTCCTATCCTTGGCCCCCTGCCTACATGGAATGCGGCCCCGGAGGAAAGAAACTCCAAAAACTTAAGAACAGGATCCGAAAAAACTGGACGGCCGAGGTTTTTACCAGCCCGGATAACCTGGCCTCTAAAGTCACTGCCTCTATTTCCCGGTATTTGTTGAAACGGGGAGTCCAGCATGCTCAGGCAACCATGCGAAACTCCAGCATTGAAAACCAAGTCCTGAACCAGGTAGCCTGGCGTGCACAACAGCTGGCGCCGGTTATTCGGGGGGCTCGGGTGCTACTCGTCAATGACAACCCTCAAAAATGGGCCAGCCTCAAAGCGCTTCTGCTCCTTTTGAAAGTGGATATTTCTTTTGTTCAAAGTACGGAAGAGGCCCTTACCGCCCTTTCGCAGGAAGGAGGTTTTGATGCAGTGGTGTCGGATATCATCAGGGGTGAGGACAAAAAAGCGGGGCTAAAACTCCTCGCCCAAATGCATAAATACCCCAACTACCCTCCCCTGGTCTTTACTGTGACCCAGTTTAAACCAGAGCTCGGCACTCCTGCCTATGCCTTCGGGATCGCCAACAATGTTGATGATATCCTCAACTTACTCTTCGATATTTTTGAGCGGAGAAGGTGGCGGCTGGGGTAGAAGGATTGGCCGCCTCATCAAAAAATTCGATACTTCAATTCTCTACCGGATACTTTTTCTTGTTGCTTTCCAGCTTCTCCAGCACAATTTCCTTCACATCCAACCCGTAGTGGGCAGCCAGGAGGAAGGCGGAGTAGAACACGTCGGCCAGCTCGGCCCTGAGCTTTTCCCCATTCACCTCGTTGCCGTCTTTCTTCCAGAGGAAAAGCTCCAGTGCCTCCGGAATTAAGTAAATGCCATTATAGGCGCGGTTATTTTCCGCCTGGTCAAGGCGGGGGTTCGGGATCGTAGCTTGAGCTACGAAGCCCGGTTCTCCAACGCCGAGCAGGTGGAAAAGAACAAGCGTATAGTGGTAGATATTTAGTTCCGGAGGCACTTACAATTCGCCCGCCTCGACGCTCAGGCACATGGCGATGTCCTTGCCGGTATGGTATTGCGCCCAGTCGCGCTCATCGCGGAAAGCAAGAATGGCCCGGGTGATCTCTTCGATGTCGGTCATGAAAAATGGATTTATCAGCCGTTATATACCTGCTCGTTGTGCCATTGGATATAGCGCAGGTCGGGCTGCCGGTCGATGCCCTCGGGCAGGATGAGCATGGATTTTCCCTGATACCGGTAGTATTCCCGCCCGTTCTCGAATTCTTCTTTGATCCGGCTGCTTACCTCGATTCGGTGTTGCGAAGTGACGGTCAAATATCCGCTGTCGAACAGCTTGTGCAGATCGGAGCGCAGCAGCAGGCCGTTGGAAACGGCATGCGGGCCGGATTCAGCGTAGGGCTTGATGTGGGCAGCCTCCAATGCCGGCAGCGTCTTTTCTCCGCTGATGGCACACCGGCGCTGATAGGCATCGGTGATGAGGGTGCGGAATGTCCCCTGCCCTACCCGCACGCGGGAGAGCACCTCCCGGTATTCCGGCTCGCCCGGCTCCATCACCAGCATGCGTTTCTCTTCGGGCTGCCGCTCCATCCAGCGGTAGCGCTGCAGGAAGGTGTTAACTTATTTTCTTTTTTGCTATATTTATTTGTTCAAATATAGTCACTACAATCCATAAAAGGGGAATGGGGAATTAGCATTTCCCTTCAAAAAAACAGCCATGAGTGAATTGGACTAAAGCGATTCCGGGAGATAGCTTTCTCTGAAAAGCTGGTTATTTATAAACCGGAGATACTGGAAATTGAGGATATAAAGTAAAATGTCTGGCATGAACATTTTGAATCATAGAGTTAACAGGCCTATTTTTAGACACCAAACAATGTTAAAAGGCAAAGGCAGTAACATTTTGCTCCCAATTTTCGTATTTCCTTCATGGGATTTCCCTTACTTTCGCCATGAAGCTGCTCTTTCAAATAAACACTTCCCTCAGCAAACAGAAAAAAAGTCATGAATCGCCCCCAGTCCATACTCATCTTCCTGCCGGACGGCTCGCCGAGGAGCGTCAAGATCGCCGAGATCACCAACCGGGTAGTTAAAGCCGTATTTATTCCTCGGAATAAACTGGAGTATGCCGGCGAGCGGGAAGAAGCCAAAAGTGTGGGGCTGTATTTTCTCTTTGGAGAATCCTCCGAAAAAGCCAGGCCTGTTGTTTACATTGGCGAGGCAGAAGATTGCTATACCCGCCTTAAACAGCACAACCGGGAGAAAGAGTTTTGGAATTATGCCGTAGTGATGGTATCTAAGATCAATGCCTTTACCAAGGCGCATGTGAAATATCTGGAACACCTTTCCGTGAAGATGGCTAAAGAAGCCAACCGCTATGATACGGAAAATGGAAACATCCCAGCCAAGTCCTATCTCCCGGAACATATGGAAGCAGACCTCCTGGATAGCTTCGACACTATCAAGATCCTGCTCTCTACCCTGGGGTTTCCCATTTTCGAGTCTGTGGCGAAGCAATCTGTAGACAAAGCGGAGATCCTGGAACTCAGCGCCAAGGACATCAAAGCGGAAGGCGACTTGATCGATGATGGCTTCGTAGTTTTCAAAGGTTCGGAGGCAAGAAAGGATGCAACGCCTTCCTGCCAGGAGTACCTGATCACCCTGCGCAATAAGCTGCTCAAGGATGGGATCATTGAAGAACTGGAAGATAAACTGGTCTTCCGGGAGGACTATATCTTCAATTCCCCGAGTACCGCCGGCGGGGTCCTGCTGGGCAGGGCTACGAACGGTTGGACGAGTTGGAGGAATGGTAAAGGGAAAACCTTGGATGAGTTGAAGCGGAAGTGAACCAACATATCTATACCTGATATGGGTTACACCTGAAATAATTTGAAAATCCAGAATAATGGAA
Organism: Lewinellaceae bacterium; assembly: GCA_020636405.1. GTDB lineage: Bacteria > Bacteroidota > Bacteroidia > Chitinophagales > Saprospiraceae > JACJXW01. The sequence goes on along the minus strand of JACJXW010000006.1, from coordinate 938,171 downwards.
ACCTGGAAGGCGATCATCAACGATTGGGTCAATAACAAGAGAAACCTCTGGAATATTAAACAGGATTTCTATACTCTTTTTGAGACCGCATTTAGAAATTTTGAAAAGAATTAAAGATACCAGATAATCCTAAGCATGGTAAGGGAAGCCTTACCGGTGAGCAGCATCATTAAACCCAGTAATACTTGCCACAAAGCCAACAATGCCAAATGGCAAACCCCGTAACATTTTACACCCATTGCCGTATCACATTTAAAGATTTCTCTTATTTTAGCGGACTAGCGACAGCGGCTCTTTCAGATAAACACACCTCAAAACAAAAAACATGAACACCGCCTCCCACAACAAACTCGTCTCTTTCATTTGGTCGATCGCAGACGACTGCCTGCGCGATGTGTATGTGCGCGGCAAGTACCGCGACGTCATCCTGCCTATGGTGGTGCTGCGGCGGCTCGACGCTCTGCTGGAAGGCGCCAAAGACGAGGTGATGGAAGAAGTGCGCTTCCAGCGGGAGGAGGCCGGCTTTACCGAGCTGGACGAGAGCGGCCTGCGCGAAGCCTCCGGCTATGTGTTCTATAATACCAGCGAGTGGACGCTGCAGCGGCTGCACGATACGGCCACCAACAACCAGCAGATCCTGGAGGCCAACTTCAAGGCTTACCTGGATGGGTTTAGTGAAAATGTCAAAGAGATCATCAAGAAGTTCAAGTTGCAGGACCAGGTGAAGCACATGGCCAACAAGGACGTGCTGCTGGATGTGCTGGAAAAATTCACCTCCCCCTATATCAACCTAACGCCGCAGGAAAAGGCGGACCCCGACGGCAGAAAACTGCCGCCTCTGTCCAACCTGGGTATGGGCTATGTGTTCGAGGAGCTGATCCGGAGGTTCAACGAAGAGAACAACGAGGAGGCCGGGGAGCACTTCACTCCCCGCGAGGTGATCGACCTGATGACCCACCTGGTTTTCGACCCCGTCAAAGACGAGCTGCCGCCGGTGATCACCATCTACGACCCGGCCTGCGGATCGGGCGGTATGCTGACCGAAAGCCAGAACTTCATCAAGGACGAAGAGGGGCAGATCCGGGCGGAGGCTGATGTTTTCCTCTACGGCAAGGAGATCAACGACGAGACCTACGCCATCTGCAAGTCGGATATGATGATCAAGGGCAACGACCCGGGCAATATCCGGAACGGCTCTACCCTGGCCACCGACGAATTTGCCGGCATGCACTTCGACTATATGCTGTCCAACCCGCCCTACGGCAAGTCCTGGTCCAGCGAACTGCGCTACATCAAGGACGGGAAGGAGGTGATCGACCCGCGCTTCAAGGTGAAATTGAAAGACTACTGGGGCAAAGACGAGGAAGTGGACGCCACCCCCCGATCCTCCGACGGCCAACTGCTCTTCCTCATGGAGATGGTGGACAAGATGAAACCGCTGGACGTCAGCCCGGCCGGCTCACGCATCGCCTCGGTACACAACGGCTCCAGCCTCTTCACTGGCGATGCGGGCGGGGGCGAGAGCAACATCCGCCGCTACCTCATCGAGAACGACCTGCTGGAGGCGATCCTACAGATGCCCAACAACCTCTTTTACAATACCGGCATCACCACCTACATCTGGCTGCTGAGCAACCACAAGGCGGCCCACCGGCGCGGCAAGGTACAGCTCATCGACGCCAGCCGGCTCTACCGCAAGCTGCGCAAGAACCTGGGGCAGAAGAACTGCGAATTCGCCCAGGAGCACATCACCGAAATACTGGCTGCCTACCGCGATATGGCAGCGATAGAACGCGAAGGCGAAGAAGGCATCGCCTGCCAGGTGTTCGACAATTCCGACTTCGGCTACTACAAGGTGACCATTGAGCGCCCCTCCCGGTTGAAGGCGCAGTTCACCCCTGAGCGCATCGCCGAGCTGCGCTTCGACAGCCGCCTGCGCGAGCCCATGGCCTGGATGTGGGATACTTTTGGCGAAAAGGTGTACTCCGAGTTGGCCGGGCTGAAAAAACAGGTGGAAGAATGGTGCGGCCAACAGGAGCTCAACCTCTCCAAAAAGCAGCTGAAGGACCTGATGGACCTGAAGAAGTGGAAAGAACGCCGGGAACTGCTGCAAACTGCCACCCGGCTGATGGAAGCCATCGGGCAGGAAGCGCACAACGACTTCAACCGGCTGGCGAGCGAGGTGGACAGAGAACTAAAGGCCCTGGGCGCCAGGCTCTCCGCTTCGGACAAGAAAACCATCCTGCAGGCCGTAAGCTGGTACGATGAAACCGCCGAAAAGGTAGTCCGCCGTATTCACAAGCTGAAAGGCGACAAGCTGAACCAACTCCTGCACCACCTGGGCTGCACCGAGGCCGAGCTGCCCGACTTCGGCTATTACCCCGGCGCCAAACCCGGCGAGTACATCGAGTACGAAACCGAATCGGCCCAGCGGGATTACGAGAACGTCCCCCTGAAAGACGACATCCACGCCTACTTCCGGCGCGAAGTGCACCCCCACGTGCCCGAAGCCTGGATCAACCTGGACAACACCAAGATCGGCTACGAGATCAGCTTCAATAAGTACTTCTACCGCCACCAGCCGCTGCGCAGCCTGGAGGAGGTGAGCCGCGATATACTGAAATTGGAAGAGGAAAGCGAGGGGTTGATCCGGGAGATACTGGAGATGTGAGCAATCTTCTTGGGCGCCAAATTCTCATTGGCGCGCAAGTTAACCCGGTAGGTTTAAACCATAACCAACAATGAGCCAACAGGCCGTAAAAGCATACCTGGACCAATACAAAGCGAACTTCGAGCGGGTTCACCTGGAGGAGATATACAAATGGAAAGCCATCAAGCAGTTTCAGGACAGCTTTGACATTCATGCCAAAGACTTCCTGGCAAACCTGGACACTTCTCTGAGTAAGGCGGAAAATTTGCTGATCTCACAGAACTACTTTCCCAAGAATATGGTCCTGGAAAATGCGGAGGTAACGCCGGAAAAAGTCCGGCAATTATTCCTCATGCTGTTTGATGAGGATGCCGGCTTGTTACAGCGAGTAGAACAGTTTCAGAAGGGCTTCGTAGCCCTGAATCAAAAAAACTTCCCCGGGAAAAAAGACTATCAGGACCACCGGGCCATCATGGTCTACCTGACCCTGCGGTATCCGGAAAGATATTTCTTCTACAAATTCACCATGTTCAAAGACTTTGCCGAGAAGGTGGGCTACCCCTATAAGCCCGTTGGCGGGCGGCTGAGCAATATCGGGCAGTACCAGAACTTGTGCAAACTCGTGCGCAGTGAAATTACCACCGACCAGGAGTTGTTGAAATTACACAAAGAAAGGATCGGGGAAGATTGCTATTACGACGAGAACCTGAATATTCTGACCCAGGATTTTATTTATGCCGTCAACTTTCACCTGGGTCGAATAGCCGCCCCCGCCCCGGCGGTAAAACGGCAGCCCAAGGTAGAAAGAGTGAACGCTTCTACCCTTGAGGTTCAGGCAGGCGCGATCGACTTAACGCCAAAGGTCACCAACCACCTGGAAAACAGCCGAAAGAACAAGCAGGTCGGCGATTTGGGAGAGCTCTGGGTGGTCAGGTATGAAAGAGACGGGCTTATCAGAGATGGAAAGCCAGGATTGGCGGAAAAGATCAAACACGCCGCCAAAGATGAAGGCGATGGCCTGGGCTACGACATTCTGTCCTACCATCCGGACGGCCAGAAGAAATACATCGAAGTCAAAACCACCAAAGGCCCGAAAAATACCACCTTCTACCTGACCCGGAATGAGCTGGAACGCAGCCGGATGGAAAAGGAAAACTTCTACCTGTATCGGGTGTACCACTACAACGAGCAAACCGATGAGGCAGACCTTTTGATCATTCAGGGAGGCCTGACGAACTTGTGTACCGTCCCGTTAACGTTTAAAGTAGACCTGAAGAATGGGAATGAATAAAACAAATACCACAGCACTAGATATGCAGGCAATCAATACGGAAGGTATAAAATTTGAGCGCTACCCGGCCTATAAGGATTCGGGGGTGGAGTGGCTGGGGGAAATTCCAGCGCATTGGGGTGTTGAGAAACTGAAGTTTCTTTCCGAAATGATTGTAAGCAACGTCGACAAGCATGAGAAGCCTTTAGAAATTCCTGTCAAGCTCTGCAATTATGTCGATGTATATAAGAACGATTTCATTACCAAGGAAATCGACTTCATGAGCGCGACTGCTTCCAAAGAGGAGATCGACAAGTTCAAAATAAAAATTGGAGATGTTTTAATTACAAAGGATTCTGAGGATTGGAAGGATATAGGAGTGCCCTCATTAGTGAAGCATGAGGCAGAAAACCTAATCTGTGGGTATCATTTAGCTATTTTGAGGCCAGGAAAAGAAATTATCGGTAGCTTTTTGCACAGAGCAATGCAAAGTATTTCTGCTAAAACCCAGCTTAGCATTAATGCAAATGGAATTACAAGATATGGAATTTCTCAAAGGGCTATTTTGAGTATTTTATTGACCATCCCCCCCCTCCCCGAACAAACCCGCATCGCCACCTTCCTCGGCCGCAAAACCGCCCTGATCGACAAAGCCATCGCCCAAAAGGAGCGCCTGATCGGGCTGCTGCAGGAGCGGCGGCAGGTGCTGATCGACCGTGTGATTACCAGTGGCCTGAATCAGAATGTACCAATGAAGAACAGTGGGGTGGAGTGGATTGGGGATATACCGGCGCATTGGGAAGTGAGAAGGAGTAAGTTTCTCTTCACTCAAAGAAAAGAAAGAGCGAGAAAAAATGATGTCCAACTTTCCGCTACGCAAGCGTATGGTGTAATCCCACAAGATGAATACGAAAGAAAAATTGGGCGTAGAGTAGTGAAAATACAATTTCACCTTGATAAACGGAAACATGTGGAAGTCGATGATTTTGTAATCAGTATGAGAAGTTTCCAAGGCGGACTTGAAAGAGCCTGGTCCTCTGGTTGTATTCGCTCTTCATACGTTGTTCTTAGACCCTTAGAAGAAATCGATCCTGGTTTCTATAGCTATCTCTTTAAATCATCCAGATACATTCGTGAATTACAGTCCACTGCGAGTTTCATCAGGGATGGGCAGGATTTAAACTTTGATAACTTTTCCAAGGTTGACCTATTTGTACTACCGCTTGAGGAGCAACATCAAATTGCAACCTATTTAGACAACCAACTAAAAGTAACGGAAAAAGCAACAAGTCAACAGCAGTTACAAATCGAAAAGCTCAAAGAATACAAAGCCACGCTGATCGACAGTGCTGTGACGGGGAAGATAAAGGTAAACTAAATGACACTTAATCCCAATTTTAACCATGCAACAAACTGAGATAAACCGCAAAAAACTTGCGGACGACAAAAAAGAAGAGTCCCGCCGTAATGATATGCGCCAGCACGCCAACAAGCTGATTCAGGGCTTTGAAAAGCTGGATGATAACCAGGCTAAAAGGGCAATATGGGAGCTGTTTCAAAATGCTGTGGACTTATCGAGTGAATGCCGGATCATTATTCAGGAAACGGAGAAAACCTTTGAATTCTCTCATAATGGAAAACCCTTTAATTCTAATACCCTGGATTGCCTGATCAAGCAGGTTAGCTCAAAAACGGGGCAATCAGAAAAAGATGATCAGGAGAACAAGAAACAGGTAGGGCAGTATGGGACCGGATTCATTACCACGCATTCCTTTGGCAGACGAATTTTATTGAAAGGGTCAATTGTTGAAGGCGACTTTTCTTTCAAGTTGGATGGATTTGAAATCGACAGAAGAGCCAAGGACAGCGATGAACTGATAAAAAAACTAGGATATCAAACCCAGGAAGCCTTCCGCATCCTCGAAACAGGAATAGTCGAAGAGGAGCCAGCAACCTATACCACGTTATCTTATCAACACGATTCTCCCCTGGAGCGAAAATATGCAAAGGAATCTTTAGCATCGTTGCGTCAAATATTACCATATGTAATGGTGGTTAACGAACGGCTGAGAGAAGTAGAGATAAGGCACTTGAATGGACAAGTTGTAACCTATGAAAAGCATGATCAGCCGTCTGTCGGAGCTGTAAATATTGCGCATATCCATATCAATGAGGAAAAGCAGCAGGTTTTCTATCTTCGCTTCAGGACATCTGAGGATGAGATCAAAGTAATTTTACCGCTATCAGCTATAGACCAGGTTGAGCATTTGTCAGATGAGGTCCCCCGGCTTTTTCTTTTCTATCCCCTTATCGGGACGGAAAAGTTTGGCTTTAACTTTATTGTACACGCCGATAAGTTCGCACCAACTGAGCCGCGCGACGGAATTCACTTGAAAAGCACGAATGCGCAGGTGAAAGAAAAAGAAGCCGCAAACCGTATAATTATGGATCGAGCTTCGGAAATGATCTTTGATTATTTGGCTCAGTATGCGGAAACTATCAATGATCCTATTCACCTCTCCAAGATTGACTTTCCACTGAATCATGAAAAAGCCGAATTACGCACCTACTTTGAGCAATTAAACACCAAGTGGGTGAGCCGTTTTAAGTCGCTTAGATTGGTTGAGACTGCTAGTGGACGAATTACGCCTCAAGAAGCAGTTTTTTTTCACCAAGAATTGCTGTCAGATGATGAAAAATTCTCATCTATTTACGCTATTGTAAATCATTATTGGAAGAACATTCCCGATGAATCAATCGCAAAAGAATGGACCAGTCGAATCAAAGAATGGGATACGACTGAACAGCAATTCAATTTTATTACGGTAGATAAAGTAGTAGAAAAAATACAGGCAAGTGGAGTCTTATCAGAATTTGAGGAAAAAGAACTGAAAGAGTTTTATGAGTATCTGATTTCAGAGAATTTTATTGGGGTCTTTTCTAATAAGAAGCTGCTTCCCAACATCAAAAATGATTTTCGTGAAGTTGGATTGCTTAACTCTAGTCTTGATATAGATGAAGTGCTAGTTGAAGTTGCAGATGTGATCATGCCTGATGTCCCGAAGCGCTATATACACTCAGGTTTCATCTTCAAAGAGCTTGGAGTTCTTCCTTATAAAAAGAAACAATTCCAGACTGATCTAAATTCACATCTGTCAGAACGAAAAAGGCAGCTCACACAAAAGTCCCTTTTTTCAGAGGCCGAGCGCAATGCATTGATCAAGTTCTGTAGCATATTCCCTGATGTCGAAAATATGGGATTGATGGGAAAATTAATGCCCAAAATTTGTGAGTATTATGACATAGATTTTAATCCTACTGAAATCCCTGGCTTTACGGAAGAGTTGAACCCCAACCTCGCGAGGATAACTTTAACCCAAAACTTTGTTCTAGATATTAGCACTCAGCTTTCAGAATGGATTGAGGAAAACATACCCTTTTTGCAAGAATGTATCGAGATCATTACAGGGTATCAAATATTTAAGGACGATAGAGATAAATGGCCCTTGTTTCCCAACCAGCGGGGAACCTTCTGCCCTGCTTCACAACTTCGGGTTGACAATGGAATCCCTTCCAAATTAATTGATTGCTATAATGCGGTAGTTTTGAGTGGGAATGGGGCTATCGAGGAAAAACTTGCACATAAAAAATTAGCGAGCTATTTGCCTGAAGAGACAAAAAAGGAAACCCCTCAATCCCTCGGAAGTGAGATTGAGCAGAAGTTTTCTGAAGCAGGTTCTATTACTGAGGTAGAAGAACATACATATAAAGCCAAAATTTTTTGGGCTATTGAACAGATTATCGGTGATAAAACTTGGGCAACTTATTTCCCCGTGGTCGACGGTAAAAAAGAGGTAATACTGATGGCCAAGATTTCCGATAGGGAAACCAAGTCTGATCTATTTTCTATCCTCAGTCTAGAGAGCAAGGATATTTCAATACTAGGGGAATTAGCTCGTAGCGGTAACATAAAAGAATTGGTTGAAGCCGGGAAAAATGCAGTTGAAGAAAAGAAACGCGCGAATTTCAACTTCCAATTTAAGCACAAAATAGGGAAACGAATAGAAGATACGATAAGAGAAAAGCTCGGATTGGAATTAGATAGCTTCAAAGTAGAAGCTCCTGTGGAGCAAGATGCTGAAGTTTCTGATCAGCAAGTAGGGCAGGATATAGTTGTCAAAATGGATGGTATCCCAATATATTTTATCGAGGTGAAATCCCGTTGGAGTAGCGAAACCTCCATTACAATGAGTCCCCGCCAGCTAAGGAAAGCGGCCAATAATCAGGATCAGTATGCTCTTTGTTGCGTTGATATGGTCGATTATCAAGTAGGACAGGCGCAGCGGTATGAGGTTGAAGATATTAACCTAATTATCGACCGGATAAAGATTCTACCTTCAATTGGAGAGATGGTTTTTCCTCTCATTGAGAAAGTTCCAGAATTCAATGTCGAGGCTCCTGAAATTACCCTCACAGGGGACTACCGTGCAATAATCCCGCAGGAGGTAGTCAAAACGGGAGTTTCTCTTGACCATCTTGTAGGAATTCTAAAGGATAAGATTTTGACAGCATAATTTTTCGACAACTGACTTGCCCCAAAGCCAGGAGAAGTGAGCAGACAACTCGAAGTTGTCAGCTCACGTAAAACACAGCAAAAGCGATGAAAAACAACCTGAGGCCTACTACATTTCCAATTCGTGACGCACTGCGTAGCGAATTCGGCCGTACCGCCAAGCCGGGTAAATAAAAGTATGAATGATGGAAGAAGTGATACGTTATACCACAGAGGAGGGGGCAGTCGCCATCGAGGTGAACCTGCGGGACGAGACGGTTTGGTTGTCTCAAAAGCAGATGGCAATGCTTTTTGACCGGGACTACAAAACCATCTCGAAGCATATCCGCAATATTTTCAAGGAAGGCGAATTGGAGGAAAATTCAGTTGTCGCAAAATTTGCGACAACTGCCGCCGACGGGAAGACCTACCAGGTGGATTACTACAACCTCGACGTCATCATCTCCGTAGGCTACCGGGTGAAATCCCGTCGGGGCACCAACTTCCGCATTTGGGCGACCCGCATCCTGCGCAACCACCTGCTCGAAAACGCCAGGCGAAACGCAGCTGGTAAACCTTATCAGGAAAAATACAGAGAACTGGTCCGCACCCTGGATATCGCCGCAGCTACGGCTTCCACCAAGGACCTGTCGGCTACCGAATCCAGAGGCATCCTCAAGGTGCTGCAGGACTACGCCTACGCTTTGGAAACCCTCGATAAGTATGACCACCAGCAGCTCTCCATCGAAGCGAAGGCGGAGAGAAAAGTGCAAAAGCTGGAATACGAAGAAGCGATCCGGCTGATCGAGGAGTGGCGCGAACTGCAGGGCGCCGGCCGGCTGTTCGGCCACGAAAAAGACGACTCCTTCCGCAGTTCGCTGGCCAACATCTACCAGACTTTCGATGGTAAAGAACTCTACCCCAGCATCGAAGAAAAGGCCGCCCACCTGTTGTACTTCATCGTGAAGAACCATTCCTTCACCGATGGCAACAAGCGCATAGCGGCGGGGCTCTTCGTTTATTTCATGGATATAAACGGCGCATTGTTCCGCATTGACGGCAGCAAGCGTATCGGAGACAACGCCCTGGTGGCCATCACCATCATGATCGCCGAGAGCCGCCCGGAAGAGAAGGACATCATGATCAAGCTGGTGGTGAATTTGATCAACGATAAAAACTAATGCCCATGGCCAAAAGCAAAACCAACGAACAAGCCCTGGAAGCCGCCATCGAGAAGGCCCTCGCCGGCGCCTGCCGCGAAGAGCTGAAGGAGCAGGGCGTGTCCGCCGGTTTTGCCGAGGCCGCCATCCCCTACCGCAGTAGTGGAAAATACTGGCTGGGCGATGCCGAGGATTACAATGCCGAATACGCTATCGACGAGCGGCGCTTCTGGCACTTTCTGGAAACTACCCAGCCCGAAGAGCTGGAAAAGCTGCAGGGGCAGCCGCAGTGGAAATTGCGCATCCTGCAGCTGCTGGACCGGCTGATCAAAAAGTACGGCGTTCTGCGCCTGCTGCGCCGCGGGCTGGAGTTGGACGATGCCCACTTTACGCTGCTCTACGCCCTGCCGCTGGCCTCCAGCAGCCGGGAAGTGCACGAGCGATTCGCCGCCAATGAGTTCAGCGTCACCCGCCAGGTGCGCTACTCCCTGAGCAACACTCACGAAGCGATCGACATGGTGCTGTTCATCAACGGCCTGCCCGTCGCCACCCTGGAGCTGAAAAACCCCTGGACGGGGCAGACGGCGCGCCTGCAGGGCATCAGGCAATACAAGCAGGACCGCGATCAAACCCAGCCCCTGTTGCAGTTCGGCCGCTGTGTGGTGCACTTCGCCGTCGACCCCAACGAGGTCTATATGACGACCCGCCTGTCGGGCAAGAGCTCCTTCTTTTTGCCGTTCAACAAGGGGAACGAACACAACGGCGCCGGCAATCCGGTAAATGAGCACGGCCACCGTACAGCCTACCTCTGGGAAGAGGTGCTCACTCCGGAAAGCCTCAGCAACATCCTGCAGCACTTCGTCCGCTTCGATGGAAAGCCGACGGACCCGCTGGGCAAGCGCACCCTCTATTTTCCACGCTACCACCAGTTGGACGTAGTGCGTAGGATACTGAAGCACGCCGCTGAGAACGGCGTGGGGCAGACTTACCTCATTCAGCACTCCGCCGGCTCCGGTAAGTCCAACTCCATCACCTGGGCAGCCTATCAACTCATCGAGGTGTATCCGGAACAGGAGAAGCTGCCGGGAAGCAAAGGCATCGATCACCCCCTCTTCGACTCCGTGGTGGTGGTTACCGACCGCCGGCTGCTGGACAAGCAGATCCGGGAGAACATCCGGCAGTTCTCGCAGGTGAAGAACATCGTCGCCCCGGCCTACAGCTCGGCGGAACTGAAGGCAGCCCTGGAAAGCGGCAAGAAGATCATCATTTCCACTATACAAAAGTTCCCCTTCATCGTGGACGGCATCGCCGACCTGAGCGACAAGCGCTTCGCCGTGGTCATCGACGAAGCCCACAGCTCCCAGAGCGGCTCCGCCCACGACAACATGAACCGGGCCATGGGCAGCCAGCCCGATGAAGAAGAGCTGGACGCGCAGGACCTCATCCTCCGCAGCATGCAATCGCGGAAGATGCGGAACAACGCTTCCTACCTGGCCTTTACCGCCACGCCCAAGCCCATCACCCTGGAAAAATTCGGCAAGCGCAAGGAAGACGGGGAAGGCTTTGAGCCCTTCCACACCTACTCCATGAAGCAGGCCATCGAGGAGGGTTTCATCCTGGACGTGCTGGCCAACTACACCACCTACCGGAGCTACTACGAGATCCAGAAGTCCATACAGGACAACCCCATCTTCGACACCGCCAAGGCCCAGAAGAAGCTGCGCGCCTACGTAGAGCGCCACCCGGAGACCATCGCCACCAAGGCGGAGATCATGATGGACCACTTCATGCGCAATGTCGCCAATACCGACAAGCTGAAAGGCAAGGCGAAGGGCATGGTCGTCACCCAGAGCATCGAATCGGCCATCCGCTACTTCCTGGCCATCCGCCGGATACTGGAAGACAGGGGCGCGCCCTTCCGGGCCCTCGCCGCCTTTTCCGGAGAGAAAACCGTCGACGGCCACAAATACACTGAAGAGAACATCAACCACCTGCCCGCCCACCTGGACACGGCAAAGCCCACCGACCCCGACTACATCAGCGACAAGCTCGCCCGCTATTTCGATATGGACGAATACCGCATCCTGGTGGTGGCCAACAAATACCTCACCGGCTTTGACCAGCCTAAGCTCTGCGCCATGTACGTCGACAAGCGCCTGCAGGGCGTGCAGGCGGTGCAGGCGTTGTCGCGGCTGAACCGGTCCGCCCCCAAGCTCGCCAAAAAGACGGAAGATCTCTTCATCCTGGACTTCTTCAACACCACCGATGACATCAAAGCCGCCTTCGACCCCTTCTACACCGCCACCTCCCTCAGCCAGGCGACCGACGTCAATGTGCTGCACGAGCTCAAAGACAACCTGGACATGGTGGGCGTGTACGAATGGGCGGAAGTGGAGGAATTTGTAGAGCAATACTTTACCGGCGTGGATGCCCAGCAGCTCAGCCCCATCCTCAACACCGCCGCCGAACGTTTCAATTCCGGCCTGGGCCTAAGCGACAACGACAAGGCCGACTTCAAGATCAAAGCCAAGCAATTTGTCAAGATCTACGGCCAGATGGCGGCCATCATGCGCATTCAGGTCGTAAGGTGGGAAAAGCTGTTCTGGTTCCTGAAGTTCCTCATCCCCTCGCTCGTTATCAACGACCCCACCCAGGATACCCTCGACGGCCTGCTCAACGCGGTGGACCTGTCCACCTACGGCCTGGAGCGCACCCGGCTGAGCCACGCCATTGTTCTGGACGAATCGGAAACCGAGGTCGCCCCGCAAAACCCCAACCCCCGCGGCGCCCACACTGCCGAAGAAGAGCAGGACCCGCTGGACCTGATCATCCAGAGCTTCAACGAGCGCTGGTTCCACGGCTGGGACGCCACCCCGGAAGAGCAGCGGGTGAAGTTCGTGACCATCGCCAAATACGTCCGCGAGCACCCCAACTTCCAGCGCCAGTACGTGGACAACCCCGACACCCAAAACCGTGAGCTGGCCCTGATGAAAATGGTGGACGACGCCATCCGCAAACAGCGCCGGACGGAACTGGAAATGTATAAGCTGTATTCGCAGGATGGGGCGTTTCAGCAGGCGTTACGGGATGTGGTGCGGCGGATGGTGGGGGGGTAGCCCTGGCTAAGATTAATATTCTTTTTGAATGTAACATACTCCAAAAACTAACATTGAAAATGGAATTAAAAATTTATGCTAGCGATATCAAAGAGGCTTATAGGAAGTTAAAACACTTCTTATACTATGACAATACCAACATATTGTTCCGTAAGCAAATTGCTGAATTTGAAAGCAATAAAAACCTTGATGAAGTATTTCAAAAACTTGAATCGGAATTAGATAGATATGTCTATTCTCGAACGTTGTCGCCATTTTTTCAAGAACTAATGAACCAAATTGATTATTGGATATTGCCAAAAGGTTTTTTAAAAACCGAACCTGAAGAAAAATCTGCAATTTTAACCAATAAAGATTTTGACAAAAAAATCAAAATAAATAAAGCATTTTACTTAGTTAAGGTCCCAATCGAGCTTCACTTAATTAGTGTTCTCTGGGTAATGAAGGTTGGTTATATCCTGGAATCCTCGATTGAGCCTGCCCCTTACGGGAATAAACTTCAACTGAAAGAAAAAGGGCAAGGAGTTGTTAATGGGCTAAAACTTTTTAAGCCATATTTTAGGGAATATCAAAAATGGCGGGATAAAGCAATAAGCGCAGCGAAAAATTTAATCGTAAATGAAAAAGTTGACGTTGCTATTGTGGGAATGGATGTAAAAAATTATTTCGACTCGGTTCAACTTGATTTCAATGATTTAGTTTATAACTTAAATTCACTTCACAAGGAAAAAGATTTCAACCTTAAAAACTATGATATACTAACCAGTTTACTGAAAGAAATTCATCTTCAGTACTACAATCAACACCATTAAGTTAAGCGGGTTGGCTGCACCAAAAATTAAAAGGCGGCCCCGAAATAACTTTAAAATAATTCTCCGACAGAAGAATCGGGCGGAAAACACCAAAAATGATGGAAGCCTGGCAATACTGTATTGGTCGGCCAACTATCAAGGCTACCGAAAAAAGTACCTGTAATCGTGAGGTTAAATTCAGTTTTTGGGGTTTGTTGAAATTACTATAAAGCGCGGCGATAATTTGCTTCATAGATATGCCGTTCGGCGCCACGCATTAAACGTCGTCGCCGTTCCTTGTTTTTTTCAGGCCTGATGGGCTCCATAGTTTGAATAATTTGGCGGTAGAAATCCTTGATCCAGTGTTTGAGTTCTTTTGCCGGGCGTAGCATAATTTTGACAAGGAACCGTTTGAGCAGCCCAGCGGCTACGTTTCGGTTAGGCTTGTAATCGTGCTGGCGCCGTTTGTTTACTTTTTTGATTTCACGCTCCTTTGCCGTGAAAAGGGCAGTTTGGATATTGTAATTGATAAAATGGGCATAGATATCCTGCCAGCAATTATTGACGGTATAGGCCGAGAAGTTAGCCAATTCCAGAAAAGATTTGATGACATGGAAGCAAGTCTCGATGCCCCAGCGTTTGCGGTATATTTCTGAGAAGTAGCCGCGTTTGAAACGCTTGGTATCAAGCAGGGTGGTGAGCAACACCTCAACCTCGCCGGTGGGTAATATTACGCGGATGAGCCGGTAAGTGATAGTAGTTTGGGCGTTGACAGGGAGGCCCAGGCTGTTGAGCACTATCCGGGATTTGTAAGAGAGCCTCTCGGTAATAATTTGCTCTTTCTTACCGCTGGCGACGAAGGCTTTGGCCGTATTGCTAAAGCCAACGGGCATCCGGATAATGCAATGAGAGCCATAGTGCTGGTGCAGGAAAGGGATGGTGTGTGAAGCATGGCCCCTGTCATATACGGTGCAAACATCCCTCGGGATTTCGGCAATGGAGCGCTGCGCAACCACTGTTTCAGCCACGTACCGGGTATGGAATTGGGCGGCAGTGAGGATTTGATTGAGTAAGTCATAATAAGCTAACAGGCGGCAGGAAGGCACCCGGTTGTGCTGGTTGCCGTGCCAGCCAAACTCTTCGCCGAGCCACTCTTCGTCGGGCAGGCGGAAGCCAGTGCCGTCGGCAGCCCAAAGGCGCATGCCTTTCCAGCGTTTGGCTTTGAAACATTCGTAAAACAGCCGGGCGCTGAAGAGGAACATATCTTTGAAGAATTTAGGCAAGAGCTTTTGGCGGGCTTGAACCAGGGCGCTTTTCGTCGGAGAAAATTCTCCGGCTTTAAGCCAGTCAAAAAAGCGGTCAAGTTCGACACAAAGCGTACTTTTGAGAAGCGTAATGTTGAGCCAGGCAACTCGTTCGAGGTGTAGGATGCGGGTTCGGGTGAAGTCCTTCCCAGGCCTGCGAAAATATTGTTGGGGGCTTTGCATTGCCAGCTTTGGAAATTGCCGGATGGCGTCAAGATATGCACGGAGGGAGGTGTTCATGATTAGTGGAATTTTCACGAATATCCTCTTTTCCGTGCAGTTTGTTATCTGGCCGGGGCGCTTAACTTAATGGGAATGGTACTACAATACCCGAAAGGACTACAAACCAGAGGATAATAAAGTTGGCTTGCCCATTGGTTTACTTTCTTCGGGGGTTTTGGCTAATTGGTATTTGAAAGAATTTGATTTAAATGTAAAAGACAAGCTAAATCCTGTTTATTATGGAAGATATGTGGATGACATATTAATTGTAATTGCAAATCCCAAATATGACGGCGAGACCAGTAATAAAGATTTGAGAGAAAAGTTTTTAAAAAAATATTTTTTAGACAGGGGTATTTTGGCAAAAGCACAAGGGAAGGACGATTTTACCATTAATGAAGTCAACCTTGAAATACAAAAGACGAAACTCAGTCTAATGTATTTCGATTGTTCCGAACCACTCACTTTACTTGATAACTTCGAATATGAAATAAAGAAGAACAGTAGTGAATTTCGCTTCCTTCCTGAGGAATATATCTTAGAAAATGAATTTCAACAGGAAGCTAATTCGGTTGTTTATTCTGGGTCAAAATTCAAGTTAAGGAGTGTGAGAAATTTAGCCCCCGATAAATTTGGCGCTAGCAAGTTTCTTGCCAAGAAAATCTTTTCAACGCTGCAAGCAGACAATATAAAAGACAAGGAAACTGTGGGACAACTGTTGAAATTTTTTAAGGGTCAACGAGCCATAGAATTTCATCATTTATGGGAAAAGTTGATCACTTATTTCGTAGTATCGAATCAAATCTACGGGATACGTATATTCTTGGCGAATTTGAAGGAAGTATTTAATGACAATCTAAATGTCTTAAGGAGGGCGACCAGCGAAGAAATGCTATTGATAAATAGCCTGCGAGAATACTTAAGAGTTTCCGTTGCTGTAGCATTGGCACTATCGCCTTCTTCTCTAGATGAACGATTGACAAAATTAATTAGAGAAGTCACGAATAACCCCAGAGCCCAGGTCTCGAATTTGATAAGAGCTCTTAGAGGATCTAACATGATTAGACACAATTACATATTTTTACCTCTTTTTAACTATACAAGATTTTCAACAGAAAATAATTTTAGCTTGGTAGACAAGAATTTATCTTTCAAACAAGACAGCAATGACCGAAGTAATCTCAATGGATTTGACTTTGAGGATTATATTTTCAAATTTTCTCCTAGATTCGTTCATTTTCACGAGGTTGCCCTCTATGTTATTCGAAAAACGCTGTATGGTTTTAAGCATGGCTTAGACAATCAGAAAAGCGATTTGCCTCTACCTAATTTCACTAACTATCTCGATGAAGCCTTTGAATTGTTTTATAAAATTAACTATCTACATTCTAATAAAGACATCAACCCTAATGATGAGAAATATAAGAAATTAAAGGATCAGTATTTTGCCATCAAATCAGGCTCATATCCAGCAAAACCGTATGTGGATTTAGATGAACTAGTCATCGCTGATCATGAAAAGAAGAAAAATCTGAAAGTTGCTTTGGGCAATATTATGATCCATCATGAAAACATGCAACAAAGCTATTTCAAAAAGCCAATAATTTCAGGAAGAAGAAAAGCAGAAATTAACTCTTTACTGAACCAAGTTTACACTGAAAGTAAAGTACAAAAAGTTGATCTTTTTGTCCTCCCAGAGGTGAGTATTCCGTACAAATGGCTTGGGTGGATGACCGAGCACTGCAGAAAACACCAAGTAATGATGGTATTTGGCATGGAACATTGGCCCATAAATAATATAGCTTATAATTTTATAGTAACCCTTCTTCCAACGAAGGTTAATAGCTATGATCCAGGAGAAGCCACAGATAGAAACTTCAATGCTCTTATTCCGGTATTAAGAATAAAGAATCATTATTCCCCGAGAGAAGTTAAAGAGTTGAAAGGATACAGATATAATATCCCTGTGCCTAGCCCAAACTCATATCATTTGTTCATTTGGAAAGGGCTTCACTTTGCTGTGTTCAACTGTTTCGAACTTGCTGATATAAGCCACAGAGCTATGTTTAAATCGAAAGTTGACTTTATTGTTGCCTCAGAATATAATAGGGATGTTAATTATTTTTCAAATATTGTTGAATCAGTTACCCGAGACCTTCATTGTTATTTCATCCAGTCAAACAATTCTATATTTGGGGATAATAGGATCACTCGGCCAGGGAAAACTGATTCCAAAGATTTGATCAAGCTGAAGGGAGGTAAAAACACTACTATCGTTGTCGATACAATAAATATTGATGCAATTAGAAGCTTTCAGTTAATGGACCACAATTTGCAAATGGGGGACAAATCATTTAAACCTACTCCTCCTTGGTATGATATTGATGAGTTGGAAAAAAGAATGGGCTTTGACTTAAATTCTTAGACTATGGAATTCAAAATCTATGACATCCTTTCCAGCCTGATCCCTGGCACACTTGTATTAACTATAACTGTGCCAACCTACATCATTTTAACTGGTAATACGGAGCTAGTCGGGCTCCAGCTAGAAACCTATAAGGAGTTATCGGGCATTCTCACGACTTCCTTCCTGGTAGTCAGTTATTTAACAGGGTACATTATTCATGCCCTTGGTAGTTGGTTTGAATTTTTGCTTTGGGTAACCTGGGGCGGTAGGCCGTCCTCTATTTTACTCAAAGGAAAAAGCAATCGGGTTTATCTGGCAGATGCCTCTCTTATTCTGGACTTTTTGAAAAGGAACGTGAATGATGAAAAAATCAAGAAAAAAGAAGTCAATGATTTGACAGATAAAGATTTTCGTCAACTTTTTCAAATAGCAAAATATATCGCCAGTGTTAAATCAAAGGATAGCATCAAGGAACGTATTGGCGAATTCAACAACAGTTATATTTTTTCCAGAAATATACTAGCGGCATTCATTATCATGCTCATTTTTTCCATCATATTAGCCTCTTATCACTATCTATCCTGGTGGCTTATCTCAATTTTAGCAATTTTACTTTTCTTGCTTTGGTATCGCTGCAAAGACAAAGCATTTTATCATTCGAGGGAGGTTTTGGCTGGGGCTTATTATTCTTCGAGAGAATAGTTGTGTCAAAAACAAAACGGTGTAAACCCCACTTGTTGGAACAATGGTATTCAAAAAGTTACTTTAAGACGAAGTGGACAAGTTATCCACATTCCCAAAATCAAGCCCCTGTAGCCCTGGTTGAACATCTGCCTCACCATGATGGTTCAGCCCAGTGAGTAAACCAACGTGTCGAGGGAATCTAACGATAAGGCTTTCGTCGGAAGTTTTGAATTTCAAACAGACATTATGAATAAAGTGCAATTCACTATTATCGACCTTTTCGTCAGTGTCGACAATACGGATAAGATTAGAACTTTATTTCTTTCACCTTTCCAATGAACTCCTTAATTTTCCCCCAATTCTCTCTCAGGTATTGCTGCCTATAATCTTTATTTATCAACCTTAAAGTTGCTTCTTCAGCGAATGTTTCAAAATTTATTTTGGGCCATAACCAATTCCCGCCCAGCCATAACTCTTCCTGCTCCCATTCACTGAATTCATTCAGTTTCTCTGCGAAGTCATCATATTCGGCATGTTTTTCTTCGTTTCTGTCGTTTTCGTTAACAACTGTAATTCCGTAATAAACATCACCCCACCCCCTCTCTATGAATAAACAAAAATTGTCATCACCTTTTTTGAATAGGGAGATCATGATCCCATACCACGGATCTCGATTCCGGCTCCTGTGTATTACAGTATCCAAGTTGGCGGATGAATATTTTTGGATAGGCAGTATTTCATACTCCTTCTCAATGAGCTTCTCTAACTCGGTCCAAAAGTACCATTCCGTATGCCATTTAGTATGCACCCAATTCTCAGCAATAACCTGAGCTTTCAGAATGTTGTCATTCTTTGACAACAAGTCAATTACTTCTTTCCTTTGATCGTGACTCATCGATTTTCCAGTTAAGCCTTCAATTAAATTTTTGTATTGCACCAGGGTTTCCCTTAATATGGGTTGCCGTGCACAAATGGCGATGCATTCATCTATCCACTTTGAAATTTGAAAAGAGTACGACAGGATAAACAAGCGATTTTCTTTAACCTCATTTGGTAAATTGCCAATGCTATTTTCACTCGGCTCATCGCCGTGCAGTGTCAAATAGATGATCCAGATATCCGAAAACCTATTTCGTATTTTTTGATAGTAACGTTCAAGCTGTTTATCCTGATCTCTGGCCCAGATCTTGTTCTCTATGATTATAGCCTGATCTCTGTTGTGTATTAAAACATCTATTTTGCTTTGCTCCTTGTAGACTTGGACCTCTGCAGTATCAAAACCCTCAATACCTGCAGTTTCCAGAAATTTTTCCAGGAATTCCTTTTCTTTCCTGTGGCTGCCGAGCGGGTTCAGTAATTCCTGTATGAAATTGGAGTGGACATGAACCTCGTCTGCGCCGTTCCTTAAAATCGAAAAAATGTTGAAATTATGTTCAGCTTTCAATTTTTCGTACCTCAGGTTTATTATTCCGATCTTTTCGAGTAAAATCTCCATTTTCACTTCTTTCTTGGTTGGCCACAGAAATCATTGGTTACATGCATTCCTTTTACGGACATCTTCATACAATGTTGCCGAAATCTTCATTTTTTTAACGCACCCTTTCTCCAAATGAAACCACACTGATTGGAACTTTTACCTCTCATTACTAAATTGCAATTATTCAAGTTGTGGGAAGTAAATACTCCTCCAATGCAACGCCTCGTGAAGCTCCACGTATAACTTCTCCAATGATCACCAACTCCCAAACCATGAAGCGCCTCTTCAAATTCCTGTTCAACCTGGCCAGAACCCTCAGCTTGATATTCGTTCTGTTTTTGATGGCCATATTTGCTTATATCTATTTCAGCGGCACCCTTCAAAAGCTTGTCGAAGAAGAACCGCTTAATAGGCTGGCTTATTTCAGGCCAGGCCTTCTGGCAAACGAGGACCCTCAAACTGAAAAGGAAGCCATCTCCTCAAATGATAAAGTTTGGTTGCCGGCACGGAGAGCCACCCATTTTGTTCGCCCGGCCCAGACGGCTTTTTTCAGCAGTTATGGCGGCTCCGTATATGCTATTACTGCCGAAAAAGACACGATATCCGGCATCCGCAGCCCGTTGACAAAAATTGATAAAGCACTGTCCGATCAAGAAATAGATTACTTCTTTAAAACCAGGGATATTTTAATTAACTGTCATTTCGTACGACAATACTATTCAGAAAATATTTCTACTCTGGGAAGATCAAACTATGTCCACTATGCCGTTATGGAAACGGGAGACACGCTGACCATACCTCATAACAAATATCAGGCCTTTCTCGAAAAGATGGCAACCCTTGCCTTGCCTCTGGAATAATAATTCACGAATAGTTTTGGGCGATTTCCGGTGGTTATTGGGTGATTCAGGTTGGCTATTGGGTTGGTGCTAATTTGTCCCATTGTCACCTGCAGCCTGGGCCCTTAAATTTGTAGGCGAAAGCTATTTTCATTTCGGACATATCAAATTTAAAAATTGCGCTCATGACTAAGCTCAGCAACCGTTCCCCCCTCGAAAAGATCAACCGGCTCAAGCAGTCGAACCAGGATCAGATCAATACCCTCATCAGCCAGTTGGCCTATACCAGCCCTTTCACCTTCCTCTTCGACCTATCTGTTTTTTTCGAGCAGCAATACGCCCACCTGGGCCCGGATAAACGGATGCAGGTTGCAGGCGTCTGGTTGGGCAAACTGATAAAGGAGGTTTTGGCGAAAAAAGCGCTTCCTACCCCAAAAAAGCCGGATGCAGCGCTTCAAGAAGAACTTCTCGGACGGCTGGTTCAGTTGAATGATGCCGGGATGGATGAGACATTGGTAAGCATCTGCCGGCTTTTCGAAACCAATGAGTTCCTGGAAGATTTCCGGCAGATCCATCAATACGATGATAACTGCGAGCTACGCGCTTATGGGGAAGGTTGCATCCGCACCGTGGTCAAAGAAGGGCGATTCGCCGGCCTGAAGAATTACATACGGGACGGCATGAAGTACGAGAAACTGGCGGATTATTACTTCAATAAAGGCAGGATAGAAGCCTTCGAATTGCTCAAAAGTGGGAATTTGGCACTGGCCGATAAAACCGAAGACGATCTCGATCACCTTGCCCATCAAATTGCCGCACAGTCTTTTCTGGAGCATTATGGAGTGGAGCCCGAATTCACGATGAATGGGCAACATTATCATACGGCCCTTTTGATACAGCTCTTATCTTTTCTCATCATTTATACTCGTTCACGCTATGGCGTCCCCTGGGAAGAGCAGGCTGGAGAAGATGATACGGTAAAGCGCATTTTCAGTGTATGGGGGGCTAACCTCAAAGAGAGGGGACGGCAAACTCCGAGGTCATTGTTCGTTTCCTCCTGGGAAAAATTTATCAGGCGGGCAAATACAACTTTCAAAAACAAATGGACAAAGGAGGATATCGAGCAGCATCTCTTGTTCTTTTCTTCCCGCGTGGATGGCTCATTAAAGTATCTGAATATTTTTGAAAAACCTTTGTTACTGCTGGACGACAAAGTGGCATTTTTCGCCCGGCCCCTGATGATGCAAAATGGATGGGTTCCGGTTTTGCTGCCTCTGATAAAGAGAACAAGCAGAGAACAACCGGAAGGAGCGAACGCCCGGGTAAAACGTTCTACAGAATTGCTAGGGCAGAAATTTCGGGAGCATGATTTTATCGTGCTTAATGATGTGGATCTGATTATACCGGACACCGGTAAAAGTGTAACAGATATCGACCTTCTTGCCATAAAGGAGAACCATCTTTTCGTCATGCAGCTAAAGATGACTTATCCAAGAGCTACACTTAGGGAGGCCTGGAAACACCGCAAAGATAAGTTAGCGGAAGGAGGCGAGCAGGTAAAATCAAGCATCGACTATTTAGCCAAATACTGGCCCGAATTTCGCGCTAAGCTCAATATTCAAAAGGATTGGGCAGAGCTCAAGGTAACCCCTCTTGTAGTGAGCACATCATTTGAGTACGACCGGGACCTGTTCTCCGGCTTCCTCAAGATCAGTCAATTTGAGCTAGAGCGTTACCTGGAAAACGACGCATTTCTGCTGTCCGCCGGGCATGAAGATTTATTGGAAAATAACAGCCTGGAAATAGAATTCAAGTTCTATCGTGATGAAGAAAAGCTCTCCGGGCAAAGGCTCCGGGAACTCATACACGGCAATGCACTATGGGGCTTTCTGGAGCCCTGTGTTTTTGCTACTCCGGTGGATGGGTTTCTCCCTGTCTTTGGTTTTCCCGGGACGCCGGCGGCGCAAGCGGAAGAATTATTCCAGAAGGGCAATCTGCGATATAACCAAGGGGCCTTCTCTCAGGCAGCAACTTACTATCGCCAGGCTATTGCGCACTTCCCGGATTATGAAACTTATCACATTGGCCTGGGAAACGCCCTGGCAAGCGATGGAAAACGAAGGAAAAGCCTGGTTCATTTTGATAATGCTATTGAGATTAACCCCTTCTCTGGGGAAGCCTACTATGCTCGCGGGCTAACCTACCATCAGCTTCGGCTAACGGAACACGCCATCAGAGACCTCAGAAAAGCCATCACTTACTCTTCCTGGGACTTGAGCGCCTGGGTTCACCTGGCACAGGCGTTATTAGATCTTGCAAATAAGACAGGGAATGGGCAACTAATTGAAGAGGCCCGGCGTACAATAGAGGTGGGGTTGATGATATTTGACCATCTGCCCTCTGAAAAGCAGGAAATGTATCAGGAGCAAGCCCAGTTGCTAAGCTTTTTGGCCCAATTTTAAGCATTCCCGACAAAGATTCTGAGTTCGCCTTCACCGGCATTTTTAACCAAAATTCAGAATTATGTTCTCGAATGCCGAAAATGCCAATGCATTACCTGCTGTCAATTTTCATCTCTGGCAACCCTGCAATATGCGTTGCCGATTCTGTTTTGCAACCTTCCAGGATGTGAAGCAATCCTGCCTGCCCAAAGGGCATTTGCCGCGAGCCGAAGCCATCATGGTGGTGAAAGCACTATGCGAAGCCGGAGCCGGCAAAATAACCTTTGCCGGAGGGGAACCAACCCTTTGCCCCTGGCTACCGGACCTGCTAAAGGTTACAAAGTCCTATGGAGTGACCACTATGATCGTCACTAATGGCTCCCGTTTGACGCCGGAATGGCTCAATGACTATCATTCTCACATTGACTGGATCGCCCTTAGCGTCGATAGTCTGAACCTGGATGTAAATTTCCACGCCGGCCGCAAAGAACCCGGCAGGCTCGCACCGGATCTTTCATGGTATCTCTCCACAGCACAATTGATCAAGTCCGCGGGTATTCGCTTTAAAGTGAATACGGTCGTCAACCGTTTGAATGCCGAAGAAGACCTGTCGGGCTTTATTGCTTCATCCCAACCAGAACGCTGGAAACTTTTCCAGGTACTTCCGATAAAGGGGCAGAATGATGGTAAAGTGGACGACTTGCTTTTATTGCCTGGCCAATTCGACTCCTTCGTAGAACGCCACCGGCAATTGCTTCCAGATACCACAATTGTTGCCGAATCTAATGAAGACATGACTGGTTCGTATCTCATGGTGGATCCTGCAGGGCGTTTTTTCGATAATGTGGATGGGAGGCATTTCTATAGCAAGGAGATCCTAATGGTGGGAATATTTGAAGCATTGAAGGATATTCGGTTTGACCGGGCAAAGTTTTTGCAAAGAGATGGATTGTATGATTGGGGCGTATCGATTTAAAGGCTCGTTCCACAAAGTTAACAACATTTGGGGTTTCCCGGATGACCACTCCCTGGGAGATAATGACATGCAGCCACCGGTCGAAGTGCTCTTCCAACTCGCTGAACTTTTAGAGGTGGATGTGTGTGACCTTTTGGTGAGGGATCAACGGCGCGATGGTACTCCGTAAGGTGAAATTACGCTCTCACAAAGATCTGGGCAAAGGGGCTGATGTCACCCTGGAAAACGGCCGGTATACCGTGACGCCGGTGGATAAACGCGGGCTGTTCGGCGAGCCGGTTGTGGTGGGGGAAGAGGAGCTGTTGAAGACGGTACAGGAATGTTTGGGGCTGTTGCCGGTGCAATGAGGCGGCGCCCTTCGGCTACCTGTCTAAGGACTTCGGCGTGAGCTCAGTCGAACGCTCAGTCGAACGCTGGGCACTATTGATAGCCAAAGGGTTGCGGAAAGCCTAAAGCCATTCCGACTTCCGGCTTTTGTCCAACGCTAGACTGATAGCCACCCTCCCTTTAGCCCCTTCCCTAACAAAGGTGTCGCCTCCCACTCCCGAAGACACTCCCGTTTCCGTATCTTTGAAAAAAGTTTCTTCACTCCATGGAAAACATCCTCCAATTCAAAATAACCTTAAAGGAAATCCGCCCCCTCATCTGGCGCCGTATTCAGGTAACCGACGATTACCGCTTTGACCGCTTTCATCAGGTGATCCAGATCGCGATGGCATGGTGGAATTACCACCTCCATGAGTTCCACATCAAGGGCCGGGAGATCGGGATGCCGGATGATGATTATGCTTATGAATTCCCTAACCTGGAGGACGAGGCTACCGTTTATTTGCGGGACCTGGAACTGAAAAAGGAGATGAATTCACTTATTTGTATGATTTTGGCGACCATTGGGAGCACCTTCTCAAAGTGGAGAAAGTAACCAAGGGGGCGTTGAGCGCCCCAAGTTGCCTGGCCGGTAAAAATCCCTGCCCTCCGGAAGACTGCGGCGGTGTGGGAGGGTATGCGGAACTGCAGAAGATATTGAAAAACCCAAAACACCCGGAACATGAAAGCTGGACGGAATGGCTACGGGGACGGCCTAGCCCAACCTTCTTCGACATCAATGGGATCAATACGGAATTGGCAAAATTCGCGGTTTGGCACCGCAGGCATCCGAGGGCGAGGTCAACGCCCTGGCATCAGATATGAATTTTCGGGCCGTATAGAAAGACTTCAGCACAATGAGCATAAGTTTAGAAGCACGTAAACTGGCCATTATCGAACGGCTGGCGGAAATGGAAGACGAGATCATCATCTCCCAGATCGAAAACCTCATTCAGCCTAAAGTGGATATCTGGGATGAACTTAATGCTGCTGAGCGGGAACTGGTCATGAAGGGCATAAAGGACCTGGAGGAAGGGCGCCGGATCCCTCTTGAAGACGCTTTAAACAAATTTCGTAAGGCAAGGTAAGGTAATGAAATGTAATTACTATCCTGGATAACCGAAGGCCAACAAGATCCATATGCATTTGGTTGATACTTTCTACGCTACCTCATCATCCTTTATATTTCTTTATCAGAAGCTCCACTTTTCTAAATTCATAACCATGCTCAGGATGGATCGCAGTTTGTATATCCACTTCATTTTCCTTAATAAACTGGTTTCCGGTTAAAAAATATTTTATTCCGTAGGCTCTTAATAAGGCTAATGTTTCATTGTCTCTGATAATTTGCCCCTCATGAATAGTGGTTCGTTTCAAGGACTGCTGGTTCATTGAATAGTAATCAACCTCGATTACCGCTCCAAACTCTCCTTGATAATGCCATCCATATCGACAGATTTGAATTCCAGGGATTTTCAGCCTATTCACATTAAAATTGTTTCAGGACTACCTACCGCCTCTCCCCTCCCCTCGTACGCACCAGCAACTCCCGCACATCCACCTCCAGCACTTCGGCGATCTTGAATAAGGTCTCCACATTGGGCTGCATACTATTGGAGCACCAGCGGGAAACGGTCGACTTGTTGCGCCCGACCTGCTCCGCCAGCCAGGAACTGCTCTTGTCCTGCTCGGCTAATACGATCTTGATGCGGTTGTATCTTGGCATACAGCATATTTACTGACTTAGCATCAGGAGTGGAAATGAAATGGGAGAGAGTAAACTTACAGTTTCTTTTAACATCTAAAAGTTTCTTTAAAAGAAACTTTTTGGTTATTTTCGCAGGGTGTGCTACAAGTACAGAGCCTATTCTCTATCATTTCCGTATCTTTTAACTGGATTTTTAAGGATGACAGCATCTTTACGGTTTCAAATCACAGCTTTGGCAGCGATTCTTTGCGTTGGTTTATTCTTTGGCCTAAAACAGGCGGGGGGGCCTGTGCCTGCTGCCTATGGCCCGGCGCCAGGTTATGAGCAGGCGCCAGAACCGGAACTTACCAGGATGTCCCCTTCTAACCTGGAAAACTTTCTGCAGAGCGTACTGGAGAAAGTGAGAGCGGGGGAAGCACTGAGTTATGGAAGGCAAGAGGCTCTAAAAGACATCAGGCAAACCCTCGTTGAAAGCATGGCCAACCAACCCGCTCTTCTTGAGCGGTTGCTGGCGATCATTGATGAAATCCTTCTTTTGAATGACGAACTAATTTATCCGGATGATGGAGAACCCCGAACTGATGAGGGTCGTTGAGCAATACCTCGCGTACTGGACCACCTTTATTCAACCTTTGGTTGACAAAGAACCAAGGCGCTATCTGTATTTCACCAAAACTTTGAATGAAGTGGGAAAGCGCTTCTATGGGCCCCATTTTTCCCTCCAGTTTAATATTGCTGTATTCCAGGCATTAGGGCATATTCCTTCCGGGCCGGCTTCGGATAGGGCCTGAGAATCTTCCCTCTCCTCAGAGTTGGCATAAAGGGATAAGCCACTGGAGCGGATGAATAATCCGGGTTAGGAACCACAACCGATCGTCATCATGGAAGAAAACGCCCCCATCACCATCCTCGGCGCCGCCAACATCGACCTCACCGGGTTCTCCCACCAGCCACTGCGGTATGGAGACTCCCATCAGGGCGCCCTAAAGATCTCTCTCGGCGGCGTGGGGCGCAACATCGCCGAAAACCTGGCCCGCCTGGGGCTGCCCACCCGGCTGATCTGCTCCATCGGAGATGATATCTATGGCCAACTGATCCAAAACAGTTGCCGGAAAAAGTCGTTCCCGTCAACACCAATGGGGCCGGTGACGCGTTCACCGCCGGACTGATCTACGCCTATTGCAAAGGGCTCCCTTTTCAACAATGGGCCGGTGTGGGGATGGCCTGCGCCGCTTTTGCCGTCTCTCATGAAGATACGGTCAATCCTGCGATCAATGAAAAGCAGGTGCTTTCCTTCATGAACCGCAAACACCTATGACAAAACCTGACTTCCGCAAGATCACCTTCCTTGTCTGCTTCTGGGTACTGGCTGCTGTTTTTATAACCACTTATGATGCCGCCACCCTGCGTTTTCAGTCTCCGCTGGAAGGAGCTTCCTACAACTTTTTCCGGAGCCTGGCCACCGTTTTCCTGACTGCACTGGTAGGCAGTATCGTCGTGGCCTCATTCGAAATCTTATTTCTGGCCCGGAAACTGCGCAAGCGCTCCCTGGGCTTCAAGCTCGGGGCCAAAACGCTGTTCTACCTGGCCAGTATGCTGGTCTTTATCTCTATGGCCATCTGGGGCATTACCTGCCTGGAGATGAAGGAGGCTCCGTTCCATCCAAAAGTCACCGGTATAGTGTGGCAGTACATTTTCAGCTTGAAGTTCATGGTAAACATGGCCTATTGGGGTATATCCATCCTGTTCGCATTGTTCGTCCTGCAGGCCAGTGAAAAGTTCGGACAAGGGGTGCTTATCAATTTTCTCCTCGGCAAATACCACCGGCCTAAGGAAGAACACCGGGCCTTTATGTTCCTGGACCTGAAATCTTCCACAACCTACGCCGAACAACTGGGGCACCTCCGGTACAGTGAACTCATACAGGACTGCTTTTTTGACCTCACAGACATCGTCACCACTTACGAAGCACAGGTCTATCAGTACGTCGGCGATGAAGTGGTCCTGACCTGGGATATCGGCAAGAAGAAAAAACAGGACAACTACCTCGATGCCTTTTTCGCCTATGACCAGAAGATCAAAGGCAAAAGTACCTACTACATGGAAAAATACGGGCTGGTACCGGAGTTCAAGGCGGGAGTGAATTGCGGCTTGGTCACCGCTGCAGAGGTGGGAGAGATCAAAAAGGAACTGGCCTACCACGGAGATGTCTTAAATACGGCAGCTCGAATACAAGGGCAATGCAATGCGTATAACAGCCGGCTGCTGATATCCGAACAGGTGAAAACCCTGATCCAGAATACCCGGAAGTATGCCCTGGATTTCAAAGGCAATATTTTGTTAAAGGGAAAACTGGCGTCCATTAACCTATTTGAAGCCAGGTTACTTTAGATTTTCCCCCTTATCTCAGGAGCCCTGCAAAGTCCTCGCCCAAAATGCTTGGCTTTCCTGCCAGAATCTATATATTTGGACTTACACAGACAACGTTGAAAAACTCAAAACACCAGTACAAATGGGCGATAAAAATCGTAGGCAGTTCATCAAAAAGCTGGGCCTGGCCACCGCATCGGTTGCGGCTGCAGGCAGCGCCTTTAGCACGGAAAACCGGGCAATCACCTACCTCAAACGGGCCAATCCTCTGACGCCCTCCAAAACCGTCAACATCGCCCTGATCGGCGCCGGCGGCATGGGCGTGGAGGACACCAAAACCTGCCTGCAGCACGAAGGCACCCGGCTGGTGGCGGCCTGCGACCTTTACAAAGGCAGGCTGACAGCAGCAAAGGAGCGTTGGGGTAATGATATCTTTACGACTTCTGACTATAAGGAAATCCTCAGCCGGAAAGACGTCGACGCCGTGATCATCGGGACGCCCGACCACTGGCACAAACAGATCTCCGTCGACGCCTTGCTTGCCGGAAAACACGCCTACTGTGAAAAACCCATGGTGCATTCCGTAAAGGAAGGCCATGAGGTGATCAACGCCTGGAAAAAATCGGGCAAGGTATTCATGGTGGGAAGCCAGGGGCTGTCCTCCCTCGGCAATGAAAAGGCCCAGCAACTGCTGGCCGAAGGCGCCATCGGAGACATCAACTACGCCGAAGGTTTCTGGGCCCGCCACTCCCCCACCGGAGCCTGGCAGTATCCGATCCCGGAGGATGCCTCTCCAGAGACCGTAGACTGGAAACGATACCTTTCCAACACCACCCAAAGGCCTTTCGACCCCCTGCGCTTCTTCCGCTGGCGCAACTACCGCGACTACGGCACCGGCATGTCGGGCGACCTGTTCGTCCACCTCTTCTCGAGCCTGCACTTCATCACCCGCTCGATGGGGCCCACCAAGATCAGCGCCATGGGTGGACTGCGCTACTGGAAGGACGGCCGCGAAGTGCCCGACGTGCTGCTGGGTATGTTCGATTATCCGGAAACGGAAGCTCATCCCGGCTTCAACCTGTCGCTGCGGTGCAACTTCGTGGATGGCACCAGCGGCACGACCTACCTCCGGATCGTCGGCAGCAAAGGCTCTATGGATGTGAAATGGGAAGAGGTCGTCTTAAAACGCAATTCCGGCTCCGACGAGGACGATTTTGCCAAGGCCAAAGCCAAGGAGGCCGGTGAGATGGTTTCCAGCCGCAAAAAAATGGTGCCGCCCAACGAGATCTCCTACAAAGCGGAAGACGGCTACCTGGGCGCCCACTACGACCATTTCGCCAACTGGCTCAATGCCATCCGCACCGGCGGAAGCGTAGTCGAAGACCCCGTTTTTGGCTTCCGCGCCGCCGCCCCGGCCCTGCTGTGCAATGACAGCTACTTCCAGAATACATTCATCAACTGGGACCCGGTGGAGATGAAGGTGAGGTAGATTTTTGATGTGTGATGTTTGATTTTTGATGTGCGATGTGCGATTTTTGATGTGCGATGTCCTCGGAGGGAACTGCCGTATGGGGTGCTTCTAACGGCCCCAAAATCGCAAATCAAAAATCCCACGTCAAAAATCGCAAATCAACAGATTTCCCCATTAAAAGAAAGTGCATAACATGAAAAACACATTGCTTAAAGTATCTGCAATACTCGTTTTCTTCGTCCTGTATTCCTGCAACTCAGGATCGGATAAGGCTCCTGCGTCCGAAACGGAAACCGCAACAGAGACGCCGGCAGCACCGGAATGGATCACCCTCTTCGACGGCAGCAGCACCGAGGGGTGGCGGGGCTTCAACCAGGAAACCCTGCCGGAAAACTGGGTGATCGAAGACGGTACGCTGAAATCACTAGGTACCGGAGGGGACATCGGCGGCGACATCGTCTACGGCGCCCGGGAATTCGAAAACTTTGAACTCTCCCTGGAATGGAAGATATCGGATGGCGGCAACAGCGGCATCTTCTATCACGTCCTGGAAGGGGAACAATACCATGCTCCCTACGAAAACGCTCCGGAGTACCAGCTGATCGACGACCTCAATTTTCCTGAAAAACTGGAAGACTGGCAACAGGTGGGCGCCGATTACGCCATGTACCCTGCCGACCCGGAAAAGAAGATCGTCAAAAAGGCGGGAGAGTGGAACACTACCCGTATCGTTTTCACCCCAGAAAAGGCCGAATACTGGCTCAACGGGCAAAAGGTGGTGGAGTTCGTACCCTGGTCCGATGACTGGATGGCGCGGCGCAATTCCGGCAAATGGGACGAATACCCGGACTACGGTAAGGCAAGAAAGGGCCTGATCGGCCTGCAGGACCACGGCAGCTTTATCTGGTTTCGGGATATTAAGATCCGGGAGTTGTAGGGGAAATGCAGCGGGATTCGGGATTCGGGGATTCGGGATTCGTGATTCGTGGATTCGGGATTCGGGATTCGTGGATTCGGGGTTAGCATTCACAAAACAGTTTAAACCATCATTGTTATGAGTCGATATTTATTACTAGCCTTTCTCTTTCCGGCCTTCGTGGCCAACATTGCCAACGCCCAAAAGACATCCATTTTCAACGGTAAAGACCTTACCGGGTGGACAGCGCACGGCACCGAAAAGTGGTACGTGGAGAACGGAGAGCTGGTGTCCGAAAGCGGGCCGGACAAGGAGTACGGTTATCTCTCTACGGATAAAAACTACAAAGACTTCATCCTCGAAGCAGAGTTCAAGCAGGAAGCCGATGGAAACAGCGGCATCTTTTTCCGCTCCACCATCGACGGGGTAAAGATCAGCGGATGGCAGGTGGAAGTGGCCCCATTGAATAAGCACACCGGTGGCATCTATGAGTCCTACGGGAGAGGATGGCTCATTCAACCGTCTGCTCAAAAGGAACAAGTGCTGAAAGAAGGAGAATGGAACAAGATGAAAATCAAGGTAAAGGGCAGCAAGGCCACCACCTGGCTTAACGGGCAAAAAATGATCACCCTCAAAGATGAAAAGATCGGCGCCGGGGAGGGTTTCATCGCCCTGCAGATCCACGACGGGGGCGGAATCAAAGTCCGGTGGAGAAACCTGATGATCAAAGAGCTCTAGAACCACCCTGCCGGGTTTCCGGAAAGGCTCCTGCTTTATCAAACCCGGCAGGTTTTTCAATATTCCTGCTTTTGCAGGTACATTACCAGAAAATGGAAAAACCAGTTCCCTTCTTCTCCATCCTGTTCTTTTCCACGCTCGTATTCTGTTTTCAAAGAAGTGAACCGCCTCTCCCGCCAAAGCCCAACATCGTCATTCTCTTTTGCGACGACCTGGGCTACGGTGACCTGGGCGTATACGGCCACCCCACCATCCGGACGCCCAACCTCGACCGGATGACTGCCGACGGCATGAAGTTCACCAACTTCTATTCGGGTTCGCCCGCCTGTACCGCCAGCCGCTATGCCCTGCTGACCGGGCGCTACCCCGCACGCTCCGGTTTCTCCTGGGTGTTATACCCAAACTCAGAACGGGGTATCCATCCCAAAGAACAGACCCTGGCGGAGGGGTTGAAACGGGCCGGCTACCAAACCGCCTGTTTCGGCAAATGGCACCTGGGGTCCACCAAACCAGCGTACCTGCCCCTGCAAAACGGCTTCGACGAATACCTGGGGCTGCCCTACAGTAATGATATGATACCTCCTATACATCCTGATATCGCCCTGCTGCAGGGTAACGACACCCTGGAAATGAACCCGGATCAAAGCACTTTGACGGCATTGTATACCCAGAGAGCAAAAGATTTCATCCAGCGCAACAAGCACAACCCCTTTTTCCTCTATCTGCCCTACGCCATGCCGCACCTGCCCCTTCATCCGGGTAAGGCCTTTGCCGGGAAGTCCCTCCGGGGCGCCTACGGGGATGTAGTGGAAGAGATCGACTGGAGCGTGGGAGAGATCCTGAAGCTACTCGACGAACAAGGCCTTTCCGAAAACACCCTGGTGTTCTTCACCAGCGACAACGGCCCCTGGATCATCAAGAACGAACAGGGCGGTTCTTCCGGACTGCTCCGGGACGGCAAGGGAAGTACCTGGGAGGGAGGCATGCGGGTGCCGGGCATAGCCCGCTGGCCAGGCGTCATTGAGCCCGGCAGCGTCCAAATGAACCTGAGCAGTACGCTTGACCTGTTCGTGACTGCCCTGAAACTGGCAGGGGCCACCCCCAATGAAGATAGCGTGATCGATGGACAAGACATCACCCCGCTCCTTGTTGGTGAAGAGACAGCGAACGCCACCCGGCCGCCATTTTTCTACTATGGCCCTAATGCATTGCACGCCGTGCGGAAAGGCCCCTGGAAATTGCACATCAAAACCTCCAGCCAAACCGGCAGGGAGTACTTTGGCGGCGCCACTCCTTTACTCTTCAACCTGGAGGAAGACCCTTCGGAACAATACAACCTGGCGGAGCAATACCCGGAAGTGGTAAAAGAACTGATGCAATTGATCGAGGCCCACAGCCGTGAGGTGGAAACAACCGGCAGTTTTTACGAATGACCTTTCAGTGGATTCGGGATTCGGGATTCGGGGTACGAGTATAGAATGACAGAATAACACCGCCAAACAGAACCCTGCCTATTCTCCCTAATTCAGCAGGACCTCATCGATAAAGATCCAGCATTTCCCTCCCGGATTGGGGTGCCATTCCGGATTCTCCAAAGGGCTGATGGCTTCCAGTTTCAGGTATTTGGCCGGCTCCGGTTCAAAGCCCAGCCGGAAATATTTCGTCTCGGTTCCAGCGCCGGGTTCTGTATCCGGGATCTTCATCTCCCGGGCCAGATGATAATGGCTGCCATCCCTGGAGAGCCACACCTTCAGCCCTTTCGGAAAGAAGATCCAGCTGGCGGGAGCAGACAGCGCACTGACCACTACTTCCTGCAGCGGTTCTTCCCTTTCCAGTTCTATCGTAGCAGACATGTGCATGCCTTCATATCCCAGCCAGTTGCCATCGGTAAAAACAGGAGTGCCCTTCTCCAGGTCGACCAGGGACGCGGCCCCTTTCCCCTTGTATTTATCATTGGGCGGTTGGGCCAGCGTTGCCGCTTTGGCCTTAATGCCCGCCTTACAGAATAAGCGCTCCGCCACCGGGCTTTCTCCCCAGCCGGCTTTGTAGGCCAGGGCCTTCAGTTGTGCGGTCTCCCGGAGCACCAGGGAATCGGTATACAGGGCAGAACAGGTATCCGGTTCAGAGCCATCGAGGGTATAAAAGAACGAAGTGTTCCGGAAATTGGAAACCAGGCGGGCCACTATGGTGTCGACGAACAATTCGCTGTCCGCCACAATAGCCGGAGGATTGAGCTTGGATTCACCGAACAGGTCCCCATCCAACTGGTGCTGCACCTGCAACAAGGGCCGGGCTTCCAGCAACCGTTGAATGCCCGCTTCGGTCATCGCCGACTGCCAGCTGTACAGGTATTTCAGGGAAGGCAATGCCATCAGGGCTTCGACGGAAGCATCGCTGACTTTAGTACCGTATAAATTAAGCGATTCCAGGTATTTCATTTTTTCAAGCTGGCGAACGGTAGCATCGCCGGCCGCCGTTTGTTGCAGCTGAAGCTTATTCAAACTGGTGAACTGGGAAAGGAAACCCGACAGTTCATCGGAAAAATTGCTGTGGGAAAGGTCGAGTTCCACAATATTCCTGCGGATCTTTTTCAATTTTTTCATTGTGCCTTTATCCAGCCCCTGGTGGTTCGTCAGGTTGACAATAAATAAGGGGCTTCCCTCCGCCACGGGAGACACCCGCAACCCAGCAGCGTTCAGTTTTTCGACCGTTGCGGCATCCACCGGGCCGGCCTGTATAGCCGCCAGGTTGGTGCTCGAAATGGTGTATTTGTCCAAAATGGGTTGCACGGCCTCCGTACCTTCCATTTCCTGCACTATACAATCCAAACAGGCTCCATTGTTTATCCACCATTCCAGCAATTGGACTTCTTCCGCACTCAGCTGCTTTTTGCCCTTGGGCGGCATGTGTTTTTTCTCGCTCTCCGGGAGGTGCACTCTCTTCAGAAATTCACTTTCCATCGGATCGCCGGAGTTGAACACCGGCCCGCTTTTACCGCCGGCCAACAGCCCTTCCCGGGTAGTCATGATAAGTTCGCCTTTTGCTTTCGAAGGATTGTGGCAACTGTTGCACTTCTCCTTCAGGATGGGGGAAATAGCCGTTTCAAAAGCGTTGGCCGTTCGGATATCGGCTACAGTCACCGCCGCATCTTCCGGCTGGGTAAAGAGGTAATCCGCCCCATGCGTGAGGTTGCCCCCAAAGTGCCCGGTAAGGAAGAGCAGCCCGACAGACAAGAGGAATAAGGGGGTGTAGTATCTGGACAGCGCTTTGGAGGTTTGCACATGCGCAAAATAGAGTAGCACCGAACATGCCGCCATCGCTATTCCAAGCCATTTGTGCCGGTTGACCATAACCTCGTCATAGCCACCTTCATTGGACAGGAGCAGGCCGGTCAGGACGGAAGCTACTGCGAAAACCACCCCGGACAGCAAGGCCAGCCGGATCGCTGTATCCAGGCTGTTGTCCTTCTTCCATCGCTTAACGGATTCCAGAAGGAGAGCGAAGAGCAGAATGCCGATGGGCAGGTGCACCATCAGGGGATGAAAACGGCTGACATTGATGAATAATTCCACCGGTTATCTGTATTAGTTGATCAAAAGTTCATCGATAAAAAACCAGGGCGGCGTGCCCTTCCCCGGATGCCAGTCCGGGATGGAAGGCCAGTTGGCCACCCTTACCTGTATGGTACTCCCGGTTGTTCCGGCCACCGGTATTTCCAGGAATTGCAGGGCAGAAGTACCCGGCGAGGTGGAGGCCGGCCAATCCTTTCTCCCTACCAATTTCCCGTCCACAAACACTTCGGCGCTCCTCGGTAAAAAGATCCAGGAAGCATTGTCCTCCAGGACACTGAGCGTTACCAGCCCGACCGGTTTTTCCGTATCCAGGCTTAGGCTAATATCCACGGTGTCCGCCTGAAATCCCATCCAGTAGTTGCCATTCCGGAAAGCAGCGCTCCCTTTTTGCAGATCAACCAGGGATCGGGGGCCATTGCCAGGGTAGGAAGAATGGGGTTCCGGATGGACCGCCACGCTTGCATTCAGGGCAGCTGCACTAATTTTCCTGACTTGCCGGGAGACGATCTCGCTCGGCAGAAAATCCGGATGAAAAGCCCGGGCATGGATGGCCCCGGAGGTAGAAACCCGGATCGGGCCGGTGTACAGCCGGCTGTTTAAACTAACATCTTCCCCATTATCGGTGTAGCGGATGGCAACATCCGGATAGTCCAGTTCCAGTGAAAGGAGGGCGGAGTTGACAAACAGCACAGAATCCACCCGGCACTGAGGGCTTGCCAGCTGGAAGATCATTCCAGAGGGCAATGCCCCTTCCGTTTCCCTCACCGCAGAACAGGAAAATAAAAACGAGAGCAGGAAAAGAGCCGGCAAGGGTTTCATATTATACTCTGTATAGTTTGATCGGATAGGTCTGTCCTGAATTCCACTGTGCTACATAAAGGTTATCTTCATCGTCGACACATACATCGTGGGGATGATGAAATATCTTCAGGGCCTGGTACATCGGCTTCAACTCACCGTCCTCGTATCTGGGTGTGATGCCACCGGGGGCGGAGATCAACTGATCCTGCTCATCCAGGATGGAGATAAAGCCGGTTCCTTCCCCACCCTCACCCGACCAGATCGTTGCCAGGTAAACGTTCTTCCTGTGGATCACCGGGCGGCAGATGAAGGCTCCGGGCAAGTTGATCGTGGAAAGGTACTTCCCATCCAGGGTGAACCGCTTCAACTTGTTCCGCATCCGGTCGGTGATCAACAGGCAGGGATTTTCCGGATCCCGATCATCAATGCAAATGCCATGCGCATTATCGAACGATGCCTCTCCCTGCCCTTTTCCGCCAAACACGTTCAACAGTTCTCCCCGCGCATTATAATGCAGGAGGTATTGCAGGCCATAACCATCGGCAACGTAAATGTCGCCGTTTTCAGCGATGGCCGTCTCGGTTGGAATATACTGATCAGGGGAATCGTACTTCCCGGATACTTGCGGAAAGGGCAGTACCATCACCACTTTGCCATCAATGGTTGTTTTGATCACTTCATGCCGGTTGTTATCGGTTATGTACAGGAAGTCTTCCCCCCCTTCCACATTCAGGGTTAGGCCATGAGCGCCGGGAAATTCAGTGCCCCACACTTCCAACAACTGTCCGGAACGGCTGTAGATGAGGACATTATTTTTGGTGTGGTTGGTCAGAAGGACGATCCTACCCTTCGAATCCTGCACCATCTCATGGCAATCCTTTACGGGGTAGAACTGAGCGTTCAGCGCCCCCCAGTTCAGGTCGATCTTATACCGATGGGAATTATGCCCTATAACTACGTCCTTATACCGGGCCCACGAGTCCAGCGCATTCAGCCCGGCCCCGAACCCGGACAGAACCACCGCGCCGTTCCGCATGAAGGTTCTCCTTTTCATGCCAGGATGTCCTTTATCAGGGTGCCTTCCACATCGGTCAGGCGGAAGCGCCGCCCCTGGTATTTGTAGGTCAGCCGCTCGTGGTCGATCCCCAGGAGGTGCAGGAGGGTCGCCTGGAAATCGTGAACGTGTACCGGTTTGTCGACAACATTATATCCGAACTCATCGGTTTCGCCGTATACCATCCCCGGTTTTATGCCGCCCCCCGCCATCCAGATGGAGAAGCAACGAGGATGGTGGTCCCGGCCGTAATTGGTGTCCGTCAGAATACCCTGGGAATAATTGGTGCGCCCGAACTCACCGCCCCAGATGATGAGGGTATCTTCCAGCATCCCCCGCTGTTTGAGGTCCATTACCAGGGCCGCCGATGCCTGATCTACATCTTTGGCCTGCTTGCGGATGGCCACCGGCAGGTCGAAGTGCTGGTCCCACCCCATGTGGTAAAGCTGGATGAAGCGCACGCCTTTTTCCGCCAGCCGCCGGGCAAGGATGCAGTTGGCGGCAAAGGTGCCCGGCGTCATGGCGTCCGGGCCATACATCTGGTAGATGTAATCAGGCTCCTCTTCAATATTCATGACTTCCGGAACGGAGGTTTGCATGCGGTAGGCCATTTCATACTGTGCGATCCGGCTCTGGATCTCCGGGTCTCCGTAGGCATCGTACTGCCGGGCGTTGAGTTCCGCCAGTTTGTCGAGCATATTCCGCCTTTGTTCTCTGGAAAGGCCTTCGGGGTCGTTGAGGTACAGGACGGGGTCCGCGGCGGCCCGAAACTGGACCCCCTGGTGCAGGGAATGCAGGAAGCCATTGCCCCAAAGCCGAGAGTACAAGGGTTGGCCGTTGGGCCTTCCGGTCCCCCGGGAAAGCAGCACGCAAAATGCCGGTAGGTTCTCATTTTCACTGCCCAGGCCGTAGCTTAACCAGGAGCCCATACTCGGGCGCCCCGGTTGCTGGGAGCCGGTCTGAAAGAAGGTAATGGCAGGATCGTGGTTGATCGCCTCGGTGTACATGGACTTGATGATGCAAATTTCATCCACAACCTTGGAGGTATAAGGCAGGATGTCGCTCACCCAGGCCCCGCTCTGTCCATATTGTTTAAAGTCGTATATAGAGCCCGCCAGGGGAAAGGACTCCTGCCCGGAGGTCATGGTGGTCAGGCGCTGGCCCGCCCGGATCGACTCCGGCAGGTCCTGCCCTCTCCGTTCATTGAGCAGGGGCTTGTAATCGAACAGCTCCAACTGGGAGGGGCCGCCACTCTGGAAAAGGTAAATTATCCGCTTGGCTTTGGCTGGATGGTGCAGGGCTTCCAACGCTCCCCGCAGCCCACCGGTTTCTTCTACCAGCAATCCATTTTCATTCTTTCGGAAGAAGCTGTAGCCCAGAATGGAGGACAAAGCGGCTATACCGATACCTGTTGCCGTTTTGGATAAAAAAGCCCGGCGGTTGAGGTGTAAGGCCCGATCTTCAAATATCTTGTTCATAGTCTGCTTTTTATACTTTTTACGCTCGCCCCGGAGGACCAAATTTATTTGGTTCGGAGGGGTGAATGAGGATTGGGAAGACGAGTAGCCATCTAAACTATTTTATCAACCTGCACCTTCGACGCCAAATGAATTGGGCGGACCGAGGTTCCCGTTTGCATCTCCGACGCCAAATAAATTTGGCGGACCGAGGTTCCCGTTTGCACCTTCGACGCCAAATGAATTGGGCGAACCGAGGTTCCCATTTACATCTCCGACGCCAAATGAATTGGGCGGACCGAGGTTCCCGTTTGCATCTCCGACGCCAAATGAATTGGGCGGACCTAGGTTCCCGTTTGCATCTTCGACGCCAAATGAATTGGGCGGACCGAGGTTCCCGTTTGCATCTCCGACGCCAAATGAATTTGGCGAACCGAGGTTCCCGTTTGCATCTCCGACGCCAAATAAATTTGGCGGGCCGAGGTTCCCGTTTGACGCCTCAGGCCGCTTTCCCACTTCCAACTTCCACTACCCTCTCGTCACCGCCTCATCCAGGTTCAATATGGCGTTGGCGACCACCGCATAAGCGGCGAGTTCGGCGGCGTCCATTTTCGTTTGCAGCGTATATTCTCCTACCCGGAGGTATTGTCCGGCCTTTTCCGGCTGGCCGGCAAACCGCATCCGCTCTTCTTCAAAGTACTTTACCAAAAGCTCCAGTTCTTCCGGGCGGGGCGTCCGCGAGGTAGCCAGCCGGAAGATGTACGCGATCCGGCCGCTCACCTCTTCCCCGGCTGAGTCGATCGCCTGGTGCGCCAGCATCCGGGCGGCCTCTACCGCCTGTGGGTCATTCAACAGTACAAGGGCCTGGAGGGGCGTATTGGTCTCCTGCCGCTTGACGGTGCACAGGTCGCGGGAAGGCGCGTCAAAGGCCATCATGCTGGGGGGCGGCACGGTGCGTTTCCAGAAGGTGTACAGGCTGCGCCGGTACAGTTTATCTCCGGTGTCCTGTACATATTTAGCGGTGCTGCCCCCTCCCCCTCCGGTAGTTTCCTCCCAGATCCCTGCCGGCTGGTAGGGCTTCACGCTGGGGCCGCCCACTGCTTCGTTGAGCAGGCCGCTCACCTTGAGGGCCTGATCCCGGAGCATTTCCGCTTTCAGCCTTCGCCGGGGCGCCCGGGCAAGCCAGCGGTTCTCCGGATCTATCTCCAGGAGTTTTTCCGAAACTGCGGCCGATTGCTGGTAGGTAGAAGACAACACGATGTATTTGAGCATGGCTTTGGTATCCCATCCTTCTTCCCGGAACTTGATGGACAGAAAGTCCAGAAGCTCAGGGTGAGAAGGCAGCGCTCCCTGGTTCCCAAAATCAAAGGAAGTCGCGACGATGCCCTTGCCAAAAAGCTGCTGCCACAGGCGATTGACAGCCACCCGGGCCGTCAGGGGGTTTTTCTCGTCGAAAAGCCAGCGGGCTAACCCCAGGCGGTCTTTCCGCTGTTCCTTACCCATCGGCAGTATAGCGCGGGGCGTGGCAGGTTGAACTTCATCTCCCGGGCGGTCGTATTGTCCGCGCTGGAGCACGAACGTAGGACGGGGGGTATCCATCTCCTTCATCACCATAAGCGGGATAGCCGGCATGGAGTCCAGGTTATTGATGAAATTCACGGTTTCTTCGATCTGCTTCCGGGTGAGGGTAATGTAAGGCTCGGGAATGGCAGTGGGGCTCGGTATCAGCCCTTTCTCGGGGATATTGTTGAAAAAGCTGAACAGGCTGTAGTAATCCTTCTGGCTGATGGGATCGTATTTATGGTCGTGGCAGCGGGCGCACTCCATGGTCAGCCCCAGAAAGGCCGTAGCGAAGGTCTGCGCCCGGTCGGCCACGTATTCGGTTCGGTATTCCTCATCGATCACGCCTCCTTCGGCAGTGATCTTGTGGTTGCGGTTGAACCCCGTGGCGATGACCTGCTCAAGCGTAGCGTCCGGCAGCAGGTCGCCGGCCAGTTGCCAGGTGACGAACTCGTCATAGGGCATGTTCTGCCGGTAGGCATGGATCACCCAATCTCTCCAGGGCCACATGATGCGCTCAAAATCATCCTGATACCCGTGGGTGTCGGCGTAACGGGCCAGGTCCATCCACTCCAGAGCCATCCTTTCGGCGTAGGCATTGGAGGCCAGCAGGCGGTCCACCGCTTTTTCAAAGGCATCCGGGCTGTTGTCTGCGAGAAAAGCCTCGAGCTCAGCAAGGACCGGCGGCAGGCCGGTGAGGTCAAAACTCACCCGGCGGATCAGCTTCTCTTTCGCCTCCCGCCCGGAAGGAGAAAGCCCCATAGACTCCAGATTGGCAAGGATAAAATGGTCGATCTCATTTTCGGGCCAGGAAGTATCCTTTACTTTTGGAATTGCAGGCCTGGCCGGCGGAATAAAAGCCCAGTGTTCCTTCCATTCCGCTCCCTGAGCGATCCATTTTTTCAGGACGGCCTTCTCATATTCCGTAAGCAAAAGGTTGGATTCCGGCGGCGGCATCCGGTCGTTCTCATCTTCGGCGTAGATCCTCTGCACCAGCGTGCTGTGTTCGGTATCACCGGGGATGATGGCATACCTGCTCTTATCGTCCCCAAGGGCGGAGAAGGCCAGTTCTTTGTCGTGCAGCGCAAGGCCTCCTTCCCGAACCTTCTCATCCGGCCCGTGGCATTTAAAGCACCGGTCGGAAAGGATGGGTTTGACATGAAAGTTGAAATCAACTTTGTCGGGAATCGCCTGGGCGCGTTCGGCAGGCCCGGTATTGTCATTCTGAGGCGTGACGGTTTCTCCCGGGGCCAACAGCCAGAAGGCGACCAGCAGGCAGGCGAATACGGCCAGGAACAAGAGCAGTCGTTGGTTTCTCACAGGCACCAAAGTTTTAGTTTTTTCGTAGAGCCCAAATAAGCTTACAAGCCCGGTAAATCGTCTTTCACTTTATCCCAGAAAGCATCTTCAAACAAGCGGGCGCTGCCGATCAGGGCGGCATCTTCCATCAGGCTGGAAGCGGCGATGTGGGTTTCAATGCCGTTTTCCCGAAGCGGTTGCTGCAAAGCGCCCCCAAAAAGGTTAAGCGCGTGGGATATGTTCCCTCCGATCACCAAAATACCGGCCGGGAATTTCTTCAGCCAGGGCACAAAAAAATCGCCCAGGTTTTTGCCGAAAGCCTGAAAAAGAGCTCTTACCTCCGCGCTGTCCCCCGCGGCTTCAGCGACCTCCTTTACCCCCTTCACCTTTTGCCCCGTCAATTTCTCGTATTCCCCGACAAACCAGCGGGTGGAAAAATAATCGTCGGCAATGCCATCCCGGTACGGCAGGTGCCAGAAGCAGCCCTGCTTGGCCACGTCTTCCCGGTGCACGACCGGCACGCCATCTTCGATATAAGCTGAACCGAAACCGGTGCCCAGCGTGATGGCGACGACCTTGTGATGCCCCTTTCCTTCGCCCAGCCAGGATACGCCCACGGCAAAAGAAGTGGCGTCGTTCATGAACCGCAGCGGGAGCTGCGGCGCCACCAGGTATTCCGGAAGCTCCTCCCTGATATTTACGTTGTAAAGCGCCTCGTACTTGTCGTTGCCCTCAAACATCGCCCGCCCGGTTTTATATTCGAACGGGCCAGGCATGGCAAAGCCGATGCCCGCTATGCTGGATAAGCCTGCCTTCCGGATGCTTTGGTTCAGGGCAGTCGCCCAGGTTTCCAGGATCTGCTCCCTGGAGGCCTTGTTGTCTACCTTGACGTAGGCGCGGGAATCATCGATTATCCTTCCCACACGGGTATCCACCGCCGCGCTGAGGATGTGCCCGCCGCCGATATCGCAGCCTATCGTAATGTGCTTGTCAGTCATTTGCCTGCAGGGTTGAAGTGGATAATGAAAACGGCGCCGCAGCTTCGTCAACAGCCCGTGAAGTATTGGGCTGATCCGCCATTTTGAAAATCAAATTTCCTCCTTTTTGGATGTCCTGATGATCAATCCAATTCCTGTTGAAGGGTTCTCCGTTCAAAGTCGCCGACTCAATATAGAAATTGTCCGGTTGATTCCCCATGGCTTCTATGATAAATTGTTTTCCATCCTCTAATGTCAGGCTTACTTTATCGAACAGCGGGCTTCCGATGACATATTGCGTCGTGGCCGGAGTGACCGGATAAAAGCCCATGGCGCTGAACACATACCAGGCGGAAGTCTGCCCATTATCTTCATCACCACAGTATCCATCCGGCGTAGGCGCGTACAGTTTTCCCATCACTTCCCGAACCTTTTGCTGCGCCTTCCAGGGTTGCCGCCCATAGTTGTAGAGGTAGATCATGTGCTGAATGGGCTGGTTGCCGTGGGCATAGTTGCCCATATTGACGATCTGCATCTCCCTGATCTCGTGAATGGTGAAACCGTAATAGGAGTCGTCGAAATCGGGAGGCATGGTGAATACTTCGTCCAGCTTGTTCACAAAGGCCTGTTCTCCCCCCATCAGGCCGATCAGCCCCTGCACGTCCTGAAAAACCGACCAGGTGTAGTGCAGGCTGTTGCCCTCCGTGAAGGCGTCGCCCCATTTGAGCGGATTGAAGGGGGACTGGAAAGTACCGTCCTGGTTTTTGCCGCGCATCCAGCCGCTCTCTCCATCATAGAGGTTTTTGTAGTTGTGTGATTGTTCGTAGAATTTCCGGGCTGTTTCTTCTTTGCCCATCAGCCGGGCCATCTGGGCGACGGCGAAATCCGCATAAGCATATTCCAGGGTGCGCGCGGCATTTTCATTGATCCCGACATCATAGGGCACATAACCCAGCTCGTTGTAATACGCCACTCCCAGGCGCCCTACGGAGTTCACCGGGCGGCCTTCCTCCACGCTGGCATTCTTCAACATGGCTTCCAGCAGAAGATCCGCATCGTATCCCCGAATACCCTTCACATAGGCATCGGCGATCAGAGAAGCCGAATTGGAACCGATCATGCAATCGCGGTGGCCCGGGCTGGCCCATTCCGGCAACCAACCCGACTCCTGGTAGGTGTTGGCCAGCCCCTGCATGATCTGGCTGTTCAGCTCCGGGTACATGAGGGTGAAAAAGGGGAACACAGCCCTAAAAGTATCCCAAAACCCGTTGTCCGTAAACATATAACCCGGCCTCACTTCTCCGTTGTAGGGGCTGTAGTGGACGGCCGCACCGGAAGCGTCGACCTCGTAGAACTTGCGGGGAAACAGGAGCAGACGGTACAGGCAGGAGTAGAAGGTGCGGATGTTGTCCAGGTTGTCATCCTCCACCTTGATCCGGTTCAGTTCTTTATCCCAGGCCTGAAAAGCTTTGGTTTTGGTGTCTTCAAAAGAGCCCTCTCCGATCTCCTGCCGGAGGTTGAGTTCTGCCTGTTCGGGGCTGATGAAGGAAGAGGCCACCCTGACGTGCACCTGCTCTCCACGTTTTGTCTTAAACCCGATGATGGCGCCGACGTGGTTGCCCTCCTTCCGGGGGGAATTTTCATCGAACGCCCACTCGTCTCCCCAGGTGTGGGCCACCTCGAAATCCTTGTCGAACACGGCTACAAAATAGTTGTGGAAATTGTCGGGCACACCACCGCTGTTATTGCGGCAATAACCTGTTATTTTTCGTTCTTCGGGATGGATCTCCACCATCGACCCTTCATCAAAGGCGTCCAGCAGGATGTACGAGGTTTCCTCTTCAGGAAAGGTAAAACGGAAGTGAGCCGCCCGTTCGGTAGGAGTTACCTCCGCCACCACATCATAGTCCGCCAGGTAAACTTTGTAATAATGGGGCCTCACTTCTTCGGCCTTGTGGGAGAACCAGGACGCGCGTTCATCTTCCTGAAATTTCAGCGCTCCGGTGACCGCCATCAGGGAGAACGCTGCATAGTCGTTGATCCAGGGGCTGGGTTGATGGGTCTGCTTGATGCCGCGGATCTTGTTTTCGTCGTACTTGTACGTCCAGCCGTCGCCCATCTTACTGGTCATGGGCGTCCAGAAGTTCATGCCCCAGGGTAGCGCAATAGCCGGATAGGTATTGCCGTTGGACAGGCTAAACTCGGAGTCGGTTCCCATCAAAGGGTTGGCCATAAATACGGGGCTTTCATAAGTAGCGGAAGCCGGAGGAACA
Organism: Lewinellaceae bacterium; assembly: GCA_020636405.1. Taxonomy (GTDB): domain Bacteria; phylum Bacteroidota; class Bacteroidia; order Chitinophagales; family Saprospiraceae; genus JACJXW01. The sequence goes on along the minus strand of JACJXW010000006.1, from coordinate 893,720 downwards.
CCCTGCTGTTCGGTAGAACAGGAACAACAAAACAACAGCGCTCCCAGAAAAAAAGGTACAGGTTTGAGCATTGGTTATGATTTTTCAACGCTAAAATAAAAAACCTGAGCCATCCTCGTTCAGAAAATCCGGGATGGCTCAGGTTTTACATTTTCAGTCGTGGAGGCAGCTACTACTTAGCCCACCACAATTTGGTACTTTGCAGGTTGGGGCCCTGCACGGCATTGGCTGCGTCAACGTTAGCTCCGTTGGTATTCACAGCATTGTTCCCGTAGCGCAGGCGCTGCGGATATTTGCCGTTGATATCTCCCAAAGAAAAAATGTCGGGATCGGAAACCCCTTCTGCCAGTTCGGCAGGGTAGCCGTAATCCCGCACGATGGCCCAGCCTTCAAATCCATCGGTGTAAGAAGCGATCCAGCGCTGGATGGCGATCTTTTCGATCATCTGCTCCTGTGTGCCCGTCAGTTGGGCAAGAGGAGCCTCGGCCAGATAGGTGGCGATCTCATCATCGGATACCCCCCACAACTTCATGGCGTGTTCGATGCCAGCCTGGTACATAGCGGCCGCATCGTCGCTGCCCAACCCTCTTACTGAAGCTTCAGCGCGGAGGAAATAGGCCTGGGCCGTTGCCAGAACGATCTCCGGGAATATCTCTCCCGAATTTTTGGCCCGGATCACGATCTCCGCCGGGGTGGAAAAGAACTCATAGGCGGCAATGGGGTTGGTTTCGGCATTCAACCGGGTAGGTTGGCCCACATAGTAGGTATTTTCCGGCATGGCCACCGTGACACCGTCGTCCGCATCACTCCGGGTATATTCAACGCCGGCTTCGTCCAGCACTCCCAGAATAAAGTTCACCCTTTTATCAAACTGAGCGGCTTCAGGGCCGTCCGGCTTTTCAAGGAAAACCTCCCCGCCCTTTGCCGGTTTGGCGTACATGGGCAGCCGCGGGTCGTTGTTGTTGCGCAGGTAATCGACCAGGGTTTTGCCGACTGTCCAGTCGGAACCCGTACCGAAATTGTACCAGATATCTCCGTAGCAGGCTGCATCCCACTGCGTAATGACTTCATCCTTGGGCAGCAAACAGTTGTCGCCTTCGGTTTCCAGCAGCGGCTGGCTGAGGGCCTCACTGATAGCCGCCTCGGCAAAACTGGCGTTGGGAGCGCCCAGCGCACGCATGGCCAGCCTCAGCTTTAAGGTATTGGCCAACTTTTTCCATTTCTGGAGGTCTCCTCCGTAATAAAGGTCATTTTCACCAACATCATCGACGTTGACGCCGGTTCGCTCTGCATCGCCGATGGTATTCATAGCATCATTGAGCTCGGCGATCAGGCCCTGATAAATGACCGCCTGCCCGTCGAACTTCGGAAGGATGATATCGGGGTTGGTCGCTTCAGTGTAAGGGACCATTCCGAATACGTCGGTAAACATCTGGAAGTACAGGCCCCTCATGACCTTACCTATAGCTTCCATGTATTGATTTTCGAACTCTCCTCCCTTTTGCACATTGCGCATGTAATTATCCAGGCCGCCTATGTACCCTTCCAGCCAGTCCCAGGCAGCGTCCGTATAGCCGCTGTTATAGGTGTACCCGAGGCCATCGGACCACCAGCTGCCACGGAACCCGAAAGTGAAATGGCCGGCGTAGCGGTCGGTGTGGATCAGGTGGGCCCGCCAGTAGGGATAGCGGTCGGGAGCGAAAAGTTTATACTGCGGTTGAGTCAGAAAGAATTTTCCGCTGACCTCATCGCTGGTAAAAGCGTCGGGCCGGATGTTTATTTCGTTGAAATCCTTGGTGCACTGTGTGAGTAACACACCCAGCATCATTAGAACAAGGCATTTATTTAGTCGACTCATGGTAATCTTGCTTTAAGGTTTTTAAAATTGAAGGCTAAGATTGAACCCAATACTGCGCAGGGTAGGCAGGTTGGCGATCAGAATGCCCTGGGCGCCGTTCGCTGTCCCCAGGCTGGCCTCCGGGTCTACGTGGTCAATAGTTTTGCTCAGGAAGAACAGGTTGCGGCCGATGAGGCTGATCGTCGCCCCCCGCAGGAAACTGTTGCCGATCACGGAACGGGGCAGCGTGTAACCCAACACGGCCTCTCTGAGGCGGATGTTGTCCTGGTCAAAGACGTAGTTGCTGGCAATCCCCGAGTAGGCGCCCCAGTAATCCTGAGCGCTGATCGTCGTAGAATTGGGCACATACGATCCGTCCTCCTGTTCTACTACTCCGTCGACCAGAATGCCTCCTTCCCGATATTTCAGGCTTTGGGTGGAAACGCCGCTGGCGTCCAGTTCAGCATTGGTAACGGAATAGATCTGCCCGCCTATACGGGCATCGATCAGGAAACGAAGGCTGAAGTTCTTGTAAGAGAAGGTATTGGTCACGCCGCCGATCCAGTCCGGCTGGGCATTACCCAGATATACTTTTTCAGCGGTGGCCAGTGGCCGCCCTTCAGCGTTCACGATGATCCGCCCGTCGTCCGTCGTGCGCCAGGTGGTGCCGTAAATGTCGCCGTAACCACCGCCGACGGTGGCCTGAATGACTACGTTGCCTGAATTGGTAGTATTGAGCTGGTGGCTCTCCAGTTCTTCGAACAGCTCAACGAGTTCGTTCTTATTGTGCGTATAATTGAAAGCGATCTCCCAGTTGAAATTGCTGGAACGGACGGGGGCCCCTCCGAGCAACAGTTCGAAGCCCTTATTGGTCATTTTCCCAATGTTCTCCCGGAAAGTGCTGTAACCGGTGGCCGGCGGAACCGGAACATCGTATATGAGGTCGACGGTCTCGATATCATACACCGAAAAATCAGCAAAAACCCGGTCGTTCAACATCCGGATCTCCGCCCCGAACTCAAGCGAGTTGATGTTCTCCGGCTTCAGGTCCGGATTAAACTTCACGCTGGGGCGCGACAAAGTGGTGCGGCCCAGGTATCCGTCCTGCGCAATAGTGTAATACGGATACAACTGATAAGGGCCGGTATCGTTACCTACCTGTGCCCAGTTGCCCCTCACTTTGACCAGATTGAACGTCCGGCTGTTGGGATCAACAAAGCGGGTCAGCAGGAAGGAAAGGCCGACGGATGGATAAAAATAGGAGTTGTTGTCTTCCGATAAGGTAGAAGACCAGTCGTTGCGCCCGGTAATATCCAGATAGGCAAAGCCTCCGTAGGAAAGAGAAGCAGAAGCATAGAGCGAATTGATCTTTTTCTCCTGAAAGGGCACATAGGAGGGCCGGATGATACGGCTGTTGGCCACAAATGCCCGCGTGGGGATCTTAAAGTCTTCCGCATAAATGCTGGATTCCTGGTAGGTTCGGTAAGAATGGTTGCCGCCCACGTTAACGGACAGGTCAAACGACTCACCCAGGGGGGCATTGGCCATGACCAGGAAGTCGGCATTGGTCTCCGTCGCTTCGATCTTGCCGAAATTCAGGCGGCCGGAAGCCCAGAAATGGTGCCCGGCCTGATTGATGCTTTCCCTCCTGATATTGGTAACATCGGACCCTACTCTCACGAAAGCGGACAGCCAGTTGGTGAACCGGTAAGTGGCCTTGCCGAATCCCAGGATCCGGTTCCTGTCTTCTGTATTCTTGTCGTTATACAGCATCCAGTATGGGTTGGCGCCCAGTGCCGAATAAGAAACCGAACTGAGGGATTCTTCGGGGATCTGGTACGTTTTCAGGTCATCGATTGCCACGTTCCGGGGCATATAATAAACATAGGAGAGTATCCCTTCCGAACCCAGAGAGGCCCGGTTTTGAATGTCCTGAGTAAAATAAGTGGCTTTGGCATCGATAGAAAGCCGGTCCGACAAGTTGGTCTGCGCCCTCAGGGTGAAGTTGTGGTTTTCCAGGTCGGAATTAGGCAGCACGGATTCGGTACGGCTGTTGGTATAGGAAAACCTCATATTAAAGGCCTCGGTGCCGCCGTCCAGAGCAAGGGTATTGATGTACTTGCCGGCAGTGCGGAAAAAGTCCTTCACATTATCCGGCTGGGCTACGTAGGGCCTGGTTTCACCTGTATAGTAAAGTTCGCTGCTCCCGTCCAGCTTTGGCCCCCAGGAAGCAGAGGCATTTTTCAGTTCACTGACAGAGCCCGGAACGTTGCCCTGAGTGCCCTGGCCGTATTCATTCTGATAATCCGGAAGGAACATGGGGCTGTCAAAAGTAACGTTGGAGTTGATCGAAACGCCGATCCCTCTCCCGGCACGGCCCTTTTTGGTGGTGATCAGTAATACGCCGTTGCCGGCCCGAGAACCGTATAGAGCAGCTGCGTTAGGGCCTTTGAGGACGGAAATGCTCTCAATGTCATCCGGGTTGATATCCGTGATACCCCCTCCGGTAACCGTACTGTTGTAAACGCTTCCTCCACTGTTGGACCCGACATCGTCAATAGGCATGCCATCCACCACGATCAGGGGCTGGTTGTTGGCAGTGATGGAGTTATTGCCCCGGATCAGTACCCGGGAGCCCGCACCGGGCCCGCCGGTTGCCTGGGTAATGACTACCCCTGCCACTTTGCCCACCAGGGAGTTAACCGGGTTGTTGTCCTTGACAGTGGAGATCTCATCCGCGTTAACCTGAGAAATCGAATAACTAAGTGCTTTCTTTTCCCGGGTAACGCCTATGGCCGTTACCACTACTTCTTCCATTTGTATGCCTTCTTTCAAAGTACACACGATGTTCGTTTTCCCTTCGACCGCAATGCGCTGTGAACCATAGCCGGTGTAAGAGAACTCCAATACCGGTTTTTCCGTAATCAATTGAAGGGAAAAGTTGCCTTCCAGGTCTGTAATGGCGCCATTGTTGGTGCCGACTTCAATGATGTTGACCCCGATTAGTGGTTCTCCATCCTGGGCGACCACCGTTCCGTTTACAGTATTTTGCCCCCAGGCAAAAACTGCACATAACATGAGGCCAGATAGCAATACTAGTTTTGGTTTCATAATGGCTAGTTTAATTATTAATGAGTGTAAAAAATAGTATTTCACAACTCTGGAACTGGATACCAAAATCCAGGTAATTACCAAGCACGCCACCTCCAATGGCTGGTATGGTGGCTTAACCAAAACTGGCTTTCCGAACTATTTGATGGTGTATGGGTTGGGAGTTTTTAACTATGGGACTGGGCCCATAGTAATGTATTTTTTTTAAAAAAAAGATGATTTTTGACAGTGCCTTACTCTATATTGGACTGAAATCAGGAAGCAAAATTTTATTCTAACTTACTCCCTGCTTTTTTTAATATTCCGGATAAATTGACGAAATGATTGAAGGATCAGGAAAAAACGAATTGGGCCCGATTAAGATAATCCCCCAATGCATCATCATTCTTTACCTGTTGATGCCTTACCAGAGCGGAATAGCACAAACTACCGGCCATGGGTACCAGCCCGAACAATACACCTGTTACAAGGCTACAGAGAAATTGAACATCGACGGGCTTCTGGACGAAGCCGATTGGGGGAAGGCGATCCCAACAAAGCCTTTTGTCGATATTGAAGGAGAGAAAAGGCCTCTTCCCTGGTATGAAACCAGGGTCCAAATGCTTTGGGATGAAGAATATTTCTACATCGCTGCCGAACTGGAAGAGGAAAACATCTGGGCGACCTACAGCCAACACGACGCCGTGATCTACCAGGAAAACAACTTCGAGGTATTCATCGACCCGGATGGAGATACCCACAATTACTACGAACTGGAGATCAATGCCCTGGGCACGGTTTGGGACCTGTTGCTTACGCAGCCCTACCGGGACGGCGGCCTGGCCATCAACGGATGGGACATCTCCGGCCTGAAAAAAGGCGTTCACCTATCGGGCACTTTGAACGACCCTGCGGATACCGACCGGAAGTGGTCCGTCGAACTGGCCATCCCCTGGAAGGCGGTCACGCGCCAAAGGCCGGAAGAAGGGGACATATGGAGGGTCAACTTCTCCCGGGTAGAATGGAGGATAGAGGAGGAGAATGGCAACTACCAAAAAACGGTTGACCCCTCTACCGGAAAGCCCTTCCCGGAAAACAATTGGGTATGGTCCCCCCAGGGCGTGGTGGCCATGCACCAGCCGGAAACCTGGGGGTTCGTACAGTTTACCGAAACCAGGGCCGGGGAAAAACCAGTAGCCTTCCGCCAGAATGCGGAGGATGAAATAAAGTGGCAACTCCGACAGGTCTATTACGCTGAACGAAAGCACAAAAAACAATACGGGCAATACACCAGCCAGCTATCCGAACTGGGCCTAAAAGGGCCCTTCTTTCAACAACTGCTAATATTGGCAGACGAACACATTTTCGTGGCTCGTGCCAGGTCTGAAGATCATTTTTTGTATATTAGAGAGGATGGCAGGGTTTGGAAAGAACCCGTCCCTTAACCTTCTAATATTTGACTCATGAAAACAGCGGCGCTCTTCGCAGCAATGGCCTATTGCCTGCTAACGCTATCTGCCTGTACCAAAGACAATAACAGTACCCCAATTTTGCCGATGCGGTTCTCTTAGCACCGGGGCGCAACTGTTGTATTTCCCGGCCAACGACAGCCTTTTTTTTTCTGCAAGCTGGAGCGGCCCAGACAATAATTTCGGCTCGTATACTTTCAAAGGGATACAGGAAGAATAAGAAGCTGTTTGAATTTGGCTTTTGAAATTTGTTATAGATGGTTTTTGAGCCAATCGAGGCGATAAAACCGGAGTTTAGCCACAGCTAAATGAGGATTTTGCCAACGAAGAGTGGCTCAAAAAGGGCTATAACAAAATCGAAGTGTCAAATTCAAACAGCTTCTAAGAAGAGGCTCCCCTAGTCTTCTTCCCCTCCTCCAACGGTGGTAAAGGTGGCCTCCACAAAAGTGCGGTTGCCGTTTTCCGCAACCGTACCGATTGCAACTTTGTACGCACCGCCTGGTATCAGGAACCCTTCTGGTACGGCAAAGGACTGCGCCGAAGACGGCAACGTAGCGGTAATGCTGTCATTGCGCCCATCTTCCTCCGCTTCGACCTCGATGATGTAGGCGGAAACGCCTTCTACCGGCGCCCATTTGACCACCAGGCCTTCCACAGGCACCCCTTCGGCCTCCGGCGCAGGGTTCAGAATGGAAGCAGCGGCCGGCAGCTGATGGCTCAGGGTGGCTTCTCCTTTATAGCCATTGTCCTCGGTGTCTATTCCGGTGAATTGGTAAGCCCCTTCCGGAAAGCCCAATTTCATGCTTTCCATATCATCGGGTTCCGGAGACTCCAGGACGAATTTGCGCATGCCCATGCTTTCATCACCGTGAGAGGTGAAATCGACCAACATATCTCCGGTGGGCGAAACCAACTTGAGGCGGGTCAGCCCTTCATCGGCGCCGGTTAATTCGAGGACGGCCTCAAAATCGCCGTCTGTGGCATTTTGCTCGAAACGCAGGCTGGTGGATTCAAAGGAGCCGTAGGAATCCGGTTCGGGCTCCTCCTCCTGGGTTGCGCCGGCTTTTTCATTGGCGGAAGAATTGCACTGGGCCGACAGCAGAGCTGCCAGCAACGCGAGTAGTAGTATGGGTTTTGACATGAGGCTGAGAAGTTTTGGTTATTAAATCAAAAACAAACTTATAAATATAATTAATTCTCCATATACTTTAACCAAAGCGGTACGCCCTTTTTCTGAGCCTGGATTACATTATATTTTCAAAAAAGCTGATTGTAACGTTTTGCGTAGCTGCCCTGAAGACGTGAACCCGGACCCCCAAATACGCTGACCAGTTATGCGTCAGTGTATTTGGGCCGGAGACGTTACACCAGTCAACTTGAGGGGACGCGGGGTTATCGTCTCCGACGCCAAAAAATTTTGGCGATCCCAGTTAGGGTTCGTCATCGCAGCTACGCAATCCGTTATATTCAGCAAAAAAGAAATGGGCTATAGCCCCAGGAACTCCCTCGGGTTCTGCCTGGCGATCAGGCCGAATTCCTCGTCGTCCAGTTCCGCCAGGGTATCGGTAACGATCTGCTTGTCTGACTTGTGGTTGCGCACCACGTAGAAATCGGTGCCGAAAAGGACCCGCCTGCGCAGTTTATCCTTTTCAGGTTGCAGGGTTTGTTTCAATAGCGGGAATACGGCCTCATCGTAGAGGATGTAGCTGATGTCGGCGTATACATTGGGGTACTGCAGCATCATACTGCAGATGATGGAATACCAGTCGGCGTATTTCCAAACCTGTTCCAGTTTACTCGGGGAATATACGCCCTGCCGGTTGTAGAGAAAATCGATCCCTCTGTCCGGATTTCGGATCAATTGCAGGCTGTAATTGTAACGGTCAAATTCCAGGTACCTGTTCCATTGGTCTTCTCCTCCGAAATGCCCGAAACAGATCTTCAGCTGGCTCAGGTTGTGATCGAGCGGGGCGTCCGGCCCGTTATACCCGAACAGCTCCCGGATGCGATTGTCCCGGGCTTTGCCCACCAGTTTGCGCAACAGGGGTTCCTCCAGCAGGCAGAGGTAGTTCATGGGATGCGTGAAATTGAGCTGGAATTCTTCGTTCCTCCGCTGCGGCAACAACAACGGCGCCAGCCCCCCACCCGGCGTGGGCTCTTCAAAAACCGGGTGTTCGTCCCATTCCCGTTTCTTTCTGCCCCGGTAATAGATGGTGCCGCGAATGCAATGTGTGGTGATAGGAAGCCCCCTGTCCGCCGCATATTTCCACAACGGCAACAGTTCCTCCTCGAAAGGATAGTACCCCAGGGCCGGATAGATCTTAAAGCCACTGAAACGGTGGCTCTCCATGTACTCCCGGATGAAACAATCTTCGAGGCTCACCCGGCCATCCTGAAAGCGGTAGCGGAAGAACGCGCTCTGCTCCCGAATGCGGCGCGGGTCGATGAAAACGAATGGATAGAGAATGTCCTTGTAGTCCTTATCCTGCTTGAGTTCGGCCAGTTCTTTCATCTGTTTGTAGAAGTCACCTTTGGGCTTCAGGTTACCCGCCTCCATGTATTTCATGTCCATGGGGAGCACAACAAAGCCCGTTCCGGGCGGATACTGGCCTTTGAGTTTGGCCATTACCCCACGCTGGTGCTTGTAGAGGGTGAACCGGCACAACAAGATGTAGCGCTCGATCAGATCCGTGGTCATTTTTCCGGGGAGCAACTGAAAAAAGCCCCACAGCCTTTTCAGAATAAAGAGGATGAAATTGCGGCCGGACTTGAAGAACAACATCACCGCAGCCACCAGGGCAATCCTCAGGAACAGGCTGTTGATATCGAAGAGGAGGCCCCAGCCTTCCAATCTGTGCCGCAGGGCCAGTATACCGTCGTTGACCACCGAATCGTCAGGGCTGATCAGCAAGCAGATCCAATCATACAGGATGTAAAACACATGAATGATGGCCACGGCCGCCACTGCCCATTGCAAAACATTGAGCAGCCAGGTTCGGCTGATCCAGATGCTGAACTTGTACCAGGCCCTTGTTCCCGCCCGGTAAACGGCGGAGAACTGGATGGCATCCTTCCAATTATTCCACGACTTGACAGCCCAGAGGATCAGCGGCAGGGAAAGAATGTAGTAAAACGGCCACCACACAAAAGTGCGGGCCAGATGAGGAGGAACATGATCACCCGTAAAAATATGCGTGTGGCAATTGATGATGGGATGGTTCGGTTCTGTTTCCATATGCCGGGGTTTTACGCGGGAATAAGAAGCTGTTTGAATTTGGTTTCGGGAATTTATTATGAGTTGTTTTTTCGCCAATCAAGGCGCCGAAACCGGAGTTTAGCAGCGCTAAATGAGGATTTTGGCAACGTAGAGTGGCGGAAAACAGCCATAAGAAAACCTGAGGATCAAATTCAAACAGCTTCTAAGAGTAAGGTACATAATATCTTCCTGAAAAGGAAGAGGAAAAGCCCGGCCGGGAATATCAATCCTGAAAGAAAAATTGTCGTCCTTTTGATCATATTTCCTGATATTAGCCCAAAACTCGATTAAACATGAAAAAAGGATTCTTCATTATGGTATGCCTCGGCATATCAGCCCTTCTCTTCGGACAAGAGATCGACCCTACCCTAACGGAAGCCTGGGAGCCGGTTCCTCCCAAAGTAACGCCGGGCATCTTTCCGGGCAGCCCCCCTTCCGACGCCATCATCCTGTTCGATGGCAAAGACCTTTCCCAGTGGCGCAAACCGCTGGTCGGCTACGGCGGCAGCATGGCGGAAGTAGAGGAAGTGGCCAAAAAGCGGGCCGCGCTCAAGGATTATGAAGAAAAAGACGCCGACTGGGAGATCAAAGACGGCGCCCTGATCGTCGCACCCGGTAAAGGCCATATTGAAACCCGGAAAGCTTTCGGGGACATCCAACTGCACATCGAATGGCTAGCCCCGGTAGACACGGGTAAAACCGGCCAGGGGTACAGCAATAGTGGTATCTTCCTGATGGGGCAGTACGAGATCCAGGTGTTGAACAACTATGAGAACCCCACCTACTCCAACGGGCAGGCCGGCGCCATGTACAAGCAATCCATACCCCTGGCCAATGCCTGCCGCCCTCCCGGAGAATGGCAATACTACGATATCATCTTTATGGCGCCGAGATTTGCCGATGACGGTTCACTGATCCAACCGGCAACCGTCACCGCCTTCCACAACGGCGTCCTGATCCAGAACCATTTCGAATTGAAAGGCCCCTGCATCTACCGGGGAGAGCCCTACTATGTGCCCCATCCCGAAAAACTGCCCCTGATCCTGCAGGACCACGATAACCGCGTCCGGTTCCGCAACATCTGGGTCCGGGAGCTTTAATGCCATTGGCTGATGAACAGGCACTTCCTACTTGCCTATGCCGTACTTTTTTGTTGCTCGGCCCTATTCACTCAATGCACCCAACCGGAGCCGATCATCAGGATGCTGGTTTTTTCGAAAACCGAGGGCTACCGCCATGCTTCCATTGAGCCGGGGATCGAAGCCATACGAAAGCTGGGCGAACAACATGGATTGACAGTAGAAGCCACGGAAGATGCGGCCTATTTTACGCAGGAAAACCTACAGCAATACAACGTCATCCTTTTCCTTAGTACTACTGAGGATGTATTCGACGAGTCCCAACAGCTGGAATTCCAGCGCTGGGTGCAGGCGGGAGGAGGCTTCGTGGGCATTCACTCGGCAACGAACACGGAGTACGACTGGCCCTGGTACAACGAACTGGTGGGGGGCTATTTCGCCAGCCATCCCCCCGGGGTATCCGAAGCGGTGATCGAGCGGGTGGATGCGGAGCACATTTCCACCCGACACCTGCCGGAAAATTGGATCCGCACGGATGAGTGGTACAATTTCGAAAAGCTCATCCCCACCACCCACAAATTGCTGAACCTGAACGAGGCCACCTACAAGGGAGGCACCATGGGCAAAGATCATCCTATCGCCTGGTATCACGAGTTCGACGGCGGACGAGCGTGGTATACAGCCCTGGGGCATACGGCGGAAACCTACTCGGAACCCTTGTTTCTGGAACACGTCTGGGGCGGCATTCAATACGCCGCCGGCGAGGGAAGGCCCGTAGACTATTCCCGCCCAACCGTCGCCCCGGCCGAGAACCGTTTTGAGAAGATCGTCCTCACAGATAACCTGTTCGAGCCAATGGAACTCGACTTCCTGCCCGGAGGCCAGATCATTTTTATCGAGCGCCATGGGGCGGTAAAGGTTTACGACCTTGCCCTAAAAAGGCTGCAAACGGTACAGCAGATACGGGTCAACACCACCTTTGAAGACGGCCTGCTGGGCCTGGCAGTAGACCCTGATTTCTATAGCAACCACTGGCTCTACCTGTTCTACTCCGACCCGGAGGAGGCTCTGCAGCGGGTCTCCCGTTTCACCTATACAGATGGGGCCATGCCGGCCCTTTCCGAGGAAGAGGTGCTCCTCACCATCCCTACCCAGAGGGAAGAATGCTGCCACGCCGCCGGCTCCCTGCAATTCGGACCCGGAAGGATGCTGTACATCGCTACCGGGGACAATACCAACCCTTTCCAGTCGGACGGTTATGCACCTATTGACGGGCGCCCGGGGCGAAAACCTTTCGATGCCCGGAGGTCTTCCGCCAATACGAACGACCTCCGGGGCAAGGTGCTGCGGATCCGGGTGAAGGAAGATGGTTCGACGGAAATACCAGATGGCAACCTGTTTCCAAAGGGCGGCTCCGGGGGGCGCCCGGAAATCTACGCGATGGGTTGCCGCAACCCCTTCCGAATCTCCATTGACCAGCGAAACGGCACTTTGTACTGGGGTGATGTTGGCCCCGATGCCGGCAAACCCAGAGGCCGGCGGGGGCCCGCCGGCCACGACGAGGTCAACCGGGCGCCGGGGCCCGGCTTTTTCGGCTGGCCCCTATTCGTCGGCAACAACAAGCCCTATCACCAATACGATTTTTCTACTGCTACTTCCGGCGAACCTTTCCAGGCGGGCCAGCCGGTGAACCGGTCGCCTTTCAACACCGGAGCAGAGGCCCTGCCGCCTGCACAGCCGGCATTCATCTGGTATCCCTACGGCCGGAGTGAGGAATTCCCGGCAACCGGCAAAGGAGGCCGAACCGCCATGGCCGGCCCGGTATTCTATTCGGATCAGTATTACGAGAACGACGGGCGCTATCCGCCCTATTTTGAAGGAAAACTCTTCACTTACGAATGGATGAGAGGCTGGATCATGTGTGTTTCCATGGACGAGAACGGCCGACACCAACGCATGGAACGGTTCATGCCCTCCCACACTTTCTCCAATCCCGTCGACCTGGAGTTCAACTCCCGGGGGGAGCTCTTCCTGCTGGAATACGGCAATTCCTGGTATACTCAGAATAACGATGCCCGGCTGGTACATCTGAGATACAACAGTGGCAACCGAAAACCTGTCGCCCGCGCCGCCTGCTCGGAAAAATACGGCGCTGCGCCGCTCTCGGTCCGTCTGTCTGCTGAGGCCTCAACCGATTACGACCAGGACCTACTCTCTTTTGAATGGCACGTCAACGGGAAACCGATCTCGAACGCGAAAACGACGGACTACACCTTTACGGAAAATGGCAGGCACAGGGTGAGGCTCATCGTGAAAGACTCCCGGGGGCAAGCGAGCACAGCAACCGAGGAAGTCTGGGTTGGCAACTCGAAACCGCAACTGGAGATCAAAGTCAAAGGCAACCGTTCCTTTTACTGGGATAACGAAGAATTGCCCTATCAGGTGGCCGTAGAAGACAAAGAAGATGGCCAGCTAGGCAGAGGCATCCTTCCAGAGGAAATCGTTCTGTCTATGGATTACCTGGAGACAGGTTACGATATTACCCAGATCGCTCAGGGGCATCAGCAGCAGGCCCTGGCCTCCCCGGGCCAACGCCTCATCGAAGAATCCAACTGCTTGTCCTGCCATCAGATCGACAAAACCTCGGTAGGCCCCTCTTATCTGCAGGTCGCGGAACGATACAAAAAGGAAAGCCCTGCCCTGGTAGAAAAACTGGCCCGAAAGATCATCAGCGGCGGTTCAGGAGCATGGGGTGAGGTAGCCATGTCTGCGCATCCTCACCTGAGCCTGCCCCAAACCAGGAAAATAGTGGAATATATACTTTCTCTGGATGAGCCGGAAAAAAAAGGAGAGCTTCCAACAGCCGGCGTTTTTGCCTTCCGGAAACACCAAAAGGGCAATACCTCCGGGATGTATATCATCAATGCCACTTATAAGGACCGGGGCGGCAATGGCATTCCTGGGCTTACTGCTCACCAGCAATTGATACTGCGGTATCCGCAGTTCTACGCTACCGACTATGACATCCGGTCGCACTGCCGCCGATTGCCCGTAGACACCGCAGCCTTCCCCGGCTTTGAGGAAGGCAGGGAGATCATTCGCCTGGACACCGGCCATTACATCGGGTTCCGGGATATTGACCTTTCCGGCATCACCTTTCTTAGGGCCAACCTGTTGATCCCTCTCTCACAACCTGCTGCGGGGTCGATCGAGATCAGGGTAGATGGCCCTTCCGGCCCGCTTATCGGAAAAGGGCAATTGAAGAACCGCGCCCTTAATGGCCAACAGAGCTCTATACTGATCCCCTTAAAAAGAACAGAAGGGTTTCACAACCTGCTTCTCTACTTTAAAAACCCTGAGGGAAGCCAGCAATCGGTGGACATCAATACCATAGAATTTCTTACTGGTAGCCCCAAAGACACCTAAATAAGTGGACTGAAATGTACGGATATGTGGAAATGCAATGCGGTCCCAGGCCCGGCAGGCCCCGTGGAATTTGCAGTGCGACTATGCCACATGGCGGGACGTTCCCACTGCATTTCTACACATTTCCACGTGTTGCACTATTTGTGTCCATGTGAGTACTTAATTGGCGGGGATGAGGCCCAAGCCCTGTGTTTCCCTTATATTTCCGTCAGGTTGTATCACCCTGGAAATAGGGATCCCGGGCGCATACATGTGAAGGGAAACGGCAGGTTCCGGAAGAGGGTTTTCTACGACATGATAAGCCAGGGCATCATGAATGTAAGATACATCCCCAGGTAAAAAATGATGCCTTCCGGCCTCTCGCTGCGGGTCGAAAGGGTCATACCTGGTTTCAATAAGGGCTCCGGATAAGACCTTTAGCAGGCAGCCTCCTTCCGGGTGCCCGTGCTTTTTGCTCCGTGCGTAACCTTCCCAGTGGATCAAAACCAGGCGAAAATATTCGTTCTGAAAGATAGGGGTATTGCCCGGGGCGGACATATAGTCCCGCCAATCCTGCCCCTGGCAATTATTAAATCGGGAAAGCAGATAGAGAACGTCTTTGTCTGAATTATTACGGGTGTGAGCCTCCAGTTCCCGGATCAGTTCATGCAGTGTTTCCATTTTTTCATTTTCTGGTTCCGGGGCAAAATGGGCCTTCTGCTTTTAAAAGGAAACCCCAGTTGATTGGATACCACTTTTGACTGATTACAATCCCTCTTTGTAACTATCAGCATTTCGCTTTTAGCGGTTCGCTATTCGCAGCACTATGCCCCTAATTGCAGGAATCCAAGCTCAAGAAACCAGTTCTTTGCCCTAAATCCGGGTTTTGAGGCAGCGTTTAGCGAACGGCGAATAGCTGAATAGTTACCCCTCTTTAAGGCCGCCCATCAATAAGACCGCCTTTACAATAATGATAAATGCTCTTCTTTGATAAGTATATCCTCCACGGTATTATCCACCAGTTGACTTCCCGCCACCAATGCCCTAAATCCGGGGGTGATATTGGATAGCGCATAATACAGGATCATCGCCAGCTCGAATCGGGAGAAAAGGGACTTCAGGGTATCCAGGAAGAACTGCCGCTCCACATCACTGTCCAGCACGTAGGCAAGGATATGCCTGATATTTTTGAAATAGACCTCGAAAGGCCCGGCATCGTGCTCGAAATAATCCCTGAATGCGGCGATTATTTCCTCGTCATCGGTTTTACCCTTCAACCGACGGCGCATACCCTGGTATGTTTTGAAGACCGCTTCCCGCCCATTGCATTGCTCGGTGATGGAATCGCCATAGATCTCAGCATACGAAATGCTCTCCAGGTTCTGGAAATGGATATCCAGCAATTTGAAGAAATTTGTCCTGCGGGTCGGCAATGCCTGTACTTTCAGGCCTTGTTCCACCTGCTGTTTTTTCAGGCTGGCGTCTTCGATCCTGTCGATCATGTCCAGGACGACCTTCCGCAGCCGGTCCAGCCCCAGTTCGATCTGATCGTAAGGCATGGTATTGATGGAGGAGACGTACATCAGGTCGTTGTACTTACTCTTCAGCAAAATGAAGTCGTTGAACAGGCCGGAACCGGGGTCCAGGACATCCTCCAGGGCTTCAATGCCAAAGTTGAGCCCTTTGGCTACTCTTGTCTTTAATTCGGATTTTATATTTCGCAGGTCCATGGCTGAAGTTTTAGGGGCCGGAGAAAAATAAGTTCCTCCTTTCAGGCGAGCTATTTTTTCGCCAGGCAAGGCGCGAGAAGGGAAGATAGCCGGAGCTACCTGACCGACGAGCAACGCAACCTGGCGGAAAAAGAGCCGTATCAAATGGGGAAGTTATTCTTCTCCGGCCCCTTAGCTCGCCCCAATTTCCTATTTTGGCGGGATAAATCGTTCATTTATGGCCTTGAACCTTCAAAAAAAATATGATCGTATGTGGGAAGATGCTCTGGCAAAGTTCAAACAGGGCTCTTTCGAATATGATCCCTGGCTCAATGCAAAAACAGACAACCGATACGGCATAACGCTTCTGGCGCGGCCACCGGAAGCTATAAAAAACAGGATAATATCCCTGATGGAAACCTTCATGCAGGCCGAACCTGATCAGTATTACTATCCCGTCTCGGACCTTCATATTACCATTTTGTCCATCATTTCCTGCCGAGAGGGATTTTCCCTTTCTGATATTGACCCGCAGGCTTATATCCTCCGGCTTGAGGAAGCATTGAATGGGAAACGGGCAATTTCGATCCACTTCCGAGGACTTTCAGCTTCTCCAGGCTGCATCCTGCTACAGGGATTCCCTGAAAATGAAGAATTGGAACACATAAGAAATGTCCTTCGGAAAACATTCAAGACTAACGCTCTTACAAACTCCATCGATAGCAGATACCGGTTGGAAACGGCGCACGCTACAGTTGTCCGGTTCAAAAAGCCAGTTGCCAACCCCAGGGCACTTATTGAGATTATCCAACAATTCAGGGCCATTCCAATCGGCACTTTTTCGGTCAATCACCTGGAACTGGTTTTCAACGACTGGTATCAAAGGAGGGAAAAGACCGTTGTCCTGGGAAGGTTCCCATTAGAAGCTGTTCGATAGGTAAGTAATAGCGATATGGAACGGGTATGGCATGGGGGAGCCGAGGGTATTCAGGCTTTGGCCAATCCAATGGTATGCATATTAGCTTTTATTTAGATAAATTTTTGAGAAAATTCCGACTGAGTAAAACAAACAACTAGAAAAACAATATCACAAGAATCGGTGAAAAATATAGGCGTCCACATACCCCACCCCTTCCTGAAAAAAGCCTTCCGGCACCACCCCGATCCGGTTAAAGCCAAATGCTTCCCAGGCGCGAATGGCAGCGGTATTGGTGCTCACCACCAGGTTGAACTGCATGGCGCGGTAGCCGGCGGCCTTGGCCGCCTCCACAGAATGGGCGCAAAGTTGCTTACCGATGCCCTTTCCCCGATAGGCGGTATCCACCATGTAGGCCGCGTTGGCCACGTGGCTCCCATACCCCGGCTGGTTGGGTTTGACGATGTAGGCCCCGGTAACCTGCCCATCGGTTTCCGCCACACAGATCAGGTTATCCAGATTGATCCAACTGGCTTCGATCTGCTCGCGGGTATAGCTCTCGTCGTAAGGATAGTAGATCTTCTGGGCCATGATGGCCTTCCACATGCGCCAGACAGCGTCAAGGTCCTCGTGGGTGGCCGGACGAATGGCGGGTTTGACAGTTGAATCCATTTGTTTAGTACGCTGTTAATTGCTTCTGCATATACGTTAGTAAACATTCAACCGGCAATAAAAATTGCCAAGTAATACGAACTTGAGCCCATAAAAAGGATGGCACTTATTTTTTGCTTTGCCTGATCGTTTTAATGTCCTCCAAAGCCTGTTTTGTCAATTGCTCAATTTTTTCCAGGTCAAAATTCCCCTCTGCATCTTTTGTCATCAACTGCGACCCCATACCCACGCAGTACGCCCCCGCATCAAACCATTTCTTCAAATTATCATAATCGGGAGATACGCCGCCGGTGGGCATGATGCTCGTCCAGGGCTGAGGGCCAAGGACGGCTTTGATAAAACCAGGGCCATAAGTACTCCCGGGGAAAAGTTTTACGATCTCAACGCCCATTTCCTCCGCCCGAGCAATTTCCGTCAACGAGCCACAGCCGGGTGAGAACAGCACTTTCTTTCTGTTGCACACAATGGCAATATCTTGCCGGAATACGGGTGTAACAATAAAATTTGCCCCCAACTGCAGGTAAAGGGCAGCCGTTCCCGCATCGGTCACCGAACCAACCCCCATGATCATCCCGGGCAGTTCTTTTACGCAGTATTTATTCAGTTCACCAAAAACCTCATGGGCAAAATCGCCCCGGTTGGTGAATTCCAATAAGCGGGCGCCCCCACGGTAGCAGGCACTCAATACCTGCTGTGCCGTTTTAATATCCGCATGATAAAACAGGGGAACCATGCCTTGCTCTCCCATTTTCCGAACAACTTGTATCCTTGTAAATCTTGCCATTTTAATGGTTTCTTGTAACTATCAACAAAGTCGAAATCAGCGGCAAAAAATGCTCTGTCTTGCCCCGCCCTAGCTCCTCCGCTGAGTAGCTTCGGCGCTCACGGAAAGGGAGACAGAGCATTTTCTGCCTTTGCTCCCTTTAGGGATTGGGGCAAACAAAGGCAGAAAATGCGTTTTTCAATTGACGCTGATAGTTACGGTTTTTAATAAAATCATCTCGACACCCGCCCACTCGCATCTCCGCTCATGAGTTTCTCCACTTCCTCCACCGTCGCCAGGTTAGCATCGCCGTAAATGGTGTGTTTGAGGCAAGAGGCCGCCACGGCAAAGTTGAGCGCCTTTTGGCTGTCGTCCGGCCAGTTGATGAGGCCATAGATCAGGCCGCCCATAAAACTGTCGCCACCGCCAACCCGGTCCACGATGTGCGTGATGTCGTAAGTGGGGGCTTCGTACAGTTTTTTCCCATCGTAGAGCACGCCCGACCAGGTATTGTGCGAGGCGCTGATACTGCCTCGCAGTGTGGTGATCACCTTTTTTGCACGAGGGAATAGCTTCATCAGTTGTTGTAAGACGGACAGGTAGGATTTGGCATCCACGGAATGGCCCTGCGTCACGTCCACGCTCTCGGGGTGGAGCCCGAAGTGCTTCTCGGCGTCCTCTTCATTTCCGAGGATGATGTCGCATCCCTCAACCAGGGCAGGCATGACATCGCCCGGTTTTTTGCCATACTTCCACAAATTTTTGCGGTAGTTCAAATCGGTGGAGACGGTTACGCCCATACGGTTGGCGGCCTGGATGGCTTCGAGGCAGGCGTCTGCCGCCCCCTGCGAAATGGCAGGCGTGATGCCCGTCCAGTGGAACCACTGGGCATCTTTGAAAACTTCTTCCCAATCGACCATGCCCTTTTCGATAGAGGCCATGCCGCTGTGCGCCCGGTCATAGACTACTTTACTACCCCGGCTCACCGCACCGATCTCCAGAAAATAGATGCCGAGCCGCTCGCCTCCTCTCACGACGTAGCGGGTGCCGACGTTACGCTTGCGCATCTCCATCAGGGCGCATTCCCCGATGTCATTATCGGGCACCCGGGTGACGAACTCCACGGGCAGCCCGTAATTGGCCAGCGATACGGCTACGTTGCTCTCTCCGCCGCCGTATACCACGTCGAACTCGCTGACCTGGCTGAAACGCTTGAGGCCAGGCGGGGTCAGGCGGAGCATGATCTCACCGAAGGTTACTATTTTTTTCATATGTTAAAATTCTCGTTATGAAAATGCTAAACCACCATTGATATCGAAATTGGCTCCGTTCACGAACGAGCTGTTGTCGGACGCTAAATAGGCCACCAAGTCCGCCACTTCTTCCGCTTTTCCCTCTCTTTTTAAAGGCGTTTTTTCTGCAACCATTGCCCGAATTTCATCCTTTGTGAAATCATCGTGAAATTTCGTGGCAATTAACCCCGGGCAAACGGCATTTACCCGAATGCCTTTAGGGCCCAGCTCCTTTGCCATTGCTCTGGTAAAGGTAGTTACCGCTCCTTTAGAAGAAGCATATAGGGAAGAGCCGCCGCCGCCGCCGTCTCTTGCCGCCTGAGAAGAAAGGTTGATGATGGAAGCGCCTTTACCCATTAAAGGCTCAAATGCCTGCATTACGAAAACGGTAGCCTTAAAGTTGACGTTCATAACCAAGTCGTAAAAAGGCTCATCCAGTTCCTGTAATGTTTTACGGGCAAAAAGGCCTCCTGCATTATTTACCAGAATATCAATCTTATCGCCGAATGCCTCTATCGCTTTGGCCTTTAAATGCTGTATATCCTCTAAATTAGATACATCTGCTTGAACGGCAATTGCTTCACCGCCAAAAGATTTTATCTCATGAACGGTTTCCTTAGCTCCAGCTTCTGAGCTATGATAGTTCACCACTACTTTGGCTCCTTCTTTTGCTAAACCTACAGAAATTGCCCTGCCAATATCTCTTGCCCCTCCGGTGACTACCGCTACCTTTCCTTTTAGTATACTCATTTCGCTCTGTTTTAATGTTTTCTCCAATACTTAATCGAAGTTACCTGTCTCCCCCTGGGGGGAGTTCGAGGGGGGGGGTTAAGGGTTTCGTCTTTAAGTCTCCCTCCTAACCTCCCCCCAGGGGAGGACAATATTCTTCGATTTTAGATTTGGAGCATTTGCTTTATCAATAATTTAATTATGCTAGGCTACTACTTAGATCCCCAGGGCCTGGCCGCCGCCAACCTGGATGGTTTCTGCAGTTATGAAGGCAGCATCGCTACTAGCCAGAAAAGCAACGACACCAGCTACATCTTCTGGCCGGCCCAATCTTCCCAGCATAATATTTTTAGCCCATGAAGCAAAAACCTCCGGCTTTGTAGATTTAATTTGCTGATGAAATGGAGTGTCAATGGTACCTGGAGATACTGCATTTACTCTAATACCATATTCGGCCAGGTCTTTTGCCAATGCTCTTGTAATGGCATGAACTCCAGCTTTGGATGTACCGTAAATTCCAGCTCCGGGCCCTCCGGCATTCCATGCCGCATTGGAAGTGTAGTTGATGATTGTTGGATGATCTCCCTTTTTAAGGAAAGGTATTGCCGCTCTTGAAGCGAAAAACACCGAATCCAGGTTTAGTGCCATTACAAACCTGTAAAAATCTGTGGTCATATCTTCAAAACGAGATCTTCCACCTAATCCGCCGGCATTATTTACAAGCACATCTATTCTGCCGTACTTTTCGCCTATTTTGGTGATGTTTTCAGTCACCAATTCTTCTTTTGTAACATCGAACCCGTAGTATTCTGCATCTATTCCCTCTGCAGTAAGTTCTTCGATCCTTTTAGCTCCTGCCTCATTTTCTATACCGTTTATTACGACAATATAACCGGCCTTGCCTAATCTTTTTGCTACTGCGAAGCCAATACCACCAGTTGCTCCGGTAACAATAGCTACTTTCTTATTTGTCATGACTACTTATTTTTAATGGTTTTTAATTCGCCTAAATGTGTTAAAAATTCGCGCTACACTTCTACCGGCCCGATATTTTTGCACAGCACATAAATGGCCAGCACGCCCAGCGGAACAAAGGCGGCAATGATCACAAAAGCGGGCGTATAGGATTGGGTGGTGATCACCGGCACCAGAAAATTCATGATGATCACAGAGAAAACGCCCACCGTGCCGCCAAAGCCGGCCAGTGTGGCCACCGATTTGCCGCTGAACAAGTCGCTGGGAATGGTTTGAATGTTGCTGATGGAAAACTGGAACCCGAACAATACCAGTGCTACGATAAGGACGAATTTCAAAGGGGTATCGGCCATCAGGATAGTGGCCACCAACCCCAGGAACATGATGGCGCCTCCAATGGTAATGGTGTTTTTTCTCGCCTTGTCTACACTGGCGCCGCCCCCCATCAAGCGCCCGGCGTACCAGCCGCCGGCAATGCTGCCCACCGCAGCCCCTACGTAAGGCACCCAGGCGAACAACCCAATTTGCTTGACGTCGAAGCCGTAGGTGTCGGCCAGGTATAAAGGCATCCACCCTACGAACAGCCACCAGATCGGCTCCAGGAAAAAACGGGACACCAATACCGCCCAGGACTCCCGGTAAGAGAGGATCTTAGCCATTGGCAGCGGCTTTTCTTCGGCCGCGTCCTCTTCGGCCTGCACCTGGCCCGAAAGGATGTACTGCCGTTCACTTTCTTCCAGCCAGGGGTGCTTGTCCGGCGTCGTTTTATTTATGATGAGCCAGGGAATCACCCAGACAATACCCAGCAGGCCGACGATCAGGAAGGTAATCCGCCAGCCGAAGCCCAAATAGAGCATAGCGATCAGGGGCGGGGCTATGACCGAACCGATCGAGGCGCCCGAATTGAAGATGCCCTGGGCAATAGCCCGCTCTTTGACCGGAAACCACTCGGCATTACTCTTTACGGCACCCGGCCAGTTGCCGGCTTCGGAAAGCCCAAGGGTAGCCCGAAAAAAGCTGAAAGAAAACAGGCCGCGGGCAACGGCATGTAAGGCCGTAGAAGCGCCCCAGACTGCAATACTGATCACGTAGCCCATGCGGGTGCCCACCCAGTCGAACATGCGCCCGGAAAGGGACTGCCCCAGGGCATAGGCCACCATAAACACGTTGAGCATGATCGCGTAATCATAATTGGTGAACCCCAGTTCATCCTGTATGCTGGGCCACATCACCGCCAATGCCGACCGGTCAATATAATTGATGATGGTCGCCAAAGCGATCAAACCAATGATCCACCATCTTAATCCTTTTAGTTTCATTGTTATAGGGTTTTACAAGAAGTCCTCCCGGTATGGGCTGAACACATCAATCAATACGCCCGGCTTTTTACATACACACCCATGCATCACATGAGGCGGTATGTAATAGGAATCTCCCGCTTTGATGGTTTTTACCTGGCCGCCGATGGTCATTTCAAATTCACCGCTGGCCACATAGGTCACTTGCGAATGATAGTGCTGGTGTAATTGGCCTACCCCTCCTTCTTCAAACTTGGCTTTGACGAGCATGATCTTATCATCCATGCCGTGGATTTGCCGTTGAATTTTCGGGTCAACCTGTTCCCATTTTTCTTCTTCGTCGAAAAAGAATTCTTTGCTCGGCTTAACTTTACTCATTGTTGATATTTTTTGTTTAACTATCAGCATCTTAGGAGACAGCGGCAAAAAATGCTCTGTTTTGCCCCAGTCCTAGCTCCTCCGCTGAGTAGCTTCGGCGCTCGCGAAAAGAGAGACAGAGCATTTTCTGCCTTTGCTCCCTTTGCTCCGTCGCCGGAGCGGCTTTGGCGCATAGGAGACAGGGTTTGGGGCAAACAAAGGCAAAAAATGCGGCTTTCCATTAGTGCTAAATAGTTACTTTTTAAAAATATAGAACGGCCCTTGCCATTCGTATTTCTCGCTGTTTATTTCCAGTTTGTGATTTGCATCTTTATCCGCATTTATATTTGACAGCGCCACCTCCCATTTCATTCCATCTGTTTTTTCAAAATGAAAAACCGTGTATTCGGAATCATCATGAATTACCTCCACTGATTCGATGCTGCTGAAAGGGCTGTGCGGGATCTCCTCCACCGGATTGTATTCCCCATGTGGTTCGACGATGGAAATAAATATTGTATTTTTCTCTCCTTTTCTTCTGATGACAAATGCGGGATCGTGCCTTAAATTAAATTCAGGGTCGTTGGCACCGGAGCGGACAAAGATCAATTCATCCTTATTGGAAACGGCAGACGTCAATGAACAAAAACGGCCACGATTGAACCAGGTGATCTTGGCATTTTTATCTTCCGTACTCCCCGTTGCTTCTTTCCACATATGCTGATAGCCGTGAGCTGTGCCCAATGGAGAAAGGGAATTTAATGCGGTATTGTATTTAAAATTGGTTTGCAACAAATGGCCTTGAAACCAAATTGGCAGATCATATTGATTTTCTTTTTCCGAATTAATTTTAAATACATCGATCAAAATGGGCTGTTGAAAATCATCAGCCTTCATCAAAATCAATGTGCGGTGCAATTCGACCCCTTCATAAGCATCAAAATCTTTTGCGCTGCCTATTTGAATACCGTCATTATCGGCATTGAAAAAATAGGGGACGGGGTAATGGGCTTCTCCCTTTTTTACATCGCCGTCGTAATGTGAAATTTCATTCACGGCCACTGTATTGTGGGCAATGGTTTGTTTGGCGAAGGTGTTGTTTTCCGGCAAATACCGGCCTCCTCCTTTTTGGTCAATATTTACCCAACGGGCAGCGCCATAATCCTGAATAATTTCCCCCAGCTCATCATAAAGCGAATAGGATAGTTTGTCAAAATGCCCATGCCCCATTCCGTGTGCGGAATATTTGAAAACGGCGCATAATTCGCCGTCTTCAGTACGGGTCCGCAAAATACCGACGCCTCCTTTTCTTCCATCGGCCCCATCCACATAAGAGACGGGGTTTTGTTGGTACGGAACAGCCAATCCTTTTTCAACAGCTCTCGCCACCGCAAAACCTGTTTCGTCCAACAATACCCTATTTTGTTTTTTGGCGATAGAGAGCAACATGGGGTCACGGCCTCCGTGAAAATAGGCGATATCCACGCCCGCCACCACTTCTCTGGACAACCAGGACATGCCTTTCTGTGCATCATTAATCGGGAAAAACTGCCCTTGTGCATCCGTTTGATTTAAAAGGGCATCAACCGCTTTTAACAATATTCCGTCCCGGTAATTGAATATGGCAATATCCGGCCGGTTATTGGCCAATGATTTTCCAAACCATAAAAATGGCAACATCGCATAGCGCAAATAATAAGGCCCTTCGGTGAAATAACCATCCGGTGAGAAGGAATAATCGAGCTGCGCCAAAAAGCCCGCTTTCCGCACGCCGGCTACTTTTATATATCCGCCGTCGTTGTCGGTTTCCTCCTCGCTTATGCCGTCATTTTCCAGGCCGTATAATGCCCGCTTCACCAATTCTTTGTCGTCCATCACCAGGCCAATCATGCCAACGGCAGCATTGGCCCAGGTGCTGTGATTGTGAATCCGATTAAAAAATTGAGGGTTTTCAACCGATAGGAAATCAGCGAGTGGCCGGAACAATGTTTTGTCCAAGTGCTGAACCTGTTCCGGCTCCAGCCAATCATATATGCAGTCGTACGCCTGGCTCACATAGACCAGCCAATTGGCATCGTTCAGGCATTGCCAGAATATTTTTCCAGTTGCATAGGAGCTGTTTGTCGGGTGGAGGCCCAGCGTGGGGAAAAGTTCCGCATATTCGAGGAGCATGTCCCGGATATATACGGCATATTTTTCGTCGCCTGTTATTTGAAATAAATTCCCCGCCTTTTGTAAAATAAAAAAGTTCTTTTTGTGGCGCTCATGGGTATAGCCCCCTGCCATGTCTTTGGGTACCGGGACAAATATGCCCTCCTCGATTTCCACATCTACCTCTTTTATTGTTTCCGCCAATTCCAGGCCGAACAATGGCGCTTGCCCCAATTGGGCGCGTATGTTCTCTACGCTGTTCGGGGTAAGCATCAAACAAGGGTGATCCTGAGAAAATGACACCAGGGCAGTACTGAAGAACAGCGAGAAAACAAGCGATATCTTTAAGGAATTTTTCATAAAAAACTATTTGGACTACCTCCAAACCTGCTCCAGATCCTCATCTTTATAGGAACCGTCGTGGGTCACTACTTTTTCGGTATTGTCGAAATTGCAATCTTTTATTTTGGTAATCGGCTCGCCGACCACGAGGTGCAATTTCAAGGGTTGGGAATCCGTAAAATCACATCCCGTAATGTGCGCCACCTGCACTCCATGCAATGAAACCGACGCGCCGGCCCTGTTCCTTTTATCTCCACCCACATTTTTAAAAATGCAATTATTCATTTGGAGTATGGGGCCAAAAGTACTTTCGTCACTTCCTCCCCGATGAAGGTGGAGCGCCGCGCCGCCGACGTCTTCAAACTGGCAATTGTCAATCACTACATTTTCAGCGTTGTATATTCCAATGTCCTCAATTTCGGCAGCGAGTGATAGTACAGAGCCGCTTATGCTTTTAAACGTGGAATTTCTCAGCACCACAGAATCGGCGAAAGTGCTTTTATATATTTTCAAAACATTGAAACTGTGGTTCACATCGAGATCGGTGAAGATGCAATTTTCGATTAGGAGCTTGTAATTCCGGTTCATGGAATAGCGGCTGGTTCGAATGACAGCATTGCCGGAATAATCGGGAGATTCGGCGCCGTCTATTTTCAAATCATATAATGCGAGCGCCCCGCCATTTTCAATATTGAAAAGGGAGTTTTTTTCAAACCGAATGGTGGGCTTTTTCTCTTTTGCCCGCACGGTAACGGGATGATTGACTTCAATGGATTTTGTCATCAGATAATCTCCTTCCTCCAATTCGAGGACATCCCCGTACTCAGAATTTCTTACCGCTTCGAACAAAGAATTTTCGCCGGGCGAGACCCTTATTTTTTTGCCAATATAGAACCTCACTTCCTGCTCAACCTTGGGATACCAGCTGACGCCTGTGTTCTCGGGTGTGGCGTGAGGTTTCACTTCGGTTATTCCCGCTTTTATGGATTGGTCGGAGGGCAAAAGAATTCCATTTTCATCTCTCTGGAATTCCATCTTTTTTTGGATAAACCCATGGGATGCAATTGGGGAAATATTTTCGCTCAATATATTTCCATCAAAAGAAATGCCGCTGATATCGTCGTATACGGTGAATAGATCATCCTTTTTTTCATTGTAAAATATGTTGTCGTTGACAACCGTATTCTGGGGAACCGCACTTCTCTCGGCATCGCTTCCGGCACACAGTTGGATGTAGTCGCAATTGACAAAAGTATTGTTTGACGCTTCCGAATTGATCACCGGAAAATAGCGGTTGATGGGAGAGTTCGGCACCCCGTTCATGATGACCAGCGCGCCCCGGAAGCGATATCCGGTCAGGCCTTCGCAATAATTATTGATCACTTTCTGGGTTTCATTAATGATGCGGATACCGCCCGTGTTCGCTTTCCCGTTGCCGAAAAAATAATTGCTTTCCACCAAAGTTTCATTGCCGTGGCGCATCGTCAATGTGCCCTGGCATTCATAAAAGGTATTGTAGCGAAAAGTATTTTGGCAGGATTTATTGGAAATGATCTCGTGCTCGCCATTGCAGCGGTCGAAATAATTATACTCGACGATCGTGTTCGAATTGGTGAGCGAATAATGACTCGTTCCGATGCGCAATGTTTCGCCGCCATTGCTTCCCAAAACCGGATGATGCCCAAAATAATTGTGGTCAATTAAATGATGGTTTTCCCGGCTTTCGGGGGTGTTCAAACGCACCGCCAAAGTCACTCCGACATTTCTTTTTCCAACTAAATAATTGTGGTCAAAGCGATTATTTCTACCGTATATGCCTACCCAATAGTCGGAATCAAACCGCTCCGGGTTGTTGTAGTTGTCGATCACGCATTCCGTCACCCGGCAGTGGTTGCAAAGGGTTTCCTTGTCTTTGCGAAAGGAGATCACCTCGCTGGTAGGCGTATAGCCGTTTTTGAAGGCCAGCCCTTCCACCACCAGGTGTTCGCCGGCCAGGCGCAAATAGGACTGCCCTTCCAGCGTAACTTTACCTTTTTCCTGTACGGTTAATGTGATCGGATCCTCTGCTGTTCCCTTTCCCACTAACAATAGCTCAGCATCCTGCCATACGCCATTGGCCAGGATGATCTTATCGCCAGGCTGGGCATTGGCTACCGCCTGGTTAAACTCCTCGATATTGCGGACGAGGCCTTCCTGCCCGCTACAGGAGTTAAGAAAGAAAAGCGAGAACAAGAAAGCAGCGAAGTAGCCAAGCCTATTTAAATTACGTAAACCGGGGCTCATGTCGGAGCGCAATAGGAAATTGCGCCCCGACAGCGCCCTCTTGGGCGCTAATTTTCTTCGGCTGCCGAAGCTATCAGCGAAGGCATGCCCATTGGCGCACGAGTTAAGCCGCTTGCAAAACAAATAGGTTAAGCCACTGCGTTTTAAATTAGGCCTATTCATAACTTTTTCCGGTTTCATTTTAAGTACTCGATTAAGGCTCCCAGTCCATTGTAGGAGATGATGCAAGCAAAGACAAACGCCAACAGCATGCCCGTATTCAGGGCCCAGCCTGCTTTGTGAACCCCCATCAATTCCTTTTTATTGGTCAGTATAATAATGCCCAGGATGACCAGGGGCAAGACGAAGACGTTGAAAACCTGCGACAGGATCTGTATCTCGATCGGGTTGGCCCCGAAAATAGGGACGGATAACCCGATTAGACTAACCACGCCAGTCAGCACTTTAAACTGCACGGAACTGGTATCCAATTTCCCCGCCTGATAATCTGCGATGAGGATGGGCGTGATCATCAGGATGGGAAAAATGGAGGACAAGCCCGCCCCCATAGTGCCCAGGAAGAAGATGGCCACCGCAAAACGGCCGGCGATGGGCTCCAGCGTATACACCATATCCAATACTTTATGGACCACTTTGCCCTCTGCGTAGAGCGCCCCCGCCGCCACCGCCATGATAGCTCCACTGATGAAGAAGATCAACAGTGCCGCCGTGAGGGCGTCTTTCTGCTGCGCCCGCAGGTCGCCCAGTTTCCAGCCCTTGCCCTGGATAAATAGCGGGCGCGACAGGAAAGTTGCCGCCGCCATGGTGGTGCCCACAAAAGCGGCAACCAGCATTTTACCGCCTTCTACTTTGGGGATGGACGGCACAAAGCCACGCGCAATGTCCGCCGGGTTGGGTAAAACGATAAAGAGGGAAAGCAAAAAAGATAAGCCCATGATGGTAACAAAGAACAAAAGCACTTTTTCAAACATGGAGTACTTCCCGATCCACAGTATCAAGTACATGGTGCCAATGATCAGAATGGCGATGGCCAACACCAGCCCGTACTCATAACCCGCAATAGAAGGCATGAACAATACCAGCGTTTCAAATATGGCATTGGCGGAAATGCCCAGGATGCCGATCAGGGAGTTCCATTGCCCGAAGGAAACTCCGATAATGATCAGAATGGCGACCAGAGAGCCCAGCGGCACGTGTTTCCGAAAACCAAAGAGCGCCGTCTCCCCCGTAACCAGAGCATAACGCCCAAAAGCTTCCATCAGCACCCAGGAAAACAAACAACTCAGGAACAACACCCATAGCAGCTGCATCCCGTAGGTGCTGCCGGCCACCACCATGGCCGTCACACTGCCGGTGCCAATGGTATATCCGATGGCAAAGATGCCCGGGCCGATGCCCAGCAGCAGCTGGTAGAGCCGCCGTAAGATGTTTTTATTGTTTTTCGTTTGTTCCATATCAGGCACGGCGTAGCTTAAAGGAATAGCGAAACCCATCGCTCTTATCATGCTCCTATATTCCCACCCTTGTCATTTTATCCGGAATTTTTGCACCAGGATTAAGGCAGGTAACTGCCCGCAGTGGCCTGCGGGACAGTTTACCCATTTTAGCCCTAACCAAAAATGTATGAAACTCAATGTATCACCACCAGATCCTGGCACTTCCCTTTTGAGGCACTTTAGTAGCCTTCATTTTGTTTAATTACTCCACCGCTCGCCAGTACTTCTGAATTTGGAATAGGAAACAAATAATAATTTTTGTTAATCGTTTGTCCCATTTCAGCGTCGGCAGTTCCTGTTCTTACCAAATCAAACCATCGCTGTCCTTCTAAGGCTAACTCTATTCTTCTTTCATCATAAATGGCCTGTCGTACCAAAGCCTGAGTGTTGAGAACAGTATGATCTAAAGGATTTAATCCAGCCCTGGCCCGTATGGGATCCAGTACATCAAGTACGTTTTCAGCGGAGGATCCATTTTCATTCATAGCTTCTGCGTACAAAAGCAGGACATCCGCAAACCTCAACTCTATCCAATCCTGATCAAGGCCGCCCCACTTCAGCCCCGTCATGTTGGCCTCATCAATGGTTAGCGCTCTTCTTAAATCCGTATTGCCTCCATCCGCTGCTTCCATAGCATCAAAAGCAGCAATTAAGTCAGGGTCCAATGGCATCGGAGACTTGGTATCGGCGCCCTTAAACCATCCTGGAAACAAAGTAAACCCGTATTCATCTTCTATGGATGTTGACAATTGGGTGGCAAATATGATTTCTGAATTCAAGTCATTCGCCTCACCAAAAATGTCAGCAAAGTTGGCTTGCAAACTAATCCCTGCCGCAGCAGCTCCGTTTACCACAGCAGCCAGTTGTGTTTCAGCACTGCTGAAATCGCCCAATTGCATGTAGGCCTTACCTAACAATCCCTGAGCTGCAATTTTTGACGCCCGGCCAATTGCTATTTTGGAATTATCTAAAGCCGCGATTGCATCTTCAAAATCAGGAATGATCACGTCATTATAAACACCAGCAGCAGGTTGCCTCGCTAGAATAGATTTATCTGACACACTGGGTGAAGGAGATAAATTTACAGTCACATCGCCAAAAACCTTCACGAGCTTGAAGTAAGATAACGCTCTCAGGAATTTAGCTTCTCCTACCTCAATAGCATCCGATGAGTTTTCAATTACGTTATTCGCACTTAGAATGGACTTGTACAAGTTGCTATAGAAAGGGCGAAAAAATTGCTCTACCAAATCTCCACCCGCTAAATCCGGATTGAACCTGTCAAATGCAGGATAGGGTTCTTCGATCATCAGCATATTGTCAGCCCTGAAGTCGCCCATGATGGCCATTGGCGTAGTTGAAGCCTGCTGATAATAATATGCCGCATTCAAAACTCCTTCATACGACGTTAAAGAACTGGCTTCAGCCTCTAAAGGCGGGAATTGATCCAAATCATTTTCACATGCTGTTATCAACAGCAGAGATACCAATATTAAATATAGATTTTTCATTGTTCTATTATTTAAAAATTAACATTAAGCCCCAGTGTAAAACTTCTTACAATCGGGCTCGCGCCTTCCTGGTACCCGTAGGTAGTAGGCCCCAGGTACCCGGTATTCGTAGTCTCTACACCCTCAGGATTAAATGAGGTGTAATTGTCCGCCATTTTATACCACAAATTGGTGGCGGCAACATATACTCTGGCAGAGCTTAAACCGATTTTGCCTGCCAAATCTGGATTGATGTTATACCCTACAGTCAGGTTTCTCAACGCTATATAAGAAGCATCCTGGATCATTGAACCATGGGCATTTCTGGCCTGCTGATAATGCAGTCCATTATGGTCAGCGATGCCGTCGCCTTCCGTGTCAAAACTAGACCGTAATCTGCCGCCAAATTGTGATTTCCAGTAAATCGGATCGATGTTATAAACTTCTGCGCCCTGAGATCCTTGGAACTGAAGGGATAAGTCAAAATCCTTATAACTCACTGAGCTACTCAAACCCCAGTAAAAATCCGGAGTATTTGACCCTAGCTTGACATAATCATTTTCGGGATCAATTGCACCATCACCATTTTGGTCTACGACATAATATTCCGAACTGCCGAATCCTATATTTCTCGATGGATCAGCTATATATATCGATTCAACCTCCCTAATCACTTCATATCCCCACATTTCACCAATTTCTCCACCCACATAATTTCTAAACTCAGGGCCTCTGCCCGCCGGGCCTCCATAAACTACATTAGGCAGTGCTTCCAGGTCTCCTAAACTCGTGATTTCAGTATTGACTGTAGACAGATTAGCGCTGACATCCCAACGGAGAGCCGCCGTATTGATCACTGCTGCACCCAGCTCAAACTCCAATCCGGAACTGGTCACATCACCGCGATTAAGCACGATGGAAGGTGTACCCAATACTTCCGAAACACTTTGATTAATCAACATGTCTTGGATATCGGAAGTATAATAATCTACACCCAAAGTGAAACGATTACCCAGGAAACCTAAATTGACACCAAAGTTGGTTTCGGTATTGCTTTGCCAGGTTAGATCCGGGTTTGATACATTACTGGGAATAAGAAATCCAGTCCCAAAAATGGTTGGCTGCGCTTGTAAAAGGCTCAAAGCATCGTAAGACCCTAAAAAAGAAGTAGTTCCTAAAGTCCCTCTGCTGAACCGTAGTTTTATATCAGTCAGATATTCTGAGTTGTAAAATGCTTCGTTATGCACATTCCATCCTAAAGAAACCGCCGGGAATACTTCAAATCTATTGTTAACTCCGAAACGGGAATCACCGTCTCTTCTGACGGATACGGATGCTAAATAACGATTGTCATATGCATAGTTAATTCTTCCAAAAACACTTCTTCTTGAAACAGTCTCGTCTCTCAGATTTGTATTTATATCCTCAGGTTTTAAATACGAATAATTTAGAGGCTGGCCAACCGGCACATTGGTACCTGTCAAAGACATCCCTCTAATGTAGAAATTTTGAAATTCCATTCCTGCCACCGCTGACAGGTCATGATTGCCGAGTGTTTTGGCATAATTCAAAGTGGTCTCACTTAACACAGATGTTCTTTTGAGATCCGTTTGATCCAGGTCAGATTGATTGGAACGTTGTTGCCCATCCGCCAAAACGCCTTGATAATAATAGGCCTGGCTGTCATTGATATCTGCTCCCAGAACAGTTCTTATATTCAACCCTTCTGCTATGTTGAATTGTAAATAGGAATTCACATTGGCGAAATACGTTTTTTGATATTGTCGAGCATTGTCAAACTTCGCAGCAGGGCCCGCATCTCCAGTTCCTCCAATACCATTTTGATTTCTACCGTATTGCCAGTCGTGGACCACATCGCCTGGTTGCAAATCATAGATACTTGTAGGATCAAGGCCGACACCTCTATAGTCCTGGTCAAATGTCCTGCCAAGATTTGCTATTGTCAATCCTGCATCTGCCAATGCCTGCCTTTGAGCATCCAAATCCTGAACGAATGCAATAGACGCAGCTGTATGGTAAATAGGACTAATGCTATACGCTCTCAGGAGATCTCTCATGTCATGAGGTACAATTTCCTGGTTACTAAAGATCCCATTCATACTCAATCCAGTCTTGAACCTTTTCCCCAGGTTCGCATCGACGTTCAAACGGCCGTTGTATCTTTCAAAAGCTTGCTTTCTCACAATACCCTTAGTGTCCAGATAACCAATGGAAGCAAAGACACTTACGTCTTCACTTCCTCCGGTAACACTGAAGTCATGGTTTTGACTTGTGCCTGTTCGGAAAAGCCAATCTTCCATACTCACCACATCAGGTGCATTTCTGTACGCATTTAGCCTGTAATTCAATAAATCCGGATTAACTTCAGAAAGGTCATAGGCACTTGTTCCTAAGTCATCAGCCCATTCTGAAGCCGTCTTAAGCATTTCAATGTCCTTTACATACTTGTTTGACGTGCTTGTGTAGCCATTGTAGCTAAATTTGGCTTTACCTGATTTCCCCTTTTTGGTGGTGACCAGGATAACCCCATTTGCGCCCCTGGAGCCATAAATAGCAGCTGAAGCCGCATCTTTTAATACCTCAATACGCTCAATATCGTTTGGGTTAATCGTGGCCAAGCTTCCTGAAATCGGATAACCATCCACAACAATTAGCGGATTGGAATCACCTGAAAGCGATGAAGCCGCCCTGATTTGAATCTTTGGGTCTGCCCCAGGTTCACCGCTTTGATTCTGGATCAAAACACCTGATAACTTACCGGCTAAGGCATCATCTACACGATTAGCCTGGATAGCCGCTACATCTTTGCCCCCTATTTGTGCAATGGCGCCTGTATTGTGTGATTTTTTACGGGTACCGTAACCCACTACCACTATTTCGTCCAGCGTGGCCACGTCCACCTCCATCACTACATCGATCCGGGTTTGTGCACCTACTAATATTTCCCGGGGTTTAAACCCCGTATAACTAAAAACAAGAACGTCCTCCGGGGAAACATCGAGTTCATAACGGCCATCCAGGTCGGTAATGGTGCCACTGGAGGTGCCTTTGATCATCACACTCACCCCAATGAGGGCCTGGCCGTCTTCCGATGAAGTGACCGTGCCGGAAACTTTTACTGCATTGGTTTGTTGATTTTCGGTAGGCAAAAGAAAATCGTCCGCCCCCCAAAGATTGGAACCTGAAGCTAAGAATATACTGAGAAAGCAGCCTACTAGCTTCAGAAAGTTCAGCTTACTTTTTAATTTAGCGGTCATAATTCAACATTTTTGTTGTTTTATACTGCTCACCTTCCGGTGAGTTTTTTGAATCGCCTGGTAACGCGTTCATTTTCAGCAAAAAGAGAGCCTGCTCAAAGCAAATCCTTACTTTGAAAGCCTTTCTTCAGTTTTCGAGTTGCTTTGCTTATTCTGAATTTGCCGATTCCTGAAAGCAAAGCCGGCCTGAAACGAAAATGAGAAATTACCGAGGAAGAAGGGTTAGCAACATACCGTTGCTAGCTCTTTTTTAATTGAGGTAGCTGGTTAACTAGTGTTGTAAAGTTTAATCTTTTGCATGGTGAGGAAATTTGGTTCAAGGCCCAGCGTGTGTTCAAATTTCATACTACGGGCTGAAACCGAAATTTGAACAAACGCTTAATTCTGAATTATCCCTTTAACTGGCCGACGGATCTTTCCTTACGCCTGCCGCCCATTTCCGGCCCCGGACTTCAGGCTGTTACTGTAGTCTATCACATCTTTCAAATGCAGGCGCATGGCTGCGCTTGCCTGTTCTGGTTCCTGGTCAATGATATGCTGTAGTATGACTTTGTGTTCCTCCAGGGCTTTGTAAATGCGGTCTTCTTTGCAGACTTCCAGTTGTATAAAGCTGTTGATAATATCCGGGATGATGATCAACATCAGCGACTTCAGCACTGAGTTTTCACTCGCCTCAGCAATTTTAAGGTGGAACATCAGGTCCTCTTCGACAGCTTGTTCTCCCCGCTGCACTTTTTCCTCATAAGCAGCCAGCGCCTGCTGCATGTTGATAATGTCTTCGCTGCTGCGCCGCTGAGCGGCAAGGCTCGCAGCGTTGGTTTCCAATAAAACTCTGGTCTCCACTAAAGAAGCGAAATCGCTGTTTTCCATTTTCAACACATCCGTGATCAGGCCTTCCAACGCGGTAATTCCTAACCCCGCGACTATCGTCCCGCTTTGAGGCAGCGTCCGGAGGATACCATAAAATTCCAGCTTGCGCAGGGCCTCCCGCACATGGCTTCTGCCCACGCCCAGTTTTTCGGCCAGCTTTCGCTCCGGCGGCAGGCGGTCCCCCGGTTTCAACTGGCCCGAAGTGATCAGGCTCCGGATCTGTTTGATGATCTTGTCTACCGGGCTTTCAATGGTGATCTCCTGAAAATTCTTTAGTAATCTCGAATCAGCCATAATCCTTTAGTTGCTTGTAGGTTGGTCAACCGTGAATTGGTTGACCAATTAATTGGTTGACCAAATTTAGATAAAGATTTACTCCAAACCAAGGAAATGGGCCAATTTCTTCACTTCCGGTTAGAAAAATCTTCGAAAACAATTATGAACTGTAAATTTTTGGAATAATATTCCGAAAGAAAGGAAAATGCGAGAATAAATTCTGAGCCCAAACATCAACTTTCACCCCTCCGGCCTCCAACTGGCGTAAGCCATCGCCCCAATGATCAGCAGCCCCCCGGCGATGACCCGAAAACCGGGAATTTCCCCCAGCAGGACAGCCGCCGCCAACACCCCGTATACCGGTTCCAGCGTAGCGATGATGCTGGCCGTCCGTGCCGGGACCTCCTTCAGCCCATTGATAAAAAGGGTATGGGAAAAAGCGGTGAACACAATGCCCAGCAGGATCAGGAGCCACCAATCGGAAGGCGAAGGGCTTGGTTGTAAGACGAACCAAAATGGCAACAGCAGCAGAAAGGCAACAAAGTCCTGGTAAAAAGCGACCTGCAGGCTGCTGTACGTTCGCACATATTTGCGGTTCAGCACGGAAAGCAGGGCGAAAGTGGCTCCCGAGATGATTCCCCAAAATACCCCCAGGGTGATCTGGTTGCCCAATTTCCACTCCGGAATGACCAGGGCAACGCCGAGCAGCGCAACAACCGAAAGGGCCAACCCTCTCCGGGAAAGCCTTTCATCGAAAAACAAAGGCTCCAGGAAAACAGTGAAAAACGGGAAGGTGGAATACGAAACCAGACAAATAGCAACCGTAGATACCTTCACAGATTCGAAAAAGGTAACCCAATGCACGGCCAGCAACAGCCCCAGAAGGCTGAGGTACAAATAATCCTGTTTCCTGTTCAGCCGAATGCCCTGCCCCGCCCACCGGAGCACAATGCCCAGTGCCGGAACGGCAAAGGCCACCCGGCCCAAAACGATGAGAACAGCTGGCAAAGCCACCCATTTCCCGAACAGGCTGGCCAGCCCAAACAGGAGAACGGCAATGTGGATCTCTGCTAAGTGGCGGTTCATAGGGGGATGGGTGTGTGAGTGTATGAGTGTTTAGGTGTTTAGGTGTTTAGGTGTTTAGGTGGGCTGCCGATCTAACGTTGGACACGGTTGGAAGCAGGTGGGCTGAAGCAGCCTGCCGTGGTTGCGAACACCCTGAAAATGAAAGGGCAAATTCCGAACACTCCCCCTACACGTCCCAACATCCCAACTCCCCTACGTCAAAACATCCCAACGTCAAAACGTCCAAACGTCAAAACGTCAAAACGTCCAAACGCTCCCCCCATCAAACCCGCTCCAGCGCCGCCGTCAAAAACTTCCAGAACTTGCCCACCGACGCAATATGCACCTTCTCATCCGGAGAGTGCGGGTGGCGGATGGTCGGCCCGAAGGAGATCATATCCAGGCCCGGGTAGTGTTCGCCAATAATTCCGCACTCCAGCCCGGCATGGCAGGCAGCCACGTGGGGCTTGTCACCGAACAACTCTGCGTACAGCCCTTCCATTACCTTAAGTATTTTGGAGCTGGCATCGGGCGCCCAGCCCGGGTAGCTGCCGGAATTTTCCACCTTGGCGCCCACCGCCTCGAAAGCGGCCCGCACCGCGTTGGTGACATCCATTTTCCCCGATTCGATGGAGCTGCGCTGCAGGCTCTGCGTGATGAACTCGCCGTTCCTGACAATGACCCTCGCCAGGCTGGAAGAGGTTTCCACCAGGCCCGGAATATCCGGCGACATGCGCCATACGCCATTGGGTACGGCGTAAAGGGCAGTGAGCACCTTTTCCTGCCCTTCCGATTTCATCACTTTGACCGGCGCGTGCACTTCCTTCACCGTAATGGAAAGGCCCGGCTCGATGCTGCTGAATTCCCGCTCGATATCCGCCTTACGGGTATGGAACTCTTGCAGGAATGCTTCCTTTTTATCCCCTTTGACCGCAACCAGAGCGGTTGATTCCCGGGGAATGGCATTGCGCAGGCTGCCTCCATCCAGGGAAGAAATTCGCAATCCAAAGGGATAAGTAGTCTTATACAGAAGGCGGTTCATCAGCTTATTGGCGTTGCCTCTGCCGAGGTGGATGTCCAGCCCGGAGTGGCCGCCCTTCAGCCCGCGGATGGTGAGGAGAAAGCCCACTGTGCCTTCATTGGAAGTAACCTCCATGTAATTCATGTGAGTATTCGTATCGATGCCGCCGGCGCAGCCGATGGTCAGCTCATCATCTTCCTCCGAATCGAGGTTGAGCAGGATCTTACCTTGCAGAAGCTTTTCATCCAGTCCCTTGGCGCCGGTCATTCCGGTCTCCTCATCGATGGTAAAAAGAGCTTCGAGCGGAGGATGCACCATGCTGTCGGATTGCAGGATCGTCATAATGGCGGCTACTCCTATCCCATTGTCGGCGCCCAGGGTAGTGCCTTCGGCAGTGACCCATTCGCCATCCACATAGGAGCGGATCCCTTCGGCCTCGAAATCAAAATCGGTATCGGCATTTTTCTGGTGCACCATATCCAGATGCGATTGCAGGATAACGGTAGGGCGGTTTTCCTTACCGGGAGAAGCCGGTTTTTTGATCACCACATTCCCGGCCTCATCCACGGTAGTGTCCAGGCCCAGTTTTTCGCCGAAGTCCTTCATGAAAGCAATCACTCGTTCTTCCCGTTTGGACGGACGGGGCACCTGATTGAGGTCCGCAAAATTTGACCACAGGGCTTGTGGCTGTAATTCTCGGATTCCATTTGATTTGGACATATTTCTTGGTTTGATTGTTCTACTTTCCTTTAAAATTTGCAGCGGGTCTACCCGCAATGGATGGAAAAGCCCCTCCCCTTTTCTCACCTCAGGCGCCACCTCTCCCAGGTCCAGGCCGGCAGTAAAATGATCACCCCGGGCGTACAACAGCCCGCAACGCAGCTCCTGATCTTCTTCCAATCGGCCGTAGGCGGCCGTGAGCTCCTCCAGCATCTCCAGGTTAAAAGCATTCATCTTATCCGGGCGGTTGAGCCCGATAAGTAAGACCTGCCCACGTTTTTCCACATCAACTGCTGCCATACCAAAACATTTCGACTAGCCAATCACCTCTTTTTCCTCCAGGATGGTTAGCACCTCTTCGCTCATCAATGTGGGAGCCAGCCCTTCCATTCTCGGCAATTCGTACTTGAAGAAGAACTTCATCGCATGCACTTTGCTCTCGTAAAAATCCGGAGAGAAAGCGGTATTGCCGGATACCAGTTCCCGTTTGGCCACCACCCCCATCTCCAGCCACAGCCAGCCCAGTACCAGGGTGCTGAAGAAATCCATAAAGATGGTCGCATCCGAAAGGAAGCGCTCAAATTCCCCCTTCATGGCAAAGAGCATCAGGAAGTTCAGGACTTTCTGGCTGAGCTTCATCTTTTCACCCAACTGCCGGGCATAGGGCTTCAGCTCGTCGAACATCAGCGCCTGCTCTATGGTTTGCTGCATCTCGGCAGCCAGCAGTTGAGCGGCTTTGCCATTTTCCATGGTGACCTTTCGGCCGAGCAGGTCCAGGGATTGAATGCCTGTCGTGCCTTCATAAATGGCCATGATGCGGATATCCCGGAGGTACTGCTGAAGCACAAAATCGGAGCAGTAACCATAGCCTCCGAGCACCTGCAGGCCATTATCGACCGCCTCCCTGCCCTTTTCGGTGGGATAGGTTTTGGCAATAGGCGTCAACAACTCCAGCAACAGCCTGTTCTTGTTTCGCTCCTCTCCCTCCGTCACCTTCATCAGGTCGTGGCACTTGGATGCCAGCAGCAGCAGGCTGAGCGACCCTTCGTAGATCACCTTCTGCAACAGCAACATGCGGCGAACATCAGCGTGCTTGATGATGAGCACCGGCTCCTGGTTGGGGTCTTTCTTGCCGCTATCCATAACCCGACGCCCCTGGGGGCGTTCCTGGGCGTACTGCAGGGAAGCGTGGTAGGCCGCCGAAGCGATCGACAGCCCTCCCCTTCCAACAGAGATTCGGGCGTCGTTCATCATCTGAAACATATACTTAAGCCCTTTGTGAGGCTCTCCCACCAGCCAGGCATGGCAATCATCGGATTCTCCGAAAACGAGGTGGGTCGTACAGTACCCCCGCTGGCCCAGTTTCTGGAAATCGCCGGCAGTGATCACATCATTGGGCGCCAGGCTGCCGTCAGCTGCAATTCGTTTCTTCGGAACCACAAAAAGGGAAATGCCTTTGGTGCCCGCCGGGGCTCCTTCGATACGGGCGAGGAGCAGATGGATGAAATTTTCATTGTACGCGTGATCTCCTCCCGAGATGAATATCTTCTGCCCCTTGATCTTATAATACCCTTCCTGGGTAGGATAGGCGGTAGTCGTGATGTCGGAGAGGGAGCTTCCCGCCTGGGGTTCAGTCAGGCACATCGTTCCCGCCCACTGGCCGGAGAGCATGTTCGGCACATAAGTTTTCTTGAGGTGCTCATTTCCGAAAGTGGTGATCAACTTGGCGGCGCCATCCGTCAGGCCCGGGTATCCCATAACGTGGTTATTGGCGGCTTCCATGATGAAATAGGCGGCCAGCAGGGCCATACCGGGCATCTGAAGGCCCCCGTCCTCATGGTCAAAAGTAGCGGCGATGACGCCCAGTTCTCCCATTTTCTCCATCGTCCTGCCTACTGCCGGGTGGGCGATGATCTTGCCGTCTTTGAAGTAGGCCGGGTTTTCGTCCATTTCCCGAAAAACCGGATACAACTCCTGGTCGGAAAAGTCCTTTACTGCATCGAGAAAGATATGGATGGCATCGGGGTCAAAGTCCTGGTATCGCGGGTATTGAAAAAGGCTTTCCAGGTGGTGCACTTGCTCCAATTGAAAGCGAAGCGTATCCATGTTTACATATTCAGCCATGATAGCGTCAGGTTTTTGTTCGGTATGATGAAGAAGGGGCCACTGCCCCCGTAAACCAAGGCAAAAGATCGGTATTGCTGAATGGAAATTCAAACTTTTGGGAACCAAAATTCATTGCGCCTCAAAGGGAAGGCCGCTTCTACTCTCCGACAATACCCCGGATATTCCAGTTGATGCTTTCCCCGGTGCGTTGTACGTAGGTGCTCCACTGGTTGTCGTTGCCGGAGAAGAGCCAGTCGCCTCCCGGTACATTGGGGCCGGCGTCACATCCGATGGACTGTTGGCGGGCCGGGTGGGTGAAGGCGATACTGATCCAGAGTTCTTGCCCGTCGATCGGCAGAGGGTCCCGCAGTTCGTGGGTATTCCAGGCCGGCACCTGCACGCGGTCGGTCACATCGGCGGAGTAGAGCAATTGCCCGGGCTCGTCTCCGATTCCCGGGCCATAGATCCGCACTTTACAGGAAGAAGGCAACAGCCCCATAAACCAGGAAACTTCCGTGAGGCTCTTCCCCTCGAAGGTGCCGGTGGCCGTAGCCGGGAAACGAGCCGCAGCTTCGTAATCGCCGGCAGCCAGGATAGGCCCGGTCACATTGGGGCCATCGTAATTGAGGACATTCTCAAGCGGCTCATCATCGTTCTGGCAGGCGCCAAAAGAAAGTAGCGTCAAAAAGGCAAAAAAATAGATCCTTTTCATGTGGTGGAGGTTTTGTCGGCCCTCCTGTTCAGAGGGCCCGTCTTGTTAAAAATCCAAAGTTGCGCCTGGCGTTCACCCGGGCAAAGCCCAAATATACGGCCGGACTACCGGAAGCGCCCGCCCTTCCGGTTTAAAGTTGTGTTAATCTGTCAAGTTTTGTAACCCGCTGTTTGTTAAGCCCTACAAGGCTAAAACTTCAACAAAATTTCAGTTAAAACATTTTTTTTACTCTAAATCAACTTAGCCTATAGATTTTTTGATATTTCTTGAAAAAAAATATACATTTACATCGCAAAAGCAGATAATTCCCCTTATTCCAACACACTTTTTGGTTTCCCCTATTACACTCAGCAAGATCGTTTGTCCTGGCTGTTCTTGGGTTTTATAAGCCGGAAGAACGGCAAGCCTCCTTAGGTTAAAAAGTCGCAAGAAGCACTGTTTATTCAAATCCAGAATAAATAGAGTTGAGTTTATGGTTGCGTTTTGTCATTCATCCATTCTCACTCTCTGGTGATCCCAAATTCTATTTATTGTATTGTATTGTGTTGTTGGCCAACATTCTATTGGTATCTATACTTACTGCAGGTACGTAACCTATGGTAAGGGTGGAATTGTATTTCCCATGACTAACTGTGTATGGGTGGTTTACCTATACTCCAAATTTTAGCAACCTATTGAGTTACTTAACCTAAACCTTCAATTTAGTGATGAACTTTACAAATAATAGACGACCCTTGAACTTTGTGCTTCTGCTTGCGGCCTTTTTCCTTGCGCCCTGGAGCAGCCAGGCACAAGTCAACCTCCTGGATGCGGTAACGCATCCCAAGTACGTGGAAAACCTTCCGCTCCCAGGAAAGATCAACGCCACTAATGGCGGATATTTCCGGATGGACATGCGGGAAGTGACCCAGCATCTCGGCCTTTACACGGGCGGGGTAGCCACTCCCGCCAATAAGCTCTATACAAAAGTATGGGGCTACGGAATGGAGAATGGTACGATTACCTACCCCGGGCCGACTTTCGTGGCCATGGAAGATGTAGGTATCGATGTTAGCTGGAACAACAACCTGCCTAACACTCACCTGCTGCCGGTGGACCAGACCCTGCACTGGGCGGCGCCGCCGCGTTATCCAAGGAACGGCCAGCCGACGGTAGTGCACCTGCACGGCGGACACACCGAATCGGCCAGCGACGGCCTGCCGGAAGCCTGGTTTACCCGCCGTTTCCGCGACCGGGGCCCAAACTGGGTAAAAAAGGTCTACCACTACGACAACGACCAGGAAGCCGCAACCCTGTGGTACCACGACCACGCCCTGGGGATCACGCGCCTGAACGTATATGCTGGCCTGGCCGGATTCTACTTTTTGCGCGACCAGAATGAAATGAACCTGATCAATAACGGTACGCTGCCCAGTGGAGACTACGAGCGGGAAATCGTACTTCAAGACCGCTATTTCACCAATGACGGACAGCTCTTCCTGCCCAGCAAGTTCGGAGATCCTTTCTTTGAAGGTACTTTGGGCCCGGAATTCCTTGATTTCCCCAATCCTTCGATCGTCGCCGAGTTTTTTGGCGATTTTATGATCGTAAACGGTGTAGCCTGGCCGAAGTTGGAAGTAGAGCAAACGAAGTACCGGTTCCGCATGCTTAACGGTTCCGATTCTCGCTTTTATGTGCTCTACCTTGATGATGAGGGCACGGTGGAAGAGGAAAAACTCCCGATCCTACAGATCGGCGTAGATGATGGCTTCCTGAATAACCCGGTTCCGGTTCCAAACAATGAACTGGTGATTGCGCCGGGTGAACGGGCCGACATCGTAATTGACTTTTCCCAACTCCCGGCCGGTACCCGCCTGATCATGAAGAACCGCGGGCCAGACGGGCCGTTCAAAGGGTTCAATGAGGATGGCGACCTCGATGATGGCGATAACGGAGTCCTGGATCCTGCCAACCCGCTGACCACCGGCCAGATTATGGCCTTTGACGTGGTAGATTTGGTGGATGATGAGCCTACCTTCTCCGTAAATACTTCATCTACTTTAAACAATATTGTTGAGTACAACTTAGCGGACGCAGACAACACCCGCCGGGTAGCCTTCTTTGAAGGTATGGATGCCATGGGCCGCCTTCAGCCCATTCACGGTATTATCAATGGCGACGATCCAAAAGTTTATGGTTCAGACAATCCAGCCGAGCTCAATGGCTCTTTGGCCTGGTTTGAGCCCATCACGGAGAACCCCATGCTGAATGATATCGAGGTCTGGGAAGCCTGGAACTTTACCGAAGATGCCCACCCCATGCACCTGCATCTGGTCGCTTTCAATTTATTGGATATAGCTCCAATAGAAATAAGCGAAGACGGAGGAGCAGATGGCGGAATAGTGGTGATACCGCAGGATCAGGAAGAACATCACAGCCATCACTCCGGAAATAATGGAGTTGGCCGTTACGTTGTAGAAAGCAGCATCCTTGAAACAGGCCCTGATGCGAATGTCGGCATTCCTGTTCCTCCGGCAGCCAACCAACGTGGATGGAAAGACACCTTCATCCTGCCTCCGGGCACCCGGGCCAGGGTCATCGCTAAATTCGACCGTCCGGGCCGTTACGTCTGGCACTGCCACATTCTCTCCCACGAGGACCACGAGATGATGCGCCCTTACGAGGTATTGCTGCCGATTCCGCGTCCGGTTGACCCAATAGTAGCTGACTACCATCCGGCAGAAGCGGCTCTGGCAGCCAACTACCCGAACCCCACCTCGGGCAGCACCACTATCCCGTTCTTCCTCCCGGCCGATGACAATATCCGTGTGGACATTGTTGACATTAACGGCCGCCCGGTCAAGGAACTGGCC
Source organism: Lewinellaceae bacterium (assembly GCA_020636405.1). Taxonomy (GTDB): domain Bacteria; phylum Bacteroidota; class Bacteroidia; order Chitinophagales; family Saprospiraceae; genus JACJXW01. Next base: position 850,211 of record JACJXW010000006.1, on the reverse strand, counting down.
TCCGGCCTCTATCCTGCCGGTAACCACCAACTGGAATGGAACGGAACCAACAGTGCCGGTAGCCTGGTGCCAAGTGGCATTTACATCTACCAGCTGCACACTTCCAATGAAGTATTCAGCCAGCAGATGATCATTCAACGTTAAAGATTCCACCTTATAGGATACCAAACATAGAATGAACGAAGGCCGGCTTGCATCAGCAAGCCGGCTTTTTTTGTGCAATTACAATACTTTCCCGGCAACAAAAACAAAATATTTTAACCTATTTTAGAGGCCGATGAATCAATAGTTTATATGAGAAACCACTTTTTTCTAGCCGCTGCCCTCGCGCTGATGGCCATCATCGCTCTGGGTATGGCCGGGCAGGAAGTAGGGCTGGGGCCTGTAATAATGCTCTTCTTTGTGTTGCTGGCTTTGGGGCTAGGCCGGTCTGAACAATGGAGGCGCCTGGCCTTTACCGCCTGGATCGTAGCCGCCGTTGCCGCCTCCCTCTTCTACCCGGCTCCGTTCCGGGAGCTGTGGGGGTTCGACCTTAAAAAGCTGATCATCCCCTTATTGATGATCATCATGTTTGGCATGGGTACGGCGATGAGCGTCCGGGATTTTCTGGGTGTAGTCCGCATGCCCAAAGGCGTCTTTGTGGGCCTGCTCTGCCAGTTCACCATCATGCCTGCGGTGGGTTTTGGGCTGACGAAGGTTTTCGCCTTTCCTCCCGAGATTGCCGCCGGGCTCATCCTGGTAGGCTGTTCGCCAAGCGGGCTGGCTTCCAACGTGATGTCCTTCATCGCACGCGCCAACCTGGCCCTTTCCCTAACCCTGACGGCCATTGCCACCCTGCTGGCGCCCATTTTCACCCCCCTGCTGATGTCCTTGCTCGCCGGCCAGCTGGTGCCTGTAAATGCCTGGGCAATGATGCTGGATATTCTGCGGATCGTCATTCTCCCGGTTGTGGCAGGCCTGGCATTTAATCATTTCTTCTACGAGCGATTCCCCTGGCTGGCGCGTACCATGCCCCGTGTATCCATGGTGGGCATAGCTGTTATCATTGCCATCATCACCGCCGCCGGGCGCGACAGCCTGCTCACCATCGGCCTTACGCTTATCCTGGCCACGGCTGTGCACAATGCCGCCGGCTACTTTTTTGGCTACTGGGGCAGTCGCCTGTTTGGCCTCGACCGGCAGTCCTGCCGCACCATTGCCCTGGAAGTAGGGCTCCAAAACAGCGGCCTGGCAAGCGGCCTGGCCCTCGAGATGGGTAAGGTGGCGACAATGGGCCTGGCGCCCGCTGTATTCGGCCCGCTCATGAATGTAACGGGGTCGAGTTTGGCAAGTTGGTGGCGGGGGAAGGTTGGTGATTCGTGATTCGTGATTCGTTGATTCGTGATTCGTTGATTCGTCTCTGTCCGCCTTGATTCGTGATTCGTTGATTCGTGATTCGTTGATTCGTGATTCGTTGATTCGTGATTCGTTGATTCGTCTCTGTCCGCCGTAGCTTTATGCGAAGGCGGGGGTTCAGGATTGGTTGAAAAGAGCCATTCCTGGCTTACTGCCGGGAATGGCTCCTGGCGCTTTATGGATTTATACCCGCCTCGGTCACTAGAAGTGATTTTTGTCGCTTCCTTTTTCCGCCCTGCCGCGTTGGAAAGCCTCGCCGTAGCTATGGCTATGCCTACGTTTTCCGCCTTGCAGGATCGAAAAAATGAATTCGTCAAATTTTCACCTCTAGTAACCGAGGCGGGTATTGTAAAACAGGGACCTATCTAGTGGTTTGTCAACGTGTGAATGTCGGGTAAGGTATCTGCGAATTTTTCGCCTGATCGAGGCGGAGGTTCGGGATCGTAGCCGTAGCTACGAAGCCCGGTTCTTCAACAGTCTACCCCGCACATGGAATGTCGGGGATGAGCAGGCGGAAAAGGCGCCATAGATTACCTGACAATTTATGCTTGACAAACCATTAGTTCAGGTTTTCCAGTATGCGGAGGAACTCCGTCACCGGTTGAGCACCGACCAGTTCGTGGGTTTCGTTGATCACGATCTTGGGTACGCCCATGACCCGATACTTCATGGTGAGGTCCGGATAAGCGGAGGCGTCCACCATATCGGCCTTGATGTGCGGGTTCTCCAGGGCCAGTCGGTGCCCCACCACCACAGCGCCCGGACAATAAGGGCAGGTTGCGGTGACGAATACCTGGATGTGAACATCCTTATCGATCGCCTTGATGCGGCGGGTAAGCTCTTCCGGCAGTTCCTCCTGATTGCCGGACACTTCCTTCAGGGCAGAAAGGAAGGAGTTGATCTCATACCCCCCCGGAATACCGTAAAAGCGCACACCATGGTCATTGCCATCCTTATCGAGCATCACCATAGCGGGGATCTTATCGACACCATACTTTTCAGCCACTTCCTTGTCTTTGACCAATTCATAAGACTCAAAGCTGATCTTGCTGGATATCTCCGTGAATTCCTGAAGGAAGGCATGGGCGTCTTTACAAGTATTGCATTCAAACTCCTGGGTGAAAAAGGCGATCTTTACTTCATCTTTCATTTCTCCCAGAAGTTCTTCCAATTGCTTGCGAACATTTTCATTGAATATTGCCATAGCGGTATCTTTTATAGCGTTGATTTCTTTTTCCTGCAAAGTAATACCGATAGGGCTCAGCGTCAGTGAGGCCAATCACATAGCAGGCAATGCCTGGAAAAGGAAGCATTTCAGGCGGGATGCATACGGCCCGAATTCCGAATGTCCGCTAAATAAAATCCTGGAAAAAAGCGCGCTCAAAAACAATTTTCCCTAACTTTGGGCCGTAATTAAATGGCAGCCAGAGTATTACTCATCAAAAAGCCGGATAGTATGAATAGATTGAACCAGGCTGCAGCCCGAGCATATCTCACCTAACCGTCACCTCTATTTAACCTGAACAAAATTTGGATGCCCCTCGCAACTAAATGCATGGAGAGGGTGTTTTCTTCCGATTTTAAACGTTACAAAAAAGTACAAATACCGTCTGTACAGTACATATTTTCAACTTTTGAGAACTCAAGAAAAACATACAGCCATTAAAGCCATTACTGCTCCCTTCGCCAACCGGCGCGTTACTTTTATTGACCTGCTGCGCGCCTATGCCATTTTGATGATGTTGCAGGGCCATTTTACGGATACCCTGCTGGCCGAGTCCTTTCGCGACCTCAACAACCCCACTTTCGCCACCTGGTCTTTTATGCGGGGTATGACCGCCCCCATTTTTTTCTTTTCCAGCGGCTTGATCTTCGTCTTCCTGCTGATGCGGGACAAAGCGCCGTTCCGGGAAAATATTCGGGTAAAGAAAGGCCTTCGCCGGGGCATCGAGCTGATCATCATCGGGTATATCCTTCGAATGAGCTTTCCGCGACTGCTCACTTTCGACATTTATCCGGGCCTCTTCGCCGTCGACGTGTTGCATTGTATCGGACTGGCGCTGCTCACCTTGATCGGCGTTTTTGCCCTCAGCAGCTATCTGAAACTTTCCTATCCGCTCCTGTTGGCATTAGGCGGCTCCCTGGTATTCTATTTCCATTTCGACTTCAAGAATGCAGACTGGAGTTTTTTGCCCCTGGCCCTGGAGAATTACTTCACCAATTCCAACGGCTCTGTTTTCACCCCAATCCCCTGGGTCGGCTATTCCATGCTCGGCGGAGTACTGGGTTATGCCCTGAACCGCCGCCCTCAATGGGCATTCGGACAGATACTGCCGCTGTCCCTCCTGGCCACGGGCCTGCTCGTTCATTACCATTCCACCTGGGCGCTGACGCAACTCTACGAGGTGACCGGCATTGAAAATTTCCTGGCCCACGCCAACTTCAATTTCCTGGCCTGGCGATTGGGGCATGTCTTCATTGCTGTTGCCATTTTCATCTGGATCGCTCAGCTCTGGAAGAACATCCCTAAGCTTTTACTCCGCATCGGTAGTGAAACGCTGGTCATCTATGAGGTACACTTTGTACTGCTCTACAGCACCTGGTTCGGCATCGGCCTTTCTACCTTCTGGTACCGCAGCCTTACCCCCCTGCAAACGATCCTCGGCGCCGCCCTGTTCATCTTTTTCTTCGTACTGCTCATCGCCAACATCGACCGGATCCGCCAGTACCGCTGGCCCTGGTGGCGCGAAAAACTCACCATTGCCGCGCGCTTTGGATGGAATTGGGTTAAAGAAATAACCCCCGTCGTTCAGGAAAAAGTGGTTTATGCCTGGAGAATAGCGCGTGTCCGGGTAGTGCGCTGGTATTTGCGGCAGGTTTCCCCGGCGGCTTACCAGGGTTCCGGGGAGGAGTAAGGGGTCGCCGTAGAGATTCCGGGACATCGCCTCCCCCACCAACACCCGTTCGTTAATACCCGCCTCATCTGGCGGCTTTGCGTTCTATTCGCAAAAAATTCGTTAATTCGCATTTGCAGATGCCTGCCTAATGGTTTACCTAATCAAAGAAAGATCAGAATGAAAAAATGCCTGCTACTGAGCCTTTCGGCCCTTTTCCTCACCGCCGGCCTGTTCGCTCAGGACAAAAAAGAAGATAAATGGGACGTCAACAACCCTCCCGGAGACTTTAATGAAGCGGAACTCACCCTCACCGAGGGCACCTGGATGAATCTGGATGTAAGCCCGGATGGCAAAACCATTGCATTTGACCTTTTGGGGGACATTTACACCATGCCCATCACGGGCGGCCAGGCCACTCCCCTGCGCCAGGGCCTGGCCTGGGAGGTACAGCCCCGCTTCAGCCCCGACGGTTCGAAGATCCTGTTTACCAGCGATGCCGGCGGCGGCGACAACATATGGGTGATGGATGCCGACGGCGGCAATGCCCGGCAGGTGACCAAAGAGAGCTTTCGCCTGCTCAACAACGCCGAATGGATGCCGGATGGGCAGTACTTCGTGGCCCGCAAGCACTTTACCTCCGAGCGGTCTCTTGGCGCCGGCGAAATGTGGCTCTACCACATCAGCGGTGGCGAAGGCATGCAACTGACCGAACGCAAGAACGACCAGCAGGACGTCAACGAGCCCACCATCTCTCCGGATGGCCGCTACGTCTATTTCAGCGAGGACATGTACCCTGGAGGCTATTTCCAGTACAATAAGGACCCCAACAGCCAGATCTACATCATCCGCCGGTATGACCGCCAAAAGGGCGAAGTCAAAAACCTCATCGCCGGCCCGGGCGGCGCCTGCCGCCCGCAGGTTTCCCCCGACGGCAAAAAATTGGCCTTCGTGCGCCGGATCCGAACCGCATCGGTCCTCTTTCTCCACGACCTGGAAACCGGGCAGAACTTCCCCCTCTTTGACAAACTCAGCAAGGACCAGCAGGAAGCCTGGGCCATATTCGGCGCCTATACCGGATTCGACTGGACACCTGACGGCCAACACATCGTCATCTGGGGGCAAGGCAAGATATGGAAGGTGGAAGTAGCTACCGGCAAGGCCACAGAGATCCCTTTCCAAGCCACCGCCAAACACCGGTTCCAGGAAACGGTGCGCTTCGAAAACAAAGCGTATGAGGAACAATTCGACGTCAATGTCATTCGCCACGCTGTCACTTCACCGGATGAGAAAACCCTGATCTTCAGCGCCGTTGGTTACCTCTGGAAAAAGCCCCTGCCCGACGGCAAACCGATGCGGCTCACCGACAGCAAGGATTTTGAGTTCGAACCCTCCTTTTCCGCAGATGGGAAAGAGATCGTATACGTGAGCTGGAACGATGAAGAAATGGGCGCCATTTGGCGGCTGAACCTGGCTACTACCGGTAAAAGCGCAAAATTATTACCGAAAAGGGCATCTACCGGACGCCCGTTTTCTCGCCGGACGGCAAGCAGGTTGCTTATCAGAAAGAGGGCGGCAACGGACATCAGGGTTACGCCTACTGCAAGGAACCTGGCATTTATATCCTGTCGGCGGAAGGTGGAGACGCTAAATTGGTAACACCCCAGGGGGAATACCCTGTTTTCAGCAAAGACGGCAGCCGGATTCTTTACCAGAAGGGCGGGTACATCTTCGGCAGCCTGACCAAATCCTACCACAGCATCAAAACCGACGGCAACGATGACCAGAAACTTTGCGAAAGCAAATACGCCCAGCGCTTTGTGCCCAGCCCCGATAACCAATGGATCGCCTGGTCGGAACTCTACAAAGTCTACATCGCGCCCATGCCGATGGCCGGCAAAACGGTGGGGCTGAGCGCCAGTACCAAAGCCCTCCCGGTAGCCCAGGTAGCAAGAGACGCCGGCATCAACATCCACTGGTCCCGGGACAGCAAAAAGCTGTTCTGGATGCTGGGCGATGAGCTCTTCTCCGACGAGCTCACCGAGCGGTTCAAATTTCTGGAAGGCAGCCGCGACAGCCTGCCGCCGCTGGATACCGCAGGGCTGCACGTAGGGTTGGAGATCGGCTACGACAAGCCGGAAGGCATTGTGGCCTTTACCAATGCCCGCATCATCACCATGGAAGGCGATGAAGTGATCGAGAACGGCACCATCGTAGTAGAGGGCAATCAGATCATCCGGGCCGGCGAGTCCGTCAAGGTGCGCATCCCCGACAATGCGAAGGTGATCGATTGTACGGATAAAACCATCATGCCCGGGCTGGTCGACGTGCACGGGCACCTCGGCGATTTCCGATACGGGCTGAGCCCTCAAAAAAGCTGGTACTACTACGCCAACCTGGCCTATGGCGTGACCACCGCTCACGACCCCTCCTCGAATTCGGAAATGATCTTCTCCCATTCCGAGATGATCAAAGCAGGAAATATGGTGGGGCCGCGCCTCTACTCCACCGGCACCATTCTCTACGGCGCCGATGGCGACTTCAAGGCGGTGATCAACAATCTGGACGACGCCCGCTCCGCCATCCGCCGGACCAAGGCCTACGGCGCCTTCTCCGTGAAGAGCTACAACCAACCGCGCCGCGACCAGCGCCAGCAGGTCCTGCAGGCCGCCCGCGAGCTGGGCATCCTCGTAGTGCCGGAAGGAGGCTCCTTCTTTTACCACAATATGAGCATGGTGGCCGACGGGCATACCGGCGTTGAGCACAACATTCCGGTGGCCCCGCTGTACGATGACGTCATCCAGTTCTGGTCGAAAACCCAAACCTACAATACCCCCACCCTCATCGTCAACTATGGCGGCGTCAACGGGGAGTACTACTGGTACCAGCACACCAACGTCTGGGAAAAGGAGCGGCTGCTGAGCTTTACGCCCCGCGCCGTTGTCGACTCCCGTGCCCGCCACCGGACCATGGTCCCGGAGGAAGAGTACCAGAACGGGCACATCCTCACCTCCAAATCCCTGAAAAAATTACAGGACGCCGGAGTCAATATCAACCTCGGCGCCCACGGGCAGCTGCAGGGGCTGGGCGCCCACTGGGAACTATGGATGCTGCAGCAAGGCGGTATGAGCAACCACCAGGCCCTGAAGTGTGCGACCATCAACGGCGCCCGCTACCTGGGGATGGACAGCCAGATCGGCTCCCTCAAGGCAGGCAAGCTGGCCGACCTGATCGCACTGGACAGCAACCCCCTGGAAGACATCCGAAATTCCGAGTCCGTCCGCTACACTATGGTGAACGGCCGCCTGTACGATGCCGCTACCCTGAACGAGATCGGCAACTACGACAAGAAGCGAAGTAAATTCTACTTCGAGCTGGAAGGCAGCGGCAACTCCTGGCCCCTGATGACGGAGAGCCAGGGCTTAATGCCGGCGCAGTGTGCGTGTGGGCGGTGATGGAGGGCCAGATGGTTTGATCGCTGCATGGTTGGAGGGTTGACACAAGACCTTAATGAATCTTAACCGGTGTTCGGTGTTCGCTATTCGGCAAGCGAACACCGAACCGCCGAATACCGAACTGCCGAAGTTGGAGTCGAACTTGGATTAACTGATCTTAATAAATTCAGTGTACTATTCCCCCACAAGCAGTCGGCCGGAATGATTTTCCCGATACCAGATGCCCAATTCCGCTCACCCTCCGGAAGCGTTCGAAAACGCAATGACAAACCCGATGATGATGAGCGAAAAAAACACCCCGCCCAGAACGATGCCGAGAATGGCGCGGAACTTGTTCCCTCCTCTTTTCAGCGCCCGTATCCCTGCGATGACCGCAGCAATCGCCACGAAGAAGGCAAAAAAACCTACGGCCTTGGCCAGTACCAGGAGGTAAGCGCTAATGCCAAGGATAAGCGCGAAAGTGGCGAGTTTGTCCGGGTTATCTTTCGCCCGGGCCCTGTTCTTCCTTTCCTGTTTTTTTTGGTGCTTCCCGATCTTCTTTTGAACCAGCCGAAGGACTGTTCGCTTGCTGAAAGGCCGCTTGCTGCTTACGCGGCTTTCAGCAGCTTTATTATCGGCTTTTTTCACCTTGGGTACGGCAATAAGGGGTAGAGAAACCAAAAGAAAAAGAGCGAGAGTGAAATTTCGGGTCAGTGGCTGCATGAAAAGCGTTTAGGTGGATAAAATGAAAGGCACCTGCAAATTTGCCGATTTCTGATAAAAATACCCTTTTCGTTTATTCAGCATCTCCGAAATCAGCGGCAGAAAATGCGTTTTTAATTGATGCTAAAAGTTATCCCCTTTTCAATAAATGACAATCCGCTTCGGCCCGAACTTTCGGCTACCGGAAAAACCATCGATGACATAAACGCCAGGAGCAATCCTACTGACATCCAACCGCCAAATAGCTCCGATTATTTCCCATTTAGGCAACCAGGCCCTGCCGTTCATATCCCTTAATCTCCAATTGGTTTTTTCGTGGATCCCTCCTTCGGAGGCCAGTTCCAGGTAGAGAAAATCCCGAGCGGGGTTGGGGTAGGCGTGTAACGATATATCGGTTTCCCACTCAACAGCCGGCGTTGCTCCCGTTATCACGAAGGAAAACTCATACAGACATCCGTTAGCATCTGTGACTGCCAGTGAATAGTCCCCTGCCGGGAGGCCCACGGCTGCCACCGTTGTATCGCCGGTGCTCCACAGGTATTCAAAAGGCGGATGGCCGGAAGAAAATTGTGGAGTTATGCTCCCATTGGCCTGGCCGCTGGCAGCGTGGATGATATTGGGATCCACAAGAACCGGAGACAAGCTAACCGAAAGGTGCACCACAATGGTACTGTCGCAGCCCGATGCCGTCTCCAGGGCCACTTCATAGGCCCCCGCCTGAGTGGTACGCCACGCCGTCCGGCAACAGATAGGATTCCCCTTCGCAGATGGTGCCTCCACCGCTTCCGCGTAGGCGGGGTTTACCGAAAGGTGCACCACGATGGTGCTGTCGCAGCCCGATGCCGTCTCCAGGTACCTTATAGGTACCCCCGCCTGAGTGGCCGCCACGCCGTCCGGCAACAGATAGGATTCCCCTTCGCAGATACCGCCTCTACCGCTTCCACGTAGGCGGGTTTACCGAAAGGTGCACCACAATGGTGCTGTCGCAGCCCGATGCCGTCTCCAGGGTACTTCATATTTTTCGCCTGGGTACGCCACGCCGTCCGGCAACAGATAGGATTCCCCCCTCGCAGATGGTGCCTCTACGGTTTCCGCGTAGGCGGGTTTACCGAAAGGTGCACCACGATGGTGCTGTCGCAGCCCGATGCCGTCTCCAGGGGTACTTCATGGTACCCGCCTGGGTGGTGCCACGCCGTTCGGCAACAGATAGGATTCCCTTCGCAGATGGTTGCCTCTACGGTTTCCGCGTAGGCGGGTTTACCGAAAGGTGCACCACAATGGTACTGTCGCAGCCTGATGCCGTCTCCAGGTACCCCTCATAGGTACAGCCTGGTACGCGCCACGCCGTCCGGCAACAGATAGGATTCCCCTTCGCAGATGGTCGCCTCTACCGCTTCCACGTAGGCGGGGTTTACCGAAAGGTGCACCACAATGGTGCTGTCGCAGCCCGATGCCGTCTCCGGTACTTCACTTCATAGGTACCACCTGCCTGGTACGCCACGCCGTCCGGCAACAGATAGGATCCCCCTCGCAGATGGTACCGCCTCTACGGTTTCCGCGTAGGCGGGTTTACCGAAAGGTGCACCACGATGGTGCTGTCGCAGCCCGATGCCGTCTCCAGGGTCACTTCATATACTTCGCCTGTGGTACGCCACGCCGTCCGGCAGCAGATAGGATTCCCCTTCGCAGATCGTTGCTTGAGTGGTTTCGGTGATATCCCCAAACAGGCAGAGTGGGTACGGACGAATTTCGGGCGGTAGGTATCGGCATTTTGGAAAACTAACGGATGCAGGCAAAAGCTGCAGGGGAGGGCAACAACTGATACCGCAATAAGTGATCGAACAGGAAATATCGCTTCTGTCCGGTATCACATTGAAGGAAAGTAAAACGCCCTTTTCATTATTGAACTGCGAATGCACCATCGCATTGTAAGTGAATAGCCGGCAGCCATTGTAATCCCTGAACGGCTGGGTATTGTACAAAACCGTCCGGTTGGTGTACGGTACCGGTGATCTGGCTGGAGCTCCATTTGTAGATCCGGGAGCCCAGGAAGCTGGCCTGGCTGATGAGGTGGTATTCCCCGTAGAGTTTGACCACACTGAAGTAGGAAGAAAGGGTTTCCCCCGCAGGGAAAAGGCTTTGAGCCTCGCTCACATCAGACGACCAGCCTGCGCCGTTGTAAAATTCCCAGAAGCCAAATTCACCAAGCGAATAATTGGTTGACAGCCGAGCCAGGTAAGGCGTTATCAGCGTCCCGAGCCCAGTGCCCGTCACCCGGTTGCCGAAGATGTAAAAAAAGCCCTCTTCCTGGAGGACGTACCGGCCGAACCTGATATCAGCCAGGCCAGGAAGAGTGGTTATTTCCAGGATACGCAGCGAATGGGCATCCAGCTTCACCAACCTAACACTGTTATAAGTCTGGCCTGCCCTTTTTATTTCATAGAAGAAAAGGTAGATGGTGTCATTCACCTGTATCCCATGGCCGGGCCAGAAGAGTGTGGTATCCGTTCCGGGGATATAGGCCGAGGTGTCTGTATCATTGAAGTAAGTAGCCAGAGCATTCCCCTCCTGCAGCAACAAGGTATTGTTTACCAGGCGGGATTCCGGATAGCAGGGTCGGGAAGTGTCGGCGAACACCTCGCCGATATAGGAATCGCCCATCGCCCACAACGTCTTCCCATTGTCGAGCGGGATGGAAATGGCGCCATCGCTGCCCGTCCAGCCACAACAATCCTGACGGAAGAGTTGGGTGAATGCAGTATCCATTGTAACGGTTTGAGAGAAAACAGCCCACGGCAATAAAAGAGCCAACGCCAAAAGGCCAGGGTGCAGGAAAGAGGAGGGATAAAAAATTGTTTTTTTCATGGAGAGCAGGTTGCAACAGGCTGGCATCAATGGCTTCATAGGCAGGTGATTAGGTGAAACAGAATGAATAAATTTCTTCTTTTTCCCGGAAAAGTGCAAACGGGTACTGAAAAAGAACGGGCGCATCGTCAACGTTTTCCTGCAGAAGGCCGACACCCTGTCCAACCGGCTGTACGAAAACCTGCACAACGCTTTCCCCAGCCTGATCGACTGCCGCCCCATCCGGGCGGGCCGTTCACTGGAAGATGCCAGTTTTACCGTATTGGAAGAGAAGGATCTTTCGATGTGGGGCCTGAAGGTGAGGTGTGTGCTGGCGGTGGTGGAGGAGTAATGGACCATACGGGCGTTTCAACCTGCCGAGTTTGTCGCGAGCCCCCGGTTTAGCTAACCCGGCAGCGTTTGTCGGAGATGATGGATGATACCCTCCGGTTGACACTTAGATTTCACGAACACAGCGACAGGAAAATGCTCTATGTTTATCTTCGTGGTTACGATATAGTAATTTATCAGGAAAATAAAACCCCCAAAAAACAGCTCGGTCAGTACTAATTTCTTCACTTGTCCAAAAAGCACTGTATCTATGATGTCCTTCCAATAGTACCTCAAACCCACTATGCCCCCCTACTATTAGAGCTTTATAAGCCTCCTTCTCCCCACCGAAACTATCGTTTAACCCCCTCCACTCCTCATCTGTCGGCAGCCGCCAGCCTGGCGGGCAGGCTTTTTGGGCAGCCGCCCAGGTGTACAGCCGTACCGTACATCTCTCCATTCTTTGGGTCATCGTCATAAAACCAGCAGCCGTCCCCACATCGAAGTTCAGGTTTTCCGCCATCCACCGGAGGCCGTTGAGCTCGACGGTGCGGTAGGTGCGGCCGTCGCGCGGGTCAGTGAAGGTGGGCGGTTTTCGGGATTCGGGATTCGGAGATCCGGTGTTTGAAGAATAGGTTTGTGAAGATTCAGGTGCTTGCGGCCCTTCCGGCGAAGGTTCCCCGCCAGACAGCGTCTCCCGGTACTGACTATTCCTCCTTCGGGCCAACCTCTGTTCCAGATGAACCATCATGTCCCTCTTCGAGCGCCTGAACACACCGACAGGAAAGCCCGGAAGTTTTCTTCATCTCCACCCGCCTAAGTTCTCCATTCTTTCTGGATAAGCTGTAACACCAGGCAGCGTCCGCGCCGTTTTCCGTACCGGACCAAAAATTCGCAAATCCATCGACCAGGCGAGCATCAAATTCACCTTCTCCCGATTCTTGTAATTTAGTGAATGCCTCCCTGGGTATCCAAGAAAAGCTACCAAGCTGGTACACTCCTCATCGGTTGGCAGGCGCCAGCCTGGAGGAGCTGCCTTTGCGCTGTTTCCCAGTCATAAAAACGCCCATACTGCCTACCTGTGTTCGGGTCATTTTCAAAGAACCAACCTCCGCGAATATCATAGTTCAGGTTTTCCGCCATCCACCGGAGGCCGTTAAGCTCGACGGTGCGGTAGGTGCGGCCGTCGCGCGGGTCGGTGAAGGAACCGGTTTTGGGCTGTTCGGTGTTCGGTGTTTCGGTGGCGACCGTTGCAAGCGGCTCTGTGCCAGCCGAACTCCCCTCCTTTGGGTGGGCTGGGGGGGGCTCCAGTCCTTCCACCAACTCCACCACTGCATCCGCCAAACTCGCCAGATCCCGGTCCAGCTGTTTGTTCGGGCGCTTGGAGCGGCGGCGCTGCTTTTCGAGTTGTTCGTATTCCTTTTGATAAACGGCCAGGCGCTCGCGGGCATCCGTACCTTGTTCGAGTTCTTTGTCCAACAATTCAAACAGCTCGCCCAGTTGGTTGCTGGAGATGAGTTCATTGGCACGGCGTTGGAGGGATTGTAAAGTTTCTGGCTCCTGTTGTGACGGTGCTTTCGATGTAGAGGACTGCGATTGAGGCTGTGCCTGCTCATCCGGCGGCCGTTCGGCTCCTCCTTCCAGGCGAAAGATATACTGCCCGCCCTCGTGGCCCACGTCGAAGAAGGGGTTGCCTTCCGGTAGGTAGCGGTAGTGGCGGCGGGCCTGTTTAAGAACCAGCTCGATCAGTTTTCCGACGTTCAGCGCTGGCTCGTTATTCGAGCGGAGAACCTCCAGAATACTGGCGGCAAACGGACTGTTCTCTCCAGGGTTTCCGTCGTATACTTCCTCATCGTGGCGGCCGGAACAGAGCCCCCAGCGGGAGGGGTTGCTGTCCAGGTCCTCGATCGCCTCATTGGTGTTGCGTAACTTGCCCTCGGAGAAAAGGGAACCCGACAATAGGGAATCCGAGATCAGGAAGGTGTGATAGGCAGGAATAACCTCCATATAGTCCTTGATCCGCACATTGGGAAGGTAGCCGGCCGGCGAGCCTGCATCGGCATCTACCGGTATCCAGAACCCCTTGCCGGTCTTTTCATTAAAGTGGCCATGCCCCGAATAATAGATCAATACCTTATCTTCTGGCCCCACCTTACTTACCATTTCCTCCAGCTGAGCGATAATATTTTTCCGGGTGGCCTGCTCGTCTAAAAGGATCGTTGTATCGGTGACGTCTAATCCATAGCGCTCCTGTAGCAGAGCCGCAATATCCTGAACATCCTTCACCGCGTTGCGGAGCGACTGAAAATGCAAATACCGGTTGATCCCAATGCCCAGGAACCAGGACCGGCGGGCCGGTACAGGGCGGACAGCTTCGCCGAAATCTGCATCCTGCTTCTGTTTTACAGCTTCCATCAGCCGTTTTTCCGCCCAGGCCCGATGTTTTCCTTTCGGATAGGCTTCGATCAGATCGATATAGAACTCCAAAATTCCCTCCATAAGGGCTACCTGCCATAGAAAATACTCCGTGCCTGGATAAGGCTCCCGATCATCTTTATATTGGTTGCCGATAAACAAGCTAACCGCCCCCGCCAGCTTCCGGAACCCCGTTGAAGCGGGAGTCAGAGTTGCCGTCCAATCTCCGGGTTCCAGGGTGTTGCGCAGATCCAGATAGTAAATATTGGTGGCCTCCATTCTATCCAGAACTATCTTGAGGCGGGCATTCAAAATATCGATGACGAAAACGCCCAGGTCCCGCCGCCATTCCCTCGGGCGTTGGTAGAATGCCGGGCCGCCAAACTCCTCAAAGGCAAAGTAGTCGTACCCATGCACTACCCCCTGAAGGCGGGAGCCGATCCGGGACAGAAAACCGAAGCCCCTCTCCCACTCTTTTTCCAGCTCGTCCAGTCGCCGGAAGAATTCACTACTGAGTATTTGCCGGATATCATCCGTATTATCCGGCGCGCCCTCTTGCACCAACCCTTCCAGTCCATCCAGCAGCCGCTCGCCCATCGGGCTCAGCAGCAAGGTAATGGAAGGTAAACTGGCGATCGCTTTCTCCAACCGCCGAAAAGCTTCTTCTAATTGCCCCCAATCTCCCAATGGCGCGTGAATTACCATAAAATCCTCCATCAGGAAATGCGGAATATCCACCGGCTGCGCCTGGTTGAACCAGCTGTCGCCCAGGGCGACAAGGATCGGTTTTTCCGCCTTTTCCCGCAGTCGGGGGTACAACTGTTGCAATTGGGACTCCAGGATGTCCAACCCGTTAGGGGTATGCACATAAGCAGCAGGCAGCGGCTCCGCCATTTTGGAACCCGGAGATTCTTCCGCCTGCAATTCTATCTGCTGCTTAAGCTCATATCGGGGCGCCAGGTGGAGGGAATCGAAGTAGAGGGCGCGGAGGAAGGGCGCGGCATCGGGGCGGCGGAGTAGTTCTTCGAGGCGTACTGAATTGGGCAGGTTATAAGCGGGGTTATCCAGGCTGATATTTAGCAATGGAGCAATAAAAACACCCTCCAATGCCCTGATCATCCCAATGTTTGTACCTTTTTCCATAAAGTAGCCGTCCTCTTCAAAATATTCAGAGCCAGGTGGGCCGGGGAAATCTTTCATCCGATAACCAAACGTAGAAAAGGGTTCCGGACTGGCCAGAATTTTTATCTCCAGGTACTCCTGAGGCAAATTATAAGCCAGGGTTCGATGTTCAAGCCTTATAGGAATATTGCCGTCCGTTTCGCCAGGCAAAAAGATCTTTTCTCCTGCTTTCAGCTCGAGGTGTTCCATTTCCGATATCAGCGACAAACTGCCGAGGAAGCTGGTTAATTGAAACGCGCTGATGTATAAATTACGCCGAGAGCGGTTCACCAGTTCTATCCGAATCGTATTGGAAAAATCATCCACGCCCCTTCGCTCGCCTGGATACATGTCTACCTGAAATAAATCACCATCCTTTGGGACTGCTTTCCATTTCCCGTCTTCTCCTTGAAAAACGTTGATTTCAAAATGGCCCTGCGAAAATTCCTCATTGTAGGGAGCTTCAAGGCACTTCAGAAACTCCCAGTTCACCACCTGCTTCAGAAATTCCTTTATCGTCCAGATCCCTGCCGACAAGTCGATCGGCTTCGTCAGCGGCCGGTAGGGATTCAGTGCATTCTCCTCCGGAGCCCCTTCCGTATCCTCGAACGCCCGGGTGAGGTAGCAATGGGTTTGGGTGAAATGAAGGACGTATTCCAGCCCTGCCAGAACGGTTGTCCAGCGGACGCCGTGCTCCTGCAATTCCTGATCCTCCTGTAGTTCTCTGATCAGGGCTTTATTATCCGCATGATCCTCGGCGAGGAAATTGATGTAGCGCTGGGGCAGATGAGTGATGAAGGCGCGCAGGTTTTCCTCCGGGCTTACATTGAAACCGGCCAGTGGTTGCAAGACAGTAATCTCCGGCAGTACTTTTCCGATCGTCATGCCGATCGCTCCCGAAGGCGTTTGCACCTGCACCTCCCGGTGCCAGATCGACACCCCATCTCTCCGCCCCTTATCGAAGCACCAGGCGTTTCTTTCCTTATCAAAAACACGCTTCCCCGGATGCCTTGCTGCCAGAACGGTACCGGTAGGATTCCAGCAATTCCGCCAGCCCCTGGGCTACTGCCCGCCAGGCTTCCTCCCGGCTTTCGTAAACCGTCAGAGGACGTGGCACCGTTCCCGAACCTGCCTCTCCGATAGGTAAAACCGGAATATTCCCCAGGATAGGATGATCAGAATAGGTGCAGTACGCCTCCAGCACTCCCACCAGGATCTTGTCGTACGTATCGGCGAAGTGGCGGGCATCCCGTAGCATCCGCTCATAGCCCTCCTCTCCGATCCGGCTCTCGTGGATCGGCACCAGGATCACCTGGCTCTCGCCAAAATAATCGAGGTGGTTGAAGGCTTCGCTATCGGGTTGCCGGATCGCCATCGTCTTGCTTTTTCGGTTAATATGTACGGGGATGCCGAGTATTTCCTCCAGGGACAATTCCAGCTGGAACAACTCCCGCTCTGCATCGGGCATTGCGGGAACAGTTAAGGAAAGTACCGTCCTTTCCTTTGAAGATCAAGGCCTTTTCCAGATAGGCTATTGCTTTTTCTACATCCGGTTGCCGGGAAAGATCCAGTTCTTCCGGGAGCGCATAGGCAGCGGCAAACTTAGGCCCAGCCGGTTTCCAGAACGGTATTCACCCCCTGTCCGGTATGCGCTCCAGGTACCCATTGGCCTGCAACAGGTCGAACAGATAGTCGACGTCCGGGCGTTCGGACACCCCCTGCCCCACTATGGTACGCCGCCGGGCGGCTGGGCTGCCCAGAACCAGAGTACTGCTGCTGCTGGTACCGAACGCTCCATCCACTCCCCGCTTTGCGCACCACCCACTTATTGCTCCGGTACCGTACTCGCCCAGCACTTCGAGCAGGCCTGGCTGAATATGGTAGTGGGCAACTCCATCAAAGGGCTGCTCGTAGGACATCTGTTCGGGCAGGGTGGCGGACAGGATGACGTTTTTATCGTTGCTCAGGTCGAGCCAGCCTTCGCTGCCGGCATGAGTGTCCAGCACCAGGGTGATGTACCCCGACAGGAAGCCGATAGGTCCCGAAATTCCGCCTCCCGGATAACGCCTCCCGTTACGGTCCGGACACTCTGTACTTTAGACATACGCTGGTCTTCATAATCGTACAGGATGAGATAGTGTCCGTTTCTGTTTTCCGCATGCCCGCTGAAGTAGAACAGGAGGTGGTCTTCCGGTTTGGTACCTGCTCCACCATTTGTGCCCATTGCTGGAGGACAGCCTCTTTGGTAGCGGCGCTATCCGATAAAAACAACCACCTCTGATTGCCGTTCCGCCAACAATACCTTGAGCTGTTTCTGGACGAGGTGGGTCATTGGTACCGGCCTTACCAGTTCCGGCGCCTGGTAGGAGGCGATCTTACCCAGCGCCACCAGGAGGCCCGAACGGTACCTTTCGGCTCCAGTTCTACCTCCACGCCCTACCCGGGCTTGATCAGCTCCAGTATGTCCTCCGGTATCTTGGTGCGATATAGTGACGGGCTGGCGCTGCCGCCGGTTTTGATGTGGTCCGCCAGTTCTCTCAATGCTTCGATCGCCTCCGCTCTTGCCCCTTTCTGATAATTGCGCATGCCGCGGACCAGTTGCTCGGCGACCGCCAGTGGATCTACTCCACCGGTGCGTTCCTCTTCCCCGCCCGGCTGCTGACCCAGTTGAGGTACACTTCCACGGAACTCGCTGCGGCTTTCCCATCTACCGTTTCGGTAAAGGCATCCAGGAGGCGTTGCTACCAGTTCCGGTTTGAGATAGGTATCTTTACCGTCCACCGCTGGTACTCGGCAAAGGCAGGAGAAGGCAATTCCTCTCCGCAGTAGTCCAGATAGTACCAGCAGGAAACGGGCCAGGCGATGCAGGCGGGGCTGCCAAAGCGCCCTGTTTTCCGCAGGTGGTTGAGCAGAGGCGCTCGAAGGCTTTCGTGGATCTCGTACACCTCCTGCCCCAGTTCGCGGCACAACGGGGAATTCAACAAGTTGGAAACGGCATCCAGCGGTATGTCCAGCCCTTCACCCTTCTCGTCGTACTTGAAGTTGACCCACAGGCGGTAGAGCATACCGGCGTCAGCGCCACAAAAAGGCGGCATGGCATACCAGCCAAAGGTAGCCCTCCCCGGGTGGCGCTTCAGGTAGCGCTCCAGGCGGTTGGCGTCGATGGCGCCGGTGAGTTGTAGGGTTGGTGGCATCGTGCTGGATGTTGTATTGCTATATTGTCATATTGTCAAATTGTTGAGGGCTGCATTGTGTCCCGCAGGCTGGCGAATAGCGAACACCGAATTCCGAACAGCGCCGCAGGCTGCCTCCCTGTAAGCCCACACTTACACATCTACACTTCCTCACCTGATCCGCCCCACCGCCTCCGCGATACCCGCCTCTGTACATTCCATCATAGGCACGACGCCGCTGAAAAAACGCAGCAGCGCTACCCTTCCAGAATTTCCGGGGCAGCGGGTTGAACCAGAGCACGTGCTCCACTTTCCCTTCCAGGCGGTTCAGCAATTCCATGGTCACCTGTACGCGGCTGGAGTTCATGCCCTCGTGGGCGGCTCCGGCATCGCTGAGGAAGAGCACCACGGTATTTTTATCCCAACCAGCCAGCAAACTACTCAAGGAGACTGAAGCGGTATGCTCCATATTGGTGAAAACCGGTATTCGGGCAAGCCTGATTACCCAGTTGGTAGAGCGGATAATTGGTAAAATAATAGGTTTCGATCTTCGTATAAAGGGTACTTTCCCTTAGCCCCTGGATGAAGAACCTGAACAGGTAATGATGGGGCGTCATGGAACCGCCGTGGTCCAGTAACACCACAAAATGCTGGCGGCTGACCTTTCGGGTTTCGAATACCAGTTCGTAGAAAAACCCGTTTCGCGCCAGCGCCTGAACCGTTTCCGGGACGTTGACCTCCTCGGTAGACTCGCGAAAGCTCTGCTGTTTGAGCCTCCGCCACGACTGTTTACCCGCCGCTGCTGGAAGGGAAGATACTTCTGCTCCGAAAAGAGGAAGGGCGTTTCCAACTGAGAGGGCAGTTCCCGCTCTTCTTTCTGCACGCCGGCGCCCCTTCGCCGCCTTCATCGAAGAGCAGTTCCACTTCCTGCCAGGCGGCAGTTTTATCTGCCGGGAGTTCCGGTGGCGGCTGGTACCAGCGGGGGGGCTTCGGTTCTTTCCTGTGGTTTCACCTCCGGGCGGGGCGGCTCCGGTTTATCGGGCGGGGACACTGGTAGGCCTCCGCAACCGGCTGCGCTCCCTTCTGCTGAACCATACGGGCCTCCTCCACAAAATGAGCCCAATATTGGGGCAGCTCGGCGGTACTTCCTCGAAGATCTCTTCGAACCGGGGGCGAAACTGCGGGCGGGTAAGCCACATGGTTTTACACAGCTCCAGCATATCCGCCTTGTCCTTTACCGTACCCAGGAGGAGGCAGTGCAGGAAGTTGCGGTACTGCCGCGCATCCAGTTCTATCCCTACCTCCTGGCGCAGGCGCTGGAAGAAGCGGTAGAAGATGAGGCTGTGAGGAGCTTTGGATGCCGGCATAGATATGTTATTTATTGACCTGTGCCTTATAATCGTCCAGGCTCTTGAGCAAGACTTCCGGATGGGGCAATTCCCCCTTGGGCAGGCTCTCTCCTTCCAGTTTGCCCTGCAGGAATCGATAGTACAACACCCGCAGCCAGTCGATCAGCTCGCTGGTGGAAGGCGCCTTGTCGGTATTGGGGTTGTTCTTCATATCGGCGTACAACTGCCGGAAGCGTTGGACGATATCCTCGACCAGCTTTTCCGGCATGGCACTTTTCGTACTGTTTTTACCCAGTTTGCAGCATTCGCCTTGGCAATATCCATGAGCAGTTCTTCCCCGGGGAAATCGATGTAGAAGAACACACAGCGGCGCAGGAAAGCGTTGGGCAGGTCCTTTTCGTCATTGCTGGTGATGAAGATCAGCGGCGGGTACTCGGCGACGATCTCCTCACTGGTTTCCTCGACGAAGAAGCGCTTCTGTTCCAGCTCGAACAGCAGGTCGTTGGGAAAATCCAGGTCGGCCTTTGTCGATCTCGTCGATGAGCAGAATAGCCGGCGCGTCGGATCTTGAAGCGAGGTAAGCTTGTCCCAGCGTACCGAAGGAGCGATATTTGAAGAGGTCCTCTTTTTCCGGTTGCGACTTACTGTTGTTCTTGTGGCGCGCCAGCTCTACATCGCGCAGGCAGGTACCAGGTGGTCGAAAGTGTAAATACCGTCTCTGGCTTTGGTGGACGACTTGATGTACCACTCGAAGTATTGCTTTCTATAGTCCTTGCCATAGAGTTCATATACCACTGCCTGTGCCAGGCGGGTCTTGCCCGAGCCCGGCTCTCCCCGCAGCAATAGCGGGCGTTGGAGGATGCGGGCGTATTCCACGGCATCTTTCAGGGCCTCGCTGGGAAAGTAGGGTGCGATTTTCTCTTCCAACACCTTTTTCTGCTCCCTGACCTCGCCCTTCAGCTCTTCGGGTTTGTAGCTCAGCGTGGGGGTAGCTTTCAGCAGCTTTTTACCTTCATAGCGTTGGTAGTTCTTTTCCTGGATCATGCTAATCAATGAAATTTATAATTTGAAGACCTCGTCGTAGACCTCCGGGCACTCGAGTAAGATACAGATCTCTTCTACAACTTTCTTGATGTATTTCTTCTGCAATATATCGTTCTTATTTTGCTGGATCTTTTTCCGGAAGGGGCTGTCGGGCAAAAAGTGCTGGCTCTCGTCGATATACCAGGTATTGAAAATATCGGCCGCCAGGGGTTGTATGGCAGGCATGGGAACAGCATGGCAGACCGGATTTTGGGCCTGCAGCGTAACTTCGGACACACAGCAATGATCCGGCCGGTAGCCCGTATGGACAAAGATCATGAACAAGCGGTTTCCGGTATCCCCCTGAGGCAGGAAATCGTTGAGGGCTTTCCACAGGTTGAGGATCATCTGCTTGAGCTCCGGCAGGGCCACTTCTTCCACTTCGTTGAGAATGACCACCAGGTCTTCCTGTTGCAGGCGCTGGGTGATAGTGCGGCAGACCGCCTCCCGGTCCGGGTTCAACGACATGGTGCCCACCAGGTTCTGATTCAGCAATACCCAGAGATACAATTCATTGAAACCGCTGGGCACCAGCTTTTTGACGTTGATGTGCACCGGTTTGCTCTGCCCGCCTGAGGCAAGGCCGTTGTAAGCCAGTATCCTGCGGATCAGCAACTCGTGGCCGCACAGCGGAGTGCCCTCGATGAGGATGAAGTTTACCTTTTTCTGGTGGTCGTCGAAGTCGAACGCCTGCTTTTGCTCTACAAAGTTGAGGGCGCCAAAAGCCGACATCAGCTGTTCCTTATCCCCTCCTACGCCGATGAGTTCGATCAGCTTTTTGAAAAACAGTTCGCGGAAAATGGTATCGAGGTCGATCGCATTTTTTAGTTGCTCCAGGGTCATCAATTCGGAAAGGATCACCGGCGGGTTGTTAGCGGCTACCATTCCTGCATTTTGCAAATACTGGCGGGTGCTGGGCACATGGCCGGCCCCGGCGATGATGAAATGGCTTTTCGCAGGGTTTAGCAGCGGTTTTGCCCACGAGAGCGGCCCCTCCAGTCCGCCCTGAAGTTCGGGCATAGCCAGATAGGCGATCACATCGGCCTCCTCGATGGCATAGCGGCGGCGGTCAGGGCTGGCTTCTTCGGCTACCTGCCAGATGTCATAGGCCATCAGGTTATTCAACCCGGAAAGGGCAATCCTCAGGGCATGGCTGAAATGGCCCGCCTTTTCGCTGTCGTCCCGGACGATGAGCAGCTTGCGCAGCCCCTGGGAACGTTCCAGTTGATCGACGACGCTCTCCGGGACCAGGCGCCAGCCTGCCGCCGTTTCTTCCTTATAAAAAAGGCGCCAGGGATAATCACTACCCAGGTCGAAACCGCGGAAGGGGGAATCGTCTTCGTCCTTATGGTGCTCAAAATACAATTGAGTCAGTTCGAAGGCCTGCCGGATGGTCTTGCTGCCGCCGCCCAGGATCTCGTAGAACTTCACGGCAACCCTTTTGGCCGCCGCGTCCTTCACGCCGCTGTCCGTACCAATAACCACGGGCACGCCGGCATCCACCAGTTGTTCGGCGATGGCCTCCGAGAAGCAGCTGTTCAGAAAAACGAACTTCAGGTTGTTCTGGGCCTGCAGCAGGATGCGCAGTTTGTCGGCGTGGAGCAGCTTGGCCTTTCCGTCCTCCACGGTCAGGAGCCCGGTGGCCTGGGAGTGGCCGGTATAGTGCAATATGCTGATGCGGCGCGACTGGTTCAGGTCATTGAACTCGTCGAACATCTTCTCCAGGGTAAACTGGCTCAACTCCCTGAGGTCGCAGAGGTTTTGCTGGCGCGCCTTGGCCAGGGCTACCCGGATGCCTTCCACCTCCGCCTGCACCTGCGCGAGGTAGTCGGCAGGGGTATTGGCCATGCCCAGGATCATGATGTCAGCGTGTTGAGCCATAAGTATACGGTCGGAATTATTCTCTTAATAAAGCAATCAATCTGTAATTATCCCTGTTTTTCGGGAATTTTCTAATGGATACTCCCAATAAATTACTGGGTAATGTTCGAAAAGATTCAAAAAATTACGTAATTCTGCCTCGCGCCAGAACCTGGCAAGCCTGGACTGACATGAAAAACATATTAGACCTTCCGGAATCCGAGCCATCTATAGAAGAGGCCTGCCTGGCGGAATACATCGGGCCGGAAAAGGTATATTACCTCGAACAATGGGCTCGCCTGCAGGATGAAAGGGCGCTAAGTTTTCATCCCTGGGCACTGGCCTTGGGCCCGTTCTGGCTGTTGTACCGGCAAATGTTTCGGGAAACTGTCCTTTACGTAGTCCTGTTCTTCGTTCTGGGGCTGCTGCGGTGGTCAGGCCTTGGCTTCTGGCTGTACGAGACCGTATTTTTCTTTACCCGGGTGGCCATCCTGCACCTGATCCTGGGGCTGTCGGCCAACCGCCTCTACCTCCTGCACTGCAAGCGCCAGGTGGAGAAAATACTGAACACTATAGCCCCGGAAGAGCAAAAAGAGGTGCTGCAGGATAAGGGTGGGGTATCCGTCCTGCCGCCGGTGGTATTTCTGTTGCTTTCTCTCATCTGGCTGATCAGCAATTACTACCAGGGGCATTATGGGATCAATACGAATTTTATTTTCTGAAGAGCCTGAATACGCGGCTAACAAGCAACTTTCCGTTTGGGCAGTGCCTTTTGGCGGAATGTAGCGTTGCTCGGCCGGCCACGCAGGTGGTGCGTTGGTGCAGACTGATATGCGGGGCGGCCTGTCCTCCTGCTTCCTTCTGGAGAACCACGGCAACCTGCACTGCCCCATGAGGTACGCCCTGGTAATGGCCCACGCTGCGGGTTCCCAGGCCTCCAATCCGGAGCTTCCGTTCCTTCTCATCAGCTCACCGTTCAAGGATGCCCATGATTTAGTTCATAAAATACTGGAACGTTGGGTTGTTTCCTCTTCCCCTAAGCCGCAACCATTGAAAAGTAGAGATTCTTATTAAAGCTGTTCAAGTTCATCCGGCATCTTGGGCCACTTGTGATGGTAAGTACAACTAGCCTCCCACCCCTTATCAAAAAAGGCCTCCCAAATCCACCAAAAATCCCCCTTGAAAATCAGCACATTACAAACGCCAATTTGCCTATCAAAAACGAGTACCTTTATGACATAAAAAAACGTGCCGCCAACCTTCCGTGTCAGGGCATCCGCTGAAGGAGGAAAGGTACGAGCTGACTGAATTAGGTACCTCACGCTAAAAATAGCGTCAAAAATGAAACCATAGCAGGGAAAAAACGCGAAGCTTTTGCACCTTTGCATTAGCAGCCATGGAGTGCTGCTCCACTTTAATCAACGACACTTCCCCAGCTATGGCGAAAAACTACAGCTTCGTTTTCCTTCTTCTATTCCTTGGTTTCAACCTCCACGCCCAGGTCCAAGAAGCGCTTACCGGCAAGAGGGCGAATATTTACAACCAGCTCATCATCCGCGGCATTACCCTGATCAACGGCAACGGAGCTCCGCCCTGCGTACCCATCGACATCGTCGTGGAGGGCAACCGGATCAAACAGATCGAAGTGGTGGGCAACCCGGGCGTGCCCATCGACGCCAAAGACAGTACAACTCAAAGAAGGCGGGCGCGAGCTGGACTGCGAAGGCTTTTACCTGCTGCCCGGCTTCGTCGACCTCCACGGTATATCGGCGGCAAGGGGCAGGGCGCCGATGCGGAATACGTCTTCAAGCTCTGGATGGGGCACGGCATTACCACCATCCGCGACCCCGCCAGTAGCAACGGACTGGATTGGGTGCTGAAGCACCGGGAGCGCAGCGCCAAAATGAGATCACTGCCCCCGCATCTACGCCTATACCGTCTTCGGACAGGGCAGCGAGGAGCCCATCAGCACCCCGGAGCATACCGGGAATGGGTGCGCCAAAACGCCCGGAACGGAGCGGACGGCATTAAATTCTTCGGCGCTCCGCCCAATATCATAAGCCGCCGCGCTCGACGAGAACAAAAGCTGGTATGCGCTCCGCCTGCCACCACGCTCAGATGGATGTGGTACGCTGGAACGCCCTGCACTCTGCCCGCGCCGGACTGACCAGCATGGAACACTGGTACGGGCTGCCGGAAGCGCTTTTCAACGACCGGACAGTACAGGACTACCCCTTGACTACAACTACCAGAACGAGCAACACCGCTTCGCCGATACCGGCAGGTTATGGAAACATAGTGCCCCACCCTATTCCGATCATTGGAACAAGGTGATGGACGAACTGCTCGCCCTCGATTTCACCATCGACCCCACCTTCAACATCTACGAGGCCAGCCGCGACCTGCACCGTACCCGCCGCCTGGAGTGGCACGAAGAATACACCCTGCCCTCCCTCTGGCGCTTCTATATGCCCAGCCGCATCAGCCATGGTTCCTACTGGCACTTCTGGGGCACCGAAGAGGAGGTGGCATGGAAAGAGAACTACCGCCTGTGGATGACGTTCATCAACGAATACAAGAACCGGGGCGGGCGCGTCACTACCGGATCCGATTCGGGCTTCATCTACCAGCTCTACGGCTTCGCCTATATCCGCGAACTGGAGCTGCTGCGCGAGGCGGGCTTCCATCCCCTGGAGGTCATCCGCTCCGCCACCCTGAACGGAGCCGAAGCCCTGGGGGCAGACAGCGAGATCGGCACCGTAGAAGTTGGGAAGCTGGCGGATTTTGTGATCGTAGAGGAGAACCCACTGCAAAACCTGAAAGTGCTCTACGGCACCGGCGCCATCAAACTGATGGACGACAATACCGTCGCCCGGGTGGGCGGCGTGAAGTACACCATCAAGGACGGGATCGTCTACGACGCCAAACAACTGCTACCGACGTGCGGGAGATGGTGAAAAAGGCCAAGGAGGATGAGGGGTATGAGATCCGCCAGCCGGGGATGGAAAGGATGGAACGCGAATGACGCAAATAACGCGAATAGCACGGATTTTCCGGCGGATACCCCGGGGAATCCTTATCGAAATTCCCTGATTGTAAAGTTTTGCGTAGCTGCCCTGAAGACGTGAACCCGGACCCCCAAATACGCTGACCAGTTATGCGTCAGTGTATTTGGGTCGGAGACGTTGACGTGAACCCGGACCCCCAAATACGCTGACCAGTTATGCGTCAGTGTATTTGGGTCGGAGACGTTACACCCGTCAACTTGAGGGGACACGGGTTTATCGTCTCCGACGCCAAAAAATTTTGGCGATCCCTGTCGGCGTTCAATCCCAGTCATATCGAAATTTGCTGATTGTAACGTTTTGCGTAGCTGCCCTGAAGACGTGAACCCTTACCCCCAAATACGCTGACCAGTTATGCGTCAGTGTATTTTACCGGAGACGTTGACGTGAACCCGGACCCCAAATTTATTTGGGTCGGAGACGTTACACCCGTCAACTTGAGGGGACGCGGTTTATCGTCTTCGACGCCAAAAAATTTTGGCGATCCCAGTCGGCGTTCAATCCCAGTCATATCGAAATTTGCTGATTGTAACGTTTTGCGTAGCTGCCCTGAAGACGTGAACCCGGACCCCAAATACGCTGACCAGTTATGCGTCAGTGTATTTGGGTCGGAGACGTTACACCCGTCAACTTGAGGGGACACGGGGTTATCGTCTTCGACGCAAAAATTTTGGCGATCCCTGTGGAATTTATATTTATTCCACAGGGATCGCCCAGCTAGCGTTGGCTTTTCGTCTCTGATCCGAGACATACTTCATCGCAGCTACGCAATCCGTTATATTCAGAAAACTTGGACAAACCTCTACTTTTTACGAAGCGCTGTACGCCCAGCTGCCGCCCTCTGCCATCGAGGATGGACAGGTAGTAAATCCCCGCGGGCAGACCGATGAGCTGGACCTCCTCCTTACCATTGTCGGAGTGTAGTGGCTGCTGCCTTATGCGCTGGTACCATTGTAGAGTTCCGCTACCCCCTCCTCCCCGGCAGGCAGCACTACCTGTATATGATCAGACGCCGGATTGGGGAAAACAGAGAAGGAGTACCCCTCCCTTTCCGGTTTACCGCCACTACCGGGGAGTACGCGTACTGCCCGTCGTAATCGACTTGCCGCAGGCGGTAGTAGCTGATACCGGCGGGTGGGTAGGCGTCCGTGAATTCATATTGTTGGGGTTCCTGAATAGTGCCGGCGCCTTTGACCTCCCCAGCACCGCCCATTTGCGGTAATCGGTACCGAGCGCTGCACCTCGAAGTGGGAATTGTTGGTTTCGGTGGCGGTGGTACCAGGTGAGGTGGGTGATGCCCTGGTGAGCCTTGCCGGTGAAATGGTTAAAAACCACAGGTAAAACCCCGGCTGTTGAAAAGGTAGCCGTATAGTTCTTGGCGTTGTTGTTATCAAAAAATTCCGCATCGACACTGCCGTTCGTCGGGTTCCAATCCACCTCTGCCCTGAAGTATACTTCCAGCTTATATTCAGTGCCCGGCAATAAGCCCTGGATAAGGTCGAGATTGAGAAATGCCTCCCGCCGCTCATCTCCACCGCCAAGTATAGAAACCATTTCCAACCGCACCTGTGTGAATCCACCCGGGCTTCCGGAGGAAGGGTAAACCCGGTAATGCAGAAATCCGGAAAGCACATCATCGCCGCCGTTTTCGTAAGTGTACTGCTGGACATTATCCATCACCAGGGTGGTTAGATTGGCCCCCAGGTTGGCGCCGTCGAAGTTCGGGTCATTGGCACTACACCCTCCGACTTTGTAGTACAAGTTCCCAAATTCAATAAAAGTGGCGCAATTGCCAAAATAACCATAGGCAGCTTCCACCTGGGAGACGGCTGCAAACAGGGTAAAGCCCACAAGAAGTAACCGTTTCATGCCTTTAGCTTGTATTGGATCGGATAAGTTTGGAAAATTTAGAATTTGTTCAACAAACAGAGACGCCTTTTTCACTGGATGAACTCTGGGTAAAGGCGCCCTTTACCGCTTGGCAATGCGCTGTACACCCAGCTGCTTGCCCTGCCCATCCCGAATGGACAGGTAATAGAGGCCGGGCGGCAGGCTGGTAAGCCCTATTTCTACCTTACCACTTTCTGCTGCCAGTTGCTGCCGGAGCACCTGCCGGTACGGGCGTCGTACAACTCGGCGCGCAGGTACCTTCCGCTCCACCTGGCAGCACGAGTGAAACGGACTCCCCCGCCGGGTTGGGAAACACCGAAAGGGGAAAGCTCCGCCTTTCCGGTTACCGTCACGACGGGCGAGTACTCGTACTGCCCGTCGTAATCGACTTGCCGCAGGCGGTAGTAGCTGAGGCTGACGGGCGGACGGTCGTCCGTGAATTCATATTGTTGGGGCTCCTGAATAGTGCCGCGCCTTTCACCTCGCCCAGCACCTCCCATTTATACCGTCAGCCGAGCGCTGCACCTCGAAGTGGGAATTGTTGGTTTCGGTGGCGGTACCAGGGTGAGGTGGGTGGAGGATGAAATGGAGCGGGCGGTGAAGTGTGTAAGTGTGACGGGAAGGAGAAAGCTGATTCCATAATTCATCCCCCATTGTTGCTGAAGTTTATCGTTGCCAAGTCAGTAAGGTCTTGATTACCACACATAGAAGAAAGGGTCGTTGTAAAAGGTAATACTGAAGGTTGGTCATTTCCGGCTGACCAGGAATGGTAAACTCCTGGGAAGCGGTTCCTGCCCCGGTGGTCGGACTAAGCAATGTTCCATAGGTCGCGAAATTATCTGTAGAGTATCGCAAGAAAACATTTTCTTGGGTGGAAGGAGTACCACTCAGGGTGACAGTTACAGTAACGCCCTGATTTGCAGGTACAGGTGAATTGGTCGGAAGCTGGCTAACCGTATTGATGGAAACCGGGGCATTTGTGGTTTCCATGACAATCACCCGGGCATTGGAACTTGTAGATACATCTTCCCAAACATAGGTGTAAAACCTCCCACTTGTGGCAGGGTAGGAACCCGCTGTTCCACCTCCGTCCCCGTAAGCAAAAGCAGTTCCTTGAGAATTTATGGACACTCCCCACTCCACACTTTTGAGCCCGATGGATCATTAAAATTGTTGTTAAAATTGTTTGATTGGTTATAAACCTTGTAAAATATGTCTCCCGTAAAGTTTGCCTGCCGGGTAAATTTCCATGATTTCAACCCTAGACCTCGATAAACTCCTGTAATACCCAAACCGCTCCAGTTATTGGCGATGCCATCGTACATATAAGGAGTGGTAATTTGTAAAAAGCAAATGCAGGGATAATAAAAAAAATTACTCCAAGCAAAACCCTTCTCATCTCATCAAATTTTAAAGGTGAATCAAAAGAATAAACCGATAACTGCCTGACAGCTTCGAAATGACCTTCCTGTCCGAAACCTCCTCATACCACCGACGGCACCCGTACGCATAGTACACCCGACTTATCCAATACAGTTGAGTAACAGAAGAAATGATGCCTTCAGCTAGAATCGCTTTCCCGGTTGGGAGGCTGTTTGAGTAATAGAAATTGGGATGTATGCTTCAAGAAAGAACAACTTACGGCAAAAGTAAAATATCCCGAACAAAATTCGAAACAAGATTCAATCAATTATTAAAGATACGTTATTTTTGCATCTGATATATTGACGCCTGCGACCCTCCTGCTCTCTTTAGAGTGTGTTCAAAATTCAATCAATGGTATGCAAACGGCAAATTTTGTTTCAAACGGCGTTAAATTTTTCGTTGGATTGCCCGCATCCGACTGCAAAATTTGCCTTGTCTGAAACAAAATTTTCTCGTTTTCGACTCATCATTGAAATTTGAACACACTCTTAATTGCCAAACCGAACGGATGATGTTGCGCAACAGTATCACAATAGCGGCGCTGCTCTGGGCGGTAGCCGGCTGGACACAGGACTTCATGATGCAGGCCTGGTACTGGGATTATCCCAAACCGGGATGTAACGGGTACAGCGGCAACTCCTGGGCCAGTACCTTAGCGGGCCAGGCCGGCAGCCTGTCAAACTTCACCTATTTGTGGTTGCCGCCGCTGCCCCGCGCCAGTTTCGGCAACTGCTCCAATGGCTACGACCCCAAGGACCTCTACGACCTGGGCGAGTACGGGCTGGGAGCCACCGGCTTTGGCACCCGTGCCGAGTATGATGCCCTGATCAGCACCCTGAATGGCAATGGCATCAAACCCATAGCCGATGTGGTTTACAACCACCGCGACGGAGGCCAGGCAGAGCCCAACCCCGCGCTGAAGGCCTATGTTGAAGTGCATATGAATACCAACAAGCGGGCTTTTCCCTCCGACCGGTATCGTTGTTCCGTCCCCCTCAATGGCACACCCGGGGCCAATGGCATGAACAGCGCCCTGGGCGCCGGCGCCTATTATTTCCGCATCAGTTCCAAAACAGGCGCTTACGGCTCCAGCTACCGGTATAAGGTGTACATCACCACCGAGGCTTACGAAAACCAGCCCTACCAGGGCGCCGTGAACGAGGTGGAGGACAACGGCGGCAAGGACTGCAACCAGAGCAACAATACCATCCTGCTCAACCAGGACATGCAAGCTTACCTGGGTACGGTCAACAACTGCAATACCGACGAGTTTCAGCTCAGCCTCAGCCCCGGCCAGTTTAATGCCTCCGGCGACCGCCTTATCATTTACCTCACCAACATTGAAGGCGGCTATTCCGACCACCGCATCTACGCCATCTACTACGACCCCGATGGACCCGGAACCGGGGTGGACAGCTTTCTGATCGATATGGACAACCTGCTCCTCTACGAGACCTATACCCTGTTCGACTTTTCCCACAACCAGGGAGAGATGAATTTCGAATACTTCAAACCCAATACCACCAATACCAGCTACACTCAACTGGATGGCGATTGGGACTGGCTTTGGTTTTTCTACGACTACGACCAGGCCCAGCCACAGGTTGGCGCCGCCCTTTCCGACTGGACCAACTGGCTGTGGGAAGATGCCGGTATCCGCGGCTATCGGATGGATGCGGTCAAGCACTTCCCTCCGGGTTTCATCGGCACGGCTATGAGTGGCCTGCTGGCCAACAGCCACAGCCCGGGGATAGTGGTCGGAGAATACTTTGATTCCAACCCGTTCATTCTAAAAAACTGGGTGGACCAGGCCAATACCGGCGCCCCGGGCGTAGGCGTGCGCGCTTTCGACTTTGCCCTGCGCGACGCCCTCAAACAGGCTTGTGAAAACAACAACTACGACTCTCGGGACGTGTTCACTTCCGGTATGGTGGACCAGGCGGGCAGCAGCGGTTTCGATGTCGTCACTTTCCTCAACAACCACGACTTCCGCACCAATGGGGAATACCTCAAGAGTGAACTGTTGCTGGCCTACGCCTATATCCTCACCAACAATAAAGTAGGAGCACCCTGCGTCTTTTACCCCGACTACATGGGCGTCGGCCTGGGGTACTACCAGCCGCCAGTCCTCAAGCCGCAGATCGACCAATTGATCAACCTGCACAAAACCTACATATTTGGGGCGCCTACCGTCGATTACCTCAACCGCAAAGGAAACCCTGCCCCTTACGCCGCCAACTATTTCAATGGTTGCCAGGACAAAGCGCTGATCTACCAGATCAGCGGCGGCCCCACCGGGCAGGAGGTCATCGTAGCCATTAATTTTTGTGACGGGCCCCTGAAAGTCGACCATGTCATCAATACCGCCAACGCTCCCAGCGGCACGCGCTTCGACGATGTGATCGGCAACTCCAACTTTCCCTTTGCCATCGTTTCCGATCAGAACCACTCCCTTCCCAACTCCATCTATATTGAACTGCCGCCCAACTCCTACTCGGTATGGGTGCAATCCGGAGGGAGCTTACCCCTGGAATTGCTGGGGTTTTCCGCCCGGGTAGAAAACGGTACGGCCGTACTGAACTGGCAATCCGCCAACGAAGAACAATTCAAAGGTTTCGAGATTGAACGCTCCTCGGACGGCAAAAACTTTCAACCGGCCGGTTGGATCCCGGCACAGGGAAGGGCGGGCACTTCCTTTTATGCTTTCACCGACGCCAACGTGGCAATGGGCCGCACCTATTACTACCGCCTGCGGATGGAGGACGAGGATGGCTCCTTTATCTACAGCCCGCTCCGCCATCTCTACCTCCCGGTAGAAAAAGCCTCTGCCTTGCTGGCCCTGCCCAACCCAACAGCCCATATGGTAATGTTCCGATGGACGGCCATAAAAACCGAAGCCGGACAGCTCCGGGCCTACAATGCTCAGGGGCTCAACGTGCTGGCACAGCAGGTGCCGTTCCGGGCCGGCAGCAATCAGGTGGAAGTCGACGCCTCTTCCTGGCCCCGGGGCACTTACTTCATCGAACTGATAACCGAAAGTGGCTTCCGCTGGCACACCCGGGTGCTTCGCCTTTGAGCAGCCCGTGAACCTCCCGCCTTTTCATTTGTATATTCAAAAAACTATCTTTGCCGGAAGGTTGTTACCTTTTCAAAAAAAACTGAAAGTTCCGAAAGTTTATTATACCTTTGACCTGGAAAAACAGCGCACAATCCTATGCAAACGAACCGGCCGATCACTGTCATTCTGGAAGATAAAACACTGGACAGGCCATTGCGTACCATAGCCGAAAAGGTGCTCGATGGAAAACGGATCACCGAAGAAGAAGGGATCCTGCTTTTTGAACGGGGCGAGTTGGCCTTCGTCGGCGCCCTGGCCAATCATATCCGCGAAACGCGCCACGGCAAGCGCACTTACTTCAACCGCAATTTTCACATCGAGCCTACTAATGTCTGCCTCTACACCTGTACGTTCTGCTCCTACTCCCGCCTGATCAAGAAACGGGAAGAGGGCTGGGAATACAGCATGGACGAGATCCTGGATATCGTCCGCAAGTACGACGGCGAGCCGGTGACCGAAGTGCACATTGTCGGCGGGGTGTTGCCCCAGTACGATGTGGAATTCTACAGCGAGCTGTTCCGCAGGATCAAGGCGCACCGGCCCGAATTGCACGTCAAGGCGCTCACGCCGGTGGAATACCACTACATCTTCAAAAAAGCAAAAATATCCTACGAGGAGGGCATGCGCCTGATGAAGGAAGCCGGCCTGGACAGCATGCCGGGCGGCGGGGCGGAAATATTCCACCCCGAGATCCGCGACCAGATCGCCGGCGGCAAATGCAGCGGCGAGCAGTGGCTCCGCATCCACGAGATCTGGCACGAGCTGGGCTGCCGTTCCAACGCCACCATGCTCTACGGGCATATTGAAGCATATCGCCACCGCATTCACCATCTGGAAGAACTGCGGAAATTGCAGGACAAAACCGGCGGTTTCCAGACCTTCATCCCACTGAAGTTCCGCAACAAGGACAACCAAATGTCTCACCTGCCGGAATCAACGGTTGTCGAGGACCTGCGCAACTACGCCATCAGCCGCATCTACCTCGACAACTTCGACCACATCAAGGCCTACTGGCCTATGATCGGCCGCAACGTAGCACAGCTGTCCCTCGCTTTTGGCGTCGATGACATCGACGGTACTATTGACGATACGACCAAGATCTACTCCATGGCGGGCAGCGAAGAGCAGAATCCTGCTATGAGCACCCGCGACCTGGTGAACCTGATCCGCCAGGTGGGTTGCCAGCCCATAGAGCGGGATACGCTGTACAATGTGGTCGAGGATTACACCGATCACGTATTTGAAGAAGACGCGGAATTCAAGGGATACGTTTCCCTTCCGGTCGTAAATGGGAAGTAACCCCTATAAAATGCAAAAAGAGATCTATATCATTCGCCACGGCGAGACGGATTACAACCGAATGGGCATCGTTCAGGGGCAGGGGGTAGATACCAGCCTCAACGAGCTGGGCCGCCGTCAGGCCAGGGCGTTCTACGAACAATACAAAGACATCGGCTTTGAAGCCGTATTGACCTCTCGGCTGCGGCGCACCCATGAAACCGTACACCATTTCCTCGAACTGGGCCTACCCTGGGAACAATTTGCCGACATCAACGAGATCGCCTGGGGAAGCCACGAAGGGAAGAAGAGTACGCCCGCAATGATGGAGCAGTACCGCGAAATTACCGATGAATGGAAAAGGGGAAATTTCCACGCCAGCCTGGATGGAGCGGAGAGCGCCGCCAGCCTGGCCGCGCGGATCTCGCGCTTCATCGAGCACTTGCGCGAACGTCCGGAGAACACCTTGCTGGTGTGCTCCCACGGCAGGGCCATGCGCTGCCTGATGTGCCTGCTGCAGGAGCAGCCCCTTCAAAATATGGACAATTATCAACATTCGAATACAGGCCTGTATCAGGTGAAGTTAAAGGGAGACACCTTCCACTTTCTGATGGAAAACGACCTGAGCCACCTGGAGACCGCCGGCCTGAAAATAGCCTGATGTGAGAAAACTCAAAGTTACTGCCGTAAGTTATCTCAATACCAAGCCGCTGCTCTACGGCCTGCTGCAAAGCCCGATCGCCTCACAAATAGAATTGAAACTGGAGATCCCCTCCGTTTGCGCCAAAAGGCTAAAGGAAGGAGACGCCGGCCTGGGGCTCGTGCCCGTAGCGGTCATCCCTGAACTGGATACGCCTCACCTGATCTCCGATTACTGTATTGGAACGGTAGGGGCAGTAAAAACAGTAGGCATTTACAGTGAATGTCCGCTTTCTGAGGTAACAGCGCTTTACCTGGACCACCACTCCCGCACTTCGGTCGAACTGACAAAATTGCTGCTGCGAGATTACTGGAAGGCCAACCCCGAACTGATCCCCGCTTCCGACGGATACATTCCCACTCTGGGCGGCACCCGCGCCGGCCTGGTCATCGGCGACCGTACCATCGGGCTGGAAGAACGCTTTCCCTACGTTTACGACCTGGGGGAAGCCTGGCTGCGCCATACCGGCCTGCCATTCGTTTTCGCCGCCTGGGTGAGCAACCAACCGCTGGACCCTGAATTTATCGAGGCGTTCAACCACGCCATGCGGCAAGGTATCGCACACATTCCAGAACTGATGTACCTCCTCCCCTCTCCCCATCCCAACTTCGACCTGGAGGAATACTTCACCCGGCATATCAGCTATGAGCTCGATGGGCCGAAGCGGAAGGCGCTGGGCCGCTTTCTGGAGGCGATCGGCCCGCAGGTACCGGCGAGCCTGACGTTTTGAGCAGTTTCAGGCTACTGCAAACCCAGTGTAGGGCCGGGCATATAGCGGGCGAAAGCTTCCATGCCAAACCTTAAACAATAGCCAGCGTTATAATACTTCATAAATATTATCACCACACAATGGATAAAACAGCAACCAACTTCTCCCCCCAACTGGCCACCCTTGGCGGCGGGTGTTTCTGGTGCACCGAGGCCGTTTTCCAGGAAGTGGAAGGCGTACTTTCCGTCACCTCCGGCTACTCCGGCGGCTCGGCTGAAACGGCAGATTACGAGAGTGTCTGCTCCGGCGTCACCCGGCATGCAGAGGTGGTGCAGGTTGAATTTAACCCCTCAGTCATTTCCTATGAAGATATTCTGGAGATCTTCTGGGCCACCCACGACCCTACCACGCCCAACCGGCAGGGCAACGACGTAGGGCCGCAGTACCGCTCGGTGATCTTTTACCATAATGAAGCACAACGTGCAGCAGCCGAGCGCTCCCGGGCAGAAGTGGCGCCCGAGATATGGGATCGCCCGATCGTCACGGAGATCAGCCCGTTCGGGGAATTCTTCCCGGCGGAGGAGTACCACCAGGAATACTACCGCAATGTCGGCAACCGCAACCCCTACTGCACATTCATCATTACGCCCAAAGTACAGAAGTTCAGAAAAGCATTTAAGGATAAACTGAAGGCGGAGCGTTGAGCAATCTGCTTCCCGACCCTAAAGACGGGGTTGTGAAAAAAGGGATTTTAATGATTTTTACTCCGAATTAAATTTTGTCGCCCGCCTCAAGTCCGAGCGCAATGGTAAATTGCACCCCGACAACGAGACCGGAAATAAAACAAAGTTTGGAATTGTTTTTTGAAGTATACTTTTTTTCACAACCCTCATCTAATTAATACCCACTATTTGAAGTCGGAAGTGGGACCGTCCAAAGTCCAGTAAGATTCCCTCCGCATCTCCACCCATCTTTATGCCTTTCTATCCATTTCACTCCATTTCCACCGTCATTGCTCCCACATTTCCCACTATTTCTGCTATCGATGTACACCAACCTTCTTCCCCTCCCCTCTTTACTTTCCTTTTCTTTGGAAATATGAAAATATCTAGTAATTTCGGGCGAACATAAAACAGAAGCATTCAAATATGAAGCTTGCCATCCCCAGGGAGCTTGAGGACACACGCGTAGCGATCGTTCCTGAAGTTGCCGAAAAAGCTAAGGCCCTCGGCCTTGAGATCCTCATCGAAGAAGGCGCCGGGGCTTCTTCCTTCTACTCCGACCAAGATTATGCATCAGCAGCCACTGTAACCACTCGGGAGAAATTACTTTCCGAGGCGGATATGTTGTTGAGCATCAACCCGCTTTCTGATGAGGAGTACAAAAAGCTGAAGAAAGACGCAGTCGTCATTTCACAGTTTCAACCTTTTCTCTATCCGGAGGTCACCGACAAATTGCGAGGCATGGGCCTGCGCGGCATCAGCCTGGACATGATCCCGCGCACGACGCTGGCCCAGGCGATGGACGTACTCTCTTCCATGGCTTCCATCGCCGGCTATAAGGCGGTGCTGGAGGCTGCCCGTCTGCTGCCGCGTTACTTCCCCATGATGATCACTGCCGCCGGCAGTGTTCGTCCGGCAAAAGTGCTGGTGCTCGGAGCCGGCGTAGCAGGCTTGCAGGCTATTGCTACCGCCAAGCGCCTGGGCTCTATGGTGGAAGCCTCCGATACGCGCCTCGCCGCCAAGGAAGAAGTGCTCAGCCTCGGCGCCAAGTTCGTCGAAGTGGAGGGCGCCCGGGAAGACAAAGGTGCGGGAGGTTATGCTGTCGAGCAGAGCAAGGAGTTTCTGGAAAGGCAGCGCGTCGAGGTGCAGAACCGCGCCATGAAGGCCGATGTGATCATCACCACAGCTCAGGTTCGGGGCCGTAAAGCGCCCATGCTGGTGCCAAAGGAAACCGTGGAACAAATGCGGGCGGGTTCGGTCATCGTCGACCTGGCGTCCTCTACCGGCGGCAACTGCGAGCTGACCAAGGACAACGAGACTGTCGTCCACAACGGCGTGACCATCATCGGCAACTCCAACCTGGCCGGGCTAATGCCGCAAGATGCCAGCTTGCTCTATGCCAACAACGTGCTCAACTTTCTGAAGATCCTGGTCAAAGACGGGCAGTTGACGCTCGACACAAGCAATGAGATCATCAGAGGCGCGTACTTTACCGCTGAGCCTGAAGCCCAGTAAGTAGGATCAGCCGGGCCATCCCGGCTGTCGTCGCGCAGAATTTTTCGCAAAATAAAAATAACAACCGGTATGGACGGTTTCATTCAGTTCTTCGAAGATTACCAACTACTCATCTACCTGCTGGTTTTCACGGTCATTCTTGGCTTTGAAGTCATTTCCAAGGTGCCTACTGTTCTGCACACTCCGTTGATGTCGGGCGCCAACGCCATCAGCGGTGTGGTCGTGATCGGTGGTATTCTTTTGGTACGGCAGGCAGAAGCCGGAGATTACTTCTCTCTGGGGCTCGGCCTGTTCGGTATAATAATGGGCATGGTCAACGCCACCGGCGGCTTCGCCGTGACGGACCGCATGCTGGAAATGTTCAAGAAGAAAAAGAAGAAATAAATCATGGATATTAAATTCCTGACAGACATAGGCTTCCTGCTCGGCTCAGTAGGCTTTGTATGGGGCCTCAAACGGCTCAGTTCACCAGACACGGCCCGCCGGGGCAATACGATCGCCAGTGTTGGTATGGGCCTGGCCATTCTATCCATCATTTTCGCTCCCCTCGAACGGGGCGACAACAACTACGCCTGGGTCGTCGGCGGGCTGGCAGTCGGCGCTATCATCGGCTACTTCATGGCCATCAAAGTGAAAATGACCGCCATGCCTCAGATGGTTTCCATCTTTAATGGACTGGGCGGCGCCTGCGCCGTACTTATCGGCATGGTCGAACTGAGGCATTTCTACACCGGCGCCAGCGCCATGACCGGCGGCCAGATCGCCATCTCTCTTTCCGCATTGCTGATTGGGGGCATCGCTTTCACCGGAAGTATGCTGGCATGGTTTAAACTGGAAGATTGGCTCAGAGACAATGCCCTGATCCTGCCCAAACACTCCATTTTCAATCTGGTGTTGCTGGCCGTGATCCTGGCTATGGGCATTTACATCTATATTCAGAATATTGACGCAGGCATTGGCATGGCGGCTATCTTTATGTTGTTAGCGCTGCTCTATGGGGTATCTTTTGTCGTTCCCATCGGCGGGGCCGATATGCCGGTGGTCATTTCTCTGCTCAACTCCTTCTCGGGCTTGTCGGCAGCTTCCGCCGGCCTGATCTACGGCAACAATTTCATGCTCGTAGGCGGTATCCTGGTAGGTGCTTCCGGCACCATCCTCACCGTGCTGATGTGCGAGGCCATGAACCGCTCCCTGCTCAACGTGCTGATCGGCGGCTTTGGTGGCGGTGGCGCGGCCAGCTCTAAGGGTGCTGCCGGAGGACAAGTCGCCAAGGAGGTCACCCTCAACGACGCAGCCATTCAATTGTATTATTCCAAATCGGTAATGATCGTTCCCGGTTACGGACTGGCAGTTGCACAGGCTCAGAAAGTTTGTAAAGAGATCGACGACCTGCTGGAATCCAATGGTGTGGATGTGAAATACGCTATCCACCCCGTCGCCGGCCGTATGCCCGGGCACATGAACGTACTGTTGGCCGAAGCGGACGTCCCCTACCCCAAACTCCTGGACCTGGAAGACGCCAACGCCGCCCTTAAAAATACGGACATGGTGGTCATTGTCGGAGCCAATGACGTGGTCAACCCCGCGGCATTGGACGACCCCGGAAGCCCCATCTACGGCATGCCGGTATTGCAGGTTTGGGAAGCCAAGAATGTCATCGTGCTCAAGCGAAGCATGAACCCGGGATACGCGGGCATTCAAAACCCGCTTTTCTTCCACGAACGGACCCGGATGCTGTTTGGCGATGCCAAAGCAACACTTAGTAAACTGGTCTCTGAGATCAAGAGCCTTTAAGTTGCTTTAAGCAGGAAAGCCTGCCGGGCTCCATTGGGGCCGGCAGGCTTTCCTGTTTTACCATTTAAGGTACGGCTGGCCCCGGACATTTGTTAGCCCTGAATATCCAAAATAACGATAT
The DNA here is from genome assembly GCA_020636405.1 of Lewinellaceae bacterium. GTDB lineage: Bacteria > Bacteroidota > Bacteroidia > Chitinophagales > Saprospiraceae > JACJXW01. The sequence continues at coordinate 811,213 of JACJXW010000006.1, read as the reverse complement.
GGCCCCTTCTACCAAGCCTGCACTCGTAATTTGCCTCTTATTCCCTTGGCTCCTCTCCGCTCAGAAGATCGAAGTGGAAAAACGCGTGGCCCCTTCCCTTGTTCCGATGCTAATGCAGCAGTTCCTGGAGAAAGAATATCCCGGATTGCGCAAGTTGAAATACTACGAGGAGCGCAATGAATCCGGGCGTTACTTCGAGGCGAAGTTTTGCTTCGAAAGGTTGCGATACAGCGTGAAATTCACGCCCGAAGGAGAACTGGTAGATACCGAACGCCAGATCCCCTATAATACCCTCCCAGAGGAGGTAGCCCGGCTGGTGGAACAGCAACTCAGCGCACAATTTCAGCGGTACAAGGTGACAAAAACCCAGGAGGTGCTGAAAAACGGCAGGGCCAGCGGTTATGAGCTGGAAATCAGCGGAAAAAGAGAAAGTGAACTGGGGCTCTTCGAAGGGCAATTCGATGCATCGGGAACACTACAGAGCCTGCGCACGATCGAACAACCTCCGAACAATTTTATTTTTTTCTGACTTATCCTGTGCCCTTCTGGCCTTCCAAAAAACTTGATTCCATGGCAGTTGACGGCATTCAAAAGAGGCAAAGCGCAAGGTGTGATTCCCAATGGTTGATCGGCAGCCAACTTGCCACACGGATGGCCGGTATCACTGCGAAGAGGCCAACAGCCAATCACCGCAGCATAATCATTGCTTCCGGGCTTTTTCTGGTTGGGCTGCTCGCGCTCACTCCTGCCCTCCGCGCTCAATCCCGCACCACGTTGGAATTGTTGCCTCAATTCTCCTGGAATGGTGAACTGGACAACCGCTGGAGCTGGTCGCTGAACACTTCTCTGGAGTCCGACATCTCGGAAAAAATTGAAGGCAGGGCGGCACAAACCGCTTTTTCAACCCACACCTACAACCTGCAGGGTGGCCTGGCATACCAGTGGACCAACAGCCTCGATCTTTCCGGAGGTTACCAGTTTGGCTGGAGGGATTTAGATGAAGACGAAAAGGATATTGAACACCGTTTTTTGCAACAGTTATCCTGGGCCGGGCGATGGGAAAAATACCGGCTGCGGGTGCGGGGCCGAACAGAACAACGTTTTTTTCGAAGCAACAGCTGGCAGGCCCGCCATCGTTGGCGGCTGCGCGGCGCCCTGGACTTCCCGCTTCAGGGGGAGCGATTGGACCCCGGAGAAACTTACCTGAACCTTCAGTCCGAATGGCTCGCCAACGTGTTTGAAGAAGCGGCCCTGGCCAACCGGGAAACGCGCCTTTACGCCGGGCTGGGCTGGCTGATCAATGGCCCATACCGGCTGGAGAACGGGCTGGAATGGCGCACGCGCCTCAGCGGGGCGGAAAATAATCGCCGCCACCGCCTGATCTTCCGGCTCACCTTCACGTTCAACTGGCCTTAGTTCCTCGATTATTTCGGTTTCTTTATCGTTAAAAGGTGGCAAAGCTGCCGAATTGTTAGTAATTTGTTAAGGTATTCATTTGCTTGTAGGGCGTTCCGGCTTCTTAATCCTTTTTCGAACGCCTGAAAGCGGCACGTTTCAGCATCCCGGCAACATCACCGCCACCAACGCTGAAACGTGCAAACGTAACATCCTAAAAATTTCACAACCATGATGGCAACCCCATTTTTAGTTTTCATCCTGTTCCTCGGGATGATCATTGTTTTCTCCGGGATTTTCACGGTGCGGCAGCAATCTGCCGCGATCGTCGAACGCCTCGGTAAATTCCACAGCATCAAGCGTTCCGGCCTTCAATTCAAAGTACCTATTGCCGACCGCATCGCCGGCCGGGTTAGTATGAAGGTTCAGCAGTTGGACGTCCACGTTGAAACCAAAACGCGAGACAACGTTTTCGTCAAACTGCGGGTTTCGGTCCAGTATTTTATCCTGCCGGAAAAGATCTACGATGCTTTCTACCGCCTGGAAAACTCGACCGAGCAGATCACGGCCTACATTTTTGACACCGTGCGCGCCGAAGTGCCCAAGATGAAGCTGGACGATGTTTTCGAACGCAAAGATGATATCGCCCACGCCATCCGCCGCGAACTGGAAGAATCCATGAATGAATATGGCTATGGCATCGTCAAGGCTCTGGTCACGGATATCGACCCCGATGCAGAGGTAAAACACACCATGAACCGCATCAACGCCGCCGAGCGCCTGAAAGTAGCCGCCGAGTATGAAGGTGAGGCCGAGCGCATCCGCATCGTGGCCAAAGCACGCGCCGAAGCGGAAAGCAAGCGCCTGCAGGGCCAAGGGATCGCCGACCAGCGCCGCGAGATCGCCCGGGGCCTGGAAGAGTCCGTGGAAGTGCTGAACAATGTCGGCATCAACTCTCAGGAGGCTTCCGCTCTGATCGTGGTCACTCAACACTACGATACCCTGCAAAGCATGGGAGAGAATGCCAACAGCAACCTGATCATGCTGCCGAATACGCCGTCCTCCGGAAGCGATATGCTTACGCAGATGACCGCTTCATTCATCAGCGCTCAGAAAATGGGCGAAGAAATGAAAAAGCAAACGGTGAAGCATACGAACGGAAGTAAGAAATAATTCGAAGTCGGAAATGGGAAGTGGGAAGCGGGAAGTCGGAAACATCAATTGAGTTAATCTTCCGACTTCCGACTTCCAACTTCCGACTTGGCCGCTACCTCCCCGAACAGATCGTAATCCAACGCATCGGTGATCTTCACCTGAGCGAAATCCCCTATTCTCACATAGTTTTCCGCCGCCGGCACCAGCACCTCATTATCCACTTCCGGTGAATCTCCTTCGGTACGGCCGACAAAGTATTCCCCTTCCTTGCGGTCAAACAACACTTTGAATGTTTTCCCCACCTTTTCCTGGTTTTTCCGGAAAGAGATCTCCTGCTGTATTTCCATGACCCGGTTGGCGCGTTCTTCCTTAATTTCGGCGGGCACGTCGTCCTCCAGGCCATGGGCAAGGGTATCTTCTTCGTGGGAATACTGGAAAACACCCAGGCGGTCGAACTCCATTTCCTCTACGAAATCACAAAGGTCCTGGAATTCTTCCTCCGTTTCTCCGGGGAAGCCCACCAGCATGGTCGTACGCAGGTTGAGATTGGGGATCTTCCGGCGGGCAAGGCGGACCAGTTCGGTAGTCTCCTGGCGGGTGATCTGCCGGCGCATGCGTTCCAGCACAGCATCATTGGCATGCTGCAAAGGCATATCCAGGTAATTGCAGATCTCGGGGCGCTCGGCCATCACATCGAATATCTCGGTAGGGAATTTGCTGGGGTAGGCATAATGCAGGCGGATCCATTCGATGCCCTCCACATCCGCCAGGGCGTGGAGCAATTTCGGCAGTTCTCTTCTCTTATAAATATCCAGGCCGTAGTAGGTCAGCTCCTGAGCGATCAGCATCAGCTCTTTGACACCGAAGCGGGCCAGGTTCTTAGCCTCCTTCACCAATTCTTCGATGGGTTTGGAAACGTGCTTGCCGCGCATGAGCGGGATGGCGCAGAAGGAACAGGTGCGGTTGCAGCCTTCTGAAATTTTCAGGTAAGCGTAATGCTGAGGAGTCGTGGTAATGCGCTCGCCGATCAGCTCGTGTTTGTAGTCGGCATTGAGTTTTGCCAGCAGGCCGGGCAGTTCCAGCGTACCGAAATAGGCGTCCACTTCCGGGATCTCCTTTTCCAGGTCGTCCTTATAGCGTTGGGACAGACAGCCGGTAACATAAAGCTTTTCAATACCGCCCTGCTTTTTCACCTCGGCGTACTCCAGAATGGTGTTGACCGATTCCTCTTTGGCCAGGTCGATAAAGCCACAGGTGTTGACGATGACGATATTGGCGTCTTCCTCGTTGCTGTCGTGCACCACCTCGTAGTCGTTGCCCCGAAGCTGAGTGATGATGTTCTCCGAGTCCACCAGGTTTTTCGAACAGCCCAGGGTAATGACGTTGACTTTATCTCTTTTTAGTGTCTTGGTTTTCATATATTTCTGCCTCAGATCTTTGAGTGCGCAAAGATAAGCAAGTTGTTGCGATTAATACTTTTACCCTTTGCAAAACACTGTAAACAATATTCCGGCGTTTTAGTTAGGCTGAACCAAGGCCATTATCAACAATCAAGGCTAAATCATGAAATACATTGCTACCCTCACATTTGTTGTTCTTCTGAACAGTATCGCTTTCACTCAACTGGGCATCAATGCCACCTATCGTACTCATGATGCCCAAGACTGGCAATACGTCGGCGCCGGCCAGCCAGATCAGAGCCTGCTGCCGGAATCTGCCTTCGCCATCGGCCTGGATTACTGGATACCGATGAAGGCCTACCGGATCGATTTCGCCCCCGAGCTCAACTTCAGCCGCATGAGTAATACCATAGCAATTGGGAACGAGGCGGAAATCATAGAAGCGAACCTCGACAACACCTGGCTCAGCTTCTTTTTAAATACCAACATCTACTTTCTCGACCTGGAAGGGGACTGCGACTGCCCGACGTTCTCCAAATCGGGAGGCACGTTTCAGAAAGGGCTCTTCCTGCAAATTTCACCGGGCTTTACCTGGATGAACAACCAGGCCAAAACCGCCGAAAAGGAGTCCGATTCTCAGCACTTCACCTTCAGCCTGGGCGCAGGACTTGGACTGGACGTCGGGATATCGGATATCCTCACCCTGACTCCCTTCGCAGGGTTTCGGTACTACCTGCCCGCCCAGTGGGAGGGCCTGGATATCCTCAGAAACCCGGAGCCCCCAATCGGGCCAACAACAGTTGATGCCGTTCGGAATGAAGAAAGCAGCGTCCGCCAGTTCTACGCCGGGCTCCGGTTAGGGCTCCGGCTGGATCAGCGGTAGGGCTGCCGGTTGCACGTTTGTTTTATAACAAAACTCAAGCGGTAATAGGAAATTACCGCTTGAGAACCCGCATTAGGCGGCAATTCTCCATTGCCGCCTAACTTGAACTTAAACTTAAACTTCAGTTGATCATCATTACTCTTTAGCCCCTGATGACTCATGTTTGCTCCATCGTTCCACAGCTCCAGGCCTCAACCACGTTTTAAGCGGATCACCTATTTCCCCCTTTTCAACCTTCGCATTTTCATTTTTTGTTTGTACAGGATGGTCCGTTCGGAAGCGATCCATACGGAAGCAGGGTTGAGGTAATCCAGTGCTTCGAACTGGGTAGGCCAAAAGCAGCGGGCCGCCTTCTGACGTTTCAACGTCCCATCCAGGAAACGGCTGCCCGTAAAATCCGTCAGGATAAAGATATCAGCTGGAGTGAGGGGAATAAAGCCCAGCAAGGGTTTGAACCAGTACGCCAGCAGCGCCACACTCTGCCCGTCCGGGCTGATGGCGGCGGCAGTGACGACCCGCTTCTTCAGGTAGAGGCTGTCCCGAAGCACTGCCTCATAGGCGCCCGGGCTGGCTGGAATGGTATAGTGTTTGGTGTAGTAATTACCCTGGTGCAGGCGGTTTTTGGAAAACAAGTGTAAGCTGTCCTGAAACCAGAAGAACGCTTCCATGTCGAAATTCCAGTTGCGGGCCTGCGGAGGGAAGGCCTGCTGATCCGGATAATGAAAACGGATGGAGTCCAGTTTTCCGGAAGCGGGATTGAAGATGTAGATGGCGAGGTCCTGCCGCCGGTTGAGGTTATTGCCAAAGTCGCCGATGTACAGATTGCCGCGCCCGTCGGCGGTGAGGTCTTCCCAATCGCGGTTGATGGCCCGGGGCACGGGCACTTTCCGAAGCAAGGTTCCCTTTCCGTCGGTCAGATACAGCTCGGCGGGATGCTCCCCGTCATTGAGCCACCAAAGGCTGTCGGGCGAGGCCAGGTAAAGGCCGGAAACTTCAGGAAGTTCTTCAGGCAGTCTGTGTTTTTTCTTTTTTGGAAAATCCTGGCTGAGTAATGGAATCGATAGAATGATTAACATCCCGGCGATGAGGTAGTGCTTCATACAGTTTTTGGGAACGAAAATAAAGATTTAGTTTTGAGAACCCAGCCCAGGTTTAAAAACCTATTCCTACGGGAGCATAGTGAAGGGTCTCCATCCTTTGTCATCCGGTTATCAAATGGTATTTCATGAAGGTTTTTAAGCTGAAAGCAACAATTTAAGCCGCCTTCGATACGGAATCTTATTCGAAGAATTGCTCCCCCTCCCTTGGATGGGGGGATGGGGGGCATAGCCATCAGGTTTAGTTTTAACACATACGATTATTCTTAACCCAAGCTTGGTAGCCCCCCTAAACCTTACCTTGTCGCATGAGATTTTTGATGTCTGATTTTCGATTTTCGATTTTCGATGTCCTTTTGCAGGGCTGCCCTTTAGAAGCGCTCAACTGGCGGGCCGTACAAGCCACATCATACATCTCAAATCGCAAATCGAACATCGCAAATCTGATTTTTAGCCAGCTTAAAGGCAGCCTCCTGCCCTCTACATATTGTTAATTCCTAAACCTGACGGCTATGGGGATGGGGGGAGGCTCCTACCCTATTCCCGGTATTTTATCCGGTTCCTCGAAGGCGCCCCTTGCCATTTTGACTAAAAAAGGACACCTTGCAGGACACATTATTCATAATGTATTACGCTTCCATCCATATTATCAACACCATTTCCGTAGTTGTGACCATTACCCCACCGCTGCCGGGAGAATGGTGTTGATCGAGATGAAAGATCCAGCAAAAAAGCCGTTCTCCCCGGAGAGCGGCTTTTTTTTTGGCATATTGAAAGGGTTACCGGAGTAATGGCCAGGGCGCCCCTTTACGGTAATCGTAAGATAGGATAGCCTAAAAACCTGTCCATCAACACATTAAAGCAAATCACTCCTTGCTAAGTATCGTATTAATATTGTATTTTAATTCGCAAATGCTTGGAGCCCCTCTTACTTTTGAAATCTTTATTCGTAAAAAACAGAACCGACACAAACTACCAGGACATGTCAGGATCAGAGTTGAACAAATACAGTAAACGGATCACCCAGGACGACACGCTACCCGGGGCCCAGGCCATGCTTTATGGCGTTGGCCTGTCGGAGGAAGATATGAAAAAAGCCCAGGTGGGCATTGTCAGCACCGGCTGGGAAGGCAACACTTGCAACATGCACCTCAACGGGCTGGCGAGCCAGGTCAAGCAAGGCGTATACGATGCCGGGTTGATCGGCCTGATCTTCCATACCATCGGCGTTAGCGACGGTATGTCTATGGGGACCAGCGGCATGCGGTATTCCCTGCCCTCCCGCGATATCATTGCCGACTCTATCGAGACGGTTGCCTCTGCCCAATGGTACGACGCTATTGCGGCGGTCGTGGGTTGCGACAAGAATATGCCGGGCGCCATGATGGCACTGGGGCGGCTCAACCGCCCTGCCATACTGGTCTATGGGGGCACCATCAGCCCGGGACGGTACGGCGGCAAAGACCTTGATATCGTTTCCGCGTTCGAGGCCCTTGGGCAACGGATCGCCGGCCAACTCGAAGAAAAGGATTTCAAGGGCATTGTCCGGAACGCATGCCCCGGCGCTGGCGCCTGTGGCGGTATGTACACCGCCAACACCATGGCGTCGGCCATTGAAGCCCTGGGAATGAGCCTGCCGTTCAACTCTTCCTACCCTGCCAATACACCGGAAAAAGTAACCGATACGATGCGGGTTGGAGCTGCTATCCGCCACTTACTGGAAAAGGACATCAAACCGAGGGACATCATGGCCCGCGAGGCGTTCGAAAATGCCCTCACCGTGATCACCGTCCTGGGTGGCAGCACCAATGCGGTCCTGCATATGATCGCCATCGCCAAATCCGTTGGCGTCCCGCTAACCATTGACGATTTCCAGCGCATTACGGATAAGACTCCATTCCTGGCGGACCTCAAGCCCAGTGGGCGCTACGTCATGGAAGACCTCTACAATGCAGGCGGCGTGCCGGCAGTTATGAAATTACTGCTGGAAGCCGGTTACCTGCACGGGGATTGCCTGACGGTTACCGGGAAAACACTGGCCGAAAACCTGGCGGAAGTAAACGGACTGAAAGAAGGGCAGGACGTCGTTCGGCCTTTTGACGACCCGATCAAAGCCACCGGCCACATTCAGATATTGTACGGCAACCTGGCCGAGCAGGGCGCTGTCGCCAAAATAACCGGCAAGGAAGGAGAAGTATTCTCCGGCAAGGCCCGGGTATTCGACGGAGAGGACGCCGCCAACGCCGCAATTGGCAACAAGGAAGTCCAGGCCGGGGAAGTGATCGTTATCCGCTATTGCGGCCCACGGGGCGCTCCCGGCATGCCGGAAATGCTCAAACCTACCTCCGCGATCATGGGCGAAGGGTTGGGCAAGAAAGTCGCCCTGATCACCGACGGGCGTTTCTCGGGCGGCACTCATGGCTTCGTCGTCGGGCATATCACTCCCGAAGCCCAGGACGGCGGCCTGATCGGCCTGCTGCGCAACGGCGATCAGATCACCATCGATGCCGTGAACAATACCCTTACCGCTCACCTGAGTGATGCGGAGATCGCGGAACGGCGCAGGTACTGGCAGACCCCAGCACTGAGGGCCCAGACCGGGCTGTTGCGGAAGTACGCCCTAACGGTTTCCTCCGCAAGTGAAGGGTGCGTGACGGATGAGCCCCCTCCGCCTTCGGCACCTCCCCCGAGGGGGGAGGAATTTCTTCGATTTGAAGGAAAGGAATGAAGATTAATTATTAACTCAGCAAGCATAGGATCATGAAACAGGACAATCAGCAGCATACGGGCCAGGCGGTGGCCACCGCCAAAACAAAAGAAAGGATGACAGGCGCTGAGGCGGTGCTTCGCTGCCTGCTAGAAGAAGGCGTGGACACCATATTCGGCTATCCCGGCGGCGCCATTATGCCGGTATATGATGCCCTTTACCACTACCAGGACCGGCTACGCCATATTTTGCCCCGCCACGAACAGGGGGCCGTTCACGCCGCTGAAGGGTATGCCCGCGTCACCCGGAAAACCGGCGTTTGTATGGCCACCTCCGGCCCGGGAGCCATGAACCTGGTCACTGGCCTGGGCGACGCCATCCTGGATTCCACCCCGCTGGTGTGCATCACCGGACAGGTATTTTACAAGCTGCTCGGTTCTGATGCCTTCCAGGAGACCGATGTCCTCAACTGTACCATGCCGGTTACCAAGTGGAATTATCAGATCACCCGGGCGGAGGAGATCCCCGAAGTGTTTGCAAAAGCTTTCTTCGTAGCCAATTCCGGACGGCCGGGCCCGGTGGTCATTGACATTACCAAAAATGCCCAGTTGGAAGAACTGGATTTTGAATACCGGCCCAAGCCGTTCATCCGCTCCTACACCCCCTTCCCTAAACCGGACCCCGAAGCACTGCAGGAAGCTGCCGGCCTGATCAACAATGCAAAACAGCCGCTTATCCTGGCCGGCCACGGCATTCAGATCGCCCATGCGCAGGAAGATTTCCGGGTATTTGTGGAAAAAACGGGCATTCCGCTGGCCTGCACTATTCACGGCTTGTCCACCATTCCTTCCGATCATCCGTTGCATATGGGCATGCTGGGCATGCACGGCAATTATGCCCCCAACGTCATGCAAAACCGGTGCGACGTCCTGATCGCCATCGGGATGCGTTTCGATGACCGGGTGACCGGCAACCTGGAGAAATATGCCAAACAGGCCAAAGTCATCCACATCGAGATCGACCAGTCGGAGATCAATAAGAATGTCCATGCCCATGTGCCCATTCTTTCCGATGCGAAACTAGCCCTGCAGCGGCTCCTGCCCCTGGTCAGGGAAAAGTCCTATCCGGAATGGGTCGCCCGGTTCAAAGCGATGGATGAAATTGAATACGAGAAAGTCATCAAAAAAGACCTCAACCCCAGCCCCGAAGGGCACATCAAAATGGGCATGGCGGTACGGGAGGTCTCCAACCAGACGCAGGGTATGGCCATTGTTGCCACCGACGTCGGCCAACACCAGATGGCTGCCGCCCGCTATTACGAATACAAGAGTACCAACCAGTGGGTCTCCTCGGGAGGGGCCGGCACTATGGGCTATGGAATGCCCGCCGCCTTCGGCGCCAAGTTGGCCTACCCGGATAAAGAGGTCATCGCTTTTGTAGGAGATGGCGGGTTCCAGATGACCATTCAGGAACTCGGCCTGTGCGCGCAGTGGCACGTAGGGGTGAAGATCGTTCTGCTGGACAACAATTACCTCGGAATGGTGCGCCAGTGGCAACAACTCTTCTTCGACCGCCGCTATTCTTCCGTGGAATTGAAAAACCCGGATTTTGTCAAGATCGCCGAAGGGTTCGGAGTGGCCGGTAAAACCATTGAAAAGCCGGAGGAGCTCAAAGGGGCCATCGCCGAAATGCTCGCCCATGACGGGCCGTACCTTTTGCACATCCGCGTCGAAAAGGAAGAAAACGTATTCCCCATGGTCCAGAGTGGAGCAGCGGTGGATGAGATTGTGCTGGAGTGAGGGGTGGATTGTTGGATTGCTAGATTGTTGGATTGCTGGATTGTTGGATTGTTGGATTGCTGGATTGTTGGATTGTTGGATTGCTGGATTGCTGGATTGTTGGATTGCTGGATTGTTGGATTGCTGGATTGCTGGATTGTTGGATTGCTGGATTGTTGGATTGCTGGATTGCTGGATTGTTGGATTGCTAGATTGTTGGATTGCTAGATTGTTGGATTGTTGTTGGGCCATTTGAATGGCAAATGGGTTGAACAAGGAAAAGAGAAAAAAAATGGAAGAGAAAAAATACTATACCATCATCGTATTCACGGAAAACCAGGCGGGTTTGCTGTCACGGGTCGTTTCCGTTTTCAGCCGCCGGCATATCAATGTCGAGAGCCTGACCACCAGCCGGTCTTCGATGCCCGGCATTCACCGGTTCACCATCGTGGCCCACGTCGACGAGATAATGGTCAAGAAGCTGGTGGCCCAGTTGGAAAAGCAGGTCGACGTGCTCAAGGCCTTTTATTACGAACCCGAGGAGATCGTCTACCAGGAGCTGGCCCTGTACAAGGTGCCTACCCACATCTTTTCCAACTCCACCAGTGTGGAAAAGCTCATCCGCTCCCACAACGCCCGGGTACTCGAGATCGAGCCGGAGTATATCGTCCTGGAAAAAACCGGCCATGAGCGGGAAACCGAAGCCTTCTTCAAAGAATTGGAAAAGATCGGCATTTACGAGTTCGTTCGCTCCGGACGGATCGCTATCGTCAAGCCGATGGAGCGGCTGAATAGGTATTTGAAGTCGCTGGAGGAAGAAGCGGTGTAGGGAAGTCGGAAGTGCGAAGTTTGCGCGAAAAAACCTTCCGACTTCCGACTTCGCATTTCCGACTTCGCTAAAGGCTCCAATCCACCGGTTCCTTGCCCTGCTTCCTGAGGTAATCATTTGCTTTCGAAAAATGGCGCGAGCCGAAGAATGCCCCGCCGGCCAGGGGCGAAGGGTGCGCGGCTTCCAGCACCAGGTGCTTGTTGCTGTCGATGAGTTGTTTTTTCTGCCGGGCGAAGCCGCCCCACAGCATAAACACCAATCCCTCCCGATGATCGGACAAGCGGCGGATGACGGCATCGGTAAAAGTTTGCCATCCGGCCTTTTGGTGCGAACGCGGCTGGTTGCGTTCGACCGTAAGCATAGCGTTGAGCAGGAAAACGCCCTGTTCCGCCCATGGAGTCAGGTCGCCATGGTTGGGAATGGAAAATCCTACATCTTCTTTCAACTCCTTGTATATATTCTGAAGAGAAGGCGGTATGCGTACGCCCTTCGGCACGGAGAAGGAAAGCCCCATGGCCTCCCCGGGATTGTGGTAGGGGTCCTGCCCCAGGATCACCACCTTTACTTTATCGAAAGGCGTCATATTGAAGGCGTTGAAGATAAGCGGCCCGGGCGGGTAGATCGTTTTGCCATTCTGTATCTCCTTGCGGATGAAGGCTGTCAGCGCCTGAAAATAAGGCTGTTCGAATTCGCTTTTGAGGGCCTCTTTCCAGCTCTCTTCAATCTTGACGTTGCTCATTGGCGAGGGAATTGTTGGTTTTTCTCCGGCAAGCGGGGAGCGGAGAATAAAAAGAATATCGGCCATTTTTCGGCACAACCAAAACTAATAAATCTCGCCAAAAAATCTTATTTTACTGGCCTGCATCCTTTCAATTTCAGTATACTAAATCGCGCTCCTTATGAAAATGTTTGTAACGCTACTTGCTTTATGCATTGCCACCAATCTTTGGGCTCAACAAGTAAATTCAATCTGGCAGTTCAGTGATTTTGGCGCAAAAGCTGGAGAAACCGGCCTAAAATCGGCGGACCTCGATGGCAATGGAACCGAAGAGTTGATCTTTACCGGAGATGAAAGAAATGCCATTTATATTCTGGAGTTCACCCCAGGCCAGGAAGGCTACCAGAAAAAGGAATTTGCCTGTTTTGATAATTTCATCCGCAGCTTTGCGCTCGCCGATAGCGATGGAGATGGAGACGCCGAGATCTTCGTGATCAATAACTCAGGAACAGTATTTCTCGTGGACTATGAGGGTGGGGCCTCGTCGGAACAGGTAATAGGCGCCACATCCATTTTACAACCTGGCGCCATCGCCGCTGGTGATACCGATAATGACGGCATCCTGGAAATCGCAGTTGGGCCTTCCTCGGGATTTTCATCCACAGGTACATTCAGCATTTATGAGCTCGCCAATAACAGCCTTTCCTGGCAGGCGCAGAAGCCCATTGTTGATGTGGCACAGATCGAAATGGTGGACCTCGACGGCGACGGATTCCTGGAGATCATACAAACTTCTGAAGTTTCCGGCAACCCCTCTCACGTTTTTGATGGGCGAGACTTTTCGGAATTATGGAGGCACCCTTATCCCTTCGGAAAATTCGACATCGCCGACCTCGATGGGGACGGCGCGCGGGAGATCGTCTCCTCCTGGGACGAGAAGGTTTTTATTTTTAACGCTGTGGAACATACCCTGCTCGACGAATTCGACATTGATGAAAATTACCCCTATGGCTTAAAGGTTGCCGACTTGGACGGTAATGGCTCCCAAGAGCTGCTGATCGGAGGCTGGGATAAAATTTTGTATTGTTTTGATCCGCTGAGCGGCCAACTCATTTGGGAAATTGAAAACCCTGGGTATGTTTATAACATTGAAGTAGGCAACTATGGCCAGGAACCAGGCATCAAGATCGTCTTCGGTTTCGGAGCTTACGCTTCAGGGATCCGTATAGTCGACCCTTCGTCCCTGGAGGTGGAATATCAAAGCCGGGACCTCTATACCCAAATCAACCTCGCGCTGGAAGATATCGACGCCGACGGCATCAAAGAAATCGTTCAACTGGCCAACGAAGTGGATGAACAAAACCGCCTGGCGCTCAACATGAGGATCTTCTCCGCCACCAGCCATCTCCTGGAGTTTGAGGCCCTGCTTGATACCCTCGAAGTATCGGGCTACCGCACCTTTGTGCTGGGTAAAACCAGGCTTACGACGGAAGTAGACCTAATAACCCACACCCAGAGCCACCTGAAAATATTCCGGGCGACTACCGGCGAGTTGCTTTGGCAACAGCAAACCGGCCAGCTTTCCAGCGTACAGGTAGCCGACCTCGACCAGGATGGCATAGCGGAGGTGCTGGTTCTGCCCAGATACGATACTTTGCTCAAAGTTTACAGATATGAAGGCCCGGGGTATGCCGAATCGAGTTACAGTACAGGTATTCTGCTCACGGAAAGGAATAACCTCAGGGCCGGCAACTGTGATGCAGACCCTCAACCCGAGATCCTCTTCGATGACGAGGGAACCATAAGAGCTTACGACGGCGTTTCCTTCGAACTGGAATGGGTAAGCCACATCCCGGGGAATTTCTACATCGGCAACATTGTCATTGCAGACCTTGGCCTGGATGGAAATATGAAGGCCGTCGCCTTCTCCAGCCCCGGAAGGCTCTTTGTCCTCGACGGGCAAACCGGAGCGGTAGAACGGGAAACGCCGTTTTTCAAAAACTACAACAACACCGCCATGGCCGTCGGCAACCTCCTCGGAGATGCCCTCCCGGAAATCCTGATGACGGACGGTTGCCAGCTATCGGTGCGCAGTGCAGAAACCCTGGAGGAACTGGCGAGCTTCGAGGTATCCGCCTTTTTGCCCCGCGACGCCATTATTTCGGACGTAGATAACGACCAGAGAAGCGACCTGTTCCTGAGCACCCCCACTGGCGTTTACCATTACGAATTTGTTGACGAAGTCAACACTATTCCCCGGAATGGAGAACACGGACACGCTACCTTTACCTCTTACCCTAACCCTACTACCGGACAAGTGTTTTTTGACTTCCCGGCCGTGCTGTTGAACCAGGACTTTACCATCGAGGTATTTGCCGCCGATGGAACACTTCTATTGAAAGAGAAGGGAATGTTGAACCGGAATTACAGCCTGAGCCTGGAAAGACTACCTCCGGGATACTACCTGGCCCGCATACGGGGATCGGCATTCAGCCAGACGCTGGCCTTGTTCAAACAGTAAGCATATGATTTATCACTGCAGGCCGTCTGAATACTGTATCTTGCCGGCCGTCAATTGCAACAACTTTTCCAGGGAAGCCTCCAGCAGGCCGCGTTGGGTCCAGAGCAGGTCGTGCTTGCCGCCACTGAGCATCTGAACTTCCAGGTAAGAGGCATTGACCAGCCGCTCTTTGGCGTACAGGGCATTTTGAGGATAGATCAGCCCGTCGGCATCGCCGTGCAGCACGATCGCGGCAGCGCGGATGCGCCCCCAAAAGTTGACCATGGAATCCAGCTGAACCTGATGAGACAATTTCTCCTGGTTGGCCACGTGGATGGAACCCGGAAGCAACCAACGGAGAGGAGAATATTCTGTGATGTAGGAAAAGTCATAGGTTTTTTCCTCCCCCGGCGCCACAGAAGCCGACTGCAGCAGCAGGCCGTCCACCAGTTTGGGGAAGTCCATAGCGATACGGGCCGCTACTGTTCCCCCATAGCTCGAGCCGTGAAGAATAACTGCCGGATGGCGCCCCCGTTTTTCTTTGATGATGCCGGCGATGAGTTCAGCCTGTTTTTTCACCGACACTTCCGGTTCCCCGTAACCCGAATAGCCATACCCCGGCCGGTCGACCGCCATCAACTTGGCGTGCGCCAGCAGAGAGCTGTCCCGCAGGAAGCCTTTCCAGAACGAAGAAGAACTCGGCGCCCCATGGATAAACACGATCAGGGGAAGAGAATCATTGCCGATCTCCAGATAACGGACCTTGCGCCCGTCGAATTCATAAAAATCAAACTTAGCTTCATACCCGAACGGGTTCTCGGAGAGGATCTGGCGGAAGGTTTCACTGCTGATCCGCATCTCCATAAAGTCATAGGCATAGAGAAAGAACAGCAGGGCTGCAATAGAAAAGTACGTGCGCTTTTTCCGGAAAAGGCGGTAAACGATTATGCTCATGGACGGCCAATTTAAGATGTCTCTAGTAGAACGCAGGGCCGGGGTAAAATGTTGATGGCCTCGTGAAAGTAAAATGCTGAACGATTTATCCGGAAGCGGGGTTTGTAAAGCTGTAACAAAAGGTTATTTTTGCGTGGCCTTGACGAAGGCGGAATCTGACGTATTTTTGCAAAAAGCATTTTTTGACCTATTGGTCCCGTAGCTCAGGGGATAGAGCATCTGACTTTGAGCCGCCCGCCAAAAGAGGCGGGCAATAGGAGCCTCCGCAGGGAAACAGAACCTGCGAAGTGGACGCCACTGTATCGGGGAAACCTAAGTCTGAAAAGATAGGGCAATCCCGAGGAAACCGGTGAAGGGCGGAAAAGCGCTTTCAGCGCGGGTACGCCCGGAGGGATCCGTAGAGACTATACGTGGCGCGCCTGAGATGGCGAAGAGATAGTCCAGGCCACAAATCCCTGACGATAACTATCAGGGTGCGGCGAAAGCCGTAGCGGGTAAGCTAATCAGACGGTCGCAGGTTCGAATCCTGCCGGGATCACTAATGAAAGCAACGGCCTGTGCCCGAAAGGGTACAGGCTTTTGCTTTTGGCAGCGGCGCAAAACCCTTTTGCGTAAGCGGACAAAAGCAAAAGCCTGTACGCGCGCAGCGAGCAGGCCGCTGCTTTTTGACTTCGGAGCCCAATGGGATCAACGCAGTTCATCCTGCCGGGATCACAACATCAATCATGCGAATCAGGGGCTAAAGAACGCTGAAAGTGCCGGGGGCAAAACATCAGACAGCTCATACGATACTTTTGGCCGGAGAAATGTACGATCTTTGACGTGCGATGTGTAATTTTTGACGAGGCTCTTTGGGAGCAATGTTTTCAGGGCAGCCCTTCCGCTCGCCCTACATCGAAAACCGAACGTCACCAATCAAACACCATAAATCAGAAAGGCAGCCTGCTAAAGCAGTCCCCAAAATGGCGCATCCCGCCGAACCCCGAAATGAAGAGGCCTCCCCTCATTGGCAACAAACAACTCCTTAAATTAAAAACGGAAAATTGTCCATAATTAAGGATAAAACTTTAAAAAAGGGCGTTTATTCCTATTTTTATTTCTACCAGGAGTATAAGTGCAAAATAAAACTCCCTCAGCACTTTTTGTTTTTGTTTCTCACACGCTGAATTTCCCCAAATTAGCAGATGGCGAACCTTTTGGGCTATTTCTCAAGTCCTATACAATGGATTGCGGCCCCGCTCTGCTTTCCCTTTCACCTATATCCTGCAGATATTCCTTCCTGTTATTCCATCACCAGCCGCAGTTCCCCTCCCTTCATGACCTCCTCATGCGTGATGTACCACCTTTCCAGTTTCTCTCCGTTCAGGTAAACCTCTTTGACGTATTTATTTTCCCGGCTGTTGTTTTCCGCCAGTATCCGGAAAGAACGCCCCTGAGGCAGGCGGATCGTGGCATCCTTCACCAGCGGGCTGCCAATGGCATATCGTCCGTCGGCAGGATTGAACGGATAAAACCCCATAGCGCTGAATACATACCAGGCCGACATCTGCCCGCAGTCTTCATTGCCGGATAGGCCATCGGGAGCGGTGGTGTACATGGTTTCCATGATATTGCGAACCCGTTCTTGAGTTTTGCGGGGCTGGCCGGCGAAATTGTAGAGGTAAGCAATGTGGTGGCTGGGCTCATTGCCATGAGCGTACTGCCCGATCAGGCCGCTAATGTCCGCCGAAACATTTTCCCCTCTCAGTTCTGAACTGGCGGAAAAGGTGGCATCGAGGTGTTCAACCAGTGCCTCGTCGGAGCCGAACAGGGCGATCAGCCCTTCTGTGTCGTGCGGTACGAACCAGCTGTGCTGCCAGGCAGTTCCCTCGATGTAAACTCCCTCAGCGCCATGCTCGGAATAGAAAGGATCAAACGGCTCTACCCAACTGCCGTCCGCATTCTTACCACGCATGAATTTCGTTTGGGGGTCGAAAAGTGCCTTGTAGTAACGGGAGCGCTTCATAAACTGTTCGTAGTCTTCCTCCTTGCCTAGCTTTTTTGCGATCTGAGCGATGCACCAGTCGTCATAGGCATACTCGAGGGTCTTGGTAACTGAATAGCTATCCTTATCGGCAGGAATGTAGCCGTACTCCCGGTAGAAGTTGGTGCCGCGAATATTCTGGCCCGCACTCTTGAGCATGGCCTCGTAGATGTATTCCGCCTTATCGGTAAGATGGCCTTTCAGCAAGGCGTCCGCCAGGACGGGCACCGCGTGGTAGCCGGTCATTGTGTTCGTTTCATGCCCGGTGAGCGCCCAGACGGGCAGCAGGCCGTATTCTTCGTAAAAGGCCAGGATGGAATTCAGAAAATCATCCAGCCGTTCCGTTTGGGTTATCGTATAGAGGGGATGCGCCGCCCGGAAGGTATCCCACAGAGAAAAGACGGTATAGCGCTCATAACCGGAAGCGGTGTGCACGGTGCTGTCTACCCCCTTGTACTGGCCCATCACATCAGAATAGAGCGCCGGCGCCAGGCTTGTATGGTAAAGCGCGGAATAAAAGATGGTGTCCATCGCCGGGTCTATGAAAGTAGCGTCGATCTTTGCCAGTTCGCCTTCCCAGGCCGCCCGGGCTTCCTCCACCACCTGGTTAAAGTCCCAGTGGTTCACTTCTTTTTCGATATTGGCGAGGGCTCCTTCGATGCTGGCACTGGAAATGCCGACCTTCACCACGAGCGGCGTGTTACTGGCAGGAAAGGCGAGGAAAGCCTTCGCTGCTGAAACCGTATCGGCATTCTTGACCGGAACGTCCCGGATGTCCACCCGGCTGGGAGGCTCGGAAAATACGGCGGCGAAATAAACCCGCTGATCCTTGGACCAGCCGTTGGATTTGCGCACCCCGGTTATCGTCGTCCCATTCATCCGCTGCATGCTCGTCTCGGTAGGCATATCCCAGTTGATGCGAAAGCCCAGGTCGATAGCAAAGGCCCGCTCCGCTCCTTCGGGAAAGGTGTAGCGGTGCATTCCCACTCTGCGCGTGGCGGTAAGTTCAGCCTTTATGCCGTTGTCGAAGGTGACGCCGTAAAAACCGGGGGAAGCCTGCTCCTGGTTGTGGTTAAAGGATTGGGGCGCTCCTGCCTGGATATCCTGCGCCAGATAGGGCATAACCGAAATATCGCAAAGGTCGCCGATGCCCGTCCCGCTAAGGTGCAGATGGCTGAAGCCGGCGATCACCGTATCGGAATAGTGGTACCCGGAGCACCAATCCCAACCTTCCGTGCCGTTATCCGGGCTCAACTGTACCATGCCAAAGGGCAGAACGGCGCCGGGATAGGTATGGCCGTGGGCTCCGGTGCCGATGAATACGTCCACCAGGCTGGTGTGATCTCTTTCTTCCTCCGGAGCGGTGGCCGATTCGGAGGTACAGGCGGTAACCGCCAGTAAGAGCAAGAGGAATAAGGAATAAGGAAGGGAAACCTTGATCTGCATGTTTTGGTTGATATTTTGCATAGGTTGATCTTGTTTTTGAATGATTAACTGGCAGAGAAAATCCTAAAAGCAATAATAGCAAAATAAGCGGCCATTTAGAGCTTATCCGAAAACCATCCTTCTGGCCATTTTCGGCTTCAAAAACGGTTTTCGGATAGGCTCTTATTCTATTGCAATATATCAATGGAACCCTGCCCGACATCTTTGCCCTCGCCTCCATCCTGTCCTCCGGCAAGGGTAGCCCACCTAATGGGCAGGCAAGCCAGGCTTTATGAATGCAGGGAAGGCTGGCCGATCTTTGTACTTTTCCTTAAAGTAGCCCTTGAACTTTTTGATCCCCTCGAAGAAAAAAAAGACTTCTCCGGGTATGCCATGCTCCCGGTTGTAATTGATAAATCCCTCCAGCAGTTCCTCCGTTGGGTTGTAATCATTGACCTGCAGGAGTACACCGGGAACGAAGCGTTCCCTATCGGAGGGATGGAGCTGTCGGGTGAGGATCCTGTTCATCTCTCTCTGGTAAGCCTCCAGGTTGTAGCGGTACACCTGCGGGATAATGAGGTCCACCAGTCCCATGGCCATCCATTCCGGCCAGTTCTGCAGGTAGTTCTCCTCGCTCCAGGGATAAATGCTGGGCGCCATGGAAATGGCCAGCTCCGGTTTTGCTGCCCTTACCTCCTGCACCAGCCCGGCCAGGAACAGGCTCAGTTTTGCCGACCGCCATTTTACCCATTCGTAATCCTGGTAATGTGCCGGCGGTTTCTGCCCACTGTGCTCCGATTGGTAGAGTTGGGTAGTAAATTCGTCGTAACCGCCATTGGAAGGCAACGCCGGCAGGCGGTCGTCTCCCTGAATGCCGTCGATGTCGTAATTGCGAACGGCCTCCAATACCAGCCCTTTGACGAAATCCTGGACTTTGGGATGAAAGGGGTTCATCCACTGGAAGCCATTCTTCTCGGTAATTCTACCCTGCTGGTCCCGGGAGGCCCAGTGGGGGTTCTTTTGCAGAATGATGCCGCCGGTGCTGTCGTTCATCGTTGCCGAAAAGCCAAATTCGAACCAGGCGAAGACCTTGATTCCTTTCGCGTGCGCTTCTTCAATGAGTTCCTGCAGCGGGTCCCTGCCCGCAAAGTCAGGATGAATGGCCTGCCCGGTGACCGCCTCCACATGAGCGCTCGGATAGGTAGTATAGGTGTCATTCCAGGTGACGACAAATATTACATTGAAGCCCAGCTCGCTGCACAGGCCAACGGCTTCCCGGATATTCTCCCGGGAATACAGGGCATCGCTGGCCACGTTGGTCAGCCAAACCCCGCGTACTGCCGGAGCAGGAGTTTGCGCCTTCGCCTCCTGAGCATTCGCCGCCGGGCTGGAAATGGCCTGGGCGGCAGTGAGGAGGATCAATAGAAAAAGCCGAAGCATATTCCGGGTTTGTGGGATGAAAAGATAAATTCCTGAGCCTCAACCTTGCGCCGGTATGGAGGGGAGTTTTTCCAACGTCTTCCACACCTGAAAAAATGCCCGGAGGGTATGAAAACATCCTTTCCACTTCCCGCCTTTGAGTGGTAGCAGGGCCTCCCCCCGCCGGTTCAGGTAGCCGAACCACTCCAGATATTCGGGGTCACGGAAGTGTGTCCAGCTGTACTCGTGGACCCGTTCGAACCAGTTTTGAGCCTGCTCATCGCCCGTATAAGCATAAGCTTTGGCCAGGCAAATGAGCGTTTCCAGATGTACCCACCAGAGCTTCTGATCCCATTCCAACTGCTGGGGCGGCTTCTGTTCAATATCGAGAAAGTAGAAGATCCCGCCGTAGGTTTCGTCCCAGCCGTACTCCAACTCCTGCAGGGCTATGGCAGCAGCTTTTTCCACCAAAGGCTGGTCGTTCAACCGGCGCCCCAGGTCCATGATGAACCACATGGCCTCGATGGCGTGCCCCGGATTGAGCAGCCTTCCCTCAAAGGAACTGATGAAGCTGCCGTCGGCTCCCACATTCTCCCGTATCAGGCCTTGTTCCTCATCGTAGAAAACCGCCATAACGTCATGAACAACCTCCTGTATCAGGCTTTCCACCAGCGGCTGGGGCAACAGGTGCTCCATCTCCAGGGAGAGGTTGCAGAGGATCATCGGTAAGGAGAAATTGCGCAGATCGCGGGTACCGGGATAGAGTTTGTTGTAGTTGCCCTTGGGGTTATCCCGTCTTGCCAGGATATTGTGGAAAGTGGTGACGGCCAGTTCGGCGTACGCTGCTCTGGGGTCTGCCTTATACAAATTACTGAATGCCAGAACGGCAAAACAATCGGAGAAGATATTGTAGGGCTGTACCAGGGGTTTGCCCTCCCGGTTGAGGGAGAAATACCAGTTCCCACTGGTATCCCGCCCGTACTTTTGCAAAAAATCTGCACCATGCCGGGCCATTTCCAGCCATTCTTCCCGAGGCTCCACTTCATTATACAAGAGAGAAAAGGAATACACCTCCCGCGCCTGCAGCCAGATGAACTTATCGGTGTCGAATACTTCTCCGTAGCGGCCCAGGCAGGTGAAATACCCCCCGCAGGTTTCATCTTTAGAATGGCGCTCCCAGAACGGGACGATGCTTTCCAGCAATTCCTTTTGGTAGAGTTCCTGATATGCTTTCATATTGATATAGTGTCCAGATATTCGCGGTATCGGTTATACAAATGTCCTGCCTGCCGGTAGGCGGACTGTGGGCTCATGAAATGGGAAAATTCAAACGTGATGGCCTTCTCATAACCTGCCTGCCGGGCAGCTTCGAGCTTCAGGCGCAGTTTTTCGAACTTGATGGGCAGGAACTTGATGGGCATATCCCGGTCGAAGGACTCCGCATTGGTCCAGCAACGCAGGCCGTGTTTGTCCGCCAGTTGTTTGTTGACTGCAAAGAAGGCAGGCAGTTCGTAATAGTCGATGTGGCCATCCTGAAAGGCCACCGCATCGACGGCGCCTCTGATGCCCTCAAAGATCTCGTTCCACTCTTCCTCGTGTTCCCGAAGAGAGACCGCATTGGCCTTCGCCAGAGCAGGGTCAGCGGCCAACACCGCTTTTTTACCATCGATCCAGGGAGAAATGAAGGTAGGCAGGCCGTTGCTAAGAGCTTTACAGTGCAGCCCCAATTCCCGCATGGCCTCGATGGCGCCCTTGGTCCTGCGGCTAATCTCCATGCTCAGATACCAACCTTTGAAACTCGGGTGATGGCCGTATCGCCGCCATACTTCTTCGGTTACATAAAGGTTGGCCTCGATCTCGGTATGCATGTTGCCGGTATCCCAATAATGGCCGCTGTCGTACAGGCCGAAGTAGAAGGACATTCCATGGTGATCCGCCAGTTCGAGGAACATACCGAGCAGGTCTGCCGGCGGTTCATAACATCCAAAGGCCTGCTGCAGGTAAGCGGATGGGTAAGCCAGGAAACGGCGGTACCCGGAACGGATGAGGATGACCGTATCGATCCCGATGGCTTTCATGTATTCGAAATCGCGATTCCATTCCTCCCGGCCCCAGTTCTGGTGGGGAATGTCGTGGGAGATCTCGTCGAGGAAAGTTCCGGTTATCTGCATGGAGGTTGTTCGTTGATTTAGTTGATCGGGTTGTCGCCAGTATCAGTTGTTGGTTGTTTGCTGCCACTCCTTATCGGCTTCGGAAAGATGGTCCCACCAGTACTTTTTCAGCAACCAGGTGGTGGCGATGAGCAGGGCCGTCCACACCATTAGTTCGTACTTCTGGCGCAGCAACAGGTAGATGGGAAGGACCACCTGAGCCATCTGCCAGACGATGCCCACCACGATGTTGAAGGTGTCGCGGCCAAGGCCCTGATTGGGAACAAAGTCGGAGTGCTCCGCCATCACCTCCCGGCGAATGGGGCCCCAGAAGCCCCAGGGGCGGGTCTTGCGATAAAACTCCTTCACCTCTTCCCGGTTCTCCAGCGGCCCTAAATAGGTACCGACGATGCAACCCAGCAGGGAGAAGACAAAAATGATGGGAAACACGTAGATATCGACATACTGGGGGAAAAAGAAAAGCTTGGTAGTAGACGCGATCAACCCGAAGAGCATACCCCAGAAATAGCCGTAGCCGGTAAAACGCCACCAGATCCACTTCAACATATTGGCCGCAACGTAACCGCCGTACAGGGCTGAAGTAAGCCAGAGGGTAAGCGCATTGAGAGACGAGGCGTTGAAACCAAAGATAATGCCCACTGCGACGAGCAGAACGGAAGACCAGATGCTCATCCGGATCAGGGTTTTATTGGAAGCATCTGGCCGGATGTATTTTCTGTAAATGTCATTGACGATGTAGGCCGGCGCCGCGTTGATAAAGGCGGAGAAGGTGCCCATAAAAGCCGCCAGGAAGCCGGCTAAAAGCAGCCCTTTAAAGCCCACAGGCACAAACTCGTTGATGGCCAGCGGCAGGATCTTCTCGAAATCCATATTTGCCCCTTCCAGGCCCAGCTCGGGAGTCAGGTAGGCCAGTGCCAGCACCGTGAAACCGGCAACCATAAGGTAGCGGGGAAAATAGAGCACAACAATGGTGCTCGCACTCATTTTTGCCGCCTCCGAAGGGGTACGGGCAGACAGGAGGCGTTGCATATCATAGCTGGGCACCGGCCCCGCTATAGAGGCAAAAACCCCCTTGAAAAGCATCATCATGAACAGGATACCGAAGAAACCAAAGCCATCCTGCTCCACTTTATTCGCCACCCCCGGCAAAGGAGTCGTCGTCCAGTCCAGGTCGAGTTCCCAACCGAAGAACATTTCTTTCCACCCCTCGGGTATGACGGCGCCGACCTGCTCCGGCGATACCGTCGTATAAGCAATATAGCCGATCACCAAACACGAAATGGTCATGATAAAGAACTGCAGCACCTCGGTGGCCACTACGCTGTACATCCCTCCCTTCACCGTATATAAGGCTGTTATGGTACAAACAATAAGGGCATAAGACTCCTCGGAGGTAAGGCTGAAAAAACCCATCTGTACGCTCAGGTCGTAGGGTAAAATGGAAGTACAATACTTGCCGATGCCCTCAAAAAAATAGGCAATGAAACCGATCACGCTGATGACGGCGAAGATGACGATGATGATGTGGGACAACTTGGCCCCTCTGCCGTCGCCAAAGCGAAAGGTGATCCATTCGGCCCCGGTCATCACATTGGAGCGCCGCATCCAGATGGCCAGGTAGACGAAGATAAAGACCTGGTTCCACACCGGCCACAACCAGGGGATCCAGACGCTCTTCAGGCCGTATACAAAGAGGATGCTCACTGTCCACATGGTGCCCGAGATGTCGAACATGCCGGATGCGTTGCTAAGCCCGAGGTAATACCACTTGAGCTTATTACCGCCCAGGAAGTAGGACTGCAGGTCTTTAGAAGCCCTCCGGGCAATGTAAAAGCCCAGGAACAGGATCCCCGCCACATAGGCCAGGATGATAGCGGTGTCAATCAAGCTTAAGGACATAGGTATTAGTTAGTCGGTTTTTCGTTGTCCGGTCAATGTTATCGGCAAGGAGAAGGGGTTCCAGGCCTTGTCCAGCAGGGCAGCCGTTTGTGCCCGGGTGAGCGGGGCATCCGGCTGGTAAGGACGCCCGGGGAAGAGGATCTCCCAGGCGGATCCTATGGCTTCCGCCGATTCGGGCTGCCCGGCAGCTTCCATCATGCTCCCCAAAAGGTTTGGGCTGAGGTACTCTTCCTCGTCATTCCAGGCGCCCATTTCATCAAACAGGCCCTTCAGGCCCTGGGCCAGTTCGGCCGGCCGAGCCAGGCTGTCCGGAAAAAACCAGGTCTGGTTGGCCCATTGGTAGGGCACTCCTACACCCCGCAACAGCCCGGTAGCTCCGATGTGCTGAATAGCAGCAAATTGCGGATGCCCGACGGGCACATCGAGATAAGGCATCAGATAAGCCCCTGCCTCTAGCAGCACCTGCTGTACGTCACGAACCGGCACTTCCGCCGGCGTTTTTCCCGTCTGAGCAGCCAGAGCGGCCAGGGCGCCGGCGGCCTGCCCGATGCCCATAACAACGGGCTGCAGCCGGGTAGCGCCATTGACGATATTGCTGACGCTGATGCTCTTCTCGGCAACGATCAGCCCTTCGGTATCCAAGGGGATCAGAGCGCCCAACGGCACATTGTAGGAAGGGACCTTTATGTTGATGAAGTCGATGGCAGGAGCGCCGGGGTTTTTCTTATGGTGGTGGTCGATAGGATAATCGCCTACTGCGACGCCGGTCCGGTAAAGGGGATATTTCTGCTGGAAAGGAGCGCTCAGGTAGGGCGAGGTAAGGCGGACTGCCCCCTTCAGGCGGCGCGACTCCCGGTAGTAAGGGATCATCGGCAAGCCGTCGGGGGTGGGATATTCTCCCTGCGCCAGGCCCAGGTTGGGGTATCCCGCCTCCGTCTGAATAAAGTACAGAAAACGGAGGCTCTGCAATTTGGCCTGTTTCAGGGCCTCTTCCCGCTCTTTCGGTGTTTTTTCTATGATATTGAGATAGTAATCGTTACCACAGTTGGGCCAGTTGATCATGTACTTGTCATTAGGCAGGCGGCCGTACTGCAGCATCTGTTCACAGCTCATCCCCTCCTGCCCTGCCTTCAGGCCCGGAATACAGGCGCAGCGAAATTCTTCCGGATCGTAACCTTCGGGGCGGCCAATGGTTTTGTCCGCTCCTTCTCCGTAGTCTTTGAGGGTGAGCACGTAGGTCAGGTCCTGGATAATATCGTTGGGGTTTGCCGGGCCATGGGGTTCCGCCGGGCCATCGTCCATTCCCAGGCTGTAGGGTACATGGAGAGCGGCCATGACGTCGCCCAGCTCGGTCGCATCGATGAGGACTTTAGCCTCCAGTTCTTCAATGCCTTTTGAGTTCTCTATCCGTACTTTCCACTTCCCGCCAATGCGTTCGGGCAGCCGCCAGCGCGTTTCATAAAATATTTCCAGATTGGGCAGGCCGGCCATGGACTTCAGGATAGAATCCCCCACCGAAGGTTCGAACAGGCAGTTGCTCACCCACCCGGTGGCCACGGCTTCCGGCCCTCCGTAGTGATCGTAGAGCCGCTGCCGGAATTCTCCCCACAGTCCGGACGGCAGGCGATGGTTGCCGTCTATAGCGGATACGCCGGCGGAAGTAAGCATACCTCCCAGCCAGGGGGTTTCCTCAACGATGGCCACCGGTACGCCCTGCCTGGCGGCCTGAATGCCGGCCATTACCCCGCTGGCGCCACCACCAATGATCACTACACCGAACTGCCTGCCCGGCCGGGGCTGGCAGGAGGAAAAAAAGATTAAAACCAGAATGGGAAAAAGCAACAGTAGCGATCGTCGATATGCCTGGTTCATAAACAGTAACGGTTTGGCTTGTAAGTCATGCATCACCTCACCGGCAACCATACACCCTGCAAGGTAATCATTTAAGGAAATTAGGCGGGCAATCTTATTAATTTTTTTTAAAAAGATATCGAATTTCCTGCCAGTTGTTTAAAAAACCCTCTCCCACCTGCCCGGCTGTTCCCGGAATTGTTGTTATTTTAGGGTTGGAATGGAATTCAGGGACAGACACCTAACAGTATGAATCCAACTTTTTTCCAGGAAATCACCAGGGAGCATCCCAGGGGAGTGGCATATAAGAACCTCAACCTCAAGAAAAAGCTCCTGGCTTACCTGGCGGAGCACGGCAACGCTACCATAGGAGAGCTCTGCAAGGCCGTCCGGCTGAGCGTACCCAAGGTGACCAGCCTCCTGAACAGCCTGATCGACGATGAACTGGTGCGGGACTACGGCAAGGACGACTCTTCAGGAGGGCGCCCTCCAAGCCTGTACGGCCTGACTTCAGACTCTGCCTATTTTCTGGGGATTGACGTCAAACGCCATCACATCAACCTGGGCATCACCGATTTTCAGAACAACCTGGTAAAGATCAGGGAAAACTATCCTTATGAACTGGCCAATAAAGAAGAGAGCCTGCAGGAGCTCTGCCAGCTGATCCGCAATTTCATATCCGGGCTGAACGTCGCCAAAGAAAAGATCCTCGGGATTGGCATCAACCTGTCGGGGCGAATCAATTATAAGACCGGCTACAGCTACAGTTTCTTCCATTTCCAGGAAGACCCGCTCAGCCACATCATTGAATCGGAGATAGGCATTCAGGTATTTCTGGAAAACGACTCCCGGGCCATGGCCTATGGCGAGTACTGTGCGGGAACCGTGCAGCAGGAAAAGGATGTACTCGTCCTCAACCTCGACTACGGTATCGGTATGGGCATCATCATCAACGGGCAGCTTTACTATGGCAAATCCGGTTACTCCGGCGAGTTCGGCCACATCCCGATCTTTGACAACGACATCATCTGCCAGTGCGGCAAAAAAGGTTGTCTGGAGACGGAGGCTTCCGGCTGGGCCCTGGTGCGGGAATTCAGGGAGAGAATGCGTGCCGGTTCTACCACCATGTTGTCGAAATCCAACGCCAGGCCAGAAGAGATCATGCTGGAAGACATCATCGAGGCCGCCCGGAACGACGATGTACTGGCCATAGAACTGGTCGCCGAAACCGGTGAAAAGCTGGGCCGTGGCATTGCCGCCCTGATCAATATCTTCAACCCGGAGCTGGTGGTGCTCGGCGGCTGCTTGTCTGCCACGGAAGATTACATTCGGCTGCCCATTAAAAGTACCATCAATAAATACTCGCTCAGCCTGATGAATAACGACACCCAGCTGAAGGTTTCTGCATTAGGCAACCGGGCGGGAGTTTTGGGGGCGTGTCTGCTAGTAAGGAGCCGGTTATTGGCTATTAATTAACGGTACGGGCAAAACAAGTTGGGGACATTTGCGTATAAGCATATTCGCTGATCCTCCTGCGCCCCGATATTATCGGCAAGATGATTTATCTGTACAATTAACAACTAATTTCTTAGATTTATTCTTTCAGAACACCAACCTCATCGCTTATGCCAGCTCCAGAACAAAACGCCATCGGGCAATCGCTCTCTGCTTTTCAAAATAAGCTCCCTCTTTTTCAGCGGGACATCATCAATATCTCCTGGGAGTTCGCCGCTCAGCCCGACCAGGCCGGTTTTTTGAAGCAGGCCAAATCCTTAAACGATAAACTGGCGGAGACCCTGGTCATCTTCCGAAGAAAACTCACCGAAGCGGTGGCCGATGATGCTGCCCTCGAACAGGCTATCGGCCACGCCCTTTTGCATTATGTCGTCAATACCGATGGCCAGATCCCGGAACCCGGGCCAGACAGCCCATTTGACGTAGTCGGGGCAGCAACCCGATATGCAGCGTTCCTGAATGTGGCCGTAAACCAGGAGGAGGACGGTTCCCTTTTTCTGGAGGTCGATGATAAAAAAGTGCCCTTTCCGGAAACAGATGCTTCCTCCGACGGCAGCAGCGCCGGGCCGCTCCGCCGAATAGGGCAGTTCATCAACCGGCTGCGTTACGGGCGGGACGACGTGATCCCTTCCTTTGTCTTTGGCTTCGATGAAAATGCTGAAGCCCATACGCTGCAAAATGCCCTGACCCTGGCCGATTTTTCCCATCTCGCCTACTTCGGCCCGGCCTATGTTGAAAAGCAGCTTAAGCTCTGGGGCTATGAGCCCTTCCGTTGGGTGGAAGATAAAAAGACCGACACCCAGGCCCTGGTTACCGGCAAAGGCAGCCATCTGGTCGTCTGTTTCCGGGGCACGAGCAGTGGAAAGGATGCGCTGGTGGACACCCGATTCCTCAAAACCAAAGCCTTCGGGGGGCGAGGGAAGGTACACCGTGGCTTCAACAAGGCCCTGGATAGCGTCTGGCCCCAGGTCCAGGCTGCAGTGGATGAACTCGGCGCCGATAAAAAAATATTCGTCAGCGGCCATAGCCTGGGAGCGGCCCTGGCACAGCTCGCCGCCCACCGGTTTGCATTGAGCGATTATTCGATAGCCGGCGTGTACGTCTATGGCTCGCCCCGCATCGGCAACCCGGAATTTCGGGATGCCTATAATGAATTACTGGAAGCGAAAACTTTCCTCCACATCAACAACACCGATATCGTGGCCCGGATCCCGCCCCGGATACTGGGTTTTCGCCACCTCGGCGGCACGCCACGCCAGTTTGACGAAGGGCACATCCTCACCGAACTTCCCAAACCCAAAGCGATCCTGGGCTTCGAAGAAGAGGAGAAAGAATTTGATGAACTGGATGAAGAAACCCGGAAGGCCATTCTGAGGGAAATGCGGGAGGCCCAGCGGTCTATGGAAGCGTCCACTCAATTCCTGGAGGCGTCACCGGATTTTTTGGAGGGCGCCAATTCCAAAGGACTGTTCGATATCCGGCCGGTCGACGACCACAGCATGGATGAATATCTGTTCAAATTCGGAGGCGCTATTGTGGAGGAGGACTGGAAACAAATAGAGGCCCCGTGATTATCCTGCGGCACTAAACAACCCGGCAAAGCCCATAAATGCCATAGAGAGTATACCGGCAATGATCAGGTTCAGGGCTGTTCCTTCTATCAGCTTCGGAATGTCCAGCACTTTCGTCTCTTCGCGAATGCCGGCCAGCAGTACCAGCGCCAGGGTGACACCGCCGCCGGCACCGAGTGCGTAAAACAGCCCTTCTACCAACCCGTAGCCTTTGTTGGTGGCAAAAAGAGCCAGGCCCAGAATAGCACAGTTGGTCGTGATCAATGGCAGGAAAATGCCCAGGGCGCGGAACAACTCCGGGCTGAGCTTTTTCACCGCCATTTCAACAAACTGTACCGTACTGGCAATGACGATAATGAAACTGATCAGCCGCAGGTAGGGTGCGTAGGGCAGAATGTAGGTATTCAGCCCCCAGGCGCAGACCGCTGTAATGAGCATTACGAAAATGTTGGCCAACCCCAGGCGAAAAGCCGTCTCCAGCCGGCCCGATACTCCCAGGAAGGGACAAAGCCCCAGGAAATAGGCCAGGGTGAAGTTGTTGATCAGCAGAGCGGAGATGAATATCCAGAGTAGTTCTTGCATTTTAGTGATTCTTTGATTCGTTGATTCGTCCAGTGCCTCACAAAAACTCCCTTGCCTCTTCGTACTGCGTGCTTTGGCGGCCCGATTCCTGCCTGGCCTTGCGCCTCTTCTGCAGCCAGTTAAAGAACAGCAGCAGGAAACCCAAGGTAAAAAAGCCACCCGGCGGCATGATCATGATAACCCAGGGCTCGAAGCCTGAGCCGAAGAGCGGTATGTTAAACAGGCTGCCGCTGCCCAGTATTTCCCGAACCACACCGATACACAACAATGCAAAGGTAAAGCCCAGGCTCATGCCCAGGGCATCGGCCAGGGCCAGCTTGATGTTGTTCTTGGACGCGAAGGCCTCCTGCCGGCCCAGGATCAGGCAGTTGACCACGATCAGGGCGATGAAGGCGCCCAACTCTTTATGCACCTGCGGCACCAGTGCGGCAAGCATAAAATCCACTACCGTCACAAAGGTGGCGATGATGATGATGAAAGTGGTGATCCGCACTTGCTTGGGGATGGCGTTGCGCAGGCTTGACACCAGCAGGCTGGAAAATACCAGTACAAAAGTAGTGGCCAGCCCCATGGCCAGGCTATTGATCGCCGTATTGGTCACTGCCAGAGTGGGGCACATGCCCAGCACCGCCACGAAAACCGGGTTCTCTTTCCAGATGCCCTTCAGAAATTCCTCAGCCGTGCGGCTCCGCTCGATCGTTGTCGGTTGGTTCATAGTTTACTCTTCTTCCACTTTCTTAAATTCTTGCCAGTGCTCCTCAATCAGAGGGCGCCACTCCACCAGGCTTTTCTCCAGTAGCCGGCCCACCGCTTTGGAGGAAATAGTAGCACCCGTAATGGCTTCGATCTCGTTGTCCTTTTTCTTCTCTCCCTTTTTAACTACAGTTACAGACGGTTCGGCAGCCAAAGACCCAAAATTGGCACGGAAGCCCGGGTCCTTCATGATCTTATCGCCCAGGCCAGGAGTTTCCTTGCTTTCCAGCACTTCGAACCCGATAACTACCTTTTCCTCTGGATTGTATCCGAAAAGCGCAATGATCAGGTCCTGATAGCCAGGTTCTTCTCCGGAAATGGCAAATCCGATGAGCTTGTCTTTTGGGCCATACCCAACGTAAATGCGCCGGACTTCCTCGCCTTCTTTGGGTTCCGGAGCGCCTTCTTCCAGCATCACCAACTGCCCGTCCTGCAGCTCCAGGGTGCGAAAACTGGTGCAACCGGGAAGCACCTTAAAAATAGCTTGTTGCAGCGCCATTGCCCGGTTGGCCTCTATTATGGGTTTGGTATATAGGAAGGCCCCAACCAGGACTATCCCGGAAAAGAAACCCGCCAGGCCCAATGTTGAGATCAGGCGAAAAGAACTGGCTTCGGGCTCAGTGGCTGGAACAGGTTGACTTTTTTCTTCTTCCATTTTGAAAGGGGTTTTGACCTCTGAAATACGCTGGGCGCCTTTTTTCCAATTGGGCGCCAACAGGATGGCGCCCTCAGTTGATTCTTAAGAATATCCGTATACCCTCGGCCGGACAAACCGGTTGATCAGGGGCGTAGCGGCATTCATCAACAGGATGGCGTACATCACTCCTTCCGGCAGCCCGCCCCAAATACGGATCAGTACGACCAATAGTCCAATACCGATACTGTAGATCCAGATCCCTTTGGGGCCCAAAGGGGAGCTCACCGGGTCAGTCGCCATATAAACGGCGCCCAGCAACAAACCGCCTGCCAGCACCATGAAACCCGGCGATGGATAGCGATCAGGAGCGATCAGGTATACTATTCCGGAAAAGAGGGCCACCGTTGCCAGTATCCCCACCGGTATCCGCCAGTTGATGATCCTCCGGATGATCAGGTAGATGCACGCCAGCAGTAAAAGTAGCCCGCAGGTCTCCCCCAGAGAACCGCTTATGTTTCCCATAAAAAGGTCAGCGAGGGCGGTCGGCTCATGGCTGAACTTCATTTCGGAAAGCGGAGTGGCCGTGCTCAGGGCATCCACCGCTTCTCCCTGATAAAAAGGCGGCGCCAGGTTGGTGCCCCGCAAACCCAGGTACCTTCCGTCAGGCGGTTCCCAGGTGGTAATGGCAGTCGGAAAAGCCGCCTGCAGAAAAGCCCGCCCCACCAGAGCCGGGTTGAATACATTCTGCCCCAGGCCTCCCCAGATTACCTTTCCCATCCCGATGGCTACCACACCACCGACAAAAGCCATCCACAAAGGAAAACCGGGAGGCAGGGTCAATGCCAACAGCAGGCCTGTCAGCAGGGCGCTGCCATCGCGCAAAGGGTTGCCCAGCGGCCCTTTTTTCCCGAGATAGTATTCGGTGGCCAGGCAGCCGGCTATACTGGCGGCACTGACCATCAACGCACTAAGGCCGAAATAGTAAACAGCCGCCAGCAGGATAGGTACCAGCGTGTAGGACAACTCCCACATGATCTTCGGCGTCGTCACCTGATCATGCAGAAAAGGGGAAGAAGAGATCGTTATTTTGGGTTTCTCTACCATGCTTTTGCTGCTGTATTGTTTTTGGGTGCGCTCCACATGAATGTGGAACGCCCGGTTATTTCGTTTTTCGTTCCCTGATCATTGCTTTGCCTACCTTGATGCTTTGCACCAGGGGGATACCCGATGGGCAAACGTAAGAGCAGGAGCCGCACTCAAAGCAATCCATAGCGTTGTAGTCCTCCATATCATCCCACAGCCCTTTGCGGGCCAGCAAGCCCAGGCGCGCCGGGTTGAGGAATATAGGGCAGGCTTCCAGGCACCGGCCGCAGCGGATGCAGCTGAAAGTATCGATATCCTGCACTTCCCGTTCAGTGAGCACCAGGATGCCGGACGTCCCTTTCACCACCGGAGTATCCAGGCTCTTCTGCACAATGCCCATCATAGGGCCGCCCAGGAGAATACGGGTAGCCTCCTCCGTCACTCCACCGCAGAATTCCACCAGGTCACGCATGGGAGTTCCCAGCGGCACCAGTACATTGGCGGGGCGCCGAACTGCCGTGCCGGTCACTGTTATTACCCGTTCGATCAGCGGCTGCGACTGCCGGAAGTACTGGGATAAGGCCACGATGGTACCCACATTGGACACCAGCACCCCTACATCAATAGGCAGCCGCCCAGCCGGGACTTCTTCTCCCAGAATGGCGCTGATCATCATCTTCTCCGCTCCCTGAGGATATTTTACTTTAAGAGGTACTACCTCCACCGGAAACCCCACCTTCGCAGCGGCTTCCCGCAGGGTGGCCACCGCATCCGGTTTATTCGCCTCAATAGCAATGGAGACTTTCTCCGCCTGAATAAAATGCTGCAGAATACGGGTCCCGTCGATCAACTCCTCGGCGTACTCCACCATCACCCGGTGGTCGCAGGTAAGGAAAGGTTCGCACTCACAACCATTCAGCATGAGATAACGGCAATGTTTATCTTCCGGGATGTTAAACTTCACATGGGCGGGGAAGGCCGCGCCTCCCAGCCCGACAATACCAGCTTGCTGTATGGCCGCGATGAACTCGGCCTTACTGAGCTCTTCCGGCTGGCGTTGCGGGGGTTGGTCCAGCTGCTGAGTGGAAAAAGGGTCGGCCTTAATGCGGATAGCGGGCAGCATCTGGCCGTTGGGATGGCCGTAGAGCCCGACGTCCGTCACCGTGCCGTCCACCGGAGCATGCAACGCCACCGATACGAAGGAGCCGGCATCGGCAATCTTATCCCCCCGGCGTACGCGCTGCCCTTTGTGGACCAAGGCCTTCGAAGGTGCGCCTATATGCTGCAACAACGGAAGGGTATACTCTTCTACGAAAGGCATTCGTTCGATCCGTTGGTGGTTCGACAACTCCTTAAATTCCTCCGGATGTACACCGTGCCGGAAGGTCAGCAATTTATCTTTCAATCCGTTTTGGGCCGTGCCTGTCATCTTATTGGGATTAATCTACCTCCTCCTGCAATGAAGCCAGCTGCTCTCCCCTGCGGGAAAGCGCCAGCAGTTTATCTCTCAGCTTCACCCGGACCTGCTCCATCAGCATGTTTTCCTGATCCTGCAGCCGGGCTTCGTAGGAAGCTTTCAGTTCAGCGATCTCCTTTTCGTATTTTCCGGCGAGCTCTTTTTCCAGCGTTTCCCTTTCTTTTTGCGGGAATGGGCTGCGCAGGCCGGCCAGCTCGCGCAGGCCGTTCCATTGGCGGAGAGCCTGCCGGGCAGCGGCCACCACTTCGGGGGCGGCGGCATATTGTCTCAGCTGGCCGTTTTCATCCACTGAAGAAACTACCGGAACTTTACCCTTTCGCCCCTTTTCATCCAAAGCCAGGTACTCGCCCACGGACAACGGCGCTCCGTTCTCCGGTTGGAGAGGCTGGAAATAACCCTGCCAGGACTTCAGGCTGAAGAGCCAGTCTGCATAGGACAAGGCATAAAGTTCTTCCATTTCCTTGTCGCCCTCCTTACGCCAAAGGGCTGTTTTCACCCAATCCGCCTCCGGTGTCGGATTTTGCCCCAGGGAAATAGCCGAAGACAGGTAGTCTTTTTTCCCGTCGGGGTCAAAAAGGAGGCTGGGGAACGCCCTCGTTCTCAGAGCGAGGCTGCACAGTTCTGGCCATAATCCGTTATTGGGAACGTGCAACTCCGGCCGGGGCGCCAGCAGGTGAAAAACAGCAGGTTCGGGCCGTTGCAGCCCGTCGCGCATCTGGCCGAACAAGGCGGGATCATCGGCCAGGCTGCCCCTGAGCAGGAAAGTATCTTGCAATGTCAGCGCCGAAGCCCACAATGCCTGGGAGGCGGCCAGCCAGGCGCCGGCAGCTTGCCCGGCGGGTGCTGCCGCGTCATCCAGAATAGCTACCTTTACCGGAAGCCCGGAGCTCAGTAATTCCAGGAGCCCTCCACGGCCCTGTTCAGATAACAAACGGGAGTCCCCAATCAGCAGGATGGGCGCCAGCATGGACCTTTCCTCAGGAGAAAGCCCGGCCCATTCCAGGGTGCCGACCTCCTGGTCGTGCAGTTCCGGACGGTATTTGTTATTGGCTTCCAGGGCTGCCCGGCGCCGCAGCCGGATATGGTCAAGTACATGTCGGGCCTGTCCCTTAAGAATACCCAGTAGGCGCTCAGAGGACGAACCGTCCCAATGCCAGGCCACTGGTGTAGTGAAGGCATTGTAGGGATAATCATCTGCCCAGGGCAGGGCCTCATTATCCGCCAGTAAGACACCAAAGCGCGCCCGGCCTCCACCGGTGGGGCCTTCGCGCAGTGCCCACAACAGGGCCTTCAGGTCATTCAGCAACGCGATCTTCCGGCGTAGAGCAGCAGCGTCCACGATCCCGGATTGGGGCCCGGTATCGATCTGACGGATCACTTCCTCCAGGGGAAGTTTGCCCTCCTCAAATAGAGATAACGCTTCATCTGAAAGCTGAAAATCTCGCTTCGGCAGAGCATTGCTCAGGTGCTGATGAATATTTTTGGCCAGTTCTTCGGCCTGTTCCTCCAGCTCTTTGGCTTGTTGCTCCACACGGGGCTGCATCACCGATTCCAGAACAGCAGCCAGCCAGTGCAGGAGCGTTTTAGCGGGTGCGCCCGCTTCAGAAGTTGAACCGCCCGATAAGGACAGGTAGAAATGGCGGCTCAGCAACGTGGCCGCAAAAGAGTTGTAATCCGGCTCCCGGATCAGTTGGTTAATGGTATCGGTAGGCGTATCCGGCAGTTCCTCCCACAGCTCCATGGCCGCTTCCATCTGCCGGGACAGGGCTGCTTCCGGGGCAGACATGCGCAGGGCATCATCCTCGCATACGGCCGAGCAAATGCCACAGCCCGTACAGGCGTGTGGGTCGATGGCGATGGAAAACAGCTGGGCCGTACCCTTTTCCTGGCGTTTTTTCTGGTGGAAGAAGGGCTCGGTAACGGCAACGGGGAAATGCCCGATGATGCCATTCAGAATAGCAATGCCTTCCTGCGCCCGTTCCAGCTTTTCGCCTTGCATATCGGATTGCCCTGCCATCAGCTGAAAAGCCTCCGGCAGGATATCTTCTATCCTTTGGATATCCTTATCTCCTTTCCGGATCAATCCTTCCGCCTCTTTGACCAGTTTCCGCTCTATGCCCATCAACTGAGGAACGGGCGTTCCCTGGCTGGCGGCGATCTTCATACCTGCCCGCACCAGGGACTGGAAAGTGATCGCAATGCTTGGCAAAGCGGAATGAGGGCAATAGGCGATACAGGCCCCACAACCTGTACAATTCTGTGGCTGGAAAACCGGCAGGCTATGTTTCCCTCCTTCGGGGACGGCAAAATTGGCCGCAGCTGCCGGAACAGCGGGCAGCGCCTGGAAGGGATCCGCCACCAGTTCGGTATGAATTCCCTGCTGGTAAAAACAGGCGGTATTGTGGTAAAACCTGGACAGACGGGTATAAGGCGGACCCTGGTCCTGGTACCGGCGAATGGCAAATGGCAGGCTGCGAATAGCCACAGCGGGTTTATTCGTTGTATTATCTGGCGCCGTTTCCAGCGTTTCTTTTTCGATATCCGGGTATTCTCGGCTTATGGACTGCAGCATAACCTGATGCTGGGGGAAACTGGTCGATTGGCGGGTAAAATCGAACCCGATGTAAAAGCGTTCCTTCCTTCCCCCGTTGCGGCCCATGTTCTTAACGGCAGCAACGGCAGCTTCCAGGGTGAGCCTCCCGGCGTAGGCCCCGGAATACAAGGCAGGCGCATTTCTTCCCAGGCGGCGGGCGGCGGCACCCACTTCACGGAATAAGGGGCTTTCTCCCATGTTGGTGCTGCCGGCCTCTTCGAGGATGGTAATGCCTTTCTTGCCTTCCATCCAGGAAGCCAGTTCCTCCTGCGGAAAAGGCCGGAGCAGGGATAGGCTGAGTACGCCCACCTTCACTCTTTCCTGATCACGGGCCAGCCGCGCAGCTTCCACGGCAGCCTCGAAATCGGAGCTCCGAACGAGGAGGATATAATCTGCCCTGCTGGCTTCTTCCGCTTTAACAGCAGCATATTGCCGCCCGGACAACCGGCTATATTCCTCCAAAACCAGGCGGATAATCGCCGGCAGGTGGTGATAAAAATAGCGCTCACGGGCAACCCCTTCCAATTGAAGGCCCAGTTTTTCCTTGCGCCCTCCATTCATGGTAGGCGTATCCAGGCTGTACCATTGGGGGATGCGGCGGCGGCTTTTGCCAAAGAGCAGGCGCTGGGCCGGCGCCGGGCAGTTGATGTGCTCGTCAGGTTCTCCCAGGAAGCGGCGCAAGCCATCCGCATCCGGTACATTGGCTTCCTGCAGGGTATAGGCATTGTCTACCTGGCAAATGCCGGGTAACAAGGCCAGCTCGGCCACCTTATGGCCGATGATGGTAAAATCGACAAGTTCCTGAAGGTTGGACGGGGCTAATTGAAAACACCCGGCCTGGGTTACCCCCTGAAGGCTACTCAGGGCAGCGGAGGACGCCTTACCCTCCCGGGAGCTTGAGGCACAATGGACCAGAGCCGCCAGATTTTGCCGGACGAGCCCCTCCAATTGGTTATAGTTGGCGCTCAATTGCCCCCCGTTCAGAAAAGCGCTGGTGCGCAATCCCGTGCTGGCCAGGCCGGTGAGGAATGACAGGTCAGAACCGAAGCGATGGCAGCTCGTCCGCCCGAAGAGATTTTTGCCCGGGGAACCCTCCATAGGATCCGATGAAAGGAAACCTTCACTGATACCGGACTCCAGATTCCGGATAAGTTCCGCGGCAGTACTTTTTATTGTCTTTCCAAATATGTTATGCTGATCATTCATCTTCGCTCGTTCTTTCGTGAAATGCAGGCAAACACCAATGGTTGCCGCCTGAAGAAACCGCTCATATATCTTCCGTATATTTTTCCACCCGTCCCAGCGGAAGCCAGACCGTTGGGCGCTTTTCAAATTGCCGGCCTTCTACCCAGACAATAGCATTAGTCGGGCATCGCAGGGTGGCTTCCGGGCTGGCCAGTTGATTCAGCTCGTAGTTGACCACTGCCAGGTTGCTCCGGATCTCGATCAGGCCCGGCGCAGCGTCGGCCACACAACGGCCGCAGGCGGTACACGCCACCGAACATTTCGACTCCGCCAGGCTGCCTTCGAGCAGGGATTTACACTGTACGATGAGTTTTTGGCTCTCCGGCATCAGCTCGAAGAGGTTTTTAGGGCAGATCTCCACGCAATCGCCACAGGCGGTACATTTATCAGGGATGACGGCCGGTAGGCCATCTTCGTTCAGATAAAGGGCATCAAAGTCGCAAACGTTGACGCAGTCACCCAACCCCAGGCAACCCCAGGCACAGGCTTTAGGGCCGCCGGTAACGACAGCCTCCCCCCGGCATGTGCGCAGGGTGCCCGCATATTCCGCCAAGCTGTGCGCTTCTCTTTTTCCGCCGGCGCACAGCAATCGGGCTACCCGTTTCTCTTCCGCACCGGCCTCGACCCCCAGGTAGGCGGCAATGCGCTCAATGGCTGCCTGGGAACTTACCGTGCATTTCGAGATCTTCACTGCATTAGCAACCACCTTTTCGGCAAAAACCCGACAGCCGGGCTCGCCGCAAGCGCCGCAGTTGGCATGTGGCAACATCTCCTCCACCTGGTCGATGCGCGGGTCTTCTTCCACACGCAACCGCTTGTACGCCACCGCAAGGATAACGGCAAAAACCAGGCCCAACCCTGCTAATATTCCCACCGGTATGAGGATCTCGTTTACCATCAGCTTTTTTACTGTGCTTTTATTGTTTTATTCCTATTTCCCCACTTCCAAACATCCAAACATCCAAACGTCCCCACGTCCCCACGTCCCCACGTCCAAACATCCCCACGTCCAAACGTCCAAACATCCCTGCCCTAAGCCTGATACGGCTTCGCACGCTTCACCCATTCCTCCAGGTTTTCCTCCCCGGGATTCTGAGGGGTACCGGGATGGATGATCTTCACCGGGCACTTTTCGGCAGCCCGGACAATATCGGCGAAGGCACCTCCTTTCGGATTGGCGACAAAGGCCTGTTTATCGGCGTTGTACTGAAAAATATTCTTATTGGCGTCAATGCACTCGTTACAGGAAGTACACAAGGGCGTCTCGATCCAGGCCTCGCCCGGTTCGTCGTCATCTGATTTCTGTTGTTCTTCCGGTTTCGGGGCCGGTTTCTCCGCTGGTTTCTCCTCCGGTTTTGAGGCGGCCGCCTCCACTTTGAGTTTGGGTTTTAAATCCGAAGCCTGGGTAGCAGCTACGGGGGCTCCTGCCGAAACAACGGTATTGAGGTCCATATCCAGGAGCACAGATGCCAGGTTTTCCATAGCGTTGCGGGCAGCTTCGTCCCGGGCCTTCTCCACAGCCGCCTCCTGTTCCGCCTTCAGCGTCGCGATCTTTTTCTCCGTAGCCTCTTTTAATTCCTGGCGCAGGCGTTCGGTAGCCTGTTCAACGTGGTAACTGTGGATACCGGCATTCTCCTGCAGGAAATGCCAGAAGTCCAGCCGTTCCTGACACGCCAGCGCCAGAGGCCAGGCCACTGCGGCCCTTTGCAGTTGTCCGTCATTATTTACCAGCCATATGTAGGGTACTTTGGTAAACATCTCATCATCGGAGAGTTCGAGGTATTCAGCTAGCGGGATCAGTTCTGACGACCAGTATTCGGGGGGCACGACGTGGAAACAGCTGCTGTAATACTCCTCCAGAACAGCAAAATCAGCGAAAGTGAAGGGCAATTGCAGGGTTTCTTCCTCCCCTTTAGCGTTGCGGGCAGCCAACTGGTGGGCTGGCCAGTCTACCTCCGGTTGTGGGTTTTCCTGTATATCGAAGCGGCTTCCCCACTTCGGCCCTTTTCGACTGTCGAAGGAAAATCCCGGAAACTCGCGGCCTTCCACCGCAGCACTCGCCCATAGGCTGGGTTCAACAGTTGCCTGTTCGGCATGTGACGTCAACAGATAGAATAAGGCCGGGGAAAAAACACTTGTCCCTCTAACAAACCCTTCGTGCAGGTAACCAGGGCGAATGGCAGAGGATTGCATCACGAAGGCATTACGGTGGGCGATGGCCAAAGCTCCCAGTTCCCGGCGAAATGCCAGGTTGTCTTTAGGCAGTTCTTTACCACCATCATCGCCCAGCCTTCTGTTTTTAACCGCGAGGTATTTGATGGGGCGGTCTGAGGCCAACTGATGGGAAAAAGCATTGAGTTCCTTTTCCAGCAGGCCTTCTGCATCCGTCAGTAACAACACCGGGGAACAAGCCGCCCATTCCTGTTCATTGAAACTGCGCCAATCGAAATGAGCGAAAAAATCACTGTGCATTTCTGGCACATATTGGCCATTGGCCTCCAACTGGCCCATCCGCAGAGCGGCAAATACGCGGGCAGCCTTACCCAGTTCATCATCAAATACCTTGGATGCCATATGAGATAGCTGTCCGGCCGGCGCCTTTCTGACCTTAAACCCGGGAAAACTGCCTTTCCAGTCAACGTCACTGAATGCCTCCTGTCCTTCCCCGGTTACGACAAAGGCCTCGCACCCGAAGAGGAGTTCCTCCGCCTGGTTGAGGCTTTCCAGGATCATATCAATGCGGTGGTGACGCTCCTCAGGCATGGTTTCTGAACCGCCCGAAGGCAATACAGCAGAAAGCTCCTCGAAATTGAGGAAAGTATCGGCAAAATCGAGCGCCGAATGCAGATGTTCGGCAGAGTGGGATTCCGGATCCTTTTCCCGCTCTACCGCCAAAATGTCTTTCAGTTGATTAGCCAGGCGAACCATTTCCAAGCGAATGGGCTCGCGACTGGCAGCTAATTGTCTTTGAATCACGGTGGCCAGGATGTGCAGCGGCGCTTGTGCTGAAAAGGGGACCAATACCCCTGTTTTCGGCAGTACCCTTTTTAGGCGGAGCAGGTCTTCGGCAAAGGCCTTACCCTCCTCCCCTCTGACCGACAACTGCGATTCCAGTTCTTCCAAGGCTTCCTGAAATACCGGAGCCGCCGTAAATGCGGCATCGGCAAAGTGCACCTTTGCCCGAATGCCAGCCTCCAGGCGCAACAAGTTATCCTTCAATATCTTGGCCTGCCCCTCCTCCGGGGCAAAGGCCCGCACCGCCTCGGTTAGCAGGCTCTGGAGGGTATGAAAGGCCCCATGGGCATCTTCTCCGGCGGCCGCCGATCCAGCATCGGCCACCCAACAGGGAAAGTTGTATTGAATGTATTCCCGTCCGCGGAAAGGAGCCAGGATGGCAGGGTAAACCTGCAGTTGCCCACCAGGCCTGGGCAAGCCTCCTCCTTTTCCACTTCTGAAAAAGGCCCGGAGCGCTCTCCAGTATTGCCGGTGTTCTGCCTCCGTCGCCGGGGTGGCTTCGGGGAATTGTGGCAGGCCGGCATCCTCTTCAAAAGACAATACCTGTCCCGGAGCTTCCCTGTTTTTCAGAAAACCCGGAATACCAGCAGCTTCGTCCCGGAAAAAATCGTTGATCGCTTCTCTATCGGAATCCTTGTTGCTCATCTAGAATGACTGAGTGATTGAATGATTGAATGACTGAGTGTTGGAGTGACGGTGTTCCTGGCGACCTCAATGAAGCTGCCCCAATACACCACCACCGATACACTGATACGCCACAGCACTACACGCCCATGCCTCCTTAAACCGCGTACTTATCCAGCTGTGCATTGACGGCTGCGATCTTTTCTTCCGGTGTAAAGCCGAGGTTATGGGCGCCGTAGAGGTCGTAGCGTATGGCCTCTTTGTTCTGGTAGAACAAGCCCAGGTAGGAC
Source organism: Lewinellaceae bacterium (assembly GCA_020636405.1). Taxonomy (GTDB): domain Bacteria; phylum Bacteroidota; class Bacteroidia; order Chitinophagales; family Saprospiraceae; genus JACJXW01. The sequence goes on along the minus strand of JACJXW010000006.1, from coordinate 769,624 downwards.
GCCTCTTTATCTTCTGCCAGTTCCCGGGCAGCATCGATATCGGATGGGTCATGAACGTGATGGTGACGGAATGCTCTCAGGGTACCATCATCCGGCAGTATGCCGTTCTCATGAGTCAGGATGGAGATGGCGTCCCGGTTGGTGGTCATTTCTTCCACCAGCGGCCCCATGAACTTGGAACAACGCATGATCACTTTGATGAAGGCGAACCCGGGATGTTCATAACCGGCTTTAATGGTAGCGAAGAGGTGGCCTGGCACCCAGTCGGCCGTCTGGGCTACAAAAGAGACATTCGACATGCCCAGTGAAGTTTGCAGCGGGTTGACCGGAGGCAGGACGGAGCCCGTAGGGTGGGTATTGGAAATGGTACCGATGCGGGAAGTCGGTGAGGTCTGCTTTTTGGTCATGCCGTAGATCTGGTTGTCGAACATGATGGTCGTGATGTTCATGTTGTACCGGATGGCATGTATCCAGGCCCCGGCTCCGATGGAACAGCAGTCGCCGTCGCCGGTGATGACGAAAACGTTCAGGTCGGGACGGCGGAATTTCACGCCACAGGCCACCGGGAAGGCGCGCCCGTGCAGGCCGTGAAATCCATAGGTATTCATATAGTGCGGAAAACGGCTGGAACAGCCGATACCCGATACGAAAACTGTTTTTTCCGGGGGCAACTGCTCTTCCCGGCAAAGGCGCTGAACTGCAGAGAGTACTGCATGGTCACCACATCCCGGACACCACCGGGCCACCCCTTTTTCATAATCGCTGAGGGTGTAATATTTCTTAGGCAGTTCGCAAACGAAATCTTTTTTTATTCCAAACATGGCTTCTGCTTTTTATCGGTTTAGTTCTTGCTGGATTTTGTCGACAATATCCCCGGGGCGCAGGGGTTGCCCGTAGACGTTGGAGTAGCAATCTATGTCCACCAGGGTTTGTGCGCGCAGCAACCAGGCCAATTGAGCGTAGCGGCGGTTCTCGGGAGTGATCATCGGATCGTCAAGGGAATCGCTGTAGTTGATCTCGACGGTCATCACCTTTTTAAACCGCTGGAAAATTTCCTTCAACCCGGGTTCCATGGGGCTGAGGAAATGGAGATGGAGGGAAGATACACTGGCGCCCTGTTCACGGGCCCGGCCCACTGCTTCCTCAATAGCGCCGCGGGTGGAGCCCCAACCGACGATCAGCAGTTCCCCTTCATTGTCCCCATTCACCTTCGGCGGCTTCAGCGTCCGCCCGAAAGTAGCCAGTTTACGGCTTCGCAATGCGGAGGTTTTCTGGTTGATCTCCGGCAGGTAGGTCACTTTAGCGGCAGCACTGTGCGCCAGGCCGGTAAGGGTATATTCTCCGCCTGCCTGCCCGGGGATCGGGCGCTGGCTCAGGCCGGTTTTATCATCCCAACCATAAGGCGTAACCCCCTCTTTCCAGGGGCTTTGGTCAACAGGAGGCGACAACCACTCTTCGCGCAATTGCGGCCGGGGGAAGGGTTGTACACCCGTTGCCAGGTTGGCATCGGAAAGAAGGATCACCGGCATTCGGAAAGATTCGGCGATCTTGCGGGCGAGAATGACAAAGTGGAAGCACTCTTCAATCGTAGAGGGGGCGAGCACCACTTTGGGCGCATCCCCCGGCTGGCCATACAACACTGCCAGCAGGTCACTCTGTTCAACCTTGGTCGGCAGGCCGGTGGATGGCCCACCCCGCTGTACATCGATGACTACCAGGGGCACTTCCGCCATAACGGCCAGGCCGAGGAATTCCGTTTTCAGGGCGAGGCCAGGGCCAGAGGTAATGGTCACCGAGGTTTTACCTGCATAGGAGGCACCAATGGCAAAACCCACCGCCGCGATCTCGTCCTCCGCCTGGTGAATGATGCCTCCGGAAGACTGAATGCACTCGGCAAGATGGTGAGAAGTGGAAGTGGCAGGTGTAATAGGATACATGGAGCACAGCTCGATGCCGGCGGCCTGAATGCCGAAGCTGAGGGCTTCGTTGCCGTTCATCACCACCAGTTCCTGTTTGGCCTCAATGGCGGGAACCTCGTAGCGCAGGTCGAGGTGTTCCGCGGCCCAGTTGTAACCCGCTTGCAACAATTTCAGGTTAGAATCGATCACCGCCTGAGATTTGGAGCGGAAAGTGTACTCGATCTGGGCAGCCGCTTTCTCCATATCGCGGTCGTAGATGTGGCTCAGCATGCCCAGAACCCACATGTTCTTCCCCTTCTTGGGATTAGGGGTCAGCTTGAGGCATTCCTCCTCCATGGGGATCTCATAAACGACGAAGCCCCGATCCTTGAAATCCTGGATCGCATTGGCATAGCTCTTTCTGATGTCCGCTGAATCGTCCGTAGCCCATTTGCTTTCAATGAGCACAATGGTTCCTTTCCGATAGACATTTTGTTCGATGCGGGTATAAGGGACGATCTCGTTGAAGGCGACCAATACATCGGCCTCATCGCCGGCGTTGGTGATCTTTCCGGTACCAAAACGAATCCGGATACCGGAAGCACTCTCCTTAGTTCGTGGCGGCGGCTGAATATCAGCCGGAATGATCTCGACGGTCCACACTCCATTCCCCATCTTGGCAGATACAGCGCCGAAGCTTTGTCCTGCCTTTTGGGCGCCCTCACCGGAGTCGCTGACGATCTCCAGGATGTGTTCTTTTAACGTGAGCCGGTTTGAAATTTTCGGACTAGGAGTAGCCAGGCTTCCATTTCCCTCTTTCATATTAAATTGGCTTTGATCTTTTTAAAAATCACCGGCATAACTATGGCCGTTGACATTCAATCTTGCTTTTTATTGATGCTCAATAAAAATTGACATCAAGATTGGGATTTCGGGTGGCCTCAACAATGACAGAAATCAACAAAAAAGGTGAGCAATCTCATGTAAGGAGCAAAAAAAATTTGCTTTTGGGCGAGATATACAAGATTTTTAGGAATTGTAATTGTCCGTAAACGCTACGATAGACAAAGAAAATGCACGTTCCAATTGATGCTGGCCGGCAATGATATATAAATGAATGGCATATAAATTTTCCTCCCTCGCAAACCATTCAAAATCCTATCTTTGTTCCGTTTTAAACTCAAGCAGGAAATCAGGAAAATGAAATATCTGTTTTTAATTGCCTCAGTCCTCTTATTTGCCCTGAAGGGACATACCCAAACCAAGCCGGATTTTTTTCCCGAAGACGTCACTACTCAAGGTGGGGAATTGCGCTGTTTTTGTAAACCCGGCGTAGAGAACCGTTCTCGTGCCAAAGGACTGGAGCTTTCCTACGGTTATTTCGGAGGCGGCCAGTTTAAGGCCGAGGACACGATACTGACCCAGCCTCTGACGGAATTCAGGAACCTGAGCTACGTGAAGTTCGACATCAAATTGCCGGTCATCAATAAGGAAAGTTTTAAACTCCTGTTGAATTATTCCTACTTTTCTGAGTTATACGACATCAAGCGCTTTGGCGCCGACTTCAGCGAGGCGTTCCGGGAACTGAATGACAGTGCCTTGAAGAGCAATTCGTTAGGAGTCATCGTTTCAAAACCCCTGGGAGAGTTCAACTATCTGGCCTTCCGGTTCAAACTGTCCGCAAATGGCAACTTCGGCGGGCTAGGGCGCTTTTTTGAGGACCGATACGCGATCTACAAATTCTATGGCATATACGCCATCAAACCCAGCGATGATTTTGAGTGGGGGGTAGGATTGGCCTACTCCAAGAGTTTCCGGCGGAATAACCTGATCCCCTTCCTGCTGTTCAACCGGAATTTCAATGACAAATGGGGCATAGAATCCGTATTTCCTGCCAATGCTTTTTTGAGATACAACCTGGGAGACGGGGACATCCTGCTCTTTGGGGTTGAATATGACAGCCAGAGTTACCGGGTATCCGGCCCCGATGCCGGCAGCCCTTCCGGATTGTTTGATTACGCCATTAATCATTCCGAGTTTTTAATCTCCACCCGGGTAGAACACCAATTCGCACGGTGGATCTGGGGCAATTTTAAAGCAGGTTACCGGTTCAATTTCAGTACGGACTTTGAGGCCAAATCACCAGGCACCACCCCCTTCAATGTCGAACAGTCCAACGCACTATTTTTTCAGGTTGGATTTTTTATTTCTCCACCGGATGACCTGCTCCACCGCTCGTCCTCCGGGCAGTGATTGAAGAGAAAGCCGGCCTTACCCAATGAGGTTAAACCTACACTTTAAGCCTATCCGAAAACCATCCTTTGGCCTGCAAATCATGTTTTCGGCTTCAAAAACGGTTTTCGGACAAGCGCTTAATCTTCCGGTACCAAAGCCACGATCCGCAGGGGAGCGCCACTGCCATGACGGATCAACATGGGCAGGCCGATGGCCATACTGCCTTTGGGAGGCAGTTGATCCAGGTTGGCAATATTTTCAAGGCCCGGAATGTTGGCCGCTCCTAATATCTGATGGCTTTCAAAATTGGTGGATTGCCCATAATCGATGCTGGGGGTGTCCAGTCCAAAGGCCTTGATAGCCCTTTCTTCCGCAAGCCACCGGGCAGCATCGGGGTGCAGGCCAGGGAAGTGCAGCTCCGCTACCGCTTCGGCGCCCCTGGCATCGGTGCCCATATACTTTTTCCTGTCCGGCCAGAACTGGCCGCTGCCGGTATTCACCAAAACGATCGCCCCGTCAGGTATTCGCCCATGGGCTTGTTCCCAGGTTTCGAAATCGATGGCCTGGATCAGATAATCCCTGTTGCCCTGCGCTTTATCTGATACGTCTACAACTATGGCAGGGCCGATGAGTTGTTCCAAGGGGATCTGTTCTACGGCATTTTTCCCCTCGGCAAAATGAACCGGAGCATCCATATGGGTACCGCCGTGTTCAGCTGCACAAAAAGAATAAGCTGAATAATAATACCCTTTATCGGTCACCCCTTCGGAAACCGTGTCCAGCCTGAAGCTTTCCGCTGTAGGCCAGTAAACGGTATTTTCATCGAAAGCATAGGTAAGGTCTACCCAGCGGCCAGCTGGAAATCCCTCCTTTTGAACCGCTTCAGAGGGCTGGCAGGCGGCCAGAATGGCCAGCGACAGAATAACAGGAAATTGTTTCATTGACATTATTTTCAGGTGTTAAGCAGGTGATCAAATTGAATACCGAAGGCGCTAATCCACCCGCTTCCATTGCTGGACAGATCCATTGCTGAATTTCAGGAAAAGGCTGTCTCCTTTCTGTTGAAACGCGGCAAATGTTTTCCATTCTTTTCCCTGGCGAATGTAGAGAACATTATTCTCGGTTTTCCACTGGCCCCGGCCTACGTTTTTGCCTCCCGGGTCAGTACGCACCGCTTTGGCCTCTCCGTAAAGGAACTTACTGTCCGGAAGCAAAACCAGCAACAAGTATTTGGATGGGGCGAATTCGCCGGATTGAGGTTCCTGGGTATAAGCCCAGTTACCAGCCAGGTTTTGCTGGCCATTGCCGGAAGACGGCCGTTTTGCGCCTTCCCTCAGAAATTCCATCTGAAACTGGCCTTCGTCCGTCGAAAAGGTGAGCTCGATCAGGTCTCCGTCCAGGGAGCCCGAAAATTTCATCTTACCCTGGGTCTGCGGATCCAGTACATCCCCCCATGCTTCGCTGGAATTTACCGCCCCTTCCAATAGGTATTTGTAACCGCCGGCGTCGATATCGCCACTGAGTTGATTGCCATAACGCCGCAAATTGAGTTTAGCCACCACCTTATTGATCTCCCCTTCGAAGGCGCCTTCCCATATCCCCCCGGCTCGCTGTTCCCGGGGCGGCGGCGAGCTGCGCGGTTCTTCCCGGGGCTGCTCCTGTGCCAGTTCAAGAGGAGCCCTAATCCTTTCCCGGCGGGAAAGGATGAATTCCTTGCTATTCAAGTAATCCGGCTGATTGTAAGCATCGGCCGGAATAATGGCGAGCACCAACCGGCCATTCTCGAGGTAGGCCTCAAAGTACAGGGCTCCCTGGCTGTTGGCCAGCGTCCCCCGGGCATCGCCCTGTTCTACACTGCCCCTAACCTGGTAGCGCGTGCCATCCGAGTCGGTGAGCATTCCGGAAAGCTGGCCTTGTCCGGTTTCCTGGATCTGAATAACAACCTCACTGCCTCCGGCAACAAAAACGTACTCTCCATCAAAACCCTGAGCCAATGCCAGGTGCGGCAGTGATAGGGCAAGGGATATAAAAATTAGGACTTTCATTCTTTTTTGGGTATGGATCTGCATCAATTGAACCTGATCATTAAGCAATAATTTTCTACAGTGAAACTAAGGAATTTTGTGAAAATACCCCTACTGGCCATCTAAAATGCAAGATAGGCTCATGAAAATGCAAGACAGGCCGAGATGCAAAAACAGGCCCTTTAACTTTATACCCGAAGGGCACGCAACCACAATTCATTCATCAGCCACCCCGACCGCGCGGTCTATCCGGCGCCTGAAATAATAAAATAAAGGGTTCCATTTTATGGTGGGCCCCATACTCTTCTTCATTTCACTGTCCCAGCTTGTCAGGAGGGCCCCATGCGCCTGAAGGCTTTCTTCGGAAAGCACATCCAGTTTCCGAATGTCTGCGCCCTCCCTCAGCAAATGTTTTTCTTTCGCCAGCAATGCGCGCTGCAATTCCCGGCGCGCTGCATTCTTCAGTGGTTTCCGCGCCTGATAGTTCCTGGCAATTTTTCGGAATACGCCTTCCGCCTGCCACCAAAGTGACTCATCGGGCAAGGGCCCGGGTATTTTCCACTCTGCTCCCATCAACGTACCGCCCCCGAAGAAGTAGGGTTTATACACAGACAGGCAGGGCGAGGCCGTACCGGTAAGCCACAGCGTAGAAGGCCCGTTCGTGCGGATCTCGGCCACCATGCTGCCTGTAGTCTGACTGGGGTTGGCCGGGCCGGTGGCGTGCATGCAGAGGGAAGCCGTTGTGCAACGCCCCGGCTGGAATTCCTCCTCCGGCAGGTTGTGGGTGGCCAGCAACTCCATAGCTTGCTGCACAGAAAAGCGCCCGCCAGCCGTACCTCCCCGGAAAGTGGCCTCCTGTCTCAGCCGGCAACTCCCCATATAGGTGTAAAACCAATCGGAAAAAGCCTTGCGAAAATTAAAGGCCTGGCCTTTCTTCGACCACCCCTTCTTTCGGGCAAAATCAATGGCTTCCTTGCTAAGCAGATGATAATCTTCTTCTATCGTCAACCCATTGGAGATGCTGGCAAAGCCTGCTACCTGCTTCGCAGCCCATTGACGCCCGGCGGTTTCCAGTATCCAGGCGGAAGCCTTATCAGCGATAATGAAACTGTTGTGGTAAAAAAACCGTTGGTCGCGGTACCCCCCGCAAGCATCCTGCCCATACTGTTCGAGCAGGCTGGTAATGCATTCCAGGGCCGCTTCGGCCGACTTCGTCCGTTCCAGGGCCAGGCGAAGCATATCCATGCCGGTAAGCCCATCATTTCGGCGCCGAAATCTGATTTTGGTAAAGACCGCTTCGTTGCCGATCACTAATCCATGCTCGTTAGCGCCCATCTCGGCTCCCCACATATGGAAAGGACGGGAGAGGATCACTTCATAGGTTTCCTTCACCTGAGGGATACGGATATAGGTACACTGCAACCATTGCGCTTTGTGGCTCTGGGCCGGCACGCGCTCGATGGCCTGCGCTTCGTTGGGCTCGCGGTCGGAATTTTTTCCCAGGATGAGGTTGCCGCTGTCGGTATGGCCGGGCAAGGCTACGAAGGTATCACACATGATGTGGAGGTTGATATTCAGCGTTTGGCATTCAAGGTTGAACAAGCCTTCCTGCCCAGAAACCAGGCTGCCGAGCTGCCGTCAGGCAATCACTATATCCAGTTGTTTCTCACCTTGTTGCATAAATGTAAAGTAAGAAACCGGCCTGACAGGAAAAAACCTTGGCCCTTTTTTGTAACTGCTTCCACCTGAAATTTCTTTTCTTTACAGAAAAACTCTGCCATGGAACGCCCCGTTGCCATTATTACCGGCGCCGCCAGTGGGATCGGCAGGCATTTCACCTTGTCCAACCGGGAAAAATTCTGTTGGGTGGCTACCGATATTCAGGAAGTAGGGTTATTGGAAGCCTTCGGGCCTGAAACCAGGCAGTTCCTACCATTAAAGCTGGATGTCAGCAAACCCCAGGAGTGGAAAGCTGCCATAAAGGCCACACTGGACAAATACGGGCGGATCGATTATCTTTTCAACATCGCCGGCGTATCCCTGCCCCGCTTCATTGCAGACGCAGATGAAGGCTACATTGACAAACACCTGGATATCAACACCAAAGGCGTCCTATATGGGACTACATACGTAGCTCAGGTAATGGCAAGGCAGGGTAAGGGGCACATTATCAATATCGCCTCGCTGGCAGGAATCGCCCCCGTTCCCGGTATGTCTTATTACACAGCGTCTAAGTTTGCGGTTCGCGGCTTTTCCCTCGCGGCAGCCCTGGAATTGCGCGAGCACAATATTTACGTAACTACAATCTGTCCGGACCTGGTCCGTACGCCCATGTTCGACCATCAACTCACCCTGCCGCAGGAATCAGCCCTGAGTTTTTCCGGCTCCACACGGGTACTCACCGTCGAAGATGTAGCAAGGGCAATACATAAAGCTATCCGGAAAAAGCCGCTGGAACTCACCCTTCCCCCGGCAAGGGGGGCACTGGCCAAGATCGGCGGTTCAGTTTCCGGGTTAGCCTGGCTTTTGTACCGCAATCTTTACCGTAAAGGGTTGAAAAATGCCGAAAAAATGAAATACCTGTAACCTATGAAAGGCCCTGTTTTGATTACCGGCGCCAATGGCTTTATCGGAAGAAGGCTGGTGCGGCGGCTGCTCGCTGAAGGCATGGAAGTACATGCCCTTGTCCTGCCCAATGAACCGGTGCCGATCGACTGGGAAGGAGAGGTGGCCATACACCGGGGAGACATTACCAACAGGGAGGCCGTACTCAAGCTGGGAAAAGGCAAAGAAAAGATCTTCCACCTGGCCGCTGTCGTCAGCGATTGGGGCCCGGAATCGCTGTACCAGCAAGTGACGGTAGGAGGTACCCGAAATGTTCTGGACGCCGCACTGCAGGCCGGCGGGCAGGTGGTCCTGGCATCCAGTATCGCCGTGTACGGAGAACAGCTTCAGGACAAGCAATGCCACGAGGCCCTGCCCCACGGGAAAGCGCTTGGCCCCTACAGCCGGACGAAACAGGCTCAGGAAGTGATGGCAAGGGCTTACCAGGAAAAACACGGCCTGCCGGTCGTCATCATCCGCCCGGCCAACGTATACGGCCCGGGTTGCCGCCCCTGGGTACATGAACTGATACAGGCTATGCAGCGATGGCCGGTACTGATCGGGAACAGCGAAAATAATGCCGGCCTGGTATATGTCGACAATTTGGTGGAACTGATGGTCCTCGCCGCCGAAAACCCCAAAGCAGCAGGGCAGGTGTACAACGCTGCCGAAGACAACCCCACTACCTGGAAACAATATACCAATGAGTTGGCCCGCCTGGCGGGGCTTCCTCCACCCCGGTCGGTATCCCCCCTACTGGCGCATCCAATGGCCAGCCTCCTGGAACGCACCTGGAAGTGGTTGGGCGTCAAAACAAGGCCCCACCTGACCAGAGAGGCATTGAACCTGGTTACCGCCAACTACAATATACCCATTCACAAAGCCCGGCAGGAACTGGGTTATGAACCGGTAGTGTCCTATGAGGAAGGCATGCATCACATAGAGGGCTACTTCAATAGCCTGGGGTAAGGGCCGCCCGCTTAAAGGCTGGGGCTTTCTCCGAACCGCACCTCTAAAAATTCCGCAACTTTTCGGTAACCGATTGCCTGGTAGATCTTATTGGAAGTCGGGTTGTTCAGGTTGGTGAACAGGGCACAGAAGAGATGTCCTTTATCCAGCATATTCTGGCTCAGTTGCGCTACACAATTGCTGGCATATCCCTTTCCCCGATGTTCCGGGGGTGTATAAACGGCGTTTATAGTGATCCCGTTGCGAGTGGGGCGTGTGGCAGCCGCCATGCTTACCGGGCCAGGATCTTCCCAAAAAAACAAGTCGCCCCGCTCCAGGTGGCGCTTCACCAACTGTTGGGCGAATTCCTCCCCACGTTCGCCCAATGCTTCCAATTGGAACGCACAAATCCATTCGTAAGCCAATGCCTGATCTTCTGGCCCTACGGCCCGCAGCCGGCCACCACAGCCGGCCGGAGGTATTACCTTATCCAACTGAAATACGCCCATGGCCTGTTTCATCTGCCAGCTTCCGCCCGTCTTCTTTTGCCAGGCCATAACAAAAGGCTCAATTACCGCTCTGGGGCCAATAACACCCGGTACTTCCATGCCCTGCCGAACAACGAGGCCATGGATAAGCCCGGCACAAGCCTCAGCATCCTCTGGGTTTCCATACACCAAAAGATTGCGTGGCGGGGTCTGTACAGCGCAATACACAGGCCGGCCACCTTTGCTTATTCCCCAAAAATGAGCATCCTTAAATACCGAGATACCTTGATGTATCCCCAAGGCAATGCCCAGGATCAGGTTGTTGGCTGCTTCTTCGCGTTCCAGCAGGGCAAGGTTGTCATTCAAAAAAGAAACGGCATTGGGATAGATCGTGGCCTTCATATTATTACAAGGTTTTCAGTGAACATCCGGTAAGGAGTTGTTCGCTCCAACATAGGCGCAGTTGTATTAAATGATCAGGCATTCGCTGGCAATAGGTACCGCTATTCGTTATTCCACGAATCCTTAAACCTAAAAATAAACCTAATGATTCAGACATTTCTCGTTTATTACACTTACCTTTGCGGCTTCATTTATCAAAAGTGATTGCCCGATTGGGAAAAGCCGTGAACCTTTTCCATGGTTGAGCAGGCACTTAATCATCGCGGCAGGGCCCGAAACCGAGGAAGGGTTGCCGCTCAACCAACAACAATGAACGAATTTTCAGCGCTGGGGCTCTCCCAGCCGGTGGTCGATGCCATCGAAAGCCTGGGCTTCGAACGTCCCACCACCATCCAATTGCAAGCCATTCCCAAGCTTTTAAACGACGATACCGATTTTATCGGGCTGGCACAGACCGGCACTGGTAAAACCGCTGCTTTCGGCCTGCCGCTGGTCGAGATGGTCGACAGCTCTATCCCTGAGACCCAGGCACTGATCCTGGCGCCAACCCGGGAGCTGTGCCTGCAGATCGCCCGGGAGATCGGCCAGTTCGGCCAATACCAGAAAGGGCTGCGCATCCTGCCGGTCTACGGCGGAGCTGACATCGGCAGGCAGATCCAGGAATTGCGGAAAGGCATCCATATCCTAGCCGCCACACCGGGCCGCCTGCGCGACCTGATGCGCCGCAAGGCTGTTGACATTAGCAAGATACAATATATAGTACTTGATGAAGCGGATGAAATGCTCAACATGGGCTTCAAAGAGGAGATCGATGAGATCCTGCAGGAAACGCCGGAAAGCAAGCTGACCTGGCTGTTTTCAGCCACCATGCCGGAAGAGGTACGCCGCATCTCCAATCAGTATATGGTCAAGCCTTTCGAACTCAGCGTCGGCCAGCCCAATACCGGAAATGAAGACATCGAACACCAGTTCGTCTCCGTGCGGCCTAAAGATCGCTACGACGCTCTGCGCCGCTTTCTGGACTACGACAACGAGGTGTACGGGCTGGTATTCTGCCGCACCCGCCGGGATGCAGGAGAACTGGCCGAACAACTCACCCGCGATGGCTACCGCACCGACGCACTGCACGGCGACCTAAGCCAGGCCCAGCGCGACCGGGTAATGGAGCGTTTCCGTTCGCGCCACATCCGGGTGCTTGTTGCCACCGATGTGGCTGCCCGTGGCATCGATGTAGACAACATCACACACGTCTTCCATTACAACATCCCGGAAGACCTCAACTTCTATACTCACCGGTCCGGCCGTACCGGACGAGCGGGCCGCAAAGGAATATCGCTGATCCTGGCACACCCCAAAGACCTGGCCCTCATCCGCAGGTTGGAAAAACGGCTGAAAACCCAGTTCAACGGCGTTGAGATCCCTTCCGGCCAGGAGATCTTCGAAAAGCGCCTGATGGGCTTCTTCCAGCGCATCAAAAACGCAGAAGGGCACGAAGCCATCAAGCCTCTTCTTCCCAAACTGCTGGAAGAACTGGAAGGGCTTTCCCGTGAGGAACTCATCCATCGGCTGGCCTCTATGACCATGAGCCGAGGTATGAAAACCCATCTGAACGGTAAAGAGCTCAGCGTCAAAAGCAAAGCCTCCCGCATCAGCACCCGGGGCATCGAACTGTTCATCAACATTGGCAATATGGACGTTGAAGGCAAAGCCGGCTTCCTGGCGTTCATCTGCCGGCAAAGCGGCATTCCCGGCAGCGCAGTTGGCAAGATCGATTTGAACAGCAAACACACCTTCTTCCATGTGGAAGAGGAAGCCGCAGAAAAAGTCATACGCGCCTTCGACGGAACCCCCTATCAGGGCAGAGAACTGCGCGTCAATGCCAGCCAGCAGAATACAGGAAAAAAGAAAGGCAAAAAGAAGGCCTTTAAACCGGGGAAAAAGAAATTTCAGGGGGTTAGAGGCTAGGAATTGCCTTATCTGAAATTTCGGTAAAAGCCGCCTGACGGGCCCGTCAGGCGGCTTTTTCTTTGGTATCCGGTCAATTGACAAACCTCAACGGCTACTCTGACATTCCTCATTGACCAGTTGGTAAAAATGGAAGAACATGATAGCAGAATTTTGAGATCCAATTGTAAATGCAAAAAAGGGCTATCATGAAAAATCACTCCCATCCCTCCATTTACCGCGCCCTGGCTACGGCAGCCTTTGCGGTTATGGCCTCATCCTTTATTTTCGGGCAGGAAAATTTCATCTATGAGGCTTACACTCAAGCCTGGCTCCATCCGGATTCCTTTGATGAATTTGTAGCAGAGCACCAGGATCAATTCAACGACAATCTCAGCACTTGCACCATCCAGATCAGAGACTATTTCAATGTTCTCTATGACCGGGATGCACAGCGCAAAGCTTTGCTCCCTGAGGAAAGCCTGTGGCACGCCGGCACGTACGTTTCTTACCTGCACTCCAACCCCGGTGTTGGGGCAGGAATCATGATCACTGATATGGGCCGGGTAGCTTCCGGCAAAGATAAGTGGGCAGAAACGGTTTCTGGCAAGGCCACGCTTTGGCTACAGGCTCAATTGCGCCGGGAAGTCTTCGCCTACAAGGAGATGAACTACCTGAAGTTGGAAGCCACCCTGGGCACCGATGCCGCCGATCAATACATGATGGAAAAGTGGCAACAGGTTCTGGAGCCGCTAAAGCACTACCTCAAGGATATGGAGGGGCACATGCAATGCTATTACTACTGACCCTGGAAGCACATCAAAAAAAGGCCATTTGAATCTTATGCCCACACGCTCAACAGAGCTGACGCAAACCCCAAAACGAAACGCGCCGCATGCTCAATCTACGGAGGAGGTGATCCACAGCCTGCAAACTTCGGCTACTCTGGGGTTAAGCGATGAAGAAGTCCAGGAACGAAGAAAAAAGTACGGAGCAAACCGCCTTCCGGAACAAAGGGCCAGGCCTCTGGCTCTGATTTTTTTAGAGCAATTCCTGGATCCCATCATTTACCTCCTGATGGCCGCTGCTCTGCTGGCCTTCCTGTTCGCTGAATGGATAGAGGGAGTGGCCGTAGCGGCCGTCATCCTCATTACCGCACTCATCGGCTTTTTTATGGAATGGCAGGCGGTTCGTTCCATGGAGTCCCTGCAGCAGATGGCCCAGGCCATGGCCCGGGTGCTGAGAGGCGGGAAAAAATGTACCCTCAAAGCCCTGGATCTGGTTCCCGGGGATGTTATTTTGCTGGAGATGGGAGATGTGGTGCCTGCCGACCTCCGCATTCTGGAGCATGAAAACCTGGCGGTAAAAGAAGCGGCATTGACCGGCGAAAGCGGCCAGGTTGAAAAAGATACGGCGCCTCTTGAAGAAGATTGCCCTCTGGCCGAACGGAGAAATATGGCCTACAAAGGTACCCTGATTACCCGGGGAACAGCAAAAGGGGTGGCCACCGCTACCGGCGAACGAACCGAACTGGGTAAGATCAGCAAAATGGCCCAAAGGGCAACGAAACAAGCCACCCCTCTGGAAAAACGCCTGAATCAGCTCTCCAAAAAGCTCATCTGGTTGACCCTCCTGCTCGCAGCCCTTATTGCTGCAACCGGTTATCTGCAGGGAAAATCCCTTCTGCTCATGATCGAGACAGCCATTGCCCTGGCAGTGGCCTCCATTCCAGAAGGTTTGCCGATCGTCGCCACCATAGCCCTCGCCAGAGGGATGCTGAGGCTGGCTAAAAAAAGTGTCATTATCAAAAAGCTGGAAGCTGTACAAACGCTGGGTGAGGTGGGCATCATCTGTACGGATAAGACCGGCACCCTCACTGAAAACCAAATGGCGGTACATTCCTTCGTGATTGACGGGCAGATCCTCTCCTTCAAAGAAGAAGAAAAGGAAGCTTTGCTGGAAAAATGGAAGCCTTGCGAAGCTTTCGACAAGATTGTCAAAGCAGGCATTCTCTGCAGTAACGCCAGCCTTCATCCGGACGGCAACCGGGGAGACCCGGTGGAGATCGCCCTCGCGGTATTTGCAAAAGAAGCTGGTTATGATGTAAAAGCGATCAGGGCATCACAGCCGGAAGTGTTGGAGATCCCCTTTGATACAGAGACAAAGCTTATGGCCACGGTAAACCGGGCAGGTAAAAGACATTGGGTGTGGGTAAAAGGGGCTCCGGAAAACGTTCTCCGGCACTGTACCTTTCAATTTACTAACGGCAGGCAAGAACCGCTGAAAGAGGTAACTACATGGCTTAAAAAGGCAGACGAACTGGCCACCGACGGCCTGCGTAACCTCGCCTTTGCCATCTCCCAACACGAAAAAGTGCCCGCAGCGCAAGAATGCTTTCAGGGCTTGACCTTTTTGGGAATAGCTGGATTCCTCGACCCTCCCCGAAAGGAGGTCCGATCCGCCATCGAAGCCTGCCGGCGAGCCGGTATCCGCATCGTAATGGCTTCGGGCGACCACCCGCAGACGGCCCGCAAGGTTGCCGAAGAAACCGGCCTGCTCCGGGAAGATGCCCCCGCCGAAGCAGTCGTACAAGGCGGAAACCTGACTGCCCTCCGGGCAATGACCGAAGAGCAGAAAAAGCAACTGCTACAGGCTACTGTTTTCGGCAGAGTAACTCCTGCAACCAAACTGGGGCTAGTCAGCCTGTACCAGGAAAACAATTTTATAGTGGCCATGACCGGAGATGGCGTGAATGATGCCCCAGCCCTGAAAAAAGCCGATATCGGCATTGCGATGGGAATACGGGGCACAGAAGCGGCTAAAGAAGTTGCCGATATCATCCTGCGGGACGACCGGTTCAGCTCCATTGAACTGGCCATTCGCCAGGGGCGCATCATTTTTGAGAATATCCGGAAGTTTGTCGTTTACCTCCTGTCCAGCAACCTGGCGGAGATCATTTCCGTGGCACTGGCCTCATTATTGAATCTTCCGCTGCCTTTGCTCCCCTTACAGATCCTGTTCCTGAACCTGGTCACCGATGTTTTTCCATCGCTGGCCCTGGGCATGGGGGAAGGGGATGAAGACATTATGTCCCGCCCGCCGCGTGACCCTCAGGAACCCATCATGCCACGGCACTTATGGACAACTACAGTATTGTACGGCCTGGCGATAACTGCCGGTGTCCTGGGCATTACCTTTTACGGCAGCGTTATCCTGAACTTACCGGACGAACAGGCCAACAACCTGGCCTTTTACACGCTGGTAATGGCCCAGCTGCTCAACGTTTTTAACCTGCCCGACAGGCAGCAATCTTTCTTGGTCAACGAGGTGACCCGCAACCCCTGGGTTTGGGGGGCCATTGTATTATGCCTGTTGATCACTGCAATGGGCTATTTCCTGCTCCCCTTGCGGGAAGTACTGTCGCTGGTACCACTGCGCCCAGAGCAATTGGGATTGGTGGCACTGTTTTCTCTGGGGGCTCTGGGACTGGCACAGGCGCTCAAACGGCTTGGGCTGGCCGTGTAAGGTTCAGGACAAAGCCCTGGGTTGAAGTTACAAAGCCCCTCCGTGGAGAATCAGGAAAGCGGCCATACAACTCAGTGGAAGGATAAGCCGATAAAATGCCGGAGGTTCTTTATATTTGGCCATTCAACCGCAAAACCTGAAAAGATTATGACGGATAAAAAGAACACCTTACCCCGTGTCGCCTACTTTTGTATGGAATACGGGCTGGACAATCGCTTCAAAGCCTATGCCGGAGGCCTGGGCATCCTGGCCGGCGACTACATGAAAGGCGCCAAAGAGCACAATTTTCCTATCATCGGCATTGGGATCAAATGGAAACAGGGCTATACCGACCAGTTGATCGGTGAAGACGGCAAGCCCTATGATACCTACCACAACTACAACTACGACGAGTTCATGGAGGACACTGGCGTGTCCGTCAACGTCATGATCCGCGGCCGCAATGTACAGTGCAAAGTCTGGAAGCTCGAGGCTTTCAACAACGCCCCGCTCTACCTGCTGGATACCGACGTGCCCGGCAACGAGGACGGCTGGATCACCGGCCAGCTTTATGGCTGGTTCGGAGAAGAGCGCATCGCTCAGGAAATGGTGTTGGGTATTGGCGGAGTGCGAGCCCTCCGCTCGCTGGGCATCGATGTGGATGTGTACCACTTCAATGAAGGCCATGCCCTATTCGCCGGCTTTGAGCTGATGCGCGAAAAGATTGAAGATGGCATGACCTTCGAGGAGGCCTGGGCGGCCAGCCGCGAACAGATCGTCTTTACGACCCACACACCGGTCATTCAGGGTAACGAATCTCACCCCGTCGACCGGCTGATGTACATGGGCGCCAACCTGGGTATGAAACCCAGTCAAATGCGCCGCCTGGCAGGAGACCCCTTCAATATGACCGTAGGCGCCCTGCGGTTATCCAGGAAGTCCAACGCCGTGGCTAAGCTGCACGGCAAAACGGCCAACGAGATGTGGAAACACATCCAGGGCAGGTCCGAGATCGAAGCCATTACCAATGGTATCCACCTCGGCACCTGGGTGGATAGCGCCATGGTCGAAGCCGCTGTTCAGGGTAAAGACCTATGGGAGCCCCACCAGAAAAATAAGCGGGCTCTCATACAGTTTATCAAGGAGAAAAATGGCGTGGAATTCGATGAGAACAAACTCCTTATCGGCTTTGCCCGCCGTTCGGTGCCTTATAAGCGCAGCGACCTGATCTTCTCCAGGCCGGAAGTGATCGCGCCCTACCTCGAAGAAGGCAAGATCCAGATCGCCTTCTCCGGCCGGGCCCACCCGCTGGACGACCGCGGCAAGGAGATCGCCGCCAACCTGGTATCCATGTCCGAAAAATACCCGAAGGCGGTCGTTTTCCTGGAGAACTACGACATGGAGATCGGCGCGCATCTCACCCGGGGGTCAGATGTATGGCTCAACAACCCACGCCGCCCGAAGGAAGCCAGTGGCACCTCCG
Organism: Lewinellaceae bacterium; assembly: GCA_020636405.1. Classification (GTDB taxonomy): domain Bacteria; phylum Bacteroidota; class Bacteroidia; order Chitinophagales; family Saprospiraceae; genus JACJXW01. The sequence goes on along the minus strand of JACJXW010000006.1, from coordinate 752,094 downwards.
GCATGAAGGCTGCCATGAACGGCTCGCTCAACCTAAGCATCCTCGACGGCTGGTGGCCGGAAGCCTGCAAGCACGGGGTCAACGGATGGCAGCTCGGAGATGGCTTTGAAAGCGAGGATGAAACCATACAGGACAACCACGACCGCGAAGCGCTGTATAAGGTGCTCCTGGAAGAAGTAGTACCTACCTACTACGAGGGCCGCAGTAAGTGGAAAGAGATGATGAGAGCCAGCATACTGAGTACCAAGGAAGCGTTTTCCGTCAAGCGGATGCTGGATGAATACTACGACTTGTTGTATAAGAAGTAAGGTTGGGTTGTGGGGAAGTTACGTCCATACGTCCCAACTTCCCCACGTCCCAACTTCCATACGTCCCCACGCCCAAACGGCCGGCCCCTCAAGAATCACTTGTCCCTGCCCGTCTGCGCTGCAGTTCCTTCCGGATCAATTGCAGTTCGCGGCTCATCTGCCCTCCAACGGAAGTATTTTCCTGAGTGCGGCGAATGAGATAAGGAACCACTTCCCGGACCGGGCCGTACGGCAGGTATTTTTCAACGTTGTATCCCGCTGCGGCCATATTAAAGGAAAGGTTATCGCTCATGCCATACAGTTGGGCAGTGGCCACTAATGGATGCCCGGGGTCCAGTTTTTTCGCCTGCATCAATTCGGTTTGAAGGCGACAACTCTCTTCATTGTGCGTGGCATTGCAAACGTAAACTTCCCCAATGTGATCGATACAGAACTTAAGCCCTTCGTTGTATGCCCGGTGGGTTTCCTCCAGGCTGTCGTGTATAGGGCTGGGATAACCCATTGCCTCGGCACGGGCGCGTTCTTTTTCCATATAGGCGCCCCGGACCAGCTTGACGGCGCACAGGTAGCTGTTTTCCCGGGCGTGTTCCAAAGAGTCTTTTAAGAACTGTAACCGGCCCTTGCGGTACAGCTGCACGGCATTGATCACAATGGGCCGTTCCTGATTGTAGCGGCGCGACATTTCCCAGGCAATATCATCGACTGCCCCCTGTATCCAGCTGTGTTCTGCATCGACATGGACGCCGATGTTGGATTCAAAAGCGGCTTTACAGACCCGATCAACCCGGGCCTTGCCTCTTTCGTACTCTTCCGCTTCTGCATCCTCCAGCGGCTCGCCACGGGTCACTTTTTCGAGCAATGCAAAGCGGAACAGGCCGCTGAGCTTAGTACTGATGATGTGAATGTCTTCATCTTCCTTGGCGTATTCGAGGGTCTGAGAGAGATAGGTAGCAGTCCGGTCGAAGTCAGCTTCCCTCTCTTTACCCTCTACCCCGTAGTCCAGTATTGTTTTGATGTTGCTCTCTCCCAGCCGGCCGATCACCCTGCGCACCTCATCGATGTCCTCCCCGCCACAAAATTGTCGGTAAATGGTTGCTTTTACCAGGCCTTCCACCGGTAACCTCAGATCGAGGGCCAGGGCTGCCAGGCGGGTTCCCGCCTTTACAAGCCAGGGATAGTTCATGAGAGAAAAGAGCAAGTGGGAACGTTTGAGTTCGGCATCGCTTTTGTCGGCGAATGCAATCTGGGTATCAGAGAAATCTACCTGCGGCATATTGTTGGTTTTTGTTTGTTTACTTCCAATTAAACAAGGCAGAAGGAGCAGCAGTTGAACCGCCAGCCTTCAGGTGGCAGGCGAATTTCAAAGTTGTATTGTACAACCGTAAAAGAAATTTTTACTATCTTTCAATTGTAATCCTGATAAAAGATCCCATCTAACATCATCAACTCGAAAAGAGAGCCCTTTCCAGTATTAAAATATGCAAAAATCCAGATAGCAAAGGGCACTTTAGCCTATAAAATTACATTGAGAAGTATATCATTGTTTATCAACCTGAAAGCCAAATCGTTTAATTCATTACACTATGTACAAACTAAATAACCCAAGAAAACTGAATGCAACCCGTGTTACCGGAACTGATGATATAATCACTGGTTAATCCGTTGTATGCTTCAAGTATGGTTCCGGTTAACTAAAAGCAACGCTGAACAGCATCCAGTAAGCTAGTCCGTTAACTGTCGAATTCTTTCCTGAAGCCAGTTGCGCAAGATGAAGGCCTGGCCGGCCTCGAGTTCAGCCAGCGCCCATGCTTTGACCTCTTCAAGAGGCTCCCGCCGGGATACGGCAATAGCGACCCTCCGGAGAAGGGAAAGGGTATTCTTATGCAGCAGCGACCGGTCCTTTGAAAGGGAGTGGTCCCGGCTCAGGAACTTCTCAAAAGCTCTTACCTGAGAGAGCAGCAAGCTGAAGTAAGATTCATCGGTAAAGAATTGCTCGAACAAGATGCGAATGGCAGTCATCCGGGAACTGGGTTGGAAAGGCCCGGAAAACCGATGGCTGGCCAGTATCTGAAGCGCCTCGTCGTGCTGGCCCTGAAAGTAATGCCATAAGCTGTGACAATGCGCAATTGTGTCTTCTCTGTTCTCTTCATCGAGGAAACTTTCATACTTGCCCATAAAATCATGCGCCCACTCGTACGCTCCCTCCTCACAGCTCACCATCACAATATTGCTGAAGGTAGCCTCGCTCATGCGGCCTCCATCGATCAGCCAGTCCGATTCCAGCCCCATTCGGTAAAGGCTCAGTGCTTCCCGATAGTAGGCGCTGTCCCCCTGATTGATCCGGCGAACAGTATAATTGAGGAGCTGTTGAAAAAGCAGGCTGAGGTCATCCCTTCTCATTTTGTCCACGTGGGATACAAAGTTATGCTTCAATTCCTTGAACAACTTGGGGTTCTTTTCATCCTGATAAGCAAGCAGCAGGCTTCGATAGGTTCGGAAAATCGGATTTTCGGAAAGAATGCCTTCACCGTACTGAGAAGCCATTGCATCAATCCCGGTCAATCGGTACTGCTCGGAGAAGATCCGTTCCCTATTGCGCAACTCATTGCCCAGGCGATACATTTCCAAAGCATATCGATAGTCCATATCGTTTACCAGGTCCTGTAGCCGGGCCGGTTCTATCGAGCGCTTATCTGTAAAAGGATGAAAATAATAATTGGTGAATACCTCAACTTTCCGCCGGTAGTAGTCCAGATCCCGGTAAGGCGAAGATTCCAAAGCCTCCAGTACTTCCAAAGACTTCCTTTCAAACAACCCGAACAGGTTTCTGCGGCCCATAGCCCGGATCAACAGTAAGGGTGTTTCCGACTCTTCTCTCCTCACTTCCAGGTAAACCAGAAATTGCTCAACAAGGGCGGAAAGGGCCGACAAGAGGCGGCGCAACTTGTAATCGTTGTATTTTTCATCCGGAAACAACCTGGAAAACACCTCACCGTCTTCAAGCCCCTGCCCGCTAAAGGAAGGATAAAATGGATGGAGATAATCATATAAAGCCGCCACTCTGGAGTTGGTGTTCAGCAAAGGGGAGTTGGCGGCCTTGCCCAGGAGCCCAAATTCCTCGGGGCTGAGCGCACTCAACAACATAAACAGCTTCTTTCCCTTCATGGCAGTATTTTGGGGGTAATTTCACATATCAGATGCAACAAACTCTATCTAAAACACTTTTAAAATAAGGAATTAATTAAAATGATATGATTTTCTCATGCAACAAATTCAAAATAATGTCTCTGCGGTTTGCCATACTTCATTGTAAATTTGCATAATTGATTGAATAATCGCCGAACCTTCGGCTCATCGAATAAAGAAACACACTAATGGGGAATCTTCTGCGGGATTGAACCCGCAAAATTTTATGCTCACTGAAAGGTGAGCTTTTTTTTTGCCTGAATCAAAGGCTCCTTGCCGTCTTTTTCGAATCCACCTTTCCCATGTCCCCTCCCTTCATTTATACCTCCTGCCCCACCAGGATCATTACTTTACCCTTTTACAGAAAAAATAACTTCACTTTTGCGTACTAAAAACAAAAAAACAACATCGAATACATCTATTTTATTTTAATTTAAAATACAACAAAAAAATGATTATCAAACACTTATAATACAACAAGTATTGAATTTGAATTTAAATACATTCAAAAAAACCCGAAAACTCCTGAAAAATGTTTTTGCTGCCGGCCAATTCCCACCCTATATTTGTACTTGTAAAGCGGAAACAACGATTAGAATCCCATGAACAACTTAATCCCATGAACAACTTGATCCCATGAACAATTAGAATCCCATGAACAACTTAATCCCATATACAAATTAGAATCCCATGAACAACTTGATCCCATGAACAAATTAGAATCCCATGAACAACTTAATCCCATAACTTTATATAATCCCAATTAACAATTATAATCCTAATTACTTCTCAATCCCATCCGCAATCCCATTATGCATTTATAATCTCATGAACATTTGTCCAGCCGGAGTCAACCAACTCCGGCTTTTTTTTTAGAAATGCCATCCTATCGGCTCCATATTTTCTATGGGCTATACAGATCATTCCCGAAATTTTTTTTCCAATAAATTTTCTTCTCCAATCAATCTGGCATTGTTCCGCCAATCTTCCGAATATCATTTCCAATAGACGTGATATAAATCACATCAAAAAGTGATAAACATCACATATAGACGTGACATTTATCATTTCCCATCAGTGAATTACCAGGCTATATTTGTTCCAACAAAAGCATTAAAGCGATGATTATCAAAAAATTATCCCTGATTACATTTTACACTTTGTTGGTTAACCTGTCCGTATTTTCCCAGGATGGATTTACGGTTAAGGATTTCAAAATGAGCGTTGCGGGCACGTCTACTCTGCACGATTGGGAGTCGGCGGTTACCAAACTGGATGCCACTGGCAGCCTGGATTTTTCCGGCACTCAGCTCAACGGTATTTATAGCCTCAAAGTGAATATTCCGGCAAAGGGTATTGTCAGCACAAAGGGTAAGATAATGGACAACAAGACCTATGAAGCCTTAAAAGCAGACAAATACCCCAAGATCACCTTCTTACTGGATAAGGCCGCTGTGAACGGCTCCAGGATACAGGCTACCGGTAGGTTATCCATCGCCGGTAAAACTCAGACGGTAAGCCTGAGCGCAACGGGCAAAGTAGACAACACCGGCAACATTACCTTCCAGGGTAGCCAGGCCATAAAGATGGCTGACTACGGCATGGAACCGCCTACTGCCCTAATGGGCACGATAAAGACTGGAGAGGAGGTCACTATCAGGTATGAGCTAACGCTCACTCCCAGCGGGGAGGCATCCGGAACGCATTAAGACAGACAACCCTTTCACTTACTATTTAGAAAAATAAAAAACATTTGATCATGAAAATGGCGAAATTATTTCTTAGCGCATTAGCACTTCTCCTGGCAGGCAGCCTGCTGGCACAACAAAAGATCCAGAACTGGCGCCCCTATGATCAGGAAGGAGTAAACGTCTTTGAACCCAAGAAAGACCTGGACACCCCGTTTGAAGGGCTGAAGGTCCGCCTGGGAGGCAGCTTCACGCAGCAATATCAAATGCTGGAACACAGCAATGCAGCTGCTTATGACTCCATCACGGTCAACGGCAAACCCGCAAATGGCAACCAGTTATACCCCCTCGCTCCTGGTTTCAACCTGGCGACGGCCAATTTATATGTCGACGCCCAATTGGCAGATGGCATTCGCGTAGCTCTGGAGAACTACATGTCTTCCCGCCACCACCAGGAATTCTGGGTAAAGGGCGGTTACATCCAGATCGATAAACTGCCGATGTTCGGCAACCCGCAATGGTTCTCTGAAAACTTCCGCGTGAAGATCGGCCACTTCCAGGTCAACTACGGCGACATGCAGTTCCGCCGCTCGGATAACGGTAACGCCATGTACAACCCCTTTGTTGGGAACTACATTATGGATGCTTTTGCCACAGAGATCGGTGGTGAGGTCTACTACTTCTCCCCTTCCGGCCTGATGGTTATGGCCGGGGCGACGAGTGGGTACATCGCCGGTAATATCGAAGAAAGCGACAACCGCAATCCATCGGTCTATGCCAAACTGGCTTACGACAAACAGATCAACCCGGACCTGCGCGTACGCCTTTCCGGCTCAACTTACATGAATACCGGCGCCGGCCGCAATACCCTATACGCTGGTGACCGCGCCGGCTCCCGCTTCTACCTTGCTGCCGAACCGCAATACTACAAGCCCAGGGGCGCTGCGGCTTATATCGGCGCCGACCCGAACGGATTGTTCACTTCCGGCCGCCTCAACCCCGGCTTCACCAGTGAAGTGAAGAGCTTTATGGTCAACCCTTTCATCAAGTTCAAAGGACTGGAACTGTTTGGCACATTTGAAACCTCCTCCGGCCTGTCCTATACCGACCCTAAAGATGAAGGCGCTGCCACCCCGGAAACCCGGACGGTAACCCAGATCGGTATTGAAGGGCTCTATCGGTTCCTGCCGAACGAACAACTGTACATCGGCGCACGCTACAACCAGGTCTCCGGTGAACTTAACGCCAGGGTGAGAGATGCCAACGGCGCCAGTGACTTATCCGCCAACCGCCTGGAAATTGCAGCCGGCTGGTACCCGATCAAGAACCTGTTATTGAAAGTTTCTTACGTAAACCAGGAATATAAAGAATTCCCGGTTACCAATATCCTTCACCAGGCGCAATTCAACGGCGCAATGGTTGAAGCAGTCGTAGGGTTCTAGTACTAATCCAGTTTTGATCAAAAGCCCGGAACGGAACCCAAACCGTTCCGGGCTTTTTCTTTCTTCCAGGACCCGCTCCCTGAACGCTAAAAAAGGTATTTGACATGAAAGCCAGACGTATCATCCATCTATCGATAGGGCTCCTCCTCTCTCTCCTGGCTAGCGCCATCGCCCCCGGACATCACTCGGCCCAGCTTTCCTACCGCATTCTTCCCTCCAGCCAGCTGTTCCTGGAAGGGACGACCAACATCAATGCGTTTACCTGTAACTGTAAATCCGTGCAGTCTTCCCCTCGCCTACGGCTGGAAATGGAAGAAAGGGAAGAAAGCCAAAGTGCTGTATTCGACAATGCTCAGCTGAAGATCCGAACGAAAGATATCGACTGCGGCAACCGGAATATGAATAAGGACCTTCACCATACCCTCCGGGCAGACGAGTATCCGTCCATCGGCATCATCATCGAAGAGGCCAGCCTGAAAAATGGCGTCAACCTGGCGGGAGGATCGGATTGGCGACAACTAACGACCAGGGCCCTCCTGACGGTTGCCGGCACCACACGCACCGTCCAACTGGAAGTAAAGGCCCGAAAAACCAGTCCGGAAGCATATCGCTTCATTAGCCGATACACCATTAAAATGACCGATTTCAACATCGCTCCTCCGAGTGCAATGCTCGGCCTGGTCAAAGTAAATGACCAGATCGAGATCAACTTCGACCTGGCCATTGCTGCCGAGGTGCTGAAATAACCCCTCCGGCTCATATTTCGAGGAAGCATTCTCCTCTGAATGGAGTACTCAGGGCTGCACCTCTTTTTGCTTTACATACTTCTCCAGCCACTGGTCCATTTCCCATAGCATGTGCAGAATAGACTCGCGGGCCTGGTACCCGTGGCTCTCGTGGGGAAGCATCACCAACCGTGCCTTCCCTCCCAGTCCATTAATGGCCTGGTACAATCGTTCGCTCTGGATCGGGAAGGTTCCACTATTATTATCGGCTTCTCCGTGGATCAGCAGTATCGGCTCATTGATCTTTTCGGCGTGCATAAATGGAGACATGGCGTAATAGGTTTCGGGAGCATCCCAATAGGTGCGTTCTTCGCTCTGAAAACCAAATGGCGTCAGGGTGCGGTTGTAAGCTCCACTGCGGGCAATACCGGCGGCAAAAAGGTCGGAATGGGCCAAGAGGTTGGCCGTCATAAAAGCACCATAGGAATGGCCGCCGACACCTACTCTGCCGGGATCGGCAATGCCCATTGCCGTCAGTTTTTCAATAGCGGCCCTGGCATTGGCTACCAGCTGGCTGCGAAAGGAATCATTGGGCTCCGCCTTCCCTTCGCCAACGATCGGCATTGCCGTCCGGTCGAGAACGGCATAACCCCGTGTCACCCAATACAAAGGCGTCCCCCAATACAGGCGCACGAACTGGTAGGGAGAACCCGACACCTGCCCCGCGTCATCGCGGTTCTTATACTCCCTGGGGTAAGCCCACATCAAGACCGGGAGCCGGCCGTCCTTCTCCGGATCGTAGCCCTTGGGAAGATAAAGATCGCCCTGTAGGGAAAGGCCATCTTCTCTTTGATATTCAACCACTTGTTTCTCTATTCCCTTAAGCGCCGGGTAGGGGTGCTCGAAGCGGGTGAGCGCATCGAGGCTGCCCTGTTTCCAATTTCGAATGAAATAATTCGGCGGTTCTTCCCTGGATTCCCGCCGTGTAATGGCCAGCCCTTTTTCGGGGCTGACAACAGCTACGGGATATTCGTAATAAGGGGCTTCTGACCGCCACAGTTCTTCCACGGTTCCGGTTTCCAGGCCAAAGGAGCGAATAAACGGACGGTCTCCTTCCGGAGAACCGCCGGGCCCGGTGAGGAACAGCTTTTGTCCGTCCTCGCTTTTCAGCAATACGTTCACCCCATAGGCATTAGGGGCGGTTTCAAAACTACCGGGGTTGTTGTAGCGGTCCTGAGAGGAATACTCAAAAAGGACCTTTCGGGTACCCGGCCGCCCTGGCTGAAACCGGCTGACGATGGATTGCCGGGTGGCAAACCAGTATTCATTGGCTACTGCTACTTCATCATCACCCCAGATGACATTGCTAAACCTCAGTTGCAGATCGGCCCCGGCTTCCTTTTCTCCATCGAAGGGGGCTGGCAGATAGTAAAAGCGGTCGCGTACATCCGCCTCCCGGTTGGGGTCTCCACCATCCTGGGCTTCTATCCAGAACAAGGTATGAGGCTGGTCTCCTCGCCAGCCCATTTGCCGCGGCCCTTCTTCAACCGCACCGAAACCTTTGGGCAGCTTGTCGATCAGAGGAACTGAAACCACTCTTTTCACCAGCTGGCCGTCTCGCCCATAAACATCGTAATCGGTGGGAAAACGGTAGTACGGTACCAGGTAAGAAAAGGGCCGGTTGATGGTGGCGACAAGTACATATTGCCCATCGGGCGAAGGGTCGATACTGCGGATGATACCCGAAGGAGCAAAAGGCCGGCTCTCTCCACTTTCCAGACTATACAACACGAGCTGGGAGGTTGCATAGTATTCAAATATGGCTTCATCGTGTGGGTTTTGCAGCAAGTCCTGATAAGTACGCAAAGTCGTTTTTTCCCCAGCAGATTCCTGCACTACCGGGCCGACCGGAGCCAGGGGTTCTGCCGGTGGCGCCCCACGGCCTTCCGGCACTTGCTTTACCAAAAGGGTGCCTCCGTCGAGCCAGCGGTAGGGCAACCCGCGGATGACGTCGTTGGCCAGGGCCTCCGTGATGCGGCTTGCCGTTTTTTCAGAAACGCTGCAAACCCACAATTCGAGCCCTTCCGGACGGGTATGGGTAAAAGCGAACCGCCCTCCGCCCGGAGCCCAGCTCACATTTTCAGCCTGAAGGTTTTCGGGCAGCCCGGAAACGGGAAAAGCTTCTCCCGTCCATATATTTTTCAATTGCAATCCGGTGTAGCTACCGCCGCGGCTGGCCCCGTTGGTACGTGGATTGATCCTTAGCCCCGCCAGGCGCAGCTCAGGCTGTGCCAGTTCTTCAATAGAAGGATAACCGGGCCGTTCCATCAACAACATCCATTCCCGGGAATCATTGAGGCTTACCGCCGGCGGCTCCGGCGCCTCTACCAGGCTGGAGATCGGTTCCGGGGGTTTCTGGTAGCCGAAATTGGGCTGGGCGGACAGTACAGAACTGCAAAGCAATAAAGCCCCCAGCCAGAAGAGTAGATGTTTGAACTTCATGACCGTTGTTTTAGCCCTGAAGATAGGAATTTAATAGCGACACTTGCCTGGCTGGTGAATATTGGGCCGTTCGAACAGCATCTTTTTCTTTTCTAAAGCCATTCTTGAGTAACCTCTTTCCAGGATTTAATTATTTTCGCAATCAAACAAGAAATATTCAACCATGCGTTCCATATATTCCTTTACGCTACTGTTCTTTCTTTTTGCCCGGCTTTGCCTGGCTCAAAATGCCAACGACATGAAAATCGCAGAGATCCGGGAGGGCTGGCAATTCCGCCAATCCAATATCGGTAACTGGATGCCCGCTTCCGTACCGGGTAGCATCCATACGGCCCTGATGGCTAATGACATCATCGAAGACCCGTTCTACCGCGTCAATGAAAAGAGCCTCCAATGGATCGACAAGAACAACTGGGAATACCGCACCACATTTCAGGCCGGCCCGGAATGGCTGAGGCATGATCGAATCACGCTGGAATTCCTGGGGCTGGATACCTATGCCGACGTATACCTGAACGGAACGCTTATCCTGCAGGCAGACAATTTTCACCGGGCATGGGAGGCCGATGTAAAAGGCACCGTAAAGGAAGGAGACAACGAACTATACATTTATTTACATTCTCCTACCCAGGTAGGGTTGAAGAAGCTGGAAGCCCTTGGCTACGGACTGCCCGCTTCCAACGACCAATCCGAGAACGGCGGCATGGGCGACAAACGGGTGAGCATCTTTGTCCGTAAGCCTGGTTACCACTTTGGCTGGGACTGGGGCCCGCGCCTGGTCCCCTCCGGCATCTGGCGGCCCGTACACCTGAAAGCCTGGAATGACGCTCGGGTCAGCGATGTGTACTTCCACCAGGAATCGGTAACCGAAGCTGCGGCTAAAGTGGATGTCCGGATCGAACTGGAAGCAGAACAGGCACTGAACGGACAGCTATCCATATTATGGAAGGACAGCCTGCTGGCCAGCCGGCCGGTGCAATTGGAAAAAGGACAACAGCAGGTAACCGTACCGTTAACCCTACAAAACCCTCAGCTGTGGTGGACGAAAGAACTGGGAGATCCTTTCCTCTACGAAATGAAGGTAGTCCTGGAAAGGGATGGCCGGGAAGTGGCGCGCCACGAGGAACGCATCGGCCTGCGCAGCATCCGCATCGTACAGGAGCCGGATGCCAAGGGCACTTCCTTCTACCTGGAACTGAATGGGCGCCCCCTATTTTCCAAGGGAGCCAATTACATTCCCAACGATGTCTTTCTCGAACGCGTCGATACCAACTGGTACCGGGAAATGATCCAATCGGCTGCCGACGCCAATATGAATATGCTACGCATCTGGGGCGGGGGCATTTACGAAGACGGCCTGTTCTACGACCTGTGCGACGAGATGGGCATCCTCGTCTGGCAGGACTTCATGTTTGCTTGCAGTATGTATCCCTGGGACAGCGCTTTTCTGGAAAGCGTCCGCCAGGAGGCCGTTTATAACATCCGCCGCCTGCGCAACCACCCCAGCATTGCACTTTGGTGCGGCAACAACGAGATCGACGTGGCCTGGGCCCAATACAACGAAAAGGGCGGCTGGGGCTGGAAACAGCAATACACCAGCGAACAAAGAGCCGATATATGGGCAGGCTATGAAAAGGTCTTCCACGAATTACTTCCTCAGGCGGTTGAAACTTACCATCCCGGCGCTTTCTACTGGCCGTCCTCGCCCTATGCCGGCGAAGGTACGCACGCGTCTTACAGCACCACCTCCGGAGATATCCATTACTGGGGGGTCTGGCACGGCGAGCACCCCTTTAGTGATTTCCGGAATTATATCGGCCGTTTCATGAGCGAATATGGATTTCAGTCCTTTCCGGAGTTTCGGACAGTGGAGCAGTATACCCTCCCCCAGGACTGGGATATTGAATCGGAAGTGATGGCTGCTCACCAGCGCAGCGGCATCGGCAACCTGCGCATACGGTCGTACATGGAAGACGATTATATTCTGCCGGAAAACTTCAGCCATTTCCTCTACGTAGGGCAACTCCTTCAGGCCGAGTCCATCAAAATGGCCATAGAATCGCACCGCAGCGCCAAACCCTTTTGTATGGGCACGCTCTACTGGCAGCTCAACGACTGCTGGCCGGTAGCGTCCTGGTCAGGCATCGACTACTACCGGCGCTGGAAAGCTCTTCACTATTTCGTGCGTGATGCCTTTAAAACAGATGTGGTCGTTTTGGAAAAGAACAAAGACGACATCAAGGTTTACACCTGTTCTGGCCGTAAGGAGCCGGTAGAAGCCGAGCTGCGCCTGGAACTCCGCAACTTTGAGGGGGAACTGCTCTGGTACGAGAACAAAGAGGTCCAACTCAGCCCGGACAGCGCCCGCCTGGCAACCAGCCTGTCAGCCGCCGCCATGGAAAAACTTGGTGACAAAAAACAGCTTTACCTTAGAGGCCGCCTGCTTGAAAATGGACGGTTAACGCACGAGAACCTGCTCTATTTTGTGCCGCCCAAAGAGCTGTCCCTTCCTCCAAATCCAGGCATTGAAGCTGAAGTAAAAACCACAGGTATTGGCCAGTACGAGCTGCGCCTGAAGGCAAGCAAGCTAGCCAAGAATGTCTTTCTTCAATTCGAAGAATCTGAAGGTTTCTTCTCAGACAACTACTTCGACCTGCAGCCCGGAGAGGAAAAAGTGCTCACCTTCCGGGAAAGCAAAATGGGAGAGCGGCCACTGACGGTAGAGGAGTTAAGTATGATCAGCCTGGTGGATACGTATTGACATCGCCCACCGGGTTATGGAAATGGAACGCGGCCTTTCGCAGATGCGGCGGGTTTCATGGCAAGCGCACCTTTTCGGTTCCTGTTTTCATCTGTGTTCCATTTACTCCACCTCCGGTACCGTGCCGTACATCTTGCCCTGCCGGGTCATTTTGACCAGGTAGTTCAGCCGTTTTTGTGCCTCCTCCTGTCGGCGGGGGCCGCACTCCTTGATCCAGCCGATCTTTAACCGCTGGTAGAAGTGTGAGAACTGCTGAAAGTTTTCCCATACTACTTGCTCTGCCCGCAACTGGGCCTCTATCCACTCCGGTATCTCCCACGGATCATCCGGCGCCCCTACCTGATCGTGAATGGGAGCCAGGCCCGCCGGCGTCATCAGGCCCTGGCGCTGAAGCTTCCAGACTCGCTGCCGGTTGAGTTCGGAAAGGAAGGTATTCTTTTTGCGGCGGGGCGTGATGCGTTGCACTCTGCTCTCTTCGCAGTATTTTTTGACGACCCCGTCGATCCAGCCGAAACACAGGCATTCTTCCACCATATCGTCATAAGCAATGGAAGGTTTAGCACTTGCCTTGCGGAAAGTGCGCAGCCATATTTCGGTTTTGGACTGGTGGTGCGTTTCCAGCCATTCGCGCCACTGGCTGCGGCCATGGGGGTAGAAAACTTCGGTGATCTCCATGATAAGCTTTGAAAAACTGTGGAATGAATTTTCAGAAGGAAAAACGCACCGGGTACCCCTACTGTTTATCCAAAGGTTAATTTTTCCGCATCGGCTCCAGTACTGCATCCACTTTTACAGGCACTTCGTCTTTAGGCCCGTTGCCGGAAAATTTGAACAGGCGCCGCTGAACGACACCCTCCGCCTTTACCCTGTAAGGCGCCTCCTCTGAAATGGTAAAAACCAGCTCTACATTTCTGCTGGTGCCTTTTAGCGTAAGGGTTGCTTCTGTGCGGTATCTGCCATCAGCCAGTGGAGTTGCCCCGTCCACCGACAGGCGCGCCTCGGGGAATTTTTTGACAAAAAAGTAGTCCTTCTTCTTTAGCAGGCTTTGCTCCAGATCCTTCCAGCTGCACTGCAGGCTGCGCACATCAAAAACCGCTTCTAATTTAATGTTCTCCGGGTCATCGGCATTTTCAACCCGGGTGAAGCCCCAGTTCTCAAAGGTAAACACATTAGGAGACCCGGCATCGCCAATGAACTCGATCGTGCCGGGCGCCGGCGGCAGGTTATCCAACAAGGCCGTATCCGGCTGAAGGAAAAAGAAGGCCGTGATGAGCGTAAAAATGTTGATCAGTTTAAACATGTTGTTTGATTTTTAAGAATTCGGATGGAATGGATTTTGTAACCTGAAAATGGGGCTTAACCCGCCATGCGGAACTGAAGGCTGAACTGAAGGCGCTCCCGGGCGGCAGCCGGCCCGTCGGGCCCGGGCAACCCGAAGGGCCGGGCAATATCCAGTTCGAACTCCACCTGCACATCGATAGCGCCATCAGAGGAACGCGGTAACAGCCGGGCGTCCACCACCAGGGGAATAGACTCCCCGAGAAAATGGAAGCTGCCGGCGATTCGAGTGGCTTGTTCCTGATCCCACTGCAAGTTTATGGCCTGCTCATCGAAGGCAAAGGAAGCTGAGGCATACCGGCGTACTTTCAGGTATTGCTTCAGCACTTTGGCGTCGAGTTCTTTCATCCCCATAGTGAGGGTATTCAGGGCGGCGGCGAATTCACCGCTCAGGCGCCCGTCCCGGTAAGCCAGTTCACCGCTCAACTGGCGGACTTCTCCCGCATAGCGCTCCAGCGGGCTGGGGAAATTGAATTGCAACAAGGGTTGCCCTTCTCTGACCGGAACCGGGCGGCTCCACTTTTCCGGGAATGCCCCGGAGCGGTTGGATGGATAAGGCCGGGCGTCCGTTACCTGCTTCTTCTGGATCTGCAGCCCCAGCGCCTCAAATTCCAAGACTGGCGTATCGTCGGGCAGAGGAAAAAGGGCATCGCCGCCCTGCACATTCGCCAACCGCTCCCGCACGATACAGGCCAATTGCTCCGCCGCCTCTTCCAGGAGTTTTTCCTTCTCCGCCAATGAGCCGGCCAAGGGCCGCCCAAAATTGTCAAACACTGGATGGATACAGTCGAACTGGCTGAATACGGCCAGGCTAAGGAATGCACTATCCCCTTTGGCATAGGGATGGACATCGAGGTAAAACCGGCGGCCGGTTGGGAAAAAACCGGCGCTGGGTTCGTACCGGGCGCCCAGGCTTTTTTCCAGAGCGGCAATGAAGTCGGACTGCCAGTCTTCCACCGGCGCTTCCCCTTGCCACGGCGTCCACTTCAGGGGAAAGCCGATGGACTGGCGCCCCTGCCGCTTTACCAGGAGGGGCCCTGCGGTGGCAGCGAGAGGAGCCACCGGCCGGCTGCGGGCAGTGCGTATAAAGTTCTCAACTGCACTCCATTCCGTCACTTTACCGCCAAACAAGGTGCGCCCCTCCGATGTCTGGAACAGGAGCGCCGGGGTGGCAGTGATACAGGCCGGCGCCCCTTTGGCGGCATCCTGTACCCGGAAGCTGATCTGATTCTCCCTGGCGAAGGATTGCAGTTGTTGTTTCAACGCTTCCGAAAGCGCCTCGTCGCACGGCTGGGTAAAGAGTACCAGGCGCTCCCCTTTACGCTGTTGAGCGATCCAGCCGCCGGCCTGGTATAAGCTGCCCATGACCAATGCCCAGTTGAGGTCGCCATTGCAGAAGGCCACCATGATAAAATCATCCCGCAGGCTGGCCTGCATGGCTGTGAAATATCCCTTCGTATTGCCCCCCCAATATATGAGGCCGTCCTTATTGATGTGAAACAAAAGGGAACGGTACCCAAACTGCCGGGCCAGTCCGGCGCGGGCAGTTTCCGGCTTCAGGAAGCGGTTGTCCGTTCCCCTGGCTGCCCGGATAATGTGCTCGACGAAGCGGGCGTAGTCAGCTGGAGTGGTCCAAAGCCCCGTGGCTGCCAGCTCCGGGTAACGGGCATAGCCGCCCGGTAAGGGGGCGCCGGTGGTGTCATGCCCAAGCGCGACGGTTGCCTCCTGGGCATCGGATAGCTCAGTGGCGTAGAAAGAATTTTCCATACCCAAGGGGGCCAATACCCGCTCTGCCATGATCTCTGCCAGGGGCTTTCCATGGTATTTTTCCAGGATCAACTGCAGCAGAACGGCATTGGCATACTGCGGAGATTGCTTCAGCATACGGTTGCCGCGGATGGCAAGCCCTCCCGGAAAATCATCATTACCCGATTCCAACAGGGCCTCAAGCGGCGGCCAATTTTCTCCTGCTGCATATCCTGAAGGCTTCATTGGCCCGCCCAGGTTTTTCCGGCGCAGAATGAGGTCTCGGATCGTAACCTTTCTCAGTTTCAACCAGCGTTTATCTTTAAGTTTCGGTAAGTACTGGTGCACCGGGCCGTCCAGGCTGATCTCGCCGGCATCCGCCAACCGGAGGATCTCGAACAACACCGGGGCTTCCGACATGGCGCCGGCCGGAAAAGGGGTAGCATATCCCACTTCCTTTTTCCCTGAAACACGGAGGAGCCCGGCTGCGAGTGAATCCTGCCAGTTCCCGTAGATCAGGTAGGTGCTAAAGCCGGGCACGCCCTCTTCCACCATTTTTTCCTTTAAGGACAGGGCTTTACCGTCCTGCTCAAACCTGTAATGCTCGAGGAGTTGTCCGAAGGCCGGCGTGAGAATAAAGGAGCAAAAGAAGAAAAGGAGTGATCGCTGCATAGCCGTTTTTTCCAGCAAAGATGGAGCCGGAACAGCGCGGCAGCGCGGCAAAGGATAAATTGAGGCGCTTCATTTTATGAATTGAGCCGTTCGGTTACCGCTCGGAAACGTATTCTCCGGGGCTCTTCCCGGTGTATTTGCGAAAAGCCCGATTAAAGGTGGCCTTGGAGTTAAAGCCACAGTCGAGGGCGAGGCTGAGGAAGGTATAGTGCTGGTGCTCCCCGGCGCGCAGTTTTTCCTCGAATGCCCGTACGCGGTAGCCATTGATGAAGTCGTTGAAGTTTTGGCCGTAGTTTCCGTTGATGAGGCGGCTGAGGTAGGAGGTATTGGTATTGAGCCGTTCGGCCAGTTGGCGGATGTTGAGGTCGGGATCCAGGTAAGGGCGTTCGGTAGCCATCAGGACATCAAGCCGGCGGCGAAATTGTTCCATCTCCGGGGCAGCGGCATTGTTATCAGTGGAAGCCCCAGGCTCTGTGATGGTGAAAGGGGCGGAATCCGGAAGGAAGTCCAATTGCAGCAAACTGCGGGTAGATTGGCGATAGGCCTGGATACTTAGCACGAAGATGGCGACGGAAACTACGAAATAATAATACCAGGCCTGGATATAACTCAACTCCACGAACAGGCTGGCAACCCGCCCCAAAAGAGATACGGTAAAAGTGATGCCCAGAATAATAATGATAAAATTGAGCCACCGAAACTGCAGGGGTTCCGTATTGGAAAAGTTTGCCACCAGATACGCCTTATACCGCTGGAAAAGAACAATAGTGGCCGCCAGGTAACCGATCAGATGGATTTGGCTCAGTGGCCCAAGCAGGTTGTACCACCATACATCGAGACTGTCGAAATACTCTGCCCAGGGCCCTCGGGTGTGAAAGAAAAAGGGTAGTTCGAGCCCCTGAAAACCATTCCAGAACACCAGGTCATAGATGGCAATGACGGCATACCGGAGTATAAAGAAAGCAGCCGGGATGAAATGCTTCCAGTGCTGCCGGGCTTTAAAACGAGCATTGGTAAGCGACAAGAAGTAGCAGTAAAAAACAGGGCCCAAAAGAAATGGCGGGCTAAACGGCAGATAGAACATCAACGTCGTATGCCAGTCGTGGCTATCGTACCAACCGGCAAAGCCCAACATCCATTGGGAAACAAAGACGGAAAGGAGCAGCAGCAGGCCGGCCATCCAGTAATCGGCGTGAGCACCTTCCTTCCGTCCCCGAAGAAACAGCAATAGAGAATAAACGGCCCCCTGGACCACACCGATCAGGAGCAGAGAGGAGTAAACGTTGAAATTGAATAGCATTCTGCAGGTGAATTTTGACGGTTCCAGCACCTGTCCAGCCACATCCCGATGTCTCGCCAGGATAAAACTGCGCCAGGAAATTATTGTTCAACTGAGGACGCCGGGAAAGGCGTATCTTTAATCCATTCCATTCTAATAATAATATTCTGATGAAATACCCGGACGCTTTACTATCCATCGTATTTACCATTTCTATTTCCTCACTTTTAGCCCAACCCACCCGCTATTTGGAGCCGATCTTCAGCCAGGTGGAAATAGTTAGGAACGTCCACTATGCCACCAACATATCCATGCTTTATAGTAGCCTTCCAATGCCCCAGGACTTATCCCCTGGGAATGGTGGGATTCAACAGCCATGGCCCAGGAAATTGCATTCCTGAATGACAGCTTAGGCGCCAACCTGTCCGCCGCAGAGCTCCACTCCAACGGGCTGCTTTTAAATCCGGATATGTCTCCTGAAAAAGGCCGGGCCTACATCGACACCATGATCCAGTACTTTGCTCCGCGGGCCTGCCTGGCATTTGGGCTGGAAGAATGCGTAGCGGCACTAAGCCCTGTTGTTGCACCAGATAAATCCGCTGCTGGCTTAGCGGTTTGGCCCAATCCAGCGTCAGACGAGGTGCTGTTCAGCATCACAACGGGCGCACTCATACAAGAGCTAACACTCTATGATATAGAGGGAAGGGTGGTACGGGTATATACCGGATTGGAGGCAGCGAGGTACTGTCTGAAAAGGGCGGGGCTACCGGCCGGCGTCTACGTCGCCTCTGCCAGGTCCGGTGAAGGAATAATGAACCGGTTGATCGTATTGGAATAAATAAGCGCGTCGACCCGAGAGGGACCTTCTCCTGGCTTGCATGCTTTCTCCTCCTGCCTCATACTTTGAACAGGCTGGTTGTCAACACTTTCCGCATTACTGCCCGTAGTGCCGCCGCAGAGGGCCAGGAAATAGTAAAAAAGGAAAATGTTGAAAAATGCACCTAATAATCTCATGATTTTCCAGTTCTGACATTTGATAAAACATAACATCCCTCCTCTTCCGCTATGGCTTTTTAAGCACAGCGGATCGAAACTCCTCCTTAACAAGCTGAACCGTTATTGTTCAACCTGCTTACAAAGGCTGGATACGGATTATTTCATGGGAAAACAATGAGAATAGTCAAGGGCTGAGGTGACTTTTATCAGGGCCTTCCGCTATTCGGAAAACCGCTCCTGATTTTGTGTTGGAATGCAAAGATAGGAAAAGAATCTCATTCTTTAAAACCGGAAAGCCATCCCACCTCCTTTAAAACAAAAAAGCCCCGTACAGACGAGGCTCAATCTAAGTAATGTATGAAACTTACTAAAACTAAACGTTGCTTCAAATATGAAAAAACTCCCAGATTTCTGTCGACTTGGGACAACTTTTTTGGGCCGATATTACGAATGATTGTTCGTTTGCCTTTAAAACTGGAGAAATGAGTATCTTTTCCGAAATAAACCATCCAAAATCACGGTATGCAAAACATCCTTCCTGTATTCCGATACCTTGCCCTAATCTCGATCGTGGTAGGCACTGCTGGCAGTAAGCCTTTTTCACCAGCTCAGCCCAACATTCTGTTCATCATGACGGATGACCACGCCCAGCAGGCCATCAGCAGTTACGGCAGTAGCCTGATCCGGACGCCAAACATCGACCGCCTGGCACAGGAAGGCGCGCTCTTCGAGAATAGTTTCGTCACCAACTCCATTTGCGCCCCCAGCCGGGCGGTGCTCCTTACCGGCAAATACAGCCACCTGAATGGTGTCCGTGACAACCGGGATACTTTCGACGGCTCCCAGCCTACGTTGCCCAAACTACTGCAACGGGCCGGCTACTACACCGCCATTGTCGGCAAATGGCACCTGAAAACCGAACCAACGGGTTTCGATTACTGGAACATACTCCTCGGACAGGGACAATACTACAACCCCCGGATGGCCAAAATGGGGGACACCCTCCAGTACCATGGCTATTCGACCACGATAACCACCGACCTCGCTCTGGAAGTACTCCAGAACCGCCCAAAAGACAAACCCTTCTGCCTCCTCTACCAGCATAAGGCTCCCCACCGGAACTTCATGCCGGAACCACAATATTTCTCCGCCTGGGCGGACGAGGCTATCCCTTTGCCTGCTACCTTTTACGACGACTACAAGAATCGCCCTGCCGCCGAAGAGGCCGACATGCGGGTGGCGGATATGTACATGGGGTTCGACATGAAACTGATGCCTGAGGATTATGAGGGCTACCCGGAAGGCAGTGGGGGCAATGCCGATTTCGATGTATCAGGGTCCTGGAAAAATACCATTGAAGGCCTCAGCCCTGGCCAGCGGGCCGAATGGGACAAGCACTATAACACTGTCCGCCGGGAGTTCCGCGAACAACAGCTCACGGGCAAGGCGCTGGCCGAGTGGAAATTCCAACGCTACATCAAGGACTACCTGCGCTGCATTTTGTCCGTCGACGCCCAGATCGGAAGAGTCTTGAACTACCTGGAAGAGGCTGGCCTGGCCGAGAACACCATCGTGGTGTACACCTCGGACCAGGGTTTTTACCTGGGCGAACATGGCTGGTACGACAAGCGCTTTATGTACGAACAGTCGCTCCGGACGCCATTGCTGATCCGCTACCCGGAAGCTATTCCGGCCGGCAGCCGCATTGCCGCTATGGCCCTCAACCTCGACCTGGCCCCTACCCTGCTGGACTTCGCCGGCGCTCCTATTCCAGAGAGCATGCAGGGCCGTTCTATGAAGCCCTTACTCGAAAACGGCAAGGCCCGGCGGTGGCGCAAGGCGATTTACTACCATTACTATGAATATCCGTATGGCTGGCATAAAGTGCGCCCTCACTACGGCATCCGCACCGAACGGTACAAGCTGATCCATTTCTACAACGAACCGGCCTACTGGGAGCTGTACGACCTGGAAAAAGACCCGGATGAGCTGAATAACCTCTACGGCCAACCAGGATACGAAAAACGGGCCGGCAAACTCAAGCTACAATTAGAAGCTTTGAGGAAACAATATAAGGACGGTAAATAAGGGTATTGGTATTCACTAAAAATTTGTAAAATTGGCCCAAAACCGGGAACCCCATGCACAAGGTTAAGGAAACCATTTTCGAGATCATTGAAGGGGCAGACGAAAACGGCAGCCGCTGGAGCCGCTTTTTTGACCTCTTCATCGTTGGCCTCATCACCCTCAGCATCCTGCAGGTCATCCTTGAATCTTACCGCAATATCTACACCCGATATGCGGAACAATTCCACGCGCTGGAAGTCATCATTGTAGTCTTCTTTACCATTGAATACCTACTTCGCCTGTGGACCGCCGGCCTGAAGTACCCCCAAAAAGGGGGGATGGCCGCCCGCCTCGCTTTTGTTTCCTCGGCCATGGGCCTGATCGACCTGCTGGCCATCCTTCCCTTTTACATGCCATTCCTGATTGCTGTAGACCTGCGCTTTATCCGGATACTCCGGGTAGTCCGGCTGCTGCGTGTCTTCAAGCTCAACCGTTATCTCAAGGCGGTCAGGATCGTGGGAAGTGTTATTATGGAAAAACGCTCGGAACTGAGCATCACCATCTTTGTCACCTTTCTGCTCTTGCTGCTGTCTTCCACCATTATGTACTATCTGGAGGGCGACGTACAGCCGGATTCCTTCCCCAATATCATCTCTACTTTCTGGTGGGCCATCGCCACCTTGACGACCGTAGGCTACGGCGACGTATACCCCGTTACCGGTTGGGGACGCCTCATCAGCGGTATTATCGCGCTATTGGGCATTGGGCTTGTCGCCCTGCCCACCGGCATCATCAGCGCCGCCTTCGTGGAGGAGCTGGAAAAAGTGAAAAACAAAAAAACAAAGCCCAAATTGCCGGAAGAGAACTACCGCTACTGCCCTTATTGCGGAAGGCCGATGGAAGAGCATTAGGGGGCGGGGATTCGTGTATTCGTGGGATAGTTCAATTTTCTGTGCCTTCTAAATAAGCACCTTTGATTTTCAAGGACTTGCGAATAGCGAACAGCAAATTCCGAACACTCCCGTATTCGGAGATTCATCTCCGCCCGCCGCAATCCCCCAACACCTCAACACCCCCTCCCCTTTCCTCAGTCCCAACCCCAGGCTACGATCACCCAATGCTCCCCATCCGGATCGGTAAATTCATGAATATTCTCGAATCCTACCTTTTCGTGGGCACGGATGGAGCGGGAGTTCCGGGTGGAAATTTCAGTAACCACCAGGTCGAAATGGCCAGACAGGCGATCGCGCATGTTCAGATAGAGCCCCTGGAAGACGCCTTTTCCCCGGAAGGGTTTCGCCACACACACTTGTCCCATCACATAGTATCGCCATTCCTTTAAAGGCTTACCGCGCCACGGTATCCCATCCAACAGTTCGAACATGGGAAAAAGGATCGGGATGCGATGGCGAAAGCGGGTTTCCATCACCAGCGCATAGCCCGCAAGGTTCCCATCTTCTAAAGCGATGCTGTGGCGGTAAGGAGTGTTCATATCGCTCAGGGCCTCCATGTCATGATCGACCGTGACGAAGCCCTGTTCCCGGGCTTCCTGAACGCTGATATTTTTGGGGAGGTTAGCCTTCTGCAGGGCCATTATCTGCTGCAGGTGCGCATCAGTATTGGAAGGGCCGTAGACGATCATAAGTATAGCGAATTTTTTCCCGAATTTATTGAAAATTGTTCGCATTCCGGAGTTACATAAGTAGACGGCCCTTCCCCTGTGAAAATGGCATTCCCTTAATCTGCAATTCGGTATTGGTGCATTACCTCCTGGTAGTTCTTTTCCCAGGCAGCAAGGCTGGCGGTCAGGCCTCTGGACTGCTTGATGGCCTCCAACGCCAGGCCGAGCAGGGAAGATTCAAAATTGGCGAGGTTGAGCTCTGTATTGGTGCCATCGTACAACCCTGCAGGATCACCGTTTACCCGATGGCCGTTGGAAGTTATAAATTGCATATAATCAGCGGCGATCTTCTTGTATTGCGTTTTGAGCTCCCCAAGCAGAATGATCTGTTGTTCCAGTTCAGCTGCGGCAAGCTCGCGGTGCAACGTTGCTGTTTCGATCCTGAGCTTTTTCTCCAGCCCGGGATCTTTGACGCGGCCTGCCTCGCCAGCAATAATTTCCGGCAGGGCGTCGTACTTCCGGTTAAAATCCGCAATGATGTCCATATGGTTACCAGGCTGGCGCTCTATCGCCTGCAAGGCTTTGCCATATTCTTCTGCGGCCGTATAGATCTGGTGCGTCAGTTCGGTGATCTTTTCATTGATCAGCATGGCATCAGCGGCTTTGTCCCTCCGCTGCATCTCCTGACGCATTTTTTGTGTGCGCTCGGGTGTATTGGATACGGTTGGATCATTGGCCATATACTTTTGTAGTTCGGCCATGCGCTCCTGCTCGTTCATTTTTTCAAAACGTTTAGCATAGGCGGGGTCGCTCATCATCTTTTGGTATAGGGCAGTCATACCGGGTGAATTGACGCCGCTGGCACTAAAGGGGCTTTCCAAAAACTGTTCTGCCGCCTGATTGGCAGCTTTTTCGGCTTCTTCCTGGTTCATATTCCGGATGGCTTGCACGCCGCCCATATTCTTTACTATAGGATTGCGCTCTATCTCCCCGTACATAGCTCCCATATCCGGCCCGGCGCCCTTCATCTTCTCCTGGTAAAAATCTTCATATCGCTGCTGTACTTCGCGTATCCGTTCTTCGGCTGGTTGGTAAAAATGATCTATAGCCTGATGGCTGGGCTGAAGAAGATTGTCTCCAAATGCTCGTTGTGCCGTTTCTGCCAGCGAAGGCGCCAGTTCCGGCGCATCTTCGATATAAGCCGGAATGTCAACAGTTCCGAGTAAAGAGTTGGCAACGGGTTGTTGAGGAAATGCAGGCGCAGAAATCATCAGCATACCTGCCACAGGAAGTAAAGCAGCCTTAAAGCTCAGGTGATTATTCATAATTGACAATGTTTATTAATGGTTTTATTGTGCGTCCTAAGGGAACACTCGAATAGGACAACAGAACAGGCTATTGCGTTACACTCCGCTTGGCGTTCCAAACAAAAAAACGCTCCGAAAAGGGTGGTTCAATCCGTTATTATCCGTAGTAGGTAGTTCAAAACCAGATTCTTGTCTATTAGGCAGGCAAGTCCGTTAGAGAAAAATCACCATGCGGCTTTTTTTTTCTAAATTTCGGTTTCAAAAAACCTTGCCAAAATCATGAGAATTAATCCGATCACCTTACTGTTCTTCCTCTTTTTTGCAGGATTTTCAACGCTTACCGCCCAGGAAACCCGTTTTTTCGTCCCGCGCGAGATCCAACGGGCCTACGAGAACGGCACCCGCTCCATGGACGGAAAACCGGGGCCTAAATACTGGCAAAACACAGTGGATTACACCATTGCTGTGGAAGTATTCCCCGAAGAAAAGAAACTCGCGGGGTCTGAAACAGCAGTTTATTACAACAACAGCCCCGATGCGCTCGACCGCCTGGTAGTGCGCCTTTACCACGATGCTTTTCGCAAAGCGAACCCCCGTGCGTACCGGGTAAACCCGGATGATATTACCGAAGGCGTCGAGATCACTCGCCTGGCCATCAACGGGCAAGAATACAGCATGGAGCGCGGACAGGGCGTCTCGAAAAACGGGACCAATACCATCATCCGGTTGCGGGAATCCCTGCAGCCCGGCGACAAACTCACCCTTGAGGCCGAATGGTCACAGTATATACCAACGACCACCGTCCGTACAGGCGCCTATGACAGTACCGCTTTCTTTCTGGCCTACTGGTATCCTCAGCTTGCCGTTTACGACGATGTCTTCGGATGGGACGACCTAACCTATGACTTCAGTACCGAATTTTATAACAACCTGGGGAATTATGATGTAAAGATCACTGCGCCCAAAAACTTCACAGTACTGTCAACCGGGGTTATGCAGAATGCCGGGGAGGTTCTGCCTGCCGAAGTTTTCCAACGTTACCAGCAAGCAAAAGGCGAAGCAGAAACCGTATCGCTGATCGGCCCGGAAGACCTGGCCAAAGGCTACGAAAACCAATCCGGCACCTGGCATTACAAAGCCGAGAACGTATCCGACTTCGCCTTCTGCCTGAGCGACCACTACTGCTGGGATGCCGCAGCTCAGGAAGTAGCAGGGAACAACGTTTTCGTCAATTCCTTCTACCCGGTTGAGATGGCCGGGAACTGCCAGCAGGTAACCGCCAACCAACAAAAGATGATGAAGCACTTCTCCGAAGATGTGCCCGGTATTCCGTATCCCTATCCGGAATTTACCACCTTCATCGCCGACGGCGGCGGCGGCATGGAATACCCCATGATGGCCAACAACGGCGGGCCGGGCCTGGGGGTTACGGTGCACGAGATGTTCCACACCTACTTCCCCATGTACGTGCGCATCAACGAAAAGCGGTTCGCCTGGATGGATGAAGGTTGGGCCAATTACATTACCGACGTGGTCATCGGCCGCTACTTCCAGGGGAAAGAAGGGTTCGACTTTGGGGGATCTGCCAGCCAGATACAGGGGACTCTCGGCTCCATCAGCGACCTTCCCCTCATCACTTCCACCCAGTTCATGGATTTTACCAACTATGGTTACGCCTCCTACCCCCTGCCTGCTTTTATCTATGCTATGCTGCACCACCACCTGGGCGAAGAAACTTTCCTGAAATGCTTCAGGGAGTACATCCGCCGCTGGGCCCAGAAGTCGCCGACGCCCTACGACTTCTTCTATACCTTTGAGAATGTCTCCGGGCAGGACCTGTCCTGGCTGTGGAACCCCTGGTTCTTCGCCTACGGGTCAGTGGATATGAGCATCACCTCTTTCAAAAAAGGCAAGCTGACGGTAACCCAAAATGGCGTCCGTCCTGTTCCCCTGATCGTAAAAGTGGAATACCAGGACGGCAACACCGAAGAACTGGAAGCCAAGGCATCGGTATGGCAACAAGGCAATACCTATGAATTGGCGATACCCAACCCTAAATCTGTAAAATCGATCGCCGTGAACGCAAGCTTGCCCGACGCAGAACCGCTGGACAACTACTACCCACCGCTATCACAGCGCTATGCGGATTTTTCCGTAACGGAAGATGTCATGGGCAGTTATCAGTTCAACGAATTCCCGGTCACTGCAGAGGTGAGCCGCAAGGACGGGCTGCTGTTTATGGAGGTACCGGCAGCAGGTTTCCAGTTCTATCTGGTCCCTAACAGCAAAACCGAATTTACCAGCCTGGACGGTACGATCAATGTCCAGTTCCGGGAAGAAGACGGGAAGGTTTCCGGGCTTAACGTTAAAACCCCGGATATGCAACTGACCGCCAATAAACAATAGGCAGCCATTGGGAGGGCGGATGCGGCCTACCCCGGCAGATGTGCCGGAGGCCCAAATGGCTGCATCCGCCATCCTCAAAGGCCCCGATGGGGATTCATTGCTGCCCGCATTCCTCCCTTCCTCTAAAAATGCCGCCGGCCCTTCCTCTATCCATGCTTGGTATTCCTGCCAATCCTGTCTAACTTTGCCCCCTTTAAAAGACCAATAACGCGAATAATAAATGGGCCGCATTCTTTACTATCTGCTCCTCAAACCTTTATCGCTCCTGCCGCTGGCAGTGAGCTATCGGTTATCTGACGTCATGTTCTTTACGCTGTATTATCTCCTTCGCTATCGCCGCAAAGTGGTATTCACCAACCTGTACAATTCCTTTCCCGACAAGAGCCCGAGAGAGATAGAAACGATCGGCCGGAAATTCTACCGGCATTTCTGTGACCTGGTCCTGGAATCCATCCGCATCTTCAGCATTTCCAGGGAAGAGTTGAGCCGGCGATGTCGGATCGTCAACTCGGAGCTTTTAGAACAGTTCTACAAGGAAGGAAAAAGCATTATCATTGCCTCCGGCCACTACAACAACTGGGAACTTGCCGCCCTGGCATTCGACCTGCAGGCCTCGCATCAGTCGGTAGGCATCTACAAACCGCTGGCCAACCCTTATTTCGATGAAAAACTCCAGCAATCGCGCGCCAAGTTCGGCCTCGAGCTGGTGCCCAAAGATGAAACCAAGGCCTTTTTCCAGGAAAACGGCCACCGCCTGACCGCCCCCATGCTGGCCACAGACCAGTCCCCCTCCAAAAGCACCAACGTCTACTGGACGCAATTTCTCAACCAGGATACTGCCGTGCTGTTCGGCACCGAGAAGTACGCCAAGGAATTCGGTTATCCTGTCGTTTACGGGCACATTCGAAAGATCCGAAGAGGTTATTACGAAATGGAATTTGAGCTAATTGAGGCGAATCCCACAGAAGCCCCTCACGGAGCTATTACCGAAAAACACACCCGCGCCCTGGAGAGAGACATCCAACAAGCGCCCCAGTACTGGCTGTGGACTCACAAGCGTTGGAAGCGGAAGCGCCCGGTAGCGCAAGCATAAGCTTTTTTTCAACCTTTCCATTCCTCTCACGTTTAGGTTTTTGGTACACAAACTAATTTCTTTCGTCCTGCAACCAACCAAATTCGGGAGTTATTTTTCATTTTCTGTAAGGAATAATATTTTTGCAATCCTTTGTTTAACCAAAACTTAAATAAACCGTGAAACATTTAACTCATTTAACTGCCTTAGTGCTGCTATTGGGATTGTCCACAGCGCTGAGCGCCCAGGAATCTGCTGCAAGCCTTTACAATAAAGGACTGGAATTGATCAAGGCCAAGAACTACACCGAAGCGCTGCCCCTGATGGAGCAGGCTATTGAAACCGCCGACCCCGAATCGGAAGCCGACGCCCAGGTGGTCAAACTGGCCAAGCGCAATGGAGCCATCGCTGCTTACTACGTAGGCAACGACCAGCGCAAATCCGATGACTTTGAAACGGCCCTGGCGACGTATGACAAAGGGATCGCCTTCTCCCCCGGTTTCTATGCCAACTATATCGGCCGGGCACAGGCCCTGGAAGGAATGAACAATACCAGAGAAGCTGTCATAGCTTATATTGATGCCGGCGATATCAGCATCAAGTCCAAAAAGGAAGACAAGGCAGAGCAGATGTACAGCAAAGCCGAGAACATCATAGCTGTTGCCTGGGGAGATAAAAAATGGGATGCTACCTCAGAATATGCCATGACTTTTCTGGAGAAGCGGGAAAGCCCCGATGTACACTACTACCTGGCCTATGCCCTGAAAGAGAAAGGCAGTGCAGACAAAGCGGTAGAACACGCCGACAAGGCCATCGAACTGGCGGGCGAGGCCAATGCGAGCAAGTACTACATGGCAAAAGCGGAAAGCCTGGAAGCCCTGGGCCAGGCGGATGCGGCGGTAGAAGCGTACAAAATGGTCAATGACGCCAAGTACAGCGAACGCGCCAAGTACAAGATCAACGAGCTGAGCGGCGGAAAGTAAGCGCTTGGCCTCCGAATAAACGCAAAAAAGCGGTAGCTCCAAATTAATGAAGCTACCGCCTGAACGCGTTATGCAGAACCGGGAGTACAGAATGTATGCATTCCCTCCCGGCCTATCTTTTTTTATGTTCTCCTCCCGTACTTCAGCAACAGAGCCCTTGCTGAAAGTTCAGAAAAGTAGTGCCCGGAAAAGAAGGGAGCCTTTTTTCCAGGCATTGTTATCATTGGTTATTCAGGATTATACTATGGGTTCAAAGTGTTTGTCTCCAAATGCAATAATACTTCCGAAGGTAAGGTATAGAGGTATAGCAGGCACGGCCAATGAGCCATTGCCGCTCAGGAGGTGTGGTTTCCCAAAATGAATGAGCAGCCGGCATCAATCCAGCCACTGCGGAAGCCGGATAAAAATGCGTGTACCCCGCCCGTTGCCCATTTCATCCTTAAGGTCAATGACCTCCATCTCGGCCTTGAAGCCCAGCATCCGTTCGAAAACGGCCAGGCGTTCCTGAGTGAGCTTTATACCCATTGATGGATGAGCGGGCCGGCGCCCATTTTGCATTAACCTGGCTTTTTCCCGCCCGATGCCATTGTCTTCGATCTCAATCTCCAGGTCATAGCCTACTTTGCGCGCCCGGACATCGAGCTTACCGCATCCATTTTCTTTATGCATCAATCCGTGCCAGATGGCATTTTCGACAAAAGGCTGCAACAGCAAAGGGGGAAACTGAACAAAATCGGCAGGGATCTCCGGGTTCACCTGTATCTCGTACTCAAACCGGCCGGGAAAGCGAGACTGCTCGATCTGAATGTACAACTCGAGCGCCTCCAGTTCCTCCGCCAGGCGAACCAGATTGGATTTGGAGTTGTTGAGTACCCTTCTGACCAGAGCGGCAAACCGGTCGATGTAGCGCACGGACACTTCCGGGCTGTTATGGATCAGATGCCATTTGATCGATTGCAAGCTGTTAAACAGAAAATGAGGGTTCATCTGGGCCTTCAAAGCCTGCATCTCCAGCTCGGCCACTTTCCTATTGAAATCAGACCTTATCGCCTCTTCACGCCTCACCTGCCGCAACTTGTACCAAAAGCCCAGAGCCACTATTGCAATAACGAGCAAGCCTGCCAGCAACCGAAACCACCAGGCCCGCCAGTAGGGCGGCGCGATCCGGATGGACAGGCTCCGGATGTTATCCTCACTCCAAACTCCGGGAACGGTAGACGAACGTACTTTAAAGATATAATGCCCTTCA
Organism: Lewinellaceae bacterium; assembly: GCA_020636405.1. Lineage (GTDB taxonomy): Bacteria > Bacteroidota > Bacteroidia > Chitinophagales > Saprospiraceae > JACJXW01. The sequence goes on along the minus strand of JACJXW010000006.1, from coordinate 722,746 downwards.
CCGACATTCGTATAAGGCGCGTAACGGCTGGTTCCCGCATCCCTCCAGCCTCCATCGAAACCCTCGAGCTTGTACTGATACAAAACGGGCTCCGGAGACCCGGCCCGGGGCGCGGCATAGGTTATGGTGAAAAAATTCTGCCGGTAACTCAGCCGAACATCCGTTTCCGAAAGCAGCGCTTCTTCTTCCTGAAATGGTTCGTCAAATACCTTCAAGCCCTGGATAGTGACTGGAAGAAAAGAGGTATCGGGAGCCAGCTTTTCCGGTTCCAGGAGGAAAAATCCCGAAATATGCCCAATGGATAAACGCCCGTCATCCAACGGATTGATATCGTAACAATTGGTAAGTTCCTGTTGATATCCGGTGCCAAAATTCTGAGAAAGCAGGCCGTTTACCGGAATATGCACAATGCCTTGAACCGTCAAAGCCCATAGGCTGCCGTCGTTGCTGATGGCCATATCCCGTATCTGGTCATTGGCAAGGCCATCTTCCACGGCCAATACTTGTATCTCCTGCGGATGAGGCCGTTGATCATATACAAAACCCAGGCCTTTATCGCGACTGCCCACCCAAATGCGCCCGGCCCCATCACGCGTGAGCCCCTGAAGGTTGCTCAGCCCCAATGGGCGGGAACGGGGACTCGACGGGCCATACCGAAAAAAGGACTGTCCATTGTCCTGAGTATAACCGAATCCGCGGTCAGCGATGAACCAGATCCGATGGCCGGGTGCCTCTAACAGGCCGGTGAAGCCGTTCCAACGAACCTGCGCTCCTTCTGTTGTATCAGAGAAAATGTGCTGCTTTTCCAATTCGAGGCCTTCGTTAAACTGCAGTATGCCCCGGTTGGTGCCGACCCACAATTGCCCCCAACTGTCAAACATTGCCGAACAGGCCCAGATGTCCTCGTCCTGAAGCATGGCTTCCAGCGCCGGAATGTTCAGAGGCGCCATGGCCTGCTGTTCGGGAAAATACTGATAGATCGCTTCGCCGCCCAACATGAAGAACCGCCCTTGTTCATCGCACCAGCAAGACCGGAAAAGGTACTGATCCAACCGTCGGTTCTTTACCGGGATCGCCTCCACCTTCCCGGAGGCTTCGTCGATCCGGTATACCACCCGGGAGTTGGTAGTCGAAAAAAGGTTAGAGGTGCCGGGCTGCCGTGCGACACACTGGCCCCCCGCCGGCAAATGATACCTGGCCAAGGATTGTTTTTTTGGAAAAATGGCGCCTAATCCTTTGGTTTGCTCCACCATCCACCAGGCGCCAAATGCGTCGCAGGCCATCTCCAGAACGGTGCCCCCCAACTGATAATTTTCAGATTGAACATTGACTGGTTGTGAAGCCAGGGGAAGGGCTTGTTCCAGGGTTTTATTCCAGGCATCGTAAATAAACAGCCCTTTGTAAATATCGCTGATCCAAAACGCCCCGCCTCCTTTGTGTTTGATGAAATTGACGCTGGTGAGCCCGGCTTCCCGCCCACCAGGAATAGGCCCCAACCATTTTCCAGAACGGGTGTCCCAGCAAAGCACGCCCTGATGCCAGGTGGTGGCGTAAAGAAGTCCTGATTCGCCTACCGCTACAGAGAGTATGGAAAAGTCATCGCCTGCTCCCTGGTAGGCCGGCATAAGCTGAAATTCCTCACCTGTTTTATCAAAGGACAACAGCCCGTAGACCGAGGAGATCCACAGGCGCCCCGGATGGAGAGGGTCCAGGGCCAGAGAAATCAGTTCGTTGGCTCTGTCCGGCGGGGCGTTCAATAATTTGGATGGCAGGTAGTGCCGGAACTCCCCGGTACATTTGTCAAAGGCCACCAGCCCATTACCATCCAGCAATATCCAGGCTTTGTTGCCGTCATCCAGGATGAAGTGGACCTGGTTAGCAGGCAAGCCCAGCGGATCACCCGGGTTTGATTGGTACAGTTGAAGCTGTTCAAGGACTGGATCATAGACCCCGAAACCATGATTACCCAGAGCCAGAAAGAAGTTGCCGTCTCCGGCGGGGACGATCTGAGTGATGGAATAATGCGGCAAATTCACCGAATCCTGCCTGAGTTCAACCTGCCCGAATTCATAACCATCGTAGCGGTAAAGGCCCTGTCGGGTAGCCAGCCAAAGATAACCTTCTGCACTGCCCAGTAATCCATTGATGTGCTCGGTTGGCACTCCCTTTCCCCGATAAAAGTGCTCAACATAATAGGATCTTCCCTGTGAAAACAGCGGCCAGCAAAAAGCAACCCACCAAAGCGTAAAATAGTATTTCATATACTCAGGCTGCCCAGATAGTTCAACAGATCGTCTTTCCTCGATCGGGACACCTTGACTTCATGCCCGTTACTCATGATCAGCGAACCTCCTTCCTTGCGGTGGAAACTGCTGATCTCCGCCAGGTTGACCAGGTAAGAATGATGTACCCGCATGAAGCCCAAAGGCTCGAGCGTGTCTTCCAAAGCTTTAAGAGTACGGGAAACGCAAAGCTTATCCCCCTCCCTCATATAAACATCAGAGTAGTTGCTGTCCGCCTGGCAATAGATCACATCCCTGATATTGACAACGGACATACTGTCGAAGGCCGGAAAGGCTATCTTCTCGAGCTTACCGGTTCGAAGGCCTCCAGCCTGGGCCAGCAGGAGCTTGTACTGTTCCTGTTCGGACTTACCGGGTTGCAATCGTTGCTTACGCACTCGTTTAAGGGCTTCCTTCAAGCCTTCTTCCTGGATGGGCTTGAGCAGGTAGTGGAGGGCGCTGGCCTCAAAGGCGCGAATGGCAAATTCATCAAAAGCGGTGGTAAAAACCAGGTTAAAATCAAGCTCCGGCAAGGCTTCCAGGAGTTGAAAACCGTCCATAAAAGGCATTTTGATATCGAGGAATACCAGTTCCGGCTCAAGGCGGGGAATCTGCTCCAGCGCTTCGAGACCGGAGGAACATACCGCGGCCACTTCCACATCGGGCGCACATTTCTGCAGGAGCCACTGCAGGATGTCCCGGCTGTCCTTTTCGTCTTCGACGATTACGGTTCGAATGATAGCTTGCTCCTTTGTCATGTCCAAAATTAGGGAAATTATAGGCTCATGATAGTATATTAGCCGATGCAATTCACCGCCAATGAAAAAAGCCAGCGCACTTTTCCGCTACATCGGCCCCGGTTTCGTGGTGGCCGCCACCGGCGTCGGCGCCGGCGACCTGATCGCCGCCTCGGTCGCCGGTGCTCGTTATGGGGTCATCATTCTGTGGGCGGCCCTGCTGGGAGGGCTCCTGAAGTTTGTCCTCAACGAAGGCGTCGCGCGCTGGCAACTGGCCACTGGGACGACGCTGCTCGAGGGATGGATACACAAACTTCCCCGAATCGTATCCCTGTATTTTTTCATTTATCTCCTGCTGTGGTCCTTTGTGGTGGCCGGCGCCCTGATCTCGTTCTGCGGCCTGGCGGCCCATAGCCTGTTCCCCTTGTTCGCGGAAGCGCGCCCCTCCGTGGCCACCTGGGGTGCCGTCCACAGCCTGGCCGCTGCAGTGCTGGTGCTGGCGGGCCGATACCAGACGATCGAGAATCTGATGAAATTCTTCGTCGGGCTGATGTTCGTTGTCGTAGCCATAAGCGCTGCCCGGGTGGCGCCCGATTGGGGACAGGTACTGGCATCCCTGTTCATCCCAAGGCTACCGGCGCAGGAAGGCGCCGTAGTAATGGTGCTTGGCATCATGGGCGGTGTAGGGGGCAGCGTCACGCTTTTGTGTTATGCCTACTGGCTGCAGGAAAAAAAATGGCAGGGCCTTGGCTTTCTGCGCCATTCCCGGATCGACCTGGGTGTCGCCTATCTGCTCACCGGCTTGTTCGGCGTGGCGATCATCATCATCGCCGCCGGCGTAAAGCCAGGCGAGGTGGAAGGTTACCAGATGATACTCAGCATTGCCGAACGGCTTAGGGAAGGCAGTGGAGCGTTTGGCCGCTGGGCATTTATGATCGGCTTTTGGGGCGCCGTATTTTCCTCCATGCTGGGGGTTTGGGATGGCGTTCCGTACCTGTTCGCAGATTTTGTAGAAACCTACCGGAACCGTAAAGGCGCACCGACGGAGAAGATGGAAGTCGGTTCTCATTCCTCTTCCTACCGGTTCTTCCTCGCCTTCCTGGCCGCCCCGCCTCTGCTGTTGGCCCTCTTCGGGCGGCCCGCCTGGGTGGGAATATTGTACGCAGTGGCCGGGGCGTTCTTCATGCCCTTCCTGGCAGCTTTACTTCTGTATATGAACAATCAGGGAAAATGGGTAGGCGCGCAAAAAAATGGCTGGCTGGCTAATATCCTGCTGGCAGCGACGCTGGTTTTGTTCCTGGCCTTAATGGTGGCCGAACTGCGTTAATGTTCTATCACCGGATGCCCGGATGGGCACTTCGGAAAACAGGCTGCGGCGGGCTACACCCCAACCCGAAAACGCCTACTCCATGTCCATATTGTGAAAAACGTTGACCACATCCTCATCGTCTTCCATCTTCTCAATGAGTTTGATGACGTCTTCCACTTCTTCATCGGAGAGTTCCTTGGTATGGCTGGGCAGGCGTATGAGTTCTGATTCCACGACTTCCAGGCCGAGTTCTTCCAGGCCTTTCTGAAGATTGCCAAAATCCTCAAACGCACACTGAAGGACCAGGTTCTCTTCCTCCTTCCGCAGTTCGTCCAGCCCGAAATCGATCAGAGACAATTCCAGCTCTTCAAGGTCCTGCCCTTCAGCGGCAACCTTAAAGATTGCGACTCGGCTGAACATATAATCCACGGAGCCGGAGGTACCCAGGTTACCGCCGTATTTGGAGAAGATATGCCGTACATTGGCCACGGTACGGGTAGGGTTATTGGTTGCCGTTTCCACCACCAGGGCAACGCCGTGAGGGGCATAGCCCTCATAGACGATCTCCTGGTAGTCTTCCGCATCTTTGGAGACCGCCTTTTTGATGGCATTCTCCACATTAGCTTTGGGCATGTTGGCCACCTTGGCGTTCTGGATGGCCAGTCGCAGACGGGGGTTGTAATCCGGCTCCGGCCCGCCTTCCTTGACGGCAATGGAGATCTCCCGCCCGATGCGGGTAAATGCCTTGGCCATGCTGGCCCAACGCTTCATCTTCCTGGCTTTGCGGTATTCGAAAGCACGTCCCATGTCTACTATGCGTTTTTTCTGTTATAAAAGCGATGCAAAATTAGCTTTTCTGAGAATTGTTTGCACGGAAAGAGGGAAAAAAATACAATGGCTGTTGTATTTTGGCCTAAAAACATGGAGTACCTGGTAATCGACCTGGAGATGTCTGGTGATGATCCTTCCTATCACGATATTATTGAGATCGGGGCCGTATTGTATTCGGAAGAATGGAAAGAAATGGGGCGCTATCAATCCTACGTCTATCCCGAAAACGAAGAAGCTTTTTCCAAACCCTCCGCCGAAGTCCACGGGCTGTCCCTCGAAGACCTGCAGGATGCCCCGGTACTCGATGATGTCCTTCCTGCTTTCGAAGAATGGATACTTTCCCTGCGCAACCTCAAACCCGACCCTTTTGACAATACCCGTTTGCTTAAGCATACCATGATCGCCGGGCTGGGCATCGTCAACGACTTTGCCTTCCTGCGGTCAGCGTACGGCATTATTAACCGCCGGTGGCCTTTCAGTTACCGCATGCTGGATATGCAGTCGCTCACTCATACGCTCTTCCCGGTCTTCCGGGAGGCCGGCCTGAATGTGCCTACCCGGCAAAGCTTGACGGCCATCGCCGCCTACTTTGGGCAGGAACGCGAAACTGAAGACCACAGCGCCCTGGAGGATGCCGTGCTTACCGGCTCTTGTTTCCGGGAGCTGATGGTAATGGTGAAAAAACTGAGGTATGAGTGATGGTTGAGATGCGATGTTCAGTTTAATTTTTCAGAAACGGCCTATGGAACGATCGGGCTTGCTGGAATCCGTTATTGAATCTCTTCCCTATGGCATCGTTGTTGTGAGCCGGGAAGGAGAACTGCTGCTGGCTAACGGCCTGGGGCGCGCCTATCTCCGCTTGCCGGAAGAGTCCGGTTTCCCGGTGGTGGAAAACCTGAGCGCCGTTCCCGGGTTGTCGGGGCACCTGTCCTTTCCACTGAAAGAACCCGTCACCCCTTTTGACCTGCTGGCGGTACAGGTCGGCAATGCCTACCTGACCCTCCGGGGCCGGCCGGCCTCCGACGGAATTGCGTTGAGCATCATTGACGTCACCCGGGCCCGCAATGCGGAGCAATACATGCTCGATGCCATCCTGGAAGCTACGGAAGCCCAGCGGAGAAAACTCTCCAAAGAGATCCACGATGGCATCGGCCCGCTGATATCGACGATCAAGCTCAACCTGGATGCGCTGCAGTTGGAGCTCAAGGGAGAGAATGCCCGTGCCGCACAGATGATCGAGTCGATGAGCCAGTTGCTGCAAACTATGTCCAACGACATTCGCAGCATCTCCCACAACCTGATGCCCAACGTACTGGTCGACTTCGGGCTGGTGGCCGCCCTGGAAAACCTTTGCCAGCGGGTCAACAGCAGCGGAAAGGTGCAGGCCAATTTCTACCACTCCGAAATCCGGGAGCAAATTCGCAGAAAAATATCCCTGGGCCTCTACCGCATCGCTCAGGAACTGATCAACAACGCCGTTAAATACGCCCAGGCACACACCATCAACGTCCAATTGATCCGGCACTCCGATTCAATTGTTCTGATGGTAGAAGATGACGGGATAGGATTTGCCCCTCATCAAAGCGAAAGCCCCCACACAATGGATAAAGGGATCGGGCTTCGAAACATACAAACCCGGGTGCGTTCGCTGGGCGGCTCTTTTATCCTGGAGTCCCAGCCCGGAGAAGGCGTATTGGCCACTATAGAAGTACCTTTAAAAGCCAGGAATTATGATACAAATAATGATCGCTGACGACCACCGGGTATTTCGGGAAGGCATGGTCTCCATCCTGGAAAACACTGGAGAGATCAAGGTTATTGCCCAGGCCCAAGATGGTAAGGAAGTGATGGAAAAACTCCGGCAGTTAAAGCCGGAACTCATCCTGATGGATATATCCATGGGCGAGGCCGGAGGCATCGAAACGACCCGGCTTGTCAAAGAACACTATCCCGATATCAAGATACTGGTACTCTCCATGCATTCCGAAAGCAGCTACATCGTAAAAATGCTGGAGGCCGGCGCCTCTGGCTACCTGCTCAAAGATGCCGGCAGCGCCGAGCTCATCAATGCCATCAAGGCGGTAGCGGAGGGCCATACTTACTTCAGCAGCCAGGTGTCCGCCACCCTGGTCGACCAACTGGTCAAAGGGAAAAAAGGGCCGGAACGCAAAGCGGGCGTCACCCTCACCCGACGAGAAGTCGAAGTGTTGCGCCTCATCGCTGAAGAGTACTCCAACCCTGAGATCGCAGAGAAGTTGTTCATCAGTATACGCACCGTCGATACCCACCGGCGTAACCTGTTGGAAAAACTGGGCCTGAAAAATACCGCCGGCCTGGTGAAGTACGCGATCAAGCACGGCCTGGTAGCCGGCTGACCCCGGGCGCACGGATAACAGGGGCATTCCGCATGGATTTTGTTATGCTATCCGAAAATCTGGAAAGTAAAAACGCAGACTCCCTTTGAATTTGGTTCAAATTCAGGTTTTTTTGGGTAAATTGGATGGTTATTCGGATCCATTGGCTCGAGGACATTAACCAAACAACCGGAAAATCATGACGTGGTCCTTAAAAATAGCCCGGATTGCAGGCATCAATGTTTACCTGCACTGGACCTTTCTCATCCTGTTGGCGTGGATCTTTATCGCTAACCTCAGCGCAGGGCAGAGTACGGCTGAAGCCCTCATCGGTGTTGCCAGTATCCTTGCCCTCTTCGCCTGCGTTGTGCTGCACGAATTCGGCCATGCTTTGGCAGCCCGGCGCTACGATATTCAGACTCAAAAGATCGTCCTCCTTCCGATCGGAGGGGTGGCTATGCTGGAAAAAATGCCGGAAAACCCCAGGCACGAACTGGTAGTGGCTCTGGCCGGGCCCGCCGTCAACCTGGCTATCGCTGGCATTCTGATCGCTTACCTGCTCCTTTCAGGGCAGGAGTTGCCGTTCCACCTCCTGAAAGACTTCAGCCAGATCGACCTGAATAAGGATTTCCTCTCCTACCTGCTCCTGGTCAATGGGCTGCTTTTTCTGTTTAACCTGGCCCCGGCCTTCCCAATGGACGGCGGACGGGTATTACGGGCGTTCCTGTCGATGCGCTACGACCGGGCAACCGCTACCAATATCGCGGCCAAGATCGGACAGTTCCTTGCCATTGCGCTGGTTTTCATGGGCTTCATGGGTAATATCTGGTTCATCTTTATCGGATTGTTCATCTATCTGGGCGCCAGCGGAGAAGCCAATTACGAGGCCCAACGCTCCCTGCTTTCCAACCTTACCGTCAAGGATGTTCTGATGCACCAGTACACGCCGCTCCACGCCTGGGAAACCATCGGCAGAGCGGTGGAGATCCTGCTTGATGGGCAGGAAAAAGAATTCATCGTCACGGAGGACAATCAGATCATCGGCACCATCTCCAGGGACGACATCATCAAGGGGCTGCAGGCCCTGGGCAAGGAAGAGCGCCTCAAACGCATTGTCAACCCGGACTGGATACGGTTGTCCACTTCCATGAACCTCAACGAGGCCTACGAACAGATGTCCGGAAAGAAACTATCGATCTGCCCGGTATACGATGAATACGGACAACTCGTTGGCGTCCTCAACCAGGAAAACATACTGGAAGCCGTAATGATAGAAAGCGCCAGGCAAGGGAGTATGGTAAAGCCTCGGGCAATAACAGATTGATACCTTGATACAACCTATTTGCTTTGCAGCCGCAATGCCACCCGCACCGATTTTGAAAATGTGGCGGGCGTATTGGCCCGAAAGGAATTCCCGACTGAAGCCTACATTTCCCTAAAAGCCCCATTTGAGGAAATACCCGGAGCCTTTCCCGGATGGAGCAGTCCGGAGGCGGGCCTGATCAAGGTAATAAAGGTTTGGTAAGCATTTTTTCCAATATGCCTTAAGCCTTCTGCGAGCCGGAAAAATTGCCATGTCTGACCTTTGACTGGCGACCGCTCAGGGCTGTCCTAATCGTGGCCTGAAATAAACGCCTATACTCCCCTTCATCCTCATTACCTGCCTGTTCCTGATGTGGGGGCTGCCCAACAACATGGCCGACAAGCTGCCGGCTGCTTTCCAGGAGACAAAAAGCATGGTTCTGTACAATGCATCGGTTGGGAAGGTTATTTCAATATCTCATCTATCAAGAAAACTTCAACTGAGTAAATGAAACCCTCAAATAAACCCATTAAGTTTTCGTCCATGCAAAAGCTTGTTTTTATCAAAAACATGACATAAATTTGCTTTATCATCAAATCGCGACAAGATGAAGAAGCAAAGTGCTCACCGTCAATACAATTTCCCCGATGCCGACCTTTATCTCCAATGCCTGGAACGCATCAAATACGCTCAGCGGGATATAGCCACATTCACCCAATACGGCTATGATGCAGGGCGCCTGAAGGGCTTTATATCTCTTTGTGACAAATTCCGCGCTTTACCCGATGACGATGAACTCCTCGGCGATCAGATGATCACCACAGAGAAGAAATACAAAGCGGCGGAAAGCTTGAAAACCGCTATCAGAAGCCTGATGACCCGGGTTGCAATGAAGTACAACAACCGCAGTGGCCGCTACCGCAAGTTCGGCACGGCAAAAATGGGTGATATGACCGATGCCCAACTCATTTTTTGCGGCCGCCGGGTAGTGCGTGTAGCGCGTCAGCAGATCGACTTCCTGGCGGAGGTGGGGGTTAATGAAAATGTGATCAAACGGGTGACGGACGCTACCCGCGATTTCGAAAAAGCCGTCAACATACAACAGGATAAGGTAGCCGATCGCGACATTTCCGTGGAACGCCGAATCGAGCAGGGCAATAAGCTGTACGAAGAGTTGGTTACCCTCTGCAATATCGGCAAGGACATTTGGGTAGAACGCGACCCGGTGAAGTACGAAAACTACTGCATCTACGAGAGCAATAACGAGCAAAAGAAAAACCGAAAAGCAAAGCTCGAAGAAGAACAGGAACAAGGTTGAACCATGCGAATCAATACTTTATTCAGAAAATAATATTGAAAAAAAAACGCCCAGCGCCCGCCGGGCTTCTTGAAAACCGGCTGAAATATTAGCCTCTCCCATTTTTTTGCTTGTCTTGGCGCGCCTCTGCCTCCGCTTTAGTTTCTTCCCAAAATATCCTTCAACCTGCATTTAATGCTTCCGATAAAACTTTCTATAAAAAAAGCATTTCTTGACGCAAAAATATTTTGATAAAAAGCAGTTTTACATCAAAAAATTTTGAATAAATTCCACCACTCAAATTTTTAACACAATTAAATTACGGATTAGCATGAAAAGGTTCCCTATTTACGTCTTGTCTCTTTTGGCTCTGGGCCTACTGGTATTCTCCTGCGGAAAAGACCAGTCCAATCCGGTGGATGAGATACCACAGGAAGTGATCCAAAAAATTTCCGCCATGGGTTTCAACCCCGATGGCATCGAAAAGGTAGAAGAAGGTTACCGCATCGAACGGGACATCATCATTACGGATGAACTCCTTAAGGGAGCTCATGTAGATGTTGAAGTGCCCAATGTCGAACAGTACCGCACTTTCAACACCGTTTCCACAGGCGGCAACCGCAACATTACGGTTTACATTCCTCAGGGGGGCAACAATGGCTTCAGCTCTACCTATGTTGCAGCACTGGACGAAGCCATCAGCCGCTACAATGCCGAAAATCTCGACCTCGGCTTCCAGCGGGTATCCAGCAGCAATGGGGCTGATATTGTCTTTACCCGTTTGTCCAAACGCGATGAACGCCAGGGCGTACTTGGTTCCGCCGGTTTCCCCAGCAGCAATGGCGCCCCCTACGGACAGATCAAAATGAGCGGCATCCTGCAATCCACTTACGGACTAGGCGTCAATGGCATCGCCACCATCATGGCCCATGAGATGGGACACTGTATTGGCTTCCGCCATACGGACTACTTCGACCGCAGCATCAGCTGTGGCGGCGGCACGTCCAATGAAGGCAGCGGCTCCGTAGGCGCCGTCCACATTCCTGGTACGCCCACCGGCGCCAATCCAAGCTCCGACTTGTCCTGGATGCTGTCGTGCACCGATGGTGGCAACCGCCCCTTCACCAATAATGACAGGACCGCTTTGGGCTGGATGTACATCAATAATTACTAAGTTCTTAACTCCTAAGGATATAGAAGGCCCGGTGGAACTCCTTCCACCGGGCCTTCTTATTGGGATAAGTACATGGGCTTGATATCCAGTCCTCCGCTAATTCAGTCCATAGGCTTATGATACGTGCTGAGAGCCAGCCCGGCCCCTAGCGGATCACCAGTTTGCCTTTGGCCCGCTGTTCTCCTTTTGCGACAACCTGATAGTGGTAAATACCCCTGGCCAGGGTTTGGGTAGGGATAGGCTCAAAGCTACTGGCAAGTGGATATTCCAGCAGCAACCTGCCCAGGGCATCGTATAAAGAGAAGTAGGCATCCGCAGGGGCTTTGGAAAGGATATAGATCTCCTGGCCGGCAAAAACGGGATTAGGAAACAGGAAATGAGCGGCTTTGGTAAATAATACACTTACCGGCTCGCTGTATATTCGCGTACCACTGGTGAGCACCACAGCAGCCCGATAGACATTCAGCCCTTCTCTCAATGCCTGGTCAATGTACTCCGCTTCCAACTCTCCCTCCGATGCAAACGCGGCAAGGGCAAAAAATTCACCGTCCTGTTCTTTTTCAAAGGCCAGGCTGTCCACCTGGTAGGAGGCGCCCAATGATAACTTCAACACGACTTCTTCCCCCTGAAGGTCGGCCAGAAAGTTCTGCAAGTAACAGCCGGCAAACTGAAAATCCAGATTGAGCGCAAAACTTCGCGCGCCCAGCGCAGGCGGGCTTCCCGTGAAGGGCGCTACCGCAAAAAAACGTCCCGGGTGCTGCCTGGTGTCGATCACAACAAAGGTATCCCGAACGGGCATCAGGGGGGCCATGTAAGGGGCGTTCAGTTCGAAAACCAGGAAAGAGTCGGCGGAGGCCTGCCCGTTCCAATGCAATAAAAGGGAGTCTGAACACTCGAAGCCCAGTTCCATTTCAGGAGGGGCAGAAAGGGTAAAGGTATCCGAGAGCATCTCCCGCCCAGCGGTGCGCATCCTCAGCTGTGCCCGAGCGATGGTATCCGGCGCCTCCCAGAAGGAATAGCCGGTTTCCAGCCCCACCTCTTCGCTAATGGTAAGCCAATCTTCCGTACCGAGCAGCCGGTATTCCAGTACACCCGGCAACACATTGCCTGCGCTTTCCCAACGTACCGGCTGGCGGTTTCCGGAACGGGCATTATCCGCATAGGTGGGAAAGATCCACTGAAAATGGCCGGCAGTGTCCCATTGGTAAGCAACAAAAAAATCCTGAGGCCCCTGGTGTAAACTCGTAGTGCTTATCACGGCCTCATAGACACCGGCGGCAGGGGCCGCAATGGTTACCTGCTCCTGATTGTCGAGATGAACGGCCTGTCGGCGGGCAGGCTGGCCGAGGGAATCGGGATGGGGGTAAGTGCTTAACGCCCAGGGAAGCCATTGTTCACCGCCTTTTGCCAGGCGGAGGTCCAGGTCATTGACCAGGGCAGTACCGGCATTAATCATTGCCGGTGGGTCCGTCCATGCCAGGGTCAACTTCAGGTTGAGTGCATTTTCAGGGACCTCCAGGGCGACCGAAATGGATGCTCCCGGAACCAGGCTGCCACTGAAATACCGGCCTTCCAGGAGCGTTTCCATAGCACCGAGGGCATTGACGTTGCCGTAGCCCGAACGGTAATCAGGCCCGGGAGGGCCAATATCATCAGCGCTGTTCAGCAAAATTGCCCGCAACAGGGCCGATGGTGGCGGCGCCCCACCATTCAATTCCAGGTAGGCCTCCTGGAGGAGCGCTACCAGCCCGGATGTCACTGCCGCCGCTCCCGAGCTGCCATCATCCCCGAAAGCGGCCAGTTCGGGTTTGACCCTCCCGTCATAAGCCGGCCCCCGGGACCCTCGCGGAGCAACCTGCGCCAGGGAATCTACCGGCCCTACGGTCAGCACATTCTTGGCCATTTTAAAATTGCCGGTCAGGTTGGCAAAACCTGCTACGCCAGCGTAAGGCCCCGCCTGACTGGTACTGTCCCCCCGGTTGCCGGCGGAAAAAACGTGAACCAGTGACGGGTCTTGAAAAACCTGCTGGTCATAAGCCAAGGCTTCTGCACCGTAGTAATTCTCAATATCCAGCCCATAAGAATGGTTCTGCACCTCAATTCCGGCAGACTCAAAATAGGCCAACTCATCCGGAAACACATTTAAAAAGCTGGACGAAGAAATGCCGGCTCCCCAGGCCACTCCTTTTCCAGTGTAAAAAGTATTGCCCCCGCCTGCGATCATTGAGGCCATCGTGGTAGCATGAGAGGACTGGACATCAGAGGCCAGCGCGGAAGGAACCACCCGCCCACTGAAATCGATATCGGTACTGTCGAAGCGGTCTTCCTTGACGGATATCACCTGCCCCGTCCCGCGGTATTCCGGGTAATGGGCATGCAGGGCATTTACCTTATTGACACTCAGGTCGAATCCGCGAACGGCGCGCTCTTCTTCCGGTTTCCGGCCCCGGCGGTCGATAAATACTACTTCTTCCAGAGGCAGAATATGCCGCACCACTTCTTCCGGCGAAAGCCTCAGCAGTAGGGCCCCGGCCTCCGGATATTCCCTTATGACCCGTCCGTTAAGGCCACAGTCCTGCAGGCGCCGCCGAAGGGCCGGAAAGGCAACTCCGGCGGCCAGAATGGTTTCTTCATTATGGCCTGCCTCCAACCAATTCCCGGAAAAATGAGGAGATAGTTTCCAGGCCAGCTCAGACAGCACAATACTATCCTGTCGGGAAGGCTTCTCTGAGAGCCCTGGCCCGCGCTGAGCATACAGGAAAGACATCCCCACCAGGCAGAAGAGGGTTGCAATGTATCTTCTCGATAATGTCATGCCATATCCCGATTCATAACAGCGTTTGCTGCCAGTTATTAGGCAACGGTTGTTCTATTTCAACTCCACAGCCGGAATCGGACGGGTGAGGTCCAGTTCCAGTGAATCGGCCTTTCCTTCAAAGGCTTTCCATTCCGTCTGGAAAAAGGAGTTGACCTTTTTCACAAAATCGATGATATCCTTCTTCACATCCTCAACTGCCATCATGGCTACCGGTGTAGGCGCGTGAAAGGCCGGGTTGGGCGTCTCAAAGGATGGCGAGAAATAAGAGTTGGCCTGAGAGATCCTGGTTTGCAACTGTGCCGGGTCCCGGTAAATGCCTTGTATGTCCTCTCCCGGAACAACTAGGAATGTCAGGGAGTCGATCTTTGCCTTTAGTTCTTTGCCCGTTTTTTTGAAAGCGGCAACGCTGGCCGTATCGGCAACCTGTTCTTCCACCATAGCAATGAGGGTATTGACGCGGCTTTTGGCATCGCGCAGATTATCCATTGCGGCAGTGGCCAATGTGACCTGCTCCCCCCATTCATCCCAGGCAGCATAAAAAGCGGTTACCTCTTCCAATTCTATATCCATGCGCGGGTCGGGAAATACGTTTACCGGAGTGGAGTCCCGGTGTGTACCGTATTCCACCACCACCAGGTAGGTTCCCGGTGCAACCGGACGCCCCGCCGGGGGAAGCGCATCTTTCTCTTTTGGCTTGGGTGTTCCGGGGCTGCGCACCCCATCCCGGTTCAGATCCCAGCTAAAGCGGTTCAACCCTTTCCGGACAGTGGTTTTGAACTGGCGCACCAGCTGGCCTTCCGGAGTGTAAATCATCACCTTCGCCGTATCTGTTTTGGCGGCGGCACCATCCTCTTCCTTTTTCAGTACTTCAGCCGCGGAAAAGGTGATCAGCGCGCCATATGGGCGATTCTCTCCCTTGTAGAAAGCGTTCCCGGTAAAGCGGGTGCCGTCCCCTTCCTTGTAATGGGCCAGATAGGCATCCGGCGCAGGATACACCTTCAGCGGCTGCGCCAGCAGCGTTACCCCTTCCTGGGCCAGCGCACGAAGGGGGCGGACATCGTCGAGCACATAAGCGGCCCGGCCGAAGGTGCCGATAACGAGGTCCTGCTCACGGGGATGTATCTTCATATCCATCGTGGAAACGGCCGGATACCCCTGATTCCACTTTGTCCAGTTCCGCCCCTCGTCAATACTCACGTAAAGGCCGAACTCGGTGCCCAGAAATTGTAGTTTCGGCTCAACGGGGTCCTGCACCCACGACAGGCAGTACCCATCCACCTCTCCTTCAAAAGTAAGCTGCTTCCAGGTCTGCCCATAATCGCGGGTGCGGAAGAGGTAAGGCTTCCAGTCGCCCCGCCGGTAGTTGTTGATCACCACATAGGCTTCCTCTTCCCGGAAGGCGGAGGCGTGGACCTGGGGGATCCAGCAACTGTCCGGCAGGCCGTGGATATTGGGGTAGACATTGGCCCAGTTCTTACCGCCATCGCGGGTCAGTTGCAGGCGGCCATCGTCCGTCCCCACCCAAATGAGGCCCTTCTTCAGGGGGCTGGGAGCAATGGAAAGGATGGTACAGTGGTTTTCGGCGCCGGTCACGTCATAGGTCAGTCCGCCGCTCTTAAGCTGTTGTTGTTTATTGGGGTCATTGGTGGTCAGGTCCGGAGAGATGGCCTCCCAACTGCGGCCGCGGTCGGCAGACCGGTGCAGGAACTGGCTGCCATAATAAATAACGGAAGGGTTGATGGGGTCCTGGGCGATACCGGCATTCCAGTTGAAACGCAACGGGATGCCTTCCGGGTGGTAAGGTTTGGCCCACTGCTGAGCGCCGGTTTCCAGGTCGATGCGCTGCAGGTTGCCGCCCTGCCACATCACATAAGCATACCGGTTATTGTCTTTTTCAACGACCACATCAAAGCCGTCTCCAAACCCGATCTCCGCCCAAAGGGCGTTGCGGATCCCACCGGTGCGCCAGGTATAGGCCGGGCCTCGCCAGGTGCCGTTGTCCTGCATGCCACCTAATACGTTGTAGGGAATGTTGTCGTCGAGGGTGACGTGGTAAAACTGCGCCAGGGGCAGGTTCTCGACAAAGCGCCAGGACTTGCCCCGGTCGCGGGTGATCGCCATCCCACCGTCGTTGCCGTCGATCATATAACTCCCATCAGTGGGGTGTATCCACCAGTAATGGTGGTCGCCGTGGATGTTGTCCCACCCCAGAAGAGTGGTGAAGGTTTTTCCACCGTCCTCGCTAACCGACACGTTGGAATATACATTGTACACCCGGTTCTCATTTTCGGGGTCTACAGCAATATCTGCATAGTAGAATGGCCGGTCGCCGATGTTCTTATCGGCTGTTTTTTTCCAGTTGTATCCGCCATCATCTGAACGATAAAGGGCGTTCTTTTTGGATTCCACCAAAGCGTAAATGACATCGGGATTATTGTGCGCGATGGCAATGCCCACCTTTCCAATGGGCCCTTTGGGCAGGCCGTTCTCGTGGCTCAGTTTTTTCCAACTGTCTCCTCCATCGAGGGTTAAATACAGGCCGCTGCCCTCTCCTCCTGACTGAAAAGTCCAGGGCCAGCGCCGGTAATGCCACATATTGACGAACATTTTATTGGGATTGGAGGGGTCTACGTCAAAATCGGCGGCGCCCGTCCGATCGTTTACATAAAGGATCTTTTCCCAGTTTTTTCCCCCGTCTTTGGTCCGGTATACACCCCGAAATTCAGAGTCGGCCCAGGCGTTGCCCAAGGCCCCGGCATAAATGATATCAGGATTATCCCGGTGGATGATGATGCGATGAATGTTTCGGGTTTCCCTCAACCCCATATACTGCCAGGTGCGCCCGCCGTCAATGCTCTTATAGACGCCTCCTCCGGCAGACTGGCTGTTGCGGGGATTGCCCTCACCGGTGCCCACCCAGATGACGTCCGGGTTGTTTTGATCGATGGCGATAGCGCCAATGGAGGCCACGCCCACCGTATCGAAAATGGGGGCCCAGTCGATACCTCCCCCTCCGCTTTTCCACAGGCCGCCCGAGGCGGTGCCCACGTAGATCTCATCGGGGTCCTGCAGGTTGACATCGATGGCGGTGACCCGCCCGCTCATGCCTGCCGGGCCGATGCTGCGGGCCTTCATGCCCTGCATCAGGCCCGGGTCGAGCGGTTGGGCATAGGCACTGAAAATGAATAAAGAAAGGATAATTACAGATAACTGTTTCTTCATGGCCAATTCGTTTTTTTCTGGCCCATGAAGATAGGGTATTTGGTTGATTATGTTGATTGGGTTGAGGTAGATGATATTGCCAATTAACTCAACCCACCCAATCAAACACTCCCCCTTTCCACTTCCCGGCTCGGATCGGTGATCCATTCGCTCCAGGAGCCCGGATAGAGCAAAGCATCTCCCAGTCCTGCGTGCTTGTAGGCCAGGATGTTACGGCAGGCGGAGACACCGGAACCGCAATAGAAAACGGTATGGGACGCATCCGTTTCGCCCAGGGCTTGCCGGAAGTGGCGTTGCAGGTTTTCTTCGCTCAGAAAACACCCCTCGGTTCCCACGGTATCGGCATTAGATAAATTCAGGGCGCCAGGGATGTGTCCGGCAATGGGGTCAATGGGCTCCACCTCACCACGGTAGCGCTCGGCGGCACGGGAATCAACCAGTTTAAATTCCGGTTGCCGGCGGATTTCCTCCACTGTTTTGACGCCTATCAGGAGCCCCGGGCGGGGCTTGGGAATGAATGCCCTCGGTTGCGGTTCAGGGATGGCCGTCCCTACCGGCCGCCCCTCCGCTATCCATCGCTGCCAGCCACCATCCAGTACAGCAACGGCATCGTGGCCGAGCCAGCGGAGCATCCACCACAGACGGGCAGCCACCATGCCCCCTGAATCGTCATAGGCAACCACCTGTACATCGTTGCCAATGCCCAGCCGTTCGAAACGCAGAGCAGCAACATCGGGGTTCGGCAGCGGATGACGGCCGGTCTTGCCCGGAACGATAGGCCCGGAGAGGCCCTCGTCCAGGTGAGCGTAGCGGGCGCCAGGAAGGTGTCCGTTGCGGTAAGCGCGCCGGCCGGCTTCGGTATCCGCCAGGTTGAAGCGACAGTCGACGACAACCCAATCCGGATTCTCCAGGTGCCGGGCAAGATCTTCGGTGGAAATTAACGTGGTGTACATAGATAGAGCGTTTTGGGAGCGATCTGTTGGTTTTCCCAACACTATTATAGCCATTTTCGGGATTAATCCGTTAATGATTTTTTAATTGTAGAAAGAAATATAATTTGCCGCCAGCTTATTTCGTATGACCATTGCACAGGAATTCTAAATGCAACAGCAATGAAAAACCAGATAGTTATTTGTCTTGCAGTACTTTGCGCAACCGCTCTTCACGCCCAGGAAAAGGTCCGCTATACCGACGACTTTCAACTCGCACGAGGCATTTACACCAGCCTGCAGGACTTTAAAAGCAACCAACCGGTAAAGCCCTCCGATATCATTACCGATATCGACGCCAGTTCTCCCAAGTTCTTTCAATTCCTGCTCGCCAAGGAAGATTTTCGCTTTCCCCGCAATAATGAGATCGTTTACTTGAAGCCCAGGGAGATCTTCGGTTATTCCGACGGCAGGCAGGTGTACTATGGGCTGAAACACCGGTTTGAAGTGATCGGCAAGATCTGCCTGCTCAGGGAAGTGGATGTGGTCGACTCCTATTCTTCTTTTATCAACCCCGGCGATAAATACGAAGCCGCCCGGGAAGAAGGCTCAGGCAAACTCTACATCATGGACTTCGAAACGGGGGATTTCTTCCGCTTCAAACCCAAAATGGTAGAGGCCATTTTTCAGAGGGATGAGGATCTGTTCCGGGAGTATCAAAAGGCAAAGGGCAAAAAGAAGGACAAAGCGCTGAACTTTATTAAAGAGTATAATTTTAAGCACCCTGTTTATTTTCCGAGGTAGGTGGGAACGGGAACGGGAACGTTGGGAGGTTGGGACGTTGGGAGGTTGGGACGTGGGGAGGTTGGGAGGTTGGGGCGTTAGGGTTCGTTGGAGAAGTCCAAACGTCCCCACGTCCCAACCTCCCCACGTCTAAACGCCCAAACGTCCAAACGCCCCAACCTCCCCACGCCCCCTACGGCTTCTTCCCCTCCATCTTAGCGCCCTCGACAAAGTCCAGGGAAACGGAGTTGATGCAATAACGCAGGCCGGTAGGTTGCGGGCCGTCATCGAAGACGTGGCCCTGGTGGCCGCCGCAGCGGGCGCACAGCACCTCGGTCCGCACCATTCCATAGGCCTTATCTTCCTTCAGCAGCACGTGTTCCGGGCGGATGGGCTCCCAGAAGCTGGGCCAGCCGGTACCTGACTTGAATTTGGTATCGGAGGCGAAGAGCGGCAGGCCGCAGCCGGCACAGGTGTAAATGCCTTTTTTCTTGTTGTCCCAAAAATTACCGGTAAAGGCGCGCTCGGTGCCTGCTTCGCGCAGAACGTGGAAAGCCTGGGGCTCCAGTTCGGCCTTCCATTGTGCTTCACTCTTCTCGACAGGCTGCAGCGTATCCCCATCCAAACTAATGAAGGTTCGCTCAACGGCCATGGCGCTTTGTCCGTCCGGAGCTTTTTTGTCCTGCGCCTGATTGCAGGACCACAGGCCAAACGTGGAGATCAGCAAACAGAAAATCGTTTTGAATTGCATAGCTCGGATTTTTATGAAATAACAGCACGACAGCTTTCAAGGTGGGCGGCAAACGGTAATTTAACAAAATTCTAAGAAGCTGTTTGAATTTGGTTTCGGGAATTTATTATGAGTTGTTTTTTCGCCAATCAAGGCGCCGAAACCGGAGTTTAGCAGCGCTAAATGAGGATTTTGGCAACGTAGAGTGGCGGAAAAACAGCCATAAGAAAACCTGAGGATCAAATTCAAACAGCTTCTTAGATCCGGTACTACTGCTTTTCGGAGTCTCCATTCCCTCCGGTATTCTTTTTTCCTCTGCCTCTCCTTATCCGGGGATGGTTCCACTCCTCCCGTTGGGCGAAATCGACGATCTGGCGCATGGAAGCCACCATGGCCAGAAATACGAGATACCCAATAGTGAGCACAATATAGATCCAACGGTAAGAGCCGGCCTCATCAATGGAGAGAGAAGAAAAGAGGGTTGCCACGGCGCCGGAGGCAACGGCAAGGCCCAGATAACTATAGACCGACCTGCCCCAATATTTCAACATATTCTCGGCCGAAAGAGAAAATACACTGTTAAACACGGCGAAAAGAAGCAGAAAAGAAGCTGCCGTCATCCAGGGAAAACGGTCGGGGACGTGGATCAAGCCGGTTAGTTTGACTAACTTTGCCAGCAAAATGAAGACGATCACCCCGCCGAAAGTGATGGCGGCCTGGAGGATGGGGTTCAGCCCTTTATCAAAAATGGAAGAATATTCAGTCCTGTTCATCAGCAAGTTTTAAATGGCATTTCACTCCTCTACAACAAATGAATGGATTAATGTTGAGCACAAAGTTCAGAATAATTCCTGGCATCCTATTGTTTGTAACGGTTCTAAATAACCTGAGCGCCCAATCTCTGGAGATCTGGGAAATACAGGGCGCCGGCGCGAGCAGCCCTTATGCTTTTGACATCGTCACCACCGAGGCCAATATCGTAACGGCCAAAGGGAATGGTTTTTTCTTCCTGCAATGCCCGGCAGAGCGAAGCGACAACAATCCGCTTACGTCGGATGCGATCCTGGTCAATACTTCCTATTCCGGGCAGGTGGGAGATGTGGTCACCGTTACCGGAAGAGTGCTGGAAAGTGACGGCACTACCAGCTTCAGTTCTTCCAACCTGGAGCTCACTTTTCTTTCCGGCGGAGCTCCCCTTCCCGCCCCGGTTATCCTGGGAGAAGAGCTCCCTTCAGGAGAGCCTTCTGCCGTCCATAGCCTGGAGCGGGTTGAAAATATGCTGGCCCTGTTTTCGGCGGTGGCCAGCGGCCCCACTTCCAGCTTTGACCTCACCCCCCTCAGCACTTCCGGCCGGCGCCCCTTTCGGGAGCCGGGCATCCGCCACCCCGGGCTGGCTGGGCTCCCCGTTTGGGACGGCAACCCGGAGATCTTCTGGCTGGACCCCAACGGCCTCAATGCCCCTAACAACCGCTTCATCAACACCGGGGCAAGAGTCGACGCCACTGCCATATTAGTGGAAGCCGACCAAGGATTCTGGCTGGCCCTGCCACTGAATTACTCCGTGAGCGGAGGCTCTGTATTGCAGGCTGCCCGGGATCCGCTCCCAGGGGAATTCACCGTTGGGTCGCTCAATGTGTTGCGCCTTTTCGCCAACACGCCCACCACCAACCAGCGCCTGCAAAAACTGGCCCGGTACATCCACCGTCAATTGGGCTTGCCCGACATCCTCGCCCTGCAGGAGGTGGGCAGCCTGGCCGTCCTACAAGACCTCGCCTATTATATCAACCTCGAAGCGCCGGGTACCAACTACCAGGCCTACCTCATCCCCAGCGGCGGCGAGATCGACCTGGGGTTTCTGGCACGGCCAGGCCTTGCGGAGGTACAGGTGCGACAACTTGGCGCCAATGAAAGTTTTACCTTCGGCGGCAGGCTCCACGACCGGCCGCCATTACTGCTCGAGGCGCTGTTCCCCACTTCTCCGCCTACTCCCATCCGGGTTCTCAACCTGCACCTGCGCTCCCTGATCGGCATCGAAGGTTCGGACGCCAACTTCGTGCGCAACAAACGCCACCAGCAGGCCATTTCCGTCGCCAATATGGTTCAAAGCTTGCAACAGGACGGCAACCTGATCGTCGTGGGTGATTTCAACGCCTATGAATTCACCGACGGCTACGTGGATGTCACCAACCAGATCCGTGGAGGGGCCTCGCTCGGCGCTCAGTTTCCGCCCCTGCCTATCGTCAACCCTCCGCTCACCAACCAGGTGGAACTGCTTCCGGCAGAAGAGCGGTACTCTTATGTCTTTGACGGCAGCGCCCAGGTGCTCGACCAGTGCCTGTCCTCTACCCTATACGGGCTGCAGGCTCGGGGCATGCAATACGGCAGGGGCAACGCCGACAATGCCCTGGCATACGCCGATAACCCTTTCCTGGTGGAACGGTCTTCCGATCACGATGGCTTTGTCCTTTTTCTGGAATCTGAGGGTTCGGTCAATACTACTGCCGCTCCGGATACGGAGCCCCTGGCTATCCGCTTTTCTCAACCCATGGCTGCCGGTGGAAGTATTTCGATCCGGAGCCGGAGCGGCGGGCCCCTGGAAAGCGTGGAGTTCTATACCCTGCAGGGGCAGTTGGCCTGGCGGGCAGCCCTGTCCGGACAAGAGGCCACCCTGCAATTACCGGTGTTCATTACCGGGGGGCAGATGTACCTCATGAGGGTATCGAGCGAACAGGGGGTGAAAGTGGAAAAAGTGATCGTCAAGTAACTTCCCTCATTTAGAACGTAAACTGCAGGCCCAGGCTCGGCAGAATGGGCAGTTGGTCTACCCGGCTGTTCGTCACCCGGTCTACGTAGAATACATTATCGCGGTTATAGACATTGGTAATGCTCAGGGTGGCTTCCAGCTTACTTTCCCTGCTGAACTCGAAAGAACGCTTCAGGGAAGCGTCGAGGCGATGGTAGTAGGAAAGGCGCCCGCCGTTGAGATCACCGCTGAGTATGGTTCCCAAGTCGAAGTTCCCGGTGAGGATATCTGTGAAAATGAGGTCGGAATAACCATTTTGTTCGTAGAATCCCTGTGTCTGAGTGAAGGGGAACCCGGAGCCCAGGTTCCAGCGCAGGCCGGCCTCCCAGTTTTTATTTTTGCCAAATACATAGGAGCCCAGGAAGTTGACGTTGTGGCGGCGGTCGAAGATGGTGGGGTACTCCTGCACACCGTCATCGCGGCGCACGTAGCCCAGAGAGTAGGTGCCCCACAGGTAGAGGTCGCTTTTTTCGTAACGGAGGGAAAAGTCGATCCCATAAGCTTTGCCCGTTTCCGTGATAAAGTTGGGATCCGTTTCATTGAGTTTATTGCGGTTGATATTGATCAGCTGGGTAAAGTTCTTGAGATAGGGCTCGACGTTGAAGAACAGGTTATCGGAAAGGTCAATCTCCAGGCCTGCGATGGCGTGGAAAGCCTTCTGCAGGTTGTGGTCCGTCGGGGTGCGCGGCCCGGAGCCCGGCTTGAAGAGGGTCGACTCCGGCCCGGCCAGGAATCCGATGAAAAAGTTGACCACATCCAGGTCATTGACCGTACTGATGAGGTTCTGCGAATAGAATCCACCCGCGAATTTGAAGCGCAGGAAGTCGGTCAGGTTGTACTTGAGGCCCATGCGCGGCTCAACCGACATTTCCGACTGCGAAGCATAGTAGTGCAGGCGCATGCCGGGCTCGATGATGAGATTTCCGAGGTTCTGTTTGTATTTGATGTAACCGGCCAGTTCGGTGGTAAAATCCTCCTGCTGGAAGCGAACGCCGAGGGCGTTGCGGAATTCGAAGTTAGTATTGAAACCGATGAACTCAAAGCCGTAATTGATCTGGTTGTTGCTGCCGAAGTAGGAAAAATTGAGGCTGGCGTTATAGCTGTTCACGCCGCTTCTCCGGGGGCGGCCATCGGCTTCCTCCAGCATGATCTCATAATCGGAGATGGCAACCGTGCCGTCCATGATCACGTTGGAGTTCGGAGGAATGAGGGTGAAATTGGCTCCTGCGCCCAGGGTTTGCCAATCCAGTTTGGCCAGGCCGATGAAATCAAAGCGGTCTGTAAAATTGAATCCGAAGAGGTTGAGCTTGGACCCGTTGCCCCCGACAAAAGATACTTTGCCGAACACATCGGTATAGGTATAGGGAAGGCCGATATCGGATTTCTTGATATCCTGAAAATTCGTATCCCTGGATGCGAAGGAAAAGAAGGTGGTATCCACTGCATAGCTATACAGGGCCTTTGAAGTCTCGTTGAGGTACGAGTGCTTGCCGGTCAGCAGAAAGGAAGTGCTTCCCGTGCCGGGCCCTTCGAGCTTTTTGATCGGCCCTTCGATCAGGGCCTTGGCCTGGAAGGGGCTGGCCGAAACCAGGCCGCTCAGTTTCTTCTTGTTGCCTTCCCGGGTTTTGATGTCTACGACGGCCGAGATGCGCCCGCCCTGGTCGGCGTTGAAGCCTCCGGTAAGGACATCCACGCTGCGAATGGTCTCCGTTTCAAAAACCGAGAAAAAGCCAATAGAGTGGAAGGGATTATAGATGGTCATACCATCCAGCAGGATCTTATTCTGCACCGGCGAGCCCCCCCGTATGTAGAGTTGCCCGCCCTGGTCGCCTGAAACGATGATCCCGGGGAGTACGGGCAGGTATTGGGCGATATCCGATTCGCCGCCGGTAGAAGGCAGGGAACGGATCTGCTTGGGCGTGACGGTAACCTTGGAGACCTGAATGTCGGAACGCGATTGTTCCCGGCGGCTCGATACGTTGACCGTTTCGAGATTGACCGCGCTGGGCTTCATATACAAACTCTTGTATACGATACCCCCTTCCTTGAGTGTGAAATCCACGACCAGGCTGTCGTAACCCAGATAGGTGGCCTTCAGGGAATAATCGCCGGCTGGCAGGTTGCCGATGCTGAAGAAGCCATCGAAGTCCGTGTTGGTCCCATACTTGGTCCCTTCCAGTAAAATGTTTCCGTAGATGATCGGTTCTCCGGTATCTTCATCGTAAATATTTCCTCGGATGGTTCCTCCGCTTTGGGCGATGGCGAAGTGGAAAGAGAGAGACAAGAGCAGTAGTAAAGATCCTATTTGCTTCATACGGTCAGAAATTATTCAACAGCCGGTTTTGAATTGTGCTTTCAAAAGTGCCACAAAGATAACCAGCTTTCCCCCTTTGCCAAGCGATTCTTTTGTCATTTTGATAACAATCATACCTCCAGAATGCCGGTACCCTGGCGGAGGATCACCGGTTCTGTTCCGGTACAATCCACCACGGTGGAAGGTACATTGCCCCCGATGCCGCCTTCGATAACAAGATCCACCAGCTTTTTGTAATCTTCATAGATATCGATGGGGTCGGTAAAATATTCCAGGATCTCGTCGTCCGACTTGAGGGAGGCGGTGAGAATGGGGTGGCCCAGCTCCTGGACAATAGCCATGCAGATGTTATTGTCGGGGATACGCACCCCGATGGTACGTTTGCGGTTCTTAAACATCTTGGGCACCTGGTTATTGGAGTTGAGCACGAAGGTGAAAGGCCCGGGCAGGTGTTTTCTCATGAGGCGGAAGACCTGGTTGTCGATCTGCTGGGCGTAATCCGACACCTGGCTGATATCCTTACAGATGAGGGACAGGTGGGCCTTAGCCGGGTCCAACCTCCTCAATTTACAGATCTTGTCTACGGCTTTGTGGTCGTTGATATCGCACCCGAAGGCATAAACGGTATCCGTGGGATAGATGATTACGCCTCCGTTTTCCAGCATTTCCACTGCCTGATTGATCTTTCTTCCTTCCGGGTTATCAGGATTGATCTTCAGAAACATTTAGCGTTGGTTTTTTCGATAAAAACTAGAAGCATCCCGGTGAATGAACAGCTGGGATGCTTCCAGTAAAAGTAAGGAAAACTTATTCGCTAGTCAACCGCGATTTTGCGATGGCGCCGCCATTCGACAAAACCGGTCAGTTGTCGTAATCGTCATCATCGTCGAACAGATCATCATCCAGCATATTGGCCAGCAGGTCGCGGAAGGAGAAGCTCGATTCCAGCACATCCTTATTGATGACATTGAGTTCGGCCAGGCCATGAAGGGCCAGTTCCATATAAGTATATACGTCTTCGCCTTTGACGTCGAGGTTGCTTTCCACCAGTTTGCGCAAACCGGCCACCTCGTCGAGGGCCTTGTGGAAATCCTTCTCGCCGGCGTCGTTGAGCAGGTCCAGCTCGTTGCCCCCGGAGAACCAGGCGCGGATGGTGCCGTAAGGGTCTTTCTCCACGCCTTTCTTGAGCTTGTCGGGGTTGGGGAAATGGTCGAGGAAGGCCTTCTTGACCGCACGGCTCAACAAGGAAATAGCGACCTGGTAGGGCCCTTCCTGTTCGCCCTCATAGACCAGTTCCACTTTTCCGGTCACAGAAGGTACTACCCCCCAGAAGTCGATGATCCGGGCGCGGGCTTTCTTTTCCTGATTGAGGAGCATGCGGCGTTCGGCGGTACTGACCAGGTTCTCATATCCGGAGATGGTCAGGCGGGCGGACACGCCGCTTTTCTCGTCGATAAACTCACTTTCGCGGGCTTCGAAGGCGATCTGTTCCAGCAACACCTGCAGCAGGCCGGGCACCTCGATGGCCGAGCGTTGCTCTTCGGCCAATTTGGCTTCCTGCATGGTGATCTGCCGGGCGATGTCGATGGTCTTGGGATAGTGGGTCAGGATCTGGCTCTCGATCCGGTCTTTCAGCGGCGTGATGATGCTGCCCCGGTTGGTGTAGTCTTCCGGGTTGGCCGTAAAGACGAACTGGATGTCGAGCGGCAGGCGCAGTTTGAACCCGCGGATCTGGATATCGCCTTCCTGCAGGATATTGAACAAGGAGACCTGGATACGGGGCTGCAGGTCGGGCAGCTCGTTGATCACGAATATGCTGCGGTGCGCTCTGGGCACCAGGCCAAAGTGGATCACCCGCTCGTCGGAATACGGCAATTTGAGGGTGGCGGCCTTAATGGGGTCGACATCGCCGATCAGGTCCGCCACGCTCACGTCCGGAGTGGCCAGTTTTTCCACGTAGCGGGAGTTGCGGTGGACCCACTCAATAGGCGTATCGTCGCCTTTTTCGGCGATCAGGTCATGGGCATACCGGGAGATCGGGTTCAGGGGGTCGTCATTGAGTTCGCTGCCGGCGACGATGGGAATGTATTCGTCCATCAGTGCCACCAGCATACGGGCGATACGCGTCTTGGCCTGCCCTCTGAGCCCCAGCAGCAGTATATTGTGGCGGGAAAGAATGGCCCGTTCAATATCCGGAAGGACCGTGTCGTCAAAACCGAGTATGCCTTCAAAGATCTTCTCTTTAGCGCGTAATTTTTTAATGAGGTTGCCGCGCAATTCCTCCTTAATGGTCCGGGGTGTATAACCGCTTTTCTTGAGTGCTCCTAAAGTCTGGATGTCCGTCATTCCTGTATCCGGTTTATTTTTTGTGTTACGGAATTCAAATCATTGAAACGCTTTTTAGGGGAATTGGTTGATTAAGTTGATTAAGTTGATTGGGTTGATTGGGTTGATTGGCGACTTAATCAACCTATCAACTCCATCAACTTATCCACCAACACCCACTTTCCGTGGATAATATTCCAAAATCCAAGCGGTAAGGCTTACTTTTAGGCTGAATATTACACATCCAAAAAACTTTAGCGATGACCAAGAACATTTTTCTTTTGCTGGTGGCCAGTTCCTTCCTCCTCACCAGTTGTATCGAGACCCTGGAAGAGATCTACCTCAATAAAGACGGCTCCGGCAAATACAACGTCACCTTTGATATGAGTGAGTTTTTCAGCAATCCCATGATGAAAAGCCTCATCGAAGAGGCCGCCAAAGAAGAGGGGGAAGAAGGCGGTTTTGACCTGGGAGAAACCGATACGCTGATCCATCTGGGCGAAAGCGGTATGGCAGAAGGGGTAATGAAAAACGCCATCATGCGCATGACGATGAGCGACTCGCTGGGCAAGTTCATGATCAATATGAGTTTCCCCTTTGAAAATGTCGGCCAGATCGACGAATTCTTTCAGCAACTCAGCGAACAAGGCGCCGGCCCCGATGCCGGGATGATGGGCGGCATGAGTAACATGCTGACGCCCGGCGGCAAATTCGTTTTCAAAAAGAAAAGGCTCACCCGTCTGAAGGCCGATAAATCAGGAGCCGACGACCTCTTTGCCGGTGAAGACGGCGAATTCGTCAAAATGTTCTTCAGCGGTGGAAGCCATACCACCGTTTACCACCTGCCCGGTAAGGTCAAAAAAACGACCATCGAAGGGGCGGAGGTCGATGGCAATACCGTAACGGTAGAACGCCCGCTGATGGACCTGATGGAAGGCAAGGCCGGGCTGGAAGGGGAAATACGGTATAAGAACAGATAATTTGATTTTTCTCATTTTCAGACAACTGGAGAGCAGGATTTGGGACGTTCGAAGTACGATTTTTGATTTGCGATGTGCCCGGGGAGAGCAGGCAGCCACTGCCTGGATAAACCTAATAACCACCAGCAACTGCCTGGGGCACAGCCTGAAATCCGTACTTCTCAACGGCCTTCAAGAGCAACATGCTCCCTGTTCACGAACCACCATACCACCATGATCGACAAGTTTAAAAGAGCCATTCAGGACGCCTCGGAAGTGCTCCGGGAACAGGCGGCCAACCTGGGAGAAGGCGCCAAGGAAAAGACCTACCAGCTGATCGAAGAGTGGTTGCAGGTCTTTCCCAAGCTGGAGATCTACGGCCTGGAGATCACCAGCTTCTCCCTGGCCGTGGCGCTCAGCCCGGCCCTGGAGGTAGAGCTCAAGGGTTCGCATGAAAAGTTCTCTAAAGAACGCCTGGATGAGATTGTCCACGAAGTGCGGAAGAGCCCGGCGCTGAGTTCGGTATTCACCACCATCCGCACCACGTACAGCCTGCACCGCCGGACCTATGCCAGCCTCTCCGACCCGCTGATCGTCAGGATCCGCATCCGGCTGTCGCCGGAGATCAAGGTGTATATCGGGAAGCCGGTGATTGAGTAATGGAATGCTGCAGGGTTGATCCTAATCCAGGTTC
Source organism: Lewinellaceae bacterium (assembly GCA_020636405.1). Classification (GTDB taxonomy): domain Bacteria; phylum Bacteroidota; class Bacteroidia; order Chitinophagales; family Saprospiraceae; genus JACJXW01. The sequence goes on along the minus strand of JACJXW010000006.1, from coordinate 693,882 downwards.
GACATGTAGGACCCAACCGTAGTTCACTATTCACTGTTCGGTGTTCGCGCAGGCTGGAATGTCCTCGGGCAAGCGAATGCCGAACCATAGAATACCGAACTGCTGAAGTTGGGGGCTAAGTCTTCTACCGCTTCACAAAGCCCTCCACCCGCACCACCTTACCCTCCCGCAAACACTGCAAATAATACACCCCGCCCGGCAGCTCCCCCACCTCCACCAGCAGCGTCACCTCCGAGAGGCGGGTGGAAAACCGCCGCCACTCCCGCCCCTGCGCATCCAGAATGCGGAAGTGGTGCTCCCCGCCGGCGGGGGCGGTGAAATACACCTGCAGCGCTTCGCTCACCGGGTTGGGGTAGAGCAGCAGGGTGCAGCCATCTGACGACTCGGAGTCGCCTGATGGCTTGGGCTCTTCTGCCCCGCTGATCAACTCACAGCCCGGCACCAGGCAGCCATACTCATCCACCTTGAGGAGCCAGCCCTGCTGGCGGGGGGCATTGACCGTGTCGCGCACTTCGCCCACCATGATGAAGCCGCCGTCGGGGGCCTGGGCCAAGTCGTTGATGTAGTGGCGGGGGCCCTCGCCGGCGATGTGCTGGTAGTACCGCTTCCAAAGCAATTCTCCATCGGGAGATATTTTGGCCAACACCCCGCTGAAGAACCAATTTTCCGGCGTACGGGCGATCAGGTTGCCGGCAACGGCGTAACCGCTGCCATCCTGCATTTCTATACCGGATGTAAGTTGATTGTTGGGAGAAGTAGACGGCAGCGAATCCCTCACCAGCACCCCCCATTCCTCCTGTCGGCTGGAGTCCAGCTTGAAAACGTAGTTGTGCCAGCGTAGCTGGCCGGTTACTGGATTGACATACACTTCTACCCCTTGCCCAGTGAAAACCAGCAGCCCGCCGTCGCTGGTAGCGATGGCTCTACCTTCCTTGCCTCGAAGTTCTCCTGTAGGGGAGAAGTATTCCCAGAGAATGTCGCCTTCTTCGTTAACCTTAAAAATGTGGTTGCGGGCTTCGATGTTTTGCCGGGCTATGTTGGTGTTGTCTCGAATGGAAGCAATGATGTAACCGTCGGGAGTCACTAATATATTATTGGGCCGGTCGCTTCTACTTGTAATCCCAAAAATTGTACTTGAAACCAATACGCCTTCTTCATTTAACTTGAGGACTTCCATATCCGTGTCTGAGGTACCGTCCGGGTTTTTTATCATATTCAACAATACATAGCCATCTGATACTTTTTTGAAATCTCGGTTTAATACGCCTGAAACTACTGGAAAGGAAGGGTGGGGAAACTCGGAAATAATAAGAGGGTCGCCATTAACATTGAATACTATAAGCATAGACTTGGTGATGCTGTCAACGGTATAGCCTGCAACTGCCAAACGGTTAGAATCTACTATGCATAAGTTATTTCTCCAGGTTTCGTAAGTTTTCAACGTATCTTTTATTGTTTTAGCGATCAATACCTGCCCATCCAATGAAAATTTGACAAAAATATTTCCGGTATTGAATGGGGGGATAGAATCAGCAATGATCCCGGTTGAATAATAACAGCTGTCGGTGGCTATGATGCTCGTCAACTCTGCCGCTGGAAACCCAAAATCAAACCGGTAGCTGTAGGTGTTCTGTGCACCTAAAACTAAACCATTAAGGGCTAATAGGAGTATAAATATACTTTTTTGCATGGCTAAAGGGTTGGAATCAAATGGAAAGAGGGAAGCGGAATGATTTCCGCTTCCCTGGGTTTATGTCTAATGCTGAATGGCCAATTTACCTACCGGCCCCGGCTTATTATCGATCCAGAGTTGATACCAGTACACGCCTTCGGCCAGGCCCGAAACATCCCATTCTTTAAGGCCCGCCTGGGGTGAGAGGGGAATATCGGCCACCGAACGCCCCATAGCATTAATCAGGCGGACAGACGCCTTTTCCCCAGCCAGGATGGCAAACTCAAAGGTAACGGTTGCCTCGGCAGGGTTGGGAAAAGCGCGGATAACGGCCTGAGGCCGATGCCAGGTAGAAGCGCTCACCGCTGGCCTTTCCTCTACAGCAGTGGGTAGGCTATGGTCCGGCTCCCATTCTCCGCCGTAGGCATAGTTCAGCAGGTTTCGGGCCTGTTGGGCGGCCAGGCCCTCCAATTGGGCGATATCGGATAGTGCTACTACCTCCAGGCTATCCAGTTTGAAAATATCAGCTTGGCCAGACAGCAATTGGAACAGGGCCAGTTTGTTGTTGTACTCCGCTTGCTGCTTTTCGGTTAGCAGGAAGGTTTCCGGGATGGAAAAAAGCGTAGTTTCAGCGGCTTCCTCCTGCCCGGCTTGCAGCAGGATGTCGGCTTGTAGGTAGTGAGGCTGCATATTGTATCGTTTTTAAAATCTATTGGCCAGGCTTTTGGACTCTAAAATAAGCAAACCGGTGTTTGTTGTCGGGGTGCAATTTTCTATTGCGCTCCGGCTTATACTCCGCATAGCAAAGTCAAGTGGCGGCTCACGTGCCACTGCATAAAGCTCCGGCCGTCGTCGCAATTGCCGGCTACGCCTGACAGAGGCGACAGCTGGAAAAGTGAGTAGAAGTGAGCAGACAACTCCAAGTTGCCAGCTCACGCTACCGCTTCACAAAACCCTCCACCCGCACCACCTTACCCTCCCGCAAACACTGCAAATAATACACCCCGCCCGGCAGCTCCCCCACCTCCACCAGCAGCGTCACCTCCGAGAGGCGGGTGGAAAACCGCCGCCACTCCCGCCCCTGCGCATCCAGAATGCGGAAGTGGTGCTCCCCGCCGGCGGGGGCGGTGAAATACACCTGCAGCGCTTCGCTCACCGGGTTGGGGTAGAGCAGCAGGGTGCAGCCATCTGACGACTCGGAGTCGCCTGATGGCTTGGGCTCTTCTGCCCCGCTGATCAACTCACAGCCCGGCACCAGGCAGCCATACTCATCCACCTTGAGGAGCCAGCCCTGCTGGCGGGGGGCATTGACCGTGTCGCGCACTTCGCCCACCATGATGAAGCCGCCGTCGGGGGCCTGGGCCAAGTCGTTGATGTAGTGGCGGGGGCCCTCGCCGGCGATGTGCTGGTAGTACCGCTTCCAAAGCAATTCTCCATCGGGAGATATTTTGGCCAACACCCCGCTGAAGAACCAATTTTCCGGCGTACGGGCGATCAGGTTGCCGGCAACGGCGTAACCGCTGCCATCCTGCATTTCTATACCGGATGTAAGTTGATTGTTGGGAGAAGTAGACGGCAGCGAATCCCTCACCAGCACCCCCCATTCCTCCTGTCGGCTGGAGTCCAGCTTGAAAACGTAGTTGTGCCAGCGTAGCTGGCCGGTTACTGGATTGACATACACTTCTACCCCTTGCCCAGTGAAAACCAGCAGCCCGCCGTCGCTGGTAGCGATAGCCCGTCCTTCTTTGCCCCGCAGTTCGCCGGTGGGCGAGAAATATTCCCAAAGCACATCGCCTTGCTCGTTGATTTTGAAAAGATGGTTGCGAGCTTCGTAGTCTTGCCGGGCTATATTAACATTGCTTCGAATAGAGGCTATAATATAACCCTCCGGCATAACTGTGACACTAAAAGGAGAATCCAACCTGGAAACGATCCCATATTCTTCTTCCCACAGCAGCTCTCCCTCCTTGTCCAGCCTCAAAAATTGAATTTGACCATTATTAATACCCTCTGTGGAAAAGATCAAGTTCAATAAAGCATAACCATCCTCCAATACCTTCATATCTTTTGTGAAGATAAATCCTTCATCCGGGTAGTAGGGGCTGGGAAATTCTGCGGTGTGAACCATATCGCCATCTTCATCATAAACGATCAATAATGCTTTCATCAGGCTGTCTACGGTGTACCCGGCAACGGCAAAGCCCCCCCAAGGCAAAGCTTTCAGGTTATTCCGCCAGGTTTGGTAGGATTTTGCCGTATCTCTTATCGTTTTCAGGTAATCAATTTCACCCTGTAAGGAAAACTTTACAAAAATATTGCCCGCCTCGTTAGGCGGCACAGAGTCCGCTATCACACCCGTTGCGTAGTAACAACTGTCAGTTGGCAGAATACTTGTCAGTACAGCCGCTGGAAACCCAAAATCAAACCGGTAGCTGTAGGTGTTCTGTGCACCTAAAACTAAACCATTAAGGGCTAATAGGAGTATAAATATACTTTTTTGCATGGCTAAAGGGTTGGAATCAAATGGAAAGAGGGAAGCGGAATGATTTCCGCTTCCCTGGGTTTATGTCTAATGCTGAATGGCCAATTTACCTACCGGCCCCGGCTTATTATCGATCCAGAGTTGATACCAGTACACGCCTTCGGCCAGGCCCGAAACATCCCATTCTTTAAGGCCCGCCTGGGGTGAGAGGGGAATATCGGCCACCGAACGCCCCATAGCATTAATCAGGCGGACAGACGCCTTTTCCCCAGCCAGGATGGCAAACTCAAAGGTAACGGTTGCCTCGGCAGGGTTGGGAAAAGCGCGGATAACGGCCTGAGGCCGATGCCAGGTAGAAGCGCTCACCGCTGGCCTTTCCTCTACAGCAGTGGGTAGGCTATGGTCCGGCTCCCATTCTCCGCCGTAGGCATAGTTCAGCAGGTTTCGGGCCTGTTGGGCGGCCAGGCCCTCCAATTGGGCGATATCGGATAGTGCTACTACCTCCAGGCTATCCAGTTTGAAAATATCAGCTTGGCCAGACAGCAATTGGAACAGGGCCAGTTTGTTGTTGTACTCCGCTTGCTGCTTTTCGGTTAGCAGGAAGGTTTCCGGGATGGAAAAAAGCGTAGTTTCAGCGGCTTCCTCCTGCCCGGCTTGCAGCAGGATGTCGGCTTGTAGGTAGTGAGGCTGCATATTGTATCGTTTTTAAAATCTATTGGCCAGGCTTTTGGACTCTAAAATAAGCAAACCGGTGTTTGTTGTCGGGGTGCAATTTTCTATTGCGCTCCGGCTTATACTCCGCATAGCAAAGTCAAGTGGCGGCTCACGTGCCACTGCATAAAGCTCCGGCCGTCGTCGCAATTGCCGGCTACGCCTGACAGAGGCGACAGCTGGAAAAGTGAGTAGAAGTGAGCAGACAACTCCAAGTTGCCAGCTCACGCTACCGCTTCACAAAACCCTCCACCCGCACCACCTTACCCTCCCGCAAACACTGCAAATAATAAACCCCGCCCGGCAACTCCCCTACTTCCACCAGCAGCGTCACCTCTGAAAGGCGGGTAGAAAAGCGCCGCCATTCCCGCCCCTGTGTGTCGAGGATGCGGAAGTGGTATTCGTCGCCTGCCGGGGCGGAGAAATACACCTGTAGTTCTTCGCTCACCGGGTTGGGATAGAGCAGGAGCTGAGGCAAGTCAGCAGGAGACTTGGAGTCTTCTGCTGACTGCACCACCTCACAGCCCGGCACCAGGCAGCCGTATTCGTCTACTTTGAGCAGCCAGCCCTGCTGAGATGGAGTAGTACCCGGTTCCCATACTTCACCAACCAAGATAAAACTGCCGTCAGACGCCTGGGCCAGGTCATAGATATAGTGGCGAGGGCCTTCTTCTGGAATATGTTGGTAATAACGTTTCCATAATAATTCGCCATTAAAAGAAACTTTCGCCAACACCCCACTGAAAAACCAATTTTCTGGAGTACGTGCAATTAAATTTCCTGCCATGGCATATCCGTTGTTTACTAGAATACCTGCTGATAAATGATTATTACCCATAATTGCCGGCAAGGAATCTCTCACCACCACCCCCCATTCCACTTGCCGGCTGGAGTCCAACTTGTAGGCATAGTTGTGCCAGCGCAATTGCCCAAAACCAGGGCCTGCCGGAACTTCAACGCCGCTTCCAGATACCACAAGTATCCCTCCGTCCGGAGTAGCTACCATATCATTTGCGCCTATCTGGAGCTCGCCTGTGGGTGAAAGGTAGCGCCACTCCAATTCTCCATCAGCATCTAGTGATATTACCTGAGTCCTGAAAGTAATATCTTCCCGGGAAATGTGGCCGTCGTTGTAGTTTCCGCCTACCAGATAACGATCCCCCACCGCTAATACCGACCGGGCATTATCGCTGTAGTTTGGGCTGCCGTATACTCTATGCCATTGCACATTCCCCAAGCTATCCAGTTTCAAAACCCCAAACTCATTGTGGTTGACTGCGGCTTCCTTCCTGTTCTGAGTTGCCATGATAAACCCTCCTTCATTACTCAAAGCAATATCTTCCGCCCGGGTATATAGGGTATCATTGAAAAAGTTGGGGTATTCTCTGGTAAACAGGGTATCGCCTTGCGGGGAATACTTTATCAACAGGCTTTTGGCATTTCCCTGCTCGAATGTCAGCCCACAAGCCAAGAAATTCTCATCCAGGCACTGTAGCATGTTCCCTCGCCAAATCTCATAGGTTTTCGTCGCGCTCCTCAGGGTTTTGACGCTTTGCGCTTCTCCCGATCGGTTGAACTGGACAAATATGTTGCCTTTTTTATTAGGAGGAATGGAGTCCGCGATGACTCCCGTTATATAATAATTGGTATCCACAACCACTACACTGCTGAAAATAGAGGCCGGGAAACCGAAACTAAAACGCTTGCTGAATGTAGCTTCCTGGGCTGTAGCCGATAATGAAACCATACAGGCCAGGTATAGCATGAAGTTAGCAACCTTCATAAGAGAGGTGGTTTAAAGCCACAGGCAGCCCACATGAACTGCCTGCAGCTTCTACTGGTTAATGCTGAACGATAAGCCTTCCTGTAATTATGGGGGTTCCGTCTTGTAACAATTGGTAAAAGTATACCCCTTCGTATAAATAGGCCACATTCCAATCGAGCTGGCCAGAAGGATGCTCTATTAACAGCTCCCCAGCTATTTGCCCTATGGGGTTAAAAATGCGGATGGATGCCTCGGAATTGGGATGGCCCGCCAGGCGGTACGCAAAGGATACGGTTTCTTTTGCAGGGTTGGGGTAAACCCAGGAATACGCCTGAGAAGCCGGCTGTTGGGCGGTGGCAGGGCTGAGCCGCTCCAAAGCTATTCCCGGAAGTTCGTGGTTAGGTTCAAAATCCTGCCCGTAAGCGTATTCCAATAGGTTTTGGGCTTGCAAGCCCGCCATGCCTCCGGCGAAGGCGATTTCTTCCAGCTCTGCCCTTTGAAGGCTATCCAGTTTGAAGATGTTATGTGGAGAAGCCGCGAGCAACTCTGTTAACCTGTATTTATTTTCGTACTCTTTTTCCTCAGCCTTGTTCAGGTAGTGCCATACAGGCAGGCTGTCCAGTACAGCTAGGGCCAGCTCTCCCTGCCCCTTGTTGAGATAGAGGTTGGCCTTAAGGTATTGAGCATGCAAGCTGCCTTTGTGGTCCAGCCACAACAGGGCGCTGTCCCGGTTGTAGGCAACGCTATCTAATAAGTAGTAGGCTAACACAAGGTCTGCAGCACGGTGCATGCCGGCATAGGAGGCCGAAAGCACCATCTCTTCATCGGCACGGGAAGTGACCGTAACACTGGCGTCAAGGACTGACTCCAATTCCTCTTCATCGAGGCTGGAGTATTGCTCAAGGTAACTGAAAAAACCTCCTTTTCGGACCGCTTCCGGGTTCGCCTCCAGAATATCTACCTGCATACTATTGGTAAAAATACCGGGCTTTTCTACAACTGCCTCCAACACTTGCTGAGAAACATAAGGAGAGATGCCCAGCAAGTCGTTGATAAGGCCGCCTGCCTGCCCGGAACCCGCCTCATTAACTTCCGCCAACAGGCCGGGAGTATCTCCGGCGTTAACCAAATCATCGTAGTCCGCTTTGTAGATCTCGTATTGGCCCTTGGCCTTGAAAAAACGTGCTTTTTCCACTCCTATTTCTTCCCCGGGAATATCGCCGCCGGTTTCAACTTCCGTACAAGGGTTTTCATCTTCCGTAAACTCCAGCATTATCGTCGATGAAGAATAATTGGCTGGGGCTTCCGCGTCGTTCTCGTCATTATAGAAATAGCGAATGTCTTCACCTTCTTCATTATTGAAATCGCTGAATTCATTATTGGCGTTCCTGGAAAATTCATTCCCGGCTGCCTGGCCCGAAGCGTTTTGTTGATCGACCGTAATACCGCCTGACAATACAAAAAAATCGAAAGTGTTATTACCCAGATTCTTATTACACTCATAAACGATTCCGCCTCCTTCTGGGCTTCCAATATTGTCTCCTATAGCAAGATTACCCACATACAAATCATCAAACCGGTTACCATACAATACATTTGCGTCACTGCCCGCTCTGGTGGTATTGATCACCTTAATTCCTGCATTATCCGCCTGCTCAGGCGTATCCGGGTTTTCTCCCTTCAGGTCGTTATCCTGGACCGAGAACCCCGTACATTCATTTATCTGCACCCCCTCCTGCGACACCAAGAAAGGCGGCAGGTTGCTCACGTGCCCGCCCACATACAGGGTGCAGCGCGTGACGGTGAAGTGGTTGGCCGCGCTGGCCAGCACGCCCTTTTCCAGTTCCCGAAACGTGGCGCCCTTGACCATAAACCCTTCGGCGCCTTTAGCGGAACCCGCCTTCACCCCAAAGCGCAGCTTCTGGAATACCGTCCCGCTGCCCCCGACGGTGAAGTTGGCGTCCAGGCTATGGATGCCCGCGCCCTTGCCCAGGAACACGTCGCCAGGGCCGGTATCGTTAGAAAACAGGCAGTTGATAAAGTGCAGGCCGCGCACGCCGTTCAGCTTCACATGCTCCCGGAAAGGGTGGCCGTAGTGGCCGCCGTCGATGGCAAATTCGCAGTTGACAAAGCGGCCGTAGTTTTGACCATCATAACGGCGGTACTCCACCGAGCGGGCGTTGTTGCGGAAATAGGAGTCGAAGGCCAGCACCAGCCCGCCGGCGGTGGCTTCCACATCGCCGCCCGCCGGGCTGGGGTTGAAAGCTACGATGGCCTCGGTGGCGAATTCAATTACCGCTCCGCCGCCCATGTACAGCTTGCCCTGGCCGGTGGTGAGGTTCTGCGAGCCGCTTCCGTCGCCCCACACCTCGATGCCCTTCCAATACCCATCGCCGGCATCCGTCATCACACCGCCTTCCAGGCGCAACTGGGCGCCGGGCTTCACCACGAATTTCAAGCCCTGGTGGATGGAGGCGGTGGAAGTAATGGTTAGCGTGTTGGGCGCTTCGATGTAGACGTCGGTGCAGACTTCGACGGGCTCATCCCAGGTGGTGTTGGCGGTGATCACTAGTTTATCGGACAACGTACCTTGCAGGAACCGATAGTCCCGATCGATCGTACCGTCCAAATTGTATTGCACAAAATGCACCGCCTTCTTCATCCTGGCTACCTGTCCGGGAGTGAAATGCTCATAACAGCTTATGTAGTAAGACATATAATTGTTAATATCGACGTCCGGAAAAGGTTGCAACGGGTTAAGGGTGCAGGTATTCGTGCTGGCGTCATATAATACCACCGTATAAGGCCCGTTCTCATCTCCTACGTACAACCACGGGTCGGTGGGCGTATCCGGCACACAATCGCCGCACGAATACAAATTCCCGGACAGCGTATCGCAATAGGAAGCGGGGTCCGTATCTTCATAATCCGGGTTTCTAAATTCGCAAAAGCCTTCTGAACCCCGAAAAGTATGATACAGCCCCAGGCAGTGGCCGATTTCATGAACCAATACGCCGCTGCCTGGAAGGAAACCTTTCACATACGCCGCAATAGCGGGGATGCCGCCGGCCGCGCCAGTAGTGAAATAAATCATAGTATTCGGGATTTGGTGAATAAATCAGAGAAAGCCCTGCCTCGGGCCATAAGGCCAGCAACGGTAGGTTAAAACGTGTAAAAACATCAAGTTAGGGAGAATATTTGGAAGGAGCAACCGCTTTAACACCCTTACAATGTTATTACTATTTATTCGGACGATGGAGGTTCAATACCCACATACACACGCTTACATTTCCCAACCTTCCAGTTCAATCAAAAACCACCGTCTTATTCTTGAACGGCAGGATCTTGTGTTGGATCTCCAGCCAGATGGCGCGGGCCAGGACGACCTTCTCCAGGTCCTTGCCGATGCGGATGAGGTCTTTTACGCTGTCTTTGTGGGAGATGCGGCGGACGTCCTGCTCGATGATGGGCCCTTCGTCCAGGTCGGCGGTAACGTAGTGGCTGGTAGCGCCGATCACCTTTACGCCCCGGTTGTAAGCGGAGTGGTAGGGCTTGGCGCCCTTAAAGGCTGGCAGGAAGGAATGGTGGATATTGATGATTCGGTTGGGAAAGGCGCTCACAAAGTCATCCGACAGGATCTGCATATAGCGGGCCAGGACGACGAAATCCACATCCAGGGAGCGCAGCAATTCGATCTGTTTTTGCTCCTGCTCCTCCTTGTTGTCTTTGGTGATGGGAAAAACCTCGAAGGGGATCTCAAAGCGCTCGGCGATATAGCTCAGGTTCTCGTGGTTGCTGATGATCATGGGGATATCTACCGGCCATTCGCCGGAGACGCAGCGCTGGAGGATATCGTACAAGCAATGGGACATCTTGGAAACGAAGATGGCCATACGGGGCCGTTGGGCAGAAAAATGCAGCTGCCATTCCATGCCGAACTTCTGCCCGATGAGCGTCCCGAAGTAATCATCGATCTTCTCTTCCGGAATGGCGAAGCCTTCCAGTTCCCATTCCACCCGCATAAAGAAGCGCATGGCCTGTCGGTCGACGTACTGGTCCAGGCTAATGATGTTGCCGTTATTCTTGTACAGGAAATCCGTCACCGCCGCCACCAGCCCGGTCTGGTCCGGGCAGTGCATCAATAGTATGGCGGTATTGCCGTTTTGGGTGTTCATGAGTTCATGGTTTTTTAAAACGAGGTGCAAATATAGGAGATTTCATGGTTGAATGGTTGATATTGTTAAATGGATGCATGGTTGAAGGAGCCATCCAACCATCCAACCATCCAGCAATCCAACCATCCAGCAATCCAGCAATCCAGCAATCCAGCAATCCAACCATTGCGGGGCGACTTTAAGTTTTGACGAGTTGCCACGTCAGAAAGATTTATAAAAAAACGTTCATTGACATAGAATCAAATTATAGAGATCATGGCACAGGCAAAGGAAGCTTCGCTACGCCTTCAGATCGTTACGGACAGAAGCGAGGGATTAAGCTATGCCGCCCTTTCTCGGCGCTACGGGGTTAATTATCACACTGTAAGGACATTATGCCTTAGGTATGAAGCCCAGGGGGAAAGCGCTTTACGCCCCAATTATTCTAAATGTGGGCGCCGGGCCGAAGCAGGACATGAAAAGAGTTTTCGTTTAGTGCGGCTGTTGAAGCACCTTCATCCATCTTGGGGGGTGCCTTATATCATCACTCGTGTAAAAGAGTGTTATCCGGCTTTGCCCTTACAGAGCGTACGGCATTACCAGAGAAGATTGGGCTTAGCCACTGGCAAGGTTCCCCAACCCACTTTGCCCAAGGTTCCACCTCAAAGCCGCCCCCGGCAGCCCCATGATGAATGGGAGGTGGATGCTAAGGAGCGCATTGAGTTCGATGGAGGAAAGCAAAAAGCCTGTTTTCTAAACATAACAGATGCCAAAACCAACGCTCAGCTGAAAGCTGAGGTTTTCCCCCCACGCCAGGATTAATCAGGTACCCCTAGCCCAGATCCGGCAACTATTGCTCGAAGCTTTCACAGAATGGGGAATGCCCAGAGCCATCCGTAGCGACAACGGCGAACCCTTCGGCGTTCCTACTCGGGATGTCATTCCCTTTATGTCCCTTTGGCTAATAGCCTGGGGCATTCAGCCAATTTTGAACCGCCCCAGGCAACCCCAGGACAACCCTCATGTAGAGAATAACCAAGGCACCTCTTCCCGTTGGGCCGAGGTGTTCGAGTGTAAAAGCATCGCCCAAATGCAACAAAACTTGGATGAGGCCTGCCGATTTCAAAGAGATATTTATCCGGTGCGCCGCATTGGTAATGTGCCAAGAAAAAGAGTCTTTCCAGGCCTTTACGAAAAAGCACGGCCTTTTGAGCAAGCTCTCTTTGACGAACAAAAAGCTTATGCGTTCTTGGCACAGGCTATTTATCCGAGAAAAGTGAGCGCCTATGGAACCATCAGCCTCTATAGCCAGAAGTTCCAAGTAGGCTTCAAATATCGCGGACAGGTTGTTTTTGTAAAGTTCGATCCGGACAGCCTCTCTTGGCTCTGCCTGGATAAAAACCAGAATATCGTCTTGGCTCTGCCCGATCAAAGGTTCTCAAAACAAAATCTCTATAATCTGAACATATGTCAATGAACTTTTTTATAAATCTTTTTGTCGCATGGGGTCGTCAAAACTTAAAGTCGCCCCGCAACCATCCAACCATCCAACCATCCAGCAATCCAACCATCCAGCAATCCAGCAATCCAACCATCCAGCAATCCAGCAATCCAGCAATCCAGCAATCCAACCCTCTCCCCCTGAGTTTGCCGAAGAGCACCCCATGATCATGGGGTTTCGCCAGAAATATTTACACCTTACCTTTGTAGCAGCTTGAGTTAGTAAGGACTTTGTAAAACTAAACCCTAGTTATAAATTCTACATCCTTCCTATTCACCTATCAACAAGAAGCGTGTTTACAATGAAGGGCTTTCCAAACTCTCTCTCTGGAAAGCCCTCCTTTTTAGGAAGGGCCAAGCTTTTACTCCGCTGGAAAACAAAACCTCAGAAAAAGTAGGACAAAAAGTATGTTCTACAGCTTGATTTTAATCAAAACTATGCCGGAGTACGGGGGTTTAATTAATGCTACCTAACTCAATTGCCCTGTGAAGGGGAACCCCCCACTCCTTTTTTCTCCGACCCATTCTCCATTATTATCGTTGGATTTGTACCTTGGGTACTTATTAGCACCGAGACGCCTATCATGAACCGCCCTCGCCCACCCTTGTCCCAGGTCATCATTTACGCCATCGGCCAGCTCGGATGGTCGCTGGCCAGCTTCGGCGCCGCCAACCTGCTGGTTTACTTTTACATGCCGCCGCAGTCGGAGGCGACTGCCGTTTTTCCCAGTTACATCTATCAGGGCGCCGTACTGGGCATCGGCACCATCATCGGTTTCGTCAACTTCGGGGGCCGCCTGTTCGACGCCGTCACCGACCCGCTGATCGCCGGTTGGTCGGACCGCATGGAGGCGCCCAACGGCAAGCGGCGGCGGCTGATGGGCATCGCCGCCCTCCCCTTTGCGCTGCTGTCTTTCCTCATCTTTTACCCTCCGGCCGCGGAACCCGGGTGGATCAACAACCTATGGTTGGTGGGGACGATCGTCCTGTTCTATTTCTTCCTTACGCTTTACGTTATTCCATATACTGCCCTGATCAGCGAGTTGGGGCACTATCCCGGTGACCGGATGCTGATCAGCACTGTCATTTCCGTGGCCTGGGCGCTGGGCTTCCTGATGGGCAGCAACGCTTACCTGTTGCAATCGGTTTTTGAAAAGAGCTTCTCCTCAACACAGGCATTCCAGCTGGCCATCGGCCTGTTCGCCCTGCTGTCCCTGGTGTTCATGCTGGTTCCGGTATTTTTCCTGCAGGAAAAGCGCTACGCCTACCAGCAGCGCCTCGATGCTCCCCCCCTGGACTCCCTGAGAAGTGTTTTTGCCAACCGCAACTTCCGCTTTTTCCTGGCCTCCGACCTCATGTACTGGCTGGCCTTGACATTCATCCAACTGGGAGTCAGTTACTTTGTCACCATCCTCTTCGAACTGGATAAGGCAGAGGCCACCACCTTTCTCGCCATCGGTTTTGTTTGCAGCTTTCTGTTTTACCTGCCGGTCAACATCCTCGTCCGGAAGTACGGCAAGAAACGCCTCATCCTCGCCGCTTTTCTGGTATTCAGCCTCATTTTTGCCCTCACCGCGGCAGTTGGCTGGCTGGACCTTCCCCGACGCCCGCTTTTTTACCTTTTGGCGGTATTGTCCGGTTTCCCGCTGGCTTCCTTCGGCATCATCCCCAACGCCATTATCGCCGATGTGGCGCACCAGCACCAGGCATCCTCCGGGCATTACCAGCCGGGCATGTTCTATGCCGTACGCAACTTTATGATGAAAGGCGGCATTTCGCTTGCCAATTTGATCTTTCCCTCCTTACTGTTGCTGGGGAAAAGTGCAGCGCAGCCTGCCGGCGTGGTTGCTGCGGCGGTATTGGCGGTAGTGTTCTGCCTGACGGGGTTGGTGCTATTTGGCTTTTACAGGGAGGACGGGAAAGCTTTTCATGTTGGCGAGATACGGGTTGAGGGATAGTACTCCTGTTTTCCCACTCATAAAGGATACCGTCGTTTCACATTCACCCGAATGTTATCAAAAAAAACCGGATCAGGGCCGCTGTTCCAGCAGTACACTTTCAGCTCGCGGTTGCGGCTGTTGGCGGGCACCTCCAGAGTGCAGAACAAGCGCTGCCAGCCGTTGTCGCGCACCTCAACCGCTTCGTTACAGCTTTGCCACATCAGGCCGGGCACTTCGGCGACGATGTGCCCGGAGGCGGGGCCTCCGTTTTCCACATAGCGCCATACTTCCAGCTCCAATTGTTCGGTACCGGTAAGGTTGGGCACTTTCAGTTCAAAACCATAGGGATTATCGGGAAAAACAGCGAGGCTGTAGTTCCCTTCAAACGAAAACTTATCCGTTTGGCGGGGGGCGCCGGAAAAGAGGCCGCCTTTACCTTTAAAAAAGGGTTCGGCCTGGTATAGGACAACTTCTTCGGCCCCGCACCTGAAGGATGCCTGGCGGGGCTGCAACAGGCCCAGCCCGGCGGCGCCAAAGAGCAGCAGGGCCAGCCAGAAGGCCATGGTGAGCAAAAACTCGCGGGATACGTTTCGAAAATTATCGGGGCCAGACATGATAGCGGAACTTGATTTTTCGATCCTATTCGTGTTCAATATCCTATATTTGCCCGCAAGTTAAACATTCAGCATGGTATTCAGCAGCCTTTACTTTCTACTTTCCTTTCTGCCTGTCTTCCTGCTCTTCTACTACCTCAGCCCGGTAAAGTGGAAAAACGCCACTGCCCTGCTGGCCAGCCTGTACTTTTACGCCTGGGGCGCTCCTTCTTTCATTTTCGTCATTTTCACCTCGCTGATCATCGATTATTACCTCGTCCGGCTGACGGCCCTCTCGGAAGGCGCCCGGCGCAAGCGGTTGCTGGCGCTTACTATCATTGTGGATGTAGCCATCTTAGCGGTCAGCAAATACCTCAACTTCGCGGTAGAGAACCTCAACCTGGTGGCGGCGCTCTTTGGCAGCGAGGGCATCCGAATGGCGCGTATTGCCCTGCCCATCGGCATTTCTTTCATCACGTTCCAGAAGGTGAGCTATGTGCTGGATTGCTACCATGGGCGCACCCGTCCCCTCGACAACCTCTTCGACTATGCGCTGTACATCCTGTTGTTCCCCCAACTGATCGCCGGGCCCATTGTGCGCTTCAACGAGGTGGCCGAGCAGTTGCCCGCTGAGAAGCGGAGGCTTTCCCACGACGTACTGCTGGAAGGCCTGCTGCGCTTCCTCATCGGCCTGTCCAAGAAAGTGCTGCTGGCCAATGCCCTGGGCGAAGTGGTGGATGCCGCATTCGAGCTGCCTGCCGGCGAGCTGGGCATGGTGAGCAGTTGGGTGGTGATCGTAGCCTATGCCTTCCAGATCTATTTCGATTTCTCCGGCTACTCGGACATGGCCATCGGCCTGGCCCTGATGATGGGTTTCCGGTTCCCGGAAAATTTCAACTTCCCCTACATCTCGCAGAGCATCACCGAATTCTGGCGGCGCTGGCACATTACCCTCAGCCGCTGGATGCGCGATTACCTGTACATTCCGCTCGGCGGCAACCGGGTGTCGACGGTACGCCTTTACGTCAACCTCAGCACGGTCTTTCTGCTTTCCGGCCTGTGGCACGGCGCCGCCTGGAATTTCGTCATCTGGGGCGGCTACCACGGCCTGTTCCTCATTCTCGACCGCCTGGGGCTGCGCGATGCGTTGCAGCGCCTCGGAAAAGTGCCGGCCATGCTGCTGACGTTCCTGATCGTGCTCATCGGCTGGGTGTTCTTCCGCTCCCCCAGCCTGGCCCACAGTACGGCTTACCTGGGGCAGCTGTTCAGCTTCCAGGGGACAGATATGGCCGTATTTACCAACCACCGGTTCTGGTTCACGCTGGCGCTGGGCGCCCTCTTCTCCTTCATGGGCGTTTTCGAGGCGGTAGAAAGCCGGGCCAGCCGGTGGTACGAAAATACCGGCCAGTTGGGGCAGTTGGCACTGAAGCTGGCGGGCAGCCTGATACTGGGATGGCTGTGCCTGGCCGAGATCTACGCCTCCGGCTTCAATCCCTTCATCTACTTTAAATTTTAAACCGCCGGCTATGCGACTGCGATACCTGCTTTTCTTTCTGGTTCTTGCTCTGATCACCCTGCCGGAGTACTACCTGCCGGTGCTGCAGCGGGCCTTCCCGGTGTTGCAGTCGCCGGCGTTGGGCGGCAGTTTCGAGCGGGTAGACTACCCCCGGTTCTGGCCCCAGAAGTGGCTGACGGGCGACTACCAGAGCCAGTACGAACAGGCGCGCCGCAACCAGAGCCCTATTGCTCCGTTCGTCGTCCGCCACCGCAACCAGTTGCTGCGGGATGTCTTCGGGGACAGCGGCGCACCGCGGGTGGTGTATGGGAATAACAATTACTTCTACGCCATAGAATATTGCGAGGCCTTTGCCGGAATGGACTACATCGGGCGGAGCGCCATAAAATTCAAAGTACAGCAGCTGCAACGCATTCAGCAACTACTCGGGCCAGATGGCCCACAACTGCTGGTGGTGCTGCCTCCCGGCAAGCCGCGAGTACTGCCGGAACACCTGCCCGCCTTCTACCGCGAGCGGGAAGCCGATAGCAGCAACTGGCGGGTATTCTCCGAGCTGCTGGAACTTTCCGGCGTGCCCTTCCTGAATTTCGATTTCCTGATCGGGGATAAGGCGCAGTTCCCCTACCCTACTTATCCGCAATTCGGCCTGCACTGGAACTACTACGGCGCCACGGTGGCTGCCGACAGCATGCGCCTGAAGATCGGGCAATTGCTCGGCAAAGAACTGCCTGCGATGCAGTACCAGAAAGCCGTGAAAATGACGGATTCCCTTAGGAGCACCGACAAGGAGCTGCTCTACGGCGCCAACATCAGCCGGGAGCCCGCGGCCATGCCCATGCCCTACCCGGAGATCCGGTACCAGAAGGACAGCATTTCCTACCTGCCCAAAGTTTTGATTATCGGAGACAGCTACTACAAGATCTGGTACGATTACGGCATTCAGCAGGGCCTGTTCCACCCGGAGTCTTCCTTCTGGTATTACTACGGAACCATCTTCCCGCCCCAGGGTGGCCAGCACGCCCAGTCGCTGCCCATTCTGGAGGAGACACTGCGCCGGGACATCATCCTGCTGCCCCATGCGGAGATCAACCTCAATAATTTCGGGTTCGGTTATCTGGACCGGCTGGAGGAGGCGTTGATTCGTTGATTCGGGATTCGGGATTCGTTGATTCGTGATTCGTTGATTCGGGATTCGGGATTCGGGGATCGGCGCCCCTTGTCCCTTGCCCGGTTAAAATCTTCAGGCTTTCATTCGCATAACTAACAAAATAGCCCTACCTTAACGTCAAATTCATTACAACTACAGGTTTTTGGGTGCAGCCAGTTGGCTGCACCTGCTGTTTTGGGCCCCTCCAGAGGAGTGAAAATTTAATTAACAACAGCTTTCCACCTTTATCAAACCTCTTGTTTATCAGTTTTTTATTTAAAAGTAAGCATCGTACGTCTTCCAGTAAGGGGATGAAAAACAGGTGGTGAGTGTCCTTTTTTTGGGGAAAACAAAGGGGTATCTTTGGATGTGCGATGTTTGATTTGCGATTTTCGATTTGCGATGTTCCCAGCGGGCCGCACCATTCCCCGAAAATCATAAATCAAACGTCAAAAATCATAAATCATAAATCAAATGGGTTTATCCGCCGCCAAACAGGCCCTTAAGAAATACTTCGGGTACGACAGTTTCCGCCCCATGCAGGCGGAGATCATCGGGCTGGCCTACCAGGGCAGGGACACGCTGGTGCTCATGCCGACCGGCGGCGGCAAGTCTCTCTGTTACCAGATACCGGCCATCACGCTACCCGGCGCCGCGGTGGTCGTCTCCCCGCTGATCTCCCTGATGAAGGACCAGGTGGAAGGGCTGCGCGCCAACGGCGTCCGCGCGGCCTTCCTGAACAGCACCCTCACCGAACTGGAACAACAGAAAGTAGAAGACGAATTCTTCAGGGGCGAGCTCGACCTGCTGTACGTCTCGCCGGAAAAGCTGGTTTCCCAGAATTTCATCCCCTTGCTAAAGCGGGCGCCCATCAACCTCTTTGCCATCGACGAGGCCCACTGTATCTCCGCCTGGGGGCACGACTTCCGCCCGGAATACACCCAGATGCGCTTCCTGAAGGCAGAGTTCAAAGACATTCCGGTCATGGCCCTTACCGCCACGGCCGACAAGCTGACCCGCAAGGACATCATCAGCCAGCTGAGGCTGCAGGAGCCCGAAACCTTCATTGCCTCCTTCGACCGCCCCAACCTCAGCCTGGAGGTGCGCCCCGGCCAGAAACGGCGCGAGCAGATCATCCGCTTCATCCAGAAACGCCCCCAACAGCCGGGCATTATCTACTGCCTCAGCCGCCGCAGTACCGAAGAACTGGCCGAAAAGCTGCGCGATGCCGGCATCGACGCCGCCCACTACCACGCCGGGATGGACGCCGGGGAACGCACCAGGGTACAGGAGGACTTTACCAACGACAACACCCTGGTGATCTGCGCTACGGTGGCCTTCGGCATGGGCATCGATAAGTCCAACATTCGCTGGGTCATCCATTACAACCTGCCGAAAAACATCGAAAGCTACTACCAGGAGATCGGCCGCGCGGGCCGCGACGGGGCCAAAGCCGACACCTTGCTGTTCTACAGCTACCAGGACGTGATGATGCTGGAGGACATCCTGAAGAAGAACGAGAGCGACATGCTCGACGTCAAGATCGCCAAGCTGGACCGCATGCGGCAGTATGCCGAAGCGGTAGGCTGCCGCCGGCGCATCCTGCTCAGCTACTTCAGCGAAGACGTACACGAGGACTGCGGCAACTGCGACATCTGCAAAAATCCGCCCAAGGCGTTCGACGGAACGGTCATCGCTCAAAAGGCCCTCTCGGCCATCTACCGCCTTCGGCAAAGCGTGGGCATGGGCACCGTGATCGACGTGCTGCGCGGCTCCGGCAAGAAGGAGATCTTCGAACGGGGCTACCACGAGGTCAAGACCTATGGCGCCGGCCGCGATATTCCTTTTCTGGAGTGGCAACACTATTTGCTGCAACTGCTCAACTACGGCTACATCGAGATCGCGCACGACCAGCACGGCGCCCTAAAGCTCACCCCGGCCAGCCAGCGGGTGTTGTTCGACAATGAAAAAGTACAGCTGGTGCGCTTCGCCACGATCAAGGAGCGGCAGGAAGCCGAAAAAACCAGGGTCAAGCAGGCGGCCAAACCCCAACGCGTGCGCGACGAGCTCTTCGAAGTACTGCGCCAACTGCGCAAACAGCTGGCCCGGGAACGCGGCGTGCCGCCCTACATCATCTTCAACGACGCCACCCTCGAAGAAATGGCCGCCATTCGCCCCATGGCCGACGAAGAGATGAAGAACATCAACGGCGTGGGCGAACGCAAACTGCAGCTCTACGGCAGCTACTTCATCGACGCCATCATCGAGTTTGTTGGCCCCACCAACAACCACGGCAACGCCTCCACCTACCAGGTGACCTACGAGATGTACGAGCGGGGATTGAGCGTTGAGGAGATCGCCGCTAAACGGCAGATCGCCCTGTCCACCATCTACTCCCACCTGGCCGTCCTCTACGAACAGGGCTACGACATCGCCCTGGAAGAGATGGTCAGCCCGGCGGAAGTGGACAAGGTGCTGAAATCGCTACGCTACCTGCAGGAGCCCTACAAGCTGAAGGACATCTTCGACTACCTGGGCGAACAGGTGCCCTACCACCGGATCCGGCTGGCGCTGGCGTATGGGAAGCGGGAGGGGTGAAGTCGGAAGGCGGAAGTCGGAAAGCGGCCTCCTCCGCTGAAGCTCCGGCGGCTGGAAGAAAGCGGAAGTACAAACGAGAAAGGAATGAGGGAATAACTGGAATACTTGTTAAACCTATCAGAGAGTTGTATTTTTAGAAAAAATGGGAACTATGCCGACATCTGCTGCAAAAAAGACGCTACAGGAAACCCAGAATAAAAAACGGATAAGCTGGGAAGCTTTCCAGAAGAAATATCTGACGCGTGAGGATGGCTACAAATATGAATGGCTCAATGGTATTGTGGAGAAAAACCCCTACACCATGGACAAATCGCAGCTTTACATTTTACGCAATCTCCTGGATCTTTTCATGATGCTTAAGTTCAAAGGCAAAGTGGCAGGCCAGCTAATGCCGGAGGCAGATCTTTTTTTCCTGGAAAACCACCGTCGCCCTGACATCTGCTGGCTGACCGATGAACAAATAAACCGGTTGGCGAAAAATGAATACGAAGTTCCGGCCTTTGTCATTGAAGTGATCTCGAATAAGGACATGATGAACAAGGTCGTTCATAAAATGCAAGATTACCGGGCGGCAGGAGTGAAGGTAGTTTGGCATATTCTCCCTGTTTATGAGGAAGTGCATGTGTACACAGGAGAGCACCTGGAAAGGATGGCAGTTTGCACGGATAACAAGGAATGCTCAGCCGCGCCTGCATTACCGGAGTTCACCATACTGGCTAAAGCGGTTTTCAAAAAAGGGGAAAATAAAGAATGAGCAGCCTCTGTAACGATCAGCATCATCTAATAAATCGGCAGAAAATGCCCTGTTTTGCCCTAAACTCTAAAGGGAGACAGAGCATTTTCGGCCGTTGCTCCCTTCAGGGTTTGGGGTGAACAAAGGCAGAAAATGCGTATTTATTTGATGCTGATAGTTACCAGCCTCTTATTTAAAATGGATGATATGAAAAACCGCTTCCTCTCTTTCCTCTGCTTTTCAATACTTTTCTTTTCCGCCCATGCCCAGCCCGTCCGCTACCAGGCTGCCATCGATAGCGCCCGCAGCCTGGTGGAACGCGTCATTGCCTTCAGTGATATCCCCGGTGCGGCGGTTTCCGTATCGGTGAATGGCGAGATCGTCTGGTCGGAAGGCTTCGGATACGCCGACCTGGAGCAACAGGTGCCGGTATATCCGGACAAGACCCGATTCCGGATCGGCAGCGTGAGCAAGCCGCTTACGGCCGCTGCTCTGGGCGTGCTCTACGATGCCGGGAAGGTGAACCTCGACGCCCCCATTCAAAGGTCCGTGCCCGAATTCCCGGAGAAGCGCTGGCCCATCACGCTACGGCAACTGGCGGGCCACCTTTCCGGCATTCGCCACTATCGGGGGGAGGAATTCCTGAGCACCAAACGCTACGCCACCGTGAGGGAGGGCCTGGCCATCTTCGCCGACGACACCCTCTTGTTTGAGCCGGGCACGCGCTATTCCTACTCCAGCTACGCCTGGAACCTCATCAGCGCCGCCATCGAAGGGGCCAGCGGGAAGGATTTTCTAAGCTACATGCAGCAGGCCGTTTTCACCCCTCTGAATATGAAGAACACTACCCCCGACCACATCGACAGCCTGATCGCCTTCCGCACCCGCTACTACGAACGGACGGACGACGGCCGCATCATCCATTCTCCCTTTGTCGACAACAGCTACAAATGGGCGGGCGGCGGCTTCCTGTCCACCACCGAAGACCTGGTGCACTTCGGCCAGGCTCACATCAGGCCCGGCTTCCTGAGCGACACGACCCTGAAAATATGGCTTACCCCTATGGCAACGGCCGACGGCGCCTCTACCCATTATGGAATGGGATGGGCCTCGCAGCTGGACGGAGCCGGGAGGGAGTGGTTCGGCCACAGCGGCGGCTCCATAGGAGGCGTCACTCAACTGGTGATCTACCCCGAAGCGGAGGTTGTAGTGGCCCTGCTCACCAATTCCAGCCGCGTAGATTATGCCGATACGCACCACCGTATCGCCTATCTGTTCATGCCGGAGCCGCTCGCCTACCCTGCTCTCGACGAAGCGGCCCTTCAGTCCTTCCTCGGCGATTACCTCATCGACGGCGATACGCCCGCCCAGGTGTCCCTGGAAAACGGCCGCCTCTATTTCTCCCGCCGCAGCGGCCTGCCGCAACTGCTGATCCCCCAGGAAGACGGCAGCTTCACGACCCTCTCCGGCAATACCCGCCACCGCTTCCGCACCCACCCGGAAATGGTGGTGGAAGTGCCGGGGCGGGAAGTGGAGATGGTAGGGGTGAAGCGGTAAACGGAGAGGCGAAATTTAGCTGAATACTGTGGACAGGGGAATGGTGGATCATAAAGGTACTGGTTTTTGATAAGGCAATTGACGTTTGTAAGTTGTTGGTTTTCAGGGGTGGTTTTTGGTGGATTTGGGAGGGCCTTTTTGATAAGGGGGTAGAGGGGCTTTGTTTTGTAGGGCAGAAGCCCTGGACTTTGGGCCGTGTACGACGATACGTCGTAACGAACCGTGCAAACAAGTGGGGCGCAAGCGGTGGATGGCTATTTCCAATAAATCGATAGCTTCTTGAGCATCTCTCCTTCCTCTTCTTCCAATTGAAGTAGCTCTTCAACAGCTTCTTCGATTGTTTGCTTAACGGCACTTCTGAGGCCAGGGGCTTCACCTTTCAGAAAAAAAGGTTCTTCGTAAAAGTATATGTTAATTTGGCTTTCTTCAAGCCAAGTCAAATCGGATAAGCACTCTGATAAAGAATCAAGTTTTCCGGAAAAATACTTTGGGAATTTTAGTCCATTGGCCAATATTGCATAAAAACCTTCTATTCTTTGAGCCCAAAAACAGTTGATATGAAGATCGTAAGTTCCCATGTATAGCTAATTATTTATTCAATTCGTTTGAATGTTTTGTAGTGATCTGAAGTATAGTATGACTTTCCATCCGAACCACGTACTATCCGATGCCCTCCTCTATTCTTTGCCCCTCTTATCCTCGGATCAATTTTAGCATCGTACTCTGTATAAGTTACAGAGTTTCCGTTTGGATCTCTAGTAGGTAAATCCCCATCCTTATTCTTCCAATTTCGCCCCCTCCCACGAGGGTGGAATTCTTTGGGTAATCTTCCATTTTTGCTGTTTTTTATCAGGCCTAAAACCCCACGAACCCAGTTTGGCACTCGCCCCCTTCCCGGAGTAGGAGCAGTTCCGGCCTCAGGCGTAATATTCACTTCAGTTCCATCACGCAGGGTAGCTGTCATGGTTTCTCCTGTGAACATGTTGCCTTCCGTTTCGACGGACATCATGTCAGTTGGCTTAACCAGAGAAGCTGTCAAAACTCCTAGCTCACCACCAAAGTCAGTAATTGAAGTGTGTTCACTTTCATTATCGATAGAGTAAGTGCCATCAGAATTTTCAACTATATTACTTCGTTTTCCACTCGTAAACAGTTTGCCAATGAAACTTTTAGGCCGAATTTTTATATTATTTTCCTTGGCGTATTTTCTTGCGGCAGCCTCATCCTCAAACATCCCGTCCGGATCAATGAATATCAAAGGATTATTGAAAGCATATCTATATGGCGTCCAAGATGGTGTCTCCTCCGCCAGCGGGTCCACCGCCGTCCACCTCCCAATCGCCCCATCATACCACCTGGCCCCATAATCCATGAGGTTGATCTCGTAATCCCCATTCAGCTCCTTGCCATTATACAGGTGCTTGTTCTTCCCGAAGCTACGTTCGGGACTTCCGCTGCGCTACAGCTGGCGCCACCGTCTCGTACCACGGGCCCAGGTGGTTCATGCCAAACGGGTAGTAATGGCTTTTCCCGGCGATAAATGCCGGGACTTCCGCTACGCTCCAGCCTGCGTGATCTCCAGCTCATTCAGCGGCGTCGCCGGGTCGTCTTCTCCCAGGCCCACGATGCCGTCTTGGTTGAAGTCGGAGAACACCAGCCGAGTGTTACCAAGGTGGTCCTGGTGGAAGTACTCCGCCCGGTACCTTGTTATCTGCCCCCCAGTATACTCCGCCACCATACGCCCATCCGGGGCATAAATGTGCCGACGATAAATGTCGGCACATAGTGACTGGCAAGGATTGGTGGCCAATCCTTGCCACGTCAGCTATGCCTCCAGTTTCCCATCGAGGTACTCGATGCCCGAAGCGTAGCTCGTCGTTCCGAACTCCCCGTACTTGAGCTTGCTTGGAGGTGGTGCTTTTGAAGCGAAAATGACAGGTTTGGGGTTCTCGCGAGGCTTCCCGCCATTCGGCGGGACAGGCTATTTTTGAGCGCGTAGCAGCGCTACGGGCGAGGAAATAGACGAAGCGAGGTTCCCAACCCTGTCATTTGCAGCCAAAATGACTACCTGCAAGCAAGCTCTAAAACCACTTGCGGCCCGTAGCGTCGTAAACCAGCCTCATTTGGCCGATCTCGGAAGGTAAATTAAGGAAATCCGGAAAGGAAGTAAGCAGTCAGGATAAGCTAATGTAAAAGAGGCGCCGGATTATTTCACTTCATACAGCCTGATATCCGGGACGAACCTAAAATCCTTGACATTATAAGTGTGGAGTTCAATTTGGTGGACTACAGCAGTCGCTGCGATAATGGCGTCGGGGATTTTCAATCCATGGCTGAGGTTAAACCGTTCCACCAATTCCAAAGCCAGTTTTGAAACAGGGATATCTATCTCGATAAAGTCATAGTACCTGATCTTCTTTTTCATTATTTCGAGCTCCCTTTTGTTGCCCATACCCTGAAAAAGTTCCATGACCGTGATGGTGGAGAGCGCTATATTTTCGTGCCCGATCTGATTGAGTTCCTCAATGGTTTGCACGTTTCCATTGAATGCGTGGATAAAAATATTGGTGTCGCAAAGGATCATGGCCTAACTCCAGTTACGCGCCCAGGATCTGGTTCTTATCTCATCTATATCCCTGGGATTGTCTTTCCATATTCCGAACAGTTCTCCGGGGTCAATGCTCTTGTCCCCTCTGGAAACAGGCGAACCGGCCGGAGCGTCTGGCTGTTCGATGATCCTGACGCCCTGGAGGTTTAATTCACGGAGCAACTTCAGTAAAACCTCAATCTCTTGTATGCTCGTCGTTTCTATAGTGATCCTCATAAGAAAAGTTTATTGCCTTTAGGGTAAGGCCAAAATACGATTTTTAGTTCAATAATGTTATGAGCAAGCTGAATGGCCCTGCAGGCATTGCTTTCAATACAGGGTAGCATGCCTTCGCGCCCCGCCCGCTGTAATTGATAACGAAATGAGGGAGGCTTCGGGCCGCCAAAGGCGGTTATGCCCAACGGAGCCTTACATGCTAACGCACTGCGCATAGCTCCACCTTAGGGCAGGACAGGATCAATAAATCTTAGCGTAAGTTACAACCCATTCAGCGTCCGTATTTTTCGACACAAACACAAACCTATCCGGAAAAACACCTTCTGGAATCGCAATACATACATCATCATCTATATCGAAGCCCCCCGCTGCTTCGGAGTTCTCAATGCTAAAATTGGTGTGTGCACCCTCAAAAGGCTGCTCTATCTTGATAGAGAAAACCTCTCCGCTCAGAGCCTTCGCCCTTATCCGAACTTGACTACTTGTAAAGTGCTCAAATATTTCAATATCATCCAATGCTATCCCATGAACTTGAAGATGCTTTACTAATTTCGGATAGTAATATTGACGGACTGAAAGCAGGTCGTGAACTACATCGTTAAGATCATTTGTATCGTGACGGGTAGGAGGTATTATCGATGATTTTAAAGATCTTACAAGTTGCAGATATTTGGGACATTGCCCTTCTAGATAATCTAACGTAGTTTGGTTCCATTCTTCCACCGAAGAATGTGTACTTACATTCCACTGGCAGTTATTCAGAATAACTATGAATAAGACAATAGCCACAATTTTGACTCTTTTCATCATCTCCAAATATAAAGTGTGCTTGTCCGGATAGGACGAACCAAGGCATTTCTTAAGCTTCCAGTTGGTTCGAATCGATAATTTCTAAGCGACCTACTCTCACGATTTAATGGCGTGGCAAGCCTGTGTTGACCAAGAGGTCCTGCGTAGTCTTGTTTGTCTACTCTGTTGTAGTATCGCTCATATTTCGATTTTGCAATTTGCTTGCCGTATACATTCAGGCCTCCATAGTGAGTTCTCTCGGGCAACCCCATATCACGGCGAACCCTGTTTTCCATCTCAACGGCCTGAACTTCATCTGCTGCAATAGTGGTGGATTGCCCTTGGTCATTCAGTAGATATCCTTCCTGCGGATCAAGAAAATGACTAATCTCATGAGCTAGACCCGTCTCCAACGTTTGTTCGAGTTCGTTTCCGTTCCGACCATTGGAAGCATCTAACGGTTGTACGGCCTCCTCCAGGTTGAATGCTAAAGTCATATAGCCTTTGTCGGAGTTCCATTTATCAATCTGATTCCCAGTAATGTCAGAGTCAGTGTTGCCAATCACTAACGTATTTTCGGAAGCAAATGCTTCATTGACTAGTTTTGCACCAGTGTTAGAGTTTAAGGCAAGCGAGATTAATGCATTGAACACTTGACGCTTGTAATCATCGTCTCCGACAATTTCCACACGCATTCCATCTGGGTCTACGAATTTCAAAGGGTTATTTAAT
This sequence comes from Lewinellaceae bacterium, assembly GCA_020636405.1. Classification (GTDB taxonomy): domain Bacteria; phylum Bacteroidota; class Bacteroidia; order Chitinophagales; family Saprospiraceae; genus JACJXW01. The sequence continues at coordinate 667,169 of JACJXW010000006.1, read as the reverse complement.
ACATAATTGTAAGGAGAGACTGGCGCGTATTCATCCGCCAATGGGTCCACCGCCGTCCACCTCCCAATCGCCCCATCATACCACCTTGCCCCATAATCCATCAGCTTGATGCCATAATCCTCATTCAACTCCTTCCCATTATACAAATACTTGTTCTTCCCGAAGCTGCGTTCGGGCCTCCGCCCGCCGGAGCGGGCTACTGCCGCGCAGGCGGGACTTCCGCTCTTTGACCGCCATAGCCTCTGGCGACGGCGGTGCGCTCCAGCTTGGGGTATGTAGGCATACCCTTTTTCTATGCCCTAATTTCTCATCCCGGGAGCGCTATCCCATACGGGGTTATTTTTGGGAAGGTGGAAGCACACCGGAGAGTTCACTTAAGTTAAATACTTCAGGGATAAAGCTAAAGCAATGAAAAACCAGCTTTTCATCACCTAGTTTAGATTTGTTTATTTTTATTGAAAAGGCGCCTTCTTGGTTTACATTGCCTATTGTTTCCCCAATTAGAAGGCTTCCACGATTTGAAGTGCTGGTTAAGTAAATGTTACAAAAGGGAATTCGTTCTCGAGTAACTTTAGTGTGAATGCGGCCACTCAATTGAATGTTTTCTGAGGTATTATTCAATAACACTTCATCAAATTCCACTTCTATAAATTCTTCTCCTAAAATTGCTCCAATTTCAAACGCATCCGTTTGTTCATTCAAGTAATAAAGAGAATCAATACGCATTTTTTGCATTTCTTCATTTTGAATGAAGAAAACTTGGGAAGTATTACACCCCGTATAAAGTATAAGGGCTATCAAATTGAGTACTAAAGTTTTCATTCTGTCATTTTCTGAATTCTACTCTTTTAATTCGGCCAGGAGTTCGTGGCTTTATTCCGGAATAAAGCTTTGCTGCTTTTTCAATTGCAATTTCGTGGGCTGCTTTAGTTCCATCCATATTCCTATAATAGAGCCCTTTTTCAGTCCTTTCATAATTCTCCTGCAGTTCATGAAATACTAAACCTGGCCTTGGTTTTACTGACTCAACTCCATCTGCATTTTCATAATATGTTACATAAGGGTTAATCGTAACTTGTCCGTCAAAACCATCTTTTGGAAGGTCTCCAGGAACATATTGTAACCTCGGAGTTTTGGAATAATTACCAAAACCCAAAGTACCTTCTCCCAGAGAAACTGAACGTTCTTCTCCGGTTTCTCTATCTATTGTAGTTGTATTCTCTGCAACCTCATATAGGTAGTCCCTTTCACTTCTTGTCAGGTCAAATAATAAGTTCAGCCCCGCATCACTTTTCAGGCCTTCTTTTGGGATGCCAGAAAAACTGAAATCTACTCTTTTGCCCTTTTCAGTGTCCGTAAAATCAATAGCTACCCTCCCTTCAAAATCTGGATTGCTTGCTAGACCCAATATATCTTCAATCGCTTGTCCAAGGTGTTCATTGTTAGCCAAATATAATCTCATGCCGTCAGGATCAATAAACATAATGGGATTGTTTGCTACATAAGCATACGGAGAAATTGAATAATAATCCTCCGCCAGCGGGTCCACCGCCGTCCACCTCCCAATCGCCCCATCATACCACCTGGCCCCATAATCCATCAGGTTGATCTCGTAATCCCCATTCAGCTCCTTGCCATTATACAGGTACTTGTTCTCCGGCGGCACCGTCTCGTACCACGGGCCGAGATGGTTCATCCCGAACGGATAATAGTGGCTCTTCCCGGCGATAAATGCCGGGACTTCCGCTCTTTGACCGCCATAGCCTCTGGCGACGGCGGTGCGCTCCAGCTTGCGTGATCTCCAGCTCATTCAGCGGCGTCGCCGGGTCGTCTTCTCCCAGGCCCACGATGCCGTCCTGGTTGAAGTCGGAGAACACTAGCCGCGTATTACCCAAATGGTCCTGATGAAAATACTCCGCCCGGTACCTTGTTATCTGCCCCCCAGTATACTCCGCCACCATGCGCCCATCCGGGGCATAAATGTGCCGACGATAAATGTCGGCACATAGTGACTGGCAAGGATTGGTGGCCAATCCTTGCCACGTCAGCTATGCCTCCAGTTTCCCATCGAGGTACTCGATGCCCGAGGCGTAGCTCGTCGTTCCGAACTCTCCGTACTTGAGCTTGCTTGGAGGTGGTGCTTTTGAAGCGAAAATGACAGGTTTGGGGTTCTCGCGAGGCTTCCCGCCATTCGACGGGACAGGCTATTTTTGAGCGCGTAGCAGCGCTACGGGCGAGGAAATAGACGAAGCGAGGTTCCCAACCCTGTCATTTGCAGCCAAAATGACTACCTGCAAGCAAGCTCTAAAACCACTTGCGGCCCGTAGCGTCGTAAACCAGCCTCATTTGGCCGATCTCGGAAGGTAAATATAAGAATGCGATGGGAATTCCATTACTGGCCTCCAAATGGCAGATTTCCCCTCGCTCGGCGTTAAATTTTTCGCCGGATTGCCCGCATCCGGCTGCAAAATTTGCCTTGATCGAGGTAAAATCTACTCATTTTCGGCTCAGCATGGAAATCCCATCGCATTCTAAGGAAATTGTACCGCATCGTCAAGCCTGTACGGGTCGTAGGAATACCGATAGTACTTTGGCGCCCGGTTGGTGATCTTCCAGCGCAGTTCCTTGATATTGCCGTTGCGTTCATATTCCTGGAACTTCATAGCAAACAAGGGGCGGCGCGAAGTAACCACCACGCTGACCTCCTCATCAGGCGAATTCAGCACCAGCTCGTCCAGTATCGTGTAGGGGCCGTCGAGCTGGTTCAGCAAGCCTTCGCCGAGGATGTACATCGTAGAGCCATCGCAGAGTTGAACCAGGTAGATGGTGAGGGGAAACGGCATAGAACAAATGCCCGTATTACACATCTCACTATGGATCAGGGCAACCGATTCCTCCTGCTCCTGCCTATCCACCTCCGTACAAACAGGAGGCGCCGGCGTGCACTCTTCAGAAGGCGGGCCGGTGGGCTCCAGTTTGGTTTCACCCGAATACTTCCGCTAGGAAAAGCAGAGTTAATTCTGTATTTTTGAAGGAGAAAGTTTTAAAACAAACACTACCCCATGGTAGCTTCAGCTATTTTTGATGAAATCGTAGATTTTATAGCCGCTCAGAATCCTGAGCGAGTGCTCGCCTTCAAGGCATCGGAAAAAGCCAGCCAGCGTTATGAGTTCCTGGTACAAAAGGAAAAAACAGAAGGGCTGGATGCCGCTGAAAAAGAGGAGTTGGAGAATTTCGAGATCCTGGAGCGCATTATGCGCAGGGCAAAAGCCAAAGCCCGGCTATTACTTGCTGCATGAGTAGTTACATTCCAGAAAGCCTGCGAACGCTTGTCGCCAGGAGGGCCAATTTCACCTGCGAGTACTGCCTGATCTCACAAGAAGACACCTTTCACACCTGCCAGATAGATCATATCATCAGTATCAAGCACGGAGGGCAAACGGTTGAAGACAACCTTGCTTTCGCCTGCCAATTCTGCAACCGGAATAAGGGCTCGGTCGGATGTGGGGTCTTATCTTTTCTCTTCACAAAGCTTCGTGCGGTTTTTTAATCCAAGAACGGACCGCTGGGCCGATCATTTCTATTTAAAAAACGGCCTGATCTTGTCGAAAACGGAAATCGGTGAAGCTACCGTCAAGATCTTGGATTTCAATCATGTTGAAGCCGTTATCGACCGGCGGTTATTAATCCAGGCGGGAAGATACCCTCCTGCTCTTTAGCTTCCACCGCGCCCCATAATCCATGAGGTTGATCTCATAATCCCCATTCAGCTCCTTGCCATTATACAGGTACTTGTTCTTCCCGAAGCTGTGTTCGGGGTCTTCGCTGCGGACCTAACAAGTTACGGGGTTCCGGCCGGCGGTATTGCAGGAAAAAGCTGCAAGCCAATTAATCATCCGGCGGCGCCTCGCCTTCTTTGGGATAACCCTTCGGAGGGTGCTCTCCGAAAACAATGAGCAATTGCCTTAGGTTTACGGCCTCTGCCCGGTTGAGTTTCAAACAGTCAATCGTTGTCCTTCCAACGGGAGTGATACCAATAATCCTGGTAAAATCAACATTCCAGGTAAAGTGGTGCTCCCATAAATCCTTGCGAGGGTGGTAAAGAGGAACAAGTTGCTGAGATACAGCGTCAAAGTGGTGGGTCTTGTTATATTTAAAGCCATTGCACCCCTGGCAAGCCAATGCCAGGTTATCTAACCGGTTATCTCCGCCTTTACTAACGGGATTGATATGTTCAATCGAGAAAGGAGTGGAAGAGAAGAATTCCTGGCTCAAGCAATATTCACAGCAGCCGCCCGCCCTGTGCCGGACCTGAAGCCTGGTTTTCTCTGAAATGCTAGGCATGGAAAGCGGGTATTCCCAGTTGTTCCATGAGGCTACGCAGGCTCACTTTTCTGAGCAGAGCCAGCTCTGAAAGATACTTTAGACGCTGGACATTCTGCATCTCCATCTCAGAATTAATACGGATGAGTTCCTCCTGTTCCGCTTCAGTAAGTGTTTCAGCACGGCGTTTTTCGTCTAATTCCCGGAACCGCTGCTGAACCGGGGCAGGAAAGCTCTCATTGATCAATTCCAGCAATTCTGATTCCCGTTCCCCGAGGTGGCCCGCCTTACGGCGGACGCTCATGGAAAGGACCTGTTGGATGAAATCATCCAACTCTTTGCCTTCTAATTGGGCTACGCCCTGCAGCAGATCCTCAATGGTAACACTCGACTTTATCTGGATGGAAGACATGAGTAATCGTTTGATTCCAATAAACAACTTGAGGTTTTATGAAAAACAGGAGATGTCACAAAATAGTTCTTTTTTCAATAATTCTGGCCGCCACGGCCATGTTTTATTAGCGCCCACCTTCGACTGCAGGGCAGTACCCGTTGAGAAGCCTGTACTTTGGGGCGTGTATGAAGAAACGTTATACGAACTGTACAAATAAGGAATACAAGCGGAAGCAGGGCAGGGGTAAGAGGCTGCTGAGCGTAAGTTTTAAAAAAGTTCCATTGATATGTTTTCTGATTCCAAAAACACTTCGAGGATTAAAAAAAATAATGTTTGCCCTATGTTTTCCTTTGCACACTTTAGCATTAAGCTCACCTCCTCTCGATTTGAGGGGTGGCAAGTTTTTAACATTTTTTTATAGTACATTATGGTTTCTTCATAACCCAAATCTTCCATACTTTTCCGGAATCCACTCCATTTAACAGTTATTGGAGTATTTTCTTCAAATATTCCACCCCCCCCTTCTAAAACATCTTCAAGTGCATCTAAATTAGTTAGGGGGCTGTTATTGTCGGACATGAATTTTGTTGTCATGTGGGCAAGAAAACTTTTAAAATCAGAAAACTCCTCTGCATCTATATAGTATGTTCTTCATTTATACATAGTTTTTTGTAGTTAGCCTTTTTAAAAATACTCTGCTATGAATTTTGCTCATATTAAGCTTGCAGGCTATTCTGCAAATTCACAAAACGAAGAATTAAGAGGTTTGTCATTTTTTCCTCTCGCTACTGTTTAGGAACTTTTATTTCGCTGAAGGTTTTATAATGGTCATGAGTGTAATATTACTTACCATCACTTCCTTTAATAAGCCTTCTACTTGACCTCGTGGCGCCATTTGCTCTTTGAGCAGGACTCGGATTACGATCTATGTCGGCTTTTCTATAGGTAATTCGGTTTCCATTTGCATCACGCTTTGGCAATTTACCATCCCTGTTCCGGTACCTTTTGCTTATTTTATCAAAAATTTTTGCAGCCTTCAATATTTTTTTGAAACGTCCACCCCCAACGGGCGCTGTCCCAGTTTCTATTGCCTGCCCACCATCCACTACCGATCCATCCCGAAGTACATGTTCAAATCGTATGTCGCTTGAAGTCCAGGGATTACCATCGCTAACAACCCTACTATCCATCACATCAGTCGGAGACACCATTGTAGCGGTCATCACGCCTAAATTCCCTCCCAGGTCGCTTATAGCGGTCTTTTCTCTCTCGTTCTCAATAGCGTAGGTGCCATCGCTTTGTTCCCGAATCTTATTCCTTTTAAACGCTCCAAAAACACCTCCTGCATTAATCCCATTTTCTTTTGCGTATTGTCTCGCTTCTTTCTTGGCCTCAAACAGCCCATCCGGGTCGATGTAGCTTAATGGGTTGTCAAAGGCAAACCGGTAGGGAGTCCAATCAGGAGCATCCTCAGCTAAGGGGTCAACCGCCGTCCACCTCCCAATGGCCCCATCATACCACCTAGCCCCATAGTCCATGAGCTTTATGTCGTAGTCTGTATTCAGCTCCTTCCCGTTATACAAGTACTTATTCTTCCCGAAGCTACGTTCGGGCCTCCGCCCGCCGAAGCGGGCTACTGCCGCGCAGGCGGGACTTCCGCTACGCTCCAGCTGGCGCCACCGTCTCGTACCATGGCCCCAGGTGGTTCATGCCGAACGGATAATAGTGCGCTTCCTGAGTAATCTCCAGCTCATTGATCGTCGTCGTCGGATCTTCCTCCGTCAGCTCGATCAGGCCGTCCTGGTTGAAGTCGGAGAACACCAGCCGAGTATTACCAAGAACTTGTCCCGTACCCGCAGGGTCGGGATGGTCCTGATGGAAGTACTCCGCCCGGTACCTTGTTATCTGCCCCCCAGTATACTCCGCCACCATACGCCCATCCGGGGCATAAATGTGCCGACGATAAATGTCGGCACATAGTGACTGGCAAGGATTGGTGGCCAATCCTTGCCACGTCAGCTATGCCTCCAGTTTCCCATCGAGGTACTCGATGCCCGAGGCGTAGCTCGTCGTTCCGAACTCCCCGTACTTGAGCTTGCTTGGAGGTGGTGCTTTTGAAGCGAAAATGACAGGTTTGGGGTTCTCGCGAGGCTTCCCGCCATTCGGCGGGACAGGCTATTTTTGAGCGCGTAGCAGCGCTACGGGCGAGGAAATGGACGAAGCTAGGTTCCCAAACCTGTCATTTGCAGCCAAAATGACTACCTGCAAGCAAGCTCTAAAACCACTTGCGGCCCGTCGCGTCGTAAACCAGCCTCATTTGGCCGATCTCGGAAGGTAAATTAAGGAAATTGGAAGGTATTTACTCGTCTTTATGCGGCTCAGCTACTTATTCTTTTTCGGGAAAAAGTATGGCTTTAAAAGCCGGGAGATCTACTACTTTTACTGTTGGAAAAGGGATGGAATCCAAAACCCGGAAGTGTTTGTCATGAGTGACCCCAGATAGTTGGCGTTCGCCGAGATGGCCAGGTCGGCAAACTTATTGTCGTCCGGGTCTGCTTCGATTAAGGCCCATTTGAAATAGGGCTCGGTAAAAACCACATTTGAGGCGGTCGACAAGATCTTCAGTACCAGGTCAGCGGTTTTGGGAGAATAGAACGCAGCAAGCTGCTCCTCATATTCGGTAAGGACCTCATTGCTTACCAGCCAATCGAACATTCCCTGCGAGAAAGCCTCATACAGCCAATACTCGGGGTTTTTCCGGGGTATAGAAACGATGAGGCAGTTGGTATCGATGACTACTTTCACTTCGATGTCCGTTGCTGCCGGTTCAGGCGTTCCTCAAAATCTTTTGGAGAAATATTCTTTTCTTCGATCACCCTTTGTACCTCGCCCTGAAGGGCATGCTCGTAATAATCCAGCAGAAGCCGGCGAATAGCCTCCACTTCATCGGTGGACATCTCCCGGCTGAACAGGCGCAACAAGGTTAGCTGAATGTCATTCAATGGAGGCTGTTCGGTAGAAGGCATGGCGTTAATATTTTTTATTCACTGTTTCAACGCACCGGGCAAATTTAAAGTTTCAGCCGGGGGGCGGTTGTAACAAATCTAAGGAAAGAAACGGAAAACGGGAAAGATTGGCCATCCCTTCTCGGTTGAAGCAGCCCTGGTGATCAGCGCTTTAAGCGCACTTGCGGCCGGTGGTGCCAGAGGCCAGGCACATTTGCAGGATTGAATTAAGAGAGGTGAGGAGTAGGTATTATCATTCAAGGGCTTTTCTCACAAAGCCTGTACCTGGTACGTTTCAGCTATTGCTCGGATTGTTTGTCCAGTTCTTCGGCACTGATCCCGGAGCCATCCGTTTCATAGCCCACGACGGGCTCCGTTTCCTGTTCCCTGATATAGGTGTCCAGCATGGAATGGACTACCTTGAGGAAACGTTCTTCTTTGACAAGGCCCAGGCAGCGGTCAATCTTGGCTCTGATTTCTGCGGCGCTCAGAAGCATGATTTTTCATTGCAGATACATAAGATTATCGTTTCTCCCCAGGCGGTATTTGTGGAGGGCAGTGGCCGGCCTGTTAGGCTGCGTTGTTCACAGCTGCAGCTTGCCGGGGGCTCCTGGACGGGTTGCCCGACGGTAATACTTTCCAGATAGGGCAGGAGCCCTGTACCTTGGGCCGTGTACGACGATACGTCGTAACAAACTGTGTTGGTTTGGTTGAAGTTGGGGGCGACGAATAGTAGCCAAGTTGGCAGGGGTCAGCGAGGGGGAGATCTTTCAATCAAGGTCCTTTCTGACATCTTCATCCAGCTCGGCATCATGACGGATGGTCATAACCCGGACCACGTTTTCAGGGTTGAAAACCCGGAAGATGATCTTGTAGGACCACGCTTTGGTGTAGCGTACTTCGTAACCGTAATCTTCTGTACCAGGTAAGGGCGGGTTACTGGCAGGAAATTTTTCGAGCTTTCCGGCTTCTTTCAGTATTCCGCGGCGTACTTTTCTACTCACGGCGGGGGATGCCGCCCGGGCGGTATAATCTGATATTTCTCTCAACCGCTGCTTTGCTATTCCCGAGAATGCTACCCGGAATAGTTTGTCTACCATTGCTCAGCTTCCTTTTCGAGCTCTTCCAGTGTGATGGACTCACCCCGTTCGAACTCGGCATTGGCTTCATCAATCTCTGCTTTCAGCTCAGCTTTGGTTAGCCGCTTCCACTCCGGGTTAGGAGGTATGGCCATGGCCTGCTCGTCGGTAATTTCCTCTTCCAGGTGCTCGCTGGCATATGCCTCCGTCATGGCATAAAGAATACGCAGGAAGCGCTCGTCAGCTTGTTCGATGCGCAGGTGGAGTACTTTTTTGATCTGATCAGCGCCCATTGAGTAGTGGCTTTTGTGGCTTCATAATAGATACTTAAAGATAACGGGTTTATTTGAGTAATCGTTTCTGTTGCGAATGATATTTATCGATGGCGGCCTTGATGGCCTCCTTGTTATACTGGCGGTACTTCTCCGTAGCGCCGGGCTTTCGGATTTTGCATTGTTTTGTAGGGCGGAAGCCCTGGGCTTTGGGCCGTTTGCGACGATACGTCGTTATGAACAAGACCTGTGAACTAATCAGGACTAACCCCTAACTCCAAAAGCTTTTTGGTTAATTTATCAATTTTTTCTTTATCCCAAATCAGCAAGCTAGGTGATATTCGGAATATTAAACCGCCATCTTTATTGAAAACTTTTAATATCCGGTATCTTGTTGCTCGGCTGACTTGTTCTTCTCTATACTGTATCTGCATTTCATCAATACTCACATTATTTATCTCCTTTTTTCCAAAACAGCATATTGACGATATTTCTACTTCTTTATTGATCTCATTCACCTTGACATACTCAACTCTTTTTTTATAAAAAGTATAAAAAAGGATTGAAAGGTCAAAAATCCCCAAAGTCACTAAATAGAGGAAAAAGTCATACCGGTCAAAAATGAATGCAATAAAGATGGTTAAGGCATTCACCATCATGAAGAAGCGCCAAAAGCTACTCATTGAACTTGAGAATAAGTTTTCACTATTGTCCATTGATAAACCTTTTTATTTCCATCACTTCTTTTTCAGAGAGCATTTCCCCTTTTCCTCTTTCTCTATAAACTTCTGCTGCCTCTATCACTCCTTTCGTATCATTGAATGCGTCATAGGCCTGCGCAGCTTGTGTCATACCTTCTTTAATGTTACCTTTTGATAAAGATTTAACCGCCTGAGCTGCATCTTTGGCCCCACCAAGAGAGGAACTTTCAGGCATAGCCAATTGAACATAACCACCCCCAAAGGAGGTGGGTTTCTAAGATTAACTAAACCCAATAATATACGCTACCTGCCAAAGCGGCATCAACCCAAGAGCCAAGGCCGCTGCAGCAGGTAGCTCCGCATTAGGAAAGCAATCTTATAAAAAGTAGGGGCAGGTTTTAAAATCTACGAGAGGCCAATCTAAAAGAATAATCAATCAGGGTTTCGAATAAAGTGGACTTTGAAATCGCTTGTTTTACGTTCTGCCCTGAATGCTTTCCACAGGCTGTCTTTATCCATTTGAAGGAAAACAATATTGTTGCCCATTACTGCACAAGCTAAATCCCCTTCAACATAAACCTCAATTTCGCCACCTTCTTCTTCAAATTTAAGAGAGGATGAATGGCCATTGTCCTCGTCTTTTAAATATTGGTTTTTCCCTTCGACAAATGATTGTGTCAGCCCTCCCAAAAGTTCTAACAATTCCCTTTTTTCATCCAAAGAAAGAGAATCAATCGCCTGTTTATTAAAGCCTGCAAATAGATTACTGAAAAACCAGTCAGCATTACTCCATACTAAGACCCCATCCAAGCTTCCCCTGCTTTTTTCGAGGATAAAATTATATGAGATTGTACATAGGTCATTGACGTAAGTACTAGATTCTAATAAGGAATCCTGTTTGCATGTAATGGACAAGTATCCATTTTGGTAACTTAAATTACTTGAAACAAATAAAAATAATATTGGAAACAGTCTCATGTTACTGAATGCTAGCATTTTAAAAGCCTTTTCTTTTTTTGATTTCATTGTTTAGGTATTTTTGGGGTGCTCCGGCATCATAATCCCTATTTTCCCCTTTTATAACGGCTGCTCCTGTTTTTTTCCTTAAGCTTATTAGGGTTTGTAACATCTCCCGTCTTCATAGTCCAACCCTTGACTTTAAAATCAACTCGAGAGTTGCCTAAATTATCACTATCAGGATAAACAGAATCTAATGCCTTGGTTACAATATCGCAACAGTTATTACTTTCCGCATTGTATTTGTTTTCAGTAGCATCAGCATTATTTTTCATATCGGAAAGCGAAGAAGTGGCTTCTTTATCTTGGCTCGGAGTAGTAGAAATTTGGATTATTCCTGTCGGTGATTTAGACCTTTCTATTTCCTCTAAACTTTTTCCTGTAGTAACTTTGTAGTCAGCATCCATATTTGAAGTAGGCATATCAAAAGTGCCGTATTCTTCCCCTGGGAATATTTCAAATACTATGACATTTCCTGTTTTGTTGCCTTCTTCATCATATTCATCAATAGCAACGGCAGCATGTCCTGGCTTATCCTCATCTCCTGGCCAGAAAAGGAAATAAATATCATCAACGCTCATCCCGTTCGGATCGATGAGGCTAATTGGATTCCCTAATGTATAATTATAAGGTGAATAAGGGTAATACTCCTCTGCCATCGGGTCCACTGCATTCCATCTTCCAATAGCTGGGTCATACCACCTTGCCCCATAATCCATGAGGTTGATCTCATAATCCCCATTCAGCTCCTTGCCATTATACAGGTGCTTGTTCTCCGGCGCTACTGTCTCATACCACGGGCCGAGATGGTTCATGCCAAACGGGTAGTAATGGCTCTTCCCGGCGATAAATGCCGGGGCTTCCGCTCTTTGACCGCCATAGCCTCTGGCGACGGCGGTGCGCTCCAGCCTGCGTGATCTCCAACTCATTCAACGGCGTAGCCGGGCCGTCTTCTCCCAGGCCCACGATGCCGTCCTGGTTGAAGTCGGAGAACACCAGCCGCGTGTTACCAAGAGCTTGTCCCGTACCCGTAGGGTCGGGATAATCCTGGTGAAAATACTCCGCCCGGTAGCGGGGAACATTCTACTCATCCAAAGCGGCATTAGATAAAGGCCAAGGCCGCTTCAGCCTGCTCCGAACGCTTTCGGGACTGGGCAGTTTCACATCAGGGGAGAAAAGGAGAAGTTGACCTAATTTTGTCTTCGTAATAATATTCTTCTCCTTTTTGAGTAGTACCAACTTTCATACAATCTTGATCGATTGATGGGGGAGCCCAATATTGATCTTCTTCTAAAAGTTCTCGCATTTCACTTTCGGATATCTTTTTTAAACCCTCTTGCCCCCATTTAGCAAAATAATACTCTATCAAACCATGATTTTTCAAAAGAGCCAAAACTTCCTTGGCTATGGCTCTGCTATCAGCTCCTTCAATGAGAGAATTTATCTCCCATACAATTTCCCATAACCCACTATAATCTTCAATAGTTGACCAGAGTACTTTATTAATGATATTTTTAGTGATCATGAATTTGATTTTTACTTTAAGGCAGGGTTACCTTTCAACGGTATCTTACTGTTGGTCATAGATCCAGTCTAACGCCCCTGTTGGATCAATTCTCAAAATCGGGTTATTCTGCACATAATCATATGGGGATACCCAACTGCGCTCACTTGCCAGCGGTTTGGGCCCTATACGTATACGAGTAAGGCGGAAAGCAGAATTCGGAGCGCAGCCGCTTCCCCCCCTACTCCACCGCCCCGATCAAATTCGGGTAGTCCGTAATAATACCGTCCACCCCCAGGGCGATGAGGGCTTTCATGGCGGTGGTATCGTTCACCGTCCAGGGGATGAGGAGCAGGCCTTTATCGTGCACGATTTTCACCATATTGGCGGTCACGAGCTTGTAGTAGGGGCTGTAGGCGTTGGGGAGGTAGCCCAGTTCGTTCAGGTTGTCCTCCACGCCGTGGGCGTTATCGATGAGCAGGGCGGTGAACAGGCCGGGGTCCATGCGATGGAGGTGCTGCAGGGGCCCCACGTCGAAGGACTGTATGCAGCAGCGCTCTTTGATCCCCAGGCGCGTAATCTCCTCCAGCACCAGGCGGGCGAAGGTTTCCGCATCGGGCGCTTTGACGCCCACGTATTCGGGCTCGAACTTGATCTCAATGTTGTAGCGGGGCATCGGGCGGCCTTTTTCCTGGCAGTATTGTTCTGCCGCCCGGACTACCTCGCGGAATAACGGCTTGTGAACAGGCATGGCCTTTTGTTGCGGATAACCGGCATTGCCGCGGCTGCCGCAATCGTACTGCCGGATGGAGTCGTAAGGCATTTGGTAAAGGATCAATTCGTCCTCCTCGTTTTCCAGGACGGGCCGCCCGTCCGGATGGCTGCAGATCTTGTAGTTCATCCAGGGCTCGTGGGAGACGACCAGCAGGCCGTCCTGGCTCACCGCCAGGTCCAGCTCCAGGGTTTTTACCTGGGGGTACTCCAGGGCCTTTAGAAAGGCCGGCACGGTATTTTCGGGCAACAGGCCGCGGGCGCCGCGGTGGCCCTGCCAGTCGAAGGTTGCTGCTTTTTCAGGATCCATATCTTTTCGGGTTGCGGGTTCGGAACAGGAAAATAAGAGGGCCAAAAGGGCCAGGGCTAACTGGGAACGCATGTCGTGGTTTTTAGGATCGAAGGTAGGGGTTTTGGAAGAAAAACGCATAGTCCGGGCCCGATTGCGTACATCAATTTTAACCTGCCCCGGAGATCTTCACCCCCTGTTTCAGTGCACAGGTATTTTGAATTCCTAAACCTGAGGCTATGCCCCTGATCCCCCTCAAGAGGGAAAGCAAAGCTCCTATGGAAAGATAGGATGACAAGAAGAATATCCTCCCTCAAAAAGCCCACAAATAAGCAGAAGCTCCCTATTTTAGCCTTCCAAATAAATATTTTCCATGCGCCACCTTGCCGCCTGCCTTCTCCTGATGATTTTCACTGCTCCTGCGATCAGCCAGCCGGCCATCCCCCGCCTGGCCCGGCTGGATGTGCAACATTACACTTTCCAGTTGGAACTGTCCGACCAAACAGACCAGATAAAGGCTTCGGCGACGGTTCGCATCAAATTCCTCCAGCCCCTTTCCAGCTTCACCCTCGACTTGGTGACCGCAGGGGAAGACGGCAAAGGCATGAACGTGAGCTCTGTCCGCGAAGGTGAAAACCCTGTGGAGTACCGCCACGAGGGCGAGCAGCTCACCATTTTCCCCAAACCCGCTGTTGGAGCCGGCCAGGAACGCACCTTCCGCATCGAATACCAGGGCATCCCCGCCGACGGGCTGATCATCGACCGGAACAAATACGGGGACCGCACTTTTTTCGGCGACAACTGGCCCAACCGCGCCCACCACTGGCTGCCGTGCATAGACCACCCTTCCGATAAGGCTTCCGTGGATTTCATCGTAACCGCCCCGGACCACTACCAGGTCGTGGCCAATGGCATACAAATAGAAGAAACCAACCTGGACGACGAAACCAAGTTGACCCATTGGCGGGAAGACGTGCCCCTGCCCATGAAGGTGGCGGTCTTCGGCGCGGCCCGTTTCGGCGTGCAACTGGCCGGGGAGGTAGAAGGCATACCTGTCACCAGCTGGGTATACCGGCAGGACCGGGAGGCAGGGTACTACGACTACAGCCTGGCCACGGGAGTCCTGCAGTTCTTCATCGGCCACATTGGCCCCTACCCCTACCGCAAGCTGGCCAATGTACAGTCGAAAACGCGTTACGGAGGGATGGAAAACGCCAGCAACATCTTCTACTACGAAAATTCAGTGGATGGAAAGCAATCCGAAGAGGACCTCATTGCCCACGAGATCGCCCACCAGTGGTTCGGCAACAGTGCCTCCGAACAGAACTGGTTCCACATCTGGCTCAGCGAGGGCTTCGCTACCTATGGGGCCGACCTGTACATGGAGCACCAATACGGCAGGGACAGGCTGGCAGAACGCCTGCAATCGGAACGGCAGCAGGTAGTGTCCTTTTCCAAACGCAAAATGGCGCCCATCGTCGACACGGCCGTTACCGACTGGAATGCCTTGCTCAACCCCAATTCCTACCAGAAAGGGGCATGGGTGCTGCACATGCTGCGGCGGCAAGTCGGGGAAGCAGCTTTCTGGAACGGCCTGCGGCAGTACTACGCACAGTATGCCGGCCGCAATGCCTTAACCGCCGACTTTCAGCGCACCATGGAAGCGGCCAGTGGGCAGGAGCTCTCCTGGTTCTTCCAGCAATGGATCTACCGCCCAGGACAACCGCAATTAAAGGTGGAATGGGACAAACCGAAAAGGAAACGCCTGCGCTTTAAGATCCGGCAACTTCAGGATGGCCCGGCCTTTGTTTTTCCGCTGGACATCCGGGCCATCGGCGCCGATGGGGCTACCGCTCAAACCTGGACAGTAGAAGTCAAGGAAAAAACAATGGAAGCCACCGTAAAATGCAAGTTTGAGCCCGGAAAGATCGTACTGGACCCGGAAACGTGGTTGTTGTTCTCTGAGTAATGGCGAAACGATATGGGCATCCAGAAGAATTGAAGCATATACCTCACTTCCTCTTTTCGTACATCAACCCTTCCTGGCCGGATAGCGGATGCCGGGCCTGCCCCAGGGCCTGCATGCCTATCCGTTCGGCAACGTGAATACTACGGGGGTTGTAGGGGCTGACGAAGGCTTTGACCACCCTGACTTCATTCAGGCTCAGCAGATACCCGACCAGAGCCTTGGACGCCTCGGTGGCGAAACCCATGCCCCAGTATTTCGGAAGCAGGCTGTAATAACATTCCACGACGCCTTCCTCCGCCAGGGGCGCACCTCCACAGGACCCCATGAAATAACCGTTTTCCTTATCTTCGATAACCAGGGCCAGGGTAGGGTCATCGGTACTGTAGCTTTCAACCACCTGCCAGAATAAAGCCCTGGCGCCTTCTGGCGTTTTCTGGCTATCGGTAAAGGATAAGTACTCCGTGGCCATTTCATCGAGCATGAATTCCAGGAAAAACGGAAGATCTTTGGATTGGAAAGGGCGGATCAGCAAGCGTTGGGTTTCTATTACTTCTGGCAATTGCATGGTTTGAGGGCTTGGTTGGCAGCAATATACGAAGCTACCGTCAAAAATTTTGCCTTTTGCCTGAAGCAACACGAATGGAAAAAACTGCGTATTAATAAACATCCCCCCATACACTCTCAATTTATGCCACTATGAAAAAGAAGGTACATTCCTTTAGTATCCTTTGGGGAATGATGATCCAAAGGATGAGGAGGAAGAGCAGTTGGGCATTATTGTTATTGATGGCCCTGGGATTGCCGCTGACGAATGCGCTGGCGCATGGCAGCCTCCACGAGGCTATCGAACGGAAAAACCGCCAGATCGAAGCGCAACCGGATGATGTCCTGCTGCGCTTTGAGCGCGGCATGTTATACCAGGAACACGGAGACATCGGCCTGGCCCTGAAGGATTTCCATACCGTTCTGCAAATGGAACCGGCCTACCTCGCCTGCCACCTGCCCCTTGCCCAGCTTTACCGGGATACCAACGAGTTTCAAAAAGCCCTTTTCCACATCAATTCCTTCCTCGAACAGGAACCGGATAACCCCTTTGGGTATGGAACACGGGCATCCATTTATCAAAAATCGGGAGCGTACCTCCAGGCACTGGCGGACCTGCGTCAAATGGCTACGCTAAAAAATGACAACGCCATCCGGCCAGATGATTACTTCCTCCTGGCGGACGGCATTCTGCTGGCCTATCCCGGTGATTACCGCCAGGCTATTGCCGCCCTGGAAAAAGGCATCCAGCGGCTGGGAGATATCATTTCCCTGCAAAGCCGCCTGGTAGACCTCGAAATGGCCAACCAGGACTACCCCGCAGCCATCCGCCGCATTGAACACATTATGCAACCGCTACCCCGAAAGGATAAGTGGCTGCAAAAAAAAGCGGAGGCCATCCGGCTGATGCAACAGCAGAAAAGAGCGCTCCCGCCCCCCTCCCCGGGCAGGCCCGACGGTAAACAGCCTGGTGGCCCGAACGCATCAGGATACCCCTTTGCTGTTTCGCCGGGAGGATATGACGCCCCGGTTGCGGAATCCCTGGTTAGTGTTATCCGGGGCCCCTACCTCCAGTCCGGCACGCCTACCAGCATGATCATCAGATGGCGGACCAATACCGCCACCAGCAGCAAAGTCTGGTACGGCGCCAACCCGGATAACCTCACCCAAACTATGGTGCAAAGTGGTTCCCGAACCAACCACGAGATCAAGCTATCTGCTCTGCAGCCCAATACGCGTTACTACTATGCTATCGGCGATGCCAATGGCGTACTTGCCGGCGGCACTGCCGATCATTTCTTCAAAACTTCCCCGCCGCCCGGCACCGTTCAACCCGTTCGCGCCTGGGTGCTGGGCGACTGCGGCACTGCCGATAATAATGCCCGCGACGTACGGGATGGCTATTACAGCTATGTTGGGGATAATTTTACCGACCTCATCCTCCTGCTGGGCGACAACGCCTACGACAATGGAAAAGATTCCGAATACCAGAAGGCTATCTTTGAAAACATGTACGAGGATAAGCTCATCCAGTCCGTCATGTGGTCAACGCCGGGTAATCACGATTTCCACAGCGCCAGCGCCGCCGACCAGTCTGGCCCTTACTTCGACATTTTCACCTTCCCAAAAAACGGAGAGGCAGGGGGCCTGGCCTCGGGAACGGAAGCTTACTATTCTTTCGATTTTGCCAATATTCATTTTGTCGTCCTGGATTCTCACGATTCCGGAAGAGCGCCAGGGGACCCCATGCTTGTATGGTTGGAAAACGACCTCAATGCCTCCCAGCAGGACTGGCTCGTTGTTTTCTTTCATCATCCGCCCTACTCTAAAGGGTCGCACGATTCCGATCAGGATAACGAGTTGATCGATATGCGGGAGAATGTGTTGCCCATTCTGGAAGCCGCCGGGGTAGACCTGGTGTTATCCGGCCACAGCCATTCCTATGAACGCTCGTACCTCCTCAATGGCCACTACGGCCCTTCCAACAGCGTGCAGCCTTCTATGGTGCTGGACAATGGCGATGGGCGTATAGACGGGGATGGCGCCTACCAGAAAGAGGCATTCGGGGCGGCCGCCGGCAAGGGTGCGGTCTATACCTGCGCCGGTTCTTCCGGCAAAGTCTCCAATGCGCCCCTCGACCATCCGGTAATGTTCTACAATGCCCTCACGCTGGGCTCGCTCTCGCTGGAAGTCACTGGCACACGCCTGGACCTGAAATTCATCGGTGTCAATGGGGAGGTGCTGGATTACTTCACCATCCGGAAGTTCATTCCCGTCGGCAGCCCGCCAACCGTCGAGGTTACCTCGCCCGCCGACGGCGCCTTTTTCTATTCCATCCAGCCGATCACCCTGCGGGCACAGGCCAGCGATAGTGACGGCAGCATCGAAGAAGTGGCTTTCTTTGTAAACGGCGATTCCATTGGCGTAGATCATTCGGCGCCCTATAAATTGACCTGGACGCCTCCGTCGGAAGGCAATTTTTACATCAAAGCCAAAGCTAAGGATAATAACGGCAATGCGGTTACCTCCGTCGAACAGGCCTTCTATGTAGGTTTCATCCAGGCCTGCAGCCAGGTCAGCAACCGGGAGGACGATGCCGAGGAAGACCCCACCGGCAGCGTGACCTTGTCGAGCACCGACCTCGAAATGATCAATGAGCCCAATGATGGCGACCAATGGGTCGGCATGCGGTTTTCCGGCCTGGATATTCCGGCGAATGCCATCATCAGCAAAGCCTGGATACAATTCACCGTAGAAGACAACAACAACGTCAACCCCTGCCAGCTTGCCTTTTACGGAGAGGCCAGCAATAACCCGGCTCCTTTCGCCGGTACGAATTTTAACGTCAGCAACCGCCCTCTAACCCAAGCTTCGGTAAACTGGCAACCGCCTGACTGGCAACAGGTGGGCGACATGGGGCCGGCACAGCAAACGCCTAACCTGGCTCCTATCCTCCAGGAACTCCTCAGGCTACCGGGGTATTCCCCTTCAAACCCGATGGCCCTTATCGTCCAGGGACAAGGGCGGCGCACCGCTCAGTCCCATGAAGGACAGCCCTTTTGGGCTCCCCGGCTTTGTGTAGAATACCTGTTCTGCCAGCCAGCTACATTGCCGGTCACCAGCAGCGCCAACAACATTTGCCCCGGCCAACCCATAACGCTGAGCGCCGGCCCGGCCGACAGCTACCTGTGGAGCACCGGCGCCACCACTGCACAGATCAACGTACAACCCTCCCAGACGGCCACTTACAGCCTCACTGCCTGGGATGGGAACGGGTGTCCGGCTACCGGGGAGGCCACTGTAAATGTGCTGCCGCCACCCCAGCTTTCATTGGAACCCGGCAGTATTTCCTTCTGCCCGGGGCAAGGGGTAGAAGTTACTGCACCGGCTGGGTTCACTCAGTACCAATGGTCCAATGGCCAGACCACCCCCACCGTCCTGGCCAACAGCCCGGGCGCCTGGTCGCTTACAGTAACCAACGCGGCGGGTTGTACCGCCTCTGATTCCTTTGTGGCCACTGAATACCCTCCCTTGAACCTGCAGATCAGCAGCAGCGACGATGGCATTTGTATCGGGGAGTCCGTAACCCTCAGCGCCACTTCTGCTGCCAGCTACCTTTGGGCCAACGGAGCAACCACCCCACAGTTGGCGGTGACGCCCGATCAAACGACGGCCTTCAGCCTCACCGCATGGGATGAGAATGGATGCTCCGAAACTGCTGAGTTCACGGTTGAGGTTTTCCCTGAGCCAGAAATATCCTTTGAACCAGATACCGTCTTCTTCTGCTCCGGACAGGGCGTGAAAATCAGTTCCCCCGGCGGCTTTGCCGGTTATCAATGGTCCGGTGGCCAGGTTACGCCTACGGTCTTCATTCAATCCCCCGGCGCCTGGTCGCTAACAGTGACGGACGCCAACGGCTGCACTGCTTCGGCAGGGCTGGAAGCCATCCAAATACCCCCTCTGAACCTGCAGGCCACCAGCAGCGCCAACGAGATCTGTGCCGGACAAATGGCAACACTAACCGCCAGCCCGGCTCCCAACTATCTTTGGAGTACCGGAGCGACAACTCCCGAGATCGTAGTGCACCCCACCACTACCACTTCTTTTGTGGTCGAAGCCTGGGGAACGCACGGCTGCGCAGAAACGGCCGAAATAACCATTCAGGTGCTGGATTCCCCTGTTTTCGAGTTGGTGGAAATGGACGGGCTGATCGCCGTTACTGGACTGGGTGATCCGGGACCGTACTCTTATCAGTGGAGTACCGGTGACGACAGTGCGGCTATCTCGCCGGACGCCCCCGGCCTGTATTGCGTGACCGTGACCAACAGCCAGGATTGCGCAAGGGAGGATTGCTATGAATTCCTGTCTACCGGAACGGCAGGCCTTTCAGCTGCTCAAGGGTGGGAGGTATTTCCCAATCCTTTCCGGGACGAGATCCATCTCCGCTCGCTGAAAGCATCCGATAAAGTGCAGGCCCTGGTTTTCGGCCTGCTCGGCCAGCCGGTTCCCTTCCGGATGCGCCAGGAAGAAAATGAAACGATCCTTGAGTTCAGAAACCTGCCGGCCGGGTTCTATACCATTGTCATCAGCGACGGAAAGGACACTGCGGCTATGAAAATGCTAAAACAATAATATGCGGATCAGGGGCAAATGCCCTGCCTATCGCGGCGAGCCGAAAGGAAAAAATTTTTCTACCGCGGCCAACGAGCCTACATGGTGGGGTGTTCAAAACATCAGACAGATTATGCAGCGCTTTTGAAAATGTGCGATGTTTGATTTGCGACGTTCGATTTTTGATAGGGCTCTTTGGGAGCAGCACTTTCAAGCCAGCCCTTCCGCTCGCCCTACATCGAAAATCGAACGTCAAAAATCAAAAATCAAACATCACAAGGGCGGCTCAAAAATCAACAACAAAGAAAACAAGTAAATCACAATTAATTGCGAACCAACCAATTGAATAACATTCACACAACCCACCCAACACAGTAATTCGAAGAATTGTACTTCACTTCCCCTCTTTTTTCCTTCATCTTTGTATTGTCAACGATGATAAACGAAAGTTGACGGCGCCCACTGGAAGCAGCGGGCACCAAAAATGACTTACTACTAACAAATTCAGGTGCAAATCCCACGAATGCTATTATAATCCTATGAAAGATTTCGAGGGTATCAAAGGATATCCTCATTTTTGGTATGTAGATAGCCTCTCAAAGCTCTTTTGGAAACCGGCCCATTGCGGCCGGTTTTTTTTTTTGCCCGTCTTCAAAACTCCAATTACTGTGCCATATAATCCAGCGTCAGGTTGCACAGCAGGCGCACCCCAAGTTTCATCCCGCTTTCATCGATAAAAAAATCGGGCGTATGATGCGGAGCGGCCTCTTCCGGGTCCATTCCTTTAGGCATCCCTCCGAGAAACAGGAATAGCCCTGGCACTTCCCTGGCGAAGAAGGAAAAGTCCTCTGCCCCCGTTTTTGCTTTGGAAAGGATCACATTCTCATTTCCTGCGGTAGACTGAATGGATGGCAGCATCTTTGCCGTCAGGCCCGGGTCGTTGTAGGTGATCGGATAGCCCTTTTCAATTTCTACATCGGCGGATGCGCCCCAGCTTTCGGCAATGTTGGTTACGGTGCGACGGATGCGCTCGTGGACGTCCTTCTGCATATCTTCATCCAAGGTGCGGATCGTACCCACCATTTCCACTTCTTCCGGAATGATGTTGCTGCGCACCCCACCATGGATCTTACCAATGCTGATCACCAAAGGCTCTTTGGTCAGTTCCATCTGCCGGCTGACGATCATCTGCAGGCCCTGTATGATCTGAGCGGATATTGAGATGGGGTCTACCCCGCCCCAGGGCTGCGAACCGTGAGTCTGTTTGCCGTTCACCTTGATCACCAAACGATTGACTGCAGCCATGGCTCCGCCCGGTTTGTATTTCACCGTGCCCACCTCTGTCTGGGAATTGATGTGCAGGCCGAAGACGACGTCTACTTTAGGGTCTTTCAATACTCCTTCCTTAACCATGAGCTCCGCGCCCCCCTCTTCCCCCGGAGGCGCTCCTTCTTCCGCAGGCTGGAAAAGGAATACCACCGTTCCTGCCAGGTCATTCTTCATCCCGGACAGGATCTGGGCCGCTCCCATCAGCATCGCCACATGCGTATCATGACCGCATGCATGCATTACACCGGTAGGCTCTCCCAGGTAGGTAGTCTTGATCTTGGAAGCAAACGGCAAGTCCACCCGCTCGGTGACCGGGAGTGCGTCCATATCGGCGCGCAGGGCCACGACCGGGCCGGGCTTGGCCCCTTTCAGGATGCCCACCACGCCCGTATAGGCAATGCCGGTGCGCACCTCCATGCCCAGTCCTTCCAGATGGCGGGCCACCATTTTCGCCGTTTCGAACTCCCGGTTTGACAGTTCCGGGTTTTCGTGAAGGATGCGGCGCCATTGGATGACCTGATCTTCCAGGGCATCGGCCTGTTCATCCACGTAAGATTTCACAGCAATAGGTTCCGGAGCGGAAGGTTGGCCGGATAAGGCCAAAGTTGCCAGGCAAAAAATGCCGGCAAGGAGGGAGGGGAATTTTTTCATGTCCAAATTCAATTGAGTGTTTACTTGTGTTAAAGCATGAGTTCATCCCGGATTGAAAAATCCGGGATGAACTCATGCCGGCTCTGGAAATTACTTCATTTCTGCGTAATATTCATAGAAATACGGTATCGTTTCAATCCCTTTGTAAAAATTGAACAAGCCGTAGTGTTCATTCGGAGAGTGGATGGCGTCCGAGTCCAGCCCAAAGCCCATGAGGATGCTCTTGGCGCCCAGTACTTCTTCAAACAAGGCCACAATGGGGATACTGCCCCCCTCCCTTGCCGGAATGGGTGTTTTGCCGAATGCCTTTTCCATTGCTTTGGAAGCCGCCTGGTACTCGGGCGTATCGGTGGGGGTCACTGCAGGCTGGCCGCCGTGGTGAGGGGTTACCTTTACTTTGACCGAAGCTGGGGCAATGCTTTCAAAGTGCTTTTTGAAGAGCTCGGTGATCTTGTCGGGGTCCTGGTTGGGCACCAGGCGCATGCTGATCTTGGCGGATGCCTTGGAGGGCAGCACCGTTTTGGCGCCCTTGCCGATATAGCCCCCCCAGATGCCATTGACGTCGAGGGTCGGGCGGATGGAGACCCGCTCCAGCGTAGTATAGCCCGTTTCCCCCTGGATGTCGCCAATATCCAGGTCTTTTTTGTATTTCTCCAGGCTGAAGGGCGCTTCGTTCATTTTGGCGCGCTCCTGAGCACTCAACTCTACTACATCGTCATAAAATCCCGGTATGGTGATGCGGTGGTTTTCATCCTGCAGGGAGGCGATCATTTCGCAGAGTACGTTGACGGGGTTGGCCACGGCGCCTCCGTATACGCCGGAGTGCAGGTCGCGGTTGGGGCCCGTCACTTCCACTTCCACATAACTCAGGCCGCGAAGCCCTACGGTGATGGACGGAACGTCGTTGGCAATGATGGAGGTATCGGAAATGAGAATGGTATCGCAGGCCAGTTTCCCGGCATTTTCCCGGCAGAAGACCCCCAGGTTGGACGACCCTACTTCCTCTTCGCCTTCGATCATGAATTTCATGTTGCAGGTCAGCGCTCCGGCTGCATTCATGGCCTCAAAGGCTTTGATGTGCATATAGAACTGCCCCTTGTCATCGCAGGATCCACGGGCATAGATGGCGCCGGCAGGGTGTTGGTCCGTCTTTTTGATCACGGGTTCGAACGGGCCGGACTCCCACAGTTCCAGGGGGTCAGGGGGTTGAACATCATAGTGGCCATAAACCAGTACGGTAGGTTTGTCCGGGCCAATGATCTTTTCGGCATAAACGATGGGGTTGCCGGCGGTGGGGCACACTTCGACCTTGTCGGCGCCCGCCTTCCGAAGGCTTTCCGCCACAAATTCCGCGGCTTTTATCACTTCATCTTTGTAGTCGGGATCCGCGCTGACAGAAGGGATGCGCAGCAGTCCAAAAAGCTCGTCCAGGTAGCGCTCCTTGTTCTGCTGGATGTAATCTTGTACTTTTTGCATGTTCGTATTGGATTTTTATTTGATCATTCCGAGCCTGGGCAATAGTCAAAATAGCCTACACGCCCGGGGCTCTGTTTGCGGGACAGCTAAAGTACAAAATTTGGTGAACTTGTCAGCCAGCGCCCCTCCCTTCCAGCCAATCTTTGAAATCGCCGGCCCGGTTGTTGCGGGCCAGAAACCGGGATTTGTAACAGGGTTCTTCCTGCTTCAGCTGCCTGGGGAGGGGCTGGTAAACGATAGCAGCCGGGGCCTTTCCTTTTTAAAAGACATAGCCCAGAAAATCGACCAGCCCGGGCCGCCACTCCTTTTTTCCCAGGGCCTTGACCATGAGGCTGGATTTCACACGGCGGTGGGCGATACCAAGGGTGCGGTATTCGCTGATCATCAGCCACTGGCAGGTATTGGTTACCAACTGGAAGCCGTTGCTGAGGTAAAGGCCATGGTCTTTGGCCATCAGGAGCAGAAAATCGACGCGATGCCGCAGGCCCAGCAAAGCCAGCTCGGACAACATGCGGCTGGCCAGGCGCCTATGCTGAAAGGCTTCGGCTACGCAGAGGTCCACTACCCCAAAAATGCGAAAGGCCTGGCCGTCATTGTTGATCATGCGGTGTTCTACCGCCATATGAGCAATGAGGGCGTCATTTTCCCAACAAAGAAAACGAAAATCAGGAAGTTGTTTGTAGTAGGTACGCCCCTGCGGATATTCCGGGAAACATTCTCCCAGAAGGCCGGCAATGGCGTTCTCGGTAGCCTCATCAATTTCGAATTCCGGGAGGCGCTGAAATTTCATAAATGTGCTCTTTGGGATGATCTGGGCTAAAAATACTGGTTTAGCAATTCCTGCAGGGCATCTTCCGAAATTTTCCGGCGCAATTCTCCGTCTACTGCGTAGGAAATATAGCCGGTTTCTTCGGAAACGACGAAAGCCGCAACGTTGGCGCGTTCTGAAATGCCTACTGCCGCCCGGTGCCGCAGGCCTGCCGATTTGGGCAGGTTGGGGTTTTCGGAAACCGGAAGGATGCAGCTTGCGGACTTTAACTTACCGTTGGCAATGAGTACCGCTCCGTCGTGCAGCGGGCTTTCCTTGTTGAAAATACTCTCCAGCAAAGGCTCGCTGATCTCTGCTTCCATCGATACGCCGGAGCTGACCAGCCCGTCGAGGCTCAGGTTGCCGGCCAGCACGATGAGCGCTCCGGTCTTTTTCTTTCCCATCCGAAGCAAAGCGGACCGCATGGCCCGGATCTGACGGGCCTTCTCCTCGGTGTTCTCCAGGTTCCGGTCGATGATCCGCCCGACGAAATTGGACCGCTGCCGGAGCGTCGTATTCCCCAGGAAAAGTAAAAACCTGCGGACCTCCGGCTGGAAAATGATGATGATGATGATCACTCCTACACTGACGAATTGGTCAAGTACCGCCGAAAGCAGGTCCATATCCAGCTGGTTGACCAGCCACCAGATGACGTAAAGCGTCAGGACGCCAACAAATATATTGAAGGCTATATTCCCTTTCAGCAGCTTGTAGATCTGGTAAATCAGGTATCCTACGATCAGAATGTCCAGGATATCCCAGATGCGAACAGGGAGGAAGCCAATGTCAAAAAGATACAGCATGTAGGTTCCGGTCCTTAATTTTCATCTTCCGGGGCAGCGGAATAGATTACCCCTTCCTTCATATTATAAAGCATAAAGGACAGCATATCCGCTCCTGCCTCTATTCGTTTGGAAGTAGGCGTGCCCGCCCCGTGCCCTGCACTCGACTCGATCCGGATCAGCACCGGCGCATTGCTTTCCTGGTTAGCCTGAAGGGCGGAACCAAACTTGAACGAATGGGCTGGAACAACCCGGTCGTCATGGTCGGCTGTGGTGATCAAGGTAGCCGGATATTTTTGCCGGGTAACATTGTGGAGCGGCGAATAGGCGTACAAATAATTGAAGTCTTCTTCGTTATCACTCAGCCCGTAGTCATCCGCCCATGCCCATCCTATCGTAAATTTCTGATAACGCAGCATATCCAGCACTCCTACCGCAGGCAGAGCCACCGCATAGAGGTCAGGGCGCTGCACCAGGCAGGCCCCAACCAGCAACCCGCCATTGGAGGCGCCGTGTATCCCCAGCTTGGTAGAATTGGTGTACTGGTTGGCAATGAGGTATTCGGCAGCCGCCTGGAAATCGTCGAACACATTCTGCTTGCGGTGTTTGGTGCCGGCCTCGTGCCAGGCTGTTCCGAACTCACCGCCCCCCCGGATGCTGGCAACCGCACAAACCCCTCCATTCTCAAGAATAACCGGAAAAAGCATGAATCGGGTCCGGTTAAAAACCGGAAGGACGGGGATATCGAACCCGCCATAGCCGTATAACAGCGTGGGATGGTTACCGTTCAACTTCATGCCTTTTTTGTGCACGATGAACATAGGCACCTCCACGCCGTCGTAACTCTTGTATCGCACCTGCTTGACCTCATAGGCATCGCTGTCGAAAGCCGATTTGGGTTGCTTAAAAACCGATTGGCCAAAGGAATTCAGGTCCAGCCGATAGATCGTATTGGGTTGAATGAGGGAGGAAAAGGTGTAAAAAGCCTCCGGGCTGTCTTTCCTTCCGCTCACTTCCAGAACAGTTCCAATACCCGGCAATTCAATAGTTTTCTCCTCCTTTCCTTCGGTGGAAAAAACCTTCAGCTGGCTGTAAGCATCATGCAGGTAGTGCAAGATGAGCTTGCCGCCGAAGAAATAGGCCTCCTGGAGCACATCTTCGGAAGCGGGAATGACCTCCTGCCAATAGCGGGCGCCGGGTTGCTGGGTATTGATGCGCAGCAGCCGCTTATTAGGGGCTTTGAAATTGGTCAGTATGTAAAGGTTGTTCTCCTCACTGCCGATGAGTTCAAAATCATGGTCAAAGCCCTCGACGATGGGAACGAAAGTGGGGTCGTCCGTCCGCAGATCCCGAAAATAGAGCGCGTTGCCACTGGTGGACTCTACCACACTGAGCACCAGAAAGCGCTCGTCATCAGTGGTCCGGGCATAAATATTGCGTTTGGGGTTGCGGCGGTCGGCAAAGGCCAGCACATCCTCCGACTGAGAGGTGCCCAGCTTGTGGTAATAGACCTGATGGAATTCGTTGGAGCCGGCCAGAGCCTCTCCTGGCAGGGGCTCGGGGTATCGCGAGTAAAAGAACCCGTCGCCCGACCAGGCCACTTGCGAGAATTTCACCCATCGGACCGTATCCTGAAGGTTGCGGCCGGACGACAGGTCCCTGACCAGTATGCTGCGCCAGTCGGAACCCGCATCTGAAATCTGGTAGGCCAGCCGGGAACCATCTTTTGAAAAGGCGATCTCTCCGAGAGAGACGGTGCCGTCCGAAGAAAAGCGGTTGGGGTCGAGAACGGTTTCCAACGGGCTGTCCAGCTTGGCCATCCGAAAGAGGACATCCTGGTTTTGCAGCCCGTCATTCTTGAACATATAGTAGTACTCCCCCCTTCGGATAGGCGATGTGTACCGCTCGTAGTTCCACAGCTCTGTCAAACGGCGGCGAATGGCCTCCCGGTAAGGGATATACTTCAGGTAATTGTTGGTGAGCGACTGCTGCTGGCCGATCCAACGAAGGGCCTCCGGTGAATTTTCATCCTCCAGCCAGCGGTAAGGGTCGGCCACTTTTGTGCCGAAATAGTCGTCTACTACGCTGGTATCCCGAAAGGTTTCAGGATACCTGACCGCAAGGTCCCTGAATTCAGGAAGAATGCCCGCGCTGTCCTCTTTCTGGTCGGTCTTACAGGAAAACAGGCTGAGCAACAGAAAGATCCCAATGGCGTTTCTCATATATTTTGGTTTGCTTTTAATCTCCGAGAGCTGTTGAAGTATGCAACTAAATGCCCTTACTTAACGTATCAATAAACATCAATTCCGCTCTAAAAATAGGGTAAGTGCGGGAAATAAAATAATCGGCATTTTGATATTAATGACGGTTGTCTTTCCTGGTTACCCGACAGGCGGAACGTGCTTTTTCCTACATTTGAGGAACTGAAATTCCCAAAACTGTTACGAACCATGCAATTTAGGCTTTTTTTTGGGCTTCTCGCCGTTATTCTAACCATACCCTTGTTCGCGCAACCTGTCATGCGCACCAATGAAAAAGGAGAGACGATCATTGTCTTCCCGGATGGGACTACCCAGGTTTTTTCCGAGTTTTCGGGCACTACCGAGGGGCAGGACACAGAAAGCCAAAAGTATCCGGTCTCTGACATTCGGATCGCGCCTTTGGAAGGGAGCATTCCGATTACGGAGGAGGACCTCCGGCGCATAGCGGAACGCAAATCTCAGATCGCCAAGGATGCCGCCCGAATTGCCCAGGAACGCGTAGATGAATCCAGCCGCCAACGCACCCGGCTGGAAGAAGAGTACCGCCAGGCCCGGCAACGCAACGCCAGCCCGTCCCTCGTCGAGCAACTGGCCACCAGGGTGGAATCCGCGCGGCAGGCGGAAGCGGACGCCCTCCGGGAATCCCGGATCGCCCTGGCTGAAGTGAGTAACGCCGAATCCATTACGCGCCGGGGCAACTACGTCGAAGAATACATCAAGCAACAGGAACTCAAAAAACAGCAGGCAAAACAATATGAAAACCTTCGCCTGACTGCCGGAGCTTCCTACGAGAACCTGCTCCTGGACGATAATTACAGCCCGTTCACCTCTTCCGATAATGTGATCCTCAACCCTCCCACACCGCCCTGCCAGGCGGCTTATGAAGGGAAAGACAGCCGGGGGCGCTTCCGGCGCGACCTTCAAAAACAACTCCTATTCACCCATACCGACGATCGTATGCGCGCGGTGCTCAAAGGACAGGAATACCTCACCTGTAACGGTTATTTCACCCAATTGGGTGGGTTCCGGTTCCTGACGCTGGAGTTTACCTTCGCCTACCCCAATGCCCGCGAGGCCTACGGATTCATCGAAAAGGGCAGCTACCTGATGATCAAATTGCTCAACGGCCAGTTCGTTACCTTGTTCTCCGGAAAAATGGATAAGGGCACCTACGATACGGAAACGGAATTGCTGTCCTACCTCGTCCACTACCCTATTGACCAAAGCCAGCTCAATATCCTCAAAAACAGCGAAGTAGATTCGGTCATCGTCTCCTGGAGCAGCGGGTATGAAGAATATCAGGTTTACCAACTGGGGTTCTTCATCAACCAGATCCGGTGTTTGGAGTAGGAGGTTGGGAGGTTGGGAGGTTGGGAGGTTGGGAGGTTGGGATGTTGGGAGGTTGGGATGTTTTATTACTTAGGCCTATTCCTTATCTTTGCCCCGCCAAACCAATCCAAGACACATGCGCAACAAAGAACAGGAACTGCGGGAAGTACAGATGCTAGGGCTCAAACTGCCCACTGACCCGCGCTGGGTCAACCTGGCGGAAAAAGGACTGGAGGAAATTCTGACCGACCACGCCTACTGCGAACAGAAAGCGGCCACCTCCTGCATCTCTCTGATCCAATCCTACCCCGAAAAATCCGATATGGTCAAAGAACTGGCGCCCATCGTCACCGAAGAATGGGGCCACTTCAGAATGGTGCTCAGCGAACTGGAGAAACGCGGGCTGCAACTGGGGCGCCAACGCAAAGACGAATACGTCAACAAACTGCTCGATTTTCAAAAAAAAGGCGGCAGCCGGGAAGAGCGCCTGCTGGAAAAACTACTCACCTGCGCACTCATCGAAGCCCGGTCCTGCGAACGATTCCGCCTGCTCTCCCTGCACATCAATGACGAAAGCCTGCGCGACTGGTACCACAAATTCATGGTCGCCGAAGCCGGGCACTACCGGCTCTTCATCGACCTGGCCAAACAATACAGCGATGAAGCCGCCGTCCGCAAACGCTGGCAGGAGTACCTCGAGCGGGAAGCCGAGATCATGAAGGAACTGGAACTGCGGGGAGATAGGATGCATTAGGAGGCCAGCAGATGATCCGTTCCGGTGTGCAGACAGGGAAGTATACTGAATTGATGAACCAACGAAGGGCTGAAGAGATACACCAACCCCCTCACTCCTTCCACCGCTTCCTCATCCGATCCCGGAAGGCATCCCGGTATTTGGGCCCGATGCGGAGTTCGTGAAGTTCCGCCCCTGAATGATGCACAAGCTCGACGAAGGTATAGTTACCGGCAAAGCTCTTTACATAATCCAGGTTGATGATGTAGCTGTCGTGAATGCGCATGAAGTTTTCAGCAGGCAATAGTTTTACCATATTTTTAACCCGGTCGCGGGTAAGATAGGCCCCATTCGGCGTTACGACCTTCACATCCACATTAGCGCCTTCGCAGTAGAGGATCTCCTGGTAGTCGACCTTCACCCATTTGCCTTTTTCCTTGATCAGGATATGCCCCCTCACAGGAGGGTGTTTGGCTGGCGCAGGGGCAGGGAAGCCGGAGATGGCCTTATCAATGGCGTGGTTGAGCTTCTCTCTTTCTATAGGCTTCAGCAGGTATCCGGAAATGTTGTATTCATAACCTTTGATCGCATACTCGGCAAAGGCAGTTGTGATGATCACTTTTGCCGAAAGGCAGAAATTGCTCGCGGCATCCAGCAGGTTGAAGCCGCTGGCCTCCGGCATTTCGATATCCAGAAAGATGAGGTCGGGGCGGGGATTAGCCTCATCTGCCAGAAAGTTATAGGCATCTTCTGCATTTTCGAAACTGTTGAGAAAGACCAGGTCCAACCGCGTATTCAACTGTTCAATAAGGTTTTCGCGTTGCAACTCTACATCTTCGATGACAATATAGGTGTACTTATGCTTCATTAAAGTGGCACTTCTAGTGAGACAGAATATACGCCTTCTTCTGCGTTGATATCGAGCTGGTAGTTCTCCTTGTAGATCAAGTCCAGGTTTTCCACGGCGGTGGGCAGGCCTACTCCGCTGCCAGCACGGATGGACATGGTGTCCTCGTTGCGGTAATTTGCCCGGTAGCTGTTGGAAATATGGGCATAGAAACGGCCTTCGGCAATCCGAAAGCGGAGGTGGATGAATGCCCCCTTCGACGATCGGCTGCTGTGGTGTTTGAAGCAGTTTTCTACAAACAGGAGCAGGACCATGGGCGGGATGCGGTGCTGGTGCATCACCTCGCCCTCCAGGTCAAAAACGAGTTCCGTTTTTTTGGAAACCTGCAGGCGTTGCAGCTCCAGATAGCTCTTGATGAAGCGCAGTTCATCCTCGAGCGGCACGAGTTTCTCATTCGTTTGATAGACCAGGTACCGCAGCAGGCGGGAGAGCTCTCCGATCAGGCCGGGAAGGTGTTCCGACTTGCGGTGGGCCAGTACCTGCAGGTTAGCCAGGGTGTTGAACAGAAAGTGGGGCCGGATCTGCTTTTTGATAAAATGGAGTTCCCGCTCGGCCTCCCGCCGCCGGCGATAAGATTCCAGCCGGGCCTTGCGCTCCAGCTCCCGGCTGCGTTCGATGGCCTGCTTGGTGTAGGATACCCCGGTTGTGCAAAGAATAAAGAAAAGGATCACCAGGGTCAGTTCGTACCACTCGTGGTTGACAATATCAAACGCAGAGCGGATGATTGGCACGTAGATCAGTGAAAAGATCAGCGCCGTGATAGAACTGAGAAAAAGGAAGAGGTAGAACGACCAGTCCTTGAGGCGGGCCTTGGGAAAAATGCTGCGTCCCAGCAAGGCCTGGAGCCGCTCCTGGTAAACGAAGAACAGGTTGAAATAAACCGGCAGGCCCAGCAGCAGCGTATATCCAAGGGCTTCGCGGAAAACCTTAAAAAATGCCTCCCGCTTGTACCCGAAGGTCTCCAGCAGTTCAGCTTTGCCCTGGTACCAGGCATGAATGGCGAAATAGCAAAATATTACAATAAGCACCGTTGCTCCAAACATCAGGTGCTGGATGATGTCCCTACGCAGAAGACGGTATATCTTTGCCTGTGCTCTGGTTAACGTCATAGATCAGTGGCCTCTTCGAAGGTTAAAGATCAACTTTTTTATCAGCATTTTCAAAATGGCCGCTGTACTGCAAAAAAGGTTATTTCTTCAACTGCCTTTCGTCCTCTTTGGGATAAGGATCAAAATTAAACTGACAGCATGAATTCCATACGTTCTTTTGTCCTTTGCCTTAGCTTCAGCTTATCAAGCCTTGCCCTTCCCTGCGATGCCGGCGCTCAGGGCTGTTATGCAGACCCTATCTACGAAGTTGCTGTTGAAGAAGATGTACCCTACGGCCAGGCCACCACTTATTGCGGAGTAGGACAGGAACTTCTAATGGACATTTACCGCCCCGTTGGAGACGGCAATCCACAACGCCCGGCCATGGTGCTGATCCACGGGGGTGCCTTTCTCAGTGGCGATAAGCGCGCCTACGATATGGCAGAAGCGGCCAGAGCCTTTGCCGCCCGCGGTTACGTAGCGGTGAGCATCAACTACCGGCTGGGGTTTCACAAATCTGTTTTTCATACGCCCGACGCTCAGGGGTGCGCCCTCGTCGGGGCATTGGCAGGAGCACAGAACGCCCAGTGCCTCTATGCAGAGCCGTTGGAAGTTGACCGCGCCCTCTACCGGGCGGTACAGGACGCCCGGGGGGCCATCCGCTTTGTAAAAACCCGGATCGACTCCGTCGATTCCGGCAATGTGTTCGTCGGAGGCAGCAGCGCCGGCGGCTTTGTAGCCATGGCGGCGGCTTATATGGGAGACGATGAAGCTTCGCCGGCAGCACTGGCACAAAATCCGGCGCCCGGTATCCCGCTGATCTACGGGGCTTGCCACCCGGCAGGGTGCAGTACCGAACGCCCGGCACTGGGGCCGCCGCAGGGCAACCTCCACCTCGGTAGTGCCGATGCTTCGGTCAAAGGGGTATTGAATATCTTCGGAGCCCTGTTCGACCCTTCCTGGATCGGGCCGGGCGAGCCGATGCTCTATGCTTTCCACAAAGACAACGACCTGGTAGTACCCTGCCTGGAGGGACACCCTTTCAGAAGCCTGGTGAGCCGCTGTTTGAACAATACTGCCTGCACCGCCATGCCCAACACCTGGCCGTTGGCTTTCGGCAGCTGCCACCTGCAGCAATACCTGGATACTTTAGCCAATGCTCCGGCCCATGAATTTCAGATTACCAATTGTCCGCTTCCAGGTTTCCCCTGCAGTTCCTCCTGCCACGAGTTAACGCCCGCCGAGGTGGAGCTGATCGTGCAAGGCGCAACGGAATTTTGGGGATGTACCATTACCGGCCCGCTGGAGCCGGAAACTGCCTCAACACTCCACGCCTTCCCCAACCCGGCAAGAGATGAGATCCGGCTTGAAACCAGTTTCTTCCAACAACCGGTTTCTCTGGCGCTTTACAGCATGGACGGCCGGCTGCTACAAACGCTTCAGGGGCAAGGAGCCCTAACGCTGGATGTCAGCGCTTATCCTCCCGGAGTCTATTTTCTGAAATGGGCCAGCGGGCATCAGGCCGGTTGCCTAAAGGCCATAATTCAAAGGTGAGGCCCCCGCGCCTGGAACTGGCTATGAGAACACCCTCCACTTGAATAACCGGAACAGCAGGGTGAGTGCAAGTGCATGCGTCCCGATAGCCATGATCATTTCCTTAAGAGCCGCATCTCCCGCCAGGACAGTATCCACATAATGCAGCACCCAGTATACCGGCACGATGCCCAGCGCATATTGCACCCAGGAATGAATGAAAAAACTGCCGGCCGGAACCATCAGGATCAGGCTCAGGCCCTTGTAGACAGCCAGGCCTTCCACCTTATTGCTGGAAAGGGTGGCCAGTGCCAGGGTAGTGATCGGAGCAGTACTCGCAAAGAGGAAAGCCGCCGTCAGCCGGGCCGCCCCTCCCAGCCCTTCCAGCCCGGGAGCCGAAAGCATGGAAAAGCTGAACAAACCGGCCATAAGCGTGCCGATGGATAAACGGTAAAAGAGGAAAGTATTCACACCAACCGGCATGGTGCGCAGCGCCGTCAATACCTGCTCGTCCCGCTCGTCGAGCAGCATGGAGGCCACCACAAAGCCAATGCTGGACACTACCTGCAACGTCACCAGCATCAGGATCAGTGAATGATAACCCGCCAACACGGGGAAGCGCTGCTCCAGCCAGGGCAACAACAATAAAGCCATGCAGAACTGCAGGGCCGGAACCACAAACAACATAAACCATAGCATCTGTTCGCGGAGGATCATATTGAGGTCTAGCCGGGCCAATCTCAATAACTTTTCCATGGCTTATAATTTTACGTGTTCTTTTAAAGTATAGGCCGCCAGCCAGTAAGCACCGGCATTCCACAACCCCAGGTACAGCACTGCATAGGCGATCCGCCAGGCCTCCATGGGCAGAAAGGCGGCCTCCATCAGGATCAGGGAAGCCTGAGAAGGCAACAAATACCACCAAAGCGTATCGGTGATTTCCAGGAAATTGAGGAAAGGTAAAGCCGCAGGAACCAGTATGCCGGCAACCCTCAGGAGATATTGATTGAAACTCCCGCAAGAGACAACTGCCACCATACCCAACAGCGTAAACAATGAGGCCGTCAGCCCGATACCGGCAACAAAATACAGGTACCCGAATAACCATCCGTAACCGGCAATGGCCATCACCAGAGCAGACAGCAGTGCAATGGCCGTGAGTGTAAGCGTTTTGGACAATATGTAATGCCGGTGCGGCAACGGCGTCACCCACAAGGCCTCCAGGGTATGTTCACTGCGTTCAAACAGGAAAAGGGAGCCGATAAACAACATACCCAATGCTGCCGGGTCATTAAAAATGAGAAAGATGAGTATTTTTTCCCGATAGGGCCCCTCCGGTACGTTCAACAGGATCAGGATATAGATCACCGTAACCAAAAGTGCGGCATACAGGATGTTGTACCGAAACTGTCGGATAAAATCCCATTGTATCGCGATAGCGAGTTTTTGCATGATCAAACAGTTTTTAATGCCGGCGCTACCCCATCACCTCCCGATCATCCATGCCCTCGCTAATGAAGGCTGGTTCCGGTCACCTGAATAAAAATGTCATCCAGCGTTGCTTCTTCGGTATGAATGGCCTGGACATACTCTTCGCGGAGAATGCGCAGGAAATCCGCGTTATCGCCGATCCCATCCAGGGGAAACTCCTCTTCCCGCACCTTGCCGTTGAGGTATTCTACCCGGACCCGGCGCCGGCCATATTGCAGTTTTAGCGCTTTGGGAGAATCGATGAGCGCAATTTTCCCCTCAACGATGAAGGCGATGCGGTTACAAAGCTCATCCGCATCGTGCATCATGTGGGTGGTCAGGAAGACGGTCTTGCCGGCGTCGCGCTGCTCGAGGATCAGATCCTTGATGCGGCGGGCATTGACGGGGTCCAGCCCGGATGTGGGCTCATCAAAAAAAAGCAGGTCCGGGTTGTGCATAATAGCCCGGACAAAGTTGAGCCGCATCTTCATACCTTTGGAAAATTCGCTGGCCTGCTTGCCGGCGTGTTCTTTCAGGCCTACCCGGCTCAGCAATTCCAGGGGTTCCTTTACTGGACGGTCGTAGAAAGATCCGAAAAACTGCAGGT
Organism: Lewinellaceae bacterium; assembly: GCA_020636405.1. Classification (GTDB taxonomy): domain Bacteria; phylum Bacteroidota; class Bacteroidia; order Chitinophagales; family Saprospiraceae; genus JACJXW01. The sequence continues at coordinate 631,717 of JACJXW010000006.1, read as the reverse complement.
TTTCCAATGCGGTGAGCTTACCGAAGTGGTTCGGCAATTCAAACCCGACGCCAACATGGTTGTAAAAACTCTTGTCCCACTCCTCCAGGGGTTTTCCCATCAGCCGGATGTCTCCACGGTAACCCTGCAGCAACCGGATCAGGATTTTTTGCGTGGTACTCTTACCAGCTCCGCTCGGGCCCAGAAAGCCAAAGATCTCCCCCTGGGGAACTTCAAAGCTGATGCCGTCAACCGCCGGCTTGCTGCTCTGAGCGTAGGTGAAGGATAGGTTGGATACGGATATCATCGGGTTACATTTGTCCAAAAATAGGCCCTTTTTCGAAGAAAGGGATGTATTTTTTCTGGCTAAGGCCCCGAAGAAGTTATTTTAAAAAGATGCCAGGCATTCCTTACCGAAGAGATGGATCAACATTCAATCAACGGCCTGGCGGGCCAGGCCCGCCAATCGCTTCAATGGCTCCTCCTCCACACTGTGTGTCCCTTCAAAAGTATGTTCCTGCAGCTGCAGGCCGCTGGCCTGAATGAGGGCTCTCTGCTGGCTTACTCTTTCCGGTGTGAGGAACTGGTCCTGGTTTCCGTATACGAAATGCAGAGCCTTATCTGAAAAATACCCCAATCGCGGTCGGTAGTCAATATCCTCCGGAATGCTGCCCGCCCAGAAAATGAGGTGGTGAAAAGCCGGAAAGGTACGCATGACCCAACGCATCTGGGTAGCGCAGCCCTGGGAAAAGCCCAGCAAGATGATGCGTACGTCCGCCGGCATTCGCGCCAGGAAAAGATCGTAGAGGGTAGTGAGGTAATTGGAATAGTCGCCAATCTCGTGCAGGCGCCCTTCCCGGGTCATCCAGGAGGCTACCGGCTCGCCGGTAAAACCGCCCCAGTAGAAGCGCGACAGCCCTTCCGGCGCCAGGATGAAGGTATCGTCCGCAGCGATGGACTCAAACGGCCGGATGAACTTTTGAGCCAGCTGCCCGTACCCGTGGCAGGCGATCCAGAAATAGCGGGTGTTCGGCCCCGCTTCGCCAATGGTGCTGTAATGGGCGGTACGGGGTACGGTGATGGTGTGGTTGGTGTGCATTTGGGTGTTCGTGGATTCGTGGATTCGTGATTCGGGATTCGGGGATTCGTGGATTCGTGGATTCGGGATTCGGGATTCAGGTTATTGTAATTCGTTGTTTCAGCATGCGGGTTACGGATAACGAATCACGAATTAACGGATTCCCTACTGCTTCCCGAAAATATCCTTCGTGCGGTTGTCCAAGATAGGAGCCGGCCGGGGCGCTTCATCGGAGACCTGATCGAAGACCTTATCCACATGCCACCACAGGCCCTTTTCCAGGCGATAGGCTTCGTAGCTGCCGTCCGGGTAATTGACAGGGCCTTCGTCGTAGGCTCCGTCCATTTCTATGAGGTGGTCGAAGATGATCATCTCCAGCAGTTCGTCGTAATTGCACCGGGTGCTCACCTCGGCAGAATATTCCCTGACGACCCTGGCCTTGCGGTTGTCACCTTCGTGCACGAAAACCGGCGCTCCGAAAACAGGTTTTCCCTCCTGGAAAGATAGCACATCGATCAGTTTGCGCTTGCGGAAAAAGCTGTAGCCGTCAAAACCAAAGAGCAGGTAATATTTTCCCTGCGGGCCCTCGACATCGAGCAGGTTGTAGTAAACGCTGCCGTACCACTCCTCCGGAGAAAGAGCCTGATGTTCTGCGTCCTCGATCTTGAAGGACCGGTCGATCAAAGGGAACAACTTCAGGCCCGGGGTATTCATCTGTATGGCTCCATAATAGCGATAGTCATCCTTATCGACATACAACTGCCAGGTAAAAATGCGGAAACTGCTGTCCCGGGGGTATTGGATGGAAACCGATTTCAGGCGCTCAAAAGGGTATTGGAAAGAGTGTTCTACCTTCAAGGCCTTGACCAGTTTGGGGATCATTTCCCGACAGGCCCCAAAGCGGTGCTCCGGCAGGGAATCGTGGATTACGGCATAGGCGAGTAACGCCAGGGTATCCTCCATCTCCTTTAGGAATACCTGGTTTTCTTCAGGAAACAAGGGGGTTGCTTCCTGGGCAAATTGTTGAGAAATGCAGCCAAAAGCGAGGGCCGCCAAAAGCAAGATCTTTTTCATCGAAAAACTGCGGTTTACATGTCGAGAACCTGACCTCTCTGAAACGGAAAGACCAGGGGTAATAGTCTGTCAGAGGCTCTTTTTTCACTCAGCGTTGGGAAGCCGACAGTTGTGCTAACCTGGAGGCAGGCCAGCATAAGGTGACACCAAAGCCCTTAACAGCCATTTTCCAGGAGTGGTCCATTCCCAACCCTCAGAATATTAAAATCTCCATAGACAAAGAAACGCAATTCCAATAATGTCGTTTTTTTTCAATTCTCCCCCTTCCTGCCCTCCTAACTTTGTACCATCATTTAACCAAAAAAATAATACCGAAATGGAAACTAGAATTGCTAGGACAAACCTTGATGCGACACTACAACATCTGTTTGACGAGGAGGCCTACCTTACCGACATTACCGAGTACGGTGTGAGTTGGGAAAGCCTCGTCAAGGGCAAACAGCTGCCGCCTCCGCAAGGCGCTCGCTTTGACATCGCTTTCGAAGGAAAAATTTTCGGAGACAAGATCAATGGCAAGGTAAAGGGAGTCGATTATCTGATGGCCAGAGGCGACGGCAAATTTATCCTGGCCCTCCACGCCACGATCGTTACGGACGATGGGGCAGTCATCGCCCTCCAAGAAAAGGGCATCATGGTGCAGTCCCCAGACGGCAATGGCCAATTGTATCTGACCATGAATTTCTCGACCGCCTATTCCAACTACCAGTGGATCAACGGTATTCAAGTTTGGGGCGTAGGCACTTCCTTCCTGAGCGAAGGTGAAGGGCGGGTCACCATCTCCGGGTTCGTCAATAAGTTTAGGCAGCTAAATTCATGAACATCAACCATTTATCAAACCATTATTAAAAACTGCGAAAATGATAACCACAGACCTGAATAAGCTGGAATTGACGGAATTCATCGCCAAGGGGAAACCCGGCCAGCGGTGTAAGGCAACCTTCCCTCTCCTGGGTGCCCATGGCACCAAAGAAAGCGCCACTGTATATTTTGAACTCGATCCCGGTGAAGAATTGGGCACACACACAGACAGTGCAGAGGAATTGCTAATTATCCTGGAAGGCACCCTTGAGGCCAGAGTCGGCACGGAAAAAGGTACCGTCTCCAAAAACCAACTGGTAGTGGTTCCGAAAATGGAGCCGCACAACTTCCGGAATGTAGGCGACGGCAAAGCCAAAGTACTCGGCTTCTTCGGAGGCGCCAACAATATTGTTGCCACCTTTGATCAAATCTGGTGGCCAACCGGCTCCAACCAGGTGGATACCTCAACTATACCCGGATAAACCGAAAACCTGGTTACTCAAGGAGTAAAGCCTCTGGCTGGAAATAGCCCGGGGCTTACTCATTTATGCCAACATAATGCCATGCTCTTTTGCATTTTTATAATCAAAACAAGCGGTAATGAGTGTACTCATAAAAGAATATCCTCCTTCTCCCGCTCTCATGCCCTATGTAGAGTTGTTCTGGGAAGGGCACTTCAATACAGATAACGCTCAATTGCTACCCCAAAAAGTATTGCCCAATGGATATGTGGAAGCTATCGTCCACTTGTCCGACCTTCATTGTGAACTGCCTGTAGATGCCAGTTACCAGCTATCATCTGATAGTACCCTCATCGGCTTGTTCTCTCAACCCTATGAAGTCCATTTCAAGGGGGAGGTTCAAGCATTTGGTATTCGGTTCAAGCCTGAAGGCCTATATCCGATCCTCGGCGTCCCGGCAGCAGAGGCTATAGATGGATTTATGGACATGGAGGTCCTTACGGGAAACGATTTCAAGGAGTACTGCAACAAGCTTAGAGCTGTCAGTTTGCCCGCGGAGCGGATAGCATTGACCGAAGCTTTCCTTCAAAAAAGGCTGGAAGGCTCCACGCCGGAATTGTACTACCTGAACCAGGCCGCGGAGATGATCCGCCGCCGAAAGGGGCTTATTTCAATAGAAGAACTGGCAGGAAAAGCCTACATCAGCCCCCGACAACTTGAGAGGGAATTCAACCAAAAGATAGGGGTAACGCCCAAGCGGTATATGCGCCTGGCCCGCCTCAATGAAGTGAACCGATTACTCAGAAAGGGTGGCCAACTGAGCCTAACCGCTATTGCGCACGATTCTGGCTATGCCGACCAGGCCCATTTTATCCGCGATTTCAGGCACTTTACCGGCGAAAAGCCTACAGTTTTTATTCGGGAAAGAGAAAAGTTTATCGTCAACCCAAATATGGCAGCATGTTGAATGATCGGCCGGTAATGAAAACTGTCGGCGAACTAATGTTCTAACCCCTTACCTCCGGTGTCTCTTCCCTTTATTGTTCTTGTAGTCCATAAAGATGTATTCCCCCAGCCCCTGCAGGCTACTGTAGAAAGCCTTGCCGTTGTTGGCCTTGGTGAACTGGTCTACGAAGCGGATCAGGTAGGGGTCGCGGGCGATCATGAAAGTAGTAATGGGAATATCGAGCTTGCGGCAGCGCTGAGCCAGGGTGAGCGTCCGGTTGACGATCTTTCGGTCCAGCCCGAAGCTGTTCTTATAGTAGCGTTTGCCCTTTTTCATGCAGGTAGGCTTGCCGTCCGTGATCATGAATATCTGTTTGTTGGGGTTGCGGCGGCGGCGAAGGAGGTCCATGGCCAATTCCAACCCGGCGATGGTATTGGTGTGGTAGGGGCCGACCTGCAGGTAAGGCAGGTCTTTGATCTCGATCTGCCAGGCATCGTTGCCGAACACAATAATATCAAGGGTATCTTTCGGATAGCGGGTGGTGATAAGCTCCGAAAGGGCCATGGCCACTTTTTTGGCGGGAGTAATGCGGTCTTCCCCGTAGAGGATCATGGAGTGGGAGATGTCGATCATGAGCACGGTACTCATCTGTGCCTGATAGTGCGTCTCCTTCACTTCCAGGTCTTCCTGGGTGAGCCGGAAATCCTCGATACCGTGGTTGATCTGGGCATTGCGCAGGGATTCGGAAACAGCAAGCTGGTCGAGGCGGTCGCCGAATTCATAGGGGCGAAGCTCGGAAGTAGTCTCATCCCCTCCCCCGCCAAAGCGGGTGTTGTGGTTGCCCCGGCGGGATTTTTTCAACTGTCCGAAGACATCTTCCAGGGCTTTTTGCCGGATGGCGATCTCCATTTTGGAAGAAGGCACAAAATTGGGGTTGTCCTGCCCTTCCTGCTGGATATATCCCTGGTCGATCAGGTCCTGGATGAAGTCCGCCATGCCGTACTCCTCATTGGTCAGGTTGTACTCTTTATCCAGTTCGGTAAGCCAGGAGAGGGCCTCGCTTACATCGCCGGATGTATAAACGAGCAGTTCCTGAAAGATCTTCAGCAACTGGTCGAATATGGAGCCTTCCCCCTTTCCGGGGACAAATTCTGAAAATTTCCAACCGATCATGCCTGAGTATTCTGTTTTATTTCAACACATAAGGTATTCCTTCTAAAAATAAGATCGCCCCGAGAAAAGTTCAAGGCGATCCGATAAGTATTCTACATGAACGGCAAAAAGCCGTTGAATCTAATCTTCCATGGCACAGCACCTCATCAGGTCGAGGTAATCGGGGCGGTCGGAGGCCAACTTGTGGATGAAGCTGCTTTTCACTTCTCCTTCCTGGATGACGAATACGCCGGGCATCTGAAAACCGTCGCCCAGTTGAGGGCCAACCCCGTGGCCGGCAACTACGCCCGCCGAGAAGCCCCGTATCCAGGAGGAAAGCCCGAAGAGCTGGGTAAAATTGCCCTTCACCAATCCGAAAGCTGCGTAGAACTTACATTCCGGGTCACTGATGTGTATAGCCCCGTCCAGGCCGTAACGGTTGAAGTAGCGTTCCGCAATATCGTCGGACGTCATGTGGACGAATACGATCCGGGAACCCTGTTCTTCGATCTCGCTGCGCTGTTTGGAGATATCCGCCAGGGCTTCCCGGCAGAATGTACATCCGAAATGGCGCAGAAAGACTAAAAGTACAGGTTGTCCAAGAGAAAATTCGAAAAGTGTTTCGCCGGTATTCAATACCATCCTGCTCAACAGCTCCTCGTTCAGGTTCTTTACCCCAACCATACGGCTCAGAATTTTAAACGTACAAACAGACAAACAATAAGAAGGCAGGAAAGTTGTCGGACTGTGGGAATGAATGAAGGAATGAGGAGTTAGCCTAAATTCATCCCCTCACTCCTTCATTCTTTCAATACACTTTACACAGTCATATTATCGTACACTTCCATTACCGCACGGACGTGTTCGGCAGAAGCTTTCAGCAATTCCATCTCGTCCTTGTTCAGCTTCAGCTCGATCATCTGCTCGATGCCCTTAGCGCCCAGCTTCACCGGTACGCCCAGGAAGATATCTTTCATTCCATACTCGCCATTGAGCAGTACGCAGCAGGGGTAAATCCGATTTTCATCGCGAACGATAGACTCCACCATTTGTGCGGCGGCGGCGCCGGGTGCATACCAGGCAGAAGTACCCATCAGTTTCACCAGTTCGCCTCCGCCCACTTTGGTGCGCTCGACGATGGCGTCCAGTTCGGCCTCACCGATCATTTCGGTTACCGGAATGCCGGAAACGGTAGTGTAGCGGGGCAGCGGCACCATGGTGTCGCCGTGGCCGCCCATCAGGACTGCCTGGATGTCTTTAGGAGAAATGTGCAGGGCATCGGCCAGGAACGCCCGATATCGCGCGGTATCGAGGATACCAGCCATGCCAAAGACGCGGGAGGAATCCAGTCCGGAAGCTTTGTATGCGGCGTAGGTCATCACATCCAGTGGATTGGATACGACGATGATGATCGGGTTTTTGGAGTGCGCCATGATGGATTTGGTCACCATGTTGACGATCTTGGCGTTGGTCGAGATCAGGTCGTCCCGGCTCATGCCCGGCTTGCGAGGCACGCCTGCGGTGATGACTACGATGTCCGAACCTGCCGTATCCTTGTAATCTTCGGTACCTTTCAGACGCGTGCTGTAGTAATCGATGGGAGCCTGTTGCCAGCTGTCCAGGGCTTTGCCGCGCGCCAGGTCGCCCTGGATATCCAGGAGGACAACTTCTTTTACAAGGTCTTTGTGAGCCAGGACGTTCGCACAGGTGGCGCCAACATTTCCCGCTCCAACAACAGTTACTTTACTCATGATATTTTCGTTTGATGTTATTTAGTTTTCAGGCAATTGTGATACCTATGTATTGGGTTAAACAGATTTTTTCCGATATTTGCTCAACCTTATCCGAATAAATACTGTCTACTTTCTTGATCTAACCTCTCTTCCAATTAGACACCCCGAAAATTCGGTGCAAAGCTAGCTAATTTTAGCCTTATTCCGAAATGATCAGAACACTCCACAACCGGCTCTTGAAGAAAAAACCCTATGGACCGAAAATGGCCGCGGCCGGTAACCTCAGCCCCGGCATTCTGAATGCAGTGCTTTATCATCCAGCTGACTAAATATCGGGACAACGATAGCCGGCGAAAAGCACGCTTTTTTATTATTTTTGCGGCGCTTCTGTGCCGATTCAAAAATAAATAATTAAAATTTTCAACAATGTTTAGAGCTCTTTTACTCACTATTTTATCCTTCGTGGGCCTGCTCGCCGAAGCAAATGCCCAGAACCAGGGGTGGTGCGGCACATCCCGCGAAGCCCTCGACCTGATCACCGAACGGCTGCTGGCCAACAAGGAAGCCTACCGGCAAAGCCCAATCCAGTTCCGGAATACAGTCTATGTACCGGTCACCTTCCACCTTGTTGGGCGCACCGACGGATCCGGAGTGATCTCCAAGCGCCGGGTCATGGATCAGTTCTGCACGCTCAACGAAGACTTCGCCGAGGTGGGCATCCAGTTTTACATCAAAGACGAGCTGAACTATATCAATAACACAGCGGTATTTACCAACCATCAGAATACCCTCAACTCCATCATGGCCATCAACCGGGACAACGCCTCCATCAATATCTTCATTCCGGAGAGCGCCAACCAGGGCAATGCCCCCGGCCCGGTTGTAGTTCTGGGTTACAACGACCCCACTCCCATCCGGGACTGGCTCGTGATGTCCAAAGCCGAAATCAAAAAAGGCGGCTCCACTCTTACCCACGAAATGGGGCACTGGTTCAGTCTTTTGCACCCCTTCAACGGGTGGGACAGCGAACCCTACGACGCCGCCCAACACGGCAATCCGGTAACGCTGACCACTGCCCCCAGTACATCCCTGGCCCCTCCCTTCGGATTCATACCCGTGGAGTTTGTAGACCGCTCCAACTGTGAAACTTCCGGCGACTTCCTCTGCGATACCCCTCCGGATTACAATTTCGGCCTGGGCTGGCCCAATTGTGATTATACCGCCGGCACCATGGACCCCAACGGTGCTGTGATCGATGTAGACGAAGGCCTGTACATGAGTTATTTCCTGGAATGTAGCCGGGATGAATACTTCTTTTCCGAAGACCAGAAAGCCATGATGTTGCAGGACTACAATGCCACCAACCGTGCTTACATCCGCAGCGGGCACATTCCAAACCTCACCGAGTTTCCCGAGGCTCCTGGGTTACTGGCGCCTGCCGACCAGGCACAATTGGGCTATTACAACGATGTCAATTTCGATTGGGAGGATACCCCCGGTGCCGACTTTTACCTGCTGGAAGTATCCACTGTCAATAGTTTCCAGGAACAACTGGTCGTGTATGAAGACTTTATTTTCGGCAGTAGCAAGGTGGTGGAAGGCCTACAGGCCAACAAAACCTACTACTGGCGCGTCACTCCGATGAGCGCCTACCGCTCCTGTGCGCCGAGTTCGCCGACGTTCCGGTTCACTACCGGGGCCACCGTAAGCACCTCGTCCAATGAGTGGGTCGATCACTTCAGCGTAATGCCCAACCCCCTGAGCAGCACCCAAACGCTGACTGTAAACCTGAAAACGAACAACAGCTTCACCGGCAGCCTTTCCCTCACCAATCTGGTTGGCCAGCAAGTGAGGGCCTTCGGGCAGCGCCAGTTCTCCATCGGTGAAACGTCCATGGAGCTGAGCCTCAGCGGCCTGGAGGCCGGCCTGTATCTGGTAAGCCTGGATACGGAAAAAGGCAAACTTGTTCAGAAAATTATTGTAACCGAATAGCATTCCTTCGTTAAGGGAGGGAATTGAAATTATTTTTTATAACGCCCGAATGGCGGAATTTAGGAGGTCGTTTGTTGTTTGGGGAAGAAAACTGCAACTTGCCACAAACAACAGGCAACCTCCTCCCCTCAGAAACCTCGCCATTCCTCATCCAAACGCTTTAAATTCAGCATGAGAAAAATCATCACTCTTCTTGTTTTTGTTTTCATCGCCGGTATCAGCGCCCGGGCACAACAGGTACAGCCCGCGTTCTGCGGCACCCCCGCCCACAAGTCGGAATGGCTGGAGCGCTACCAGCAGAACCCACAGGTGATCAGCCGTTCGATGTTGGATACGATCTATGTACCCATCACTTTACATGTAGTTGGAAAAGATGATGGTTCCGGTTATTTATCCATGAACCGCCTGATGGATTCTTTCTGCCATCTCAATGAGGTTTTCAAACAGGCCGCTATACAGTTCTACGTCAAAGGGAATATCCGTTACATCAACAACTCTGACTACTACGAACACGACTACAACTCCGGCCGCCAGATGATGGCCAACCACAATGTTCCCAATACGCTTAATTTTTACATCGTGGACGACCCCGCCGGCGCCTGCGGCTATTACCAGCCCTCCCGGGATGCCGTCGCCCTGGGAAAGAGCTGCCTGGGGCCCAGCGACTATACCTGGGCACACGAAGCCGGACACTACCTGTCCTTGCCGCACACCTTCTACGGATGGGAGGAAACCGACTACAACTTCAACAGCCCCACTCCTAATACGGTGACCTGGGCCAACATCACCCGTGCAGTCGAGCGGGTCAACGGCACCAACTGCAGCTACGCCGGCGACGGATTCTGCGATACTCCTCCGGATTACCTCAACTTCCGCTGGAACTGCAATAGTACCGGCCAGAGCCCCCAGATCCAGAAAGACCCCAGCGGTGTGGAGTTCCGCTCCCAAGGCAACCTGATCATGTCTTACAGCGATGACGGCTGTTCCGAGATCTTCACCGATGGACAGATCGGCGCCATGCGCGCCAACCTGCAACAACAGCGCACCGGCTACCTCACTAACCAGGCCCCTCCAACACCGCTGGCCAATACAGACCTCAACACCATTTTCCCGGCCGAAGGCGCAGAGGTGCAGAACAATGAGGCTTTCGACCTGGAATGGCAGCCCATTCCCGGCGCACAAATGTATTTCGTTGATATTTCGCGGCTGCCCACTTTCAGCTTTACGGTGGCCAATTATATTACCACCACCAACTCGGTAACCGTCGGCGCTGATGACCTGCTGGCCGATAAGACATACTACTGGCGCATCCGCCCCTTCAATCGCTACGATGCCTGCACCGGTTTCTCCAACTACTATTCCTTCCAACTGGCCGACCTGGTGTCGTCCACCGCTGCTCAGGAAACAGTGCTAGGCCTGCGCCTTTATCCCAACCCGGCAAGGGAGAACCAGGAAGTGATCATCGAATTCTCTTCCGAACAGGGCAGCAACGCTGCGGTGAGCCTTCTGAGCCTTACCGGCCAGGTGCTGCGCAATCAACGGATGGACGTCGTACCCGGCGCCAACCGGATGAGCCTCAGCACCGCCAGCCTGCCCAAAGGGCTCTACCTGGTGCGCATCGACGCCAACGGAGGGGCAAACTACCGGAAGTTGTTGGTGCAGTAGAGGGGAGAATAGGGTTGTAGTGTATTAGTGTATCCCTACACCCCTTCCCAAATGTCCTCCAATTACCTGAAATTAACCGTATAGAAACTAGAATAAACGCCCAATAGCCTTATCTTTATTGGGCGTTTATTTTTGAAGCATTACTGTTATGAAAAAACTGTTACTTGTCTCCCTCATAGGTTTTTGCTTTTCCCCCTTAGTTCAAGCTCAGGAGATGGGCCAATACTGTGGCACCCCACCCGGTATTGTCGATTGGCTGCTGAACTATCAGCGTAACCCGTCCGCTTATCTGCGTTCTCCAGAATTGCTTTACGTTCCGCTTACCATCCATATCGTCGGTAATGACAACGGCAGCGGCTATTTCCCCGTATCCCGCGTCCTGGATGCTTTTTGTACCCTGAACAAAGATTTTGAAGCCTCTAACATTCAATTTTTCATCGAGGGAGAGCTGAACTACATTGACAATTCGGAGTATTACGACCACGACTTCCGGCAAGGCCAGGAAATGATGGAAGAGTACAATGTGGATAATACCATCAACTGTTATATTGTAAGCAACCCGGCGGGCAATTGTGGTTATGCCTATTACGGGTTAGGGGTCGCGCTGAACAAAAGCTGTACAACGGAGGACGACCATACCTGGGCGCACGAGATCGGGCATTTCCTTTCCCTGCCGCATACCTTCTCAGGGTGGGAAGGCACCAACCACCAGGAATTCGAACCCACTCCCAGTTCTGTTAACGGCCGTTTGATAGAGCGGGTCGATGGGTCTAATTGCCAGAATGCCGGGGATGGGTTCTGCGACACCCCCCCGGATTACCTCAGCAACCGCTGGCCTTGTCAACCGGATAAAATGAGCACGGCCTTGCAGAAGGACCCCGCCGGTATTTCCTTCCGCTCTGATGGCACCTTGATCATGAGTTACTCTTTTGACGAATGTGCCAGCCGCTTTTCATCCGGCCAATCGGAAGCCATGCGCGCCAACCTGCTCAACCTGCGCACCAACCTGCTCTACAACCAATCGCCAGGCTATTACCTGGAAAACCCTGAAATAACAGCGGTGACGCCAGTCGACGGAACTACGATAACGGATGTGAATTCTTTGAAACTGGAATGGCAACCAGTAGAGGGCGCCGAAGGCTACATCGTCCAACTTAGCCTGCTCTCCAACCTGGGAATTGAGATTGTCTACCGCAGCTTCAATACCTCTGACAATCAGGTGGAGGTATTCAACCTGATATCCGACCGGGACTGGATCTGGCGCGTCCGCCCCTATAACCGCTACGATGCCTGCGCCGAATTCTCCAATGCCTTTACTTTTGAGACCGGCAACTTCATCAACACGACCAGGGAAGAAATTTCTCCTACGGATTTTTTCATACAACCTAATCCCCAGAATGTGGGAGGGATGCTCGTCGTGGAATTTGACCTACCTATTGCGCTGGACCTCCAGCTCAATTTGTACTCTATGGCAGGCCAGCGCATTTTCGGCGAGCAGCTCAGCGCTCATTATGGCCTCAACAAACTGGAAGTGCCTACTGACAACCTGGAGCCCGGCATTTATCTGATCGGACTGGAACATGCTCAAGGCAGGCAATTCCAAAAGGTCGTTATCCACTAGTTCTTCACAGGGTTGCTGAAAATAGCACCCTTCTTCATTCGATCAAAATGATGATGAGACCACTACTGTTCGGGGTCCTTTTCTTTGGAATCACCCATTGGCTTCCTGCTCAGCAGGAAAAGAGCAAGCATGATTTTTTTCCCTGTGGTTCCCCTCCAGGAAAATCCGAATGGTTGCTGCGTTACCAGCAAAATCCACAGGCCCACTTCAGGAATATGGACACCATCCTTTACGTGCCGTTGACCCTCCACCTGGTGGGACAAGATAACGGAAGCGGATATTTCGGACAGTACAGGCTGCTGGACGCCCTCTGCCAGCTGAACGCCGATTATGAAGAAGCTAACATACAGTTTTTTGTCGAGGGAGAGCCCCGTTTTCTGCCCAACTCGGCATGGAATAACCACGGTGACGTCCTGGAAGGGGCTGAAATGATGTTCCTCAACAACGTTGCCAACACCATCAATACCTATTTTGTGACTGACCCGGCGGGCAACTGCGGGTATAACCTGCCCTACGCAGGTATTGCCATGAGCAAATCGTGCTCCGGCCCTTCCGATCACACCTGGGCTCACGAGGTGGGCCACAACCTATCGGTCCAGCATCCTTTTCTGGGTTGGGAGGGCGGCGTCAGCTACGATGGTAGTGTGCCTCACAATTTCAACGACCCCGCTCCGCTGACCGTAACCTACGACTACACCTATTTCAAGGACACCCTGATCGTCGATACCCTGATCATCGATACCGCCCTGGTGGAACTGGTGAACGGCAGCAACTGTCATATTGCCGCCGATGGGTTCTGCGATACCAGCCCCGATTATATCTCCCAACGCTGGAACTGCAATGGTAATGGACAGAGCTCTGTAGAACAGACCGACCCCACGGGGGCCAAATTCCGTTCCGATGGCAGCCTGATCATGGGCTACTCGGATGATGCCTGCCAGGCCCGCTTCACGCCCGAGCAGATCGCTGCTATGCGTGCCAACCTGTACGAGGAGAAACCAGATTACCTGTATAACCAGACGCCGTTGGCCGCTGTCAGCACCAGCCCTATTTCCGTCATCACGCCTCAGGAGGACGAACTCGTGCAGTACGACGCAGTCTATCTGGAATGGGAGCCTTTGGAGCATGCCACCCACTATCTGGTGCAGGTCAGCCCGGTGCCCAGCTTTTCCGGGGCCCTGGCCAGCGAGTACCTCCTTACTACGAATGCGATCACCCTGCCGGAAGCGCTCACGCTCGACCGCAACTACTACTGGCGGGTAAGAGGATACAACAGCCACTCCTTTTGCAACCCGGCAACGCCTACCCAGCGGTTCCGTACCGCCCAGCTTACTGCTGCCAACAGCATAGAACTCGTTTCCAACTTCCGGATAAGCCCCAACCCCACTGCGTCTTCATCGCCAATCTGGCTCGAATTCGAAGCGGAAAAAGCCTTCTCCGCCAACCTGAAACTGGTGGCGCCTACCGGGCAGGTGATCTCAAGCCAGGCTATGGAAATACAAACCGGCAGCAATCGCTTTGAGATTGCCACCGAAACGCTGGCCCCGGGTATGTACTTCCTCTGGGTGGAAGGTGAGGATGGGCGAGCGGTGGAACGGGTGGTGGTCCGTTGATTGGTTGATTGTAGCCTCGTTACTTTTATAATGATTACAAATGTCATCGTTATAAAAGCAATCATTATAAAAGTAACGTTTTCTTGCCGATTCTCTGCCCCCTATTTCACCTTAAACGACCAGGTCAGCCAAAATCGGCAGGCTTCATCGCCTGATTCGTTCCTGCCAATGGTAAGGATGCGTACCGTTTGCCCCTCGCCGGAGTCGATGGCTTTTTGAACGGTATCCTGGATGGCGTCCCCTTCTTCGCAAGTAAAGGTAATACGCGTATTGGCTTTTTTCATGAACTGCCCTTCCAGCCCGGTGATCAACATGGAAATGCGGCCCCGCCCGTGCAGAGCGGCCATGGCCAAAGCCCCCGTAGAAAGCTCAGCGGCGCCGGCCAGTGCGGCGAAATAAGTGGAGCGGAAAGGATTCTGGGTGCGCCAACTGTAAGGGATAGTCACCCGACACCGGCTGGGGGCCATTTCGATAATACGAACGCCCCAAAACCAACAGGAAGGGAGCTTTCGCAGGAAGTAAAGGCGGAGTTTCCAGGGCGTTCTCAAGTCCTGCATCAGAGAAAGTAATCCGGGTGACTCAGCGTTAAAGGGAGGAATAACCGTTGTTTTTGATGCCATTAGGCGGTTGGTTTTGTTTGTGCGACTGGAGTGAATGATTGGCCCTTTTCTTCCTGCAGGTGTTTTTTCCGCAGCTCGGCCGTCGTCATCCGGGACCCATCATGGCTCCATCCTGGAGGGCCGAAAAGGTAACCGGCTGCTGCCCGCAGAGAGGGCGCCCGCCACAAGTCCCGAAACATATCTGCCCATTCATGGAAGGCAATATGAACCGGATTGTAGGTATGGATATTTTTGGTCAACCCGTAGGTAGGATGCTCTTCTTCCTCCTGAAAGGTCCCGAAGAAGCGATCCCAAATGATGAGAATACCTGCATGGTTGCGGTCCAGGTATTTGATGTCCGAAGAATGATGAACCCGATGATGAGAAGGGGTATTGAAGATCAATTCAAAGGCGTAAGGCATCCTGTCTATGGCCTCAGTATGGATCCAGAATTGGTACAACAGGCTGATGGCCTGCATGGTAAATACCATAGAGGGATGGAAACCGAGCAGCGGAAGCCAGGCCCAGAAAAGAAAGCCGCCGGCGATCTCTCCGGTCCAGGTCTGTCGAAGGGCGGTGCCCAGGTTGTAGCGCTGTGAAGAGTGGTGCACTACGTGGGAAGCCCAGAAATAACGGCTGCTGTGGCTGACGCGATGATACCAGTAATAGGTGAAGTCTTCAGCGAAGAAAAGCATTACCCATACCCACCAGTGAAAACCGAGGTCGAAGAGCCGAAACTGATAAACAAACGCAAAAACGCCCAGGGTTATCCCTTTGGAAAACAGGCCGATGATAACGTTTCCGATACCCATTGACAGGCTGCTGAAGGTATCCCTGGCCTCAAACCAGTCTTTTTTTTCCTTAACCGCAATTCCCACCTCTACCAGCAACAGAAAAATAAAGCCGGGAATAGCATAGTGTATAATGTCTGCCATAAATTTGATTTAAACAGGCACAAAATAAACAAATTAGCGAAATTTCGCAAAGGCTATTCCCCGCTTCAGGCAGGCTCCCGGTCAAGCCCCTAAACCTTTCCATTTACCGGTGCAAAAATTTAGAGGGCAAGCAAAAATCCATTACTTTTGGGGCGTTTCTTCACCAACCTTATACAAAACGATGAATCTTCACGAATACCAGGGAAAAGAATTGTTGAAAAGCTACGGGGTGGCCATTCAGGAAGGCATTGTGGCCCAAAGCCTGGAAGAGGCCGTAGAAGCCTATCATAAGATCTCGGAACAAACAGGCTCCAAATTCGCAGTGGTCAAGGCCCAGATCCACGCCGGCGGCCGCGGAAAAGGCGGCGGCGTCAAGCTCGCCAAAGGGCTGGATAGCCTTAAAGAACACGCCGGCAACATACTGGGTATGATGCTCAAGACACCCCAAACTCCCGGCGGCCTGAACGGCCCGGGTAAACTGGTCAGCAAGATCCTGATCGCCGAAGACGCCTACATCCCCAACCCGGATGCCTGTGAAGAATACTATATGTCCGTCCTGATGGACCGGGAGAAGAAATGCAACGTTATCATCTACTCTACCGAAGGCGGTATGGATATCGAAACGGTAGCAGAAGAGACCCCTCACCTGGTGCACAAGGAATATGTAGACCCCACCCTTGGGCTGCAGCCTTTCCAGGCACGCAAGATCGCCTTTAACCTTGGCCTGAGCGGCAAGGCATTCAAGGAGATGGTCCGCTTCGTTTCTGCCTTGTATAAAGCGTTTGTCGGCTCCGACGCCTCTCTCTTCGAGATCAACCCCTGCATGAAAAACGGGGAGGACCGCATCATCGCCGTAGACTGCAAGGTAACGCTCGACGACAACGCCCTCTACCGCCACCCCAACCTGGCGGAAATGCGCGATAAAAGCGAAGAAGACCCCACCGAGGTGGAAGCCACCGAACTGGGCCTCAACTTCATCAACCTCGACGGCAACGTCGGCTGTATGGTCAACGGCGCCGGCCTGGCCATGGCCACTATGGATATGATCAAGCTCTCCGGCGGCGAGCCGGCCAACTTCCTGGACGTAGGGGGCACTGCCGACGCCAAGCGCGTGGAACAGGCCTTCCACATCATCCTGAAAGACCCTAAGGTCAAGGCCATCCTGATCAACATCTTCGGCGGTATCGTCCGTTGCGACCGGGTCGCCCAGGGCGTGGTCGATGCGTATAAGAATATCGGCAACATCAAAGTGCCCATCATCGTCCGCCTGCAGGGCACCAACGCCGACCTGGCCAAGGAGATCATCGACAACTCCGGCCTGGCGGTGCAGTCAGCCATTATTTTGAAGGATGCGGCGGAACTGGTGAAGAAAGCGCTGGGAGAATAGTTGACAAAGCTGGAAATCGGAACCGGCTAAATGGGTTCCGGCTTTCCACCCTTGTAAGGACATTGTTTTTTGTTCCCCTTCAGACGAGGAAACAGGAGTCATCCCAAATTTTTTCAATCCGGGATGACTCATGCGAATCAGGGGCTAAATGGCGGCTGATGGAGGCAGGGATCCGGCAAGCTCTTTTGATTTTTGATGTTTGATTTATGATGTTTGATTTTCGATGTAGGGCGGTCGAAAGGGCTGTTCCCAAAGAGCCCCATCAAAAATCGCACATCGCACGTCAAAAATCGCACATTCCTCCGTATCAAAAGTATCGTATAAGCTGTCTGCCTTCCGGCCCTTTCAGGGCTCTTTGGCCCCTGATTCGCATGACTCCTGTTTTTTATTTGTTTGGAAGAAGCCCCAGATTATCTGCGATTTCTCATTTAGAGTGTGTTCAAAATTCAATCAATGGCCTACGAACGGCAAATTTTGTTTCATCCGGCGTTAAATTTTTCGTCGGATTGCCCGCATCCGACTGCAAAATTTGCCTTGTCTGAAACAAAATTTTCTCGTTCTCGACTCATCATTGAAATTTGAACACACTCTTAGTGTTCCGTGATCCATTCCAGCATCTATTCCTTGTTGCTCAATTTACTTACAATACAAAAATTGCAGGAGATACTGGTTGTGAAGTTAGAAAACAGTATTTACATAGGCCATTCATGAAGTCATAAACAATGTACCCCTCCCCTAATCCATCCTCAAACTCTCCCCCGGATTAGCCTGCGCCGCCCTCACACTCTGAAGGCTCACCGTTATAAAGGCCACTGCGACGGTCAATACCCCTGCCAGCACAAACACCTGCCAGCCGATGTCAATGCGGTACGCAAACCCCTGCAACCACCGGTTCATCGCCCACCAGGCTAAAGGAGAGGCTACGACTATGGCCAGCAGCACCAACCTCAGGATATCTTTAGAAAGCAGGCTCACTATGCCTGCAGTAGAAGCACCGAGCACCTTGCGAATACCGATCTCCTTCGTCCGCTGGGCAATGGTGTACCCGGAGAGGCCAAAAAGGCCCAGGCAGCCGATGATGATGGCCAGGAAGGCAAAGAACGCCGACAATTTGCCAAACCGCCGCTCATTTTCGTACTGCCGGTTGAAATAGTCGTCGAGGAAGAAATGCCCGAAGGGGTTGCCGGGAAATGCTGTTGTCCAGGCCTTTTCCACATGAGCCAGGGTTTGAGGCAGGCGGCTGGTTTGCAGGCGCATGGAATAGAATTCCCCACTGTAAAGGGTACAGAAAAAAATTGTGGGGTCAGCGGCCTTTTTCAAGGACTCCTGGTGATAATCGTTGACGACGCCGGCAACAATGGGGTTCCATTCAAACGCGGGGATGGAAAGTGTCTGCCCGATGGCATCTTCCATCTCGCCGAACCCCAGCAGGCGCACTGCCGACTCGGTCAAAATAACCGAAGTATCGCTGTCGCGGGGGAAATCTTCCGAAAAAGCCCGGCCCGCAAGCAGCTTCATCCGGAACACCTCCAGAAAATCGTAATCCATGCTGTTGATGCGGAGCGTCACGGCCTGGTTGTCATCAGCGCCGTACCGCTTCACGGCAGATTTATACTCCCGCTTTTTGCCCGGAACGGTAAGGGAGGTGGATACCGCTTCGATGTCGGGGTGTTTGGCCAGTTCCGCCCGGAAAACGTCGATGGCGGAAGTGAAGGCGTCCCTGTCCCGCTCTGAAATGCCGGGCCGCTCTATTACCAGCACCTGCCCGATGTCCATGCCCAGGTCTCGGTTCAGCATGTAGTGAAGCTGCCGGTAAATGGTAAAAGCGCCGACGATCAGGATCACCGAAGCGGCAAACTGGAAAACGACCAGCCCCTTCCTGACTCCGATGCCGCCCGCCGTATTTTTCAGGCTGCCTTTCAGCACAGACACCGGCCGGAAGGCAGACAGGACAAAGGCGGGATATATGCCCGACAACAGGCTCCCAACCAACCACAACAACAGCAGCAGGCCCACAAACCAAGGCTCAATGAGATAAAAGAAATCAAAGGCCAGGCCGGAAAGGGAGTTGAAAAAGGGCAGTGCCAGAAATACCAGCACCCAACTGATAAGCAATGAAAGGAGGTTCAGCAAGGCCGCCTCCACCATAAACTGCCCGACCAGCTGCCCCTTGACGGCGCCGGCTACCTTGCGAATGCCAACTTCCCGTGCCCGCTCGATGGCGCGAGCCGTGGAAAGGTTGACGTAATTGACCCAGGCAATGGCCAGAACGAACAGGCCGATCAGCCCCATGAATAAGACGATCCGCCGGTCGCCGTTGGGCTCCGGTTCTTCCGCCAGGCTGGAGTGGAGGTGGATGTCCCGGAGCGGTTGGAGCCGAAGTATATCCTTCCGGTTCAGCTCTTGGTTGTCCGGCCTGTATTGTTCCACAATAGCTGAAAATTTGGCTTCCAGTGCCTGTGGGTTCGTTCCTGGTTTCACCTCAATGAAAGTATACATATCCTTTCGCCGCCAGCTTTGCCCGTAGCGCTCCGGCGCCCGATCGAACCGGCCATATAACGTCTTATAGGAAAACAGCACATCGAATTTCAGGTGGGTGTTGTGCGGCAGGTTTTTAAATACGCCGGTTACTTTCACCAGTTCATCGTTGTAGTCGTCATCCTGCAGGTGCAGTGATTTTCCGACCGGGTTTTCCCGCCCGAAATAAAGCTCAGCGTATTTTTCCGAGATGACTGCCGTCAGCGGTTCCGCAAGGGCTGTGGTGAGGTCTCCGGCCACCATTTCATATCCCATCATAGGCAGGAAGGAAGAATCGGCGTATAAGAACTTCCGGTGCTTGAAGGCCACCGGCTCCGGCCAGGCCTCTTCATTGGTGATGATGACGTTGTTCTTATAGCCCAGGTTGTACAGGCGGGCGTAAGCGGTAACTTCCGGCAGCTCGTCGAGCAAGGCGGGCCCCACCCCCGGATAATTCTCGGCGCTGGCGATCTGCAGCTCTCCGTTGAGGTATTGCTCAAGCGCCACGCGGTAAATATTTTCCGCATTGGGTATAAAATCCTCGTAGCTCCGCTCGAACCGAATATACAGAGCAATGAGCAGGAAGACGGCCATGCCGATGGCGAGCCCGAAGATATTGATGAGACTGTAAAAACGGTGCTTGAGCAGGCTGCGAAAGGCAATGCGGAGGTAGTCTTTTATCATAATGCCAGGTGTGAGGTTAGGCAAAGATGTGTAGAAAAGGACAGAGGGAAGGGGCAAAGGTTGCTGATTTAACGCCTAAACTTTCCTCCGCCCCTTTTGTTACCCATACGAATCAAAATGCCTGCCATATATGTTCGGATTATTCAAAAAAGACCCCGCCAAAAAACTGGAAAAACAGTACCTCAAATTGATGGAAGAAGCCATGCGCATCCAGCGCAGCGGTGACATCAAGGCCTACTCCGCCAAGGTAGCGGAAGCGGAGGAAGTGCAGAAGAAGATCGAGGCGTTGAAGGGGGATTCGTGATTCGTGATTCGGGATTCGGGGATCTGGTATAAGTTTACGAATGTACGAATCCCGAATATACGAATCCCGAATTAACGAATAAACGAATCCCTCCTCACTTACCCTCCCGTATTCGCACTATCATCAATATCGCCGGATTTGACACCGATGAAGTCCTTGTCCGTTATGTCTGCAATGAAATTGTTGATCATAAAGACACCGGGCATAGGGTTCAGAAAGGGATTGGCCGGATTGGAGAAGCTAAAGTCCGCCGGGAAGAACTGCCAGGCGGGCCGCCCGCTGAACGCCACATCGATCCCCAGGATGACCTTGCGGATGCCGATCTGGTCCAGCGTAGTCAGGCTATTGGAACCGTTCACATCGGCCGCCATCATTTTGATGGGCGTATCGAGGTCGTCCACTCCCAGAATGTGTTTGGCGATAAATACCAGGTCGAGGGTCGACAGCCCGTTCTGAAAGTTGTCGGTTTTCTGCAACGCCAGCCCCACGGGTTCACCGAGCGGCACTTCATTGAACTGGTACATCCCATCGGGGCCGGTAACAGCCGTAGCGTCAAGCGGGCCGCTGAGCGTGACCTCCACACCGGCAATGGGGACGCCGACTTCATTGGCCACTATCCCCGAAATGCTGCCAGACCCCAGGAGCGGTTGCACCATCCCATCGAGCGTATCTACATTCAGGCCCAGCGGGTCGAGCCAATCCTTCAGGCGCGTATCCGGGGTTCCTCCCCCCTCCCAGGACAGGCGGAGGCGGCCGAAGAAGCCGCTCGTCTGGCCGCAATCATCATTTAATCCTCCGTGCAGCTGGCCCCGCAGGCGGCCGTCGGCATCAAACAGGCCACAGCCCGAAGAACCGGGCTCAAAAGTGCCTTCGCTGTACTCGACCCGAAAATGGTGATTAGCAGGGGTGGTTACCGTAGGGCTCCAGGCCAGTACGCCGTTGTATATGGAAGACTGGGTGTAAAAGGCGATCTTTTTGATGTCTCCACTAGGATGGTGTAGCAATGCCCCGCTCTGAGGCGGGCTGACAACCCTGTTCCAGCCGCTGAAAAAGACATTGTAAAAGGAAGGAATAACCGCTGTGGATTCAAGCAGCAGAAAATCATTCTCCTGCCTCCCCGCTCGCCGTTCGCATCCCAGGATGGAATTGGGAACAGGTTCCGTACTCGGGTTCGCACAATCGGCAGATTGATAGGAAAAATCGAACCGCCAGAGGTCGTACAATGGCGTATATCCTTCCTGGCAGTGATAGGCGCTAAGAATATAAGGCTTACCATCTTCACTCGTATTGTTGACCAGCGTGCCGCTGCAATAGCCCGTACCTTCGGCCAATACCATGACGACCCGGCAGGCGCTGCGCTTCTGCTCGTCCCAGGGATTTCCTTCCGGGCAATTCGCATTCCTGTGGCAGGCCAGTGATGTGCCGAAGCCAAAACCGAGCAGGGAAGCTTCTTCAACCGGCTGTCCGAACGCCCGGAAATTTTCCCGGTGATAAGCATGGTCTATCCGGAAGACCTGCAGCCGGCCCTGTCCCCGCACCGCTTCCGGCTCGTAGTATTCAATGATGGCCGCCTCTCCCTTGATGAAACCGGTCATGAACTGGCCGGAAGGGCGGTTATTGCGAAAGGTATAGGCGCCCAACACCTGTTTCCCATCTTCGCTGTACATAAACAGCTTCGAGCCCGGAGGCAGGTAGAGCCCTTTGTAAAAGGCTGCCAGCCCGAGAGCGCCCTCCGAACGGATCTTCAGGCGCCAGAGCAGGCTCCCGTCCTCCAGTTCGGTCCATTGCCCCGAATTCTCCAGGTTGTAGTCCACGTTGAGGGGGGCGGCGAACCGCGGGGCGCCGATAAATTCCTCGTCCTCTTTGAGAATGCGTTTCAGGTTCAGCCGGGGCGCTTTTTCCGCCACAAGGGGCCTGTCGCCGTATGCCTGCCGAAAGGCATTTGAGAAACTTAGCGGCGTGCCTCCTGAACTCGGCTGCCCGAAAAGGTAGCCACCAGAAAAGGCCAAAACTAATACCAGAAAAAGTGTGGATAGGCGAAAACGTATCATAGGATCATTATTTGTCTGGAAAATATGGGCCGGGTGTAAAATTCTATTATGCACAGAAATGCAGTTATTCGTGCATCGACACAGGTAGGCAGTAAAAGCAGGACTATCCAGGTATTCTCTTAATACTGTATGTATGGTGCAAAGATAACGAATTCCAGGGGAAATAAGGGTTTATGATGTTTGATGTTTGATTTGCGATTTTTGATTTGCGATTTACTTCCGGGGGGCCAGGATGCGTTGTCACTGCCCGGAACATCAAACATCGCAAATCAAACATCAAACATCGCAAATCTACAGATCCTCCAGCCCCAGCACTTCCACGCCCTGCTCAAAGACGATGTCTACGGGAATGGACGCTTCTGCCAGGCGGGCCAGGTCGCCCTGCAATTGCTCGCCGACCTTACCCTTGGTGGCCACCAGCCCGGCGACGCCGTCGTAGTCGCCATTGCCCTGCAGGGTAAGGATCAGTTCCGACAGGGAAGCTGCAGCCTGCTCCAGCTTATCGTAATTGACCCGGTATAAGCCGGTATTCGCATCGCGTTCAAAGGCGCCTTTCTCGGCGAAATAGTTAAATCGGATCATATTGGCCTTTCCGTGGGCGCTGGACGCACCGAAGCGGACCGACCGGAAGATACCGGCCATGAAAGTAGTATAATAGGCCTTCAGGTCGCCATCCAGTTCGCCTCTATCGTGCAATTGCTTGATCATATACAACCCCAGG
Organism: Lewinellaceae bacterium; assembly: GCA_020636405.1. GTDB lineage: Bacteria > Bacteroidota > Bacteroidia > Chitinophagales > Saprospiraceae > JACJXW01. The sequence continues at coordinate 608,407 of JACJXW010000006.1, read as the reverse complement.
ATGTCGGCCTTTCCTTCTTCCAGGGCGGAAGCATGCTCCTTGAGCGCTTCGCGCACGGTACCTTGGCCGTTAATGGTGTTTTTGATACCCAGGCCATGCGCCACCTCGTGGAACATCGTGTTGGCGAAAAAGGCATCAAAAGTGATATGCTGGCGTTGGTCTTCGGCGATCAGCACGTCAGCAATAGGCACCAGGATCTTGTCGAACTTGGCGCGCATGGCATTTTTCAATTGCAGGCGGCGGGTACCTTTTGCCAACTGTACCTCCTCGTCGTTCGGCAGGTTAATGGCGATCGTCTTGCTGCCAGAGTTGCAATCGCCGGCATAATACACCACATCGTAGGCATTGAGCTGGGCATCGCTGCCGGGCTCTTCGGTTTTATACGGCGCCGGCACGGGCAGGCCTTTCTGCAGCTCCGGCAGGAAAGCGGCGTATTTTTCCAGGCGCTGGCTCCATTCCATATCCTTGACCAGCACGTAGCATTCGTGAGCGGCCTTGTACCCAAAGAGCTGGTCTTCATAGGTTTCTATAGGCCCGATGACCACATCGATCTGGTTGTCTTTCATGTCCAGCCAGGCCATATCGCTGGCCTGGTATTCATCGGAGAGCAACGCATCGGCGCGCAGGTTCAGGTAATTTTTCAGCGCCTCATTGTCAGCCAGAGCGGCGGCCTGCCGGAGCAGCCCGGCGGCTTTGCCCACCTGTTCGGCGAACTGTTCCCGATAGGGGACTACTTTCAGCTTACCGCCCTCGTCGCGCCTCAGAAAGGTATACAAGCTGGACTTGCCCTCCAGTTGGGCAGCCTCAAATTCCTCCTTGGTCATGTCGGCAGGATAAAAATTGGCGCCCGCCGGTTTAGGGCCAACGCCGTAAATGAACGGTTCATTACCCTCCAGGCGGTCCCAGGGGCCGTAATTGATGGTAACGTAGCGCTTCAGCTTTTCATTGGTAAGGGCCTCCATCAGGCTGTCCTTTTGGCCATAGGCCTCATACCAGAACAGTTCGTCCATGATCCTGGCGGCCTCAATGAGCACAGGGATCATTTGCTTTTGTTTGTCGGAAAGCTGTCCGACATCGGTCGTCAGCCGCACCGGCACATACTTGGCCAGGCGCTGGTCGATGTCGACGATAAGAGAATCCGCCAGAGAGGCTTCCTGGCTTGTTTCCTGCCCGGTATCACTACCGCAGGAAAGGACAAAAACCGAGGAGAGGGCTAAAAAAAGGAGATTGAATAAACGCATAGGTTTTTGGTGGGGAATTTAGCAATTTTTTTACGGAAGTTCTCGCTGCAATGTAACCTGCCAGTACCAACTTACGTAAAAAGAAGCAACAATCGCGTAATCTTTTGTATTACACTTTGTGACGAGGTAGCCCGGCCAACGGGCTACCTTTTTTTTACAGTCCCAATAGAGTGGACTTGGGACGTATTCCATTTGAAGCCGGAACAGGTTCTAAAATGGGGGTTCACTGCCAGCTATCCGACTTCCCACTTCCCTATTATTCAGGAAGCTGATTCTTTTGGTGGAAGCATCTTCAGCCTCTTCCTGGCAGCACTCCATAGGAAAAATTCCGACTTCCGATTTCCGACTTAAACGCTGCCCCGCTCAAGACCCAGAAATGTAGCTCGTCCGCTCAAAGGTTCATATAATTGATCACCGTCCTCACCTGAGCTTCGGCGAAGCGTTCCACGACCTCATCATCCATCAGCAGGTTGGCGTCATCGTAATTGTCAAAAAAGAGATGCTCTACCAGGATAGCGGGCATGACCGTGCGGGTGAGTACGTAAAAGCGGGCTTCCTTGTCGTGGTCGCCATCCGAAGAATCAGGCCTCATCCTGATGCGGTCCCCAAGCAGGTCCTTCACATTATTCCAGTGGAATTCTGCAATGGTGTCGGAGCTGGTCACGCCGGGAGAAGTATAGACCTCAAAACCGCTGGCGGCGCCGGAACCAGAGGCATTGGCGTGGTTGGAAATGTAAATGCCTTTGCGAAAGTTGCGAAAATACCAGTTGGCCATATCCACCCGGTAGTTCAGCGATACATCTACGTATTCATGGCTGACCAGGATGTTGCAGATGCCGAGCTTGTCCAGCTTGGCGGCCACGCGGCCGGTCAACTTCCGGTTCCATACGCCTTCGTAGAAGATACGGCCGTTGTGGAAGGTACCGCGGCTGTGCTCGTACATCTTGCTGGGAGCGGTAGTGTAATTTCCATTTTTGTCCAGGCCACCGTGGCCGGCATCAAGGAATACGCAAAGGTTATCTTTCATGGAGTTGAAATTTTCTTATGATATTTCTGGAATTTTGAAAAATACTAAGAAAAACCGGGCAATAAAACCTCTCCCGCTGTTTTCCGCTTTCCAAATAGCCTCTTATCATACGGACCGGCGTTGAATTTGTTGACTATTTTGACGAACTGGCTATCTTTACAGCCAAAATAACTAAAACTATGAAGCAATTATTGTGGATAGCCTTGCCCGCCCTGCTACTGGCTCTGGGCTGTAACAAAAATGACGGGCCCAACCAGTCGGTTGTTGATCAGGAAACGATCGAAGAATACCTGGCAACCAACCAGCTCAATGCCGAGCGCCACGAGTCCGGCATCTACTACATCATCGAAGAACCGGGGAGCGGCGGCTCTCCCAACATCAACAGCGAGGTGCTGGTCCGATACAAAGGCTACCTGCTGGATGGCACCGTATTTGACCAGACGCCGGGCAACGATACCCGGACCTTCTTTCTCTTCCAGGTGATCGAGGGCTGGCAGATCGCCATTCCCCTGCTGAAAAAGGGGGGCAAAGGTACCTTCATTATCCCTTCGCAGCTGGCGTATGGGCCGGTGGCGCGCCCGGGCATCCCCGCCAATTCCGTGCTCATTTTCGAAACAGAACTGGTAAACTTTCAGTAAGAATACCCGGGAACTGTCTTCCCTGAGTATTGAACCATAGGCCATGAATAGACTTAAAACCCTGTGCTTTCTGGTATCCGCCCTCCTTTGCCCGATTCTTCAGGCGCAAACTTCACCGGAGTGGATACCCTCCGTTCCCAATGGCAAGGTAAGGATCAGCGGCGACCTGGCGAACGGCGCCGCACTCCCTGATCTCAGTTGGGCCTGGAGTAGCCAGAATGCCTGTTTTGTGGCTACCCAGCAACGCAAGTTTACCGGACACCACGTCCTTTACCAAACCCAATTGCCGGCGCGGGCCGAGATGACCATAAAGGTAATTCCCGACGACCCGAAGGCCAACTTCAGCCTGTATGCTTATTCCGGCAGTGGAGAGGACATCGTTCCCAACCTGCCGCGTTGCGTGAGCTGTGAGGCGGATTACAAATGGGACTATAAGTACCGTGGAAAAACACAGGACCACAGCCGGTCGGTAAGCCTCCGGGCCGTTGGCAACCCCTACACGGTGACGATCGGCGTAGTGGGCGCCGATGGCCTTGCCAGCGGCGCATACACCCTGGAGATCACGCTGGAAGGAGGCGAAAACCAGTCCCTGCCGGAACAAAAGGAAGTTCCCAAATTTCGCATCGACAGCCGCAAAGGGGAAGTACTGGCCTACCGGGGAAACCTCGGGGACGGCGTTCCCATCCAGGATCTCAGCTGGGCGTGGAACAGCCAAAACGCCTGCTTCGTGAGCATCCGGCAGAATAAGTTCACCGGAAATCACCTTTTGTATACCACAGAGCTGCCTGCCTATTCCGAAATGGAGATCAGCCTGCGTCCGGAAGATGGAGCCGCCAATATGAGCCTGTATGCCTATTCCCAGGGCAGCGGCGCCCTGCGGTTCGTCCCGGACCTGCCCTCCTGCATTTCCTGCGAAGCCAGCTTCCAGCCGGATATGGGACAAGATACCGGGCCCGAACGAAAGGTGAGCCTGCGTTCCGGGAACAACCCGCTCCAGGTGGTCATCGGCGTGGCAGGAGCAGAAGGGCTCAACTCCGGCGCCTATTTGTTAACGGTAAGCCTGAAATGATATGGCCCATAAAGGCATTGACATCGGTGAAGCGGAACCGGCAGGGATGGAAAGGCCGCAGGGGATCAACTATATGCTGGCCATCGCCATCGACGAATACCAGCATTGCCCCCGCCTGTACAACTGTGTACAGGACGCTCGCCGGCTGATCGACGTGTTGTCGGGCCAATACCAGTTCGAAAAACAACACGTTTTTACATTGTTCAACGAACAGGCCACCGAACATGCCATCATTGACCGTTTCAAAAAAATGGTTGAGCTCGTCCGGCCGCAGGACAACCTGCTCATTCTCTTCTCTGGCCACGGGGAATATGAAGAAGCTATTGATGAGGGATACTGGATCCCCGTAGACGCGCCCATGGGCCATACCAATGAGTACATCGCCAACAGCCGCATCGTCAAATACATTAAGGCCATTCATTCGCACCATACGTTTCTGATCGTCGACAGCTGCTTCTCGGGCTCCCTGTTCGCCAACCGTTCCCTGGAGCAGGCCGCAGATGCCAACCGGCTGGATGAGATCCCCTCCCGCTGGCTGCTCACCGCCGGCCGCAACGAAGTGGTCAGCGATGGCAAACCAGGCAGCCACAGCCCCTTTGCCGACAACGTGATCTACTTCCTGGAAAACAACCCTGAGCCCCAGCTTTCGGTGGCCGGCCTCATCAGCATGGTCGTCAATGCCGTCATCCACAACTCCCGGCAGACGCCCAGAGGGGAACCGCTTCAGGATGTGGGCCACCGCGGCGGACAGTTCTACTTCTACCGCAAAGGGGCCGTACCCAAACCGAGATCCGCCGTCCCGGCCTCTACTGGAACTACCTCCGCGACTAAGCCTCCACCCCGGCCCAACTACAAAAAGTATATCCTGGCCGCAATCGCTGCTTTGGTGGTGATCGCAATGGTAGTGTGGCTGGCCAACCGGCAGGAGGCCGGAAAGAAGGTGGCAAAAACGGAACAGGCAAGCAGCAAGCCATTGCCGCTTTCACCCCAGGAGCGTTACGATAGCCTGCTGACGGCAGGTGTTGAACGTGCAAAGCTGGCTCTGACTCCGGAACAATATCAGGAGGCTTGCCGCTTGCTCAGCCAGGCGCTCCGCTGGGCGGAAAGCAATGGATTGGATCGCGAACGCGCAGAAAAAAGCCTCCAGAAATGCCAGAAAATGCTGGCCGAGGCCGAACTGGAGACACCGCCAGTGAACCCCAAAGAGGAACATCCCGCCCCCAAGCCCTCTCCGCCTCAGGATTATGCCACCCTGCTCACCAGGGGACAGTCTCTTTTCCGGGAAGGCAAGTTCGCCGCCGCCAGCCAGGCGTTGAAAGAAGCGCTGAAGATAAACCCTGAAGGCAAGGCAGCGCGGAACTACCTCCTGCAATGCCAGGAAGAACTGGATTGGGAACGCGCGGCAAGCTCGGCCACTGAAGAAGGCTACCGCGCCTACCTGAATGCCCATGCCGATGGGAAACATGCCGAAGCTGCAAAACAGAAGATAGCTGCACTTTACCGCTACGAGCTATATTTCACCACCGCCCTCAAAGGCAGTAACCAACTTAGCATCAATGTTGGAAGAGGGAAACCTCCCTTCGACATTACCATTACTTACCTCGCCACCGGTGAACAGATCCGGAAAACGGCTCAAGATACCCAACCATTCGAAGTGTCTCTGAGCTCGTTCAACAGCCAGGAGGGCAACCACATGGTAGAGATCGTAGTGAGGGATTCCAACTTCAAGGCAAAAGGCCAGAAAATGCCGCTTATGAAATGAATGAAGGAATGAATACCCACTATTCATTCCTTCATTCCCTCCTTCACTCACTTCCTCAATCCCCGGATTTCACCCGGTTCTGTTCCTCTTCCAGGCCCGTATTCCGACGGCGGGCGCCCTTCACCTGGTCATTGCCCAACAGGTAGGAGAAGTTGACGCGGAAGCGCCGGCTGTCCCATCCGCCGGACACATCGAGGTCGAGGGCGCCAAAGCGGCTGATGCCATGCCATTCATTGGTTCGGAAGATATCGCTGATGGCCAGGCGGATGTTGCCGCGGCCATCGAGGATTTTCTTCTGAATACCGGCGTCCATGCTCCACATGGCGTCCATCTCAAAGGTGCCGCCCCAAAGAGAAGGCGAGTTGTACCATCCGGACACTTCGATGGAGAAGTCGTGCGGCAGGCGGAAGGTATGCTGGCTGTAGATGTTGAAGGTCGTAGCATCCAGGTTGACCAGCTTGCCATCGCCGTAGTCGGCCTTGTTCTGGGTGTAACTGCCCGTCATGTTGGTGAAGGAACTCCACCACTTGGTAATAGGAATAGGTGCGCTGATGCTCAGGCTGTAATTGTACTGGTCGGCCAGGTTGAGCCAGGTGATGTAGCTGGCATTCACCTCGGCAGTGTCAGTGATGCGGGTGATCAGGTCTTTGGTATGGCTATAGCTGAGGGTTGTGTTGAAGCGGTAATTAAAGCTGTGCGTCAATTGAATATTGTTTGCATACTCCGGCTTCAGGAAGGGGTTGCCCTGCTCATAGGTCAGTTCATCGAGCTTGTTCAGGAAGGGGTTGAGGTCCTGGTAGGACGGACGGTTGATCCGGCGGCTGTAGGTCAGCTGGAAACTGTGTTTTTCACTGGGAGCGTAGGTTAGTCCGCCGGAGGGGAAGAAGTCGACATACTCACGGTCGAATTGCTCTCCCTCTGCCCCTTCCTTAAAGCTAACCAGGTCACCCGTCGAGTGGGTCTGCTCGACCCGCAGGCCGGCCTGTACGCCAACTTTACCCATCTGCCGCTGGTAGTTGAGGTAACCGGCGTTGATGTTCTCCTCATAGGCGAAGCGGTTACTCCGATTGGTATTCAGAACCGGCGAACCATCGAACTCATCGAAAAAGCGAAAGGTGTTGTCGGTGCTGACTTTGGCCAGTTTCAGGCCGGCGCCCACCTGGCCGCCGAGCATCGGGCGCTCATGGTCAACTTTGAACGTGTAGATATCGATATCGGTGGGCGTCTCGTTGGTGTTGATCTTTTCCCGGAAAGTAACCGTTTCCGTAGGGTCGGTATAGTAGTTCGGCTGATAGGCAGCCCCGTCATTCCGGAACCGGCCGTAGTCGGCATCGATGTTCCAGACTTTCCCGCCTTTGTCGTCGAACCGGTAGTTGAGGTTGAAGTTGAGGTTATTGCGGGAGTTGTCGTCATTGCCCTGCGCCAGCAGAATGGTGTCCACCCGGTTGGCCGCTATTGTGCCGAAAGGCGTGCGGCTGTTGCTCCAACTGTTATTGTCACTAAGGTAGCCGGTTGCCAGGAAACCGACCGTGTGCTTATCGCCAAGGAAGAAGTCGGTTCCGGCTTTGAAGTTATGACTGGACCATTGGTGGCCCTGCTGGTTCTTCTGGTCATAGAACATACCCAGCTGCCGGCGCCGAAGGTCCATATAATTGCGGTTCTCCCCTTCGGAATGGCTGTAGCTGCCGAAGGCATTGAGGTGTTCATTGCGGTAGTTGCCGCTCACCGTGCCGTTGTACTGGGGCACTTTCCCCACCGAGTACCCAAGGTTAAGATTGGCGTTGGCCCCCAGCCGCTTGTCCTTTTTCATGCGGATGTTGATGATGCCGGCATTGCCCTCGGCATCGTACCGGGAAGAGGGGTTGGTGATCACCTCAATAGCTTCTATCTCATCACTCTGCACTGTTTTCAGAAAAGCCGCCAGGTCTGTGGTACTAAGCGGGGAAGGTTTTCCATCGATGTAAACCTGCACGCCTGCCCTACCTAACAAGTTGATGTTGTCGTTGTTGTCCACCACCACTCCGGGAGCTTTGCGCAACAGCTCGAAAGCAGTGCTGCCCGAAGCATTGATGGTGTTTTCCACGTTAAACACCATTTTATCTGCCCGGACTTCCACCAGCGGCTTCTCGGCGGTAACCACAACCTCTGTGAGGCCTATGCTGGCTTCCTTCAGCTGTATCAGTGGTAGCTCGAACTGCTGGCCGGCCTTCAGCTGAAAAAGCTCCGAACCGAATGGTGGCAGCCCCACATAACTGACATTTATCCAGTACCGCCCCTCCGGCACGCCGTCCATGGCGAAGAGGCCTTCCAGGCTTGTGATCTCAACTTTTACCATACTGGAGTCGGCAGCATTATTCAGGACCACGTTGGCAAATTCCAGCGGAGAGCCATCCGGCCCTTCTACTTTTCCGTTTATCTTTGCTCCTTGATTGTACTGTGAAAACGAATAGGTGGGTAACAGGCACAAAAGCGCCCACAAATAGCCAAAAGCTATAGTTCTCATTAAGTCGGGTTTGATGTTAAACAATCGGATGATGGGGACAAATGTAGCGGGAGGCGGAGAGAAGGAAATATTAAATCGACGAAAGAGGCCATTAATCTATACCAAAGAAAAAAAACCACCGGGAAAGCCGCTATTAGCCGGAATAATATAAAGGCCAGAGATGAAAAGGGCGCCGAAAGCGTATGATATCCGGCATCTTCGGTTCTGAGACGCCCCTTTGGCTGAACCGAAGATGCCGGAACAAATTCACGCCTGGGCTTTCGGCGTGTTGAAACTCATGGGCGGGAAGGGGGGCTGTTCCGGCTCATCGATAACGCCGAACTGGGCCTCGAACTTTTTCACATTATCCGCCAGTGCCCGGAGCAGGCGCTTGGCGTGCTGCGGGGTCAGGATGATACGGGATTTGACTTTGGCCTTGGGCACGTTGGGCACCAGCCGGATAAAGTCAACTACAAATTCGGAATTGGAATGCGAGATGATGGCCAGGTTGGAATAGGTTCCTTCCGCCACTTCTTCCGGCAATTCGATATTTAATTGATTTTGTCCTTTCTTTGATTCTGACATGTTCAGGATATTTTATGAGTAAGGGCCTCTAATATCGGAATTAATACCAACCTATACAAACTATGAAAGAATACCTGTCGGAAAATCAAAAGTTATGGGACGAATGGGCCTCCTTCCATCCCGGGACAGAAATGTATGACATCAAAAGTTTCCTCGAGGGCAGGAACTCCCTGATGCCGATCGAGCTGGAAGCCCTGGGAACTGTTAAAGGTAAACGCCTGCTGCACCTGCAATGCCATTTCGGGCAGGACACCCTTTCCTGGGCAAGGCTGGGAGCAAAAGCCACTGGCGTAGATTTTTCGGAAAAGGCCATCGAAACCGCCCGGAGGCTCAACCAACAGCTGGGTTTGGATGCCCATTTTATGCAGTCCGATGTCCTTGAGCTCCAAGGCAAGCTGGAAGAGCAGTTCGATATTGTGTTCACCTCCTACGGCGTGCTCACCTGGCTGCACAACCTTCGGCAGTGGGCCAGGGTGGTTCGCCACCACCTGAAACCGGGAGGCATTTTTTTTATTGTGGAATTCCACCCCACCTTCATGATCTTTGACCCGGAAAACGGACAATCCACTTATTCCTACTTCCATGAGGAGGCTCCGGTTGAAATAGATATAGAGGGCGGGTCTTATGCCGGCTCCTACGAGGCGAAGGAAGCCCGTAAAGAATTTACCTGGCAACATTCCCTCAGCGACATCATTATGGCGCTGCTGGATGCCGGGCTTACCCTTGAGGAATTCAGGGAATACGATTATTCGCCTTACGATTGCTGGCCGAAAATGGAGGAGGTAGCGCCGGGGCAGTACCGGTCGAAGCTGTTGCCCGGCGTGCCGCATTTGTTTTCCCTGAAGATGCGCGGTTAGTGGGAGCGCCGGCCGCTTGAGGCTGTCTTAAAAGTAAAGAATTGAAAAATTACTGCCAAATAATGTTTCGCTGCCCACCCCAGCCTCTCTAACTCCCCCAGGGGGAGAACAGGGCGGGCAGCGAAAAACAGAAGATTGTTGGGCTGCAACGTTTTCATTTCATCTTTGAGGGCACTCCGGAAAGTCTCAGATCCGCGAATATCGGCGTTTCACACTTAAGCAACAGGCTTCACAATCCGCGTAATCCGCCCAACCCGTGTACATCCGTGTTCCATCGCCCCAGGCTAACCTGGCCCGAAGGACTTTCGGGAGCGCCCTCATCTTTTGAGACAGCCTCACCCCTCTATTTTTTCACCTTTTTCTTCCCCTTGCTGAAGGCATTGGGAACTTCCAGCTCGATGAACTCTTTGATCTTTTCCAGGGTCATTTCCTTGGCCATTTCGGCGTCCACCTTTTTGCCGTCGACTTTGGGGAACTTGATGTTCTTCTTCTTAAAGCGGATGTAGGGCCCCCAGCGGCCGTTTTCTACGGAGATCTTTTCTTCATCCCATTTGTGGATGTACCGATTGGCCTCCTTTGCCACCTTCTGCTCGATCAGCTCGTGCATATCCTCTAGGGAGATGTTGTCGAAATTATACTTCCTTGGTACATTGACAAAGAGGTCGTTCCACTTGAGGTAAGGGCCGAAGCGCCCTTTGCCTTTGGTAATGGGCTGGCCTTTGTAGGTTCCGACCGGAGCATCTTCCTGTTGTTTCATGCGGATCAGCTCGATGGCGCGCTCCAGGGAAACGGCCAGAGGGTCTTCTCCTTTCGGAATGGATATGAATTTTTCCCCGTGGCGGACATAAGGGCCGTAGCGCCCCACGCCGATGGCCACCTCTTCGCCCTGATAGGCGCCCAGGTCTTTGGGCAGGGCAAACAGCTTCATCGCCTCCTCGTAGGTGATGGTCTCCATCGACTGGGTAGGCTGTAGGTTGGCGTATTTGGGCTTCTCCTCTTCCTCCAGTTCTTCCGGCGCGCCGATCTGTACGACCGGCCCCAGGCGGGTCATTCGGGTGAGCACCGTTCGGCCCGTTTCCGGGTCTTTGCCGAGTATGCGCTCCCGGGTGGGCCGGTCGGCATTGGCCAGGGTTTCCTCCACCGTTTCGTGGAAGGGTCCGTAGAACGACTTTAGCATAGACGTCCACTCCCGCCCGCCATCGGCGATCTCATCGAACTCCTTTTCAATATCGGCGGTAAAACCATAGTCCATGATCGCCTGGAAGTGCTCGCTGAGGAAATCGCTCACCGTAATGCCCATATCGGTGGGGAACAGGCGGTTCTTGACCGCACCGGTGACCTCCGTCTTTTTTTCCTTGCTGATCTCCCCTTTTTTATCGAGGGTGAGCACCTGATATTCCCGCTCTTCCCCGTCGCGGCTTTCTTTGACGATATAACCTCTGCCCTCCTCCATGATCTTGCTGATGGTTGGCGCGTAGGTAGACGGGCGCCCGATGCCCAGCTCTTCCAGTTGTTTGACCAGGCCTGCCTCCGTATAGCGGCTCGGAGGGCGGGTAAAGCGCTCGGTTGCCGTCATATTATCCAGATTGAGCCCCTGCCCTACCTTCAGCGGCGGCAGCATGCCTTTGGTATCTTCCTCGTCTTCATCGTCGGTCGATTCCAGGTATACTTTCAGGAACCCGTCGAACTTCAGCACCTCGCCTTCCGCCTTGAGGTAAGCGTCGGGAAGGGAAGATATGCCAATCTTGACGATCGTCTTTTCCACCACGGCGTCGGCCATTTGGGAGGCGATGGCCCGCTTCCAGATCAATTCATAGAGGCGCTGTTCATCCCTGCTGCCGGTTACCATCTGGCGGTCGATGTAGGTCGGGCGGATGGCTTCGTGCGCTTCCTGGGCGCTGGCGGATTTGCTCTTATAACGGCGGGTTTTGACGTAATTTTTGCCGTAGAGCGATTCGACCTCCTGGGCAATGCTCGACAGCGCCGTTTCGCTGAGCGCCGTGGAGTCGGTACGCATATAAGTAATGTTACCCGCTTCGTAGAGGCGCTGCGCCACAGACATGGTGCGCTGCACGGAAAAGCCCAGCTTGCGGCTGGCTTCCTGTTGCAGGGTGGAAGTAGTGAACGGAGGCGTTGGGCTGCGCTTGAGCGGCTTTACATCGATATTATCGATGCGGAAAAGGGCGCCGCGGCAACTTTCCAGAAAAGCCTGAGCGTCCTGTTCGGTATCGTAACGCACCGGCCCTTCCGCTTTGAGCTTGACTGTTTTCCCCTGCTCGTTCTTTACATCGAACAGGGCGTTGACCCGGTAGAAAGGCGTGGATTCAAAATTATTGATCTCCCGCTCCCGCTCAACGATGAGCTTCACGGCTACCGACTGGACCCTCCCGGCCGAGAGCTTGCCCTTGATCTTGCGCCACAGGATGCCCGAGAGTTCATATCCCACCAGGCGGTCCAGCACCCGGCGGGCCTGCTGGGCATTGACCAGGTTGACGTCCAGCCGGCGGGGGTTCTGCACGGCATTCTGAATGGCCGGCTTGGTGATCTCGCGGAAAACGATCCGCTTGGTCTGGTTTTCATCCAAACCGAGCACCTGGCATAGGTGCCAGGAGATGGCTTCTCCCTCGCGGTCTTCGTCCGTGGCGAGCCATACTTCATCGACTTTCTTCACCCAGTCCTTCAACTCTTTGACTACCTTTTTCTTCTCCGGGGAGACGACGTACTTGGGGCGAAAATTGTTTTCAACGTCTACTGCCCCTTCACTCTTTTCAAGATCGCGCACATGGCCGAAACTGGATTTTACGGTGAAATCCTTCCCTAAAAACTTCTCAATGGTTTTCGCCTTGGCGGGCGACTCTACAATCAGTAGGTTCTTTGGCATATTATAAAGCTTGGTTTTTTCAAAAGTATCCAGGCGTGTTCCAGCCCTTCAAGGACGCATAACGGAAAAATCTACACTTTGATTCATTTTTTGACGATAGCCCTCCGAAAGATGCAAATGTATAAATTTTAAAATTTGTTCAATGCTCCGCCTGATTATATGGTTTTTTTAGGTGAACCGGACTTTACATTTCTACACCTTTCCATACATGTCTATACATTTCCACACCTTTCTATCCTTCGGGCAACGCCTGCAAAGATATACCTTCTTTTCAATACTCCGCCCCCGGAACTGCCCCCTCTCCGTCCGGAGTGGTTTTCCGGGCCTTTATAATATGTTCAATCTAGTCTTTAAAGTTGTCCATTGAATTTAGGGTGCAACTTCAAGTTGCGCCCTAAATTGCCCTACAAACCAATATTTACCATGAAAAAGCTCATCTTCCTGCTCCTGGGGCTTAAGGGAAGCCCTCCAACGCTGCGCTACCGGTTTCTTGATGCGAAGCAATACAGGCATGTGTAGGGTGCCAGGGGAGGTTCTCGCCCCCAACGATGTACGAACTGATGGCAGCCCTTGGGCGTGTATGATGCACGGGGTTGCGCAACCTTAGATGGGCAGCCAACCCCACTCTTTGGTTATTGATAATCAATCTATTGTACAACACCACTAAAAATCACACACTTTAACATTTATTTCATATAAATTTTATCATAATAAATTTCCCCGCATACATTTTTTTGTAAATTTGTCCCGGTTTGAAAAAATCGGGATGTCAGCTGGTTTGAGTACATATCAAAATAATTTATCCATTCCGATCCTCGTTTAAATAACGAACAAAAGTAACTATCAGCATTTCGCTTTTAGCGGTTCTCTATTCGCAGCACTATGCCCCTAATTGCAGGAATCCAAGCTCAAGAAACCAGTTCTTTGCCCTAAATCCGGGTTTTGATGCAGCGTTTATCGAACGGCGAATTGCGAACGGCGAATTGCTGATAGTTACAAACGAAAAAGACTATACCCCCTAATCTGTAAATTAGCCTATGCGCAGGTACTGGATACTTGTATTTACGGTTCTACTCTGCTCTACTCTATCTGCACAGCGGTACTTCCCGATCAAGGTCGACAAAAAGTGGGGATTGATCAATGCGGATGGGAAGGTCGTCCTGTCGCCGGTTTATGATGCTATCGGCGAGTTCAAACGCTTTGGGTACGCCGTAATGCAGCGGGATGGGTACGTGGGCCTTCTGGCCGATGGCGGCCGTGAGCTGGTCCCTCCCAAGTACGATGATATCAAAGTCCTGGACTCCACCCTGATCGCCGTGATGGACCTGGGGCAATGGATGGTGATCAACCTCTACGGGAACGTCATCCTGGAGAAGGGCTACCAACGGGTGGAAGTTTGGAACGGCCACTATCTGGCCTACATGCAAAATGGCAAATGGGGCCTGACCGACAAATACGGCAACAAACTGGCAGACCCGGTTTACGACGACATTCAGTCGGAGGAAGGGGATTTTTTCATCACTACCCGCGGCAATCACCTGGGGCTCCTGTCGGGCACCGGCAGGGAGATCCTGCCGAACGAGGCCAATGAGATCCGTTTTTTCAGCGACAGCCTCTTCTTCTACCGCTCGGGTAACCTTTGGGGGGCTATTGATTTCTACGGCATCCGGGTGATCCCCGCCGAATACCGCGCCTTCAGCCGCATTTCCGACAGCTTCATCAAACTCACCAGCAACGACGGGCAATTTGTCTACTCCATCCCCTGCGGGCGCATCATCACCGACGGCAGCTACGACAATTACTATTCCTTTTCCAAGCGATACATCATCACCAAAAAGAAACGACAGCTCGGCCTGCTCGACTGGTGTGGCAACCAGATGCTGCCGCCGGCCTACAACGAGATCCAGGCCTACGACAAAAAACTCTTCCGCGTCAATTATCAGGGCCAGTGGGGTGTCGTCCGCGCCGGGGGCGCCACCGTCATCCCATTCGAATACGACTACATCGCCCCGCTGCGCGGCAACGCCTGCGTGGTAAAAAAAGAGAACCGCTTCGGCATCGTCAATTTTGCAGGAGAACAGGTGGTTCCCGCCATCTATCACCGTATTGAGCTCGAAGGCAAGCAGGCCCGGGCCTATCGCCACCAGGGAGACGGCAAGGGCGAAGCTCTGACCCTCCTGCGCCTGGATGATGAGGGTAGGTTGCGCGACACCAGCAACTTCCAGAAGCACTTCCAGGTGAACATCGCCGGCAATACCGCCCTCCCCGGAGGAGCAGCGGAAAACAGCTCCAACGACTACCTGCTCGATGCTTTCGAGTGGTTCTATTCCCCCCAGGAAGACCGCTGGGGCCTGCGCCGCCTGCAGGATGGAGATGTCCAGATCGACCCCAAATTCCACAGCGTACAGGTGGAGCGCAACCTGGGCTTCACGCTGGTTGGCATCGAAAAATCGGAGCGCTATGAGTTCGAACGCACCACCTTCCGCTTCGATATGGCGTACGGCCTGGTCAGTAACGAGCTGGGCATGCTGGTCACCGAGATGGACTTCTGGGACGTCCGTTTCGACGATTTCCGCAGAGGCTACCCCGTGGCGCGCTGCGTCTTCGCCAACGGCCGCCACGGCCTGGTCGACCGCATCGGCCGCATCGTGCGCCGCGACCTGGCGTACCTCGGCGATTTTGTCGACGGCGTGGCGCGCTTCAGTTTCTCCGGCCGCCTGTCGGGCAGCATGAAGCCGGAACACAGCCTGAGCAAGCTGCGCACCTACCTCAACGGGCTGGCCACTCCCGGCGTCATGCTCGACTACACCCAGTACGACCAGCTCTTCCGCCACGACGCTTCCCTGACCTGCGAGGGCTGCGAATGGGGGTACATCGATACGGCGGCCCAGGTGATCGTGCCGCCCCAGTATACCTTCGCCAAGGATTTTGTCAACGACGTAGGTATTGTGGAGTGCCACGGCAAATGGGGCATGGTCAACCGCGATGCCGATGTGCTCATTCCCTGCCGCTACGACGGGGTGCAATTCCTGGAAAATACCGACAACAAGATCGTTCGCGTCTACATCCGGGAGCCCAAGTACGGGCTGATCGACACGCTGGGGCAACTCACCGTCAGCGCTGTTTACGATGAGATCGGCTCCTTCCGGGACGGGCGCCTGGCGGTCAAACGCAACGGCCTGTGGGGCTTCGTCGACCGCGACGGCCTCGAAGTGATCCCTTGCCGCTTCCGGGAAGTGCAGAATTTCAGCGACGGCCTGGCGGCGGCCAAACTGGGCAACAACTGGGGCTTTGTCGACAAACAAGGCGATGTGGCCGTGGACTTCCTCTACCGCCGGGCGGGCAATTTCCAGAACGGCCTGACCTGGGTGTACGCCGAGGAGGGCGTCGGTTATATTGACAAAAAGGGCGCGTTCATCGTGCCTCCCAAATTTGATAAAGGGTTCGACTTCACCCGCGGCATCGCCCGGGTCGTGGTCGACAACAAATATGGCCTTATTGACAGCCTGGGCCACTTCATCCAGCGGCCGCGCTATCTGGAGATCCAGGACTTCAATGAGCATGGCCTGGCCGTGGCCCGCTTCGGGAACAACAACGTCCGCTACGGCCTGATCGGCCGCGACGGCGAACTGATCAACAACCTCAACCTGCGGGAGATACAGCCCTTCAGCGAGGGGCTGGCCGCGGTGAAGTACAAAGACGGCTACGGTTTCATCGACACCACCGGCCGCCTGGTGATCCCCGATATCTATTCCAAAGTATCTTCCTTCTCCGAGGGGCTGGCCGCCGTACAGAAAGACGGCGCCTGCGGCTACATCAATACCAAAGGCGAAGTAGCCGTACCTTTTGGATACTCCAAATGCCTGGATTTCAACGACGGCAAAGCGGTGGTCTACAAAGGCATCCGCAAGGCCGGGTTGATCGACCGGCAGGGCAACCTGCTCATCGAGCCCAGCGTCGACCGCATGCTGGCCTTCCAGGAGGGCCGGGGCCTGGTGCGCGATGAAAAATACCGCTTCTACTACATCACCGAACAGGCCCACCTCTATGATGGCTACTACGAGAAGGCCACCGAGTTCAAACACGGCGTCGCCGTAGTGCAGGTCGACGGCAAGTGGGGCATCATCAACCAGAAGGGCATCGAGCTCATTCCCCCTAAATATGATAAGATCGAGAGCTTCGAGGAGGGGTACGCCAAGGTCCGCATCCAGGGCTTCAGCGGCCTGGCCAGCCTCAACGGGGACCTCATCGTACAACCGGATTACGAATACATCAGCTACGCCGGAGACGGCCTGTTCCGCGTCGAACAGGGCGATATGATCGGGTACTTCGACATGGAGGGGCACTGGGTGTGGGATTTGAGGAAATAGTGTATTCGTGTATTCGTGTATTCGTGGGGTTCCGGGTTTACGCTTGGAGCTTGGGCGGTGGGATCTTAGGGGGGCGGGACACAATACCGCAACACCACAAAACCGTCATGCCTAAACAGCGACCCTGTATGTTTTACTCCTGGCGTTTTCCGCCTCTTATTGAAACATTGTAGAAAAGCTGTATATTGGGAACATGCAGATCATCAACGATCATATCAATCAGATCCGGGAGCTTTGCCTGAATCACCATGTCAAGAATTTGTATGCATTCGGTTCTGTACTGACAGATAAGTTTAACGAGTCCAGTGATGTAGACTTTGTGGTGGAATTCGAGGAAATCGACCCATTGGAATATATGGATAACTACTTCGAGGTGAAGTTCAAATTGGAGGAGATCTTGAACCGGAAGATTGACCTTCTGGAAGCTCAATCCCTAGAGAACCCCATATTTAAGAAAGTTTTGAACAGAACCAAAGCGCTGGTTTATGATAGAGGAGATAAAGAGTTGGTTAATTGATATTGATACGGCGATCGGAGAAATAGACAGTTTTCTTCCAGCCAAAAGAGATTTCTCCGAATTCAGGAAAGACCTGAAAACGAAACGGGCAATAGAAAGGAATATAGCGATCATCGGAGAGGCTATGAGCCGGACCTTAAAAAAAGACCCTTCTATAAAAATCACTAATTCGAGAAAGATCGTCGACACCAGAAACCGGATAATTCACGGATACGATAAAATATCTGATGAGATCCTGTGGGGTATTGTAAACAAAAGCCTACCAATCCTAAAAAAGAAATTGATCAACTAATTAACGAATAACTCCGAAATAGGCGAACGCCGAACCGCGAATACCGGTAAGCTCCGCCTGCACCCCCGCACAAAACCCACCTCCATGTCTGAACTAGCGCTGAAACTCATCCACGAAGCCAGGAAGAAAAAACTTAAAAGCCTCAACCTTGGCAACTGCGGGCTGACGGAACTGCCGAAGGAGCTGTTTGAATTGGTGTGGCTGGAGGAATTGGTGGTGAGTAATGAGTATTGGGATGAGGAGAAAGAAGAATGGATAAAACCAAATGGTGGTGAGCTCAACAAATTACAGGAAATACACCCTGAAATCAGCCTACTTAAATATTTGAAAAAACTAGATATTTCCGGGGAGTATGAAAATAAATGGGAAATAAAGGACATCAGCCCGCTGGAAAAACTCACCCAGCTCAACCAATTGGACTTCAGCAGCAATCAGGTCAGCGACATCAGCCCGCTGGAAAAACTCACCCAGCTCAACCAATTGGACTTCAGCAGCAACCAGGTCAGCGACATCAGCCCGCTGGAAAAACTCACCCAGCTCAACCAATTGTACTTCAGCAGCAACCAGGTCAGCGACATCAGCCCGCTGGAAAAACTCACCCAGCTCAACCAATTGAACTTCTGGAGCAACCAGGTCAGCGACATCAGCCCGCTGGAAAAACTCACCCAGCTCAACCAATTGAACTTCTGGAGCAATTGCAAGCAGCAGGTCAGCGACATCAGCCCGCTGGAAAAACTCACCCAGCTCAACCAATTGAACTTCAGTAGCAACCAGGTCAGCAACATCAGCCCGCTGGAAAAACTCACCCAGCTCAACCAATTGTACTTCAGTAGCAACCAGGTCAGTGACATCAGCCCGCTGGAAAAACTCACCCAGCTCAACCAATTGTACTTCAGTAGCAACCAGGTCAGCAACATCAGCCCGCTGCTGGAAAAACTCACCCAGCTCAACCAATTGTACTTCAGTAGCAACCAGGTCAGCGACATCAGCCCGCTGGAAAAACTCACCCAGCTCAACCAATTGTACTTCAGTAGCAACCAGGTCAGCGACATCAGCCCGCTGGAAAAACTCACCCAGCTCAACCAATTGTACTTCTGGAGCAACCAGGTCAGCGACATCAGCCCGCTGGAAAAACTCACCCAGCTCAACCAATTGTACTTCAGTAGCAACCAGGTCAGCGACATCAGCCCGCTGGAAAAACTCACCCAGCTCAACCAATTGCACTTCAGTAGCAACCAGGTCAGCGACATCAGCCCGCTGGAAAAACTCACCCAGCTCAACCAATTGCACTTCAGTAGCAACCAGGTCAGCGACATCAGCCCGCTGGAAAAACTCACCCAGCTCAACCTGTTGGACTTCAGTGGTAACCGAATCAGCGATATCGGTCCAATTAAATCATTAAATGAGATAGGTCACCTACGCTTAGAATACAATCAAGTTAAAGATCTAACGCCACTCCTCCACCTGTTACGCAAAGACCTCCCAGTAGCGCAAAAACTGGATTACGACGAAAATGGAATCACCCTGCACACCAACCCCCTCTGCATCCCCCCACCCGAAATTGCTGAGCTAGGAACCGAAGCCATCCTCTCCTACTTCGAGCACCCCTACTCCCCCTTGAACGAAGCCAAAGTCCTCCTGGTCGGCGAAGGCGCCTCCGGCAAGACCTCCCTCATCAAGGCCATGCTGGGCGAAAAATTTGACGAGCATGAAGATCAAACCCACGGCGTCCGCATCCGCCGGGAGCCGGTAACCATCAATGAAGAAGACGTCACCATCCACTTCTGGGACTTCGGAGGCCAGGAGATCATGCACGCCACCCACCAGTTCTTTCTGTCCAAGCGCTCGGTCTATGTCCTGGTGCTCGACAGCCGCAAGGACGAAAAGGCGGAATACTGGCTGAAGCGCATCCAAAGCTTTGGCGGCGATTCGCCGGTGATCGTGGTGCTGAATAAGATCGACCAGCACCCCTCCTTCCGGGTCAATGAACAGTTCCTGCAAGAGAAATATCCTTTTATTCACGACTTTTTCCGCCTCTCCTGCAAGATGGGAGAAGGATTAAAAGGCTTCCGCGAAAAACTGTGGGCCGAAGTATGGGATCTGCCCATGCGGGAGGCCCACCTACCGGATAAATGGCACGGCGCCAAGCGGGCGTTCGAAGATATGCAGGAGGACTACATCAGCTACGAGCAATTCCGCGAAAAATGCCGGGTGCTGGATATCACCGAGGAAAAGGAACAGAACATCCTGTTGGAATATCTCAACGACCTGGGCGTCGTATTGCACTACGAAAAGCTGCGCCTCCACGATACCCAGGTACTCAACCCACTCTGGCTGACCAACGGGGTGTATCGCATCATCAACTCGCCCATCGTGGCGGATCAGAACGGCCGCTTTTCCATCCACCAGCTCGACGATATTATCAATGACCCACGCTATCAGCCGGAGAACCCCAAAGTGGAACAGCATGTACAGAGGTACAAAGCGCCAAAGCGCAGCTACCCGGAAAACAAATTGCTATTCATTGCCCAAATGATGCGGCAGTTCGAGCTCTGTTTTCCTATAGATGAAAAGCAGGAGGAATTCATCGTACCCGACCTGCTGCCGGTGCCTCAGAACACTTTGTCCTTTGATCCTGGGGAGAAGGTCATCCGTTTTGTGGTGGAATATCCGGATTTTCTACCTGATACTGTCTTTCCCCGACTGATGGTCCGCCTGCACCAATATCTGATGGAAGAGCGGCGGTGGCGCAACGGAATGGTGCTGCAGGAAAACGTGCTCTTCCAGTCCCGCGCCAATGTAGTGGTAGATAAAGAGGCCCGAAAGATAAAGCTCCAACTGGCGGGCGAGCGCCGCCGGGATTTCCTGACCTTCATCCGGGAATCTCTGAAAGAGATCCACAACAGCTTTGCCGAGCTAAAATACCAGGAACTCATCCCCCTGCCGGACCAGCTCGACGGGCAAACCATCCATGTCGAATACAAAGAGCTCATCGGCTACGAAAAGGAAGGCATCGAAGACTATTTCTCCGGCAAACTCGGCAAGCGCTACAAGGTGGCGGGCCTGCTCGACGGGATCGAATCGCCGGAAGCCCGGCAGTATGATCAACCCCTGCGGGCATTCATTTCCTACAGCCATGAAGACGAGGACTACATGAAAGCCCTGAAGAAAGGCCTCAGCCCCCTGCTCCGCTCCAATAAGGTGCAGCTTTGGGACGACGGCTGCATCCTGCCCGGCGATCCCTGGGAAGATAAGATCTATCAGCGGCTGGAAGAGGCTGATATGGTTTTCTGCCTCATCAGTCAGGACTTCATCGCCTCCGAATTCTGTTACAATAAAGAGCTGTCCTCTGCCCTGGCGGCCCACCGCAAAGGCGAAAAGCAGGTGATCCCCATCCGCATCCGGGAATGCCTGTGGGATGACATGGAGATCAGCCAGCTCCAGGGGCTGCCCGCCAAATGGATGAAAAACCCCAAGGATGACGCCGCCTGGACGGAGATCGCCCGCGGCGTGGAGAAAACCATCCAGGCCCTGCAGAAGCGGAAGCAACGCCAGGCCCGGGAGCGAGAAATGCCGTTTGGGAGGAGAGATTAGTTGATTGGGCTGATTGACGACCTTTCTTGTAGGTAGCGAAGCCCTTAGCCTGGGCAAGAGAGAAGCACAAGGGTAGGTATCCTTCCCCTCAAGCATTACGCACGAACCCACGAATACACGAATACACGAATACACGAACGCACCAAAACACCAATGCACCAAAACACCCCTACACAAACGCCCCCATCTCCCGATACACCAAATCCACCGGCAGCCCCATGATATTGGCGTACGTCCCCTCGATGCGGTCGATCTTACACAAACCGATCCACTCCTGGATGGCGTAGGCGCCCGCCTTGTCGAACGGCTGGCAGGTGCGGATGTAATAGTCGATCTCCTCCTCCGTCAGTTCGGCGAAGTGGACGCGGGACTCGCCGGCGAACACCCGCTCCTTATCTCCGGACAGCAGGCAGACGCCCGTGATGACGCGGTGCACCTGGCCGGAAAGGGCGCGCAAAATGCGGCGGGCATCTTCCACATCTTCCGGTTTATTGTAAATGGAATCGCCCAGAATGACCACGCTATCGGCGGTGAGCAGCACCTCGTCGCCGGTGATCAGCTCCCGGGCGGCGTGGGCCTTGCGCTGGGCGAGATAGGGCGCCACTTCGTCCACCGGCATATCCGGCGGGAAGGACTCATCAATGGGGATGGCCTTCACTTCAAAGGTAAACCCGGCCTGTTCCAGCAACTGCCGGCGGCGGGGCGATTGGGAAGCAAGAATGATCTTTTTCTTGAGGATGTTCATTGGTAATCGTCAATTATCATTTGTAGGATCAGAATTCCCGGGTTTTGTCTCCGACAGACGCTGCCGGGTTAATCCATCCAGCGCCAACCCTAAACCAGGAGGTTAAGGCCTTTACAGCACGGCCAGAAAAAACAACATCGCCAATCCTCCCAGCATGATCAGCTTGGCAAGTTGGCTCAGGCGATAGAACTGCTTCTTCTCCCGGGCGCGGAATACCCAAACCAGCGCCAGCAGCAATGGCGCCAGGACACCAAAGATCAAAAAGGCCAGGCTCAGCTCGGTGAACAGCCCCGGCCGGCTCAGCGCCAGATAGACGAGGAAAACCGCCAGTCCCAACCCAAAGGCTGCCGCCACGCCCTTGGCCACTTTCATCCCCCACCGCACCGGTATGGTCCGGCAATTGGCGCCGACGTCTCCCTGTACGTCCTCCATATCCTTGACCACCTCCCGAAACATCGTAGACAGGAAGGCGAAGGCCATATACCAACTGATGATACTGCCGATGCGCCCCGCCAGGGCCGGCGCCTGTTCTATGAGCTCCCGAAAGGCCTCGCGTTCAGCGAACCAAACGATGCCCGCCACGCCGGCGCAGAAAAGGGCAATGAGCAGATTACCGACAAGGGCCTGCCGCTTCAGGTAGGTAGAATACAGGAACAATAAGGCTACCGCAAGGGGGAACAAATTGGCCAGAGGAATGCATTCCACGTGAAAGGACAGGTACAGGGCCAGCAGGAAACCCATGAGGTTGAAACAAAAGTACAGCCAGTAGGCCGATTGAACGCGGATCTGCCGGTTGATCACCACCTTATCCGGGCGATTGACAAGGTCGATACGGAAATCAATAATGTCGTTGATCACATAACCTCCGGCCGTAATGAATACCGTCACCGCAACCAGCAGGCTGAAATGCGCATCGTCGAGGATGGGCTCCAGATTGTATTGCTGGAAAGCAGGCAGCAACAGTATGTAATAGATCAGGTATTGGGCCAGCGCAACGATCGCCAGGTTGGGAAAGCGCACCAGCCTTAACAAAGCCCTTAACATAGCCTTTGGTGTATTTTCAGCGTCCGTGAAAGATCATTCTTTTACAGACGCTCAGTCTACCGGCCACTGGCCGTTCAGCCGCAGCACTTTTTCAATAACATCCCGGACACAGCCCTCGCCCCCTTTATACGGAGAAACGTACTTCGCCAGTTCGAACATCTCATGGGCAGCATCACACGGACAGGTGGGAAAACCCACCCGGCGCATTACGGCATAGTCGGGCAGGTCATCGCCCATATACAGAATGGTTCCTTCGTCGATGTCGTTGTCGCGGATATATTTTTCAAAAACCCTCAGCTTGTCCTCTACGCCGATGTATACATGCTCCACGCCCAGGCCTTCCAGGCGCAGCTTTACCCCTTCCGAATTGCTCCCGGTGATCACACAGACATTATAGCCCTCTTTCACCGCCAGCTTGATGGCGTAGCCGTCCCGAAGGCTCATCCGGCGTAGTAATTTGCCGTCCTCCAGCACCAGCACCTGGCCGTCGGTCAGCACCCCGTCGACGTCGAAGATGAAAGTCTCTATTTCCTGAAATTTTTCCAATTGATTCATAGCGCAGTAGTTAGCCCTGCAAATGTAAGTTTTGTTACCCGACAAAAGAAGTAAGACGCTCTAATCCTGCTTTTTGCCGCAATACCCCTCCCCCTGAGCCTGTTTTTCTCATGGCAATTCACTATATTTCCCCCGCTCAAAAAAGATCCTAACTCAATAACCAACAATACATGTTCGATACCAATACCTACATAGAGCGCCGCCACCGCCTGCAGGCGCAGCTCGACTCCGGCCTTATCCTGCTGATGGGCAACAATGAAAGCCCCATGAACTATGCCGACAACACCTACCGGTTCCGGCAGGACAGCCACTTCCTCTACTTTTTCGGGCTGGACAGCGCCGGCCTGGCCGGGCTGATCGACATCGACGAGCAAAAAACCACCATCTACGGCGATGAGCTGACCATCGAGCACATCGTCTGGATGGGCCCGCAGCCCACCCTGGCCGAGCGCGCCCGGGGCGTGGGCGTCAACGACACCTTGCCCTATGGAGCGTTGGAGGGAAAACTGCGCGACGCCCTGAACCAGGGGCGTCCGGTCCACTTCCTCCCCCCCTACCGGGCCGAAAACCAGATCCTGCTCAGCCAGTGGATGGATATTCCCATCAACAGCGTCAGGGCGCGCTCTTCCGAAGCCCTGATCAAGGCCGTCGTCTCCCTGGTTTCCATCAAGAGCCCGGAAGAAGTGGCGGAAATGGAAAAAGCGGTCAACATCACCCGCGCCATGCACCTGGCAGCCATGCGCCGCGCCCGACCCGGCATCCTGGAAGCGGAGCTTGCGGGTATCGTTGAAGGCATCGCCCTGGCGGCCGACGGGCAACTCTCCTACCCCGCCATCCTCACCGTCAACGGGCAAACCCTGCACAACCATTACCACGGCAATACCCTCAAAGAAGGCCAACTGGTGTTAGGGGATTTCGGCGCCGAGACCCCCACCCACTACGCGGGCGACATCACCCGCACCTTCCCGGTGAGCAAAACCTTCAGCACCCGTCAGAAGGAGATCTACAAGATCGTCCTGGACACCGAGGTAGCCTGCATAGAAGCCCTCCGGCCGGGCATCCGTTACAAGGACGTCCACCTGGAGGCTGCCCGCATGATCACCGAAGGGCTGAAGGCGCTGGGCATCATGAAAGGAGATACGAACGAAGCCGTACAGGCAGGGGCCCACGCCCTCTTCTTCCCGCACGGCCTCGGCCACATGATCGGCATGGACGTGCACGATATGGAAGGCCTGGGAGAAGATTATGTCGGCTACGCGGGTGAACTGGAGCGCAGCAGCCAGTTCGGCCTGAAATCGCTGCGGCTGGCCCGCACGCTGCAGCCGGGCTTCGTGCTCACGGTCGAGCCGGGCATCTACTTCATTCCCGAGCTGATCGATATGTGGCAGGAAGAGCGCAAACACTGGGAGTTCATCAACTACGAAAAGGCGCAGCAGTACCGCAATTTCAGCGGCGTTCGCATTGAAGACAATGTGCTGATCACAGAGGCCGGGCACCGGGTATTGGGCAAATCCATACCCAAAACTATTGCGGATGTAGAAGCGGAGCGGCAGGCTTAAACAATTACCCTGTGATGTAACAGAGCCATTGATAAAATGCCATTTACCCGGATTGCCAACTCTGGCTGGCCATGGCTGAAGACACGACTACTCAATGAGGCGGAGGCGGCCAGCAGGTTCAAAATAGGGGCCGCCCCCAAGCTGTTGTCCGGCCTTAGAGGCATTTGGTTAATAGCTCTTAGCCCCATTTCCCCGGCAGGGCTGCCAAGCAAGCCCGAAGTGAGCCCCAAACCCAGGGGTCAACTCTTCAAACTACCATTAACCCTTGGGCGAAGCCTCCATACCCTGTACAAACCCGCGAACGGCTTGGCTTGCGGCGCAGGGAAATGGGGCTTAGAGCTATCCAAATGGATCTAAAGCCTTGGGGTTTTGGTTCTTTTGGGCCAAGCCAAAAGAACAAAGCCCAAAAGCCAGTATTTTAGGCCTGGCTTTGTTCGCCCCAGGCCTAGCCGGGTATTTTGTGCCTTCAGCCGGCGCCGTGCTTTTGGCAGCATTAGAGGGGACATACTGACCCGCCCTCAAGCATTCTATCAATGGGCCCGTTGCATCACACTATTACCCATCAATTCCCAACCAACAGCTTTCCCGCTCCAAGCCGCCCACCCGCGCTGCGCACTTCATAAAAGTACAGGCCGGCCGGCCGGCTGCTGATGTCAAAAGATGCTTGCCGGGCGCCGGGAAGGAGCGGAAACCGGGCGCACGTCCCACCGAGCGCATCGTACAAGATCAATTCGCCCCTGGCTGGCAGCGGGCGGTTGAAAGATAGGGTGAAACGGGTGGAAGCCGGATTGGGGAAAACCGATGTGATGACAGACGACGGCGCTTTTTCCTCTTTTGCATCATTAAGCACCCAATCGCAAGGCTCCTCTGTCGGCCCCATATTGAAGTGAGGCAGGTTGGGCATGCTGACATAATTGAAGGACGGCAGCGGCAGGCCATGTTGTTCGAAATCGCAGGCCAGGCCGGCGCTGTCAGGTTGGTGGATGATGTGCAGGTGCTGGTGGCTGCCGGTCCCCCCGATGTAGATCTTGCCGTCCGGAGCCAGTTGCTGCAGGTAGAACACGCCGTAATACGGAAAAGGCTGGCCGTCGTAAGCTTCGATGAAAGTAAGGCTTTGCTGAATATCCGGCGCCTGGAGGTCGATCTGAAACAGGCTGTCCGTTGCCGAAGCGTAGAGGTAACGCGAATTAGGCGACACCCCTACCCCGCCCGAATCGTACGTCCCCGGGACCTGGATCTGGATGTGATTGGACAACTCCCCGTTGCAACGGTCAAAGTCAAAGATGTTCAGGCCGTTGTAAGCATTGAAACGGATGTATTTCGTGCCGTCCGGAGAAAAAACGGCCTGGCCGGCCCAGTCCCGGTAGTCCCACACATTGCCGATGCACTGCTTTTCCACATAATGCAGGCCGGCGCTGTCCAACAACAATTTGTGATAACAATTGCTCACCGCCTTGGGCGCTATGACCCACCAGTCCCGGCCATTGGCGTGCTGAATGGCTTGGAGGTAGCCGTCTGAGAACGTATCTTGGAGAATAAGGGTATTTTTCTCAACCATTTCCCCCAAGCCATTATTGAGGTTCATATCAATTACAGAATAGGTAATTGAAGTACCTTTAATACCAGCAAGTTCAGGAAGGAGTTCCCATTGATAACCAATCAAGAAATATTTATCATTTAATTGAGGCAAGGCTATCAACCCTTGTATCTGAAGCCCTCCAAAGGGGCAATATTCCTCCTCCACTATTCCTGGGCTTAAGGCCTCACTTCCGGGCATAAGCAGATGGTCCACCCCTGCTACATAACATCCATTACTATAAAAAATTAAGTCGCCTTCTTTGTCGCACATGCTGATACTGGAACTTGAAAACCACATGGGCTTTTCAACAAAACTAACCTGCAGTGTATCCTGATTGAAATCCAGTTTTGTTCCTGCCCCTTCGGAAGTAACGTTGACGTCATACCCTATTATCCATATATAATCCCTTTTTTCCATCTGAGCATGATTTGAAAAACTGGCCAGAACTAATTGTAATAGTAGAAAAGTTACTTTTTTCATAATAAAGTCATGTCCCAATAATCGCGGGCAGAGCATTAATACATTCTCACTCTGCCCGAATTGGATTACAGACAGTCAGGATTTTAGTGATGAATAATTAACTTATGGGCAACACATACTTGTCCTCCAGATGAGATAACCAAATAGTACAAACCAGGCTGTTGATCGAGATGAAAATCAAAGCGCGGGCTATGTTCATCTACAAAATACCTTCCAATTTCATAGCCGAGTGAGTTGAAGACCTGTATCTGCTTTTCAGCTGAAAGCGGCAGGTTAGTAATAGAAAGCTTTTTCACCGCCCCACATAATTATGAGGTGTGATCCGCTTCAGTTCCTCCTTCACGGCCTTATTCACCTTTAGCCCGTCGATGAAGCCGTGCATATCCTCTTTGGTGACGCGCGCCTTACCTCGGGTCAGCTCCTTGAGCGCCTCGTAGGGCTGATCGTAGCCCTCCCGGCGCAGGACGTTCTGTATCGCCTCGGCCACCACCATCCAGTTGGCCTCCAGGTCGGCCTGCAGTTTTTCTTCGTTGAGCAGCAGTTTGCCCAGCCCTTTGAGGATGGAGCGGAAAGCGATGACGGTGTGGGCCAGCGGCACGCCGATGTTGCGCAGGACAGTGCTGTCGGTCAGGTCGCGCTGCAGGCGGGAGATGGGCAGTTTATCGGCCAGGTGGGTGAACAGGGCGTTCGCCAGGCCCAGGTTGCCTTCGGCATTCTCGAAGTCGATGGGGTTGACCTTATGAGGCATGGCGGAAGAGCCGACTTCCCCTTTCACCGTTTTCTGCCGGAAGTAATCCATGGAAATGTACGTCCAGATATCCCGGCACAGGTCGGTCAGGATGGTATTGACGCGCTTCATGGCCATGAACAGGGCGGCCATATTATCGTAGTGCTCGATCTGGGTGGTAGGATATGCTCTGCTCAGGCCCAGTGACTCTTCCACGAACTTGTCGCCGAACTGCTTCCAGTCGATCTCAGGGTAGGCTACGTAGTGCGCGTTGAAGTTGCCTGTGGCGCCGCCGAACTTGGCCTTGTGGGGGATGGATTCCATTTGCCGCAGTTGCTCATCCAGGCGGGCGACGAAGACGCGAAACTCCTTTCCCAGCAGGGTCGGAGAGGCGGGCTGCCCATGGGTACGCGCCAGCATGGGCACATCCGCCCAGGTATCCGCCAGGCTTTCCAGCTCGCGCCGCAATTGGTGATAGACAGGCAGGTACACATTCTCCGTGGCGTGCTTCAGCATCAGAGGGGTCGCCGTATTGTTGATATCCTGGGAAGTGAGGCCGAAGTGGATGAATTCTTTGTATTGGCCGATGCCGAGAGCATCGAACCGTTCCTTCAGGAAATATTCCACGGCCTTCACATCGTGGTTGGTCACCGATTCGATGTCTTTTATCCGTTGGGCGTCCTCCAGGCTGAAGCGGTTGCTCAGGCGAACGAGCTCATCGAGCTTGGCCTCCGGGAATTCGCGCAATTGAGGCAGCGGGTGTTCGCAGAGCGCGATGAAGTACTGGACCTCAATGAATACCCGGTACTTGATCAGGGCAAATTCGGAAAAGTAGTCGGACAATTCCTGAACTTTACTGGCGTACCGCCCGTCGATCGGGGAAATGGCTGTGAGCATTGGTTTGGATTTATAAGTGCAAAACTAACAATTATCGGCGGGATAAGTTGAAGAGGGGAATTGTGCCGAAGACGAAAGCCAACGCTCTATCGGTTCGCCAAAATCTTTTGGCGTCGAAGACGAAAGCCAACCTTCCATCGGTTCGCCAAAATCTTTTGGCGTCGAAGACGAAAACCAACCTTCTATCGGTTCGCCAAAATCTTTTGGCGTCGAAGACGAAAACCAACCTTCCACCGGTTCGCCAAAATCTTTTGGCGTCGAAGACGAAAGCCAACCTTCCATCGGTTCGCCAAAATCTTTTGGCGTCGAAGACGAAAGCCAACCTTCCACCGGTTCGCCAAAATCTTTTGGCGTCGAAGACGAAAGCCAACGCTCAATCGGTTCGCCAAAATCTTTTGGCGTCGAAGACGAAAGCCAACCTTCCAACGAAACAAATTTAATTTCACGCCTTCGAGGGGTTGTGCAGAAAGGTATGGCACACTGATCAGTTACGTTCACATCTTCGACCCAAATACACTGACGCATAACTGGTCAGCGTATACTGACAACGCAGGCGTTCGTCAGTATAAATTTGGGGGCCAGGGGCCGCATTTTTGCCCGGCGCCGGCCACTTTTACTCCTCCCTGACAACAGCCCTGCAACCTATTCGTTAACTTTGCCGGAAATAAACCGAAAAGATCCGATATGCAATTTGTCGATACGATCAACCGCTCCCGCTCCGCCCAACTGTTTGAAGAAGCCAAAAAGTACTTCCCCGGCGGGGTCAACTCTCCCGTTCGCGCCTTCAAGTCGGTTTCCGGGCCGCCGTTGTTCATCAAGGAAGGCCAGGGCTGCCGTTTCACCGACGAGGACGACAACACCTTTATCGACTTCTGCTGTTCCTGGGGGCCGCTCATCCTGGGGCACAACAACGCCCGGATCAGGGAACAGGTCCTGGAAACGGTGTCCAGAGGCACTTCCTTCGGTACGCCCACCAAACTGGGCAACCAACTGGGCAAGCTCATCATCGAGAACAACCGCTACATCGATAAGATCCGCTTCGTCAGCTCCGGCACGGAGGCCGTCATGTCCGCCATCCGCCTGGCGCGGGGCATCACGGGCAAGAGCAAGGTCATCAAGTTTGAAGGCTGCTACCATGGGCATGTGGATTCCCTCCTGGTCAAAGCCGGCTCCGGGTTAGTGACCTTCGGCGTGAGCACCTCCGCCGGTATTCCGGAATCTTTCGCCAAAGAAACGCTGGTACTGCCATTGGACGACCGGGCGCTGCTCGACCAGACGCTGCAGGAGCACGGCCACGACATCGCCTGCATCATCATCGAGCCGGTGCCGGCCAACAACGGCCTGCTGCTGCAGGACAAGTCCTTCCTGGAGTGCCTCCGCAAAAAGTGCCACAAGTACGGCGTGCTGCTCCTCTTCGACGAGGTGATCTCCGGCTTCCGCGTGGGTTTCGAGGGCGCCGCCGGACACTATGATATTCAACCCGATATCATCACCTACGGCAAGATCATCGGCGGGGGCATGCCGGTGGGCGCCTACGGGGGCAGCCACGAGGTGATGAGCCATATCGCACCCGACGGGCCGGTCTACCAGGCGGGCACCCTGTCGGCCAACCCCGTGGCGATGGCCGCCGGGCATGCCGCTTTGCAACAACTGCTGGAGCCCGGCTTCTACGAAAGGCTGGAAGCCAAAACCCGAAAATTCGTGGCCGGCATCCGGCAGTACGCCGATGAGAAGGGCTATGAGATGCAGGTCCAGCAGATCGCCTCCATTTTCTGGATCGCCTTTTCGCGGGACAAGATCGTCCGCGCCAGCCAGATCGACCCTCAAAGTATGGACAAGTTCAAGATCCTGCACCACGAGCTGCTGCAGCGCGGCGTCTACCTCGGCCCATCCGGATACGAGGTGGGCTTCGTCTCCGCCGCCCATGCCGAAAGCGACCTGGAAGAAGCTGCCGGCAAGATGAAGGAAGCGCTGGATATTGTTTTCAATTCTCAGGCCTGATGAAGCATGGATAGATCCCGCAACACTCAACTCCGCCTCCTTTCCTACGGCGTGATCGCCTACATGATGCTGGCGTTCGCCTGGTGGTCG
This sequence comes from Lewinellaceae bacterium, assembly GCA_020636405.1. Lineage (GTDB taxonomy): Bacteria > Bacteroidota > Bacteroidia > Chitinophagales > Saprospiraceae > JACJXW01. Next base: position 577,415 of record JACJXW010000006.1, on the reverse strand, counting down.
GTCCTGCTCTTCATCAAGAACCGGGACGCCTACGAGGCCAAGCGCGACACCATGCGCCTGATGATGATCGCCCGGGAGGAGATCCCCCCTACCGACGAAGCGTTCTACAGCACCCCCGCTTTCCGGGAGCTGAAGAAAAGGTACGAAAGCCAGGAGTACATGATCCTCGGCGAGGCCAGTGTTTTTGTACTCAGCCTTGCCATCGGGGTGTGGCTCATCAACCGGGGGTACCACCGGGAAGTGACGGCGGCCCGGCAGCAGCGGAACTTCCTCCTGTCGATCACCCATGAGCTCAAGTCGCCCATTGCCTCTATCCGGCTGGTGCTGGAGACCTTCCAGCGCCGGGAACTTCCGAAGGATAAGGCCGAGCGTCTGATCCACAATGCTTTGATGGAAACCGAGCGCCTCAACAAACTGGTCAATGACCTGCTGCTGTCCGCCAAGCTGGATTCCGCCTACCAGCTCCATGAAGAACCAGTCAACCTGCCCCAGTTGGTGGAAGACATTTTCGAACAGATGGAGGCCAAATATCCCCAAGCCAGCTTTACCTTCAACAAACAAACCGCTATTGAAGATACGCTGGGCGATGTGGCCGGACTGACCTCTGTCGTCATCAACCTGTTGGAAAACGCCGTTAAGTACTCCGGGGAAGAACCGGATATCGAAGCCTGTATCAGCCAGCACGGCGCTACCATTCGGATGGACATCAGCGACCAGGGCATCGGAGTGGAGGATAAGGAAAAAAGTAAGATATTTGAAAAATTCTACCGGATCGGTAGTGAAGATACCCGCAAAACAAAAGGCACCGGTTTGGGTTTATACATTGTAAATGAGATCGTCCGGGCCCATAAAGGTAAGATCACGGTCCTGGACAATCAGCCCAGAGGCACGATCTTCCGGATAGAGATCCCGGTGGTACGGGAAAAAGGGAAACAACCAGTAACCGATAACCAGGCCTGAAGCAGTGTATAGCCTGCATCTGCCCGGGATTTAAAAATAAACGCCCATGATGCGTATTCTGCTTGTTGAAGACGAAGAGAACATTCGCGACGTCGTAAAGCTCAACCTCGAAATGGAAGATTATGAGGTGGTGGCCACCGGCAGTGGCAAGGATGCCCTGAAGTACACCAAAGAGCAGCACTTTGACCTGCTCATCCTCGACGTCATGCTCCCGGAAGTGGATGGCTTTCAGATCTGCGAGCAGATCCGGCTGACCAATATGGATGTGCCCATTATCTTCCTGACCGCCAAAGATACCGCCCAGGACCGCATCACCGGCCTGAAAAAGGGCGCCGACGACTACCTGACCAAGCCTTTCAACCTGGAAGAACTGCTGCTGCGGGTTCAGATCCTCATCAAACGGACCAGCAAGAGCCCCAGCAACACGCCGGAAGTGTACGAATTCGGAGGCAATAAGGTCAATTTCGCCACCTATGAGGCAGAGGGCAAGCCAGGGCCCTTCACCCTCACCAAAAAAGAAGCCATGTTGCTCAAACTACTGGTCGACCGCCGGGGCGAAGTGGTTTCCCGTCAGCAGATCCTGCAGTCGGTCTGGGGGTACGATGTCTATCCTTCTACCCGGACCATCGACAACTTCATTCTCTCCTTTCGCAAATATTTTGAAAAGGACCCTAAGAACCCGGAGTATTTCCTGTCTGTACGCGGAGTAGGTTATAAATTTGTTGATTAGATATACTGATACGGCAATAGGAGGGTTCGGAAATTTTCACCAATAAATTCTCCGAATTCAAATTTTGTCTTAATTTAAGTGCGCATTACAAAACAATCCAGAAAAATTTCCGCCAACTATGATGAATGAGCCCATCTCTACGATCATGACTACTGATGTTGTAACGGTTCGCCCGGATGATACCCTGGCGGTGGTGAAGGACATCCTCTTCACGAAACACCTCCACCACATACCGGTCGTTCAGGGAAAAAAACTGATCGGGATCATCACTTCTTTCGACCTGGTAAAACTGGGAAAATCCGCTGAGGAGTACAGTGGGGTTAAGGTAGAGGATATTATGACCAGAAGGGTGGCGACTATGTCTCCCAACGAAAAGATCGGCGCTGCGGCTCAGGTCTTTCTGGAAAACCTCTTCCACGGCCTGCCGATCGTCGATGATGACAACAACCTGTTAGGCATCATCACCACGCACGATGTTTTGAAATACGAGTTTAACAAAGAATACCCCAATCACAAATTGTACTGGAGAACTCCAAAGTAAAATCGCACTATAAGGTTTCCAGGAAAGAGCGGACCTCCTCTACCGAAAGCATATTGTACCGGGCCGCCGATTTATCGAGGCCCACCTTTATGGTATGTGCATCCTCCGGCAAAGCTTTAAAGGTATCTTCATCGGTATGGTCATCTCCAATGGCCATAATAAATTCCCATTCCTGCTCCCCGACCCAGTTCAGAGCGGCTTTGCCTTTGTTGACGCCGGCATTCTTGATTTCAACGACCTTATTGCCCTCCAGCACCTGCAGGTCGTCGTTGGCGGTAAGGTATAGAAGGACATCCCGAAATTCGCGGACGCGCTTTTCTCCCAGGTCCTTATCAATGGCCCGGTAATGCCAGGCGATGGAAAAGTCTTTCTCCTCGATGAAGGAGCCGGGGGTCCGCTCCACCATATTTTCCAGTACCTGACGAATGCTTTCTTTCCAGCTTACCGACAGGCCGGTGTTGTTCGACCATTCTCCGTTACGCTTCACCCAGACCCCGTGCTCAGCGGCCATATCCAACTGGAGCGGGCCCAGCCATTTCTGAAGGGTGCCGCGGTCTCTGCCGCTGCTGACTACCAGTTTGGTGCCCTCATGGCTGCGCAAGCGCGTCAGGATCGCGAGCAACTGCTTATCCGGCACTACCGCCTGCGGATCCTTGTGGAATGGCATCAGGGTGCCGTCATAATCCAGGATCAGTAAACGGCTCCTGGCCGAGCGATAGTCCTCGGCCAATTTTTTCTTTGCTTCGTCGCTCAGCCGCTGGGCTATTTTTTCTTTCTGTGATTCCATGAGTTTCTTTTGTTCCTTTATAAATGTAGCCGCCCAGTGCCGGACGTCGTTTTTCCGAATCCTTTCCTGCATGCGTTCGAGACGTTGGCGTTGTTCTTCCTCGCTCATCTCCAGCGCCTGCAACAGCGCTTTGGTAATGTCCTGCCGGTCCTGGGGGTTGACGATCAGCGCTTCCATGAGTTCGTTGGAAGCGCCGGCCATTTCGCTGAGGATGAGCACGCCTCTCTTACTCTTTTCCTTGCTGGCCACGTACTCCTTGGCCACCAGGTTCATGCCATCGCGCAAAGGGGTGATCAGGGCGATGTCCGACTCCTGGTAAAGGGTCGTCAATTCTGAAAAATCAAGGCTTCGATAGAAATAATGGATGGGCGCCCAATCAAAGGAGGCGTACTTTCCATTGATCTTGCCCACCAGATTATCGATCTCCCCTTTGAGTTCCTTGTATTGCGTTACATTGGCCCGGGAAGGCACCACGATCATAACCAGGGTTACTTTGCCCTGATACTGAGGGTAATTATCCAGAAAACGGGCAAAAGCCTTAAGCCGCTGGGGAATGCCCTTGCTATAGTCCAGGCGGTCGATGGAGATAACCAGTTTTTGTTGCTGTGCCAGCTTCCGGATCTTAAGCGAGCCATTTCCTTCCTGCGGTTCGATTTCGGGATGTGCGTATTTATCATAGTCGATACCCATAGGGAATACATCGGCGTTGACCAGCCGGTTGCCCACCGTCAGTTTGCCGAAGTGGTGTTCGTAGCCGCAAATGCGGTAGACCGCGCTCAGGAAATGCCGCATATATCCAAATGTATGGAAGCCGATCTGATTGGCGCCCAGCATCCCCTCCAGAATTTCTTCACGCCAGGGCAGGATTCGAAACACCTCGTAGGATGGAAACGGGATGTGCAGGAAAAATCCGATCGAAAGGTTTGGAAATGCTTCCCTGATCATGGCAGGCAGCAGCATCAGTTGATAATCATGCACCCACACCAGGTCGTCTTTTCTGATAAGTGGGATCACCTCATCGGCAAAAGTGCGGTTTACCGATTTGTACGCTTCCCAGTACCTGTCCCGGTAAGACGTATACTGGGTAAAGTAGTGAAAATGGGGCCATATAGCTTTATTGCTGAACCCCTCGTAATAGAGGGTGATCTCCTCCTGGCTGAGAAAAACAGGAAAGAGCCCGTCTTTGGAGAGGTCCCGGCGAACGGCCTCCCGCTCCCAGGCTTCCTTGATCTCCTGGCCGGGCCAGCCGATCCAGATCTTTTCCCAAGAGCCATCCAATGAGTTAAGGCCGGTCGCCAACCCTCCGGCGCTGGGGTGATAAATAAGGTCTCCCTCTTCTTTCTGTATGGTTACAGGAAGCCGGTTGGATATGATGACTAATCGTGACATAGTTTTTTATGATGCGGTGGTGCAGAACCTAAAAAGTAATAAAAATAAAAGGAGTAAGTGCAATGTGACGAGGTTTTTGTAAAAATCACACTAAGCCTCAAGTATAGAAACAAGAAAAGAAGGGGCCTTTGTTCAAACGGTTGTAAATATGTCAAATTCAAATTTTATCCAAAAAAAAACACGCAGAATGCATTTTAATCAAAATATAATACAAGCCAAATACCATCAATCAAGAATTTTGACTAAATTAAGCATCGATAAATACGGACAGTATGAAAAAGAAATCCACTGCAGAAAACGTACTCCGGATACAAACGGCGATGGCTTATGCCTTGTTGATCGGTATCTTCGTCATCTGCCTGTTTCAAATGCCCAAGATCGCGGCATTCCTTCAGGAGTATGGCGACATGATGAAAGCAGCCCTGCCCGTCCGGTAAAACTCCGGACTTCGTCGACAGGCCGCCCTCATAAGTAAAAACGTTCCGGCAACGGAGTGTGCCTGTATTGCTTTGCTTTTGCGCTACAAGGCTGGGCCTATTCAAAAAGCAGATGGACACAAATAGTGAAACGGGGAACCGGGGTTAAGCCCTTGATATTCAGCCCTTCGCCAATCCACTAATTCAGTCCATATACTTACGCTACAATACCTCAGCACCAAACCCCGCCTATTTTCAATCTATATACACCAGTATCCCATCCTGTTTGTACTGTCTTTTCAATGTTTCCAGGTAATTGGCGGCATCCCTCTTACTGGGGAACGGAGCAACAACAACCCGGTTCTTGCCGTCTTTCTGCCAGAGGTAGAGGTCGGAAATGCCCCGCCCCCGAAGGTTGTTAATGTAGGAAACCCCTTTTTCTTCCGTCGCCAGAGATGCCAGCTGGATGGCATTTCCGGTTATTCCGGCCGGTAGGATATAAGAAGAGGCTGCTCCTTCCTTCGGCGTGAGCCCGGGAATCGCGGGGATGCGCGGCGTACTTTCCGCCCCATATTGATCCGGCTGGCCATAAGGGGACACATAAGGATCTGCCGCCTGGCGGCCGGCAGCAGGCAGGGGGCTATCTTCCAGCACGATGTAGGCTTCCGGATAATAATTGCGGATGGATTGCAGGTACTGCTGGGCAAGCCGGTTGTCATTGTAGGTGCCTACTCGTATGTAGAACAGGTTGCCAATCCGCCGATAATACAACTGCCCATAGGCTGCAGCCTGGGCAAACTGGCGATTGTCAGGCACCACGGTGTAGGCGCCGAGCTGGATGGCATAGGCCTGCCCGGCAGGCTCAATTCTACCCTGGTCTGCGCCATAGGATTGCACCGCCTCCGTGTAAGGCGACCTTGCCGTCAGGTTCCCCGTATTGTCCAGATATGAAACCTGAACGTTGGAGGCCTCGGCCTGAGCGCTGCCCCACATAAGTACCGTATTGATGGTATCTTTTACGAACTGCCCGGAAGTGCGGCCCACCACTGAAACGGAAAGGAGTGATTCTGCGGTCTTTTCCCGGAACCGGAGGGTCATCTGGAAATAATCGCTGTTCCCCGGCCCGGGTAGCGCTTTAATGGGGCCAATAACTCTCCCCTCTTCCTTATACTCCACCGCAACCTCGGTAGGGATAAACCAGGCGCCGTTGATGGTGAAATTGGAAAAGGTGAGCCTTACTTCTTTGTCCTCAGGATTAAAACGGATGGCTCCAGCTGTATTGCCCTGCCCAACAGCTACGCCTATCTTTTTGCTGACTTCCAGCCGTTGTACCCTGTTCCAGGAAGTATTGCCCCCCGGGCGGCCTTCCGCCTGAGCGACAAACGATAACCAGTTGCCGGCCTGGGCAGTACTGGCAGGAGGTGACAACAACAGGGAGATAAATAGTAAAATGACGGTGAGTTCTTTCATCGGTCTTGGAATTTTAGTACGTATCTAAAATAAATATAAGACAATATTCGGTTTACAACGGCAAGTCGGTATAGAATTCATACAAACTACCACATCGGGCATCAATTTTAAGGCCCCGTTCTACTGCATCCCGGAAAGCTTCCTGTTCCTCCGTTTTGCCGGTGACGAGCACTGTATACATGCCAAGCGCCTGCCCGAACTGCATGTCGGACAGGGAATCACCGACCATGACGGACCGCCGAAAATCCACATCCGGAAAAGCCCGCTTCGCCTGCATCGCCATCGCCGGCCCAGGTTTGCGGCAATTGGGGAAGGCCGAAGAGAGGTCCGGGCAGTGATATACGGCGTCTATCCTGCCACCGGCCACCGTTATTTCCTGCTGCATAAGCGCATGAATGAGCGCCAGGCTCTGCTCCGTCATCAATCCTTTTCCGATTCCCTGCTGGTTGGTCACGACGAAGGACCGGCCTGCCCTTTGGGTCAGCCCGGCGATGGCTTCCAGCGCCCCGGGCAGCCATTCGAAAGCCTCCCAATCGCGCACGTAATCGCCCGGCAACCGGCGGTTGATCACTCCATCGCGGTCAAGAAACAGGGACCAGGATCTGTCGATAGTAGGTAGAGCCATGCTTTTTCCTTTTTCGTTCCAGGTTTTTTGACGTAAGGCGATACATTCGCCCTCCCTTTTTATTTTCCGAAAATGGCAGCCTCCACCAGTTCACAAATGATGTGCCCCAACAGGATGTGGCACTCCTGAATACGGGGCGTATTATCGGATGGGACTTTGAGGACAAAATCGCAGACAGCCGCCATTTTGCCGCCCCGGCGGCCGGTCATTCCCACGACGGCCATCCCCATACGGTGGGCCGATTCTATGGCCGCCAGTATATTGGCCGAGTTCCCGGAAGTAGAAAGGGCGAAGAGCAGGTCCCCTTCCCGGCCGGCAGCCCGAACCATGCGCGCATAGGCCTCTTCGAAAGAATAGTCATTGGCCACAGCAGTGAGAAAAGAGGTATTAACATGCATGGCCTCGGCAAAAAGCGGTTCCCGGTCGAGATAGAACCGTCCGGACAGTTCCCCGGCCAGGTGCTGGGCATCAGCAGCACTGCCCCCGTTTCCGCAAAACAGCACCTTTTTCCCGTTGCGAAATGCTGCCACACAGGCATCCACAACCTGTTCTACCACCCCAAGGGCCTGCTCATCTGCCAGCAGGGCCTGCTTGGTTGCGATACTTTCAGCTACCACTTCCTTTATTTTGATATTCATTGGGTATTCCTGTTGTATGAACTCACATCTTCAGATAAATGAACAGGGCAAGCAGCCCAAAGAGCAATAACCGCAGGGCCGTTGCCGCCAGCTTGCTTTTCACCCTCAGTGTGATCGCCGTCAAAACAGCCACCAGCAGGCTGGCCGCCAAGCTGGGCAAAAGGCCGGGCACGATGAAGGAAAGCAGGGAAGCAGTTGCTTCGCCCCTGAATTGCGGCGCCGCCCACCGGGCCAGGGAAAAAACAGCCTGGCCCCAGAGCCCTATCCCCAGGCCGGTGATGAATAACCAGCCCACAGCAATGCCGGGCATCAATTTGTCGACGGCACGTACGCCGCTGCTTACTGCCAGCCAGACGAAAAACAGGAAAAAGGCCAGGCCGGCCTGCCGTGCCCACCGCTCAGACAATGGGAGCGCATCCAAGCCGTACTCCAGAGCGAAGTTGACAGCTCCCAGCAGCAGGCCGATGATGATGACCGTTCGCCCTACTACGCTCATGGACGCCTGAGCATCCTCTGAAGAATGGTCTAATATTCCCTTGCTCATATTATGTCCTGATATAATGTTTCGATACCCTTAACCATATTGTCCCAGCTGAAACGTTGCTTACCCTGCCGCACCCCTTCGGCCATCGCCGCTTCCCGGTTATGAGTGAAAAAATCCACAATCGCATCAGCGATCGCCGGTACGCTTACGTCCACGACGTATCCTTCCTTTCCATCTTCTACGATCTCAGGAAGCCCCCCTACTTTCGTCACCAGCAATGGGGACTCGAAATGATAGGCCAGTTGGGAGATCCCACTCTGCGTTGCAGACTTATAGGGCTGCACCACCAGGCTGGCGGCTCCAAAATAAAAACGCACCTCCTCATTGGGGATATAATCAGAATGAAAGATCACCTGATCTTCAATGCCCTCCTCCCGGATAATGTCCCGGTAAGATTCATCGCTGCCGTAAAACTCTCCGGCAACCAAAAGCCGGATGCCGAGCGCCTTTATGCGTTCATCACCCATCGCCCGCAGCAGAAGGTCCAGCCCCTTGTAATCCCGAATAAAGCCAAAGAACAATAAATAGGAATGTCCTTCGGACAAACCAAGCCGCTTCAGCGCTTCTGGCCTGCTGCATTTTGCCCCGTAGTTGTCAAAAATAGGGTGAGGAATGTAAGAAACCGGTTTTTCCGGTGCGAACTGGTGGATGTCTTCCTTGACCGAACGGGACATCACGATGAAGGCGTCCACTGCTTTGATGAAAAAACGGGTCAACAGGCGGTCTCCCGGCCTTTTCTCATGAGGGATCACATTATCCGTGATGGCCATCGTCCTGGTATGGCCGTTACGCTTTGCCAGCCGCAGTATGGCGCCCAGCGAAGGCCCCATAAAGGGCAGCCAGAAACGGGCAATAACCAGGCTGGGCGATTCCCGGCGCAGGCGGCGGCCCACCTTCCACCAGTTCAATGGATTGATGGAGTTGACAGCGGGAATAATATCCAGCCCAGGCGGAGGCGGCCCATCGGTGTATTGTGTCTTCCCGGGAAATAATATGGAGGGATACTGCAGGCTGAAGGAATAGATGCTGACCGCATATCCGTGCCGCTGCAACTCCTGCGCCAGGCGTTCCGTAGAAGAAGCAATCCCACCTCGTAGAGGGTATGCTGGGGAAAGAAGAACAATACGTTCCAAATTTTTGGCCACAAGATAGAAAGCTAAGGGCAGAGAATGGGGGCAAAATTGTTCCATTTTTTCAGGAACCCACCGTAAACCTTTAAAGCATTCCGGAAATTATTATATATGCATACAAGCTTTCCCTGCCTCCCTGCGTTGTTTGGGATGATTTCACCCCGAAACCTGTTGTTAAAGAATTAAAATTTAAACTCAAATATGCAACGGACTTTATGGCCCTTTTTATTGCTCGTTCTTTTTATTTCATCCTGGCCTATGGTTATGGAAGCGCAAAAGGTCAGCCGCTACCAACGCAAAATTGAAGAACACCGCCGGGAAGAATGGCCGCCGGAACGGGCTTACTCCCGCATTTCTCTGGGGTATGCCCTGCAGCAAACCTTCCGCCGCCATTGTGAATACTGCGGATTTGACACGCCTGATGGCAAGCGCGATTATATACCACAGGACATCAGTAAATTCCTGGGCCGCCGCGACCTGCGCACCAAAGTAGAAACAGCGGACATCCGGGGCGGAGGCCTGTTGTATTACCTGTTCACCGGCGAAGAGACCGCTCAGCCATTCGATTACCTGGCCTACAGCCCCAGCCGGGTGATCCGCCTGAACAGCGTCGAGGGCCAGTTCGTCGTCAACCCCGATGAGAATTTCGATTCTTTCATCCTGCACAAGACCTGCAGCAGTTACCTCAAGGCAGCGCTCGACGCCGGCATACAGCCGCCCTATGCCTCCTTCCGCACGGCTCTGGATACGGACAGCCGCCGCGAGTCTTCCGTCCTGGCTATTTCCGGCTCTTTCGTCTCCCCCCTGCGTTTCATCCTCGAAGCCAATGACTACCGCACTACCGAATTCATGATGAAGCTCTGGCGCTTCTACCAGGAAAACCCGGAGTTCGTGAACAATGCCTACTACCTGCGCGAGTTTGAAGGAGTAATGATCAAACACATTACTTCCGCAGAAGAGAACTACCATATCGAAATGGAGGGCGGGCTCAACATCAATGCGCCGCTCTCCGCCCGCCTCAAGGCCAGTTTCGGCCTGGGTAAAGAGGGCCGGGGCTCCTTCTCCGGCAACGACTGGGAAACGATCATCTTCTCGGATTTCGAAGGCAATTACCAAAAAGACAGGCTCTTTGCGCCCCTTCCGACACCGGAGGAGATCAGCCGTTACCTGCAGGGCATCAACCTGGTTTTTCAAAGGGCACAGGACCTGCCCCTCATGATCGAGGGAGTAGAACACAAGCACTTCCTCATCGTGGAGGGTATCCCGGAAAATATGGCCGATAATTTCTGGACGATCGAGCAGGTACAACCCGGCGTGTACGATGGCTTGCCTTCACTTTTTGCCCAGTACTTTTACGACAATGACTCCAGAGCATCCGGTTGCCGCTTCACCATCAGCGGGCGCCCGCTGGCCGGCAATTTCCGGGGGCCGGTGGAGAACCGCCCCAGCAAGCTCAACGTCCGGTACCGGATCAGGAGTAAGGCCCCGGTAAACGGAGTATACCTGAGCTTTGACATCAACGAAGAGATACAGACCAGTTCTCACCCCATCGCCAGCATCAGCGAAGGGTCGTTCGACCTCAGCAAAAAAGACGGATGGAACTTCGCTTTCCAGTGGAAGTTCGCCATCGACATCGAGGACCGGTACAACCCCGTCAATTTTAACGTTCAACCCTATATCGGCAACCTCCTCGTTCGCCGAAGTGATAAGGAACTCAACGTGCGCATCACCAAAGTGGAACCCGATGTCACCCGTAAGCGGTTTTACGTCATCCTGGAAACGCAGGAATCCTTCCCCCTGGAACGCATCGACAACGCCAACATGCAATCCTATAACCTGTCTTTGGACGTGCACCTGGAGAGCCAGCGATCGTCCGTCACTTCCGTACGCCCGGTCAAGAACATCCTCAAGTTTCCGGCGATCAAGCCCAAAGTAGAGGAGCCCAAAGCCGCCGAAGTACAGCCGACGCTGTCTCCTCTGCCGGCCCAGAGTGCGGAAGGAGGACAGGGCCAGGGGCCGGCGTTACCGGCGCCGACGGATGGTAACGAGTAATAGCTGATGGGGGAATGGGGACAAGGCATGTTGAGTGTTTTCAGGGTCTTTTCCAATTGATTCAACGACCCTGAAAACACTAATGAAAAGGTTCAGCCGGATACCTCTAATATTTTTTGAACATCACCCTTCAAGATGGGGAGGTTATTATGAATGATCTGCCATACTTCCTCTGCATCAACCCCAAAATAATTGTGGGCAATAATATTTCGGAAGTCTTTAATCTTACTCCACGGGACATGAGAATAATATCCTCTTAATTCTTCACTAAGCTTATTCACTGTTTCCCCGATGACTACAAAATTCATCAGAGCAGCATCAAAAGTTCGTTCATCTTGGTAGAATGCTTCGGCATCTTCGAGCCCGTCGACGTATTTGTCAATCCTTTGGATAGCCTCCAAAATGGCCAGCAAATTCGCCCGGTCTTTTTCAGATAAAGATAGCATCTTCTAATATGCGTTCTTTATAGTAGGGCTTAATGTATTTTTCCCGGCAAACATCGACCTCGGAATGGAATTGATCCCGAAAAATCTTTCGGATCTCTTCCTTGATCTCATAAAGGTTTTCCGTTCCTGGTTCAAATTCGACGATTAGGTCTATATCGCTGTTAGCCTTCTGCTCGTCTCTGGCATAAGAGCCGAACAGCCCAATTTTTGTCAGGTGGAATTTACGATGCAGGTTTTCCTTCTCCCTTCGTAAAAAATCCAATATCTCGTTTTTTCCAGCCATATTGTGTAAAAGCCATTTAGGGTTGAAGCACAAATTAATTAAAAAGGTTCCTTTTTGCAAGCCCCCCAAAAAACCCGGCCTGCGTAGATATTGAGATGCGCTCCACCTCGATAACAATCAATGCTTGCCGACGCAGTAAATTTTATCATCAGATCCTCACCCGCACCCCCACGTAAAACCTTCGCCCCTCCGCCGGAATGATGCCAGGCCCCGGATAGGCGGTCGCCCGCCGTGTAAAGTAGGCGGCGTCCATCAGATTGTTGACGCCGGCCTGCAAGCGGTAGCGGCCGAACTCGTAGCTCGCGGAAGCGTCCATCACACTGTAGGAAGGAATGACGCCGCGCGTAGCGTTGGCCACGAATTCCGCATTAGTAGCGTCGCTGTAATGGCGGTGTACGTAGGTGTAAAGGTAGCTCAGCCGCAGGCCCTTCAGGCGGAAGGCCAATCCGGTTTTAACCGAAACAGGAGGAATAAGCTCCACTTCATTTCCGATAAATTGGCGCTGTCCGCTGATGTATTCGCCCCGGAGGTGGCTCAGGTTGATGAAAATGGGCAGAGAAGGTTCCGCCTTCTCGCCGAAGGCCAGCCGCCATATATCCGCCTCCGCGTAGGCCTCCAGGCCTAAAATGCGGGCATCGCCGATATTGGACCGGTAGGCCACCTGCCGCTCGATGGTGATGGGGTCGGGAACGGTGATCTCCGACAGGCCAATGCGGCCGTTGTACCGCAGGTAGAAAGCGCTGAGGTCAAAACGCAGGCGGCCTTCCAACAGGGTTCCTCGTAACCCGAGGTCCATGTTGTAGCCTTTTTCGTCCTGAAGAAGGGAGTCTACCACCAGATTGGGGTTGACGACGGCCAGGTCACTGAAATTGATGGCCCGGTAATTCTGAGAAAAATTGGCGTAAGCTTCCAGTTCCGGTTTCAACTGATAGCCCAGCCCGACACCCATCAGCAGGAAGGACCGTTCGTTGACCTGAGCGTCTTCCAGGCGTTGTTCGAAAATGACCTGCCCGCCGGAAAAGACCCGCTGCTTGTAATACCCTTCCGAGGCAGTGCGGATGTATTCCATTCGGATGCCCGGAGTGACAGAAAGGCGGGGGGTGAGGTTAAACAGGTTCTCGGCAAAAACAGCCAGGTTGCGGCTGGGGAATTCATAGCTGGACCGTTCCAGGTCTTCGGGGTTGAGGAAATCGAAGTCCGGGCCGCTGCCGTCGTTGGCATCTCCCTGCCGGTTACGGGTGAACCCCCGGTAATACCGTGCGCCCACAAGGAAGGTGGAATACTGGCCGTTCAGGGCATAGCGGTGCAGCATGCGGGCTTCCGTACCGAAGTTGTGGTACTCCCCCATGATCAGGTCGCGTTCCCTGCCGGGGTCGGGCCGGTTGATCGGGCCGAGTTCGCCCAGGGCATCCCGCCCGGCAGCCAACATGAAGTTGCGCAGGTTGAAGCGCGTGCGTTCCGAGAGGCGGTAATCGAAGGTCAGCGCCGCCAGGTTCCAGTTGACCCGGAACCAGTTGCGCTCGCGCTTGGATTGACGGGGGTCCAGTTCGAACTCAAAATCCGCTAGCCCTCCCGGCTGCTGGGCCAGGTAATTCATATGGGTGAATTCCAGGCCGATGTCGAGCTTCTCGGTGGCTTTTATGTTCAGGTTTCCGAAGGCGGTGTGTTGATTGAAACCGGAATTAGGGCGCCAGCCGTCTCCACGCTTATACTGGTAAAAACCGAAATAGTTGGCCTTACCTTTTGTTCCACCGACACTGTTGAAGGTATTGAACATACCAAAGGAACCATAAGTGTTCTCGGTTGTGAATTCAAAGGGCTTATCCTGCGGCCCTTTTTTGAACACAAAATTGAGCAGGCCGCCAAACTGGGTACCGTACTGTAGCGATGCGGCCCCTCTGACCACCTCGATGCGGTGCAGGGCCTGGGCAGGCGGCGTATAGTAACTTTCAGGATATCCCAGCGCATCGGCGCTGATGTCGTAACCATTCTGCCGGGTATTGAAGTTGGAGGTGCGGTTGGGATCCAGCCCACGGGCGCCGATGGCCAGCTGCAGGCCGGCGCCGTCGTTTTCCCATATGTTCAACCCGGCCACTCCCTTGTATACTTCACGGGCATTGTTGGCGGCCAGGTTACCCTGCACATGCTCCAGTTCGATCACCTCGCTCTTTTTGGCGGCATAGATGGCGGTACCTTCAACGTTGCGGAGCCGGCGTAATCCGTAGGCTTCTGCCTCCACTTTCACCTCAACGGCATCAATATCGATGGACAACGGGCTGATCCCGATCTCCAGGACGCCCGTCTCATTGGCTTCCGCCTCCATCACACGGGTGGTATAGCCCTCGGCAAAGACCGTCAGGGTCAGTTTTTCGGTAGAGGGGGAAGGCAGCTCAAACCGGCCGCCTTTATCGGCCTCCACCAATTGGCCGGTCTCCTGAACAAAAACCGTTGCTTTCTCCACCGGTCTTTGTTGCTCGGTATCGAAAATGAGGCCGGAAATCGCGGACTGCCCATCTACAGTATTGGCAAAGAACAACAGGCTAATGGCCACCATTAAAAACGATAAGGGAGATGTACAGGCTGCTGCCGATTTCTTTTTCATTGTCTTTCGTTTATTTGAGTCCGCTCAGTAGGAAGGACCGTGCCCTTTTCCGAGTGCGGAAGTATCCAATCCTTATGGTGGAAGCCATCCTTCAACCGGGTAAGGCCGGTATTGGGGCGGATGAACCGCCGGCTGGCCCGCCCGTTGAGGGCCACGAAGCAGTCTACCGTCACTTCGGCCGAATCGAGCCCGTATTCCCGGCGGTATTCCTTCTTCAGGAAATAAGCGTACTGTAAGATCATATCCGGTTGTATGGCCATCTGTTTTTCCTGATACTCCGTCAGATATCGACGGTTGTCCACCTCCGCCTTCCGGCCGGTATGGAGGTCGTGAACGAAAAAAGTTGCCTGCCCGATCTTCTCCACCAACATCACCCGCCAGGCAAAGCGGTAACCCTGTTCGGTCCACAAAACGTTGCCCGGATAGAGCAAAAACCGCAACGGGAAAAGCAACTGGAAACAGCAATAAAACACCAGCGCCGGTTGCAATAACCTTCTACCCATCGAAGGGAATACGTAATGGGCCGGCACTGCACCGGCCTGGTATCCAATCTTGCCCAGGAGCCGCTCGTGGAATGCCGCCGGAAAAAAGATCAGGGTATTGAAGATCATGATGAAAGGGAACAGGCCGATATTAAAAAGGAGTTTGGTCAGCAGGTGAAAGGCAAGTACGGCCAGATAGGCATAGGGGCGGCTGGGCCGCCACAACAGCCAGAAAGGTATCGTCAGGTCATAAAAGGCGCCTGCCCAGCTAAGGGCATAGGCTACCCAGGATTGTTCGAACAACGGCCCTAGCAGGGGCCAGTGCGCTTTGGTAGGAAGCCAGACGGCCAAAGGCATCGCCCGGAACAACCAGTCCGGGTTTAGCTTGGCAATACCTGCAAAACAATACACCAGGCCAATCTGAAACATCAGAAGGTGGATCACCCCGGCCGGCACATGGGTAACCGCCAGCGCTGGCCGCCGCCGGACATCCAGAGAGAAGCGCCGGTGGGCGGGCAGAAAGATCATCAGAAACGCCAGCAGGCAGACGAGGTAATAATGATTCAGGTAATTGGACAGGTCGATCAGTTCAACGTAGGTAAAGGACAGGAAGAAAACCACCGCGGCAGGCCTGTAAAACAGGCCCATCATAACCATGGCGGCGCTGATGGCAATGAGGCTATATAGCACATACATTCCGGTTTGCCCCAGAGGCGCCACCCACTCAAAACCGTAGAATTTAAAGAAGAACCCAGGCTCTACATACAACCGTTCTACCCAGCCGCTGAGCATAAAGCGAATGGCCCCGGCCATCATCAATCCGCCGAAAAGGATGCGGAAAGTGATGAGCGGGGCGATGCGCGTTGGTTCGTTGATCAACTTCTGGTATACAGTATCGTGTTGCATATCCTATTCATTCCATCATTCCCTCTCAATCCGAGTCACTGGCATTATCCACATAAGTGATGGCCACACAAAGCACCGAAGGCATGTCGGTCTTGATGTTGACCAGTTGTTTGGTGACTTCGTTGTAGGCATTTACAACACCAGGGTTGTCCGTTTCGATGGCAGAGGAAAGGGGGCCTGCGATCTGCCCGAGCGCTTCCTTCGCCTTATCGAACTGCCCCTCGATCAACGTACTCAGGTTCTGCCCTTCCTTGGTTGCATTCACGGCCTGCAGATAGTCGTCCAGGCCAGGGCCATCAGCTCCGGTTTGAACATTGCGCCCCAGGAACAGGCCTTCCGCCGCGTTAAGGGCTTCTTCCGCCAGGTTCAGGGAAATACCGGAATAATAGGCTTCCACTTTTTCGGGAAAGGTGATGCCCAGGGTGGTTACTCCTGAGGGAATACCCAGCTTGTCCCTTTTGATGAACTCGTAGTGCTCATTCAGGTTATTGATCAACAAGCTCAGTGCAGTACCGGCGGCAGTACCGGTATTTTCAACGAAGGCCTCCCGGTAGCCTTCCTCTTTCCAGCTTTTCAGCACCGCCTGGGCCCGTTGTTCCATATCTCCGGTAATCGCCAGAACGTAGTTCCGGTATCCTTCCTGGCTGGAAAGGAGATCGAGAACCATCGCATCGGTTTCGGCAATACCGTACAGGATATAATCCAGAGCCGGGAATCCCTGGCTGTAAGAATCGGGGTTGTCGAGGCTGAAATCGCCCGACTGTACCTTGGCATCTAACTCCTGTACATCCACCGGGAAATTGTTGAACCGGGAACGCAGCATCTGCTGTTCTGCCGGCCCGAACTCAAACTGGGCGGCTTGCTGCCATCGGATGTAAGCGTTTTCGAAAGCAGTCCGCAGGCTTTCCAGTTGGGAGATGCCCGGGTTTTGTGTAAAAGCTTCTGCAGCCAGTCCGAGGGTGGCCAGTTCATCCGCCAACTCGGTGTAGGCGGGAATGACTATATTGTCAGCGACATTGATAAAGAGGCTCCTCTGGTCAAAATCAGATTCGCAGGGGTTGCCGCCTTTGTCCTCATCACAGGCAGAGAACAAAAGGGTTCCCAGTAAAAAGGTCAATAGATTAAATTGGCGATTGGATAGCATACACATTTTTTTTGGGTGTCAAATCAATTGGCTATAATCCTAAGTAGGTGGCCGGATCGAAAACATACCTCCCCCGGCGGGGAGGTACCGAGGGTAGCGAGGGCTACAAATCCATCATCCTATCTTCCAGGCCCAGCCCTTTGGCCAGGATCTCGCGGGCCTGCTCCAGTTGGGCAGGTTCCACCTGATAGAGGTTCATCTCAAAGAAATCCTCCGATCCGCCGCCAATGAGGCGCAGGGCCTGATTGGCCTCTTCTATAGAAAAACTCCGCTCAGGATTGAACTGCAGGGCATAGGTAAAGGCAATGGCTTCCGACAGTGCATGGGCGCGCAGGGCGAAGTCATCAAATTCTTCCAGCGCTGCGTTGATATAGCTGATCGCCGTAGCTCCGGAAATGAGCTCCCAGTTGGCCCGAACCTCGGCAATGGCCTCATCGCGAACTTCCAGTTTTTTAGCGGAAATAGCAGCCCGGCCTTTCAGGAAAGCATCCATCATTTTCTGGTTGCAGGACAACTGAGGGTCGCGGCGATTGGAATACACCCCCCAGAAAAATGCCGGTTCGGGGGTCGATGGGAAGCTCACGGGAACCCCGTAATAACCGAAGGCCTCGTCCCAGTGGTGCTCCATCGCCGTCCCTTCACCTGGTTCCACCGTCTCATTGTCCACATTCATTTTCTCATCTCCCAGGTATACGGCAGTAGCCTGATAATAGAAACAGGCGCCCATCAGGCCTTTTTCGATCAGTTGGGCGTATTCTACCCCATTTTCATTGAACAGATATTGCTTGCCCCCGTCATTACTGGCCACTATCCCTGCTTGCCCGGGTCCACCAGGCACGGCAGAGGTACTAGCCTGGGCGATGCCTTCCAGCAACTGTTCGAACAGGCCCTGATGAAATTCGAATGTCTTGCCTTTCAGTTGTTTAGAGGCATCATAGGCGCCCTGCCAGCCGGCCCTGGCGGTTTCGTTCGCATACATCGCCTTCAGGCGCTCGGCGTCAAGTACAACTCCAGGCGTATTGGCTGTAGTGATGTAATTCTTTATTTCCAGCAACATGGCCAGGCGCTGAAGCTGCCCGTCGTAGTTTACATTCTCAAAATTGTAAGCCCCGGGGATCACCAGGCTATCTTCGTCTTTATTACAAGAGGAAAAAACGAAAATGAAGATCGCGGCCAGCAAACTGAAAAATCTTACACATTTCATATGAAGTGAGCGTTAAATTAGATTAAGTCTAAATAGTGATCGATGCAAAGCTATTGGATGGGGATAAAAAAACCAATACCGAAACTTTGGGAGGCATTACCAAAATTTGTGACCTAATACCGAATGTTAGGTAGGGTTATATAATCGGCCCAGGTGAGCAAAATAAGCCTCCGGAACTCCCGGCCATGCCTCAAGTCATTGATTTTAAACATTTTAAATCACTCAAGAAGCCCCTCGAATAATGGGTGAAGCTGCCGGTTGTACACATTGTCATATTGAGGCCATAATCCGCCTGGCGAAAGCGGTACTCTTCTTATTGTATAAAGTGAGGTTTGAGCAATAGGCCGGAATCTCATTCCTAAGGCTCAAACCTCATCTATGGCTAATTTTTCACAAAAGTTTTTACCTCGCGAATGGCCTGCCTGCTTCCTTGAAAACGCCCCTCCAGGACATAGGCGTAGGCCCCTGCCGGCAATGGGCCCAGATTGGCTTCCATCTGGTGCTTGCCCGCCGCAAAGCGTCCCTCGCCCAGGGTGCGGATCAACCGGCCATCGCTGTTCAACAATTGGACCTTCAGTTGCGCCGCTTCCGGTAGCTCAAAGGGGAAAACCGCCTGATCTTTCACCGGGTTGGGGTAATTCTGTTGCAGTATTCTTCCCGATCTTACCTGTTCCCCGGTGGAGACGATCTCCCGCAGGTCTGTTTGGTAAACACCCAGGCCGTGTGTAGCCGCCCGGAGTTTGCGGGCGGAATGCGAAATAGCCAGGTCGTAAACCATCACGGCCTCAGCCACTCCGGTGGAATAAGGCTCCCAGGACTGGCCGGCATCGAAGGAAGCGTAAACACCGAGGTCGTTGCCGACGTACATATCCGATGGCTGCTCAGGGTCAATGGCAATGGCGTTGGTGGGCAGGTCGGGCAGGCCGTCGTCGGAAGCGGACCAGGATTCTCCGCCATCCTCTGTTTTAAAGAGGTGCGGGGCCCCAAAACCGGAGAAGGCCACAAAGAGGGTATTCTCGTCTTCCGGATGAAATACAATATCCATGGGCACACGGTCGGGCAGGCCATCCATAGCCTGCCAGGACTGGCCCGAATTGATACTGCGGTACACTTTGGAGCTCGGGCCCAACAACGGTGAGGTGCCCACAAAAATAATATCATTGTCATAAGGAGAAACCGCAATGGTAAGGATCGGGTTACCAAAAACCGGGTCCACCCATCCGGAGGAGGTGCCAAGCCAGCCGCCGCCTTCGTTAAAAGACCGATGCAGGCGTTGAGCCCCAACGTAAATAACATTGGGGTTCTGCGGTTCCAGGACAAAGGGCGAATTGAAGTTCCGGGCCTCATTCTGGGCCGTAGGCGGCGTGATGTAGGAGAAGTTCTGCCCGCCGTTGCCGGAGCGGAGCAGGTTTAGCCGCTGCCAGGAGCCATACAGAATGTCGTTGTCCAGTGGATTGATGGCGGCTCCCATCCCATCGCCTCCTATTACGCGCACCCAGGAATCTTCACCGACATAGATGGCACTGGCATTATCCTGCAGGCCTCCCATCGCCAGGTTGGGGTTGGTGGGAGAACAGGCAAAGTTGGCATAGAACTGCTGGGTCTGGTATCCGCCGTTGCGGCCTTCCCAGGTTTCACCGTTGTCGCCGGAATAAAAAATCCCGCCATCAGTCGCCAGAAAAACCGCATTATCATCATGGGGGGAATAATAGGCGGCGTGGATGTCGGCATGCACATAATTGGGCGGCCCTTCCGGCCCACCGACGGGAGTCTGTCCAAAATCCCAGGCAGACCAGGAAGATTTTCTCAGGATGGAATTCCCACCATTGGTGGATTTGTACGCCTCTATGCCCGTCCAGATCACAGTTTGAGGGTTGTCCGGTTTGATGGCCACATCGTGGGAATACCAGCCCTGATAGCTGGCTACATCAGAAGAGTTGGCCAACTGCCAGGAATCGCCTCCATCATCAGAGCGGAACAGCCCGATCCCGGATTGAGAATTCGCCACGGAAGCATACAGGACGTCCGGATCGGAGAGGCTGACGGATATCAAAGACCTGCCGGTGTAATTGTCGGGCAGTCCATCCATTAAAGAGAAGCTGTCTCCCCCATCCAATGACCTGAAGACTCCCGCTCCGGGACTATTGTGGCCACCGTGGGAAACGAAAAGGATGTTGGTATCCAAAGGATGCAATTCAATATCAATGCCCATGGGGAAATCGTGGGCCAGCTCCCAGTCCGCACCGGCATTGTAAGAACGGTAAAGGCCTTCGGTGGTGGCGGCGAAAACCGTTTGGGGGTTCTCCGGGTTGATCACGACATCCCAGATGCCTTTCATTTCTTCATAACTCCAATCGATGGACTTCTCCCAGGACAGCCCTCCATCAGTGGTCTTCAACAAGCCCGAACCGTAGGACCCTCTGGTCAGGCGGTCGTATACGGCAGGGGTAGCAATATCGTAGTTGTAAACCTCCCCGGTTCCAATGTACATCACATCGGGGTCGGAGGGGTCAATGGCGATAGAACTGACGCCGATCACCGGATGCCCCAGGGGAACGCGCTCCCAGGCCTGCGTGCCTACTCCGGCGGTGGTGGACTTCCAAAGCCCTCCTCCGGCCGACCCGGCGTACAGTATGTTGGGGTCTTGCGGGTGAAATGCCAGGCAAAGCGTGCGGCCCCCAAAATTTTTAGGGCCCAGGGCTTCCCAGTCCGGGCCCGAGCCGCGGAAACTGACTGCAAGCTGTTGTTGCTCGTAGGCCTGAGCGAGATTGCGCTGCCAGACCTTACCGTCCGGATAGGAACGGTGCAGAGCCCAGGCTTCCATGGCCAAAGCGGCGCCACCTTTCTTGGGTTCTTCCTGAATGCCCTGGCCCTTCTGCTGACAGGAGAGAACAGAGATGCATAGTAATAGGCCCACAACGGCCGCAGCGTATCGATGCTTCATTTTTATGAGAGATTTTACCTTTTGAAAACGGATTGGATCCTACACAAAGAAGGCCCATTCAAAGGTAGGTAATGATGGGGATACTCCGTAGATGAAACGAGCACAGGAAAGGAAAATGTCGGGCAGTAGCCTAAGGGTGCCGGACGGCCCACCGGCATGAAACAGGAGCCATCATCCAATCTCCCCGCATGAAAAGGGAAAACTGGAATTACGCCTACCCCTTTTACTTGCCTCCGGCCGGCGCCGGAACCTCCTCCAGAAATTCAACCAGATCCTCCAGTTCCCAGGCATCCTCGATGCGGAATTCGCCGATCCGAGTCCGGCGGAGAGCGGTAAGGTATGCGCCGCTTTTCAGGGCCTTGCCAAAGTCATGCGCCAGGGAGCGGATGTAGGTGCCCTTGCTGCAGCGCACCAGGAAGTCCACTTCCGGCAGCTCAATGCGGGTGAGGCTGAACTCAAAGATGGTGACCGGCCGGGGTTCTATTTCCACCATTTCCCCTTTACGGGCCTTTTTATAAAGAGGTTGTCCGTCTACCTTAATGGCGCTGAACATGGGCGGCACCTGCTCAATATCGCCCAAAAACTGCTGGCGGGCCTGCTCCATCAATTCAGGGGTGATGTGGTTGACTGGAAAAGATTCCTCCACATCACTTTCCGCATCATAGGAAGGCGTAGTGCCTCCCAGGCGCAGGGTTCCGATATATTCTTTGGGAAGGCCCTGAAACTCGGCAAGTTTCTTGGTGTACCTGCCCGTACAGATGATCAGCAAACCGGTGGCCATGGGGTCGAGGGTGCCGGCATGGCCCACCTTGATCTTTTTCACCTTCAGCCGGTGTTTCAACTTGTAACGGATCTTATTGACTACATCGAAGGAAGTCCAGCCCTGAGGTTTATCGACCAGTAGCGTTTCCCCGGCAAGAAAGTCGTATCGCGGAAGAGGGTTGTCTTCGGCATTCATTACATTGATATTTGGCGATGTGGATTTATGAACTAAAAAAGAAGGCTGCAATAGCAATAGCCGCTATGATAAAACAATATAGAGAAAAATAAGCCAACTTGCTATTTTTTACGAGCTTTATCATCCACACGCAAGCGAGGGTTCCCGTAAAAAAAGCGGCTGTGAATCCGACAGCCAGGGGGGCAAAGCCAAGGCTGGATTGGGCCAGTTCTCCGCTGAGAAGGTCTTTGGCCATTTTGCCCAGGATCAGAGGAACAACCATCAGGAAAGAAAAGCGGGCGGACCTTTCCCGGTCAATGCCCAGCATTACAGAGGTGGAAATGGTAGCGCCAGACCTGGAAATACCGGGGAGGATGGCAATTGCCTGCGAAATGCCAATGACCAGGGCATTGGAGAAGCTCACTGTTTTATTGGTCAGGCGGGCACGGTCGGCCAGAAATAACAACAACCCTGTTATGATCAGCATCATACCGACCAGAAGTACCTGCTGCTCAAACAATTGCTCCATATATTCCTCTAACAACAGCCCTACTGCCACCGCAGGTAGCATGGAGACGATGATCTTCAGCGCAAACTGGGTTTCCTCGTTCCATTGCACGCTGAACAGCCCCCGGAAGATGGCGATGATGTCTTTTCGAAAAACGACGATCGTGCTCAATGCAGTAGCAGCATGCAGCGTTACGGTCATCAGCAGGCTCTCTTCGGCCAGCGAAGTATCTCCGAGAAAGTACTTGGCCAGTTCCAGGTGGCCGCTGCTACTCACCGGCAGAAATTCCGTCAACCCCTGAATGACCCCCAGGATTGCCGCCCGTAAAACCTCATCCATTTAGGCCCGCTTAAAAATGGCAAAGATCTCGATGGCAAGGCCAACCAGGATCACCATCGGTGCGATGAGGGTGCGGCGGGTACTGTAAATGATGTCCGGCTCCCAAACATCGGGGCTGGGCATAGCGCCGCCGCTCATCAGGAACAGCCCAATGGCAATAAGCAAAGCTCCGGCTCCCATTAGCAGATAGTTCTGCTGGCCGAACTCCAGTTCATCTTTGCGGGAAGACTCCGGCGCTGCCGCCCGCCGGCGGGAAGTAGTAGGGCTTACCGTCTTGGGTTGGGTGGTTACAACAACCTTTTTCTTGGGTGGTTTACTTTTACTCATTTTATGGATTGTCTGTTCTTTAAACTTTTATGTACTGGACGTACCTAATGGTTTTTTCAGGAGCTGGCAACAGTTCCCGGCAGTATTCAATACAGGTCGTCCACTCTCATCTTCAGGTATTTCCGCACCACGTAGTAGGTGCTCAGCGTATTAATGGCCATACCGAGCGCCAGCAACAGGGCAAAAAGCATTCCGATGCCCGCCCAATCGACAAGGCTGCGCAAGCCCGGTATGTCACTTTGTATCCACAGGAAGAGCAACAAAAGCCCTCCCGAAGCGATCAGGCCGCTGAACAACCCGTGTAAGGCGCCCAGGCGGATGTAAGGATGGCTAATGAACTCCCAGGAGGCGCCTACCAACTCCATATTTTTGATGATAAAGCGGTTGGCATATAAGGCCAGGCGGACTGTATTATGGATCAGCGCTACTGAAATAAAAATAAAAAACGCCAGCACTACGATCGCAATGAGGGTGACCGAGCGGATATTCTCAGCAATCTCATTGACCAGCCCTTCCTGATAGAACACATCCACCACCCCGGCCTGCTCGACAAGCTGGGTACGGATACTGCTCAGGCTGTCCGTTTCCAAATAAACCGCTTTCACGTTAAAGGTGAAAACGTCATAAAGCGGATTAGGCAAGTCCAGCTTGAGGAAATCTTCCCCAAAATCTTCCCGCATGATTTCCGCCGCTTGTTCCTTGCTCGTAAACTCCACTGAACCCGGGATCGCAAAGTCGCGGCTACCGATCCACTGCCGGATGCTCTCGACCTCTTCCTCCTGCACGTCAGGTTGCAGCTCAACGATGAGGTTGACCCTTTCTTTGAGGCTTCGAACCAATTGCCGGGCATTGAAAACGGCCATGGCGAAAAAACCAAGAACGAACAGCACCAGTGCAACACTGATGATGGAATAAAAATAATTGGGCCTCATTCTTCCGGTAGTATGCGCTCCGGCTTCAACCATAGTCATTTTATTGCAGCGCAAAATTATAAAATATACGCTAATCCTATACCGTAATATCCCCTGCATTCAATTTATTGCCTTTGAATGCGTTATTTATTTCGAGGAGTGGGCTGGCAATCGGCAAAAAAACAAGCCGCCCGGCAACCCCGGGAGGGGCATTTCGTATAACTCCCAGGAATAATTATGAGATAAACTCCTCCGGCAAAAAAGAGGCGAAGCTCTCTTCGTACCGGAAAAACTACACTTATAAAAAGATTATGAAACGGCTGACTTTTTGGATCATCTTGGCAGGCGCCCCCGTACTACTGTACGGCCAGGTCTACCTGAACAATGCTTCGTTTGAAGGTACACCTCAGGATGCCACCGTGCCCGCAGGTTGGTTCCCCTGCGAACTGGGCACCACACCTGATATAATGCCCGGCCCCTGGGGCGTTTACCAGGAGGCTTCCGAAGGAGATACTTACGTGGGCCTCATCACCCGGGAAGACGGTACCTGGGAGAGCATAGGACAGCGATTGGCCCAACCTCTTCACGCCGACGAATGCTACACTTTTACCCTGGAACTGGCACATTCCAACACCTATGCCGGCTACAACAAACCACTGGGCCTACGCATCTGGGGCGGCGCCAACAAATGCACCAAGAGCCAGCTCCTGTTCAAGACCGGACTGGTGAAAAGTACGGAATGGGAAGAATACGAGATCCAGTTCGTTCCCAAACAAACCATCCGGTATATACTTATCGAAGCTTACTATAAGGATGGGAAGTTCTCCTACCAGGGCAACATCCTGATCGATAACATTTCCGCGATCAAAAAATGTGCACGGGCTTACCTGCATTGAGGGAGGGATCCGGAATTCGGGATTCATTAATCGGATCCCGAATCCCGAATCAACGAATTCCGATCGCCCCTTACTGCCCGCTATCCGCTCTGCGGTCCATTTCCTGCATCACGCGCTCCGTCTTTTCTACCAGCGTTTTCCAGTCGTCCTCGATCTCCCGCCGCTGGGCGCTGTCGGCAACGACGCGCTGGCCTTCGTTGCCATAAGATTGCACTCCGGGACTTCCCAGTTTGGTTTCCAGAGAGCGTTGCTGGGACTGCAGGTCGGCAATCTGGTCGAGTAGTTCGCGGTTGTCTTCCAGTTTTTCGGCTTTCCCTTTGAGGTTGTCGATCAGGCCGCCGATCTTGTCCACTGCGTCGTCGTACTTTCCTTCATCGAATTTTTGCCTTTCGGAC
The DNA here is from genome assembly GCA_020636405.1 of Lewinellaceae bacterium. Taxonomy (GTDB): domain Bacteria; phylum Bacteroidota; class Bacteroidia; order Chitinophagales; family Saprospiraceae; genus JACJXW01. Next base: position 551,809 of record JACJXW010000006.1, on the reverse strand, counting down.
TTCAGCAGTCCCACGGCCGACTTGGTCAGGTCTTTGATATCGCTGAAGATCTCCTTGGATTGAGCTTTTTCCTCCGCTGTCCCAAAAAAGTAGTTGTACACAAGGATACCTGCTACCAGGAACGCAGCCAGTTTAATTAAGCTTCTCAGCATGTTGTCGTTTTTTATTCAAAATTACGAAAAAGTCTGAAACGTATAGACGTGGCGACGTTTGTAGGCGGGGACATTGGAAAGTGAGAAAGCACCGGATAGCGCTTCTACGTCCATACGTCCATACATCCCCACTTCACCGCTTGCCCACTGCCAACGCCCAGAATGTTCCAACTTCTAAACGTCAAAAACTACTCAATTCTAACGCATTTTATCTATTTTCGCCCCTTCAAAATTGAACTTTTTCAGAAAAAAAGCGCTTGGAAAACGACAATAAACACAGCAATCATGGATTATAGCCCGCGGGAGATTGAAAAGAAATGGAAAAAGTACTGGGAAGAGAACGGCATTTACGAGGTCAGTAACGAAAGCAGTAAGCCCAAGTACTACGTTTTGGATATGTTCCCCTACCCCTCCGGTTCCGGCCTGCATGTCGGGCATCCGCTGGGGTATATTGCCTCCGACATTTTCGCCCGGTACAAGCGGCTCAACGGATTCAACGTCCTGCACCCGATGGGCTACGACTCCTTCGGCCTGCCCGCGGAACAGTACGCCATCCAAACCGGCATCCACCCGGCTATTTCCACCGAAGATAACATCAAGCGCTACCGGGAACAATTGGAAAACCTGGGTTTCTCCTTTGACTGGAGCCGGGAAGTCCGCACCAGCGACCCTGCTTACTACAAGTGGACGCAGTGGATCTTCATGCAGCTCTACAAGCATTATTACGATAATGATGCCGGCAAAGCACTGCCGGTAAGCCACCTGACAGAGCGCCTGGCAAACGAGGGCAATGCGCGGATCAACGCTGTTTGCGATGAAGACACCCCGGCCATAACGGCTGCGGAGTGGAATGCCAAAACCGAAGCCGGGCAGCAACTGTTCCTGCTGAAATACCGGCTGACCTTTCCCGAGGAAAGCTATGTGAACTGGTGCCCCGCCCTGGGCACGGTCCTATCCAACGATGAAGTGAAAGATGGCGTCAGCGAACGCGGCGGCTATCCCGTAGAACGCAAACTGATGAAGCAGTGGAGCATGCGGATCACCGCCTACGCGGACCGCCTGCTGTACGGGCTGGAGGAAATCGATTGGCCGGAAAGCCTGAAAGAACAACAACGCAACTGGATCGGCCGCTCTCAGGGCGCCAGCGTCCGCTTTGCGCTGGAGGAAAGCCCCGAAACAAAGATCGAAGTATTTACTACCCGGGTAGACACCATCTACGGCGTTACCTTCATGTGCCTGGCCCCTGAACACGAGTTAGTGGCGCGCATTACCAAACCGGAACAGAAAGAGGCGGTAGAAAAGTACATCAAATGGACGGCTTCCCGCTCCGAGGTGGAGCGCATGGCGGAAGTCAAACAGGTGACCGGCGAATTCACCGGCAGCTACTGCATCAACCCCTTCAATGGGGAGAAGGTGCCCATCTACATTGCCGACTACGTGCTGGCCGGTTACGGCACCGGAGCAGTTATGGCCGTTCCTTCCGGCGACCAGCGTGACTGGAACTTTGCCAAACACTTCGGGCTGCCCATCGCCCCTATTCTGGATGCTCAGAAAAACATGGACGAGGCCGCCGACGATACCAAAGAGGGCCGGTACATCAATTCCGGCATAATCGATGGAATGTCCTACGATGAAGCCATCCCAACCCTCACCAGGTGGCTGGAAGAACGCGGCCTGGGTAAAGGTAAGATACAGTACCGCATGCGCAATGCCGTTTTCAGCCGGCAACGCTACTGGGGCGAACCCGTGCCTGCCTACTGGAAGGACGGCGTACCCTATCTGATCGAAGAATCCGAACTGCCCCTGTTATTGCCTCCCGTAGATAAATACCTGCCGACCGAAACCGGCGAACCGCCGCTGGGCCGGGCTGAAGGCTGGAAATACCAGGGCCAGTACGAATACGAGCTGTCGACCATGCCGGGATGGGCGGGTTCCTCCTGGTACTGGTACCGCTATATGGACCCCCACAATACCGAAGCATTTGCCGGCCAGGACGCCGTCGGGTACTGGAAATCGGTTGACCTGTACATCGGAGGTTCCGAGCATGCGGTCGGCCACCTGCTGTACAGCCGTTTCTGGAACCATTTCCTGCACGACCTGGGGCTGGTGCCGGAGCGCGAATACGCCAAAAAGCTGATCAACCAGGGCATGATCCAGGGCGTGATCGAATTCATCTACCTGGAGAAGTCAGAGGCCGCGCAAAAGCGCTTCGTGTCCGCCGACCTGCTGGGCGATTACCCGGATGCCGAGTGGGCCATGATACCCGTACACGTCGACTTCGTCAGCGAATACGGAAAAGACCACTCCCACCTGAACCAGAAAGGCATCGATCAATTCCGGGAATGGCGGCCTGATTTCAGGGACGCTGTTTTTGTCACCAATGACAAGGGACAACTCGTAACCAAAAGCGAGGTGGGAAAAATGTCCAAACGGTACTTCAATGTAGTCAACCCCGATGATGTGGTTGCCCGCTACGGCGCCGATTGTTTCCGCATGTACGAGATGTTTCTGGGGCCGATCGAACAGGCCAAGCCATGGGACACCCAGGGCATCGACGGCGTGATCAAGTTCCTGCGCCGCTTCTGGGGACTGTTCTTCAACAACCAGGGCGGCTTTGAGGTAAGTGAGGAACCGCCAACCAGGGAAGAATTGAAGGTTTTGCATGCCGCCATCAAAAAAGTCCGGGAAGATGTGGAGCGCTTCAATTTCAATACCTGCATCAGCGCTTTTATGATCGCCGTCAATGAGCTGAAAAAACAAAACTGCAATAAACGAGGGGTTCTGGAAAGCATGGTCGTTCTGATCGCTCCCTTTGCCCCCCATATTGCGGAGGAATTGTGGCATCAGCTGGGCCGCGAGGGCAGCGTCCACCGCGACGCTTCCTTCCCGGAGTACAACCCGGAATACCTGAAGGAAGATGCCGTCACCTACCCCATCGCCATCAACGGTAAGACCCGGACTACGGTAGACTTCCCGGCCGACGCCAGCAAGGAAGAACTGGAGAAGGCCGTTCGCGAACTGGAAGTGGTGCAGAAATATACCGATGGAAAATCTATCCGCAAGGTGATCGTGGTGCCCCAGCGCATGATCAATATCGTTGTTGGATGATCATGAGGTTGTTTTAGAAGGGCTCTTCGAGTAGTTTCAAGCGCTTTTACACAAGCCGCCGGGAAACTGCTTGATAAAGGCCTCTGCCGTCAAAACCGGTATTGCCTTATTTGAGCTCCTTAACTTTTTGCTATGGTTTCAAAGATTATTCTTGCCACTCTTACCTTTCTTCTTAATGCGGGGGCTTTGCTTACCGCCCAACCCCGCCTGCTGGCAGACAGCCTTCTGGCCCATATTGAAGAACTTTCTTCCAACAAATACGAAGGGCGCCGCACCGCCGAACCCGGCAACTTGCTGGCCGGCGAGTACATCCTTCAGCGCTTCAGAGCCTTTGGGTTAGAGGCGTTCGATTCTATTTATGTGCAGCCCTTCAGCTATTACAGCCGTTGGCAAAAACAACGCTACGACGGCCGCAATATTATCGGCTACATCAAAGGGTCGGAATTCCCCGATCGGTACATCGTGCTGAGCGCCCATTACGACCACTTGGGTAAGCGGGAAGAAGGCATCTACAACGGCGCCGACGACAACGCCTCCGGCACCTGCGCCCTAATGGAAATGGCCAGGTATTTCAGCAGCCGGCGCCCTCCCCGGCACTCCATCATCTTTGCTGCTTTTGACGCAGAAGAGTTGGGGCTACGCGGAGCTGATCATTTTCTGGATGAGCCCCCGGTGCCTCTGGAACGCATTCTGCTCAACATCAATATGGATATGATCAGCCGCAATGAAAAAGAGGAACTTTACGTTGTTGGCACCGGATACAACCCCTTCCTTCGGGCCCCGGTTGAAAAGCTGGGGCAGGACTGCCCTCTTACCATTTCCTTCGGACACGAAATACCTGAACCGAGCCGACAGGACGACTGGACCATGGCCTCGGACCACGGCAAATTCCATCAGAAAAACATTCCCTTTCTATACTTTGGGGTGGAAGATCACGAAGACTATCACAAGCCTACGGACGACTACGAGCGCATCATGCCGCGCTTTTACACCCAGGCAGCGGAGTTCATCCTGGAAACCTTGTTGTACCTGGACGGCAACTGGGAAAAGTTAGTGGGGAGATAGCGGCAAGCCCTACTTTTCAAACTTCGTCAGGACCATATAGCCTTCGAGATCCCCTTTATGGTCATAGGTCTCGGAGCGCACTACGCCTACTCCCTCTGCATAGTACTCAACGGAAGTGAAAGACTTTCCAAGCATCATTTTCACGTCGGTGGTTTGGGTGAGCTTATAGCAGTTAAAAGTGCCGGCAGGAGTAGAAATGGTTTCCTGCCCAATCACCTTCCGCTCTGTGATATTGACCGTCATGTTGACAATATTGATACCGCCGGTGCCCGCCTTGATGTTGGTACTGGCATCCGGCAATTGTTTGCCGACCTCTAGTTTCCGGGGAATTGTGAGGTCCTCCCCTTCAATCGTTACTTCCATATTGGAAAAGGATTGCTGCATGGCGGGGTTTAGCATGGAGCTGGCGTCCATTTTGATCACGCCATCTTCACAACGGACCAGGTATTCTCCGGAAAACTGCTCCTTGTCCTTCTTGTCGTACAAGGTATTGGTGATCGCCGCTTCTACTCCGTTGGGCAGCGTCTTCACCATTTTAATGGTGCTCTGAGCCCTGCTTTCCAATCTGTCCTTCTTGTCGAAGTAAGTATACTCCAGTTTAACGCCTTCCTTAAAGGGATAGAACATGGAGCAATCAGATTGGGCATACAAGGCAGCACCTAAGAACAGGAAGAAGAAGATTAAGCTGTTTTTCATTTTCTAAGTATGTTTGGAGGAAGTATTCATTGCAATTAACATCTATTATGGCAGCAATATTACCTGCTCCCCCTGAAGAGTGATGAATTCTTTGCTTTCCACAAAGCAAATTAGTTAATTTCCTGTTAAGAGTTTATTCCATCATAAAAAACCGGTAACGACATGAAGCATGCTTACGTCCTTTCCTGGATTTTGCTTTCAGGCCTTTTCTGTCCGGGCATGGCCCAGCAAAATACGGTGGTAACCCATCCGGAAGTAGATCAGGCCCTGAAAGGCAACTTCGCAGCAGAAGCCTATCTACCCTCCGCGATCATCAACCACCCCGATGATGTAACAGATGGCATTGTGGCCGAAGTTTCTGCTGATTCGCTGAAGCAGTACCTGCTCGCCCTCTCCGCCTTCGAAAACCGCAATACGGGTTCCGACACCAGCAGCACCACCTTCGGTATGGGCGCCGCACGGCGGTGGGCCTTCAGCAAGCTGGAATCCTTTAGCGCCCGTCAGGAAGGCAGGCTGCGGGTGTCCTATCTGCAATTTGATGAAGAGATCTGTGGGATGGGGCAACACCGCAACGTTTTTGCAGTTCTTCCCGGCATTGGGCCTCACCGCAATGAAATGGTGATCGTGGAAGGCCATATGGACAGCCGTTGCGAAGACGTGTGCGATACCGAATGTATGGCCCACGGCATGGAAGACAATGGCAGCGGAACCGCTTTGGTCCTGGAACTGGCAAGAGTGATGAGCCGCTTTGCGTTTGACCGCACCTTGGTTTTCCTCATCACTACCGGCGAAGAACAAGGGTTGTATGGCGCCGAAGCCTTTGTCCTATACTGCGTACAGAACCAGATACCGGTTCGGGCCGTGTACAATAACGACATCGTGGGGGGCATCATCTGCGGGCAGACGGCATCCCCTCCCGGCTGCCCGGGGTTGAATGCGATCGACAGCATCAACGTGCGCCTTTACTCTACAGGGCCAGGCCGGCATCTGGCCCGTTTCGCCCACCTGGAATATCAGGAAGAACTGCGCTCAAAAATGCCTGTGCCTACCGTCCTGAACATCATGAGCCGGGAAGATCGGGTAGGCCGCGGCGGTGACCACATCCCTTTCCGGGAACGAGGGTTCGCCGCTATGCGCTTCACCTCCGCCAATGAGCATGGCGACGGCAACCCCGCCCAGTCCAATTATGAAGACCGCCAGCACAGTATGGATGATGTACTTGGAATAGACACCAACGGGGACAGCGTCATCGACAGCTTTTTTGTCGACTTTAACTATCTGGCCCGAAATACCATCATCAATGGCCATTCTATGGCGATGAGCGCACTGGGGCCGCCCACTCCTGAAGGCTTTGCGGTCGAGAGGGTGGACAACGGACTGCGCTACGAGATCTTCGATCCAGCGGAAAATGGCTTGTATCGCCTGGGTATCCGCCCCACGTCCAACATCTATTTCGATACGCTGGTGTATGTCACCAAAAAGGTAGATACGATCTACTTCCTGGAGCCCAGCACGCTTTATTACCTCACCGCCGCGGCGGTCGATAGTAATGATATTGAGAGCCATTTTACCAACGAGGAGTTCAACTTCTTCACCACCGGGCTGGAGGAGCAGGCCTACTTGTCGGAGGATGGCATCACCCTTCTGCAAAACCGCCCCAACCCTTTTGACGAAGCGACCACCATCTCCGTACTTGTAGAGCGCCCGGTGCGGTACCAGCAGGCCCTCATCCGCGTAGTGGACGCTGGGGGCAGAGAACTGGCCCGATACCCCATCGAACTGAAACCCGGTATGGTTGAGATCCTGTATGGTTATGAAAAACACCAGTATCAGCGAGGAACGTATTACTATAGCCTCATCATCGACGGAAAGGTATACGACACCAAGGCCATGGTATATGCGTATTGATGCTGATGAAAATCATCGCCAATGGTATCTGTATATCCTTGAAATTCTGAAAAAACAGGAGTAGTTTACAATTTCTAATTCCTGATAAGTAAATGGACTGAATTAGCGAAGCCTGCCTACCTGCCGGCTGCTGGCACAGCAGGCGGGACTGGCAGTAATGGAAGGCAGGGACTGAATACGAGGCCTTAATCCTCCTTTTCCATTTTACTATTTGTGTCCATGTACTTACTCCCAAACGAATGACCAATGAATAAACTACTCCTGTTCCTGGGTTTGATGTGGCCGCTTCTGGCTGCCACCCAACCCGATGGTGGGAAAAAGGCCCATCCTCTGATCATTAGCCTTTACAACAATGCCACCCTCTTGCCCGGCGCGGCAAAGGCCGGGATATGGAGCGTTCCGCTGCACCCGGGTTTTACGGTGGGCACAGAGTTCTACTACCGGCAGAAAGCCCGCCATCAATGGCTGCAGACGGCCAACCTGGCATATCACTACCACCAGTACGCGGTACACAGTATCCAGCTCTATTCTGAAGCCGGTTACCGGCGCCGGATTGGCACGGCGTTCGATGCTGAAGCAAAGCTGGGGCTGGGCTATCTCCATTCCATTCCCGACGCTCAGATCTTTCAACTTAACGCTGAAGGCGCCTACGAGAAAAAAGCCAACCTGGGGCGCCCGCAGGCCATGGGCGGGCTGGCATTGGGGGTGGGCTACTCCTTCCAGGGGAAGTGGGCGCCTCGTGCATTCCTGGCATACCGGTTTTATATGCAGTTCCCTTTTGTCAATGAATATGTACCGGTGCTGCCCAATACGGCGCTGCATGTGGGCGTGGCGTTAAGCGTATGGGAATGATGGCTGGCTGGTTGTCCAAAAAAGAAAAAACTATGAAAGGGTTCCAATTATTTCTGTTGTTGCTGCTCCTTCCCTTTGGTGGATGCCAGGAGGAGGAAGTTGGCCCCAGTTCGGACTGTACCGTAGAGGATTACAGCGATCATCTCCGGGCTGGCGCTTATCAGTCCTTGATGGAAGAGTTTACCCGAAAAGGCCTTCCAGGCATCAGTATGCTGATCCGGGACAAGGACGGAACCTGGGCCGGCGCTGCCGGAATGGCGGACATCGACAAGGGCATTCCTATGCGTGCCTGCCATGTGTCGAAGGTAGCCAGTATCACCAAACTCTTTATTGGCACATTGTCCCTTCAGCTCGTCGAGGATGGTTTTTTCACCCTGGATGACCCGGTTAACAAGTGGCTGCCCCGGCGCATCACCGACAAGGTGGCCAATGCCAATGCCGTCACGATGCGAAACCTGCTGCAACACACCAGCGGCATTCCGGACCTCATTGAAGATAATGCATTTTACCTTGCAGTTTTGAACGACCCCAGCAAATACTGGGAACCGGAAGAATTATTAAAGTACATTTATAACGATAGCCCAGTCTTTGCCCCCGGGGAACAAGTCAGTTATTCCAACACCAATTTACTGCTCGCCATTATGGTGATCGAATCGGCCACAAAACGCTCCCACGCTGAACTGCTGCACGAGTATATCCTGGATCCGTTGGGGTTGGAAAATTCCTATTACCACTGGCACGACCCCCTGCCGCCCTTTACTGCCCAGGGTTATTTCGACTTGTACAACAACGGCACCATACTCAACCTGTCAAACTTCAATACAGGCAGTGGCAATGGCTATGGCGGCCTGTACTCTACCGTGTTCGACCTGCAGGTATTCCTGGAGGCGCTATTTCGCGAAAAAACCCTGCTGAGCCCCGCCGGCCTGCAGGCCATGCTCACTTATACCGAACGGGAAGTGGACAACGACCGCGCCTTCGGCATAACGGTCAATAAAGATTTCATCGACCGCGCACCAGACGAGTTCGGCCTGGGCCACCGGGGCCGTGACCTGGCCTATACTGCCGATGCCTACTACTTCCCAAACCAGGACATCACCCTGGCCTACCTCGTGAATTACGGCACGGACGCCAAGAGTGAGCTGAAACCGGTTTTTCTGGAATTCAGGAACAGCGTAGTGGACCTAATTATGCAGAAGTGAGGTCGGGTATCTGTCTAAAGTTGAACAGAAAGTTCCGGGGTTGTGTACGATGTACGAATCTCCACTTGGCTGTCCAAAGTTAGAGTGGTAGCCGTGACATCCGCTTATTCCTAACCGTTCCAAAGCAAGTCGTAAAATTGTTTTTTACCGAAAGCTTCGTAAATTAATAATCCTAATAAGGAATCATTTACCGGCCGATTCGGGGATTCCCCTCTGTACTTCAGGCGGCAGTGGAAGGAAAAAAAAGGTAATTCCTAAGGGCTACCAATAGGACAAATTGTCTTGTTGAGAACAATTCCAGCACTTCCCGGGCAACTTGAAAAGGGCAGAAGAAGTTAGTATTCAAAACAGAAAATTATGATCCGTTTCCTTTTTTTCGTCCTTAGCCTGCTTGCCCTCGTTTCCTGCCAACTTGAAAATGCCTGGAATACAGCGGAAACGCCTCCTCCTTCCCGGTTAGTCGCTTTACAGGAAAAAGGGGAGGAAAATTTTACAACTGTTCAGGCATCAGATGAAGAGCCGGAACAGTCCCCCTCTTCTGCCATTACACCAGAACCCGACATACCGGCGCCCCCCAGCCACGAAGCATGGGATGCGCTGCTCCGGCAATACGTCTCCGCCACCGGAAAAGTCAATTACAAAGGCCTGCTGGCAGATAAGGCCAAACTCCAGGCCTATCTCGATGAACTGGCCGCCAACCCGGTGCGCGACAGCTGGAGCCGCGACGAAAAGCTGGCCTACTGGATCAATGCCTACAACGCCTTTACCGTCAAGCTGATTCTGGGCCATTACCCCATACCCAGCATCATGAAGATCCATGACGGCAAGCCCTGGGATGTGAAATGGATACAGCTAGGCGATAAGGCCTACTCTCTCAACAACATCGAAAATGACATCATCCGGCCCCGGTTTAAAGAATCCCGTATTCATTTTGCCGTCAACTGCGCCGCCCGCTCCTGCCCGCCCCTGCTGAACCGCGCCTGGACCGCCGGCAACCTCAACGTACTCCTGGAGCAACAAACCCAAAGTTTCATTAACAACCCGGCCTTCAACCAGATCGGGCCCAAAACGGTGGAGATCTCCAAGATCTTCGAATGGTACGCCACCGATTTCGGAAACATCGTCGAATACCTCAACAAATACGCCAAAACCCGGATCCAGAAAGGCGCGAAGGTCAGTTATAAGGAATATGACTGGGGGTTGAATGAATGAAGGAGTGTCGGCAGATCTGTTTATATTGTACCCCGATACGCAAATACGTCCCCAATGAAAAAGATCGTGCTCCTGTTATTCATTCTGGCCGGGCCTTTCCTGTTGTCTCATGCTCAGCCAAAGCGGATATTGCTGGAAAAATACACCTCTGCTTTCTGCGGAGCCTGCCCCAACGCCCATCTCATTGCAGAAGAACTGGCAGCTGCCTACCCGGAACTGATCCTGGCTTTCCACCACTCTTCCGTTGATGGCATGGCCAATTCCAACAGCACGGAGTGGAGAGACGGCTTTGGGGTATTGGGCACCCCAATGGGTATGGTGGGGCGTAGCGGGCCAGGCGCCGGCCAGATCGCCGTGTTGCCTCACCTGTGGGAAGAACGCATACTCGAACAGCTCAATGAGCCCGCCTATGTCGGGCTGGAGCTCCGGGGCTCGTACAATCCGTTCTCGCGCATGCTTTCCCTTGATGTTGCGGGTACCTTCACGGAACGGCCGCCAGCGGGAGAACTGCGGCTCAACCTGATGATTACCGAGGATTCCGTCATTCATGCTGGATATGGATTTGACCAGAGCAATTACTTCAATGATGTGGAAGGGCATCCGCTTTACGGCCTGGGGCAGCCCATTTATTTCTACCCCCACCACCATGTTGTCCGTGAAATAGTTGACGGCACCTGGGGCACTTCCGGAGTATTCCCGCCGCAACCCGAGCTCGGACAGGTTTACCATCACCACTATGATTACTTCCTGCCCTGGAACTGGAACCAGGAGAAGGCCCGGCTGGTAGCTTTTGTCTCGCTCTACGATGAACAAAACCTATTTCAAAGGCAGGTCCTGAATGTTGTAGAACACCCCCTCTATGCCCTGGTGGCCACGGCAGTGGAAGAACCGGAGTCCCAGGCTTTCCGGGTTTCCCCCAATCCGGCAACTGAAATGCTACGGCTGGAACTGCCCGCTCTTACCCATCGGGTGGAACTCCTCACCCTGACTGGCCAGAGCGCCTACGCCCAAAGCGTCCGCTCCGAAAAGCATGAGATCGATGTTTCCAACCTAAAGCCCGGGCTTTATCTGGTGCGCGCCTATACCGCTGCGGGCATCCTCGTCAGAAAAGCCGCAATTCATTCGCGCTGATGGAACTACCCAAAGCTTTTACCGAAAGGATGCAGGCCCAACTGGGTAGCGAATGGCCTGATTTCCTGGATGCGCTCAACACCCCGCCTCCGGTGAGCATTCGCAGAAATCCTTTAAAGCCCTATCAATTAAAAGAAATTTCTGGCGGAGTAAAATGGAATTCCGACGGATTTTATCTTCCGGAACGTCCTGTTTTCACGCTCGACCCTGCTTTTCACGCCGGCGCTTATTATGTGCAGGAAGCTTCCTCAATGTTTGTCGGGGAAGCCATTCGACAACTATTGCCGGGGCGTTCTCCGGCCAATGCGCTGGACCTTTGCGCAGCCCCAGGAGGCAAGAGCACTTTATTGCTTTCCGGCCTGCCACCGGGAAGCTTGCTGCTAGCCAACGAAGTGATCCGTTCGCGCTACCAGTCGCTTCGGCACAATCTCGTTAAGTGGGGCTACCCCAACGCCTGCAGTAGTATGCACGACAGCAGGGACTTTGGCGCCCTCACCGGCTTTTTTGACCTCATCCTGGTAGACGCTCCGTGCTCAGGAGAGGGCTTGTTCCGGAAAGATCCGGGTGCTGCCGAAGAATGGTCGGAGGAGCATATCCAGCTGTGTGCCGGCCGACAGAAGCGAATACTGGCGGATGCTGTAGGGCTACTGGCTCCGGAGGGCTTATTGCTGTATTGTACCTGCACCTATAACCAACAGGAGAATGAAGAGAATGCCCAATGGTTAAAAGACACCTTCGGCCTAAACCCCGAACCGCTGGAGATGGATGCGGAATGGGGTATTTCCCAAAGCGGCCTGGGGTATCAGTTTTTTCCTCACCGCGTTCGGGGAGAAGGCTTCTACCTTGCCGCCTTCCGCAAAAGTGAGGGGCAAAGTTACAACGGGCCCAAGCTTCGGGAAATGGCGCCCAAGGGATATCAGGCGTTGCCCCGGAAGCAAAAAGAAAGCATATCCAAATGGATCAAGGATCCGGAATCTCTCGTTTTTTTCCAGCATGCAACCGGCCAGGTGATCGCCCTTCCGGAGGGGCTACAGGAACCGGTTACCCGGCTGAGCCAGTCCTTAAGCAGATTTCAGGCGGGTATCGAATTGGGGCAGTTCAAGAACAACGATTTCGTTCCTGCCCATGCCCTGGCGCTCAGCGGCCTGGTGGCAGAGGCTGTCCCAAGAGCCGGTTTGGAACGCGAATCTGCTTTGCGGTATCTGAAAAAGGAGAATATCGATCTGGAAGGAATTCCGGAAGGCTGGGTTCTGGCTACTTATGAGGGACTGGGCCTGGGTTGGATGAAGGTGTTGAAGAACAGGATCAACAATTATTTTCCTAAAGATTGGCGTATCCGGATGGCCCTGCCGGATAAAGAAGATACTTAATTTACAGTGTACTTAGCCAGCCGCAATCCGGGAGGGTACTCTCCGGTATGCTGATTTTCCCGGAAAGTGGCCCCGATTCCAGATTGTATGCATAGAAAGCGCAGTTAATGCTTTAAGGTGGTGGTTTCCGGATCTTCCGAAACGCAGCGGCGCCTATCCCAGCTTGGCCATATCCCGAACCAGGATTTTTCCCCGGTTGAAATAGATCAGGTCCGACTTTTTCAACTCATTCAACACCAGAGTGACCGTTTGCCGGGAGGTACAGGTAATATTTGCGATATCCTGATGGGTCAGAGAGTGCTTCAGCAGCATTTCATAGCCTACCCTTCGGCCCCGCTTATTGACCGACTCTTTAATGAACTCGATAATGCGGGTTCGGGCATCCTTAAAGATCAGAGACTCGAGTTTACTTTCCGCTCTCATCAGGCGGCCACCGAAGAGGTTCATGACGTAATTGCAGAGGTCGAAATTATTACGCATCAACTTTTTGAGGTCTTCCACTTTCAGCTGGTACAAATGGACATCCTCCTTGAGTGCCTGGGCAAAGTCGGTGCGTTGCTTTTCCCCGATCAACCCCAGTTCGCCAAACATGGCTGTGGGATGGATCAGCGATTTAATGACCTCTTTTCCGTCGGTAGAATGCGTCCCAATTTTTATGGTGCCTTTCGCCAGGAAATAGATGTATTCGGAAGAATCTCCAGGCATGTAGATAAAACTGTATTTGGGTTTGATCTTTACCTCCATCATTTCTGCCAGGCGGAGTTTATCTTCTTCCGGCAACATGTCAAAAAGCGGAAAGAGACTGATAAAGGAGGTCTTAGCTTCAGCATTCATAACGTTACTTTTTTATGGTATGTAGACAGCGGCCTCTTAGGCGGCCACCCGCAAAACATTCTTCCCGGGAGCTCCGGATACCCATTTTGTTTTGCTTATGTACTTTAGAAGACACTAATCGTTGCCCTTCCCCCTACGCAGAGCGTGTTTTTTTTCGAAAGGGCCCATTTCAGGAAACAGGAAAAACAACGCGAAGGACGGATGCCGGCTCAGACGCCGAACCGAAACGTACCATAAAAAGTATAAAGTAGTGGGCAAAAGGGCTATTGCAGGTACAGAGAATCGACAGAAGAGTTGTATCCGGCAAAGATCCCCAACCCGCCGTCGATATTGTCATAAATGATAACCGGTTCGGAAAATGGAGAGTCCGAAGATTGTTTCTGGCGGCTCAGGCCAGCGAAATAGCGGTAGTATTCTTCCGTTACCGAGCGGAGTTCCAGGAAGAGCTTACCCAATAGTTCTTCTTCCCTTTTAAGCTCAATGTTCAGAGGCAGCTCAAAACTGAGGACTTGGCCATCGTTCAGCAGGTTATCCTCCACCAGCAGCCCTCCGTTGATGTGGGCAACCCGGCCATTATCATTGAAATCAGGATCGAAGGCCAGGGATCGGAGGTAGCTCTCTGTGATGACCGTATCGCCTTCCTGAAGTATATACTTATGGATCTGCTGAAAAAGGCTGATGTGATAGTAATTTTTTTCTTCGCTGGGGTCTTCAAAGCTGAGGTTCACCATGTAAGAAACCAGAATATCTTCCTCTTCCCGGTTTTCGTCCAGGGCAAAATCAGAGACACTGGCAGATAAAAAATTGATGGGGTTGGGGATCCTGCTTTTTGCAGTCACCGGATCACAGCAGGAAGCCTCTACCTGAACCGTATAGGTAGTATTCACTTTAGGTGTAAGGCGGCGGGTGGTATAATAAGGTACGCCTTCGGTTTGGTGCCGGGGATCCACCAGTTCCAGCGTTTCCAGATAAACATCGTCTTCGTAGATCTCTACGGTTGCATCAAGAATGTATTCCTCCCTCTCCTCATCCAGAATAGATTGAGAACGGGATACGAAGACCTGTATGTCCTTATCTCTGGTAAAATTGCTGACTACTACCAACTTGGCGCCTGTTGTTTCCAGGTTGAGAGAAGGGGCCTGATCGCACCCTGAGCCGGCCAGGAGCAAAGAGAAAAAAACGAAGTGTAATAGTTGCCGGGACATATACTGCCGTATATTTTAGGATTTCATACCAATTCTTCTCAGTCGCCGCAAGCCGGTTGGGGCCGGTTGACGGCCTATGACTGAAAAACCAAACTATATTCTTTTCTTCCGCCCATTACCTGTGCAATTCGTTGAACGTGGAACAGATCCTGATAAGGAATAAAAGAATATCAACAAATATACAATTAAAATTTTATGGAATAGTTCAGCGAGGGCAACATGGGGATAATTGATACCGGAACAAACTCCTTTTTGAGTACAAGCCGCCCGTCCTCCTCTTCGTAGCGATTGCGCAGATCATAATACAAGGGATTTTTCCGGTTGTACAGATTGAAAACGCCTACGTTGATGGTATGGTGAATACGGTCAGTCTGGAAATGGAAATTGGCGCCCAGGTCAAGGCGATGGTAGGCCGGCATCCGGTATGCATTTTTGCGGCCATAATCAATCACGGTAATCGGCGGTGTGCCGGGTTCGGGGAAGACAAGCTCATACTGCTCAGCGGGCAGGCTGAATGCAAACCCGGAAGTATAGATCCAGCTGGCGGAAACTTCCACCCAATCTTGTATCTGATGGCTGAAGGCCACCTTAAAATCATGCCTGCGGTCATATTTATACGGATAAACCCGTCCATTGTTGACCAAATCATACTGGCGGTCGGCGTAGGCCAGGCCATAGGCCACCCATCCTGTTGTTTTTCCCAGGCGCTTGCTGAGCATGCCTTCCAATCCGACGGCATGGCCTCTTCCCGAGGTGATATTTTCTTCCCAGTCGTTTAGGAAGAGCGCACCTTCGGAATAAGACAGGAGTTGATTCATAGCCTTGGCATAAGCTTCCAGGCTCAGTTGCCAGCCTTCCTTCAAGCTCCATACAGAAGCCATCCCGGTTTGCCAACCTTCCTGTGGAGGGGCCTTTTCTGTAGAGGGCACCCATATCTCGGTGGGCAACCCCAGTGCTGAATTGGAAAGTAAGTGAACAAACTGTTGCATGCGGCTCAGGTAGGCCTCCAGTTTCCAGTCCTGCCGGGCCTGCCAGGACAACAGAATTCGGGGTTGCGGTGACAAATAAGATTTTTGCCGCACCTGGAAGGCCGCGAGGTGAACGCCCAGATTGAGCACCAGGCGGGGCCCCAGGCGGGCTTCGTCCTCTACGTATGCTGAATATTCCCAGGCAATTAAGTCCTCCTGCCCTTTCGGGCCCTGGGGCGCCACAGTACCATTACCTGACTTTTCAATGAGGTCGTAGGCAAATACACCGGGCAGGAAATTGTGGCGGGTGACGTTGGCCCCGAAGCGAATATAATGATTGGGCGAGGGGATATAATCGAGGTCCAACCGCAGGCCCAGGTCAGCGATCCGGCTGGAATAGTTGCCGATATCGATCAGCCGGTCGATCGTATGCTGCCCGGACAGAGCCACCAGGGAATCCTTTGCGTAGTAGTTAATGCCGACATCCAGGCTGCTGTAGGTTGCTGTCAGGTTGGCAAACAATTTGTCATTAAACAAGTGATTCCAACGCAGTGAACCCACTGTATTCCCCCAGCGAATCCGGTCCGAATAGTTTTTCTCAAAGGCGAAAAAGGTTGGCGCCGGTGAACTCCCCTGCTGAACGCGCAGCGTATCCGACGAGTTCCCGTTGTTGGAATAGTGGTCCGACCCGGAATAATAGCTCAGGTAGAGGTGGTCTTTTTCCGACAGGGAATAGTTCAGCTTAGCGTTCAGGTCATGAAACCGGTATCCGACAAACCCGTCTTCCCCCTTGTCGGCTTTGAAGCTCCGAGTCAGGGGCTGGAGGTACCAATCGATGAACGACCAGCGGCCGGAGGCCAGGAAGCTGGCTTTGTCTTTGACGATGGGGCCCTCCGCAGTTAGCCTGCCAGACAGCAGGCCAACGTCTCCCCTCAGTCCGAAGGACCTGCGGTTGCCCTCTCTGGTTCGAATGTCGAGGACCGAAGAAAGGCGCCCTCCAAAACGGGCGGGAAAACCGCCTTTGATCAGGCGGGCGGTACTTACCGCACTGGTATTGAAAACGGAGAAGATACCGGCGGCATGAGAAATATTGTATACCGGAACTCCGTCGATCATGATCAGGTTTTGGCCATTATCGCCTCCGCGAATGTGCAATCCCCCTACCCCATCGGTACCCGTTTGTACCCCTGGCAAAAGATGAGCCACCCGAATGATATCCGTTTCTCCCGCCAGCGCAGGCAGGCGCTCTACCTGCTGAATACTCAATTCATGAGTGGAAGTGGAGACTACCTGTTCCTGGCTCGCCTGAAGGCGCTCCCCGATAACCTCAACCGGTTCCAGCGTCAGAGAGGGCCGGAGGTAAATATCCAGTTTTTTATCTTCCTGGAGCAACAATTGGCGGTGCTCCTGGCTATAGCCGAGGTAAGAAAAGATGAGGCCGGCCGGCCCGGCAGGCAGCGTAAGCGAGTAAAAACCATAATCATTGGAAACGACACCCTTTCTGCTCATCACCTCCAGGACACTGGCATTGATGAGCCGCTCGCCGGTATTGGCATCCCGAAGAAAACCACTGATGGTGAGCTTATGATCGGCGGACAGATAAATAACGACCTGGGGGCCTACTTCCTGAAAGGCCAGCGGAGTGCCGGCCAGCAATTCATCCAGGGCTTCGGCCAGGCTTTTGTCCTTGATATCTACATCCAGGCGGTGTGCGGGAAGAATATCGTTGCTGAAAGAAAGGCTTACCCCGTTCTGGTCCGAAAGTTGATAGAGGGCTTCTTCTAACAACAGGCCTTTGCCACTTATGGAAACCGGCGATTCCAGAACACTCTGGGCGCGAAGGTTGGCCGCAGCCAGTACAACAGCCAGGAGCAAGTAAAGCCGCTTCATTTAATCCAAATTGAAATACAAAAGCAGGCCCGACAGACTAGACGGACACAATTCTTTCAAAATTAAAGCCTTTTGTCCAGTTATTCAAAAAAAAGCATTTCTTGTTCACACCCTATTAGGTGCGGATCGTCAGTAGTAAACTGCCTTCCGTAGAATTTGGCCTTGATTTTTCTATCCATATCCCTATTTTGGGCAAAATTCAAATCACAGGTAAAATGAAAAGATCAGGTTTCCTTCTTCTCCTTGTTATTCCTTTTTTTGCACTTTCACAGGACAGCGGCATCCCCGCTGAATTCACATTGGAAAAATCAGAGCCCGAAGCCCATCTTCGCTTTCTGGCCTCCGATGAGCTCCAGGGCCGCCGGACAACCGAAATGGGCAACAATATCGCCGCCCGGTACATCGCCGCGCAGTTAGAAGCCTACGGCCTCAAAACCGCCCCCGGGCTGGAAGGATATTTCCAACCCATCGCTTTTGAAGCAGTCACACCTCCGCGGCAGGCATCCTTCACCCTCCATAAGACGGTTTACACCCAGGGCGAGAACCTCCTCCTGCTGACCGGCAATGCCGATAATCTGAAAACGGAAGCCGTTTTCGTCAATTATGGCTGGATCGATGAAGAAAGCGGCCATAACGATTACCAGGGGCTGGACGTGAAAGGGAAGATCGTCCTCGCCCTGCCCGGCACCCCCGACGGACAGGATCCCATGTCTATCTTCAATGCTATGAAAACCAAGCGCAAGCTTGCCCGGCAACAGGGCGCTGTAGCACTGATCGAACTCTACCGCCTGCAATTCCCATGGGCTTTTTTCCGCTCTTTCTTCGACAAGGAAAACCTCAGCCTTGCCGATGAGGATGCCCAGGACAGCCCCGGGCAAGATATCGTCTACGGCTGGATGCAGGAGGAGCAGGACGGCAACTTCCAGCGCCTGCAGGAAGGTAAAAAACTGAAAGCCACCCTCACCAGCAAAGGGTTTTCCCGCCGCACCACTTTCTCCCAGAATGTCATCGGCATCATCGAAGGAACCGACCCGCAGTTGCGGGATGAGTACGTGCTGCTTACCGCTCATTACGACCACGTAGGGACGGGCAAAAACGGCGGCGGCGCCTTCACTCCGCAGGACAGTATCTTCAACGGCGCCCGCGATAATGGTATGGGTACTGTTGCGCTCATCAGCGCAGCCAAGGCCCTTTCCAAAGACCGCCCCCGGCGCTCGGTCATCATCCTGGCCGTCACAGGCGAAGAATTGGGCCTGCTCGGCAGCAAATACTATTCCGAACATCCGCTTATCCCTTTGGATAAAACGATATTTAACCTGAATACCGATGGCGCCGGTTACAATGACGTTTCCTACGTTTCCGTGGTGGGTTTTGGCCGCACCGGAACGGATGCCCTGGTAGAGGCCGGTGTCAATATTTTTGGATTGGATGTATTCCCCAACCCCGCTCCGGAACAGAACCTTTACGACCGCTCCGACAACGTTTCCTTCGCCAGTAAGGGCGTGCCGGCCATTCAGTTTACCCCCGGCACCACCGGCTTCGACGAAAAGATCAGCAAATACTATCATCAGGTGGGCGACAATCCCGATACCATCGATTACGGCTATCTGCACAAATTCTGCCAGGCCTTCGCCCGCACCGCCCGCCTCATCGCCGACGACAACGCCCGCCCGCAATGGAGAAATGGCGATAAGTATGAGAAGGCCGGAAAGGAGTTGTATGGGGAATAAAGGAATGAAGGAATGAAGGAGCCACACCATCAATCCTTCATTCCTTCGATCCTTTTCTCGATGAGGTACTGGTTGCGGTCGGGTGCATTGCGCGAGACCAGTTCGGCGAGGAAACCAGTGACGAAGAGCAACGTGCCGATGACCATACAGGTAAGGGAGATATAAAAGTAAGGATTGTCCGTCACCAAAATGGTAGGCAGTTTCTGGTGCAAACGGTACAGCTTACTGATGCCGATGTAGATGGCAGCGAAGAAGCCCAGGGCGAAGATAAGAGTGCCCAGCGCCCCGAAGAAGTGCATGGGCCTTTTGCTGAACCTGGAAATGAAGATCACGGACATCAGGTCGAGCGGACCCCGGATAAAGCGTTCTATCCCAAATTTGGTTTCGCCGTATTTGCGTTCCTGATGGGCCACTACTTTCTCACCGATGTTGCTGAAACCGGCCCATTTGGCCAGTACGGGAATGTAGCGGTGCATCTCGCCATATACTTCTATGCTTTTGACGACATCCAGGTTATAGGCTTTAAGGCCGCAGTTGAAATCGTGGAGCCGGATCCCCGTCATCCGGCGAGCCGTCCAGTTGTAGAACTTGCTGGGTATGTTTTTTGAAAAGAGCGGGTCTTTGCGTTTTTTCTTCCAGCCGGAAACCATATCGTAGCCCTCTTCAACGATCATTCGGTAGAGTTCAGGCAGTTCTTCAGGGCTATCCTGCAGGTCGGCATCCATTGTGGCCACTACCCTGCCCCGGGCAACATGGAAACCGGTGTTGAGGGCAGCGGACTTGCCGTAATTGCGCTGGAACTTTATGCCGCGCAGATTGGGGTTCTGGCGGGCTAGCTGCTCAATGATGGCCCAGGAACCATCCTTACTGCCGTCATCCACCATGATGATCTCATAGGAAAAGCCCTGCTCTTCCATGACCCGGCGGATCCACCCCTCCAGTTCCGGCAGTGATTCTTCTTCATTGAATAACGGTATGACGATCGATAGGTCCATTCTCTTTCTTTCCTTCATTCATTCAATCATTCATCCCCCTTCTCCCCCAAAGCGCAGCCATGCCGAGGGCGGCCACGAAGCCGCCAATTAGGCTGCGTACGAAGGTAAAGAAAACGCCGCTTACCGTGGGGGCCAGCCGGCCATCTTTCAGGGACTCCAGCAGTTCCTCCCTTTGTTCTTCGCTCAACAGGTGGCCTTGTTGATCCAGGCTTTCCCTCATGGCTTCCCGTTGCAAATCTATTAAACCAGGGTCGATAAGGCTGTAGAGAAGGTAGTAAAAAAGGTAATAAAGGAGATTGGCGATCACGAAAACCAGAAAAGCAGACCGCAAGGCCGACTGAAAACCGAAGTTTTCCCCGGCGGCCTGCGCCTCTACCTGCAGCGCTCTCCACATCAGGGCAAGGTAAAAGCCCAGCGAAGCCCAGTATACGAAAGGGTTGAAGAGCAGCTTGCTGTCGATAAAATAGAATAGCAGGAAGTAGGCTACTGTACCTATTCCTGCTATCAGGCCGTATTTTACTGCCGGTTGAGATACTGTCATGGCTCTGCTATTTTACGCCGGCAAAGATAGCAGAATTTTCAGGGATAAAAATTCCGGTCAGGCCGCACTGGCAGGATTCTCCTTCTTCATGATGGCGCCGACGATCAGAGAGAAAACAACACCTGCGATCAGAGAAAAAATGCCTCCCATCACAGACATCATGGCGGGGGTGAACATCCAGCCCATCATTTTCAGGCCCTGTTCCGCTTGTTCTTCGCTTAGGCCCTGCTGGTCGATCATCTGTTCCCGGGAGGCTTCCATGATCTCCTCAATGAGTCCGGGTTCAACAAAGGAGAAGAAAATATACCCCCATACTATGGAAACTACGGCGATGGCCAAGCTGACGATAAAGCCTACATTGAAGCTGCGGCCGAAAGAAATAAACCCGCCGAGTTCCTCATCGCGATGTTGCCGCACAGCCATAAAAATAGCGCCGATGGTAACACCCCAGTTGAGGATATTAACGATCCAGTTGGAAGCTCCTCCCTGTTGGGTATAATCCACTATGCCTGCCAGATGAATGACCAGGCCAAGGACAACGAGAATCAACGCTGCCAGCAAACCGATACGGCCGGCTGTTGGCCAGGGTGAGACGGTTTTGGGATCAATGTAATCATTAGGATTATCCAATGTACTCATAATGCAAGGTTTAAAGTTGGAAAAAGTAAGGCCAAATTGTTCATCCTGCCTAAAAGTACCAAGCTTTTTCTATAGACTGGCAATAATTGGCGATCGATGGAGCCTTCTGACGATTTAAGAACACTTTGAAAGCCGACAGTTGGGCTATAGAGTAGGATTACCTCCAGCATTCTGGCCAACTACTTTCAACTGGCCCTTATTGATAATAGCCACTACCCTGCCCTCCAACTCCTTGCCCAGGAACGGGGAATTGAGGGAGCGGGAGCGGGCTTCATTGCGGGTATAGGCCCATTGTTGAACCGGGCTGAAAAGCGTAAGTTCCGCCGGTTGCCCCTCTTCTATACGCGGTATGGGCAACCCTAAAATCTTCCGGGGATTGAGGGCTACCTTGCGGACAAATAATTCATCGGACAGCCAGTCCCCAAGGTGAGTCTTACAAACGGCATACAGTACTTCCAGGCCGGTGACTCCGAATTCGGCATAGGAGAATTCCTTTTTTTTCAGCTCTTCTTCCAGCGGAACGTGATTCGAGCTTATCGCGTCGATGGTGCCATCGAGTACACCCTCCCTAAGGGCTTCCCGGTCTTCTTTACCCCTCAAAGGAGGCATGACCTTGAAGTTGGAATCAAATGTACTTGCCGCACTGTCGTCAAATATCAGGTTCATCACAGCCACAGAAGCGGTAACCTGAAGGCCGTTCGCCTTTGCCTCCCGGACCATCTGCACGGCTCCGGCCGTAGACAGGTTGGCCAGGTGGAGGCGGCTGCCGGCGTATTCCAAAAGGTGCAAATCACGGCGCACCATGAGTTCTTCGGCAATTGCCGGAATGCCGGGCAGTCCAAGCGAAGTAGATACCTCTCCCTCGTGCATCTGGCCATGGCCGCCGATCTCCCGGTCCAGCGGCTGGTTGATCACCAGGCCACCGAACCCCTTGACATACTGAAGGGCGCGCAGCATCAGCCCACCGTGTTGCAACGGCTTCTTTCCATCCGAAAAAGCCAATGCTCCGGACATATGCATATCGATCATTTCGGTGATCTCCTTTCCCGCGCAGTCCATGGAGAGGGCCCCGATCGGATAGAAGCTGACGGGCAGGTTCCGGGTGTTGTGAAGGATGTAAAGGACCTCCGATTTAGAATGCAGCGCCGGAGCGGTATTGGGCTGACAGGCGATAGCGGTGAACCCTCCGGCGGCAGCAGCCTCGCTGGCGGATTCCAGGTTCTCACGATGTTCATAACCCGGATCGCCGGTTTGTACGCCCATATCCATCCATCCGGCCGAGACGTACCATTGTTCCCCTTCCAGGCGGAGAACCCCTTCAGCCCGGACAGCCTGGCCGATAGACGCTATCCTGCCTTCACGGATGAGGATATCCCGGCGTTTCCCATCATAGGCACCGTCCGGGTCAACGATTTGTACATTTTTGATCAGTACATCCATTCTTCAGGATTTTTTCCAAAGATAAACATTTCGCCGCCCAATCTTCTTCACTTTCAGGCCGCTCAACGGATGGGTTCAGCCAGCGGGAACCATCGGTTGTTTTTATAAACATAATGCGCTCCCCGCCGGAAGACCTCATCAGCGTCCTGACGGATCAGCAATTCGTCCAAAAGCAGGTTTTCCTCCCGCAACTCTTCATTCCGGATGGTAAAGCGGATCCGGGAATCTGCCAACTGAGGAATAAAGGGAAATTCCAGCAACCCCCAACCATCATTATCGAGGGCCCGCAGCTGCGCATATACATGGAACCTCCGCTGATAGACTTCCCGTTCTCCTTCCGGCAGGTATTCCAGAAGTTGAGCCTCGGACCGTGCGCGCAGGTCTTTACCGAGATACATCCACACCGAAAAAGTGTACCACCCCTGTGCTGCCTGGCGCGGTATTGAGCCATCGAAAACGACAACGCCCTCCGATGCCGGCCCCTGCCGGGATCCTCCCCCCCGGTAATAAAGTGGTGTGGGGAGGGAATCGAAAGATTCATAAACAAAGGTGAGGTTGCTATCCCTCGATAGGAAGGGGCCATGGGGGAAGAGGGTGAGGGTATCGGTATTCAGGGTATGGGAGATATCCCGCACGCGGGCATCGATCCGCTCTTCGAAGGCCGGCAGAGGCAGCCTGAAAAGGCGGTAAGAGCTTGTTTCATAGAGGAGTTGGGTTCCTTCCAGCAAATGCTGATACCGTTCTTTCTGTTGTTCGAAATGGTAATTGGCCACCAGGAGCAGTAAAGGTTTATCGTTGGGAAAGTCATCCAGGATCGCCGGGCGGCGGTAGGGTTCCAGGGCCAGTTGTACCTGCTTAATAGTCTGGCCCAGCGGAGTCCGGGTCAACATTGCACTGGTAGTAGGCAGGCCCGTTTGGACAGACAAGGTCAGCGACCGCGGAACGATATCTCCTTCCCCGTGAAACCATAAGTTATCAGACCCCACATTGAAGTAAGGCGCCGTCAGAATGGCCTGAAACTCATCGTAATTAATCCCTTCGATCTCGGAATAACGGTTGCCCGCCTGCAGTTCCGGCACTTCATCCAGCCCGACATTGATGGCGTATATGCTGTTATAGGCTTCAAAATACAACAGAGCCAGCGCCAAAGCCGCCACGCCTGTCCGCCATTGACGTCCCTGGGCCCAATGCCACAACTCCGTGAAAACAATGATATTGATCACGTAATAGAAAGCCCAATTGAATCGCCCCACAGAGCGAAACTGGCGGATGGGCCCGGCGTAATCCAGCAGCCACTCCAGGCCGGGAATGGTGAACGGATAGCCGAAGGAAAAAAGCAGCAGGGCCAGCGAAGCCCAGAAGATCTTGTTCAGATACCCGTTACGCGCCCCACCGGCACGGACGATAGGCTGCCGGAATGCCCCGGCTGCCCACCGCACCAGAAGAATGAGGCTTCCGACGCCTGCCACCAGGCCGATGTAAGCTATACCTTCATACTGTACCGGCTCGATGCGAATGATGTTCTGGTCGACCCATTGAAAGTGCGGCTGGAAAAGGGAGGTGAACACCCCCTCCCAGATAGAATGGAATACAAAAAAACCCCAGGGTTGAGCTGTCCGGCCTTCAACCGTGTCACCATGATACATCCATAAGTAAAAAAAGGCCAGCGGCAGCAGAACCTGAATGCTGTAGTGGAATGCATAGCGGGGGATCTTCTGCCAGCGGGGGCGGCGCAGAAAACTGAAAAGAAAGTAGAAGGAGATAAAAAAAGACAATATGGCAAAGAAATAAAAATGGAGCATGGAAAAGCAAAATACCGTGAAGGCGATCCAGGCGCTCATCCGCCAGCTCCTGCTTTCATCCAGGCGCAGCAGCAGATACAGCACTATGGCCATGGCCGCACTATGGGAAAGGCCATAGTGAGAAACCATCCGATGCAGTTGTGGCGAAAGGAAAGTGATGCCTATGGTTGCCGCCACAGCCCACCAGACAGATACCTCCAGCCTGTACAACAGGCGGAACAAGAAAACAGCGCACAACAGAATGGAGAGCAACAGGCTGAAATGGAGTATTGCCCGGGTATACCCCGTAATGTCCACCACATAGGTACTAATGAACTTGATGGTGTTGGATATCAGAGGCTGAGCGTCGGCCGGAATTACGTGCTCCCCGAATGGGTAGTTCATTCCCTCGTAATGTGCACAGGACGTATCGTACCTGGCGTGGTACTCCATCACGGCATACACTTTGTACCCATCGCCATACGGTTCGATGACCCGGCTGTTAGGATACTGAAAGAAATCGGGGAAGCGCAGGGCCAGCAGGCCGGCCATCAGAACCAGGACGAGGAGGATGCCTCCGGGTTCGCCGGAGAAAAAAGACTTTTGGATCGGCAGCTTGATTTGGCTCACAATTCGTTGGCTTACGCTTAACGGCTTCACTTCGAACTTTCAGTTTTAGCCGCGCTGTTTTGCGAGGGTAAAGGTAAGATTTTGAGTGTAATTGCCACCATAATGCGCTACAAAACGACGCACCGGAAAATAGGTTAAGGCCGAAATGCCCATTCCCCCATTTCTTGCTATTACTTGAAAAAAAAATAAAAAAATGTTCTTAATTAGTAAATCAGCGCTATATTAGCATGTTGTTTTTTAATAACGCCCTAAAAACTTAGAAAATATTTCTCTGTTTATTGTTTTATCCTGTTTTGTTTACATTGCGATTCTAAATCCATTATATTATAGTGCTCGAAGTCATCAGTGGCTGGCATTTCGGTGGGCAACTTAGTCTTTTATGATGCCGAAACGCGACAATTCCACGTGACGGGAGTATTATCTTCACCCACTGTTACCCCATTCATTAATTAAGGTAAGGCTTTCTTCTGATAGAATTCGCCTTTGGCAGCTCTTTGCCGGGTAAATTACCCGAATGGGAGATGTTTGCCTATATCACAATCAAATTCCGGGATTAAGGTGCTCTCTTCGCTTTACAAAAGGCTAAAAGGAGCAACTTTCAAAGCTTTTTCCATGCATAACGCATCAGAAAAACGCTAGGAGTTTGTACCATAACCCAACTTCAAATAAAAAAATAATTATTTATAACAATATACACGCAAGCCGCAAGAGGCTCTGCCATCCTCCCCAACACTCC
Source organism: Lewinellaceae bacterium (assembly GCA_020636405.1). Taxonomy (GTDB): domain Bacteria; phylum Bacteroidota; class Bacteroidia; order Chitinophagales; family Saprospiraceae; genus JACJXW01. The sequence goes on along the minus strand of JACJXW010000006.1, from coordinate 525,724 downwards.
AAGTTTATCGTAAGAGTGGATATACTTGTAACCAATGCGTTAGTGAAATCAGCAGAAGTGGGAACTATACCGCTTTTAAGCTTGAAAAGAGTATGCCCGGTATCGGGCTGGTTTCAATTTTTTTTCGAACACCAAACTATCATTAGTATGAAAAAATGCTCACTAGTTTTTTCGTTATTGCTGTTCACCATGAGCTTCGCCCTGGCGCAGCGGACGGTGACCGGAACAGTGACCGACGAGAGCGGGCAGCCCCTGATCGGCGCCAGTATTCTGGTCAAGGGCACGACCTCAGGAACGGTTTCGGATATCGACGGCAATTATGCGCTGGAAGTGCCGGAAGGGGCAAACACCCTTCAGGTCACCTACACCGGCTTCCAGTCCCAGGAAATTGAGATCGGGGCAAATTCCGTTATTAACATCACCCTGCTGGAAGGGGTTGCCCTGAATGAGGTGGTGGTAACGGCACTCGGTATCAAACGCGACAAAAAGGCACTGGGCTATGCTGCCACGGTGGTTGACGCCTCCGAGATCGCCGAAAAGCCGGAGACGGACGTCGCCCGCGCCCTGACCGGGCGGGCACCTGGTGTCAACATTATCAACGCTTCCGGCCTTGCCGGTTCGGGTACCAAGATCAACATCCGCGGTACCAGCACCATTTCCGGTAATTCACAGCCGCTTTGGGTCGTCGACGGGGTACCCATCAACACCAATGCGAACGAGAACAACGACTTCCGGGATGGTAACGTCACCCCTACCCGCAACCTGGACATCGACCCGAACAACATCGAGAGCATCAGTATCCTGCGGGGCCTGAGCGCCACCACCCTCTACGGCTCACAGGGCCGCAACGGGGTGATCCTGATCACGACCAAGACGGGTGCGGGATCCAAGAAGCGTTTCACTGCATCTGTCAGCCAATCTTACCACATGGTTGAGGCTTTTGTGCCGGAATACCAGAACAAGTGGGCTAACGGTTTCGACGGCGACTACGGTGAATTCTTCAGCAACTGGGGATCCTTGTTTACCGGCGAACGGCCTGCGAACAACCCCCGTCACCCTTACTGGGAGCACCGGGACCTGTTCCCTGAATTTCCGGAGTTCGCTTCGGCAGCCGGCGCCGACCCCGGCCCGGCAGGCCCTTACATCCCACAGGCCTACCCGGACAACGTTAAGGACTTCTTCCAGACCGGCCATTCCGCCACTACTTCGGTCAATGCCGGCGTAAGCGGTGATATCGGCAGCTTCAATGTCAGCTTCAGCCATACTAATGAAGAGGGTTATATTGCCAACAACAACCTGGAGCGGAACAACTTCACCATTGGCGGTGTAGCCAACCTGACCGACAAAATTACGGTGACCGGTAACTTCAATATTATCAAGACCGACTTCAAAACTCCGAGTGTCGGCGCCGGTTTGGGCAGTAACTCCGCAGGGGGGCCCTCTGTGTTTGCCAACCTGTTCTATACCCCACGTAATATCAACCTGATGGGCTGGCCCTACGAGAACCCATTCACTGGTGCGCCCGTATACTATCGCAATGGTAACGACATTACCAACCCGCGCTGGCTGCTGGAAAACTCCGGGCAGACCTCCTATACGGACCGATTCATGAGCGTAATGTCTGCCAGCTATGATATTTTAGACTGGCTGAAGGCTAGTTACCGCATTGGGATCGACTCCTACACGGAGAACCAGGAATACTATGTCAACCGTGGAGCGAGAGGCTTCCCGGCAGATATATCCACCTTCTCCACCGGCTTATATCGCACAACGACTGGTGTCAATACCATCTATGACCATTCTGCAATCCTGTCTGCGGCCAAAAACATCACTGCCGACCTCGACTTTACGGCCAACATTGGTGTCAATGCCCGCCAGGACACTTATGAGCAGGAAGGGCTGGAGAGCACCAACCAGGTCGTGTTCGGCCTGCTGAATCACCGCAACTTCATCGACAATAACGACCGCACCCTGCGGGGCACTGACCTCGACTTCTTCGAGGAGCGCATTCTGCTGGGCGCCTTTGCCGATGTCACGCTGGGCTACCGTAACTTCCTGTACGTGAACCTGCAGGGCCGCAACGACTGGGCTTCTTCCCACGAAAAGGAAAACCGCTCCCAGCTCTATCCGGGCGCCAGCGTTTCCTTTATCCCGACCGAGGCCTTCTCCGGAATGCAATCTTCCGTGCTGAGCTTCCTCAAGTTGCGCGTGGGGTACGGTTCGTCGGCTAACTTCGCCACGCCTTACCGCACCCGTGCGTTCCTGACGCTGAACTCCAATGCGATGGTCGATGAACTTGGCAACGTCATCACATTGGGCCTGCCCAGCCTGCTGGCTAACCCGGACCTGGCGCCCGAGTTACAGAACGAGTTGGAAGCGGGTATTGACCTGCGCCTGTTCCGCAACCGCGTCGGCATCGACCTGTCCTTGTACGACCGTACGGCTAAAGACCAGATCATTCAGCGCCCGCTGGATCCGTCCACCGGCTTTACCAGCACCTTTATCAACGCCGGTACGATCTCTAATAAAGGTATCGAACTGGGCTTGACCCTCACGCCGATCCAGAACAGCAACCTGGTCTGGAACCTGCGCGCCAACTTCACCCGGAACCGGTCTCTGGTGGAAGAACTACCGGAAGGTTCCGAGGAGATCCTCATCAGCGGCTTCACCAACCTTGGCAACTTCGCCATCAAAGGCGAACCCTTTGGCGTGATCAAGGGGATTGCCACCGTACGCAACGAGAACGGCGATGCGATCATCACCCCTAACGGGGACTACAAGCAGACCTCCGGGATCGAGATCATCGGCGACCCCAACCCGAACTACATGCTGTCCGGCTTTACCGATATCACCTTCAAGGGCATTACCCTGAGTGCCCAGCTGGACTATGTGGACGGCGGCCAGATCTTCTCCTACTCCGCCGGCACGTTGGTCGGCCGGGGCGTAGCCAAGGAACTGGAAGACTTCAACCCGGAACTGCCGGTAATCCTGCCGGGGGTACTGGAAGAAACCGGTGAGGTGAACAATATCCCGATGCCGGCTTCCGGCGTCTTCTTCGGCAACACCATCATCGGCGGTGGCCCGGATGACGTGGGTATCTTTGATGCTACGCGGGTGCGCCTGCGCGAAGTGGCACTGAGCTATTCCCTGCCGAAGAGCCTGCTTGAGAATACTTTCGTAGAGGGAATTTCCATCTCCCTGATCGGCAACAACCTCTGGTTCCGTGCCGTGAATACCCCGAAGTATTCTAAAGTGGACCCCGACCGCACGGCCTTCGGCACGAACAACGGTTTCGGTTTCGACTTCCTGGGCGGCCCGTCTGCCAGCAGGATGGGTGCGAACATCAAAGTTACTTTCTAACTAAAAGACTACTTTTAATATGAAATATATATTGAAATTTTCCCTTGTCGGGTTGTTGTTCTTCCTGTCGGCCTGTGACCTGACCGACCTGGACGCCAACCTGGAAAACCCCAACAACGTCAGCGTCGACAACCTCGACGTAAACTTGTTGATGAACAAGATCCAATCCGATTTCGGCGATTTCTTCGCCGAAGCCGACGTGCCGGCCATGGAACTGTCGCGCATGATGGCCCTTACCGGTGGGGATGTCTACGAACGGGCCTATCAGGCACAAGACCATAACGACATCTGGAACCGCGCTTATCAGGATGTTTTGATCCAGATCGAAACGCTGCTGGGAGAAATCGAAGGCACTACCTTCACCATTCATGCCGGCTCAGCCAAGATCCTGAAGGCCTACATTATGATGACCTTGGTCGACCTGTTCGGCGATGTACCCTATTCTGAGGCGCTCAGAGGGGGAGAAGGGATCTTTAACCCAAAAGTGGATGATGATGCCACAATATATCAGACTGCTGTAAACATTTTGGACGACGCTATTGCCGACCTCGGGAAAACAGGCGCGCAGCCACTAGCTCGCGATATTTTCTACGGTGGCAGCGCTGCCAAGTGGATCGCGTTGGCCAACACCCTGAAGCTGAAGGCTTATCTGAACCTGAGCCTCACCAACGAACAGGCCGCCAAGGGGGAAATCGCCAAACTGCTGGGCGCCGACCTCATCGATTCCGATGCTGAAGAGTTTACTTACAAGTACGGCACCGCGGATGTGCCTGCCCGCTCCCGCCACCCCTGGTACCGGAACATGTATCAGCCTTCCGGCGAAGTGGCCGAGTACCTGAGCAACTATTACATGCTGGTATGTTATGAGCAAAAAGGGGTACAAGACCCCCGCTGGCGCTACTATTTCTATCGCCAGGTAGGCAGCATTGACAAGGCATTGGAGGATGAGCCCGAAGCCATCCCCTGTGTGATCAGCCCACGGCCCAGCCACTACGGCCCCAACCAGGCATGGTGCGCATTTGACCCCGGCTTCTTCGGACGCGACCACGGCAACAGCGATGGCATTCCGCCGGATGATGATGCCAGGACTACCGTTGGCGTTTATCCGTGCGGAGGACGTGTAGACCTCAATGACGGGAACGCCGATTATGCCGTAACCACCCGTCAGGGCCAGGGCGCTAACGGCGCCGGCATCGAGCCCATCTGGATGGCGTTCTTCACCGACTTCGTTAAAGCGGAAGCCGCTCTTATGCTGGGCACAGAAGGCGATGCCAAAACCTTGATGATCGACGCGGTCAACAAGTCTATCAACCGGGTGCGCGCCTTCGCCGATGCCAAAGGGCAGAGCCTGCCCGCCGGGCTGGAGCCATCCACCGATGACTACATCGCCGCCGTTGAAGCCCTGTGGGATGCCGCCGGCACTACCGACGCCAAGCTGGACGTGTTGATGAAGGAATACTACATCGCTCTGTGGGGGAATGGCGTTGAGGCCTACAACCTCTACCGCCGTACGGGTAAGCCCTCGGATATGCAGCCCATGCGCGCTGCCAACCCCGGCAGCTTCCTGCGCTCGCTGATCTATCCGGCGGACTTCGTGAACCTGAACAGCAACGTCACACAAAAGTCCAATTCAACCGTCAATAAAGTTTTCTGGGACAACAACCCGGATGATTTTATTAAATAATGGAGGCAGTAATGGGGTGTTGGAATGGCGTGATCGCCCACCAGCACCCCAATACCCTGGTACTCCAAAATTTTTGACCTCCGCTTTGTGCGGAAATACCAAAAAAATTTTCGACTATGAAGAAATTCACTTTCATCATATTGAGTTCCCTCTTCCTGCTTACCGCATGTGAGGATACTTCTCTGGACCCATTCAAGCTTGCTGATATTACCAAAGCTTCGATCATTGCCCTCCGCGGCGAGGCGGTAGACAACCTCAATGACCGGACTTACCTGGGATCGGTTGATCGTTTCAGCAAGAGCGGCGACCTGAATGCCGAGAGCTTTTCTTTCGACGCCGACTTCCTTTCGGATGACCTCAACAGCCTGGTGCAGGTGGATATTTACGCCCGAGTTTCGGAAAGCGACCCCCGCAAGCCTCTGGCAACGGTTTCCGGCAGCGAGTTCAAAACCGGTTCCGGCAGGTACCCGCGGGCTTCCATTTCCATCCCGCTGACGACCATTCTCTCCACCCTGGGAGTGAATGCGGCAGACCTGCCAACCAACAGCTACCTGTTCATCGAAAGCGACCTGACGCTGACCGACGGCACCGTGGTGCCGGCCTCGGCCATTGTCAACAGCAGCTTGTTCGAAAGTGCCATCTTCTATCCTGCGCACAACCTTCGGTACCTGGTGACCGAGTAATTGCGGCTAGGTTATATTTAGCACCTATTCGATAAAAAAGGGTTTCCGGGCTTCAGGCCCGGGAACCTTTTTTTTCGGGCGCCTTTTTCTTATGTTTGCGCTCCAACAATCCGCCCCATGCAGCTCTTTACCGAACAAAAGAAACAAGCCGATCTCGAAATTGTATATGACCTCTATCCTGCCGTGGAAGAGCTCTACCTTCCCATGGCCTATATCGTGATCAAGGGAAAAGACGGGGAACTGACGCATATCCACCAAAAGGCCACGCCGGAAACCGTCCGGCCCCTGGGGCTTCCCGTCGGCCCGGTACACGAACGCCTTTTTCAGATCGTCGAAAAGCTGCAGCCCAAAGCCTTGGAAAGGCAGTTCAACCCGCCCAAGAAAAGGCCGAAAGAACTGGCTGCTCTGATGGAAGACAAAGAGCTGGCGCGCGCCATCGCCAATTATACCCATCGCCTGATGGACGAGCTGCTTCGCCTTGTCGCCCAACAGCAGCTGCCCCTAACCTGGGAAGTCAACCGCAAGGTGCTGGTCAAGGATTTTCTGCTGAAAAGTGGAAACGAACCCCTGGAACCCCGCCTCTTCTTCGCGCGTGAGGAAGACGGAGTGCGTTATCGCCTTCAATTGGCCGATGAAAAGGGCGCCTGGCCTATCCACTCCCGGGAGGTGATTCCCATTACCAACAATCCCGCCTGGCTATTCGTCGATTACCGGTTGTACCGGGCGCCGGATATCAACGGGAATATGGTTAAGCCCTTCCGTCAAAAAGAGGAAGTCATCATCCCTAAAAAGTCCGTCAAAACCTATTTCCAGAAATTTATCCTCAAAGTAGCTGCCCGTGCTGATATTGAAGCGGAAGGTTTCGAGGTGGCCCAGAACAATCAACTGAAAGGCTGCCTACTGGAACCGGTACAGGACCTGTTCAACAACCATTGGGTACTCGCGGTGCGGATGCAGTATTCCGGCGCCGTTTTCAACTGGAGCGATAAAAAGGACAAACGCACCACCCTGGAATTCGGAGAGGAAGAGGAGGTCCGCATCCTGCAGGCCATCCGGGATCCGGAGGCGGAAAAGGCTTTTCTGAAAAAACTGGAGGCTTTCGGCCTCGAAAATAAAACCGGTAGTTATTTTCTGGTTCCCGGTGAACAGGAAGATCCTTTCTACATGCTGGAATGGCTAAGCGAACAACGGCAAGCCCTGGAAGCCGCAGGTTTTACCGTTCAGGAGCCCCCCATCGACGGTAAAATCGCATACCTTCACCACCCGGAACTGCAGTTGGATACGGTGCAGCACAACGACTGGTTCGACCTGTACGGTACCATAACCATAGGGGAGTTCACCTTCCCCTTTATTGCACTGGCAAAACATATACGAGAAGGCAACCGGCTCTACACATTGCCCAACGGGACTGTTTTCCTCATTCCTCAGGAGTGGATGTCCCGCTACAAAGCCATCTTCCAGTTTGGTAAAAAGGATAAGGATGGCCTTCGACTGGCCAAAAGCCAGTATACGCTGCTGGATGAGATCGGCATTCAGGAAGGGGCGGAAGCACTGGAAGAAAGCGAAACCCTGGCGGATTTTCAACCCTCTCCCCGGTTGAAGGCCAGCCTGCGCCCCTACCAGCTGGAAGGTGTAAAATGGCTGGTACAACTCTACGAGAACCAGCTGGGCGCCTGCCTGGCCGACGACATGGGCCTGGGCAAAACCCTGCAAACCATCGCCGCCCTGCTCCACGCCAAAGAACAGCGCGAAAAGCAAAAAGAATCTCCCTCCACCGGCAGCCGGCAGCTCGGCCTGTTCGAAGCGCCCGCCGACCACGATTTCCTCAAACCGCTGAACGCTCTGGTCATCCTGCCGGCATCTCTTGTATTCAACTGGGAAGCCGAACTGCAGAAGTTCGCCCCTTCCCTGCAGGTGTACCGCCATACCGGCCCCAAGCGCTACAACGACCAGCGCCTTCTGCAGCGATTCGACGTCATTCTCACGACCTATCAGACCGCCCTCCGGGACCTGCAATTGCTGAAAAACCTGGAATACGAATACATCATCCTGGATGAAAGCCAGCAGATCAAAAATAAGGACAGCAAAGTGTTCCACGCCATAAACGAGCTGGAAGCCCGCCACAAGATCTCCCTTAGCGGCACCCCTATCGAGAATTCCCTGTCCGACCTTTGGGCGCAGATGCAGTTCATCAACCCCAACCTGCTGGGCAGTTACAACTTCTTCAAGCGGGAATTCATCACCCCCATTGAGAAATACAACGATGAAGAGAAGAAAAACCGCCTGCGCCGCCTGGCCGCCCCTTATCTGCTGCGCCGCACCAAGGAACAGGTCGCCCAGGACCTGCCGGAACTGACCATTAAGCTGTTCTACTCCGAAATGGCGCCGGAACAAAAACGCCTGTATGAACGGGAGAAATCCGCCGCCCGAAATTACCTCCTGGAAAACTTCGGGGGCGACAACCCCAAATTCCGGTTTCAGGTGCTGCAATCCCTGACCAAACTGCGGCAGCTGGCCAACCACCCCAGGATGGCAGCAGAAGGGTACGAAAAAGATAGCGGCAAATTCAACGACGTAATGGAACACTGGGACGTGGTGCGCCGGGGCGGCCACAAAGCCCTTATTTTCAGCTCATTCGTCAAACACCTGGAACTGTACCGGGAAGCGTTTGAAAACCACCGCCTACCCTACGCCTGGCTGACCGGCAGCCAGAACAGCCAACAACGGGAGGCCGCCATCCGGGCCTTCCAGGAAGACCCTGCGGTGCAGCCCTTTCTCGTCTCCATCAAATCGGGCGGCACCGGCCTGAACCTCACCGCCGCCGACTACGTCTTCATCCTCGACCCCTGGTGGAACCCGACTACGGAGCAACAGGCCATCGCCCGGGCCCACCGCATCGGGCAGGACAAAAACGTCATCGCCATCAAGTTCATCACCAAAGACAGCATCGAGGAGAAGATCCTCAAGTTGCAGGAAAAGAAATCCCAACTGGCGGAGGACATCATCGGAGAGGTACAGAAGGCCAACTTTTCGAAGAAAGATATCGAATATTTGTTTGATTGAGCTACATGCTCATTATCAAGCCTTTCAGTATAAAAATACCTGTTGCCGAATTGTTTAAATGAGGCGTATCCCAGCAATAATCTTCCCACTCCTCTTCTCCATTTGCTCCCAGTTGCGTATCTTTTGCCGGCCGGGAGAACAATCGGGCCCGCTTTCACCTCATTTTCCCGGGAGAAGGGCCCCCTTCATGGCTTTCTCGCTGCCTGTTCTCCCCGGTACGTTGGATAGGCGCTGGCCTTTGAATATTCATAAGGCCGCTACCCTGGCAACGTAATACCAGCCCTGCCAATACCAGCCAAATCCATTTTCTGGTAAATCAAAAGAACGAATGCAACCGAAGAAGAAGCGTTTCGAAAAACTCATGGTCGCGAACCGGGGCGAGATCGCCATACGGGTACTGCGCGCCGCCTCCGAACTCAACCTGCGCACCGTCGCCATCTATACCTGGGAAGACCGCTATTCCCTGCACCGCTACAAGGCCGATGAGGCCTACCAGATCGGCACGGATGACGAGCCACTGAAGCCTTATCTCGACATTGAGGAGATACTAACGGTAGCCAAAGAAAACGAGGTGGACGCCATCCACCCCGGATACGGGTTCCTTTCGGAGAACGTGCAGTTTGCCCGCCGCTGCCGGGAGGAAGGCATCGCCTTTGTGGGCCCCGCCCCGGAGGTTATGGAAGAACTGGGCGATAAAGTGGCGGCCAAGGTGCTGGCCCGGCGGGTACAGGTTCCCATTATCGAGGACAGCCGCCAGCCGCTCACCGATGCAGGCATCGCCCTGGAGGAAGCCCGGCGCATTGGCTTCCCGGTAGTGGTCAAAGCGGCCGCGGGGGGCGGCGGCCGGGGCATGCGGGTTGTCCTGGAGGAAAAAAAACTGAAGGAGGCCTACAACGAAGCACGGGGAGAGGCCAAAACGGCCTTTGGCGACGATACCGTCTTTCTCGAGAAGTTCATCGAGAACCCCAAGCACATCGAGGTACAGATCCTGGGCGACCAGCATGGCAATATAGTGCACCTCTTCGAGCGCGACTGTTCGGTACAGCGTCGCTTTCAGAAGGTGGTGGAAGTAGCGCCTGCCGTAACGCTCCAACAAAGGACCAAAGGCCAGCTCTACGAATATGCCCTGAACCTCGCCAGGGAAGTCGGCTACAACAACGCCGGGACCGTCGAATTTCTGGTCGATAAAGACGAGAACATCTATTTCATAGAAGTCAACCCCCGTATCCAGGTGGAGCATACGGTCACCGAAGAGATCACCGGCATCGACCTGGTGCGGTCGCAGATCCTCATCGCCATGGGGTACCCGCTGCACCACAAGACCATCTTCATCCGCGGGCAGGAGGACATAGAATGCCATGGCGTGGCTATTCAATGCCGGGTCACCACCGAAGATCCGAGCAATGATTTCCAGCCCGATTACGGTACGCTCATCGCTTACCGTTCCGCCGCCGGGATGGGTATCCGGCTGGATGCCGGCAGCGCCTTTCCCGGCGCCAAGATCTCGCCCTTCTTCGACAGCCTGCTGGTGAAAGTCACGGCCTGGGGACGTACCCAGAAAGGGGCTGCCCAACGCCTGCACCGGGCTCTGCGGGAATTCCGCATCCGCGGCGTAAAAACCAATATCGGTTTCCTGCTCAACCTGCTGCAGCATGAAACCTTCCAGGAAGGCGAGGCCACTGTCAACTTCATCAAGGACAACCGACAATTGGTGGAGCCGCCCAACTGGCGGGACCGCGGCACCAAGATGCTGCGCTACCTGGCCGACGTTATCGTCAACGGCCACCCGGATGTCAAACACTACGATCCCGACATCGAATTCCTGACTCCGGTAGTACCTGCCTTCAACCCCCACGCGCCTGTCCCGAACGGTCCCCGACAAAAACTCCAGGAACTCGGCCCGGAGGGGTTTGCCCAGTGGTTGAAAGGCCAGAAATCCATACAGTATACCGACACCACCTTCCGCGATGCCCACCAGTCATTGCTGGCCACGCGCATGCGCACCTACGATATGCTGAAAGTAGCGCGCAGCTTTGCCCAGCACCACTCCAACGATGTCTTTTCCATGGAAGTATGGGGCGGCGCCACCTTTGACGTTTCCATGCGCTTCCTCAAGGAGTGCCCCTGGAAACGGCTGGAATTCCTGCGGCAGGCCATCCCGAATATCTGTTTCCAAATGCTGCTGCGAGGGTCCAACGCCGTAGGATATACAGCCTATCCGGACAACCTGATCATCAAGTTCATCGAAGAGGCCGCCGAGGCGGGGATCGATATCTTCCGCATTTTCGACTCCCTCAACTGGGTGGAGGCCATGAAGGTGAGCATCCGCACGGTGCGCGAGCGCACCAATAGCGTCGCGGAAGCCTCCATTTGCTATACCGGAGACATCACCAACCCCTCCCATCCAAAATATAACCTGCAGTACTACTTAGACCTGGCCAAGCGCCTGGAGGACGAAGGCGCCCATATCATCGCTATCAAGGATATGGCGGGCCTGCTGAAGCCAATGGCTGCCGAACTACTGATCACTGAACTGAAAAATACCGTCCATACGCCCATCCACCTGCACACCCACGACACCTCCTCCATTCAGGCGGCCACCTACGTCAAGGCCATTGAAGCTGGTGTAGATGTGGTGGACGTGGCCATCAGCTCCATGTCGGGCCTGACCTCCCAGCCCAACTTCAATTCCATCGTGGCCATGATGGAGCAGCATGAGCGGGAACATCCGGTCGACCTGCAATCCCTCAACGCCTTTTCTGACTACTGGGAATCGGTGCGGCGCTACTACTATCCATTCGAGACTGAGCTGCGGGCGGGTACCGCCGAAGTGTACGACCATGAGATCCCAGGAGGCCAATACTCCAACCTGCGGCCGCAGGCGCGTTCGCTAGGGCTGGAAGGCCAGTTTGAAACCGTCAAGAAAAACTACCAGATCGCCAATGACCTCTTCGGTGATATCGTGAAAGTCACCCCTTCCTCCAAGGTCGTAGGGGATATGGCGTTATTTATGACTTCCAATGGACTGACGAAGGAGGACATCCTCCAGCGGGGCGCTTCTTTATCTTTCCCTGACAGTGTCAAAGCGCTGATGCGCGGTGACCTGGGGCAGGCCGAAGGCGGTTTCCCACCGGATATTCAAAAAATAGTGCTCAAGGGGGAAAAACCCTATACCGACCGCCCCAACGCACACCTGGAACCGGTTGATTTTGAAGCTGAATTCCCCGCATTTCAAAAGGAGTTCGGCGAACACCTGGACCTCCGCAACTTCCTCTCTTACAAGTTATACCCCAAGGTGTACCGCGACTACCGCGAGCACTACGAGCAATTCGGCCTGATCCGGGCGCTGCCCAGCCCGGCCTTTTTCTTCGGACTGAAGTTCAACGAAGAGATCCTGGTCAGCCTCGCCCCTGGCAAGAACCTGCTCATCAAATACCTCAATGTGACCGAGCCGGACTTTCAGGGCAACCGCCTTGTTTTCTTCCAGCTTAACGGCCAAACCCGCTCCATACCGGTACACGACCGGAAGCTCAAACTGGATCTCGTTGTCCATCGCAAAGCAGAAACGGAGAAAGAGGTCGGCGCACCGCTGCAGGGCAGCATTTCCAAAATACTGGTCAGCGAAGGCGATACGGTGGAGGCCAATACGCCCCTCTTCATCATTGAGGCCATGAAGATGGAAAGCACCATCACTTCGCCGGTAGCCGGCAAGGTGAAGAAGGTACACCTGAAGGAGAAGACCCTGGTGGAGCAGGATGACCTGGTGGTGGAGCTGGAGTAGGGATGGAGTAAGGAGGGCAATCCGATTTGCGATGTTCGATTTGCGATGTTCGATTTGCGATGTTCGATTTATGATGTTCGATTTATGATGTTCGATTTATGATGGGGCTTTTCCGGCCGGCCGGCATAGGGCTTCCCACAGGCTGCTCTTCACGGGAACATCGAAAATCGAAAATAGCACATCAGATATCAAAAATCTCAGGCCCATGGAACAAGGCAACTTCTCAATGCCCGCCGAAGGCCTTCTCCCCCGCTTCGACGGCCAGTTCCAGGTGGTTGGCCACGGGCGGTACCGGGCAGTTGTACCCGTCGCTGTAGGCACAGTAAGGATTGTAGGCTTTGTTAAAATCGATAGACACCTGCCCGTTCTGTATTTCGCTCATGCGGATGTCCATATACCGGCCGCCACCGTAGGTGGCTTCCCCGTTGGTAAGGTCCTTGAATGGAATGAACAGGTAATCCCGGTACATAGGAAGTTGGCGTAATTGCAAGCTCTGATAAATGGAAATTTCAACCGGTTGCCCCTTGAGCGTAATGGCAACGGTGCCATATAAAACATAAGGCTTGGTAATTCCGCTGTAGGTGGCCATTTCAAAGGGTTCCGCATCGGGGGTTCTCACGAAAGTACCGGTAGCCCGGTAGCTTTCATCGGGAGGAAAGAAGCGTAGTTTTTTTACCCCTTTTTTGTCCAGCGGCGAGCGCTCCTCCTTGAGGAACTCTTTCTTATAATGCTTTCGGTGCGTTCGAATTTCCCGGGCATAAGGGGCCGAGCCCTGTGCATGCAAAGAGGTTCCAAGGAGCAGAAAAAAAAGCCAAAAAGCAAGTCGCTGTACCATGGCTGTTAAGGGTTAATACCAGGCCCCAGGCTTTCCGCCGCAGGAGGGCATTTACGGTTTCGGCCCGCCAGTTTACCGATGAGCCGAAGCCGGAAATGCCCGACTAATCCGCCACGATGGCGAGTTTGAAGTCGGGGCTCACCTCCAGGTCGTAGATATTGCGGATCTCGTAAAATCGCAAATCGGCGGCCTCCTTCCAGGTGTCGTCGATGAATTTATTGTACTTATACAGTTTGCTGCCCTTCCCCATGAGCAGAGTGCCGTCGGGCAGAATGGCAAAGTGTTCGGCGCCGGGCAGGGTTTCGATCAGGGTACGGGGAGCTTCCTTACGCCGGTAGAGATTTTTCTCCATGATCTTCCAGTCTTCGTAACGGCTTTTTTGAATAAAGGCCAGGTTGCCGTTGGGCAGGCGGTTGAAGACATGGCCCACGTTGGTGGCAATGGTGGTGATCTCGTCATTGGTAGTATTGACGATGGAAAGCGTACTTGGCTCCTCTTCTTTATACACCACGATCTCCTGGCTGTTGAGCCAGAAGTAGGATTTGATACCGGTAAGATATTTGAATACCGGTTTTCCGTCGACGAGTTGGTTGACAGGGAACTGCCAGAGCCGATAGACGCTATCCCTCCCCTGGCGCTCGACCCTGATGGCGGAGAACGTGTAGTATTCCGGCATTCGCTCGGGGGCAAATTCATCTTCCGGCGTTTCGGTTACCCGCTGCTTGGCTTTCTTTGCCAGGTCGAGCCGGAACAGGTCCGTCTGGGTGTCGCCTGGCCTTTTCACCGAAATGTACAACTCGGTATTACTGAAAAAGGAAGGGTCTCCATTGTAACCGTTGCGGTTGAAATCCGTCAGGAAACGAGGGGACTGGAAAGCCAGTTTGCCGTCATCCCCCTGCTTGACATCGAAGAGGTAGATGTTGGTCCGCGGAAGCTGTGCCACCACGCCAAGGCTAAGGCTCAGGGCCAGAAAAAAAAGAAGGATCTTTTTGGGCATCATAGTATTGCTTTATAAATCGGGTTAAAGTTAGTCACTCCCATCGGCATCACCAAGGATGGACTGAAAAGCCTTTTGTAAAGCTGGCACCTTGCTGACAAAAAGCCATTGGAATTTCCGAAGGCTTTTGGATATCTTTCCCCCAAAAAAACGATGAGATCCCTTCTATTATTGGTTTCTGTTTTTCTTGGCGGTGCGATTTACGCGCAGCCCAGCCTTCAGTTGGAAGTATTCGCCTCCGGTTTCAGCTTGCCGGTAGATATCGCCCATGCCGGTGACGGCCGCTTGTTCATCGTCGAGAAAGCAGGGCGCATCCGCATCATCGACAGTGATGGCAGCATTCTGCCTCAGCCGTTTCTGGACATAGATGCCCGCGTCAATTCTCTGGCCAGTGAACGGGGCCTGCTGGGGCTGGCTTTCCACCCTGACTATACCGACAACGGCTACTTCTTTGTCAACTACACCAATAACAGTGGAGACACCCGAATTTCCCGCTTCAGCGTTTCAGCGGGGAACGCCAACCAGGCGGACCCCAATAGCGAACGTATTCTGCTGGAGGTGGATCAGCCGTTCAACAACCATAACGCCGGCGACCTCAATTTCGGCCCCGACGGCTACCTGTACATCGGACTGGGGGATGGCGGCTCGGCCGATGACCCCGGCAACCGGGCTCAGAACCGCCAAAACCTCCTGGGTAAAATGTTGCGTATCGACGTCGATAACGGCGACCCTTACAGCATCCCCGAGGACAACCCTTTTGCCTTTGACGATTTCACCCTCGATGAGATATGGGCCATCGGCCTGCGGAACCCCTGGCGCTTCAGCTTCGACCGCCTCACGGGCGCGCTCTGGATTGCCGATGTCGGGCAGAACCGATGGGAAGAGGTCAACTACCAGCCTCCGGGAAGCCCCGGGGGGCAGAATTACGGCTGGCGTTGTTACGAAGGTTCGGCCGCATTCAACCTGAGCGGTTGCCAGTCCTCGGGGGAATACACCTTTCCCGTTCAGACCTATTCCAACTCCAACAGCGTGGGCTGTTCCATAACCGGAGGGTACGTTTACCGCGGCGTCCAATACCCGGATATGTACGGCTATTATATTTACACCGACTATTGTTCCGGGCGGTTCTGGTCTATCGCCCCCGACGGGCAGGGTGGCTGGAGGAACGCGGAACTGGCCAACCTCGACAACACTGAATTTGTCTCTTTTGGGGAAGATAACCAAGGCGAACTGTATGTCGCCGCCATCAGTGATGGCATCATTTACAAGCTAACCGCCCCCTGTAATTCCCCGGAGGCGCCTTCCATCAGCGGAGATGCGCTGGCCTGCGGCCCCGATCAGCCGGCCTTACTGGAATCCACCCCGGCGCTTCCCGGGTATTCCTACGCCTGGTACCGGAATGGCATCCTGGTGGCCCTGGGAGCATCCCCAACCTATGCAGCAGGCCAGGGCGGAACTTATTCCGTAGCCTTTTGGGCGGATAGCCAGGCAGGGTGCAATTCGCTCCCTTCTGCCGGCTTTGAAGTCGTGGAGCCCGACTTCCCCGATGCATTGATAATGGTAAACGGGGCAGAGCTTACCGCTCCGTCCGGATTTGCCGGATACCAGTGGTTTTTGGACGGCGAACCCATTGACGGGGCAACCGGCAATACTTATACAGCTGTAGAAAACGGGAACTACACTGTACAGTTGGCCGATGACAACGGTTGCATGCGAATGTCTGATGCCATCATGCTGGCAGTTAACACATTGGAGGAAGCCGGTTTAGCAGAGCTCAAGCTGTCTCCCAACCCTTTCGGGGAGGGGTTCCTGATGGATCTGACGGTTCTCGAACCCGGAGAATGGCGCATCTGGCTGGCTACTGCCGACGGTAAAGTAATAATGGAAAAAAGGCGCTTTGTTGAACGCCATCTGAAAGAATGGTTCAGCGCTGCTGAACTGCCAGGGGGCACTTACCTCCTGGGACTGGAGAAAGATGGAAGACGGGTGGTCCGCAGGGTCGCCAGGAGGTAGTAAGTGGAGTAATTTAAGCGCTAATGGGGAAATTGCGCTTAAGGTGTAGCGTAATTTAAGCGCTAATGGGGAAATTAGCGCTTAAATTATCAAAAATCAGTAATCAAATTGAAGCGGATATGAGAAAAACAACCCTCTTTTTGAGCCTTGCCCTTTTGATGTTCAGCACCTGCCGTTCCGATAAGGAACCTGCTCAGGAAAACGAGCCTGCCTCTTCGGCACTGGCTACAACCGGCCCGGGCCCGGAGGTCACTACGATCGGGTTCAGTCGTCAAGATACGGTGCTGCAGTACACCCTTGATATCAAGTATCCCGCCATCCGGGAGCACCCCGCGTTCAATGCAGCAGTAAATTCCAACCTGAGTAAGGCCATCGACGAGTTTACCGCGTTCATCAAAGGCTTCAATAGTGGGGGACGTACGATGAGCTCGGCGTATCAATTGATCCAGAATACCAACCGGGTAACCAGCATCCGGCAAATGTATGAGTGGGCGGTGCCCGGGACGTCTACATTGCAATACCGCTTTTACAATATCAATTACAACCCGGAGGCCCAGGAACTGATCTCTCTGGAAAGCCTCTTCCGTGACGGCGTCAACTACCAAAAGTTGTTGAAGAAGAGGCTGGAGGAAAAGATCGAGGCCCGCTTTAAGGTGGATGTAGAGGTAACAGAAGAAGACCTACAGTCCTTCGTTATCGGCCAGGATTTCCTAGAGTTCTACAAGGTCCTTTATCCGGCGGTAATGGACCCGGAGCCTAAAGCTTTTCAGGTTAAATTCTCGGAATTGGAGGGAGCGTGGAAGTAAGGTAATCAGGATGAGGCCGCCTTCAAAAGCCTCCGCCGAAACACCGAAAACTATAGGCTGGCTAAGGTTCGGGATTCGGTGTCCGGTTTTCGCCAATCGCGAACTGCGAGCAACCAGTAACGGATTCTAATTCACAATACAGGCCTCACCCCTCTTCTCCCCGGGCTTTATCCAGCAATTCGCTCAACAACAGTGCTTCTTCTTCGGCCAGGTTGGCCAGGATATTATCCAGCCCCGGGTTGATCCCTTTCAAGCTGGCGAGTAATTTTTCACCCTCGGGGCTAATGCTTACGTCAACGAGCCGTCAGACTGTGAAAAAACTTACCCCCCAGCTTTTCCGGCCGGGTAAAAATCCGTAAATTGAAAAGGCAACAACCACAGGTTCGCATGCCACAGATCGAAGGAACCAGCCGCCATCAAATGCAGATTTTTGCGTTGGAACAGGCCATCGCCGCGGACAACCCGGTGCGGGTGATCGATGCGTTTGTCTCCACTTTATCCCTGGAAGAATTGGGCTTTCTCATCAAAGGGGAGGGAGATGAAGGGCGGCCGGCGTATGCGGCGGAGATGTTGCTGCGGCTCTACCTGTATGGCTACCTGAACCGGATCCGCTCCTCGCGGCAGTTGGAAAAGGCCTGCCGCCGGAACATAGAATTGTGGTGGCTGCTGAATTACCAGCACCCCAGTTACAAGGTGATCGCGGATTTTCGCAAGGACAATGCCCGGGCCCTTCGGGGCGTATTCCGGCAGTTGAACCAGTTGTGCCTGGATATGGATCTTTTCGGGCGGGAACTGGTAGCGGTAGACGGCTCGAAGTTCCGGGCGCAGAACAGCAAAAAGAACAATTACAACGCCGCCAAGGTAGAACGGCATATGAAGTATATAGACAAGAAGCTGGAGGAGTACTTCGAGGCGGCCGACAAGCTGGATGAAGAGGAGCAGGGCGAAGAGCAGGCAGAAGCATGGGAGGCGCTCAGCGGGCGAGTGGAGGAGCTGCTGGAGAGGCGCGGTAAATATGAGAAGTTAGAAAAGCGTTTGGAGCAGAGCGAAGAGCGGCAGATATCGACAACGGACAAGGATGCGCGTGCGCTGCCGTTGCATATGGGCATAGTAGAGGTAGGCTACAACATTCAAACGGCAACCGACGACAAGCATTGCCTGATCGCGGACTACGAAGTAACCAACGAGAAAGACGATTACGCGCTGGCGAAGATGGGCCGGCGGGCGAAGTCGGCAATGTCAGTAGAGGAATTGGAAGTGCTGGCGGACAAGGGCTACCATACGGGGGAAGAATTGAAAAATTGCAGCGAAGAGGGGATGGCCACGTACGTAGCGCCGAAGGAGGCCAACCACAACAAGAAAGAGGAAGCCTACCAGAAGCGTCAATTTACCTACGATACAGAAACGGACACTTACACCTGCCCGAAGGGGGAAGTACTGGAGACAAACGGGCGGTGGTACACCAAGAACAAGGGAAAAGGGCGGCGGCCGTACCGGATCAAGCGCTATCAGCTGCCGTATAAGATATGCAGCGCCTGCCCGGTAAAAGAGCAATGTGTAGGGAAGGGTTTGCTGAAGCAACGCCACGGGCGGGCTATCGAGCGCTCGGAATACGAAGGCTATGTAGAGGCCAATGCAGAACGAGTGAAGGCTAACAAAGAGAAATACCGGCGAAGGCAGGCCATAGTAGAGCACCCCTTCGGCACCATAAAGCGTGGCTGGGGGTACAGCTACACGCTGCTGAAGGGCAAAGAGAAGGTGTCCGGGGAGTTCGCGCTGATCTTCACGAGCTACAACCTTAGGAGAGTTCTAACGATTATTGGCGTAAAAGCCTTGTTGGAGAGGCTGGAAAGGCTGTTTTTTGGCTTTTTACAGCTCCGGGCCGCCAGGGTGCGCCTGAGCGCATTGAAAAATGGCTGGCTATACAACACTCCAGGGTGCAGCAGGGCCGCGTGATAGGGATTTTGTAAATTGGGCGGTGGGTTTTTTCACAGTCTGCCGTTTATCGTATTCGCACTCGTTGCGCAAGACAAACCCCTTCTGGTAAAGGCGGTCCACCATACGGGAAGTATCCGCCATTTTATCCAGCAGCCGCTCCCGGATCACCGAGGTACTGATGGGCCCCCCGGCCCCTTTGAGGACTCTCAGCACGTTATACTGCTGAATGGTTATCCCATGCGGTTTGAGCTTGCACTTGATCTGCTCCTGCACCCAGTTATTGGTATAAATGATGTTGACTATTGCTTTATGCCGGGCATTGCGAAAAGGTTTCTTTTGATGTATGGCTTCCTCGATTCTCATCTATCTGGCAGGTTTGAAAAGTTTACACAAATATAACGTTTAAACATCAAATAAAATCAGTGGCTGATACTAAAAAGGATACGCTTAATGGTACGGCTTTGTTTTCCGGCGGTTCTTCATTTATTCATCAGAGGGATAGGCACTGTGAAAGGGCTTGCCTTTCAATTTCGCCGGGCAGGCAGAAATACCTGCCTGGAAGCACAGAGCGAATGGAACGCGGATATGCGCTAATTGGGCGGATGACGCCGATTACGGGCCTAAATGGGCGGGCATTTCCACAAATTCTGTGCGGAAGATCTGCAAAACCGGCAATATTGCTAACCCATAATCCGCGTCATCCGCCAGATCCGTGTATGTCCGTGTTCCATTACCCCGGGCTGGCCCGTTCCAATCCAAAAGGCTTTCCGGAGTGCCCTAACGTATACCCCTGTACACAATCCAGGAAGTACCCAGCAGAGCGCACAGCGCCTTTATCCTACCCTATTTAATTTGGTTTTCAAACCTGAAGTAAATCAAAATTGGTATTTTACAGCCAGGCAGGCAGAAAACCAACTACCTCACTATATGAACACCCTGGATTACATCATCGTCGTTGTTTATGCTGTAGGCTTTTTGGGCCTGGGTTACATTTTTAAAGACCAGAAAGACGGGAAGGATTACTTCCTGGGGGGTAAGAGCTTTGGCTGGCTCCCCTTGGGGTTGTCGGTCATGGCCACGCAGTTATCCGCCATCAGTTTTATTTCGGCTCCGGCCTTTGTCGGCATCCGGGAGGGCGGCGGGTTAGAATGGCTCAGTTACGAACTCGCCGTTCCCATTGCGATGATCTTTCTGATGGCTGTGTTATTTCCTCCGTTGTACAATTCCGGGGTCGTCAGCATTTACGAGTACCTGGAGCGGCGGTTCAGCGCTTCCAGCCGCCTGCTGCTCAGTTTTGTCTTCCTCATGAGCCGGGCTTTTGCCACCGGCGTTATGATCTACGCCGTATCCATCATCCTGGAAAGTGTACTGGACATTTCCTTTTTCAGCACCTTAGCCGTAATCGGAGTGATCACCCTCATCTACTCCCTGCAGGGAGGGATGAAGGCGGTAGTGTACGGGGACATGATACAGATGATCATTCTTTTTGTTGGCATCATCGCCTGTATGGCCTTCGGCCTGGTAGAAGTTGGCGGGTGGGACAATTTCCTGGCCAATCTGGACCGCAGCCGCCTTGAGGCGGTCGATTTTTCTTCTCTGGGATTCAGCAAGGGAGAAGAGTTCGGCTTCTGGCCCATGGTAATCGGCGGTTTTTTCCTCTATGTTTCCTATTACGGAACGGACCAGTCCCAAGCCCAGCGCATGCTTTCCGCCCGCGACCTGGCGACGGTGCGCAAAACCCTGTTGTTCAACGGGATGATCCGTTTCCCGATCACTTTTGCCTATTGCTTTATGGGGCTGATCATCGGGACCATGGTTTTGATAACCCCGGAATTTCAGGCGGCCGTGCCGGCCGACAAGCCGGACATGATGATCCCTGTCTTCATCCGCGATTATCTGCCACACGGTATGATCGGCCTGCTTATCGTAGCCATTCTGTCGGCTGCTATGTCCTCTCTCAGCTCGGCTATCAATTCTCTTTCGGCAGTGACCATGGAGGATTTTATCAGCCGGGGCAAAGAGCTCCCGGCGGGGCGGTATATGGTGTACAGCCGGTTTACGGCTCTGTTCTGGGGGTTGGTTTGCATATTTCTGGCCGTCTTCGCCGGCAATATTGCCGATACGGTGATCGAGGCCATCAACAAAGTCGGTTCGGTCTTTTTCGGCCCCATACTGGCCACCTTCCTGCTGGCGATCATGACCAAAAAAACACATGCTCTTGGCGCGAACATAGGCCTGGCCGTTGGTGTTATTATCAATGTGTTTCTGTGGCTGGCAGTAGAAGATGTGTTCTGGTTCTGGTGGAATTTCATAGGGGCAGCTGTCACCTTGTCCCTCGGCTACGGGCTCAGCCTGGTGCTGCCCGGCACGCCGAAAGAGGTAAAACTGGATTTTAAGGTCGACCCCAAATGGTTGTTTACCCGGGAATCCAAATTACTGATGGTTTTCTTTGTTGCAATCGTACTATTCAGCATGTTCTTCAAGTATATGATATAGAGCGGCCCATAGCTTATGTCGTATAAACATCAAAATGTGATGTGACACAGGGCTCTAAACTTTTTTTTCAATGAAAAAAT
Source organism: Lewinellaceae bacterium (assembly GCA_020636405.1). Classification (GTDB taxonomy): domain Bacteria; phylum Bacteroidota; class Bacteroidia; order Chitinophagales; family Saprospiraceae; genus JACJXW01. The sequence continues at coordinate 503,988 of JACJXW010000006.1, read as the reverse complement.
CCCTTTCTTTGGGGGTTATTAGGAAAATGAAATTTTTGTATCTGTCAATGAAAGGCAAATACCCCCAAAAAGCTCATCTCAGCAAGTTTACACCATTACCGCCCATAGTCACCATTCAGGCCAAGATTAGTATTGTTTAACCAAATAGATTAATTCATGAAATTAACTCGACTCATCACTTTGGTGGCCATCTTTGCAGTGGCCTCGAGTCTATCTGTTTATGCACAGTCCAAGCTGGCTAGAACCGGCATTATGAAGGCCGCCCCCGCAGAAAATTGCGTGGAGCCTTTCCTTGAAGCTCCGGCTAACCCTTCGGCTGTACACCCTGTGAATGTTGATTTCCCTGTATCCTTCCGCAGTGGTACGGAATTCCCGATCGGTGCAACCACTTACGACCTGCAGTCCAACAACTCTGTTGACGACCGCATTTCCCGTGGCCCTGACGGCGAGATCTACGGCATTTGGACGTTCAGCCTCAATGGTGACGTTGCTGCTCCTGACCGCGGTGCAGGATACAACAAAACCACCGATGGCGTTTGGGGCGACCAGCCTTCACAGCGCGTTGAAGCCGCCCGTACCGGATGGCCCAGCCACGTCATTACGGAGAGCGGTACAGAGTGTATCATCTCCCACGTCGGCGCTCCGGCAGTACACGTTGCCCGCCGCACTGCCGGCAGCAATACCTGGGAAGAATCCGACATCCCTTCTCAGATCCTGCCTGGTAATGGCGGCCCTGGCATTCTCTGGCCCCGCGCTACTGCCAGTGGTGAGAACATTCACGTCCTCGCCATCTCCTACCCCGTTGCCAACGGCGGTACGGAATACGAAGGTGTTGACGGCCACCCGCTTTACTATCGCTCTACCGACGGCGGCGCTTCCTGGGACAAGGTGGACGTGATCCTGCCCGGCCTGGACAACACGTCTATCGTTGGCGCTACGGCTGACGGCTACGCCATCGACTCCCGCGGCGATGTGGTCGCCATTGCTTTCTTCGAAGGCTGGAGCGATGTTATCCTGATGAAGTCCGAAGACAATGGCGAAACCTGGACAAAGACCATTGTAAATGACTTCCCGCTGGACCGTTACGTCATCGACGCCGGCTACACTGTTGATGACCTGCCCGAGTACGGCGAAGACCACCCTGCCGTTGCGAATGGTGAAAATGCCAGCGCTGCCGACTCTCTTGCCATCCTTTCCAATGACGAGGCCGGAGCTGTGATCATCGATGAAGCAGGCCAGGCGCACGTGTTCTGGGGAAGAATGTACGTAACGGACGCCGACCTGACCGACGGCAACTCCAGCTACTACCCGGGCACCTCCGGCGTGATGTACTGGAATGAATCCTACGGAGCCGGAAACGGCCGCATGATCCTTGACGTCCTTGACTATAACGGCAACGACACTCTGGACCTGGGAGACGGCGACATCGCCCTCTACTTCGCTTCGCTCACCGGCCAGCCCAACGCCGGTATCGACCCGGAAGGCAATATCTACCTGGCTTACACCAACGTAATGGAAACGGAGCAGTTCCTAAACATTGAAGACAACCAGTACTATCGCCACATCCTGGTTTCCGTTTCTACGGACAACGGTGAAACCTGGACTGAGCCCTACGACATCATCAACCCTGATGTTGTCTTCGAACCGGACCTGGTGGACTTCATCGAGGCCGTGTTCCCCTCCGTGACATCCAATGTAGATGGCACTATGGACCTGGTCTACCAACAGGATTTCCGCCCGGGCCTGGCCGTTCGCGGTGACAGCGACCCCTTCGAGTCCTGCTTCATCAACCACGTTGCGCTGAGCCCGGAAGAACTTGGCCTCGTTAAGACGGAAGAAACGGTTCAGCCGGATTACTTCCAGTTGGCCGTTCAGCCCAACCCGGCCAACAATGAAGCGCTGGTTTCCTTTGCACTGGAGAACAATGCCCAGTACAGCCTGAGCCTGCTCGACATCATGGGCCGCAAAGTAGCGGACATCGAAACCGCCACTGGTTTTGCTTCCACCAACCAGGTGCGCGTCAACGTCAGCAACCTGACGCCCGGCGTTTACATGCTGCGCCTGCAGTCGGAGAATAAAGTTGCTGTTACCAAGTTGATGGTACAGTAATCCAGGATTTTCCAGCTTTTGAAAAGCTGGAAAATCTTCCTGAAAAAGCGTCTCCACGTTTGTCGTGGAGGCGCTTTTTTTTATTTTGCCGGTTAAAGAAACCTTAGTATATTATTGCATGTTTTTTACATGTTTTAAGCCAAGTACATCGCAACAGCCATTCCCCATTTTCTGATTCCGGTCAAAGTAGCCTTCATAATTTCTCACCCGACACCAATAAGGCTCTTTTAGCCTTGTTCCGATGGAGATAAAACTGGTTTTCCGAATGGAAGAGGTAACGCCTACCCTGATGGCCGATGCAAATACGCCCATAAATGGCAATCGCTACCCCAATGGCGCCATCTACAACCCACCCAATAATACAGACCCGGCTAATGCTTACTTTGTCGGAACGGGGGCATCCCTCTATGTCAACCCGGAAGCGGGCGGCAACGGCTGGGGCTACGAATACGTTGCATCATCCAAATTTGACGGATCTCAGATCAATGAAGCTTATTATTCCACTGCCGATTCCAACAGGTACATTTCAGGTGGGATGTTTACCAATGCGGATGGTTCTGTTTGGTATGCCAACTACCGGCGGAACGCATACGACACGAACAACCAGCTCTGGAATCCGGCTTATGCTATAAAGCTGACATTCAATTCAACGACCAATTCATTTGACCGTACGGTAACCGAACTGCCGCTGAATTATGAAGGCGCTATTGATTCCGTTATTGTTGATCCACGCATCGCTTTCGGGCCTGACGGACAGGTTGGTTATATGGTAGTCCGCGGAGTCGATGCCGACGACGATGAAGTTTATCCATCTTATAAGCCCATTGTCTGGAAGACCACAGATGGCGGGAATAACTGGGTGAAGCAGCCTCGCATTCACTATCAACTCCTGGATTCCCTGATTGCCTATACCATACCTATTGACGGCGATGGAGACGGAACCTCCGATTCTCTGGCACAAGGCTCCCCTCAGGTCCCATTCATGTCGCAGTACGATATGACGGTAGATGTGGATGGCAGGCTCCACCTCATAGGTTCGATGCTCAGCGCCTCCGACACCGCTGCAGCCCAGTTCGGCTTTGTCTGGGTCGGAGTCGGAACGGTCGAACTCTTTCATTTCATATACGATGGCGTAGGTTCCTGGGAGGCCAACCGCGCCGGCGATTGGTATAACGAAGATGGAGCTGTTGGGGCTGCTGAGGTCGATGAACGACTGCAGGCCTCTCGCTCAGAAGATGGGAAATTCATCTTCTTTACCTGGAGCAAATCCTTCTACGAAACCATAGAGGACGGTAACACCAACGATTTTCCGGATATCTACGGCTATGCCTATAATACGGAAAACGGACTAACGGCAGGCCCCCGCAATTTCGGCCTGCAGCCCGGTACGGAGTGGACCGACTTCGAATTCACTGATGTAGCTACGGTTGGCTATTTCCATATGTTGTCGCCAATCGCCATTACTGGCGGAGAGGGCTGGGACCTGGAATTGCCTATCGTTTACGGCATTCCGAGAGATGTCACCAGCGACCTGATGCCAATCGATTACTACTTCCTGCGCAGCGCCGGGTTTGATTACGCTGAATTAGGCGTCTCGGGCACAGAAGAAGCTGTATCAGCGGACTACTTCCAGCTCCAGGCCCAGCCCAACCCGGCCACCAACGAAACATTGGTTTCCTTCGAGCTGGACAACGATACCCGCTACAGCCTGAGCCTGCTCAACATCATGGGCCAGCAGGTGGCGGATATCGAAACGGCCCAAGGCTTTGCCGCCACCAACCAGGTGCGCCTCGATATCTCCAGCCTGACGCCAGGTATGTACCTGCTGCGCCTCCAGGCGGAGAACAAGGTGGCGGTGGCCAAGCTGATGGTGCGTTAGATTCGTGATTCGTCTCTGCCCGCCGAAGCTTTCGCTGGAAGCCGGAGCTTTATGCGAAGGCTTTACGCGGAAGCGGGGAGTCGTGGAATAACGGATAACAAAAAAATGGCGCCCCCTGCGGAAGTCGCGAGGGCGCCATTTTTTTGTTTTGCCGTTTGGATAAGCCTTCCTATCTTAAAGCCTGAAAACTCTCCATATTATCATCTTCCGGACCAGGAAACCTCGCACATAACAAACTGGCAATCATTTTATCACCTAAAATATCCTGCTCTATGAGACTATTTCAACTAATAGTATTCTGCGGAATGTCTGTATGGGCATTACCACCCTCCGCTCTCGCTCAGTCCCAACTGGCGCGCCCTTCTGAACTCCATCAAGCAGCATTCAAGCTGCCGGCTGCCGAGGCCGGCCCGATCGACGTACAGGCGCCCACCGGCAATTCCGATTTTCACAATATCCCAAATGTATCTTTCCGGTCAGCCGTCGAATTCCCCATTGGCACTACTACCTACGACCTGCAGACCAATTCGAGCATGGCCCGCCGCCTGTCCAGAGCACCCGGAGGCCAGCTCATGGCCACCTGGACCCAGGGGTCTACTCCCCCAGGGTATTCGGACCGCGGCACGGGCTACAACCGGTTTGACGGCAGTGATTGGGGAGATCAGCCGCCCGCCCGCCTGGAGGAGTCTATTCGTACGGGATGGCCTGCCCACGTCGTGACGGCCAGCGGTAAAGAGCTTATCGTCAACCATGTATTTGCGACCGGAGAATACCGCCCCCATTACCTGCGGCGGAATAGTCCCGGGGAAAACTGGATCGAAGGGGATGTGCCCAGCAATACGCCTCCCGGCACCGTCTGGCCACGGATCGCGGTGGGAGGCCCAGACGGAGAAACGATCCACATGATCGCCATTACCCTTTTGGTGCCGAACGGAGGCGAAGTATATGAAGGAGTGAGTGGCCACATCCTCTATTATCGTTCGCCGGACGGAGGGGAAACCTGGGATGTGAGCGACGCCATCATTCCCGGTTTGGACAGCACCTTCATGACTTTCCAAACCGCCGACGGGTACGCCATTGATGCCCGGGGCGAAACGGTCGCCATCGCCGTGTTCAATGGCTGGGGAGATGTCAATGTCTACAAATCCGCCGATAATGGCGATACCTGGGAAACCATTACTGCTTTTGATTTCCCGCTGGAACGCTATGAGATCGACCGGGGCTACACCGCTGAAGACCTGCCGCCCTACTCCCCCGAACAGCCTGATTCGCTGGCCATCTTCACCTGTGACGATTCCGGGGCTGTACTCATCGACAACGATGGAAAAGTCCATGTCTTTTTCGGCCAGATGTACCTCCAGGACGATGACCTGACGGATGGAGGGTGGACCTACTTCCCCGCTACCAGCGGCATTGCCTATTGGAATGAATCCTTCGGCCCGGACAGTATCCGGACTATCGCCGATGTGGAAGACCTGAACGGGAATGACACCCTGGATATAGCGTCCATTGACAACATTGCCAATTACGGCCTGTCGCTCACCTCTCAACCCAGCGCCGGTATCGACGCCTTCGGAAACCTCTTTCTGGCCTACAGCTCCGTGATGGAAGGCGCCGGTTTTTTCAATGAGGAAGACGGCCAGCACTACCGGCATATTTATGTCACGGCTTCCGGCGACGGAGGAGAAACCTGGTCAGCCCCTTATGATATCATCAATGAGGATATTGCGTTCGAACCGGATCTCATTCCCTTCACGGAAGGGGTATTCCCCGCACTTGCCCGGGAAGTAGGAGAAAACGTCGAACTGATCTACCAGCAGGATTTCCGCCCGGGCTTATCCGTGCAGGGCGACCTGGATGCAGCGGAGTCCAACTTCATCAACTTCGTCAGTGTACCGAAAGCTGTTTTTGGCATTGTAGGCACAAAAGAGGTGGTACAACCAGGGTACTTCCGCATGGAGATACAACCCAACCCCGCCAGTGACGAGGCATGGGTAAGCTTTGAACTGGAACGGGACGCCCCCTACTCCCTAAGCCTCCACAATCTCATGGGGCAGAAGGTAGCCGATATGGATAGGGGTAATTCCTTCGGTAACGGTTTGCAGCGCATCGAGCTGAACGGTTTGCCGCCGGGTATGTACCTGCTTCGAATGCAGGCAGAGGGTAAGATAGCGGTGGCAAAACTGATGGTGCGACAGTAGTTTGAGGTATATTGATACACGATGTATGACGTGCGGTTTTTGAGGCGCTCACCCGGGGTAGAAACTCCATAGAGGACAGCTCCCATCAAAAATCGCACGTCAAAAAACAGGAATTTAACCTGATTCAGAGCGGCTTTCCCTGCAGGCTATACGAAGGCCAACCAATTCTCATTCCACTCCGTCGGGCCCACGTCAAATTCCATTATTCGTTTGTTCCTTTAAGCCAGCCTGCATATATTTCCGATTCAACGCTCGCAAAGTAAGAAATATACACTCCTCTCATTTTTGAATTTCCCTCGCACAAAACGCTCATTTTGAATGTAACCCTCTCCTTTCCGGCCTGCCGGAGCTATATCCATGGTATGTCCTTTTCGAGCCGTCTGCCATGGATATAGTTACGAAAACAATTATTAACCAAAATTATTTGTGATGGAATTTACTCGACTGAAAATGTTGCTGATGGGCTTGTCCCTTGTTCTGGCCACCTCAGCAATGGCTCAAAAGCGCCTGGCCCGGAAGGCAGGCATCAATACTCCTGTTGCGGCCATACCCTGCGTCGATGCGCTGCCTGTACTTCCGGAAAACCCTGCGGGAGTGAACCCGGTAAATGTTCAGTTCCCGTTGAGTTTCCGCAGTGGCATGGAGTTTCCGATTGGCACTACGATTTATGACTTGCAGTCCAACAACTCTGTGGCGGATCGCACCTCCCGGGATTCAGACGGCAACCTGATGGCCGTATGGACCATGGGCTTTGACGATGCCGGCGGTTTTCCCGACCGGGGTACAGGCTACAACCAAACGACAGATGGGCAATGGGGAGATCAACCTACCCAGCGCCTGGAAGCATCCACCCGGATCGGCTGGCCCAATCACGCAGTGACGGAAAGCGGCACAGAAGTGATCATTTCTCACTCTTCCGCCACCAAACTCCACGTACTCCGCCGGGTAGGTGGCGGCAACGGATGGGAGGAATCTGATATCCCCTCCACCGTATATGAGGAAGATGGTGGGCCAGGATTGCTCTGGCCCCGGGTTGCTGTAAGCGGTGAAGTGATTCACGTATTGGCCATCACTCAGCCTATTGCCAATGGCGGAGCCGAATACGAAGGTGTTGACGGCCACCCGCTCTACTACCGGTCCTCCGACGGCGGCGCCACCTGGGACAAAGTCGACATTATCCTTCCCGGGTTGGACAACACCTCACTGGTCGCCAATTCCGGGGATGCCTATGCCATCGACGCCCGGGGAGAAACCGTTGCGATCGGGTTCTTCAACAACTGGACCGACCAGATCCTGATGAAATCAACGGATGGCGGCGAGACCTGGACAAAGACCATTATGCATGACTTTCCGCTCGATCTTTATGTAGAGGACTCCGGCTATTCCTTTGAAGAACTGCCACCTTACGATCCGGATCAACCCGATTCCCTGGCCATTCTCACTTCCGACGAATGCGGCGCCGTCCTGGTAGACCACAATGGCATGGCACATGCTTTCTGGGGCAGAATGTACATTCTGGATGACGACCTGACGGATGGGAATACCAGTTTCTTCCCGGGAACCAGTGGGCTGCATTACTGGAACGAAACTTTCGGCCCGGACAGCAGCCGGGTGATCACCGATGTGATCGACCTCAACGGGAACGATACCCTCGATATCAATAGCGCAGATAATATTGCTTCCTACGAGGCTTCGCTCACTTCCCAACCCAGCGCCGGTATCGATGCACAGGGCAATCTATTTCTTGCTTACGCTGGGGTAATGGAAGGAGAGCGCTACCTCAATGAAGAAGATGCCCAGCATTACCGGCACATCTTCATCATGGCCTCTACCGATGGTGGGGAATCCTGGACAACCCCTTATGACATCATCAACGAGGAGGTCGTCTTCGAACCCGACCTGGTGGATTTCGTGGAAGCGGTATTTCCCACCATGGCCAGTGATGTTGGCGAGACCATCGACCTGGCCTATCAGGGAGATTTTCGTCCGGGAATGTCTCAGCGTGGGGATAATGACCCTGTTGAAACGAACTTCATCTACCATGTGCCCCTTACACCGGAGCAGGTTGGCCTGGTACCGTCTGTAGAAGTTGTCAAAGCGGAGCTTTTTCAGTTGGCCGTACAGCCCAACCCCGCCCGCAACGAGACATGGGTGAGCTTTGAGCTGGAACCCAACACCCGCTATACCCTCAGCCTCCACAACCTGATGGGCCAGAAAGTGGCCGATGTGGATAGGGGCAGTTCCATTGGACGCAGTAGGCAACGCATCAGGCTGAACGGATTGTCACCGGGTATGTACCTGATACGCCTGCAGGCGGAGGGCAAGGTGGCGATATCAAAGCTGCTGGTCGAATAATTTTATGCAAGGCCGCAGAATGGAGACATGAGCCATGCGAATCAGGGGCTAAATGGCGGCCGACGGAGGCAGGGATCAGGGGTGCCGCAGGTGAGGTGAAAACGGCGGCACTTTTTGGGCTGCTTTTGCAGGCAGCGCTTTTGATGTTTGATTTATGCTATAGGACGGGTGGAAGGGCTGCTCCAAAGAGCTCCATCAAAAATCGTACATTCCTCCGTACCAAAAGTATCGTATAAGCTGTCTGATGTTTTGCCCCCCGGCTCTTTCAGGGATCTTTAGCCCCTGATTCGCATTTTCGACGGAGCATTCTGCCGCTTTGTTCTTCAAAAAGGCCGGGGTATGTTAAAAAATAATTAAAACCTTACGCTCCTTGGGGGTAAAATGCATTTCAGGTGGTCATATGTACAGAAATCACCGAGTTCACCTGAAATCACCCGACATGAAACGCAATCTGATCTTTGGAGTAGTATTAATGATAGGGTATGGCCTGGTTTACGGGCTGGGCATTAGTGGAGTAGACATCACCCTGCAGGTCGAAACCAAAGGTATTGAAAAAGAACAAATGGCCTCTGCTCTTTGCTTCAGCGGATTGTCCGCCCCCTCCACGGAACCCTACAACCTGAGCGGCACCCTGAAGCTCAACCTTTCCTCCGATTCGACAGCACTGGGAATTTCCTTTCAGGGGCTGAAAAAGCGGCTGGAGGTGCAGATGGATGATAAAGGCGAAGGCCGTGTACATTTTGGGACGGGCTGGAAGAGGCGGAGCCTTTAGCCGCACAAACAAACGTTCGTTTTATTTTTCATAACTCAAAGGGCTTCTTCTTGTCAATTTTTTCAGAATTACTCCTCTTTTTCAGCAGATTGCTAACGAAAAACCGGGGAAAAATAAAAAATTGATCACCAGGCTTGCACCGGAGGAAATAAATCTTTACGTTTGCAACTATCAAACAAGAAAGGAATGAAAGTTCAGAAGGACAATTTTTATTTTTTCAGCTTTTTCTTTTATGGACAACCATAAGGGGCTGAAAAATTTTGTCCGGACGAACGGAAGATAAAATTAAGAAGCCCCGCAAGCGGGGCTTTTTTTTTGCCCGTTTCACAGATCACCAATTTGCATTTGAAAATGCTGTACCCTGGCCAACATAACCAAAAGAGCTACTTTTTTTACTTCTTTTATGGTGCACCATAAAGGGGCTTTTTCATTGTGTTCAGAAAAAAGAACAACCACAGAAAGCCCCGCCGAAGCGGGGCTTTTTTGTTACAAACATCCAGCAGATTATGATCACTACAGCAACAGACAACAGTACCAACGCCTCACAACCGGCCCCGCCGGTGCGGGTGAGCATTCAAGGTTATGCCGGCGCTTTCCACGAGATCGCCGCCCGTTATTGCTTCAGGGAAGCCCCTATGGAGATCGTTCCGGCCCATACTTTTGAAGACCTGGTAGAGATGGTCGAACGCCGGGAAAAGGCCGATGTGGGCCTGATGGCCATCGAAAACACCCTCGCCGGCAGCCTGATGAATAACTACGCCTTGCTCAATGAGTCCAAATTATCCATCACCGGGGAAGTATACCTGCGTATCAAACAAAACCTGATGGCCCTGCCAGGGCAGCGCATCGAGGATCTTCGGGAAGTCCATTCCCATCCCATAGCCATCGAACAGTGCCGGGCATTCTTCGCACGCCATCCGAAGATCCACCTGGTGGAAACCGTAGACACCGCCTGGAGCGCCCGCAATATCCGGGAGAATCACCTCGAAGGCATCGGCGCCATCGCCAGTACCCTGGCCGCTGAGCTCTATGAAATGGAGATCCTCGCGGAAAGCATTGAGACCAACAAAAAGAACCATACTCGCTTTCTGGTGCTGCAAAACGGCCAGCCTGACCTGGATCAGGAGTTGGAAAAGGTCTCCTTGTCTTTTGCTGTAGACCACACGGTGGGAAGCCTTTACAAAGTGCTTGCGGTCCTGGCCGCCTACAACGTCAACCTGACCAAGATACAATCCGCCCCCATTATCGGGCACCCCTGGGAATACCTGTTTTACCTGGATTTCGTCACCGAAGGTACCGTGGGCCACCAGCAGGCCATCGAGGCCATCCTGCCCCTTACCCACAACCTTCGGGTCCTGGGCGTATATCGGAAAGGAGAGCATTATGATTACTAATTTCCTGTGGTTCGTTGCCTGCTGATCGCACCCGGCAACGAATCCCCGCCTTCGCTATAGCTTCGGCGGGCGGAGACGAATCACCGAATCACCGAATCACGAATCACGAATCACCGAATCACGAATCACGAATCACGAATCACCGAATCACGAATCCATGACCAAGCCTGCCAAAACCAAGAACGATATGATCATCCCCCCCGCAAGCCGATTGGGAGAGGTGACGGAATACTACTTCTCCACCAAACTCAGAGAGATTGCCCGGATGCGGGCAGAAGGTAAAGCCGTGCTTAATCTGGGCATCGGAAGCCCGGACCTGCCCCCCGCCCAGGAAGTGGTGGACGAACTGTCCGGGTGGCTGGGCAACAACGACGTACATGGCTATCAGAGCTACACCGGCATTCCGGAATTGCGCAGCGCTTTCGCCGATTGGTACGCCGATTGGTTTGGAACCACGCTCGACCCTGAAGGGGAAGTACTACCGCTGATCGGTTCTAAAGAGGGACTGATGCACATCGCCATGTCATTCCTGGAAGCGGGTGATGAGGCACTGGTCCCCAACCCGGGTTACCCGGCCTATCGCGCTGTTTCCAACCTGGCCGGCGCTACCATTCGGGAGTACCGGCTGGAAGAGCACCTGGGGTGGATGCCCGACCTGGAAGCGCTGGGGCGGCAGGACCTCAGCCGCGTGAAGGTCATGTGGGCCAATTACCCGAATATGCCGACGGGAACGCCGGCCAGCCAGGCCTTCCTGGAAGAACTGGTGGCCTTTGCCCACAAGCACCGCATACTGGTGGTCAATGACAACCCCTATGCTTTCATCCTCAACCAGGAACAACGGAGCATCCTCAGCGTGCCCGGCGCCCGGGAGGTCGCCCTCGAGCTCAACTCCCTGAGTAAAGCCCACAACATGGCCGGGTGGCGTATCGGTATGCTCGCCGGCAGAGAGGACTACCTCAAAGTGGTCCTGCGCTTTAAAAGCAATATGGACTCGGGTATGTTCAAGCCGGTGCAAATGGCAGCGGTGAAAGCCTTGCAGAGCCCCCCTTCCTGGTACGCCTCGCTCAATGCTGTTTATAACGAGCGCCGCGAGTCTGTCTTCCAACTGCTGGACCTCCTGGAGTGCGTTTATGATAAAAAGCAGGTGGGCATGTTCGTCTGGGCCAAGATCCCGGATCGGTACAGCAGCGCCTATGAGCTTTCCGATGAGGTGCTCTACAATTACCACGTCTTTCTCACCCCCGGCGCTATATTCGGGTCACAGGGCGAGCGGTTTATCCGGATCTCGCTGTGCAGCGACGGAGCGCTGTACGAGGAGGCGATACGGAGGATAAAAATGTAAAATGTAAAACCGCAAAATGTAATATGATCATCACCATTATCGGCATCGGACTTATCGGCGGCTCCCTCGCCATCACGCTCAAGGAGAATGGCTTTGCGCAACGCATCATCGGCGTGGACGTCAGCCAGGACAACCTGGATAAGGCTATACGCCGGCGCCTGATCGATGAGGAAATGGGCCTCGAGGAAGGTATATCCGCTGCGGACATAGTGGTATTGGCCACTCCGGTCGACGTTATGCTGCGCCTGTTGCCTCAGATCCTCGACAGGATAAGCTCCCAGCAAACCGTCATCGACGTCGGTTCTACCAAAGAACGCTTGCTGGAGGCCGTGAAAGGCCATCCCGCCCGGGAGCGTTATGTGGCCACCCATCCTATGGCAGGTACCGAACACTCCGGGCCCGAAGCAGCGATCCCCAACTTGTTCGACCACAAATGCACGGTCCTGATCGACGTGGGAGACAGTGCCCCGGATGCAGTAGAAATGGCCGAAAGGCTATACCGCTCCATTCCCATGCGTATTGTACAGTTGGACTGCCTGTCGCATGATGTGCACACGGCCTATGTATCCCATATCTCCCATATCAGTTCCTTCGCTCTGGCCCTGACGGTGCTGGCCAAGGAGAAAGACGAAAGCCATATTTTTGAGCTGGCCAGTGGCGGCTTCGATTCAACGGTCCGCCTGGCAAAGAGTTCCCCGGACATGTGGGTGCCGATATTCCGGCAGAACCGCGATAATGTGCTGGATGTACTCGATGAACACATCCAGCAGCTGGCTCGTTTTCGGAGCTTGCTCATCAAAAAGGACTTCGACACCTTTTACCAACTCATTGAAGAAGCCAACCAGATCAGTAGAATATTAAAAAAATAATTATCAATAAAATTATCACCATGGAAATGACATTTCGCCCAATCATTGACGGTAAAACGGCCCAGGAGCCGCTGATCATCGCCGGCCCCTGTAGTGCGGAAACGGAAGAACAGGTCATGGATGCCGCCCGCCAATTGGCCCGGCAAAAGATCGACCTGTTTCGGGCCGGCATTTGGAAGCCTCGTACCCGCCCCAATGCATTCGAGGGTGTAGGTACGGAAGGGCTGGGCTGGCTGAAGCGCGTCAAAGAAGAGACCGGCATGAAAGTGGCCACTGAGGTAGCCAATACACAGCATGTGTTTGAGGCGCTGAAATACGGGATAGACGTTGTCTGGCTGGGCGCACGCACGACCGTCAACCCCTTCTCCGTACAGGAGGTAGCCGATGCTCTTAAAGGAGTCGATATTCCCGTCCTCATTAAAAACCCCATTAATCCGGACCTCAAACTCTGGATCGGCGCCATCGAGCGCATATACAAAGCCGGTATCACCCGGATCGGGGTCATCCACCGCGGCTTTTCCTACCATGGTGACACCAAATACCGCAATGTTCCCCGCTGGCAGATCCCTATCGAACTGAAACGCCAGTTTCCTGGCCTTCCGATCATTTGCGACAACAGCCACATCTGTGGCCGCCGGGATATCTTACAGTCCGTAGCCCAAAAGGCAATGGACCTCAATTTTAACGGATTAATGACCGAGGTGCACCCTACCCCCGATAAGGCCTGGAGTGATGCCGAGCAACAGATAACTCCTGCTCAGTACGAGGAGCTGATGAAACAAATCATCCTACGGCAGCCTACGACCGATGACCTCGAGTTTCTGGAAAACCTGGAACACCTGCGCCATGAGATCGATGAGGTCGACGAAGAACTGCTCAACCTGCTGAGTTCCAGGATGAAGCTGGCCGAACGCATCGGAGAGTACAAGAAACGCAATAACATCGCTATCCTCCAAACTTCCCGCTGGAACGAGATCCTCGAAAAAGGGGTGGCCAAAGGCCAGCTCAAGGGGTTGAGCGAGGAATTCATCACCGTTTTCCTCAAAGCCGTCCACCAGGAATCCATTAACCATCAGGAACAGGTGATGAATAGAGATGTGGTTTCGTGATTCGTGGTTTCTTGATTCGTGGATTCGGGATTCAGGGGTGTTTTTTCCATACCTCGGTTCCCGAATAACGAATCCCGGCTCCACGATTCCCGACTCCCGAATAACGAATCCCGGCTCCCGAATCCTGAAAATTCGTATTTTCGCAATCTTAACCGCTCTCAGGAAAAAAAAACGAAAATATGAATTACGAAAACCTGCTCATTCAGGATAATGACGGCATTATAACGGTTACGATCAACCGGGAGAAGGCCCTTAATGCACTGAACAGCCAGACCATGCTGGAGCTGCAGCAGTTCTTCGGAGAAGACGCTCCCGGGCGCTCCGGCCTGAAGGGCATTATTCTGACCGGCGCTGGCGATAAAGCGTTTGTTGCCGGAGCAGACATCAAGGAATTCCTGGCGCTCGATGCTGCTCAAGGCCAGGCGATGGCCCAGCGGGGCCACAATATCTTCTTCCTGATCGAACGCTTTCCCAAGCCGGTAATCGCGGCGGTTAACGGCTTTGCCCTCGGGGGCGGCTGCGAGCTTGCCATGGCGTGCCACTTGCGCATCGCCACCGAGCATGCCCGTTTCGGGCAACCGGAAGTCAATCTGGGGCTCATCCCCGGTTATGGAGGGACGCAACGCCTGATCCAATATATTGGCAAGTCGAAGGCTGTGGAGCTGCTCATGACCGCTGATATGATCAACGCTGAGGAAGCCTACCGCCTGGGGCTGGTCAATTACGTCGTTCCTGCCGGAGAAGCGCACGCAAAGGCCACAGAACTGATCCAGAAGATCGCATCCAAAGGGCCGGTGGCCATTGCCAAGATCATCGAAAGTGTCAACGCCTATTTCCAGTACAACGAGGACGGTTTCGCCCGGGAGGTTCAGGCGTTTGGAACCACAGCGGGTACAGCAGACTTCCGGGAAGGGGCTTCCGCTTTTATTGAAAAGCGCAAACCCAACTTTAAAGGCAAGTAAAAACAACTGTGCCCCGCTGAGGGCAGGGCACAATCGCGGGCTCGCCCAGTAAGATGACACTCAGGTTCCGAAAAACCTTCTAACCAATTCCTCTGGGTTGGCCGCACGGAACAGCCATCTGAGCCTTTGATCAGCTCATTAGGCGAATTCCACAGTTTGGTCGATCGTTTTGTTTATCAGGATTACAACACGCCACGGGCGTGGTTCTCCTGATTTTCAGCAAGTTCACCTTACTGTTCGATGCCGGAAGTATTCCGGCTATTATTACTCAGTGATTACCTGATATCTGCTTTTTGTATTTCATGAGTTGCCTTCTGGCCTTTTCCGTAGCTCCGGCCAGGGCTTTTTCCATGATGTCGCTTCTATCTTCAGCGAAGAGGGTCGTTCCAGGAACATTCAACCGGATCTCGACGATCTGCTCTCGGTGCCGATGTCGGTTTTCTCCCACCTTCAGGAATATTTCGGCTTCTACGATTCGGTCAAAATAGGTTTTCAATTTTCCAACTTTTTCATCGATCGCTTCTTGCAGCTGACCGTTGACCTGGAAAGGCGCATTAACTAGTACTTTCATAGTTAAATTTTTTCTAGCTCGGTTAGAGTTTTGGCTTTTTGCTTCTTTTTTATATTTACAAAATAGCAGGGATTCGCTGGGAACGGGATGATTTTTATCAGCAGCTTTAATGATCCTTATCAGTTTGAGCTTTTGTCCCTTAGATTACTTAAATTTGGGCAGACTGACAACGTATTATGAGAATATTTTACTCCATTGCTTGCTTACTTGCCTGCCTCTCTCTGGCGGCTCAGGACCTTTCCGGCCACTGGGAAGGCTACATCACCCAGGATGGGAAAACCGATACATTCTTTTATCAGGTAGACCTCAAAACCGGAAGTAAAGCCTATCCCGGTACTTCCTTTTCCCAAACCCAGGATGGCGGCGCATCCGCCAGTTTCCAGCTCACCGCTTACCTGGACGGCCAGCAGCTGATATTGCAGGAGCTCAATCAAATTGACCCTCCAAAACCAAAATGGTGCCTCAAGTATGCCACTCTAACCCTCGAACAGTTTCCCTTTCACGACCGCCTGAAAGGGCGCTGGAAAGCAGACGGGTGTACGCCGGGAGAAATGATGCTGGAACGGCGCAAAGGCCCGGCCGAACAGGAATCCGAAGAAATCATCCCACCCACCATTACCGGTAAATGGACCGGCACCCTCTCCCAGTCCGACCGCGACTACGGGTTCTATTTCGAAGTGGATCTTGACAAAGGAAAGGCCGGACAATCCTACATTGTCTCGGAGGATAACGGGGGCAACGCCTTTCACAAACTGGAATGGCAGTACGATTCCATTTTCCAACTCCTCTCTTTCAAGGAGCTGGAAGTAACCAGCAAAACAGACCCCAACTGGCGGTGGTGTATCAAGTCCGGCACCTTGAGTTTCCGGCGGGAGAACGCCCGGCTGGCACTGGAAGGGGATTGGAATGGATTCATTGAGGGCTTTGACCTGGAAACCGGCCCCTGCGCGAATGGGCGGGTATATCTCGAAAAACCCATCCTTACGCGAACGATGGTCCAGAAGCAGTCGATCCTGCAAAAGCCCTATGAAGCCGAAAGCAAAAGGAAAATAAAAGTAGAAAGGGTACTCGAAGTCCAGAGTTCCAGCATCAAGATCAAAGTGTGGGATAATGGAACTGTGGATGGCGATGTCGCCACTATCTTTCTCAACGGTGAACGTATCCTTTTCAATCACCGCGTCGATAAACGAAAATTCGGCATTCCGGTCAAGCTGAACCAGGATGATAACTTTATCGTCCTTCACGCCGAAAGCCTGGGCGACATCTCCCCCAACACGGTTGCCATTTCCGTGGATGACGGTGTAAAGGAGCAGATCATCATCTTGAGTTCCAACCTCGATGAAAGCGGAGCGGTGATGATCCGGAAGTTTCGGGTGAAAAATTAACCTTACAGAATACGAGCTGGATTTAACCTCATTCCATTCTTTGTAATTGACGTGCCGGCATCCACCGGCCGGTCATTCTCGACACCAAAACGATAGAGAGCAGCCCGCTCGCCATAGCCAACGTGCGAAAGGGGAAAAGTACTACTCCATCTTCGACCATGGGATAGGGCAACAGGATGGGCAGGCCCAGCGTAACGTCGCCGCCCCCAAAACGCAGTACGAATGCGACGATAAATCCCGCCAGCGCCCCATACGTATTTGCTTTGGGGTCGAACAAGGCGCAAACCAGAGGCGGGAACAACAGGCAATAAACAAAATCACTGCAGAGGAACCATAACTCGTAAACACTTCTGATCTTCAATGCCAGCAGGGTTGCCGCAATGCCCACGATCCAGATAATGCGCTGGATCAGGCGAGACAGTTCAATGGCTTCCACTGCGGGCTTCACCAATGGCCGGTATACGTTCCACCCGGCCATCGAAGAAGCGGAAAGGATGGAAGAGTCAGCCGAAGACATTACGGCCGCGGCAATGGCGCCCAGCCCCAGGATGGCCACCCAGCCGGGCGTCATGTACCGGATCACCCAGGGGAGCGTAGATGCTGCATCGGGCGGTACGGTGGCATCCAGCAAACTCCAGTCGGCAACGGCGCCGCTGATGCCGATCAGCGCGGCGGGAACGGCGGCGATCAGGCAGACTACTCCTGCCAATATGGACAGGCGCACCGCGGTTTGCTCATCGCGAGAGGCCAGCACCCGCTGGAAGTAAACCTGCCAGGCGATACCGCCAAAAGTGAGCAACAGGGCATAATCCCACCAATTCCAATAGTGCGTTCCCAGAGCCTCCCGGCTGGGCAGCAGGCTGGCGGCGGGCCCGTACAATTCCCGATAGCCTTGCCAGGCCGCGTCCCATCCTCCCACGTGCCCGAGGGCGAAGGGCACCACCAGGAAAAGTCCTCCCAGCAGAAGGATCAATTGTACGAAATCGGTCAGGGCTACCGACCAGAGGCCACCTAGTGCCGTATAAGCGATAGTGATCGCTGCCGAAAGGAGAATTGAAGTAGTGGTGTCCAGCCCCACGATCGTGCCGAAGGTGGTGCCCAGGGCAGTCAGTATGGCTGCCGTCCAGAAAACCTCCCCGGTAAGGGCAGGCAGGAACAGAAGGGCCGCCATTCGCTTACCATAACGTTGTTCCAGCGGATCGAGCATTGTCTGGAATTGGTAACGCCGCATACGGCGGGCAAAGAATACCCCCCCAATGATGAGGCTGAGGGCATAACCCCAGGGCGCCTGTACCCAGACCAGCCCAGAGCTGGCTGCATATTCGGCAGTACCATTGATGTATCCGCCTCCGATCCAGGTGGCGCTCATGGTGAAAACGGCGATCCACAAAGGAAGCTGCCGGCCGGCAAGCAGAAACCCCTGAGGGCCCTCGCTTTGGCGCAATGTGGCCGCATAGGCGCCTGTGAGAAAAATGAGGGTATAAAAGGCCATCATCGAAAAAAAGGAGGGCCAGTTTACCGGCTCTTCGGTAAAGAAATACAGATAAAGGCCTACCAGCGCCAGCATGGCCATTAAACTCAAGGTGGGAAAGAGTACCCGCCTGATCTTATTTTTGGGTGCTGTTGATTTCATCGCCGGGGAAATTAGGGAAAAGAGTTCTATTTTTGACAAACTGGCCCGGATTCCAAAACGAAAAGATCATGCCAACGACCTTTACTACCCGCCAAAAGGCGCTCGCCTGGAGCGTACACCTCTTTACCGCCACCGGCGTACTTACTGTTTTTATGGCCATCCTGGCAGTCAGCGCGCACCAATTTCAGGAAGCCATGCTCTGGTTGCTGGCGGCCCTGCTGATCGACGGTATTGACGGCACCCTGGCGCGGCGCTTCCGGGTGACAGAGGTGCTGCCCAATGTCAGCGGTAAAAATATTGACTATGTCATTGATTTCGCCTCATATGCCATTGTGCCAGCCTATATGATCTACGAGTCCGGCCTGATGGAAGGCCCCTGGAACCTGGCGGCCGTCTTTATCATCCTTCTGGTATCCGCAGTGTATTATGGAAAGGAGGGTATGGTATCAGATGATCACTACTTCGTCGGGTTTCCCGTTATGTGGAATATGGCGGCCTTTTACATGATTTTCGTTTTCCAATGGGGCCATTGGGCCAATATACTGCTGATAGTGGTGCTATCCATTCTGCACTTCGTTCCCATAAAGGTGGCTTATCCCAGCCGGACTGCCCACTGGCGGTGGCCGACGCTGGCCGCCACAATAACATTCTTTTTCGCCCTGGTGAGCATCACGCTCTTATACCCGGAAAAAAGGGTATGGTTGTCCACGCTGGCATGGCTGTGCTTGGTTTATTTTGCGGTGTTTACCGTGTGGGCCACCCTTCAGTCCACATCTTCCAACACAATGTCCGGGTAATCTTCTTCCCGGTAACCTACTGGAGGCGCCGGAGCCGCATCTTCAGAAAAGATACTTTTGGTTTTGCTTTTCATGAAGCTGAAAGTCCCCCGGAGCCTGGACAACTTGCCTTCGCCTTCGCCGGCCATATCCTGGATGCGGCCGGCACGGATTTCAGGGTCGTGCATCTTGGTACGTTCCCTTCTTTTGAGGTATTTTTCGATGAGCCGCAGTTCATCCTCATCGCTCCATTCTCCGGCCTTGCTTAAGTCAAAGCCATCCAGTACATCTCCCACCGTGAAATACACGTCGACGCCCCGGTTGACGTTCTGGTCCAGCAATAGGGCCACACCGTATTCGGAATTGATCAGCTGGGCCAGGGTGTGCCCTTTGAGCTCCTTTCGTTCTTTCCAGTAGAAATTGTTTAGGCGGCTCAACGCATGGCCTATTTCCACAGCATGGATGCGGGGGTCCTGCCCGGCGTGCCAGAACCGGAAGCCCCATTCCGGGCTGCGGAACTGCTCCTTTTCGGCATGCGAACTGACTGCATCCCCATTGAGGGTTATGAACCCATAAGTTGTCCCCGTCCGGCCTTCGAAAATATCGATACCAAATTGGCCGAAATACTCCTGGAAAGCTTCGGGTTGCTCCTGCTTGACTTTGAGCAATAAGGCGGGAAGCTCTCCCATGCCATCAGGCACCCCACTTCCGGTACCCAGCGTCCATTGAAACATGCCGAAGCTCAGGAATGCCCTGTCCCAGGTATTGATGGCATCCAGTTTCCCTTCATTGAGGGAGACGGCCAAAGCGGCTTTTCGGGCACTGTCCGTCAGGCCGCTGTCTTTGAAGTAGGTATCCCAGTGGGTTTCGATGAAGTCTTTAGGTGTCAGCGAACCATTGTTAAAAAATCCTCCCAGGCGATCATGCCCGTGAAAGTCGACCTCCCATTCGCCGAAACGCACTTTATGGGAAGTAACGCGATTTCCTCTTTTGGTGTGCTGACGGCTTTCAACCGATAAGCCGGCTGCGGCAGCCGAAGGGGCAGAAGTGCCCGAAGGGGAATCGGCGAAGGCCAGAGCCGGCAGCTTATCTCCGTACAGGCCGCCCAGATCTTCGAGCAGCTTACGGGCCAGAGGTTTGCCCAGCTTGCGGCCGTCGAAGGATTGTCCGTGCTGCTCGGCAAAAGTTCTTAGTGCTAAAATTTCACTTTCGGCATTACTCCCCAACGCCTGTAAAAGAGGCATCAGCGAATGTTCCTCCTTCCCGTCCAGCGGAAAGGCCTCGTCCAGCTTGTCGTCATTCACAGCCTGGTGCAACTGCTTCATTTTATTCAGGAGCAGGAAGCGCTGCAATATCTTAGCGCCCACTTCCGAACTCACCGCTTCTCCATCGCTCTCCAGGCCATTTTTAGCAGCGAAAGCTTTTACGGCCGCAGTGGTAGCTGAGCCATAATCACCATCGGCACCGAATTTATCCCATTTGAGTTCATTGCCGAAGCCCATCTGGTAGAGCATATTTTGAAGGGTCTTGACCGGGGCGCCTTTGAGGTCTTTTCTGAGTGTAGATTCTGTCTTTTTTGCTTCGAGCAAATTGGAGAAGTCCTGATGTAATGCCATAACTATCGGGGTTAAGGGTGGTTTGGATACAAAATATAAAAAAAGCACAAATTCCTTATCTTACCGGCCTGACATATTAAGGTTATGAAAAACCATCTTTCTCTTTACGCCTGGCTGTTCGCTTCGGCCTTTTTACTCGCCGTTAACCTCTTTTACTATCCGAAGTGGAAACTTCCCGGTACGGAAGCAACCATCAGCTGGGACGTTTCAGGTTACTATTTTTATCTGCCCGCAATTTTCATTTACAAAGACTTGAAAAAGGTGGGCTTTCTTGAAACGATCCATCAGCAGTATCAGCCGGCGGGCAGCCCTTACCAGGCTTTTCAGCACGAAAGTGGGAATTTTGTCATGAAATACAGCGCCGGCATGGCGGTGCAGTACCTTCCCTTTTTCCTGACTGCTCATGCTCTGGCGGCCCCCCTTGGTTATCCCGCCGATGGTTTTTCCCGTCCTTATCAGGTGGCCATCAGCCTGGGCAGCATCCTGGTGGCTATCCTGGGTTTATGGTTTATGAGGCGGATTTTGAGCACCTATTTTGAGGACAAGATAGTGGCGGCAACGTTGCTGATCATCGCTCTGGCCACCAACTATCTGGACTACAGCGCCATCAACGGGGCAATGACCCACAATTACCTCTTCACCTTATACGCCCTGCTCATCTGGGCAACCATTCAATTTTACGAACGCCCCGGCTACGTCAAAGCATTGGCTATAGGCCTGCTGATCGGACTGGCCGCGCTCACCCGGCCTACGGAGGCCATTGCCTGTATAATTCCCTTGCTTTGGGGCGTGGGCACCAACTGGCAAGCCAAAGAACGCCTGTCTTTTTTTGTCCGCCACTGGAAAAAGCTGGCTGTTGCGGCGTTTGCCTGCGCCGCGGTGGGAAGTATTCAACTGCTCTACTGGAAATATGTCTCGGGCGACTGGGTGGTTTACAGTTATCAGGATCAGGGCTTCAGCTGGCTGAAACCTCACATCCGCAACGGCCTGTTCAGTTACCGCGCCGGATGGCTGATGTATACCCCGGTGATGGTATTTGCCTTGCTGGGTTTTATTACCCTTATACGGATACAACGGCCATTGTTCTGGGCCACCTTTTCCTTCAGCCTCCTTTTCATCTACATTGCCTTCGCCTGGGACATCTGGTGGTACGGCGGGAGCCTGGGGCAACGTTCTATGGTCCAGGCCTATGCCGTGCTGGCCTTTCCGCTGGCCAGTTTTGTGGACTGGGCAGGGCGGCGGGCATGGACGGCCTATACCTTCGCCGTACTATGCCTGTTTTTCACTTATGCCAACCTTTGGTGGACCCACCAGGCGCACCGCGGAGGGCTGTTTGCTTCCGAACAGATGAACCGCCCCTATTTCCAGCGGGTCTTCCTGCGATACCATGTGCCGGACGATGTGCGCAAGTTACTGGATACGAACGAGTTGTTTGAAGGTGAACGGAAGAACGTCAAATTGGTAAAGGAAGAAAATTTCGAGTCCGACTCCACCGCTTACAACTGCCCGTTGCCCCCCATTGAAGGACAACACTCTCTCTGCCTGGACGCCGAACGGCAATACAGCCCGCCGGTAGAGGCGCCCCTCTCTCCCACTGACGGCCAGTGGGTACGTGCCGAAGCCACCTTCCGATGCCAGTTCAAGGAGTGGAACTTCTGGCAGATGACGCAGTTTATCGTCCGTTTCGTCAATGGACAGGAAGTGGTCAAGGAGCGCGCCATTCGCGTGTATCGCTTCCTGGACAGCGGAGAGGACAAACGGCTGTACATCGATAGTGCCTTCCCGGATCAAGCCTTCGATAAGGTCGCCGTTTTCTTCTGGAATGCGGATGGAGGCAAACCCATTGCTGTGGATGAATTGAAGATAGAGGTTTTTGAGGAGCAATGACCAGCCGGCAACGCCTTCTATGGAATAAGGAAGGCCCCCAAGCCTCCATCATTCAAAAAAGAGGGACTGTACTACTTCCTCCTTTTTGCTCCGGCTGATGGGGATCTTGAACTCCCCGATCTCCAGCATATTGCCGTTGAGGGCCTGCACTTTATCTTTGGCGACAATGTAAGACTTGTGAACGCGCAGGAAATGGCCGGAAGGCAGCAGTTCTTCCAGGTTTTTCAGGCTTTCCAGGGTGACGTGGCGGGCGTCCCGGCACACAAAACGAACGTATTCTTTGAGCCCTTCAATGAAGAGGATATCCTCAAAGCGCACTTTCACGATCTTTCCATCCACTTTAAGAGCGAAGAAATCACGGCTCTCCCGGGGCAGGACCAGTTGTGCCTGCTCACCTGGCCGGCCCAGGTAATGCAACTGCTCCTTTGCCTTGTTGACCGCCTGCAGAAAACGCTCGAACGAAAATGGCTTGAGCAGGTAATCCACCGCATTGAGCCCAAAGGCCTCGACGGCATAGTCAGAATACGCCGTTGTAAAAACCGTAAGCGGCGGGTTCTTGAGGGTGCGCAACAGGTTGGTGCCGCTGAGCGTCGGCATCTGAATATCGAGGAATAGGAGGTCGGCCGGCTGCCCGCTCAAAACCTCCAGGGCCTGGATCGGTGATTTCACCTTGCCTATGACCTCCATTTCCGGCACCTTTTTGATGAACTCCTCCAGCAGGTTGAGCGCCAGGTATTCGTCGTCTACCAGCAGGGTTTTGATCGTTTTCATGAGACTATCGTATTTTGCGGTTCCGGCCCTTCCAACTGCAGTTCCAGCCTGACCTCAAACTGGCCTTGCGGCTTGGTGATCTCCAGTCGGTAACGGCTCCCGTATTTCAACTGTAACCTCCGGCGGATATTGTCTAGCCCGACCCCTCCTACCCTATCCTTTTGCTGCTGTCCTTCATTTCGGGTGTTGAGCGTATTAAAAGAGAGTGTCCTGCCGCGTACCGAAAGAAAAATGCGCACGAATGCCGCCTCATTGGTGTCGAAATCACAGTGTTTGAAGCAGTTTTCCACCAGCGGAATCAGGATCATGGGCTCTACCTTGAAACCCCGGGAGTGCCCCTTTTGCTCAAAGCTGATGTCGAGCGGCGTTTCACTGCGCAGCTGGAACAGTTCGATGTATTCCTGGATCTGGCGGGTTTCGCGTTCCAGTTCCACCAACTCGGAACGGCCATCGTAGACTACGTAACGGAGCAGGTTGGACAGCCGAAGGACCATCTCCGGGGCCTTGTCGGATTTGACCACGGCAAGGGAATAGATGTTGTTGAGGGTATTGAAAAGAAAATGCGGATTGATCTGTGCCCTCAGGAACTGCAACTGGGCTTCCTGCTGGTCTTTGATGGTGGCCAGATTGCGCTGCTCGATCGCATAGCGGTTCTCCAGGATCTGGTAGAAAGTGCTCACTACCAGTATAGCGATGTTGGTCACCGCAGCCCCTGCCCTCCAGCTCGTCCGCTCACTGGCCAGGAACAGCTCCCGGTCGATCTCGGGAAACAGGAGGTTGAGGTGTACCCGCAAGCTCACCATCGCAAGCAGCAAAATGAGGTTGATCAGGGCAAAGGGCAGGTAGCGGCGTCGTTCCAGAAATCGGTTGACCAGATAAAGGTTGGCGTAAAAGATCAGCATCATCGGCAGGATGTTGGCCACACCACGCAGTAAGCTCAGCTCGGTAGAAAGGAAACGCCCGAAAATTATGACGTATACCATTAAAAAGCAAAGCCAGATACCGACGTGTATCCAAAACTTGAGGCTCCGGTTGTCTTTTATTGCCTGGATTTCCATAGCGCAAAGCTACAATTTAAGGCCGGCCTCTGCCAATCTCTTCAACCAATGGTAACCGGTGCTCAACGAATGGGAATAACCCGCCATTCTCCCAATCATTGAAACCTGCCCGCCATTGGTTGAAAAAATTTCCCGCCCTGCTTCCCTGCCTGCACTTTTGTCCCTGTCAACCAAAATTATTCATTACAAAATCCAAAACACGGAAACCATGAGAATTGATGAATTAAAGATGAACACGCCTGCCCGATTTTTCACCCTGGCACTTCTGATGGCCATCAGTATGAGCCTCTCCGCATGCAACAAGAACGCCGAGGACACGCCGGAACCCACGCCCCAAATATCGGAAGAAGAAGCGGCAGCCGTCGTCGAAGGCGCCGTTACGGCCCGCACTCAGGGCCTGGGCGCAGAACTCGAAGACGCTATTTATCTGGCCGACGAATACGCCGAGAAAAGCGGCAACGGAGGCCCTTGCGGCGAACCCTTCGACTCCACCCTCACGCGTTCCATCGACACGGCCAACCTGACGGCCAGTTATACCGTCAACTGGTCCTGGCTGGTCAATTGTAATACCCTGAACATTCCTACAGCCATTGACTACCAGCGAGCCGCAACAGGAAGTTACGAAACCGCCCGAATGTCATCCAGTGACAGCGCCAACAGCAACTGGTCCATTTCCAGCCTCATTCAGGGCCCCAACTATGTACTGGACGGCACCTACACCCGCCAGGGCTCCCAACAGTCCAGGGTGCGAAACCAAAACAGTTTCTCCAGCACCCTGCTGATCGAAGTGGACAATCTCAACATCGATAAGGGCACCCGGCGCATACAAAGTGGTATAGCGGGCTTTACCCTTACCATCACCGGGCCGGGCAACAATACACAAACTATTGAAGGAGATATCGTCTTCAACGGCAACGGCAGCGCCACGATTATCATTAACGGCAATTCGTATAACGTGAATCTTTATTGACAGGGATACTAATTTTTCAAATCCTGACAATAATTGAAAAGCCGGACGCTCCCATAGTATGGCTCCGAGCCATGCTATGGGTAAGCCCTGGGCATACAAAACATCCATACCATGTACTTCCTCATCGAAAAATTCGGGCTTTTCAATGGCTGGCTACTTACTGCCGCGGCCATCTTTATACGCTACGCCCTGTTTGCCGGACTGGCCTACCTCTTGTTCTATATCATTAAGAGAAAGGCATTTTCCAAAGCGCGGATCCAGAGAACCTATCCGGGAAAACCCAACATTTTGAGTGAGATCCGCCATTCCTTCTACACTGCCTTTGTCTTTGCCCTGATCGGTGTAGGGCTGTACTTCCTGCGGGAGGCCGGCTACACCCGGATCTACACCGATATCAGCACTTTTGGCTGGATTTACCTGCTGTTTTCCTTTCTGTTGCTGGTATTCCTCCACGACACCTATTTCTACTGGGTACACCGCCTGATGCACCACCGTAAGTTGTTCCGCATCTTCCACCGGGTCCACCACCTTTCGCATAACCCAACGCCCTGGGCTTCGCTGTCTTTTCACCCTCTGGAAGCCGTGGCGGAAATTGCCGTCATCCCTCTGGCGGCTTTCGTTATTCCGCTCCACCCTCTGGCGTTGTTCTTGCTGGCGGCCTGGTCCCTGGTTTGGAATGTGATCGGCCACCTGGGGTATGAACTCTTTCCCGCCGGTTTCGTCCACCACCCTGTGTTCCAATGGTTCAACACTTCCACCCATCACAATATGCACCATCAGCGTTCGGGCTGCAATTATGGCCTGTACTTCAACTTCTGGGACACCTGGATGGGCACCAACCACCCCGAATACCGTCAGGCTTTTGACGAGATCAAGCGCAGAGAACAGGCTTATGATTTTTGATGATTGGTTTGGATTGGCCCCCTATCTGCGCTCAAGCCCATTTTGGCGTCATTTAGAAGGCCGGAAACTCAATTTAATTCCCAATAAATAATCCTGGATGAAAAACCTGATCTTCCTGCTTCCCCTTTTCTTCCTACAGGTGAGCTGGCTATCCGCTCAGAGCCCCGCTGAATATGGCACGCCTGAAGAACGAGCCAGCCGCATGACCGGTAAAATGGAGGAAGGACTGGGACTTCGCCCTAACCAGATCGACAGCATACACGCCCTCAATTTGAAATACGCCCGCCGCATTCAAAAGGAAGTGATCGATACCGGGATGAACAAAGTGTCGGCATACTTTCGCATCCGGAGCATCAATAAAGAAAAGGAAGAGGAACTATTCCCTCTGCTCGATGCCCGGCAAAGAGAAGCGTACGATGAAATGAAGGCTAAAGCCACCCAGGAACTGCTCGCCCGCTTCTTCTAGGTAAAAGGCCCTGTTAAGAATTATTTAAACCCTGGAGAGTATGACCGCTCTCATTGCCCGGATCCGAAAATACAACTAATTTTCCTGTGGAAAACAGAAGCGCCGATTCGTTCGTTTTTCTAATGAACCATCAAATGAAAAATCATGAAAAAGTTAATCGCACTGGCCGCCATTCTTGGCTTGCCGCTCTTTGCATTCAACGCCTCTGCTCAGGTAGACCCCGGTAAGGAAAAAATGGAACAGGAAGCGAAGCAGAAGAAGGAAATGCAAAAGCAGGAAAAACAAATGCAAAAGCAGGAGAAGCAACTGAAGAAACAGGAAAAGAAACTCGCTCAGCAGGAGAAGCAACTGCAAAAACAGGAAAAAGAGCTGGCCAAACAAAAGAAGACACAGCAAAAAGCCATGAAACAGCAGGAAAAGGCCCGTAAACAACAGGAAAAAGCTATCAAAATGCAGAAAAAAGCGGAAAAGGAGCAGAAAAAGATGAATAAGCCCAAGGGCCAAGGGGGGCAGAATTGAGGCCCTACATTTTA
The DNA here is from genome assembly GCA_020636405.1 of Lewinellaceae bacterium. Lineage (GTDB taxonomy): Bacteria > Bacteroidota > Bacteroidia > Chitinophagales > Saprospiraceae > JACJXW01. Next base: position 476,427 of record JACJXW010000006.1, on the reverse strand, counting down.
AGGGGTAGGCTATCCTCTCGCCCCAACTGCCGGAGGCCCTGCCAGGCTATATCCAGGTCTTTGCTGATGTGGTAGTCTTTAGCGTAGAAAAAGTTCAGGCGTTGTACCGTAGGAGCATCCAGGTTGGTGAGGCTAAGGGCATCGAGGGGAGAAAGCACGCCCGGGCGAATGGCCGGCAGGTTCCCGGCCTCCTGCCCTTCGGGTGCATAGCCCACCCAGGAACGGCGGCCCGCCAGAACGCTGAAAATGTTGCGCAGCAACCCGCCCGGACGCTCCACCAACCCCATCAGCAAGGGAGAACAAAGCAGGAAGAACAAGGCCAGCCCCAGATCCGCCAGGCGCTTGTTGCGCCGGCTGCGTGGCTGTGCGATCCCATACTGAATATCAATGGTATACAACTCCCCCGCCGTATTTTTTGAACTGCTGCCAATAATACTGAGGCTCTCCTGAGGCACGATCTTATAGTCGATCGACGGCCCCAGGCGGGCCATCCAGCTCATAATATCCTGAGCACTGACGTCCTTCGAGCAATAGATGACCTCTTCTATCCTGTATATCTGCACCACCTCGTCCAACTGCGGCAGGCTACTGAGATAAACCTGAGCATCGGCGTCGGGCCAGGGAGCAACGGTGCCGATGAAATTCTTCTGGACCTGCGCCAGGTGTAACAGCCGTTGCACGCGCTCGCTCTCTTCCTGCGACCCGACGATCACCAGTTTTTTGACTTTATTCATGCCCAGGTTGAAATTGCCAAACCTCAAAAAATGAAGCAGGAAACGCAGGGCCGCCGTAGAAAGGGCAGCCCACAAGGCGCCCAGCAAGATCAACGCACGGGAGGTACGATACTCCAGGTCCAGAAAACCATAAACAGCAGCGAGCAGCACCGTTCCTGCCAATAACCCGCGTACCAGCCGCCGGATGCTGAAATGCTGATCGTATCCCCCACTGAAGTAAACCGTTGCCAGCCAGATCGTAATATACAAAGGAGCATTAAAGTACAGAAAAGAGTTGTCGTAGTAGTCCGGGTCCCGGAAATGATAAACGGCCCAGAAATTCTTCAGGAAAACCAATCCGGCAAAAATGACGGCGCCGTCGAGCATCGGCAGGTATACCTTCTTAAAAAAACCGGAAACGACGGTGACGAGTGCCCGGAAATAGATGGCGGCCTGTAGCATCAGGACAAAGAGCCGTGCTTTGTCCCCCCGGAAGTGTTTGCGGGCGAAGATGATCATGGCCGTGTAGAATGCCTTGACATAATTCAGGCTGCCCTTCTTGGTGCTCTCCCCCTTGTAATGGATAATGGTGGCCTCAGGGAAGTAATAGTTCTTATACCCGGCCTGTATAATCCGGTACGACAGGTCGATGTCTTCACCGTACATAAAGAAAGCCTCATCCAGCAGGCCGGCCTCATCGAGCACCGAACGGCGCAGCAACATGAAGGCGCCGGCCAGCACCTCTACCTCATGCACCTCTTTCTCCCCCAGATAGCCCAAATGATAGTGATTAAAAAGGCGGGACCGGGGAAAAAGGCGGGACAGCCCGAAGGTTTTGGCGAAAGCCACCCATGGAGAAGGAAAGCCCCTTTTGGACTCCGGCAGGAACTTTCCGCTGCCGTCGATCATGCGCACCCCCAGTCCTCCGGCTTCCGGATGGGCATCCATGAAAGCAATGCACTTTTCGAAGGTGTCCTCTTCGACCAGGGTATCCGGATTGAGCAAAAGCACATATTCCCCCGAAGACTGCCGAATGGCCTGATTATTGGCGATCGAAAAGCCGGGGTTATGCTTGTTGGCAATGAGCTTCACCTCCGGAAACTTCTCCCGAACCATGAGCACGGAATCATCCACCGAGTTATTGTCCACTACCCATACCTCTGTATCCAGGCCCCGCGATGCACGGCGCACAGAAAGCAAGGCTTGCTCCAGAAAGTATTTGACGTTGTAGTTGACAATTATTATGGAAAGCTTCATTCACTCATTCACTCATTCACTCCCTTATAAGGCACCCTTGCAACGATCGACCGGCCCAGGGTCAGTTCATCCGCGTACTCCAGGTCTCCACCGAATGAGATCCCCCGGGCGATGGTACTGACCTGCACGCCGGTGTCCCGCAGCTTCTTCGATAGATAAAAGATCGTCGTTTCTCCTTCAATGGTTGGGCTAATGGCCATAATGATCTCCTTTACCGCTCCCTCATTAACCCGCTGTACCAGTGAATCAATATTGAGGTCGGAAGGGCCAATACCTTCAATGGGAGAGATCACTCCTCCAAGGACGTGATACAGCCCCCGGTATTGTCCGGTACCTTCAATGGCCATTACGTCACGTATCCCTTCCACTACGCACACCAGGCTTTGGTCCCGGCTTCGGTTGGCACAGATGCTGCACAGCTTGTCATCAGAAATATTGTGGCAACGCTCACACTCTCTGATGTTGCGGCGCATCTTCACGATAGCCTCGGCAAACTGCACGGCAATCTCCGGTTGTTGCTTCACCAGGTGCAGGACGAGCCGCAGCGCCGTTTTTTTTCCAATCCCGGGCAGGCTGGCAAAAGCGTTAACGGCTTCTTCTATAAATCTGGACGAGAAATTCATGAAGGCAAAAATAAGAATATTGCCGGTGAAAACCTCCTGTGGTTTTTATTATACTGACACGATCGCTGTTTTTACCGGACAACGGCCAATGTTCCGTATAAATACACAGCGACTGCCACGCGTTTGTAAACCTTACCATCCTAATGCTGTTCAATATTCAATGATCAGGAAAATGAAAAGCTGCCCTAAATGGATCAATCCTCACAATAGAAAGCCTGAGAGGTTGGGGAAACGGCCAATATTCATTTTCTTTGTAGTCCTGACTGAATAAACCACTGAATAATCACTTTTTATGCCAACTTTTGGCGTCAGTCCTGAATACATCAGGAGCGCCATACCTAAAAACACTCAAAATCAAAAACCATGGCAGAAGTCATACGCATGCCCCGAATGAGCGACACAATGGAGGAGGGCAACATCGTCAGCTGGCTGAAATCTGAAGGAGAAGAAGTGGAAGCAGGGGAAACCCTGGCGGAAGTAGAGACCGATAAGGCCACGATGGAACTGGACAGTTATTTCGATGGCGTACTCTTACATATTGCAGTTAAAGAAGGCCCGGTACCTATTGACGGTATCATAGCCGTGATCGGACAGAAAGGGGAAGACTGGAAAAAAGCTATTGCTCAGGCCGAAGGCGGCAGTAACGGTGGCGGTGAAGGAGCTTCTGCCTCTACTGACGAGGGGCAAACCAAAGAGGCCAAGCAGGTAGCAGAGCCATCCCAGGTCGCGGCACCGGCTGAAGCAGCTGCAGATGACAAGCGCGTGAAAGCTTCTCCCTTAGCCCGCAGTATAGCCAAAGAGGCCGGCATAGACCTGGCCAATGTATCGGGCTCCGGCGACGGCGGGCGGATCGTGAAACGCGACGTTGAAGAAGCCGTAGAGAAAAAAGTGGCCGCTCCACAGGCCGCTCCTCCCGCACCTGCTTCGGCGCCGGCCGCCCAACCGGCAAAAGAGGAAGCGCCGAAAGAGCAAGCGCCCCAGGTGGTGCCTTTCGCCTTCAGTGCCGGTGGCGCCAACTACGAGGAAAAGCCCATCAGCCAGATGCGCAAGACCATCGCCCGCCGCCTCAGCGAGAGCAAATTCACCGCTCCTCATTTCTACCTGAAGCGGGAGATCAATATGGACAGAGCCGTCCAGCTGCGCGAACGCCTAAAAGATGTGGCGCCCACCAAGATCTCTTTCAACGACCTGGTGATCAAGGCCGTCGCTGCCGCGCTGCGCCTGCACCCGGCGGTCAATTCCTCCTGGCAGGGAGATAAGATCCGTATCAATAAAGATGTGAACGTCGGCGTGGCCGTAGCGGTCGAAGATGGCCTGTTGGTGCCCGTCCTCCGCTACACCGATATGAAAACCCTCTCCCAGATCAACGTAGAGGTCAAGGAACTGGCCGGCCTGGCCAAGAAGCGGAAGCTTCAACCCGACCAGATGGAAGGCAACACCTTCACTGTTTCCAACCTGGGCATGTTCGGCATCGAAGAGTTCACCGGCATCATCAACCCGCCGGATGCCTGTATCCTGGCCGTAGGGGCTATCGTTCAAAAGCCTATAGTCAAAAACGGGGAGATCCTCATCGGCAACATAATGAAGGTCACCCTTTCCTGCGACCACCGCGTAGTGGACGGCGCTACCGGCGCCCAGTTCCTGCAGACCCTGGCGGACATTCTGGAGGACCCGATCCGATTGCTGGTTTAAACTTACAGGAGGCGGGGATTTCAAAAAATCCCCGCCTCCCCTCCCTAACAACTTACCTCGTCAGGAAAAACTCCCGGAAGCGTTCCAACTCCTGCATCTCCTGCTCCACGAATCTTTCGAATAAGCGATCTCCTACCTGATGGCGTAGAGCGGATATGCCCACATCGATCAACCGAAGCCCCTTCTCTGTAAGGAAAATGTTATCAAACGAGAATCCTGGCATATCCGATGGGCGGCGCAGATCACGGTGGACGAATCCGGCTTTGTGCAGGTGTTCGAGTTCATCCTCAAAAACATCCAGCCACAATTCCCGGCGCTCATATTCGTAGGCTCGAAAATCCAAAGGATAAAGCCGCTCCATTACCAGCATATCGCTATCCAGGTTCTCATCAAAATCCAGGCGTATGAACCGAACTACCAGGCCGTTTACCTCGTTGGCGAACTTCATCTTTTCCGCTTCGGAACCAATATCAGAACGGGTATCCTCGCTAAACAACTTGGCGACTTCCGTTTCGGACAGAGCAATGACCGTATTGTTAGCCCCCCTCGATAATGTCTTTGGATACCGCTTCGTCATCAGCGCTTTTTCTGCAATTTAACATTATTCTTCCATTTGTCAACCTTAGCACCAGCCGGTTGTTATATGAAAAATTCAAACTTCTTACATGAAAAAGACGCTGGTTCTCGGAGCCTCCACCAATCCCATCCGCTACTCTAATGCTGCGGTTCAGCGGCTCACCAATGGTGGGTTCGAGGTCGTCCCGGTGGGAATAGAGGAAGGAGAGATCTCAGGGGTTCCTATTCTGAGAGGCCGCCCGGCAATGGATGACGTACATACCATAACCTTGTACCTCAACCCCCGGCGGCAAGAAGAGTACTACGATTATATTCTCAGCCTCAACCCCAAGCGCATCATCTTCAACCCGGGCACCGAAAACCCGGAATTGATGCGCCTGGCCCGGGAAAAGGGCATCGAAGTGGAAATGGCCTGTACGCTGGTCATGCTGGCGGTGGGACAGTATTGAGGATGGGGTTTCTGGGGTTCCACTTCCGACTTCGCACTTCCAAAGTTTCTAGCCGTCCAAATAAAAATGGGCAATGGATGAAACTCCACTGCCCAATCTGAAGGAAAATATTTTCCGATGGCTTTTTATCTCACCTTCAGGCTTTAGCGCCCTTGTAATCCTGATGGCCGACTTCCGGCATCTTGCACTCCTCATCGGGCTTCTTACCACAAACGGTGCATTCCCCGATCTGATTTTTCAGCATGGGATTATTGGTGGCGCAAGTGCCGCGGAACTCCTGCCCGGTAAAGATATGCCGGATATTGATCAGGGCAAAGGACAGGCCAAAGGCAACAAAAATGATCGCTAAAACATATAGGAACTCCATATTATTTGGATTATAGTTTCTTCAAAAGTTCTATTACTCAACAACCTCTCGCTTATATTAGTTTACTTTGCAAAAAGCTGGAGGCGCCGGATAACGGCGCAAATTTAGGATAAATAAATGAAAACCGATGCAACATAAACTCGATGCCTTCGCCCGCCTGCTCACCATTATGGACGAGTTGCGGGAGCAGTGCCCCTGGGACCGGAAACAGACCTTCCAAAGCCTCAGGAACCTCACCATCGAAGAGACTTATGAACTGGCAGACGCCATCCTGGACGAAAACCTGGAGGAGATCAAAGAGGAGATCGGCGACCTGATGCTGCATATGGTATTCTACGCCCGGATCGCTGATGAAAAAGGGGCCTTCGATGTTGCCGACGCCCTCAACGACATTTGCGACAAACTCATCAAGCGCCACCCGCACATCTACGGGGATGTCAAGGCCGACAACGAAGAGGATGTAAAAAAGAACTGGGAACAGATCAAACTGCAGGAAGGAAAAAAATCAGTCCTCTCCGGCGTCCCCCGCTCCCTGCCTGCAATGGTAAAGGCTTACCGCATGCAGGAGAAAACCAAACAGGTAGGTTTCGAATGGGAGAACAGCGAGCAGGTATGGGAAAAGGTAGAGGAAGAACTGGCGGAATTCCGCGAAACTATGGACGAGGGCCTTCCTCAGGAAAAACGGGAGGAAGAGTTCGGCGATGTTCTGTTCTCCCTGATCAACTATGCCCGTTTCCAGGGGATCGACCCCGAAACAGCTCTTGAGCGCGTCAACCAAAAGTTTAAAAAACGGTTTGAATTCATCGAGGCCAATGCCAGCAAAAGCCTGGAAGATATGAGCCTGGCGGAGATGGATGCCCTGTGGGAAGAGGCCAAGGGGAAGGCGGAAAGCGGAAGTAAAAGGGGGGGGTGAGGCTGTCTCAATTTTCATTACCAGTCCTTCCAATGTCCGAATTGGAAATGGGAATCCGGCTATGGGGTATCTCTTCCGGCAACGGGCTAAATAATTGCCGGCAGGGCGCACCTTTAGCGGGCATTTTTTTACCTTTGCGCTTTTGGGAATAAACTACGGTTCAGCCCCAATTGTTGAGAATACAGTAATTGTACCTAATCACTGGCCTTCTTTATGAGAAAGATAGAATTGGATATAGTCGCGTTGTCACATAGTGTTACTCAATCCCACAATTATGCAGTTGTATTGGGCGAACAAGGGGGCTCCCGCCGCCTGCCGATCGTCATCGGCAGTTTCGAGGCACAGGCCATCGCCGTGGCTATGGAACGCATGACCCCCAACCGGCCGCTAACGCACGACCTGTTCAAAAATACCCTCGAGACCTTCAATATAGAGCTCAAGGAGGTTATCATCAACAACCTCCTGGACGGTATCTTTTACGCCCGCCTCATTTGCATCAAAGATGGGGAGATCATCGAGATCGACTCCCGTACCTCTGATGCCCTGGCCATGGCCGTGCGCTTTAACTGCCCCATTTATACCTACGAGTTCATCCTCGACGCCGCCGGCGTGGTGCTGGAAGAAACGGAAGAGGAAGGCGCCCCCGCCGAACAGCACACTCAACCCAAAGGAAAAACGGCCGCTCTCTCCTCCTACTCCATCGACGCCCTGAATAAGATGCTGGAAGAAGTGCTGGGCGAAGAGAATTACGAACGCGCCGCAGAGATCAGAGATGAGATCCGCCGGAGAGAGCAGACCTCTTAACCGGTCTTCGGTATGTAGCCCCCAACCTTGGCGTACGGCTGACGGTTGACGGCGGCGGCTGCCACTGAAAAGTTGGGGCCTACATATCGAACTTGGGTTAAGCTTTCCTTTCAAAAACGAGAACTCAACCTGCCAGGTTACACAGCGAGTCCGCCCCTGATCAACCCGGCAGCGTCTGTCGAAGGCGGATTCAGCCCGTTTCTCCGACAAACACTGCCGGGTTGGGCCAAAGGAACGCAAGCGAAACCCCAGGCTGGTTACACAGCCGCTCAATCCAGGCTTACATCCCCCACTTTTACCGCCACAAAGTCCAAATCCGATACTCCGGTTGCTGGGAACGGGCTGATGATCGTCCACTCCGGGAACCGTTCCTGCCAGGGGTTCGCCGGGTTGGGAAACACATAATCTGATTCAACGAAGCGCCAGCTCGTATTGACCTCGAATTCGATATCGATGCCGAGCAGCAGGCGGCGCAGAGCGATGAGGTCCAGCGTTGTGACGTAACGGGAGTTATTCACGTCGGCGGCAATGAGTTGGTAGGGGCTTCCCAAAATCTCCACACCAAGAATATGGCGACTGATCAGCACCATATCCAGGGTGGATACACCTTCGGCATAACCAGCGTTTTTCTCTGGAGTTATGGTGACCTCTTCCCCTTCCAATACCCCGAGAAGATGGTAATTACCCTCAACGCTGGTCAGAGTTGTGGAAGGAGAAGGGCCGGATAGGCTTACTGTTACCCCTTCCACCGGAACTCCATCCTCGCGAAGGATCCGGCCGTCAACAGCAACAGGAGGAGGAGGATGCCCACAAAGGCCAAAATTATCAAAAACGCCTGCATAGGTTGTACAAGAGCCCACGATTTCGCCTCCACACCAGGCGTGTACTTCAAAAATGGCAAAAGGTACATCTCCGCATTTGAGAATTAGCACCTCTGCTGCCCCATCCGGAGTATCGCCCTCCCTGTTAATAGAGAACACAAGCCCTTCTCCACACTGGATCAGAACAGCATCCACCATTTCATCGGCCCACAAGGGCCACCCGCCTTCATCCGGAATACCATCGCCATCGGTATCCATCGGGAGTAACTCCACAGCCTGGCCAGAGCGGCAAAGCAAATCCAAAGAATCGGCAGCCATTGCCGTTGAAACAGGGCAGCTGTATGAGAGCGGTTGGCGATTTGAAACTACTTTAAACCTGGAAAAAGGAAGTAACGTTAGGCAAAAGTGTAGCCACAAAAAGCATAACATGATAAATTTCTCAATCATAATTGCTCATTTTCAGGATTACTGATTGTAACGTTTTGCGTAGCTGCCCTGGAGACGTGAAGCCGGACCCCCAAATTTATACTGACGAACGCCTGCGTTGTCAGTATACGCTGACCAGTTATGCGTCAGTGTATTTGGGTCGAAGACGTTACATCAGTCAATTTGAGGGGCGCCGGTTTATCGTCTTCGACGCCAAAAAATTTTGGCGAACCAAGTTAACGTTGGCTTTTCGTCTCTGATCTGGAACATACGTCATTGCAGCTACGCAATCCGTTATAATCAGCAGGATTATAATATTCACCCGCCATTCACATCGCCTACTTTTACAGCCAGAAATGCAAAGCTGGGAAAAACCATTGCCGGAAATAATTCCCTTGCTGTCAAATAAGCAGACTCAGGAAACGGTTCTAGCCAGGGGTCCTCTGGATCGGGAAAAACATATGATGGGTCGATAAAACGCCAACTGGTGTTATTGGGGAAGCCCGTAGATTCGCCAAGCAATAAGCGACGCAGGGCAATGAGATCCAGTCCGGTAACGCTACGCGAATGGTTAACGTCGGCGGCAATGAGCTCGTAGGGGCTGCCCAGCGGTTGTATGCCCAGAATGTGCTTGCTGATCAGCACAATATCAAAAAGGGATACATTGTAGGTGTGATCGGTATCTTTAAAAGGGGTGACGAGATAGGGGTTGTTCTCCTCCAGGCCGAAGAAGCAAAACATGCCATTAGAGTCGGTAGTAACCACAGCCGTAGTGTCGCCGGATAAGGATACCTGCACATCATACACCTGAGAGAAATCTTTGAAAGAGATAAAATAACCGCAGACACCTGTGCGATAGGGCCCGGCACATAGGTTCATGTTATCTTCTACGATCACTTCAGCAGAACAGGCGCCCACTATGGAATCCTGGAGCCAGCCGTATACCTCTACTTCAACAAGGCCGGTATCCGGACAGGATAACAAAAGGCCGGCGGCCTCCGGGCCCGGCGCTTCTCCCATCCGGTTAATGGAGAAAAACACCTCTTCCGGATAATTGCTCAGCTCATTGTCCACCAGATCGGAAGCATACAAGTAAATATAGGCCGAATCGGGTATCCCATTGCCATCTTCATCGTGGGGCATCAGCTCAATGGCCAGCGGCCGGCAGAGCAGGGTGATCGTGGTATCCCATCCCGCCGATGGGTCCAGAAATTCCTGCCGCCCTCTATTTTGCTCGTTCCCGAACAACGCAAAGTGCGTGGGCCATAAAAAAAAAGGTAGAAGCAGAGCCACCCCAAATGCCGTGGCCGAAAAGCGCGTAAGCGTCAGTTTGAATGCCATCTTCTTCATTGTTAACGGATTATAATTCATACAAGCCGCCGTTCCTCGGCTTGTGTTTTTTTTCATGGGGCAGATGACAATTTGCCAATAGCACATTGGCAATCACAATATATGATCTTTTTCAATGTCATTCAAGTTCCTTCAGCACCCCGATCACCCTTTCCATCATTTCTTCAGTAAAATCCAGGTGGGTCACGAAGCGCACGGTCTGCGGGCCGAAGGGGGATGCCTTGACGCCCTTCGCGGCCAACTTTTCCAAAAAAGAAGCCGCGGTATACGGCGGATTCACATCGAAGATGAGGATGTTGGTTTGTACCGGCCGCACCTCGCTCGCGTAGGGCATCTTTTCCAGTACCGCGCCAATGGTTCTGGCCCGTTCGTTGTCCTCTTTAAGGCGATCCACCTGGTGGTCGAGGGCATAGATGCCGGCAGCGGCCAGATAGCCGGCCTGCCGCATGCCGCCACCCATCACCTTGCGGATCCGGCGGGCCTGCCTGATAAAAGCCTTAGTGCCGATGAGGACGGAACCCACCGGAGTTCCTAATCCTTTGGACAGGCAGATGGAGATGCTGTCGAACTGCTCGCCTACCGCCTGCGGCGTCTCTCCGGTTTCTACCAGGGCGTTGAAGATGCGGGCGCCGTCCAGATGCAGGGCCAGCCCCCGGTGCCAGCACAGTTTGCTTATCGGGCGGATCTCGTCGAGGGTATAGTAGCTGCCGCCGCCCTTGTTGCAAGTATTTTCCAGCACGACGAGGCGGCTTTTAGGCAGCCAGTCGGCTTCGGGTTTAATGGCTGCTTCCACCTGTTCGGCCGTGATCTTTCCATGCCGGCCCTTGATCAGGTTGATGGCTACCCCTGAGTTGTAGGCATAGCCTCCAGTCTCGTACTGATAAACGTGGGAATACTCGTCACAAATGACCTCGTCCAGCGGCTGGGTATGCACTTTGATGGCAATCTGGTTGGTCATGGTGCCGGAAGGGCAAAACAAGGCGGCCTCTTTATGGAAAAGAGCGGCCACCTTTGCCTCCAGGGCATTGACGGTTGGGTCTTCTCCGAAAACATCGTCGCCCACTTCGGCAGCCATCATGGCCTGCAACATCCCGGGGGTGGGCTTGGTAACCGTGTCGCTGACTAAATTGATCATCTTTGTTTTTTCTGCAAATTAGTAAATCGAGTTAGAGATAAGGGTGATTTTAAGCAGGCTTTATCTTTCCGTCCACGGGCCTATTGAAAGTAGCCCATGCCAGGTCATAAAAGGAAGCGCCCCTTCCCGGGTTTATCCGAAAAGAGGCGCTTAATTCAACTGTTGTATCGTTTCGAGGGCGATAACCTATCCCCTCTAGTCTTCTTCCACTTCCTCGTAGTGAGCGCGGCGAGCTTCATACTCTTCATGCGCCTGCATGGAGGAAACAAACAATTCCTGGTATTCGCGCAAGCCGGTACCCGCAGGAATGCGTTTTCCGACGATCACATTCTCCTTCAGCCCGTTGAGGTGGTCCTTCTTGGCTCCGATGGCCGCCGTGCTGAGCACTTTGGTGGTTTCCTGGAAGGAAGCTGCAGAGATCCAGCTTTCCGTGCCCAAAGAAGATTTGGTAATACCTTGCAGCAGCGGGCTTGAGGTAGCCGCCACAGCATCGCGGTATTCCACCAGCTTTTTATCGCTGCGCCGCAGGAAGGAGTTTTCTTCCCTCAGCTGACGCAGGGTAACGAGCTGGCCGGGGCGCAGGCGGTTGGAATCGCCGGCCTCGGTAACCACTTTTTTGTCGAATATCCAGTCGTTCTGCTCCAGGAATTCGTATTTCTCGACCGCTTCGCCTTCCAGGAAGCTGGTATCTCCCGGGTCTTCGATCTGAACGCGGCGCATCATCTGGCGTACGATCACCTCGATGTGCTTGTTGTTGATCGTAATACCCTGCGAGCGATAAACTTCCTGTACGCCGTTCACCAGATAAGACTGTACCGCGAAGGGGCCCTTGATGTTGAGTATATCCCGTGGGGCGATAGCTCCATCCGACAGCGGCGTGCCGGCGCGTACGAAGTCGCCTTCCTGTACCAGGATGTGCTTGGACAAGCCGATCAGGTATTTGCGCTTCTGGCCATCCTTCGCTTCGACCATGACTTCGCGGTTACCCCGCTTGATCTTGCCGAAGGAGACGACGCCGTCGATCTCGGAAACCACAGCCGGGTTGGAGGGGTTACGCGCTTCGAAAAGCTCGGTAACCCGCGGCAGGCCGCCCGTAATGTCGGCGATCTTACCCAGTTTACGCGGTATCTTGGCGATCTTTTGTCCCGCCCGGATGGCCTCGCCGTCTTCGATCGACAGGTAGGAACCTACGGGCAGGTTATAAATGCGAAGTTCCTCTCCGTCAGCATCGATGATCTTGATGGTCGGGATCTTGCGCTTATTCTTGGACTCGATGATCACCTTTTCGGCGTAGCCGGTCTGGTCATCGCGCTCCACCCGGTATGTAACCCCCTCTTCGACGGAATCGTACTTGACGATCCCTCCGAATTCGGAGATGATAACCGCGTTGAAGGGGTCCCATTCGCAGATGATGTCCCCACGCTGAACCTCCTGGCCCTCCTTGACGTGCAGGGTGGAGCCGTAAGGAATGTGGTGAGACACGAACTGCTTTCCGGTTTTGCTGTCCACGATACGGACTTCACCGGTACGGGAAAGCACCACATCGGCTTCGTTGCCACCATCATCGATGAACTCGGTCGTACGAACACTGTCGAATTCGATCTTACCGACGAACTTCGATACGATCTCCGATTCAGACTTGGAGATCGACGCAATACCCCCTACGTGGAAGGTACGCAGCGTCAGCTGGGTACCGGGTTCGCCGATCGACTGAGCGGCGATGATACCCACTGCGTCTCCTTTCTCGGTGCGACGGCCGGTGGCCAGGTTCTTACCATAACACATGGCGCAAACCCCGCGCTTGGTCTCACAGGTGAGTACCGAACGGATGGTCACCGTTTCGACGCCTTCTTCTTCGATGTACTCCGCGGTCCTCGAGTCGATGTAATCCCCGGCCTTGAGGATGATCTCATCGGTTACCGGGTGGTAAATGTGATGCAGTGTATACCGGCCTTCGATACGGGAAGCCAGGTTCTCGATCACTTTTTCGTTATCTTTCAGCGCTTCGGTTTCGATACCCCGGAGCGTTTCACAATCTTCTTCGTGGATCACCACGTCCTGAGCCACATCCACCAGACGGCGGGTGAGGTAACCGGCATCAGCCGTTTTCAAAGCGGTATCCGCCAAACCTTTACGGGCGCCGTGGGTCGAGATGAAGTACTCGAGTACCGACAGGCCGTCGACGAAGTTGGAGAGGATGGGGTTTTCGATAACCGCTCCTCCGGTATCGCCGGACTTCCGCGGTTTAGCCATCAGCCCCCTCAATCCGCACAGCTGCTTGATCTGCTGCTTGGAACCCCGGGCTCCGGAGTCCAGCATCATGTATACCGAGTTGAAACCCTGCTTGTGGGTGGCCAACTCCTTCATCAACACGTCGGTGATGCGGTTGTCGGCATAGGTCCACTTGTCGATGATCTGGTTGTATCGCTCGTTGTTGGTGATGAGGCCCATGTTGTAGTTGTCCCATACCTCATCCACTTCCTCCTGCGCCATTTCCAGGGTGCGTTGCTTAACCGTCGGGGTGATCAGGTCACCGAGGTTAAAGGACAGGCCGCCTTTGAACGACCACAGGAAGCCCATTTCCTTGATGTTGTCCAGGAAATCGGCGGTAACGGCGAAGTCCGTCCGTTCGATCACATCACTGATCACCTTTTTCAGGTTCTTCTTGGTCAGCAATACGTTGATGAACGGAACGCCTTCCGGCACCACTTCATTGAAGAGCACTCGTCCGGTAGTCGTCTCAATCAGCTTGGTTACCAGGTTGCCATGCTCATCTTCCACTTTCACGCGCACCTTGATGAGGGAATGCAGGTCGGCACGGCCCTCGTTGTAAGCGATGATCACTTCTTCCGGAGAATAGAAGCGCAAGCCTTCGCCTTTCACTTTCTGCTCTCCTTCCGAGCGGCGCTCTTTGGTGATGTAGTACAGGCCCAATACCATGTCCTGAGACGGTAGCGTGATCGGCGAGCCGTTCTGTGGATTGAGCATGTTGTGCGAAGACAACATCAGCACCTGAGCTTCCAGGATGGCAGCGTGGCTCAGCGGCACGTGAACGGCCATCTGGTCGCCGTCGAAGTCGGCGTTGAAGGCGCCGCACACCAACGGGTGTAGCTGAATGGCCTTACCTTCGATCAGTTTGGGCTGGAACGCCTGGATGGACAGGCGGTGCAGCGTCGGGGCACGGTTGAGCATAACCGGGTGCCCTTTCAGTATGTTTTCGAGGATCTCCCAGATCACGGGGTCTTTGCGGTCTACCAGTTTCTTGGCGGACTTCACCGTTTTGACGATCCCCCGCTCGATGAGCTTACGGATGACGAACGGCTTGAACAGTTCGGCAGCCATGGCCTTCGGGATACCGCATTCGTGCAGTTTCAGGGTCGGCCCTACTACGATCACGGAACGGCCGGAGTAGTCAACCCGCTTACCCAAAAGGTTCTGGCGGAAACGCCCTTGCTTCCCTTTAAGGATATCGCTGAGCGATTTCAGAGCGCGTCCTCCCTCGGCTTTCACCGCGTTGGACTTACGGGAGTTATCGAAGAGAGAGTCGACAGCTTCCTGCAACATCCGCTTTTCGTTACGCAGGATCACCTCCGGAGCTTTAATCTCCAGCAGGCGCTTCAAGCGGTTGTTGCGGATGATCACCCTTCTGTACAGGTCATTGAGGTCGGAACTGGCAAAGCGGCCGCCATCCAGAGGCACGAGGGGCCTCAGTTCAGGAGGCACTACCGGCAGATATTGGATGATGGACCATTCCGGACGGTTTTCTATCCGGGCCAGGCCGTCGCGGAAAGCTTCTACCACGCGCAGGCGCTTCAATGCTTCAGACTTCCGCTGTTGGGAAGTTTCATTGGCTGCCTGGTGGCGAAGTGCGAAGGACAGTTGGTCGAGGTCGAGGCGCATCAGCAGGTCTCTGATGGCATCGGCGCCCATTTTGGCGATGAATTTGTTCGGATCTTCATCCTCCAGCATCTGGTTGTCTGCCGGCAGGGTATCGAGGATCTCGAGGTATTCTTCCTCGGTCAGGAGGTCGATCTGGCCCACGCCTTCGGCTTCTTTAACGCCAGGTTGGATAACAACGTAGCGTTCGTAGTAGACGATGGATTCCAGCTTCTTGGAAGACAGCCCCAAAAGGTAGCCGATCTTATTCGGAAGCGACTTAAAGAACCAGATGTGCACTACCGGCACTACCAACTTGATATGGCCCATCCGTTCACGGCGGACCTTTTTCTCCGTAACCTCTACTCCACAACGGTCACAAACGATCCCTTTATAGCGGATACGCTTGTATTTGCCACAATAGCACTCGTAGTCCTTCACCGGGCCGAAGATGCGCTCGCAGAACAACCCATCCCGCTCCGGCTTATAGGAACGGTAGTTGATCGTCTCCGGCTTCAGCACTTCACCATAGGAGCGCTCCAGGATCTCATCCGGAGACGACAAGCTGATGGTGATGCTGTCGAAGTCTTGAGCTTGAACGTGGTTCTTTTTCTTAAATGGCATATAAAAGTATTGTTGGTATGGGGTGGCAAAACCGCCACCCCAGTGAAACAATCGATTTAGTCAAACTTCACATCCAGAGCCAGGCCACGTAATTCGTGGACCAGAACATTGAAGGATTCCGGAATGCCGGGGTCCGGCAACGGGTCGCCCTTCACGATGGCCTCGTAAGCCTTGGCCCTTCCGTTGATATCGTCCGACTTTATGGTCAGCAGTTCCTGCAAAATGTTGGATGCACCGAAAGCTTCCAGTGCCCACACTTCCATTTCCCCGAAGCGCTGGCCGCCAAACTGGGCCTTACCGCCAAGCGGTTGCTGGGTAATGAGCGAGTACGGGCCGATGGAACGGGCATGCATCTTGTCGTCGACCATGTGAGACAACTTCAGCATGTAGATCACGCCAACCGTAGCTTGCTGGTGGAAACGGTCACCGGTCTCTCCATCATGGAGGTAGGTCTGGCCGAGGCTCGGCAGTCCCGCAGATTGAATGTACTCATCGATCTCCTCCTTGCTGGCTCCATCAAAGATAGGCGTGCTGAACTTCATATCCAGCTTTTCGCCTGCCCAGCCCAGTACGGTTTCAAAGATCTGGCCCAGGTTCATACGGGAGGGAACGCCCAGCGGGTTCAACACGATATCGACCGGAGTACCATCTTCGAGGAACGGCATATCTTCGATACGCACGATCCGGGAAACGATCCCCTTGTTACCGTGGCGGCCAGCCAGTTTATCCCCTACGCGCAGCTTGCGCTTCTTGGCCATATACACCTTGGCCAGCTTGAGGACGCCTGCCGGCAGCTCATCACCAATGCTGATGTTGAACTTCTCCCGCTTGTAACGGCCCACTTCTTCGTTGACCTTGATGCTGTAGTTGTGCAACAACCGGGCAATGAGTTCATTACCCTTACCGTCGTCGGTCCAGTTGCTGTAGTCTACACTGGTGTAGTCCACTTCGCGCAGAGCGCCCTGTGTGAACTTGGTCCCCTTCGGGATCAGCGGCTCGTTGTAGATGCTCCGCACACCCTGGGAAACCTTGTCCTTAACGATGACCAACAGTTTGTCGATCAGGATGGTCTTCAGCTCGTTGAGGGCGATCTTATGCTGGTCTTCCAGCTTGGTCAGCAGTTCTTTCTCCTGAGCTTTCTGGACTTTATCCTTCTTGGCCCGGGCGAAGAGCTGCTTATCGATCACGATGCCCGAAGTAGACGGAGGCGCTTTAAGCGAAGCATCCTTCACGTCGCCTGCCTTGTCGCCGAAGATGGCGCGAAGCAGCTTCTCTTCCGGCGTCGGGTCGGATTCCCCTTTCGGGGTGATCTTCCCGATGAGGATATCCCCTTCTCTAACCCAGGCCCCAACGCGGATGATGCCGTTCTCGTCCAGGTCCTTGGTTGCTTCCTCACTGACGTTGGGAATATCGTTGGTCAGTTCCTCCTCGCCCAGCTTCGTATCCCGAACGTCGAGTTCGAAGTGTTCGATATGAACAGAAGTAAAGACATCTTCCTGAACTACGCGCTCAGAGAGCACGATGGCATCTTCGAAGTTGTATCCCTTCCAGGGCATGAACGCCACTTTCAGGTTTTGTCCGAGTGCCAATTCTCCCTTATCGGTAGCATAGCCGTCACAGAGGATCTCCCCTTTGACCACCCGTTGGCCGCGGCGGACAATGGGCTTCAGGTTGATGCAGGTTCCCTGGTTGGTCCGGCGGAACTTGATCAGCTTGTAGACCTTGCGGTTGTCTTCAAATGACACCAGTTGTTCTTCATCCGTACGGTCGTAACGGATAATGATCTCGTTGGCATCAACGTATTCTACCACGCCATCGCCTTCAGCATTGATAAGCATGCGGGAGTCCCGCGCCACTTTACCTTCCAGCCCGGTACCTACGATCGGGGATCGTGGCCGCAGCAGTGGCACTGCCTGGCGCTGCATGTTGGAGCCCATAAGGGCGCGGTTGGCGTCGTCATTTTCCAGGAAGGGGATCATGGAAGCGGAAACCCCAACGATCTGGTTTGGAGCGACGTCCATGTATTCGATCTCTTCCGGGGTCAACACGGGGAAGTCCCCATGCTCCCGGCACTTAATCCGGTCGGATTCGAAAGCCCCCACTTCCGTGATCGGGGCGTTGGCCTGAGCGATCTTCATGAAGTCCTCCCCTTCTGCCGACAGATAGATCGGCTCGGTTTTCACCTCAACCGACCCGTCGGATACCCGCCGGTACGGCGTTTCCAGGAAGCCCATCTTGTTCACTTTGGCGTGAACGCAAAGCGTGGAAATAAGGCCGATGTTCGGCCCTTCCGGCGTTTCGATGGTACACAGGCGCCCGTAGTGGGAGTAGTGAACGTCTCGCACCTCAAAGCCGGCGCGCTCGCGGGAAAGTCCTCCCGGGCCGAGGGCAGAGATACGGCGTTTGTGTGTGATCTCCGACAGCGGGTTGGTCTGATCGAGGAACTGAGACAGCTGGCTGGTCCCGAAGAAGGAATTGATGACCGACGAGAGTGTCCGGGCATTGATCAGGTCGATCGGCGTGAACACTTCATTGTCGCGTACGTTCATCCGTTCCCTGATGGTGCGGGCCATCCGCGCCAGGCCTACGCCGAACTGGGCGTAGAGCTGTTCACCGACGGTACGGACGCGGCGGTTGCTCAGGTGGTCGATGTCATCGATCTCGGCTTTCTGGTTGATCAGGCTAACCAGGTACCGGACGATGGCGATAATATCTTCTTTAGTGAGCACCAGTACATCCCGGTCGATATCCAGATCCAGCTTGCGGTTGATCTTGTAACGCCCTACTTCTCCCAGATTGTAACGCTTGTCCGAGAAGAAGAGCTTGTCGATGATACCGCGGGCGGTCTCTTCATCGGGTGGGTCAGTACCGCGCAATTGGCGGTAGATGTACTGTACGGCCTCCATTTCAGAGCTGGAGGGGTCTTTTTGCAGTGTATTGTAGATGATGGAGTAATCCTGGTCGATATCATCTTTCTGCAGGATAACCGTTTCGGTATCTGCCTCCAGGATCAACTCGATGTTGTCTTCATCCAGGACAATATCCCGCTCGAGGATGATCTCGTTGCGTTCGATGGTAACCACTTCACCAGTATCCTCATCAACGAAGTCTTCCGTCCAACTGCGCAAAACGCGGGCTGCCAGTTTTCTGCCAATAGCATTTTCCAGAGCGTCACGGGTAGCCGCCACTTCATCGGCCAGGCCGAAGATATCGAGGATAGCCTTATCGGTATCGAAACCGATCGCGCGCAACAGAGTTGTTACCGGAAACTTCTTTTTACGGTCGATGTAGGCATACATGACCGTGTTAATGTCTGTGGCAAATTCCATCCAGGCGCCCTTGAAGGGGATAACCCGAGCGGAGTAGATCTTGGTTCCGTTGGGGTGGAAGCTTTGCCCGAAGAATACGCCCGGAGAGCGGTGAAGTTGTGAAACGATCACGCGCTCTGCACCATTGATCACAAAAGTCCCCTTAGGAGTCATATAGGGGATATTGCCCAGAAAAACATCCTGCACGATAGTCTGGAAATCAACGTGTTCCTCGTCATTGCAGGATAGCCGGAGCTTTGCTTTGAGAGGCACGCTGTAGGTCAGTCCCCGCTGCATACACTCATCAATGGTGTAACGGGGGGGATCGATGAAGTAATCCAGAAATTCTAATACAAAGATGTTTCTAGCATCTGTGATCGGAAAATTTTCTTGAAACACTTTGTAAAGTCCTTCGTTCATACGATTCTCGGGAGTAGTTTCCAGCTGGAAAAACTCCTGGAAGGACTTTAACTGTATTTCGAGAAGATCAGGGTATGGTGAGGGGAGTTTAATTTTGCCGAAGTTAATTCGCTTTTCTTCGGCGGACTGTACCTTACCGTTTGACGTCATTGGCAAAAAATGTTTATTGTTTCGGCAATTATTAGCTTTCTAATGATCGCCTATGCTGTAATAATACCCAAAAAATCCGAAAAAGTTCAAAATATCACAAAACTTAATTATACGACAATAGGCTTAGCCAGTTGTAACACAACTCGCTAAGCCTTTGGCGCTGAAAATTTTGGCGGAAGCCATCATTCTCAACGGCTGTGATAAGAAGAGCTTACTTGATCTCTATTTCAGCACCAGCTTCTTCCAGTGCTGCTTTGATGCTTTCTGCTTCTTCCTTAGATGCACCTTCCTTAACTACGCAGGGAGCACCGTCTACGAGGTCTTTAGCCTCTTTCAAGCCCAGGTTCAGCAGGTTTTTCACCTCCTTAACCACTTTGAGTTTACCTGCGCCAGCAGATTTGAGGAATACATCGAATTCGGTTTTCTCCTCAGCAGCAGCAGCGCCACCAGCGCCACCGGCACCCGGAGCGGCAACAGCTACTGCGGCAGCAGCCGGTTCGATACCATATTCGTCTTTCAGTATGCCAGCCAGTTCATTCACTTCTTTAACGGTGAGGTTGACCAACTGTTCTGCAAAAGCTTTAAGATCTGCCATTGTAAAAAATTTTGAAAAGTTGTACGTTGTTAAAATATATTGTGCGTACAGCTTGGAAGCCGTATTTAGGGGCTGATCGCCTTTCACTTTTCGCTTTTCGCAGCCACTGGAAATGGATCTGCGAGCAACGAAAACCGGGCGCCGAACAGCCAATTACTACTCGCCACGCTCTTCCAGCGTCTTGAGTATTCCCACCAGGGTTTGCCCGCCAGACTGAAGGGCGCTGATGACGTTCTTCGCAGGAGATTGCAACAGGGCAATAACTTCCGCAACAAGGTCTTCCTTGGACTTGAGCTTGGCGAGTTCGTCGAGCTTTTCGTCACCCAGGAATACGTCCGTATCAATATATGCTGCCTTCAGGGTAGGCTTCTCGTTGTTTTCGCGAAACTCTTTGATCAGCTTCGCAGGAGCGTTGGCCTTATCCGAGATCAGGATGGCGGTTGGCCCCTTAAGTGCTTCGAAGAGCCCGGCGTAGTTCTTTTCCTCCGGTGCGCTCTCCAGTGCTTTCTGGATGAGGGTATTCTTGACGACTTTCATCTCGATACCCTTTTCGAAACACAATCTTCTGAATTTATTGACTTGCTCTACTGTCAGCGTTGAAGAATCTGCCAGATAGAAGAAATCTATACCGGAAAGCTTATCCTTCAGTGCCTCAATAGTAGCGGTTTTTTCTGCTCTTGTCATTGCTTTTCAGATTTTGAAAAGTTACTTAACCAATGCTTTCGCATCAATGCGGATACCCGGGCTCATCGAGCTGGCAACTGTCACGGACTTCATGTAGGAACCCTTTGCAGACGAAGGTTTCATACGTACCAGCGTCGTGATCAGTTCATTGGCGTTGTCCACCAACTTTTCCGGTGTAAAGGATACCCGCCCTATTGAGGAATGAATGATGCCATATTTATCGACGCGGAAGGAGATCTTACCTCCTTTGACATCGCTCACTGCGGATGCCACATCCTGGGTAACGGTACCGGTCTTCGGGTTGGGCATCAGCCCGCGCGGGCCGAGTATTCTACCCAGGCGGCCTACCTGGCCCATTACCTGAGGCATAGCGATGACGACGTCGACGTCCGTCCATCCACCTTGAACCTTCTGGACGTAATCATCCAGGCCGGCATAATCGGCGCCGGCGGCCAGCGCTTCTTCTTCCTTGTCAGGCGTACAAAAAACCAGCACGCGCTTTGTCTTACCGGTACCATGCGGGAGCGTTGCGGTTCCCCGGATGGCCTGGTCAGCTTTACGAGGGTCTACCCCCAGCCGGATGTGCAGGTCGACAGAGGCGTCAAACTTGGTTAGATTCACCTCTTTGATGAGCTTCATAGCATCATCAAGCGAGTAGAAGCTATCTCTGTTGAACTTCTTGTCGGCAGCTGCTCTTTTTTTACTCTTTTTTGCCATTGTTATTCTGTTTTGAGGTGGTTAGCGTTTCGCCTTTTCAGGCAAAACTCCCTTCAATGTACTTCCGATCAGTTATCGCTGGCGGATTCCCCTGCCCAGGGCGGTGTCCCCTTGATGATGACGCCCATACTGCGAGCAGTACCGGCTACCATTTTCATGGCAGACTCAACGGTAAAACAGTTGAGGTCCGTCATTTTGCTTTCGGCAATAGCCCTGACCTGATCCCAGGTGACGGAACCGACCTTGTTGCGGTTGGATTCCGGCGAACCTTTCTTGATCTTGGCGGCTTCCATCAATTGGACGGCGGCCGGTGGTGTTTTAATGATGAAGGTGAAGGACTTGTCCTTGAACACCGTGATCACTACCGGCAGCAACTGTCCCTGCTTTTCCTGCGTTTCAGCATTGAAACGCTTGCAGAATTCCATGATGTTCACCCCTTTGGCACCGAGAGCCGGGCCTACCGGGGGCGCCGGATTGGCTGCACCACCTTTGACCTGAAGTTTTATAAACGCATCTACTTCCTTAGCCATTTTTTTCGCTTTATTCAAGTTGAACTGCTACCAGCTCCAGGGAAGCGCTTTCCGGAAAACCGGAACAAAAGCTGACAAGCAAGAAATCGATATTACACTTGTTATTGGAAAAACTAGGATGTCTTTTCTACCTGCATGAAGTTGAGCTCCACCTCCGTGCCACGCCCAAAGATCTTTACGATCACCTTGAGCTTCTTCTTCTCTTCGTTGACTTCCTGGATGTCTCCGACAAATTCGCTGAAGGGGCCATCGATGATCTTTACCGTTTCCCCAACGATGAACGGTTCAATCATGGCTTCCCCTGCCTCCTGGGACTCATCGACCTTGCCTAGCATCCGGTTGGCCTCAGCAGGGCGCATGGGAATTGGATTGTTGCGGCCCAAAAAATGAATGACATTGGGTATATTGGCAATCGCCTGGATGATCTCGCCGCTAAGCATGGACGGATTCGCTTCAATGAGGATGTAGCCGGGAAGGATGTTTCTCTCGGAAATGACTTTCTTGCCACTCCTTATCTTATACACTTTTTCCGTAGGAACCAAGACCTGGGTGATGAATTCACTCCACCCTGAACGCTCGATCTCCATCTCTATGCGCTCTTTGATCTTTCTTTCCTTTCCGCTGATCACACGAAGAGAGTACCACTTCTTTTCATCGGCCGGAGCCTCTGGAGAAGCATTTGTTTCTTCCTGTATTTGTTTTTCTTTATCCTCAGACATCACAATCCTTTATCCCAATTAAAATATTAGAGGCTGTAGATAAAATCCAGAATGGTACGGGAGAAAACGTCCATCAGGAAGATGATCAAGGCCAAAATGATCGAAGCTACCAGTACTACTACCGTGCTGCTCTGCAGGTTGGCCCAGGTAGGCCAGGTCACTTTATGGATCAGCTCGTTATAGCTTTCGATGACATACAGTTTCAATCTTTCCATCGCAGGTTCTTATTAGCACAGGCAGGCGAATGTCTACATTTTCCCGCCTATGATTAGCACGGGCAGGAGGACTTGAACCCCCAGCCTACGGTTTTGGAGACCGTCGCTCTACCAGTTGAGCTATGCCCGTGTGTATATGCTGAAAAGATTAGGCATAAAAATATGCCTAACCTTTCCAGCCACAAGATATCGAGTTCGTGTTAATTTATACGTCCAGGATCTCGGTCACCTGTCCGGCGCCAACCGTACGGCCACCCTCACGGATAGCGAAACGGAGTCCTTTTTCCATGGCGATCGTGTTGATCAGTTTCACTTCCAGTGAAACGTTGTCACCCGGCATCACCATTTCTACGCCAGAAGGCAGAACCACGTCACCGGTAACGTCTGTGGTACGGAAGTAGAACTGCGGACGGTATCCGTTGAAGAACGGAGTGTGACGGCCGCCTTCTTCCTTTGACAGAACGTACACCTCGCACTTGAAGTGCTTGTGCGGATTTACAGAGCCCGGCTTGCAGATTACCTGTCCACGACGGATATCATCTTTGTCGATACCACGCAGCAGCAGTCCGGCGTTGTCACCAGCTTCGCCACGGTCCAGGATCTTGCGGAACATTTCCACACCGGTAATAACGGATTTCAATGGCTTTTCACCTTCCGGCATCATACCAATGATCTCAACCGGCTCGCCCGTTTTGATCACTCCGCGCTCGATACGGCCAGTTGCTACCGTACCGCGTCCGGTAATGGAGAATACGTCTTCGATCGGCATCAGGAAAGGCTGGTCAATCAGGCGCTCCGGCTCCTTGATATCCTTGTCCACCGCATCCATGAGGTCACGGATGGATTGAACAGCGGTGGGGTCATCTTCCAGCGCCTTCAGGGCAGATCCTTTGATGATAGAAGCGTTATCGCCGTCGAATTCATACTGGTCGAGCAGTTCGCGAACCTCCATCTCTACCAGTTCAAGCATCTCTTCGTCATCAACCAGGTCAACCTTGTTCATGTAAACCACGATGCTAGGTACACCAACCTGGCGAGCCAGCAGGATGTGCTCACGGGTTTGAGGCATGGGGCCGTCCGTAGCTGCAACAACCAGGATAGCACCGTCCATCTGAGCAGCACCTGTTACCATGTTTTTTACGTAGTCAGCGTGGCCAGGGCAGTCAACGTGCGCATAGTGGCGATTTGCTGTTTGGTATTCTACGTGAGCTGTATTGATGGTGATACCCCGTTCTTTTTCCTCCGGAGCAGCATCAATAGAGTCGTAATCTTTTTTCTCTGCAAGTCCATCTTTAGAAAGGACGTAGGTAATTGCCGCAGTAAGAGTAGTCTTACCGTGGTCTACGTGGCCGATCGTACCCACGTTGAGGTGTGGTTTGGTCCTTTCGAATGTTTCCTTAGCCATCGGTAATCAAATTTTTTGATATAAAATTCTTGTGGTTAAACAAAGTGCTGAACAATATTTGAGCCAATGTGGGGATTTGAACCCCAGACCCCTTCCTTACCATGGAAGTGCTCTACCCCTGAGCTACATTGGCCTGGCCCTTTGTGGGTTTAGGGCTGGTTTGAGCCCTTTGGCACCTTAGAAAGGCTTACTATCGCTCCGCCATTTCGAAACAGAGCGGGCGACGAGACTCGAACCCGCGACCCTCAGCTTGGAAGGCTGATGCTCTACCAACTGAGCTACGCCCGCTTTTATCCGCCGAAGCCTTGGCGAAGGCGGATTGTCTCCAGCCATCTTATCGGCTATAAGCAGATGGCGCGCCTACGCTCTTCGAGCTTCAGCGCACGCTGTGGGGGTGATAGGATTCGAACCTATTCAGTCAGAGACACCAGATTTACAGTCTGGCCCGGCTCTCCCACTCCGGCGCACCCCCAGAGTAAAAAACATTATTTCAAAAAACAGCCACTCCTTTAAAGTGGACAGCTATTCCAATTTTGAGCCAGCAGAGGGATTCGAACCCCCGACCCGCTGATTACAAATCAGCTGCTCTGGCCAACTGAGCTATGCTGGCTTATTGTGGCTATACGGAATATCAACTTCGCCTTCCGCGCTCAACTCGTCAAAGCGGCCGCTTCAAAAAGCGGGAAGCTATGCTGGCCTATTTAGATTCAGCGGTGTTTCAAAAAGGCTTCTCGGCCTCAACAATCCTGGCTCAGTTCCTGCCTACAAGCCCAATCATCCAAAGGTTTTTGAGGAAGGAAAAGTTCCTGCTAACAGGATCTTAAAAACCTTGCGAACAAAAGCACAAAGCCAGCAATTACGGCTATTTCAATCATGGCTCGAGAACATTTTCTCAAAGCGATTGCAAAGATAGAACATTTTAACAAAAGAAAAAATAGTGCTATTCTTTTTTCGCCTTTTTTTTGACGTGGTGCAAATTTAGAAAGAATTCCCTATTCTCCTATACCAGAAACCGGAAAAACGAAAAAAAACAAGCTCCCTTG
This sequence comes from Lewinellaceae bacterium, assembly GCA_020636405.1. Classification (GTDB taxonomy): domain Bacteria; phylum Bacteroidota; class Bacteroidia; order Chitinophagales; family Saprospiraceae; genus JACJXW01. The sequence goes on along the minus strand of JACJXW010000006.1, from coordinate 451,015 downwards.
CCGGGGCCGGCAAGGGAGCTTTGAACACATACATTTTTACCCACCCGAACTGCAGCTGTCAATCGTTGCGCAGTCGTTCCTTATACTTTATGAGCTGCCGCTTCAAAGCCGAAGCCGCATTATCGACGGAGGCTTCAAAAGTCTTACTGGCTTCCTTTGCTATCAACTGGTCTCCTGGCACACTCAGCCTCACCTCTGCGATCTTATCCTTGATTTGTCCGGAATTTTCCAGCTTCAGCGTTACTCTGGCTTCAATGATCCGGTCGAAGAACTGATCCATCTTATTAAGCCTCTTCTCAATGTACTGGATGAGTTTTTGGTCTGCTTTAAACTGAACAGATTCGGTATGAACTCTCATAATCTTTCCTTTTTGGTGAATTAACAATGAAATTGGGAATAAGGAATTGCGGCTGGAATTCAATCGTCATCCAAGCCGGCCTTTGGGTGGGCTTTATTATAGACTTGTTTTAATCGTTCAATGGAATTATGGGTATAAATCTGTGTGGAAGCAAGGCTGGAGTGCCCCAGCAAAGCTTTGATCGCATTCAGGTCGGCGCCATTTTCAGAAAGGTGGGTGGCAAAGGAGTGCCGAAGGGCATGCGGCCCCCGCCGCTCGTTACTGGCGACCATTGAAAGGTACTTGTAAACAATATTATATATTAGTTTCGGATACAATTGCCGCCCTTTATCGGTGAGAAACAACCAAGCAGCCCCCGAATCAGGAAAAGCATCCGACCGATCCGACAAATAGGCCTGTAAATTGCCAGCCAGCCCCCTGCTGATGGGCACCAGGCGCTCCTTACTGCCTTTGCCCATAATGCGAAGCTGTAAACTTTGGAAGTCAATATCTTTAAGCTCCAAAGCTATGGCCTCCGAGCGGCGCATACCCGTAGCGTATAGCAATTCCAGGATCATGCGGTCCCGTGATCCGCTATAGCCTGATTCAAATTCTACTTGCTGAAAGAGCTGCCCGAGTTCAGATTCTTTAAGGCTACCGGGCAGGCGTTTGCCCACCTTCGGAGCAGACACTTTTGCCGTAGGGTCGGACGTGAGATGGTTCCTCCGGATGAGAAAGCGAAAATAAGCCTTTAAGGTAGATAACTTGCGGTTGGCAGTTCGGGCAGACTGCCCCAGGCCAATGAGGTGAACGATCCAGGAGCGTATATGAGAATGCCCCACTTCCGTCACAGAGGTGAGGCACATCTCTTGTTCTATAAATTGCAGGAACTGCTCCAGGTCTTTCCGGTAAGCAGTAATGGTGTTCGGCGAGAACCTTTTCTCGTATTGTAGATATTGCAGGAAGGACTTTTCTCTCATTCCCAGTTTAAATTGTCATGGAGAAACTAACTCCTACAATTTATAGAGAAAAGAAGAGATTGTCAACCTGTATTATTCTATTTCTACGTGCTTCTGTTGGCGGTAAATGGCCTTGAGCTTCTCGTTCCTGCGGCGCACCGATGGTTTGGTATACTGTTGGCGGTCGCGCAGCTCCCGCATAATACCGGCACGGTTGTACTTGATCTTGTACTTTTTCAGCGCCCTTTCAATAGATTCGTTGTCGCGAACGTCTACGATGATCATGATTAAGCGATTTTTTAATTTTTCAGCGCGCAAAGGTAAATAACTTTTATATTTTGTGTTTGGTTTTTTTGGCTGTTCTTTTAATCCTATCTCAAAGGCCCATCGGGCTGAATTGAAAAAACGCTGTAACCCGCTCCAGGATCTATGTCAAAAGAGAAAAAGGACAAAAACTTTATCAAGAAACCCATCTACGATGGGGGCCCAAGGGCATTGAAAGCCTTTATCCATGAAAATCTGCGTTATCCGGAAGCGGCGCTTGAGGAAAAGGTGGAAGGTACGGTCGTCCTCAAGTACGCCATCGATCATAAAGGCAATGTAGTGGACACCAGGGTGATTTCCGGGCTGGGCCACGGATGTGATGAGGAGGCCATTCGCCTCACACGCCTGTTAAAATTTGAAGTCCCAAAAACCCGGGGAGTGAAAGTCCTCTTTCACAGGGATATAAAAATCCACTTCCGGCTGCCGAAACAGAAGGCAAGAAAGGTAAATGCCCCTGCAACCGGGATGCAATATTCCTACACGGTCACGGCTACTAAAAAAGAACCTTCAAAGGAAACTCCCGAAGGCGAGAAAGGCGGAGGATATTCTTACACGATCAGTTTTTAGGGCAGGCATTTGGTTACAGGCCACTTGAAAGTAGCCTGTCCTAATAATCGAAGGAGGAAAACCGATATGCCTTGGCCTTACCATCGACTACTACGCCCAATACCCGTTCTTTAGAAGGCAATCGGCTATCTTCATACTGCACTGGATAGGGTGAACCTTGTGCGCAACAGGCATAATTGCTGTAGGGAGAGGAATCGTAATTGTAGTCATGGCCAGTTTCAAAAGAGATCAGCTCAGGCTCACGCAGCAGGGTTTTCCAGGTACCCCAGTTGGTTTCGAGCACGGGAATAATATCCTTGGCAAACCCCGCCACCGGCCCACCGATACATTCCTGCCGCATTTGCGACCACAGGCTTTCCGTCAGGCGGTCGAACGCGATCAGGTTGCTGTTGTACAATAAACCGGACACGCCAAAAGTAGTCGCCTGCCCTCCCAGGCCCCGGTTCCATGCCGTAGCCGTACCCGTCAGTGGACAATAGGAAACGGCAAAGTGCTCTTCACCAATGGTATCGTTGACTATTTCGTGAAAATCGAGGATGGCATGCGGGTAAAGCCGGTATTTGCCCCCCAACTTTAGTCCGATCAGCAAAGCAGTATCCGCAAGAAAATATTCATTATCCAGAAAGTCCTTTTCCCGGTATCGTTCTATTCCTGGAAAATCCAGGGCAGGAATCAGGTCGAAACTGCTGCCCGAAAAGACCTCTTCTTCCGGCACGGTCCAGCCCGGAGAAGCCGGCGGCGGCGTAAAGGATTGATCCGGGCTTTCTCCCTCAAATAGTTCAGCTCCCGGGTACATGCCGGCAATGGCAAACCAATACCCCATATAAGAAGAGACAATAGGCAGGCGCTGCCCCCGGCGCGGGCCGCTCACTGCATAACCGAACACATCCCAGCGGCTGCCGTCCTGGTCTTCCATAATGATGGGAAGAATGGTGGGGATCTCTTTGAACTCCAGCATTGCTCCGTCGGGCATCTCGCGGCCGAAAGCCACCATGAATTCATACTTTCGGGCGCCGGCAACAACCACCGCCCGGCCATTGACCCAATCGTTGACCACCTTGACCGTGGGCCTTGCGGCGCCGGCCCCGGCCACTGCCAGGACGGTTTCTTCCTTGTCACAGGAAAACAACCAAGTAGCAATCAATAGAAGGGAAAGAAAGGCAGTGAAAGTCCTTTTCATACGAATTGGGTATTGATAACATCTACTACGGAACGGCCGTGTAATTGGTTCATGCATATATATAAAGAGCTCCAATTTCTGCCGGCAAATCTGTCGCCGGTACTATGCCTGGAGGCAATTCCGGGGGATGGCATACGTAAGAAGGAGGGCCCGGATCGGGCAGGAGATGAAGGCAGGGCGGGCCGGCTTCCTGCTGCTAATCGTTACGGGCCACCTAATAACAGCCCCTCTGAAACGATGGCGGCTGCCCCGGTTACCGGAACAGCCGCCATACATTTCGTTATTTGCTACGCACCAGATGGATCTGGATCGTCCGGATTACTTAACATCCCACCACAGGCGAGTGTCATCGCTATCCGGGCCACCCAGAAGCTGTAAAGCCTGCTGGTAGTTGGCCGGATTCAGGTTCTCAGCAGAAGCCGGGTAGATGAGGCGTACCGGAATGCCGCCGCTCGGGCTCAGCGGATCTTCCGGAATGATGAGTTCCGGATAGTCCAGCCGGCGCCACTCGGTCCAGGCTTCATAACCTTGGCCGAAGAGGGCGATCCACTTCTGGTTTCCGATCAGTTGGTCCCACTTGCCGGCGTCCCAGGCAATACCTTCCTGATTGTAGTAAGTATTGAAATCATCTTCAGTATAGTCGACGTTCCACTGGTCCCAGGAAGCCTTAATGGCTGCTTTGTAATGGTCCTCAGGGTCGTCGGTAGTCCAACCGCGAGCCGCTGCCTCCGCCATGGCGAATTGTACCTGAGCCATGGAATAAATGGCCAGAGAAGCATCCTGAGCCTTCACATAGGTAGAGTTCGGGAAGGATACATCCGGCGGCTGGGTAGAAGGAGTAGACAGGCCATAAGGCATACCGACGATCTGCGGCGTACCGGCTGCTACCGAGTTCAGGGTAGGGTCAGCATAGCTTGCCAGGCGCGGGTCGCCGCTATCCTTCATGTTGTTCACCAGCAATTCCGTCAAAGCAAAGTCGGTACGGGTACGGAATTCATTATACCAGGGGTTCTCGTTGTTGGCCTCCGCCAGGTAAGGGTACAGAAGGTCGGATTCGATCACCCCATCGGCGATGGCATCCAGGAACTGAGCCTTAGCCAGCGTCTCGTTGGCATCGGCGGCCCGGATGGCCATATTCATGCGGATGGTATTGGCGAACCGCGCCCAGGCGTCCATGTCGCCGCCGAAGATGAAGTCACCGGATACACCGGCTCCGCCGTCCATTTGGGCGACAGCATCCTGCAGTTCGGTGAACAGGGCCTGGTAGATAGCTTCCTGAGAATCAAAAGCCGGCGTGAACACGCCATCATCTCCTTTCAGCGCCTCGCTATACGGCATCGGGCCCCACAGGTCGGTCAGCAGGTTGTAGAAGTAGGCTTTGAGAATGCGGGCGGCTGCGATCTGGTTAGCGTTGGAACCACTCTTCGAAGCAGCAGCTTTAGTCTCCTCGTCCGTATTCAGCCGGATGATGCGCTCCAGGTCGGCCAGGGGGCCATTGTACCAAACCGAAAAGTCGGACTGCACAGCCTGATAGCGGTCATCATCTGTATAGGTTATGTTAGCTATTTGTTGAGCATACAACGGGCCTATCCGGGTGTTGTTCAAAACCCCCGTAAATCCGTTGAAGCTGTCTCCTCCAATTCTGCGCAGAGAATTAGAGAGCAGCGTCTCCGAATCTACCGCTACCGGCTTGTTGGGATTGACATTGAGGTCGCCAAAGTCCCCGCAGGCAGTAAAGGCAAATACTAAAAGTGCGATAATCGCTTTATTAAGAATGTTTTTCATATCGATCTAAATTTTAGAATAGAAAGTGAGCGACAGGCGCCAGAGGCCAGCCTGGCCAACCGCCCGGCGGCTGCCGCTTTATTCCTCAAGCCAAGGCAATGCCTCTCATTAGAAGGCAACCGTCAGTTTGGCGCCGACCGAGCGGACACCCGGAAGGCCGCCGCGCTCTTCAAAGGCGATGTTGTTGGCGCCCGGCAGGATCTCCGACGGGTCAATACCATCCACCTTAGAGCTGATCAGCCAAAGGTTGCGTCCAATGATGGAAATGTTCAGGCTTTGAACCGGCAGGTTGCCCAGGGCTTTTTTCGGGATAGTGTAGCCGAGGCTCACTTCGCGTAGTTTCACGAAGCTTGCATCGTAGAGCCAACGCTCATGCAAACCGAACATACGGCCGTAGTAAGTTTGCGGTTCAACGATGATGGATAATTCTTCACCGGTTTCAGATACGCCTTCCACCAGGATTCCACCGGAGGCAGGGCCTACTTCGCTCAGGGGAGCACTGACAACCGGAGCACCATCGGCATCAACAAGTACATTACCACTACCGTCGACGATCGGGTCACGAACCGGGTTGCCCAATGCGTTGTTGCCCACCGTTTCAATACCCAGGCCGGAGTAAGCGTTGAACATCCGGGTCGTGGAGAAGAATTGGCCACCAACCTGGAAGTCAACCATTGCCCGCAGCGTAAAACCTTTGAAATTCAGCGTGTTAAATACGCCTCCCGTGTAATCGGGCAGGATGGAGCCCAGGTCCTTATTGGAAGTCACCTTGTAGCTACCCGTACTGCTGATGATGGTGCGGCCCTGGTCATCATAGGTGAACCCACGGCCATTGGCCAATCCCCACTCTTCACCGATGCGAGCGTTGACGGTAAAACCGCCCCAACGGGAACCGCCAATACCATCGGCGAGTTTGTAGTTGGTCAGGTCGCCATAGAGCTCTTCAATAGTGGAAGTATTCCGGGCCAGGTTGAAAGAGATGTCCCAGCTCAGGTCGCTGGTCTCTATCGGCGTACCGTACAGTGCCAGTTCGAAGCCTTTGGTCTCAATACGGCCGGCGTTTACCAGCGCCTGGTCATAACCGGAAGCTGACGGGATCTGCACCTGCAGAATGTCGTTCTCGGTTTTGCCCTGATAGTAGATCAGGTTGAAACCCAGGCGGTTGTTGAACATACGCATGTCGATACCGGCTTCCCAGGAGGTGGATAAGGTCTGCTCCAGATCCTGGTTGGGCAGCAGGTTGGGTACCGTGAAGGTAGAGGAGCTGCCGTAAGGAGCTGCCCCGAAGTCATAAACGCTATTGGTCAGGTATGGGTCGAGGTCGGCGCCCACCTGAGCAACGGAGCCGTAGAGCTTACCGAAGGACAACCACGAAGAGTTGATCAGTTCGGAGAAGATCAGGCTACCGGAGACGGAAGGATACAGGTAGTTGTTGTTGTCTGCCGGCAAAGCCGAAGACCAGTCGTTACGCAGGGTAAATCCGACATAGGCCAGAGAATTGAAGCCCACCGTAGCAGAACCAAAGAGGCTGCGTACTGTCTTCTCGCGTCTTTCGCTGCTCACTGAGGGGCGGTCGACAGAAGCACCGGCGTTGAACAAGTTGGGAGCGGTAAGGCCGCCAACGGTACCTGCGTCATTGGAATGGAAGTTATTTTTCCGGATGTTCCCCCCGGCAGTAGCATCCAGAGAGACCCTGCCGAAGTTCTTCTGGTAGGAGCCGATCAACTCGTAGTTGTCCTCCGTACCATTAGCGAGGAATTCGCGATAGTAAGGCTCTTCCAGGCCACCGGTAGCCACCCGCGTTTCGAGGCGCTGGGTGAAGTTATCCCGGCGCAGGGCGCCCATGATGTTGAAGCCTTCAGCGACTTCATAGTTCAGGTTAATGTCCCCGAAGTAGCGGTCGCGGGAGTCCGTATTGTAGTTTTCATTAACAACGAAGTACGGGCTATCCCAGTACAACGGCCGAGTATCGGTGTGAGAGCGGATGTTCCAGGAGCGGAACGTGCCGTCGGGGTTTCTGTAGTCCTTCAGGCGGTCCATATCCAGCTGGCGCTGGAACCACTGGTTGAAGGAGTTCACCGGGTTGTCGCCGTTATAGCCGAATTCCGGGCGGCCGTTGCCCTGAGTAAAGATCAGGTTGGCATTCACGCCGAAGGTCAGGCGCTCGGCCAGTTTGGAACGCACACTAACGTTGACGCTGTTGCGGTCCAGGTCGGAGTTGGGAATAACGCCGGTTTGGTTCAGGTTGGTGAAGCCGAAGCGGAAGCCGGTTGTTTCAGAACCCCCATCGATGGCCACCGAGTTGATGTTGGTGATACCCGATTCGAAGAAGTTCCGCACGTTGTCCGGGTTGCCCGTCAAAGGAATAGTGGTGCCATACTCGGGAGTTCCCGGGTACCAGCTCCACCAGGGGCGGTAGGTGGTGCCATCCATTCTGGGGCCCCAGCTTTCGTCGGCAGAGTAGTTCAAACCACGGTAGGTTTGGCCGTCGATCGGGTCCACATATTCAGGGAAATCCTGGTCGTACCCCCCACCATATTCGTTCTGATATTCCGGGAGGATGTAAACGCGGTCAGCGGTCAGGGTAGAGGAAACGGTCACACCCAGGCCTTTTTTGCCGAAAGAGCCCTTCTTAGTGGTGATCATCACCACGCCGTTCTTAGCCCGTTCGCCATAAAGCGCGGTAGCAGCCGGCCCCTTCAGCACAGAAATCTTTTCGATGTCGTTGCTGGGGATGTCCGACGCCAGGTTACCGAAGTCAGCGCCGCCGGTAGTACTGGAGAAGTTTTCGTTGGCAATGGGCGTACCATCTACGACGTAGAGGGGGTCGCCGCTGTCCAGAGAGTTCACCCCGCGGATGCGGATCTTGGCGCTACCGCCAAGGCTGGCACCGGAGGAACTGATGATCTGCACCCCGGCTACTTTACCCGAAAGGGAGGAGACGAAGTTGACGTCATTGGTCAACGTCACCTGGTCGCCTCCTACTTCCTGGACAGCGTAGCCCAGCGCTTTTTCTTCGCGCTGAACACCCAAAGCGGTTACCACCGCCTCGGAGAGGGTTACCCCTTCTTCCATGGTAATGTTGATCATCGTCTGGCTTCCGATCTCAACTTCCTGCGAGTTGAACCCTGTGTAGCTGACCACCAGGGTCGTGGCGCCTTGTGGAACCATGATCGAATAGTTGCCGTCGATGTCGGTAACTGTACCCGTTGAGGTTCCTTTTACAAGAATACTGGCGCCTAGAAGCGGCTCGCCAGATTGGTCAGTCACCTTTCCGGAAACTGATTGTTGGGCAAGGATGGAGCCAATAGCAAAGACCATTAGCCCCAGGACTAGTGAGAGTTTTTTCATACTAATCTGTTTTATTTAGAAAATTCTAAACTTTGCGTCAAAGGTAGGGCATTTGAAAAAAAATGCCCAATTCGACTGTTAACTTTATCTTAACGCATGCTGACAACAAAGTGCTGCCAGAGCATCGCATTTAAAAAAACCAGAGCCTAAAAATCTGATCGTCAAACAGTTGAAACAAAGGCCTCCTCCCGGCAATTAATTTTTCATAAAAGTGTAAAATTAGCCCATCGTCGTCCTTTCGGGAGAAGCCCTCCGCCTCATCGCAATTGGCGCAGGTACATCTGAATGGTATTCTGAAGGCCGTAATAGAGGGCATCGGATATGAGGGCGTGCCCAATAGAGACCTCCAGCAGGCCTTCCACCCTTTCCTTGTAAAAGCGAAGATTATCGAGATTGAGGTCGTGGCCGGCATTAATGCCGATTCCTACATCATTCGCCAATCGGGCGCAACGCGCATGGGGCGCCACAGCGCTTTCCGGGTTGGACGGAAATTCCAGCGCAAAGTTGCCGGTGTAAAACTCGACCCGGTCGGCGCCGACGGCTTTGGCGCCTTCCACCTGAGCCTCCTCCGCATCGATAAAGATGGATACCCTGATGCCGCGATCCTGCAGGCGGGCCACCACATCGGTTAAAAAGGGCTTATGGGCAATGGTGTCCCACCCCTGGCTGGACGTCAGGGCGCCGGGCGGGTCGGGCACCAGGGTGCACTGTGCAGGAGGGTTATCCAAAACCAGCTTCAGGAATTGCTCGGTGGGGTTGCCTTCTATATTGAACTCTGTAGTCACCACCGCAAGCAGAGCAGGAATATCGGAATAACGAATATGCCGTTCGTCGGGCCGAGGATGAACCGTAATACCTTCAGCCCCAAATGCTTCACAATCTTTGGCCACCTGGGCCAGATTGGGCAGGTTGCCTTCTCTCGAATTGCGGATTAGCGCGACCTTGTTGATGTTTACACTAAGTTTGGCCATGCCGTTATTGATGTAACGTTAAACAAATCAGCTCAACAGCCATTGTAAGCCCTGAGTTTTATATCTTACCTGCAAATTTAGCAAGAAGTTAACGGCTTTACCGGCCTTTATTCAAAACATAACATCCGATCCTTGAGCTTCGAACCAGAAGATAGAATATTTTTCCGCCCGGAGTTATCGTCTATGGCGGCCATGCTGGTACTGGTTTTACTCATGTTACTGGGCAGTGGTATTGGCAACGGGCTGGCCTTCCTGCTAGGAAAGAGCATGGGACTGTCTTTGACCGAAGTGATCCAGAGTTTTAGCAGGGAAAGCCCCCTGGCCGAACGCAATTTCCTGAGGGCCACCACGCTGTTTTCACACCTGTTCACTTTTGCGCTTCCGGCTATCCTGCTGGCATCGCTACTCTACCGCCGCCAATGGGTGCAATTCCTGAAACTGGACAGGTTTCTCAACTTCAACATCCTGAGCGCCGGCGTTTTTTTCCTTCTGGGCACTTTTGTGTTGTCTCAGCTGGCCTACTGGTTGAACCGGCAGATCCCTCTTCCCTACTGGGCATCGGATATGGAAAGCTCCGCCGGGCGCCTGGTTCAGGGCCTGCTGGTAATGGAAAGCCCCTGGGAACTGGCCTTTACGGTCCTGGTCGTCGCAATATTACCAGCTCTCGGAGAGGAGTTGGTATTTCGGGGAGTATTGCAGCAAGCTTTGGAGAAGGCCACCGGCCGGCCCGTTGCCGCCATCTGGATCGCAGCGCTCATTTTCAGTGCTTTCCATTTACAGTTTGCCGGGTTGCTGCCCCGGTTGCTTCTGGGAGCAGGGCTGGGGTACTTGTTCTACTGGACAGGCAGCCTCTGGGCGCCGATAATCGCTCATTTTGTGATCAACGGCGTACAGGTTGCCGGCCAGTATTACCAGCAACAGAACCTTCCCGAAACCAGCCTCCAGGAGGTCAATTGGCCGGCAATAGGCATTGCCGCAGTATTAGTTGCCGGTTTGAGTTCTTATCTTTACCGCTATCATAAAAATCACAACAGGCCGCCAGTACCCTAAACGGTGGCCTTTAACCCTACATTGAAGCACAATATGAAGGGACTACTAAAGCGGGGAATCACGGCATTAATTTTTGGCGCCGTTATGCTTTTGGGGGTCTATGGAGGGCCTTACGTTTTCGTTTCGCTTTTCGGACTCATCACCGCTCTTTGCCTCTGGGAGTTCTTCGAGATCGTTCTGTCTAAAAACAAGGGCATCGATCTCATCCGGCGGTTCCTGGGCCTGGGCCTGGGCCTTGCCCCCTTTTTGCTGGCCGCTGTACTGCAACTCGAACTGGTGCATAATAAAGGCATTTTCATCGCCATCTCCGCCTTGCTGCTTTTTCCCTTTATCTTCTCGGCGTTTATTTATGAACTGTACACCCGGTCCGAACAACCTTTTGTAAATGTAGCGTATATCGTTCTGGGCATGGCCTATATCGGCATTCCCTTTGCGCTCCTTGAGTTCATCGCTTTTGAGGACGGGTTCTTTTACTCCAATACCGTTTTTGGATTGCTGGTACTCACCTGGTTCAACGATTCGGGCGCCTATATGGTGGGGTCCCGTTTTGGCAAGACGCCCCTGTTTCCGAGGATCTCACCGAAGAAGACATGGGAAGGCGCTGCCGGTGGGGCTGCCTCTACTTTTATCGCAGCTATCCTGGTATACACGCTCTTTCGGGAACTCCGGTTGGCAGACTGGTTGGTACTGGCCGGAATTGTCGCCGTATTCGGCAACCTGGGCGACCTGGTGGAATCCATGCTCAAACGGAGCGTCCAGATCAAAGACTCGGGCACCCTGTTGCCTGGCCATGGCGGCCTGCTCGACCGCTTCGACGCTTTCATCTTCTTATTGCCCTTCGCCACCGCGTATTTACTGTGGGTGAGGCTGGGAGGAGCCTGAATTCGCCGTAAAACTGCAGCACCAATGAACTAAAACCCGATTGAGGGTTTATTATTAGTGGCCAGGAGGCTCCTTCTTAATCAATAAAAGAAAAGAATTAAACGGTTGAAATTGCATTCAATAAATTATCATTTTATCCTGCGTGGTATATAAATTTGCAGGGGATCTATCAAATTTTAAAGAGCTGATGAAAATACATAAGGAAGGACGCCTCATCATCCTATCAGTAGGCATTGTCCTCGTTCTGCTAAACCTCTTGTTCAACTACCTGGCGCCAAAGGCATTTCCGTTTGCCACGCTCGCGTCCCTGGCCCTTTATGGTTGGGTCATTCACTTCTTTCGCCACCCCCGCCGGGAGATCCATTTGCCGGACAATAATCTGATCTATGCACCTGCCGATGGCAAAGTTGTGGTGATTGAAGAAGCCGAAGAACCTGAATACTTCAAAGACAGGCGTCTGCAGGTCTCCATTTTCATGTCTCCCATGAACGTACACGTCAACCGCAGCCCGGTTAGCGGTACGGTCAACTACCTCAAATACCACCCCGGCCGCTATCTGGTCGCCTGGCATCCAAAGTCATCGACCGAAAACGAACGGACCACCGTAGTCATCGACAACGGAGAAGCTGAGATCCTCCTCCGGCAGATCGCCGGGGCAATGGCCAAAAGGATCAAGACCTACCTGCAGGTTGGCCAGGAAATAGAACAAGGCGGAGAAATGGGCTTCATTAAGTTCGGCTCCCGGGTCGATATGTTCTTACCACTCGATGCACAGGTTGAGGTCAAGATCGGAGACAAGGTTAAGGGCAATAAGACCGTGATCGCCCGTCTGGGAGAATAGGAGGGCGGACAGCTGAAGGGTGACAGGTTGGATGGTTCCCATTGCCAGGGCCTTGCCGGGCAGAGAGCTCAATAGCCAGGGCAATTCCGCTATGGCTGTTAAACTTCCCGCCAGACGATATCCCCGTCCAAATTAACGTAGGCCCATTTACCGGCCTTTATTACCAGGGCCAATCCGTCTTTGAACGGCAGTGCGCTCTCGTATTTGGGAGGTATGCGCCACTCCCCTTCCCGGTCGATGAACCCCCAGTGACTATTGGTTTTCACAGGTGCAAGCCCATCAGCATAGAGCCCGGCATCTTCGAACCGGGGAGGAATAGACAGTTCACCGGCTTTATCAATATACCCAAAACGGTTGTGCAGTTGCACCGGCGCCAGCCCATCCCCAAAATCACCGACAAAGGCGAAAGCGGGCTCCACCTGTAGTTCGCCCACCTGGTTGATGAACCCAAACAGGCCATCCTGGGCTACGATGGCCAACCCGTCAAAAAATTCTCCGTAGGCATAGCCTTCCAGTAATTCAAACTGAGGTTCCACCAGCAATTCTCCGGGCCGGTTGATCAACCCCCACATCTGGCCGTTACGAACAAAGGCCACCTCTCCCTGGAAGGCGAGGCAGGCGTCGAACTGAGGTACAATGGCGAGCCCTCCTTCCTCATCAATGTATCCCCATTTGCCCGCCAGGCAAGCCGGCGCCAGCCCACAGGAAAATTCCCGGGCGCCTTCGAACTCCGGACGAATAACCCAGTTCCCGTCAGAGCCAATGAATCCATAATACCCTCTCTGGCGCACCGGAGCCAGGCCGCTGCTGAAATCCCCGGCTTCTTCGAACTGAACTTCAATGGACAAGTTTCCCCGGGGGCCGATGTATCCCCAGCGGCTGACCAGCTGAACCCGGGCCAGCCCCTCTTCAAAAAAACCGACAAAATTGAAAAGGTGTTTGAGCAGCAGGCGCCCCAGGGTATCCATATGAATGAGCTTATCATTGAAACGCACCCGGGAAAATCCATTGTAAAAATCCTCCGCTTCAAGGTACTGCGGTTCAATGGCCAGGGAGCCTTGTGCATCCATAAAGCCATACTTGCCGTTTTCCCGTATTTTGAAGAGTGGTGTGCTCATGGGCAACAGTGCCGTTTTTTGTCATTCTTGGAATTGCGAATATAGGTAAAGGCAAGCCCGGCAACAATAGTAACGGCATATTTGTAGGTATTAGCCACCGTTGGCGCTTGACAAAGTTGAATGCTTTTGCGAAAAAGCCCCTTCCCTCTGGAAAAAAGTACCGCAAAGAGGCTAACTTTGTAACCCGATCAGGAAAAAAACAGAAATAATTGGACCATGGCATTGCGTGAAGAATTTCCACCGGCGGGTTCCGACTATATGGGCGGCGAAAGTGACGGTTATGAGTACCGGACCGTATTCGCCGGCTCCAATCTGGAAATAACGTACGATATGGCCTGCCAATTTCTCAAAGAAGAAGGATACGGCGATGTGCCTGTCCCTCGTAATGCCGAAGAGCTGCGCTTATTTCGGCTTCCTACCCGCAACAAGCAGATCCTGCTTTTCGAGGACAATGGTTATGTCCATAATCCGGTAAAGATCCTTTTCCCCCTGGACCGTAGGAAAAGAGCGACTCTTATTCTCTGCATCTACAATGAAAAGGATCCACGGCACCTGCTCAAATTTCACCGCGTCCTGGAGCGGGCTGGCCAACCGGAAGGAGGAAGTTAGGCATCCACCGATTTTCAACCCTCTCCCCTACTTCATCCTGGCCAGTTTTTTCATATCCAGCCCTTCGATGGCCTTTCGGAAAGCCTTCTCATCAATGTTGCGGCCTTTCAAGGTTACGATAAAACGATCTTCAACCAGCACACTCAGCTCTCCGGACCGGGCCTGGCTGTTGTACTTCTCGAAGGCTTTGTAGCCTTCAATTTTGGTCGTGCGCTCGTAGCCATTCTCATCTTCGCGGTCCATTTCTACCGTAGACCAGGCCGCCATGCCCATCAAAGCGGAAACCACTCCGGCGAAATCGACGATGGTGGCCTCCAGTTCCTGGTTCCCGTCGCCGTATTCAGCCGATGCGGTAGACAGATTGAAACCTAGAGCGCCCGCCTTTTCTCCACGATAAGCAGTGCGTTCCAAACCGGCGAGCTTCTCCGGCAGCAATTCCTTCAGCTTCCGGAAATCCACCACTTCTTTCTTTTCTCCATCCCCCTGCAGCGCCTTCTGTACCTCATCCATGGCCTCCTCCAGGTTTTTGGGTTCACCGGAAGGGTCATTGGTATCTTCAGTAACGCCTTGCTGGGCCTTGTTCTCTTCCTGAGAAGAGCCGCCACACCCTTGAAAAAGGGCAATAGACAGGCACAGGCAGGCAATGATCAGTTTTTTGCTTGTCATTATGATGTAGTTTTGGTTCCAGTCCGCATTTACTCGCTTATCTCTTCTTTATTTTGATGGTGCTCGTGAATGCTCCTTCCAGTCCGCATTTACTCGCTTACCTCTTCCTTATTTTTAGGATACTCGTGGAGTTCGGCCTTTGGCCTCATCTGCGGGAAGAAGAGGACTTCCTGGATGGAATGCTGATTGGCCAGGAGCATCGTCAGGCGGTCGATGCCGATGCCGAGCCCGGAAGTAGGAGGCATACCGTACTCAAGGGCGCGGAGGAAGTCCTCATCGAGAGCCATAGCCTCTTCATCGCCTCTTTCGGCCAGGCGCAACTGATCTTCAAAACGCTCGCGCTGGTCAATGGGATCGTTGAGCTCCGAATAGGCATTGGCGATCTCCTTGCCGTTGACAAACAGCTCAAAGCGTTCTACCAGGCCATCAACAGAGCGGTGCTTTTTGGCAAGGGGCGTCATCTCAATGGGATAATCGATGATATAAGTTGGCTGGATAAGGTGATCCTCCACCTTTTCGCTGAATATCTCGTCGATGAGTTTCCCTTTGCCCATAGTGGGGTCCACTTCAATGTGCAGTTGCTTACACACATCGCGCAGCGCCGCCTCATCCATATTGGAAATATCGATACCCGTATACTCTTCGATGGCTTCAAACATGGTCAGGCGCTTATACGGCCCGGCATAATCGATCACCTTTCCTTCATATTCCACCTTGGTGTTGCCGGTGACTTCGGTGGCGACGTATTCAAGACACTGCTCCACCATTTCCATCATCCAGTGGTAGTCCTTGTAAGCAATATAGATCTCCATGGAGGTAAATTCCGGGTTGTGGGTCCGGTCCATTCCTTCATTGCGAAACATTTTCCCGATCTCGTATACGCCCTCGAACCCACCGACGATCAGGCGCTTGAGGTAGAGCTCATTGGCGATGCGGAGGTAGAGGGGCATGTCCAGGGTGTTGTGGTGCGTGCGGAAAGGGCGGGCGGCCGCGCCTCCATGGATGGGCTGCAGAATAGGGGTCTCCACTTCCAGCCATCCTTTGTTGTCAAAGAAACGGCGCATGGCGCTGATCAGCCTGGAACGCTTTAGGAATATCTCCCGAACCTGAGGGTTGACGGTCAGGTCCACATAGCGTTGCCGGTAGCGTTGTTCAGGGTCGGTAAAGGCGTCATATACGTTGCCTTCTTTATCCCGCTTAACGATAGGCAGGGGCCGCAGGGATTTTCCGAGAAAAACCAACTCCCGAACGTGAACAGAAATCTCGCCAGTTCCCGTGGCAAAGACCTCCCCGCGAACACCGATGAAATCACCAATGTCCAGTAGTTTAACCAACTGCTTGTAGCGCTCTTTTTCTTCCTCCGTATCCCCCAGGTCGTTCTTTCCGATATACAATTGGATGGTTCCGTAGGAATCCTGCAATTTGGCAAAGGGGCCGCGCTGCCCCATGAAACGGCCGGCAATTTGAACAGCTCCTTTTTTATCTTTGGAATATTCGCCCAAGGCCGATTCCCTGGCTTCCGCAAAGAAGTCTTCCAGGGATACGGGGTTGTGGCCTGCCTCATCGGCAAATTCGACTGTTTCTGAGATAGGCACCTCTTCGAGGAAGGCTTCGTCCGCCAAAAGCGGGGCGGTTTTTCCCCGGCTTTTGAAAAGAGCGTGCATCAATTTAACCGACTGCTCCGGGCCGACCCCACGGATCAGTTCCAAAGACCGGGCCAAGGCTGACTGATATTGTTCCGTGGTGATTTCATCGGACCTGAAGTCCAGTTTAAATTCTTCGGCGGGAAAAGGATTAAAACCTAAATCTTTGATCTTCTGGAGGTTTTCCCTACGGACGATTTCCTGTTCGCTGAGTTGCATGCGTATTTTGATATTTTTCTTTTCCTTTCAAATAGATTTTTCGGAAATAATGTTCCGAATGCGGAGAAGATGCAAAAATAGTTTTTTTGAACAAGTCCTTAAAACCCTGTGGATGAAATTAAACCTTCTACCCCGGTATACAGTTCTCTTGTTCAGCTACAATTGGACGAGTAAATGCTGAAGATCGCGTTTTCCCCTGTATACAAATATGAGTTACCGGAAAAGCACCGGTTTCCAATGGTGAAGTACGAGCTGCTGCCCGAGCAACTGCTCTACGAAGGCACTGTAAAGGAAGAAAACTTTTTCCATCCTGAAGCGCTGCCGGAGGAAACCATTCTGTTGACCCACGAACAAGCATACTGGGAAAAGCTCAAAAATCAGGAGCTCAGCCGCCGCGAGATACGGGCGATCGGCTTCCCCATGTCGGAAAGACTAGTGCAACGGGGACGGCATATTGCCAACGGCACGCTACAGTGCGCATTGTATTCCCGCCAGTACGGCGTTGCCCTCAATGTGGCCGGAGGCACCCATCATTCTTTTACCTATAAAGGAGAGGGGTTCTGCCTGCTGAACGACATCGCCATCGCCGCCAACTACCTTTTACACCATAATATAGTAGAGAAAATACTCGTCATCGACCTGGACGTCCATCAGGGCAATGGTACCGCTCAGATCTTCCGGCAGGAACCCCGTGTGTTCACCTTCAGCATGCACGGCGAAAGAAACTACCCGCTCCGCAAAGAACCTTCCGACCTGGATATCGGGCTGCCGGATAAAACCGAAGACGGCCCTTACCTGAAAAACCTCTACGAAACCCTTCCACGGCTCATTGATGAAGTTCAGCCCCAGCAGGTTTTCTATCTCTCGGGAGTTGATGTGATCTGGTCGGATAAACTTGGAAGGCTAAGCCTCAGCCTTCAGGGATGCCGTGAACGGGACCGCTTTGTGCTGGATACCTGCAGGAAGAATGGACTGCCTGTAGCCATCAGTATGGGAGGAGGATATTCCGAACGGCTGGCACATATCATCGAAGCGCACGCCAATACCTATCGGGTAGCACAGGAAATGTTTTTCTAGAAGAAAAATAAACCATCTGTTTGGATATGATGGCGGTTCTTCTCTGGGCAAAAAAAAAGTCGCACACATTATGTGTACGACCCTTTCAATTATAATCCCATGAACATATCCAAAATTAATCGTTTTGTCTTGCAAAAATATTTGTCATTTTTTTGAATATGACAAACATTTGGACTAACTTCGCCTCAGCCAAGGAAAAAAAGAGAATACTACTTTACTTGGCTAATAACAAATTGTAATCTTATGGAAATTCTTGACTGAGACGACTTAATCCCATGAACATGACCTAATTCTGAGGCGAACACTTGAGTTCGCCTTTTTTATTCTTTAATGGGATTGGGTGTTCTCGTAGTGTGTAATGCGTCCCGAAACGGAATTTCGGGACGACATACCACCAACAAATTATAATCCCATGAACATATTCAACATAACTTATTTCAATCAACTTAATCTCTTTCCTCCTCTGTTGCTTACCAATCACAATACAAATATGCAACGATACCCTAGCGAAATCAAAGACAAAAACAACGCATTGTGAAAATAAATAAAATCGATTAATTTTAGCAATTAATTGATTTTCAATAAATTAAACTTATTCAAGCAATAGATTTTGTGAATTTTTTGCCTTTTCAAAAGCCTGTTTTCGCTGCTTTTTTCTGAAAAAATCTTTTCTTTTTTTTATTCTTCTTCTGTTTTGCGGTTTTTTCCTCCTGCCTGAGGCGGCCCCTGTCCAAAAGGCGGCGCCGGCCATAAAGCAAAACGCCTTCGGAAGTTCATCTCCCGAAGGCGTCAGCTCCTTCAATAGTTCCAATAGCCTGAGAAGGCAGATCAGGAGTCTTTGTTATCCTCCGCCTCTGCTTCGACCTCCTCCGCTTCCGGTTCTGCGGGGGATCCCTCCCCCTCTACCTTTTCTTCTTCAACCGGTTTGGCCGGTTCTTCCACTTCCGGGCTGTTTTTATCCGCCAGGTTTGGTTCTTCAACTACCGGGGCATCTTCCTCCGCAGCCGGTTCTTCGGCTACGGGAGTTGGAGCAGGTTCTTCCTTAAGTTGTTCGGTGACTTCCGCCAGTGCATCCTCCAGCATATCACCGGCCACCTCGGCGATGGCCCGTATGGTATCGACGACATCCTCCATGGCCTCCCCCAGTGTATTGGCCAGTGCTTCACCAACTGTTTCTTGGTGTGCGGCTTCCGTTTGCGGAGCAGGAGGTTCTTCGTCGGCCTCGCCGGTAATAGCGCCGGCCGCTTTTTCCAGTTCTTCGGAATTTTCAGCCCGGGCAGCAGCCTCGGCTTTGATCTTCTCCTGGATCTTGGCTTCGGCCTCTTTTTTAGCCTGCTCGATGCGCTCGCGCTCCATGCGTTTGGCTTCTTTAGCGCCCAGCGATTCTATGCGCCGTTCCAGTTCGGTTTTGGTTTGCATCATTTCCCCCAGCTTTTCTTCCTTGGAGCGGATGCGTTCCTCGATCATTTTGATCTTGGCCTGGCGGATCTGCGCTTCCAGTTGTCCATCGGTCTTGGCGATCTTTCGGTTCTGGAATTCCAGGTCATCGCGATCGCGCTTGATGGAACGTTCCATCTTTTCGATAGCGGAAAGCAGTCCGTCGTAACGGCGTTTGATGCGTTCAAGAGGCGAGCGGTCATCACCGGATGAGCCAAACCGTTTTTCTTTCACCGCTTTGAAGGCGGAATCGAGCCGTTCCCATACTTTAGAGCGGTGATCCCTTGTGAACTTGGTATCGCGAAACTTGCGCTGTACTTTTTTCAATTCTTCGAAGAGGGGCTGCAGGCGTCCGCCGGCAGTTATCCGGCCTTCCAATTCTTCGAGGAGTTCCATAAACTTATCATAGTTATCCTTGGAACGGTCCTTGAATTCCTCATCCATCCTCGCCCGAAGGCTCTTCAACTGAGAGAACAACTCATTCGTCTTATCCCGCAGGAAGTCGGCATGATCACGGAAGAGGTTGCGCTCCCGGACCTGCGCCTGAACCTTGTCCCAGAACCCTTTCAGCTCTTCCCACATGGAATCGTCAAAGTTAGTCAGCTGGGCGATGCGATC
Organism: Lewinellaceae bacterium; assembly: GCA_020636405.1. Lineage (GTDB taxonomy): Bacteria > Bacteroidota > Bacteroidia > Chitinophagales > Saprospiraceae > JACJXW01. The sequence goes on along the minus strand of JACJXW010000006.1, from coordinate 431,381 downwards.
CTTGATCTCTTCCAGTTCTGACTGATAAGCCTGGCTGAGTTTTGACGACAAGACGATGAACTGCCATTCTGTTTGGGCCCGCGAGATCAGGTCGGCGCGGTCTACCTTGATCTCTTCAGGAAGCATACTTTCTGAGATATTGAGGTTACGTTCGGCCTCAGTATGCCCTTCCGGAAACTCAAGCGGCTTATCGTCTCTCCAATCGTTCATCATCTTTTGGGCAAACTCCTCCGAAGCTACACTTTCCGGGAAGGTATAGATCTTGACTTTATTGTCATCTGCCAAAAGCTCCAATGCAACTAAAATTCGTTCGTCCTGGGCATTCGCCCCCCAAAGTACAAGCTTGGTCTTCATAACGGTAATTAACTGGTTTTCATTTACAATTGGTATGAGAGAGGAGGGAATACCCCAAAGCGCAACCCACCTTCCGGGCAAAATCCTGTCAACCACAGTACCCGAACCCTCTCTTTAACCCTGTAAGGCTTACGGGGCATGATGGCTGTCATACCGACGGCTCTTCAAAAATAACAAAAATGCCGTCGAATACGACAATTTTTTGGGGCAATTTGTAGCTATGCCCTGTCATCAGCCCTGGAAAATACCTATATCGCAACCCGTTCAGGTTTTCTTAAACAGCTACTTGCTTCGACTCGATCAGCTTGTGTTCCAGCAAGTATTCAGCGATCTGTATCGCATTGGTAGCGGCCCCTTTGCGGAGGTTGTCCGCTACTATCCAAAGGTTCAACCCATTCTCGATGGATTCATCTCTTCGGATGCGGCCTACGAATACCTCATCCTTATCTTTGGAAAAGAGCGGCATGGGATATTTGTTGTTGGCCACGTCATCGAGGACAACAAGGCCAGGCATAGCCTCCAGGTGTTTGCGGACGTCCGCCAGTTCGTAGGGGCGCTCGAATTCCACGTTCACCGCTTCGGAATGCCCACCGTGCACCGGTACTCTGACGGCGGTAGCCGTAACACCTATATTGTTGTCTCCCAGTATTTTGCGGGTCTCATTGACCAGTTTCATCTCTTCCTTGGTGTAGGCATTGTCCAGAAAAACGTCGCAATGAGGCAGGCAGTTCTCAAAAATAGGGTAATGGTAAGCCATTTCCTCGGCTTTGGGCTCATACCCTTTTCTTTCGAGCTGGTACTGCTTGACCGCCTTCATGCCCGTCCCGGTAAAAGACTGATAGGTGGATACCACCAGGCGCTTTATCCTGTAGGCCCGGTGCAGGGGAGCCAGGGCCATGACCATCTGAATGGTCGAACAATTGGGGTTGGCAATGATCCGGTCATTTTTAGTCAGGGCCGACGCATTGACCTCAGGTACGACAAGCTTCTTGTCGGGGTCCATGCGCCAGGCAGAGGAATTGTCGATGACTACAGTTCCCACTTCGGCAAACCGGGGCGCCCATTCCAGAGAGGTGCCGCCACCAGCAGAAAAGATAGCAATATCCGGCTTTGCCGCTACCGCCTCCTCCATGCCGATAACTTTGTAGCTTTCTCCCCGGAACTTCACTTCCTTTCCAACCGAACGGGCAGAAGCAACCGGCAAAAATTCACTCACCGGAAAATTGCGTTCTTCCAACGACCGGCACATAACGTTGCCAACCAGTCCAGTTACACCTACTACAGCGATTTTCATTGTTCTGATTTTTTAGATTCTTTATTAACCAATACAAGTTGGTTAGGGCCGTAGTTCTGAGGGGGCAAAGATAAGAGCTATCTGCTTTTATTGCCACCTTTTGGCAAAAGCATCGGTTTATTTTTCCAAAAACAGAGGCCTGCGGCCGGCGACAGACAAAATAAAAACAGGCATAGCGTTCCTTTTTTTCATTTCAAGGCTATTTTTGAGACTATGGAAAGAATAACCGCATTCGCCTTGATGTTCCTCTTGTGCGCCCATCACTTGTCCGGCCAGCTTCAGGATGATTTTTCCGATGGCGACTTCACAAACGATCCAGAATGGTTTGGGGATACCGGCAAGTTCGTCGTCTCCGGCGGACAGCTCCAGCTCCTCGATAGTGAACCAGGCCCTGATAACGCTTCTTACCTCTACCTTCCCGCTCCTACTTCCACCGATGCCGCAACCACCTGGGAGGCGCTCGTCCGAATGGAGTTCGCTCCTTCGGCAAGCAATTTTACCCGTATTTACCTGAGCGCCTCCAGCCCCAACCTTACCGAAGCCCAGGAGGGCTATTATCTTAGAATAGGCGGAATCTCCGGCAGCGATGACGCTATTGAGCTCTACAGGCAAGACGGGAACACTTCCACTCTTCTGATCAGCGGTACGCCCGGCGCAGTGGGAACTGCTCCGGCCATCGCACGGATTCGAGCCTCCCGCAGCCCCGACGGCCAGTGGGAATTGCAGGCTGACTATACCGGAGGTATGGCCCTCCAGGGCCAAGGCAGCGCCCTGGACGATACCTACCCTATGGGGAGTTTCTTTGGCGTATATTGTCAGTACACCAGCACCCGGAACGAGGCTTTTTTCTTTGACGACATAAGTATCGGCCCGTTATTTCAGGATACCCGCCCCCCCCTCCTGCTGGAGGTTGAGGCAACCGGCGCCTTAGAGGCCATCGCCCGCTTTGACGAACCGCTGGACGAAACTTCCGCCGCCGAGCCGGGCAACTACCAACTGGACAACGGTATCGGGCAGCCGGCAGAAGTAATTTTCAATGGAGCAACCCCCACTGAGGTAAGGCTCCTCCTCGGTACGCCTCTGGAAAACACCCAGTCCTATATGCTTACCGCATCCAATATCGCCGACGCCAGTGGCAATATTGCTGCTGCCCAGAGCCGGCCTTTCACCTATTACAACCTGCAGCCTGCCGCCTTCGGCGATATCGTCTTCTCCGAGCTCCTTCCCGACCCCACTCCCTCGGCAGGCCTGCCGGAAGGCGAGTTCGTTGAGCTCTTCAACCGCAGTGACAAGGTGATCCAGCTGAGCGGCCTGGCGCTCAGTTCGGGAAGCCCACCGGCGGCCCTGCCCGAATTCCTGCTATTGCCGGGTGGTTACGTAACCATTTGTGATGATAGTTTTGAAGGGGATTTTGCGGTACTCGGGCCTACCGTTGCCGTGAATAGTTTTCCTGCACTCACCAATAGTGGCGATGAAGTTCGCCTGTCCGATGCCAACGGCAATCTCATTGCCGAGGTTATTTATGAAGACAGTTGGTATCAGGACGAATCCCGTGCCGGTGGCGGCTACAGCCTGGAACTGATACAAACCGAAGGCCCCTACGACTGTCCGGGCAACTGGCAGGCCTCGGTGGCCGCCACCGGAGGGACGCCCGGCCTGCCCAACAGCCTGCTGGGCGCCGAAACCGACAATACGCCTCCCGCCCTGGCCGGCGCTTTCGCCGACAGTGAATTTGAACTGAGGATCGTCTTCAGCGAAGTGATGGCCATTTCCCCGCTCGACCTCCCAGACAGCTATGCCATCAGCCCGCCGGTTACCATTTCGGAAGCCCTGGCCCAACCTAACCGGAAGGAAGTCATCCTGTTGCTCGAAACGCCGCTCGAACCAGGAACCTCCTATCAGGCCAGTTTCCCCGGCGCTATCACCGATTGTATGGGGAATGCCCTGCCGGCAGGCACCAGCATCACTACCGGCCTGGCCGAACCACTGGAACCACGCGACATCATTATTAATGAGGCCTTGTTCAATCCGGAGGCTGGAGGCAGCGACTTCATTGAGGTATACAACCGAAGTGGGAAGGTGCTCAACCTAAATGGCATCGTCATTGCCAATACACAAAAAGAAAGTGGGGATACGCTTGGCGCCGTCAGCACAGACTACCTCCTGTTTCCGGGTGAGTACGCCGTGCTGTCCGAATCGCCAGATGATATTGCCAATCGCTACACGGTGCGCTTTGAACAGGCGCTGGTAGAGGCCAACCTGCCCACACTGGAAGATAAAAGCGGGAACATCACCCTGCGGTACAGCGGACAGGTTATCGATGCATTCGACTATTCCGAAGCCCTGCATTATCCCTTACTCGACAGTAAAGAGGGGGTATCCCTGGAGCGCATCTCTCCGGAAGCGCCCACGCAGGATGGCGGCAACTGGCACTCCGCTGCCTCCACAGCGGGTTTCGCCACGCCGACCTATCAGAACTCTCAGTTCTTTGAAAAGCCTACCTTCCTCGAGGAAATGTTTTCGGTGCTTACGCCTACCTTCTCACCGGACGGCGACGGATTCGACGATGTTCTGCTCATCGATTACGAAACCGAACGGCCGGGTTACACCCTCAATTTGCATGTCTATGACAGCCACGGACGGTTAACCAGGCGGCTGGCCAATAATGAAACCCTGGCTTCGGGCGGCCGGCTGAAATGGGACGGGCTCAATGAGGAAGGCGCCCGGGCGCGGATCGGCATTTATATACTTTGGTTCGAAGTATTTACGCCGGACGGGAAGGTGGAAAGAGACAAGAAGGTAGCTGTCCTGGCGAGCAGGTTGGATTAATATTTTCTTCAAAACAGATCAGTCATGATAAAAAGCCGCATCAAGAGTTTCCAGTATGCGTTTCAGGGTATTGCCGGCTTATTCCGAACGGAGCCCAATGCCCGCATTCATCTGGTGTTGGCCGTCCTGGCCTTCATTCTGGGCTGTTTTTTTTCCCTTCCCGCGACAGATTGGTGCCTACTGGCCTTGGCTATGGCCATGGTGTTCTCCGCCGAAGCCTTCAACACCGCAATAGAATTGCTGACCGACCTGGTTTCGCCCGAATACCACGAGCTGGCCGGCAAAGCCAAAGACGTGGCGGCGGCAGCTGTGCTCCTTTCCGCCATGGGCGCCGCCGCCATCGGCATAATTCTTTTTTTGCCTAGATTCTGGACACTACTGGTGGGGTAAAACGCCAAAAAAACGGAAGGTAAAGTGCGGCCGTGGCAATAATCTCCTGATAACGAGCGTATTTCTTTAAACCCCTGATTACAGGCCCTTTATCCTTCAGGCCTTCAACACCTTCAGCCCCGGAAGTAACAGGAACAGCCATTCGGGCCATCGCCCTGGCGCCATAAGCCTTTTGGAATAACAGCAAACTATCTTCTACACCATGACGAAGTATCAACTTCTCGCGTTTTTTCTTTTTTCCCTCTGCACGCTTCAGGCTCAGGAACAACTCGGGATCCGCCTTTCAAATTACGGAGGCATCAACAGCACCCTGATCAACCCCGCCTTTCACGCAACTACACCTTTCAAATGGGATGTAAACCTGGTGGAAGGCGCGGTGCATTTTACCAATGATTATGCATACCTGCGCAATAGCCGTTTGTCTGACCTGCTGAAAAACCCGGAGAGCCTGGAGTTCGAGTTCGGCCCGGACCTCCCCCCCGGCAGCCCGGAGCAGGAGGGAACGCTCGTCGTCGATTTTTTCAAAACCGGCAATCGCCGCCAGTTCCTGGCTATGGGAAGTGTACTGGGCCCATCCTTTTACGTTCAGGTGGCGGAAAACCATCGCATAGGCCTGCTCACCCGCGGCCGCACCCTGCTATCGGGACGGGGTGTCGCCGATGCCTTCAATTACTATGATTACGACAGCCGCCCCTTTTATGCCCCCTTCGCCGTGGATCCATTTCGGGGAGCTGTTGCCGGATGGACGGAGGTCGGCTTCAACTACCTCTACCAGGAGGAAGCTGCTGACGGGGCCTTCGCTGTTGGTATCACGATCAAAGCTCTGCAGGCCTATGAAGGCAGTTATTGGCGCAACGCTTCCGTTTTTCAGCTGGAGAAACTCCCCGGCGACTCTCTGGGTGGTACGCCCATTGACTTCAGGTTCGGGTACACCAACAGCAACCTGGACGGTGACGGCTTTCAGGCTCAACGGAACGGCGGCGGCCTTGCGGCCGACCTGGGCTTCCTTTTCACCACTCCAACCCAAAATGGCGCTCCCTACGGATGGAAGTTCGGCGTCTCCCTGATCGACATCGGCAGGCTCCATTTCAAGCGCAACGCCGCCGAACATATTGTCCGGACCGACGCCCCCCTATCCATCAGTACGTCTGAATATCAATCCATACAAGGGCCGGGAGAGGTGGAGGATTACATCCGGTTCTTTAGCGAGCAGGCCCTGGGCGATTCCGCTGCTTCGTTCAGCCGGGAGGACTTTGCCATCTGGCTGCCCAGCGCCCTGAGCCTGCAGTTTGATAAATCTTTGGGCGGCCCCTTCTTTGTAGGCGCCGCGTACACTCAAGGGTTCCCCATGGGGCCCGGTGCACTGCAACGCGGCAGCCACCTGGCGGCCGTTCCCCGGCTGGAAGGCCGATGGGTTGAAGCGGCACTCCCCGTATCTGTTTACGACTGGGAAGAAGTGCGGGTAGGATTGTCTCTGCGCCTGGGCTTCTTCACCATCGGCACTAGTCATTTGGGTAGTATCTTAAGGCGTTCGGACCTGCATGCCACCGACCTGTACTTCGCCGTCAAGGCCAGCCCCTTTCAATTGTCCGGCAATGGAAAAAATAAAGGTTTCAGCCGGAAAGACGGCAAATACAATAGTGGAAGAAAAGGGAAAGTGCGGTGTTATGATTTCTGATTACATTTGCCCAAAAGGCCCATGTCCGCCAATCTGAACCTGCATTATTGCTGCCTGCCGTTCCACCAGTTGTCTCTTACCGAGCTCTACGCCATGATGGCTTTGAGGCAGGAGGTTTTCGTGGTAGAACAAAACTGCCCTTACCTGGATGCTGACGGCAGAGACCTGCCCGCCCACCATCTGCTTGGATACAACGAGGAAGGCAGATTACTTTCCTACAGCCGGTTATTGCCAAAAGGCATTTCTTATCCGGAGTACCCCTCTTTCGGCAGAGTTGTCACTTCTCCCTCTATTCGGGGTAAGGGCCAGGGAAGGCCGCTGATGGAGAAAACCCTGGAATGGATGGAGCGCCTATTTCCAGGGCAAGCCATAAAGATCTCCGCTCAGTCTTACCTCATTCCTTTTTACGAATCCTTGGGTTTCCGCACGATGGGTGAGGAGTATCTGGAGGATGACATTCCACATATCGGGATGGTGAACCGGTTGCTATAGGGCAACTCGAGCGCCAATTTTTCCATTGGCGCTCGAGGACAAGGCTTATCCCAGCAGCGTTTGGTGGGCCGCATCCAGGATCGCACGCACCTCAGCCGCGTCGGGGCCCTGGGCGTACACCCGCAGCACCGGCTCCGTACCTGAAGGGCGGATCATTACCCAGCGGCCGCCGCCAAAGGTAAATTTGAAGCCGTCGACGTCTTCGACGAACGCCACCTGGTACTTTCCGAATGCGGAGTAAGCATTTTCCTTACACTTTTTAATAATGGCCTGTTTTTTCTCTTCCGACAGGTGCAGGTCGTCGCGGTCATAGGAGAAGGGCCCGACCAGGTTGTAGACTTCCTGGATGAGTTCATGAAGAGATTTGCCGGCCTTGGCCATAAACTCTATGATCGTCAGGCCGATCCAGATGCCGTCGCGTTCGGGAATGTGCCCTTTTACGGCCAGGCCGCCCGATTCCTCGCCGCCAACGATCACATCTTCCTGAGCCATGATCTCCGCGATGTATTTAAAGCCGATCTTGGTCACCTCGTATTCCAGGCCGTAATGCTCAGCCAGTTCCTTCATCTTTTCCGTTACAGAGAACGTAATGACCACTTTGCCCTTTTCCTTCTTGTATCCCGCCATATATAGCAGCAGGAGCAGGAGGATGTGGTGGGAGTCTACGAAGTTGCCCTCCGAATCGTACATTCCGATGCGGTCGGCATCGCCGTCGTTGGCCAGGCCGATATCGATTTTGCCGCTATTTTTGATCAGGTTGGAGAACTCCTGCAGGTTGCGGTGGATGGGCTCCGGCGCCTGCCCCATGAAAGAGGGATTGTAATCGCAATGCAGGAGCGTGGCGTCCGGAAAAAGCTTGCGCATAGCGTTCTGGCCGGCGCCGTACATCGCGTCGTACCCTATCCGGATGCCTGATCTGCGAATGGCGTCCAGGTCAAAATTCGCAGTGACATGGTCGATATAGATCTTTTCCAGGTCTACGTATTCCAGCAGGCCTTTTTCTTTCATTTCTTCCAGGCTGGCCAGTTCGACAGTTGGTTTTTCCGGCACTTCGTCTTCTACCTCAGCGACCTCGGAAGGGATCATGGGCCCACCAAGTTTGGATTTCAGTTTGTAGCCACTGTAAGAGGGCGGATTATGGCTGGCCGTGATGACCACGCCGATGCCTGAATGGGTTTTGACAACGCCCAAAGAGACCATCGGGGTAGATACAAAGCCCTTGGCGAGTTTCACTTTAAGCCCGAAGGCGCCGAATACGCGGGCGGTGGTTTCGGCAAAGAGTTCTCCACCGAATCGGGTATCATGGCCGATAACAGCCTGCTTGAACCCTTGTTTTTTCATCCAAAGAGCGGTGCCTTCAGCAACCCGCCTAACGTTTTCAATAGTGTAATCTTCTGCGATGATGGCTCTCCATCCATCGGTTCCGAACTTAATTTTACTCATATGGATCTATTATTTTCGGGCTTTGTGTATTGGGTGGCCCTAATTTAGTAATTTGCCGTTAATTCAATTAACTATAATCCTCCGCAGTATTGTGAAAGATTCCTACCGCCACAAAGGGATGAGAAGGCAACTGGTCGAAGAACTGCGCAACAAAGGCATTAGTGATGAACGCGTGCTCACCGCAATAGGTACATTGCCCCGGCATTTTTTCCTGGATAAGGCCTTTGAAGAATGGGCGTACAAAGACAAGCCCTTCCCGATAGGGAATGAGCAAACGATCTCACAACCCTATACCGTTGCTTATCAAACCAGCCTGCTCAATATTAAAAAACGGGAAAAAGTTCTGGAAGTAGGTACGGGCTCCGGTTATCAGGCGGCACTACTGGCCATGCTTGGCGCCAGGGTATATACCATCGAACGACAGGAGGCTCTTTACGAAAAGGCAAAAGCCCTGCTCTCCAAGCTCAAACTGGGTAACATCCGCTGTTACCTGCGCGATGGCTACAAAGGGCTGCCTGAGTTTGCCCCTTTTGATAAGATCATCGTCACCGCCGGCGCCCCCGAAGTACCTCAACTGTTGCTGAAGCAACTTGCTATCGGAGGCATTATGGTCATTCCCGTGGGCGAGCATATCCAGAGGATGCATCGCATCACCCGCCTTTCCGAGGAAGAATTCGACGATCAGGTGTTGGCCAACTTCCGGTTCGTCCCCCTTTTGAAAGGGATCAACACCGGAAGTTGAGGTAAAGCCGGCACAACGGAAGCACTCTCCATGAGAAATTGCTTTTTCCAGTGTATGTCTATTCCCACAGAGATGTTTATACGCCCGGCGCAGCAAAAAGGTTACGACAAAATTCAATCAACTCTGCGCCCTCTGGCCGTTCGGGACTCAACAGAGATCTTGTTCACTTTTTTGAGGTCGACCAACAGGCTGGCATAAGCGCTGCGGTTGTCGACATTCCATTTCTTTCCTTCATAGGTAACCATTCCCGCGCGGCGCTTCCATTCCGAGGCCAGCAGGACGTACCGCCCTTCTACTTTGGGGTTGGGCCCGAAAACGAGAAAGCGTTCCTTCCCACCGTCTTCAAAGCTGATGGCAAAGCGGTTATCTTCCGGCAGGAATAACAGGACACCTGGCGTCCCTTTACGGATGACGACCTCTTCCACCTGTCGCCCATCTATCATCTTGATCTCCCCGGAAACGATCTCGGATTTCGAGCCGGTCAGTTCCCGGCGCATAACGATATCTTCGGACAGATAGAACTGTATGCGTTTGAGTTCGTTCTCCGACCATCGGTTCTGGCGGTACAATTGTTCGGTAAATGGGCTCAGGGTAGGCCCGCAGGAGCTAAAGGCCAGCATCAGTAAGCCGGCGCATAAGGATAGTTTCACAGCATTCATTGTAGATCATTTTGGTTACAAACTTGCGTATTACAACCTATAAAGTAAACACTTTGGCAACAGCAGGAGGCCGAGGTTAAGAAAGTTTAACCGGGATTAACGGATTTTAACCCTTCCTTCACAGGTTTCAATCTCTGAGCTTGCGAAAAAAGGATTTCATCAAGGTGCTGCATTCTTCGAGTAACACCCCATATTCTACCTGGGTACGCGGATGGAGCAGCTTCTTACCGAACGCCATGAACCCCCGCTTATCGTCCGGAGCGCCGTAGACCAGGCGCCCGAGCTGGGCCCACTGCAGGGCGCCGGCACACATCACACAGGGCTCCAGTGTTACATAAAGCGTACAATCCTGAAGATATTTGCTGCCCAGATAATTGGAAGCCGCCGTAAGGGCCAGGACCTCTGCGTGGGCCGTAACATCGTTCAGCTGTTCCGTTTGATTATGAGCCCGGGCAATGATCTGGTTCTGGCAGACTACCACAGCGCCTACCGGAACTTCTCCCAATTCAAAAGCGGCCTCCGCTTCCTTTAGGGCCTGCTTCATAAAGTGTTCGTCGCTGAAAATGGTGAGCATTTGAAAATGGTTTCTGGTTCTGTTTGTAATAAATCCTGAACGGCTAACCATTCCAGGGCCTTGGACGTGCAGCGATTTAAAGCCGGATACGAGCGAAGCGACTGACGTTGGTAATTCGGAATGGAGCGCTAAATGGGCATTCGACGACGATTTTCCGATCTCCGATTTCCGATTTCAACGCCGGAACGTCCAAAGTCCAGTAACCCTCTGCAAAGAACGGCAGAATTTCCCGCCCCACCAAAGGATGGAAAATCCAATGCTGCCTTTTCTTTTTGTGGTCATTTTGCATACCTTTGCACATGGAAACACAGAAAATAACACAGAATAAGTTTTTAGGAGAAGGTCTAACCTTTGACGATGTATTGCTGATCCCTGCCTATTCGGAAGTCCTGCCTCGTGAGGTCGACGTTTCGGCCTACCTGACCCGGGAACTCAAGCTCAATGCTCCTATTGTTTCTGCTGCGATGGACACCGTTACGGAAAACAAGCTGGCCATTGCCATTGCCCGGCAAGGAGGTATCGGCATTATCCACAAGAATATGACCATTGCCGAACAGGCCGAACAGGTGCGCAGTGTCAAACGTTCGGAAAGCGGTATGATCGTCGACCCGGTCACCCTCGCTGAAGATGCTATCGTTGAAGACGCGCTCACCCTGATGCGGCGGTTCAAGATCGGCGGCATCCCTATCGTCGATGGCCAGAACAAGCTCACCGGCATTCTCACCAACCGCGACCTGCGCTTTGAAACACAGCTGAAACGCCCGGTCAGAGAACTGATGACCAGCCGCAACCTGATAACTGCTCCGGTCGGGACTACCCTGGAACAGGCCCGCCAGATCCTGCAGGGGCACAAGATCGAAAAACTGCCGGTGGTCGATGAGCATCAAAAACTGGTTGGCCTCATTACCTATAAGGACATTATGAAGGTTCAGGACTATCCCCATTCCTGCAAGGATTCTCTGGGGCGCCTGGTGGTGGGAGCCGCTGTTGGCGTAACCAGTGATATGCTGCAACGGGTGGAGGCGCTGGTTCGCGTCGATGTGGATGTCGTTATCGTAGATACTGCCCATGGGCATTCCCGGGGTGTATTACAGGCCATTAAGGATGTAAAAGGGCATTTCCCCCACCTGCAGGTCATCGGCGGCAATGTAGGCACCGGCGAGGGTGCTCTGGCACTGGCCGATGCCGGCGCCGACGGCATCAAAGTAGGCGTGGGCCCCGGATCGATCTGTACCACCCGGGTGGTCGCCGGCGTAGGCGTACCACAGCTGTCGGCCATCTACAACGCGGCGCGGGCAGTCAAAGACCGAAAGATCCCCATCATCGGCGACGGAGGCATCCGTTATACCGGCGACATCGTCAAAGCGCTGGCTGCCGGAGCCAGTACCATCATGGCAGGCAGCCTCTTCGCGGGCGTGGAAGAAGCGCCCGGCGAAACGATCATCTACGAAGGCCGGAAATTTAAAGTGTACCGCGGCATGGGATCCCTGGGCGCTATGCAACTGGGGTCTAAAGACCGCTATTTCCAGGATGTGGAAGACGACATCAAAAAGCTGGTGCCGGAAGGCATCGAAGGGAGGGTCCCCTATAAGGGCACGGTTGCTGAAGTGATGGTCCAGTACCTCGGCGGACTGCGTGCCGGCATGGGGTACTGCGGAGCCCCCGATATTCCTGCCCTGCAACAGGCGCGCTTCGTGAAGATCACCGGCTCGGGCATCGTAGAAAGCCACCCGCATAATATTACGATCACCAAAGAATCACCGAATTACAGCAGGAGGTAGGAGATAGAACGCGGACGCTGTCGCGACGGCCGGGGGTCAAAGCAGCGACAGCCTCCGCGTTCGTTCAACCTCTGATCAACGGCTCAGGATGATGCGCCGGCTAACCTCATCTCCTCCAATAACCAGGCGAAGCAGATACACGCCATCAGGCTGTGCGCTTAGGTCTAGCTGACGATCCAACACGGCCGTAAGGCCTTCGCGCCGTTGCACGACGATTTGCCCGGTGAGGCTAAGTACCTCCAATCGGATGTCCTTCGGGCTATCCAACGAAAGCCGGAGGTTTAACACTCCTTTCCCTGGGTTAGGGCCGAGGTAGAACGACTCCAATCCTTCCACCTGCCCGGCGCTCAGCACCACGTCGACCGTAGCTTCAGCAGTACAACCGATAGCATCGGTAATGGTCACCGTATGCGGCCCTTCCGAAAGGCCGGTGGGCATGCTGCCCGTCTGGCCGTCATCCCAGGCGTAGGTGTAGGGCGGCGTGCCGCCGCTGACGGTAACCGACGCCGACCCGTCGCCGTTGTTCACCGCCGCATCGACGGTGGGGCTTTCGCCAAACTGGAGGATCAGCGAATCTGCTGTCGTACTGCAAATGGTAGCTACAGCGTTATTAGCATCTTCGTAGATGGCGCCAAAAACCACCCAGGTCCCTCCCAGAGGCGGCAGGCTGTTGGCGCTGAGCACGCCGTTCAGGTCGGCATCAAAAGTTTCCACATTGGAGGAGCCGGTCAGGGTGAAGCCGCCGGCCGCGCCGCCGGTTCCGCCCTGGGAATCATCGAAGATCCAGCCAAAGCCGCCACCGGTCGGAATGGTATCCGTTTCGTCGGTAGCGAGGCCGAACGTGGCGTCCGGGCCGCAAACGGCGGCCGTTCCATTGGAAACCAACGCACCTATGCTGCAATCCGTTACCGGTTCATCACACTGCACGTTGCTCCCCGATTCGCAGGTGAGCGCAGGGTAGCCATTGGGCGTGGTCGTATTGGTCCCGCCGCCGCACTGATCGGCTTCGTTGATAACAATGAGATAGTTCCCATCCTCACTGGCCGTCCAGGTGATGGTGCAGCCATCGCCGTCGCCCGCTCCAAAAGCATCGATGGCCCCGCTGGGCGCAATGATGGTGAATTCAGGGATCCAGGTGCCGGCGCCCGGGCCGTTACACATGCTGAAAGAATAGGTGCCGCCGGCCTGGAAACCGCTGACGCTATAAGCTTCAGCCGCAAAGACCTCAAAAGCGTCGATCTCATTGAACGGACATCCGGTGCCGTCATCGCAGGGGGCGCCGCCGAAAATACCGTCGAAATCCGTCCAGCCCCCGGTGGCAGAAGGCGCCACCCAGTCGGTGCACTGGGCGCCGGCAGAAAAAGAAACCCCCATCAGGAAAAGGACAAGGGAAAAAAAGATAACAGATAATTGTGTTTTCATAAATTTTGCTTCAGTAAATGATAAAAGTAGTGGTTACATAGATTGCTGGAAATCAAGAATCAGCCCTCGATTCCGGGTTGTTAAATGATAATCGGAATTGGAAAAGAGCGCTTTTCATTCGTTAAAGTCCAAAATGGCAGGGCTTAAAATCAGGCTGCATATTAGGATTAAAATCGACTTTTTGCCCGGTAATTGAAAAAAATGTGTTGTAAGGTAAATGACAATCCGATTAAACCTACACAATTGGAGGAAGCAAAGTTATAATATCCTGTCATTTACTATATTCGCCTGTGCCATTTTGCGATTTTATCGAACGACGCTGCATGAATGAGGAAAGGACAAGGCTGGATCGTTCTTTTTTCACCCGGAATGACGTCCTGGAAGTGAGCCGCAATCTGCTGGGCAAATACCTGGTCACGGATTTTGGCGCCGGGCGCACCGCTGGCCGCATCGTAGAAGTGGAAGCCTACCGGGCTCCGGAGGACAAGGCCAGCCACGCCTATGGCAACCGCTTTACCGAACGCACAAAAGTCATGTACAGCCAGGGAGGCCATGCGTACATTTACCTGTGTTATGGCATCCACCACCTCTTCAATGTGGTCACCGGAGCAGAAGGGATGGCCCACGCGGTGCTGATCCGGGCCTTGGAACCTGCCGAGAACACGACATTGATGCTTCGCCGCCGCCGCATGAACAAAATGGCGCCCAGGCTTACCGCCGGGCCCGGAGTGTTGGCCCAGGCGATGGGCATCAGCCGGGAATACACCGGCACGGATATGCTCAGCGCTCAAAGCCCCATCTGGATAGAAAGCCGGGGAGGGTTAGTTAACGAGGAAGATATTCTGGCCAGCCCCCGAATCGGGGTCGATTATGCCGAAGAGTGTGCTGCCTGGGAATGGAGGTTCTTTCTTCGAGACAATATTTGGGTTAGTAAACGCAGGGGTGATGAGGCTAAAACAATGAATAAACTGCTATGAACGTTTAAAGCACAATGACCTGGAAAAAATGAAGAAGAAAACACACTATTTCCTGCTTTTGCTCTTGTTGTGCCTTCAGGCCCCTTTCCTAAAGGCACAGGGTGATTTCCCGAACGAAAATTTCATCTATGCGGACTACATCCGCTCGGTACAGTTCCACATTGAAGGGCTGTATCTCTCCTATCCCATCATTGAACTGGGCGGGGCGGCCCGGGTCACCCTTGCCTTTGACGACCTCGACGGCGATACCAAAGACTATTTCTACAAGGTAGTCCATTGCGACCGCGACTGGAAGCCCTCCCAGCTGGCAGAGCTGGAGTATGTGGAGGGCTATACCGAAGAGCGTATCCAGAATTTTCAATTCTCATTCAAGTCGCTCTGGCCGTATACCCACTACGAGCTGACCCTTCCCAACCAGGATACGCGCTTCACCAAATCGGGCAATTATTTGCTTCTGGTCTATGACGATACCTACGACCGGCAGTTAGTTTTGGCCCGCCGTTTTGTCGTCGTCGACCCCCGGGTTTCGATCGACCCTCGGGTCCTGCGCGCCAGCCAGGTCTCTAAATTCCGCACTCATCAGGAGATCGACTTTGTGGTGAACCACGAACAGTTCAAGATCCAGAACCCCATGGCGGAGATCCGCGCCACCGTCCTCCAGAATGGCCGCTGGGATAATGCCCTTACCGATATAGCCCCGAAGTTCATCCGGGCCAATGCCCTGCTCTTCGATCACCAGGACGTAGTCGTATTCCCGGGAGGAAAGGAATTCAGGTTCCTCGACCTGCGCAGCCTCCGGCTAGTATCCTTCAATGTCTATTCTGTAGAAAGGACGGATGAGAGCATCATTGTTCAACTCAAATACGATGAACCGCGGTCCGGCCAGGCGCATACTTCTTTTAAGGACCTGAACGGCAATTTCGTCATCGAGACCACAGACCAACCCGACAACAACCTCTCGGCCGAATACGTTGAAGCCGTCTTTTACCTGAAAAAACCCGAGCCCTATTTCGGCAAGGAGGTGTACCTCTTCGGCGGGCTTACAGACTGGACGGCCCTGCCCGAATACCGCATGGAATACAATGAACAGCTGGGCGCCTATGTAGGGCAGGCCCTGCTCAAACAAGGTTACTACGATTACGCCTATGCCACCCTTCCCCTGCCTGCCAATAACAAGGATAAAGTCGGCCAAAATCGACAACCTGATATAACGGAGGTGGAAGGCACCTGGCACGAAACCGAAAACCAGTACACCATCCTGATCTACTATCGCCCCTTCGGAAGCCGCTACGACCAGGTGATCGGGTCGCTTTCTTTCACCTCGGACCTTTGAGCAAAGGGGGAGGGACGTTTTGGCGTTTGGAGGGTTGGAGGCGGGGACGTTGGGAGGTGGGGACGTGGGGACGTGGGGACGTGGGAACGTTGGGACGTTGGGAGGTTGTCCGGGCTACCAGTCTAACGATGTAGGGAATCTCCATCCGTCTAACTTCGGTTAACGTCCAAACGTCCAAACGCCAAAACGTCCTAACGTCAAAACGTCCCAACCTCCCAACATCAAAACGTCCCAACCTCCTAACGTCAAAACGTCCCAACATCCCCATTCCGCCCATTCATCCGATAGAACTCTACCTTGATATAATTTTTTCCGGGAAAAAGTCTACCTTTTGGTACTATTGCATTTACAAAAAAACATCGGTTATGCTAAACAGAATTACCCTACTGTTCCTCCTGTTGACCATCACGCAGGCGGGTTTTACTCAAAACACCTGGCCGCTTGAAAAGTGTATTCAATATGCGCAACAAAACAACCTGAGCACCAAGCAGGCACAGTACAACATTCAGGACGCCCAACTGCTTACCAGGCTCAACCAGTTCAGCCGCCTACCCAACCTCAACGCCCGCACCAGCGTCGGTTATCAGTTTGGCCGTACCATTGACCCGACCACCAACACCTTTAACAACGAAAGGATCGGC
Organism: Lewinellaceae bacterium; assembly: GCA_020636405.1. Classification (GTDB taxonomy): domain Bacteria; phylum Bacteroidota; class Bacteroidia; order Chitinophagales; family Saprospiraceae; genus JACJXW01. The sequence continues at coordinate 414,772 of JACJXW010000006.1, read as the reverse complement.
TTCAACAGCTTTTCCGTCGATGCCGGCATGACGGTCTACGGCGGCAACCAAATCAACAACTCCATCAAACAGAGTAAACTGGACCTGGAGGCCGCACGCCTGGAAGCCCAGGCTACTTCCAATGACATTTCCCTGAATATCGCTTCCGCCTACCTGACCATCCTGCTGGCAGAAGAACAACTGGCCAATGCCGAAAAACGCCTCGAACTCTCCAATGAACAACTGGGCCAAACGGACAAACTCATCCAGGCCGGCTCTCTGCCGCCCAATGACCGCCTGGATTTTCTGGCACAGATCGCCCTGGATGAACAGGCCATCGTCGATGCGCAGAACCAGGTGGCCATCGGTTACCTCAACCTCAAGCAACTGATGGAGGTCGACCCCAATGAAGACATTCGCATCGTCCGCCCCGAAACCATCGAAATTCCAACCGGCGCCGACCCCCGCATCTTCCGGCTTGATGAAGTATATACCGCCGCCCTGCAAACCCAGCCCCAGATCCGCGCCGCCGACCTCCGCCTGGAAAGCGCCCAACTTTCTGAGGATATCGCCCGTGGAGGTATGCTGCCTACGCTGAACATCTTTGCCAGTTTGAACACCAACTACTCCAGCGCCTTTCAGACGCCCATCATCGGGCCCACTACGAATATGGAAACCGTTTATATCAACGACATGCCTGTCGACATCGAGTTTAGAGGGGAGGGCCCGGTTGATTTCAAACAGGTTTCCTATTCCGACCAGATCAACGAAAACTTCGGACAAACTGTGGGCGCCAGCCTGAATATCCCTATTTACAGCAACCACCGCAACAAGATACAAATGGAACGCGCCCGGCTGAATGCCCTGAACACTGAAGTCGTCAACCGGCAACAGCGCAACCTACTGAAAACGGACGTCCAGCGTTCCATCGCCGATGCGCGCGCCGCACGGGAGAGCTACACCGCCGCTCAGAAGTCGGTCGACGCGGCCCAGGCCGCTTTCGACAATGCGGAGAAACGCTTCCAGCTCGGCGCCATCAATTCATTGGAATACACTACTGCACGCAATAACCTGGACCGCGCACAGGTAGATCTCATCCGGTCAAAGTATCAGTATATCTTCAATCTGAAAACCGTAGATTTCTACCTGGGCAGGCCGATCACATTAGATTAACGGAACCAACTCAGAAAAGCTCTCAAAGCATATGGCAAAATCGAATCGCAACAACACCCTCATCTTCATTCTGCTTGCCGTTATCGTAGCCCTGGTGGCATTCCTGATATGGCGCAACCAGAACAAACCCAAGGGTGAAAAGGTCGCCGTCGAAAAGGCGGAGAAACGCACCATCGTCGAAAAAGTATCGGCCAGTGGCAAGGTCTTCCCCCAAACTGAGGTCAAGATCAGCTCCGACGTCTCCGGAGAGATCGTGGAGCTGCTCATCGAAGAGGGAGACTCCGTGGTCAGCGGCCAACTGCTGGCCCGCATCGACCCCGACGCTTACCAGTCTCAGGTAGAACGCGGCGTAGCCGGCGTGAACACCGCCAAGGCCCAGGTGGCCAACGCCCGCTCCCAGATCGAGCAGTTCAAGGCCCAGCAGCAGCAGATAGAGGCCCAGCTGATCAACGCCCGCGAGATCCACGAGCGCAATGTGAAGCTCCGAAAAGAAGGGGTTATCGCTGATGCGGATTTCCAGCAGTCTCTCTCCAACCTGAAAGCCCTGGAAGCCAACCTCCGGGCGGCGGAGGCCAACATCAAAGCGGCGGAGGAAAGCGCCCGCGCCGCCAAATTCCAGGTGGAAAGCTCGGAGGCCACACTGAAGGAGCTGCGCACCAGCCTGCGACGCACCGACATCTTTGCGCCCATGAGCGGCATCATCTCCCGCCTCAATGTGGAAGAAGGCGAACGCGTGGTCGGTACCATCCAGATGGCAGGTACCGAAATGATGCGCATCGCCAACCTCAACGCCATGGAAGTGCGGGTGGAAGTGAGCGAGAACGACATCCCCCGCGTCACCTTCGGCGATGAAGTAGAGATCGAGGTGGACGCCTATCTCGGCCGAACCTTCAAGGGCAGGGTCACCCAGATCGCCAATTCGTCGACCACCACCGGCACCGTCGCGACGCTGACCAGTGACCAGGTCACCAACTTCGAGGTCAGGATCAATATAGAACAGGATTCCTACCAGGACCTCGTCACCGCCAGCAAGCCCTACCCCTTCCGGCCAGGCATGTCCGCTTCAGTGGATATCAAAACGGAACAGGTGTCCAACACCCTGTCCGTCCCTATCCAGGCTGTAACTACCAGGGAAAAGGATAGCGATAAAAAGCAAGCCAAAGCCCGTCCGGTATCTGAAAAAGAGGGGGAAGAAGAAGCGCCTAACCTGGACAAGGACCTCATCGAGGTTGTCTTCGTGGTGAGCGCCGATACCGTCCGTATGGCCGAGGTCAAAACCGGCATTCAGGACGACACCTACATCCAGGTCACCTCCGGCATGGAGGAAGGCGAACAGGTAGTCATCGCCCCTTATGCCGCCATCGCCCGAAAGCTGAAACAAGGAGACGATGTAAATGTGGTGGAGGAAGAGGAGCTGTATAAGAAGGATTAATAGAATTTGCGACGTTTGATGTGCGATGTGCGATTTTTGATGTGCCTGGCAATAGGCTGCACAAGATTGGCGGCCATGAGCACAGCCAAATCAAAAATCGCACATCGCACATCCTGCATACCCTTATCATCAGAAAAATTTACCAACCTATCGAAGATAAAGCACTGATCCTATTTATCCGCAACCCGGAAAAGGGCAAGGTAAAGACCCGCCTGGCAAAGGGTGTGGGTGAAGAAAAGGCATTACGCATCTACAAGAGCCTGCTGGAGCATACGCGCCGGCAGGCTCTTGCCGTGGAGGCCCGGCGGCTGCTCTTCTACGCTGATTACATCAACCACGACGACGAATGGAAGGAACCGGATTTTGAAAAATACCTCCAGGAGGGCCAAGGGCTGGGCAGCCGGATGAACCACTCCTTTGAAATAGCCCTGAGGCAGTCCCGCTCCGCCCTGCTCGTCGGCAGCGACATCGCCCAGCTTACCACCCAGATCATGGAAGATGCCTTCCGGCAACTGGAAACCCACGATTTTGTGATCGGCCCGGCCAAGGACGGAGGATATTACCTGCTGGGAATGAAGGAACCCTCCCCTCCCCTTTTCGAGGGAATCGAATGGAGTACGCCCACCGTATTTGCCGAGACGGTGGCCATCATTGAAGGTATGGGCAAAACTTACGCCCTGGCGCCGGAGCTTTCGGATATCGACTATGCGGAGGACTGGGAAAAGTATGGCTGGGAGCTGAATCCCTAGTTCATCGGTTTATCGATTGGCTCAAAGATCACGCCTTTGAAGACTTCTTCTCCAGGAAAATCCTTCCCCGCTCCCGCTTGAAGTGGAATGGCATGGGGGTCACTTCCTGCCAGTACCCTTCCAGGCTGGGGTCCCAGAGGCTGCGTTTGTAGATGAACTGATATTTGCGGGAGAACTGCTCCGGGGACGCCCCTTCTTCGATAGCGGCTTCTTCCTCTTCCGTCCATTCCTGGTTTACTTCTTCCAGGTAAATGGAGTTGTCGTTGTACAACTGCCCGCGCAGCTCCATTTGCACAATGCTGTCGGCAGTAACGTGGATGTAGGACCGTCCCTTGATGTACTTTTCATTCACTTCCAGGTAGAGTTGAAAACGATGGCCATTGGTGGAATAGATCCCCCCGTGGGTAATGGTTCCTTCCCACAGGCCTGCCAGGCCTTTCTGAGCGCTGAGCGGCAATAACAGAGCGGCGGTAAACGCAATAGTGAGGATAGCTTTCATTTCGGGTATTCTTTGGGCTGAAGATACAGAAAAAAACGTTAACGGCATTTACCGTTATATTAGCGGAGGCTTTTCACTGGCCGGTGTGGTTCCTGAATGAGGGAGGGGTGGCAACAATATAACCATATAACAATCCAGCCACATAACAATCACTCCGCCATCTGTTCCACATACGCCCGGAGGTCCTCCAGCTGCTGGTGGCTCATCTTTTCGAGGGTGTAGTTGGGCATGTAGGCCTTCTTACCGGGTATCGGCGAGGTGCCATAGCGGGCGACCTGATAGATGGAGTAGCGGGTATACCGGGGGAAGTGCTTTTCCAGGTATTGAAAGGTTCTTTTAGCGTGGTCCAGCTTGAAGAAGGAATAGCGTTCTTTTTCGTGGCAGTGCAGGCAGCTCAGTTCGTAGACGAGCTTTCCATTGGCGGGATCCCCTTTGATATTCTCATAACCTGCCCGCCGGTCTTTAGGCGGTTCGACGAAGGTAGCCGGTGAGGCTTGCAAATAATGGGATTTGATCAGGCCGATAGCCTGGGCTTTGTTCTTTCCGCTCTGAAGGGCAGTGTTTACCTGCTGATATTCCTCCTCACTCAGGCCGAGGTCCTCCATTTTCAGCCCGATCGTCCAGAGATAGGCCAGGACGGATTCCATTTCCCAGGGTTCCAGTGCGCGGCCCTGCGAGCATTCCACCGCACACAGCTGGATGGCCTCCCGAAGGTTATCCCGCGCTTTGGAGACCAGGCTTCCGTATTTCTTCTCATAATCGCCATTGTAAAAGCTCGTACGGTTGACAATACCATACAGAGCGGTTCCTTGCAGGAAGGGCAGTCCCATTTTGCGGGCGTACAACAGGCGGGCCTGAGGGTCGGCAACCGAAAGGTCGGGGTCTTCCCGCTGAACGTTGTGGCAGCTGGTGCAGACAAAGTGCTTGCTTTGTTTGGAAAGCCGGCCTCCCCCAGGATTGTCTGCGAAGCCGGTGAGCACCAGTTGGCGGCCCCGTTCCGCCGAAACACCGGCGATGGTGGTGTCCACCTGATGGTTTACCGGTTCGTCCCCAAGTTGAACCAGTACTTCGGCCACCGGTTTTTCTGCATTCACCAGGTAGGCTGCAGGCTGCAGGCTGAGGAAAAGCGTCGTAAACAGCAGAAGGCTAAACAGCAGGGCTGTGTTTTTCATGATAATAACCAAGTCTTTCAAAGATTAAATACTCTGGAGATCGTAAAGCCAAGGCGGAATTCGCCGTCCATCCAGTTGCTGGTGGTGTAGGGGATATAGTCTGTCTCCATGATCCCGGTAGCGTTGGTAAAATTCACCTGGAAGAGGTGCCCGCCGGTATCTATTTCCAGCCCTATTCCGATGGCGGGATAGAAGCCATTGTCGCTGTTCCGGCGCTCCGAAAAGGGCACAGTTATATCGGCGATGAGGCCAAATACCCGGTTCAGCTGTACCCTCGCCCCGGCGCCCACGCTGAACAGGCCGTTCTCATCTTCAAAGGGGACGAGGTTGCGGTGGGTATAACCCGGCGTCAATTGTAAGGACAGTCCGTCGGAAAATTTCCGGGCGATGAGCAACTGTCCGGTAAAAGCCATGCGGTGGGAAAAATTGGGAAAGCTCCGCAGGACGTCCGGGTTGTTCTCGATGCGTTTCGAGGTAGAAAGAGAACTCACTCCCAAAAGAGTTAAGGTAAACGGCGTCCCTTCTCCATCTTTTTGCCGCAGCAACCGGTATTTGAACACCCCGTTGACCAGTTGGCGCAGGCCCGCTTGTCCCTGAGGCATCGCCCCGGCGCCCTTGGTGCGGTAGATCCCGGCGGTAAAGTTATCGCTGAACCCATATTCGGCGCCGATCATAACATCCGTGGCATTTTCCAGGCCATAAAAGGTAGGCCAGCCGCCGTTGTCTCCCAGGGCGTCCCCGAACCGGTGGCCGATACGGATATCGAGGCGCCGTTTGGCCAGTGTTTCCACACTTTGGATGTTGACGATCCTCGAGTCCTTAAAGGTCTGGTAAGTGAAGTTCTGCGCCTGTAGGTTGTGACAGAAGGCCAGAGCCAGAAAATAGAGTAATAGTTTTTTCATATCAATGATTTTTCCGGTGCCAGGTAATGGCCCTATTTTTCCGGATAATTGTTTTCCAACCAGCATTGGATCAGCTCAAACTCGAACTGCGTGAGGTCTTTAGGCCGCCCCTGAGGGGCAAAATCGGGGGGCATGCCCAGGTTGGGATCCTCCCTCAAATCGACCACTTTTTCTTTAAACCGGCCGGATTCCACCACATTTACCAACCCCTCATAACTGGTGTATACTCCCGGAGCAGAACCATCGAGATGGCAGCCGCTGTAGGCACAAGAGTTGTCAATTATCGATTTGATAGAACCGGCGTATGTCGGGATCGAATCCATGCAAGACTCCGGCAGGGTTGGTTCCGGCAACTCGTCACTGACACAGGATGGAAAAAAGACACTGATCACTAAACCTGTGCACAACAGCCAGGGGAATATCTGCTTATTCATCATTGTGTATTGCGATTCTATTGGCCAAGGGCGCAACCGATCTGGCCCAATTATGTTTGTTAGAAGATGTTTACCATTCAAAACCAACTGCACACCTGGACTCCAAATCAAGGGCCCATCTTCGGCAGGAACAGTTTCCGCCTTTTCCTTCTGTTGTTCTCCTGATTGTTCAGGAAAAAGAATGTCCCATTAGCCTACGGGGCAGAACTCCTCATTGTTGCTATGAAATGTGGCTTTTTTCTGTTATTTATAATCAGACTAATTAATGTTGTTGGGCTGTTCTTTGAACCAATACCCCTCTCCAGATGTATAAGAAAAGGTTCAAAAACTTAAATTTGTAAAAAATAAAAGAAGATCGATATGTACCCAGTTGAATTGACAAAGCCGATGGCTCAGGACCTGACCAACTATGGTTTTGAAAGCTTAAGTTCGGCAGAACAAGTAGACGATGTCCTGGACAATAGCGAGGGCACGGTAATGGTAGTGGTGAACTCGGTTTGTGGTTGTGCGGCCGCCAACGCCCGCCCGGGCGCCAAGCTGGCCATTCAACACGACAAAAAGCCGGCACGCCTGGTAACTGTATTTGCCGGCGTCGACCACGAAGCCACCAACCGGGCGCGCGAATACATGCTCCCCTACCCTCCTTCTTCGCCGTCCATCGCCTTATTCAAGGACGGTAAATTGGTGCACTTCCTGGAGCGCCACCACATTGAAGGACGGTCGGCCGAGATCATTGCCGCCAACCTGAAAATGGCTTTCGACCGCTATTGTTAATATTTTTGTCAGTTTTTTGTTGCGAACCGGCATATCCCGAATGCAACAAAAAACTGACACCTTCCACCCCCAGCCACCGGCATGCCTTTCCTGTAGGGGCCCAATCGGGGCAAGTCAACCCTCGGCGTAAATCACCTGTCCTCAAGGCGCCAGCCGTTCTATTTTCCATTTACCCTTTTCCAGCAATGTATATTGAATGCGGTCGTGCAGCCGGTTTGGGCGGCCCTGCCAGAACTCCAGGAGCGTTGGCCGTACCCGGAAACCACCCCAGTTGGGGGGCAATGGCAGGTACTCAGCCCCGGCATATTGCCGCTCCAGTTCTATCGTTTTTGCTTCGAGAATATCCCGGCCGGCAATAGGCTGGCTTTGCGGGGAAACCCAGGCGCCGATCTGGCTTCCTTTGGGGCGGGAAATAAAATAGGCTTCCGATTCCTCGCGGCTCACCTTTTCTATCAGCCCCTCGACTCTCACCTGCCGTTGCAGTTCAAGCCATAAAAAGACCAGGGCTGCCCGGGGATTGCGCTCCAGCACCTTTCCCTTTCGGCTCTCGTAATTGGTGTAAAAGACAAACCCTTGCTCATCAGCCGCCTTCAACAGCACCGTTCGGGCGGAAGGCATTCCATCAGGGGTAGACGTTGCAAGTATCATGGCGTTAGGTTCGGGCAGTTGTGCTGCCATCGCCTCTCCAAACCAGTTGCCGAACTGCAGTAAAGGGTCCTCGTTTACATCTCCGACGTCAAGCGTACTGGCGCTGTATTCCTTTCTCAGGTTTTCGATATCCTCCAGCATGTATTCGTTTTTGTCTCAAAACAGAGAAGACAACCTGGTAGTTTAGTGTTCATTCAAATTTCAAAATGTTACATTTTTGCAGAAAATGAAAAGATGAGGACAAATGAGGGGCTTACCAGGGTTATTCTTCCGCTAAGCGCACGCAGAAAGTCAATAAAAAAGCCCTGTTATGTTAACATAACAGGGTCCTAACGATAAACAAACACTATGAACAACACTAAGAATTTTTAGATTGGAGGATGTACTTCCTTTCGGGAATACCAAAATTGCCCAAAATCATACCGGGCGAACACCTTTCCAACCTGAATATCTTTATCCTAAAGGGTATTTTTTGTCAGCTAATTTGCCTTGTAGCTACAAAACAAATGAATTCATCTAATCTTTTTCTGCAAAAATCAAGGAAAATGTGACATGATAAAAAGAAGAAGTTAGGAAAAACCTTATGTTTTTTCCTAACTTCTTTATGCTTGACGCAAGTCCTGATCTCCCAGCAAGGCGGGTTTCCCCAAACGGGTTCAACCTACACTGTAGAAACCGATGTATCTTCCGTCTCCGACCCTCTGAAAAGCTTCAGGATTCCGGAACGCATACGGTAGGACAGCCAGTACATCACGGGTACCACCACCAGCGTCAGGAATGTTGCAAAAATAAGGCCGTAGATCACCGTCCAGGCCATAGGGCCCCAGATCGCCGTATTGTCTCCACCTATGAAGATCTGCGGGTCGAGATCCGTAATCAGGGTGAAAAAGTTGAAGTTGAACCCTACGGCCAGTGGGATCAGGCCCAGTACGGTGGTAATAGCCGTCAGCAATACCGGCCTCAGGCGCGTAGCCCCGGCCAATACAATGGCTTCTTTCATTTCTTCGTACGACAATTCCTGATTGGCTCCATAACCCATCTCTTCCTTTCGCCGCTTGATCAACAGGTTGGTATAATCGATCAAAACAATGGCGTTGTTAACGACCACTCCGGCCAGAGAGATGATACCGACGCCGGTGAAAATGACCGAAATGTCACGCCCGGAGAAGGCATATCCCAGGAATACCCCGATGGTGCTGAAAAGGACCGACAGGATAATGATAAAGGGCGAGGACACCGAGTTGAATTGGGCCACGATGATGATAAAAATGGAGAACAGGGCAATGAGGAAGGCCATGTTGAGAAAGCCCATATCTTCGGCCTGTTGCTGCTGTTCGCCGGTAAATTCATAGGAGTAGCCCTGAGGGAGGGGGTACTGCGTCATCCAGCCCTTCATCTCATCGATGATCTCGTTGGCATTATACCCCTCCAGAACATTAGAGTACACCGTGATCACCCGATCCAGGTCTTTGCGCTTGATAGAACTGTAGGTGGAGGTGTATTTGATGTCCGCTACCGCCGAAATAGGGACCTGAGAGATCTTACCGGTCGCCGGGCTCCGGAAGGTGATTTTCTGGTTCAGCAGGTTATCGATATTGTTGCGGTAGGATTCGTCCAGGCGCACAAAGATGGGGTATTCGTCCTCCCCTTCCTTAAACTTGGATACCTCTTTCCCGAAAACAGAGGTCCGGATGGCATTCGCGATCTCGAAGGTGGATATCTCATACCGGCGCGCAGCCTCCCGGTCGACGTTGACGACCAGCTCCGGCTTGCCGATCTTGACATCCGCCTGCAGCTCTTCTATCCCAGGGATATTCTTACTGTTGAAAAACTTGATGAGGTCTTCTGAAAGCAGCGCCAGTTGGTCAATATCCTCTCCCTGGATTTCCAGGTTGATCGGTTTCCCTGCCGAAGGCCCATCCGCATTCTTATCCACTGTGATCTTGACGCCGGGAATACCCCGGACGGCCTCGCGGATCTGTTCCATAATATTGAACGTAGATACCCCGTCCCGCTCATTGGCAGGAACAAAGGAGACGGTCAGGCGTGCTTTATTGGGCGATGCGCCTGGCTCAGGCGGGGTATTGGGGTCTGAGGTATTCTCGCCGATCTGGGTCAGTACGGCCTCAACGATCCCGGAATAAGGTTCGACTACCTTTTGCACCCGTTGCTCCAGATCGCGGGTGATCCTATTGGTCGCTTCAATATCCTTTCCCAACGGAAGCTCGACAAAAACATTGATGTAGATCGGGTCTGCTGATGGGAAAAAGATCACTTTGGGTGCATTGACGGCCAAAAGGGCTATGGCGGCAAAAAGCAGCACAAAGGTACCGCCGAATATTACCCCTGGGATAGCCAGCGCTCCCCGGACAAAACGGTCGTAAAAACGCTCCAGGACCGGTAAAAAGCGGTTCTGGAAAACAAAGGCCGAAGGCCGAAGGATGAACCAATTCAACAGTATAATCCCAGCGCCGATAGCCAGAAAGTTGCGCCCGGCCAGCCCTCCGGCGAAATGCAGGATCACTGCCAGAACGATCATCACGCCGGAACTGGCAAGCACGGCATTCCGGCGGCGGCGGCGTACGGCGGGGTCATTCGCCCGCTCGTCGACCTTCATGAACCGGGACGTGAAGACCGTGTTGATCACCAGAGCCACAAACAGGGACGAAGTCAACACGATGATCAGGGTGATAGGCATGTATTTCATGAACTCTCCCATAATACCGGGCCAGAAGGCCAGAGGGAGAAAGGCAGCCAGCGTGGTGGCAGTGGACGCGATGATAGGCATGGCAATCTCGCCGGCGCCATACTTGGCCGCCTCCCATCCATTATACCCTTCCTGCATATACCGGTAAATGTTTTCCACCAGTACAATGGCGTTGTCCACCAAAAGCCCCAGAGCCAGAATGAGGGAGAACAACACCACGATATTCATCGTCACCCCTGTAAGAGACAGGAACAGAATGCCCATCAGCATGGACAACGGGATAGCCAGGCCAACGAACAAGGCATTGCGCAGGCCCAGGAAAAAGAGCAAAACCAGAACAACCAGGATCACACCGGAAATGATGCTGTTCTCCAGGTTGTTCACCTCGTTTCGGGTGTTGACCGACTGGTCGTTGAACAGGCTGATCTTCAGGTCCTGCGGCAGTTCCTGGCGGGCGTCATCGACAATGGCCTTGATCTTATCGGCAGCATCCAGCAGGTTTTCACCTTGCCGCTTGATGATATCCAGAGAAATGACCGGTAACCGGTCAGAGCGGGCGATGCTCGTGGGGTCCTTATACCCATACGTCACCGTGGCAATATCTTTGAGGTAGATCGGCAGTTGGTTCTCACTCTTGACGATCATGTTTTCCAACTCCTCTACACTCTCAAATTCCCCTTTTACCCGGATGGCCCGGCGAAACTCATTATTGAGCAGCTCGCCGCCGGACATCGTGATGTTCTCCATAGCGATAGCATTCTCGATGTCGCCGAAGCTCACTTGCCGGGCTTCCATTTTGAGCAGGTCTACATCCACTTTAACCTCCCGTTCGAGCGCACCCCGGATCTCCACGCTGGAGATCTCATCCAATTGCTCGATCTCGTCCTCCAGGTATTCTGCGAAATGACGCAGTTCATCGTTGGAGTAATCACCGGAAATGTTGATGGTCACAATTGGTATTTCCGACAGGTTGATGTCCAGCACTTGGGGGTCCTGGTCGAGGTCGGAAGGCAGTTCACTTTTAGCCTTATCAACAGCATCTTTCACCTTTCGCACCGCATCGTCGAGGTCCATATCGGCATCGAACTCCGCCGTGATGACCGAAAAATCCTGAATGGAAGTGGACCGGATGTTCTTGATGCCGGTGATAGATTGCAACTCCTTTTCGATAGGCCGGGTGACCAGGTTTTCGATATCGGCAGCAGAGTTGCCGAAATAAGGAGTATTGATGTAAACGGTCGGCCAGTCTACTTCCGGGAATTGTTCTTTGGGCATATTCTGGTAGGCTTGAATACCGAATATGAAGATCATCAGCGTCAGGATAAATACGCTGGTCCCGTTATCGACAGCCAGAGAGGACAGGCCAAACTCCCTGAGCCCTTTTCTGTTTTTCTTATCTTCAGCCATGGTTGTGGTTGATTAGTTGATTTTGTTGATTGGTTGATTGGCCAGGTGGTTGGCTTTGTTGATTGGTTGGTTAGCTGATTTAGCCCATTCAGTTGACGCCGGGTAGTTCGATCTTCTGTGCCTTCAAAAAACGCCCCTCGATTTTCAGGGACTTGTGAACGGCGAACAGTGAATTTCGAACACTACCTGGACATCCGGGCAACCCTTATGGCCTGCTAACTCAACCCGGTTAACCTATTGAATACCATCAACCATTTTGCCCCAAACGCTCGCTCTCGGCCTGCACTTTGATGGGTTCATTCTCGGCAAGGCCGCGTGCGCCGTCCAGGATCAGTTCTTCTCCGCCCTGCAGGCCGTCTTCGATCACCACATTGCCCCTGAAGCTCTTTCCGGTCCTGACGTACACCTTCCTGGCGACAGGGCCATCTTCAGCCTCTCCCTTGATGTAAACAAAATCCTTTCCGCTGACTTCCTGCTGAACCATTTCCTGCGGGATGGCCACTACGCCCTTTTGCTCGTCGTCTTTGATGAACATTACGGCCAACAGGTTGGGTTTGATCAGGCCGTTCTGGCTCTGAATATCGGCTTCCACTTCGAAGGTGCGGTTCGACGGGTCGATGGAAGAACCGATGAGCGTCACGCGGGCTTCTTGTTCCACGTTAAGTGCCGGCAATCTGACTTTCACCTTTTCCCCCCGGCTAACCGCGCGCAGGTACGTTTCAGGGACTGCGGCGACCACCTTGAGCTTTTGGGGGTTGAGGATCTGCAGAATAGGAGCCCCGGGCATGGCTATTTCGCCGGCTTGCAGCACTACCCGTTCTACTACGCCGGAGGCTGGAGCATACACTTTAGACTTGGTGAGCTGATACTGCAGCGTTTCCATACTCTTTTCCAGGCGCTCTTTTCCATTTTTGGCTTCCAGGTACTGGATCTCAGAACCGATGTTCTGGTCCCAGAGGCGTTTCTGCCGCTCGTAAACCGTTTTGGCCAGTTCCAGGGATTTCTCCACTTCAGACATCTGCTTTTTGAGCTGTTCCAGGTCCAGTTCAGCAATGAGCTGGCCAGCGCGGACGTTGTCGCCTTCCTTTGCGGCCAGGCGCAGGATGCGGCCGGCCGTTTCACTGGTAACGTCCACATAATCATCGGCCTGTACCGACCCCTGGATCTCAACAAAGTGCTGGAAGTCCGTACGTTGTACCACAGCAGTGGTCACCAGCCGACGAGCTTTGACGCTGGCTGAAGGGTCCAGCTCATTGATCTCCTTCTCCAGTTGAGTGATCTGGGCAGTGATCTCTTTCAGTGCTGTCTGCTTTTCTTTGAGCAGCGCGCGCTTTTCCTCGATGCTCTCCGGGTGTTCGGAGACGGGGCCCTGGCTGCAGGCTCCCAGGAAAACGACAAGGACAAATAGAGGAATGAGGTATTTCATGGTTGTTTTTTTTCCGGTTTAGTGAATTAGTTATTGCCCAGCGCAATATCGAGGCGGGCCTTGGCCAACAGCAGGTCATAAAGGGCCTGCATGTAGTTGCTCTGTGAAGAATAGAGGCTCTGCTCGGCCTGGGTGACCTCCAGGCTGGAGCCCACGCCCTCCCGGTATTTTACCTGAGTGGTTTCGTATATGCGCTCCGCCAGTTCCTGGTTTTTCTTCTGGCTTTGCAGGCGTTGGCCGGCGTTGAGGTAGTTGGTCCGGGCATTTTTAACTTCCAGGGTAATGGCCCGTTTGAGGTCTTCTTTCTGGTTTCTGGCCCTTTCGAGGTCCAGGCGGGCACGCTGTACCCTGGCTTTTTTATCCAGGCCGTCAAAGATGGGCACATTGAGGCTCAGGCCAACGAAGGCCGAGGGAGCCCAGAACCCGTTCTTGAGGTCATCGCCCTGATACTGCTGCTGATAGGTGCCGAAAGCCCGCATGGAAGGCAGGTAACCTGCCCGGTTGAGTTTGATATTGAGCTCATTCATAGTAACGGCCTGATCCAGAAGTTTATACTCGGGCCGGCGGTTCAGGTCGATATTTGCGGTTAGGGCATCGGCGCCGGCATCGGTCAGCATCTGGTTCAGGTCGTCGGCGATGGCCAGGGGCTCCTCCAGCGGATAACCCATATGGAATTTCAGGTTCTCCATGGCCAGCTGCTTCTGGCGGACCAGATTTTCGCGCTCTACCTGCAGGTTGGACAAAGACAACTCCAGGCGGTCGATATCGAGTTGTTCGGAAAAGCCCGCCCGATAAAGTTCCTTGGTCTCAAAGAACAGTTTCTCCAGGTTGGAAATGTTCTTGTCCAGCAGTTCAATATTCTCCTGGATGAGCAGGACCGGCAGGTAAGCTTCGGTCACGGCATTTTCCACTTCCCGCTTTTGGGTGGCGAACTCAATCTGGGTATAATTGCGGAATTCGCGGGAGGCCTGCAAGGCGACGAACCAGGAGGCGTCGAACACCATGGCGTCCAGGTTGAGGCCGGCGGTAAAATTGTTCTTCAGAAAGAAGGCGATCCCTTCTTCATTACCGCCATTGGACCCTTGGAGTGCCTCGGTAAGCGCGGCCTGGGTATTTTCTGAGAGCAGCGGAAAGAGGTCAACAGCCAGGGCCTGCCCAAAAACGTTGAAAATGCCGAACCCTTCCGGAAGTGGTTGCCGGGGTACCTTGAGGTAGTGCGTATACTGCACGCTCCCACTGAGTTGAGGGATACCTGCTGACCGCCGCTCAATGATTTGCTGGTCGGCATCAGCAATAGAGATCTGAGCATTCTTGATCTTGATGCTTTCGGTAAGCGCGTATTGGATGGCATCTTCCAGCGACATTTGCCGCGCTTGTTGCTGGGCCAGGGCCGGCCAGGCTAACAGGAGTAAGACAATCGGGCCTAAGATCGTACGCATTGGTTTTAGATTTTCTGTTTTTATTTTACTTGACTTGTTGCTTTTCGGCGGCTTTGTACTTCTCCAGCAGGTGCTGCCCTTCACTGGAGGCGACACCGTGGATATGGTAATTGATGTATTCCCAGTACAGGACTTTTATATCGTATTCCCGCACCGGGAACATCTCTTCATCCGCTACCAGTGAAGTCTTGCCGACATACAGTTTCGCTATAATATCCGGACTGAGGTTGGAACGGTAGACCCCCTGCCGGATGCCCCGTTCCAGGTTCTCCTTTATGATCGTATACACATGGCGCTGATGAAGTGCATCCATCTGCTTCCAGGTGTTCTGATAGTATTTTTGCAGGTCATAAACCGTTGTCGGCGAGAGGTCCCGGAGTTGTTCCACCACATATCTGGCGATCTTCAGGATCTCGTCGATGGCGTCGGCAGCGCTGCTTCGGATGCGTTCAATGACCTTTTTTTCTTCTTCGATGTGCTGGTGGAAGATCTGCTCGATCAGGTCCGTCTTGTTGTCGACGTACTGGTAAAGCGTTTTCTTCGACATACCCAGCTCCCGGGCGATATCATCCATAGTGACACTCTTTATGCCATACCGCATGAAGAGCTCAAACGATTTATTTAAAATGTGCTGTTTCAATTCCATCCTGCTGTATTGGTTTGGGCTTGTTGAACTGCAGAGTGGTTGTTGACGGATTGATTGACGGTGGCCAGCTGTTAGCCCTTATTGGCCAGGCCAGCAACCGACGACGGCCAATTCCGGGATTCCTGGAAGTACCGTTTGTTGCAGTTCGGTGCAAATGTACTGGCAAAAAACAGAGGAAACAATACAAGGTTTAAAAGTTTCCTTCGTTTTTTCGTTTTTTTTGCCGTCTGATTAATTTTCATCGACGAACTCAATAAAATATAGGATTTATAAGGAGTGCAGGCCGTCCAACAGGTTCGGAAAGTAGATTAAAGTGTCCTTTTTTTCGACAAAAAAGCCGCCTGGGCTGCCAAATTAAATTTTATCAGCCTTTGTTTTGATCGGACTTTTTTTCGGTTCCAATTTATTACCCCAGAAAAATTGGGGGAACATCAAAGCTTTACCACTACTTTTCCCCTTTTCCGGCACGCCCGGCCTGGCCGGTTTCATTGCGGAGGAATTCATCCCAGTCCTCCGGGGTATCCAGGTCAATTTTCCCCTTGGGAAAGGGGACGGAGAGGATCTGATCTTTATATTTTTTGAGTAAGGGCTGAGCACCCTTTTGGCCGTGCAGTTCCAGCAATTCGGGAAACAAGCCTTTTCGGAAAATAGCGGGTACCCCAAGGGCAGGTTCATAGGCAGAAGCAGCGCCCAGTTTTTCGGGAGCCCGTTCCAGCTGCCGGTGCAGTTCCAGCAGGTGGGCGGAAGTCAGATGAGGCTGGTCCACAAGTATAAAGCAGGCGGCTTCCAGCGCCGGCTCCCTCAGCAGCAGGGCTTCCAGGCCGGTGGCAACCGAGCTGCCCATTCCGCTGGCCCAGGCGCTGTTGTGGACGATGAGGGCGGAAGCGCTTTCCTCTGTACCGGCCAGTTCCGCTTCCAATTCTTCTGCCCGGGCGCCCAGGACGACGGCGACGGGCCGGAAAGAGGCCTCCAGGGCAATGCGGAGGGCACGCAAAAGCAGGCTTTCACCCTGGTGGCGCAGCAATTGCTTGGGCCGGCCCATGCGGGTGGAAGCGCCGGCTGCGAGGAGGACGAGGCCGGTTTTGTGGTTTTCAGCCATGGATGATGTGGAGTTGTTATTCAAACATCAAGATTCGAGATCCACCCGAAAAGAAAAACCTAATACAACTTCTTAATCCGCACCGTCGGCCCGGGGCAGAGGGCCTGGTGGCACCCCATACAGCTGTTCACCATATTTTTGTAGAGGGAGGCCGCCTGGGGAGCGTCCGCCTCCTGCAAGGCTTTGATCGTCTGTAGATAAGACAGGGCATGGACTTTATAGTCATTAGAGGCAGCCTTATCCGGCTCCGTCGCCTCGGCAGTGAGGATCTTCTGATAGTCGAGCCCCGGTTTCGGCACATTTCCCTGTTCGATTTGCTGTTTCATAAGCAGGGCGTCGTCGAACATGGCGCGCATCAGCAAGGCCAGCTCGCTGTCGCCATTGGGGTTGAGAGGCGGGGGGTCGTTTTGGGTATTTTGTGTGGTACAGGAAAGCAGATAGCCGCCGAGCAGCAGAGCGATGCAAATGAAAAGAGGGCGGAAGCTGATGGAAAGAAGAACCTTTAGCATTGCGATTTTGAGATAAATATAGGACTCCGGTTCCTATTTTACCATTACTTTTTTCAAGGAACTGTTTAGGTATTCTGTTTTTATGGTTTTTCGGTGTTGCGGCCCGGCTCTCCTGGAAACTGCGTCAGGCTCCACAAAGGAACTGCATCAGGTAACCGCAATACCATAACACCGAAATACCATCATACCTGATCATTGGTACTTTTTCAATCTTTCTGATCATTCCTTCCGGCCGGCCTGAGCAGCTCCAGCACTGCCTCAACAGGAAGCGCCTCCACCGTGACTCCGTTCCCCGTCATCGTCTCCGCCATGAAGAGGGAGTTGAGTATTGCCTCTTCCGTCGCTTCGATGGTGGCCAGAAAAAGGGCGGTCATAGCGCTGTTGTCGAGCACTTTTTGTTCCAGAAGAGGGCTTGGGGGATCGTAGGGCACGCGTAGCCCTTCGGCAGTGGAGAAGGCAATGACGTAATCGCCGCTGCCGTTGGAGGCAATTCCGCCGGTGCGCGCCAGGCCTAGCATGGCCCGTTTTGCCATCCGCTTAAGGTTACGGGCATCCACCGGAGCGTCGGTAGCAACCACGATCATACAGGAACCATCGCCGGAATCTCCGGCTGCCGTTTTCTTCCGCAGCTCTTCTCCTACGGGCAGCCCATCCACCTGCAGCACGCCGCCGAAATTGGTTTGCACCAACACGCCGGCCGTATAGCCGCCATCTTTGTCGGACAGCCTGCGGGAAGCGGTACCGATACCACCCTTGAATCCGAAGCAGATGGTGCCGGCGCCGGCGCCGACGTTTCCTTCGGCCACCGGCCCGGCAGAGGCTGAAGCGATGGCCTGCAGCACGTGTTCTTTTTGGACATGCCTGCCGCGGATGTCGTTCAGCCTTCCGTCATTGGTTTCTCCAACCACAGGATTTACCGAGCGCACGCCGGCGTTTTCTTCCTGTCCGAGAGTGTAGTCGATAAGCGCGTCGGCGGCCGTAGGCACACTAAGCGTATTGGTAAGCAGTATGGGCGTCTCGATATTGCCCAATTCTTCCACCTGACTGTACCCTATGAGCTTGCCGAAACCATTGCCGATATAGATAGCGGCTGGTACTTTTTGCTGGAAGATATTGCTGCCATGGGGCAGGATAGCGGTGACGCCGGTGCGTACGCTATCCCCGGCGATTAAGGTATAGTGCCCTACTTTCAGGCCTTCCACGTCGGTGATCGCATTCAGAGGCCCGGTGGGCAGGATGCCGGGTTCGATGCCAAAGGTGCGCAAGCGGTTCTGTTGTGCCATAAGGGTGGTGGTCAGAAGCAATGAAATAATAAAAGGAAAGAATTTTTGTCGCATGATCGATGTATTGGGAACTGGTACAAGTAATGAAATATTTAAAAGCCGACGGCCATCATTTTCCTCACCCGGGATGTTAAAGGCTTTAACGAAGTGTTGCCTTAAGTGTTTAGCTTTTGTTAAGCTAGGTACCTAAGTCGCCTTGGGTGCCAATAAGTGCATAATTTAGGGCGCTGAAATACGTTCCATTCGTGGTGCGATTCCCTTGCCGCAGATATCCCGAAAATAAGATAGCGGGCCCTGCGATCAGGATGATCAAGCCACGAATTACAAAAATCCGAATAAAATGATCAGAAAACTAGCACTATTGTTGATCTGCGCTTTGGCGCTGAACGGCCTGCAGGCCCAGAAGTGGCTGGAAAAAGCCAAACAAGCAAAAGAAGGCCTACTGGGCGGCGGACTGAGCCAGGAGGAGGCCGGCAACGGCCTGAAGGAAGCCCTGGACCTTGGCGTTGCCCAAGCGGTAGACTTCCTTTCGGCCGAAGACGGTTATTACAAGAGCGCCTATAAAGTCCTCCTTCCGGAAGAGGCCCAGGCCGTAGCCGGTAAGCTGCGCGCCGTTCCCGGCTTTTCCAATGTAGAGGAGGAAATCGTGCTCAAGATCAACCGGGCTGCAGAGGATGCCGCGAAAAAGGCCAAGCCCATTTTCGTCAGCGCCATTAAACAGATGACCTTCCAGGATGCCATGAACCTCCTGATGGGCAACAAGGACGCCGCCACCCGCTACCTGGAAAAAACGACCTACAGCCAGCTCTACTCCGAGTTCAAACCGGTCATCATCGAATCGCTGGATAAGTTCAACGCCCGCACCTACTGGCGCGACGCTGTAACGGCCTACAATAAGATCCCTCTCACCTCCAAGGCCAATCCCGAACTGGACGATTACGTCACCAAACAAGCCCTGTTCGGCCTGTTCGGCCTAATCGAGGTGAAGGAAAAGGACATCCGGGAAAATGCCGGGGCGCGGACATCGGAGCTGCTGCGCAAGGTTTTTGCGAAGCAGGATAAGGGATAGGTAAAGGTTGGGTTTCTAGGGTTTCTGGAGGACAACCAGAACCTTAGAAACCAAGAAACCAGCAACTCAGAAACCACTACCAGATAACAAATTGTTATCTTTCCGCCAAAAATGCAGGAAAAAGCATTTCAGGATTATTACGCCGAGGATGTCAGCCACTGCTATGGCTGCGGAAGCCTCAATACGCATGGGCACCAGCTGAAAAGCTACTGGGATGGAGAAGAAACAGTAGCCCATTTCACCCCCAAGCCTTTTCACACAGCCATCCCCGGTTTCGTTTACGGAGGCCTTATCGCCTCGCTGATCGACTGCCACGGAACCGGAACCGCAGCGGCGGCAGCTACCCGCGCCCGGGGCAGGAAAATGGAGGAGGGCCTGCTCCGCTTTGTTACGGCCTCTCTAAAGGTGGACTACCTGCGCCCTACGCCACTGGGGCCCACGTTGGAGCTGCGCGGTAAAGTGGTAGAACTCAAAGAAAGGAAAGTAGTGGTCCAAATTACCCTCTATGCAGAGGGGCAGGCTTGTGCAAAGGGAGAAGTGGTGGCGGTTCTGATGCCGGAGGGGATGGTTCGTTGATTCATTATTTGTTGATTTGGAGTGCTCTCATCTACTATGACATGAGGAATTTGATCCCAATATGGTTTATTTTTTTAATGCATTCCGTCTCACTTCAGGGACAGGCTCCTCCCCCACCCCGTCATTTCCTCGAACCGGCTGACACGCTGGACAAAGCCCGATTCCGGATCTGTTTAGCTTCGGGAGCTGCTCTGTATGCCGGTGCTTCCTATGGTTTATACCACCTGTGGTATAAGAACTATGACCTCATCGGTTTCCACACCTTCAACGACATGCGGGAATGGAACCAAATGGATAAATTTGGCCATATCCTGACCGCCTATAATGAGAGCTCAATTGCTTACTACTGGGCCCGGTGGACCGGGCTGGACCGCACCCGTTCCATGGTGATGGCCGCCGGAATTGGTACGCTATTGCAGGGGACGGTAGAAGTGATGGATGGCTTTTCCGAAAAATGGGGATTCTCCTGGGGGGATATCGCCGCCAACTCACTGGGCGTTGGCTTTTTCATCGGGCAGGAACTGGCCTGGAGGGATCAGCGCATCCTGATGAAAGTATCCAGTACTCGTCCTGATTACCCGGATATCTCTGTACCAGCCAACGATGGCGGCCCTCCAATGAGCCTGAAGCTGCGGGCGGAGGAACTCTTTGGCAGCCCCTTTTCCGAATCATTCCTCAAGGATTACAACGGGCAGGTTATTTGGGTATCGGCTAACCTTTCCGCTTTCTCCGGGCAGCACCGGCCGGGCTGGCTGCCGCGGTGGCTCAACCTGGCCGCTGGTTACGGGGCAGAAAATATGTTCGGCGGCTTTGACAATACCTGGGAAGGGGAAAACGGCAATACTTACACCCTGGATGCGGAGGCTTTCCCCCGCTACCGGCAGTTCTACCTTTCCTTTGATGTGGACCTTCGGCGCATTCCGGCCCACAAACGCGGCCTTCGCCTGCTGTTCGGCGCCCTGAACTGGATCAAGATACCGGCTCCAACGCTGGAAGTGAATACCAACGGCGGAGTTAAGTTCTACCCCTTATATTGGTAGTCGATGACCATGAAAAAAGCTGAAACGGATTGATGGCCATCAGATCATTTACCTGGCCACTGCGCCGCTCAATATGTGGTTTGTGATGTCGATCTCGTCCTGAAATATGGTGTGCGGGGCATTGGCATAGATCCGCTCGGTTACTTCGGCCCCCATTTCTTTAAAGATGGAGGCAGTATCCTGCACCCGGTGCAGCGGAACGTGAGCATCCACATCGCTGCATCCGAGCAGGATGGGGGTACCTCCGAAATCGCCTCGATAGTTGGGCCGCCCGATCTGCTCTCCGGGCACTCCTCCGCTGTACAAGAACGCCCCTCCGTATTTACGGGCATTGCGCGCCAGGTATTCGGATACCAGGCAGGCGCCCTGGGAGAAACCCAGGAAATAGGTATTTTCCAGTTTGATCCCTGCCGCTGTAATGTCCTGTACGATCATTTCAAGGACCTCCAAAGCAGTAGACAGGCCCGGCTCATTCTGCGCAACCGGAGCCATAAAGCTGAACGGATACCAGGTATTGGCATTGGCCTGAGGCGCCAGCAATGCAAATCCTTCTACTTGCAGGTGGCCTGCTATTTCAAGGATGCTACCGGCAGTAGCACCCCTACCGTGGACCATGACCATGGCCTTTTCTGCTTCCGGCAGAGGTGTTCCCGCCGTTACTACATTTTTATGATGGCGATGCATATTTTTCCGGATTTAGGGTGATCGGTTCCAACAACTTCTCGATATAATCCCGGCGGTGTTCCTCCCATGGTGGCAATTTCAGGCTTTCTCCAAGGTGTTCCCGACTCTCATCGTACAAAAAGCCCGGAGGAGTAGTAGCCACTTCAAAGAGTACGCCGCCCGGTTCCCGGAAGTAGATAGAATGAAAATACTGCCGGTCGAGTACCGGTGTGGCATGAAAGCCGGCAGAGAGTAATTTCTCGCGGACGGCCAGCTGTCCTTCATCCGAAGGCGTATCGAAGGCAATGTGGTGTACGGTGCCGCTACCGCCAAAGCCGTAGGGCTTTTGGGAATCCCAGACGATATCGATGACCTGTCCTGGTTTCCCTTGAGCGCCGGTGGAATAACGGCGGCGTGTTCCACTTTCCGCCACAAACTGGTGGCCCAGCTGGTTGGCCAGCAGGGACTCAGTCCGCTCGTAGGCACTTTCCCATAGTTCGATGCTGTAGAAGCCGCGAATGGCATGTTCGAGGGGTATGTTGCCGTAGGTGAAAGGCGCCCGCTCATCCCGGTCATTGGCCACCAGTTCCAGGCCAAGCCCGTCCATGTCCTCGAAACGGACCACCGTTTCATCGAAACGCAATTGCGGAGACTCGTGCTTCACGCCAAATTGCACAAAACGCTTCACCCAGTAATCGACGCTCCCTTTGGGAATAGAAAAGGTAGTGACAGCTGCCTGCCCCAGGCCGGCCGTGCCCGGACGAATGTTCCGAAAAGGGAAGAAAGTCATGATGCTGCCGGGAAGCCCCGTCTCGTCCCCATAGTACAAGTGATACACATCCGGAGCGTCAAAATTTACGGTCTTCTTGACTAGCCTCAGGCCGAGGATACCAGCGTAAAAATCAACATTCTGCTGCGGGCTGCCCGCCATGGCAGTGACATGATGCAGCCCCGTTATGAGTTGTTTAGACATGATCGGGTACTTTTATTTTCGGCAATCCATTTTCTATCTGGGCCCGGTTGGGCTCCTCCCATTCCGGCAGTTTGAGAGACTGCCCCAGGTTTTCCACAGATTCATCGATAGCAAAACCCGGGGGAATGGTGGCAATCTCGAACAACACCTCGCCGGGCATTCGGAAATAGATGGAGTGGAAATAGTTTCGGTCTTTCACTTCCGTTACCTTGAATCCCAATTCATCGGCCAGGCGGCTCCGCATGGCCAGCAGGGCTTCGTCATGCTCTACGCGCCAGGCAACGTGGTGGACAGTTCCTAAACCATTGATACCCCGTTCCGCCCCCCGGTCTTCCCGCACGTCAACATACTGGCCCGGGCCACCGTCCTGAGCGGCAAAACGGGTGATACGCCCCTCGCTGGCCACCTTTGTAAAACCGAACTCCTTGGCCAGAAAGTCAAAAGTAGACGGCGCCTGAGCTACGGAAAGTGTTACCGCATAGAACCCCCGGATGGCTTCCTGCTGCCCGATCTCAGCTGTTACCCAGGGCTTGCGTTCATCCTCGTCATTGCCGGTGATCTCCAGGATCAGGCCGGAGGGGTCTTCGAACTGGAGCGTAGGGTTCCCGAACTTCGTCCGTTCTGCAACTGCCAGGCCGGCATCCTGTAGCCTCCTCTTCCAGAAGGGAATAGCACCGGTGGGCGCAGAAAAGCCGGTGATGGCTACCTGCCCTGTACCGATCCTGCCCTGCCGAACACCCTGCCCTTTGTAGGGAAAGGTGGTCATGATGGTTCCCGGCGTACCCACCTCATCTCCATAGTAAAAATGGTAGACCCGGTTGTTATCGAAATTGACGGTCTTCTTGACCAGCCTTTGGCCCAGCAGTTGGGTATAAAAATCGTAGTCTTCCTGCGCGTCGTTGACCGTTGCGGTGACGTGATGGATGCCTTTTATCAAATTGTTGGCCATGGTTTTGGGTATTGCAGGTAAATAGTTTGGGGGTTAGAAGGAGTGATCGGGTTGATGAGGCTGTCTCATAAGTAACAGGACACTGATCCTTTAGGATTCAAAATCATCTTCCATTCAGATCTTAATAAACAATAAAAAACATCAATAGATTAGTGTACTGTACTATCCCTTTCGGGGCTTTTGAGACAGCCTCATAGGGTTACTGCTTTACCAACTGCACGTTCAGCGCCAGCCGGACCTCGTCACTAACCACTACGCCACCAGCTTCCGTTACGGCATTCCACTTCAGGCCGAAGTCTTTGCGATTGACCTTTCCATTGATCTCGAACCCTGCCTTGGTCTGGCCATAAGGATCTACGGCAGAGCCGAAGTATTCTACATCCAGTTCCACTTCGCGGGTATGTTCGCGGATGGTCAGGTCGCCTACCAAACGGTAGTTGCCGTTGGATTTTTTTGTGAACGATTTGGACTGAAAAGTGAGCTGCGGGAACTGGCTGGCATTGAAGAAATCATCCGATTTCAGATGTTCATCCCTCTGCTGATTATTGGTATTTATGCTTGCTACATTAGCTGAAAAACGAACGGTAGCACCTTCAAAGCCTTCCTTCTCCGTTTCAACTTCCCCTTCGAACTCATTAAATGAGCCGGTGACCGTAGAAACCATCATGTGCCTGACCTTGAACTGGATCTCGGAGTGGGCAGTATCCATACCCCAAATTGTCTTTACTTCAGTTGCTGAACTCATTTTGAATTAGATTTTGATTTTTTGAATTGCCCCCCTGATCGAAAAGCAAACCGACAAGTGGGACATTATTTCGTCCAATTATAACCAAACGGCATGCCAACATCACAAATAACTGACAATCAATTATTTAATTCACATTTAATGAAATTTATTTTCTCAATAACCAGAATTTTCTGTTATTTTAGAAAAAATTAGCCATTTACCCGAAAAGACAGCAGTTATGCCAAAACCTTCCTCCTTACATGAAGTTAGCCTCTGGTTCATAGAGGCCCTGCCCTATGATGTGATCTGGATCGGCCAGTCAGGACGCATTGTCTTTGCCAACAAGAGTTTCTGCAAAAGCCTGGGCTACAGCCAGGCAGAAATGAAAAAGCTGACGATGTTCGACGTCAACCCGGAACTGACCGCTGAGAAATGGGGGCGGCACTGGGAAATCGTCCAGCAAAAAGGAGTTGACCACTTCAAAACCACACATCGAAAAAAGAAAGGAGAGCCCTACATAGTAGAGGTTTTTTCTCTTTTTTTCTCAAATAATGGAAAAAATCTAATCTGCGCCATTGTGCGGGACATTACGGAGTCCAACTTTTACAAAACCATTCTGGAGGAAACTGAAAAGGCCGTAAAGGTAGGGGGATGGAAGTGGAACCGCGATGAAAAGGCCATCATCGCCTCTGAAGAAGCGCTTTGCATATTCGGGTTGAAGGAGGCAGAGGGCCTGTTGCCCTCCCGGATCATCCATCACTTTGTTGATCAGGCATTGGCCAGAGAGGCCATGCGCAAAGCGGTACAGGAGGGCATCCCATATGACATCAACCTGCAGATCCGGGATACCGCTCAACAGCTCAAGTGGGTGCGTTGCATCGGCAAACCAGTCCTAAGAAACAACAGGCCCCAAAAGATACTGGGCACCTATCAGGATATTACCGAGCAAAAAGAGCTGGAATTATCGCTTAAATTATCCGATGAGATCATTAACCGGGCCAAAGACCTGATCTACCTCATCGACGAGAGCGGACATTTCGTACGCTTCAACGAATCGGTGGTGAGAGAACTGGGTTACACCCGGGAGGAATTCAACCAGATGAGCATATTTGACCTGGACGTCAACATGACGCCAGCTCTGTGGCGCCAGCACTGGTCGGAAATATTGGAGAAAAGATCGTTCACCTTCGAACGCACTTCGGTGCGGAAAGACCGGACGCAAATGCCGATCGAAGTAACGGCAAATCACCTGAGATTCAACAATCAGGACCTCAACTGCGCCATCGTACGGGATATTACGGAGCGTAAAAAAAGAGAGCTGGCCCTGGTGGAAGCCCTCCATGAGATCAGGCAGCTTAAACAACAGGTGGAAGCGGAAAACGAATACCTGCAGGAAGAGATCAACCGGGATTACCACTTTGAGAGCATCATCTGCAAGAGCAAGGAATATGAAAAAGTGTTGCAACAGGCCATACAAGTAGCCGCCACCGATACGACCGTGCTCATAACCGGTGAATCCGGAACCGGAAAGGAGCTCCTGGCGCGGGGCATCCACGAGTCCAGCCGTCGCAAGGAAAGGCCGCTCATCAAGGTCAACTGTGCCGCCCTGCCGAAGGAACTCATCGAAAGCGAACTATTCGGGCACAAAAAGGGAGCCTTTACCGGCGCCATCGCCAATAAAACCGGCAAGTTCGAACTTGCGGATAAAGGCACCCTCTTCCTGGACGAGATCGGCGAATTGCCCCTCGAGCTGCAGCCCAAGCTGTTGCGGGTGCTGCAGGAAGGCGAGTTCGACCGACTGGGCGATACCTCCACAACCCGGGCCGACGTCCGTATCATCGCCGCAACTAACCGCGACCTGGAACTGATGGTGAAGGACGGCGCCTTCCGGGAGGACTTGTTCTATCGCCTCAACGTCTTCCCCATCCATAGTATCCCCCTGCGGGAACGACGGGAAGACATTCCCCTCCTGGCTCAACACTTCCTGGAAAAATATGCTCCCCGGGCCGGCAAAGATTTTAAACGGATTTCCAAAAAAGCGCTGGACGGCCTGCTCCAATACGATTTTCCCGGCAACATCCGCGAACTGGAGAATCTCATCGAACGGGCGGTCATCCTGGAAAACGGCCCAAACCTGCTTCCCGGCGCCTGGCTGCCTGTCAGCAAAGCCGGTAAAATAACCGGTGACAAGCTGCTGACTTTTGAGGAAATGCAGCGGGAACACATACTAAAAGCCCTCTTCCAGACTCAATGGAGGGTGAGCGGCGACAAAGGAGCAGCCCGGATACTGGGCCTCAAGGATAAAACGCTCTTTGCCAAAATGCAAAAACTGGGAATAAGGAAGGAGGATTTTTTGAGGAGATGATGCTGCGAACCCGGAGGGATTACAATGCCTGCTTTACCTTACCGGCGGCCTTTCCTGTAACAGCGGACAAGAGCACCGGCAGGGTTCCAGGACTATCAGGAGCCGTTCGTACTTCCGCAATTTTCCGGTTGCATGCATTGGGCCCGATACTGTTCAAAAAAAGCGGGGGCACAGGCCCCGACCGTATAATTGGGTGCGTTCGTCAGCAAGACAATACCTACCTTTTCCCTGCGGCTGAAAGCGATCTCCGCCCGGTAGCCGTTTACAAATCCGCTGTGTTCAACGACTTCCATCCCGCTTTTAAGGGTGAGTACCCGCCAGCCCATTCCGTAATGAGCAGCTTCCAGCCCGGGCCATTTGCGCAACACCCGGTCTTTTACCGGTATCTCAACGAAGGGTTGAAATACCTGGTCGAGCAGGGCTTCGGAGGCGATGTGCGGCCGGTTGCCCAGCAGGAGTTGCAGCCATTCCACCATATCGCTTATGCTGGCGTTGATACCCGCAGAAGGCAGTACTTCGTAGTAGTTGGGCTCTATCTTCACTGTCTCGAAGCCGGCGGCGGCGCGGCGGTGCGGCAGGGCGCGGTTCTCATTGCCGATAAAAGCTTCATAGGAAACAGAGGCATCCTCCATGTTCAGTGAGGAGAACAAGCGTTCCTGCAAAAGCTGTCCGAAGGGCTTACCGGTGGCGGACTGCAGCACATCTCCGGCGAGGCTGAAGGCCACATTCTGATAATTATGGTAGGCGCCCACCGGGTGGGAAGGTTCTACCTGATCCAGCATTTCCAGAATAGCAGGATAGGACATCCCCATATTCAGCAGGTTGGAATACGTATGCCGGGGCAGGCCGGTGGTATGGCTCAAAACATGCCGCAACTGCAATGCCCTGGCCTGTTCCTCCGATTTCAGGCGAAGGCCTGGAACATGGCGGTAAACAGGCTCTTCCCAACTCAGGGTTCCTTCTTCCACAATAAGGGCAGAAAGCAGCCCGGTGAAGCCTTTCGACAAGGAAGCGATGCGAAAAACGGTATGAAGGCCGGCCGGTTCGCCGGAATCTACCGAGCGGACGCCATAAGCGCGGGCCAGGGCGACGGTACTGTCCTTGATGATCGCAACCGCGGCGCCGGGCACTCCTTCCTCCTGTAAATGTTGTTGGAGGAAAGACTCGTAATCGTGAACGAACTGGCTGAAGGCAGGATCCAGCAACGCCATCTTCTGTTTTACTTCGTAACTCAGCATAGCCGCACCCAGGTGGTTTGGCCGCGCCCATTCCCGCAAGACAAAACCGGCGATCAATACTGCGAAAACGATCAGGGGGTACTTTCTTTGCATATTATTCTAAGGCTTCGGGGCCTGAAAGTTCAAGGGTTCGCTCAAATTTCGGCCTATCTCCCGCCCGCACGGCCTTAATCAGGCGAGCGGCAAATTTCCTCTCATTGACTTCCAGGCGATATTTCCTACAAACTATTTTCTCTGCCCCGTCGTTAAACAGGAAGCAGTTATTCCTTCCGGAATATGCCGGCACAATGTGTTTTGTTAGATACAAACGTACCCGGCGTCCGCATAAATTAGTAACTTGTACTAACGACGATTGATCAAAACTATTGCTTATGCCCAAGATATACCAATTTCTTCTTCTCTTTATTCTTGTGGCCGGCAGTGTCGGGCAGGCACTGGCCACTCACAACCGCGCTGGAGAAATAACCGTCGAACAGGTAGGCGACTGTGTAGAAAGCCTGACCGTACGGGCAACCATCACAACTTACACCAAGGCCAGCAGCCGTCCCGCTGACCGCGATACGCTTACGATCTGCTGGGGCGACGGCAACTGCGAGCGCGTAGCCCGGTTCAATGGCCCCGGCAACCCGCCACAGGGTGAGATCCTGGAGAACGATACCAAGAAAAACCTCTATATCGCCCTGCACACCTACCCTTCCCGGGGCACTTACGTCCTCTCCATGACCGACCCCAACCGGAACGGAGGCATCCTCAATGTCAATTTTCCCAATTCGGACCAGGTGAAGTTTCACATTCAAACCACTTATACTTTTCCCAACCCGCAATTCCAGGGATGTAACAATACACCGGTACTCCTGCAACCGCCGATCGATATCGGTTGTGTCGGTAAAGTATTCACACACAACCCCAACGCTTACGACCCCGATGGGGACAGCCTTTCCTACCACTTTATTCAGCCGCTTCAGGATGTGGGGACAGTAGTGCCCAATTACATCTGGCCTTACCTCATCGGCCCCGACCCGATCAACAACAACCTGACCATCAACTCCGTAAACGGAGATATTGTCTGGAACGCCCCCCAGCGCCCCGGTGAGTACAATCTGGCCATGATCATCGTCGAGTACCGGGACGGGATCCCCATCGACACCATCGTGAGGGACATGCAGATCCTGATCGAGGAATGCGAGAACCTGCCTCCGAAGGTGGAAACCCCTTTCGACGAGATCTGCATCATTGCCGGAGAAGTGCTTGAGTTCGAAGTGGTGGGTACTGCCCCACTTGAAGAAGTCAGCCAACTGGTACGGCTCACTGCCCTGGGCGGCCCGTTTGAGGTGCCGGTCAGCCCAGCCACCTTCACCCCCGACAACAACGCTTTCGAAGAAGACCCCGTACGGAAGACCTTCCGATGGCAGACCGCCTGTGAACATATTTCCGACCAGTACTATTCCGTGGTCTTCAAAGCTACCGATAATTACTTTGGCGACACCACCGGGCTGGCCACTCTCAAAACAGTTCGCATAAAAGTGGTAGGGCCGCCGCCGGAAGATGTACAGGCAGAGTCCAATTCGGGGATTGTCACCGTCTCCTGGGCCAAACCCTACTTCTGTGAAGATGCCGAAGATAACTACTTCCGTGGATTCACCGTCTGGCGAAGGCAAGGCAGCAACAACTTCCCTCCGGATACTTGCCGGCCGGGGCTGGAGGGCCGCGGCTACACCAAGCTCAACAACGTACCCATCATGGAGGAAGCAGACGGGCGCTACGTTTTCAATGACTCGAACGTGGAACGGGGCCGCACCTACTGTTACCGCATCCTTGCACAGTTTGCCAAGACGACTCCCGGGGGGCAATATACCTTCAACGTAGTGGAAAGCCTTCCTTCCGATGAGGTTTGCATTCAACTGGACCGCGATATTCCGCTCATCACCCAGGTGAGTGTGCTCCGGACCGGCAACGGTGACGGCGAGATGCAGGTATGCTGGACCAAGCCGGTGGCGATGGACCTGGATACGCTGGAAAATCCCGGGCCTTACCGCTACGAAGTACTGCGTGCCGAAGGCATCAATCCTGCCGATGGAGACTTCGACAAGATCGGGGTGGATTTTGTCAGCCCCTTCTTCTCCGGGCCTCAAGGCGCCAATGATACCTGCTTTGTAGATACCGGGCTGAATACCCGAAGTACCGCCTATAGTTACAAGATCAACTTTTACATTGAGAACACCACTCTGCTGGGAGCGACCAACCCTGCATCGTCGGTATTTCTCAGCATCGCCCCAACCGATAATGCCAATGTGCTGAATTGGCAGGAAAAGGTCCCGTGGGAAAATTATGAATATACCGTCTTCCGCGTTGATGATCAGGGAGGTTTAGACCCTCTGGCGGTAGTCCTGGAACCGCCTTACACAGATGAGGGGCTGATCAACGGCAAAGAATACTGCTACCTGATCCAAAGCCTGGGCTCCTATGGAGTGCAGGGGGTTATGGACTCCCTGAAGAACGATTCGCAAGAGGCCTGTGGTTCTCCGGCCGACAATATTGCTCCCTGCCCGCCCACCCTGGAAGTCCGCAATGCCTGTGACGAAGCGGTCAGCTGCACGGACGAAGAGCTTTTGTTCAACACCCTGATCTGGGAGAACCCAATGGACATTTGCGAAGAAACTGATGACGTAGTGGGATATGAAGTTTTCTTTGCTCCTTTTGAAGGCAGCGAGTTTACCCGGGTAGCGCGTATAGACGATTCCAGGCTTACGGAATTCGAGCACAAGCCGGAAATCGGAATAGCCGGCTGTTATTACGTAGTTGCGCTCGACACCTTCGAGAACCGGAGCGCGCCCAGCAATATCGTTTGTGTGGACAACTGCCCCTCCTACTTCCTGCCCAATACCTTTACGCCCAACGGCGATGGCCAGAATGACCTTTTCAAACCCTACCCCTTCTGTTTCATCGACCGGGTAGAGTTCAACGTCTTCAATCGTTGGGGAGAATTGGTCTTCAGTACGAATGACCCGAACCTCAACTGGGATGGCACCAACCTTCAGGGTAAGGAACTGGCCGAAGGGACCTACTACTACAGCTGCCGGTACTTCGAACGAAGGGTGACCGGCATCACGCCGTTCCCGGAACTGCTCAGCGGGTACATTACCCTGCTGCGGGGGAGCAAGTAGGGGGCGTTTGATTTATGATTTTTGATTTTTGATTTTTGATTTTTGATGTGCGGTGTTCTGGCAAACCGCACATCAAAAATCATAAATCGCAAATCCCTTATTCCTTTTCATACTTCACCTTGCCATCCACGATGGTCATCAACACTTCCGTTTCCAGGACCTCCTCATCGGAGCAAGCGGTGAGGTCTTTGGACAGCACTACGATATCTGCCACTTTTCCCTTTTCCAGCGACCCTTTCAGCTTTTCCTCAAAGGCGGCAAAAGCATTGCCCAGGGTATAGGAGTAGATAGCTTCTTCGCGGGTCATGCGTTGTTCGGGAAAAAATTCCATCCCGCTGTCGGCGCGTTTGCGGGTAACGGAAGCATAGAAGCACTCGATGGGGTCCACATCTTCCACGGGGGCATCGGTACCGTTGGCAATGATGACTCCATTATCCAGCAGCGTGCGCCAGGGGTAGGCTCCGAGGCGGGCGCGTTCTTCACCGAGCCGTTTTACCACAAAGGGCGCGTCGGAAGTACAATGGATGCCCTGCATAGAAGCGATCACCTCCATTTCTTTAAACCGGGGGATGTCGGCCGTATCCAGGTGCTGGGCGTGTTCTACGCGCCAGCGCAGCCCTTTTTGGGACGGATCGGACTTGAATTGTTGCTCAAAAATATCCAGTACTTCGCGGTTACCGCGGTCGCCAATAGCGTGTACGCAATATTGGAGGCCGTTGTCGAAAGCGATCTGCGCCCATTTTTTAAGGGTATCAATGTCGGTCGTATTCTTGCCGTAGGAGTCGGGTTTATCAGAATAGGGTTTCAGCAGCCAGGCGCCGAAGGCGCCGAGAGCGCCGTCCATATAACCTTTGATGGCCCGCACAGTAAAAAAATCATTGCCTATGCCAACCTGAGGAAAGTTGGCTGCCTTTTCCTCAAGATCATCCTGCCTGCCGCTGATCATGGCCCAGAGCCGCAGGTCCAGTTCGCCTTTTTGGGCCAGTTCGGTGTACCAATCGATCTCCTCAAACGAAGACCCGGCATCCTGGAAGGATGTAACGCCTTTGGAAAGGCATTCTTCTTCGGCCAGGGAGATCCCTCGAAGCCATTCCTTTTTTTTCTGTTCGGAGCTGAGCGTGGCCCGGTAGTCTCCATAGACCTTTTCGATCAGCCCCATCGCCGTCTCCTCGAATACCCCTATAGCTTCCCCCCGGGAGTCGCGAACGATCTCTCCTCCGAAGGGGTCGGGCGTTTCCGCCGAAATACCGGCAGCTTCCATAGCCTTTGCATTGGCCAGCAGGCTATGGCCACTGGCGTGCCGCAGCATGACCGGGTTATTCGGCGCTACCTCGTTGAGCAGGTCGTTGTAAGGATACCCCAGCACCGAGCGCTCCAGCGGTTCCGACCATTTTTCCTGATGCCAGCCCCGCCCGGTGATCCATTCGCCCGGTTCCGCCTTTTGGGCTGCTTCAGCAACCATTTGTACGATCTCATTCCAGCTCCTGGACTTCAGGAAATTCAGGTGGATAAGGCTCTGCCCCAATCCTGAGAAATGGCCATGGCCCTCGATGAAGCCCGGCATGGCAAACCGCCCTTGCAGGTCCAGCACCACGGTGCTGTCCCCTCGGAGGGCCCCGACGTCTTCATTGCTGCCTACCATAAGGATGCGCCCGTCCCGAATAGCGACGGCCTCGGCGCCGGGATTGGTGGGATCAACCGTGTAAAAGTTACCATTGGACAGGATGGTATCAGCAACAGTCGATTCTGTAAGCGGCTGGCAAGCGTTCAGCAGGACAAGAACCAGCAGCAGGAGGAAAACCGGTTTTTTCATTACTATCTTCGTTTGATTTCCGGTAAAGCTAAGGAATTTCCCGCAGGTGCTATTTCCTCTGTTGGAAGGCAAACCTGTTCTTTGATTTTTCTTTGCCCCATCCTGTTGGCATTAAGCCGAAGCCCGGAGGATTGGTCAATGAAGGATTATTTTTTATCTTCTCCCCCAAAAAATGAAACATTATAAGCTTCGGATAAGAGGCAGAGTGCAAGGCGTCTGGTACCGGGCGTCTGCCTGCAGGAAGGCAGAGGAACTGGGGCTTCGGGGTTTTGTGCGCAATGAACCCGACGGCAGCGTATACGCAGAAGCAGAGGGCGGCGAAGCTGCCCTGGAAGCTTTCATTCGCTGGTGCGAACAGGGCCCTGACCTGGCCCGGGTCGAACAGGTGGAAGTAGAAGAAGGACTGCCAAGGGGGTTTCGGGATTTCGAGGTACAACGATAAAGACAAAAGCCAATTTTAATAATGGAAGAAACAAAATTTTCGGTCCGCCCCGGGAAAAGGGAAGACCTCCCCGCGGTACATGCCCTGGTCCGCGAGCTGGCCCTGTACGAACGGGCCGAACATGAATTCACCGCATCGGTTGAAGACTACCGCCGGGACTTTGAAGCCGGCTATTTCGAAACGCTGGTAGTCGAAGCCGACGGCCGGATAGTAGCTATGGCATTGTATTACACTACCTATTCCACCTGGAAGGGGCGCATGCTGTATCTCGAGGATTTTGTGGTCCGGGAGGCCTATCGCGGCAAAGGTATCGGGCGGGCGCTCTTTGACGCATTTCTGGAACAAGCCCGCCGGAAGGAGTGCCGCCTGGTCAAATGGCAAGTTCTGGACTGGAATGAGCCGGCCCTGAATTTCTACGAAAAGTACAATGCTATCATTGAAAAAGAATGGTGGAACGGAAAGTTATTTTTGTAATTTCAGAAATTACTTTCTACCTTTATATTTGCTTTTTTTTACAGTATTACCTGTACCTTTCAGTTTCAACTTCCCATGTCTATATCCCTATAGGGCTTCGTTCCCTGTTTCCTGATCGCATTAACCTTGATGTTACTCCGAATAGAATAAACATATAGTGTTTCATAGTGTGAGGGGTAACCGCTTCGGTGGTTGCTCCTTTTTGTTTAGCACGGAATCGCTCGCGGGGTATTCTTTTCCATACGCCCTTCCGGCCTCGCAGGTGAAACGGTAGGCTGCAAACCCTGTTCCCTATTTGTTTATGCTCATGACTCGCGCTGCATCAGGCGAAGGGACATCTCCCGGAGGGGAGCTTTGCGTTCTTCCGGAACGGCAATACCTGCCAGGGCTGCCAGTGCCGTCTCCTGGAACTGTTCTTTCATCTTTTCCGCCCATTCCGGGATATGGAGCTGCCGGAGGATTGCAGTTACTTCCCTGATCTTTTGAGCTTCATCTTCGGGGTTAGTAGACATGTAGCCAGCCAGTTTGTCCCGCGTTTCGCCCTGAGCCAGTTCCAGTGCCTTAAGGATGAGAAAGGTCTTCTTGTTCTGGGCGATATCGCCACCAACCTTTTTTCCGAATTTCCGGGGGTCGCCGAAGGTGTCGAGGATATCGTCCTGCAATTGGAAGGCCACTCCGATATTGCGGCCGAAAGCCATCAGCTTTTCAATATCCTGTTCCGGAGCACCTACAGACAGGGCGCCCAACACCAGGCTGCCCCCGATGAGTGCTGCAGTTTTCAACTCGATCATCAGGAGGTAATCCTCGATCCTGACATCCTGCCGCTGTTCAAAATTCATGTCATACTGTTGGCCTTCACACACTTCAATGGCCACGCGATTGAACACGTGGAGGAGTCGGGGAATGGCCGGTTGGTTTTCCGCCTGCCGAATGAACTCATAGGCGTAGATCAACATGGCATCTCCGGAAAGGATACCGGCATTGAGGCCGTACTTGTGATGAACGGTAGCCTTGCCCCGGCGCAGGGGCGCTTCATCCATGATGTCATCGTGAACGAGGCTGAAGTTGTGAAATACCTCGACAGCCATGGCCACCGGTAGAGCGGCGTGTAACCGGCTGCTGAATAGCTGAGCGCCCATAAGGGCAAAAACAGGACGCAGGCGTTTACCTCCCATACCCATGACGTAAGCCATGGGAGCGTACAGCTCCTTCGGTTGTTGGGTAAAAGCATTGGCTTCAAGATATTCCTCAAAAAGGCCACGAAGTTGTTCTATGGTTTGCATATACCGGAATTTGGGCAAATATAGGCATGAAGGCATGCAGACGAATAGATAATGGGCCAAAATATGCCATCTTTTCAATAAATTTCGAACCCAGGCCAGGGCCGGAACTAAAAAAGCTGTATTTTTAGGATAAAACACACAACCATTATTTTCCAATCGCTTTTTAGAGCGGAGGCGCAATACCAGGCCAGCCAGAAAACCAGGCCTGCTTCTTCTATACTAAGTATATGGATGAATTAGTAAATTAGTGAATTAGCGAAGAACTGAATATCAAGGGCTTAGCCCGGTTTTCTGCTTTACTATCTATGTCCATCTACTTATACCAAGACAACTGTATAAGACTAGCATTATCAACTATTGAAACCCAACATGCTGATGGTAAACAGAACTCGTCCGTACAGTATTTTATTGATTGAAGATAACCCCGGTGACGTCCGGCTGACACAGGAAGCTTTTAAAGAAGGGAAAAAAGAGGTCACCCTTGAAGTAGTGGCCGATGGCGTCGAAGCCTTGAAATACCTGCGTAAGGAAGAAAAATACGCTGAAAAAATAACGCCCGACCTCATCCTGCTGGACCTCAACCTCCCAAAGTGGGATGGGCGGGAGGTATTGAAAGAGATCAAGGACGACCCCCAGCTCAAACGGATACCGGTGGTGGTCCTGACCACTTCCAATGCGGGCTCCGATATCCTTAAATGTTACGAACTTCACGCCAACTGTTTTATCATAAAGCCTATAGATTTTGATGACTTTTTTAATATCATTCATAAAATAGAGGAGTTCTGGCTTTCAACTGCTATTTTGCCCAGTATGGTAGTATAATTTGCCGGGCAAAGAAGAGGCTGACTCGACCTGCTAGCTGCCGTTACATTCGACGGCCAGGAAAGCGCAAGACATCGTATGAGTAATACTAACATTCTTATCATCGAGGATAACCCTGCAGATGTTGCACTGATCGAAGCTTATCTTAAGGACGCGGCGATGAAGCACACCCTTTTTAAATCCGAATCGTTGAGCGCCGGGCTGGAATTCCTCAAAGAGCACAATGTCGACCTGGTATTGCTCGACCTTAAACTGGTGGATGTGGAAGGGTTCAAGACCGTACAGCTATTCCGGGAAAAAGCCCCCGATATCCCCGTCATTGTTCTTACAGGATTCAAAAACGAGATAATGGGCATCCAATCCGTCAGGGCTGGCGCTCAGGATTTTCTCGTCAAAGGGGATTTCGATTCCCGCATACTGGCACGCACCATCCGATACTCCCTGCAGCGCTTCGAAACACAGGCCAAACTGCAGGAAAAAGCTAAAGAACTTAGCCACAGTGAACGCCGCAATCAGCTGGCCCACCAGATCGCGCGCTTTGGCAAATGGGAGATGGACATTGTCAATAACGCCATGAAATGGGACGAAGAGATCTTCCGCTTCTTTGGTTTTTCCCCATTCAGTTTCGAACCCACCCTGTCCGACTATATCAAATATGTGCACGTTGAAGACCGGGAAAAGGTAGAAGCGTTCTTTGAAGAAGCCATTAAAGACGGGCAGGCCCATCATATTGAACACCGGGCCGTTATTGAAAACACCAATGTCCGCCATTTGCAGGTAAAAGCACAGGTCAACTACGACGAACAGTCAAACCGCATATTGCTGGTCGGGGGGGTTCAGGATGTCACAGAACTCAAACTGGCGCATGGACTGGAGGATCAGTCGGTACAACCGGCAGATTCTGCTCCGGTCGCCATTGAGGAAGACCTGCTCTCGGAATTCAATTTCAACATCAGGACCCCTGTTGCATCTATGGTCAACTTCCTGTACCTATTGGACAACAGCCCTCTGTCCGAACAACAAAGGGATTTTATCAGTGGGTTGAAATCCTCTCTCGATGACCTCTCTTTTGCCCTCAATAACTGGCTCAACCTATCCATCCTGAAGGAGGAAAAGGTAGATGTGAAATATACCAAACTGGTGCTCGATGAAGTTTTTCAGATCCTGAAGAACGTTTCCAAGATCAGAAGCGACCAGGCAGGCGTATCCATAAACTTCGAACTGTCGGACAATCTCCCTTCGGTAATCTCTACTGATGCCCAGAAATTCTCCCAGATCCTCTACAATCTCCTGGAAACGGCTATCCGAAACGGAGAGCAAGGACAAAAAATAACCTTTTCCGCTCAGCCCAAAGGCAACCGCCGCCCCCCTTCCCTACTCACTTTTACCGTTACTTTCCAGAACCGTTCCATCACAGCGGATAGCATCCGGCAGGCATTGGAACAAGAGGAAGAAGAAAAAGCCAACAATCGGCAACGGCCGGCTTACCTCCCCATTATCATCTCTTCCAAACTGATCCGGGCAATGGGCGGGGCGTTTGATGCCCAGTCTAAAAGCAATAAGGGAATCACGCTTAAAGTTGACCTTCCGATGAGGGTTCCCGAAGCAGAAAAAGTACCGATCCCTGAAGCCCCGGAGGCCCTGGTCAGGATATTACTGGTCGAAGACCACGACCTGCACCGGCTGGCCACCAAACGAATGCTGGCCGGTTGGTCGGAATTTGCAGAGGTGGAAGTTGCCCAAAACGGGCAGGAGGCTTGTGAAAAAGCCGCTAAAAAAAATTACGACATCATTCTGATGGACCTGCAGATGCCTATCCTGGACGGGATCGAAGCGACGATAAAGATCCGTAAAAAGTCCAATATCCCGATCATCGCTCTGACCGCAAATGAATCCAAACAGGAACAGGAACGTTGCTTTATGGTAGGCATCAACGATTACATCGTCAAGCCCATACGCCCGGAAAACCTTTTCTCTACGATCATGCGGCAGCTCTATGCCCGACAGTAAGATAAAACCTCCGGCTGCCTTTGGTTGTTCCCTCTACGGTAAACCGCTCAATTGTAAAAGGAAAATGCTATTATGAATATCCATGACCTGATCATCATAGGTGGTGGCCCAACCGGATTGAATTGTGCTATCGCCGCCGAAAGAGCAGGCATTGACTACCTGGTTCTTGAAAAAGGGGTGCTGGTTAATTCCATTTACCACTTCCCGGTGAATATGACCTTTTTTTCTACTTCCAAATTGCTGGAGATCGGAGAGACCCCCTTTATTTCGCACGGTGAAAAACCCACACGCAGGGAGGCGCTGGAGTACTATCGGCGCCTGCAGCAGAGCTTCGGCCTGAGGGTGCGCACCTACGAGACGGTACAACGCATGGAGCAGCTCCGGGACACACGTCAGGGGCAGTACCGGATATTTACGGATAAAGGGCAGTACGAAACCCACTCTGTTGTCGTTGCCACCGGCTTCTACGATACTCCCCGGCTGATGAATGTGCGGGGGGAGAGCCTGCCCAAAGTAAAACATTACTATGACGACGCCCATCCTTATGTTGGACAAAAAGTACTGGTAGTGGGCGCCGCCAACTCTGCATGCCAGGTAGCCCTGGAGATCTGGAGAAAAGGCGCGCAGGTAACCATGGCTATCCGGGATGACAAGATCTACAAAGGGGTCAAATACTGGATCAAGCCGGACATCGAGAACCGGATACAGGAGGGCAGCATTAAAGCTTATTTCAATTCTTCCGTCCAGGAAATACACCCACGGGAAGCCGTACTACAAACTCCGGAAGGTACGTTAACCATCGACAACGACTGGGTGCTGGCCATGACGGGTTATGTCCCCAACTACACCTTGCTGGAGAATCTGGGACTGGATATCCCTGGCGAAGAACCCCGCATTCCCATCCACAACCCCGATACATTGGAGGCCAGCCTGCCCAATGTCTACCTGGCAGGAGTGCTCTGCGCCGGAATGGAGACCAGCAAACTCTTCATTGAGAATACCCGGGACCATGGTGAGTTGATCATCAGCCAGGTGAAAAAACGACTGGAACAGCTCGTGGCGCATTAAGAGATTCGTTAACCGAGATAATAATATCAAAATTATGGGCCTAAGCCTGCATTACCGGGGAACACTAACCGACAAGCGCGCCATATACCAATTGGCCGATGAGGTAGAAGATATTGCCAAAGCGATGAATTGGAGATACGCTATCCTGGATGAAGACTGGAGCCGCCCGCCTACCGCAAAACTGGACAATACGGATACCGGAGGGATCGAAATTACGGGAACGTTAGCCCTTAAAGGCATCAGTTTCCAGGTGCACCCCAGGAGTGAATGGGTTTATCTGTTCTTTAATGCATCCTGTGTGATCTCCTCCCCGGCACAGGTTGCGATGAGCGCCTCTGAAGGTTATCCGGCTCAGGCAAAGTGGCAGTCCGTCAAAACCCAGTTTGCCGGTGCGGACGCTCACGTAGCTATCGTCCGGCTGCTTCGCTATCTCAAGGGAAAATATCTGCACGACCTCGAGGTTTCAGACGAAGGAGCATATTGGGAAACCGGTGATTATGAAAAACTCAAATCCCGGATCGAGAAGCTGGACAGGGCCATGGAAATTTTAGGAGATGAACTGGCCAGCCTGAATAAAGAAAGTAGTGAAGATGATATCGTTGAGCGGATCGAAAAGGTATTGCGGGAGATGCGGAAGCGGGAGTAGTTTGTCAGGGGGAATCGGAGGTATTTGAGAGAATACTTCGATCATTTTATATCTTTGGCGGAAAATAATCAGGCATTGCAGCGATTTCGTCCCCTCTTCATTTTCCTCCTCTTTCTGGGAGTAGCGTTACTGCTGCGCTTCTTCTCGTTTTTTCCCAGCGTCATCAACCACGACGAATCCACCTACATTGTCATCTCAGATACCCTACTGAGAGGACATACCTATCAGGTGGACTTCATTGATACCAAACCGATCGGCATTTTTCTGGTTTATGCCTTCTTCCAACTGGTTCTTGGCAAATCCATACTTTTATTCCGCATAGCCGCCGCCGCTACGCTGGCACTGACGTCATTTTTCCTCTATCGGGCGAAACGGTCTTTCGGGAGCCGTCCGGAAGCTGCCTTCGCCGCAGGCCTGATCTATCTCTTTTTGAATTCCATCTTCACTTATTATGGAGTTTCGCCCAATACGGAAACTTTTTTCAACCTATTCACTGCGCTGGCCCTGTGGGCCTGGTGCTCCCGTCCACCTCTTTGGGGTTATTTCCTTGCCGGGCTAAGCCTGGGTATCGGTTTTGTCATTAAGTATGTAGTTTTATTTGATGGCCTGGCGTTTGGCCTGTTTCTGCTGTGGCAGGCCAGGGTTGGTAAAGAACAATGGGCAGCGGCATGGGCCAAAGCCATTGTCATGGCCGTTGGGGCGGCACTGCCTTTCCTCACCGTCCTCGCCTGGTACCAGCACACCGGCCACCTGGAAGCGTTCTGGTTTTACAGCTTTACGGTGAGCAGCCGCTATCCGGAGAGTAAGGATTTACTGGATTACGTCACGTTCTTTCTGGACTTTAACCTGCGCTTTCTGCCGGTAGCCTTTTTCGTGTACTATGTGCTGTTCAGAAGGAGCGGCCACCTGGAGCAGCGGCAGTTTGGACTGCTGTGGGCGGCACTTGTGCTTTTGGCCGTGATGCTGCCGGGCAAGTTGTTCGGGCATTATTTCATACAGCTCATGCTTCCGTTCAGTTTCCTTGCCGGAGAGTTCTTCGGAATAAGCAGGGAAGAACTTCCCAAAAGGCTCCAATGGCTGCGTCAGCCCAGGATTGGTTATTCGCTACTTGGCCTGCTGATCGTTATCAATCTCTCCCTGCAGTACAAGGACTACTACCTCAAAGCAGATTACCCCAGGCAGATCGCGGCTTTTCTGGCGCCCCAGCTTACCCCCGATGATGTCGTATACACCATCAATGACCAGGTCATTTACCACCTGCTGGGAAAGCTGCCGCCCCTCCCCTACGTACACCCTTCCCTTTTCTGGGAAGCCCAGCATGTCGAAGCCCTGGAAATTGACCAGGAGAAGGAACTCCAGGAACTCAAAGCCCTGCTGCCTAGGTTCATGATCTTCCGCAGCCCTCAGTATGAGAGCCATTTTAGTGAACTATTGGAAGAGAAATACCGTTTAGCCAAACAGATTGAGGAACGGGTATACATTTATGAGCGGATCCGGTAAATTGAAAAAATTATTTCAGCCTTGGCTTTTCTTTTTCCGGAAATCTTTTAAATTTGCATTCGCTTTTGAAAAGCAGGGGGTATAGCTCAGCTGGCTAGAGCGCTTGCATGGCATGCAAGAGGTCGTCGGTTCGACTCCGTCTACCTCCACAAACACTAAAGCCACTCTTTTTGGAGTGGCTTTTTTTTTGCCCATTGTAAGATCCTTCCAAATCATACAACAAAATTCAATGACTGGGGCCCTCCTCCTGTCTCCCTGGTATCTTCCTACCCTTGCGGCTCCCATTCTCTGAAAAAGTATTACCTTTCGAAGAAAAAAAATGAAACTTAGAACACTTCTGACCCTTCTAGCCATCACCGGATTAGGCACCTTCGCCTGTACTACCAAGCCAGGATTTTCCTCTGAAAAATTAGGTGAAAAAATAAAACTCGCCGTTGCCGACTGGCAAAATATGCGCACGAATGCCGACCTGGCCCCTGAAAGTATCAGCAGTTGGATACCGGAAAGCGGTATCAGAGGGAGGTATCAGATCGCCAAACAGGTACTAAGCAAAGCCGTTCTGGAAAGCATCGTGGGAGAAAAGGCCTTCTTGAGTGGGCCGCATCAACAAGACATCGATTACAACAGCGCCAGGACATTCGGCCGGTACAACCCCAAGTTCTTAACCCAGTTACAGAAAGGCCTGTCCAGCCTGTTCAGTAGTAAGGTCTTCGTCGCCAATGCCCAGGCGCTGTACGACAGTGAGCTGAAGCAATACCTGCGCACCTATTATCTGGCGTATGAGGTAGGCGCCAATAATCAGGAAGTAATGGATGGTTATTTAGCCATTGTCGCCCAGGAACCCAAAAAGTACGGAGAAAGTGTTTTCCTTTCAGAACCGAGCCATTTCCTGCAGGAGTCTTTCCGGGGGTTTGCCGAATCGATCGAAGCAGAAGGTTACGATGTCTATGAAGGGTTTGTCTGTCCTGGTTTTTGGGTGAGGCGGTCCATAGATGGAACAGCTGATGAGTTCTTAGGCCTATTGAAGCTGACGATCAAAACTTTTGACCCTGAATTCCTGAAACAATAAACCCCATCAACAGGCGGTTGCCTCACTTTCCCCCTTTTGCTGCTTTTAGCGCCCGGCTCGCCCAACGCGCCAGTTCGTCCCGGTCTTCTACTACTTCTACCGGAACACAATAGTATAAAGGCAAGCCTTTTGTTTTCTTGTTCCCGGGGGCAAAGGGCTTCATCCCACGTTCTTCATAAAGTGGCCTGGTTTCATCATCAACCTTGAAATGAAGCTCATCGTACATGATCCCGCCGAACATAACGCCATCCTTGTAAAAGCCGGCGCCGCCGAACATCTTTTTGTAGGACACTTCTCCGAAGCCGGAGAGCTGGTCCATTAGAAAGTCGATGTAATCCTGTGAAAGGGCCATAATAGAAGATTTGGTAAGTATCCCGGAAATTTACACAATTCCGATAAGACAATCCATTCAGATATGCCTATCTTAACAGGAGGAAAGCAGCGATATTCTGCTTATGCTCCGCCGGAGCTTTGACGAAATGAACCCTATTATGCTCCAGATCGACGGTTCCCGGGGCGAAGGGGGCGGCCAGATGGTGCGCACCGCCCTGGCCCTTTCCGCCCTCACCGGGCGCCCTTTTGGCATGACGCGCATCCGGGCGAACCGGCCCAAGGGAGGGCTCAAAGCCCAGCACCTCATGGCCATTGAAGCGCTTCAGGCCATCTGTAGTGCAACGGTAACGGAAGTCAGGCTCGGCGCCGAAGCAATGGCCTTCGAACCGGGTAAGGTACAACCCGGAAATTATTCCTTCGACATTGGGACAGCCGGCAGCATTTCGCTGTTGCTTCAGGCCCTGCTGCCTCCGCTCCTGTTTGCCTCCGGGCCGAGTACCCTCCACCTGAAGGGGGGCACCTGTGGCAAATGGCAACCCCCGGTTGTGTATACACAGCAGGTGCTACTCCCCTATCTGGCCCGATTTGCGGACATCGAACTGGCCATCGGCCGGCAGGGATACTTCCCTAAAGGCGGTGGAGAAGTGACGGCCCGCATCCAACCAAAGTTGCCTTCCCGGATAGGATTGGCCACACTCCCCCCCTACTTGCTAACGGAAGGCGGGCGGCCTGTCCGTATGG
This sequence comes from Lewinellaceae bacterium, assembly GCA_020636405.1. Classification (GTDB taxonomy): domain Bacteria; phylum Bacteroidota; class Bacteroidia; order Chitinophagales; family Saprospiraceae; genus JACJXW01. Next base: position 371,529 of record JACJXW010000006.1, on the reverse strand, counting down.
GTGGGCTCGCCTTCGCTGCCGACACCCTTGCGGGCAGGCAGGTAGCTGAACGGATGGCCTCTTCTGCCCAAATAGCTCTCCGGGAATGGAATTGCCCCGTGGACATTGAAACTGCTTATGGCCCGGCTTACGATCCCGGGGCAGGCATCGTGTTGTGGGCAGAGACGGGCATTTCCGCTGACGGCTCACCTCTCCGGCTCGGTGCCGATGCTCTCGGCGAAAGAGGAAAGCCGGCCGAAACGGTTGGAAGGGAAGCCGCCCGGCAGCTCCGGAACACCCTCCGGGCCAATACCCCTGTCGACGAGCACCTGGCCGATCAACTGGCGCCCTTTCTGGGGCTCCTCCCGGGCAGCAGGATCCGCGTAGGCCGCCCCTCCGGGCATCTGCTCAGCAATATGGCCATGACGGAACTTTTCCTTCCGGTGCGGTTTGCCCGGAACGGCCAGATATTTGAAGTCGAACCAACAGAGGAACTATAATACAGCGTATTCTACCTTCACCACATAATCCTCGGGGTTCGGCATCACGTTCTGCTCGGGGTAAGGGTTCAGGGAATACAACCGGAAACGATAACCCAAAGCAGTGGCTTCACTGCCACAGGTACCGTCTTCTTCGTAACACAGGCCCTTTGCTATCAGCTCGATGTTTTCGCTGACGCCATCTTTTTCAACACCGAGGGTGACTTTGGCCTCTCCGGCGGTAATGCACTGTACATCCTTAGGGCAGCGGCTGTCGCCGGCTGCTGTGAAGGTGACTTTCAATTGCTCGCCGGGCACATCAACCGTTTCGCCGTATTTGACTTCCAACACTTTTGAAACGGGCTGTTCCGGCGGGCAGCCGGTGATCAGGAGCAGCAACAGGCTCCAGAAGAATAAATTTTTCATAGTAATCGGGATTTATTGGGAAATGTTATTTCATCGCATTTACTTACATCCGCTCCACTTTCTCCAGCATATTCCTCACCCACCATTGCAGGGCGCTCTCCTGTTCACTGCTGGCGGGCAGATAGGGTTCCTGCTCCTGGTAAGTTTCCAGAGCGGTGCGGGCCTCTGCTCTCTGTCCCAGGCGCAGGTGCACCAGGGCTTTTTCCACGAAAAACTCATTGGGCAGGCCTCGGGCGTACAGCCCCGCTTGCTCGAGGTAGCCCATTGCCCGGTTCATCCCCTCTTCTCCGTCAGTGGTACGGCGCTGAATGGCGGACATCAGAATATAGTCCTCCGCAACCGCATAGGCGTATTGTATAAAAATAAGGTGAAATCAGCCCCTCGTCAAGGAAATAAGTTCTAAGAAGAAGTTCATTGCTTATTTGAATGCCTCTTTGTGCTCCTCGATAAAATCTCCCAGGCGGCGGGGCTTGCGTCCCAGGATCTCTTCCACATCGGGCGTAGTTTCCGCTTCTAATCCTTCCATGACCAGCCGGTACAGCTCCACGGTATGTTCGGCAATGTCTCTGGGCCAGCCTTTTTTCATCATCCGCTTGATGTAATCCATAGGATCCAATGGCAGGTAATCCACCTGTTCGCCAATAGCCCGGCTGATCATACCGGCTACCTGATAATGGTCGAAAGCCTCATCGCTGACCAGCTCATAGGTATGGCCGGTATGGCCGCCGTGGATGAGCGTAAGCGCAGCTACTTCAGCAATGTCCCGCACATCGATGAAGGCCGTTTTGGAGCCGCCGGCGGGCAGGACGATCTTTCGTTCCCCGCGAATGTCATCCCCGATCCAGCCCGTAAAGTTCTGCATGAACCAGCCCGGCCGCAGGATGGTTGCCGGAATGAAGCTTTCCCAGATCATTTTCTCAATGGTGTTGAGGGGTTTGCCTTCCACCCCACCGGTAGTACGCCCGGAACTGAAGGTCAGCTGTTTGAGGTGCCGGGCATGCTGAAGGAACAATTTTACCGAAGGCACTGGATTGTCATGTGGAGCGATAAAAAAGCACCGTTCCACCTGGCTCAGGGCCGGCTCGAAAGTTTCCGGCGCCCGGAAGTCAAATGGGATATAATGAGCGCGAAACTGCCAGATGTCCCGCGCCTGCTCTGGTTCGCGAACGCCCAGCAAGAGTTGTTGCCGGCTCTCCAGAAGGGTGCCGACGAGGTTCCTTCCGATATTGCCGGTCGCGCCAATGATGAGGATAGCCATAAAAATATCGTGTTTCCACCTAAGTAGTGATTAAAAAATAAGTTCACTGCTTGGAGATCTTGAAATGTAGCTCGCCTTCAGCCCTAACGTGCTTCCAGCCTTCCCCACATTTCAAGATCAGTGACCTTATTTTTTAAGGATTACTAAGATAACAAAACTGGAGAAAGTTCCTGCACGCGCCTCACTTCAATTGCCCACCTCTTTCAAGAATATCGAGGCGTTCGAGCAGAAGTTCAAAGTCGACATGGTCCCGGATCAGGGAAATCGCCTTTTTGACCTTCCAGGGGGTACGGGTATTGATCTTCACTTCGATGCGGCTGATCTTGACCACAGAACCATAAGTATCCAGGATGGTAGTCAGAATAGGGATCTCATGGTCGAGCAGGTAGGGGTGGCGAATGTCCTCCAGTTTGTACCAGTTCTCATGCCGGCCATCGCCGGTGACGATCACTCCGGAAAGAGGAGAGCGGGCCAGTTTTTTCACTTTGGCGATAGCGTGGATCTTGTCAATGGCCTCCGCCAGGCGTTTGTAACTGACCACCAGGAGGATATTGCGGAAGGTATTGAATTCATCGATATCGACCAGGGAGCCGGCGATGATGTCTTCCACCCGATTGGACAGGCGGTGCTCATTGACGATCACCTTGCCGTTGACCGCCTGGTTGATGGTTTCCATTATAGGGAACGACAGCGACCGGTCGTAAGGTACAACGCCCAGGAGCGGCATGCCCATCTGGCCCAGTTTCAGGGAGAGGTAATGCTGGATCTCCTCCCGCTTTTCGGGAATGACCTTATTGACGATGATCCCCAGCATCGGCAGGTTTTTCTCCCGGAAAAGGGCCGTGCTCATATGCAACCGGTCGATGGTTCGGCCTACGCCTCCCTCTACGACCATAATGATGCCCGCCCCGAGCAGTTCCGCCACATCTGCATTGGATAAGTTGACCACACTGCCCACTCCCGGGTGGCCAGTACCTTCATAGACCATTATATCATTAACTGCCTCCAATTGGGAGGCTGCACCCTGCAGGAGGGATTCATAGTGGAATTGAGAAGGATCGTCCAGGAAGGCTTTGGTCGCCCCCCGAGCCAGGACCACAGGGCTGTGTATTTCGGGGATGATATCGAAGCCCACCACCTGAGCAAAAAGAACCGCGTCTTTATCGGCGATCTTGCCGTCTACGGTCAGGTATTCCTGCCCCACCGGTTTGCAATAGCCGGTCTGGAATCCTCTTGCCCGAAGATTGGACACCAGGCCCAGGGTAGAGGTCGTTTTTCCGACGTGTTGGCCGGTAGCAGCAACATAGATCTTCTTCATGGCGTTTTTTTTGAACAACGCTCAAGTTAACCGTTTACGGAGATTTTCCCAATCCCTGTCTTCATTAATGGCCCGCTCAGGCCAACTGCTTCAGCGCTGCCCGGTTGATCTTTCCCGTGTCGTTCTTTGGCAGTTCATCTACGAAAATAATATACTTAGGCACTTTAAACCGCGCCAGCATGCTTTGGCAGTAAGCCATCAGCTCGTCCTCTGCCATGCGCATGCCGGATTTCGGTACGACAAAAGCCTTGCCCACTTCTCCCCATTTCGCATCAGGAACACCTACTACGGCAGCTTCAGCTACTCCTCCGTGACTCAGCAGCACCCGTTCCACCTCTGCCGGATAAACGTTCTCCCCACCGGAAATGAACATGTTTTTGATGCGGTCGACGACAAAAAGATAGCCCTCTTCATCGAGGCGGACCATATCGCCGGTGTGAAACCAACCGTCGACAATAGCTTTGCGGGTGGCCTCCTCATTACGCCAGTAGCCCGGTGTGACCATAGGGCCCCGGAGCAGCAACTCTCCGGCCTCATCGACGGGTTGTTCCTGTCCGTTGATGTCCACGATCCTGGTTTCCACATAAAAATTAGGCCGCCCGATCGACCCTTTTTTCCGGATGGCATCGTTCTGGTGAAGAGAGGTCAAATTTGGGCCTACCTCTGTCATTCCATAGCCCTGCCGGATGGCCACGCCCTTATTGTACTCCCAAACTTCGATGAGCGGGATCGGCATAGGCTCTCCACCGACGATAATGTAGTAAAGGCCCGGAAAGGTAGCCTCCTCGAATTCCGGTACTTCGGCCATCATCCTGAGCATGGTGGGCACCCCCATGAAGAGGGTCACCTGCTCTTCCTGCAGCAACCGGAGCACCGTTGATGCGTCGAATTTTTTCACCATACAGGTATAGGCGCCATGATGGAGGAAAGGCGTGGTGAGTACATTCCAGCCTCCAGTATGGAAGGGGGGCATGACATTTACCGTCCGGCTTTCCGTATTGACGATCAGGCTGATGGCCGTATTGATGCTGTTCCAGAAAAGCATCTTGTGGCTGTAAATGGCGCCCTTTGGAAAACCGGTCGTCCCTGAGGTATAAAGTATAAAAATGGGGTCGTCCTCCTCTACCTGCTGCAGGGGGAAGATGGCTTCGCCATTACCCGCCTTTTCCCTGTGGCAAAAAGTGGAGAGCTCTTCCAACGGCAAAAAATACGGGATGCTGGCAAAGGAGGGGGCTCCCTGTAGAAGAGGAGCAAACTTTTTCTCGCAAATGGCCAAAGAGGGTTTTGAATCGCGGAGCAGGTAGTCGATCTCAGCGCTGGCCAGGCGGTAGTTCATCGGCACCAGTATACAGCCCATCTTCTGGGCAGCGGCAAAAAGGGCGATATACTCCAGGCAGTTCTCCGCCAGGATGGCGATGCGGCTGCCTTTTTCCACCCCGTAATGATCCCGCAGGTGAAAGGCCAGGCGATTGCCCAGCCGGTCGAGCTCGCCGTAGGTGAAGCTGTGTCCGGACTCAAATTCTTTTACGGCAACTTTATTGGGGCTGTAGAGGGCCCATTTGGCAATCCAGTCTTGTTGTGGTTGGCGCATTGGTGTTATTGGGTTGTTGGTTGTATGTTGTTGGTTGTCAGTCAGGCAACAAACAACCGTCAACCAGCAACTGACAACCTTTAAAGGCGGAAAGCTGCGCTAGCAAAGGCCAGCCCTCCACCCGAGCCGATGAAAAATACTAAATCTCCGGCATTTAATTTGCCTTTTTCCCAGGCATCGTTGAAAGCCATGGGAATACAGGCCGAACCGGTATAGCCATAGTAGTGCATCACGGTGTGGGCTTTTTCGTGGGGTTGCCCCAATTTATCCATGGTTTCCCGAATGCTGTTGATGTTGATCTGGGTGATAAAAAAATGATCGGCCTCATCCGGTGTCGTGTGGATGCGCTGACACAGGCGTTCTACCATCTGCGTCCAGATCTCGGGATTGAGCTCCTTGGGGAATTTCTTTACGAATTGGAGCAGGTGTTCATTTTGGGAGATGGCCTCGGCGCTGACCGGCCGGAAAGTGCCGCCGGCATAGATGCCCATCCAATCGTGGTACTGGCCTTCCGATAACAGTTCGCTGGCCAAAAAGCCACGTTCTTTGGTGTCCTCAGCTTTAAGAATGACCGCCCCCGCCCCGTCAGCGAAGAGGGTGACCGTCTTTTTGTCCCCCATATTGAGGTACTTACTCATGGCGTAAGCGCCGATAACCATAACATAATTGTACTGATCATCGGCACGGATGTATTTTGACCCGATATCCAGAGCCGTTACAAAACCGGCACAGGCGGTGTTGACGTCAAAAGTTCCGGCGTTCTCGGCGCCCAGGCGGTGTTCAACTACGGAAGCCGTTGAAGGAGAGACATATTCAGGCGTATCGGTGGAGACGATGATCAGGTCGAGGTCACGAGGGTGAAGGCCAGCGCGCTCCAACGCTTGCCGTGCGGCGTGCTCCGACAGATCGGCGGTGCTTTCTCCCTCTTTGCACCAGCGGCGCTCATAGATCTCAACGTTCTCGCGTAGCCAGGCATCAACATCCTCGCCCAGCAATTCATTAAAATAAGAATTGGGGATCACTCTTTCCGGGGCATAGGCGCCGGTGGAAAGGATCACTGCGTTGCGCATGTTATTTTCCTTAAGGAATGATTGATGGAAGGAATGGAGGAATGATGAATGGGCGTTTCGGCCCCATCACACCTTCATTCCTTCCCTCATTCAGTCAATTCATCACTTTTTACCGCCGATAGCCGGCAAGTTCACTTTCACTTCTATTGAATAGAGTGGCCTGATGGGAGGCGAGGCAACGAACTCCCGAACTTCCTGGTCTAACACGTTGACTACCTGCCCGGAGACCGTCAAGTAGTCATTGATATGGTAGCCCACACCCAGGTCGAGGTTGAAGAACCCACCCAATGGGCCGTAGTTAAAGGAACGCCCAACGCGCTGCCCTTCAACCACTGGAGAACCGGCATAGATCAGGTCTCGGTTGGTGGCTGCGGCGACATTTATACCGGAAAAGAAATCATAGGTATCTACCCAGCGGCCAAACAGCGTGGCGAAAAACTTCTTGCCACTGTAATTCAAGCCCACTCCAAGCTTATGGGTTGGCGTGTTAATGGGCAGGTCATTTTCGTCGACGACGCCATTTTTATTGCCATCGTTGGTCAGGTCATTTTCATCCAGGCTGTAATCAAAGAATGAATAATTCAGGTTGAGCGACAACTCATCAGTTAGCAAATAATTGGCCGCTGCATCAAAGCCATAAGTATTGACACTGCCAAAATTAACATAGGTCAGGACCAGCGCTGCCCCAGCGTCCGGAGTGCCCGGCACCACTTCCTTCATATCCTGGTTGCCCCGCTGGACGACTGTCCGGCCATTGGTAGCGATATTGATCGCCGGGCTGAGGAAGTTCTCAGAGACGTTGTAGTAAGCGTTGGCGTCAAAGAAGAGTTTTTCGGAAAGTTTACCTTTGTAGCCCACCTCGACGGTTTGGATCGTTTCCACCTGCAATGCGTCGACCTTACTACCATCCGATAAGGTAAAGCCCTCTCCATTACCAAGCAGCACTCCTCCAAAAATATTGGCTTCCAGGTTGAGAATGGTCGGAGCGGCAATGCCTTTGCCATAGGTCAGGCGCCAGGCGCCGTTGTCATTAAAGTAAACCAGCGCTGCTTTGGGGATGAAGTTAAAGCCATAGAGGTCGTGGTTGTCTGCGCGGGCGGCAAGCACCGCCTTGAAATTGGTGCCGAATTGCCGTTCCAGCTGGAGATAGCCTCCTAGCTGGTTGATCTCGATAGGCCCGTCAGCATCCAGCAGGTAAGTCCCGTTGCTATTGGCGACATCTCGTTGGAACTGCGCCCCCACGATAAAGTCGAGGCCAGCGGCCTGAATGGTATTGTTGTACTGGACTTCCGCATTGAAGCGGTTGGAGTCATCTTTGAAATTGGAGCCCCGGTTAAGTGGTATTCCAATTTGAGGCGTGATTCCAAACCACTGCTCATTCAGGGAGCGGTCCCAGGCCACCTGAGGCTCAAATCCGGCATCGATGAAGCTCCAGAAGTTCTGCGTCCGTTGGTTCATCGCGTAGGTATCCTCCGTTTTCGAAATGGTGTAGTATGCCTGGGCGAAGATACGGGAAGAGACATACCTGGCCTGGAACCAATGCAACTGCCAGTCTTTGATCAGGTTGCGGCCGGCATTGGTATTGCCGATATTGTTGCTTTGGCTTCCCCCGTAGGCAAGAATGATATCGTTACCAGGAGCGACGGTGTAATACAGGGCAGCCTCCCCTCTCATGGAGCTGAAGTTGTAGGGGTTGTCATCGTCCCCGAAAATATTACCAGGGTTACCGGAACTAAAGTTGTACCGGGGGTCCATCTCCAACTCGGGTTCTGCGTGGTATTTTACGGCGCTGCCATCGCCAGGCCCTCCAAAGAGCACATTGTCGAAAGCAGTATTGAAGTAATAAACCGTGTCCGTAAAGTCAAATTCGGTTCCCTGACTAAACTCTGCACTTAGTTTGAAGGCCAGCTTGTCATTAAACTTCGTGGCATGGCGAAGGCGGGTGCTCAGCACATTCTGATTTCCTATACCCAGGGCAATGGTGGTACCCTGGCTGGTGCGCGGGTCCTTGGTGATGGTATTCAGCAGCCCGTTGTGGGCGTTGGGCCCGTATAAGGCAGAAGAAGGCCCGAGGACCACCTCAATGCGTTCAACGTCTTCCTTTACCGTAGTACTTAAAGCGCCGAAGGGTAAGCCGGTTGCCACCAAAGTCGACAAGCGGGAATCATTGACCTGCAGGTTCTTGGGGTTAAATGCGCTGTTGAAACCCCGGGCGTTTACCCCGATGCCCAATACCCCGGAACGGACATAATCTACTCCCTTTTGGCGGCCAAGCAATTCCGCCACGTTAAACGTGGGGAGCTCCGCAATGGCCTGAGCATTGATCACCGAGATCGTCGCCGGAGCATTTGTCAGTTTTTCTGCCTTTCTAGAAGCCGAAACGACAATTTCTTCACTGAGGAGGCGGGTGGGCGCCAGGCTAAAATTGAGGCTCATTTTTCCACCGGCAGCAATGGTGATCCGCCTGGAGACAGCGGCATAGCCTACATAAGAGGCAATGATTTCCTGGTCGCCGGCTGGCGCAACAAGAGTGAAAGCGCCGTCCAGGTCCGCTACCGTCCCAGACCGGGCCCCTTTCAGATAAACGTTGGCGCCGACCAGCGGCTCACCTGTTGTGGCATCTGTAACCGTACCGGTTACCGTACCCGTTTGTGCCCAGGCCAGGGCAGACATCAGGCATAGGGCTGTGAGTGTAATCCATTTCATACGTTTCAGGTTTTAATGCTTTCGATAAGAATTATTACTAAAAAATAGGAAGCCATCTAGAATATTATCCTATCCCAGATGCTCTTTTTAGTTCATAATTTGGTCTTTTCAAAATTAGACATTGAAATTGCTTACTTTTATCCTGCCGGGAAAAAGACCAACCTGACTATTTTGTCCCAAAACGACATCCATTAAAATAACAACATGATAATCAATACCTTAAATTATTGAAACGAACGGGTTGACTTAATGCTCCATTTCCTGGCAATAAAATGACAAAAGCGGTGACTTTTGTTATTGACTTAATACATCCTACCGGCTTATCTTTGCTCTCGTTGTTTATTTAGATTAATTAAAAACAATAGCGCCAGCTCAGCCAGCGCTCAAGGACGCCAAAACAATGCAAGCCAGAAAAAACAGAATGGACACCAACCCGGCGGCGATCCGCCTGCCTTTTCCCTTGCCCATCGTGGAAGCCAAGAAAAAGAAGAAGTGCTGCAAGAAATATAAGAAAGGAAAAAGATGCAGAAGTTGCCCGAATGAATAGAGGAGAGCGGCTAAGGATTTGCGATTTTTGATGTTTTCCGGCCTTGTCCGGAACCGGCAGCACGGATAAAACATCATAAGTTGTCCTACCAACCCGGAAGTCCCACTCTATTTATATTTACTCCAAAATTCCCACCACATAACCCAGAACTTCTTCTACCCAGCGTGCATACATGGCGCCGGAGGGGTGCAACCCGTCAGAGGCAACAAGCTGAGGCTGGGCGAGGCCCTGTCGGGAAATCGGCGTAATATCGAAGTATGCAACACCGTAACACTCGGTAATCTCCCGGTTGATGGCATTGTAATTGTCGATCTCCATACTGATCAGGTTGGGGTTGGGGCGGTTCTGCCCAAATGGTGTAAAGGCATAATCGGGAATGGACAGGACGATCACTCTGGAGGTGTCATTGCCGGCAAATGAAATAGCCTGCTCCAGTAAGGCCTTGAAATCGGAGCGGTAAATATCTATCGGGCGGTTCTGGAATTGATTGTTCACCCCAATGAGCAGAGAGACCAGGCCGTATGGCGGTTGCAGCGTATCGGCTGCGGCTATGGCTTGCAGCAGGTTGCCGGCCGTCCATCCGGTACGGGCAATGATATCAGGTTGTTCTATATAATATGTTGTGTCGGGAAATCGGGCCCGGAGTTGTGAAGCCAGTTGAACTGGCCAGCGGTCCGCATAGCTGACGGATTGGCCGATGGTATAGGAATCTCCCAGTGCCAGGTAACGGACGGTATCCGGAACCGGCGGTTCTCCTGCGGATTCTTCTTCTTCCCCGGGAACGCGGAGTTGATCCTTGTCGCAGGAAAAGGCACCCAGGGCAAGGAAGAACAGTAAAAGAATAAGGGTGTTTCTCATGGGGAGCGATGGCTTTTCAATTTTTGATGTTTGATGCATGCTTCGAAAGCGTAAGGGAACATCAGGAACTCCAATTAAATATTACTGAAAGCGAACCGGCGCAGCACCTCCCACCGTTTACCATTGTGCTCCAGCAGGGCCAGCGCATCGGCCAGGAACTCCCGTTCGTATTCCATCTGGGAGAAATAAGCCCAGGCTTCGGGAAAGGCCTTCCGACTCAGGTCTTTGAACGCAACCGTCATATGAGGGTTGAAATCGCGGTGGCGTTTTAGAGCCACTCCCAGTGCTTCAGTTAAGTAGGCTTCTAAACGGTTTTGAAGCGACAGTAGTTCAATTTTTCTTTCCACATCCACAAAAATGACGCGCGGGGGGAAGCAGCTGAAGTTCTTCAGGCCCAGCAGGAAAGCCGTCTCTTCCGATGCGAATGGCTCCAGCGCCTCGTACAGCCCTTCCATCTCATTTTCCGGCAATTTAAAAGGAGAGATCAATGTAATGTGAGGCGGAGCGTTCAAAGCCCGGGAACTGTGAAAGTGGGCGGCAGCATACTCCTTAAACCGGGTGGCCTCTTTCTGAATGGGTTCATCGGGTACAAGCGCGATGAACAGCAGGTGGATGGGGTTAGAGGGCTTCATGGTTTTATAGTTTTATGGTTTCAGGGAGAATTACCGGGGAAACAGGATGGCCTAAAAAACGGTAAAACGCAAGCCTGGTTCTGTCATTCCGGCATACCCACTGCTATTGGGGGCGCCAAAAGCAGACATGCTGTCAGTCCTTCAACATTGGCACTTAGGTTGAGTGTTATTATTCTACCGGTGTTCTCTTTCTACGAAAGTGAGCCGGCAGAAAAACCAGGACGTTCAAAGAAAATCAATAATATGGCAGAAGAAAAATTTATGGCCGAAAAATCGGGTACTGTATCCGGCAACGGAGCCGTAGATGTAAATTCCGGAGGGGGGTATCTGCAGGCGATGGACAACGTTCTCCCGCAAAACCTAACCATTCTGCCCCTGCTGCAGCGCCCGATATTTCCGGGCATTGCCCTTCCCCTGACCTTTTCCGGAAGTGAACAGGTAGAAGCGCTCAAACAAGCCATTGAAGAAGAAGAAGGATACATTGGGCTGGTATTTGCCCAGGAGTTCAACGAACAAGACTATACCGATTCCGAACTATACGAGGTGGGCACCCTTTTTCAGGTGTTGCGCATTCACCCTATTGCCCCCAATACGGTACAGGTGCTGGGGCGGGGCATCACCCGTTTCCGAAAAAAACAAGGCCTGCTGGTCAAGCCCAGGTTGCGCTGGTCGGTCCACTACTATACCGAGCCCAAGGAAAAGCCCGACCCTGCGCTTAAGGCTTACATGATGGCCATCAGCTCTGAGATCAAAGAATTGCTCAAGCTCAACCCGCTTTTCCAGGAACAGGTCAATATGGTGGTTTCACAGCTCAACCATGAATTACCGGGCCTGACAATGGACGTCATCAGCAACCTTTTGTCTTCCGACAGCGAACAGCTCCAGGCATTGCTCGAGGCTTTTGACCTGGAAGCCCGCGCCAAGTTGCTGTTGCTGATGATAAAAGAAGAGCTGGAAATCGCCAAAATACAGCAACGCATCAGCCAGCAGATCGATGAGAAGGTCAACAAGCAGCAAAAAGAGTTCTTCCTGCGCGAGCAACTGAAGGCCATTAAGAAGGAGCTCGGTATGGAAAAAGAGGAAGGGCAGACCGAGATCGAAAAGATCGAACAGAAACTGGCGGAGAAGGAACTGCCGGCTGAAGCGCTGAAAACGGTGGGACAGGAACTGGACAAGCTCCGCGTGCTCAACGTTCAATCTCCGGAGTTCAACGTCACCCGCAATTATCTGGAAACCATCGCAGATCTTCCCTGGGGTGTTTTTTCGGAAGACAACAACGACATCAAAAAAGCGCGCGCCATCCTGGACAAGGACCACTACGGCCTGGAAGAGGTCAAGGAACGCATTCTCGAATTTCTCAGCACCATCATCAAAAGAGGGACGGTCAGCGGCTCCATCATCTGCCTGGTGGGCCCGCCCGGCGTCGGTAAGACGTCTGTGGGGCGGTCGGTTGCCAATGCCCTGGGCAGGGAGTTCTTCCGGTTCTCTCTCGGCGGGATGCGCGACGAAGCCGAGATCAAAGGCCACCGCCGAACCTATATTGGCGCACTGCCGGGCAAGCTCATCCAGGCCCTCAAGCGGCTGGGTACCTCCAACCCGGTGATCATGCTCGACGAGATCGACAAGATCGGCGCCAGTTTTCAGGGCGATCCCGCTTCGGCCCTGCTCGAAGTGCTCGACCCCGAACAGAACTATTCCTTCCTGGACCATTACCTGGATATTCCCTACGACCTGTCCAAGGTGCTCTTTATCACCACTGCTAACCAACTGGACACCATACCCGGGCCCTTGCTGGACCGCATGGAAGTGATCCGCCTGGCGGGTTACATCATGGATGAGAAAGTGCAGATCGCCAAACAGTACCTGCTGCCCAAACAATTAAAGGAACACGGATTCCGGGAAGACGAGATCCAGATCAGCGATGAGGCGCTCAAGGAGATCATTGAGAATTACGCCCGCGAGGCAGGCGTTCGCAACCTGGAAAAACACATTCGTAAGATCATCCGCAAGGCCACGCTGAAACTGGCAGAGAACGAAGAGGTGAAGTTCCGCGTAGACAAGGAAGATGTTGAGCACCTGCTGGGCAAACCCATCTTCAATACTGAGAAGCTGTACAACCGGCCTATGCCGGGTGTCACTCTGGGCTTGGCCTACACCTCCCTGGGAGGCGCCACGATCTACATCGAAGCCAGCGGCATCCGCAGCCAGAGCCCCGGATTCAAACAAACCGGCCAGTTGGGAGACGTCATGCGGGAATCGTCCGAAATTGCCTACAGTTATATCCGGTCCCGGGTGTCGGGTTTGGAAAAGAACAGCGATTATTTTGACCGTCATTCTGTGCACCTGCACGTGCCGGCGGGAGCTACTCCCAAAGACGGCCCTTCAGCTGGAATCACCATGGCACTGGCACTATATTCTCTGGCTACCGGCTTGCCCGTCCGAAATGATATTGCCATGACCGGAGAGCTGACTTTGACCGGCAAGGTATTGCCAATCGGCGGAGTAAAGGAAAAAACCATTGCCGCCCGCAGGGTCGGCATTCACAACCTCATTTTACCGATCGATAATCAGAAGGATTATGAAGAACTGCCTGCATATATCAAGGAAGGCATTACTGTGCACTATGCGGATTATTTCGACGACGTTCTTGCCGTAGCCTGTATTGCAGAATAAAATATTATAAAAAAATAACTTTATTTTTTTTGTCATTCTTGAGAACTTCCTCTATATTTGATGTGAGATGCAGTGAGGCTCTCACTTTCACTAGTTTTTAAGTGAGAGCCTTCAATTGCTCAAAAACATTAGCCTCACAACACTTCCCCCCAATACAGGGCTCCCCAAGCACTAAATTCGGTCATTTGGCCGACGATACATTTCCAGGGCACACAGTATTTCAGAAAAGGTAAGCCGCTTCGTATAGAGGCTTTAACAAATAAAAAAAATTGCCTAAAACTGCAACATGGCCCAATAAGATACCGTAGAAAGTAAAGTATTCGTCTCTACCAGGCGAGCAAATTATACGAGTTGCAAGAGCAACTGATCATGTTTTGAGAGCAAAAAATTGCTTGGCCACAAGCAATCCCGGAGCTACTACATTACCGGGTTGGGGGTTGTGCTCCATTTAGGATACTCCTTCCAACAATTTCATTTGAACAGATCTTAGGCTGCATATACCGCTGCATGAGTGCGGTGGTGGTTTGCATTTTAATAACCTTTCCCGAAGTCGGATAGAAGGGTTAACCTATATACGTATTTAATAATCTTAAAAACTAGAATTATGAGAGGCCAGTACTTTCCAAATCCTCCACCCGCCTGAAAGGGCGGCACCCTAAATCCAAGCCCTCTTTTCCTGATCTGGCATCAGGCTAAAAAGTAGCCTCAGAAAAAGGAAATACACCCACTGCAACCATTTGAAATGACGAACCGTAACTATTGAAGATAAGACGACAAAAAAAAACTTATAAAATCAGATTGACTTAACCATGAAGCATTTCAACATTTTCCTAAGACTCACGATCCTTGCAACCTTATGCTGCGTTGGATTGTTGGCCCCGCAAGAAGCTCAGGCAAGAAGCGGGGAAGAATGCCCTGACCCTGTAGTAATGCCGCTTTGTTCCTGGCAAAGTGATATCAACCGCGCTTTCGCCAGGTGGAAATCGGACTTTGACTACGACGATTGCGAGATAAGTGAAGACCTGGACGACCTCAAGCCGCCCAAGAAATGTACCGGCGGTACGGTGACAGTCACACTTTACGATTGCGACCGCTCTTCTGATAACTGCTTTTCTACCTTTACAGTAGAAGTTCCCCCTCCACCGGTTGCCAATTGCCCGGACGATAAGGAGATCGGCCCCTGCGTGGCCAACCAGGCTGAAGTAAATGCAGCCTTCCAGGCGTGGCTTGATGAATTCTCTGTAGAGAAGAACTGCGACGAGAACCAGAATAAAGGAGGGTTTACCTCTACTCCGGTCGCTCCACCATTCTGCGGTGGCTCCACCACTGTCACTTTCATGGTCCGCAACACGATCGGTTGCTACGATCCGGTGACCTGCACCCGTACGTTCACGGTTAAGCCGACCCTGCCGCCAGTGCTCATCTGCCCGGACAACCGGACCGAGCCTGCCTGCTTAAGCCAGGCAGAAGTGGACAGCCGCTTCCAGGCATGGCTGAATGAGTTCAAGGTTGACCTGACGCAATCCTGCCCGGGTACCGTGGGCCGCTTCCTGACCACTCCCAGGGCTCCTGGCAAGTGTGGCGGCATCGTAAGTGTAACTTTTGTTGCAACCACGCCCAACGGCTGTGCTACCAACTCCTGCACTCGTACCTTCGAAGTGCTGCCTGACAATATCGCTCCAATGGGCACTTGCCCTCCGAGCCAGACGGGCCTGACCTGCCTCAGCGAAGTGCCTGAACCGGATGCCGACGACATTGCATCCAACTATACGGACAACTGCGGTATTGTCATTGGAGTGCTTACCAGTGTTCAACTGGATGAAAATGACTGTGACTTCGTCGTAACGCACAACTACCGCATCTATGACGATTGCGGCAACTATACGCCATGTTCCATCTCTTACTCCGGTGGCGACAATGAGCAGCCCACTGGCACTTGCCCTGCTGGGGGAGAGGTAGCTTCCCTCAACGCTGTGCCGACTCCGGATCCCGACTGGGTTGCTTCCGCTTATACGGACAACTGCGGACAGGTATGGGCCCGCGTTGTGAGCACGACTCAAACAGGCAGCCCCTGCACCGGCCTCACTGTAACGCACAACTACTCGGTAGGCGACAACTGCGGCAAGTCCAATGACGTCCTTTGCTCCGTGAGCTGGACCGTTCCTGCCAATGGCGATGGCCCGATCTCCGGCAACTGCCCGGCGCCGGTCACCGATCTGCAGTGCTGGGATGATGTGCCCTCTGCGGCTGAAGCAAAAGTCACTATGCAGGGAGCTTTCCCGGGTGCTACAGTAGTTCATGTCGGTTCCACCAACATTAATAACTATTGCGACTTCTCCGTGGCCCACGCCTTCTCCGTAACGGACCCCTGTACCGGACAGCGCACCATCTGCATACTGGAATACAGTGGCCAGGACCTGACGGCGCCTGCACCCACCAACGGCGGTTGCCCGGCCGGTGGAGCAGTTACCACGCTTCCTGCTCCCAACCCGGCTGCAGTAGCTGCTGGTTACACCGATAACTGCTCTTCGGTACATGCCTATCTGGTTGGAACCAACTTCAACGGATTCAGCGTCACTTACCACTACCGGGTATACGACGATTGCGACAACTCCCTGCTGTGCTCGGTCAGCTATTCGAGCGGCATTTCCCGTCCGGGTAACGGAACCGACACTCCGGCAAGCGAAGTAACCGAACTCCGCATGAAGGCCTATCCGAACCCCACCAATGGCGAACTCTTCCTCGAGTTCGACGAAGTGGCCGGCCAGGAAGCCATCGTCACGCTGCGCAACCTGTATGGACAGGAAGTGTTCACCCGCAACCTGACTCTGGACGCCGGTACGCAACAACTTAACCTGGCGAGCGAAGGGCTCAGCAACGGCACCTACATGCTGACGGTTCGCACAAATAGCCAATACACTACTCAGAAAGTCGTCCTCAACCGCTAAACGGTAATTGACGATCAGTAAATAACAGGACGAGAGCTCCGGCGCCAATGCGCGCCGGGGCTTTCGTTATTTTGGGAAAGTCTGACTGAAACAATCCTGAGTGAGTTCTACCCCCTTCAATGCCTGCCCGCATCGGGCGGGAGGAAAGAATAGGTAGCCCACTTTAAGATGGGCCTTGGGAGAGCCATCCCGGGACAGCCCGGCGGTGGCTCTTCTTTTTTGTACGGCCCACTGAAAAGTGGGATGTAAAAACAGGCACACTATTTGCATTGGTATACAATAGAAGGCCATCCGGAGCAGTGTTGAGCGAGCTACGGTATAGGCCAATCAGCAAATGTACCCTTAAAAGCGGGGTCATGCTGTAGTTTAATAACCACATTCGGATCTACCATGTCTTACTTTACAGCAAATTGTGCCCCCTCTTGTTCCATAAAAAGAAGTCCCCGAACCGTTCGGAAGGCCCACCTATCCATTATTTTGCTGTTGGCCTTGCTATGGGGGGGCTCTCAACCCCTTAGGGCGCAACTTCCTTGTGATTGCACTGTCCGCTGGGATGGAAACGCTTCAGATTCCTGGCAGGACGGAGTAGCAGTTGATATCTCCGGAGGTGGCGTGGTAGGATGCGGACAGGGCGCTGGTACGGACGGTATCGACCCGGTTCCTGGTTGTGTGTATAACCCTGCAGAGTTTGACGTCTCTGGTTTTCTCAACAATTGCTTCAACCCCGATGATGGCAGCCCCATTAATCTGGCTCCTCCGCTGCCTGGCCAAAAGATAACCTATATCAATTTCGATGTCCGGCAGTTTGGAAGTTCTTTCCAGTTCCAAATTAACAACCAATCCCAAACGGTAGGCTGGGTGCTGTTCTACGTCGACCCCACCCTGGCAACTCCAGGACTGGGCATGAACGGCCTGAGCGGAGATTGCACCGCATCCGCTCTGATCGCCGATGCCTGCGGGATCAACTTCACCGGTTGGGCCAACAGCACCTTCACCACCCCTGCTGTATCAAAAGCAACCAATTACTATATTCTGGTGTGGAATGCCGATGTCCAGGATCTCAATAACGATGGAATCTATTCCGACAGTGACGTCACCCCTCAGAATCGGGACGATTTCAACTTCAACTTCAAGGCCCGATACGGATGTGGCGATAGCGACGTGGTATTGTGCAACCTGGAGGAAGGATTCACCTCGGCCAGCTGCAGCGCCGATGGAAGCACTTATAAAGTAAAAACAATGGTCAACGGAGCGAATGGGAATTATTCTGTCACCGACAACACCGGGCAGGCCATATCCATCGAAACTATCCCCTCGCCCCTGATCCTAACCAACCTGGGAGAACCCATGCCCGTAGTAATGGGAATAATTTCGGTGACCTATCCCGCCGGAGTTGACTACGCCTTCACTATTGCTGAAAATGGAGATCCAGACAGCCCCAACCCACTCAATAGCGCTGACTGCACAATCGACATTTCCGGGACTGCACCAACGTGCTGTACCTGCGTGAACCCTCCTATGCTCACCTGTCCTGCGCCTGTAGACCTGGGATGCGACCCAGAATTGGATGCCAACGGCTTACCTGTCAGCCTGGGCATGGGAGGTTTGCATGCTCCCGGCCCAACACTTGTTTCCGTGATCACAGACGCCGGTTGTTCAGCCACTGTAACATTTATTGGCAATGGAATGCCGGAAACTACGGACGGCTGCACCTATACAATAAGCCGAATGTATCAGGCCCGGAATGATTGCGGCGGCCTATTCGACATTTGCACCCAGGAGTTTTCGTGGAAGTCCTCTGGCAGTTTGAGCCTAAGTGCATGTCCTCCAGACCCTATGCTGGATGGATGCACCACTCCAGATGAGATTGATGCGGCCTGGGGAACCTGGATCGAAGCCCTGAGCAATGTACAGGCCTTCGGTAATTGTAATGCGGAAGTAAACTTCTCCCCTCCCCTGTCCAGCCTTGAAAAGCCGACAGCCTGCACCAATACCGAACAACAAATCTCCATCACCCTATTTGCTTCCAACGATTGCGGGCAAGCCGCTCCGGTATCCTGTACCTTTACCGTTGGCGCCTACCCGGGCGGATTGAGCCTGAGCCCCTGCCCGGCAGATCCCATGCTGGACGGCTGCGCTACGGAAACAGAGATTAAAGATGCTTTTTCCGCCTGGATCATCGCACTGGAGGGACTGACGGCCACCGGCGGATGCAACCCGGAAATCATCTATTCGCAGGACCTTTCCAGCCTGGTGGAGCCTTCCGCTTGCAGTACTTCGGAACAAGCGGTATCCATTACCATATATGCCGCCGATGGGTGCCATCAGAGCATGCCCGTTTCCTGTACCTTCACGGTGGGTGCCGTAGATGTATTAACTGTAACCCACCCAGACAATGAGGTCAAGGAAAGCTGTGAATCCCAAGATGTGGCCGATCAGCAGTTCGCTACCTGGATCGATGGATTTGGAGCGGACGGTGGGTGCGGACGATCCGTTTATTATACGGTGAACGGACAAACCCTTTTCTCCCTGGATAATGTTCAAGCTCCGAATCGTTGCGGAGAAGCGGTAACGGCCACTATTCATGCCAACGGCCAATGCGGGCAGTCTGTCTCTGCCACCGCCACCTTTGCCATTGAAGATACTACTCCGCCCGACGGCACTTGTCCGGAAGGCCTTACCGGGTTGCCTGACCCCTCGCAGGCGCCCGGGCCGGACATTGCGCAGATTGAAAACGCTTACACAGATGCCTGTGGAGGCATATCTGTAGAAGCCTTCACTGAAACAGAGCTGGAGGCCAACTGTCAGGGTATGGAATTTCAGATCCGGCACGTCTATATCATATCGGACGATTGCAGCAATTCAACCGTTTGTGTAGTTACGCACGAAGGGATTGCACCAGCCATGATAACAGGCACATGCCCCGATGGCCAGCAGGCTCTGCAGTGCCAGGATGAAGTCCCGGAACCCGATCCGCAATATATTGCGTCTTTATATACCGGCGCCGACGGATTGCCGGTAACCGCCCTCCTCTCGGGTGTGGAATATTCGGAGGCCGACAGTTGCGGTTTTTCGGTAACCCATACTTATGCCATCCATGACAATTGTGGCAATACGGCCACCTGCGAGGTCACCTACAGCGGAGAGGACACCACTGCGCCGCAGGGTATTTGTCCGGACGGTGGGCTGGTGAATTCCCTTAATGAAGTACCTGCCCCGGATGCCGATTGGCTCCGTTCCTTTTATTTCGATAATTGTGGTGGAGTAAATGTGCAGATACTGAATACCTCCCAAACAGGGAACTTTTGTGAAGGATATAGGGTAACGCATAACTACGCGGTTCGAGATGAGTGTGGAAGGAACAATAGTACGGTATGCTCGGTAACCTTCCAGGTCCCTGCCGCCAATCCGCTCAATGGTTCCTGCCCGTCAAACATAACCACCCTGCAATGCTGGGCGGATGCGCCCTCTCCCGAAGCTGCCAGGGACACAATGGAGCTGTATTATCCCTGGGCAGATATTACTTATATTGCTACGACCACCATCAACAACTATTGCCAGTTTACAATTCGCCACTCCTTCTCTGTACAGGACCCCTGTGCGGGACGCATCATCTGTGTTCTGGAATACAGTGGGCAGGACCTTACCCCTCCGGAAGGTGATTGCCCGGTTGGGCTGGACGGGCTGGCCTGTCAGTCGGAAGTACCCCCGCCTGCCCCGGACGAGGTAGCGGCCCATTACAGTGACAATTGCTCCTCTGTCCATGCCTATCTTGTAGCAACTGTAGTTGAAGGAGAGGATTGTGGAGCATTCACCGTCGCCTATCTTTACCACGTATATGACGATTGCGACAACTATGTCTTGTGCGAGGTCACCCATACGGGCGTTGGCCCTACCAACCGGCCGCAGGCCCCATATAGCAATATAGAGCAAAGCAAAGGGATTGTAGAAAACCCTGAGGCGGATATGACAGCATTCCCTAACCCTACCTCTGGTGAATTGTTCCTGGAGTTAAAAAATATCGAGGCAAAGCATGCCAAACTTGAGGTATACAATGCCTATGGCAGACTGCTGCTGGAACAGAGGCTGCAACCGGAAAACGTCCAACACCGATTGAACCTGGCGGGCGAAGGCTTTCCCGACGGCGCTTATCTGATTACCCTCCGGATGGCAAACAAGGTTATTACCCGCAGGGTAATGCTCAGCCGGTTTTGATGGCATCTCTTCAGGCCTTATGAAATTTATATCCCATTGTTTATTCAGCTATTCGCCGTTCGCAATTCGCCGTTCGTTAAAATCTCCCTCAAAACCCGGATTTAGGGCAAAGAACTGGTTTCTTGAGCTTGGATTCCTGCAATTGGGGGCATAGTGCTGCGAATAGCGAACCGCTAAAAGCGAAATGCTGAACAGTTACATCCCATTTTTTTTTCAAATGAAAGCCGGGAGTTTGTACACTTCACAATTTTTTCCGTTCTTTACATTAAGATTCCTCTGCTCCCGTCTTTAGTGAATTGTTTCCAGGACCAAAACCGGAGGGTCAAACAAACAACTTACTGATCTGAATAGGCCTTATGCCTATCCCCTTGAAAAACAGCTTAAGGCTCTCGTTTGTATATTTTCCTATTCTCCTGAATGAATTTCATAGGAGTCCTGAAGTATACATCCAAGAAAAGTAATGCTGTCCCTCCTTTATAGCGAGTAAACGTAACACAAACCTAGCAGCTTAAACAAATCAAGAGCTTTGAATATGCCACCGATTATCAGGTTGATAACCTGGATGATAGATGGTGATTCTATCTATGTTCAAACAATTTCATGAAATGAAGAACGCATACCAATCGAGAAAACAGATTGTGGGCCGGTTCAATGGCCTAGCACAAGGATCACAGCTCTCTCTCTTTCTGATCGCAGTATTTACCTTTCTGTGGACAATGCCCGCTCAGGCGCAGAATGATACCCCCTGTGAATGTGCCCAAAGATGGACAGGGGGCGCTACCTGGAACCCGGACGGGTCGATCAATGATGCCTCAAATTCTCCAGCACCCAACGGGATCATCCGTTGCGGTAGCTCTGCTGAAACCCAGTCTCAGCTCTCTCCGATAAATAGCTGTGTTTACAATTCCGCCGTGTTTCCGATAGATCCTACGCTTGTACCTTGCGTGGATCCCAGTACAGGCGCCAACGTCAACGTAATACCGCCAACGGAAGGTAAACCGATTATCGTTTTGAATTTTGACGTCCGGCCCGGTGCGGGTAGCTTTCAGGTGCAGATCAATGACAATAACGAAAATATCGGTTGGGCCCTGTTCTCCTCCGATGTAGTCACCAATGGAACCAGCCTCAACCCACAAACAGGCTTTCAGATCAGTGGAGATTGTGATGTGCAACAGCTGACGTTACGGGCTTGCGGAGTGGAAAGCTCCAACACCTGGAACACTCTTCCGGTGCCCAATTTCACCAAAACCACCAATTATTTCCTCGTCATCTGGGATCAGGATGGGGACAATAACGTTACCCTCAACAACTTCAAGGCCCGTTTTGGCTGTGGCGACGCCGATGTCAAGGTTTGCTCCATCGAAGGGAATGTAGAAACTGTTTGTGTCGACGATGGCAGCACCTACACCGTAGAAATCCCGGTTGCCGGAAGTAACGGAGAATTCATCGCATACGAACAAAACCAGGGTGTGTTCTCGGGCCCCATCTGCCTGACCAGCCCTACCGACCCCAACCCGGTCAACTCCGGTACTTTTCAGTTTACATATAATGCGGGCGACAGCTACAACATCATCGTTTTTGAAACGACAAAGGACCCGCTCGCCGCTCCACCCACACCGCCCGTTGTTGCTGACCCCAATTGCACCCACCCTACTCCTTTCCCTAATGCGCCGGGCAGTAATGGCAATGCAGATGATTGTGTACTCGTCTTTTCCGGCGGCCCACTGCCTCCAATGCTGACCTGTGGATCGATCGCCGGCAACCCCGTTTCCTGCACCGGTAATGGGGATGACGGAGAGGCCACTGCCTTCCCGGATGGAGGGTCTCCCCCCTATACTTATCTATGGGATAATGGAGAGACGGAACAAACGGCTACTATGCTAACCGCAGGATTGCATACGGTAGTGGTTACCGATGCACTGGGGTGTTCAGTAACTTGTGAGGTCAATATCCTCCCAGGCCAAAACTGTTGCACCTGCGAAAACCCACCAATGATCGACTGTCCCGCCGATACAGACCTCGGATGTAATCCTGGCCTCGACATCGATGGAATCCCCTTCGCCCTGAAAACCGGAGGGCTATTCGCCCCGGACATCACTCTCGTGTCCGTCACAACGGATAATATGGATTGTTTGGCCACCGTCACCCACGAAGGAGACGAGCTTCAATTGAGTGCCGATGGTTGTCATTTTACTCTTATTCGGACTTATCGGGCTACCAATGATTGTGAAGGCCTATTTGCAGAATGTACCCAGGAATTTACGTGGACTACAGACAACACACCACCCACATGGAACCAGGCACCAGGCGCGCTGGACGTCACCGAAGTGTGCATCGACGATGTGGTCGTGCCCAACCCGCCTACCGCCTCGGACAACTGCCCTGGCAATATGGTCACCGTCTCCGTCCAGAGCGATGTGACTACGCCTACCAATGCCGGTTGTGACGACCAGTATACCCGCGTCATCACCTACATCGCTACCGACGAGTGCGGCAATGTATCGGACCCCTACACCGTAACCATCACCGTTAATGATAATGTGGCGCCGACATGGAACCAGGCCCCAGGCGCGCTCGATGTTACCGAAGTGTGCGCCGATGATGTCGTGGAGCCCAACCCGCCAACGGCAACCGACAACTGCCCCAATAATACGGCTACCGTCTCCGTCCAGAGCGATGTGACTACGCCTACCAATGCCGGTTGTGACGACCAGTATACCCGCGTCATCACCTACATCGCTACCGACGAGTGCGGCAATGTATCGGACCCCTACACCGTAACCATCACCGTTAATGATAATGTGGCGCCGACATGGAACCAGGCCCCAGGAGCTCTCGATGTCTCCGAAGTGTGCGCCGATGATGTCGTGGAACCCAACCCGCCAACGGCAACCGACAACTGCCCCAATAACACGGCTACCGTCTCCGTCCAGAGCGATGTTACCACCCCTACCAATGCCGGTTGTGACGACCAGTACACCCGCGTCATCACCTACATCGCTACCGACGAGTGCGGCAATGTCTCGGACCCTTATACCGTAACCATCACCGTTAATGATAATGTGGCGCCGACATGGAACCAGGCGCCAGGCGCGCTCGATGTCTCCGAAGTGTGCGCCGATGATGTCGTGGAGCCCAACCCGCCAACGGCAACCGACAACTGCCCCAATAATACGGCTACCGTCTCCGTCCAGAGCGATGTGACTACGCCTACCAATGCCGGTTGTGACGACCAGTATACCCGCGTCATCACCTACACCGCTACCGACGAGTGCGGCAATGTATCGGACCCTTATACCGTAACCATCACCGTTAATGATAATGTGGCGCCAACCTGGAACCAGGCGCCAGGCGCGCTCGATGTCTCCGAAGTGTGCGCCGAGGATGTCGTGGAGCCCAACCCGCCAACGGCAACCGACAACTGCCCCAATAATACGGCTACCGTCTCCGTCCAGAGCGATGTGACTACGCCTACCAATGCCGGTTGTGATGACCAGTACACCCGCGTCATCACCTACATCGCTACCGACGAGTGCGGCAACGTCTCGGACCCCTACACCGTAACCATCACCGTTAATGATAATGTGGCGCCGACATGGGGCCAGGCGCCAGGCGCGCTCGATGTTACCGAGGTGTGCGCCGATGATGTCGTGGAGCCCAACCCGCCAACGGCAACCGACAACTGCCCCAATAATACGGCTACCGTCTCCGTCCAGAGCGATGTGACTACGCCTACCAATGCCGGTTGTGACGACCAGTACACCCGCGTCATCACCTACATCGCTACCGACGAGTGCGGCAATGTCTCGGACCCTTACACCGTAACCATCACCGTTAATGATAATGTGGCGCCGACATGGAACCAGGCGCCAGGCGCGCTCGATGTTACCGAAGTGTGCGCCGATGATGTCGTGGAGCCCAACCCGCCAACGGCAACCGACAACTGCCCCAATAACACGGCTACCGTCTCCGTCCAGAGCGATGTGACTACGCCTACCAATGCCGGTTGTGACGACCAGTATACCCGCGTCATCACCTACATCGCTACCGACGAGTGCGGCAATGTCTCGGACCCCTACACCGTAACCATCACCGTTAATGATAATGTGGCGCCGGCCTGGAACCAGGCCCCAGGCGCGCTCGATGTTACCGAAGTGTGCGCCGATGATGTCGTGGAGCCCAACCCGCCAACGGCAACCGACAACTGCCCCAATAATACGGCTACCGTCTCCGTCCAGAGCGATGTGACTACACCCTACCAATGCCGGTTGTGACGACCAGTATACCCGCGTCATCACCTACATCGCTACCGACGAGTGCGGCAATGTATCGGACCCCTACACCGTAACCATCACCGTTAATGATAATGTGGCGCGCCGACATGGAACCAGGCCCCAGGAGCGCGCTCGATGTTCCGAGGTGTGCGCCGAGGATGTCGTGGAGCCCAACCCGCCAACGGCAACCGACAACTGCCCCAATAATACGGCTACCGTCTCCGTCCAGAGCGATGTGACTACGCCTACCAATGCCGGTTGTGACGACCAGTATACCCGCGTCATCACCTACATCGCTACCGACGAGTGCGGCAATGTATCGGACCCCTACACCGTAACCATCACCGTTAATGATAATGTGGCGCCGACATGGAACCAGGCCCCAGGAGCGCGCTCGATGATCTCCGAAGTGTGCGCCGATGATGTCGTGGAACCCAACCCGCCAACGGCACCGACGACAACTGCCCCAATAATACGGCTACCGTCTCCGTCCAGAGCGATGTGACTACGCCTACCAATGCCGGTTGTGACGACCAGTATACCCGCGTCATCACCTACATCGCTACCGACGAGTGCGGCAATGTATCGGACCCTACACCGTAACCATCACCGTTAATGATAATGTGGCGCCGACATGGAACCAGGCGCCAGGCGCGCTCGATGTCTCCGAAGTGTGCGCCGATGATGTCGTGGAACCCAACCCGCCAACGGCAACCGACAACTGCCCCAATAATACGGCTACCGTCTCCGTCCAGAGCGATGTGACTACGCCTACCAATGCCGGTTGTGACGACCAGTATACCCGCGTCATCACCTACATCGCTACCGACGAGTGCGGCAATGTCTCGGACCCCTACACCGTAACCATCACCGTTAATGATAATGTGGCGCCGACATGGAACCAGGCGCCAGGCGCGCTCGATGTTACCGAAGTGTGCGCCGATGATGTCGTGGAGCCCAACCCGCCAACGGCAACCGACAACTGCCCCAATAATACGGCTACCGTCTCCGTCCAGAGCGATGTGACTACCCCTACCAATGCCGGTTGTGACGACCAGTATACCCGCGTCATCACCTACATCGCTACCGACGAGTGCGGCAATGTATCGGACCCCTACACCGTAACCATCACCGTTAATGATAATGTGGCGCCGGCCTGGAACCAGGCGCCAGGCGCGCTCGATGTTACCGAAGTGTGCGCCGATGATGTCGTGGAGCCCAACCCGCCAACGGCAACCGACAACTGCCCCAATAACACGGCTACCGTCTCCGTCCAGAGCGATGTGACTACCCCTACCAATGCCGGTTGTGACGACCAGTATACCCGCGTCATCACCTACATCGCTACCGACGAGTGCGGCAATGTCTCGGACCCCTACACCGTAACCATCACCGTTAATGATAATGTGGCGCCGACATGGAACCAGGCGCCAGGCGCGCTCGATGTCTCCGAGGTGTGCGCCGATGATGTCGTGGAGCCCAACCCGCCAACGGCAACCGACAACTGCCCCAATAATACGGCTACCGTCTCCGTCCAGAGCGATGTGACTACGCCTACCAATGCCGGTTGTGACGACCAGTATACCCGCGTCATCACCTACATCGCTACCGACGAGTGCGGCAATGTCTCGGACCCCTACACCGTAACCATCACCGTTAATGATAATGTGGCGCCGACATGGAACCAGGCGCCAGGCGCGCTCGATGTCTCCGAAGTGTGCGCCGATGATGTCGTGGAACCCAACCCGCCAACGGCAACCGACAACTGCCCCAATAATACGGCTACCGTCTCCCGATGTTACCACCCCTACCAATGCCGGTTGTGACGACCAGTATACCCGCGTCATCACCTACATCGCTACCGACGAGTGCGGCAATGTCTCGGACCCCTACACCGTAACCATCACCGTTAATGATAATGTGGCGCCGACATGGAACCAGGCGCCAGGCGCGCTCGATGTTACCGAAGTGTGCGCCGATGATGTCGTGGAGCCCAACCCGCCAACGGCAACCGACAACTGCCCCAATAACACGGCTACCGTCTCCGTCCAGAGCCAACGCCTACCAATGCCGATGACCAGTACACCCGCGTCATCACCTAATCGCTACCGACGAGTGCTACCGTCTCCGTACACCCAGAGCGATGTGACTACCGCCTACCAATGCCGGTTGTGACGACCAGTAGCCCACCCGCCGTCGGCAACGGACCTACAATCGCTACCGTCTCCGTCCAGAGCGATGGACTACGCCTACCAATGCCGGTTGTGACGACCAGTACACCCGCGTCATCACCTACATCGCTACCGACGAGTGCGGCAATGTCTCGGACCCCTACACCGTAACCATCACCGTTAATGATAATGTGGCGCCGGTATGGAACCAGGTACCCAGAGGCGCGCTCGATGTCTCCGAAGTGTGCGCCGGGGATGTCGTGGAGCCCAACCCGCCAACGGCAACCGACAACTGCCCCAATAACACGGCTACCGTCTCCGTCCAGAGCGATGTGACTACGCCTACCAATGCCGGTTGTGACGACCAGTACACCCGCGTCATCACCTACATCGCTACCGACGAGTGCGGCAATGTCTCGGACCCCTACACCGTAACCATCACCGTTAATGATAATGTGGCGCCGACATGGAACCAGGCGCCAGGCGCGCTCGATGTCTCCGAAGTGTGCGCCGAGGATGTCGTGGAGCCCAACCCGCCAACGGCAACCGACAACTGCCCCAATAACACGGCCACCGTCTCCGTCCAGAGCGATGTGACTACGCCTACCAATGCCGGTTGTGACGACCAGTACACCCGCGTCATCACCTACATCGCTACCGACGAGTGCGGCAATGTCTCGGACCCCTACACCGTAACCATCACCGTTAATGATAATGTGGCGCCGGCCTGGAACCAGGCGCCAGGCGCGCTCGATGTCTCCGAGGTGTGCGCCGAGGATGTCGTGGAACCCAACCCGCCAACGGCAACCGACAACTGCCCCAATAACACGGCTACCGTCTCCGTCCAGAGCGATGTGACTACCCCTACCAATGCCGGTTGTGACGACCAGTACACCCGCGTCATCACCTACATCGCTACCGACGAGTGCGGCAATGTATCGGACCCCTACACCGTAACCATCACCGTTAATGATAATGTGGCGCCGGCCTGGAACCAGGCGCCAGGCGCGCTCGATGTCTCCGAGGTGTGCGCCGATGATGTCGTGGAGCCCAACCCGCCAACGGCAACCGACAACTGCCCCAATAATACGGCTACCGTCTCCGTCCAGAGCGATGTGACTACGCCTACCAATGCCGGTTGTGATGACCAGTACACCCGCGTCATCACCTACATCGCTACCGACGAGTGCGGCAATGTCTCGGACCCTTACACCGTAACCATCACCGTTAATGATAATGTGGCGCCGAACTGGAACCAGGCGCCAGGCGCGCTCGATGTCTCCGAGGTGTGCGCCGATGATGTCGTGGAACCCAACCCGCCAACGGCAACCGACAACTGCCCCAATAATACGGCTACCGTCTCCGTCCAGAGCGATGTTACCACCCCTACCAATGCCGGTTGTGACGACCAGTACACCCGCGTCATCACCTACATCGCTACCGACGAGTGCGGCAATGTATCGGACCCCTACACCGTAACCATCACCGTTAATGATAATGTGGCGCCGACTTTTGCCAATTGTACAAATGGCAGTGCCGGAATAATTGAACTGGGCTGTGTAACCAGCCCACCGGATGCAGACGATGCCATTTCTGGTGTAGGCATGCCAAGCGACAACTGTAACCTTGGAAACAACATGCCAGGTGCAGTAATGGCCAGCACCAGCACAGTGAATTGTTTGACCACTGAGGTATGGGAAGTCAGTATTGATGATGCCTGTGGTAATACCGGCAGTTGCACCCTCACTTACACTTATATTCTTTCCACCGGCCTGAGCCTGAGTGCATGCCCGGGCGATCCTTTGTTAGATGGATGCGCCACACAGACACAGATCGATGCAGCCTGGGATATATGGATCAACGGTTTGTTAAACATGTCGGCTTCCGGAGGCTGTGACCCTCAGGTAATTTATTCCCAGGATCCGGCAACCCTTACGAAACCAGAAGATTGCATGAATGGACAGCAGGTAGTAACGATAGAGGTATATGCGGCTGACCAATGCAACCAGACGACACCGATCACCTGTTCCTTTACTGTGAAGGCACCTGCACCGCTGGTGGCCTTCTGTCCGGGTAATATGCAGATCAGCGAATGCCTAACACAGGCCGATGTGGATAACGCCTTTGCAGCCTGGATCGGGCAGTTTACCGCAACAGGCGGGTGTAATCCTCAAGGTTCAGACCTGAGCCAGTACACTGCGCCCAATTTCTGCGGCGGCACTGTTACCGTGAATTTCACGGCTAGTGATGATTGTGGCCGTTCTGATGTCTGCTCCGCCACCTTTACAGTCGTCTCCGGGTTGGCTGTCAGTTGCCCTTCGGATCTCAACCTTACCTCCTGCATCAGCCAGGCGGATGTCGATATGGCCTTCGCCAACTGGCTTGGCCAGTTCTCCACCAGCGGCGGATGTAACCCACAGAGTACCGACCTTAGCCAATACTACCCTCCAAGCCTTTGTGGCGGCAGGGTAACGGTTATTTACAAGGCTAAGGACATTTGCGGGCGGGAGGCCAGTTGTACGGCAACCTTCTCGGTCGGCGGCCCAGAACCGTTGACGGTCAGCTGTCCCTCTAACTTACAGATCGGCAGTTGCCTGACTCAGGCACAGGTCAACAGCACCTTCGCCACTTGGCTTTCCCAATTCTCTACTTCGGGCGGGTGCATGGCGCAGAGCAGTAACCTGCAGAGCTACACAGCCCCCAGTTACTGCGGAGGAAGCGTAACGGTTAAGTACTATGCATGGGATCGGTGCGGCCAGGCGGCTCAGTGTTCCGCCGTCTTCACGGTGGAGGAGCCGGCGCCGCTGGTGGTCAGCTGCCCTGGCAACCTTGAGGTATACGGATGTAACTTCACGCAGACAGATATAGATGCGGCCTTTGATAACTGGATCGGCCTTTTCTCTCACTCCGGCGGATGCACTCCTCAAAGCAGTAACCTGCAGAATTACGCTCCCCCCAGTATCTGCGGAGGAAGCGTAACGGTAGATTATTACGCCTGGGATAAGTGTGGGAACTGGGATATCTGCACGGCGGTATTCACTGTGTCCCCGGCAGAGGAACCTTTGCAGGTTAGTTGTCCTCAGAGTGTACAGGTCAACGGCTGCTATACTCAGAATCAGATCAATGCTGCTTTCGCAAGTTGGATCGGAGAATTCGCCACAACAGGCGGCTGTAATCCCCAAAGCAGCAACCTGGCAAATTACTCGGCTCCAGATGCCTGTGGAGGGGCCGTCACGGTCAAATATAGCGCATGGGACCAATGCGGCCAGATGGAAACCTGTATGGCCACCTTCAAGGTGAAGGACCCAGCCCCTCTTTCCGTGGTTTGTCCGTCGAACATGAACATACCCGGTTGCCTGACGCAGGCGGAAGTGGACGCCCAGTTCACTGCCTGGATCTCCATGTTCAGTACCTCAGGAGGATGCAACCCTCAGCACAGTGGCCTTCAGAACTACCAGGCGCCCAGCGCCTGTGGGGGCAGCCTGACCATAAAATACTACGCCTGGGACCAGTGTGGCCAATGGGACTTCTGCTCGGCTACTTTTTCGGTAGCTGATACTCAGCCCAGTATGGCCAGGTGCCCTCAACCCGTCACCCTGGGAACCTGTAATTCCCAGGCCAGCGTCAACGCTGCATTTACCGACTGGATCATGCAGTTCGAATCATCCGGAGGTTGCGGAGGCACGCCATTATACTTCGTCAACGGCGTCCCGGTAGCTTCTATGGATAACATCACAGCTCCCCCGGCCTGCGGCGGCGCCCTCTACATCAACTACTTTGTTATGGATGACTGCCACCGTCCGTCTTCCTGCTCTTCTTTCTTTACTGTTCCGGAGGACAACATCGGGCCGAATATTTCCACAGCAATGAACATGAAGGTAGAATGCGATGGCAACGGAAATATCACAGCGCTGAACAACTGGCTGGCCAACCACGGCGGAGCAACTGCCACCGACAACTGTGGGCAGGTAAACTGGAGCAATAACTACAGTGGCCTGACCACTACCTGCGGAGGCGCCGGAAGCGCCACGGTTACCTTTACCGCCAGCGACCTTTGTGGCAATACTTCCTCCACCGTAGCTACCTTTACGATCCTGGATACCCAGCCCCCTACCGGCAACTGTCCGCAAGGCCTCAGTGGCCTGACTGACCCCAGCCAGGCGCCAGGGCCTGACATTGCTGCCGTACGGGCTGCCTATTCCGATATTTGCAGTGGCGTACAGGTGAAATTCACCGGTACCGTTACAGAGTATTTCGGAGGTAATTGCTCCGGTTTCGAGGTTCGGCATTCTTTCTCCATCCGCGATGCTTGCGGCAATACGACAACCTGCAAGGTCATCCACTCGGGTGGAGGCACCGGCGCCATTGTCGGAAACTGTCCCCCGGGAAAAGAAGACCTTACCTGCGACCAGGGCCTGCAGCCCTTCGAGGCGGATTATATGGCCACTTTCTTTACCGGAGCGGACGGACAGAGGGTGGTAGCAATACCCGTTGACACCCACTTTACCGCTGTCGGTTGCGAATTCACGCTCATTTACGATTTTGTCGTTAGAGACAATTGCGGCAATGAAAAGGAATGTTCGATCACTTACACCGGGTTTGATACCACACCTCCGGTTGGCGAATGCCCCGAGGAACCGGTAGTGGTACAGACTTTTGAAGAGATCCCACGCCCGGGCGACGGCAGCTACCTCCGCCAGTTCTACATGGACGAATGCGGCGAATTGGTGATCAATGAGTTGGAAAGGGACTTCCAAGGCGGCCCCTGCACAGACATCCGGGTTACGATCACTTACGAAGTGACCGATCTCTGCGGTAATGCCCTTGAATGTTTTGTTGAATATTACCTTCCGGCGGTACAGCCGAACCTGCTTACCTGCCCGCCGGACGTGACCAACATGCAATGCTGGGCGGACGTGCCCGCGCCTGAAGAGGCGAAGGAAGTGTTCGAGTATTACTTCACTCCGGGATCTCAAGTCACTTTTATCGGGCAAACGGTCATCAACAACTTCTGCCAGTTTACGTTCCAGTACGCTTATCAGGTCTTGGACCCCTGTATCGGTACCCGAAGGATCTGTGTGCTGACCTTCACCGGCGAGGACCATACGCCGCCCTCCCCCACTTTTGACGGAGGATGCCCCGAAGGGGTAAGCGGGCTGGCCTGCCAGGAAGATGTACCTGATCCCGATGAGGCCACCGTCGCCGCCGGTTATTCGGATAACTGTTCCACGCCGTTCGCCTATCTGGTCGGTACTACGTCGGAAGGGGATGACTGCGGAAACTTTACCGTCACGTATCACTATAGAGTATATGATGACTGTGATAATTTCGTCGAGTGCGATGTCACCCACAGTGGCACCGATGTCGCTGACGGACAACAGCCTGGACATTCGTTACCCGCGGAGGTGGGCGCCACTTCTGAAAAAGGCATGCTTGACATGACCGCCTACCCCAACCCGGCTCACGATAAAGTTTGGCTCCAGTTCGAACATTTCAATGGAGAGCGAGCAGAACTCACCATCTACAATGTTTACGGCCAGGCGGTACTTTCCCGGCCATTAGTTCTGGACCAGCCCAGGTACCAGCTTAGCTTTGTGGAGGAAGGGCTGGCCAGCGGCTCTTACTTCATCAGCGTTCGAACGGAAGCTTCCGTTATCGTACGTACTGTGATCCTGGCCAGGAACTAAGGACTTGTTGGGCCTAATAATGAAGAAGTGGCACTTTGCACAAAGTGCCACTTCTTCATTTTAGAAAGGGATGGTTTTCATTCCGTATCTTGCGCCCATGACAAAGAAGGTAATACTCAAGGCCAAACGGTCGGCAGCAGTTGAGCGTTTCCATCCCTGGGTTTTCTCCGGGGCAGTGAAAAACATCGAGGGAGAAGTACAAGATGGCGATATCGTGGAAGTATGCAAAGCGGATGGAAGCTATCTGGCCACCGGGCACTATCAGGAGGGCTCCATCACCGTCCGCCTGTTCTCTTTCCAGCAATCCACTCCCGATCAGGGTTTCTGGGATGCGAAGATCGGCAGGGCGCTGCAATACCGGCGCCATCTTGGACTGGCCGGTGGGCAGCATTCCACCAATTGCTTCCGGCTTGCCCACGCCGAGGGCGACGGCCTGCCCGGGCTGATCATTGACATTTACAACAAGACGGCTGTCGTACAGTGCCATTCTATCGGAATGCACCGGGAGATGGAAAAGATCAGCCGGGCCCTGCAAAACAATTTCGGAGGCCATTTAGAGGCCATCTATGATAAAAGTGCGGAAACCCTTCCCCGGCAATACGCCCTGGGGATAGAAAACCGCTATGTTTTCGGAGCAGGATCTCCCGGGCCTGTACTGGAATACGGCAATACCTTTCAAGTAGATTGGGAAGCCGGCCAGAAAACAGGTTTCTTCCTGGACCAGCGGGAAAACCGGCGCCTCGCTGGCCAATATGCTCCAGACAAAAAGGTGTTGAATGCTTTTTGTTATTCCGGAGGCTTTTCCGTCTATGCCCTGCAGGCCGGCGCCCATTCCGTAGACTCGGTCGACGTATCGAAAAAAGCCATTGAACTGACTGAGGCCAATGTACAACTGAACGGCCTGCCGCCTGAACGGCACCGGGCTCACGCTATGGACGTTATGGATTTCCTCCGCTCGGCAGATAACGACTACGAACTGATGATCGTCGACCCACCGGCTTTCGCAAAGAGCCTGAAGAAACGACACCAGGCCGTTCAGGGCTATAAGCGCCTCAACGCCCTGGCCATGTCCAGAATACAGCCCGGCGGCATACTGTTCACTTTTTCCTGTTCACAGGTAGTAAGCCAGCAACTCTTCTACGATACCATCGTTGCGGCCGCCCTGGAAAGCGGCCGCCAGGCAAGAGTGATGCACCAGCTTTCCCAACCTGCCGACCATCCGGTGAGTATATTCCATTCGGAAGGGTCTTATCTTAAAGGATTGGTTCTATATCTGGAATAGTGGGGCTTTCTAATCTTTAGCCCCTCTTTCCAGGGGGCGGCGCAAGACAAAATAGCCGGCCAGGCCGCAATGTTATTGCAGTTGGGACAATTGCGTCTGCTGCTGCTCCGCCGCCTTGTCCTTTATCTCATCCAAGGTACGCTGCACTTCGCCGGCGGCCTGTTCCCTGCCTAGTGCCCGGGCAGCATCAAGTTTGCCATTGAGCGCCTGTACGCGTTTAGGGCCGCGCTTCAGCGCCCGGTCGAATTGCTGCAGGGCATCCTCCGGACGTTCTTGGCCCAGCAGCCATTCGCCGTAGAGTTCGTAGGATGGTTTGACTACCTCCGGAGGGCCGTAGGAATAGCTGACATTGTCTTCTAAATCAGTTGCCTGCCTTAGCCAGCGTTCCGCCTGTTCCGGTTTGCCTTCAAGATTTGCGAGCAAGCCTTTCAGTTCCAATTCCTGGATGTATGCCTGGTCAATATCCAACTGGTTAGCCTCCCCGTATCCGCCCCCTGCGCCACACATGGGTACGCCCTCGCTGGTGACCGACATGGAAGCTTGCTGCCGGGCAAAGGCCATCTCGTCAATCAGCGCTTTCATTTTGGACGCATCTTTCCTGCGATAGGCTTTCATGCCTTCCAGGAAATGATCGATGGCATGAAAACTGAGGTTGAGTTCCTGCAGGCCGACCTCGATATCGGCAGCGGGGCTGTCCCAGGTTTTGGTTTCCACCAGGTAATTGCCCTTCATACGTATCAGGTAGGAACGGGCACTCTTACTGGGAAGTTCTCCGGTATACTGCACCATCTGTTCCAGGATATGGCGGGCGTCTTCGTGCCGTCCCTGTTGCAGGTAACCATAGAGCAGCCAGTGGAAAGCATGATAAGAGCGGGCGTCGTTATCCAGTTTATTGCGCTCCATGCGGGTGACGCTGGCAGCGTAGGAAGCCTCATTAGAGGCCACCACTTCGTGCCACATCCCTAGTGCTACATAAATGTGAGAAGGCATATGCAAAGCATGGGCAGCGTCGGGCGCCACTTCAGCATAATTGTCGGCTGCCTGTTTGGCCAGATGGGCATGGCCCGGGTCGTCGTAGGAATGGATGAGGTAATGCAGCGCTCCGGGGTGATTGGGGTTTTCCCGGAGGATGCCTTCGGCGATGGCGGCGCCCTTTTCGTAAGCCTCCTCATCCCGGCCGACCGGGACAGCCCCCAGCAGGGACAGCGCATAGAAGGCTGCTACTTCGTGATTGTTGGGGTACTTCTCATAGAGGCCGAGCATGAAAGCAGCATAAGCCTTATCGCGTTCCACCTTTTCCCCGTCTCCGTACAATACTTCGACGGCCTGCAGGAAATCCTTTTCCAGCTGGGTACCTGCCTTTGCCTGCCGTGCTTCAGGGGCGGGCGCCAGTTCGGCCAGCACAGCTCTGGCCGCCGCTGCATCCTGCCGCTTCCAAAGCCCGTGATTGTGGGTCATCGCTTCGCCCCAGTAGGCCAAAGCAAAATCAGGATCGAGCTCCCGTGCTTTGCGGAATTCCGCACGGGCATCCTCGTATTCAAAACTGTGCAACAGCAGGAGCCCTTTCTCGAAAAAAGGCTTGGCTTCCTCTGCGCCCGTTACCTCGAGATGGATTTCACCAAGGCGGGAAGCCCCGGATTGTTCCTCCCCTGGTTTAGGGTTGGAACATTGGATCGACAGGAAGGCCACAAGAACAAAGGCCAATTGGTTAGGGATCTTCATAGACGTGATTTTTTACAAAAATAGAACAAATCTGCTTAACCCGGCCAACCCCTACCCAATCCCTCGCCAAAAGGCCAGCTCGGCCTGTACGCCTGTATCGGCATCATCGATGAAAGCCTTTTTGTTGTCGTAAACTTTGAGCTTGCCTTCCTGCATCAACCCAATGCGGTCGCCCATTAGGAGCGCTTCTTTCAGGGCATGGGTAACAAACAGGGCTGTAATGGAAAAATCTTCGGCGATCCTTTTGAGCAATTGCTGCATACTGGCCCGGGTTTCCGCATCGAGGGCGCCGAAAGGCTCATCCAGCAGCAATACTTTGGGATTGATGATGAGGGCCCGGCCGAAGGCTACCCGTTGCCGCTGTCCTCCGGAGAGTTGCTGCGGCATTTTTCGGGACTGCTCCGGCAACTCCAGGTTATCGAGCATCTCCTGTACCCGCTTTCGGATATCCTGCTCTGGCACGCGGCGCAAACGCAGGCCAAAGGCCACATTCTCAAATACGTTGAGGTGTGGAAAAAGAAGGGGTTCCTGATAAAGGTAAACCATGTCGCGGCGGTTAGGGGGCACCCGCCCCATATCCTTGCCCTCGAGCAATACCCTTCCACCATCCGGGAGTTCCAACCCCGCCAGGATCTTCAGCAGAGTGGTCTTTCCACTCCCGGAACGCCCGAGAATGCTCAGCATTTCATGCTCGGCCAAACGCAGGTTCATGTTGTGCAATACTTTCTCCGTCCCGAAGGACTTCCGAATATCTATGGCTTCTAAAAACATGCTCATTTCAGGATTTCCTGATCTTTACTTCCAGATTTTCCGGATCTTGACGGGCCGGAAAACCCTATTGAGAAAACATAACGCTTATTCAACCAAAGCAACACCACCGGCGGCAAGGCAAGCAGGCAACTGGCCAGTGCCGCAAAGAAGATATTGGCCTCATTAATATACTGAAACACCTTCAGGGTCAGGGTTTGCACCTTGCCTACTCCAATGAGGGTGGTCAGCCCATACTCGAACCAGGAGATCAGGAAGAGTTGGAAAAAGCAGGTCAACAAGGCGCCCCGGGCCACCGGTAGCAACACCCGGGCGTAGGCCTGCCAGGTATTCCCCCCCAGGGTAGCGATCAGGTGTTCCATGGACAACATACGCTCTGTCCAGAAACTGGTAAAAAAGATCAAACCATACGGAAAAGTTATGAACAGCTGAGCAATAGCTACTCCCCAGAATTTGCCCGAAAGCCCGGTGCGAATGAAAAAGTATTGAAGACAGGCCGCCAGGATCACCGGGGCGAACACATAGGGCAGGTAGGCCATCGCCAGCCAGCGCCGCCTGTGCCGGTGATAAGCAACCTGCTTACTCACCCAGAAGCTGCCTGCCGTTGCCATTGAAGCTATGCCCAGGGACAATGCCAGGGACAATGCCAGGCTGGCCCCCAATCCGGATTGCATCCCCCAAATGGCCAACCAGTTGTCCGGCGTCCATACCTCCGGCAACAAAGACGGAAAAACCCAGCGCCGCCCCATAGAAAGCATGAGCAGGAAGCCAAAGGGGAAAAGAACGGCCAGGATGATGCCCAAGCTGGCCAGCTTGTTTCCGAATTTTTTAACATTCATTCTTTAAGTACAGTCCTTGATCTGTTGAATAATTTCCGGCCACTCCATTTGTAAGCCGGGAGCGAACTCAGGGCCAACACGATTACGGCCATCGAATAAAGTACGCTTATGGTATAGGCCTGGGGAATATCGTCCAGGTTGAACCGCTGTAACTTCTGTATTGTCAGCACAGACACCATTTGCCGCGACTGGCTCCCTAAAAGCAATGGGATCTCGTAAGAACCCATTACAAAAAGCAGGTAAAGCACCACCGTTGCGAAAGAACGCCGAAACAAAGCTGGCGCCGCCACCCTCCATGCTGCCTGCCGGCGGGTGGCGCCCAGGGTGTAGGCCTGCTGCATCAGCGCCCTCATCCCCTCGTGGCGGTACATCTGAGTGTAAAGGATAAGGAAAAAAGGCAGGGCCATCAGAAAATGAGCGGTGATGATACCGATCCCGTACTGGCCATTAACCCAATCCGGAAAATGGCCAAGGCTGCGGGTCAGGCCGAGCTGAAAGGCCAAGCGCGACAGGAAACCTGCTTTCGACATCATCTGAAAGATGAAAAAGGCCATTACAATCGCCGGTAAAGCCAATGGCAGGTATATAAAAAAGGACAAGGGCCCCTTCTCAAAGGTATGCGGCCGCCTCACCACCACAAAAAGCGCCAGGCTCACGGCCATTCCAATGGAAACCAAAGCCACGTATGCGCTAAAAACAATGGACTCCCAGAATGCAGCCGAACGGAGGACAGCTCGCCAGTGCTCCAATGTAAAGCCTTCGCTAAGGATGCCCGTCAGGCCCAGGCTGAACAGCAAGGCATAACCAATGCCCAGCAGCAAGGGTATTGCGGTTAGCGCCAGGAACAATCCCAGCCCAATGTAAGTGCTCGTTTTCTGCATGTACGGGCCACCTTTCCGGATACTGAAAATCCGGAGTTTTAGAACATGTTCTAAAAACGCTTAATTTTTCTGAATGATCTCCTTCCGGAAGTCCTCCGCCAGGCGGATCATGTATTCCGGCGCCAGCTCCATGAGCGCTTTTTCCTTCATCTCAGCCCGCGTCGGCGCATAGCGCCGGCTGGGAAGGGCGCGGAACTTATCCTGCCATTCTTCAGGCAGCTTATCGACGGCCAAAACTGTTCCATCCCCCCAAACTGCCGGGTCCTGTTTTTTATACTGAGCCTCCGGAGAGGCCAGAAAATTGCTTACCACCATAGCCCCCGCCTTGTTGGGCGAGTTACGGGAGATGCCCAAGAAATGCGAGTTCTGGATCGTTCCGACCTCCCAGGCATAAGCGCGGGCGCTTTCCGGGAAAAGCCCCTGCAGGACCTTGTTATCCACCTCGTTGTCATTGTAGCTCATGGTAAACCAAAGCTCTCCGTTGGCGAACATCTGGTGCATGGGGGCCACCCCCTCCGGAAAGGTCCGCCCTTCTTTCCAAAGATAGGGTTTCAGCTGCCGGATATAAGCCCATAATTGCGGAGCATAAGTAAGGTATTTCTCCTCATTGAAGGGCCCGTTCAACACCCCGGCTCCGCCAGCAATATCGATGAGGCACGCCTTCAGGAAAGCCAGCCCGGTAAACTGGTTATCAATAGTAAAACGGCCGGGGTTGTTCTGAACGAAGGTAAACAGCTCCTCCCGGTTTTCCGGCGGATCAGGTACCTTCAGCGAATCGTAAATGAAGGCCATCTGTACGTTGCCCCAGGGGCATTCGTAGCCATCCACCGGCTGCTGGAAGTCAATGCCGATGAACGGGTTGTCGAAGTCAATGTACTGTGCGTTGGGCAGCCTGCCCGTCCAGGGGCCGAAAAGGGCATCGATCTGACGGAGCTGATAGAATGTCTCCCCGTTGATCCACATCAGGTCGAGCTCGCTTTCTGCCTTTCCTGCCTGCAGTTCAGCCATTAGGTTCTGCACGATGATGCTCCCCTGCCCACCTGCAATGGCCAACTCGATCCCGCATTGTTCCTTCAATGCCGGCCGGACGTAGCCCTGCATGTAGGCATTGATCAGTGGGTCGCCGGGCCACATCATCAGGTTGACTGTCGTGCCACGTGCGCTCGCTTCGACCTGCTCCCAACTTAGGGCAAGTACATCTTCGGTAACTTCCCTGCCTGCGTCTCCCCGACAGCCCGCCAGGAAGCCCACCAGGGCCAGGAGAAGGATACAGCAGGCCTTATTTGTACCGGTTTTCATATTTCATGTTTTATACCCATAGCGTGGCTGGGAGCCATACCAGGAGTGGTTTCGTAAACCTTAAACTAAAATAGGTACCTCAGGCTAAACTGGAACTGCCGCGGCGCGCTGGCATTTCTGCGCAACAGCACGCTGGGAGATGAAGAAGGCCCTGGCTGTATCTGGTTGCTCTGAGTGGCGTTGTTGCTGTACCCACTGAGGTTAAGGGTATTGAAAACGTTGAAAACATCCGCGCGCAACTCCAGGCCCGACTTGCCAAACGGGATCTGATACTGCACGCCCAGATCAAATGTGTTGGACCAGGGGAGACGGTCGCTGTTGCGCCCTTCTCCCGGGTAGCGGTCGCTGTTGCCGACGTAGGCGTCGCCGAAGGATGCGCCGTCGCCGTTGAGGTCGGTAGTCGTAGCAGTGACGTCCACCAGGAT
Organism: Lewinellaceae bacterium; assembly: GCA_020636405.1. Lineage (GTDB taxonomy): Bacteria > Bacteroidota > Bacteroidia > Chitinophagales > Saprospiraceae > JACJXW01. The sequence continues at coordinate 331,481 of JACJXW010000006.1, read as the reverse complement.
CGGATTGCCGTCCTGGTCGTATGCGGGAGTGCCATCCGGGGCGAGGAGCTGCTCCTGCAGCGGAGTACCATCCTGGCCCAATACGGTATAGGACACCGGAAGAGGGGTACGGTTTATGGGTTGCCCGCTCTGGATCAGGCCAGCCAGCGTAAGCGACAGGTTCTTTACCGGATAGTAAGAGAAAATGCCGTTGATGATGTGCCGGCGGTCGTTGACGCTAGGGCCCCATTCTTCACCGAAATTGTTGGCGTCCATTGCCCGGAAGTTGATGTCCTCGGTATTGTTTTCCAGGTAAGACAGCGTATAGTTGATGCGAAGTGCATAGTCCTCTTCGCCCCGGTCCTTCTGGAAATTGAAACTGGCGGCGTAATAACGCGAGCGCCCTTCGGATTCTGAAACGATGACGCTGCGCGCCACCCCGCCGAGTTCTTCGCCGTCGATCACGGCATAGCTTCCGTCCAGAATAGGGATGGGCCGGGTAGCATCGGCCTGCGCCGGGGTGCGCACGCGGATGTTGTCCGGGCCAATGGGGAAAGGCTCAGCGGCGTTGAGGTTGCGCAGGCGGAACAGGTTGTAACTCTGGTTGTGAACCAGGTCCACATAAAAGAGGCTTTGCGCGTCGAGTTGCAATTGGTATCCCAGGGCCAGTTGGTGGGTGTAAGGGTTATCGTAGCCGTTGGGGTTGAGGATGCGCCGCTCATTGCTGAAAACGCCTTCCCGCTGTTCCTGCAATGCTTCCGGGCTGGGGCCCTTGAGGTACTCCGTATTGCTGGTAAAACCACTGAGATTGCCCTCGAAGGTGATCCTTTCGAGGTCGGTATCGGCAGGCAGAATGCCCAGATCCACCAACTCCTGGAGCTGCTTTTTATAATCCTGGGAAGTGGTATTCTGTTGCAGGGCATCGCTGTAAATGGTATAGGGGATCTTATCATAAAATATCCCGTACCCTCCCCGCAGGCTACTGCGCTGGCCCAACTGGTAGTTGAAATTGAAACGCGGCGCGATGTTGTTCAGGTCGCCCTGCTCCGCCCCTCCCTTCGAGAGGTTGTCATAATCGTAGCGCAGGCCCAGCGTGAAATTCAGCCGGGAAGAAACGCTCAGTTCATCCTCGAGGTATAGCGAATAGATCGTCTGCCGGGCGCCGAAAGCGGTGGGGCGCAATTCGACGCTATACCCCAATACCTCGACATCGGCGGGAATATCATTGACGTTAAGGGCAGCGCCACGGTTGAGGCTGCGCACCTGCGCGAGTTGCCCCTCCGTCAACTTCACCCGATAGTTGCCGTTGACATTACCTCCGCCGAACAACTCGTGATCGGCAGAGATAATCCCTACTCCTGCCTTCAGGGTGTGGCGGCCAGCGTAATAATTGAACTTCTGCTGGAATTGTAAGGTATTCTCCAACTGGTCGAAGATGTAGCCGGGATGGCCCAGGATGGCCAGGGTTTGTTCATCCGGGCCCAGAACGGTAACCTGCGCCCCTTCTCCATTCAGCGGCCGGCCGTAGTTCCAGCGGAAGCGGCTGTACTGCAGGTTGGCCTGGGCGCTGAAATTACTGCCGATGTAGCTGTTCTTTAAGGCCACTAGTACGGAGTTGCGGTCTTGCACGCTCCCTGCCGAGGGGAAGGTAGCTCCACCTTCCAGCCCGCCGCCCTGCCGTTCGATATTCACCAACCCGAGGTTACCTCGCAGGCTGGAACGAAAACGGGGGCTCCAGGTGTGGTCCAGCTTTCCGGAAAGGTAGGTAAAGCGATTTTCTCCCCGAACCACCGCTCTGGTTCCGATCAGAGGGGAGTCCAGAAAATTGTCCTTCAGGTCCGTGGTATGTTCCACATTGAGGTAGTAGAAAGTTTCGTCCCTGGCAATAGCCCCTCCAAATCCGATGCCTGCCTGGTAGCGTTGGAAGCCATCCTTAACGCTATTGCCGGACAGGTCGCGCTGGGCGAAATCCGATTTACCGTCGATGGCCGGCCCCGGGCGGGTAATGAAGAAGGCCTCTCCGCCAAAGTCGTTGCTCCCCGAGCGGGTCGTGATGTTAACCACCCCATTGGAGGTCAGTCCATATTCTGCCGAATAATTATTGGTCAGCACAGTAATGTTGCGGGTAAAACCCACCGGAATGGCAAACTTCTGCCCGCCCAGAAAGCGCTCGTTGTTGTCCATCCCATCGATCATGTAGCTGGTGAACAGGGAGTTGGCGCCATTGATCGATACGTTGGGTGCTTCGGGATAGAAACCGGTGGCCTGAGACACATTAGGCAACCGGTACAACACCCGGGTAATGTCTCTACCTTCGATCGGTATGGCCTCAATCTCTTTCTGCTTCAGCTCAAAGGCGACTTCGGCGTCTTTTCGGTTGATCCGGGTCGTATTTCCAGCACCGAAAACGGTCACTTCATCGAGCTGTACTTCCCGCTTTTCCAGCAGGTTGAGCTGCACCGAAAGGTTTTGATTGGAACGAATGCTGAAAGGTTCGGTGCTACTGGCTTCATACTGCCCATTGCCTTCAAAGAGAAGCCGATAGCCTCCGATTTCCGGCAAGCCCCGGAAAACAACTGCTCCGCGAGCATCGGTAGCAGCCATTTCTTCAATGCCTCGGCTCTCGTTAAGCAGTATGACCTGAGCGCCCGCTACGGGCTGATTGGAAAGATAACTGGCAACAGTAACGTTGAGGTCGGACTGGCCTAAAGCAGCGACTGCCGACAAAAGCATAACAGTGAGTGAAAGCGCTTTTTGCATGTGATGATCTTTTTGAGTTTTGTTCCCGGCTTGTGGCATGACGCACAAAGCCGGGAAAAGCCCTCCGCATTAGGAACATGTTTTGAATTACACAAGACTCGGGCAGGCCGGTTCTCCGGTTGCCTGGAAATAACTGCGGCCTGCCCTCAGAGAGGGGCGGAACACATTTAAGGTAAAATAGATACAGGTAAGAGCTCCGGTTGCAAAATAACCAGGAAAGGGACAAGGCCGAAATGCTAACCCTAACTTTCGGCTAATGCCCCATGAAAGGGGTCGCGAACCGGAATTTTCAGCAAAGGGGAGGCCCCCTTTTCGGGATAGTATGCTGCTGCTGATCCGATAACGGAAAGAGAAGAGCATACAGCGGTGGAATGGCCAGGGACAACAGTTTCACCAAGGCCTGGCGCAGTTTGCTTTTGCTGGGCAGGCATGCCAATAAGCGCTGAAAGGAATAAGCATCATCGGCATCCTCCTCCATGGGCAACAAGAGCACAGAAAAGCGCACACGTTGGGCATATTGCCCAAAGGCGGAAAAAAGCCTGTCCGTTTGCCAGGGGAGGCCCAGGAACAATTGACGGTTATAGGCCCGGCGACTGAGCCCAAGCAGGTAAACGCCACCGTCCTTGGCCGGCCCGAGGGCCAGGCCGGACTGTTCCAGAAGGCGGGCGGCGTTTTTCAGGCGGGCGGCATCTAAAGCCAGACAGTCATTGCCTATAGCTATGACCTGTTCGTATCCACGAGAAAAAGCATATTCAAATGCATTGGCCAGCCGCTCTCCAAAGGTGCCGCCCGATTGCCGGTTACCCTTAACCACTAGCAGTGGCAAGCCAGAGGACTGGGCCTGCCGCCGTGTATATTGGTTGAGTTGCCGGTAAATAACACGGTCGACACGCCGCCCCTTTGCCGCCAGTGGTTTGGCAGCGGCTTCCTGCACTTCATTGCGCAGGAACAACAGTAGGGCGATATTTTTCGATGGCGCTGTCATCGGTGCTAATGTAGGCAAATATCTGAAAATTGCTGCCGGCTGGTTGTCCTGGCCTTGACAGTTGCCTGCACAAAAGCAAGAGCCCCGGCATTCAATGATTTCAGGCCTGTATCATGCGGATCAAGTGCTAAATGGTAGCTGCACCCTGGAAGCGGGGAGGTTCATGGACTGGAAAAAACCAGCCCCGGCATCCTTACGGAGCCGGGGTGACTGAAGCCATATGTGCAATTTATGCCGCATAGGCTCTATAAATGGGGAATCAACTCATCATCTTCTAAAAATCACCATCGCCACCATCATATCCGCCTCGTCCGCCTTTTTGGCGTTGCTTATTCTGGTTAAGGCGGTAGTTGAACGTGAGGGTTACCTGGCGGGCGCGCCACTGGAAGTCGCCGCGGCTGTAGAACGCATCATCTTCAAAAGTATAGCGCCAGCGACGGGAGTTCAACAGGTCGCTCACCGAAAGCGTAAGGGTACCCTTATTGTCCAGGATATCCTTACTGAAGGCCAGGTCTATGAAAAAGAAGGACTTATTGCTGCCCTGAGTGGTGGTGCGGGGGGCCCGATAGTTGAACCGCGTTTGAGCATCCATGAAGTCCCACAGGTTCATCTTGGAGGTGATCCGGCCGTTCCAGGTCAGTGCGTCGGCAGAGAAGGCGGTATCAATATTGTTACCATTGATGAGGGAGCGGTAAAAGTTGACGTTACCGTCCAGGTCCCACCAGTCTGTCGGGGAAGCCGAGAAGGTAACATCCAGCCCGTAAGCGTCTTCAGTAGCCAGGTTTTCAGGACGGGTCAGAGTTGTTCCGTCCTCCTGCAGGGTGCGGATGCGTTCGATGATCCCTTTGGTATGGCGGTAGTAAACGGAGGAACTCAACGACATCTTATCCCAGTATTTCAGGTGGCCCAGTTCATAAGAGTCGGTGTACTCGGGGTCGAGGTTGGGATTACCCGAGCGAATATTGCGGGCATCGCTGAAGCTGAAAAAGGGATTGAGGAACCAAAAGTTCGGCCGGTTGATCCGGCGGCTGTAGCTCACCTGCAGAGAGTTCTGTCCTGCAAATTCATAACCGAGATGGCCGCTGGGGAAAAGGTTTAAATAATCCCGGGGGTTCTCTTCATTGGTTTCTACGAGGCGGGTATTGACCTCGGTCAGTTCCGCTCTTACCCCCAATTGTAAAGAGAAGGGCCCGAATTTATTACCGACAATGGCATAGGCTGCGTAGATGTTCTCATCATAAATGAACTCATTCGTAAAATTCGGGAGCAGTTGCCAATCGCCGTTTTCCTGTTCCTCTACCTGAAAATCGGTATTGAGCTCCCGGATGGAAGCCCGCAGGCCCGTTTCAAATTTGCCCTCCTTAGCGAATGGGCGGATGTAATCCATTTGTCCCAGAATCAGGCGCTCCTTCTCTTCATTATCGGACCGTTGCTGCAGTCCGGGGACGCCGGACTGGAGATATTCGGGCGTGAAATATTCTTCCGTGATAGCCGACCGCTCTACTTCGTCGTTATTCTGGTAGCGCAGGTCAGCCGTTAGCAAATGTCCTTCCCGTTCGAACTCCTTTCGGAAGCTCATAACATATTCCAGGTTGTTCTCGAGCTCTTTTTCATCGTCAAACCGCCGCGAAATACCGGTGAGGCGGTCCAGGCTGAAGAGGTAGTCCCGGTACTCGATGTCCGAGGTGTTTCTGCCGTCTTCGTCTTCGTAGGTCAGAGAGGCCGTGAGGGTCGTCCGGTCATTAAAGAAATACTCGGCGCCGGCCCGCAGGGTATTGTCCCAACCGCCCCGTTTGCGGTCCTGGTTCTGCTGAAGGATATAGGTGGTATCGGGGCCGAAAGCATTGCGGTCGTAAATTTCCTGGTACAGGGAGCCCTTACCCGGACGCTGGCGGTAGCTTATGCCGTAGTTGCCGAAAAGGTTGAATTTGCCGGTGCGGTAATTGGCGTTGGCAGCGATGCCATAATTTTCCGGATAGCCGGTTGTGATATCCAGGGAGCCGTTGAGCCCCTGCCGGCGGTCCTTCTTCAGAATAATGTTAATGATACCGGCCATGCCTTCCGCCTCATAGCGGGCAGAAGGGTTGGTAATGACCTCGATGCGTTCGATCAGGTTGGCAGGTATCTGCCGCAGGCCGTCCGTATCGCCTACCCCAACCATGCCGGAAGGGCGCCCGTTGATCAGAATGCGGACACCGGCGCTACCGCGCAGGCTTACCCCCCCTTCGGCGTCGACGGTAACCGATGGCACATTGTCCAGAACGTCGGAGGCCGTGCCGCCGATATTGGCCAGGTCTTTACCCACATTGAACACCCGCTTATCAAGAGAGATCTGCATATTGCTCTTTTCGGCACGGACTTCCACCTCCGCCAGAGTAGTGGCATCGGGAGCCAATTTGATAGTCCCCAGGTCGACAATGGGTTTGTCCCGGCCAACTTCAATCCCCCCAATATTCAAATCTTTAAAAGAGATAAAAGCCACATTGGCGTAATAACTGCCAAACTTCAATTCCAGACGGAATGCGCCGCTCGCATCCGTCACCCCTCCGGTGACCATCGAGCTGTCCTGTGAAGAAAAAACGGTAACGGTAGCATAGTCCAGAGGTTGGCCGGTAGCCTCATCGATTACCAAGCCTTTGAGTAATCCTTTGGCGGGCTTGTCAGGATCGGGCTGAGCGCTTGTAAAATAAGGCATTAGCAGTAATAACAGCAGCGTAGACAGTAGTAAAATCAGGCGATTTTTCATCGTTGTTTTTTAAGTCGAGGATATATAATTTTTATTTGCGCCTCAAAAGTACAGGACAATCCTAATGATATTTTGTAGGAAATTTGAAGCAATTCTGAAGTTCGGGTATTTAACAGTTTCTTAAGATTTAATGTTCAAACAACAAATCAGAAGGTGATGGCGACTTCATGTACACCATCGGCATATCGGTGAGCAACCTGAAAGCTGTTGGCTTCGGTTATTTTTTTTACGATTGCCAGGCCCAGCCCCAATGACCCGTTGCTCTGGTTGCTTTTCTGGAAGCGCTCAAAGAGTTGTTCTGACGATACTCTGGGAGCATTCCCCGTATTCCGGACCAGCAGCTTTTGCTGGTCAAGTTTTACCTCTACCCATCCCTTGGGTATATTGTGGCGAATGGCGTTTTTCACCAGGTTGGCCACCAGGATATCGGCAAGCGTAGGGTCAACAATGAGTTTTACATCGGGTTCAATATGGCTGCTAAGCGCCAGGCCCTTCAGTCCGGCTAATTCTGAAAAGTTCTCCAGGCAATGTTGGGTGATTCGGGAGAAATTGACGGGCTCCTGATTGGGGGCAAATTCCTTGTTCTCGATGCGGGTAAGCAACAAAAGGGCATTGCCCAGTTTAGACAATTTGTTGATGTTTTGCTGAGCCGCCTGCACCAGGTCGAGCTGTTCGTCGGTAAGGCCGGGCGTTTCCAGGAGTAGTTCGAGCTTGCCCCGGGCAATGGCCAGAGGGGTTTGTATTTCGTGGGAGGCGTTTTCTGAAAACTCCTTTACGGCCAGATAATCCCGCCGCGCCTTATAGGCCATCTGTGCGACAAAGGCATTGAGTTGCCGGAACTCCTTGGTAGAGGTTTGGGGCAATTCCAGTACCTGCTGGTCTTTGAGATTAAAGGAACGTATGCGGTCCAGGGTTTTCTGAAAAGGACGGAACAGCCAGCCCGTAATGAGAAAGCTGAAAATGAGCATGGCCACGCACAGGATGATAAACAGGCGCAGCATGATGTCCACTACAACGTCATAAATGTCATCTGTTTCGATGAACACATCGGTGATGCTGACCCGATAATAGCGCCCATTGACTTCCTGGACAGCCGTGATCTTCCGATAGGGCTCTAATTGCCCCTCCAGGTAAGGGTGTGGCGCCAGGGTGTCGGAAAGAGAATAAAAAGTATCTCTGGGCGCAGTACCCAGATCCGTGATGTCTACTTTTCCTCGTTTGAGAAAACTCAGGGGGACGCCCTCCTCCACTTCTTCCGTAATCTCGATAAGGTGATCCCGAAGGGCAAAATCCGTTTCCCGCTGCACCTCCTTTTGCACCAGATAGAAGGTCAGAACTCCGCCGAGGCCGAAGACCAGCATCGCGACCAGCAGATAAAACAGCGTAGTTTTGGTGATCAGGTTCATACCACGTTTTTAGTCTGCACTGAATTTATAGCCCAGCCCGTAGATCGTTTTGATGTAATCCGCTCCACCTTCAGCGGATATCTTCTTGCGCAGGTTCTTGATGTGCTGATAGACAAAGTCGAAAGAATCCAGGAGGTCCACATTATCGCCCCAAAGGTGTTCGGCAATGGCCTGTTTGGTCAGCACGCGGTTTTTATTAGCGATAAAGAACAGCAGCAGTTCGTACTCCTTGACGGTCAGTACCAGCGCCGTATCATGTACAAGCACATCGTGGGTATCCGTATTAACCTTTATTTCCTGGAATTCAAGGATCTTATGCCCCTGAAATTTTCGGCGGCGGAATATTGCGTTGAGGCGGGCATTCAACTCCGGGAGGTGAAAAGGTTTGGTCAGGTAGTCGTCGGCGCCCAGTTCCAACCCCATTACCTTGTCGTCCAGGGCATTTTTGGCGGAGATGATCAATACCCCCGTCTCAGGTTGCAGGCGCTTAAGAAGGCGCAACAGATTCAACCCGTTACCATCGGGCAGCATGATGTCGAGAAGAACGATATCATAATCAAAGGATAAGAGTTTGTCCTGTGCTTCCTCAAAATTGAAAGCCGCTTCACAGACCATATCACCCCGGGACAGGTAAGCGCGGATATTGTCCGACAAGGCCTTTTCATCTTCAACGATCAGTAGCTTCATAACAGCTACAAAGGTAGGAAAGGATTTTGATGCAAATTTGAAGTAACAAAATAGAATGCGGATGACGCGGGCACCGGTGGATATTCGCAGATATTGTTTCTTTGGGAAACCCTATCTGGGAAAACGCCGTGGGCCCGCGTCATCCGCGTTGCATTAAGATTGGTGCGATTCTAATCTAATGAATTGGATGGCCTGGCTTCTAGCCCGCACAGGATTCGAGAAGTTCATCCAACTCTACCTGGTCGTCGATCACTTGTTCCGTGCCGTCATCGAGAATAACGGTGAAGGGGAAGCCCAGCGTGGGATGTTCATTGCTTCCCATGTACTGTTCTCTCCATCTTTTCTGGATGCGCATCAGGGCCAACCTGCCATTCGCTACTACTTCATTTCCGTTGGGAAGGATCACCGTCACCGGAAATGAAAGGCGGAAGCAGATCGGGCCGGGGCCGTTAAAACCAGGGCCGTTAAAACCTGATCCGTTACCAGGGCCGTTGCCAGGGCCATTACCTGGACCGTTGCCTGGGCCGTTGCCCGGACCGTTGCCCGGACCATTACCTGGGCCGTTACCTGGGCCATTGCCAGGGCCGTTACCCGGGCCATAACCTGGGCCGTGAGAGCCGCAGGTGCATGGGCTGAATACCCGGCACATCTCGTGTAAGGTTTCCAGGCCGGCTTCATCCTCAACTGTAAAGGGTGTGCCGTCATCTAAAATCACAGTGTAAGGCATGACCAGAGAGGGGCGCTCATCGGTAGGGCCAGGATTAGCTTCCCGCCAGGTACGGATGGCAGCCTTCAGTTCTTCTTCGGTAAACACTTGCAGCGGATCTTCTCCCGGCAGGCTTACAATGACGGGATAATCAAGGCTGAAGCACGGGCTGTCGAATCCGAAACCCGGGGCGTAATGTCCGGGGCTATGTCCGGGGCCTCCGTGTCCGGGGCCATGTCCGGGGCCACCTTGCCCGGGGCCATTACCCGGTGCATTGGCCCGGCACTCGGCCAGTACTGCCAGCAGGTCTTCGCGGCTGGTGATCAGTACTTCGGATCCGTCATCGTTCATGATAATCGTGTACGAATAAGCTAGCGTAGGACGCTCCATTGAATTGGGGTTCTCTTCCCGCCAGGTGAGGAACAAGCCGCGAAGGCTCTCTGCATCATAGACAATTTCATCATCACCATTGGGATAAAGGACCGTTACCGGGAATTGCAGGGTGAAACAACGCGGGCCGTGCTCCATGCCGTCTACTTCAAGAGCGACCAGGTCCACATTGGAAACACCACGAGTATCAATAAATTCGTTTTCAGCAGTAAGGCTATCTACTTGTTCCTGATCGCACGCTACCACAAAAGCAGCTGCCGCCAAGATCAGGATCCAACTCCACTTAATAGATTGCTTTAACATTTCCTTTAATTTTTAGAGTTGAGTAATTTAATTTCAATAATAGGAGCAGGGAGAAGCCGGTTTGTACTGAACTTTATTTGACTTTTTTTTATCTATTCGGGCCTCGCTTTGAATCAGGAACTTCGAATTGCTATTTTTGCCCTGCACAACGAAGGCCACCATGTCAGAAGCACTACTCTGGTCACAATTGCGGAAGGGGCAAAAAGCCGCACTGGAAACGCTCTACCGGGCTCATGCCCCGGTATTGCTGCAGTACGGCAACAAGTTCTCCACCGACCAGCAATTGGTGGAAGACTGCCTTCAGGACTTGTTTATCGACCTCTGGCAACGGCGACAACAGTTGGGAGAGGTATCTTCCGTACAAAGCTACCTACTGGTGGCCATGCGGCGGCGGATAGTCCGCCAGCTGAGCCGGCAGCAAAAACACGAAACTTCGGCAGAACCGGCAGAATATCAGTTCGACTGTGAAATAGCCATCGACGAGCAGATCGCCGCCCGGGAATTATCCCACGAGCGAAACCTTAAACTAAAGGACGCCCTCGAACAACTCAGCCCTCGCCAGAAGGAAGCCATCTACCTGAAGTACCAACTAGGTATGAGTTACGAAGACATCGGAAAGGCCATGGACATCAGCTACCAGTCGGTGCGCAACCTGGCCCATTCGGCCATCAGCCGCCTGAAAGATTTGCTGATCCAAGGGTGGTGGATTGGATTTTGGATTTTTTTTGGCCTTTATTAAGTACAAAAAACAGAATGCCGCCTCTTTTATATAGGAATTTAGTTTGAGCTTAAAAAAAATGAACGATAAATACCTGACATATGATGCTTTGGAGCTGGCCCAGGATGATGCGTTCATCCAGTGGGTAAAGAACGGCGACAGCCCTATGCCTGAAGAATGGGACAAGTGGCTGGGCCAGCATCCCGAAAAGCGGGAGGAGATGGAAGAGGCTCGCCTGATCGTACAATCCATACTTATAAAAGAGGCGCCGGTGAGCGAAGAGCGAATAAGCTTGCTCTGGGAAAAGATCGACGCTGCTACTGAAGAAAGGGCTGTCCGGGCCAAGGTATTTCAACTGAGGCCCTACCGCTGGCTGGGCTATGCTGCCGCTGCCGCCCTCGCGCTGCTCATCGCCTTCTTTTTCCTCCGGCCGGATGGCGCCGTTACCATCGAGAATGGTTTCGGACAAGTAGCACAACACATCCTTCCGGATGGGTCAACGGTCGAACTCAATGCGGGGACCACCATACGTTACGAAAAGGCCACCTGGGCCATTGCCCGCCGGGTAAGCCTCGAGGGTGAAGCTTTCTTCGAGGTAAAAAAAGGCACCCCCTTTGTCGTTGAAACCCCGAAAGGAGAAGTGATCGTTTTGGGCACCAGTTTCAATATCAAAACCTTTGAAGGGCGTTTTGATGTTCAATGTTATACAGGGCAGGTGCAAGTGAGCGCCGAGGGCAAAAGAGAGTTGCTTACTGCCGGCCAAATGGCCCACTGGGCCGAAAGCGACTGGCAAAGGGCTACCTTTGACGCCACTAACAACCCTGGCTGGCAAAGGGGCCGGTTCGAGTACCACAGCACGCCGCTTCAGGAAGTATTCGCCGAGATGGAACGGCAGTTTGATATCCGTATCGATGCCCCGGACAGCATTCTTGCCCGTACCTATACCGGATCCTTTGAACGCAATGCCCTCGACAGCGCGTTGTACCGGGTTTGCTGGCCGATGAAACTGAAATCCAGCCGTTCGGGTAAGGCCGTTATCATCCAGACGGAGGAAAATGCAGAGTAAGATATGATGCCAGATCCTTTTTCATGCGCATCCAGGTAAAGGTTAGCCCGGCAACGGGCAACGGGCCTGCCTTACCATAAGATAAGTCTAGAGCCGATGAGGAGAATGTTAGTGCTGATCGCGTTAGGCTGGGGGTGCTACCTTTCCGGCCTGGCCCAGGATCAAGAGATAAGGGTCAGGGAGCAGTTCAGGAACAGCTCCCTCTCTAGCGTTATGGAACAACTTGAAGAGCACTACCAACTGCAGATCTCCTATGATTTTGACGTCCTTTCCCGGATCACCGTTACCCAAAACATCAACGGGCTTCCCCTGCAAGAAGCCCTGCGCCAATTGCTGGAACCCGCCGGTTTCGACTTCCTGCTGCTCTCCGGCAGGGAAGTCCTGGTCCGGGCCAAAGATGAAAGCCATAGCTCAGTCCAGCACCTCACGCTTCGGGGTGAGGTATCCGATGCATTGAGCGGAGCCCCCCTACCCTACGCCGCCGTCCTGGTCGAAGCACCATTCTCCGGCGCGGAGTCCGATCAGAACGGCCGGTTCGAATTGAAGGTATCCAATATGCAGAGGCCCATAAAACTGCAAGCTCAATACGTTGGATACCACCCCCTTTCCATTCAGCTTTCCCCCGAACAAAGCCGGGAATATCAAAAGCTAAAACTCACTCCCCAGGTACAGGAGATCGAACAAATAACGGTTTCGGAACGCCCGCCGGTCCTTTCCAACCGAAAAGACCCCCAAAGCATAACGGTCAATGCCGAACAGCTCAGCCGCCTGCCTGCCTTCATGGGCGGCAACGACCTCTTCAGGCAAATGCAGCTGCTGCCGGGCATCAGCGCCCACGACGACCTCTCTGCCGAACTCAATATTCGCGGAAGCGACGGCGATGAGAATATGATCCTGCTGGACGGCATCACTTTGTATAGCATCAGCCATTTCTTCGGCGTCTTCAGCGCCATTAACCCCGTGATGATCGACGAGGTGAAGTTGTATAAAAACGCCTTCCCCGCCGAATATGGCGGCCGGACTGCGGGTGTTATCGAAATGGAATCTAAACAACCGGTGGGCATCGGACTGCAGGGCTCCGCAGAACTCAACCTGCTCATGGCCAACGCTTACCTGACGGCCCCACTGGGAAAAAATATGGGGCTGGCCCTCAGCGGGCGCATTACCGGACAGGATGTGGCCGATACCCGCCTGTACGGCCTCATTCACGATGATACGCCGCTGCCTGTGCGTTCCCTGGGCAACGGGACGGGCCCGGGCAGTAGCGTGCTCACGGCCGAACCGGACTTCAACTTTTACGATACCTACGCCCGCTGGATGTGGCGCCCGTCGACGGCAAGCAGCTGGGCAGCCAGCTTTTTCTACAGTAAAGACCTTTTCAATTATCAGTATGAACAACAATACAGCCGACGGTACCGCGGCAACCTGATCACTACCCGGGAAGCCTATCATGAAACGGCAGACTGGGCGAACACCGGGTTCAGCGTGCAAGGAATACAGCAATGGAGCCCCGATCTTAAATCCGAAGTACGCCTGAGTTACTCCGCCTATCAAAACGAAGGGCATACCAATACTTTCATCTCCATGCCCATGCAGAATAATTCGCTGGTGACACTGGATAACCGAACGCTCAATCAGGTGGAGGGGATGGAGTTCAACTGGAAAAATGAGTGGGCGCTTTCCCCAAAAGAATCCCTGGCCGGCGGTTATAATTTCCTGCGCAATGAGGTGGATGTAAAACTGGAGGCCGAACAAAGCCCCTTGCTGTCCAGGCGCCAATCCGCCGGACAGCATGCACTGTTCCTCGAGCACCAAAAGCAATGGGCGAAGCGGTGGAAGAGTACGCTCGGCCTCCGCAGCACGTATTATCAGCCTGATGGCAAGGTATATTTTTCCCCCCGATTTCAGCTGAACTACCACCTCAACGAAGAATGGATCCTAAAGGGCGCCCTGAGCCGATATAACCAGTTCCTTCGGGAAATGAACTATGAAGACCGCTTCGGCCGTTCTTTCGACTTCTGGGTGCTGGCCGACGACCTGGAATTCCCCATCGCTCACGCCAACCAGGCTATGCTGGGTTTCAACTGGCAAAAAAAAGGGGGTGAGCTGGATGTGGAGTTTTATACCAAACAAACGGAAGGGGTGGTCGCCTTCGCCCTCCTGGCGCCTGGTTTCAACCCCGGGAGCATGACGCCTTCCCAGGAGTTCGACTACCGCTTGTTCAGAGGTGATGGCCACTCCCTGGGCATCGACATCCTGTTCAAAAAAGATTGGGGGCCTTACTCGGGCTGGCTGGCCTATACGCTAAGCAAAACCACGCAGAACTATCCGCAGATCAACCGCAATGAACCCTTTCCTGCTCAGGACGACCGCCGCCACCAACTCAAATGGGCCAATATGGTGCGGCTAGGGCACTGGGAACTTTCGGCATCCTATATTTTTGCCAGCGGCCGGCCCTTTACCGACCTGGCCAGATTCCAGCAACAGGATCGGCGTGAAGTCATGATCGAAGACTTCATTACATACCTGCCGGATTACCACCGCGCCGATGCGGAAGTGGGCTACAACTTTCCTATCTCCAGCCTGAAGGCGCGCGCCGCCGTCTCGGTCTTCAACCTGTTCGACCATGACAATATCAAGTACCGGCAATATATTTATTCGGTCTCTTCCGGAGGGTTCGGCCAGCAGCCGCCTCAGAATGTCGTGCTGGGCAATGAGGTGAAATTGCTGGGCAGGACGTTGAATGTGGGATTTTCAATAACATTTTAAGAACGCTTTCAACCTGCCGGGTTCAACATAAGAGAAGCCTGCGTGAAACCCGGCAGGTCGAACGCCCGTTCAGATGAGCTTCCTCGTCTCCGCGATCCGGCTCTTGATCACCGGCTTGAGCTGTTCCATGGCAGTCATCAATAGTGCTTCATCGGAGGGGAAAGGCTGAGGCCGGTTGCCGAGATACCGGCAGGCTTCCTCGCTGAGCGCCCGCTTGTCGCCCCGGAAAGTGGAAGCGTAATTTTCAAAAACGGCATCGGCGGCCATCGGCTTGGAGTCGATGAGGTCGCGCGTGCGAAGGTCGTAGAATTCCAGGCGGCCGGCGATAGAGGCTACCTTGGTTTGGTATGTCTCGAAAACCCGGGCGCGGATCAGCACCTTGCGCGGCACTTTGATGTCATTGCCGAGGGAATCTTTCATGACGTTGCCGCGGCTGTCCAGCACATAATCAAAACCGTCTTCGATCTCTTTAGCTTCCTCGAATTCGCGCTCCTTGATGACATCGGGCCCAACCTCCAGGCTGGAGACCTTCATGACCACCTCATAATCGAAATCAACATCCTTTGCCTGCTCGGTGTAATAGGCCTGCCAGAAGCTGTTGAGGTCGCGTACGCCGATGCGGCGGATCTCCCGGTCGAGGGCCACCGGCAGGATGGAGCGGGAACGGTTTTCCAGGCGGACGAGCACATGAGTGGTCCCCAGTTGATGAGCGGTTCTCTTCAGCGTCTCCTTATCCTTGTAATTGCGGAAATACTGGTCGATCTTATCCAACTCCTCGTAAGCGCGGCGGGCGGCCAGCTTGTTGCCCCGACGGGCGTCTTCCAACAACTCCTGGCTGCGGGCATAATAGTAATCAGCAGCCTTCTGGCGGCTTTCATATTCCAGCTCATCGACTTTGACGAAGCGGAAATTGGCGCGGATACCTTCTTTGGAGATCAGGGGCAGCAATGGCGCAACCCGCTCCTGCCGGGTACGCACCCGGCGGTAAGCGTCGTTGACCTTTGCCCAGTTCTCCGGGCGCCCTTCGCGCTTGAGGCGCTCGGCCAGGCGCATATCGCGCTCGTTGGCCTTCTCAAAGGCTTCCTCCAGCGCCAGGACGTACTTTTCCTTTTTATTCTTTTTGCCCGACAACCGTTTTACGGACAGATAAACGGCCTGGTCGTAATCGCCGGACTCGAGGAGTGCCTGGGGGGAAGTACAGGAAGAAAGTACAAAAAGCAGGGATAATGCAGCGGTGCCCAGTAGGTTGTTTTTGCAGGTGATCATGGTTCTCGTTTTTACGGGTTCTGTGTTGCTGTCGTTGGGAATGATCCCCGGAAGCGAGCCGGGAGAAAGATCATTCCCAACGGGGAGCGGGGCTGCTTCGCCTGTTTACGGGGACAGGGGCAAGCGAAGCGTTCCGCTCCATGCCACTAAAATATCCCTTTGGAGGGCCTGAGGAAACTATGGAGACGTTAAAGGGGGAAGGCGGGTAGTTAAAAAGTTCTAAGGAGCGTTAAGGGGATGTTATAGGCTTATTCCAGAATGGCGTCCAGGTTGACATCCCCCAGCTTAATGGCCATGAAATCCTGCCCGTCCAACCCGTTTGCCGGCAACCCGTTTATGGCGATCTGCTCCGGGAAGGGAGGAGCCCATGGTTCGTCCGGATCTGGAAAGGAATGACCGGCGGGAACGAAACGCCAGCTCACCTGGCCGGGAAATCCGACGTCCAGCCCCAAAATGAGCCGGCGCAGTAGGATCATATCCAGGGTAGTTATGGATTGCGTATTGTTCACATCAGCGGCGATGCGCTTGTAGGGGCTGTCGAAGGGCTCTACGCCCAGTATGTGTTTGTTGATGAGCAGCAGGTCGAAGGTGGAGACGCCGTTGAGATCATCGCCACTGCGTTCCACGGTGATGCTGTAATCCTCCTGTACGGCCAGGCCGCCGATGCTGTACCTTCCGGTACTGTCGGACAAGGCCGGGAAGTTGCCCTGTCCGGCCAGCCGTACTGTCGCGTTGGGCACCGGGCTGCCATCCTCCCGGCGAACGGTTCCACGAACAGGCTGCGCCGCGCCCCCCAGTTGCGCCAGCGGCAGACTGTACATCGACCGCCCATAGGTAGCAGCGTAAAGTTCCTGGGAGGGCTCGTGCAATGTCAGGTCGCTCACCACCACCGGGGGCAGGCCCTGGCTGATGTCCGTCCAGGTATTTCCGGCATTGTAACTGACAAAAACGCCGATGTCATTGGCCAGAAAGAGCTCCTCCGGCGCATCTGGGTTTACGATGATATCATTTACGGGCACCTCCGGCAGGCCGCCGGAAATGTCGATCCAGCTTTGCCCTCCGTCTACCGTTTTAAAGGCGTGTGGCAGGTATTCATCAAAACGGTATCCGGATAGGGAAGCGTAAGCGGTGTGCCGGTTGGCGGGGCAGGCCGTCACCCGGGTCACCCAGCGGTTGGGCAACGTCGCCGACACCTGTTGCCACGATGCCCCGCCATCGGTTGTATTCCAAACCAGGCCATTATCCGTGCCTACATAGATGTAATTCGTATCTACGGCAGAAACCGAAATGCTGGTAATGGTGCCATAGGCCAGGTTGCCCGGTTCGGCCGGCCCGGTGAGGCCGTCGCTAATAGGCGCCCAGGACACCGCCCGGTTCGTCGTTTTGTACAGCCGGGTAGCGCCATAATACAAGCTCCTGGGGTTCAGCGGGTTGAAGGCGATAGGTGTGCTCCAGTTGCGCCGTTCCCCATCGGGAATGCCGAACAGGGCGTCCTGAAAGGTCAGCCCTCCATTGGTGGACCGCCGCAGGGCGCCGCTCTGCGACTCGGCGTAGACGTAGCTGTTATCGGTGGGGTCTACCAGGCAGTAGAAGCCGTCCCGAAACAAGATCAGTTTCCAGTCGTCGGTATTGCCGGTGGTAGTGCGGATGGTGCCGTTGTCCTGCGTGCCTCCGTAGCGCCGGTTTGGGTTGCTGTAGTCGATCTCGCAGGTGTAAAACTGCGTGATGGGCAGGGATTTCTTATGCTGCCAGGACTGAGCGCTGTTTTCCGAGATGTACAGGCCCCCATCGTTGCCCAGCACCAGATAGTTGGGATTGTTGGGGTCGATGTAGAGGTCGTGGTGGTCCACATGGATAAAGGAAGCGATCCCGGGCCAATTCTGGCCGCCATTGGTAGTCCGGTGCAGGTTGACACTGGGCAGGTAGACGGTTTCCGGGTCCTGCGGATGGGGGAACAAGCGCCCGAACCACCACATAAAGGGAGGAGCATTGACACCAGAAGTGCCCGTTGAGAACCAGCTGTCGCCGCCGTCGTTGGAACGATACACGGAAATGAGCGCCCCCAGCGGGTCCACCAGCTTGGCATAAATGACCTGCGGCGCTGCCGGCGAGAGGGCCAGGCCGATGCGGCCGATCTCGGAATCGGGCAACCCATTGGACAGTTTTTCCCAGGTATCCCCCCCATTGTAAGACCGATAGATGCCGGAAGAATAGCCGCCGTAATAATAAAGCCCGGGGCGGCGGATGCGCTCCCACATAGTGGCATAGATCGTATCGGGCCGGGTGGGGTGCAACGCCAGGTCGACCCCTCCGGTAGAATCATTGAGGTAGAGGGCCTGTTCCCAGTGCAAGCCGCCGTCGGTAGTGCGGTAGATGCCCCGTTCCGGATTGTTGCCGAACAGGCGCCCCATGGCGGCGACGTACACCTTATCCGGGTCAGTGGGATGAACCGCCAGCCGGCCAATGCTGCCGCTGCCTTCCAGCCCGGCATGCAGCCAGCTGTTGCCGCCGTCCGTACTTTTGTACACCCCTACTCCATCGTAGGCCAGGGTGCCGCCGCCGGCGTTGGCCTCTCCCGTTCCAGCATAGATCACCGAGGGGTCGGATGGAGCAATATCGATATCGCCAATGGAAAGGCTAAGGGCGTCGTCAAAGACAGGCAGGAAGCTATCACCCCGGTCATAAGACCGGAAAATGCCGCCCGAGGCAGCTCCTACGAAGATGGTGTCCGGATAATCGGGATGGACAGCCAGGGCACTGATCCGCCCTCCGGTGTTCAGCGGCCCCCGAAATTCCCAACCGGACAACATGCTGCGCTGTGCATTACCGGCTCGTAACCGCTTCTGGTGACGAGCAGCCTGGAGGTATTTTTCCTGGCCAACCTTTCCGTGAGGATAAGCCCGTTGTCGAAAAAACCAGTCGGCAGGAATAGCATCATAGTTTCTCACTTCCGGCTCCGGCCTGGTACAGTGGAAAAAACAACAGCTGCACAGGTACAACCCCAGCAACTTCGACAGAGTGGAATGTTTCATAACTATCATCCTCGCCAAAGATAGGAGGATAAAGCCGTATCGTCAAGGTCGTGCAGTTTAAGGTTAATTAAGGTTAATGAATCCTGCGGGGAATGGGCAGGAGGCTTAACTTTGCACTATGCAAAAAATGCAGCAACCCGTTGCCTTTCCGCTCATGCTCGCCAGCATCCTGCTGCTGCTGGCCTTCCAGGCCTTTTGGTTGCACAAAGTTTACGAGGAGCAATACGAACTGTTGCAGAAAGAGTCCAGCCGCTTGTTCGCCAAAGCGGTGGTCAATGTGCAGGATTCCATCCTTCAGAACTGGCTTAGCACACAGCTCTCCTCCAGGAGCGATAGCGTCCATTTGACGTTTATGCACCTGGAAGAGGAAGGCATAAAGCCGCACATCGTCGAACGGAGAGATACCAGAATAATCCTCCGGGATTCCACCGGCAGCCATTTTCCGGACAACGGCCAGAAAATGATCAAAGTCGTGGCGGACAGCTTCGATCGCCAAGCGTGGCTACCCGGCTTCCTGCAGTCGGTCATTCTCAAGGTGCAGGTGGAGGACAGTACCGGTATACTTTCTATTGCCGGAATTGACAGCACCCAGGTGAACGAGAGGATCGCCGAAGTTTTCGGCGACTCCCTGGAACGGTCTCTCGCCCGCCTGCCATTCACCATTCTCGGCGATGGGGAGCGTCCCCCGGACGGGAACTATTACCTGGCCACTCAGGAAGCTCCGGGTATTCTGCCCTTGGTAGACTCTTACCAGGCCTTCCTGTTCCGATACGTCCCTTTTTTGCTCCAACGTATTGCGCCTCAGATCCTGTTCGCGCTGCTCCTGTCCTCCCTTACCATTACCGCTTTCCTGCTCATCTATCGCAATCTGCAGCAGCAACAGCGCCTGGCGGAAATGCGCAGCGGACTGATCAGCAACATCACCCACGAGTTGAAAACGCCCATTGCTACCGTAAGCGTAGCCATGGAAGCGCTGGAGAATTTTAACGCCCTGAACAATCCGGAGCGCACCCGCGAGTACCTCAACATCTCCCGCAGTGAGCTCAACCGCTTGTCCATACTGGTGGATAAAGTATTGAAAATGGCAGCCTTCGAGCAACAGGGCATGGAGATACAGCCTGAAACACTCGACCTGAGGTTACTTACCGAAGAAACCCTTTCCTACCTGAAAGTACACTTCGATAAAGCAGGCGCCCAGGTACAGCTGGCCGTTGAAGGAGGCGACTTCACCCTGGAAGCCGACCGCATACACCTGACTAATGTTATCTATAACCTGATTGACAATGCCCTGAAGTACAGCACGGAGCAGCCCAGGATCGAACTGTATCTCCAAAACGGGCAGGATCGCATTCAGCTCTCCGTACAGGATTCGGGGTTGGGCATCCCTCCGGAATACCACGGCCGGATCTTTGACAAATTCTTTCGGGTGCCCCGGGGCGACGAGCACGACATCAAGGGTTACGGCCTGGGACTGAGCTACGTGGCTAAGGTGATGGAAAAACATCAGGGAACGATAGACGTACAAAGCCGCCCCGGCGCAGGCAGCCGATTTACGATAACCTTACCCAGAACGCATGGAAAACATTAAGATCCTATACGTTGAAGACGAAGTCTACCTCGGCAAGATCGTAAAGGAGAGCCTGGAAAGCCGCGGTTTCCGGGTATGTATGCAAACAGACGGGCTGGCAGCTCTGCCCGCCTTCCGGGAATTCCGGCCCGACATCTGCATACTGGATGTTATGCTCCCTAAAAAAGACGGCTTTTCCATTGGCAAAGATATTCGTGAACTCGATGAAAGCATTCCGATCATCTACCTCACCGCCAAGAACCAGGCGGAAGACGTGCTCAAGGGATTTCGCTCCGGCGGCAACGATTACATCCGCAAACCCTTCAGCCTCGAAGAGCTCATTGCCCGCATTCACAACCTCCTGAAGCTCGCCCATGGCCGGGCGCCCGCCGCCAGCGCCCCATCCCCCGGGGATGAGATCCAGCTCGGGCGCTACACCTTCCACCTGATGCGCTACGAACTGCGCCTGGGCGAACAGGTGCAAAAGCTCTCCTACCGCGAGGCCGAGCTGCTCCGCATCCTCGCCGGCCACCAGAACCTCACCGTACAACGCAGCGAAATCCTTAAGCGGGTATGGGGGGACGATTCGTTCTTCAACTCCCGCAACCTGGATGTGTACATCAAGAAACTAAGAGGCTACCTGGCGGCCGATGAGTCCGTGGAGATCATCACGCTAAAGGGAGTGGGGTACCACTTTGCAGTGGGAAGGTGATATCCTATCGAAACTCCCGCGCATCCTTCCCGATCAGATAATTGGCCACCCAACTGTACGCAAATACTCCGAGCAAAAAGAGGATCGCCAGGATATTCATACCTGAGGTGAGCACGGCTACCAGGCCAACAGCGGCCAGCGTGTAGGTATAATAAGACAACTGTTTCCGCGCCTTGCCCTGGGCATCCACACTGAACAGCCCACCCACCGGCAACAGCAGCAAAAGCAGGTAGATACCCAGGTAGAGCAGCATATCCATACTGGTAAGCCACCAGGCGAGGAGGCTGATAACGGACCCGGCGCCCAGCAGGCCGATGATGGTGGAGGCTTTCAGCTCGTCTTCTTCCAGGGCGTACCTGCCCAGGGGGTGCAGGCGAAGGAATAGGTTGGACACCGGCATGGCGATCCAGGAGGAAAAGGCCAGGAGGATGTACAGGCCGATGAAGGGATACAGGAAAGGCGCCAGCGAGGGCGAGTTCTCCGCCACTTCGATCAGGATGCGGTAAAGGATATAAATGCCGATGATGAATACCCAACGGCCCTGCTGGTTCATCTTGCCGATCCACAGGAAGTACTTCAGCACCCCCCGGTAGAGCCAGTTGCGGGCTTTGATGGCCTCCTTGAGGCCCGTACGGGCAAAGCCATTGTTGGGATCGAGGCGGAGGGCTTCCCGGAAATGCCCGAAGGCCTGCTCGTAATTGCTCTGTTCGATGGCCACCCAGCCTTTGTTGGCGTGCGAATAGCTGTCTTCGGGGGCATGGTACAGGGCGTAGTCGATGGTGGCGGCGGCCTCGGATTTTCGGTTGAGCTTGACGAGGGCCTGGGTACGCAGATTGATCAGGTTGACATTCTCGGCATCCAGTGCCAACCCTTGTTCGGCAGTATCCAGAGCTTTCTGCCAGTTTTCTTCGTAAAACTCAATGTGGGCGAGCAGCAGAAAAAAATCGGGGTCGTTGGGGTTAAGGCTCAGCGCCCGGGCAGCCGTTTCGCGGGCCTCTTTTGTCCGTTTGTTGTAAAAGTAAGAACGCGCCAGGGTGTACAGCAGGAAGCTGTCGTTCGGCGCAAAACGCATGGCCGATTCACTCACCTGCAGCGCCTCGGCGAAACGTTTGCCGTTGAGGTAGCATTCTGCCAGCCAGGCCATAGTGTAGCCGTCATTGGGCTGCTGGGCGAGCGCCTCCTTAAATTCGCGCTCCGCTTCCGCCAGGCGGTTTTGGGCCAGCAATAATTTTCCGCGCTCCAGATGAATATTCATTACGTGATCTTTAAAGCTGAAACAACCAACTAGTAATCGTCCCCAATAATAATAAAATAATCATAGCAAACGCAACCTGCGCGTTCCGAAGGCTTTCCTTATCCAGCAGAAAGGCCGCTTCAGGCTCCTGCCGCAGCAGCAGGTTGGATGCCGGGACGATCAAGAGCGGAACCAGCAGTAGGGTAAAGATGGTAGCCAGCAAGGGCAATAAGGGCCCTGTGGCTTTTATCGAACCGTCCATTAGGGGCCGTGCGAGCATGGTGCCGGCGGCGACGATCCCTCCCGTCAGAGCTTCCGGCTGCTTTCTTAGATAAACCGTCCACTTCAGCAGCCAGCGGTACCAGCCTACTCTGCCTTTCAGGCATTCTATCAGGCCTTCTTTGGCGAACTGGTTGTCGGGCTTGGCCCTCAGAGCATCGATAAAGAAGGCGCGGGCCTCTTCCACCTCCTTTTTTTCCAGGCTCACCCAGCCTTGCAGGCACAGGTTGTTACTGTCGTTAGGCTGCTGGCGCAAGGCATCGAGAATGGCCTCCCTGGCTTTTTGTCCTTTTCCGCTGGACCACAACAGCTCGGCCCTCAACTGCAGAAGTTTTCCCTGGCGAGGCTCTTTGCTCAGGCCCGTTTCCGTTTCAAGCAATGCCTTTTTTACTTTCTTCTGTTTTTGCAGGATCATCGCCCGGTACAGGTGGTAGAACGCAGCCCCCGGTTCAAGCTGCAGGCCTGAATCTATAGCTTTTTGGGCCTTATCATACCCCCCCTGGTAGAACAGACAAACGATCAGCGCCCGCAGGGCAAAAACCAGGGCGGGGTCTTGCTCCAGGGCCTGGCGCGCCCGTTTCTCGCCTGCCTGCCAGTGGTTCTTCCCCACCTCACACCAGGCGAGCATAGCGATGCCTCTGGCGTCATCAGGTTGTTGAGCCAGGTGCTTGCGGGCCTCCTCTTCGGCCTGGTCGAAACGCCGCCTTTCGATCAGCCACCAGCTACGGCGCAAAGCTTCGCTCATTAGGGTATAGATTATTGATGGCCAGCGAGGAGAGAACGAGCACGCTATTTCTTGATCTTCAGATAATGAAGGATCTCATCATAGATGCCCGCCTCATTGGCAAAGAGCGCATAGTTCTTAGCGGTACTGAACCACTCCTGGGTCGTCGCCCGGTGTTTTTTGGCGGCGGCTTCCAGGTCGCTGGTTTCCAGCGGGGCCGGCACCCCCTTGCGCATGGCCTCTTCCAGTTTGGACTCGATGGCCAGGTCGATGACGGCTTCCAGGTCAGCCCCGGAGAAGCCTTCCGTCTTTTTCAGGAGTCGTCCGTAGTTGATCTCCCCCACCGGTTTATCCTTCAGCTTGATGCGCAGGATGGCCTCGCGGGCGGGCTCGTCCGGGGGCGGTACGAAGATGATGCGGTCAAAGCGGCCCGGGCGGCGGAAGGCGGGGTCCAGGTGCCAGGGGGCGTTGGTGGCGGCCAGGATGAGGACGCCTTCATTGTCGTACTCCACTCCGTCGAGTTCGGCCAGGAATTGGTTGATGACATTGCGCCCGGCGCTGTGCCGCATATCGGTGCGGCTGGCGCCCAGGGCGTCCACCTCATCGAAGAACAGGACACAAGGCTTGAGGCTGCGCGCTTTCTGGAAGATGGCATGCAGGTTGCGCTCGCTTTGCCCGATGTACATGTCCAGAATGTCGCTGATGCCCACCGGAATGAAATTGGATGCCACCTCACCCGCCGTGGCCCTTGCCAGGTGGGTCTTACCGCAGCCGGGAGGGCCGTACAGCAGAATGCCGCCGCCGATCTTTTTGCCGTAGGCTTTATAGATATCCGGGTGTTTCAGGGGATGGATGATCTTCATGCGCACCTCTTCCTTGACCTTATCCATGCCGCCCACATCGTCGAAGCTCACTTTAGGGCGTTCAATATCGATGCCATCGCGGGCGTCGTTCTCCCCTTCCGCCCCCCCTGCCTGCAGTTTGATCTTCTCCGGCTCGGATGGCGCTTTCATTTTCAGGTTGATCTCCGATTCGAGGTAGTTATCGCGCAGGTTCTCATCGATAGCGATGGCATTCTCATAAGCCTCCTTGGCTTCTTCCGCCTGCTGGCTCTGTAACAAAAGCTTGGCATAAACGAGCCAGGCGCGAGCCGGTACTTTGGAATTGCTGACCAGTTCTTCCACCAGTACCAGGCCGAGGCCCGTCTTCTTCTGGGCCTGAAAGGCATCGGCCAAGCCTACCTTGAGGCCTACATCGTCGGGAGCCAGGTGCAGGGCATCCTTGAACTCCACCTCCGCCTCTTCGTACCGCTCGCTCTTCATCAGGGCATTGGCGAGGAAGCGGCGCAACGGCAGGTTGTCGGGAGAGTTTCGGACTGCCTCACGCAGTTGATTGATATCATCCATGTCGTAGCTTGGTGGTTGATTGAATTGATCGGGATAATTGGGTTGGTCGATTGATTGGATACTAAAGAAAAAATTGAAGGAATCGAGGGAATTCACTGTATAAACGGATCAACCAACTCAATCAACCAATGACCAAATCAACCCGATCCGCTAAACGCCCCCTTTCACCTCCAGGTTGCGCTTCATATTCTTGTCCTTGGGCAGCGTGCGGAAAACGTAATCCCAGATCGGTGAAGAGACGCCGTACATGATCGTATCGTCCTTGTAATGATGGATAGCATGGTTTTTCCACAGTTCCTTCAGAATGTTGTTGGGAGGGCGGAAGATGTGCACGGAATAGTGCACCAGGAGGTAAAAGGCATACCCCACCATAAAACCTGCCAGGGTAGAGAACGAGTACTCATCCAGGACCAGTTCAAAGATCAGGAGAAGGATGGTGCCGATCACAACGCTGAGTACCGGAGGCATGGCCAGGCGTTGCTTATCCTTGGGATAATCGTGGTGAACACCGTGAACATTGTAAGCGAATTTCTTGCTGGCCTCACTCTCCAGGTCGAGGTGATAAACAAAGCGATGGAACATGTACTCGGCAAAAGTAAACAGGAACCACCCGGCAAAGAACAGTCCGACGACCTCCAGGTTGTTAAGGTCCGTAGCTACCTTGGTGTAGTAGATCAGGCTGGCGGAATACAGGAAGAACATCGTAACCGGAATGGCGATATGCGTGCGCGAGAGCCGGTCCAGCCACTTGTTCTCGAAAAGCCTTGGGGAGACATTTTCGTTGGTCACGAATTTTTTATCCTTCATGGATGTAGATATTTTAGTGAGCGGCGCCAGGGCATGATTTTCAGCTCGATGGACGAATAGCAACTCAATGGCCCTATTTCCACCAAAGAGCAGGAATACGCGCGTCCTTTGCGCCGGCAATATTATTGAAACAATCAGTTCTCAGCTCAGGTTTTTGAGGGTTTGCCGCAAGTAGCGCTTATACTTCATGCGATAGGCACGATAGATCTTGCGGTATCTGGCGTAGGAGTCTTCCGGCATTTGCTCGCGCATAAAGCCCTGTTGCTTCATCCACTCGTCATTGTAGACCTTACCGAGGTAGCGGGTGCCATGGTCCGGGAACAGGACGACTACCACATCGGTGGGTTTAAGCTCGCTTTTGATGCGGAAGACTGCCTGCATGGCCGCCCCGCTGGAATAGCCGACCAGGAGCCCTTCCATTCGGGCCAGTTGCCGGGTCCGGTGGGCGCTGCTTCGGTCTGTAACCTTAATGAATTCATCGATCAGCTCGAAGGCCACGTTATCCGGGATGATGTTCTTACCCAGGCCTTCCACCTTATAAGAGTAGATCTCACTCTTGTCGAACATTCCGGTTTCCCAGTATTTTTTGAGGACCGAGCCGTAGGCGTCTACCCCTATGATCTTGATATCCGGGTTTTGCTCTTTGAGATAGCGGGCCGTACCCGAAAGGGTGCCGCCTGTGCCTGCGCAGCAGACATAGTGTGTGATCTGCCCTTCTGTTTGCTTCCAGATCTCCGGGCCGGTGGAATGATAATGGGCCATGGAGTTGTCGAGATTGTAGTTTTGCCCCAAATAAAAAGAGTTGGGAATGTCCCGTGCCAGTTGCTCTGCCCTGGAGTAGTAGGAACGCGGGTCTTCCGGTTCGGCATCTGCCGGGCAGACGACCACATCGGCGCCCATGGAGCGGAGCAGGGCCAGTTTTTCCTGCGAGGCTTTACTGGAAACGGTCAGGACGCAACGATAGCCTTTGAGGCTGCACACCATGGCCAGGCTGTATCCCGTATTACCGGAGGTGGCTTCGATGATGGTATCTCCCGGCTTGATCCTTCCGTTCTTTTCTGCTTGTTCCACCATGTAAAGGGCGATCCGGTCCTTTGCAGAGTTACCGGGGTTGTAGGCTTCAACCTTTCCGTAAACCGTGGCGGGAATATCTTCACAAATTCGGCTCAGCTGTATAAGCGGAGTGTTGCCGATAGTTGCCAGAACATTTTCGTATCGCATATATGCTAGCTTATTTTGCTTACAACCTGTTTTTATTCAAATCAGAATCAATTTTCCAGTTGTATTTACGAGGCAAAATTATAAATTCACCCCGTTTATTGATGCATATTCTGTGTGAATCCTATGTAAAGTCTTTGGGGTAACGGACAATGCCCTCAAGCGGGCAGCTCAAAGTTATCGGGAAAGAAGCATTACCTTTCCGTATTTTGAAGTCTGTCCTTTTTGGTTATATTGGAAAGGCAATGTAAACAAATGCTTGATACATTTTTTTAGATTGGGTGTTTCAAGTTGGTATCAAGTAATATGCAATAATACTAATGTAGGAGCAAAAAAAAAAGATTTAAAGAAAATGGCGAATTCAAATATATCGCTGAAGGCCCGTCTGATCCTCTATTACAAGGGCCAGATCCTGTTGTTGAAGCAAACCAAACCTAACGGGGGGAACTACACGCTTGTCGGCGGCAACATAGACGACCGGGAGTTTGCCCGGCAGGCCCTCATCCGGGAAAGTTATGAAGAAGCGGGCATAACCCTGAAGGAGAGCGACCTTCAACTGGTGCACATCCTGCACAAGGTCATCGGCAAAGAGCACCGCCTGGTCCTCTATTTCAAGGCTTACCGGTGGGAGGGCAAACTGAAAGCCAAGGAGACGCACAAATTCAACGAGGCGGAATGGTTCTATCTCGATGACCTTCCTCCCAACCTCACGGAAACCGTAAAGCTAGTCCTGGAAGAATACAGGAAAGGGCACTTTTACTCGGAATATGTAAAAAAATAAGCCTTGGCTACCGGTTTTTCACCAGTTTGGCGCTGGCTGCAGCAGCGCCACTGCTGGCTTTGGCGCCGGCACAAGCCTTGGCGCAGGCGGCTTTCTGTGCAGGGGTGCAGTTGATTTTCCCTGAATTGGATACTTTGGTGGCCCTGCTCGCTTTCGAAGTGCACTCCGCTTTAGATTTTACGCACTGTTTTTCCCGTGGAGAAACATTTACGAACTTGCCTGAGCGGCTGCAGTATTCTACGGCGGTATAACTCACTTTTCCGCTCGTAGGGCATACTTCCCGGCGGACGAAGGTGGTCTGTCCTGTTTTTTCGTCGAAGCGCTTATCAATGCTGGCATCCATCGCAGCGGCTTTGGCTGCAGTCGTCGGATGCGGGCAGGCTTTGGCCTCGGCCGTTTTGGAATAAGGGCAGTGCTGTGCCTGAACACCGGCGGCGGTGAGTAGGGTAAAGAGTACCGTCAACAGGAAAAATTGTTTCATGATCGCTCTTTTATGTGATGTGGGTATAACGTAAGTCTTTGACAGCGCTAAATTAGAAAAGATCGGCAAAAAAACCTGTTATGGAAAAATTAACGTTTTCTTAAAGTGCCGGAAAACCGAAATTTATTTGGTCGTCAGTACCTCAATACCTTGTAAACCTGCGGGTATTCCTGGCCTACCATCTGCAGCACGTACATGCCCGGAGCCAGGGAAGCAGTGTTCAGCCAGTAGTTGGAATAGGCGCCCACGGTAAACTGCTGCAATATCCTTCCATCCAAAGCTGCCAGCCGCAATTGAAGCGGGTGGCCCGCCTGGTTCTGAACGGAAAGCTCCTCGCTGAATGGATTCGGATAAACGGACAATGCATCGGCCAGGGGTTCTTCCCCGGCGCTCGTCGGCGGATAGATCGTTTCGTGGATGGCATTCAGAAGGGAGTACTCCGTGTAGGAGTCCTGGCCGATCTCCCAGATCATAACGCCACTGATGAGCTCCATCGCCAGCACCGTCTTGTTCTGAACGGTAAAGATCCCGTTGTAATAAGCCTGGCCGGCCTGGTCGGTGTACGCATTGGCCGGATCTTGCTCCACTATCGTCCGGTAAGTGAAAGAGGTAACCGGAGTATTGGAAAAATCCCATCCGTAAAAGGGAATGCCCAGCGTGAGCTTGTCCGGCGGCACGCCCTGGCTCAGCCAGTTGTTGATGGAACTGACGGCAAAGGAATACGGCGAATGAGGGCCGGGGCTATTCGGGGCCCATGGGCCGGTCAGGTTATAGACCATCATATTGACCCAGTCGAACGCCGCCAGGGCTTCGTCTGTGATGTCTGCGTCGCGGGTAAGGCCAGGCAGCGCAGCGGTCAGCAGCTTGCCTTCCGCCGACAGGGAATCACGCAGTTCCAGCACGAAAGGGCTGTATAGCTCCGTCACATCCCCTCCCTCCAGGTCCATATCTACTCCATCCAGTTCATAGGTTCGCACGAATTCCATAATGGTATGGATGAACCCTGTCCGGTTGGGAGGTTCCATCAGAGTCCGCCATGCCTGGCGCCATTCGGCGGTCAGGCCGCCCCCCATCGAAATGAGCACCGTGAGGCCATGGCCCCTGGCGATGGACACTACGGGGGCGATATTCTGGCCGCCGACTTCCAGTTGCCCGTTCATCAAAGGGTTGGCAAATGCAATATTGAGATGGGTCAGTTGTTCAAAGTTGATCTGATCGTTAAACCCGAATCGGTAATAGGGAAGGTAGCCCACTACTTTGAAGTCTTCCTGGGCAGGAAGGCAGAAGGCGGAAAACAGCAGGAGGGAAAAGAGTAGCGTTCTAATCATAGGATGGGGTTTGGTTGATGGGTTGATTGGGTTGATCCGGATAACGGCCCTTTTAAGGCCGGCCTATCAATCAACTCAATCAACCTAATCAACGAATAAGCTAAAACTAAGCCGACTCCAACCCGAACTGTTCGATCTCCAGGATGGCCTTGACGTGGGCATCGGCAATCTTCTGGCGAACCTCCGGTTTCATCAGGTCAGCAGCCTGAGCTTTATTATTATAGAATCCGTTTTCGGTCAGAACAGAAGGCATTTTGGTCTTGCGCAGTACGTAAAACTGCCCCTGAGGAGTCGATTTGAGGCGGCGGTTGAAAAAGCCGGTCTCATTGACGAGGTGCTTCTGGAAGATGCTGGCGATCTTTTGCCCGGTTTTGCTACCATGGTAGAACCAGGTCTCGATACCGCTGATACTATCCGGCGCCCAGGATTCGCTGCTGCGCGCAGGAGCGGCATTGGAGTGGATAGAAACAAAGATCTTGGGCAGGCTCGATTTCTTGGCGTTGGCGCGGTTGACCCGCCCTTCCAGGAAGTCATCGATGTCCACTTCCGGAACGGTAATGAAATACTGGACGCCCTTTTCATCGAGCTGTTTGGTGATTCGGGCGACAATGTCCCGGTTGAATTCGTATTCAAAAAAGCGGGTCTGTCCATCATCAAACAACGGGGAACGCTTACCCTGCGTCTGCTTGCCGTGTCCGTTGTCGAGGCACCAAAGGTAGCGGCCCTTGGGCTGAGGCTCCGGCTTGGGTTCGGGTTTCGGTTCCGGTTTGGGCTCGGGTTTCGGTTCCGGTTTGGGTTCCGGGTCGGGAGCAATGATAATGGGGCCGCTGTCCTTGGTGGGTTTTTTCTCTTCGAAGATGTCTTCGTCAAAGTCGACGTCGATCTCTCCGGGAGGGATGACCACTTTTTCCATTTCGTCGGCTACGACAATAATGGTATCCTGGCGGATCTCCGACCCGTCTTGCGGTAATTGGGGATTCGGAGCGGAAGGCCCGGTTGTTGGAGTGTTTTTCTTCTTTCCACCCCCAAATAAGCTGGAGAAAAGACTGTTGATTGCTTCAATGATCTTCTTGAACATATGGGTATTGTATTGGATAGCTGGTTGATGTCCAAATATAGGCAATATTTTAATTCCGCACTATTCCAGATTACCCACGGGCTTAAAGATTCGCTTGAAGTTGATGCGGCTGAAGATGTTTTTCCCCTCCTTACTGGTGGAGAACCAGATAATTACCGGTTTGCCCACCACGTGGTCTTCGGGCACAAAGCCCCATACGCGGGAGTCCTCCGAATTATGGCGGTTATCGCCCATCATCCAGTAATAGTTCATCTTGAAAGTATACTCGCCCGTTTCTTTACCGTTGATGAATATCTTGCCATCGCGGACTACCACTTGGTTGCCTTCATAGACTTCGATGACACGGCGGTAGAGGGCCAGGTTTTCCGGGCTTATCTTTACCGTTGCGCCTTTTTGGGGGATATAGACCGGCCCGTAGTTATCGGCTGTCCACCCCGGAAAATGCTCGGTATCGTGGGGGAAGAACTTCTCGCTGTTGCCATCGAGCTGTCCCATGTCCACTGGTGTTATCTGCACATTGGAGTCCAGGGAGGCTACTTTTTCCCTTTGCTCATCCGACAGGATGATGATGTAGGAAGAAGCCCCCTGCTGGGCGATGATATCGCCGCTGGAGATCCCCCACTCGGAAAATTTACTGGTATTGATGGCGCCGGGAGGGAAGTTGACGACGTACATGAACTGCAGGTGTTTGGGGTTTTGTGCCGGTTTCCCGTTGATATAGACCTGCCTGTCGATGACCTGAAGGCTGTCGCCGGATATGCCGATACAGCGTTTGATGTAATGGTCTTTTTTATCCATCGGGCGGGTGACCAGCTTTTTACCTCCCGACTGGATCTGGCGGGCCTGTTCAGGAGGAACGGCTCCCCGGCGGAAATCGTAGATGCTCCAGGTGCGGTCCGGAAAAACGTAAACGCTGTCTCCTTCCGGGAAGTTGAACACCACCGGGTCATTGCGGTCGATGGCTTCCAGGGCCGGCAGCCGGTAGTAAGGCAGGCTCGGCTTTTTCAGGTAGGATTCAGTATTCAGAATAGGTATGCGGTTGTGCAGAAGGGGCACCATGACCACCGTTTCGGGCGTCCGGATACCGTAATGGGCTTTGCTGACGAAGAGAAAATCGCCGACCAGCAGGGACCCTTCCATAGACGGTGTAGGGATGACGTAAGCTTCGATGAGGAACATCCGGATGAATGCTGCGGCGAAAACGGCAAATATAATAGCCTCTGCCCATTCCCGGGTAGCCGATTTCTTGTAGGGGTTATGGGACTGAAGTTTTTGCAGCTTGCGCGTTTGATTACTGGCAGCCGCCTCCTCCATCTGTGCTTTGTATTCCCGCTCCCTGTCCAGGGTGGGGCCGTCGTACTTTTCTTCTTCTTTAAAAGCAAGGTAGAAAAAGAAAAAGGGTGCGAAGGCCACCGCTACCACGCTTTGCCAAAATTCGTATTTCCGGAAGGAACGCACCATATCGATGGCCATGCCGGCATAAATAAAAATGTTGACCATCGGCAACAGCAGCCAGGCCGCGTGCCAGCCCTTACGGCCGATGAGACGGCACCAAATGACAAAATTCAGCCCTGGCACCAGGCCCTTCCAGCCGGCCTCTCCCGCCTTGGGAAACAGAAAATACAGGCTAACGCTCAACAGCAGGTAAGAAACGATCAGTAATATCAGAAACCACATATCTTGAGTTTAATTATCGGCCTGCAAAGATAAACGAAAATATGAGGATGCGCGTATTCGGGAAGAAGGAAGATGGACAAAAGGCAGGCATTGATCGATACGCACATAACTCAAAAATGGACAAAACATCAGGTAATTGAACGAAACCCTCCACAATTGGCCCTTTTTCTCTATCTTTAAGCCTTCAACCACACACGCCTTTTTCATCAAACCTAAAAAAATAAGTTCATCAGCTGATCCTTCTGACAATTCATGCGTAAACTGGTTGTAATACACTTTTTACTGCTGTTACTGTTGTATTCCAGGTATTGCCCAGGGCAAACCATGTCCTTTGATCATATTACGATCAACCAGGGGCTATCCAATAATACCATTTATTCGATCGTCGAAGACCAGGATGGTTTTCTATGGTTTGGCAGCCGGGACGGCCTGCACCGCTACGATGGGTATGAATTTAAGTCTTTTAAATCCGACCCCGAAGACAGCCTGTCTCTGCCCAGTAATAATGTGCAATCCTTGTTTCTCCATCCTAACGGAGACATTTGGATCGGGCTGAAGGTGGGAGGGCTGTGTATCTTCGGCCGGCAGTCTCAACGGCTACAGGTCAACCCCCTTAAAGAACTTAGCTTTGCCGATTGGAGGGAGGTCTCCATCCAATCGATATTCCAGGATTCGTACGGAGAATACTGGATTGGGACTGCCGGGCACGGCGTTATCCGAATGGATTCCAGCCTTCAGCGCATTACCCACTATTCCCTTTTTGAACAAGGCCACCCCAACAATATTTTCAGTTATTTCTGCTTCTCCTTTGTCGAAGATGCAGAAGGCAACATCTGGATGGGCACGGAAGGGAACCGCATTCCCTATTTTGAGCGGAAGAGCGGCGCCATCAAGGAACTCTCTGCCATTGGCGGCCCGAAAATGAAATACACTTTTACCAAAAGCCTGTTGTTCGTCGATGGCACACTCTGGATCGGCACCGAAGGAGACGGGCTGTACATCTACGACCCCAAAAAAAAGGAATTCATCCTCAAGGCGCTGAACAACAGCCTGATCAAAGACATGGCCCGGGATAGCATCGGCAGGGTACTGATCTCTACCGATGGGGATGGCCTCATCATCACAGAAGACCAGGGACACAGCTTTCAGAATATCCGGTTCTCCCCCACCCTTGCCAACAGCCTGAATACCAATGCTCTTTACGACCTTTTTGTCGACAGCAACAACAACATCTGGATCGGCAGTTTCAATGGTGGTGTGAATGTACACAAGCCCAACAAAGCGAGTTTCCTGACCTACCTGCAATCGACGTCCATTACAGATGCCCCCGGCTATCAGTCCGTTCTCACTTTCTGTGAAGACACCCAGGGCTACATCTGGATCGGCAAGGATGGCGGCGGGCTGGTCCGGTTTAACCCGGCTTCCGAGTCCCAAACGAGCTACCAGCACTCGCCAGATGACCCCAACAGCATCAGCAGTAATGTAGTTACTTCTCTATATGAAGACCGTAAAGGCAATCTGTGGGTAGGCACTTTCGCCAACGGGCTAAACCGCTTTGACCGCAGCAGAAATACCTTTGAACACTTCCGGTATGACCCTTCCAACCCTTTGAGCCTGAGCAACGACAATGTATGGGCCATAGCGGAGAGAAAGGATGGCAGCCTGTGGATAGGCACCTTGGGTGGAGGACTGGAAAAATTCGATTACGCCAGTAAACGCTTTTACCACTACCAGCCTGTTCCCGGAGACCCTTCCAGCCTCTCCGGACTGAACGTCCAGGTGTTGCTGGTTGACAAGGACGACAACTTGTGGGTTGGAACCGAATACGGCGGGCTCAATAAACTGATCTCCGAGGAAAAAGGATTCCGGTCCTGGAAGAAAAACAAAGCAGACAGCACCAGCTTACGTGTCAATTCCGTCTTGTGCCTCCATCAGGACCGGAACGGCCGCATCTGGGTGGGTACGGAAGGCGGCGGGCTGCACCTCCTCGTGGAGGATGAGCAATCCTTCCGCAACTACTCCGTCAAGGACGGCCTGCCTTCCAACGTGGTTAACGCCATTGAAGAGGACGATAACGGCGTCCTGTGGATCAGTACCAATATGGGGTTGTCCGCCTTCAACCCTTCCACTGGAAAATTTACGAACTACGACAAAAATGACGGCCTGCAATCCAACCAGTTTAACCGCAGCGCCTCCCTTCGGTCCAGTTCCGGCGATATGTACTTCGGCGGCATCCATGGCGTCAATGCTTTCCATCCGGAAAAGGTCCACATCAATGGCAACCTTCCCAAGGTCGTCTTCACCGACTTCATGCTGTTCAACCAGCCCGTACCGGTAGGTTTATTTAAAAGAAGGGAAGTGCTTCCCAAACCGCTCAACGAAGAGCCCACCATAACGCTGCGCTATTCGGACAATGTGTTCTCCATTGAGTTTGCCGCAATAGAATTCACCAACCCTTCCAAAAACATGTACGCCTACCGGCTGGAAGGTTTTGAAGAAGACTGGACTATCGTCGACGCCACCCACCGGCGGGCAACCTATACCAACCTGGACGCCGGAGAATACACCTTCAGAGTAAAGGCAGGCAACAACAGCGGGCTCTGGAATGCCGAGCCCCGTACCCTTAAGATCATTGTAACACCCCCTTTCTGGGAAACCTGGTGGTTCAGGCTTTTGCTGGCCCTGGCTATCCTGGCCTTGTTTATCGTTTACATTCGGATTAAAGACGACACAAGGAAAAGAGAACATCAGAAACAACTGATGGAGGCAGAACAGGAGATCCTCAAACTAAAGAATGAAAAGCTGGGCCGGGAGATCAAGGAGAAAAATGCCCAGCTCGCCGCCGCACTGCTGCAAACCGCACATAAGAACACTTCCCTTAGCGGCCTGAAGCACGAACTGGCAGAACTGTCCCAGTACCAGAATGGAGATACCGACCGCAAACGGGAGATCCGTCAACTGATCCACAAAATCGACTCTGAACTGGATTCCGAAGACTACTGGGAACAGTTTCAGCTCAACTTCGACCAGGTCCACCAACAATTCTCCACCAGGCTTCATCAGCAGCATCCGCAATTGTCCTCCAATGACATTCGGTTGTGTTGCCTGATTAAGATCAACATGACCAATAAAGAAATCGCTTCCATCCAGAATATATCGGTCGGGGCTGTTGAAAAAAGCAAGTACCGGCTGAAAAAGAAACTGGCATTGGAAAAAGAAGAAGACCTCCACGCTTACATCCTCGGCCTCTCCTGAAGCAGTGGCCAGCCCGGGCTTTCACGACTTTGGGCCACTCTCCTGTGCCCCTGTGTGCTTTTCACCGCCTTTCCCCCCGCACGTCGCCTCCAGCGGCACCGTAACGCTGGTATTGGCAGCTGGCCATCACACCCTCACATTCCTGCCGAAAGACAGCACTTCGGGAGTGTACTTTTTCCGGGCCATCGTCAATCATAAGCCTGTTCGATCATGCCTGATTATCGCAGAATAAGGCCTGAATGTAGCTGCAAAAGGATCATCAAACGTTATGGACAGAGCTAGAAAAAACGGTTTCGAAACGGCTCAAAAGCCAGGGAATACCGGGTTTTTCAGCTCTGTCCAGTATTTGTCCAGTAGTGATTTTCGGTTATTTCTACCCATTGGAACTAGATTTACCAAACAAAGTTTTTTTTTGCGATGAGCAATTAGTCCAAAATTCTAAAAGCGTCAGGAAAGAAGGTGTTCGGTGGAACGGACATTCAACAAAAAGCGAAATCATAAATCTTTATACTCATCACCAACGGGATCCTCTTCCTTTCGAGGGGATAAAAAACGAGATGTATGAAACAATTCTTCTTAACCTTAATTGTAGGCTGCCTTTGGGTAGCTGGCCTACATGCTCAGGAGCGGACTGTAACCGGTACAGTCACTTCCTCGGAGGATGGCCTCGGGATTATCGGGGCAAACATTCTCATTAAAGGCACCGCCACCGGTACCATCACAGATTTTGAAGGCAACTACGAACTGAAGGTGCCCGGCCCGGAAGCGGTACTTTTATTTTCCTACACCGGCATGGAATCCCAGGAGATCACCGTAGGAGACCAGACCAGGATCGACCTGGTAATGGCCCCGACCGCCGAGCTGCTCGAGGAAGTAGTGGTAGTCGGTTACGGTGTTCAGAAAAAAAGAGTGGCCACCGGCTCTATTTCCAAGCTTTCGACCAAGAACCTGGACGGTTTTAATGTCCAGGACGTTCAGTCTGCACTGGAAGGGCAGGTCACGGGCCTCATCGTCAATGAGTCTTCCGGACAACCCGGTGCGGGTAAGTCCATCCTGATCCGCGGGATCAGCACGAACGGGGACAATACGCCGCTGTTCATTGTGGATGGCCTTCAGGTCAACAGCATCGACAACATCAACCCCGGGGATATCGAATCCATCGATGTACTGAAAGATGCGGCATCCAGTGCCATATACGGCGCCCGGGCCGCCAACGGTGTGGTGATCATCACGACCAAGAAAGGCGCTGAAGGGGAAGGCACGATCACTTACGAGGGCTTCACCTCGACGTCGACCCCATGGAAACTGCCGGAGATGATCGGCGCTCAGGATTATATCGCCCTGACCCGCGAGAAGTTCGCCAATGGCAACCAGACCTCTTCTCTGAATGCGTTGGGATTCCCCACAGTCGGTGAACAGACCGAAAATACCGACTGGATGGACGTGATCTTCGAACCGGCCTCGCTGCAGAGCCACCGAATGAACGTGACCGCCAAGAACATTTACCTCTCCCTGGAATACTGGAATCAGAATGGGGTGATCGGCGCCGAGAAATCCAATTATAAGCGCTACGCTGCCAGATTGAACTCCTCCAAGGACATCAACTGGTTGCTGAGCATCGGACAGAACCTCTATGTAAACCGGGTCGACAATCAAAATATCGGCGTCAATGACGCCTTTGGCACTGTGATCGCGGATGCCTTCGCCTATGACCCTCTCACTCCGGTGTATGACGATAACAAACAGTATGGGTTTGCCCAGTCGAACTGGGTAAAGAAGGAATACATCAATCCGCTCAGCCGCCTGTTCCTGGCCAACAATCAAGGCCATGGAGACCAGGTCCTGGGTAATGTGTTCCTGGATGTCAAACCCTTTGAAGGCCTCAAATTCAGAAGTGACTTCGGTATCGACTACGGCTGGTACAACTACCGCAGTTTCACCCCGGACTACGCCTTCCACGATGCCTTCGTCAACCCGGACAATGACGTGGCCCAGGGATATGGCTTTTCTCAGTCCATCCAGTTCGAGAACTACGTAAACTACAATCGGGACTTCGGCCCCCACAGCATAGACGTGGTTGCGGGTACATCCTACCGCGAATCCACCTTTGAAACGGCCGGCGGCACGTCTTCCTCCATCCCCGATGCCGTCAAGTTCAATGAGAACTGGCAGTTCCTGGATGCCGGCGAAGACACCACCGACCTTGCTTTCGGCTCGGGCAGTGTAGACTATGCCCTGATCAGCTACTACGGAAGGATCATTTACGATTTCAACGACCGTTATCTGTTCACCGCTACCCTCCGCCGGGATGGTTCTTCCAACTTCGGCGCCAACAACCGCTGGGGGGTTTTCCCTTCCTTCTCGCTGGGCTGGGTCGTGTCTGACGAAAGTTTTTTCAACGTTCGCGCCATCGATTTCCTGAAACTGAGGGCCAGCTGGGGTAAGAACGGCAGCGACCGGATCGCGCCGCTCAGTTATGCGTCCACGATCGAGAACGTCTTCACCTATCCCATCGGCCGGCCTCACTCTCTCATCACCGGCGCCGCCCTGGCCACTCCTCCCAACCCGAATATAAAGTGGGAAGAAAGCGTACAATTGGATATAGGCGTGGAGCTCCGCCTACTGGATGGGAGCCTGACCGTCGAAGCTGACTATTACAAAAAGAACACCAAGGACCTCCTGATGAACCAGGTCATTCCCGGATATGTCGGAGCGACCAACAACCCGGTGAGTAACCTGGGCGAGATCGAAAACGAAGGGATAGAAGTGGGCCTCGGCTACCGTTTATCCCTGGGTGAGCTCAAGCTGAATGCCAACCTGAATTACACGACCTTCAGGAACAACGTGGTCAACGTGGCGGGCGACGCCGGATTCCTCCAGGGCTACGGCTGGCCGGTGCGCAATACTCCGATCACCCGGATGACGGAAGGTTTCCCCGTCGGGCACTTCGTGGGGTATGTCACCGATGGTATCTTCCAGAATGAAGGTGAAGTATTCTCGCACCTCAGCCAGGAAGGCGACCTGCTGCAACCCAAGGCCAAGCCCGGTGACCTGCGTTTCGTCGACGTCAACCGCGACGGTGTGATCAACTCGGATGACATCACCGACATCGGCTCTCCCTGGCCCGACCACATCATCGGCTTCACGCTGAGCGCCAATTACAAGGGCTTCGACTTCAGCGCCATCCTTGCAACTCAACTTGGGCATGACATCTACCGCACCTATGAGCGGTCGGACATCACCTTTACCAACTACCAAACGTTCTGGCTCGACCGCTGGACGCCGGAAAACCCCAGCACCGAATACCCGAGGCTGGTTTCCAATGACCCCAACAACAACCAGCGGCCGTCCGACTTCTATGTGGAGGACGCCTCCTTCCTGAGGCTCCGGAACCTGCAGGTCGGCTACAACTTACCTGCCCGTGTGTTGCAGAAGATCAGCCTGTCCGGGTTGCGGATCTATTTCTCCGCCAACAACCTCTTTACCGTTACCAACTATTCCGGATTTGACCCGGACATCGGGACCAACGGCTGGATACTGGACACCGGTATCGATAAAGGGTTCTACCCCTCCAACAAGGTCCTCGGCGGAGGTATTAAGATCACTATGTAAAACCGATAAATCATGAAAAAATATAAAATATCCATTCTTTCACTGGTTGTATTTATGCTCGGCGCCACCGGCTGCAACCAGGACCGGCTGGATGTGGAGCCCGTCAACGAGTTCCTTTCCGCCAACTTTTATCAGACCGAAGACCAGGTCTTCTCCGCCCTGGTGGCCGCTTATGACCCTCTGGGATGGACCATGGCCTACGGCAACTGGATCTCCAGCGTCATGTTTGGAGAGATCCGCTCCGACAACGCCAACGCCGGCGGAGACCCGTCGGACAACGACCAGCCCGGATGGCAGGAATTTGATGACTTCCGCAACACCAACACCAATACGGTGACGCATCCGATCTACCGCAGGAACTACATCGGCATCTTCCGTGCCAACCTGGTGATCTCCAATGCCCAGATCTCTACGCCGCTCGTAGAGCGCTTTCAGGCGGAGGCCAAGTTCCTGAGGGCTTACTACCACTTTGAGTTATTCAAGCACTTCGGGCCGATACCCGTGGTTACCGAAACCCTTACGCCGGATGACGTGGACCGGTCGCGCAATACCATGTCGGAGGTCTTCGAGGCCATCGTTTCCGACCTCAATGATGCGATCGCGGTATTGCCGGCAACTATTTCTGCCAATGAAGTGGGCAGGGCCAACAAAGGCGCCGCCCACGCCCTACTGGGCAAAGCCTACCTGTACTGGGCGGATATGGACAAGGACGACCCTGCGAAGTTCGCCCTCGCCGCCGAACACCTCCAGGCAGTAGTAGACCTCGGTATTTATTCCCTGGAAGATGACATCGAAGCGCTCTATGACATCGGCGTTAAGAACCCGGCAGAATCGGTATTTGAATTGCAGCAATCCAACCTGTACCCCAGCAACTGGGGATGGTTCGAAGGTATCGATGGCAATGGTATGGTCCAGTTGTGTGGCGTAAGGGGCTTGTGCGAAGACCATCCTACCTACCAGGCGGGATGGGGATTTATGTTGCCCACCCAGGACCTGTACGACCACTACCTTCCGGATGACACCTACAGAAGAGACGCCGCCATCATCACTGTCGACGAGCTGGCGCAGGAGATCCAGGAGGCAGGCGTAGTCAGTTGCCCGGTAGTGGTGGATGAGACGCAGGGCAACCCGGTCGACAACACCGGCTACTGGCAGGAAAAGTACTCCAACTACAAATCCTATCTTGGAAACAACGTCAATGGCGGCGACCCCAACCTCACCAAGGACGCCGACATTTATGCCATTCGCTATGCCGACGTACTGCTCATGCTGGCCGAGGCACTGCACCGCAGCGGCGGATCCGACGCCCAGGCTATGGAATACATTGACATCGTCCGGGAGCGCGCTGCCGGACCTGGCGACAATACCGGCAACTTCCGCACCGCCCAGCAGCTGATGAGCGATATGGGATGGACCTTGCAGGACGTGATCTGGTATGAAAGAAGGGCCGAACTGGCCATGGAGGGCGACCGCTGGTTCGACCTGGTTCGCTCCGGCAGGGCAAATGTCGCTCTGTTTGCCGGCGACCCCATCCGGGAATCCAATTTCACGGAAAACGACCTGTGGCTGCCCATCGCTCTGGAAGAGCTCTCCGTAGCCCCCAACCTGACTGAATATCCTGATGCGAGTTTATTTCAATAATTTTTAATCAAGTTAAAACAATTGGCGAATATGAAAAATCGAAGCATTTTTTCCATTAATTTCCAATGGGCGTTCCTCCTTGCTCTTGGCTTGGGCCTGACCGTTTGGGCTGGCTGTAACAAGGACGATGAGAACCCTCCAGCAGAGGCTCCTATCGCAAGCTTCCAGTTCGAGGTGAGCACAACGAACTTCCTGGAAGTGGCCTTTACGAACTTCTCTCAGAATGCCAGCTCCTACCAGTGGGATTTCGGCGATGGACAAACCAGTACAGATAAGGACCCAACCCACGCATACGCCGCTGCCGGTGAATACACGGTTGTTCTTACTGCTTCCAACTCCGAAGGGCAGACGGCCAAGCGGGAAGAGAAGATCAGCCTGAGCGACCCCGACGCCTTGCTCACGCTTCTAACTGGTTCTGAAAGCAAGACCTGGTACCTGCAAAGAGAAGGCATAGCGCTTGGCATCGGCCCGGCCGCTAATGACAACCAGTGGTGGTCCTTTGGCGGCGTAACGCCTCTGGCTGACCGCCCTTGTATCCTCGATGACTCCTACACCTTTAAAAGGGATGGTTCCTTTGAGTTTAATTCAAATGGTACCATTTTCATAGATGCAGCAGCTTGCTGCGGTGGCTGGCATGAGAACGAAGGCTGCTGGGATGAAACCGATCCTAATGTATGGGGCGACAATCCCTCGCGTTCTGCTTTTGGCAACGGAGGAGATTATACCTTTGACTTTGACAAAGTAGGCAACACCATCACTATCAATGGAGAAGGCGCTTATATCGGTTTGGCGAACAAGACCAATGCAGGCGACAATCCTAATCCGGAGAACAGCAAATTTTATGAGATCATCAGCCTGGTAGAAGGCGATGTCGCCGATTCGCTCAAACTTGGCCTGCCCATCAATGGTGGAGTGGACGGCTACTGGAACTACTACCTGGTCAGCTACAAGAACCCGGCCGACCTGCCCGATATCCCTTCCTCTGAGCCGAGGGCCAATTTCGTTTTCGACAAGCAAGGCCTGACGGTGAACTTCACCAACACCTCCGCCAATTCCACCAGCTACGCCTGGGACTTTGGCGATGGTAATATCTCTACGGAAGAAAGCCCATCTCACACTTATGCTGGAGAAGGCACGTTCACCGTTACCCTGACCGCTATGGACGACTCTGGCAAAACCGACGCTATTTCCAAGGACGTGGTGGTCAGCTCTGCAACCTTCACCCCTGCTAATCTTTCCAGCGCGGCTGGAAAGGTATGGAAGCTCGACGGCGCCAACTCTTACTACGTAGGCCCCTCTCCTGGTAGCGGCGAATGGTGGGGTGGTATCAACGAAGACGATGTTATCGTACGCGCCTGCCAGATGGATGATGAATTCATCTTCTTTGACGACGGCACCTTCCAGTACGATTCCAAAGGGGAAGTTTGGGCAGAAGATTTCATGGGCGGCTCTTTCGCCTGTCTGGCTGACGGCGACCTGGCCGCGCCCTACGATGTCCTCGGATCCGGTGTGCACTCTTTCGAAGCGATGGAAGCATCCGGCGACAACCGCCCCAAGATCACCGTGATCGGCGCGGGCGCCTTCCTCGGTTTCCCCAAAGGGTTCAACGGTGGCGAGGTCAGCGCAGACAATCCTCCTGCTGACCAGATCACCTACGAAGTGCTGGAATACAGCGCTGCCGGCGGTGTGGAGATCCTGGTCATTTCTGTAGACTTCTCCGAAAACCAGGTCGGCACCGACTGGTGGACGGCAAGGCTGCGTTACGAAGAATAATACCAACGCTTATCACCACTTCGGCTTAGCGCTGAAGTGAACTTTACCTTTGTTTGCCCCGGCACCTAAAAGCTGGGGCAAACAGGGGTATTTCCCGGCCACATGCTAACCGGCATAAGGCATTGAACCTCTATATATTATCCGGCCCCTCCTGCAGATTAAGATATTAGGCCGGCTTGCTTTTCAAATCAGAATAGAAAAAACAATAAATATATCCAGGTGAAAAATTCAATAATATATCCTCTTTTCCTTTTTGCCTCTTTTTTTGCCGCCTGTAATTCCGATGACGAAACGCCAACTGGTTCGGGAATCGACTACGAAGGCTACACCCTGCTCTGGAGCGACGAGTTCGATTCGGACATAAGCAGCAGCAACTGGAATTTCGAGATCGGAAACGGTACCGACTACGGCCTGCCTCCGGGATGGGGGAACAATGAAAAACAACTCTACACCGATTCCCAGAACAATGCGAATATTCAACCGGACGGGGAAGGCGCATCCGTCCTGGCCATCACCGCCCGCCTGGAATCGAATGGAAGATACACTTCTTCAAAGCTGACCACCCAGGGCAAGCAAAGTTTCCGGTTCGGGCGCATCGAGGCCCGCATCAAAGTCCCGGAGGGGAGAGGCCTCTGGCCGGCCTTTTGGCTACTGGGCGAAAATATTACTGAGGTAGACTGGCCCGGCTGCGGAGAGATCGATATCATGGAGGTCATCGGCCACGCTCCTGAGGTGGTGCACAGCAGCGCCCATTATACCAATTCGGAAAACAAAGTGGAAAGCAACACCAAAAGCCTCACCGCCACTGAAAACCTGAGCGACGACTATCACATCTATCGTTTGGACTGGACGCCTACCGAGATGATCTACAGCCTGGACGGGATCGAGGTAAATCAGGTCGCCATCGAAGAGGATATGAAGGAATTCCTTCGCCCCCACTACCTCATCTTCAACGTCGCCGTAGGCGGCAACTGGCCGGGAGACCCGGATCAAACGACCAGTTTTCCACAGCGCATGCTCATCGACTGGGTGCGGGTGTACAGCAAGGATGGCCTTAACGCCCCGGCAATCCCCCCTCTGGACATTGACGAAGAAACCCTCGGCCAATTATCCAACGACCTGGCTCTGTTCGCCTTTAACGGCAGTTTATCTCAATTCAGCGGCATCAGCCTAAAGGCTTTTGGAGGTGGCGGCGAACCGGACATAACCACTTCTGATATTGCGGTAGACGGCGACTCCAGCCTTATGCTGAGTTACCCCGGCGGCAGTTGGGGAGGGGCCTTCTTCGAATTGGACCCCACCATCGATGCCAGCCAGTATGCCAGCGGCACCCTGGTATTCTCGCTCCACAAACCAGCGGAACTGAGCGATATCGAGATAAAGCTGGAATCAGTAGCCACTGCCGCCTCCCTGTTCCTTAAGGACTACTCAGGAGTAGATGTAGGCAACGGCTTTCTCGAATACCGGATCCCCATATCCGATTTTACCGGATCCGGGTTGGACCTTAAGGACCTGAAGATCCCCTTCGCCCTCTGGAATCCGGTAGATGCATCCGGGGAGTACCTGGTAGGCGTCATATTACTGGATAACATTTATATAGAATGATTTTCACCCAGCAGAACAAACTCAAAACATTGGCAGCCGGCCATCCGCCGGAAAAATTTTTTAACCTTTTAAATTCAGCTCTCAACCATGAAAAAATGGACCATTCTGCTGCTTTGGGTTTTAGCCTTCGGGGCCTGCACCAAAGATGAAGAAAAACCTGCCCCTACCCTTCCTGTCCTGCACATTGACCCGCTTGAGATCGAGGAGGGGAACGCTGCTTTCCCGGTGTATGTCACCCTTCGCTTATCTCAACCTTCTGCTGATACAGTGATCGCCTTTATACAAACAGTAGACGGAACAGCCAAAAGTGGGGAAGACTTTGAAAGCATCAATTTCA
The DNA here is from genome assembly GCA_020636405.1 of Lewinellaceae bacterium. Taxonomy (GTDB): domain Bacteria; phylum Bacteroidota; class Bacteroidia; order Chitinophagales; family Saprospiraceae; genus JACJXW01. The sequence continues at coordinate 287,153 of JACJXW010000006.1, read as the reverse complement.
AGCCGGTCGTTTTCCCTCCGGGAGACTTGCGCGAAGAATATCGGGTCGACATATTGGGGGACGACGAATATGAGGGAGATGAAGAATTCGTCATTGAAATTGCCCAGGCAACCAAGGCTGACATTGGTACGGCCACTGCAACGATAAAACTGCTTGAAGACGACATCAACACGGCCCTCTTCATTCCCGATGGCGGCTATACTTCCCCGGAATCCTACCCCAACATGACCCTGATCTGGCAGGACGATTTCGCGGGTACACAGCCCGACCCCAACTTCTGGACCTTCGAGATCGGCGGCGGTGGCTGGGGCAACAATGAACTGCAATTCTACAGAAAAGAAAATACCTATATCACCGATGGCAACCTGGTCATCGAAGCCAGAAAAGAAAACTTTAGCGGAAGGGCTTACACCTCTTCCCGAATGATTACCAAGGGTAAGTTCGACTTTAAGTACGGGCGGGTGGATATACGGGCGGCGCTCCCCTTCGGGCAGGGCGTCTGGCCCGCCCTTTGGATGCTCGGGGCCAACTTTTCAAGCATCGGCTGGCCCGCTTGTGGCGAGATTGACATCATGGAGCTGATCGGGCATCAGCCCAGCACCGTGTATGGCACCGCCCACTGGTCGAACGAAGGACAACACGCCAGTTACGGAGGAAATACCTCTCTGAGTTCCGGCCGTTTCTACGATGAATTCCACGTTTTCTCGATCGAATGGGACGAGCAACGGATTCGCTGGCTGCTCGACGGGCAGGAGTACCATGTGCTCTCTATTACAGGGTCGGAGTTGAGCGAGTTCCGGAACAACTTCTTCTTTATTTTCAACGTGGCGGTGGGAGGCAACTGGCCTGGCTACCCGGATGCAACAACGGTTTTCCCGCAGCGCATGATCGTTGATTATATACGGGTATTTCAGGAAAATTGAGCAAAACAGCAAGTGTACTTTTATTTGAGCTACAACTTTTGGGGAAAGCTCAAGGAAGCTTTCCCATTTTTTCCTGATGGTTGCCGCTTTTTATAAGGGCAGGGGCATCTGTACCAATGGGAAGCATCATTTCAAGAAAATACAATTTGCCGATGAGACCGCTTACCTTTTCGATCCTTTCCTTCCTCTTTTTCTCCGGCTTACTTTATGCGCAGGCCCTGGACCCTGAGCTGGAAAAAAAAGCTTCTGAACTACTCCACAAAATGACCATCCAGGAAAAGATCGGCCAGTTGTCGCAGGTAAACGGAGAATACAGCAACATCTCCAGTGGGATGCGGGCAAAAGTACAGAAAGGTGAGATCGGTTCCATTTTGAATGAAGTAGACACCAAAACGCTGAACGAGCTGCAGCGCATCGCCGTTGAGGAAAGCCGCCTGGGCATTCCTCTGATCTTTGCCCGCGATGTCATCCACGGCTTTAAGACCATCTTCCCCATCCCTTTGGGACAGGCTGCCAGTTGGAATCCGGATTTGGTGGAAAAAGGCGCCCGGATAGCCGCCATGGAGGCCTCTTCAGTAGGCCTGCACTGGACCTTCGCGCCAATGATCGACATCAGCCGGGACCCCCGCTGGGGGCGCATTGCCGAAAGCCTGGGAGAAGACCCTTATCTGACCAGCCAACTCGGTGTAGCCATGGTACGGGGGTTCCAGGGAGAGAGCCTGGCCGATAAGGGAACGATCGCCGCCTGCGCCAAACACTTTGTAGGTTATGGCGCTGCTGAGGGCGGGCGGGATTACAATATTGCCAACATTCCTGAAAACGAACTCTACAACAACTATTTCCCTCCGTTCAAGGCTTGTGTCGACGCCGGTGTGGCGACTTTCATGCCTACCTTCAACGAATTGAACGGCGTACCTGCCAGTGGTAATGCCTTTCTGTTCCGAACCGTACTGCGAGAGGACTGGAAATTTGACGGCTTTGTGGTCAGCGACTGGGAATCGGTCCGGCAGTTGGTGGTACACGGCGTAGCTTCCGACAACAAAGAGGCGGCCCGGCAGGGTATTTCGGCCGGTATTGATATGGAAATGGCCAGCACTACCTATTCGAGCCACCTCCTGAAACTCGTGGAAGAAGGAACTGTACCGGAATCCATTATCGATGAAGCCGTGCGGAATATACTGCGCATAAAATTCCAGCTTGGGTTATTTGATAACCCTTATACCAATACCTCCGATTTCCCTCCTCTGGTTGCTGAAGCCCACCTGGCAGCCGCCGAAGAAGCCGCCGTACAAAGCTGTGTGCTCCTTAAGAATGAGCGCCAGGTTCTTCCTCTGCAGGAGAAAGCTATCCGAAAGCTCGCCGTCATCGGCCCTCTGGCAGATGATCCCTACGAGCAATTGGGCACCTGGATATTTGATGGGAACCCCGGGCACAGCATCACGCCCCTGTCCGCTCTGCGCAGCACATTAAAAGACATAGCAGAGGTGCACTTCGTCAAAGCCCTGGAGACTTCCCGGAGCTACAGCCAGTCTGGTTTTCCCGAAGCAGCTGAGGCAGCAAAAGACGCAGATGCCATCGTCCTGTTCCTGGGAGAAGAATCTATTCTATCCGGTGAGGCGCACTGCCGGGCCGACCTGGGGCTGCCCGGCGCCCAGTTGGAACTGATCCAGGCAATGGCCCAAACCGGCAAGCCGGTTATTACAGTGGTGATGGCCGGCCGGCCTTTGGCGCTGGGGCAAGCGCTCGAATTTTCCGACGCCCTGCTCTTTGCCTGGCACCCGGGCACTATGGGCGGGCCTGCCATCGCGCGCCTGCTGCTGGGAAAAGACGCCCCTTCCGGTAAACTGCCGGTGACTTTCCCTACTTCAGCCGGACAGATCCCCATGTATTACAACCACAAAAATACCGGCAAGCCCGCTACCGAAGCGTCCTTTATCCACATCGACGACATCCCGGTACGGGCGCCCCAAACTTCAGTAGGCAATACATCCTATTACCTGGACGCCGGTTACCATCCCTTGTTCCCCTTCGGTTATGGCCTGTCCTATACCCGCTTTGAGTACACAGGCCTCAAAGCGGCCAATCCGATTGTCGGCAGGGGCGACATCCTGCAGATCAGTGTGCAGCTGTCCAACACCGGTGATTACGAGGCGGTGGAAGTAGCCCAGCTTTACATCCGCGACCTGGTCAGCAGCATTACCCGCCCGGTGAAGGAATTGAAAAGCTTTCAACGGGTGCGCCTTCGCCCCGGAGAAAGCCGTACCGTTACCTTCAGCCTGCCGGTAGAACAGCTGGCGTATTACTACCCCGGCAGAGGATGGGAGGTAGAACCAGGAGAATTTGACATCTGGGTAGGGGGAAATTCCGAAGCAGCATTGAAAACTACCGTCGAAATTCGATAAAACCGAAAAATCAGCTTAAGTTCCGATCATGAAACAAACCAACTTTTACGTCATCAAGACCGCCCTGATCGTTGCCCTGGGAGGATTCCTAATGGGATTCGACGCCTCGGTCATTTCCGGGGTCGTCAAGTTCATCGAAAGCCAGTTCAGCCTCACCAAGCTGGAACTGGGCTGGTCGGTCAGCTCGCTGACCCTTACCGCTACGGCGGCTATGATCATTTCCGGGCCGCTCAGCGACCGGCTTGGGCGCCGGAAGGTGCTCACCTACGCCGCCATCCTCTACGCGATTTCGGCTATCGGCTCTGCTCTGGCCCCTAACTTTCTGCTCCTGGTCATTGCCAGGATGATCGGAGGGTTGGGCGTCGGGGCATCCCTCATCATCGCCCCTATGTACATCGCCGAGATCTCCCCTCCCAAGATGAGAGGGCGGATGGTGTCCTTCAACCAGCTCAATATCGTTATCGGTATTTCGGTGGCCTTCTTCACCAATTTCCTCATCCTGCAGTTGGGCAAATCCGATGCTGCCTGGACGCAGGCGCTTAAATTTGACGAATACAACTGGCGCTGGATGCTTGGGCTGGAAACTTTACCCGCTATCTTGTACTTCTTCGGCCTGTTCCTGGTGCCTCGCAGCCCACGTTGGCTCATCATGAAGGAGGAGTTTGATGAAGCCCTGGTCGTCATGAAAAAGGCCAGCGGCGAAGAGGCCGCCATTCGGGAAATGGATGAGATCCGAATGAGTATAGCTGCAGAATCCAAGAAGGAAAAGGTACCGGTAACGGAGTTGTTCAAACCCGCCATGCGGCTGGTGCTCAGCATTGGCATCGTTGTGGCGATCCTGCAACAGATCACCGGTATCAACTCGGTGTTCTTCTACGCACCGATGATCTTCGAACAATCGGGCATCGGCACCGACGCTTCCTTTTCGCAGGCTATCCTGGTGGGGTTGATCAACCTGGTATTCACCGTTCTGGCCATCGCCTTTATTGACCGTTTGGGGCGCAAGCCGCTGCTGGTCGGTGGAGTGATGGGCATTGCCCTGTCTATGTTCCTGCTGGCCTATGGCTTCAACCAGGCCACTTATACCCTTACGGAAGAGTCCATAACCACCCTGCCGGCGGAGATCGACCGGGCCACCCTCACGCCGCTGCTCGGACAAACCTACAACAGCGATGTGGCGTTCAAAGGGGCCATCCTCGACAACCTGGGCGAAGAGGTATCCAAAGCATACGAATCCAACCTCATCACCAGCGCTATCAGCATGAACCCGGTGCTCATTTTGATCGGCATCCTCGGCTTCGTAGCCTCCTTTGCCATATCGATCGGGCCGGTGATGTGGGTACTGTTCTCGGAGTTGTTCCCCAACAAGATCCGGGGTGTGGCCATTTCTTTCGTCGGGTTCATCAATTCGGCCGTCAGCTTCCTGGTGCAGCTCGTATTCCCATGGGAACTGGCCAGCTTCGGAAGTTCCATGACCTTCCTGATCTATGGCCTGTTTGCCGCCCTCGGTTTGATCTTCATCCTGATGGTAGTGCCGGAAACCAAAGGAAAGTCATTGGAAGAATTGGAGAAGATATTGGTCAAGGACTGAATCAGGTAGTCAAAAACAACCAAAGATCATGAAAAATAGCATATTTCTCTCTCTCCTCGCCGCCCTCCTCCTGGCCTGTACTCCCAAAGGGGAAACCAGCCAGGAAGGAGCCCAGGGCCCGGTGAAGGTAGAGATCAAGCAGGAAAACGGAGCATTTCAACTCTATGTGGCCGGTGAGCCGTTCTGGATCAAGGGTGCAGGGCTGGAGTTCGGGGATATTGAAAAACTCGCCGAGCATGGCGGCAACTCTTTCCGCACCTGGAGAACGGACAACGGCCGGCAGAGCGGCAAAGAGGTGCTCGACCGCGCCCACGCCAACGGGCTGTACGTCACCATGGGGATTGAAGTCGCCCGCGAACGCCATGGGTTCGACTACAACGACGAAGCGGCGGTAGCCGAACAGTTCGAGCGCATTAAGCAGGAGATCCAAATGTATAAGGACCACCCTGCTCTGATCATCTGGGCCATTGGCAATGAACTCAACCTGCGGGCCACCAACCCCAAGGTTTGGGACGCCGTCAACCAGATCTCCGAATACATTCACGAAACCGACCCTAACCACCTGACCACCACTACCCTGGCCGGCATCAGTAAAGAACTGGTATCCGATATCAAACAACGTGCGCCGGACATCGACCTGCTCGGAATACAGATGTATGCCGACCTGGTCAATCTCCCCCGCTATCTGGAGGAGGTCAACTGGGAAAAGCCCTATATGGTCACCGAATGGGGCGCCACGGGTCACTGGGAGGTGCCTAAAACGGAATGGGAAGCGCCGATCGAGAACAACAGCAGCGTAAAGGCCAAGGCCTATCTGGAACGCTACCGGACAGCCATCGAACCCTACAAAGATAAGTGTATCGGCTCCTACGTCTTCCTCTGGGGGCAAAAGCAGGAACGCACTCCCACCTGGTACGGCATATTCTTGGAATCGGGTGACGAGACCGAATCCGTCGACGTCATGCACTACATCTGGAACGGCAAATGGCCGGAAAACCGCACGCCCAGCCTGGACTCCTTCCTTCTGGAAGGGAAGACGGCTTACGACAACGTCTACCTCGAACCGGGTAAAACCTACAACGCCCAGGTATTCTCCACCGATCCGGACGGAGACGCCCTTTCCTACAAATGGGAAGTGATGCCGGAAAGCACTCAACTGGGTGACGGCGGCGATTTTGAGCCTACCCCGGAGGTGATTCAGGGCTTATTCGAAGGCGAACCGGCATCTGAAGCCCGCTTCAAAGCACCGGAAAAAACCGGGCCTTACCGCTTATTCATCTACGTAATGGATGGTAAGGGGCATGCCGCGCATGCCAATATCCCGTTCTTTGTAAAAGAGTAACCGAGGCTGTCTAAAAAGAGGCTCCCAACTGGAGGCCGCTGAGTAATGTTTCACGCCGAGACGCGGAGATTGCGATAAACACTGCGCTCTCCGCGCCTTTGCATGAATTATTTGGCGCCCTCCGCCAGCAAGCCACCTCTAAGACAACCTGATACCCACGATATAACATCACATATTATGTTTTTGAAAGGTTGGCCCGTTAGTTGCTGGTTTATGTTCTTATTATTACTACCGATATTTTCTGTAGGACAGAAAGCAAGCATGGATAAAGAAGCTGAAATCAACCGGAAAGTCGAAGCCCTGCTCAACCGAATGACCCTCGAAGAAAAGGCCGGGCAAATGGTCAACGTGGGGCTTAAGGCCCTGTGTGAGGGAGATTTCTACGGCGGCCAGGACACCATCCGGTTCGACTCGGCAAAGCTCTACGGCCTGATCCAGGAACATCTTGTCGGTTCGGTTCAGAACATGGGCAAATACCCGCTGACGACGGAGGAATGGCGCTACTTTATCGGACGCATCCAAGAGGTAGCCCTGAAGGAAACCCGCCTGGGCATACCGGTGATCTATGGCATAGACGGCGTGCATGGCGCCAATTATACCGTCGGCTCTACCCTCTTCCCGCATCAGATCGGCCTGGCAGCTACCCGAAACCCGGAACTGGCCAGGTCAATGGGACAAATCACCGCCTACGAAGCCAAGGCTTCGGGTATTCCCTGGGTTTATGGCCCCACCCTTGATGTTGCCAAACACCCCCTCTGGGGACGCATTTCCGAAACTTTCGGAGAAGACACCTACATCAATCAGGTGATGGGGGACGCCTATCTGCAGGGCGCCCAGGGAGATGGCATCAACGGCCCCTATTCGATAGCCGTTTGCCCCAAGCACTTTATCGGGTACGGCAATCCTTTTAATGGTAAAGACCGCTCCCCTGTTTACCTTCCGGAGTATATGCTACGGCAATATTACCTTCCGCCCTTTGTGTCGGCCATCAAAAATGGAGCGCAGTCGATCATGCTCAACTCCGGCTCTGTTAACGCCATCCCCTGCCACATCGACAAATACCTGATCACCGATCTGCTCAAGGGAGAACTGGGCTTTGAGGGTGTGGTCATATCCGACTGGGCCGACGTGGACAACCTGGTGGGGGTACACCGGGTAGCTGAAGATGAAAAGCACGCGGTCCAACTGGCAGTCAATGCCGGCCTGGATATGGTTATGGAACCCTATGATGCCAGCTTTGCCACCGACCTGGTGGAGTTGGTAAAGGAGGGCGCCGTGCCAATGGCCCGGATCAATGACGCGGTGCGGCGCATCCTCACCCTTAAAATGAAGCTGGGCTTGTTTGAGCAAACTGTTTATCCGGCAAGTGCCTATCCGGAATTTGCCTCCGAGGCCTTCGCCGGGGCCAGCTTTCAGGCAGCTCTGGAAAGCCTGACCTTGTTGAAGAATGAGAAAGCCGCCTTACCCCTGTCTAAAGAAAAAAAGGTGCTCGTCACCGGCGTAGCGGCCAATTCCCTGAACTATCTCAACGGAGCCTGGTCCAGGACCTTCAGCGGGCAGGAAACGGAATACAACGACGAAGAAAAATTGACCGTCCTGGAAGCGCTGCAGGATAAACTTGGAGCAAGCCGGGTGATTTATGCGCAGGGAACAGATTACGAAGAAGATATCAATACCGCAGAGGCCGTCCGGAAAGCCGCCACAGCCGACGCCATCATCATCTGCCTGGGCGAACGCCCAGCGACGGAGAAACCCAGCGATATAGAAGACCTGTCCATGCCTGCTGCCCAGCGGGAACTGGTAAAAGCGCTCGCTCAAACCGGCAAACCCATCATACTGGTTTTGCTGGAGGGCCGCCCCCGGGTCATCAGCGATATAGAACCTCTGGCAGATGCTATATTGATGGCATACTATCCCGGCAACGAAGGGGGCAGGGCCATCGCCGAAGTACTGACGGGGGAATACAATCCGGGCGGAAAACTGCCCTACACCTACCCACGCTACACCGGTTCCCTGTTTGCTTATGACCACACCCGGTCCGAAGAGCGGGACGTCAATTGGGGGTTCGAGGCCTTTAACCCCCAGTTCGAATTCGGGTTCGGGCTTTCATATACGACGTTCGCCTATGACGAGCTTGAAGTAAGCCCCCTGGAGGTTGGCCCTGGCGACAGCCTGCAGGTGTCGGTAAGGGTTACCAATACCGGCTCCAGAACAGGTACGGAAACCGTTCAACTTTTTCTGACGGACAAGGTGGCCTCTGTCACCCCTCCTGTCCGGCAGTTGAAACGGTTCGCAAAGGCCAGCCTGATACCCGGAGAAAGCCGGAGGGTAGCTTTTACCTTGTATACCGAAGACCTGCAATTCGTCAACCGGTACAACCAGTGGGTAGCCGAACAGGGGGAGTTCACGATCAGCATTGACCAACTATCTCGCGATTTCTTCCTCAGGGAGGATTAACAGAAGGACAAAGCCCCGTTGGCTGCGGATGAGGGCAACTAAAAGCACTTTAAACCGACATTATGAAAGACACAGCAATTCTCATCGGAAATACACCACAGCAAATAAACACGAAAGAGGTGAGCGGCGCCTATGTCGAACTGGCAGGAGAACCCTTTTACCGAATAAGCCATTACGATCAGATGCGCCCTTTTTTTATGACCATTGTCAGCGACTCTGACCATTGGCTGTTCATCTCCAGCAACGGTAGCCTGACGGCAGGGCGCCGCAACCCTGAAACCGCCCTTTTCCCCTACACCACCGACGATAAGATCCACGATGCTACGGAAACTACCGGTAGCAAGACGATCCTTCTGGTGAGGGCCGAGGGAAAGGCCTATCTCTGGGAGCCCTTCTCTCAGCGGCACCAGGGCCTCTATCCCATTCACCGCCATTTGTATAAGAACACCCTGGGCAACAAGATCCTCTTTGAAGAGGCCAACGAGGCCCTGGGGCTTACCTTCCGTTACGGCTGGTACAACAGTGAGGAATACGGTTTTGTGAGAAAGGCCAGCCTGAAAAATACCGGCGGCAGGAAGGTGCAGGTAGAAATGCTGGACGGCATACAGAACCTCTTGCCCTATGGGGTCGACAAGAACATGCAGAACGAGCGAAGTACCCTGGTCGACGCCTACAAAAAGAATGAGTTGCTGCCGGAGACGGGCATAGGGCTGTTCCTCCTCAGCTCCATCCCGGTCGATAAAGCCGAGCCCAGCGAAGCGCTGAAGGCCACCACGGTATGGAGCACCGGCCTGCCGGAAAGCCGTTACCTGCTCTCCGCCCTGCAATTGGACCGTTTCCGGCAGGGCGGAAAGATCCGTCAGGAAGAGGACATACGCGCCGAGCGCGGCGCCTATTTTATCAATAGTACTTTAAACCTGGCGGTGGGACAGAGCCGGGAATGGTATATCGTTGCCGAGTTGAACCAAGGGCCATCGGATGTAGCAGCATTGGAAAAGATGCTTCAGGAAGTCGGCGATCTGCCCGGCCTCCTGGAAGCAGATATCGCCAAAGGCAGCCGTAATCTCACTCGCATCGTGGGTAGTGCCGACGGCCTTCAACAGGCCAACCACCCGGAAGCTTCCTACCGCCATTTTTCCAACGTACTCTTCAACCTTATGCGGGGTGGCGTATTCGTCCACAACTATGGACTCGAAAAGGCCGACCTCCTCCGCTTTATCCAAAATACCAACAAGGCCCTGTTCAAGGAATACCGATCATTCTTCGATACGCTGCCGGATAGGATTGCCTACCCCGAGTTGCTTTCCAAAGCCGCCGCTACCGGCCAACCCCACCTGCAGCGCCTTTGTGCAGAATACCTCCCCCTCACTTTCAGCCGCCGCCACGGCGACCCCAGCCGCCCCTGGAACCGCTTCTCCATTGAGATCAAAGAAGAAGACGGTTCCCAAAAGCTTTACTACCAGGGCAACTGGCGAGACATCTTCCAAAACTGGGAGGCCCTGGCGCTCTCCTACCCCGGCTTCATCGAAAGTATGATCGCCAAGTTTGTCAACGCTTCAACCCCGGACGGCTACAACCCCTACCGCATTACCCGCGACGGGATCGACTGGGAGGTGATCGAACCCGACGACCCCTGGTCTTATATCGGCTACTGGGGCGACCATCAGATCATCTACCTGCTGAAATTGCTGGAACTGAGCCAGAAGCATCATCCCCAGGCCCTGAGTGGCATGTTGTACCAGCCAAGGTTCTCCTACGCCAACGTGCCCTACCGGATCCGCCCCTATGATGCCCTGCTGAAGGATCCCTACGACACGGTAGACTTCGACGATCATTTGGAAGCTGTTATTCAGGGCCGGGTTCAACAAGTGGGCGCCGATGGCAAGCTGGTGCCTGATGGGGAGGGACAGGCATACCTGGCCAACCTCACGGAAAAACTATTGGTTTCGGTGCTGTCCAAGTTTTCCAACTTCATACCAGAAGGAGGCATATGGCTGAATACCCAGCGCCCCGAGTGGAACGACGCCAACAACGCCCTGGTCGGCCACGGGGTATCCATGGTAACGCTCTATTACATCTTCCGCTTCCAGCAGTTTTGCCGGCAGCTCTTCAGCCGGGAAGATCAGCCCATAGCGCTTTCAGAAGAAGTAGCTGAACTCCTGCAGGACATTACCCAAGCGCTGGAGCAACACCAAGATCGGCTCAATGGCCCCATTTCCGACAAAGACAGAAAAACCATTTTGGACGCCCTGGGGCAGGCGGGTAGCCGATACCGGCAACGCATTTACGAAGAGGGGTTTTCCGGCAAGAAAAAACAGATAAGCCCCAAGAGCCTGCTGCACTTTTTTGACTTGTCCCTGCACTACGCCGGCCATACTATCCGGGCCAATAAGCGGCCCGACAACCTCTACCATTCCTATAACCTTTTGAAGGTGAAAAACGAAGAGGAGATCTCCGTGCGCCACCTTTACGAAATGCTGGAAGGCCAGGTGGCCGTGCTGAGTTCAGGCTTCCTGTCTGCACAGGAAAGCATTGAACTGCTGCAGGCTCTGCGCAACAGCAGCATGTACCGGGAGGATCAACACAGCTACATCCTCTATCCCGACCGGCAATTACCACGGTTTAAAGAGAAGAACAACATCCCTGAGGACGTAGTAAAGCAATCGGAACTCATCCAAAAGTTCATAGGAGCTGGCAATTCCCAACTGGTAGAGCGCGACCCCTTCGGCCGATACCACTTCAATGGGAGTTTCAACAACGCCAGAAGCGTAGAAAAGGCACTTCAGGAATTGAGCCAGTCCGGTTACGCGGAGCTGGCCCAAAAAGACCGGCAACTCCTTTTAAGTGCTTTTGAACAGATCTTCGACCACCAGTCCTTCACCGGGAGGTCAGGTACTTTCTTTGGATACGAAGGCCTGGGTTGCATTTACTGGCATATGGTTTCCAAGCTGCTGCTTGCCGCCCAGGAGAACCATCAATGGGCCATCGAGCGGGGAGAAAATGCGGCAACAGTACAGCAACTGGCCCGGCATTACTTTGACATCCGCGAAGGTATCGGATTCAATAAAACGCCGGAAGAATACGGTGCTTTCCCCAGCGACCCCTATTCCCACACTCCCGGCAATGCCGGAGCTCAGCAGCCAGGCATGACCGGCCAGGTAAAAGAAGATATCCTTTCCAGGTTTGGAGAACTGGGCGTTTCCGTGCACAACGGCTGCATATCCTTTGATCCTGCCCTCCTAACCCGACAGGAGTTCCTGCCAAGCCCCACCACATTTCGGTACTTCGATATTTCCGGGGAGGAACAGCAGCTGAAACTACCGGCAGGGAGCCTGGGCTTTACCTACTGCCAGGTGCCGTTCGTTTACCATTTGTCCGACGCCCCGGAAATCACCCTGGCCTATAGCGATGGAAAAACAAAGACTATCGAAGGGAACGCAATTGGCCCGGAGGAAAGTGCTCAAATCTTTGCGCGCAGCGGAGCCATAACCCAGGTAGAAGTAAAACTGACACCTGGATTGCATGGCCCTTTGAAACTGGTTTAATGGAAAGTGAAAGTGAAAGGGCAGAAGTTAACTTCTAACCGAAAAAGCTGTCGGAACCAACTATATATTAATCATTGTTATCATTCCATTAAAAACTCAAGAGTAAAGCTTTTCCATTGAGTAAAGAAGTACGGAAACAACAAGCTTGGAGACTGGCGCTGTTGCTCGTTCTCTCTTTCCCTGTTTTTTCTTTCGGCCAGGCCTTGCAACAATGGAGGTACTTCGGGCCAAAAGACGGAATGGGTATGGCGTTCTATAAGATCCATCAGGATCACTTCGGCTTTCTCTGGTGTGCTTCCTCCAATGGCCTTTACCGCTATGACGGCCACCGGTTCAAGGCATACAAGAAATACGTTACCCATTCTGATTCTATCCTTTCCGATTTCATCTGGGATATCCTGGAGGACGAACAGCACAATATGTGGCTGGCCACTTACGATGGCGGAGTCCATAAATGGGAGAGGAAAACCGGGCGCTTCGCTTATTTCCGGCACCACCAGGACGACCCCGCCAGCCTGGCATCCGATAACGTTCTGCGCATGATGCTGAGTAAGAAGGGCGTACTTTGGCTCATTGTGGAAACAGAAGGTGGGGTCCCGGTACTGGAACGGCTGGACCCTGCAACCGGACGGGTGCATCACTTCCGGCATCATCCTGAAAATGCGCTTTCTTTAAATTCGGACACCATTTCCGTTGTCGCGCTGGCAGGCAGCCCTTTGAGCCCCATGATCGAAGGCCAGGAAGGGCAGATCTGGGTGGCTACCAACCGGGGGCTCAACCTTTACGTTCCTGCCGGCGACGGATTCCGGTCCCTGGCCGTGCCCTGGAAAACCCGCGGGGAACAGATTATCCACTTGTATGAATCCCCGGCTGTCCCCGGCCTGATCTGGATCCTGACAGCCACCGAAGGCCTACGCAGCGGCAATGTTTACCAGCTGAACAGCCAAAGCCTTCAGATCACCCCTATGAATGTTCCGCTGGGCGGACTGCTTTCCTACGCCCCAACTGGCATTTTCCATCCACCGGGGCGGGCCGGCGAACTATGGCTGTCTTCCCGGGAGCTTTGTCGGATCAACCTGAAGGACGGCACCTCCAATGTTTACGTCCCTGAGCTAAAACCTACCCAGGCTATGCGACAGGGGTTGCGCGATTCTCTTTTCCTCCTGCATCCTGGCCCCTCCGGGCAGCTCAGGCTTGCCCCCATGAGCTTCCCGCAGGCCGGCCATACCCGCGGAAGCGAGGATTATTACATCCGCAATGGAATGTATCAGCTGATGCCCGGAAGCAGCCGGCTCCAACTGCTGGACCTCAATCCTGTCCTCCCCAATGCTTCCTTCGGCATGGTGTATTCCATCAATAGCGGCCAGAGGGGAGATACCTGGATTGGATGTTTTCCTGGATTCTATCAGTTCAGGGAAGAGGGTCCCGGGCAACGCTTCTGGCCTGTTTTTGATACCATCAGGCTCTGGGATCCTCCCACCGACCCGGCCAATTTGTCGGCATGGGCGGCAATCGAACGCCCCGATGGCATACTGTGGGTGGCCACCTTTACCGGAGGCCTCAAGCGAATAGGCCTCCAAACCGGCGCCATTACGCACTTCCGGCATTCGGATGATGCCCCCACCTCTATTGCGGATGATAAGGTTTATGCCCTCTTTGAAGACGAAGAGGCCGGCAAACTATGGATTGGCACAGATACCGGTTTGGATTGGGTAGAACTGGCAGCATTAGGCCGGGCAAATCCCGATCTTGTTTTTCATCACCAGGATTTGGGCAGCGCGTTGGCCGATAAGCAGATTACCTCGATCTCCAGAGGCCCCGACGGGCTGCTGTGGATCGGCACTACCAGTGAAGGGTTGTTGCTCTTCGACGCTGCCAATGAAACAATAGTGGCCCAGTACAATGGGGAGGCTGGCGAGGGCGGCGAACTTAACAGCCCTTTTATCAACACCGTTTTTACGGATAGCCAGGGGTGCGCCTGGATCGCTAATGGAATGGGCGGCCTTTGCCAGGCCATGCCCAGAGAGGAAACCCCGAATCGCTACGCTTTCCAGTGCCACCTGGAAGGCATGTATATCGTTGATATTGTCGAAATGGCCGACGGCAGGTTATGGCTGGCCGCAATGAATTACGGTATTGCGATATTCGACCCGAAAACCCAAAAGCATGAGCTGTGGAACATGGAAAACCATCTGAACCGCAACAGCGTCCTGGGCATTGAGCAGGGCCAAAATGGGAAGATCTGGTTTACCTCGCTGGGGATCAGCCGTTATGACCCCCGGCACGGCACTTTCCGTCACTTCGGACAAGAAGCGGGCATAAAAGATGAAGACCCTGGCCGCCTGCTGTTCACGCTAAGGGACGGGCGAATGATCTACAGTTCCATCAACGGCTGGCTTCAGGTTTTCGACCCCGGACAACTGGTAGATAACCCCACCCCCCCACAGGTTGCCATTACCGGGCTGCAGTACTACGATCAGGCAAAAAAGGCCAATGTACCTTTACATCTTGACGAAAACATTGAAGTGGCTGGCGGTGTGCACCTTGCCTACCACCAGCAGCCCTTTGTCGTTGAATATGTAGGGATCGACTTGAATGACCCTCAGGGCGTACAGTACGCCTTCCAACTGGAAGGCTATGAAACCCAGTGGAACAATACCCGCGAACGGAGTTCCGGCCGTTATCTGAAGGTGCCTCCCGGCAAGTATACTTTCCTGCTCAAAGCCGCCAACAGCGATGGGCAATGGACGGCCGAACCGCTGCGCTTTCAGGTCACCATCAGTCCGCCGCTGTGGCAAACCCGCCCGGCGATCCTGGCTTATTGCCTGGCGGCGATGTTCCTGCTGTATTGGCTCTTCACATTCCAGCGACGGCGCATGCGCCTTAATGCACAACTGGAGTTTAAACAGCGCGAAGCTGAACAGCTCAAAGAACTGGATGCCATCAAAGCCAGGTTCTTTACAGACATCGCCCACGAGCTGCGTACTCCCCTGACGGTGATCGGCGGGGTCGCCGAACAGCTCAGGGAAGATGCCATGCCAAACCTGAAGAAAGGCTTGGAAATGATCCTGCGCAATGCCCGGCAATTGCTCCGTCTGGCCAATCAATTGCTGGACCTGAGTATGGTGGAAAGCGGTTCTATGGAGGTAAATAGGGTACAAAGCGATGTGATCTCCTTCATCCGGGCCACTCAGGAACCCTTCGCCGCTCTGGCTGCAGGTAAAGGCATTCGGTGGAAGGCCCGGCACCAGGCCAGATCCCTCGAGATGGACTACGACCCCGATAAGCTGCAGAAGATCCTCTCTAATCTCTTATCCAATGCGCTGAAATTCACGCCCCGGGGAGGAGCGGTTACACTCAGCACCCTGGAAGTTACCATCAATGGAGCCCCTCATCTTCAGGTCACCGTTGAGGACACCGGCAAGGGGATCCCTGCCGGCGAATTGCCGCACATTTTTGAACGGGGTTTCAGGGGGCGAAGCGTGCATCCCGGAGCCGGCATAGGCCTGGCGCTCACCCGGGAGTTGGTGTCTCTTCTGGGCGGAACTATTGAAGCCCAAAGCCCCGATGGAGCCGGCGCCACTTTCCGCTTACTGCTCCCTATTCGCAACCAGGGGCCGAGAGCGGCTGTGCCATTCGTTTCCCCGGTGGAGGAATCCTTGCCCCAAAGTGCCAAAAAAATCAGTAGCGGTAGCCACCGCGGATTAAATCTGCTCATCGTGGAGGATAATGAAGATGTTATCCATTACCTCTCCGTCATCCTGCACAGCGATTACAGCCTCGCGGTAGCCAGAAACGGCAAGGAGGGATTGGAAATGGCGGCCCGCGAAGTCCCGGATATCATCATCAGCGATATCATGATGCCGGAAATGGACGGGCTGGAACTTTGCCGGCAGTTGAAAAACCGCCTGGAGACCAGCCATATTCCTATTCTGTTGCTGACGGCACGTTCAGATGTGCGTTCCCGCACCCAGGGATATGAGACAGGCGCCGATGCTTACCTCCCCAAACCATTTGATAAAAAGGAACTATTGGCCCAGCTGCGGCAGCTCACCGAAAACCGAACCCGGTTGCAGAGGCACCTGCGTGCCACCCTGCTGCACGGCGCCCCTACTGCAGGCTTCACTCCGAAGCCCGATAGAGAAGAAGAATTTCTCCTGCAGGCCTATCAGGTGGTTGTGGACAATTTATCTAACGTAGACTTTGGCCCCGCAGAGCTGCAGCTGGCTATGAAGATGAGTAAAACACAACTCCATAATAAGCTCACCGCCCTGGCTGGCCGTTCTACTGCCCTCTTTATCCGGGGAATCCGCCTCAAGTACGCCAAACAGGCACTCGAACAAAACCCGGATCTCACCGTCAAACAGGCTGCATACGACTTCGGATTCAAAGACCCCAATTATTTTTCACGCTGTTTTAAAAAGGAATTCAACATAAGTCCCAAAGAAGCTCGCTTTTAACGAAAGATGAACATTAGTCCAGATTTTTGGAACAATAGTGAAGTTACTCTCACTGAGATTAGTTGCATCTTTACAGGGAGTAACAGAGCCCTCCCGTACCGACATCTATGGAAAAAAACGGAAGAGGTTCCTGGCTCACCTCAAAAAATCAAAGCTAGTGTTGTTCGGGGCCACAACACTCCGAACAACGCGGACAGGGGGTGAAAAAACAACAAAATGAGGGGGATTAACGATAATCCAACAGCGACTTTCAATCTATGAATCAGCACGGCTTCTAACCCTTCACCCCCTGTTTTTATTTTTTTGTATAACGACTCACAATTGAGGGGGGAATATCGGACTCATCCGGCATTCCCCTTTTTTATTCCACCCATCCCTCGATGTATAAGACCTCGGCCCGGCGCTGCCCGCTAAAGTAGACCTTCACTTTTTTGTAAAAGTACCCCAGGTCGCGCGCATCGTATTCGACGGAAATCACCCCAATGCTATCAGGAGGGACTGCCGCCACATCCCAGCCAGGCACCGTACAACCGCAAGACGGGCGTACATTGTCAACGATCAGAGGCCCGTCACTGATGTTGCGGAAACGGAACTCGTACTTCGCCGGTTTTCTCTGCGGTATATCGCCAAAATCATGAGTAACATCAGTCAGCCATTCGACCTTGGAGGTTGAGGGTTGCCCTGCCGGCAGCAGGTGGAGCGATAGAAAGGATAAGAACAATAGGAGGAATTTCATCTTGCCTGCTTTTAGGTTTGCCTATGATAAGATTGGAACGCCCTGAAGTGATATTTTAGCTATGCGTTGATTCGTTATCCCGCCCCCCCTGGCTGCTCCGCCTGTTCCAGCACATCCCAGGTGTGATCGGAGAGGAGCTCGACGGTAGCGATAAATTGGTAAGGAGGATTTTCGCCCCACTCTCCGGGGGAGACCATGGAAAGCACATAAGTCCCGTTGTTGCGTTGATAGAGGTGGTAGGTAAAGCCGATGAGCGGTTCAAAGTTCATCTCGGCATTATAGATCTGCTCTGAAATGGCAACGCGGCTGTGGATAGCTTTGGCTTGCTGGGCCAACAATTCGATCTGTTTTTTGATCTGGTTGAGCTGCATATCCGTCTGCTTATACATAGCCGTTACGGCACGCCCCTTCGCCTTACCTTTATCGATGGGCTTGATCTGAGCGCCTCCTATAGTATGGGCATAGGGAAGGTTGTGCGGGCTTTCCGCTATCTTGTCCTTATCTATAGGATTAATAAATTCTTCCTGTTTGTCGTTCATTTTTTCCTCCATAGTACCATTTAACGGCTGCCACAAATATACAAGTCCTTAAGAGAATTGTTGAGGAGGGGCAATTGTTCATTATCGGAGGCAAAAGCCAGGAAGGTTTGCCGCCTTCCGCGACTAAAAATAGCCGAAACTTATTTTTTCTGCCGGCGCGGCCCTGAGAAGTTTCCTGCTGGTATGCGCTTGGACAATAACAATCTAACAATACAACCATTCAACAATTTGAGCGGAACCCCAGGAAAACACTGATGGCGCTTTGCGGTCGAAGCAGAAGATGTCAGGCTATAATTGTCTAAGCACATACCAGGCTGAGAGAAACCGGCCTGGCCCCTAATAAAAAGCCGGGATTCCCTGACGGCAACCCCGGCTTTTTATTGTAAGGCCTTGGATTTACTTCAGGCTCAGCGAAGTACTGCCGGCCAGATATCCCTTGTTGTAGACTTCTACCTTGTAGTTGCCCTCAGCAAAGGTTTGGTCGGTGGACCAGACCGTGCAGACCTGCTTTTCGTTCTGGTTGTAATCCACTTCTTCCAGCTGGGTATAGCGGATCTGTTCGCCGGTAGCGCTGTTGGTGAAGATACCGGAGCCCAGTTCCTCAACCGCCAGCGTTTCACCCAGAGGGCTGATAATGCGGACCATAAACTGCTCGAGGCCCGGTTCTGCCACTTCGTTGGCGGAAGTTTTGAAGCAGACCTGGATCTGGTCGACATTCTTGGCACTCCTGCGGGCTACGGCTTTTCCGCTTCCTTTCATTTTCATCCCATTGGCCTCCAGGTTATTGACCTTGATCACGGAAGCGACGTTCACCTTTTTGGCCAGGTAGGAGCGCTCCGCTTCGATGGCATCTTTTTCACTGGCCAGGGCGGCCTTGGCGGAAGAAAGTTCCATGTTGCGGACACGAGCCGAATCCAGGTTGGTAGTCAAGGTCATATTTTCAGCGCTCAGCTCGGTGGTACGGGCAGTCAGCTGTTCGTTCTCCTGGCGCAGCTGGTTGATCTCAGCCAGGTATTGTTCTACCTGAGCCGTCAGATTTTTGATTTCCTTGCGGGCCTGGGCCAGGTTGCGGCTGTCGCGCAGCAGCGCTTCGATGCGCTCTTTGGAATCCTTCAGTTCAGATTTCTGTTGTTCGATCAGTGCGTTGAGTTCTTCGTTACTGCCGCGCAGTTCTTCCAGTTCGGAAAGCGACTCGTAGTATTGCTTTTCCAGTTCTGCCTTCAGCTGTTCGGACTCGTTCAGCTCGTAAGTTAAATTGTTGTTGGCCTTGTTTTTGCTCACCAGGTTAGCCACCAAAACAATGCAGAGAATAGCCAGCACCGCGATGGTCACGATGGCCGCTACCTTGAGTTGTTGTTGGGACTTATCCTGTTTGCCAGGGCCTGAGTTAGTGGGTGTAGGACTTGGACCGTTAGTAGCCATAATAAATAAATGGTTTGTTAGCTAATAGTTAGTAAGTTGCGTGTTGTAAGCCGCGAATAAAACGGCGGCCCATTTTAGAAAATTGTATCCCGGAAGAATATTTTTTCCTGGTTTCCAGCCTCCATGCCACTCTTTTATCCGGATTAACATCCTCTTCTGCCCTTGATTTCCTGGCTTTTTCTTAGTTTTGACGGACACCTGTTATGCCCGATAAAAATGCCAAACCATGCACGAACACAACATCGATATTGCTAATATACTCTTCCTTGACATTGAAACTGTTTCGGGCAAACCCGACTATGAAAACCTGAGCGAAGATTTTCAGGAGCTGTGGCAGATCAAAGCGCGGCAGCTGTCGCGCAATGATGGGGAAGAAGAACCCGACTATGCTGCCCTGTATAAAGAGCGCGCCGCCATTTTCGCTGAGTTCGGGAAGATCGTCTGCATTTCCGTGGGCGTAGTTTACCGGGATAAAGAAGACCAGCTCCTCAAGGTCCGCCTTAAGTCCTTCGCCAGCGAGAATGAGAAAGAACTGCTCTACGAGTTTTCCCAAATGGTATTCAAATACTACAACGACCCCAATAAACATGGCTTCTGCGGCCACAACTCCAAAGAGTTTGACATCCCCTACATCTGCCGCCGCCTCGTCGTCCATCAACTGCCCCTGCCGGTGCCTTTCAACATCTCCGGCAAAAAACCCTGGGAAACCAAACACATCCTGGACACCATGGAAATGTGGAAGTTCGGCGACCGCAAACACTACACTTCCCTAAAATTGCTGGCCGCCCTGCTGGGCTTCCCCTCTCCCAAAGACGACATCGACGGCAGCGACGTCGGCCGCGTCTACTGGGAAGATAAAGACCTGGAACGCCTCGCGCTCTATTGCGAAAAGGATGTGCTGGCCACCATCCAGCTCTACCTCCGCTATAAATATATGCCGCTGCTGGAGGAGGGACAGGTGTCGCATGTGAAGTGAAGAAGAGGGTAATTCGTGTATTCGTGTATTCGTGTATTGGTGCATTCGTGTATTCGTGCATTCGTGTATTCGTGCATTCGTGCATTCGTGCATTCGTGCATTCGTGCATTCGTGCATTCGTGCATTCGTGCATTCGTGTATTGGTAGGGCTAAGCATTTAACGCTCCGGATGCACGAATACACCATACACTAATCCTCCCCTGAAACCTTTCTGCTCATCCCATCGTTGGTACAGTTCCTAATGCCGGCCAAAAAGACTAAATTTGCGCCCGCAAAGATCTTAAACCTGATACAGCGATGAATTTTATCGAAGAACTAAAGTGGAGGGGCATGTTGCAGGATGCAACGCCCGGCATTGAAGAAACGCTCGGCAAAGGCATGATGAAGGGCTACATTGGTTTCGACCCTACTGCCCCGGCACTCACCATCGGCAACTACGTGCAGATCATGCTGCTCGACCTTTTCCAGCGCTCCGGCCACCAGCCTGTAGTGCTCATGGGCGGCGCCACCGGCCGCATCGGCGACCCTTCCGGGAAGGACGCCGAAAGAGAACTGAAAACCTACGAGGAACTGGACGCCAACCTGGAACACCAGAAAACGCAGATTCGCAAATTTCTCGAATTCGATAAAGGGGACAACCGCGCCCTGATGGTCAACAACCTGGATTTCTACCAGAACATGAACGTGCTCGACTTTCTGCGCGATGTAGGTAAGACACTGACCGTCAATTACATGATGTCTAAAGAATCCGTACAGAAGCGGCTCGAAACCGGCATTTCCTTTACAGAATTCAGCTACCAGTTGCTCCAGGCCTACGACTTCCAGGTGTTGTTCCAACAGTATGGTGTGCGCCTGCAAATGGGAGGCTCCGATCAATGGGGCAACATCACTTCCGGTACCGAGTTCATCCGCAAGAACCTGGGCGAACACGCCTATGCCATGACCACCCCGCTGCTGACCAAGGCCGACGGCTCCAAATTCGGTAAATCCACCGAAGGCAACATCTGGCTGGATGCAGAACTGACTACCCCGTACAAGTTCTACCAGTTCTGGATCAACGCCGATGATGCCGATACGCCCAAATTCACACGCTACTTCACCCTGAAATCGCGCGAAGAGATCGAGACGCGGGAGCAGGAACTTGCCGGAAATCCGCAGGAACTCAAACGCCTGCTGGCCGAGGAACTCACCGTCCGGGTACATTCAGAGGAGGATTACCGCTCCGTACTCCGGGTGAGCGAATTGTTGTTCGGCCGCAAGGCCACCAAGGAGAACCTCCTCGAACTGGGCAAAGGGGAATTGGCCACAGTCGCCGCCGAGATTCCCAGCTACACCGTTTCCCGCGGCCTGCTGGCCGGTGGCGTCAACATCGTCGACCTCCTGACGGAGCATACCGCTATTCTGGGTTCCAAAGGGGAAGCCCGACGCGCCATACAGGGCAATGCCATTAGCATCAATAAGGACAAGATCGATGGCCACGAAGCCACCGTCAGCCACGAGGCCCTGCTCCACGGCAAATACCTGATGGTAGAGAATGGGAAGAAGAATAAGTATATTGTGGTGGCGGAGTGAGGCTTTGGTAGGGATGTGAAAGTGCGTAAATGCACAGTAGACTTTATTCGGCGGACGGCCAACGGAAGAAGGTTCACGGCCTCCCGTACCAAAAATTGAAGAGCTCAACTTTAAGCGGCAATGGAAAATTGCCGCTTAAAGAGGGCCTTCAAGAGACTGTTCAAATAACTGTGTCAAAGTTCTAAATAAAACATCAACTTTGGCTCATGGCACGAAAAAAATCAAAAACCCTC
The DNA here is from genome assembly GCA_020636405.1 of Lewinellaceae bacterium. Classification (GTDB taxonomy): domain Bacteria; phylum Bacteroidota; class Bacteroidia; order Chitinophagales; family Saprospiraceae; genus JACJXW01. Next base: position 264,955 of record JACJXW010000006.1, on the reverse strand, counting down.
GAAGAGATGTTTCCCGATCCGGAGATTCGGGAACGCATTCAGCAACAGTTGTACAGCGGTGGCCCCTTGTTTGGGGAAGGCAGCATTTTTAGTGAGATGCTGCAAACGATGATCAATGCCTCGCTGGACGGCGAGATGGAAAGTTTCCAGGAGGAGGAGAAAGCCTCCGGCAACGGAAATCGGCGCAACGGCTACACCCCGAAAGAGGTGCGTAGTACGGCCGGGAAGTTGAAGATCCAAACGCCCCGGGATCGGGAAGGGGACTTTGAACCGTTGCTGGTCGGCAAACGGGAGCGGTCCTTGCCCAGTGGGATGGAGGACATCATCATTGGGCTGTATGCCCGCGGCAATTCGGTAGATGATATTCGGTACCAGTTGCGGCAGCTGTATGGAGTGGAACTAAGCGCCGGCATGATCAGCAATATTACCGAACGGGTATGGGAGCAGGTATTGGCCTGGCAGCAACGGCCCCTCTCGCCTTGCTATGTGATCCTCTATCTGGACGGGATCCATTTCCGGGCCAAGCATGAAGGCCGCTTTGTGGGCCGGATCATCCACACGGTTTATGGGGTAGATGCGCATGGCCAACGGGATGTGTTGGGCTTATATATCTTTGACACGGAAGGGGCCAGCCACTGGGGACGGGTCCTGGAAGACCTGCAGGCTCGAGGAGTGGAGACTGTCTTATTCGCCTGCGTGGATGGATTAGAAGGTTTTTCGGAAGCCATTCATTCAGTTTTCCCCAACGCCATCGTGCAGCGCTGTATCGTCCACATGGTTCGCTCCAGTACCCGGTTTGTAGCAGATAAGGACCTGAAAGCCGTATGTGCAGATTTGCGCAAAGTGTACACCGCAGCAACCGAAAGCCATGCTCGCATAGCGCTGGAAGTTTTTGGCCAAAAATGGGATAAGAAATACGACAATATTCGCCCTGCCTGGGAAGGCGCCTGGACGGAATTAATGGCCTTCATGGATTTTGGCCAGCACATCCGTCGGATGATCTACACCACTAATCCGGTGGAAGCGCTCCATCGGATATTGCGCAAGGTAACCAAAACCAAGGGCGCCTGGGCCAGCGAACGCGCCTTGTTGAAACAGTTATATTTGGCGCTCATGCACAACGAAAAATCCTGGAAACGCAACGCCTTCCACTGGAAAGCCATTCAAAATGATTTGCGAAAACGCTTCGGGAAGGAGTACGAAAAATACCTGCAATGATCCCCGGAGATGGGCCGGGAGTAGCACTTGTATTGAAAAGAAGTTCCTGCTGGAGGGTGTTTCCCACAATTTCAACAGGCCTAAAACCCCAAAAAATTTTGAATAATTTTTTGGAGTTTGGGCCCATTGAAATGTGGAAAACACGGGTAGGGTTGTCACCCTTGGATTCCCGCCCTCCAGAAAGGGTTGAAAAAATTGACACAGTTAAATGAACAATCCCGCCTTCAAGCGCTAGGTTATTCTATCTCCTTCCATCAGTCGCTACGCTCCTGTTCCATTAGCGCTTGAATTATCACTTAAATACTTCTGTCCAGCTGCTTACTTACACCTTCGCCCATTACCCCGCTCATTTTTCTCACCGCACCACCGTCACCTTTCGTACATCCATCCCGTTGACCCGCACGAAATAAACCCCTTCGCGCCAGCCCGAGATGTCCATGTATTTCCGGCCGCCGGTCGCCCGGAAGCGCGTTACCTGCCGCCCCCAAAGGTCAAACACTTCAAAATCGGCCCAGATGCCGCCTTCCCATTCCAGCACCAGTTGTTGGGTGGTAGGATTGGGATATACCTTCAGGCCATAGCTGGTGAATTGTTCCCCGACAGGCAGGATCTGCTCGCAGAACGCAGAGTCTGGCTCGAGTTCGATCCAGCCCTGGCGGCTCAGGCTCCGGCCGTCAAAGGCGGAATAATCGGCCGGGTAGCGGTCCATGCGGAAGGTCAGGTTATCGTTCATCCCCAGGATGTTTCCCTGGGTAACCCGGGCGCCGCCGTTCAGGGGGACCTTATATTCCCAGACGATCTCGTTTTCCGGGGTGATCTCGAAAGCATACCCGAAACGCCCGACGCAGATCAAAAAATTGCCGTTGGGCAATACCTGAAAACTCGACAGCCCGGTAGAGTACATCATGGTGGGTTCCGGATGCTGTATGGTGAGGTCGAAGCCGGTGGGGCCCCAAACCTGGCCGCTCATCGGGTACTGCCATTTGTACATGTCGAAGCCGGGGTCGAAAATGTTAGCCGTGGAATAGTCCTCCCCCACCCGGTTGTTGAAGACAGCCAGTTTATTGAAATAGGGATTTGAAAAATCCAGGAAATTATCCACCCAGTGGATGTCGTGCTGGTAAAATAGCGTTTGGTCTTCGGTGGCGCCCGATTTGTAGGCCGCCGGGTTACCCCATCGGTAGAGCAGTTCGCCGCCGCGGCCGCCAAAGCCGCCAAAGCTGCCGGCGGCCTGCTCAGTAGTGGTGGAATGGTCAATGATCCAGACCTCATTGAAGGTAGGTACGCTGAGAATAACCTGGTTGTTATCGACGTGGAAGTCAATAGCGTTGGTATGCATCCAATCGGCATCGCCGTCGCTGGTATCCCAGTTGATATCGACCCGCCCCGGATGGTCGGCCACTACGCCATAGTTGTCTTTCGTGGGGTCAAAATCCTGGATGAGGTGGTCCCAGACGTGCCATTCCCAGACGATCTCATCGGTGGCGGGGTCAACTTCAAGGACATAGTCCGGCCAGAACTCTCCATCAGGAAGCAACGCAGGGTTACGGCCGGCCTGAATGGCCTCTTCCTCAGTTTTCAGTTCCCAGACGATCATCAGGATGGTGCCTTCATCGGTCAGGGCAATATCGTGGTGGAGGCGCTGCTGCTCGTTGTTCAGTTCAAAGGACCAGAGCAGGTTGTTGTCCCAGTCGCGGATCTCTACGATCGCGCCGCCGCCCCCTGCCCAGATCGGGTCATTAGTGACAGCCGCCAGCCGCTTGGTCTTCACCAGGTTGCCATTGTCCAGGAGGTAGGCCGTGTTGCCGGGCCGCCATTGGGGATCATCTTCCCAAACATGAACGATCTCCCCGCAATTGTTGAGCAGGTAGACGTTGGGCTGGTTGTGGGGGTAGATCAGGTTGTAACCATCAAAGGCCTTGTTGGGGTTATAGGACAACAGCCCCACGGTGTGAGGAGTATCCTGAGCAGACAGGCTGGCTGCCAGAAAGAGTAGAAAAAGGGTAAAAAAATGCTTCATGGAAATATGGTTTAAAATTTCAGTTAACCCAGTCACTTCAAGACTTTCTTTACAAAAGAACGGCCGGAGCCGGGCTCTTTCACACGCAACAGATAGAAACCTTTTGGCCATTCAGCGGCAGACACCCGGTAGGTTCCTGGCTCCATCCGATCATGAACGATCCTTTGTCCGGCAAGGTTAAACACTTCCAGTTGCAGCCGCGCTCCCGTTTCATTCTCCACCACCAGTTCATCGGCCACCGGATTGGCGAGCAGCCGCAGGCCGGTAAGCACTTCCGGCTCCTGGGCCGAAGATACGGGATTGCCGTACAGCACGCAATCGGAAGGCAGAGGATTGAGTTCCAACGGCCCCTGCGGTTCGAGGGTTTTCCCTTCAAAAGCCGGAAAATCCGTTGCATAGCGGTAGGCCCGGAAGACATCATTATTGGTGGGGTTCATTCCCTGGCTCATCGGGCCGGTCGAGCGCACCGGGTTGATGTACTCCCAGTGTATCCGCCCTTCGACATCTACTTCGAACAGGCGCCCTTCCCGTCCTTCACAAATGAGCGTGTTGCCATTGGGCAGGCGCTGGGCGCCCGATATGTTGGCGGAGAAAAAGGAATTGGGCGGCTGCGCCCGGTAGGTCCAGAACGGGAAAGCAGGGCCATAGGCCAGGCCTTCTTCCAGGAGGTATTGCCCGTCCGGCCCCAGAGGAGGTTCTACCACATCCACTGATGAATAATTTCCGTCCGGCCGAGCCAGCCCGTTGTTGAAGACCAGGAAACGGCCGGCGCCCGGCAGGCCCGCTTCGATCCAGTGTACATCGTGCTGGTTAAAGAGTTCCTGATCTGCGTTATTGCCGCGTTGATAGGACTGGGGGTTGCCCCAACGGTAGAGGAGATCCCCCTTCTGCCCGGCAGCCTCTTCGGTAGTCGTACTGTGGTCGATCACCCAAAACTCGCTGAGGGTGCGGGAGCTGAGTACGACCTGATCTAAGGCCGGGTTGTAATCCACGGCATTCAGGTGTATCCAATCGACGTTATTGGCTGATCCGGTTTCGAAGTTAAAGTCCACCCGTTCCGGATGGCCAGCAACCACGCCATAGTTGTCCTTTGAAGGGTCAAAATCCTGAATAAGGTGGTCCCACAAGCGCCACTCCCAAACGACATTGGCCTGGTCGGCGCCCACTGGTTGGAGTTCCACCACTCGCTCCGTCCAAAGGCCGTTATTGCTGATGAGCGCCGGATTGCGGCCGGCTGCGAGGGCCTCTGCCCGGGAGTGCAGTTCCCAGGCGATGAGCAGGATGTTGCCATTGGGCAGGTATTCCACATCGTGGTGTTGATGGAAGGTGGAGGAAGAATAGTTATACCCCCACACCAGGTTGCCGTCCCAGTCGATGAGCTCGATGCGCCCGCCGGAACCGCCGGCGTTGAAGGAACTATTGATACGGCCCGTGCGCAGCAGAAGCCCGTTCTCCAGAAGGTAGGCTACATTTCCCGGCCGGTAGTTGCTGGGCCAGCTGTGCACCACCTCCCCACAGTTGTCCAGCAGGTAGGTGTTGGTACTGGAGTTGGGCGCCAGCAGGGTATAGCCGTTATAGGCCAGGGAGTCGTTTTGGAACAGCCCGAGGGTTTGCTGGGCGGAGAGGGCAAAAGCGCTGAAGATCGGGAATATAAGTATCAGGAATCTGAGCATGGTTTTTTTCAAAGCAATTACTTTTGCGCAACTTACTTTTTCCCGGTGAGAATTTGAAACCATTGGCCGTATGAGCGGGAAGCTGGAAGGGAAATTGTCATTTGCGTTACAGAGATCCTTCGGCTTTCCCCCGCTGCCCGAGATAACACCCGCTTTTACCGTTCAATTTCATTTCCACACGCCTGCTTACTTAGCCCAGAGATTCCTTATCTTGCCGGCAAAGCCAATACCTATGGACTACCCCAGCCTGAAATCCTACTGGCACGACAATGCCGGTAACATCACCAGTGCCTTTCAGGAAGGCAGGGCTTCCTTTTTGCCTTTTCTGTTACCGGAACTTGCCCTGGAGTTCTCCACTCCGAAAGTCCTTCAGATCCTGAGCGGCCGCTTTGGCCGGGGGCTCATCCAGGACGCCCTCGACCCCCGGCAGGCCGTCCCCAGCCCACTGGCGGGCCTGCGCACCACCAACTGGATCAAACGCACCAATATGGTGGGCATCAACGTACGGACGATACAGAATTTCTGGAATGTTATCAAGTACATGCTCACCGTGCCGGAGGCGCAACAGTCGGTCCACCTGCTCCCCATTTGGGAGCCCGGGGTGGTGGCCAGCCTCTACGGCATGGCCAGTTGGAACATCAACCCGGAATTCTTCAGCCAGGAATTGTACGAACAATATCCGCAACTCGATACAGTTGAAAAGCAGCTCAAAGTAGTCGTAAACCTGCTGCACGCCACTGGCCGAACCGTGGGCATGGATGTTATACCCCATACCGACCGATACTCCGAGATCGTGCTCGGCAACCCCCGGCATTTCGAGTGGTTGCAACGGCGCGACGACAAGATCACCAGCCACCGTGCCAACCTGCACGAAGATGTAGAACTAGCGGTGTTTCGCTTCCTCAAAGAACAGGGCCCCGCCCAGGATGGCATCGACCTGCCTGCCGACGCCGAGACGTTCTTCTCGGAAGAATACCCCGAATCCGCCCGTTTGGAACTGCTCTTCGGCAGCCCTGCAGACTACGGACGGCGCGCCCAGCGCCGGGGCTGGCTGGTGCAATCGCTCTATAAGGATGGTTTCGAGCCGGTACCCGCCACGATGGGCCCGCCCTACCGGGGGCTGGAGGTGGACACCAGCGAAAAGTCCAGGACAGTGGATGACGAAGGGCGCATCTGGAGGGAATATAAGATCAGCAAACCGCAGAAGATGTCCCGTGTGTTCGGCCCACTGGCCCGCTACAAGCTGTACGAACGGCTAAACGATAACAAGAACTGGGAGATCGACTTCTCCAGGCCCCGCCCGGCCACATGGGAATATGCCTGCCGCCATTTCTACCAGATCCAGCAGGAGTACAATTTCGACTTTATGCGCGGCGACATGTCGCACGTCCAGATGCGGCCCGAAGGAGTCCCTATAGAGGCGGACAACTACTATGACCTGCATAAGGCAGTGCGCGCTCACATTCGTAAAGCCAAACCCTACTTCGGCTACTTTGCCGAGACCTTCCTGGTAGGCCCGGGTTTTATTGCCTATGGCAATGAGGTAGACCACCTGGAGCAGGCCGATGCCGACTCTACCCTGGGCGACCTGCAGAGCATGGTGGCAGGCAGCCCGGAATTCATGCAGCACTTCCGCTGGTACCTCGACATCCTGAAAACGAGGAGTTTCGCACCCAATTTCACCATCATGACCGGTGACAAGGACGACCCTCGCTTCGATGAGTTCTACCTCACCGGCAATGAAGCCCGCCTCTTTACCGCTCTTTTCCTCACCGATATGCCCAGTTATATGGCGCTCGGTTTCGAATGCCGGGACCCTCACCCCACCGCGGCGCCCAACGAGCACTATACCAAGCTCTACGTCTTCCGCATCAGCAGTGGCGAGAAGGCGACCAGAGGGCCTTATGTTTTCGGTAAAAACGCCAGGCTTTACCACCGGCTATCGGCCCTGCGTCAGGCAGCCGAACAGATTCTCCCACAGATCGTCAGCGCCGACACCCATTGGCTGCTGCCGCCCGACGCCACAGCCGCCACCCGGGTGATCGCCTGGACCCAATCGCCCCACCCACGGTTCCTTTTTGTCGTCAATCTGGATGGAAGCGAAGCAGCTGTCAACATCAAGATCCCGCGGCTACGGGATAGGGAAAAACTGCCGCCGCCCCACCTCCATTTTTCAACGCACAAGGAAGGCGGGCAACGCGCTACCTTACCCTTCAATGACAAACAATATCAGATCAGCCGGCTGGAAGCCGGAGAGTGCCGGATTTATTCCTGGGGCCAATGACCCCATGAGGAGCAATGTCTTTAAACGAAAAGGCCTAAAAGACAATATCATGAAAAAGCAGGTATTCCTGGTTTCGATACTCACATCCATTTTTCTGGCCTCCTGTACGTCCACTATTGAGCTGCAAATGTTGCAGCCTGCGGACCTCTTCATGCCGGAACACCTCCAAACCATTGCACTGGCCGACCGCAGCCGACCCTCCAAGGGGTTCAACAACGTAGTGGAAGGACTTATCACCGGCGAAGGCATCGGGCAGGACCGGCGCGGCCGCATGCGCGCACTGGAAGGCCTTGCCCTAACCCTGACCAGAACGCCACGCTTCGACGTTAAATCCACCAACATCGAAATGGAAGGCAGCCCGGCCGGCAACAGTTTTCCCGCGCCTCTGCCCTGGGCGGAAGTCTCACCAATTGAGCCCTTTTCGTTAACAAAAGAGCCGGCCGGATCGTTATGCAATCAAAGGAATTCCGGGCGCTGCGAAGCCCCAACAAAATAACAAAATAACCATGAACATCCCCATCTACCAGGCCGACGCCTTCACCAGCGAATTGTTCCGGGGCAACCCGGCAGCTGTCTGTCCGCTGGACAAATGGCTGCCCGACGCCACCCTGCAGGCGATCGCCGCTGAGAACAACCTCTCGGAGACCGCTTTTTTTGTGCCCAAAGGAAAAGATTTCCACTTGCGCTGGTTCACTCCTGCCATCGAAGTCGACCTCTGCGGGCACGCCACCCTGGCTACCGCACATGTGCTCTTTCAACACTTGGGATACCGGGACCCCAGTATCAATTTCCACACCCGAAGCGGCCTGTTGAGCGTTTCCTGCCAGGAGGGACATTATATTATGGACTTCCCTACCGATATGCTGGAGCCTGCTCTTGCACCTAAAGTGCTGGCGGAGGCGCTGCAGGTTACCCCGCACGAGGTGTTTGCCGGCCGGGAGGACTTTCTTGTGGTGCTAGGCTCCGAAACAGAAGTCGAAGCACTGAGCCCCGATTTTCGGCTTCTCCGTCAGGTGAAAGGACGCGGCGTCATCGTCACAGCCCCAAGCGACTCCGTAGATTTCGTCTCCCGCTGTTTCTTCCCCAACGCCGGCATCGACGAAGACCCGGTGACCGGCTCGGCCCACACGACCCTGACGCCCTACTGGGCCGAGCGCCTCGGCAAACAGGAACTCCTTGCCCGGCAGATCTCCCGCCGCGGAGGGGAAGTGCGCTGCACCATGTTGGGCGAACGGGTAGCCCTGGCGGGAAAGGCAGTGACGTATATGGAGGGGGTGATCCGGGTGTAGGAGGAATGGGGGATTGGGATGTTGATGCCGGGAAAGTTCAACTTGTGGCTGATACACTGCTTAGCAGTAGCCCGTTCCCTCTTATATCTTTTCTCCTACAAAAAATGCCCTATCTGCTACATTGATTTTCTTTCCAGAATATAAAAGCTTAGGTTTCATTGATCATCAAACACTAGCCACAATGAGATCAAAAGATCAAAAGGAAAGCTGGAAAGACAAGACGATCGCCGCTTTTGCCGCTTTCGCCGCCATGATTGCCGCTAGTCGTTGGTTTATGGGGCAACTGGCAAGAAAAGCTGCCCGGATGTGGTTTTGGTAAAACCAACCGGCAGCCGCCCCCCCTCATCTGGTAACAAAAGATTTTTTCTAGATTTGGGGTAAAAAGCTAATGCACCTCAGCGAGATTCTTACCCACCTGGGCGAAGAAAGAGGGCAGTATTTTAATGCCGTTTCTCCTCCCGTTATCCAGACCAGCAACTTCACCTTTGCTTCGCTCGATGCGTTCCGCCAGGCCTTTACCAATGAGCTGGAACATCACATCTACAGCCGGGGCAATAATCCCACATCAGGCATCCTGCGCCAGAAACTGGCGGCACTGGAGGGCGCCGAAGAAGCGCTTGTCTTCGCCAGCGGTATGGGCGCCATTTCGGCCGCCGTTATGGCCAACGTTCAGGCTGGCGGCCACGTTGTCTGTGTGGATTCTCCCTATTCGTGGACCAGAGCCTTACTGAAAGAGTACCTGCCGCGTTTTGGAGTATCCACCACTTTTGTGGATGGCCGGGATGTGGCCAACATCGAGCGGGCGATACAGGATAATACCACCCTACTCTATCTGGAAAGCCCAAACTCCCTGACTTTTGAGCTTCAGGATATCCGGGCCTGTGCCGAACTGGCTCGCCGGAGGGGAGTAGTTTCGGTTATGGATAACAGCTACTGCTCTCCCATCTTTCAACAGCCCATCAAAATGGGGGTAGATATTGTTATTCATTCCGGAACAAAATACCTCAACGGGCACAGCGATGTGGTCATGGGGGTATTGTGTACCAGCAAAGCCCTGGCCCGAAAGATCTTTGAAGGGGAATACATGACGATGGGCGGCATCCTTGCACCCCACGATGCCGGACTGGCCATACGCGGACTGCGGACGCTCGAACTGCGCATGCAGCGCAGCAATGAGAGCGGCCTGCTGATCGCCCGATACCTCGAACAGCACCCTAAGGTAGAACGCGTTATCCACCCCCTGCTGCCCTCTTTTCCACAGTATGAACTTGCGAAAAAACAGATGCGGGGCGCCGGCGGGTTGTTCTCTCTTTACCTCAAGGCAGAAAGCCTGGAAAAAGCCGAGGCCTTTTATAACCACCTGGAGCGGTTCCTGCTGGCGGTCTCCTGGGGAGGACACGAATCGCTGGTACTGCCCTTTGCCGCTTTCTACAATATTCCAGGCAAACCTGCCCCGGTAGTACCCTGGAACCTGGTACGGATGTACATCGGGCTGGAAGATCCGCAGTGGCTGATCGAAGGGTTGGACAAGGCTTTATCACGCGTTTAAACTTTTTGTAGTTTCAGGTGTGGATAGGTATAGGGAATTCATAACAGGAAGCAAATAAACCAATAACGAATGAAGAAAATAGTAGTACTCACGGGGGCTGGCGTCAGCGCCGAAAGTGGGATCAAGACTTTCCGCGATGCCGGCGGACTGTGGGAAGGGTATGACGTGATGGAGGTCGCTTCCCCTCAGGGTTGGCAAAAGAACATGGAGCTTGTACTTGAATTTTACAACCAGCGGCGCCGGCAACTCAAGGAAGTGAAGCCCAATGCTGCCCACTACGCACTGGTTGAGTTGGAGGAACGATTCGAAGTGAGCATCATCACTCAGAATATAGACGACCTGCACGAGCGGGCCGGCAGCAGCTCCATTATCCACCTGCACGGCGAGTTGCTCAAAGCCCGCAGTACTAAAGACCCCAGCCTTATTTATGATTGGACGGAAGATATCAACCCCGGTGACTACTGCAAGCTGGGCGGCCAACTGCGCCCTCATATTGTTTGGTTCGGAGAAGCAGTGCCCATGATCGAACCGGCGGCGATAGAGACCATGACGGCGGATGCCGTGATCATTATCGGCACCTCCATGCAGGTCTATCCGGCTGCCGGCCTGGTGAGCTTCGCCGAGCAGGCCCGGCACATCTACTACGTCGATCCCAAGCCTGCTATCAATTACGAACTGAGCCGGGCGGCCAGCCTTACCGTCATCGATGAAGCAGCGACCACCGGTGTACCCAAAGTTGTAAAAGAACTTTTGGGCAAATGAAAAGCCGTGCGGGCAAACGATCCCACGTTCCTGCCCCACACGGCTAAAAGACCTTAAACTGTAATTTTTTTTCAGGCCAACTTCCTATCGGATCCGGTAAAGGAACATGGCGCCCCCGAAAAGATACCAGTCGTCTGTATCTTTCTTTCCGGCGGAGCTCACCCCATCCAGATAGTCGGTCAGGGTTTTGCGCATTCCCAGTTCCAGGCTTAAGGACATCTTCTCATTGATGCCTGCCCGGAGGCCCAACCCCAGGGGCACGGCCAACTGAACGTTGGAATAGTCTGCATTGAGATCCTCTGCTGCCGCTTCATCCGGTTCCCCAAATACGGGTTTGGGGCTGATGAAGGCCATTCCGGCTCCGGCGAAGAAATAAGGAGAAAGCCGCTGCCCCAGGTCGAGGGTTAAGTCAGTGCGGTTCTGGCCAAAAGGTTCCCATTCTCCCATCACCGACAATTCGATCAAGGTCGTCTGGAAACTGGCGCCTCTCTGCTCGCGGATCGCAAAGTTCGCGTCATTGCCGGTAAGCTTGCCGAAGGTGAGATTCGCCCGGAGAGCTTTAGTTTTGGTGAGCGGATGGCGCACAGCCAGTCCGACGGCGAGATTGCTTTCGCTGAGTTCCGGTGCCGTGTTCAGCGTGAAGTCTCCCTGGTAGTTGGACACTCCCAAAAATACCCCCCCTTCCAAGGCGGGCTGAGCCAGTAACGAAAGCGCGCTGGCTGTGATGGCCAGTAGTAAAGTAAAAATTCTCATGAGCTGCAATGATTTGATGAACGTAAAGGGTTATCGTTGGGGCAAAAGGATATCTCAAAAAAGCTCTGAAGTTATACGATAGGGACAGCCACCTTATAGTATGGATGGATGTAGATGGGGGGAGGGAAAATGGAAATATTGCGGTATTAAAGACTGTAGATGAATACGCCTGAAAAGCAATAGATTTTACGCCGGCCCGGAAAAATGGTTTCACCAGAACCGATTTTTTTAAGAAAAAAGGAAAAGCCGTGTCTACGCAGCCTCAGTTGGTACTGTAAGGCTTTTGCGACACGGCTTAACTCCCTATACTATGAAAAAAACTACTTGATCCGATACATCAGGGAGGCTCCTCCAAAGAGGTACCAGTCATTCTTATTGGGGTTGCCGGCTTCGCTGACGCCATCCAGATAATCCGTGAACGGATAGCGCATGCCCAGCTCCAGGCCGGCCAACCACAATTTATTTATATTCGCTTTCAGGCCCAGGCCCACTGGCAGTATGATCTGTATTTTGGAATTGCCTGCGTTGAGGTCCTGCAGGGCTTTCTCCTGATTGTCGTTCCCGAAATCCGGCTTCGCATTGACATAGCCCAGTCCCAATCCACCGAAGAAATAAGGGGAAAGGCTGGCTGTACCCTTCACGCCCGACCGGTACCGGTTCATGCCGAAGGGCTCCCATTCTCCGACTGCGGAGAGCTCTACCAGGCTGGTGGTAAAGGAATAGCCCCGGTCATTCCGGATGGCGTAGTTGGCATCGGCGCCGCTGAGCTTCCCGTATACAAGATTGGCCCTTACCGCAGAGGTGAAATTGAAATAATGGCGGGCGACAAGGCCGATGGCCAGGTTGCTCTCCCTAAATTCCGGCGAAGCATTCAGTGTAAAATCTCCCTGGTAATTGGACGTACCCAGGAAAATCCCTCCCTCCAAAGTGGGCTGTGCTGCCAGAAATAACGGCAGGAACGCATACAGCAATAACGTGTTTAGTAATTTCATCACTAAGCATTTTTTGGGAATGATCAATACTTCATTTATTCAAAAAGAGGGCAGGCCACCCGCACAATTGGATGATTAAGCATATATTTTCCAGATGTATTCTGTGCTAGGAGCAGCCAGCCCTACATGCAGGCTGAATAGACTGCATTACCTCTGAAAGCAAAATTGGAAATCGTTGGGGTAACAATAGCAGGGGGGGAAAAGCGTGTTAAGAACAAATTCGCATCGCGTAATACAATATACGTTTACGGGGCTTTAAGGCCAGGGTTTCAAAACAGATAGATTTTTTCTTAATTTTTTAGATCGAAGAAGGGCTCAGTTGTTCTTTTTCTCTTCCCGTATCCTGAGCTTTTTCATAACTTCCTCAAAGGCAGCAACTTCCTGGCCTATTCTCTGTTCGAACTGACGTTTAAAGTTGCGCCCGCTCATGAACTCTCCACTGCGATAGATGCTGCGCAGGAAGGATTCATAACCCTTGCCGTGATGGTAATATCCCAGCGGTGCGAGCGCATAACTGGCTACAAATTGCCCGCAATCCTGACACTGAACGTACACCTTATCCGGTTCACCCGTCTGACGAAAAAGTATATTCTTCATCTTATCCGAACCGCAGTGCTGGCATTGTTGAACGTGGAGTTCCATACATCCTGTTTTTTGCTGGGGCTTTTTATCAGATAAACAATGGAAGATAGAAAATACTGGCTAAAATTGTAGCGATCAGAGCAAATACTGTTATCCACATTCCGGAATTGAACATATCGCGCGCCTGCAGCAGGCCCGACCCGAAAGCGATGGCGTTGGGTGGGGTACTCACCGGCAGAGACATCGAAGAGGAGCACATGATCGAGATAGCCACGCACAGGACCAGTTCATTGCCGGGCAGAGAAACAGCGATGGGAATAAGCAGGTTGGCCGTTGCTGTGTTGCTCATCACCGTTGTCATTACCGCAGCCATCAGAAGCAAGCCTCCGAAAACAGCATAGAACCCTCCCCCCACCGGTATGGCGTGGGCAATGGTATCGGTAAGCCCGCTCTTGTTCAAGCCTACCCCCAGGCAAAGGCCGCCGCCCAACATGAACAGGATGTCCCAGGAAATATTCCGGAAATCCGGTGTTTTCAGAAAGCCGCTGCCAAAGGCGGCGATGATGGAGACCAGGCCAACCGTACCCGTGCTCAGGCCCGTCAGCCCGGAGCTCAACCAGCCCAGAATGGTAAGCAGGAAAAGGCCTAATACCAGATATTGCCGGGGGCTGAAACCGTCCTCCTCCTCCTCAATATCCAGTTCGATGTTAGCCAGTCCCGGTGGATAGGACCGCAACAGCAACCACCAAAGCAAGAACAGGAGCACCAACATCAGCGGCACGGCAGCCAGCATCCAGGTTGAAAAGGAAACCTCCACGCCGGCCTGCTCCAGGTAGCCGATGGCAATGGCATTGGGCGGAGTTCCGATGGGCGTGCCCAACCCCCCGATGTTACAGGCAAATGGAATCGCTATAGCCAGCCCTTTGGAAAAAGGTGAAGTTTTCGGCAATTGCAGGATAATCGGGGAAATGATCGCGAACATCATAGCTGCCGTGGCGGTGTTACTCATCCACATGGACAACAGGGCGGAAACAATGATGATACCGGCCAACACCCGGGGAGGCGCCGAACCGGTCTTCCGGATCATCCAATTGGCCATGCGCCGTGCCAGGCCGTATTTGTTCAATAAAGCCGAAAGGACAAAGCCACCCATGAAAAGCAAGGTAATATCTCCAAAAAAAGCTTGGTAAAAGTCGGCCTTCTCCACTTCAACGCCGGCGCCTTCCAACCCGGGATACAACCACAGTAAACTCAACAACAGAACGCCCAGGCTGGTGACGTATAAGGGAAGCGCTTCCGTGATCCACAACAAAGCGGTACCCAGCAGAATAAGGAGCGCTATCTCCTCTTCTTCCTTCAAATGCAGCCACGCCTGGAAGAAGTGAAAAAAGTAGGCCACAGCGAGTGCCACCAGCAAGATAAGTGTCGGCAGGTTAGCTTTCAGTAAGCCATAGATCGTTTTCATCTCGACTCAAATTGGAACGGCCACAAGTTTAGGAGTTTTCCAGGGAATAACCTTACTACCAGCTTTTTTATTGAAAAAACAACCCGCTCAGAGCAGGCCTAATGCTTTATTTATATATTTTTAAGCACAAGCCCACTAACAAACACTATCCCTATGAGAAGACACTCTTGCCTTCGAAGCTGTTTCCTTTTGACGGCTATCCTCTTTGCCCTGCCTATTTACGCCGGTATCACCTTCCGGATTTTCACCGGAGGGCCGCAGGCCGGTGAGGTCCACATCGAAAGCCCGGAGGGGGCCTATATCTTATTCCGAAGCGATTTTCAGAACGATGAAGCGCCGGCTGGCTTCTGTGGCATCCGCTGGTCGGCTTTCGAAGCGGACGAACTGATATGGTACTGGGGCAACCCGGGCCGAATGGCCAAGTTGCCCTCCAACGGCTCGCCCACCCGTGAGCTGTCTTATATGGCGCGGCATAGTACCTGTAATAAGGAATTGACTCGCAGCCGTTTCCGTACTCCCAGCACTCCGGATGGACAGGCCCCTCCCGACGCCCACCTACTGGTCGTGGAGGTCGACGGATGGGAAAATGTTACCTTTACCAACCATCAATTACAACAATTGCCGCTGCCCAAACCACAAAAAATGAGGATGGAAGGGGACATCTGCCTGCGTTACCCCGGTTTCTGCGAATACAGCCCGGGCCTAGAACGGGCCTACGACGACCCCTGCCAGCACAGCACCTATGGCAACCTGATCTGTACCCTCTTACCTGCTGCCCAATCGGCGCTCGTCCGCAGCATTGACCTTTCCAATTCTATGGCGAACCTCCAGTATCAGATGCAGGAGGATATTCTGTTCTTTTATACTTCCAAAGGCCTGCGGCACATGAAGGCCACCGTTGAGAAAAGCCAGGAGCGAATGGCTCTGCTGATGTATCAGTTCGGGCAGCTTCACACTGCTTATCAACGGCTCGACATACCGCTGAAACAGCTGAACAACCGGCCCTTCAGCCACTTTGCGCATGCCTCCGTTTTCACCCACCTCGACCTGGCAAAAAACTGGCTGGAGAAATGCCGGCAAAAACTGAACGCCATCCAGGCTGCTACAGAAGGGAAATACAGCACCCCTCCCCAGGAAGAATTGAAATTACTGGAAAAATGCCGCCAAAGAGCCTGCTCGCACCTCCTGGAAGCCCGGTTCTGGTTGGAACGACAGTACGCCTGGGTGGTGCCGATGGAACGGTAGGTGATCCCTGTATGTAAGTGAACCAAGCCCCTCACATCTTAATGAGCCGCTTGGAAGCTTGCTTATCACCGCGCATGGCCGAGAAAATATAATGGCCCGGAGGAAAACTAGCTGTCTCCCAACTGATGGTGGAGTTGGGGCGCAGGGTAGTCTCGTAGAGGGGGCGCCCTTTGATATCGGTCAGCACCAATTGCAGGGCGTTTTTTTCATTATTGGTGATCTTAAGGGAATCCCGGAAAGGGTTGGGAAGGACCTCAATGCCCAGGCTAAAGACTTCAGTGCCCCATTCGTTCATCTTGTCCTCCTCCTGAAAGCCAGCCGAAGCCAGCCGGTGCATGCCCTCCGAAAATGGAAGTCCGGTAATGGCCGGTGAAAGGGCTACACCGTCGGCGAGGGGGCCGCCTGGCATTCTGGAATCCACCAGCATCTCCCGGGGTGTGGGGGCGCCGGAACCGTGTACAGTTTCGTAAACGGTGGACAGCAGGGAGTACTCGTTGAAGGCGTCTTTTCCCAGTTCCCAAAGCATGATGCCGCCGGCCTGCTCTTTGGCCAGCTCGGTTTTGGCAATGGTAGTCACAATGCCGTTATAATAGATCTTGCCTACCTGATCGACGTGGGCGTAAGCGGGGTTGGTAGCGACCAGCGTGCCATAATAGACGGAGGTGACCCTGTTCGCATCTGAAAAGTCCCAGCCGTAAAGGGGGATCCCCAGAACCAGTTTATCGGCGGGCATGCCCTGGTTTTTCCAGTAGGTAAGGGAAGAAATGGCCATGGCGTAAGGCGAGTGCGGGCCCGGCCGGCCGGCAGTCCAGGGGCCGGTGAGGTCATAAGCCATCAGGTTGATGAAGTCGAAAGACAGCATGGCCTCTTCGCTGAGGTGCTTGTAGCGGGTCGTACCGGGCAGGGCCGCTGTCATCAGTTTGCCCTGCGCGCTAAGGGCTTCCCGCAATTCAAGGATAAACCCACTGTAATGGTGGTTGATCTGTTTCCATTCGAGGTCGACATCCACGCCATCCAGTTCGTTAACCTGAACGAAAAGCAGGATCTTTTGGATGAAGGCCCGACGGTTCCAGGGGGTAAGCAAGCGCTTCCAGGCATCTTCCCACTCGGGCTTCATGGCTCCGCCGGCCAGCGAAATAAGCACCTTTACACTGTCCTGATGAGCGCGCCGGACCACTTCCCGCAAATCTGAACCACCTGCACTAAGGTAACCCTGCTCATCAGGATTGGCAAAAGCGATACAAAGGTGGGTCAGTTTGTCTATCTGTATCTTATCGAGCATGGAGACACGCTGATAGGGCAGATAACCGACTATGCGGTGTTGCTGAGCGACAAGAAAGGTATTGATCAGTAAAAGGAAGAAAAGGAACTTCGTTCGCAGGGCCATTACCGGTAATTTGGAATTATTCTTCACATCAGGGTATACCGCCCGCGAAGGGACGCCATTAAACGCCGCTTCATCGTCGATATACCACGAGCTCAAATATAGGTATTTTTTGAATGGAGCAGCACATTGCCGGTTACCTTTCCTCCTCTTTGGTATAAATATCAATGTCCGTAAGTACAATATTATTATTCTCTTTCTCGCTGTCCATCAGCTTATTAAAATCCTCTTGGGAATAGTGGTCTTCGAGGCGGCTGGCGGAATTGGCTTCCCGGTACAGCCCGACGTAAAAGGATTGTCCCCGTTTTTCAAAACGCTCGTAATCAAAAAGGTGGTAGCCGCTTTTCTGGCGATACCCCTTATCTGTTACAAAGTCATCATAATCGTGCGTACGGTAATAATACGTCTTGAATTCCGGGCCCTCCCAATGGTAAAGAGCAAGATAATTGGTTGTGCCGTCTTTGCCTTCAAAACCTTCAATATCCACCAGTTGCAGGTCACGGCGGGCCAGGTTCTCATTGTCGTTCTCCAATCCTTCCCAGGAAGTCAGCCTTCTTATCTTGTGTTCCGTTTTTCCGGGAACCCATACCACCAGGAAATATTCCTTGTCCCCATAGGTGTAGGCCTCTATTTCATCCATTACAAAGCTGTCCGCCGCCATCTGCCGCTTCATGATGACCAGGGAATCCCAGCTTTCCACTTGCCGGAGGGTACTGTGTACTTCTTCTTTTTTCCAGATGGCCCAGTAATATCGGCGGGCGCCGGACTTAGCCGTTTCAATATCCACCAGTCGAAAGCCTTTGTCGTCCAGGTCCTTATGCTGCTGTTGAAGCGCCTCCCAGCTCACCTGCTGTGCATATTCGAATTCCGTTTCCGCCGGAACGAATACCCCGGAGTAGGTGAACTGCGCGGAAAGGGTAAAAAAGGTACTGTGAAGTA
The DNA here is from genome assembly GCA_020636405.1 of Lewinellaceae bacterium. GTDB lineage: Bacteria > Bacteroidota > Bacteroidia > Chitinophagales > Saprospiraceae > JACJXW01. Next base: position 246,800 of record JACJXW010000006.1, on the reverse strand, counting down.
AAGCGATCAAAAAGAGGTTTCTCATAGGTACTGTATTTAGGGCGTGATCAGATGTGGTGAGGTTTGAACGCAGGAGCGGCGAGGTGGGGTTCTTTACAAGAACAACGTTCCAAATTGCCCACTTTCATACTTCCCTGCTTTCAAACGTTTATCAATACGCCAGCCCACCCGAGAATATTGTCTTTTCAAAGGATAATTATGTACCCGCCTCGCGTCTATTCGTGTATTCGTCCACATGTGAGGAAACCCGTCGCCGACGGCCCGCAGTCCGGCTATGACGGAGAGAGTCCGGGAAGTCTTTCGGAATAGCCTCTCCCACCCATCCGTTTGGGCATTGTACCGGCCACTGTTTTTAGTGGGAAGTCGGAAGTCGGAAGTGGGAAGTCGGAATAAGGTACAAAATGAGTATTCGATGCCAGGTTATACGCCCTCAGTCGCTTCGCTCGTGTCCGATTTCCGGCTCAGGAAGGGCTTTCAGCAGCAATTTTTAACGCAGTCCAACATCCAAACGTCCAAACGTCCCAACATCCAAACGTCCAAACGTCCATACGCCCCAACGTCCCTCATCCACCTCTAGCCCCCAACGCCTGCTCCACATCCCCGATGATATCGTCGATATGCTCCAGGCCGGCGGAAATGCGTATCATACCCGGCCGGATGCCAACGGCCAGCCGCTCTTCCTCCTTCAATTTGGAGTGGGTGGTAGATGCCGGATGCGTAACGATGGTCCGCGAATCACCCAGGTTAGAGGACAACGAGCACAGGCGAACGCGGTTGAGGAAAGCCATGCCTCCCGCTGCCCCTCCCTGCACTTCAAAGGCTACGATGCCGCCGCCCAGGCGCATCTGTTTTTTCGCCAGCTCGTACTGCGGATGAGAAGCCAGATGTGGGTAGGACACCCGCAGGACCCCTGGGTGCGCTTCCAGATAACTGGCCAGCCTCAAAGCGTTGCTGCAGTGGCGGTCCATACGCACCGCCAGGGTTTCCAGGCTCTTCGACAGCACCCAGGCATTGAAAGGGGACATGGCCGGGCCCGTGTGGCGACAGAAAAAACGCACCTTTTCGATCAGTTCGGCATCGCCGACAACCAGCCCCCCCAGAACGCGGCCCTGGCCATCCATCCACTTGGTGCCCGAGTGAACGGAAAGGTGAGCCCCGTACATCAACGGCGTCTGCAGATAGGGCGTAGCGAAACAGTTGTCTACATTGAGGATCAACCTATGTTGCCGGGCCAAAGCTCCGGCTTTTTCCAGGTCGATCAGCGCCAGTCCAGGATTGGAAGGCGTCTCCAGGACGATCATCCGGGTGTTGGACTGCAGGTGCTGCTCCCAGTTATCGATGTCTTCCGGGTCGACATAGGTGAAGGTAATGCCCCAACGCGGGAATAACTCGGTAAGGATCTGGTGGGTAGAACCAAACACCGCCCTGGAGGCCAGGATGTGGTCGCCTGCCTTGAGCAATGCCGCCATGCTGGCAAAAACGGCCGCCATACCGGAAGCTGTGGCAAAACCATCTTCCGCACCTTCCATGGCGCAGGCCTTCCGGATCAGCTCATCGGTATTGGGATTGCTGTAACGCGAATAGATGATGCCGTCCGCCTGGCCGGAAAAAGTATCGGCCATTAATTCGGCGGTGGGGAAGGTAAAACTCGAGGTCAGGAACAAAGGTGCGCTGTGCTCGCGGTACCCGGTACGCTCCATCTGCCCCCGGATGGCCTTCGTTTCGAATCGGTGGTTGTCCTTTTCCATGGTATTCGTTTTGGATTGGCGGCCTGTATGATTTCCAGCCTTTTATAACAGCAAAGAGGAAGTCCGAATCATTTCAAACAATGCGGCTAGTATAGGGCTTTTCTTTTAAATTTACCGAGAATTGAATTTTATAAAATCCCTATTGATTTAGTAGGATTTTATATTATTATCCCCATATTTGCAGCGCTCAAAAAAGAGAGAGAAATGGAAAAAGAATCGAAACTTCGAAGCATCCTTAAGGCCATTACCTGGCGTATGATTGCTACCGGAACCACCTTTATTCTGGCCTTTTTTGTTTTTTCCGGTACCGGATGTGATGATGTGCTCCAGAAATCCAGTATTGTGGCAGGCCTCGAACTGGTCATCAAGCTGGCCATTTACTACCTCCACGAACGGGCCTGGCAGATGGTGCCCCGAGGAACAGTCCGCCATGTCTTCGATAAACATGGAAAGGAAGAAGTGGATTTGGGTAAGTAAGACTTTTGCCGTTACTTTGCACCGATTTTTCACCAAAGAAGAATTGCCTTGAACAAGCATCTCCATCCCATTTTCGACCGCTTTCTCCAACGCAGCGACCGCGAACACCGGCTACGGCAACGCAGCAAAGTACTGTGGCTGACCGGCTTGTCCGGCTCCGGAAAAAGTACCATTGCCCAGCACCTGGAACGGCGCCTTTACAACGAAGGGTACTTCCCACAAGCGCTGGATGGCGACAACGTCCGCACCGGCCTGAACAATAACGTGGACTTCAGCGACGAAGGCCGTCGGGAAAATATCCGCCGCATCGCAGAACTTTCCAAGCTATATCTCAGCAGCGGTATTATAACCATCAATTCCTTTATCAGCCCAACCCGGGCCATCCGGCGAATGGCTCAGGAAATCATCGGCGAAGAGGACTTCATAGAGATCTATATCAATGCACCGCTGGAAGTTTGCGAAGCCCGCGACGTCAAAGGCCTCTACAAAAAGGCCCGCGCCGGAGAAATAACAGGGTTCACAGGTATCGACGCGCCCTATGAGCCGCCTGAGAACCCGGCGCTGGAAGTGCGCACCGACCAGATGGACCTTAACGATAGCGTCCGGGCCATTTACGAATTCATAGAACCCATCATCAAGTATCCGAGAGCCTAACCGGAAAAACCACAACTAAATTAACCCGTCCCTGCGGGCCATAACCGCCACGGCAGGTGAAAAGGCCCGCTCGGAAGAGACGGGAACAGACAACTATTATATGAGTTATCATCTGAACCACCTGAAAGAACTCGAGTCGGAATCCATCTACGTGATCCGCGAAGTGGCTTCCCAATTCGAACGGCCGGTGCTGATGTTTTCCGGCGGCAAGGACTCCATCCTCATGGTACACCTGGCCATGAAGGCCTTCTACCCGGCCAAGATCCCCTTCCCCCTGCTGCACATCGACACCGGCCACAACTTTCCTGAAACACTGGAGTTCAGGGACAGCCTGGTGGAAAAAACAGGGGCCAAGCTCATCGTCGGCTCCGTTCAGGAAGCCATCGACCGGGGGCTGGTCGTAGAGGAAAAAGGTTACAACGCCAGCCGCAATTACCTGCAGACCACCACCCTGCTGGAAGCCCTGGAAAAAGGCAAGTACGATGCTGCCCTCGGGGGCGGCCGCCGGGACGAAGAAAAGGCCCGCGCCAAAGAACGCTTCTTCTCCCACCGCGACGAATTCGGCCAGTGGGACCCCAAGAACCAGCGCCCCGAACTGTGGAACATCTTTAACGGCAAGAAACACTTCGGCGAACACTTCCGCGTCTTCCCCATCAGCAACTGGACAGAGCTGGATGTGTGGATGTACCTGGCGGAAGAAAAGGTAGAACTGCCCAGCCTCTATTTCGCCCACCAGCGCAAAGTCTTCGAACGCGACGGTATTCTGCTGGCCGATTGTGAATACATCGCCAAACGGCCGGAAGAGGAAGCTTCCGTACGGGAAATGACCGTTCGATGCCGCACCATCGGCGACATGACCTGCACCGGGGTCTGGCGATCTGAGGCCGCCACCATCGAAGATATCATCCAGGAGGTTGCCGCCGCCCGGCAAACCGAACGGGGGGGGCGCGCCGATGACAAACGCTCGGAAACGGCGATGGAGGATAGGAAGAAGCAGGGGTATTTTTGATGGACGGTGTGCGGTGTACGGTGGACTGGGCAGAGCTGGCCATGGAGCATGTACGGGGCAGGCGCTGGGCTGAAGGGTGTACGGTGGACGGGGCAGGCGTTGGGCTGAAGGGTGTACGGTGGACGGGGCAGGCGCTGGGCTGAAGGGTGTACGGTGGACGGGGCAGGCGCTGGGCTGAAGGGTGTACGGTGGGCGGGGCAAGCGCTGGGCTGAAGGGTGTACGGTGGCGTCAAAAATGAGGTAAAAATCTGAGATCTATAAAAAATGGCAAATGGACAAAGAGGCTTTACTGGAAAGATTCAAAGTGTGGGCTCTAAATGTGATCCTGCTTTGCCGGGGCCTGCCCTCAGCCGATGAGTTTAACATCATTAAACGGCAGCTCATCAGATCAGCTACATCCTCTGCAGCCAATTACAGTGCCAGTAACCGCGGAAAATCCAAAAAGGACCTTATTTACAAAAGAAAAATTGTAGAGGAGGAACTGGATGAATCTATAGTCTGGCTCGATATGCTCCAACGCCTTTTGAATGGCTGGGACGACAAAATTGAACCTATAATGAAGGAGGCAAACGTCCTGCTGGGCATCATCGTCAATTCAATCAAAGCGCAAAGGTAATTATGTTTCCTAATTGTAAATTTAGACAACTGGCTACTACCCCTACACCCGTACACCGTACACCCGTACACCGTACACCCGTACACCGTACACCGTACACCGTACACCCGTACACCGTACACCCTACACCGCCATATACCAGCCCTACCCATACACAATAAAAAGAACTCCAGAACTAAAAATAACCACTGATTGAAAATCAAGATCCGAATATGCTAGACGCCAAACACATGGAACTGCTGCGCTTCACCACAGCCGGCAGTGTTGACGACGGAAAATCAACCCTCATCGGGCGGCTGCTATACGACAGCAAGTCCATATTTGAAGACCAGTACGAAGCCGTGCGCGTGAGCAGTGAACGCCGCGGAGAGGAAGGCGTCAACCTGGCGCTGCTGACCGACGGGCTCAAGGCCGAGCGCGAGCAGGGCATCACCATCGATGTGGCCTACCGCTACTTTTCCACGCCTCGCCGCAAATTCATTATTGCTGATACTCCGGGCCATATTCAGTATACCCGCAATATGGTGACCGGCGCCTCGACGGCCAACGTAGCCCTCATCCTCATTGATGCCCGAAAGGGCGTGCTGGAACAAACCCGCCGCCACGCCTTCATCGCCTCCCTGCTGCAGATCCCTCACCTGGTGGTCTGCATCAACAAGATGGACCTGGTGGACTACAATGAAGAGCGATACGAGGAAATCAAACAGGAATTCGAAGAGTTCTCCTACAAGCTGGATGTACGCGACGTGCACTTCATCCCCATCTCCGCCCTGAAGGGAGACAACGTAGTGGACAAATCCAAGAATATGGACTGGTACGGCGGCACCACCCTGCTCTACTACCTGGAGAACGTGCACATTGGCAGCGACCACAACTTCATCGACTGCCGCTTCCCGGTACAATACGTAGTGCGCCCCAATACCGATGAGTTCCACGACTACCGGGGCTACGCCGGCCGGGTTGCCGGAGGCGTATTCAAAAGAGGGGACACCGTCATGCTGCTGCCTTCGGGCTTCACCAGTAAGATCGCCAAAATAGACACCTACGACGGAGAGCTGGAGGAGGCTTACGCACCCATGTCCGTCACCCTTCTCCTGGAAGACGACCTCGACCTCAGCCGGGGCGATATGATCGTGCGCGAGAACAACCACCCCGAGGTGAGCCAGGATATGGAAGTCATGGTGTGCTGGTTCCATGAAAAGCCCCTGCAGTTGCGCGGCAAGTACACCATCCTGCACACCACCCAGGAAGCCCGCTGCGTCATCCGGGAGATCCGCTACAAGCTCGACATCAACAGCCTGCACCGAAATATGGTGGACCAGAATATCGGCATGAACGATATCGCCCGGGTGGTCATCCGCTCCACCAAACCGCTGTTCTACGACGCTTACCGCAAAAACCGGATCACCGGCAGCCTCATCTTTGTGGATGAAGGGACGAATGAGACGGTGGGCGCGGGGATGATCATTTGATTTTTGATGTGCGATGTGCGATTTTTGATGTACGATGTTCCGGGTGCAGCCCTCGCGGAGAATTGTACCCGGGAGTAACATCAAAAATCGCACATCATAAATCAAACATCATAAATCAAACGTCATAAATCACACCTGTTCCTTTGCTTCATTTTGATTCTGTACAAAACCCAGGTTTTCAGGAAGGCCTCTATTGGGGAATCCTTTTGGCCAGTTTTAAAGCTCCGCATGTGCACAACCCGCCCGGCATGTGTCCCGTTAATTTGTTATCTTGAAGCTGAAAACCTGGCTGTTATGAAGCATTTGTACCTTCTCTTCTTTTTCTTCTTCCTGCTATTGAGCTCCCGGGCGCAGAAAGCCAACATCAACGATTTCAACCTCTCGGGCGATGCGGTCATCACCGGGGCCAACTGTATTCGCCTGACGCCCGACCGCATCTGGGCCGGCGGCTCGGCCTGGCACCGGCAAGCCATCGACCTCAACCAGCCCTTCGTCATGGAGCTGCAGGTAATGATGGGCTGTAAGGACGCCGCCGGGGCCGATGGCATCGTTTTTGTTTTTCACCCCCACGCCCGCCGCACCGGCTACCAGGGCGAAGGTATGGGCTTTGCCGGCCTGGAACCCTCCCTGGGCATCGAGATCGACACCTGGCTCAACGAGCACCTGGGCGACCCCTACCAGGACCACATCGCCTTGCTGCGAGATGGCAGCGTGCACCACGGCTACAGCCTGGCCGGCCCGGTGCGCATTCCCAATATCGAGGACTGCCGGGAACATGCGCTGGCGGTCAACTGGTCGCCGGGCAACCAGCAGCTCACCATTGACCTCGACGGCAAACAGGTGCTCAACTACCGGGGAGATATCGTCGGCAGCGTGTTCAGGGGCAACAGCAAGGTCTACTGGGGTGTCACCGCCGCTACCGGCGCCTATAACAACCGCCATGAGGTCTGCTTCGAAAAACTGGAATTCACTATCATAGAAGAGGCCAAACCGCTGGAACTCGACGGCCCTAAAGGCAAAAAACTGATCGAAGGGGAGGTCATAACCCTGGAAAACCTTCAATTCGAAAGCGGCAGCGCCAACCTGTTGCCCATTTCCAAAGCAGAGCTGGCCCGCCTGGCGGAGATCATGCGGCAGCACCCTTCCTTAAAGCTCGATATCTTCGGACATACCGATAGCGTTGGCGGCGCCGAGGCCAACCAGCAGCTGTCCAGCCGCCGGGCACAGTCCGTCGCCACTCATCTGCGCAGCCTGGGCATACCGGAAAAAAGGCTCTCCGCCAAAGGCTTTGGTGAACAGTACCCCATTTCTACCAACAGCACGGCTGCGGGCAGGCTGAAGAACCGGAGGGTGGAGTTTCGGTTGTCGCGGCCGATCCCATGAGGAGAGAGGGAGCAGTTTAAGCAGTAAATCAGAGGGTAACCTCGGCGCCTGAACAAAAACGCGGAAATTCATGGAAATACCTAGAAATGTGGTGGAAATACCCGCCCAGTGGAAAAGCCGCCTCGCGAATCCCGTTTTGGTTGTTATTATTCTGGCCATAATGTCCCATTCTTGTATATACTACTGCCCGCTTGACAGAGAAGAGATCTGCCCCGGCCAGTAAATTCGAAAAAATAAAGAATGAAAGGATTTTTTGGATTTCGTTCCTCCATGAATATTCCATTGCCAAATACCAGGAGGGGTTAAAATTATTCACCAAAAAATTTTCAGTCCAGGAGGACGAAAACGGTTCGCTGCAACCTACCATTAAGTAGCCCTGAGGTGCGCTCGCCTGCTCTTTCGAACTGCAAATATTCCGTTTGGGGAAACGAAATAAACGTCCTAATTTTACTTCATACCAAAACCCTCAACTGCATGTACTCTCTTTACCGCGCTCTGGTATTTACCAGCCTTTTCGTCATTTCAATTTCATTTTCCGCTTATGGCGCCGGCATCATCTCCGTCAAGGACGGCATTGCCACCAGCCTGCAACCGAACGGGCAGGCCAGCGTGCCCGCCAGCTGTTTTGTCATCGGCGAGTTGTGCTCCGTCGAGGAAGTCCGGATCGGCTTTCCCGGGCCGGATGCGCCCGGGCCCCAGCCGCCGCCAACGGCAGGGCCGGCCCTGGCGCTGGACTGCAGCCACGTAGGTTTCAACGTCGTCCGGGCTTGGGTGCGCAATGCTCTGGGCCAGTGGACGGCCTACGAGACCGCCGTTCTTCTCCAGGACAACTTCGACGTGTGTCAGGGAGGGACATTCCCGCTTGAGGCGCCCAGCCTGCAGGCCAACCTGGGGCTTGCCTATGGCATCGACGGTAGCGGAGAGACCGTACTACGCGCCTCCGACTTTGTCGCCGCCTACTCCCTACCCAATGGAGGTACGCCCCTGTTTTCCTTCTCTCAGAGCCCGGCCGATAGCCTCCTGACGCTCACCTGCGCTGATATTGGCACCATTCCGGTATCGATCTACCTCCTGGATATCCCAACCGGCGGCCTGGCCGTTACCTACACCTATGCACTGCTGAACGACGAGACGGGCCTGTGTACCTCCGGCGGCGCCGGCAGCAGCTTTCCCGTCTACAACGGACTGGTATATGTATTGCCGCCGGAAGGGCAGATCGCCCTCCGGGTGGAAGACTTTTTATCTTGCTGTTCTGATGGAGACATCACCTACGCCTTCTCTCCAAACCCGGCGGACAACCTCTATTTCATCGATTGTGATGATGCCGTATTCTTCCCCGCCAACATTACCCTTCCGATCTACGGAATAGGGCCTGACGGGAGCTACAGCGTCAGCAGCACTTATTTTGTCCTCCATGACTCCTACGACTACTGCACCCAGAGCAGCTTCGTGCCTGCCAATGACGACGCATGCAACGCCATCGCCATCGAGGTAGGCCCATCGCCCTGTCCGATGGCCGGGACGAACTTCAACGCTACTGCCCAGGCCGGAGAGCCGGCTCCCCCCGATGGCGATTGCCAATCGGAGGAGGCCTGGTGTGACGGGCAAGGAGCGGAAAATTCCGTTTGGTTTAGCTTTGAAGCCCCGCCGTCGGGAAGCATCACGATCCGGGCCAATTACTTCAATACCCAGCTGGCCCTCTGGGAGGCAGACAGTTGCCAGGCCATCACCACCGGCGGGGCCATACTGGTGGCCGCCAACGACGATATCCCCGGCAGTTCCCGGGGCGAAGCCATGCTGAACAGCATACGCTGCCTGGTCCCCGGAAAAACCTACTACCTGCAGGTAGATGGGTTTAATGGGGAAAGCGGCCCTTTTGAGCTGCTCCTCGAAGACGCCGGCCTGGCCTGCGGCCCGGGTGAAGGATACATGGATTGCACCGATGCCTCCAACACCCCCATCGCCTCCGGCGCCAACATCTGGCGGCACGCCTTTGATGGTGGCAGGCTCATCGCTTCCATTGCCGACGGCGGCAATCCAATGGGCGCCATCCGTGTCCAATATCAGGTAAACAACGGAGATGTCCGCCTGGACGGGGCCGGCGCCCCCTATCTCGACCGCAACTGGGCCATTTCTACGGAGCAGCAACCGCTAAGCCCGGTACGGCTGAGGCTGTACTTCACCGCCGAAGAATTCCAGTCGCTACAGGCCGCCGCCACCGGCATCGATACGCCGGCCGGACTGGCGCTGACCCGGGTACCGGAGGGGGAATGCGGGCCCTATACCGGCGGAGGAGAGCTCATCAACCAGGAGGGTTTTGGCCAGATCAACGAAACGGATTATTATGTTGATTTCCTGACGCCAGGCTTCTCGGCCTTTTACCTCCACGGGCCGGAACCCTTAATCTCTACCCTTGAGGCCGCCCAGGGAAAAACAGCCATCCGGATAGTGCCCAACCCTCTCCAGGGAGGTGTGGCCGTGCTGGAAGCGGCCGTCGAAGGCATGCTGGAGGCCAACCTCCTGATCTATAGTACCAGCGGACAGGCTGTCGGCCAACAGCGGATAGTGCTCCAGAAAGGGCAAAACCGCCTACCGGTAACCCTCGGAAGCTTACAACCGGGGGTATATATTTTAAAACTCACCGGCCCGGGGCTCAGTTGGAGCAGCCGGCTGGTGGCCCTTCGGTAAGGTGTTGCATTACAGCTGCCGTACCCCTAACTTGTGCCGCTGAACTCAAAGTCAACCCCATGAAAATGTTGACCACCTTGTGGTGCCTGCTGCCCTTTGTTTTGTCCGCTCAATCCTGGTTTGCCGAACCCGGCCTGGCTTTCCGTTCCGGCATCTGGCAGTACAACCTTGGGAAGAATGATCAAGGGGTATTTGCTGGCGAAGGGTTGGACTACAGCCACTTTTCCCCCTTTTTGGAAGGGTATCTGCAGGGAGGCTATCAAGCAAAGAGGTATAGTATCGGAGCGGGCATGGCCTATACCGTATTTTTCGATAACGAATTGCGGGTCAACCAGAACCGGCGGGGGCGGGGATACTCCTATACTGTTTCTGAAAGTTTCATCCAGTTCCTCCACCTGTTCATTCGGGGAGAAGGGTACCTCGTCCGGAGGGATAATTTCCGGCTGGGGCCCAGTCTCCGCGCTGGTTTTTTCCACCCCACCACTGGTTATCCGGCACAAGCTGAACTACGCCGGCGGCGCTTCATGGAAGGCGGGCTCACCTGCCTGGTACGCATCGGCAGGCCCTGGCTCACCATCAACCCCGCCTACCAGTGGAACACCATTAGCGGCAAAGATACGGACGCCCGTCACCAGATCTTCTCCATGGGCATCGCAGTAGGGTTGCGAACTGTTTTTTAAGCCGCAGTTATGGAATAAAAACTATGAACGTTATTATTGCGAGGTGTTTCGGTTTTGTGGTTTTCCGGTTTTTCGGCCGGAGCCTGATTGATAGGACAGCCGTACGCTAACCGCAATACCAATATACCATCATACCTGAATAGTTACCCTTTTACAATTTTTCGCCATGTCCAAAGCTTTATTCCTCATTCTCATCCTCATTTCCTTCAGTGCCTGCGAGGCCGTTCGACCTTACCAGCGCGCCTACCTCAATGATGAAGATATGGCGCTGAAGCCCCTGCCGGGGTCGGCCTATGAAATGAACATCGAGGGCTACCGGGAGGGCGCCAGCGGAGCGAATGGAGGAAAGGGAGGCGGAGGGTGCGGGTGTAATTGATTGCTGGATTGCTGGATGGCTGGATTGCTGGATTGCTGGATGGCTGGATGGCTGGATGGCTGGATTGCTGGATTGCTGGATGGCTGGATAGCTGGATGGCTGGATGGCTGGATGGCTGGATGGCTGGATGGCTGGATAGCTGGATGGCTGGATGGCTGGATGGCTGGATGGCTAGATGGCTGGATGGTTTAGGAAAATGGACTCAACATGCAAAAGTCAATAGAAGCGCTCAGAGGGGTTCTCCTTGCCGGATTCGCCTCCTGTATCCTTACGCATCCACTGCCCGGGCAATCGCCCCCGGACAGTGCTGCCAGAGCACCCATCGATGTCAACATTCTCTTCAATTACTATACGCAGGAAGGCAACCACAGCGCTGTCACCGGAGGCATAGGAACGGAGGAACTAACGGACTACGACACCCGGGTCATCGTCCTCATCCCCGTTGATAGTACCAGCCGGCTGGCAGCCGAGGCCGGGTTCAACACCTATTCCTCCGCCTCGACCGACCGCATTGACAGCCGGATGTCTTCAGCATCCAGCAGCGACATAAGGGCGACGATACAGCTGGGATGGGAGCAGGAAAAGCCGGAGACAAGACGGTCCTACAGCTGGGGAATGGGCGGGTCCGTTGAATCTGACTATCTGTCCATGAACGTTCGCGGCAGTTATTATCTGCCGTTGAAGGCGGATCGGAGTGCGCTGTTTGTCGATGGACAGGCTTTTTTCGGCCACTGGGTGTTGTATTTCCCCGAAGAGCTCCGCGATACCGTACAGCCGTTCATCACGACCGACCGCCGCTTTTCTTACCACCTGAACCTACAGTATCAGCGCATCCTCAACCGGCGGACGAGCCTGGCGGTGAGCAGCGGTTTTTCCTATCAGCACGGGTTGCTGTCCACCCCTTTTCATCGTGTATATTTCCCGGAAGAGGAACTGCCCCGCATTGAGCGGCTGCCCGCGCAGCGTTGGCAATGGCCGGTGAGCCTGCGCCTGCACTATTTTGCCCGCAGCGGCCTGGTCACCCGCTTTTTCTACCGGTACTACATCGATGGGTTTGGCATACAGGCCCACACCGCCGAGCTGGAGTTGCCCTTGAAGTTAAGCCCCACTTTTACCCTAACGCCCATTTACCGGTACCACCGCCAAAGCGCTTCCAACCATTTCCAACCCTACCTGGGCCACATGGCTGATGCTGTATTTTACACTTCCGATTTCGACCTGTCGGCCTTCAGCAGCCATAAGGTAGGGTTGGGTATGCAATTCCACCCCATCTGGCGTTGGCGCCTCCTGGGAAAACGAAAGCTTGGCGAACTATCCACCTTCATCTTACGGGTGGCCCACTACCGCCGGTCGGACGGGCTGAGAGCCTGGATGGGGAGCATGTTGTGGGGGTGGGCGTTTTGAGCTCTACCTACTCCATCCTACGAGGCGCCTGCCGGATTCTCATGATTTTTATGGCCAGAATTGATTATAAAAGAATTGTTTGTAACTTTATTAAGACTTCTTGCATTGGTATTTTCTAACATCAAACTCAAATATGGCAATTCAACTGGCAAAAAGGCTCCTCACTATTGATGAGTATCACCGTATGGCAGAAGCCCATATTTTAACGGATGAGGATAAAGTAGAATTGCTCCACGGTGAAATCATTGAAATGAGCCCTATTGGTAGTGAACATAGTGCCTGTGTTAAAAGGCTGAATGCCTTTTTCAATCAATTGCTGGTGGAAAAAGCTATCGTGAGCGTACAAGACCCGATACAAATCCCTTCTCTCTCTGAACCGGAACCGGACATTGCTTTACTCCACCCCCGGCTGAATTTTTATGCAGATGCCCATCCACTTCCAAAAGATGTCTTTCTAGTTATCGAAGTGGCGGACAGTTCCCTTTTGAAAGACCGGCAGGTTAAGCTTCCCATTTATGCTTCCGCTGGAATACCCGAATACTGGATAATCAATCTGGAACAAAAACGGGTTGAAGCCTATAGACATCCACGGGATAACCAATACTTGTCACAAACAATTTCCGAAATAGGTGAAAAGGTTCATCTCGCCGCTTTTGGAGTGGATATTGCTTGTGATCAACTTTTAATGCCTTCTTAGTTTGACTTTACTACTTTTCCTGCGCTGTGCGATACAGCCTAAGGGCCCGGAGAACGGGGGCCACCTTCTCGGACGTGCTCTGCGCTGTGAGACTGGAAATAAGGCGGTTGTCTCCTCCTGGGGGGAGTTTTCAGCGGAGCCTTCCCCCACCCCTCCCGGCCCTTCGGGTACAGGACAGGCTCTCCGAAGGAGGAGGTTGGGGGAGGCTTATCCCGGCGGGCAGGTGGAAGTATTCTCTCCACGGGCACCCCCTGGGAGCCTGCATCTCCGGCCCCTACTACTGCACCACAAGCCGCCGTTGCAGGCGCCGCGCCCCATAGCGCACCTCCACCAGATAGACCCCCGCCGGAAGCCCGTCCAGTTCGATTCCGGTTCGAAAGGCGCCGGGCTCCAGCGAAAGGTGTTCTGTTTTCAATGGCTGGCCTATAGCGTTATACAGGTAAAACACAGCCGCTCCGAAATAGGCCGTTTCGAAGGCGAGGGTGACGGAACCGGATGCCGGGTTGGGATAAAGGCGGATGCCATTATCTGCCCCACCCACATCAACACTAACAATCCCGGAGTATTCGAACTGCCCGTCAAGGTCTATTTGTCTGAGGCGATAGTAATTGAGCCCGGGCAAGGGGCGCTCGTCGGCATAGGTGTAATGGGTTTCAATTTGAGTAGTATTTTTCCCGGGGATAAAATCAAGTGCTTGCCAGCTGCGCCCGTCGCCGGAGCGTTCTATATCAAAACCAGCATTATGGAGCTCCGTAGCGGTTTGCCATCTTAATTCAACCTGTCCTTTTTGAAAAAGAGCGGTAAACCGCACCAGTTCCACCGGTAGGATACTACAATTTATAGCAGTCTGTGAAGTGACTCCCGCGCTGGATGTTGTCCAGACAGGGCCTGAAGCAAGTGTTCCTGTATTGCCATTACCTGAATCATCAGTCAGAGAAGTGCCCGAACCGTCGGTCATTTGGTAATAAGCTTTCAGGCAAGCGGAAGAGCCAGTTGGATTAGAAAACTCATCATTATATATAGTGCTGATCTCTGTACTGGTCAAGGTTTTATTCCAGATCCGCACCTCATCCATTTCGCCGTCGAGACTGGATGTACCAGCGTTACCGACATCACAAGCAATACACAAAACGGCGCCACCGCCACCTGTCGCATTATTGATATAAGTTTGAACAGCTCCCAGTTGTCCGCCATCAAGATAGAAGGTGACTGTTTTTGCCGAGGCATCTCTTACTAAGGCCAGATGATGCCATTCGCCGGCGTTAATATTGGCGCTCGCCGAAGAGGTGACGCTCTGATTGACTCCCGGGCCATATTCCCATAAAAAAAGTAGACTTTTGTTAGTGTTGAACCTGAAGTAGTACAGAAAATTGTCGGACTCATTTTCCCCCGCGCTTCCAAAGGACAGGAGCATATGATTTTCAGATACACCATCGAAATTCACCCAGGTTTCAAGCGTTAAGTCCCCGGAGATCTGAAGATCGGATGAATATCCCACCACTACTCGATCATTAACGCCATCAAATTCAATAGCGTTGCCTTGAGCAAAAAGATGCTTAACAAAAAATAAGCATAATAAAATAGATAAAAGCAGGCGTGAATTTGCTGCTTGCATACTAAGATCAATTGAGTATAACATCATCCATTTTAATTGAGTGCCTGATAAAAAGCGGGGCATCCATCATGCCGCCATTTCTCGGAGGCCGATCTTGCGTTCCGAGTCAATAGCAAACTGCACACGATCCTCCATGTCGTTATTCCGTTTTACCGCCCCTCTTTTCATCATGGGTTGTTTAGTCTAAAAAATATGTTTCCCCCTACTTCAATTGCTCTTCCGTAAACCGGTTCTTATAATCCCAGAAAGCGGAAACATGGGCGATCTTCCACTCACCCTCGTGTTTTTCCATAATGCGGCTTTCTTTGCTGTACCGGAATTGCTGGCCTTCGGCATCGCTGTTGTACTGGCCCCAGGTAAGGTAGGCGGCCTCGCTGCCATAAAATTTGACGACGAAGTTTTTGCGGATCACTTTCGGATGGCTGGTTTTGGCGGGGCCTACAGGGTTATTTTTGATATAATCGGCGATCTCTTTATCTACCGCCGCCCAACCGGTACGGGCGTCGAAGGAGCCGTCGGCGTTGTTCCAGGCCTGGAAGGCGTGGGCTTCCTGGACCCAGTGTTGTTTCCAGCAGTCGTAGTCGCGGGAAAAGAAGCAATCGGTCTCCGCCTGGATTACTTTCAGGATAGCGGCCCGTTCTTTTTCTTCGTTTACTTCCATACCCTCTTTGGGAAATTCCGGATGGGATTTTATCCGCCTGATCTGCCGCAGGTGGCGGTCGCAATGGGCGAATAAGATGATGTAGAGCTGGTGGATGTTCCACCGTTTTCCATTGCTGCGGTAAGTGTAATGCGCCCCGAAGTCCACCTCTGTCGTTTCGATCATTTTGACGTTCCGTTCCCGGCCGGCCAGGAAGTAGGCCCAGTTGTCCTTTCCTTTCATCAATTCCAGGGGGACGGCGCTGCCGGGGGCAGTATGGGGCTGTTCTTCCGCCATCCAGTCCAGGTAATAACTGTCGGGGGAGGTGGAGTCGGCCAATTCGGGCTCCGGTGGCATCAGGCTCAGCAGGTAACGCTCATCATAGTACTTCCTTTCATAAATACCCAGGTGTTCGATCACCTGTGCGACGGACCAGCTGTCCGGTTTTTCCCGGAAATGCCATTGGGATTCGGATAAGCCGGCTACTTCTTTTTCGAGTTCGGCGGTGGTGCGGTTGAGGTTGTCGAGCAGGTACTGGCGGGCTTCTTCTGTCCAGCCCTGTTGTGTCCGGATGGGGCCCGCCACCAACAATAAGCAGAGTAAAAAGAGTAAATCTTTCATTGGGTGATATGGCTTTAGAACGTCACAAAAATCTCTTGCCCCAATGTTCCGCCACTCCGCCCGAAAAGGCATGGATCGATCGTTCAAAAGCTGGACGCTGGGTTACCCCGGCATTAAAAATCCTGGTACACAGGTTACATTGTTTCTTTAGACAAGGCCATAAACCGCTGATTTTTAGACACATGGGTGTTACCTGGATCCGGGCATAAAGAAGTGATAATATCGAGCTAAAAGCCCTTGATATTCAGATGGTATTTCCGACTTCGGGCGCAGTTGCGATTTGTCCCTTATTGCGAAGAGTCCAATAGAGCAAGGTAATAGCGATACAGTACCGAAGCCCCAGCGAGAGGACTCCCGAGCCCCTTTCCCCGCTCGCCGTAGCTTTAGCGAAGGCGAGAGGGGGAAACAGGGGGTGAGTTGGTGGCCTGGAGGGCGGATCCCCCCCCTTTACCCATAGCCGTCAGGTTTAGTTTTAACACATACGATTATTCTTAACCCAAGCTTGGTAGCCCCCCTCATCCTTACCTTGCCGCATGAGATTTTTGATGTCTGATAGGCGATTTTCGATTTTCGATGTCCTTTTGCAGGGCTACCCTTTAGAAGCGCTCAACTGGCGGGCCGTACAAGCCACATCATACATCAAAAATCGCAAATCGAACATGGCAAATCTGATTTTTAGCCAGCTTATTGGCAGCCTCCTGCCCTCTACATATTGTTAATTCCTAAACCTGACGGCTATGCCCCCTTTACCCCTTGTCAAGGGAGGCACGTTACTCATAAGGCTTGGAATATCCCCTTTATTTTAGGGCATTGTTCCAATCGTTTACCTGGGGACAAATCGCAACTGCGCCCCCGACTTCCGACTTAATCTACCCAGGAGTAAGGGGGCACACCATCGGACAGTTTTGGGCTATTTGCGGGAATGCGTAATGGGGTAAGAAAATGGACTGAAATGCATAGAAATGATGAAATGCGGCCCGAACCTGAGTACACTGTGGAATAAGAAGCTTTGCTATTCCACAAGGCAGGCATTTCCACTGCATTTCTATTCATTTCCAAGTGTTTGCTATTTGTGTCCAGGCACTTATCAGGAGGGAGTCTATCAAGGGAGTTATTCCCGCAGTTCACTGGGCGCCACTCCGAACTGCTGCGAAAAGGCGCGTGAAAAATGGGAAGGGTCTTTAAAGCCCACCCGGTAGGCTACCTCGGAAATGTTCAGTTCCGGATCTTTCAGCAATTCAAAGGCCCTGTTCAGGCGGATAGTCTTGATGTAGTGCGAAGCCGCCACGCCTGTGAGGGCTTTCATCTTGCGGTGCACCTGTACCCGGCTCATGCCCGCCTTGCGGCTCAACTGCTCCACACTGAAATCCGGCTCTTCCAGGTGGGCCTCGATGATCTCCCGGACTTTCCGCAGGAAGGCGTCCTCCGGTTCCGGGCCAGCACTGTCGGGGGCCTGGTACTTTTGCTGCAGCTTTCGCCGCAGTTCCAGGAGTTGCTCCAGGCGGACCAGCAGCTCTTCCTTGTGGAAGGGTTTCATCAGGTAGGCGTCGGCGCCGTGGGAGAGACCCAGGAGTTTATCTTCCTGCGTGGCCTTTGCCGTCAGCAAAATGACCGGGATGTGGCTGGTGCGCTCATCCGTTTTCAGAATTCTGCAGAATTCGAAACCATCCATCTCCGGCATCATCACATCGCTGACCACCAGGTCGGGGACCGTTTCCAGGGCTTTGGCCACGCCTTCCCGCCCGTTGCGGGCTTCCAGGACCTGGTACCGGCCTGCCAGGCACTCGCGCAGGTAGTAGATGACGTCGAAGTTGTCTTCCACTATCAGTACCGATGGTGCATTCGTTGTCGTTCCTGCTTTCAGGCTGTTATTGGCAAGCAGCGGTGCAGTTGCAGCAGCAGTAACCTGCATGGGCGCCTGGCCTGCCGCTTCCATTTCCGCCTCGTTGCGAACCGGCAAGCGGAAAGTGAAGCGCGTTCCTTTGCCCACCTCACTTTGGGCCGCGATGCTTCCACCCATTAAACTGAGGAATTCTTTAACTATAGAGAGCCCCAGCCCGGCGCCCTCCCTTTTTTGGACGGCGGAATCATCGGCTTGGTAAAAGCGCTCGAAAATATAGGGCAGCTGTTGGGTAGAGATACCGGTGCCAGTATCCTGCACACTTACTTCCAGCCACTTTTCACCGCGACCACTCAACGCTTTGGCCACTACTGAGACCTTTCCGTATTCCGGCGTGAACTTGATCGCGTTGGAGATCAAATTGCTCAATACCTGCTGGCATTTTTCCGGGTCGTAATCCATGATCAGGCTATTGGTGTGGGAATAGAAAGAAATGCTGATCTTCCGGCTGATGGCCAGGGAGTGGAATGATTCGACCAGAAAGCCCAGGTATTTGACGATATCTCCCTGGATATATTCCGGCTGCATTTTACCCGCTTCCAGCCTGGAGAGGCCCAGCAGTTGGTTGATGAGCTGCAGCAGCTTTTGGCTGTTTTGCTGTATCAGGTTGGTATGCGCCGTAACTTTCCACCGTGGGTTATCCCGGATCTGGCCCGCCAGCCCCTCAATAACGGTAAGCGGGGTGCGGAATTCATGCGTAATGTTGGCGTAGAAGCGGCTCTTGAATTCATCCAGTTCTTTCAGGCGCTGAGATTCTTCCAGTTCTCTTTGGAGGGAAGCCTGGAGTTCCCAGCGGCGTTTTTGAAAGCGATAAACACCATATAGTGCGGATGAGGCAGCCAGTACATACAACAGGTAAGCCCACCAGGTTGCCCACCAGGGCGGCCGGATCCGGATATCGATGGTTGCCGGGATCTCTGTCCACAATCCGTCGCTGTTGCTGGCGATCACCTGGAACTGGTAATGTCCCGGGCTGAGGTTGGTATATCGGGCCGTCCTTTTCGTCCCTGCTTCTACCCATTGCTGTTCATAGGGGATCAGGCGGTGCCGGTACTGGTTGAACTCGGGCGCCGTGTAATGGAGGCCGACATATTCGAAGGTAAGCTCATTCTGGTTGTAACGCAGCTCCAGCCGCTCCGGTAAGCCGGGAAGCCGGGTGTTGGAGGAATCCACTTCTCCCCGCCGGTAGGATCTGTCGAAGATCATTATGTCCTGAATATTCATAGTTGGCGGAACAGGATTGCCACTGACCTGCTCCGGCTTAAAACTAACCAGGCCTTCCAGGGAGCCAAAGTAAAAATTACCATCGGAATCCTTTAAAGCGCTGAAATCGTTAAAACCTAATGAAGGCAGCCCGTCCTTCTTATAAAAACGCACAAAGGCTTCCGCCTGCGGGTCAAAACTGCAAATGCCCTGATTGGTACTCAACCACAAAAGCCCAGCCTGGTCTTCCACAATGGCAAAGACCTTATTTCCCGAAAGGCCATTTGTAGTGTTAAAGGAGCGCAATATACCTTTTTCAGGAACATATTCGATTAGGCCGTCATCGCCGGTTCCCAGCCAGAACTGGCCCGGTTCATGTTCGTAAATGGTTCTCACCCCTACCCCATCCAGATGGCGGGTAAAGGTGTTGGTTGCCCGGTCAAAATGATAAAGGCCTTCCATCCAGGTGCCCAGCCAGAGGCGGCCCAGAGCGTCCTCGTGCACGGCATAGATGCTTTGGTTATAGGTGTTGCCCTCTTTTCCCTCGATATAGGGCAAAGCATAGTGCTCGTAGGCCCCACTGCTTCGGTCAAACACATACACCCCCTGGCCCCAGGAACCTAACCACAGTATTCCTTGTCGATCTTCATGAATAGCCAGGATGCCAACCTTTTCACCACCGGCAGTGGTGATCGGGAAGTGAGCGAACCTTTGGGTTTTGCGGTTATATAGGCTCAGCCCCTTTTCTGTTGCCAGCCATAAGTTTTTTTCGCTGTCCTCAAAGAAACGATAAATGACATCACTCGGCGGGCCGCCCGCCGCCGGGGAAGTTTGGTGAAAATGCTGATAATTGCCCGTTTTGCGATCCCACCGATAAACACCCTTTTCCCAGATACCCAACCAGAGCACACCGGGTTCAGACGAAGGTTCAAACACTGCAGAGACACGCTCTCCTGGGAAATGAACCTGGAATTTTTTCTGCCAGGGGTCGATCTTATATCCTCCGCCGGCCATGTTCCCCAGCCAGAAACGCCCCTGAGAATCTTCAAAAAAAGACCACACCAGATTGTTTACCAAGCCGTTAGGATTTTCAGGATCGTGGGCAAACAAACGCGACGTTCCATTCTCCACATCAAAGCGATAGAGCCCGCCATTAAAATTGCCTACCCAGAGGCCACCCCACCGGTCTTCATGCAAGATGCGAATATGCGGGCAGGACGTCCAAGGAGCCATTCCCGCCGGACGGGCATAGGCCTCGGAATTGCCTGGTTCCATCCTATTGAAACGATCATTCCGCGGATCGTACAAATGTAGGCCACTATCGCAGGATCCCACCCAGATCCTACCTTTGCTGTCCTGAAGGAGTGCGCTCACCCGGTTATCAATGAGGCTATATTTATTCTTTGGATCGTATAAATACCGCTTAGCTTCTCCCGTTTCTGAATGGAAACGGATCAGGCCGCCGCCGGTAATGGATGGGACGAAAGGCTCTCCCGTTCCAATCCATAAGTAGCCGTCCCTATCGCATAGAAGTGCCCTCGCCTGATCATTGGAGATGTCCTCCGGATCTTCCGGCCGATACAGGAACCGCTCGAAGCGATCTTTCTGGCGGTCGTAGCGGTAAAGCCCTCCGTGCTGGCTGGCCACCCACATGTGGTTATTCCTGTCTTCGGCAATGGCGTTGACTTCGCCAGCCGGTACCGAATTCGGCGCTTCATCCCTTGGGTTGTACTGCTTGAAGCAGTCACATTCTGGAATGTAACGGTTGATGCCCACACGGGTCCCCACCCACAATACACCCTGATGATCTACAAAAGCAGCGCCGGTTCTGCTGTGATTCAGTGAAGTGCTATCCCCAGTGATGGCAGGATAGTTTTTGAAGGTATAACCATCATAGCGAGTAATGCCATTGTTGGTTGCCAACCAGAGGAAACCCCGCCCATCTTCCACCACAGCTTTGATACCATTACTGCCCATTTCATCTTCCACTGGCAAAGATTCCACCTGCCAGTCGGCAGGATCAGGATAAGGCGGTTGCCCCGGGGCCATTAAGGGAATGGCTATTGCCAGGAGAGCTGCCAACAGGAGCCGAAAAGCGCGCAATCTGAATGTAGATGTATGGTGCATCTCGCTTGGGCCTTGGTTCCAGTAAATATAGAAATTTTGGCAAAAGAAAGGCGCCAGGCCCCGAACTGCATTGCTAGTTAATGAACGGAATCAGCTGGCCTACAGCGTCCCCCTTTCAGGAGGAAACCGGCGCTGCGTCCGTTTACCGGCTCCGCTTCCAGGCTAAAGATCAGGCTGAGGGTTTGAAGCACTTCATCCAAAGAAGCTTCCTGAAATGAGGTGGTGACCCCGCAGTTGCGGATCTCTGGATTCTGCAGTGTGAGTTCTACGCTGTAATGCCGTTCGATGGCATGGAGCACTTCCCCGAGCGGGACATCGCGGAAATTCAGGCGCCGGGTGCGCCAGGAGTGCGCGTTGAGGCCGGGCGACGTTTTGGCATTCAGTGGAGCACCGGGGCGGCAAACCCCACGCTGGCCGGACGACAGCTCTATAGCGTCTCCATTGCTGAGTTCGGACAGGCGGACGGAGCCTTCTTCCACTTCAACCTCTGTAAATCCTTCTTCCGGATAAGCACGCAGGTTGAAGGCCGTGCCCAGCACCTGCACCTCGGCATAGCGGGTAGTTATGATAAAGGGGCGGGAGGGATCGGGTTCTACTTTGAAATAAGCCTCTCCGGTAAGCTCGACGTGCCGTTCGGAGGTGTTGGTGAGATCTGCGTCTACAGACAAAAAGGAATTTTCGTTCAGCATGACGACGGAGCCATCCGGCAGTACAGCCTCAACCGATTCGCCGGCTCCGGCAGTATAAAATAGAGCATTATTTTGATCAGCGGCATTCCCATTGCCTGCCCACCACCAGCCAATGGCGGCCAGCAGGGCGATGGCGGCGGCGGCAGAAAACCAGGGGAAGGCCCTACGCCGGGGCGGCAATGCACGCACCCCAACCCTATTTCCGCCCTCCCGGGCCGAAGCGATCCGTTGCTGCAGGCGGGCCAGCCCGGCATCTACATCCGGCTCGTAGTTTTCTTTATAGCGCTGGCTAAGGCCCCAGGCCTTTTCCAGGCCTTCGGCCAGGCCACGGCTATCCTCCTGCTGCAGCCAGTCGCTGAGCTCTTTTTGTTCTTGTGAATTGATATCGCCCTTCATTTTTTTGTGAAAGAGCATGATGTACTTTGAAACCTCCATTTCCTATTTTCTTCCTGCTTTGAAGACACGGTTATTATTAACTGCCCCTATCCGGCATTCTCTTTTTTGTACCTAATGCCTGTTTTGTCGTCTGGCTTTCATATCATCGCCAACAGCAATAACACGCTCAGGAACGGCCCGAGGGATTCCCGCAACTGCCGAAGTGCTTTGGATATCTGGTTTTCCACCGTTTTCACGGAAATATCCAGTGCATCGGCGATTTCCTGGTACGACATATCCTCGAACCGGCTCAATACGAAGACGATGCGGCACCGTTCGGGTAATCCATCGATGGCCTCATCGATGCGTTGCTGTAATTCATCTGCCTCCATTTGCTGGCCAACCGATACGGCGTTGCCAGGCATCGGGCCTGGCTCTTCATCCGAAAACCGGATCCTCTGGTCCCGGATGTAATTCAGCGCGCGGTTGACCGTAGCCCGCCGCAGGTAGGCCTTCAGGGAGGTGATGGCCGGCAGGTGGCCTCTTTTACGCCAGAGTTCAAAGAAGACCTCCTGGCTGAGGTCCTCCGCCAGATTGGTGTCGGGTAGTATTTTGTAGGCCACCTTGCAGAGGTAACTGTAGTAGGCCCGAAAGATCAGGCTGATGGCTAATTCATCATCTTTTCCCAGAAGCTCCAGGAGCTCTATATCCGAATGATGTTGTTGCAAGGAGATATTCTTTTTGGATAGGGCCACACCAACACTTACAGTGCCGGTAAATCTGCTCATTTAGGCGAAAATAACATTTACTGCTAAGATTTTCCAAATGAACGGAGTATCTAAATTGGCACTACCGAAATATTAGTTACGATCCTTTGAAAAAATAAGAATAAAAAAATACCTTAACGCTTCTTTAGAAGCCATTCTGTAGAGAAATCATTTCAATCTACAGAAAATCAACAACTTACAAGGAAATTATCCCACAGAACGAAAAGAGTGCCTTCCTCCGGAGGCTCTGTTATGTTTGCCGGGTAAAAAAGCTAACAATTGACCATTATGAAAAGGCGTATACTATCACTTTTTGCAAGCTTGCTGACACCATTACTCGTTTTTGCTGAAGAGGCCCCCAAAGGATGGGATCAACGGATCAACGAAGCGGTTCAACCGATCACGGATGCTGTCGCCGGTACTGTTTTCTATGCTGTACAATTGGGGGATTCAGCCACCACGGCCATGCCCCTGGTGATCATCATGCTGCTCACCGCTGCAATCATTTTCACCATCTACTTCCGCTTTGTTCAGTTCCGCCGTTTCAAACTGGCGATCGATACGGTCCGGGGTAAGTATTCCGACCCCAACGACGAAGGAGAAGTCTCTCACTTTCAAGCTCTTACTGCTGCCCTATCCGGAACGGTAGGCCTCGGCAATATTGCCGGAGTGGCCATTGCGGTGTCCATTGGAGGCCCCGGCGCCACCTTATGGATGATCATCGCGGGCCTTTTGGGCATGGCATCCAAGTTCACAGAATGTACCCTGGGTGTAAAATACCGGGACGTAGGCGCAGACGGCACCGTATATGGGGGCCCCATGTATTACCTGACCAAGGGGCTCAAGGAAAAGGGAATGGCCGGGTTCGGTAAATTTCTTGCTGTTTTCTTCGCCATCATGTGTATCGGCGGCTCCTTTGGGGGCGGCAATATGTTCCAGGCCAACCAGGCTGCCCAGCAGTTCAACGCTATGATCGGCGCCACGTCCGGTTCTGCCGGGCTGGTATTCGGGGTATTCCTGGCCAGTATGGTCGCCATAGTCATTATCGGCGGCATCAAGCGGATAGGCTCCGTTACCGAAAAAGTAGTGCCCTTCATGTGCGGCATCTATGTACTGGCAGCCCTTATCATCATCATGGCCCACGCGACGCTTATCCCCCAGGCCTTTGCTGAGATCTTCAGCGGCGCCCTTACGCCGGCGGGCATCAGCGGTGGTATCGTAGGTGTACTGGTACAAGGCTTCCGCCGCGCTGCCTTCTCCAACGAAGCAGGCGTAGGTTCTGCAGCCATCGCCCACTCTGCCGTCCGTACAGAAAATCCGGCCAGCGAGGGGATCGTCGCCCTGCTCGAACCATTCATTGACACCGTAGTAGTATGTACGATGACGGCCCTGGTGATCGTCATTTTCAATATGGACGCTCATTTCGTCTATGGTG
This sequence comes from Lewinellaceae bacterium, assembly GCA_020636405.1. Taxonomy (GTDB): domain Bacteria; phylum Bacteroidota; class Bacteroidia; order Chitinophagales; family Saprospiraceae; genus JACJXW01. Next base: position 222,224 of record JACJXW010000006.1, on the reverse strand, counting down.
ACGTTGTGGGGAATAACGTCTTACTTTCCGCAACAGGAGAACGCGTTGGCGGTGTAACCCTCACTTCGATCGCTTTCGCAGAAGTGATCCCCTGGTTCCCCTACGTGCTGACTATCGCCGTCGTACTCTTCGCTTTTTCCACCATGCTCTCCTGGTCTTATTATGGCCTGCAGAGCTGGATGTTCCTGTTCGGAAGAAGCAAAGTATCCGATTATACCTACAAGATCCTGTTCTGCATCTTTGTCATTCTGGGTTCGGCCGCCAGCCTCACGGCAGTGACCGACTTTTCCGACGCCATGATCTTCGCCATGGCCATCCCCAACCTGACCGGCTTGATAATCCTGTTGCCTAAAGTGCGGGAAGAGGTGAATAAATATGTCCGTAAGATCCAGACCGGAGAGATCAAAACTTACGAGTAAACCTGTGATGTAAACAGGGGGAATGAGAAAATATTGGATAGCCGGTTTTTTCTGGTTTCTGGGGTGCTGGTTCCTGGCCGGAACTGCTCCTGACGGGCCACACCCCAGAAACCCAGACCCCCCAAAAACTCAGAAAGCATTCAGGTCAGGCTCTACCCACTGGCCGCGGGCACGGGCAGAGAAGAGCAGCTCCCGGGAATAATACTTCAAGGGCAACCCTTTATCCGCATAAGGACTGGCAAGTAACTGCTGGCGAATGGTTTCGTACCGGCTACTGCTCCGTCCGTATTCCCGAACGAACTGGTGGAGCATGCGCATCCAGAAAATGGTAAGCGTCTCGTGATACCCGCCATCGGCCGTATTCTGCCCTCCCGAAGCCAGATTGTAAGCGATGATCCCAGGGCGGATCTTGCACAAGGCGATGTCTAATCCGTATTCCAGCAAATACCAGAGCCCTACCGAAAGGTGGGCCTCGTGTGTCCAGGCGGTGGAAGGTAAGGCCTGCGATTCAAAACCAGCCACAAGTTGGCGGATGTCCAGCTGAACGCCGCGGTTGTCAAATTCTTCCGGCAAGAGCGAAAAGGCGATGGTGTTCTCCATCCGGCCTTCCTGGTAGAAGCGGCGGCGCAGAAAACCCTCCCGGCGGAAACCGAACTTCTGTAATATTCGGATCGAAGCTTTATTGTCCGGGAGGACAAACGCCTCTACCCGTTGCAGTTTCATTTCTTCAAAACCAACCTGCAACACACGCCCCAACGCTTCGCTCATCAACCCTTTACCTTTATACTGTTCATCCCATATTCCGTAGCCTGCCTCTGCATAGTTGTGGCGCACCCACCAGCTGTGAAAACTGCAATCGCCGATCAGCCCTCTGGTTTTGGGGTCGATCAGCAACCAGGAACGAAAGGATAACCGGGGATTATCGATATAATTGACCCAGTAGCGTTCTTTGATGGCCAGATAGTCTTGTTCTGTTCCACATCCCAGCATGTGAAAGATCTCCGGCCCGGTATGGTTGTTGAATAAATGCCTGACCACCGGAGGGGTAAGCTCTCGCAGCAGGAGGCGGGGGGTACGAATTTCTGAAAAGGAAACGGGCATGGCGTTCTGCTTTTGCAAGAACAAAATAACAAGCTCAGGGGATATCCCTGGCCACCGTTGCTTTCTGCCGGCGCCACAAACTGAGCCGCCGGCCCATCCAGGGAGCATCCATCTTATCCTGCAGGTAATACACTGCCAAAGCTACCCCAACGCCGAGTATGGCGCCCAGATACACATCCTTGAAAAAATGCTGCACCAGATAGATCCGGGAAAGGGCCACCAGCAGGGCCAGCAGAAAAAGGGCAAGCCCACCCGCCCCCTTACGAGGCAGGCACAGGGCCAGGAAGGCATAAAGGGCAAAGGCCGACATGGTATGCCCGGATGGAAAACTGTTGGTCCCACCATTGAGCACCACACCCTCTACTGCATTGATCTGGTCGAAGACGCCCATCTTGCGGAAATAGAGGTAGGGGCGGTCGTGGTTGAAGAACTCCTTGGAAAGGAAGCTTAGCAAGCCAACACAGAAGCCCAGCAACGGCACCATCGCCACATGGCGAAACCGGACAAACAGCAAAATGCCCAGCACCAGGAAATAAGCAGCCGCCTCCCCCATTTTGGTGGAATAGCGAAAAAACAAATCGCCCCAATAACTGCGGTGAGCATTAAAGAAGAAAATAACGTCGCCGGTATTGATGACGGCCAGCAGAATGGCGCCCGCCAGAAGGAAAATGCCGAAAGGCAGGAAAAACCATTTATTCTTGCGAAGTACTGTTTGCAGGTTGTCCACCCTTCTCATTGCTTCCTGCGTTTAGAAATCTTGTTTAAGAACGTCAGAAGACGGTCAGGATTGATCAACTTGCTGTCATTCATAGCCTTAACCGTCAGGAACAGGCCGATCGGAAAGAGTACGCTACAGGGTATCCAGGCCGCCGCCGCTGCGGGCAGCACGAAGGTCTCTGCGATCTTGCGGCAGAAAATGGTCAATACGATGAACAGCATAAAGAAAATGATAGAGATCAGGATAGGATAGCCAAACCCTCCTTTCCGGACAATAGCCCCCATCGGCGCCCCGATAAACAGAAAAATGAAACAGATGACCGCCATGCTGTATTTTGTGTGCAGCTCATATATATGTTTGACCTGGGATTCCATCAGGCGGTCCAGGGACCGCATAGCCGATTCGGAATGAGCATGAATACTCCGAACAAAAGACTTGGCTTTGTTGCGCAGGCGCCGCTGGTCTGCCTTCTTGAACAATTCGTAAAAGTGCTCGTATTCCTCCAGGGGCTTGTCGATCTGCTGATCCAGAGGGTTGCCTTCGAATTTTCGGCGCGCGGCGGTAATGTTGGGAGATGGTGTGCCTGCCCGGCCGACGACACTTACCGGAACAGCATCAGGGCCAGCATTGTCGGCGCTTTCCGAAGCCTCCGGCTGCGAATCGGTTTCCTGTTGCGTTGCTTCCGTTTCCTGTTCCTGAGGAGGAGGCCCATCTTCGTCTTCATCCGAACCTCCGAGGTAAGTGCTATCCACCTCCATAAAGTAGAAAAAGTTGGCCATCTGGTTGGACACACTTATCTGCCGGCGCTCAATCTTGATGCCCAGCGAATCTATTGCTTCCTGCAATTGGCCGCTGGTCAGCATGCTCCGGTTGGACTTAAAGAGTTCCTCGTTGGTACGGTTGAGCTGAAACTCACTGAGGTCGAATACTTTGTTCCAACTGCTGAAATTGGTGCGCACGAAGGGAAAGGAACGGCTGGAACCGGATGCAGAAGGTTCCGTTTCCATGTACTGGTGGCCCTTATTGAGGTTCATCACGAAGTAGGCGCCATCTTCCGTGGCGTACATCTCACCGCTTTCGGCAATGATCTGGCTGAGGTTCCCTTTTGATGCATCGGTATGGTCATAGATCAATACCCGCTCGATGTGCTTCCCATCGGGCGCCTTCTTGCCGATGTGAATGGCGTAACCGTCAAAGTCGTCGTTAAAAATACCCGCATCGAGCCGCAGGGCAGGCTTCTGCCGCTGAATGTCGTACATGCGGGAGCCGAATTTCAGGTTGGCTACCGGAATGAGGTTGTTCGAACAGAAAAAAGAGAAGGCCATCGCACCGGCGGCAAAGAACATCATCGGCCGCATGATCCGCCAAAGGGATACCCCTGCGGATTTGAAGCTCGACAGTTCATAGCGCTCCGCCAGGTTGCCCAGCACCATGACCGATGAAATGAGGACCGCCAGAGGCAGTGCCATTGGAATAAGCGAGACGCACTTATAGGCCAGCAATTCGATGATCAGGAAAAAGCCCAACCCCTTGCCGGCGATATCATCGATGTACAACCACAATACCTGCATCACCAGCACGAACATAGCGATCATGAAGGTCACCAAAAACGGCGGAAAAAAACTGGTGATCATCAGGCGATCCAACTGCTTCATAAGCTCACTTTGCGGTTTTGCGGTTTCAAGTCTTCGCTCTCAACGCCAAAGATAGGCTGAAATTATAATACAACTAAAGAAACGGCCGGGTTTAGCGCTTCCTTCACTTTTGGCGCCTAACCAGCCTTTGATTTCGTGGGGTTAACCGGTGTTCCGGTTATCGGGAACAAAAAAATCTGATTTTTTTTACCAGGGGCTGTAACTTTATTTTTTTCGGGCCGTCACCCCTTTGACACCCGATAAGAAAAAGCTCAATCAAGAGATCATCCGAATTCCGACTTTGATTCATGAACCTCGAAGATTTTAAAAAAAGCATATTACCCATCAAGAACAAGCTTTACCGGATGGCGTTGCGCATCACCGCCAACCCGGCAGAGGCAGAAGACGTCGTACAGGAAGTCTTCATAAAAGTATGGGAACAGCGCGACGAGATGGACAAAGTTCAGAACATCCACGCCTGGTGCATGCAGATGACGAAAAACCGGGCCATTGACAAAAAGCGCCTGCGCTACAACCAGGCCGAAGAACTTGATAAAGCCTACTCCCTCAGTTACGAAGGCCCCGGCCCCGGCAGACAGGCAGAACTCAACGACGCCGTCGGCCAGGTAAAAGTGCTGATGGCAGAACTACCCGACAACCAGAAGATCGCCATGCAATTGCGCGACATAGAAGGCATGAGCTACCAGGAGATCTGCGAAACCCTGGATATGCCGCTCAATCAGGTGAAAACCAACATCTTCAGAGCCAGAAAACAAATTCGTTCGAAACTAATGCAATTATGGACTATAAAGTAATGGAACAACTGCTGGATAAATACTTCGAGGGGGAAACGTCCCTGCAGGAAGAAGGACGGCTCCGGGAATACTTCCAGCGCCCCGAGGTGCCGGAAGCCCTCCAGCCCTATCAGCCTCTGTTCCAGCATCTGGAACAAGAACGCACCCTGGAACTGGGCGCCGCCTTTGACCAAAAGCTGCTCCAAAAACTGGAAACAGCCCGGCCACAGGCAAAAGTGCGCCACCTGGGGGTACGTTCGTGGGTTCTTCGTATTGCCGCCGCCCTGGCGATCGGCTTCGGGTTGTGGTGGGCTTACATTACCCAAGACGCCCTCCAGGCGCCCCAACAGGCTGGCATCGACTGGTCGAAATACGAGGTCAATTCTCCCGAAGATGCCTTCCGCCTCACCAGCACTGCCCTGTTAAAGGCCAGCAGCGAGCTCAACCGGGGCACCTCCACCGCTGCCCACGAGATGGACAAGCTGAAGAAGGTAGGGAAGTACTTTAAATAGTGCATACGTGCACAGGTTAAACAGTAATCGCTAATTCACTCATTTTAAATCACTCGATCAAAAACGAAAGTCATGAAAAATTTAAAATTCCTCTTCATTGCCCTGCTATTGGGCGTCGTTTCCTCTGCTTACGCCCAGTCTACCAATGTGAGCGCCATTGATAAGTACTTCCAGCAATACGTGGAAGACGACCGCTTCACGGTGGTCTACATCAGCTCCAAATTGCTGAACATGTTCGGCAAACTGGACATTAAAAACATGGAAATGGATGATGCCGAGACCAAAGCCATCATCGACCTGGCCAGCGAACTCGAGGGCATCCGCATCCTGGTAGCCGAAGAAAACGCCAGCGGCTTCTACAAGGAAGCCAAGTCCAAGATCAACACCAAGGAATACGAGGTACTGATGACCGTGCGCGACAAGGATGAGTCCAACGTAGACTTCCTCATCAAAGACGACGGCAACAAAATGATCAACGAATTGCTGCTGCTCGTCGGCGGGACGGACGAGTTTGTGCTGATGAGCTTTGTCGGTAAGATCGACCTGGACAAAGTATCCAAACTCATCAACGAGTTCGACGATGAGAATGAGGCTCCGGCCAAAAACGAACAGAAGCAATAACCGGAAAAGCGGCCTGTATTCCCAATCGTGAAACCTTTTGAATCATGCGTACTATAATAATAATTGCAATCCTCGGGCTCTTTACCTTAAGCCTTTCCTCCTGCAGTTCGCCGAAGACGACAGCCCAGTTCTACCACACCCATAAGCACAAACAAGGGGTTACCAATTTCAAAGTGCCGGGATGGTTGGTTTGGATGGGCGGCGGCCTCGCCCAGAGCCTGGTTCAGGACCCCGAGGCCAAGGCCGGCCTTCGGTTGGCCCGCAAGGTCAAAAAGCTCCGCTTCATGGCCACCGAGGGCGATAACCCGATCACCGCCGTAGAGGTCAGCGATTTTGTCAGCCACATCCGCACCAGCGGCTTTGAAGACCTGATCATGGTCAAAGAAGGAAGCTCTACCGTCCATATCCTCTCGCGGGAGAGAAAAGACAAGCTCCGCAACCTGGTCATCCTGGTCAACGATGAGGACGAATTCGTCTATATGGACATGAAGTCCCGGCTCAAGTACGAAGACCTCTCCGAACTGGTCAACACCATCCTGGAGAGCGAGGGGGCCGGCCAGCGCGAACCAACACCGGAGGAAAGCGAAGGAGAAGAGCCCGTCGTGGCAAAGAAGAGCCCGCAGGCGTAGTTCGTTAATTCGGGATTCGGGATTCGTTATTCGTTATTCGGGATTCGGGATTCGTTATTGTCACGAATGCACGAATGCACGAATACACGAATACACGAATGCACGAATGCACGAATTAAAGCTCTTGTAAGCAAATCACCATCCGACTAAACCATTTCTTCAAGCATCATCAAAACACACAATATGAGAACTTTCATTCTGTCAGCCTTGCTGGCGCTGGGGCCTCTATTTGCCTTTGCTCAGCCTAAGCCCATTGCCAATTTCTACGAGAAGTACAAGCAATATGAGAACGTCACGGAGGTCAAACTACAAGGTTGGCTTCTGGAGATCGCCTCCAGTTTTGGCGACGACGAGCAGGCCAAGAAACTGCTCGATAAGATCACGTACCTGCGGGTGCTGGTTATGGAAGAAGGCAACCTGGTCAGCCCGGGAGAATACAAGAACCTGCTGAAAGATATCCGCCAGAGTTCTTTTGAAGAGCTGCTCAAGATCCGGGAAGGAAAGCAGGATATCGGCTTTTACATCCGCGAAAAGGGCGATACCATCACCGATGTGCTGCTCCTGGTCAACGGGGAGGAGGAATTCGTGCTGCTCAGCCTCGAGGGGTTGCTCAAATTCAGCGACCTCAACGACCTGAACATCAACATCGACGGCGCGGAACACTTCGAAAAGTTACCGGAGAAGAAGGGGGACGTGCCGAGGGCTTAGGTTCGTTATTCGTTATTCGTTATTCGTTGATTCGGGATTCGTTGATTCCCGAATGCACGAATCAACGAACCTCAAAACAAGATTGTTATTATAGTATAGTATGATTCTGGATTGCACCGCTCGGGCTTCGGCTACGGGCGGTTTTTGTTTTGGGGAGGGAGGATGTATTAAAGTAGCCCCTACTACGTTCTTTTTGTTCAATTTAAAAAGAACTAAATCAAAAATTCCTGCTATTTTTACCCAAAACCACGATCATGGCCAAGCAGGAACAACCCGGCCCGGACGCCCTTCTCCAGGCCAAAGTAGAACAACTGGGCATCGCCTTCGAACGCCTGGGGCAATCTCCGATGAACGCCCGGGTGATGGGCTTTCTGCTCATCGCTGAGCCCCCTTATCAGGATTTTTACCAGATCCGGGACTTTCTCAGCGCCAGCAAAAGCTCCATCAGCAACGCCCTCAACTTCCTGATGAACGAAGGCACGGTCGATTACCTGACCTTCAGCGGGGACCGCCGCCGCTATTTCCGCATCAATACCGACAACTGGCTGCAAAACCTCAAGCGGCAAACCTTACAAATGGGCCAGATGCGCCTGCTCCTGGACAAGGTGCTCGAAGAACGAAGCGAAAGCGAATACCTGGAATTCAACGAAGGGCTGCAGGAGATTATTGAATTCCAGGATTTTATCGCCAAAGGGATAGAATTGATGATCCGGAAGTGGGAGGAACGGGAGGACAAGGTGTAAAAGTGCTAAAGTGTATAGGTGTTGGGGTGCATTCGTGTTTGGGTGCATTCGTGTATGGGGGAGGGCGCTCCGTCTCCGCCCGGAATAGCCCGGCTTGTTCTTAACGCCGGAAAGGCTTAAATTAAATGAAAAATGGCTACCCCAAATGAAGACGGTTATGGCAGAGGCTACGCCTCCCTGCTGGTATGGATACTGCTCAGCTTTCTGGGAATAATTGTCGCAATCACCAGAGAAAAAGGTATAAGTTTTTTAAAAGTTTCCCTGGGGATTGAACTCACCCCGGCCCAGTACTTTGCCGGTATTGTCGGCATCCTGATCGTGGTCGTTTCTCTTGCCAAATTACTTCAGTATGCCTACCGGGAAACCCAACAGGAAGCCCGGGAAGCGGGCCTCGAAGAAGAGATCCTGGCCCAGGCTAAAAGAGGAAAGGCCTCTCCTCCATTCTTTCTGTACCTCCGGCCTTTTATCCCGCGCGGACAATTGAAATACCAGGACGAAGATGAGCTGGAGGGCTTCCAGTCGATCGTTCCATTCTCCATGCTCCCCCTGGAAAACCTCGAAACCATACTGGGAAAGGCCTTGCAGCCGGACCGTTTCCTGGCCCTGGGCCGAAAAGGAGAAGCCCGGGCAGCAGCGGCCCGTTTCGAGGTGGAAGACAGCCAATGGCAGGAAAACCTGAAAATTCTCGCCCGGCACGCCAAAGGGATTCTCCTGCTGCCCGCCACCTCAGACGGGTCGATTTGGGAAATGGACTACCTCCATGCTCACCCCGGCCTCCTGAAAAAAACCATTTACCTGATGCCCCCAAAATCTCAGACGCTCTTAGAGACGCTTAAAACGAAACCCTCGCTGGTAGAAGAGGAATGGGGCCTTCTTCACGAGGCAGCTCAGGCCGGCGATGTGGGCTTTCCTCCGTACAGCCGCGAAGGAATGCTGTTTACCCTTGCCCCCAACGGCAAGATACTCCGGAAAGCAGCGCCAAACTGGAACCGACCCTCCGAATTGGGCAAGGCTATAAGAAAACTACTGGCGCCGGCAAAGGCAGAAAAAAGCTAAACATCAGATCCCCCAACATTTACACCCTCACACCCTTACACTCTTTTACACATTATTCCCTATGTTTAAAGCAAAAAAATGAGGCTACTACTCTCCACCGCATTCCTGCTATTCAACCTGGGCATTTACGCCCAGCCCGAAAACCCGCCTGCCACGCCGGCCGCCGAGCGCATCGCCAGCTATCAGCAGCGGCAAGCCCTGGCCGAACGGTCCATTGCCAATGCCATTGAGTTCCGCAATGTCGGCCCCACCATCATGAGCGGGCGGGTGGCCGACCTTGACGTATGGGCCGAGGACCCCAGCCATTTTTACGTGGCCTACGCCTCCGGGGGATTGTGGAAGACGGAAAACAACGGTACTTCCTTCGAACCGCTCTTCGACAACGAAATGGTGATGACCATCGGAGACATCGCCGTCGATTGGCAACGCAATACCATCTGGGTAGGCACGGGCGAGGTCAACTCCAGCCGCTCTTCCTACGCCGGCGTGGGGATCTACAAAAGCACTGACGGCGGTAAAACCTGGCAGCACCTGGGGCTGGCAGAAACCCACCACATCGGGCGCGTCGTCCTCCACCCCGGCAACCCCGACGTAGCCTGGGTAGCCGCCCTGGGCCACCTCTACTCCCCCAACGAAGAGCGCGGCATCTTCAAGACATCCGACGGCGGCAAAACCTGGGAAAAAACCCTCTACATCAATGAAAATACCGGCGGCATCGACCTGATCATCGACCCCGATGAGTCCAACACCCTCTACGCCGCCACCTGGGAGCGGGAGCGCCGCGCCTGGAACTTCGTAGAGTCCGGTGAAGGCTCGGCCATCTACAAAAGCACAGATGGCGGTGCTACCTGGGCCAACATCAGCAAAGATAAAGGCAGCTTCCCCTCCGGCGAATTCGCCGGACGGATCGGCCTGGACCTCATCAAACAGGACGGCAAAACCATCCTCTACGCCGCTATCGACAACTACGAGCGCTACACCAAAGAGGAGGAGGAAGATCAGCTCACCAAAGACGAGCTGCGCAATATGAGCAAAGAGGATTTCCTCAAACTGGAAGCCTATCTCCTCAAAGATTACCTCCGCCGCTTCGACTTCCCGGAGCGCTATGATGTGGCCAAAGTCCGCAAAATGGTGGAAAGCGGCGAGATCCAGCCCAAAGCCCTGGTGGAATATGTGGAAGACGCCAACGCTCTGCTGGTCGACTCCCCGGTCTATGGCCTGGAAGTGTACCGCAGCACCGACGGCGGCTCCTGGGAAAAGGCCCACGAAAAGGTGATCGAACGGGTATACAATACCTACGGCTACTACTTCGGACAGATCCGGGTGGCGCCCTACGACGCCAACAAGCTGTTCACCATGGGCGTGCCCGTCCTGCGCTCCGATGACGGCGGCAAGACCTGGGAAAACATCAACGGCGACAATGTTCACGGAGACCACCACGCCTTGTGGATCAACCCTAAACGCCCCGGCCACCTCATTCTGGGCAACGACGGCGGCGTCAACATCTCCTATGACGATGGCAAAAGCTGGATCAAATGCAATACGCCCGCTGTAGGGCAGTTCTACGCCATCGCCACCGACATGGCCGAGCCCTACCGCGTCTACGGCGGCCTGCAGGACAACGGCGTCTGGATGGGGCCCAGCACTTACAAAGCGAGCACCAACTGGCACGATTCCGGCCAGTATCCCTACCGCGCTATCCAGGGCGGCGACGGCATGCAGGTGGCCATCGATACCCGCGACAACGAGACCGTCTATACCGGCTTCCAGTTTGGTAACTATTTCCGCATCAATACCCACACCAACAAGCGGGAGTACATCACTCCCAAGCCCGAGTTGGGCGAGCGCCCCTACCGCTGGAACTGGCAGGCGCCCATCCACTTGTCCGCTCACAACCCCGACATCCTCTACATGGGCGCCAACAAGCTGCTCCGCTCCCTCAACCAGGGCAAGGACTTCGAAGAGATATCCGGAGACCTGACCAAAGGCGGACTGAAGGGAGACGTGCCATTCGGCACCCTCAGCAGCATCCACGAGTCGCCCCTGCAGTTCGGCCTGCTCTACACGGGCTCCGACGACGGCCTGCTGCACGTCAGCCGCGATGGAGGCTTCAGCTGGACGAACATCAGCGCCGGCCTGCCGGAAAACCTCTGGGTGAGCCGCGTGCAGGCCTCCAGCCACGAGAAAGGGCGCGTCTACGCCGCTCTCAACTGCTATCGCTGGGATGACTTCACGCCCTACCTTTACGTTTCTGAAGACTACGGGCAGAGTTGGTCCGCCATCGGCACAGACCTGCCCCTGGAGCCGGTTAACGTGATCAAAGAAGACCCGGAAAACCCGGGCCTCCTCTACGTCGGTACCGACCACGCCCTCTATGTTTCCCTCGACCGGGGCGCCTCCTTCATGCAACTCAACAACCACCTGCCTGCAACTCCGGTACATGACCTGGTGGTTCATCCGCGGGAAAAGGACCTGGTGGTGGGAACACATGGGCGGTCTATTTACATCGCCAGCGTTAAGGAGCTTCAGCAACTCACCGAAGAAGTGCTGGCCAAAGCCCTGCACGCCTTCTCCCCCACACCCGTCCGTTACAGTTCCCGCTGGGGCAGAACGGATTCCTGGTGGAAACCGGATCCACCGGAAGTGAAGCTACCGATCTACACCAACAGCCCGGGAAAGGCCAAGGTGTCCCTTTTTACCGGTAAAGACCTGCTGTTGCAATCCTTCGAGGCAGATTGTGTGAAAGGCCTGAACTACCTTCCGTATGATTTAACCATCAGCGGGAAAAATCTGGCGGAGTACAATAAGCTGCTGAATAAGGACCGGAAGGAGGAGGAGAAGCCGGCGAACGTGAAGGCGGCGGACGATGGGAAAGTGTATCTGTATAAGGGCAAGTACAAAGTAGTGGTGGAAAAAGGCGGGGAAAAAGTGGAGATGGATTTGGAGGTGAAGTAGGGGTTCGTGATTCGTGATTCGTGATTCGTGATTCGTGATTCGTGATTCGTCTCTGCCCGCTCGGAGCCTTGGCGGAGGCGGGGGTTCGGGGTTCGGGATTCGGGATTCGCCGCCCTCGTAACGAACACCACATAGTATTGGAAGCTGTACAGAAAGCATGCGAGAACGTAATTTCTTATAGCGAAAGCTGTTCGCTATGAGCTACAGCTCGTACGCCGGCTCAGGCCAAGGGCTCCTGCCCTGGCCTGGCCGTTAAATTCCCGTATTGACAAACCCTATATCATTCCATATGTCATCCAAGAGTGTCACCTCCAGCACCCCCGGCCGTCCCAAATAATTGATGGCACTGCTGTAGATATAATGTTCAGGCCTACCCACAATTCCTGCCCTTACCGGATTGTTGTGTATATACGCCAGTTTTTGCCGGATCACCTTCGGCGTGTATAAAATGATGGGATGATTGTCTCTCTGCCAGATCTGATACTGGCTATGTGTCCTGTTCTTCCTGGCATTGAAGGCAAAGTGGTTGAGCAGCCAGTCCCGCCGGCTTTCCGGATTCCCTTTGTCCTTGATGTATTTCAGGATCTGGCTCGCGGTATAGGATTTAAAACGCTGGATGATCCAGGACAGGCCGGCCGGCTCTTCCGTATGCAGAATAGCATGCACGTGGTTGGACATAATGACATAACCGCACACCACAAGTCCTTTTTCCTGCTGGCAATGCCGCAGGCTGTCGATAATAATATCCTTATACACCCGCCGCGAGAACAGATCGATCCATTCGACGACCGTAAACGTCAGAAAATTCAATCCGTTCTGGTCGAGTATTTTGTAGCGCATCTTTCATTCGTTTTTTTATTCGAATTCATTCGCTACGAGCTGCTGCCTATGCGAAAGCCCGAACAATAAGCAAGTGAAAGCTATTGTTTAAAACGAAAGCCGCGCTCGCTACGACCTGCGGTCGTACGCGGGCATTGGCTAAGGGCTCCTGCCCTTCTTACAACTCGTACGCGGGCCTTAGCCTTCTCAATGCTCGTGCCCCCCCCCGCTTTAATACAAACTTACTGCCTTCCTAACGCGAAAACCAGGACAGTTGACGAGCCTTTTTCATCTGCCAATTGTTAAAAACCGACAAGAAAAACCCACTCCATACATTGATAGCCAAAAGCTTGCCCGATCCTACCCTAGCCACAAATTGTGCGTTTCTGCGCTCTGCAAGTATTTCTTAATATAACAGGGCAGGAGCCCTGTACTTTGAACCGCGTACGACGATACGTCGTAACGAACCAAACAAGAACGTAATTTCTTATAACGAAAGCTGTTCGCTACGAGCTACAGCTCTTACGCGGGCTCAGGCCAAGGGCTCCTGCCAAGGTCTAGCCGTTAAATTCCCGTATTGAAAAATCTTTGCTGTTCCTACCTCAATGCTCCCAAACCAGTAGTACCTTGAGCAAGGTTGGCATTCCATTTATCCCTATATTGCCCGAAAAGCACAACAGAACAGCCATGAAAACCTCCCCCCTACTCTCCGCCTGCCTCCTCTTCCTCTGGGCCTGCAACGCCCAGCCCGGCTCCGAGCACCCCTACACCAACGCCCTCATCAACGAGAGCAGCCCCTACCTCCTCCAGCACGCCCACAACCCGGTCGACTGGCACCCCTGGGGCGAGGCGGCTTTAAAAAAGGCGCAGGAAGAAGACAAGCTGCTCCTCATCAGCATCGGCTATGCGGCCTGCCACTGGTGCCACGTGATGGAGGAGGAATCCTTCGAGGACACCACCATCGCCCGCATCATGAACGAGAACTTCATCCCCATCAAAGTGGACCGCGAAGAGCGGCCGGATGTAGACGACGTCTATATGACGGCCTGTCAGATGGCCTCGGAGGGCGGCTGCGGCTGGCCCCTCAATGCCTTCGCCATGCCCGACGGGCGGCCGGTATGGGCGGGCACCTACTACCCCAAAGGACAGTGGAGAGACATTCTGAATTACTTCATCGGGCTTCATGAGAAAGATTGGGAAAAACTGGATGCTTACGCCGACAGGCTCACGGAAGGCATCCAGCTAACCGGACTGCCCCGCCCGGTGGACAGGGAGGAGCTCTTTACAGCAGAGCAACTGGCACAGGTAATGGAAAACTACCTGTCCACCATCGACTTTCAAAAGGGCGGCAGGATGGGCGCCCCTAAGTTCCCCACTCCCAACAATTACGAATTCCTGCTGCAGTACTTCCACCTCACCGGTAATGAAAAAGCGCTGCAAGCGGTAACTGTTACCCTGGATAATATGGCCAATGGCGGCATCTACGATCACCTGGGCGGCGGCTTCGCCCGTTACTCCACCGACGCCGAATGGAAAGTGCCCCACTTCGAAAAAATGCTGTACGACAACGCCCAACTGGTGAGCCTCTACAGTGAGGCCTGGCAGGTTACGAAAAAGGAACGTTACCAGGAGGTGGTGTTCCAAACCCTGGAATTCATAGAACGGGAGATGACGTCCCCCGAGGGCGGCTTCTACTCCTCCCTCGACGCCGATAGCGAAGGAGAGGAGGGAAAATTTTATACCTGGCAGAAAACCGAGATCGACTCCATCCTTGCTGATGAACGGTTGAGCACCGTCTTCTGCGACTTCTACCAGGTGAAAAAGGCCGGGAACTGGGAGCGGACGAATGTTTTATATCGAAGAGAAAATGTAGAGAAAACTTCAGCTGAGCATAATTTACCACAGAATGAGTTAACCCAAATGATCGCTCAGGCCCGCCAAAAGCTGTTCGATGCCCGTACCCAGCGCGTACGGCCCGGCCTGGATGACAAGATGCTCACCTGTTGGAACGCCCTGATGCTGCAGGGCTACCTGGATGCCTACCGGGCATTCGAGAAACCGGCCTTTCTGGCCAAGGCCCTTAAAAATGGTGGGTTCCTCGTTGAAAAAATGCTGAAGGATGGCAATCGCCTGGACCGCAATTACAAGGACGGCCGCTCCTCCATCAACGCCTTTCTGGACGACTACGCTTTTACCCTCCACGCCTTCCTGTCATTGTACGAGGCTACCTTCGACGAACAGTGGCTGCAACGGGCGGAAGGCCTGGCCCAATTTGCCCTTGCCCACTTCCAGGATCAGGAAAGCGGCTTTTTCTTTTACCCTTCCGATCTCGACCCGCCCCTGATCGCCCGAAAAATGGACCTGGAAGACAATGTGATCCCCGCCTCCAATTCGGCCATGGCGCGGGCGCTGCACCGCCTGGGCACTGTGCTCTACAATAAAGAATACCTGGAAACGGCCACCCATATGCTACAGTCCATGGCGCCTCGCTTCACCGCCACGGCACAGCCTCACTTCTTCTCCAACTGGTGCGCCCTCTACGCGGACCAAGCCTTCCCCTACTACGAGATCGCTATCGTCGGCCCCGATTATCAAAAGCTGAGGGATGAACTTTTGGGGCGCTACCTGCCCAATACCGTCCTGCTCGGCGGGGCAGGCGAGGGCGGCATGGAACTGCTTAAAGGCAAGCTGCAGGAGGGGGAAACGTTTATCTACGTGTGTAAGCAGAATGTGTGCAAGCTGCCGGTGCAGGAGGTGGAGGCGGCGGTTTCGTTGATTCGGGATTCGGGATTCGGGATTCGTTGATTCGGGATTCGTGGATTCGGGATCGTTGAAGAAATTTATTTAGACAAAAGACAAAATGACAAAACCTAAATTCACGAAAGGGTTAATATACTGCAAATCAAAATATTAACGAATAAAAAACTAATATTCTCCAAGCTTTTCCAGTTACAAAACGCTGTCGTACTGTCCTTGAAAGATATTCTCTATTTCCCTTTTTTTGTTGAAAAAAAACAACAATATTGAAATGGAGTAGTTTTGAAGAACTGGAAGTTTACCAAGCCTGCCGGGAATTTAGAAAAGAGGTTTCTAAAATTGCCCGAAAGTGCTTTCCTCCAAGTGAAAAATTCCTTCTAACAGCCCAAATCCTCGACTCTTCCAGATCGGTTACAGCCAATATTGCCGAGGGTTATGGCCGATTTTATTACAAGGAAAACATAAAATTTTGCAGAATTTCCAGGGGGTCGCTTACTGAGACTTTCGAGCACCTCATTTGTGCATTTGATGAAGGATATATTACCAAAGCCATTCTGGATGAAAAGCGTCCTCAGTATATCCGATGCCTGCAATTGATAAATGGATACATAGCCTACCTCCAACGACAAAAAGGAAAGGAATAAATATCCCCCCGATTCCACGATTCCACGATTCACGACTCACGACTCACGATTCACGATTCACGAATCACGATCCACGAATCACGACTCACGACTCACGAATCCACGATTCACGATTCCACGACTCACGAATCCACGAATCCACGAATCACGGCTTCCCCCCGCTCCCCCCCGGCCCCCCATACTTCTCCATCCACCCCATCACCGCCTGAACCTTGGCCAGCATCCGGCTGGGGCGGCCGGCGATGCCGTGCGGAGCGTCCGGGAAGCGCACCAGGGCCGTCTCCACGCCGCGAAGTTTGAGCGCGCGGTAGAACTGCTCGGATTCAGACAAAGGCGTGCGGTAGTCCTCATCACCGACCAGCAGCATGGTGGGTGTTTTCACATTGCCCACCAAGGAGATGGGCGAATGTTGGTAATAATGCTCGGGATCTTCCCAGGGCATAGCGGGAAACCAGTTGCGGGTAAAGTAGGCCGGGCCGTCAGCCGTAAGGGCATGGCTGAACCAGTTGATCACCGGCTTGGCCACTACCGCCGCCCGGAAGCGGTCGGTCTTGCCAACGATCCAGGCGCTGAGCACGCCACCGCCGCTGCCGCCGGTGACGTACAGCTTGTTCTCGTCGATGAAACCCTTGGCGATGGCCGCATCCACACAAGACATCAGGTCGTCGTAATCGTTGCCCGGGTAGTTGTGGTGGATCAGATCGGCGAACTCCTCGCCGTAGCTGGTGCTGCCCCGGGGGTTGGTGTACACCACCACGTATCCGCGGGAAGCATAGAGCTGTGCTTCCATAGAGAAAACATCGCCGTAGGCCGAATAGGGGCCGCCGTGGATCTCCAGCAGCAGCGGGTATTTTTTTGCCGGGTCAAAATTCGGAGGATAGATGATCCATCCCTGGACACGGCGGCCGTCGTGGGAAGATTCCGTCCAGAAAGCTTCCACTTTGCCCGGTTCTTTTTGAAGGAATAAAGCCTTATTGAACTGGGTCAGCTGCCGTACTCCGCGCTGCCCGGATTGTCCGACGGCCAATTCCGGCGGCCGTGAGGCGTCGCCCTGGGTGATCGCGTACCGGCCGCCCGGCCCTACGGCAAAGTCCCCGCCGAGGTAGGGGCGCCCGATGGGGTCGCCGCCGAGATCATGGGCCATTTCTTCAACCTTTCCGTCCAGCGAGGCCCGGCCTACCTTGGCCTCCCCCTGGTCGTCGTACTGAAACCAGAGATAATTGCCTTCCGGGCTCCACTGCAGCTGCCCTACCGAGCGGTCGAGGGAAAGGGTGAGTACCTTCTTGTTGTTCAGGTTATCAATGGGGGCAAGGTATATTTCCGCCTGATTGTAGCCCTTTTTCTTGTCGTCGAAGCCCAGCCAGGCCAGGCTTTTGCCGTCCGGTGAAACAGCGGGTTGGTTATCCGCTCCGATGTGATCGGTCAGCTGTTCCACGCTGCTGTCGACAATAGACAGCCGGTAGATCTCGGAATTCTGGGGATTGTCCATAAGTTCTTCTTCGGAACGGCGGTTGGCGGAAAAATAGAGGTGCCGGCTGTCTTTCGACCAGGACAGGGAGCCGCCGTGATCGAACGGGCCGCTGGTCAGTTGTACCGCCCCTCCACCACCGGAAGGCATCACGAAGATGTGGGTATGGCCAGGCTCCAGCTCGCCCGCACCGTCGGCGCGGTAGACAAGCTCCTGCGTGTAAGTGGGCGCCGCCGCCCATTTGGCGCCTTCCGGCTTCTCGGGCATTCCAAACAGCTTGCCGGCCTTTTCCGGGACGAACTGCGTGAAGGCCAGCCATTCGCCGTCGGGCGACCAGCTAAGGTTGCCCGGGCTATGCTGGAATTCCCCAATGGCCGACTGCTCGCCGCTGTCCATCCAACGCATCATCAGCCGGTGCTTGCCTTCGTAGCTGGACACCCAGGCGAGCTGCTGCCCGTCGGGAGACCACACCGGGTTTCTGTCGCTTTCCGGCCCTTCGGCCAGGGCCCGCAGGCCGGAACCGTCGAAGCGGGCGAGCCACAAGTTGGGGTCTCGCTTATCGGCCATGATATCGAAACTGTTCTTGACGAAAGCCACCAACTGCCCGTCCGGCGAAATGACCGGGTCGGAGACGTAGGTGAGCTGGAAGGCATCGAGAGGTTCGAGGGGCGCCTTTTGGGCGGAAAGGGTGAGGTTGAGGCTGAGGCTAAGGATCAGGCTAAATGTAGCCTGTAAAATTGCGATCGGGCGTATCATTGGGTGTATTTTTTGATTGGAGTGAAGATAGGGGATTGTTTCCAAAACTTGAATAACCGGGTAAAACAAAGCAGGGTGCAAGGGGGCTTTTCGCTGTTCGCAATCCGCTGTTGGCTGCATGTGGTAACACAAAATAGCGCTCACCTAAACCGCAAACCCCTCCTCGTCCATCACCTTCCCATTCAAACAGCGGATAATGCGGGCCGGGAAGTTTTCCAGGATGCGGTAGTCATGAGTGGCGAACAGCACGGCCGTGTTGTTGGTGTGGGCCAGTTGGCGGAGCAGCAGCAGTATATCGTCGGAGGTTTCCGGGTCGAGGTTGCCGGTGGGCTCGTCGGCAATGATGAGCTCGGGGCGGTTGAGCAGGGCGCGGGCGATGACCACCCGCTGTTGTTCGCCGCCGGAGAGTTGGTGGGGCATTTTTTTCTCCTGCCCTTTGAGGTCTACCTGTTCCAGCACCTGGGCCATGCGCTGTTTGATCTTCTGTTCGTCTTTCCAGTTGGTAGCGTCGAGCACAAAACGGAGGTTGTCCTCTACGGTTCGGTCGGAGAGCAGGTTGAAGTCCTGAAAGACGATGCCCAGTTTGCGGCGCAGCAGGGGGATGGTTTTGCGGTTGAGGTTTTGTAGTAGAAAACCGGCCACTTCACCTTTGCCTTCGGTGAGGGGCAGGGCGCCGTATAGCGTCTTAAGCAGGCTGGACTTGCCGCTGCCCGTCTTGCCGATCAGATAAATAAACTCCCCCTTGTATATCTGCAGGTTGACCCCGCTGAGGATCAGGTGCTCCCGCTGGTAGATATTTGCATTGATTAGGCGGACGATCAGGTTTTCGTTCATAGCAACCGAGGGGTTTTCGAAACGGCAAAGGTAGGGAATGTTGGGCGACTCTCCAATTGCCGGTTCTTTATTACTTTTGTAAAGAAAACCGTTGGCACCTGCAGCCTAAATACCTATCGTTATGCCCAAACATTCCGATCTGTTCAAGTCTTTGGCCTTTCTCTCTTTTTTGTTGGCTAATTTGTGGTTCCTAACTCCTGTTCATGCCCAGGTAGGGGGTTGCTTCGAAAGGTTTTTTGCGGAAGGCAAGGAACTCCTGGCGGAAAAAAATTTTGAAATGGCCCGCAAAAAGTTTCTTGCAGCCCAGATCTGCGATGACCTGGGCCCCGATGTAGATATCCAAATGTGGATCGACTCCGCCAAAACGGCAAAAGAGAACGAAGACTTTGCCCTGAAAAACCTGAAAGCCACCCAAGAGCAAAACGCCAGAGACAAATATGATCGATTAATTGAAGAAGGGCAAGGGCTCCTTGATCAGGAAAAATACAATGAAGCCATTGAAAGATTCGAATACGCCCTGATGGCCGTTGAAGAATTCGGCTCCTTAATGCAAAACCCCGAAATGGGAGAACGGATCGATGGGAGTGGGCGGACAGCCAGGAAACGGATCGAGCAAACCAAAATAGCCAGGAAAAATGCGCATGCTAAAGAACGAAGGAATGCCATAGACGAATACGAAAACCTGATCTTGCGCAGTAAAGGTTATTTGAGTGACAAATCCTTCATAAATGCTATCCTGGAATTGCAAAAGGCCATCAATATTGTTGAGGCCTACCGGCGGAGTTTCCAAGATGAAGATGGATTTCATCCTATTGATAATGATGGAGAAAAAGCGCGCAACCAATTAGTTTTAACCACTGAGGCAGAACGAACCTATAAGAAAGAGATCAGCGAAGAGAATGAAAACCTTAAAAAGAAGGGACGGAACAATTTCAGTGCCGCAGTAGCTGATTTCACAACCGTCTATGAAGAAGATTTCAATTGGATCTCCAGGCCTCCACAGGGGCGATCTGCTTTTCTTAACCCAGGCATAGCGTTGAGATATCAAGCTGTAGAATATTCACTGGACAGGCTTTTGCGCTTCAAGGCTAAAATGAGAAGTGAAGGATTGTTGGGGTCTATAATGGCCATGAAATCCATTTGTCTTTGGCGTACCGGCTTTTATGCTGAAGCACAGGCAACTGCTTTATATGCATTATATGAAATGGAAAGGGAACCAATGAAGAACACCGGCCTGCACCTTATACTAACCCTATTGCCTGACCTCATTACAATAGAAAATATCAGCAACCACCTGGATGAAATGCTTCTCGGCCCGGACAAAACCTGGGAAGAATCCTTTGAGACTTTAAAGGAGCTGGCCTTTGACCCTGATCCTCAAATGTCGGGAAAACTGGAAAACGCAATGGCCTCCTTTGAAGAGGTCAAAAAAGCATATCCGAACAGTAGGGATATTAGTTATACCATGACCATTTACCAGCTCATCTGCCTTAAAACCTGGTCGGATGCAATGGGCTATATGCTTATGAAACTGAAGCAGGAAGAGGACTTACCCCGGGAACAAATACGGGTGTTACGAACCCAGTGGCATGAAATGAGGGACCAGTATTTTGAGCCCCTTGTAGAAAGTTATCTGGATCAACTTCGATACATCGGATATCCCGATCACCAAACCGCCCTTCAGATTGCCGAATACTGGAGAATGCTCTTGTAAATCCAGTAGCTTTGCCACCGGGAGAGGCTCCCCCCTTCCGGCCCCAACTGGCCGGGGGAAGGCTATCCTGCCAAACAAACTCAATAATGACAGGTTTTTGACCGGCAACAATTAAGCATCAGGAACAAACATTCCGTAAATTTGTATCATTATACGATTGAACTATAACAAACAACTTTCGCCCGGCTCGAAGAGACGGGGCAAAAACCGGTAAAATGAAAAAGATATATATCGTTGCCATTCTGATGATCGTAGCGGCCATCGCTCTGCTGACCACTGCCGCTGATGACATGAGCACGTACGCCACTTTCTCTCAGGCCACCCGCAGTGGCGACCGCGTCAAGATCGCCGGCCAGTTGTCCAAAGACAAAGAGATGTATTACAATCCGGCAGAAGACCCCAACTACTTCAGCTTTTACATCAAGGATACGGAGGGGGAAGAGCGTAAGGTGGTGCTGCTTTCGGAAAAGCCTCAGGACTTCGAGCTTTCCGAACAGATCGTGCTGACCGGACAGATGAAAGACGAGGCGTTCGTGGCTACCGATATGCTCATGAAGTGCCCGTCTAAATACAAGGACGAAGAGGTCTACATCAAGAACGAAGGCAAGTAACTTTCATCAGCAGGGCGAGACGCTATGCCCCAGCCTCTGGGTTGGAGGGCTATCCGGCTTGATCGAGAATCCAATTGAACCATGCAGGACATCCAATATATAGGAGAACATCTTTTGCCGGGGCAAGTCGGCCAGGCTGCTATCGTGGCGAGCTTCGTCGCCAGCTTGTTCGCCGGTATTTCATATTTTTTCGCCACCCAGCGCCGGGATACTGAAGAGTACGAAACCTGGCGAGGCATGGGGCGTTGGGGGTTTCTGGTACACGGCCTGAGTATTTTTACCATCATCGGGGTGATGTTCTACCTCATGGTCAACCAGTACTATGAGTATCAGTATGTACAGGCGCACGTTTCTGAAGACCTGCCCTTCAAATACATCTTTTCGGCTTTCTGGGAGGGCCAGGAAGGCAGCTTCCTGCTGTGGATGTTCTGGCACGTTATTCTGGGGTTGGTGCTGATGGCCACCGCCCGGCAGTGGGAAGCCCCTACCCTTTCCATCCTCTCGCTCATTCAGCTGTTCATCGGTTCTATGATCCTGGGCATATACGTCGGCTTCGGCGACGAGCCTTCCCGCCTGGGCAGCAACCCGCTGATGTTGTTGCGCGACGTGATGGACGCTCCGATCTTTGCCAAGGCCGACTACGCCGCCCAGCTTACCGGCTCGGGCCTCAACCCCTTGCTGCAGAACTACTGGATGACCATCCACCCCCCTACTCTTTTCCTGGGGTTTGCCTCCACTTCCATCCCTTTCTGCTACGCCATCGCCGCGCTTTGGACCAAAGAGCACAAGGCCTGGTTGCAACCCACACTGCGCTGGGCCCTTTTCAGCGGGGGAATCCTGGGCATCGGCATCCTGATGGGCGGCGCCTGGGCTTATGAAGCGCTGAGCTTCGGCGGTTACTGGGCATGGGACCCGGTGGAGAACATGTCGCTGGTGCCCTGGCTCATTCTGGTGGCCGGCATTCACACCAACCTCATCGCCCGCAGTACCGGCCACTCGGTACGCAGCACATATATCTATTACCTGCTGACCTTCCTCTTTATCGTTTACTCTACCTTTCTGACCCGCAGCGGCGTTCTGGGGGACACCTCCGTTCACGCCTTTACCGAAATGGGGCTGGAATGGCAGCTGGTGGCCTTCATCGTATTTTTCCTGGGGCTCTCCGGCGCCATGATGGCCCTGCGTTTCAAAGGTATACCGAGCCCGCAGAAGGAGGAAGACACCGCCTCGAAGGAATTCTGGATGTTCATCGGCACTCTGGTGTTGCTTTTTTCGGCCCTGATCATAACGGCATCCACCTCCCTGCCGGTCTACAATAAAATCGTTCAGTTTTTCGATCCCGCCTTTGAAGGGCGGGTCATCACCGACCCGGAACCGCATTACAATAAGTACCAGTTGTGGATCGCCATTTTTATAGGCGTGCTCTCGGGCATCGCCCAATACCTGCGTTACCGCGAAACCAATTTTAAAAAATACGCCTCGAAATTCGGGCTGCATACCGGTATAGCCCTGGCCGCCACGGCGGTGCTTACCTACATAGCCACGTTGTGGATCGAGGCCAAGGCATGGCAATACCTGGTGCTGCTGTTCTTCGGCATCTTTACCATCGCCACCAACGTGGACTACCTGCTGACCTTCATCCGCGGCAACCTGAAACTGGCGGGCTCCGCCTTTTCCCATATCGGATTCGGCATTATGGTCGTCGGCATCCTGGCATCAGGGTTGAACAAACGCATCATTTCTAATAACCCTTTCGTGATGGACGGCCTAATAGAAGGGGCGACCAGCGAGGAACTGCGGCGCAATATTCTGCTGTTCAAAGACTCGCCCCTGATCATGCCGCCCTACGAAGTTACCTACATCGCGGATACGGTGGATACCTTTACCCGTACCTTTACCGTCAACTACAAACGGCGGGATAAGGAGGGGAACGTAGTGGAAGAATTCAACCTGCACCCCAACGTCCTTTACGATAAATCCTTTACGAAAATTGCCGCATCCAACCCTTCCACTAAACGGTACTGGAACCGCGATATCTTTACCCACATCGCTTCCCTGCCTCAGGTAGAGATCGACATGGAGTACCGGCGCCAAAGGGAGGACAGCCTCAACTACCAGGTACTGAATGCGCCGATTGGCCAATCCGTTTCGCTGGTAGATACGGTGCCCTTGAAAGAAGTGGATACCTTCGTGGTCAAGACTTACCGCGCCACCGTCGAGCACATCAACCGCACCCCTACCCACCCGGATTACCAACCCGAGGAGGGGGACATCGCCATCGGTGCTACGATCCAGGTAGAACGCGACGACGAAGAGGGTGTATTTACTGTGAACCCGGTGCTGGTGCTGCGGGGGCAATTGCTCTACAGCTACCCCGAACAGATCAATGCACTGAACGCCAAAGTCCGCCTGAATGAGGGCGTCTTCGACGCCGTTTTCAGCCCGGAAACGGACCTGGATTACCGATCCTTTACCTTCAGACAAGGCGATAAGATCGAGTACAACGGATACCAGATCCAGTTCGCCGGCTTCAACCGGAAGCCCGAGCACCCCAACTACGTGCCCCGGGAAGAGGATGTTGCCGTCAGCGCCATGATCAGTGTCCAGGCGCCGGACGGAAATTCCTACCTTGCCCAACCCGTCTACCTGATTCGCGGCAACCGCCCGTTTAACCTCAAGGACGAGATACCGGAAAAAGGACTCCATTTCCGCTTTACCGGTATTGACCCCACCTCTGAAACTGTGGAGCTGCAGATCGCCCAGGCCTCCAAAACAACACAGGCCATCCCCATCGAACTGGCGACCAACTCACTGCGCTCCGATTATATCGTGCTGGAGGCTATCGAGTTTCCCGGCATCAACCTGTTCTGGTTCGGGGCTACCCTGATGATGCTCGGCATGTTTGTGAGTATGGGGAGGAGGATAGGGAAAAGTGTATAGGTGCGTTTGTGCATTGGTGCATTCGTTTATCCCGTATCCCGTGTTAGTGGAATAACCAAAACACCAATGCACCAAAACACTGATACACTAACACACCAATGCACTTATACACCTATACACCAATGCACCAATGCACTTCAACACCAATACCCCCGCATCAGCCTTCTCCCGAATTACCCTCATCGGCTCCGGCAATGTCGGCTATCACCTGGGCAGGCGCCTGCATGCAGTAGGCGTCGAAGTGGTGCAGGTATTCAGCAGGGATAAGGAGAAGGCCGGCGAACTGGCAGCAGCGACGGGCGCCCGGGCAGCTACCCGGCTGGATCAGATCGAGCCCGGATCAGAGCTCTATATTCTGGCGGTGAGTGATGACGCCATTGCTTCCGTAGCCGGCAAGCTCCGAAGCCGGCTTCCGGAACAAAGCGCCATAGTGCACACTTCCGGCGCCACTCCCTCGTCCGTACTGGCACCCTTCTTCCCCCGATACGGCATTTTCTACCCTCTGCAGACCTTTTCCCGTGGGCGGGAGCCCAGCTTCGATACGCTCCCCATCTGTGTCCACAGCCCGGACGAGGAATTGGCCAGCCAGCTGGCTGCTCTGGGGCATCGGATCAGCCGGAGCGTTCACCGCATCGACGACGCGCAACGCGCCGTACTGCACGTGGGAGCGGTTTTCGTCAACAATTTCACCAACCACCTGTTCCACATTGGCCAGGAAATACTGGCTGATGAGGGACTGTCCTTCGGCCTGTTACTGCCGCTCATCCGGGAGACGGTGAACAAGATCGAAGAAAATCCGGCCAGGGACATGCAGACCGGGCCCGCCCGGCGCGGCGACCAGGAAACCATTTCCCGGCATTTGGAGTACCTGAAAAAATTTCCACAATTTGAGGAGGTTTACCAGGTACTGACGAAAAGCATTCAAAAGCTGTTTTAATACTGACAACCACCAACTTGCCATGCGTATCGTAGGCTCTATCGACCACCCTGTCCTAAAGATCACCATATTCCAAATGGAGAACAAGCTGTCCGTGAAGCTGGAGTCCGGCCTTTTCGAACAAACCTATAAATTCCGAACCGGTGGCCCGGTCAACTCGGTGGAGGATATCCGCAAGCTGATCGACAGCCAATTCACAACGGCTGTACTGGAAGAAATGAGCCGAATGCGCAGCATACAGACACAGGCGCTGGAACGGCTCGGCCCCGGGGAAGAGGAAGAGGAATTTGAGGAGATCATTTAGGATGTTGGGACGTTGGGATGTGGGGATGTGGGGACGTTGGAATGTTGGGATGTGGGGACGTTGGGACGCTCCCAAAGGGATAGTTCAATTTTCTGTGTCTCCTGAAAAATGCCCTTTGATTTTCAGGGATTTGCGAACAGCGAACAGCGAATTGCGAACAGTCTCCTCCCAAGTGCACCTCAACACAGAAACACCTCAACACAAACTCTCCCTCCTAATGCTGCAACGGCCTTTTCTTCACCATCCCACCTTTGGTATCTTTGATAGAGCTCATGATCACAAAAGCTTCTTCATCGATCTTATCGATTTCGGTCTGCAGTTTGGCCAATTCCAGGCGGGTGATAACGGTATAGACGATATCGGTATGCTGCAGCTGGCTTTTATCTCTGCCAAACCCTCTCTTCCCGTTGTATATGGTGCAGCCCCTGCCCAATTTTTCCGTAATGGCGATCCGGATGTCATTGCTGCGCTCGGAAATAATGGTCACGCCCATATATTCCTCGATACCGTCGATAATAAAATCCACCGTTTTGGAAGCCGCCAGGTAGGTCAGGATAGCGTAAAGGGCGATTTCAACCGACAGGATATACGCCCCGAAGGAGAAAATGATGATGTTGAAGACCAGGATGACATCGCCAATGGTAAGGCTACTCTTACGGCTAACGTATACCGCCAGTACCTCTGTGCCGTCGATCACCGCCCCGCCCCGGACGCTCAGGCCGATGCCCATGCCCAGGAAAAAGCCGCCGAAGATCGCAATGAGCAGCTTGTCATTGGTAATGATGGGATAAGGAATGAAGTGTACGATCAACGACAGGATAACGATGGCAATGATACTCCGCACGGCGAACTGCCGGCTGATCGTCCAGGCCCCAAGGATAAGGAAGGGCAGGTTGATGGCCACCAGCAGTACGGAAAGGGGAATGGCGGTAACAACTTCCACCAAAAGTGAAATACCTGTGACTCCTCCGTCAATGAATTGATTGGGCAGCAGAAAGCCTTTCAGCCCGAAACCGGCAGAGAGCGTGCCCAGCAGGATAAGAAAGTAATCCCTGAGCCGGTGGTAGGCCTCCACCCTGAATATGCGCATAGCGTCGGCCAGCACCCGGGGCGGAATGGGGCGGTTGAGCCCTTCCTGTTGCAATTTTTTCTTGACGATATCCTGAAGGACTTGATGGAAGAGGGGATTCATTGCGTCGATTTTTTCCAAAGATGCTTTTTCTGTAACCGAAAAGCTACGTTTTTCTCCATTTTATCCTGGGGCTTGCGACAAAAATCAGGATATGCCCCTACTGGAAAATTATTCCATAAATAATGGAAACCAGGCTGTCATCAGGGAACTTGATAAGCCCGCGAGTTTATCGTAAATTGGCGATAAATAAAAAAAATGAGCAGAACCCTTGCCAAACCGGCTTACAGCAATGAGGAGAAACAGCTGGCTACCTTTGCAAAAGCCATGGGGCATCCGGTCCGTATTCAAATCCTGAAACTGCTAAATGACCAGGCTTGCTGCTACACCGGAGACCTCACCGAAAGTATCCCGTTGGCCCAATCCACGATATCGCAGCATCTGAAAGTATTGAAGGAGGCAGGACTGATCCAGGGAGAGATCTTGCCCCCCAAGGTTAAGTATTGCCTGAACCAGGACAACTGGCAGGTTGCCCGGCGATTATTCACCGGATTATTTGGTGTTGCCTTCATTGAAGGGGCGTCCCAAACCTGTAATTCAGACGGCTAATTTTTACGAAGCGATTATTATCATTTTTTTGAATGACAAACATCAGTGTTTTTCATTCAAGATCATCGTAATTCGCCGATAAACTATTATAGCCATGAAAAACATCAAAATACTAGGCACTGGCTGTCCCAAATGCAGGCAAACTGAAGCAGTTGTGCGCCAGGTAGTAGCGGAAACTGGAGTGGAAGCACACATTGAGAAGGTGGAAGACATCGTGCAGATAATGGCCTATAACGTACTTTCCACTCCTGCCGTGGTGGTCGACGAAGAGGTCCGGATCAAAGGCCGGGTGCCAACAGCGGGCGAAGTCAGGGCACTCCTCAATTAACTGGCTTATTTACACCAAAGATAGATCCATGGAATGGAAAAAGGAAGCCCGAATTCTATTCTGGATGGTGGCTGTGTTCCTGTTCGCCTTCTTCCTGCCAGCCGATTCGGGACGGTTCCGGGAGGCTGTACAGGCCATGTTCGACCTGACGAAGTGGTATGCGCGCGAGCATGTAATCCTGTGCCTGTTACCGGCCTTTTTCATTGCGGGTGTCATAGCTGTTTTCATCAGCCAGGGGGCAGTCATAAAATATTTCGGGGCCAACGCTAAAAAGTTGCTGGCCTATTCGGTGGCTTCCGTCTCGGGGACGATCCTGGCGGTTTGCAGTTGCACCATCCTGCCCCTTTTCTCCAGCATCCACCAGCGAGGTGCAGGCCTTGGCCCGGCGGTGGCCTTCCTTTACTCAGGCCCGGCGATCAACATCCTGGCAATCATTCTGACAGCTCGCATACTCGGGTTGGAAATGGGGATTGCCCGCACCATCGGCGCCGTCGTTTTCGCGGTGGTGATCGGGCTGGCCATGTCTTTTATTTACAGGAAAGAAGAACGGGCCAAAGCGGCAGAGCAAATTAATTTTCCGGATGTTCAGGAAAAACGCCCGCTTTGGCAGACAGCCTTCCACTTTTTCACCCTTGTGCTGATCCTGGTTTTTGCCAACTGGGGCAAGCCCGGCGAAGGCATTACGGAAGGGCTGTGGTATTGGCTTTGGGCCAACAAGTGGGCCATTACGGGGATCTTCGCCGTTCTACTGGTTTTCTCTCTGATCTTCATCCTGAAACTAAAGTGGCAGCACGTACTGCTCGCCTCCGCTTTAACGGCTGCCTCGGCCTGGCTGTCGCCCACTCCAATGATCCCGGTGATTATAGGTATTATTGGATTAAGCGCCGTTACCCTGCTCGACGACAATGGATCTGACAACCGGGAATGGGCAATTTCAACCTGGGGATTTGCCAAACAAATTATGCCTCTGCTGGCTCTGGGCGTCCTTGCTGCCGGGTTTCTTCTGGGATCCACCCACGATGATACCCAGATAGCCGGCGTGATCCCCAAAGAGTGGGTCGTTTGGCTGGTGGGCGGCAATTCGGTGTACTCTAATTTATTTGCCTCCATCATAGGGGCGTTCATGTATTTTGCAACACTTACGGAGGTTCCTATCCTTCAGGGCCTGCTGACAGCGGGTATGGGCAAAGGGCCGGCGCTGGCCCTACTCCTTGCGGGGCCGTCCCTTTCTTTACCCAATATGCTGGTCATCCGGGATGTAATGGGCACGCAGAAGACCCTGGTTTATGTCTTGCTGGTCGTCATTATGGCCACCCTTTCGGGCATAATATACGGGGCGACACTAATTGAAGCATAGGCGCATCCGTCTCGATCCATTAATAAACCATTAATACTCAACCATGAGATCCCTATTCCTTTATTCTATACCCCTTGCGTTACTGATCCTCTTTGCCGGTTGTTCCGGAAATGCCCAACCCCAAAAAACGGTGACGGCAAACGGGGCTGCCCGCATCGAAGTGCTGGATTTTCACACCACACATCGTTGTAAAACCTGCCTCACTATTGAGCAGTTGACGAAGGGCCTCCTTGCGGAATCCTATTCCCGGGAAATGAAAGAAGGGCTCATCTCATTCCGCCTGATCAACGCCGACGACGAGGCGAACGCAGAAATCGTGGAAAAATTCCTGGCTTTCGGCACTACGCTCATTATAAATACGGTAAAAAACGGGCAGGAAAGCCATGTCGACCTGACGAGCTTCGCTTTCATGAATGCCGACGATGAAACCAAATTCAAGGCCGGGCTGAAGAAACACCTGGAGGAAAGCCTGCAAAAAATCAAAGCATGACCGACTGGCTTCAATCTTTGGCACAGAGTCAGGAACTACCCTGGCTTTCCGCTTTTGCACTAGGGTTGTTGACTGCGATCAGCCCCTGCCCACTAGCCACCAATATCACAGCTACCGCCTTTATTGCCAAAGGGTTCCGGGAAAAACGCATGGTGATCTGGAGTGGGGTATGGTATACTTTGGGCCGGGCAGTTAGCTACGTAGCCATTGCTCTGGTGCTTTACTTCGGAGCAAGTATATTTCACGTTGGCCGTTTCTTTCAGGCTAATGGAGAGAAATGGCTGGGGCCCCTGCTGGTGATAATAGGACTGATCATGCTCGACATCATTCCCATCCATTTCAAGGGGGGCGGCGCGTTACAAAAAATCACTGAAAGGGCAGGCAAACGGGGGGCATCCGGCGCCTTCTTGCTGGGGATTATTTTTGCGCTGGCCTTTTGCCCTTACAGCGGCGCCCTTTATTTCGGAATGCTCATCCCCATGGCACTTCGTTCCGCGGATGCCTTTACATTACCGCTGATATTTGCACTGGGTACAGGCTTGCCTGTCCTGGTATTTACCTATCTTCTGGCATTCAGCTTTGAAAAAGTAGGCGTCTGGTTCAATGCCATTCAAAAGATCGAGAAGGTGGCCCGTTACGGGGTTGGAGCAATTTTCATCATCGTGGGAGCCTATTATTTGTATGTCTTCCTCGCCTGACCCAGGCTTTTCACTATCCTTTACACAGAGTTAATATTCAGCTAATTTTCAGTTTAAATGATTGCCTTATTTTCGCAAACAATAATTGGAGTAGTATAGTTATCTCCATAGGCTCAGCCTTATCAGCACCCTTTTCTGCACGCTGGCGTAAGGAGGGCAACTTCGAAAGCAAACTTACTCTTGAGAAACATTTCAACGGAATACCAGTAAAAGAAAAAGGCCAGCAGCAAACTGGCCTATGAACCTATATTAGTTTTGTGGAGGCAGACACTTTACAACCGGACACGGAAGTAAAAAATGGACACCGTCTGCCTCCCTTTTTTGGTTGAAAATAAGAAGGATATTGGAAGATCAAGGTTTTTTTCCAAAAAAAATTAACCTTCTGTTAACATTGGCCTAATCTTCAGTTAATATTCCCTGTCTACTTTTACCCTGTCCATTTTTTGCTGTAACAAATCCGTGTCCACATGAAAGGTATTTACCCCCCGGTTCTAGGGCTATTGCTCTGGATATCCTTTTCGTTTAATGTCCATGCCCAAAATTCGAGTCCGATCTCCTCAATAAAATTCGGAAAAGGTTTATCGGTAATGGCTCCTGATTCCTCTCTTTTCCTCAAGGCAAGCTTCCGTTTCCAGACACTCTTCGCTACATCAGGCAACCTTGCGGCGCATTCCCCCTGGCAATCCAGCGCGGCTGTGCGCCGGGCGAGGTTGAAATTTGACGGTTGGGCAGTGAACCCCAATTTCATATACAAGGTCGAATTGGCCCTATCCAACCAGGATCTGAGTAGCCGTTCCGATTTTGACCAGTCCGGAGGAGCGCCGAAGATCATCCTGGATGCCGTTGTGAAATGGAAATTCCACAAAAACTTTGAACTTTGGGCCGGACAGACAAAATTGCCGGGCAACCGGGAACGGGTGGTCTCCTCTCAGGCCTTGCAATTTGTCGACCGCAGCTCGGTGAACAGTATTTTCAATATCGACCGCGATATGGGATTGCATCTAAGAGGCAAATTTCATTCGGGAACGGCAGTGGTTAAGCCTATATTCTCTGTTTCTATGGGTGAAGGCCGGAATATGGCCATCAACAACATCGGCGGCCTGAATTATACCGGCAGGCTGGAGTATCTGCCATTAGGCGAGTTCTCCGGAAAAGGAGATTACTTCGACTCCGACCTGAAAAGGGAACCCACTCCGAAGCTGATGCTGGGCGTCAGTTACAATTTCAATAAGGGCGCTTCCCGGCAGAAGCAATCCGGAAGCTTCCTGATGGATGCCGAAGGGCATTACCTGACCAATGACCTGCAAACCGTATTCGTTGATGGTATCTTTAAGTACAAAGGGTTCTCCCTTACCGCCGAGTACGCCGATAAAAGGTGCGTGCTGCCTCAGGGCGTCCATCACGAAGAAGTAGAAGATAAAATGATCGACGCCAACGGAGAATCCTATGATACCGGTAAAGGATTCAATATACAGGCCGGCTACCTTTTCAAGAGCAACTGGGAAATAGCCGGACGGTACACCACTGTGACTCCCGATTGGGATATGAGCTTTACCGGAGCAGAGGAATACACGCTGGGCGTCTCAAAATATATCGTCGGACACAGCCTGAAAGTACAATCAGACATTTCTCTGATCGACAAAGAGAACAAAGATGTCAACGGGTTGAGGTACCGGCTACAGTTTGAAGTAGGATTTTAAGTAGTGATTAAAAAATAAATTCGACATTTTGAGCCAGTAATCCAGGAGCGGCCTTCCCCCTTTTAGGCTCCGGGCCGCCCCTGGATTACTGGCGTCGAATTTATTTTTTAATTGTTCCTAAACACACATTATGGAAACTTTGTACCTGGCGCTAGTCGTCATTCTATTCTTACTGGCCATTTCCGACCTCATAGTAGGGGTGAGTAACGATGCTGTCAATTTTTTGAATTCGGCCGTCGGGGCCAAAGCCGCCCAGCTCAAGACCATACTGGCCGTTGCGGCCCTGGGCGTCCTGATCGGAGCGACCTTCTCCAGCGGCATGATGGAAGTAGCGCGAAAGGGGATCTTTAACCCTCAATACTTTTATTTCTCGGAGATCATCATTCTCTTTCTGGCCGTGATGATCACAGACGTGATACTGCTGGATGCGTTCAACACGTTCGGGCTGCCGACTTCCACGACAGTATCCATCGTTTTTGAACTGCTGGGGGCCGCCCTAGCCATTGCGCTTATCAAAGTCTATACGGACCCCAACGCCTTGCCGTTGTACGAATACATCAATTCCGCCAAGGCGCTGGCCATCATTTCCGGTATACTTTTGTCGGTGGTGATCGCTTTCTCGGCGGGCCTGATCATCCAGTATATCAGCCGCGCCCTGTTCTCTTTTGATTATGAGAAGCGGCTGAACTACTTCGGCGCGCCCTGGGGCGGATTGGCCATTGCCGCCATCACCTACTTCATGCTTATTAAAGGAGCTAAAGGAGCTTCCTTTATGACGGACAGTGTGCAGGATTACATCGCCCACAATACCGGAACGATCATGATCGCGAGCTTCATCGGCTCGACCGTTATCCTGTGGCTCCTTAACCGGTTCACCAAGTTCGACATCCTGAAGTTCATCGTGCTGGTCGGCACCTTCGCCCTGGCTATGGCCTTTGCCGGAAACGACCTGGTGAACTTCATCGGCGTCCCATTAGCTGGCTTCAACTCTTACGAGATCTTCGTGAACTCCGGTGGGTCGCCAGATGGACTGCTTATGGACGGGCTGGCGGGCAAGGTTCCCACTCCTACCTTATTGCTATTGCTGGCGGGAGTAGTCATGGTGGTCACCCTGTGGACTTCCAAAAAGGCGCGTTCGGTGGTCAAAACCTCCCTCGACCTGGGTCGACAGGATACAGGCGATGAACGTTTTGCCGCTTCATTCCTTTCCCGGTCGGTCGTACGCGGCGCCATAACCATGTCCAACTACGTCGGCAACTTATTGCCCAATAAGGTGAAGAATACCCTCAACCGGCAGTTCGATGAGCGGGCATTTGCCAAAAGAACGGCCGCCCTCGGTAAAGAGGCACCGGCCTTCGATATGATCCGCGCTTCGGTTACGCTGGTCGTTTCGAGTATCCTCATCGCCATCGGCACAGCACTGAAATTGCCGCTTTCTACCACTTACGTCACCTTTATGGTTTTCATGGGCACTTCCCTGGCCGATGGCGCCTGGGGCAGAGAGAGTGCAGTTTACCGCGTCACCGGCATGTTCTCGGTGATCGGAGGTTGGTTCTTCACGGCCCTGTCCGCATTTACCATGGCCTTCATTATCGCCCTGATCTTCAGCTTCGGAGGCTTGGCCGCAATTCTGGCCTTACTGGCCATCACTGCCTTTGTGATCTACCGGACGCACAAATACCATGGCCAGCGCATGGAGGAGGAAGAACTCGATCAGGAAAAAAATCTGGAAGAAGAGCCCCTCACCCAGGAATGGATCATCGAAAAAGGCGTTCAACATTTGTCAGAGGCGTTTGGGCAATTTGAAACCCTGCTCGATGATACGCTGAAAGCATTGAGTACCGAAGACCTGACGGGGCTGGCAAAGACGGCCAAGAAATTTGACAAGCTCTACAAACGCACCCGAAAAAGAAGACAAAATGCCAATCGGGCTCTCGATCGGCTAACCGAAAACGACCTCCAGGCCGGACACTTCTTTATTTTGCTTTCCGACTATCTTCATGAAATGACGAAAAATGTCCGGGAGATCGTCGTGCCCAGCCTCAACCACGTTAACAATAATCACAAACCTTTACTGGCTGCCCAGATCGACGAGTTGCATTCCGTCAACGCCCTCCTGAAAGACAGGTTACAGGCTATTGTCGATGCTATGAAGGAATATGAACCGGAAAAGGGCGCTGAGATCATCAGTAACCTCCCGGTCCTTATCAAGGCGATCCGGTCTGCGCGGAAAAACCAGATCAAGAGGATACAAAATAAAGAGGTAGGTACCCGCAACAGTGCCTTGCACTTCAACCACCTGGGAGAATACCGCAACCTGGCTCTCTTCTCCAACCGCATCCTTAAGATCTACGAGGATATGATCATCAACGGAGAAGAGGAGGAAGAAGCTGTAATGCCACAGACTTCTGATTCTCAAACTACCTGAGGCCCTGGATACTTATAAATGAGCCATGCGAATCCGGGGCTAAAAGAGCACCGGAAAAGGTAGGATGTGCAAAACATCAGACAGATTATGCGGTACTTTCGATACGGAGGAATGTGTGATTTTTGACCGGGCTCTTTGGGTGCAGCGCTTCCAGGGCAGCCTCGCCCGCCAGCCCTACATCGAAAATCGAGCGTCAAAGATCAAACATTAAACGGGCCACTTCCTGGGGGGGGCACCGCCCGAAGCCCCCCCAGAGAAGCCCCCGCCGGGCAATGGACAGCTCCCCAAGCGGCCACAAGCGCCCTTTTTCCCTAAAGGAAAGCGTTGGGCAGGAGACAAGGACAAAAAGGCCATTTCCCCGCAGCGAGCATTTCCATCTCGAATTGAAAAATTCCTGAATATAACGGATTGCGTAGCTGCGATGCCGAACGCTAACTGGGATCGCCAAAATTTTTTGGCGTCGAAGACGATAAACCCGCGTCCCCTCAAGTTGACTGGTGTAACGTCTCCGGCCCAAATACACTGACGCATAACTGGTCAGCGTATTTGGGGGTCCGGGTTCACGTCTTCAGGGCAGCTACGCAAAACGTTACAATCAGAAAAATTCGGGAAGAGGAGATACCTCTGCTGCCTATCTGCCAACGAATTACCCCACCTTTCATTTACAATACATTAACGAAGAATTTACAAAAAATTAATACTGGCGAATTGCGATAATTCGGTAATATTGATGTGGGAAAGCTTTTTTTCCAAGCGTTTTGACAAAGTATGTGCCTGAAGTTAAGGACAATAATAGGGCCTCTTGGCTGATAGAGATGAGGACATTTAATTCAAAACAACATCCTCATGGAAACTTTGTATTTGGCTCTCGTCCTCGTCCTTTTTTTCTTAGCCATTTCTGACCTGGTGGTAGGCGTCAGCAATGATGCCGTCAATTTTCTGAATTCCGCCATTGGAGCCAAAGCGGCCTCCCTGAAGGCTATTATGGCGGTGGCAGCACTGGGTATTCTCATCGGCGCCTCTTTCTCCAGCGGTATGATGGAGGTCGCCAGGAAGGGCATTTTCAACCCGCAATATTTCTACTTCTCCGAGATCATTATTCTGTTCCTTGCGGTCATGATCACAGATGTCCTGCTCCTGGATGCATTCAACACCTTCGGCCTGCCGACTTCCACGACAGTCTCCCTGGTCTTTGAATTGCTGGGCGCCGCCACAGCCATATCTATTATTAAGGTTTATACGGACCCTAATGCCCTGCCGTTTTATGAATACATCAACTCTGCAAAAGCATTGGCCATCATATCGGGCATTCTGGTATCGGTCGTCATTGCCTTCTCGGCGGGTATGGCCGTGCAATACGTAAGCCGGGCCCTATTTTCTTTCGATTATGAAAAGAGGCTCCGGTACCTGGGTGCGCCCTGGGGCGGGCTGGCAATTGCCGCCATCACCTATTTCATGGTACTTAAAGGAGCGGAGGGCGCCTCCTTTCTGACCGAAGACATCCTTCATTACTTCAATACCCACACCTGGACGATCCTCGCCGCAGCCTTTATCGGATCGACGATTGTGCTCCAGTTGCTGGCCCTATTCACCCAATTCGATATTCTGAAATTTATTGTCCTGGTAGGCACCTTCGCCCTGGCCATGGCCTTTGCCGGCAATGACCTGGTGAACTTTATCGGGGTGCCGCTGGCCGGCTTCCATTCCTACGAAATATTCACCCAAAGCGGCAGCAGCCAGCCTGGTAGTTTCCTGATGGAAGGGCTGGCCGGGAAGGTAGCTACCCCCACCTATATGTTGCTGATCGCCGGGCTGGTCATGGTAGTCACCCTGTGGACCTCCAAAAAGGCGCGTTCGGTGGTGCGAACCTCGCTCGACCTGGGCAGGCAGGACGCCGGTGGGGCCGAACGGTTTTCGGCTTCCTTGCTGTCCCGCTCTATCGTCCGGGGCTCGATCAACATTGCGGCATATCTCGAAAAGATCACACCGGAGAAGTGGCGCCAAAACATCAACCGGCAGTTCGATGAGCAACCGTTCCTTCAAAAACAAGCTGCGCTGGGCAAAGAGGCTCCGTCCTTTGACATGATCCGGGCTTCCGTTACCCTGGTCGTTTCCAGTATCCTCATCGCTATGGGCACGACCCTGAAATTGCCCTTGTCTACCACCTATGTGACCTTCATGGCCTTCATGGGCGCCTCCCTGGCCGACGGGGCATGGGGGCGGGAAAGTGCGGTATACCGCGTCACCGGGATGCTTTCCGTGGTCGGTGGCTGGTTCTTTACCGCCATTTCCGCTTTTACCATAGCCTTTATTATAGCTGCCTTGTTTTACTACGGCGGCGTTGTAGCCATCATCATCATGCTGGGCATTGCGGGTTTCCTGGTATACCGAACCCACAAATACCACAAAGAGAAACTACAGGAAGAAGTCGACATAGAGCCGATCCTGGAAACGGAAACGCTTACTAAAGAAAGGGTTGTCGAGAAAAGCTTACAGCGCATTTCGGATATGCTGGGCAAGTACAACCGGCTGCTCGATAATACTTTACAGGGTTTGGCACAGGAGGACCTTTCCATCCTGAGGACGGCATCGCGGGAATTTGACCAGATGTACAAAAAAACCGTAAACCTCAAGCATAAAGCCACCTCGTCTTTGAACCGCTTGCCGGCCGACGACCTGGAGGCCGGCCAGTTCTATATCCTCGTAGCGGACTATCTCCATGAAATGGCCCTCAGCATCCGGGAAGTCGTCAAATCCAACCTGGATCACGTCAGCAATCACCACAAACCGCTGTTGCCGGCACAGATCGAGGAATTAAATGTTGTCAACAGCAGCTTGAAAATGCGCTTCGACTACCTCGTCGGGGCTCTTAAAGATTACCATCCGGATAAAATACCGGTATTGATGGCCGATTTCCAGTTGTTGGTCAAGGGCATCCAGAACGCCCGGAAAAATCAGATCAAAAGGATACAAAATAAAGAGGTAGGGACCCGGAATAGCACTTTATTCCTCAACTACCTGGGAGAATACCGCAACCTGGCCCTCTTCTCCAACCGCATCCTGAGGGTCTACGAGGATATGATCATCAATGGAGAGGAGGAGGAAGCGATAGCCCCTCAAAAAACTACTTCGCCAGGAACTTGATGATAAAGACCAGCAGAATGCTTACCACCAGGCCGAAGAAGACCTTGCCGAGGTCGGAAAGGACCATCCTGGCGATCGTTTTGCTGATCTTCTTCTCCAGGCGAATGCGGATCGCTATTTCCCTGCCGGCCAGTAGCCCGATAAACACCCAGGTTGTACTCATGGGAACATTGTTCAGCTCCTTGAAATAGTACAATACCAGGCCGTAAACTGCATTGACTATGGTCGCAGACCGTATATCAACGGTGTTGGTCTTGGACTTAACAATATTCTGAATGCTACCGCCCTTACTGTAAAAAATATAACCGAGCAGGAGGAGCAAAATACTGAGAGAAACAGCGAGGTTGGCTCCACTCAGTGAACGGGGCAGATAGACAAAAATATTGGCAAAATCCTGGATCAGCCACTGCGACCAGAGGAACCCGGTCGAAAGTAACAGCAAAGGCATCCAAATGCGCCGTTCTTCCGGCGTGGATTCTGACTCGATAAAACGTTTTTCTATGGTACTGGCAATCAAAATATAGACCACGATGGATGCGCCAAAAGCGACAATATAGCCCAGTACGGACTTTTCGATCATGTCCATCATGTTCTTCTCGCTAAAAAAGGTCAGAATGAGAAAGGACGTGCTCACCGGGATACCGGTACGGGTGAGGGCCATCAGCACCAAAGGCGGTAAGATATAATACCAGGCAAAGGGGTCGGGCAACGGATATTTGGCTAGCCGGTCGTAGGAGACATCTCCTCCGTAGTTGTACCAGCCATATACCATAGTAATGGTAAGGATGCTTCCGGCAAAGAACCACAATACATACCACGGGCGGTTTTCATTGGAGCTCAGAAAGGTGCCTAAAGTCTGAATGCTGTCGTTTCCTACGACAGAGTAACCGGCCAGGATAAACCCCAGCCACATGATCATTAATGATGGGTCCATAAAGTACAGGGTTCACTAAGAAGCCGGAAGTGCGAAGTCGGAAGTGCGAAGCAGACATTTTCGCCTTCGCATTTCCGACTTCCAACTTCGCACTTCCGTTTTCCTAGTAGTTTTGCACTTTATACGAGAGGCCCACGGAAATGGTTCGCCCGTTGCGATAATTCCGGAAGAAATATTCCTGTCCGTTGAATTCGTGGGTGCGCTTGAACTCCGGATCGAGGATATTGCCTACGCCCAGCGTGACGTTAACGTTGTTGGCCACCTCCTGAGAAATGCGGAAGTTCAGGGAGGGGAACGGCTGCTCGTAAACGTCGGGCGTTCCGCCAACGGAGACGAGGAACAGGCGCTCACCCTGCACGTTGAAGTTGAGGCTGGCCTTGGTCCTGCCCGATTCGGGCAGGAAGTTGAGGTAAGCGTTAACGATGTAGGGAGACTGGCCGAACAGCGGGCGCGTTGCGTCGGCATTGGGGTCAAAGGCACGGATCACCTGCAGTTCCGCCGCCGGTATATCTACCTCTGAATTGACGAAAGCCAGGTTGGTTCCAATGCTAAAGCTGGGCAGGCCGATGAAGCTCAGCGTTTTGCGGGCCTCGAATTCGGCGCCGTACAGGATGGCCTGGTCGACGTTGCGGTACTGGAATTCCGGCGTGCCGCCGCCGGTCTGCGGGTTGATCGTCAATTCGATCGGATTGGTGAAGTTCTTATAGAAAACCGAGAAGGAGACCATCTCCCCGCGCTCGAAGAAATACTCCCATCGGAAGTCGGCATTGTCTACCTCGGTGATCATCAGGTTTTCATTGCCCAGTACGATCACGTTCCGGATCTCGTCGAAGATGGCGATGCTCGCGATCTCCCGGAAGGTCGGGCGGGCTACGGTGCGGCTATAAGAAGCCCGCACGTTCATCTTATCGGGCATAGCTTCGTAGATCAGGCCGGCGCTGGGCAGATAGTTCCACTCATCGAGCAAGGCCTCATCGTTGATGGGGTTCACTTCGCTGAAGCTGGTGAAGTTCAGCGTAGTCTGCTCCGCCCGGGCGCCGAGGATGGTCTTCAGCTTGGCCGTTAACGGCAGCTCGGTCATGGCATAGGCGCCAAGGACGCTCATATCGGAGTCGTACTGGTTGCGGCCTTCCGTGTAGTCAGAGATGTAAATGCCACCCGGGTTTTCCAGGCTGAATGCATTCTCTGGTGTGACGTAGTTCAGGAAGTCCCTTACATTCCCGGATTCGAAGTTCTCGTAGCGGAAGGTATTTTCCCGGAACTCCCGGGTACGGGCCATGTAGGCGCCGCCTACTTTGATGTTTCCTTTCTGGCCGGTCCAGTTGGTAAAGTTGTACTGCAAGTGCAGGTTATTATCGAAAGTCACCTCATCCATAGTACGACGGAAGCGGGTTGGCGGAATATCTTCCGCCGGGTCGATGATGTAGCGGTCCGGCGCTTCAAAGAAGTTGTTGACGAAGCGCAGGTCCGGCTGCTTCATGCCGGAGAGGGTGTAGGAAGAGATCCAGTCGACTTTGAATTTCTGGCTTTCGCCCAGGGCGTGGTCTCCCTGCAACTGAAAAGAGGTCAGCTCTCTTTGCTGATAGGCCATAGTGCGTTCCTGGTACAGGCCATCGGAAGCGCCACCAGAGACCCGGCCTTCCTGGAAGCGGGTATCGGTCTGGCCGGATTGGTTGCGGAGGATGTTCAGGCCGATCTTATTGAAGCTGTTGAGCTTAATAGAGCCATTGAGCATACCGCCCATGATCACATAATCCGAGAAGCGGCGGTCTTCCAGTTCGCGCTGGGTCGTCAGGATATCGGCGCCCACCTGGGCGAAGGTATAGCGGCCGGTAAAGCCGTTTTCATAACCGGAGAACTCGCGCCGGTAGGTGAGGCTGCCAATAAAGCCGACCGGCTTGCCGAAGAGCGTCTTCTGGTTGCCGATGGAAAAGGCGAAGTTGTGGTTGGGCAGCGGGGCTTCCGTTTTCGGGGCCAGTTCATTGTTCAGGGATAGGGTGGCCGCGTTCAGTTCTTTGGCAAGCGCCTGGTTGGACAACGCTTCGCCAAAAGTCGGCATGGAACTCAGGGCAGCGGGAAAATCGCGGGCCCCGTCATCATAGCCAAGCCAATCGGTTTTTCCTCCGCTGGAAGTGAGGAAGTTATCGTTAAAGGTTACCTGGGGGTTATATCCGAAGCCGAGGCTGGCCGCCATGGTGAAGTCTTCGGGAAAATCTTTTGTGGCCACATTGACCAGGCCGCCGGTAAAATCACCGGGCAGGTCGGGGGTAAAGTTTTTGTAAACGACAATATTGTCGAGCAGGTTAGTGGGGAACAAGTCCATCTGTACCGTATTGCGGTCGGGGTCCAGTCCCGGGATATTGGCGCCGTTCAGCGTGGTCTTGCTGTAGCGGTCGCCCAGCCCGCGAATGTAAACGTATTTGCCTTCCTGTACCGAAACGCCAGGTACCCGCCGAACGGCAGCAGCAGCGTCATTATCGCCACGCAGGCTGAAAGCCTGGCTGGAAATGGCATCCAGCGTTTTGATGCTTTTGCGTTGTAGCGTCTGCATGGCCGATTCACTGGTCTGTATCTTTCTGGCGGAGATCACCACCGTTTCCGTTGTAACAGCTTCCTCCTCCATTGCAATATCGCCCAGGACGGTCACATCGCCACTTTTCACTTCTACCTCATTGATCTTTTGTGCAGCATAACCAACATAGGAGATCAGAACAGCATGGACGCCGGGGTCTGCCTTAAGAGAAAAGGTGCCGTCAATATCCGTTACGGTACCGGTGGCAGCTCCTTCGACCTGCACAGTAGCTCCGATCACCTCCCATCCGGTGGCAGCTTCGATCACTTTACCGCGGATTGTCCCGGACTGCCCGAAGGCAGAAACAGCCAAAAACAAGAGGAGAAAAGTCAATACATTTTTCATAGATGATAATAATTTGTTAAAAGCAATTCGCTG
Source organism: Lewinellaceae bacterium (assembly GCA_020636405.1). Lineage (GTDB taxonomy): Bacteria > Bacteroidota > Bacteroidia > Chitinophagales > Saprospiraceae > JACJXW01. Next base: position 180,783 of record JACJXW010000006.1, on the reverse strand, counting down.
AAAATCAGCACAGTAAATTTTATCGTTCTGAAATGTAACAGGAGCATCCCTGTACTTGCCAAGGATGCTCCGTGCCAATTATTATTATTCACTTTTTCTGATTCCCCTGACAAGAGGTATGGATGGCGTGCATGGTTTTGCTCCAAGAGAGCGACAACCATTTTCACAGGGATCCTATTCCCTAAATCCTTTTGTCAAAGAAACCAGAAAATTAGTTCAGCTCTTTGCTAGTTGCCGTCCAACCGCTGATCCAGGTTTCAACACCAGGAGCGAAAGCGCCAATGTAAGGAGCTGCTTCAAAGAAGCCGTCGCCAGGCACTTCAGCACCTGCCTGTGCAGCCGGGCCGGCGGCCATCGGGGCCAGGTCGGTACCAAGCTGCGGATCAGCTACCTGAATATTGTTGGCCGCATCGTTGAAGTAAGCATCAAGAACTGCCTGCTCGGCCGAAACGTCACCGCTGTCTTCATTACCGATCGAAAAGAGGCTTCCGGCAATGTCGAACAGGATGTTGTTCGTGAACTTCAGGTTACCTGCCTGGAACTGGGTGTAGGAGTCATCGATAGAGGCACGGACCTCGATGTCTATCCCACGCCCATAGGACCAGAAGATAGAATTGTGATATTCGCCTCCGGCGTTATCGCGGAAGGTTATCGCACGCTTACCCGCATCAGCACCCTGGCCGCGGAAAGAAGCGTTGTATACGACAGGCGTAGCGAAAGGTTCGCAGGTTTCGCAATCCGACGGGCCTCCGTCGTGCTCACCGCCGCGGTCGCCGGCGCCTTCCTGATATGCGAGCCAGAACTGGTTCTTACCCCTCCAGCCTTCATCGTAGTCGAACGCATCATCACCGCAGAAAGCAGAAACGAGGTGCTTGGTGTTTACTGTACCGCCGAACCATTCGTAACCGTCATCCTTATTGGCGAATACTTCGATGTAGTCGATGGTCGTACCGGTACCAACACCGCCCATCGTCAGGCCGTTGATCTCGTTGCCGGCGCCGATGTCCGTACCACCGTGGCGAATAGAAATGTATTTCAAAGAACCGGAGTTGTCGGCATCATCCGTACCACCGTAAGTCCCACGGGGCTCGGTTGAAGGAATCCCTTCGATTGCGCGGGTTTCGGTTGCAGCGTTAAGCTGAGCTTTGCCCAACAGGATCACACCGCCCCACAGGCCGCGTACACTGCTGGCCAGAGAGCCGCCCAGGCAAAGGTTGCCGTCCATATCACGGGCAATGGCGTCCGCTTCGGAAGTAAAGACGATCGGCATGTCAGCCGTTCCTTCAGCGATCAGCTGGCCACCCTGAGCGACTATCAGTGCGGAGGCTTTTTCTCCCTGTCCGGATTTGCCCTTGATGATCGTACCCGGCTCGATGGTCAGTACCTGGCCGGCGTTGACAAACACCAGCCCTTCCAGTATCCAGACCTTGTTGTTGGTCCAGGTTGTAGTACCCGAACCTTGGCCGCGGTCAGTTACACTGACCTGAACGATATTTACTGTGGCGCCACCATCACACTCTTTTTCAACGGTCGACTCTATATAAGTCGTTTCTTCGGAGGCTGCGCTGGTCAGAGCAGTATTGATCGTAGTCTGGTTATTTACGAATTCCGTTTCCGTTTCGTAATCGTTCAGCGTAAAGGTCAGCGCGCCATCTTTGTTGGCATCAACGCAGTACCTGCCTTCAGCATCGGTAGTCGCCGTAGCAGAACCGGAGGAAACGGCGACCCCTGCCAGCGGGTTGCCATCAGTGTCAGTAACCGTACCGCAAACTTCGATGATGTCGTCCTGCGGAGGATTCTCATCGTCATTGTTACAAGCCGTGAACACCGTAAATGTTGCTACGGAAAGGACGGCGAAAAAAAAGTGTTTGAAATTCTTCATTACAACTACAGGTTTTTTTTTGAATTCAATTGGGCGTTTTGATCATCATTGAATGTAGATAGCGCCCTAAGCATTTGCACTGCAAAGGAAGGGATCAAAAATAAACTCGGTGTTAGCTGGGTGTTAACTTTTCGTTAAGCTGAAATGGAAGTGGGAAGGCGGAAGTAGGAAGTCGGAATTTTCCCAGGGAGTGCTGCCGGAATGGGGCTGGAGATGCCCCCACCATAAAAAATGGGGCTTCCTTAACAAAAGGAGGTTTGAAGTGGGAAGCCGGACGGCCCTTTCGCGTAAGATGAAAGTGAATTCGATCTAAACGGCATAGATTGCCTTGAAAATCTGCTGATTATAACGGATTGAGTAGCTGCAATGACGTATGTCCCGGATCAGAGACGAAAAACCAACGCTAACTGGGCCTGCCCTGTGGAATAAATATAAATTCCACAGGGTGAACCAAAATTTTTTGGCGTCGAAGACGAAAAACTCGCGTCCTCTCAAGTTGACGGGTGAAGCGTCTCCGAGGGGTTGTGCAAGAAGTAGGTGCAGACAGGATTAACAAGATTTTCAGGATATATACACCGATGTGGCGCCAGCCACTACATCTTGTAAATCCTGTTAATCATGTCTAATATTTGACCTTTTTTCGCGACCCCGGTCCGGGTTCACGCCTTCAGGGCAGCTACGCAAAACGTTACAATCAGAAAATCTGAAAAATTGACCCTGTTTTCGAAATTTCCACAACCTATTATGATTTCAAAAATGTATCGAAAGAGGTTAGTCGGAATTAAATTTCGCACTTCAGATCGTCCGGTAGCTGATCTCTTCGCCGTGGCTCCAGATGTAAACCCGTTTGGTTTTGTAGTTGATGGAAAACCGGAATTGGCTCAGGAAGGGCATGGCCAAAAGGCCCTCGATATGGAGCTCGTCAAGATGGGAAAGGTCGGTGAACAGAAAACGGGAAGCATGTAAAGGTTTATCATCGACCTCAATATGGCGGACCATTGCCGATTTTTTGTATTCCGGCAGGTTCCCCACACCTAGTATTTTTTCCTCTTCTGTTTTGCCGACAGCAGAGGCAGGCAGTTTTTCCAATAGTTTTTCGGAAAGCAGGTTGGTAGTTCCCCCCGTATCCAGGCCGAGGTGAACCTTTTTGCCTCCGATTCGGGCTTTGATCACCGGAAGCTGGCCGCGCATCTGAAAGCGGAAGTTGAAAAGCGGAGCTTCCTGTTTATGTATCCAGCTGTCATGAGGTTCGTACAACAGGAGCACCTGATTGCGGCAGTCGAACATCAACTCGTACTTGCTCAATACTTCGTAACCGATGACGCCGTGTATCTTGCGGTGAGAAGCATTTTCGAGGTGGGTCATGTCCATGGCCAGGGCATCCATGCTTTCGCGTTCTATACCGGCCCAGCTGAAGTGCTTCACTTTCACCGGCTTACCCCTGAATGCATAAGCCTGCTGTGTTTTTCCCGGTTCCAACCCTAGAACATTATTGGGATTGACGACTACTACGGGCGAGCCCGTATCCAACACGAAGTTTCCGGTGTCGCCGTTAATCGACGCACTCACTACGACCAGGCCATTCACCAGTTCGAAGGGGATCTTTACCAGGTCACTGGATTGGGTGCCCGCAGGTACCGCATTGCCCAGCAACAACAACACCAAAACCACAGCAGTCCATCTCATAAGCTTTCATTTTCCGGGCCAGACATCGCTTCCGAAGCAGAAGCGCTAACTTAACTCTAAGTTAAAAATAAATTAACATTGAGTTAACATATAACGGCGAAAAATGAAATTTAGTTTGAGAAAACTGCTGTGGTTGCAGCTTTATTTTTACTTCTTCTCCCGTTTTAAAGCACTGGCGAGGTTGCTGAACGCTTTGTTCAGCTCCCCGCGCCATTCTTTCCACTCTTCGCCGGCCTCTTCCTGCCACTCTCCGGCCTTATCTTTCAGCTTTTCGATCTTTTCCCTGGCTTCTTCCTGGAACTCCTTCCAGTCTTCGGCAGCCTCTCCGAGGTATTTTGCAGTAAGCACTTTGAGGTGAGCCTGAAAGCGGGACATGCGGTCCTGAAAATCGTCCATCATACCGGCGGCGCTTTCACTGCCTTGCTCTTCGAGCTTTTCGGCCTCCACCTTCAGTTCATCCATGGTAGCGGACAGTTCTGCCTCCTGAGCTTTGGCCGCCTCTTTGGTCTCTGCCGGGGCCTTTTTCAGTTTTTCCAGAAGCTCATTGAACTTTTGGCGGAATTCCCGGGCTTCTTCTCCTATTTCTTCTTCGACCTCTTTGAACCGGCCCCGGTTGTCATCCATCCAACTGCGGAGGTTATTCTTCTGTTCTTCCAGCTTCTCAGCAGCTTCCTTACTGCCCAGGTGGAGTTGCAGCTGCAGTTCTTCCAGTTCTCGTTTCCAGCTGTGAAGGCGGCCTTCTATCTTTTCTCTAAAGCTCTTTTCTGACATTGCTTGTGTTTTAGTTTTGAAATGAATCCAATTATGGAACACCCAATCAGGCGTAAAGGTGCGAACCGGAAGGCCCCTTATTTACGTGAAATTTCCAAACCGGCCGCACCAAAAGATTCTCATTCCTTATCTTTATCGCCGGCTTTATTAAAAACCTGGCCACCCTGCAATCCACCAAAATATGGCAACCCTTCGCAACTACTGCTTTTTTCTATTCGTTTTTTTGACGCCTGCACTGGCTTCCGGCCAATGCTTCAACCAGGAGATCTCCCGCGGAAAGCCGGTGACGGTTTCCTCCACTTCCTCCGGGTCACCCTCCAGCATCGTAGATGGCAACGTTGAAACCCAATGGGTAAGTGAACGGTCAGAACCCCAGTGGATCTATATAGACCTCGGCATCGTCAACAACATCTGTGCGGCGACCATTCACTGGGATGATGTCTTCTACGCCTCCGACTTCGAAATTCAGGCCTCCGATAACGCGGAAGACTGGCAAACCCTGGACGTGTTTAACGAAAACGCCATCGCTTATTTTTTGCTGGACGAACTGGATTGGAACGGGCGTTACTTCCGCATCTACGCACAGCAGCGCGCCAACGTCAACGAAGGTTTCATTCTCAAGGAGTTTACCCTCTACGGAGGTATCGCGGCTCCTTATCAGATATTGTCTTTCCCTCCTTTGTCCGACCGCCTTTCTACGGATGCCCCTTTTGAACTGGAGGCCAGCGCCACTTCCGGCCTGCCGGTTACTTTTTCCATTGTCTCGGGGCCGGCAATGGTGGACGGCAACCTGCTCACCCTGACCGGAGAGGGAGGCGCCGTGGTCGTAAGCGCCATCCAGGAGGGCAACGGTGCATACAATGCCACCGGGCCCATTGAGCGCTCGTTTATGGCCGTCAACCCCGATGAGGTCTTTCCGGAGGCCATCATCACCAGCCCCGCCGCCGCCTACCCAATGGTGATGCCCGAACTGGGACAGATGGCCCTGGGCGCACGCGGGCGGATCGCCTATCCGCAATGGTTCTCCATAGAATCGGTGGAACTGGAGGTAGACGGAGCGCCCGTGGAAGCCATCGCAGGGGTCGATGGCCATGTCTATGCCTACTGGACACCGGACAGTTATGGCATGCACACCCTCACCGCCAGAGTGGCCGGCAGTACGGGCAATACCAGCGAAACGACCGTCAACTTCGAGGTCACCGATAATACCGGCGACGTATCCCTGCGTACGTTCGACCACGATGAGGTCATCGCCTTTGTCAATTTTTCCTACGCCGATCACTACCAGATGCCGGGCAACCTGGGAGCGTTCAGCCGGATCACGGCTACACTGGGCATCAGCTGCCCGGGCATCGGCTGTGATGCCTGGGACCGGCTGGCCCATGTCGATGTGCGCACCCCTTCCGGCGAGTGGGTAGAGATCATTCGTTACATCACGCCTTACGGGGTGGAATGCGAACACACCATCGATGTGACCGACTATGCCTCCCTGCTTCAGGGCAACCCCGAAATGCGGGTGCGCATCGGCACCTTCCAAAAGGGCTGGGCGATAACGCTTGACCTGGACTTCGAGGCCGGCGCCCCTCCCTACCGCTACAGCAAGGTAGAACGCCTGTGGTATGGCTACCATGCTTTTGGCGACCCGGCCAACCGCCAGCCGGCCGACACTTTTCTGGTCGACCTCCTGCCGGAGGTGCAGGCCGCCAAGTTGCACCTGGTGGGCACCGGCCATGGCTGGGGAGAGAACAATAGCCTCAATGCCGCCGAATTCTACAATGCCACGCATCATATACTCATCGACGGACAAGAAACCTTTGCCCACCACAACTGGACGCAGTGCGACCCCAACCCGGACGGCTGCTCTCCGCAGAACGGCACCTGGTGGTTTGCCCGCGCGGGCTGGTGCCCCGGCGCCATCTCGCCTTTCTTTGAGTACGACCTTTCCCCTTATATCGGGCAGGGGCAAAAGGAATTCTTCTACCGCCTGTACACCGGCTATGTGGATCAGTGCCACGTCAATAACCCGGGGTGCATCAGCGGCGCTACCTGCCCCAATTGCAACGATGGGTTCAATCCCCACCTCGTTATGGCCACCAACCTGATCACTTACAGCAACCAGCCTATCGGACAGAACGTGCTCACTACTGCCTTCGAAAAGGCCTTTGAACCGGAAGTGAACCAGGGTTTTGCAGTGTACCCCAACCCTACGGCAGGACAGTTCACCCTGGAGCAAAAAGCGTATTTCCGGACCCTGCGCGCCCGCCTGTTCAGCCCCACCGGGCAGCTCCTCTTCGATTCCGGCGAACGCCAGGGCTGGCCGGGCCTGCTCCTGCCGCTCGATCTCTCCGGCCACCCGCCCGGGTTGTACCACCTGGCAGTTACAACGGAGGCTGGCACGGCGGTGAAAAGGGTGATGGTGTTTTAGGTGTATTGGTGTATGAGTGTTTTAGTATAAGTACGTGGGCACAGATAGAGAAACGGAATTCCGGGATTAAGCCATTGATATTCAATTATTAAGCCCGCACACTTATCCGTGTAAGTGTTTGGAAAATTGCAGTTTCCCTCATCTCAGTTGGAGAAGCGGAGCCAAAACGCCTCTGCACACAGGTATAAAGCTACGGCGGGGAAAGACGAATCCTGAATCAACGAATCCACAAATCCCCCCACTCAACCCCTCTATTTACCCGTTCAGCAACATTTACACTTCCGCTGGTGATTTCTTTCCTAGTTTCTCGGGGATCAAATTCAATCAGCTTCTCAGGCAACCCTTTAGCCGTTAGCCGGGTATGGGGTAAACAAATACCCATTCACCAGATGCCATCTGAAACCGCATCCGATCTATTGCCCATTATTCTGGGTTGCCGCAAACGGCAGCGCAGTAGCCAGCACGAACTGTACAAGCGGTTCTATGCCTACGGCATGAGCATTACCATCCGTTATGCGGACAGTGAGGATGAGGCCATACAGGTCCTGAATGACAGCTTTATGAAGGTGTTCCGGCACATTAAAAAGTACCACACCGAAAAGCCCTTCAAGCCCTGGTTCAGGCAGATCGTGGTGAATACAGCGATCAACCACATCCGCAAACAGGAAAAATTCAAAAGAGAAGTTCAGATGGATGAAGCCAAAAACATTTCAACGGGCGAGGACATCTTGAGCCGGATCAGTTACCAGGAGCTCATGGGCATGGTGCAGTCCCTTACTTCCGCCTACCGGACGGTATTCAACATGTACGTCATCGACGGCTTTAAACACGAAGAGATCGCCGAAGCACTGGGGATCAGCGTGGGGACTTCCAAGTCCAACTTATCCAAAGCCCGGAACAAGCTGCGGGAGATGATCCAGAAAAACCTCAATACGCGTTATGCCTGAATTTTCGAAGCACGAGCTGGACAGGCTGTTCCAACAAGGCGCTGAGCGGTACGATTTCGATTACAATCCTGCCGCCTGGGAGCAAATGGCTGCCCGCCTGGACCGCCGCCGCCGCCGGGCCCTGTGGTGGTGGCTCGCCGGGTTGGCTACAGTGCTGTTGGCAGGGCTGGCGTGCTGGTGTCTCCTTCAAAGGCCGAAAACCTTACCCCCTAAGCGGAGTCCTGCCCCGAACGCACCGATCCATTCCCCGGTCGAAAGCAGGCCCCCGGAAAAAAAAGAGCAAACGCGGAGCCTTGCCCACCCTCAGCATACAGAACCGAAAACCGGCCAACCTTCCCCCGCCGGATCCGGACTGGCGTCGCCAGGCAGAAAATCCGGAGAGAACCGGCCGCCCCAGGCAGGGGGCCCGCCTACCGGATCCAATGAGAAAAAAAGCTTGGTAACAGAACCCCTGCCGATGGAAGGCCAGGCCCTAGCGCCAGGCCCGGAAAAAGCATCTATCGAACCTCAAATCAGCCCTGATCAGCCGGCAAAAGTACGGGCTCCAATGGAGGCGCCTGAAGCACTGCTCCTACTATCTCCTACCCTTCCCCTGCCGGAAACCGGCCTGGAAAACCGGGAAATACTGCCGATAATCTCCCGGATGCAACCGGAAGGCCAACCCCGCCACTCCAGCCATCTGGCCGCCGGCCTCAGATTATCAGCCGGGCTGAATTCCATAGGCTGGGGAGACTTTTCCAGGAGCGGCTGGAAAGGCGGCCTATTTGCGGAATACCAATACAACCGGCGGTTTGCTTTAGAGCTGGGCGCCAGCTTGCTGCGTTTAAATTACCTGGCCGAAAGAGGAGAATATATTCCACCCAAAGGCTTCTGGACACGCAGGATCGCGCCCGATAATACCCGGGGACTATGTGACATCCTGGAAGTACCGGTAATGATGAAATACTACCACCGGGGCTACTCCGGCAGCAGCTTTTTCGTTAGCGCCGGATTAACTTCTTATGTGATGCTGATGGAGGAGTACTGGTATCGCTATGCCCTCGACGACCCCGACCTGATAAGGTGGTGGCAAACCGGGAAAAACCAGGGGCATTGGTTTGCCCTGGGCCACCTTTCAGCGGGTTATCAGGCAGGGCTGGGCGAACGCTGGGCACTGCAGCTGAGCCCCTACCTGCAGGTTCCGATCTCAGGCGTTGGCCACGGGCAGGTGAAAATATACAGCCTGGGAGTGGATGTGCGCCTGCTCCGGAGGATGTGGTGATCTCGTGGATTCGTGTATTCGGGTATTCGGGGATTCGGGGATTCGGGGATTCGGCCAAAGCAATACCAACCAGGCTGTTATACAGCAGGGAAGGGAACCTTGAATTTCTATTGCAAAATGTTATCCAAAAACAATATCAATCACTAACCAAAAATGTGTCTATGAAAAAGTTAACCTTACTATTACTAGCCATAAGCGGGTTGCTGCTTCCGGAAGGGCTTTCTGGGCAGGACGTCGTTTTCAACCTCACCGGCATGAACCCCCACATCGGCCAGAGATTCGAAGTCCGGCTGATCGACAAGGCCACGATGAAGGAGGAAGACCGGGAAACGGTCACTGCCATTCCCGGGGCGGATTTTTCCGTTGAACTAAAGGGAGAAACCGGCCGGAGTTACTTCCTCGACTTCTACGCCGACCTCAACCAGAACGGCGTCTACGATGCTCCGCCCGCCGACCACGCCTGGCGCCTCGACGCCGACAACCTGGCGGCCGGAATGAACATGTTCTCGTTTTCCCATGCCACCAACTTTACCGATATCCAGTGGAGGCATCAGTTGCGCTTCCAGCTGACGGGCATGAACCCGCATGTTGGCCAGGGGTTTGGCGTCCGCCTGATCGACCAGGCTACCGGTAAGGAAGTAGGAAGAGAAAGCCTGGATGCCATTGAAATGGCCAACTTCGACATCGACCTGCCCTTCCTCGAAGCCGGCCATACCTATGACCTGGACTTCTACGCCGACCTGAGCCAGAACGGCCTGTACGATGCCCCGCCCACTGACCACGCCTGGCGCCTGACGGTCGGTCCGGTAGATGGTGATGAGACGGCATCCTTCCAGCACGCCACCAATTTCGTTGATATCAACTGGGTGTACGAATTCAAGCTGGAGTTTCTGAATATGAATCCCCATGTAGGACAGAAGCTGGAACTCCGCATAGTCGGTGAGGAAGCCGGCCGGGCCACCCTGCCGGAGATCCTGGTGCCCAATTTCGAAGTGCGGGTTCCCGGCATACAGGTAGGCCAGAATTACAATGCAGACTTTTATGCCGACCTCAACCAGAACGGCAGCTATGACTCCCCCCCTGCCGACCACGCCTGGCGCATCAATTTCGACGATGACGACGGAGACGAAAGCCGGGAGTTTACCCACAACACCAATTTCACCGACATTGCTTTCCCGACCTCAACGCGGGAGATCCTTACCCTGGTAAGCTGGGAGGCCTTCCCCAACCCGGTGGCCGAAAGCTTGCGGATCAACCTCAACCTCAGGGAGGCAACGCCCATTTCGGCGAGGTTGTACGACAGCCAGGGCAGCCTGATGCGGACGCTGTTCCAGGCAACGGCCCCCGCTCATCAGAGCAGCTATCAGGCCGATGGGCTGGGCGAGCTGAGCAGCGGCCTATACTACCTCGTCCTGCAAAGCGGGGAAGGGGCAGCGGTTAAAAAGATTTTCATCCAATAGTTGGCATGATCGCCGGCGCCCCGTACCTCCATTCCTATTTCGGTTAAGGGGCCGGCATTTTCCATAATCATGTTTTTTGAAGATTTTCGCCTTCGGCGGTATTAATGCCGCTGAAGGCTTTTTATATTTATAGCATGAGATCCAAAGCGCTGAAATTCATCCTGGTTTGTATCCTTTGCCTTGCCCTCGTCACCGGCATCGTGCTGCTCGTCCAATATCTGAGCGGTACGTAATTTTTGTAAACGTTTGCAGGGAAATTGCCCCCCCGTTTGAGCCAGGAGCACTGTCAGCCTCTCGCATTCAAAGAATTAAATATAATTCTAATATTTTTCTGAAGCAAAACAGGCCATAAAAGCCCGACAGGCCCCCTAATTCCCAACTTCAATTCGTAACTTTGTGTCCCGTAACAAACACTACAGCAGGTGCCCTTAGGCAATGAACAGTTGGCGTAATTCAGCGCTGTTCAAGCCAGGCGGCAACTGTTCATTGCCAAAACTAAACTATGACCAAATACATCTTTGTTACGGGAGGCGTTACCTCATCACTGGGCAAGGGCATCATCTCCGCATCCCTGGCCAAATTGCTGCAAGCCCGCGGTTTCTCCGTCACCATCCAGAAGTTCGACCCCTACATTAACGTAGACCCCGGTACGCTCAACCCCTACGAGCACGGCGAGTGTTACGTCACGGACGACGGGGCGGAGACCGACCTCGACCTGGGGCATTACGAACGCTTTCTCAACCGCCCTACCTCCCAGGCCAATAATGTCACCACCGGGCGCATTTATCAAACGGTCATCCAAAAGGAGCGAGCAGGAGATTACCTGGGTAAAACGGTGCAGGTGATCCCGCACATTACCGACGAGATCAAACACCGGGTACAGCTGCTGGGCAATTCCAACGATTTTGACATCGTCATTACCGAGCTGGGCGGTACGGTCGGCGACATCGAGTCGCTGCCCTATCTGGAGGCCCTGCGGCAGCTGCGCTGGGAACTGGGCTCCGACAACTGCCTGGTCATCCATCTTACCCTCATCCCTTACCTGCGCGCAGCCAAGGAACTGAAGACCAAACCAACGCAGCACTCCGTGAAGGAACTGCTCAATACCGGGATACAGCCCGACATACTCGTGTGCCGCACCGAGCACCCCATCGGTATGGATATCCGCCGCAAACTGGCCCTTTTCTGCAATGTGGACGTGGGGTCCGTCATCGAGGCGATCGATGCGGAAAGTATCTATGATGTGCCGCTGCTCATGTTGCGGGAAAAACTGGACACGGTGGCCATCAGCAAACTGCGCCTGAAAGACCGCAAGGAGCCGGACCTGCGCGTCTGGAAAGAATTCCTGGGCCGCCTGAAGAACCCCACGTACGAAGTGCGGATCGGCCTGGTGGGCAAATACAACGAACTGCAGGACGCCTACAAGTCCATCCACGAGTCCTTTGTCCATGCCGGCGCCGTCAACGAGTGCCACGTAAAGATCGAACCCGTCCATTCTGAAGCCCTGGAAAACAGTTATGAAGATGTGGTAAAACGGCTGGAAGGGCTGGACGGCGTCCTGGTGGCGCCTGGCTTCGGCGAACGCGGCATCGAAGGCAAGATCAAGGCCATCCGCTACGTACGGGAGCACAATATTCCGTTTTTCGGCATTTGCCTGGGCATGCAGTGTGCCGTGGTCGAATTTGCCCGCAACGTAATGGGACTGGAACATGCCGCCTCCACCGAGGTCAACGCCAAAGCCAAAGACCCGGTCATCGACTTAATGCCGGAACAGAAAAAGATCACCAAGAAAGGAGGCACCATGCGCCTGGGCGCCTATGCTTGCGAGATCCGCCGCCGGTCCAAAGCCATGGCGGCCTATGGCCATGTAAAAATCACCGAGCGGCACCGCCATCGCTACGAATTCAACAACGCCTACCTGGAACCTATGGAAAAGGCAGGCATGATCCCTTCCGGCATCAACCCCGATTCCGGGCTGGTGGAGATCGTAGAGCTCAAAGAGCACCCCTGGTTTGTCGGCGTACAATTCCATCCGGAACTGAAGAGTACGGTGGAGAGCCCTCATCCGCTGTTCGTCGCCTTCATCAAAGCTTGTATGCAACAGAAATATGAAGGGAATAAGGAGGGGGCGTAAGGGCTGGAGTAATTGGTTATTCGTGATTCGTTGATTCGTCTCCATCGACCGTAGCCTTCTTCGAGCGCCCTAGCCTTGGCGAAGGTGATGGCGAAGGTGATGGCGAAAGCGGGGATCTAACCTTCATCGTATACACCTGTAAGTACACACGAATACACGAATACACGATTACACGAATACACGAATACACGATTACACGATTACACGAATACACGAATACACGAACCATGCCCCTCTCTCCCCGAAATATCGCCCTCGGCGCTTTGCTGTTGCTGGCCATCACCGCCACTTTTCTCGTACGCCACCACGTCTTCTTCTGGGATACCATTCAGTTGGGGTCGAAGCATGCGCACTGGTATTTCGAAAACGACTTCCGCTATCTGTTACTGCCGGATGAGATCGACAGCGGCCACCCGCCGGCTTTTGGCATGTACCTGGCTGGGGTTTGGAAGCTCTTTGGTAAGAGCCTGGCGGCCAGCCATCTGGCCATGCTGCCCTTTCTCCTGGGGCTGATCGTCCTGCTCTTTCGGATTGGAGACTATTTTGGCGGGAGGGAGAACAGCTGGATGCTGGCCTTACTCGCCGTTGCCGACCCTGTATTGGCTGGACAGGCGGTCCTTGTCAGCCCGGATATCGCACTGGCTTGTTTTTTTCTGTTGGTGCTATACGGCATCCTGGCCCGACAAACTGGCGCCCAGATCCTGGGGGCTATGGGGCTGGCCGTGATCAGTACCCGAGGCATGATGCTGATGGGCATCCTCTATCTTTTCGGGCTCCTCCTCCACTGGAATAAAAACTGGCTGACGCCGGTACGCCAGGTGTTGCCCTACATACCCGGCGGGTTACTCGCTCTTACCTTTCTGGCCTACCATTATCAGATGAAGGGCTGGGTGGGCTATCATGCGGAAATGCCGTGGGCCCCCAGTTTTGAACGCGTAGGCCTTCCGGGCATTTTCAGAAACGCCGTCACGTTAGCCTGGCGCCTGGCCGACTACGGCCGGGTATTCATCTGGCTGCCTCTCGGTTGGTTGGCCTACCGGTGGTGGAAAAGCCGCACTCCGGATAGGGATGAGAAGGTACAGAAGGCCTTCTGGCTGCTGGCTCTTTGCCTGCCCCTGCTCAGCATTACCTTCCTGCTCTACCGGGGCCTGCACGGGCACCGCTACCTGCTGCCCATTTTTCTGAGCCTTTCGATCTTTTTCTACACCCTACTGGTGCACACGCCACTCACACTTCGCATCCGCCGCCTGCTCTTCGGCGCCGCCCTTGCCGGCCTGCTGACGGGCAACCTGTGGATCTATCCGGATACCGTATCTCAGGGTTGGGATTCTACCCTGGCCCACCTTCCTTATTACCGCCTGCGCCATGAAATGCTGGGCTACCTGGCCGAACAGAACATACCGCTGGAGTCCGTAGGAACGGCCTTCCCCGAGATCGGCCCTCTGAAATACAAAGAAGCTAACGATGAGCAACGGGGTATGAAAGAAAAAGACCTGTCTACAGACAGCTATATCTTCTACTCCAATGTGATGAATGATTTCAGAGATGACGAGATCCTTAGCCTCAGAAGAGAATGGCGGATAGTGGAGCAATGGAAGAAAGGTGGAGTCAGGGTGATATTGTACCAGCGGATGGAGTGATTTTTGATTTGCGATCTTTAATGTAAAGGAGGATGCCCGGGCGCCTCCAATAAACGCTGGAATTCAAAAATCATCAACTGCTACCCTCGCGGGTTTCTTCAACAAAAGTTACCTTTGCGGCATGCGAAAACTCAGCCTGAAAGAACTCAACCGCCCCAGCATCGAGCAATTCAAAACCCTGGAAAAGGCGCCCGTCACGCTGGTACTCGACAATATTCGTTCCGCGCTCAATGTGGGCGCTGCTTTCCGCACGGCCGATGCCTTCACCCTGGAAAAGATCTACCTCTGCGGGATCACCGCTACTCCACCCCATCGCGAGATCCTGAAGACGGCCATTGGTGCGACCGAGTCGGTAGAATGGGCCTACGAAAAGAATGTGGCGGCCGCCATTCGCCATTTGAAGGGGCGGCATTACCGGGTACTGGCCGTTGAGCAGGCCGACCGGCGCACGCTGTTGCAGGATGTCCGCGTAGAAGCTGGACAAAAGTACGCACTCGTTTTCGGAAATGAGGTAGAAGGCGTCAGTGAAGAGGCCATGGCGCTGGTGGACGGCTGCATAGAAGTTCCCCAGTTTGGCACCAAACACTCTCTGAACATCGCCGTGTGCCTGGGCATTGTCGTTTGGGAATTTTTCCGGCAGTGGAAATACGCCTGATACTGAAGGGTTCTTCGCAATAAACAACCGGTAACGATCAAAACCAACAAGCTCTAAATTGCTTTATCTTTGACCCCGACTTCAATTGCTTTCAGCCATGGTAGAACAAAACACCCAACATCAGATCATCGACCTGGAAAGGTGGAGCGCCACTTTCCGGAACCAAGCTTCTACTTATCAGCAGGCATCCCCTTACCCACATGCCCAATTCGACAACTTCCTGGAAGACTGGGCAGCCCGCCAGGCAATGAACGCCTTCCCCCGGGTACAAGACCAAGGCTGGATACACTACGTACACATCAATGAAAAGAAACATGGCCTCAATAAGATGAACCTCATCCCCGGCTTCCTCCAGGAAGTCATTCGCAAGCTCAACAGTGAGGAGTTCGTCACAGCGCTCAGCGAGCTGACCGGCATCCCCGGGCTCAAAGCTGACCCTTCCCTGGAAGGGGGCGGCCTGCACCAAAGCCGGCGTGGCGGGTACCTCAACATCCACGCCGACTTCACCGTACACCCCCACAAACGCACCTGGCGCCGGCGGGTCAACTTGCTGGTCTATCTAAACGAAGGCTGGAAACCGGAATACAAGGGCGACCTGGAGCTGTGGTCGCGCGACATGAAGGAATGCGTTCAGAAGGTCAGCCCCGGGTTTAACCGCTGTGCCATCTTCAATACCGATGAGGACTCCTTCCACGGCCTGCCCGACCCTATCGAATGCCCGGAAGATATGACCCGAAAATCCATAGCCCTCTACTATTTCACCGAAGAAAAAGAGGCGCCACGGGTGCGGGCCACCAACTATCAGGCTCGTCCCACGGATGGGTTCAAGGCGTTCTTCATCTGGCTGGATAAACAGGCGGTTAACATTTATTCCAGGATCAAACGTGCACTCGGGATCAATGACGATATTGTGAGCAAGATATTGAACTTGTTTAATCGAAAGAAATAACCAGGATGCAGAGGCGTAGCACTTTTCCCTGCCGGCCGTTTGCTCACTCCCTTTGCGCCCGGCGCCTCCATGTAGGACAACCGTTGAAATCATGAATGACACGACAAGATACAGCCTGGGCTTTGCCCTCTTAGGCGCCCTTTTCTTTATTCCTTTCCTGGGGGGGGTACACCTCTTCGACTGGGACGAGATCAACTTTGCCGAGATTAGCCGGGAGATGCTGATCCTGAAGGACTATACGCGGGTGCACGTCAACTTCGAGCCTTTTTTTCAGAAGCCGCCTTTCTTTTTCTGGCTGCAGGCCGGGGCCATGGCCCTCTTTGGGGTGGGCGACTTTGCCGCCCGCTTTCCCAACGCCATTTGTGGCATAATTACATTGCCGCTGCTGTTCCGCATGGGGCAGCGGCTGAAAGGCACCCGGTTCGGCGTCCTCTGGGCGGGCGCCTATTTCGGCAGCATACTTCCCTTCCTGTATTTCAAGTCCGGCATCATCGACCCCTGGTTCAATCTGTTCATTTTTCTGGGGCTTTACTATTTCATTCTGTTCCACTGGAAAAAGAATCAATACAGCGACATCGTGCTGGCTAAGAACCGATGGTGGTACCTCTTTCTGGGTGGTTTCTGGATCGGCATGGGCATTCTCACCAAAGGGCAGGTGGCCTACCTGGTCGCCGTGCTCACCATGGGGGTGTACTGGGTGTACCAACGTTTCCGCTTTTACGTGAATGTGCCGCAATTCCTGTTTTTCACCCTGTCCGCCGCCCTGGTCAGCCTGGTCTGGTACGGGGTGGAGACCCTCCAGAACGGCCCCCGGTTCATCTACGAGTTCAACGTATACCAGTACCGGCTGTTCAGTACTCCCGATGCGGGGCATGCGGGATTTCCCGGCTACCACTTTGTCGTTTTGCTGGTGGGCTGCTTTCCGGCTTCCATCTTCGCCATCCGCGCCTTTTTCCCGATGCCGGATGAGAACCTTCCTTATCTCAACGACTTTCGCCGCTGGATGAAATACCTCTTCTGGGTGGTGCTCATTTTGTTCACCATCGTGCAGTCCAAGATCGTGCACTATTCTTCCATGTGTTACTTCCCACTTACTTACCTGGCCGCTCTTACCATCGAAAACATGCTCGACGGCCAGGTGCGCCTCAACCGCTGGATGGCCCTTGGGCTCTGGTCTGTGGGAGGGTTGTTCATCCTGGCTACCGTTGCGCTGCCCTTCATCGGCATGAACGCGGATATCCTTAAGCCCCTGTTCAACGACCCCTTTGCGCAGGGCAACCTGGAAGCGGAGGTGCACTGGTCAGGCCTCGAGGCCCTGCCGGGCCTGTTCCTACTGGGGCTGCTGGGTTATTTTTTCACCACCTATCGCCGGGGGAACCGCCCGCGCTCATTCCTGGCCCTGTACGGCGGCACGGCGGTTTTCGTCCTGCTGTCCCTCGTTTTTTTCATCAAGCGCATTGAAGGCTATTCCCAGCGCGCTGCTGTGGACTTTTTTACGGAAAAGGCCGGGGAAGACTGCTACCTGGCTGCCCACGGCTATAAAACCTATGCCCACCTCTTCTACGGGCGCCCCGACGGCCCGGGCCAGGCCTGCTTCAAAGATACGGCCTGTATGGACCGCCTTTTCTTCGATCCGCTGGACAAACCGGCCTATATCGTCACCAAAGTTCATAGGGCCAAACCGCTGGAGGAGATGGAGACGTTGGAAGAGATCGGGCGAAAGAATGGGTTTGTATTTTTTAAACGCCGGTAGCGATCTGCCCCCACGCTAGGTGTCTTTAGAAAAGATCCTTTTGATAAAGGGTCAATTTCCTGGAGCCCGGGTTGGCTCGTGCACCTGTTTTTTCAGGCTGACAATGGGTTTTATTAGGCCTAAATCGTAAGAAATTCTCGCCGGCCTCTAGAATATGTGTTACAAAACTATTAATTTTACATCAATTACAACCAAACACCCCTTTTGTGGTGTTATTGGATTAAACAGTTTGCGAATATCAGTTTTTACATAATCCGTAAAATAAAGGCAAGCTGTTGTAAGTTTATTAATGGATCGGCGCCCTATGCCGGCCATTGCCGAGAAGGAATAAAGTTCCTGGACGGCCATCGAAAAGACATTCATGTTCATGGGATTATAATTTGTTAGTAGTAGGTCGTATCACATTTTCTTGTGATGCGACTTTTTTTTTGCGCGGAATGGCCCCAAAAGAGTCCCTCGAACCCAGTATTTACAGGAAAAATGCGCCAATGCCTATTTCTGCCTTTAGAAAAAGAGCCGGGCAATGATTGATTGTTTAAAGTAAAATTTGTTTCTTTGTAACACGAGTAAGCATTTTACAAGTTTCTGTAACTACCCTGTCCATCCCCTTGGATTAGCCTCCGGCTATTACAGGCCTTTAGAAAAATACCCCCCGGATAGCCTCCACAGGCCTGCTATCTCTTTGGTTTCCAGGAAAGATATTAGTATCCCCGAAGTGGGTTTGGAATGTTTGGTTCTCTAGGGGTTCCACTCTTTCTCCTTCGGGCACTTGGCGTTGTCCAGGCAAAAACGAAGCATGGGAGAACAGTTTTCCAAGCAAAAAAAGTAGACTGTTTACAAGCGAACGTCAGCTGTGCTTTTGCATATTTCATTGCCAGGATAACAATTTGTTGAGCTTAAACCGAACCTAACGAAGGGAAACCATCGTAAAGGTTTACTAAGCATATATTTATTCAGCTAACAAATTATCGATCCAGATGTGTAGAAATCTACTCCTGAAAGCATGCCACCGCTTTACCTGGAAGCTTCAGCATCCAAGTAACCGATTATTGCTCATCCTACCCTTTGCACTCCTGTTGCAGGTAGCCAGCGCCCAATTCACCGTCAACCTCACGGTGACCGAACCGAACTGCTACGGGTTACCGACCGGCAGTATTGCGGCCAGTGTGGCCGGAGGAACCATGCCCTTTACCTATGTATGGAGTACCGGAGCAACGGGTTCCACCCTCAGCAACATTTCAGCAGGCAGTTATTCGGTCACGGTCACGGACGGCACCGGCACTTCCGTAAGCCAAAGTACTACCGTTAATCAGCCAACGGTAGTTACCGTAAGCCTGGCCGCCAATACCTGCCAGATTCCCTTTCTGATCACCGCCACGGGGTCGGGAGGCAACCCGCCTTACAACTACACCTGGTCTACCGGAGCCACCGGCCCGGTGATCAGCACTCCCAACCCGGGCACCTATTGCGTTACAATGACAGACCAGAACCTCTGTGGGGCAGTCAATTGTATTACGGTAGACATTAACCCACTTGACGTTTCGGTCACGACCAACGGGCTCACCTGCCCGGATAGCGATGACGGCGAAGTTCAGGCTGTAGTTACCGGCGGTACGCCGCCTTACACTTATGCATGGAGCAATGGAGCCACCACAGCTACTCAAACCGGACTGGCAACAGGCACCTACACGGTGACCGTTACCGATGTCACCGGCTGTAGCGACTCGGCCTCCGGCACGGTCAGCGCCCCGCCGCCGCTGATGT
The DNA here is from genome assembly GCA_020636405.1 of Lewinellaceae bacterium. Taxonomy (GTDB): domain Bacteria; phylum Bacteroidota; class Bacteroidia; order Chitinophagales; family Saprospiraceae; genus JACJXW01. The sequence continues at coordinate 161,456 of JACJXW010000006.1, read as the reverse complement.
CAGACGTTACAGGCGCCGGGCCGGATTGCGCGGGAGGAACCGATGGCTCCGCTACGGCCAGTGCAACCGGCGGCACACCGCCCTACAGTTATCTCTGGAGTAACGGTGCGACTACCGCCGGGATCACGAACCTTGGCGCCGGCACTTATTCCGTTACCATTACGGATGTACAGGGCTGCGATATCGTAGATATGATCACCCTGACGCCTACATCTACCCTGCAGGCCATGGCCACCGCTACCCCGGAATCCTGTCCGGACACCAATGACGGTACGGCAACCGCTACGGCGGTAAATGGCGTTCCACCGTATATATATTTGTGGAGCAATGGCGCCGTAACCCAAACCATCACCGGCCTTACTCCGGGCACCTATTCCGTAACCATTATCGACGGACTGGGCTGTACGGCTTCTGCCAGCGTTGAAGTAACGGCAGCCCCACCCCTGGAGATCAGCCTGAACGGCACCGATGTGACGACCTGCGACGCGGCGGACGGCACCGCTACCGTCACCATTGTGCAGGGCCTGGCCCCACTTACCATCGCCTGGAGTACCGGTGCGTCAACAGCCACGGTCAGCGGCCTTACCGGCGGCACCTACGGCGTAACCGTTACCGATGCCAATGGATGTACAGAAACCGGAACAGTGGTGGTCACTCAACCGCCCAATGTTTCGGTCACAGTCATAGCAACCCCAACAGTATGCCCGGGAGAATCTACCGGAATGGCCACCGCAGTGGTATCCGGCGGCACGATGCCTTTTTCCTTTGCCTGGAATACGGGTGACACCGGCCCGGTTATCAACAACCTGCCGGCAGGGACCTATACGGTCGTGGTAGTAGATGCCAACGGCTGCCAGGCAATGGGTTCGGCTACGATCGGGGAATCCCCGCAACTGCAGGCCACCGTTGACGGCACGGAGATCGTCTGTGGCATGGGCGCTACCGGAGAGGCTACCGTAACCGCATCCGGCGGTACGCCGCCCTACTCCTACGAATGGAGTACCGGGGAAAGCACGGAATCCGTGGAAGGCCTGCTCGAAGGAACCTACTCTGTGGTCATTACCGACGCCAACGGCTGCATCGCTATGGCGGAAGTCAACATCGACGTCGTTGACGACTTCGAACTGGTCATCGTCGGCCGCAATGTGCTCTGCCATGGAGAAGCCACCGGTAGCATCCTCGTGACTGCTACGGGCGGCACCCCACCTTATACCTACAACTGGAGTACCGGCGCCACCACCAATGAGATCACCAACCTCACCGCCGGCGCCTATTCCGTGACCGTTACAGAGGCCGGGGGATGTGTTGCCGAAGAGACCATAACGATCAATGAGCCGCCGGCATTGAACTTATCCGTTTCCGGAACCAACCTCACCTGCCCGGACGACAATAACGGCACCGCTACGGCCAGCGCCAGCGGTGGTACGCCGCCCTATTCCTACTCCTGGAGCAACGGCGGTTCCACTGCCTCCATAAGCGGGCTGGCAGCCGGTATTTATACCGTAACGGCCACCGATGCCAACCTCTGCGAAGCCACCGGTTCGGTTACCCTCACAGCGCCACCTCAACTGCAAGGGACGGTCAACAGCTTTGACGTGCTCTGCGCCGGTGGATCCGATGGATTCGCTGTTGCCAACATCACCGGAGGCACTCTTCCTTACAGTTATGCCTGGAGCACCGGAGGCTCCGGTTCCTTCGTCGAAATGCTTTCAGCGGGGAGCTATTCCGTGTCCGTATCCGACGCCAATGGCTGCGATCTGGTGCTGAACTTTACCGTCGATGAACCCAGCCCCATCATGGCATCTTTGGACGTCACCAACATTTTCTGCGATGACAACGCCGGGGCCATTACCGCATCCGCATCCGGCGGTACGCCGCCCTATACTTTCGAATGGAGCAACGGAGGCTCCGGAGCTACCCTAACGGGACTTGCCGCCGGCACCTATACCGTCACCATAACCGACCAGAATGAATGTGAGGAAGTCCTGAGCGGTACTGTTGAACAGTTCCCGGGACTGATGCTGACGCCCGTGGCAACGGCGCCTCAGTGTGCAGGAGAGATGAATGGCAGTGCGGCGGTAGTGGTAACAGGAGGCACGCCGCCTTTCACCTACTTGTGGAGCAACGGCAGCACCGATACTGAATTAATCGGCATACCGGCAGGTGTATACAGCGTAACGGTTACCGATGCCGCTGGATGCACCGGAGAAACAATTGTAAGCATCGCCGAGCCACAGGAACTGATCGCCCAGGTGACGCCGGCCAACATCGTACATGTAGATTGCTTCGGCAATTCTACCGGATCGGCTACCATAACAGCCAGCGGCGGAGCGCTGCCCTACCTCTATTTGTGGAGCAACGGGCAAACCGGCGCCACGGCCACCAACCTGAGCGCCGGAACCTACACGGCTACCATTACCGACGCCAACGGCTGCGAGGTTATGATCACAGTGGTGATCAACGAGCCGCCTGCCCTGGTGGTAGTTGTCGATTCGGGCGAAGCAGGCTCCTGCGATAATGCCAGCGACGGCACCGCCACGGTAACCGCAAGCGGTGGCACGCCGCCCTACACCTACCTGTGGAGCAACGGGGCCACCACCCCTATCGTCAGTAACCTGGCGCCCGGCACCTATTCCGTTACCGTTACGGACGCCAATAACTGCCCGGAAACCGGCATCGTGGTCATCGACGCATTCGAAAGCCCGGAATGCGTAGTCGTCATCCTCCATCCGGTGACCGAAGGCAATACCGACGGGGAATTGCGGGTGACCGTAACCGGCGGTACCGGGCCTTACACTTACCTGTGGAACAATGGCCAGACGACGGCCACCATCAACAACCTGGCGGCCGGCTTCTATTCGGTAACCGTAACCGATGCCAATGGTTGTGAAACGGATTGCAACGCGTCGCTGAGCAGTCCTTGTGAAAATATTACCAACCCAGGCCTCATCGGCCCGAACCAATTCCTGTGCGGGCCGGGTAACGACCCCGGTGTGATCATGAATATCCAGACGCCATCAGGCGGAGTAGGCCCCATTGAGTATCTATGGATGATGAGCACGCAGCCGGGGCCGTTCAACGTACAGACCTGGACGGCGATACCGAACTCCAACTTCCCGTCCTATGACCCGCCCGTTCTTTACGAAACGACATACTACGCCCGCTGTGTTCGCCGGGAGGATTGCACCATTTACCTGGAAAGTAATATCGTTACGATTGAAGTAGGAAGCGTAGCCAATGCCGAGATCAACGGCCCGAGCTACCTGTGCGTTGGTGACCCTGCCACCTTTACTGCCGGCCCCACGAGCCCGAACGCGGTGATCACCTGGCAGGTCAGCGGGCCCGCTACGCCCTCCTCCGGAACCGGTTCTCAGATCACGGTCACCGCCAGCGCATTTGGCCTGGTTTACGTCACCCTCCAGGTAGTCGACAACGGCTGTACAGCTCATATTACCGAAAGGTATACGGCCACCACAAGCCCCCTCTACTGCGGCGGGCAGGGACGTAGCCTGCCGATCAATGTCGAGGTGAGGAATCAGGACGAAGGACAAGTAATAGTCAGCTGGATGATGGAAGGATTGCTCGCCGAAGATCACGAATTTACGGTCGAGCACTCCGATGATGGCGTGCACTTCGAAGCCCTGGGAGACATGAATACCCCTCAGGCTTTCCTCGGCAGCATGAATTATTATGAATTTGAACACCGTTCTCCGAAACGCGGACGCAACTTTTACCGTATACAGATTAATAGCCCGTATGGAGCAGCCTTTTTCTCCGAGATAGGCGAGGCCATCCTCTACAATGATTCAGAGGTCGCCTTACTCTACCCCAACCCTACAATGGATCAGGTAGTGCTCGAACTGTTTGAGAATTTCGGACAGGAGGTTCAGGTTGAGGTCTTCAACGCCAATGGCGCGCGGACACTTTCCAGGACTATTTCCGAAGAAACCCAACGGGCGGAGTTTGACCTTTCAAACTACCCTTCCGGGGTATACTTCTTCAACCTGAGATACAGCAAATCGGGCGTAAAGGTGCTTAAAGTACTGAAACACTAACTTTCCCTGTTCCAGGCTGGCGTGAGCCGACACGCTTTTGTCGGCTCACACTAGTTGTGGATTGGGATTTGGGGGCTGCACGCTTTGTGCAGTCCCCTTTTTTATCCGCCGTAGCCTTGGCGAAGGCGGGTTTTTTCCGCCCATCGTGGTCCGCTCTTCAAAAAAATCAGGAATTAAGGCCGTATTTTAAACCGATATAAACAAATGAAAATCAAATCATTAATCCATTAAATGATGTTTAAAGGCCGTATTTCCATTTAAATCCTATCGGATTAGTATTGTTTTATTCGGTTATACTCCCTATACTTGTCCCAGTAAGGACAAACGAGGGCAAACACTTGCCCGGTTTCTCTGCTGGGCTTCAGCTGAAAACCTGACAGGCCCAATACTATAAAAGGATAAGGCTTTCCGGGTCCCGAGGATACGAAAAGCCTCAAAGCGACAAAAAATGAAACCAGTATCCTCCTTCTATCAATTCCGTTGCTGTGCGGGGCCGAAGAGCCCCGGGAAGGCGGCTATGGTTTAACCCAATTGAGACCTTGGCCAAATAGCCTTTCCGGATGTCATCCGCGAAAGGCTCCAGTTTTAAAAACCATGAGTATTTACACCATTTTTCACCCAATTATGGCCTGTTGTTGTCCGTGTCGCAAAAATCGGCCAGGCCGTTCTCCTAAGGAGAGCCCTTTGCCTTCGGCTGCACCCTTGTTGTAGCCGGGGTAAGGAGGCCCTTTCGGGAGAACAGTTCCCCAAAGGGCCTTTTTCATTTATCGGTATCAACTGCCGGCAATGGCGCCAAAAAATAGAAGTAAGTGAATGGATTTTCACCTTCTCGTTGTACCTTACCAGGCGAGTTGTACTTTCTTACCGATACACTAAACGGCCCTGCCTGGCCGGTACTTTCACACCGATACACTTCCCGTTCCCAAAATGCCAGCAACCACTGCCGGCCATTCCCGGCAAAGGAATATATATATACTTAATCCCTTGCTTGAAGAAAAAGAACACAGATCATAAAATTAAAACGCTGTACTGTATGACTACCTACAGGAATACAAAGAACCAACTACCTACACCTGATCTGGAAACGCTCAACGAGATCTTCACCCCTCTCCCTTTCGAGGACCGCATCCGTGTGCTGTACCAGCATTTCCGGCCGCGGGAGGTATTGTTCACCTCTTCCTTCGGCACCCGGTCCGCTTTTCTGCTGCACCTGATCTCCAGGATACGGCCCAGCCAGCCGGTGCATTTCATCGACACCACTTTCCACTTCCCGGAAACGCTGGCCTATAAGCAACAACTGGCCGATCAGTTCGGCCTCAACCTCATCGATGTGCTGCCGGACTCCATCCAAAACCGGATCACAACGGAAGAAGAATGGTGGAAAAAAGACCCCGGCACCTGCTGCATGGTCAACAAAGTACTGCCCCTGAAGCCGGTCAAAGCCCGCCACAAGGTCTGGATCTCCGGGCTGATGGCCCACCAAACGGACTTTCGCTCCCAGTTGCGGGTATTCGAAAAACAGGGGGACATCCTGAAATTCCACCCCCTTATCGACATCGATGAAGGGGAGTTCCTCTACCACATGTCCTACCATAATCTGCCCCGGCACCCCCTGGAAGACAAAGGCTACGGGTCTATTGGCTGCGAGCATTGCACCATGCAGGGAGAAGGCCGCAGCGGCCGCTGGAAAGGACAGGCCAAAACGGAATGTGGGTTGCACCCGACGGAAGTGTAAATTCACTACTCCGCCCCGATCTCCTTCAGAATTCGCCCGGCCTTGTAAATGTGTTTCATTGCCGCGGTGATGCCGCCGGCATGCACGCCAATGGAGCGGTTGTGTTCCACGTCGTAGATGTAATTACCCGCCAGAGACTCGATGTTACCGTCGAAGAGGAGGCCTACCAGTTCTCCCTTTTTGTTGATCATCGGGCTGCCGGAGTTACCGCCGGTACTGTCGCAGGTAGAGATGAAGTTCAAGGGTGACTTCAGCAATTCGGCGGGAGGGTTCTGCCAGCGTTTCGGCAAGTCCCAGGGATAAGCTCCGTCATTGGAAAAGTGGCGGTCGTACAGGCCGAAGTAGGTGGTTTTGACCGGAGCCTCGGTGCCGTTGTAGTTATAATCCTTCACCACTCCATCGGCCATGCGCAGGGTAAAGGTGGCGTCGGGAGGAATAGAAAGCCCATAGGCCTGATACACCTCATTGGCGATCTTACCGGCCAGGGCCTGACGGCTCGCCGAGCCTGCCTGGAAGGCCATTTGAGACTCTTCGTATTCCGGAACCAGCAACAGCCCCATTCTAACGATAGGGTCTTCAGACTTTTTGAGCTTCCCTGCCTTTGCATCGAGCAGTTTTTCCATTTTCTTCTCGTCGGCGAATTTCGTTTCCGCCAGGATCTCTTTGGCGGCCACAGCGGGCGTCCGGCCATCCAGGATCTCTTTTATATAAGTATCGTCGGGCTGGGCAAAAGCCTGTAATTCTTCCAGCAGGAGCGCCAACAATTTTTCCTCGTAAGGGTCCTTCAGGGTGGAGGCCACCTCCTGGGTTTGCGCCTTAAGCTGGCTGAGCTCTTCTTCGGAAGCTCCGCCGTCCATCGCCTGGATATAACTGTAAACAGAATAGGCCAACTGCAGGGTGGCGCCGTTCATGGGGTTGGGCGCCAGCAGGAAATTCTCAGACTTATACGTACCGATGCGCTGGTAGTCTTCAGCCATTGCTTTCCAGTAGTCATTGCCCTGAGCTACTGCTTTGGATTTCGATTTGATGAGATCCTCCATCTTCTTCTTCTTGCCCATCAGGATGGGATCGTGGAGCGATTCGAGGATACCCCCGATGGCCTTATCGCTGTTGGAGAAGTTGAGCATTTGGTCGAGGAGCTCGTGGCTGGGGTTTTCAGCATACTGGGCCTGCATGAGTTCGAGCCGGTTCCTGAGCCATACTTTCAGGATATTATAGCGGAAGTCGCGGTCATATTCCATCTGGGCAATGGTACGGTAGCGCTCGGTGCTCCCCGGGTTGCCGATGGTGAAGACCGCTTCATTTTCCGCTGGGCCGGTAGGATTGACCGGGAAGTAAAAATCCGATGAATTGACCGGCGCCCCATTTTCGTAGACGCGCCAGAGGGTCATATCCAGATTGTAGCGGGGGTAGGTGAAATTGTCCGGATCGCCACCGAAGTTGCCGATGCGCAATTCGGGCAACAATACCAGGCGCACGTCATCGTAGCGCTTGTAGCCATACATGGAGTATTTGCCTCCGCTGAAGTAGATCACGGGTTCCACCTCCAGTCCTTCCCAGCCCGCCTTGCTGCTATACTCCTCCATAGCGGCCTTCAACGCCTCTCTCTCTTTGGAAACCATTTCCTCATCGGAGGAGGCCTTGGCGGTGTAACCATGGACGAGTTCGGTAATGTCCGCGATCTTGACCAACTGCTTGACATACAGCCCCGGAACCTGCCTTTCCTCGGCCATAGTTTCGGCGTAGAAACCGGTAGCGTCCAGATCTTCACCCTCCCTTACTACCTTACCGGCCTCGCCGTGAGAACAGTGGTGGTTGGTCAGGATGAGCCCGTTGGGAGAAATGAATGATGCCGAACAATAACTTGAAAAGCGAAGGGAGCCCAAACGTGCCTTTTCCCACCAGGCTTTGTCTGGCTGAAAACCGTAGGCTTCTTTGAAATAATCCAGAGGGGCATATTCAAAGGCCCACATTTTGCCGTAGTCGAAACGGCTAACCTCAACATCCGTTGCGTAGTAGGCGGCTGCCGGTTGGGCAAAAGCCGCTACAGTGCTGAGGATTAGAAAAGCAAATACAATGGGTAATTTCTGAATAGATCTGGTTGCCATTTTTGTTTATTTTCTTAATGAATGGATCATCAGTAAAACCATTTGGCGCTCCTGCCCTGGCTTGGCCAACATGGCCCGTTAGCGGGCAGCAGGAAATCGTTACTAATATAATCGTTATGTTTATAATCGCTACAAATATAATCATTATAAAAGTAACGATTGTATTTGTAATGGTTAATTGCCCCTCAGTCCAGCCACATCAAAACAGCCTCATTTAGCCTAGCCCCGTTTCTGGGCCCTTACACCTAATCTACTCCCTCTTCTTTTCCAGGATACCTTCCTTCACTGCATCTTCGGCTATACCGTGCAATTGGACCGGCTGTTTGCGGCGGTTGGCGCGCAGGCGCATATTGAGAAACTCCACAAACAAGGAAAAGGTGATAGCGAAGTAGAGGTATCCTTTGGGTACGCTACCGATCTCTGCACCGGCGATGGACAGGTGGGCCAAATGTGCTCCTTCAGCGATAAGCATAAAGCCGATGAGGATGAGAAAGGCCAGGCCCAGCATCTGAATGGTCGGGTGGCGATTGACAAAATTGGCCACCGGAGTGGCAAACAACATCATAATAACCACAGAAAGGACCACTGCAATGATCATGATGGCCAATGCCCCGCTCAGGCCGTTGGTCATCCCTACTGCCGTCAGGATGGAGTCGAAGGAGAATACGATGTTGATGATGGTGATCTGCACGATCACGTTGCTGAGATTTGACATGCCCTTTCGGCCATTCTCTTCTATATGGTCTTCTTCCTCCAGTTTGTGACGGATCTCCGTTGTGCTTTTATACAACAAAAACAGCCCTCCCGCGATGAGGATCAGGCTTTGGCCGGAAAAGGCGCCGTGAATAAACTCGCCGTGGAATTCAAGCCAGGGCTCTTCCATTGCTACCAGTATGGATACGCCGAAAAGCAAAACGATACGCAGGGCCATTGCCAACACCAGCCCGATATTGGTCGCCTTCGGGCGGTCCTTTTCCGGTAGCTTACTGGAAGCGATGGAAATAAAGATGATGTTATCAATGCCCAGAATTATCTCCAGAAAAGTTAGGGTCAGAAGGCTCATCCATACACCGGCATTGGCGAAATCGGGTAGAACAAATTCCATAGTCTATTCATTGAGTTTGAAAAAGATTCTTTTGGAACTTCCATAACGCCTGCAATTTTACGAAAAAAAGTTGATCGGTTGATTGGCCTGATAGAGTTGGCCGCAGATGGGCATTTCAGGTTGATGGTTGGCGGCCTAATCAACCCCATTAACCCAATTAACCTCATCAACCATTTTGCCCCACCCGCTCTTATCGTTACCTTTGGCGTCCATTTTCTGACTACAAACCACGCCATGAAATACCGCCGCCTGCAACAGGATGAATTGGAAAGCCTCGAAAAGGATTTCATCCGCTTCCTCGCCACCAACCAGGTCACTGCCAGTGAATGGGAAAAACTGAAGGATGAAGAATCCGAAAAAGTGGAGAAGCTTATCCGTATCTTCAGCGACATCGTGTTCGAAAAGGTCCTCAATGATGTGCAATACCTGGAGTATAAAACGCCTAAGGACATCAAAACCTTCCACTTCGAAGAGGACCGGATCGTTATGAACGGACTGTTGGTTGAAGGCCAGACCTCCTTTGATTTCACCCTGGAGCAGAGCCCGCAGCAGATGCTGCAGCAGATTCAGCTTACCGGCGCCAAACTGAAATTGTACACCGCCGAGAAAGCCTACAGCCGCGCCCGCAATATGGAGATCTTCGAAATGATAGAGAACGGAGCGCTGATCTCCAAAGATGGCGGCTTGTTCCGGACACTGGAGGGGTTGAAGGGGGAATAGGGTATTCGTGTATTCGTGTATTCGTGTATTCGTGTATTCGTGTATTCGGGTATTCGTGTATTCGGGTATTCGTATTTTGGTGAGGGCACTCCGTCTCAGGATGGGATAGTTCAATTTTCTGTGTCTCCTGAGGCTCCCCGTCTAACGTTGGACAGAGGTTGCCGGGGCTGTGTACGGTGTACGGGTCCAACGGCGGCCCGGGGTTGTGTACGATGTACGAAGCCTCACCGGACTGTCCAACCTTAGAATGGTAGCCTCTCCTGAAAAATGCCCTTTGATTTTCAGGGATTTGCGAACCGCGAACAGCGAATTGCGAACAGTCCCTCCGTTTCCCGAACACACCTCTACACCTTGTTCCCCGGTAGATATTCTCCCGCCCCTGCTGGGTAAAAACCTGCCCATTGTCGAAAAGATGAGATAACTCATTGACCGATTGGGCCCAATCAGGCTACATTTGCGCCATGAAATGGCGTGCCATTATTCACCTGACTCTAATTTTTCTGGCCTTTCACTCTTCCTTGTTTGCTCAGGGCTTGTCCGGGCAAAAGGTGTCCGTCAATTACAGGAATACGACCTTGAAAGAAGCGCTTCAGGACCTGGAAAAGCGCTACGACATTCAGTTTGTCTACAGTGAGCAGTTTGTCTCCCTGGCTCAGCCGGTAAGCCTGAACGCCCGCAAGCGCCCGCTGGAGCAGGTGCTGGATGAACTGTTTCGCCATTCCGGCATAGAATACCGCCTTACAGGAAGCAGGGTTGCGCTCCGGGCCGGCGCACCAGTGCCGGCCGAGAAGATCAGCCATACTCCGGAACGGCAGCTTACCCAAACCGTTCGGGGCAGCGTAATCGACGAGGGATCCCGGATGCCCCTGGCAGGCGCCAATATTCAGCTGCTGGAGGCGCCGTCGTTCCTGGGCACTTCCACCGATCTCAACGGGGAGTTCGAGTTGAACAAGGTGCCGGTCGGACGCCGCAATTTTACGGTAAGTTACCTGGGGTACGAACCCATAACGATCAGAGATATCGTCATCATTTCCGGCAAAGAGCTCGTTTTGGAAGTGGAGCTGCGGGAATCAACAACTACACTCGATGAAGTCGTCGTTACTACCGCTATTGATAAAATGGAGCCACTCAACAGCATGATCTCCGTCAGTGGGCGGCAATTCCGGGTAGAAGAGGCCAGCCGTTACCCGGGCAGCTTCCAGGATCCGGCCAGGATGAGCCGGTCTTTCGCCGGCGTTACCTATCTGAGCGACCTGGAAAACGACCTGATCATTCGGGGTAACTCCCCCACCAGCCTGTTGTGGCGCCTGGAAGGCATCGAGATCCCTACCCCCAACCACTTCCACGCCATCGGAAACACGGGCGGCGCCATCAGCATGCTCAACAGCAACGTGCTGACTACTTCTGACTTTCTGACCGGCGCCTTCCCGGCCGAATATGGCAATACCGTTTCCGGAGTGTTCGACCTGAAATTCCGCAACGGCAACACCGAGCATACGGAGTATACCCTGAGCGCCGGGGTCCTGGGCGTAGAAGCTGGCCTGGAAGGCCCTATCCAGAAAGAAAAAGGCAGTTCCTATCTGTTGAATTACCGCTATTCCACCCTCGCTCTGCTCGAAAAACTGGGGCTCAACCCCGTCCTAGAAGGCGGTGTGCCCCGGTATCAGGACCTGTCCTTCAAGACGCTGATCCCTACCCGGAAAGCCGGTGTATTTTCCCTCTTCGGCCTGGGAGCGACCAATATGATCTCGCGGGAACCGGAACTGCAGGCCAATGGCCGGTACAACCAGCATAGTTTTACCGAAGAGTCGGCCCGCTACGGCATTGTCGGGTTGAAACACACCCTTCAACTATCGGCCAAAGCCTATCTGCAAACTACCCTGGCCACCACCTGGGATACCTATAAATACCGGTTCGATTTCTTCAGCGACTCTACTGAAACGCCTTTTTCAGAACTGATCTACTACACCAGAGAGCGCCACCTGACCGGGGCGTTCCGCCTGAGCACACAGTACAATAAAAAAAATACCGCCCGTACCGCCACCAAACTAGGGCTGATTATGAGCCGGCAACTGTACAGCTATAAATACCGTTTCGGGAATGAACGGACCGGCCAGGAGAGTACGTTGCTCAACGACGTGGGCGCCGCCACAACCCTCCAGGCCTACGGACAATGGAAACGGCGCCTGTCGGAAAAACTTACGCTCAACCATGGCCTGCACCTGCTCTATTTCAGCCTCAATCAAGCCTTCTCCATAGAGCCTCGCCTGGGGCTGGAGTGGCAGCTCAACACCCGCGAATCGGTGAAGCTAGGCGCCGGATTGCACAGCTACATCGGCCACCTCAGCAGTTACCTGTACCACTCCCCCTTCGATTTTGATGTACAGCCGTTCCGGAATATGCGTCTGCCCAAATCGTTGCAGTTTGTGGCATGTTACAGCCTGCGCCTTTCCGACGACTGGCACGTTCGTCCGGAAGCCTATTTCCAATATATATTCGATGCCGCCGTTAGCAGCGACCCGGGGCAGCCCTGGGCCTCCATCCTCAACATCCTCAACAATTATGACGTATTCGATTATACGGAGGCGTCCATTTCCCATAAAGGCAGAGGCAGGAACGTGGGCTTCGAACTCACCACCGAAAAATTGTTCTCCCGGGGTTATTACGGCCTATTGACAGCGTCGGTATACGACTCCCGCTATTCCACCGTCGACGGCCGCTGGTTCAGTACCCAATTTAACGGCAATTACATCTTCAACCTGCTGGGAGGCAGGGAATTCACCCTGCGGCACAACGACCGGCTCGGCATCAACGCCAAATTCATCTTTGCCGGTGGTAACCGCTTCTCCCGGATCAACGAGGAAGCCTCCAAAGCCAGAGGGGTTGAAGTCCTTAACCCCAACTTCATCAACAGTGAAAAGGCTCCGGACTACAACCGAATCGACCTGCTGCTGAGCTACACGGCCAATAATCCCAAGTCCACCCACAAATTATCGCTGGATATTCAGAACCTCTTCCAGCGCCGCAACATCCTGGAATACTACTTCGACCCCGCTGAGAACAAGGTGGTGACCGCCTACCAGGTTAAGTTCCTCTTCGACCTCCGTTACCGGTTGGTGTTTTAGTACAGCCTGTATTCTTTTTGTGCAGCTGCCGACAAAATACCGGAGCGGGAGGGCAACCGGAGGATTTCCGGCCCTCTCTCTTCCAAAAGCTATCTATATTTGCTCCTCACGAAATTTTGCCGTTATGAATGTCCACAATGTGTTGCCTGCTCTTTTCTGTTTTGCCCTGAGCTCTTTCCTGTCGGCTCAGAACACGCTGAACATAGACCTCTTCGGCCAGTATAACCGGGGAGACGGACGCGCTTCCGGCTCCTGGTTTTATGTAGCTCCCGATGGGACGGAATATGCCGTACTGGGCGCCCAAACAGGCACTTCCATCATAAAGATCGACGACCCCAATGATATCCGGGAGGTAGGCTTCGTACCGGGTTACCCTTCCAACTGGCGAGAGGTAACGGTTGTAGGCGATCACGCTTATGTGGTCACCGAAGGCTCGGGCGCGCCCCACTACGGCATGCAGGTTATCGGCCTTTCTCAACTGCCGGACACCGCCTTCCTGACGGCCAACTATTCCGAAACCTTCGGGCGTGGCCATATCATCCAGAAAGATATTTTCAGCGAAGCACCTTTTGTATACGTATGCGGTACCCAAACCACCTCGGGTGTACACATTCTTGATGTTTCCGACCCCGCCAACCCCATACAGGCCGGCCTGTACCAGCCGGGGTACTACATCCACGATTGCCATGTGCGGGACACGCTGCTCTTCGCCGCCGCCTTCTACAACGGCACCATCGACATCGTCAGCATAGCCGACAAGAGCAACCCTCGCCTCATTGCTTCCATCGATGACCCGGGGGGCAATACCCACAGTTTTTCCACCACCGAACAGATGGACTACCTCTTTGTCGCCGACGAACTGGACGGCCTGCCCGGGCGCATTTTCAATATAGAAGAACTCGACAACCCCCGCCAGGTGTCCATCTGGACTGCCAATTCCGCCAGCCTGGTGCACAACCCTTATATCCTGGGCGACTATGCCTTCATCTCTCACAATACCGAGGGCCTGCGTGTGGTGGATATTGCCGATCCGGCGGTACCCGTAGAGGTAGGATTTTACGATACCTACAGCGGGCCCAGCGGTGGATTTCAAGGGCTGTGGTCTGCCTGCCCCTACCTGCCTTCCGGCAAGATCATCGGTGGCAACCGCGCCGATGGCCTCTACATCTGGACGTTCAATAATGCCCGCGCCGGCCGATTCTACGGCCAGGTGGTAGACTCCCTGACCGGAGCGCCCTTATTCAATGCCACCATACAGATAGAAGAAACCCAGGAGCTCTTTTCCTCAGACCTTCAGGGAGCGTTCAAAGGCGGTTATCTGCCCGGCACTTATACCCTCCATGCCTTTGCCCCAGGTTATCCTCCCAAGTCCGTCAGCATCGCCCTGGCAGAGGGGAGCCAGGAACAAGTGCTGATCGAGCTGGCGCAGGTTGTGAGCAGCACAGGAGAACCGGGCAGAGCAAACCGCCGGATTGAAGTAGCTCCCAATCCCATCCGGGAGCAGGCTGAGATCCGACTGGTGGATATACCAGAAGCGGATGTAGCGGTGCTGCTGAATGCCTGGGGGCAGGAAGTGGAACGGTTTTCGGTTGAAAACCGCACTTCCTTCACCATTGACAGAGGCATAAAAGCGGGAGGATCATACTGGCTGGTGGTGTATGGAAGGAATGGTGAGGTGATCGGTAGAGCAAGAATCCTAGTAAGGTAGCGGAGCAGGTGGGCCGCTAGATGAACACCTGCCTTCCGTTGGCGGGTGATCGGCCCGGTTTTGCCAAAATGAGAAATATTGACTAAATTGAATAAAAATTTCGCATAATGGGCACCGCCATGCGCAACCGAAATATAGAAGTAGAAGACTTGCCCCGATATACCATATCTGACTGGGAGCAGTGGGAAGGCAAATGGGAACTGATAGATGGGATACCGTTCGCCTTATCTCCAATGCCGGAAAAGAAGCATCAGCGGGTCAATGGACGCCTGTACATGCACTTTACTGAACTTCTTGAAGATTGTCCGGAATGCGAGGCTTTCCTGCCGGTAAACTACAAGGTCAACGACAGCAACCTGCTCCATCCGGACCTTCTGGTCGTTTGCGGAGAAGCACCAGAAGGAACCTACGTTACAACTACCCCTCACCTGATCGTTGAGATCCTATCCCCATCCACCAAAACGAAAGATAAAAAAACGAAACCGAAGCTATATCAGGCCCTGGGTATCCGTTATTACCTGATTATTGACCCTAAAGCAGAAATGGTTTTCGTTTTTGAACTGAAGGAAGCAGGCGAGTATGAACTCATGGCCAAAGGAAGGGATATATCTTACGCCTTCGAGTTTGGACGGTGCGGGATTACCGTCGATCTTTCCAGGGTATGGAAGGGTAAGGGATAGGTTGATGAAGGTTATTGGCTATTCCGCAGGGCATCCCCGGCTAACAACCAATAACCTCCAAAAACGGATATTAGAACTCAATGGGCACTCTGACCAATGTATTTTCCCACCCCATCACCATATGAGCGCCATTGTCGGCCTTCCCGAAGGTGATGGAGAATGCTTCGATGGCCTTTTCGGAAGCTTCCACCGGAACGGTAATGCTGGCCACGTTATTCTCTGCCTTGTAGGCATAGGCGCCCCAGGTGTCTACATCGGAACTGAAGATGACTTCCCATTCCTTTTCGCCGGGTGTAGCGTAAACAGTATAGCGGCCGGCCTTCACTTTGGTACCGTTGATAGCAACATCCTGGAAGAATTGGATCTCTGTAGATTCATTGGCGCCAAGCCTCCAGACTTTGCCGTAAGGTATCATTTCACCGAATATTTCCCGGCCGTTCATCTGTGGGCGGGAATAGAGGACGCGCATGACCGGTTGGGCTCCCCGGCTAGGGCGGTAGTAGGCCAAATCCAACGGGCTCTTGTCAAGGCCTGCAAAATCCTGGGCGTTCAATTCTGGTGAAAAGGCTACCGCAGCCGCCAGCAGAAGGGTGATCGTCAATAACTTGTTCATCTTTGATCTGATTTTTGGTTTAGGAATGTAAGGAATAAGATTGGAACACTCTGAAAAGCATAGAGTTGCCGATAATTGCCCTTAATCAGGGGCCAGGTGTCTTTTAAATGACAATCCTCCTAATGCCGGGGCTGCTTCGCAGGCTGGCGATATTTGATTAATTTTCGGCAAAACAAGCATTACCGATGATGAATAGATTGTACACAACGTACTACCTGGTGCTGTTTCTTTCCGTTGCGCTGTTCTCCTGCCAGAGCAATGGCAGCAGGCAAGACACCACCGGCGAACAGCCACCGTTGCAGCCCGCCCCGCCCACCTCCGAAGGCGTGATCAACTATGCGGGCCAACTTCCGGATGTCATTGATTATGAAGGCCAGTTTCTACAGGCCGCCCAATGGCCAGGGCAAGGCTCTTCTTTCTACATCCTTGTGTCCAAGTTTGAACAGGGGGAATTCTTTTCCCCTTCCTGGATTTCCAGGCTGAATATCTACCTGTTTGAAATCGGTGGAGGGCAGATCGTTACCCGGCGGGCGTTCAAGGCCGAAGCGCCCAACACCTACTCCACCGTAGAACTGAAAGGAGGCCAGAGCCAGCTCATCAACCTGCCTTCCCTGGGAACTGCTTTTTCGATCGTTTACTCCATTTGCCCGGACGGGGAGGACCCCTGCAGCATCTTCTCCAGTGTGATCGGCGCGGATGGCAAGTACGATTTTCAGGTGCTGGAAGATGTGGAAAAAGCAGTGTACCTGGAGGCTCAGGAAACAATGATGGCGGGCATTCCGAATGATGTACGGCAGCATATGCTGGAGCAGCTTTTTGGGAAGGACTGATAAATGGTTGGATTGCTGGATTGTTGAATGGCTACTACGGGGTTGCTTTCTTTTGGCTCCAAGCCTAAGGGCTGCCGACGACAATCAAACAATTCAACCCTCTGACAAAACAGAAGCCGAAGCATAAAAACCTTCGAACCCAACACCCGAAACCGAATAAGTTACCCCCCTTACTCCTCTTCCTCCAGCAGGTCGGGCCGGCGCTCGAGGGTGCGTTTCAGCGCTTCATCGTAGCGCCACTCCTCGATCTTTTTCAGATTGCCGGACAGTAAAATATCCGGGACGGCCCATCCTCGGAACTCTTCCGGACGGGTATAGACGGGCGGGGCGAGCAGGTTGTCCTGAAAGGAGTCGAACAGGGCGGAGGTTTCATCGTTGAGGACGCCGGGTAGCAGGCGCCCAATGGCGTCAACGAGGACCGCCGCGGGCAGTTCGCCGCCAGAAAGCACAAAATCGCCAATGGAGACCTCCATCGTCACATAGTGCTGACGAATGCGCTCGTCCATGCCCTTGTAGTGGCCGCAGAGAATGAGCAGGTTCTCTTTCATGGACAAACGGTTGGCCATCGATTGGTTGAGGCGCTGCCCATCGGGAGTCATGTAGATAACTTCATCGTAGGCACGCTCCCGCTGAAGGCCATCGATGCAGTTAGCCAACGGCTCGGCCATCATGACCATACCTGCCCCTCCGCCGTACTGGTAGTCATCTACCTGGCGATGTTTGCCCAAGCCATAGGCGCGCAGGTCATGGAGGTGTACTTCCAACAGGCCTTTCTCCTGAGCCCGCTTCATAATGGAATGCTGCAGGGGGCTCTCCAACAGTTCGGGGAGTACGGAGACGATGTCGATCCTCATGGGCTTTTTTTTGCCGGATTAGCCCCCCTCAATCCCCCCAAAGGGGGGAAATTGCGGGCGCAGGGCAGCAAAATGCAGGGCTGCCTTGATTGATCCTGTCAATCCTATCCAGGATCAATTTACCTTCAGCAGTTCTACCTCAAAGATCAAAGTAGAATAAGGGCCAATTTTCGGGCCGGCGCCACGGGAACCGTAAGCCAGGTCGGAGGGAATATAGAGTTTCCACTTGGAGCCTTCAGGCATCAGTTGCAGGGCTTCCGTCCAGCCTTTGATCACCTGGTTGACACCGAAGGTAGCCGGCTGGCCCCGTTCTATGGAACTGTCGAATACGGTGCCGTCGATCAGCATACCGTGGTAGTGGACCGTCACTTTATCGGTAGCGCTCGGTTTGGAGCCGTTTCCTTCCTTCAGCACCTCGTATTGCAGGCCACTGGGTAGAATGGTTACCTCTTCACGCTGGGCGTTGGCTTCCAGAAAAGCCTTTCCTTCGGCAATGTTCGATTCGAATTTGGCTTCCTGCTTTTTCTGCATGTATTGCTGGATGATGGTGTTGGCCTCTTCCATACTGACTTTGGGTTCGTTGCCGGCAAGCATGTCGTGGATACCCTTGGTTAACGATGGCTCATCTATGTTTTCGAAGCCCTGGCTTTGGAGGTTTTGCCCCAGCAGTACGCCCAGGCTGTAGCTTAATGAATCCATTTCTTGTGCGTTTACGGATGAAAAAATAAAGAACCCTCCGAGGAGGAAGACTATGGTTTTGATCTTTTGCATGGGTATGAATATTTACGGGATTAGTCCAAAACAGTAATTTAACGACGCGAAGAAAAGAAAATTATGGGAGAGTTCCGGGGTTCGGGATTCGTTAATTCGGGATTCGGGATTCGTTAATTCGGGATTCGGGATTCGGGGTTCGGGATTCGGGATTCGCTGATTCGTCTCTGCCCGCCCTAAACCTTGGCAAAGGCTAACGTCCCCACGTCCCAACATCCATACGTACATCGGTATTCGTAAAATCGTGACACCAATTCCCGAATAGGAACAACGAGTAAAAAACCACTACTCCCCCCAATGGTACGTATCCAACTCCAGCCCCGCCAGGCCGATCACCCGGTCGACCACCGTAGCCGCCAGTTCCTCAAAGTCCTTCGGTTTGCTGTAAAAACTGGGGGTGGCCGGGCAGATGACGCCCCCCGCCTCCGTGATGGCCTTCATGTTGTTGATGTGGATGAGGTTGTAGGGCGTCTCGCGCGGCACCAGAATGAGACGGCGGCGTTCCTTGAGGGCTACGTCGGCGGCACGGGTAGTGAGGTCGTCGGAGATGCCATTAGCGATGCGCCCCAGCAAGCCCATGGAGCAGGGGCAGATGATGACCACCCCGTATTGAGCGGAGCCGGAAGCGAAGGGCGCCATAAAATCCCGTTTGCCGTAAAAATCGAAGGGATAATCTTCATAGCTTTTATTTCCCAGTTCGTATTCCCAATTGAATTTGGCATTATCGCTCATCACGACGCCCACTGCTTCCAACTGTCCCTGCAGCATTACCAGTTTGTCGAGCAATACTTTGGCATAGATGCTCCCACTGGAGCCGCCGATACCGATAGCTATTTTGGCCATGGATTCCGAAATGTTTGGATGTAGAACAGGGGGAAGGGGAGAATGTTTGGAGAGGGGCAGGGTATCGGGGTTGCGGCCATGTCCCTAATACCCTCCTTGCGGCCATACCAGCCGAAACCCATCCCCCGTCACGATCGAAGCATCCACCACCGGTACCGGCCCTTCCGGCAGCAAAACCTTTGCCGGACAGCTCTCCAGGATATCCTTCTGAACATCGATCCCTGGTAGGACGCAGGACAGCAGGAGGCCCTGCGGAGTAAGCTGAAATGCTCCCACGTTGGTCACGTAGAATACCTTTTTGCCCATACGCAGCGCTTCCTTGGCACTAAAGGTGATGTGATCCACTGACTTAACGAACTTGGGAAGGCCGGATTTGGCCAGCCTCATCCGCCCTTCCTCGATCCTGAATTCCGCCCCGGCCATCCAGGTACCGATGAAGATCACCGTTTTGGCGCCATAGGCGATATCCGGAAAGCCCCCCGGGCCAACGAAGTCGATCATGCGGGGGCCGCGCCGGGAAGCATTGACATTGCCTTTTTCGTCCACTTCCAGGAAGCCCAGCACACAGGCGCCCAGCCTCTCCAGGTAGAGGTGGAACATCTCCGTAGAGGAGATCAGTTTCTCCGGGTTGATGGCCGCCCCGAAGAAAACGCCGGGGACGGGCAGGCCGCCGTAGGCTCCCGCCTCAGTGGTGAAGGTCAATTCTTTCCCCAGCCCCTGCCCTATGACATAGCGGGCTACCTCCTCCGGAAAGCCTACACCAATATTGATCATAGCGCCCCTCGGCACCTCGCGGGCAAAGAGGGTGGCCGCCAGGCGGGCCATAGCGTTGCCGACCTCGTCCCGCACCGGCGTGATCTTCAGCAGGGTATTCATGAACTTAAGGCGGGCCGCCGCCGCGTCGGTCTCCACATTGCCGCCGGGAGTGAACATGGGCCAATAGCGGTGCTGCCGGACACTGGCCGTCTGTTCGTTGTAAGGGTGGACGACGATGTAGTCTACCTTATCCGCCGGCATGCTGATCCTGGCTTCGTCTTTGGGAATGACCGCGCTGACGGTGGCCATCACCAGCCCTCCATTAGCGCGGGCGGCGCGGGCCAGGTACTCGTTTTCGGAAAGGCAGGAAGCGTGGTGGAAATAGATGTTGCCCTCCGCATCGGCGTAGGGTGCGTTGAACAGGGCCACTTCTACTTTCGGCAGGGTATACACCAGCGCATCCCCATCTGCCCGGATGAATTGGCCTTTTGCACCAGGACTCACCCGGGAGCCCTCGCCCACGCGGGGGTCGAGGAAGGTACCCAGGCCTACCTCCGTGCGCAGCTCGGTTTCGCCCTGCTCCTGAGCCTCAAACAGGCGGGCCATGGCGCCCTGGGCCATGGTGTGCAGTTCGAGCTGCCCTTCGTCCGCCAGGCGCAGCTGCGCCTTGGTGGTTTCCAGGTGGCCGGCAATGTAGCGCGACAGGAGGCCAGGCAGGCCCAGCTCTTCAACGGTACCCGGCACCTTGCCGCGGCTGCCCTGAGCGCCCACGTTGATCCAGGTGAGGGCGCGCGGGTGGCCTTCCTGCTGAAAGGCCTCCCGGATCGCCCAGAAAAAGACGGAGCAGCGGGCATTGCCCGCCATGCCGCTGGAGGCGGCACAGGCTCCGTCCGGGATCTTTTTCGCCGCTTCACGGGCGGTGATGAATTTTTCGGAAACTTTCCCTTTGGGGCGATACCCCAGGTCGCGCTTCGACCAGGTGAACCGCCAGCGGAGGATGTGCAGGACCAGGCCTACTTTTTCAGAAATGGTCATAATGAATTGATCTGGAAGATCTTTATCAATTTACATCGAAATACTCCCCTGCCGGAAGTCCGTCGAGCCGATGATGGCGTTGATCACATAGGGAACGCCCTTGTCCATGCTTTCCATGGCCCGTTTCAGAGCGCCTTCGACGTCTTCCAGTTGTTCAACCCGTTCACCGGCGGCGCCGAACGCTTCGGCAACCTTGTGGTAATCGGACCGGGGCAGGCTGGTGGCGGTGTCCGACCCCAGCAGGGTCACCTGGTCGCGGGCGATCTGTTCCCAGGAGCCATTGTTGCCGATGATGCCGCATACTTTCATGCCGTATTTCCGGAAGGTGTCCATCTCCATGAGGCTGTAGGCGGCGCTGCCGTCGCCGTAAATGATCCAAATGTAATCATTCGGGTAACGGAGGGCGGCGCCCATGGCGAAGCCGCCGCCGACGCCCAAGGTTCCGAAAACACCGGGATCGAGCCAGGCCAGAGGGCGCCGGGGGCGCAAGGTATAAGAGGCCGTGGCGGCAAAGTCGCCCCCGTCGGCGATCAGCACGGAGCGGTCGGGAAGGAGTCCCTCCATCTGCAGGAAGAAGGCCACCGGGTTGACGCCATCAATACGGGCCTCCGCCGTTTTTCGGATCTCCGCTTCACGGGCGTCTTCTCTTTGCCGAAGCTGTTCTTTCCAATCGCTCCAGTCGGGAAAGGTATCCGCTGCCCCCGACAGTTCAATAAGGAAAGCGCCGGGATCCGCCAGGATGGCCTTATTCGGGGAAATATTCTTCTTCAGCTCCTCCTGGCTGCGGTTGATAACGATCTTGCGGGCCTTCCGGTTGAGGTGGCTGCCGTAGTCGAGCCGAAAGTCAACAGGCACACCGCACAATAGGATACAGTCGGCCTCGCGCAGGGCCATTTTGCGCTTGTGGCGGTACTGTACCTCACTGATGTGCCCGGTGAGGCCGCGCGCCATACCGCTGAGGTAAACCGGGATGCCCATACGCTTCACTGCGGCACACAGGGTACGGGCATTTTCCACCTCCATCATGGCGCCGCTGCTGATGATCATCAAAGGCCGCCGCGCTTTTTTCACCTCGGCGGCTACGGCGTTGACTTCTGTTTGGGTGAAGGCGGGGATCTGTGGTTCTTCAGGGCCAGGCAGGCTATTGCCCTGCATGCCGCTAAACAGGGCGTTGACGTGGCGGTTGATGTACCACTGCACCGTCTTCTCCACAAGGGAAGCCCCGGCGGTGTTCTTTTTGCCGTACCACTCCCGCACGGTTTCTTCATTGTACAACAGATCGACCGGCACTTCCAAGAACACCGGCCCGGGCACCCCGGAGCGGGCGATGCGCAGGGCCTTGTTCAGGGCCGGGGCGATCTCCCGTTGCCGCTTCACCCGGGCAGCCCACTTGACATGGGGCCGGACGAGCGCCATCTGGTCGATGTCCTGCAGAGCGCCCCGGTTGCGCAGCAGGGTGGCCGTTGCACCTCCCAGCAGCAGGACCGGCGACTGGGCCATCTGGGCATTCTTCAGGGCAGTGATGGTATTGGTGACGCCCGGCCCGGCGGTGACTGCCGCCACCCCAGGTATGCCGGTAAGGCGGGCGATGGCATCCGCAGCGAACACCGCCGAAGCTTCGTCCCGCACATCGATTATCCGAATGCCCAGTTTTTCCGCTTCTACATAGATGGGGGCAATATGGCCGCCGCAGAGGGTGAAGAGGTGCTGCACGCCGTGGTTTTGGAGGACGCGGGAGATGAGCTGGCCGCCGTTCATATTTTTGGTTTTTATGTTGCTTTAAAATAGGACTTTTCCCTGAGACAGGGAATATTTACAACTCCTTTACATCAATTTACATTTGGCAAAGCCGGTGGGAATTACTTTGTCCTATCTTGGCAAAATAAAATAACTCATGTATGAACAAGACTTTAGCATTCCCACCGGCCCAATTCCTTTTTTTCTTTCTTGTTTTCATCGCTTCTTGTTCAGGACAATCCCGAACGGAAAGTTCAAAAGACAGCATTACCCGGCAAGTAGAAAGTAAAACGCTGTCCGATATACTAACTCCCTATGAACAACAATACCAAAACATGGTCGGTAAATGGGCCTCAGCCAGTTCTGACAAGGAAGTATTCGGCGCCTTAGAACTTTTCGAAGATAACAACTTCCAACTTACAAATAATGGGGAGAAGAACAGTGGAAAATGGCGTATTGCTGATGTCCATCATCTATCGTTGGGCGATGTTACCTATAGATTCTTTTTCAAAGGGAATAACCTTGTTTTAGCTGATCAGGAAGGCAAACAATACGAGCTTACCAAACAAAATGCCGAGCGCTCTGACCTTCAGGCCATTCTCGATTCTGACACGCTGATAAGCCCGTTTGTCCGCAGGATATTTCAAGATAAAAGCGGGGATCTATGGTTCGGCACTCAAGGTGATGGGGTTGCACGCTACGACGGAGATACGCTCGAATATTTCTCTGTTGAGGAAGGCTTTGGTGGTGTTGTGGTAAGAGGAATGGTAGAGGATGCAGCCGGTAATGTTTGGTTTGGGACGGAAAGAGGGCTAACCAAATATGACGGAACATCATTCACTAATTTTACCAAGAAGGATGGTCTGATCCATAATGATGTTTGGAGCCTGGCAATAGACCGAAAAGGAATAATCTGGATAGGCACTTTGCAAGGGGTAAGCCGGTTCAATGGGAAAGTATTTACGCCATTTGATCTTCCGGAAACTGAGCCTGATCCCAACCGGGGCGTTACAAGTGCCAGAATAGTGCACAGCATTATGGAAGACAGCCACGGAAAAATGTGGTTCGGCACCAATGGAGGCGCTTATATCTACGATGCCCACCTGCCGTCCGGACAAGGGGGCTCCCTATCCAATATTTCAACGAAGGACGGCTTGCCTGATAATAGTGTAAATGATATTCTGGAAGATAAGGATGGAAACATTTGGTTTGCTACTCATTACAATGGAGTTTGTCGGTGGGATGGAACCTCCTTCACCCGAATGCCCACCAAAGAAAGGGATAGCGGCACGGAAGCATGGAGCCTGTATGAAGATCATTCCGGCAACATTTGGTTCCCTGTTGAAAGTTTTGGGGTTTACCGTTTCGATGGAGAATCCCTAACCAACTTCCATGAAGAGGATGGCCTTGCCAGCGGGGCTATACAATGCACTTTTGAAGATAGGGAAGGAAGGCTTTGGTTTGGAGGCTGGATGGGACTGTTCCGCTACGATGGAAAATCCTTTTTCAGTATTACAAAGTACGGCCCCTGGCTGTGAAGCCTTAAGGCCGGAAAGCGGAATTTTCCGAGCCGGGTGCTACCAAGATGGGGCTGAAGACACTTCCACAACCATAAATGAAATTTTCATAACAAAAGGGAGTGCTCACGCTCACCCCAATCCACGCTAATGGCACTCCTGTACTGAAAATTTTTCTATCTTCCTACCCAATGTACAGGAAAGCAAAATACCGGCTTTTTCTGGCCTTCCTGGCCTTACCTTTCTGGCTATCGGGGCAGCAGTTCAACTTCCGCAATTACACCGTGCAGGAAGGGCTGGCACAATCCCGAGTCAACGCTCTGCTGGAAGACAGCCGCGGCTACATCTGGATGGGAACGGAAGGCGGCGGGCTCAGTTGTTACGATGGCCAGCGCTTTCAGAATTTCTCCACCCGGGACGGGCTTCCCGGCAACTACATCACTGCCCTCCACGAAACCAGCGACGGGCAGCTTTGGATCGGCGCCAGAAATGGGCTTTGCCGTTACGATGGCCTGGCCTTCAAGCCGGTGGCTGCTCAACTGGACAGTGAAATCCATGCCATTCGCTCCACCGGGCCGGACACTGTCTGGATCGGAGCCTCCTCCGGGTTATTCCTGTATATCCACGACAGCATACCACTAACCCGCATCAGTGACAGCCCCACTTACTGCCTGTTTCAGGAAGGGCAGCGCTTATGGATGGGCGCCCAAAGCGGAATTGAGTGGTACGAAAACGGAAGACTTATCCGCCCTTCTTTACCCGGAGCGCTGGCACAAGCTCAGGTTCGGAGCATCAGCCGGGACAGCCTTGGCCAGATCTGGATGGGCACCTACGGCCGGGGGCTGTACCGGTACGACGGGCACTTCCAACTGGTTTATCAGAACATCAGCAACTTCATCCTTTGTCTGCTGCCTGCTTCCGACGGGCGCCTCTGGGCGGGCACCCTCGATGCCGGCCTGATGAACTGGGCCCCGGAGGGCCTTTCCTACGAGCAGCTGACGGAGGCCGACGGCTTGTGCAGCAACCACATCCTTGCCATAGCAGAAAGCCGGTGGGGTGATTTCTGGTTCGGCTCCGGCGGCAATGGAGTGAGCCAGTATTCCGGCCAGCAATTCGTACAATATACAGAAAAGGACGGCCTGCCCGATAATTACACCTACGCGCTGGCCACCGATACTGCCGGCCACTTGCTCCTCTCCTGCGGGCAGGAGGGCATCACCCGGTACAATGACACCACGTTCCAACGCCTGCCCGGCTTCGGCGGCATCACGTCACGGGCGCTCATCACCGACGACAGCAACCGGGTTTGGGCGGGCACCGAAGGACGGGGGCTGTTCATCCTGGGCGATACTGCCGCCTACTCCATCGACAAACAGGCCGGGCTGAGCGGCAACTGGGTGCGCGTGTTGATCCGGGAGCCATCGGGAACCATCGTGGCAGGCACGGCCGATGGCGGCATCTCCCGCGTACAGGTCGATTCCCTACCGGATGGGCTGCGCATCCAAACCATCGGAAAGAACGAGGGCCTAATAGACGAACGTATCTTTGCCCTGCTGCGGGACAGCCTGGGCCAACTGTGGTACGGCACTCCTTCCGGGCTCGGGCTTTGGGCAGCAGGGCGCACCCGTTTTTTTATAACCCAGGCCGAAGGCATGCCCCGCGGCGCCATCCGTTGCCTGGCGCAGGACAGCACCGGATTCGTATGGGTGGGGACAGCCGGCGGGGGCATTGCCCGCCTGTCATACCAGAGCGATTCCTGCCGGGCCGTTCCGGTGGAGGGGCTCACGTCCAACAACATTTACCTGCTCGCCTGCGGGCCCGATGGCCAACTGTGGGCCGGCAGCCAGCTCGGCCTCGACCGCCTGACGCTGGACGCCGAAGGCAACGTCAAATCGATCCGCCATTTCGGCCGGGCGGAAGGCTTTGCCGGCATTGAAACCGCTCAGAATGCCGTGTTGAAGGATCGCCAGGGCAACCTGTGGTTTGGCACCGTGAACGGGCTGATGCGCTACAACGCCCAATACAGCTTTTCCAATGCCATCCCTCCGGCTCTACACTTCACCGATATTCGCCTTTTTTACGAGCCGCTGGAAAGAACGCCGTATGCCTCACTGCTCGGCCCCTGGCACCAACTGAAGGACTCTCTGGTACTGCCCTACAACCAGAACCACCTCGAATTCGAATTTCTGGGCATCAACCACCCCAACCCGGAAAAAGCCACCTATCAGTGGAGGCTGCTGGGCCAGGAAACAGAATGGTCGCCCCCCTCCCGGCGCAATAATGTTACCTATTCCAACCTTCCGCCCGGTAATTATACCTTTCAGGTACGCGCCTTCAACGAGGATGGGGTGCCCACCCCTACTCCGCTGGAAGCCAGCTTCACCATCGAACCCCCTTTCTGGGCCACCTGGTGGTTCCGCATGGCGGCCATAGGCGCGCTGGCCCTCCTGATCGCCCTGTTTACCGGATGGCGCATCCGCCGTATCCGCCAACAGGCCCGCCTGGATCGGGATCGCCTGGAGATGGAAAAACACCTGCTGGAACTGGAACAAAAGGCCCTGCAACTCCAGATGAACCCCCATTTCATATTCAACGCCCTGAACTCCATCCAGAGCATGATCGTACAGCAGGACCAGGCAACCGCCCGCCGCCTGCTGAACCAGTTCGCCCGCCTGATGCGCGCTATTCTTTACAATTCCCGCAAGGAACGGGTGAGCCTGGAAGACGAACTGACGGTACTGCGCAACTATCTCGGCCTGGAGAGCCACATCCGGGGCGGCCTGTTCGATTATGACATCCAACTTAGCCCCGGACTGGAAGAAGATACCGTACTGCTCCCCCCAATGCTCCTGCAGCCCTTTCTTGAAAATGCCATCCGGCACGGCATCGCCCCGTCTGGCAAAAAAGGGCACATCAAGCTGGCTTTTCAGCAAAAAGGCCCTATTTTGGAAATCATCATCCGGGACAATGGCATCGGAATAGAGGAAAGCCGCCGGAAGAATAAAGATACCAGCCACCAATCCACCGCCCTGCAGTCCATCCGGGAACGGCTGGAAGTGCTGAGCAAAGAACACAACATCCGCGCTCCCCTGGAGATCAGGGAGTGGATGATGGAGAATGGAGAAGTTGGAGGAACGGAGGTGGTGGTACGAGTCGCTTTTTCAGAATGAAAGGCTAAGTGGCCGGACAGTATTAGGTTACTTATAAAACCTTTACTCTAGCCCTAAAATCGAAGGAATTGTCCTCCCCTGGGGGAGGTTAGGAGGGGGATTCAGAGACGAAAACCCTCGAAAATCCCCCCTCGAACTCCCCCCAGGGGGAGACAACTGCCTTCGATGGAGAGCTTGGGAGAGGTCGTTTATATGTAATTTAAATCTGTCCGGCCACTTATGACGATATTGCGGTGGCCTCATGCACGTCCATTGTTGGCCCAGCACGGACTCCGAAAGGGCCTGGCCGCAATACCGGCCTGCCTACCTGCGGTGAGCAGGCAGGAAAACCATAAAACCGGAATACCTAAATACTAATCTTGGTAGACTATAACGATTTTCAACCGGCTCCCAGAGCCGGCCAACGAATAACGAAAACGCCATGCTACGCGCAATCATCATAGACGATATGCCCCAGGCTGTGCAGCTGCTTCGCACCGACCTGCAGGAATACTGCCCGGAAGTAGAAGTCATCGGCGATGCCGAGGGCGTCGTCAGCGGCGCCCGGCTGATCAAGGAACAGAAACCCAATCTGCTCTTTCTGGACATACAGCTGAAGGACGGCACCGGCTTCGACCTGCTGGAGATCCTGCCCGACGAGCTTGACTTCCAGGTGATCTTCACCACGGTTTCCGACGCCCATGCCATCCGCGCTTTCCGCTACGCCGCCATCGACTACCTGCTCAAACCGCTCGACCCCGAGGAGCTTCAGGAAGCGGTCCAGAAAGCTGCCCAACTGGCCGGCCAGCAAGACAAAGGACAACTCGGCCTGCTGCTCGACGCGGTGAAGCAACCCAGTGCGCCCAGGCGTATTGTGCTGCATACCCAGGAAAAAATACAGGTGGTAAATGTAAAGGATATCGTCCGTTGTGAATCCAGCAGCAATTACACCACCTTCTACTTCATCGACGGCAGCAAACTACTCGTCTCCAAAACACTAAAGGAGTTCGAAAAGCTCCTGCAGGATCATCCGTTCCTGCGAGTTCACCAGTCTCATCTGGTCAACCTTCAGCATGTGAAAGCTTTCCTCAAGGCAGAAGGGGGTTATCTGCAGATGCAGGACAGCGCTCTGGTGCCGGTCTCCTTCCGCAAGCGCCAGGCGGTGCTGGAGGCATTGGAGGGGCTGGGGTGAAGGGGGTATCGGTTTATTGGTGAGGACACTCCGGAAACTCTCCCAAAGGGCTGAATGGGTGATTGAGTGATTAAAACGCTTATACATTGAATATTGTATTTCAAGGCTAAACATTGATTTGTCTTATCCACGTTTACACTTTCTATCAACACCCATCCCACTCTTCAACGCTCGCCACTTTACGCACCACCTTTCCCTCTTCCGGCTCCTGGCCAAGGTACAGGTGATAAACGCCGGAGTACTCCGATTGTCCGTTCATCAGGATGAAATCCGGCCAGCCGTCCTGGTTGAGGTCGCCTTCCCAGAGGAGATAAACGGGCTCCCAGAGGGCCTGCTCTTCCGGTACGGAAAAGATAACCTGATCACAGGAAGAATGGGTAGCGAACGAGTAGCAAGAGGCTTGTATCCAGTAGTCCAGGTACATGGAATAGCCTTCCGGGCTGGTGGTGTAGGTACCGAACACGTTGAGCTGGTATTGTTGAGAGGCAGTAGGGTCCATCCAGTTGACCGGGCGGGATATCCCCGGGTAGAGCGCCTCCGTTTGCGGGCACAGATCCGGGTTGCTGCTCACCAAACCTTCGGGAAGGGGATCGATGGATCCGATGATCAGGAAGGCCTCATAGCGGTTAGGGCCGTTGATGGTTACAAAGTTCCCCAGTTCGGGGTCTTCTTCGACCTGCAGTTCTACCCGCCGGAGGCTATCTCCGTTGTCGGTACTGAATACGGCGTACCAGTTCAGGTTGGGCAGGCGGGCGGGCGCCGCGCCCCAGGGCATCAGCAGCTCGTAGCCGGTGGTGAGGTAATCGCTATTCATATAGCCGCTATAAGCGCCGTATTTAACCTCCACCCATTCTCCATTGTAACCACTGGTTTCATGAGCGCTTGTCTCCAGTAAATTGATCGCCTCTCCATATTCCACCACCGCCAGGATGGCAGCGTTGGCATGCGGCTGCTCCCGCAAGTTGAGCGCGGAAGCCGCCACATACAGGGTATCAGAGAGAGCGGGTTGTGCGATGAGGGTTGAAGCGGCAGTTATAAGGGCGCCAAGGAGGAGAAGGATATTTTGGAGCGTTTTCATGGTGATATGTTTTTTATGTTTTGAAATTGCGATATGATATCGGAAGTCAATTTTTGATTTTTGATATGCGACTTTTGATTTTCGATTTGGACGTGCGTATGGCATCCAACGTTGTGCAGCACATGGTCGGGCACATCAAAAGTCATACATCGCACATCAAACGTCGCAAATTCTATTTACCCCAGTTGCCAAAGAACCAGAACAATTCAACCATCAATCCTTCAGTCCTCCCTTGAGGAAACCACCCAGCACCCCCACGTCGTTGCCTGCCGGCAGCACCGCGATCTCCACTTTGGAGGCCAGCTCCCGGTTGACCAGGAAGGAAGCGTAGGTAGGATTATCCTGACAAAGGCGGGCCAGTTCCAGTTGGTTTTCGAAATCTACCCGAGCCACTTCTTCCTGTCGTTCCAGTTCGATCTGCATGCGTTCGCGTTCTTTTTCCAGTTCGAGTTGTTTGAGGCCCCGCTGTTTCTCCAGGTCGGCTTTAGCCAGCAGGCGTTGCTTTTCCGCTTCTCCCTCTGCCTTTCGTTTAGTGATCTGCGCTTCGGTTTCCGCTTTGGCCAGTTCACTCTGGCGGCGGCTCTTTTCGGTTTGGGCCTTGATGTCCTGCAACCTGCCTTCCGCTTCGGCCTGGGCGATGGCCACCTGGCCGTCGGCTCTGGCCTTTTTTCGTTCTGCATCAGCAGCGGCAATGTCAATAGCGTTCTGCTGTTCGATGCGGGTCAGTTCCTGCTGGCGCAGGCCGGTTTTTTCCATTGCCTGAGTAAAGGTGGCGGGGAAAATGATGTTGGAAAGGATCACCTCTTTCATCAGCACGCCCGGTTCGCTTGCTTCTTCCAGAAGGGCGGCTTTCAATTGCGCAATGTATCGCTCGCGCTGGGTGAAAAAGACGGAGTCCACACTTTCATAATTATTGGAAACGCGGCGCAGGATCTCCGTTGCCCGGGGCAGGAGGATGCCCTGAGTGAAGTGTTCTTCAGTAGGAAATTGGCGGAAGAAAGCTTGGGGCTCCACAACTTTCCATCGGAAGGAAATGTCCAGTGCCAATGGCACGCCGTCTCCCAGGCGGATTTTGGTGAAGGTAAGCGGAGCTACCTGGTCGTGGTAAACAATGGCCTGCCCGGGGACTTGAGTTTTTTCTTTATTACAGGCAACGGTGAAGAGGGCTGCCAGAAGGAGAAGGACGAAATACTTTTTCATGCGCCTTGCTTTTCAGGTTGGTTAATGACTTATTGTCAACCCAAAAATGCAAGGCCGGCCGCTTAATTGCTGAAAGAATGAGTAATCGTCGGGGGGCAGTAAGTTTTCGTAAAAAATGGATTATCAGTGCTGCCTATAAAGTCAAGCGACAACTCGAAGTTGTCACTTGACACAGGACGTTCCAGGCTACTTCCGCATCTGCTTGTAGGCGTTAATTAACCCATTGGTGGAAGAATCGTGGTTTTTCACCTTGCCATCCCCTTCCAGTTCCGGCAGTATCTTTTTGGCCAACTGTTTACCCAATTCGACGCCCCACTGGTCGAAGCTGAAAATATTCCAGATAACGCCCTGCACGAATATTTTGTGTTCGTAGAGAGCGATCAAGGTGCCCAGGGCGCGCGGGGTCAGCTTTTGCAGCAGGATGGAATTCGTCGGGCGGTTGCCTTCGAAGACCTTGAAGGGCAGCAGCCATTCTATCTCTTCGGCAGTTTTGCCCTCCTTTTCCAGCTCGGCGCGGACCTCTTCCGGGGTTTTGCCCATCATCAGGGCTTCCGTCTGGGCGAAGAAGTTGGACAGCAGCTTGGGGTGGTGGTCGCCGATAGGGTTGTGGCTGACGGCAGGAGCGATAAAATCGCAGGGGATCAGTTTGGTACCCTGGTGGATGAGTTGGTAGAAAGCATGCTGGCCGTTGGTGCCCGGTTCGCCCCAGATGATCGGGCCGGTCTGGTAGCCCACCTTTTTCCCGTCGCGGCCCACGTACTTGCCGTTGCTCTCCATGTTACCCTGCTGGAAGTAGGCCGGGAAGCGGTGCATGTACTGGTCGTAGGGCAGGATGGCCTCTGACTCGGCGCCGAAGAAATTGTTGTACCAGATACCGATGAGGGCCAGCAGGACGGGAATATTGCGGTTGAGCGCCGTATCCCGGAAGTGGATGTCCATCACGTCGAAGCCCTCCAACAGCTGGCGGAAGTTGCCAAAGCCGATGGTGCAGGCGATGGGCAGGCCGATAGCGGAAGTGAGGGAATAGCGGCCGCCGACCCAGTCCCAGAATTCGAACCTATTTTTAGGGTCAATACCAAACTTCGCTACGCCCTCCTGGTTGGTGGAGGCCGCCACGAAATGCTTCGCAATATGGCTTTCGTCCTTAGCGTGCTCCAGGAACCAGCGGCGGGCAGTGTGTGCGTTGGTCATGGTCTCCTGGGTGGTAAAGGTTTTGGAGGCTATGATGAACAATGCCGTCTCCGGGTTCACCCGCTTCAGGGTCTCGGCGATGTGGGTGCCATCTACATTGGAGACAAAGTGTACGTTCATTCCCGGCTGCCAGTAAGGGCGCAGTGCTTCGGTGACCATTACCGGCCCCAGGTCAGAGCCGCCGATGCCGATATTGACGATGTCGGTGATGCGCTTGCCGGTATAGCCCTTCCACTTGCCGGAGACGATCTTATTGGAAAAGGACTCCATTTGCTTCAACACGGCGTTCACTTCCGGCATCACATCCTTTCCATCTACCTTGATCGGCACCTGGGTGCGGTTGCGCAGGGCCACGTGCAACACTGCCCGGCCTTCCGTCTCGTTGATCTTTTCCCCGGAAAACATCTTTTTGATGCTTTCGCGGACGCCGCACTCTTCCGCCAGGCCCAGCAGCAGGTCCATGGTCTCTTTGGTGATCCGGTTTTTGGAATAGTCGAACAGGATATCCTCGAATTTCAGGGAAAACTTTTCAAAGCGTTCGGGGTCTTCAGCGAAGAGCTCCTTCATATGTCGCTCCTTCAGGAACTGGTAGTGGGCGTCGAGTTTTCTCCAGGCTTTGGTTTGGGTCGGGTTCTGTCGGTTGAGCATGTCCTTTGTTGTTTTGTGGAGGGGCAAATATCCGGCTAATTTGTGAATTCAGCGTAAAGGGGTGAGGAAAAGTTCAGCATCGATCTTTGCCCCGTTGCCAAACGTTTAAGAAGAAGAGCTTTTTACCATTCAAAAACCAACAACATGGTATACTATTTCAGCAAAACCATCGAGGGCGACGTACAGGGAGTGGCCAGCCAGGTCCGGGCCGCCCTTAAGAAGTACGGTTTCGGCGTCATCAGTGAGATCGATATTCAAAAAACCTTTAAGGAAAAGCTGGCAGAAGATTTCCGGCCCTACCTCATCCTGGGCGCCTGCAATCCCCATTTCGCCTACCAGGCCCTGCAGTCGGAAGACAAGATCGGCACCATGCTGCCCTGCAACATCATCATTCAGCAGGTCGATGAAGGCAGCGTAGAAGTAGCCGCCGTAGACCCCGCGGCATCCATGTCGGCTGTGGAAAACCAGGACCTGGGTAATATTGCCCACAATGTACGCGCCCGGCTGCGGGAGTTGGTGGAAGAGTTATAGGCCCAACTCTCCTGAGAAGCTGTTTGAATTTGACACTTTGGTTTTGTTATGGCTATTTTTCCGCCACTCTTCGTTCAGTCCTCACCTTGATAGCTATGGCTATCAGGTTCCGGGCGTGCCTCGATTGGCGAAAAAATAACCTGCAACAAATTCCAAAAGCCAAATTCAAACAGCTTCTGAGATTTACTACCTTTAGGGCAAACAAAAGCCCAATACGCCTTGATCCAAAAGCTTTGGAAAAACCGCTGGGCCCGCCGGGCGCTGGTATTGCTGGTGGGCGCACTCATCTGGTTCACCCCCATCCCGTGGGGGCTGAGCCCGGACGCCTGGCAGCTGTTCACCATCTTCATAACGGCCATCCTGGCGGTACTGCTCGACGCCTTGTCCATTTTCACGGCCTCTTTACTGGCCATGATCTTCGCCGTCCTTGCCGGTGTGATGACCACAGAGAAGGCCTTTTCCGGTTTCTCGGAAGACTTCATGCTGCTTATTCTCTCCGCCTTTCTGGTTTCCAAGGGTGTCGTCGCTTCGGGACTGGGTAAGCGCATCGCCTTCCTGCTGATCCGCCGCTTCGGCCATTCCACCCTCAACCTGGGTTATTGTATCGTAGCCACCGATGCTCTGCTGGGGCCTGCCATTCCCAGCAACACGGCCCGCTCCGGCGTTCTGTACCCGATTGTTCTGTCCCTCTGCCTGGACACCGGCTCCAACCCCGACGAGGAAACGCGTCGCCGCTCAGGCAGTTACCTGATGATGGTAAGCATCGCCAGCCTTACGGTGTCTTCCGCGCTGTGGCTGACCGCCATGGCCGCCAACCCCATAGCCGCCGGAATGGGCGCGCAATATGGCGTGCGTATGGATTTTGTCCACTG
The DNA here is from genome assembly GCA_020636405.1 of Lewinellaceae bacterium. Taxonomy (GTDB): domain Bacteria; phylum Bacteroidota; class Bacteroidia; order Chitinophagales; family Saprospiraceae; genus JACJXW01. Next base: position 127,403 of record JACJXW010000006.1, on the reverse strand, counting down.
GCTGCTGGTCAGTTCTGTGCCTTCTTTGCTGGCCATGGTTGTTTTGCCCTACCTCCTCTACCGGATGTTCCCGCCCACTGCGCAGGAAACGCCGGAAGCCCCCCGGGCCGCCGCCGAAGCGCTGGAACAGATGGGGGCGCTGAGCAGAAAGGAGAAGATCATGGCCGCCACCTTTGTGGGCATGGTGTTGCTGTGGGGGTTGGCCGGGCTGCTGCACATCAGCATGGCCATCGTTGCCTTTATGGGGCTGGCAGTGATGCTGCTGTTCGATATTTTCAGCATTAAGAGCCTGCGCGAGGAAGGGGGCGACGCCCTGGAGACCTTCATCTGGTTCGCCATCATGTACGTGATGAGCAGCGCCCTGAACGAGTTGGGCTTCATGTCCACCCTGGGCAAACAGATCGCCGGGCAACTGCAGGGGCTGAGCTGGCCACAGGCCTACGTATTGCTGATCCTGATCTACGTGCTGATCCACTACCTCTTCGTCAGCCAGACGGCACAGTTGCTGGCCCTGTTCGGGGTCTTTCTCGAAGTGGGCGTCAACGCCCAGGTGCCGGTAGCCCTGATGGCCTATATGCTCGCCTTCGCCACCAACCACTTCGCCGCCATGACGCCCCAGGCCTCCAGCGCCAACGTCATGTTCGCCGGCAGCGGCTACCTCAACCAGCAGGAAATGTACCGCCAGGGAGCCGTGATCACTATCGCCAATTTTGTAGTGTATATGGTGTGTACGCCCTGGGTACTGTGGATGGGGGGGTGAACAAGTTGGAAAGCGGAAAGCCGGGCGCTGCTGACGATAAATGTCAGCCCATGAAGGCTTCCCGGCCAGCCCTGAAGAATAGCACGGCTGCCTGCCACCGGGCAAAGGCTGTGGCCATGTTTTGCATTTGTTCCAATGAGAAGGCGTCCGCCCTTTTCCTTTTGGCCGCTCTACCTGAGTACCCCGAAAATATCTACCTTTATCCGGTTCAGGGCTGAATACACTGTGAATTTAAGCCAAATTTTCCTCACCAAAACGATTCAAAAATGACTGCCAAACTGATCCGGCTGTCCTCTATTCTCCTCCTTTTCCCCTTCCTGCTTACCGCTCAGGACATTACCGGCGAATGGCAGGGGGTGCTCGATATTCAGGGCGTCAAACTGCGACTCGTACTGCACGTTGAGTCAGGGGCCGACGGCTACACGGCAACCCTCGACAGACCCGACCAACAGGCCTATGGGCTGCCCGTACCAGAGTTTTCTTTTGAAATACCGGACATGCGCTTCGCCGTACCTAACCTAAAGGCCGTATACGAAGGACAGGTGAACCGGAGCTTCACGGAAGTGAAGGGCACTTTTACGCAGGGAGGAATGAGCATGCCGCTCAACTTGGGCCGCGAGAAACTCGGTATAGCGGATGAAGATATGGCCTGGATACAGGAAAATTACGCCAAGAAGGAAATGTACATCACCATGCGGGACGGAGCGAAGCTTTTCACTTCTATCTATTACCCCAGAGACACCACCCGCTCCTACCCCATCCTGATGTGGCGTACGCCCTACAGCTGCAGCCCTTACGGGGAGGAGGAATATACCTTCCGCCTGAAATTCTACAAACACCTCATGGACGACGGCTACATCTTCGTCCTACAGGACGTACGCGGCAAGTACATGAGCGAGGGAGAATACGTCAATGTACGCCCCTTCATTCCCAACAAACGCAGCCCCAAACAGGTGGACGACAACAGCGACACCTTCGACAGCATCGACTGGCTGGTCGGCAACCTGCCCAACAACAACGGCAAAGTGGGCATCCTGGGCATCTCCTATCCCGGTTTCTACTCCACAATGGCCCTGCCGGAAGCGCACCCCGCCCTTAAGGCCGCCTCTCCCCAGGCGCCGGTCACCGACTGGTTCATCGGCGATGACTTCCACCACAACGGGGCCTTTTTCGTCATGGACGCCTTCTCCTTCTTTTCCAGCTTTGGCAAGCCCCGCCCCGAGCCGACGACCGAAGGCGCCCCCCGGTTCGACTGGCCAGTTAAAGACAACTACCAGTTCTTCCTCGACGCCGGCCCCATCAAGAACCTGAATAAGCTCTACCTACACGATTCCATCGCTTTCTGGAACGACCTCATGGCCCACCCCAACTACGACGACTGGTGGAAAGCACGTAACCCCAGGCCCCACCTGAAAAAGATCACTCCCGCAGTGATGACCGTCGGCGGCTGGTTCGACGCTGAGGACTCTTTCGGGCCTCTGGCTGTTTACAAGGCCATTGAAACGCAAAACCCGCCTTCCACTCAAAACCGCCTGGTGATGGGCCCCTGGTACCACGGCCAGTGGGCCGCCGGCGACGGCGAAAAGCTGGGCAATGTCCAATACGGTTTCAATACCACTGAACACTATAAAGGGCTGGAGGATCAGTTCTTCAAATATTATCTGCATGGCGATGGCGGCATGGACATTCCCGAGGCATCCATCTTCGTCACCGGCGCCAACGAGTGGCAGGGCTTCGATACCTGGCCACCAGCGAACGCCACCCCCCAAAAGCTTTACTTCCAGGCAGGCGGCGGCCTTTCCTTCGAAGCCCCCAGGGGCCGCAGCAGCTACGATGAGTACGTCAGCGACCCCATGAAGCCGGTTCCCTATACGGAAGACGTCCACCTGCAGCGCACCCGTGAATACATGACCGACGACCAGCGCTTCGCCGCCCGGCGCCCGGATGTGATGGTATACCAGACCCCCGTGCTGAAGGAGGACGTCACCTTTACCGGACCGCTCATCGCCAACCTCTATGTGAGTACTACCGGCACCGACGCCGACTATGTCGTCAAACTGGTCGACGTCTTTCCGGATAAGATGGAAGATTACCCTGAGAATGAGAAAAATGTACCCATGGGGGGCTACCAGATGATGGTAAGGGGCGAGATCATGCGCGGCCGCTTTCGCAATAGTTTTGAAAAACCCGAACCATTCAAACCAAACGAAGTGACTCAGGTACGGTTTGTCATCCCCGACATTGCCCACACCTTCAAAGCAGGCCACCGCATCATGATCCAGGTGCAGAACTCCTGGTTCCCGCTGGTAGACCGCAACCCGCAAAAGTTCGTGGACATCTACAACTGCAGTGAGGAAGACTTCCAGAAGGCTACCCACCGCATCTACCACGATACAGCGCATGCCTCGTTTATGGAGGTGCAGGTGCTGAAGTGATGGGATGGTACACTGATCGGTTAGCATTCATTAAGATCGTTTAGGATCGGCGAAGCACAAGACAAAATTTTAACCGATCCAGGCAGATCTCAACCGATCAGTGTACCATTACCCTAACGCCACTTAGCCACATACCCGCACAGTTCCTTCTTAAAGTCGGTCGTCTTGAACAGGTAGGGGCCGAATATCTGCCGGCCGACGGTGCAATTGATATAGAGGTAGGTATCGTTCTCCGGCACGTACATCACCTGAGTAGTGCAGCCAATGCCGTCGCCTTCGTGGCCATACTGGCCCTGTCCCTGTCCGGGCGCAAACTGATAGTACTCCAATCCAAGTCCATAATCAGGCTGAGTAGATTCTCTGCCCTGCACCCAGGTGCGCATCTGTATCAGGGAAGCAGGGCTGACCACCTGCCCTTTGACCAGTGCTTCCAGAAAGCGGATGGCGTCTACCGAAGTGCCGGCGATACCACCGTAACCATTGCTGGCATTGGCCAGTGCGCTGTTCCACCGGCTGACGTCCTCCAACTGCTCATTGGCGTAGCGGTCGAGGTAATAACCCGGAAAGGAGAGTTGCCGGGCCTGCCCCTCGGGCAGGTTGTAATAGGTATGCTGCAGACGGAGGGGCGCCAGGATCTCCGACCGCAGCAGGCTTTCGTAAGGGTGGCGGCTCACCTGCTCCAGTATTTTTTCCAGCAGGAGGAAGTTGGTATTTGAATAGGAGAAGTCAGTACCAGGCTCAAACAACAGCGGTTTGCCGTATACCATTGCCAGCCGCTCCTCAATTGTAGGCTGCTCCAGGGGGCGGTTGAGTTGCCAGAGCTGGTACTCCGGCAGAGCCGTCAGGTTGACGATGCCGGAAGTGTGGTTGAGCAGCATCTTAACCGTTATTCTGTCGCTGCTCGTAATCCCGGCGGCAATCTCCTGAGGCAGGTACTGGGTGATGGGAGCATCGAGGTTGATGTTTTCGGACTCCCACTCCTTCATCGTGAGGGCTGCCGTATACATCTTAGTGAGGCTGAAATACCAGTTCGTCATTTCGGAAGACAAAGGGCTCTGATCCTCGATCCGGGCGTACCCCCCGTTGGCAAAGTACCAGCCATCGGCGCTTTTCACCGCCACCTGTATACCGGGGATACCTTTGGCGATATAGCGGCTAACGATGGCGTCGATAGAATCTTTCATCGGGTGGGCCTCATTGGCCGGAGTTTCAGCCGGCGGAGGCGTTGCCGAAGGCAAGTCGTATACGTCTTTGGTGCAACCGGCTACCAGAAGGGCCGCCAGCACGAGAAGGAAAAAGAGATTGGTTTTCATGATGACCTATTGAAGTGATGAAATTTTGAAACCGAGCAGTGCATTGGATACCGGTAGCGGGCTGAGATCCGGGCTGTAGCCGAACAGTACGTGCAGCTGGTAGGCCAGGTAGGGCTGCCATTCCACCTTACCGGTGTGAATGGACCGGTAGCCCAGGCTGAACTGTACCGGCGCCTGGACAACGCCCTTTGCCGGCCGGCCTCCCACCCATTGTTCGCCATCCCAGCGGACAGGCGTGGAGGGGTAGAAAGAAAACTGGTACCCAACTCCCAGCTTGAAACCCAGCTCTACGTGCTCTGCAAGTAAGGGGGTATAGCAGAACAAGAGCTGTGCCTGCAGGGCATCCCCCTGGTATTTTCCGCGGCTGTAGCCCAGGCGCAGGCTGACACCCAGGTTCTGTTTCCGGTTGAAGGGCTGGTGAATACCGGCAAAGGCCACCGGCTCCGGCCCGTTCCAGCGGGCGCCCAGCGCAGGCATGTAGTAGGAATGCAACCCCAGTGCAACATCGTATTGCATGGGAGGCGGTTCGTTCTGTGCGAGGAGCCAGCCCGGCGCCCCAAGGAGCAGGGCCAGCAATAGTTTTTCGAAAAGATTCATAACGTTGGGTTTGTTTAACACTTTTACACACCGGCAGCTGGTGCGCCGGTTACAGAGCAAAAGTGCGGGCAAACCCGGGGGACAGCGTCCGAATTGATCAATTCAGACTCCTTTTTTCTCGGCGGATGTACTCGGATGGCGTCATCCCTACCTTTTTCTTAAAGATGGCGTTAAAGGTGGCCTTGGAGTTGAACCCTGCTTCCAGGGCCAGGCCAAGAATGGTATAATGCTGATGGGCAGGGTCACTACACAACTGACGGAAGGCTTCTACCCGGTAATCATTTACAAAATCGTAAAAGCTTTTCCCCAGATGAATGTTGAGCGCTTCGGAAATGTACTGCCGGTTGGCCGCCAGGCGGTGGGACAAGTCCTGAACGGTGAGCTCGCTGTTGAGATAGAGCCGTTCTTCCTCCATCACTTTCACCAGCTTCTCCGCCAGAGCGATGCGCTGAGGCTCTCCCGAAACCACCTCTGCCTCCGAAGGTTCTTCCGGAAAAAGCACAATGGTATCCGCCGGGACAGGAGCCTCCTCTTCTCCGGTGAACAGCATGGGCTGCGCCAGGGCCCGGTAAGCCGTCCAGTAGATCACGGCCACCACGCCCAGGAAATGCCAGGGGTAAAAAGCGGAGAGGACCGGCCAGTCGAACTTCCTGGCGTAAAAGACGAAAACGGAAAGGACGACCACGGAAAAGGCGATATACAGAAATTGCCCCAGCCAGTCGAGGCGGACCTTGCTGAGGTCGGAATAATAATCCCGGATGCGCTTCTCGTGAGCGCGATACACAAGCAGGCATAACCCGAAAAAGAGCAGGTGAATGAAATTGACCAGTTGGTTGGATAAGCCGAAATCATCCTGTACCGAACGGGCGTAATCGTCGAGGTAGGCGCGCTTGGCCGCCGCCGACTGCAACAGGTAGGGCAACTGCAGGCCCAGGACGATCAGAAAAGGAATGAAATACAGCCCTTCCCGCCAGGAAAGCCGGGGCGCCAGCTGCGTCATCCTTCGGAGGAAGACCAGTACCAGTGGGCCGTAGAGGGCCGGCAACACCCAGGTCAGGTGGCTGAAATGAGGAAAACGCACCATAAAATCCCGGTTGTCGAAACCCACCAGTATCAGGTGGAAGGAAAGCAGCCAGAGCAGGATGGCAAAAACGCGGTTCGCCGCCTGGTTGGCTTTCCGGGAAAACAGCAATAAGCCCAGAATAACGCCCTGCAGGGCGCCCGCCATCAGAATGAGCTTTAGAACGGATACCTCCATACATTCAGTCCTTTTCGCAAGTTTACAACTTCCACAAGAGCGCGGGCATAAAATTAGCCCAAAGGCCGTCATTTTTTGCAGCGAAATTCGCTCCTGCCGGGTGACTTTTTTTCCCGTACCTGTCCTAATATGGATAAAATGGGTATGCTTTTATTTGTGGATTCGGATAGTTCACGAATAACGAGTCACGAATCCACGAATAACGAATAACGAGTCACGAATCAACGAATCACGAATCAACGAATCACGAGTCAACGAATCACGAATCACGAATCCACGAGTCACGAATCAACGAATAACGAATCACGAATCCACGAGTCACGAATAACGAATCCCGATCACTCCCCCCTTTCGTCCGGCCAAAAGCCGGGTTGATCGTTAAAATTTAAAAACGAGCTACAAAGCAATCATTTTCCGAACACTTTGTCGTTAAGGAAAAATACAAGCCCATTCAGAAAGCCTTGTTTCCGGAATTGTACTAAAATCACTCGATAATGAGCAGCATGAAACGCTTCCTCCTCTATTGTTCAGGAGCCGACCTGAAGATCCTGGAACAGTGCCCTACCGATGAAAATAAGTATATCGGCATTGGCGGCACGGTCCTGTTTACCGGCATTCTGGCCCTTTTCTCGGCCGGATATGCCATCTATACCGTTTTCGACTCTTATTTTTTCGCAATAGTTTTCGGCCTGATCTGGGGGCTGATGATCTTCAACCTCGACCGCTATATCGTTTCCAGCATGAAAAGCAGGGGGTCCTTCTTCCGCGATTTGATCATCGCCTTCCCCCGTCTCATCCTTGCAGTCCTGTTGGCATTGGTCATTTCCAAGCCGCTGGAGCTGAAGATCTTCGAGAAGGAGATCGAGGCCGAACTGATCACTATGGAACAGGAGGTTTATAAAAAGCAGGAAACCAAGATCAAGGAACGGTACCAGGGCCAGATCGAAACCTACCAGCAGGAGATCACGGGCTTCAGCGCGCAGATCAGCAAACTGGCCGCTGCACGTGACACGCTGGCCCGTATGGCCATTCAGGAAGCTGACGGCACCGGCGGCTCCGGCAAGAAGAATCTTGGGCCTATCTACCGCGCAAAAAAAGCCAAGGCCGACGAAGCTCAGGCCGAACTCGAAACCGCCAAGGCCCGCATTGAACCCCTGATCGCCGAAAAACACGCCGCCATCCAGGAGTTGGACAGCCTAATGAAGTCCGACATCTTCACCCTGGAACGCAAACCTTACGGCGGTATGGCCGCCCGTATGGACGCCCTGCACCGCCTCGGCCAGCAGAGCGAGGCCATTTTCCTGGCCAATATCTTCATCATGTTGCTGTTCATCGCTATCGAGACCTCCCCCATCTTCGTCAAGCTGATCTCCGCCCGCAGCCCTTACGACTATCTGCTCCATCAGGCTGAACACAAATTCGAAATGGCCAACCTGGAGGAAGTCACCTTGCTGCATAACGCCACCCACAACAAAGTCCAATTCGATACCGAGACCGGCGTGCACCGCACCCGCAAGGAGATCGAGGTGGAAAAGGAACTGGCAGAGGAGTTCTACGAACGCAAAAAGGCCGCCCTCAAGGACAAACCACTGGTGGACTGGAACTGGAGCCTGCCCTTCTTCCGCGGGAAGGTGTAGGGGAGGATTCGTTGATTCGGCCCCGCCCGCTATAGCCTGATGCAGGGCGCGGGTTCCAAAGCATTTTTATGTATTTCCATGTATTTCTCTGTTTCAGTCCAGGTACATACACGAATGCACGAATGCACGAATACACGAACCCTTCGTATCTTACAGGCCTAAGCAGGAGCAAACAGACGCATGGAACTACACATCCTGAACGGTGATGCTCTAAGGGAGCAGATGCGAAATTCGGGTATATCCGGCAAATTCATTGTGTTCCGGGAGTGCCTGATCGAAGGGCCTTTGGTTGTGGACACGACCAGCCAGGTTTTCTGGCTGCAACGGGCGGCTTATCTGGAAGAAACCTACGGGGAGCCGCCGAAGCGCTACCGCGAAGCCGTTGTGGAAGAATTGGAGCAGCTCGGGGTAATCCACCGGAATATGCCCGTTAATCTGTGGTTTGAGAACGACCTTTTCTGCCAGGCCAATATGTGGTTCATCCTGAAATTCATACGCCAGAAGAATCTCCCCAACAAGATCTACCGGATTTTTCCTCAACCCAAAGGCCAAGCTGAAGACTGGAAAGGGTTTGGAAAGGCTTCGCCCGGCGCCCTTGCCGGCCTGTATGAGCAAAAGGTGTTGTTCACTGCCCAGGATTTCAATACCGGGGTACAGCTTTGGAATGATTTCGTTCAGCGCGATTTTCAGCACATGGCCCGCCTGGCCGGCACCGAGTTCTCCTGTTTCGACCATCTCCCGGAAGCAGTAGAGGCCTTCCGGCGCCTGCACCCCACTACTCCCGGAAGCCTGAGCCGGCCGGAAAGGCGGTTGAAAAAGATACTCAACAGCGGCAAAACCGAATTCGGAGACATCTTCCGGGCCTTCTCGGAAACAGAAGGCATCTACGGTTTTGGTGATGCTGCCGTGAAGAATATGCTGGCCAACCTCCATGCCAAGGGTTAAATTCCGTTAAAACCTTTTTCCACCGCCGCTATATTCTTACCTTGCAGCCGACCAATACAACCTTGCGTGTTTCGAAAGCTTGCCATAATGACCGCCTTACTGGTTGCCGGAGCATTGCTCAGCTCGGTCTTCGCCGAATGGGCCACCGGTAAGCCTGCCCCCATACAGGCCGCTGAAGAATGCGCATCCATCTTTTCTGACGGGAGTTCCAGCTTGTTCTCCGGATTCGACGGGGACGCCCCTTCCTCTACAGGTTGTCTTCTTCCCGATTCTTTTACCGAGCAGAGCCCTGTGTCGGCCATCAGCCAGGTTGTGAAACGCCAAAGCCTGAGGGCCACGCCTCAACCCCTCTTTCTGCTCTTCCACGCTTTCCTTTTCTACGACAGGATATAAACCGACGGTAGGGTAAATGCTGCGCCGGGCTGGTCTGACGGGCCGTTCATTAGGCGCGAAGGCAGGGCCCGCTCCTGCGCTGACCGGCAGGTACGAAAACATCGCCTGCCAGGTGAACACCCTACCCACCGCCGATCCTTTGCAGCCAACTCATTTTTACACCAATCAAAATATCGTAAACTCATGAAGAGATTATTCGGACTAGTAGCCCTGGTACTACTTGGCGTCTCCGCCGCCTGGGCCCAGGCAGAAGCACAACCTGAAAGCCGCACCACGAACGGCCCGGTGATGTCATTTGAAAGTGTAGAAGTCGACTACGGCATCATTCAGCAAAATGCCGAGCCCTACCGGGAGTTCCATTTCACCAACACGGGTGATGCGCCGCTGATCATCAGCAACGCCAAGGGCAGCTGCGGCTGCACCGTGCCGGAGTGGCCGAAAGAGCCGATTGCACCGGGAGCAAGCAACATTATCAAGGTCCGCTACGCCACCAACCGCATTGGCGCTTTCAGCAAGACGGTAACGCTGACCACCAACGAAGCGGATGGACAACACGTACTGCGCATCAAGGGCGAAGTACTGCAGCCCGCCCAACCCGCCTCCGAGAGTGGAAGTGACGATCATCGCTAACTCATTTTCATTTACAATTTGACAGTAGCGGGGTTCCCATATGGGGCCCCGCACTACTGTCCACAAAAAATCATTCTATCAATGCATATATCCAACAAACTGATATTTCGGGTCATTTACTTCCTTCTTCTTGCCGGTACCCTGCTGGCTATTTATTTCAATCAATAAAACTTACCATCATGAAGATGAATATGGAAAAGATCTCGTTCTTTTTCCTCATGGGCCTGATGGGCGCCGCCGTCCTGGCCGGGCTGGCCTACGCCCTCATCAGCTTTCTGGGGAAATGAGCCGACAACTTCTTTACTGGCATTTCACCACTACTCCAAAATAAATTCGGTAATTTGCAAGTTGTAGGGCTAATAAAATGGAGAGCCGGCTGACAGCCTTTCTTTTGCCTGCCAGCCGGCCCAAAGAAACATCCCGTTCTTATGCACCGTTTTCTCATCCTTCTCTTCACAGCTTTGCTGTGCCAGGCCACAATCTTGGAGCCAGCCAAAGGACAAGGTTCGCCTTATCAACTGAACTGGAAAAAGGAAGCCGCCCTGCTCGGGGCCGGCGCCACTACCTTGGGAGCCGGCCATCTCCTGCGGGCCCAAACCGTACCGCTCTCTACCGCAGAGATCTACAGCCTTCAGTACAAAAGCATTACCGGTATCGACCGCATCGCCATAGAGCAGAATTCCCCCAGGGCCTATCATGCCAGTAACTATTTCCTGCGGGCTTCTTTTGCCTTACCGCTGATGTTCGCCGCCGAGAAGCAGGCACGGCACGCCTTGCCCACCATCGCCCTGCTCTACAGCGAAACCATGATGCTCAACTCCGGGCTAACCCTGCTCGCGAAATCCGCCGTCCTCCGCCCCCGTCCGTTTGTATACAACTACGATGCCGGGCTGGAGAGTAAACAAAGCCTTCACGCCCGCTCTTCTTTTTTTTCAGGGCACACTTCCAATGTAGCCGCCAATACCTTTTTTGCTGCTAAAGTATTTTCCGACTTTTACCCGGAGAGCAAATGGAAACCCCTGGTTTGGGGCATTGCCGCCACAGCGCCGGCCATCACGGGCTATCTGCGCGTCAAGGCCGGTAAGCACTATCCCAGTGACGTGATGTGCGGATATGCCGTTGGAGCCCTGGCGGGATACTTTATCCCACACCTGCACAAAAAGGACGGTAACCTGAAGGTGTACGGCGGGCCGGGAGGAGCAGCCGTTCAACTCGATTTCTGATCCCTAATCCTGCAGCAACCGGATAACACGGCCATGGGAAACAAGATAATGCAACGAAGGGGTTGGCAAGCTTTGCACAAATATCTTAAATTGCCCTTCAAAAAAAATTCATGGCTAGAGAATATGACCTTTCCGACCCCACCGACCTGGAAGTACTCAAGTCCGATTTCGAATTCTACTCTGCCGACGAGTGGCAGGAGTTCATCGACTGGTCTTTGTTACCCGAAAACAAGAAACAGTTCTCCTACGACGAACGCGGCTGCCTGATGGCCGCCCGAAAAAAGGCACTGTACAACAGCCACCCCTCCGCCAAACAAATGGTATGGGCACTGAAGATCGTGGATAAGATCGACGAAATAAAGGGAGCATAAACAGAGGCTGTCTCCTAAATAATAGTACACTGATCCTTTAGATTTATTAGGATTCAAAATCATCTTTCATTTAGATCTTAATGAATCCAAAGAAATCTTAATAAATCAGGGTACCCTCCATTGTGAAACTTATGAGACAGCCTCTGAATAATCGGCGTTAGTTGTTGTCGTCACAGTCAATACCCAATATTAAGGGCGCCATGGTACGGGTACTACCGTCCTTCCTTTCTATGTAATGGTAAGACTGTATAGAGCCCTGCCGGGTGGCAAAATTGCCGCCCAGCCCAAAACCGGTAACCTGTTTGGCCTTGGAGCTGTTGGTTCTCGTATCGGTATTGGCGGACAGGGTATAATTCTGCTGCGTCACACAATTGCAACGCGTCCGTTCGACATTGATCTGCCACCAGCTTCCGTTGGCAAAGAACAGGCCGCCCTGCCAGCCAGCTTTGATCTCTTCGGCCTTTTTACGCCAGTAGATACCGAACTTCTTCTTTTTCAGAATGGTCTTGGCCTTCACCTGATGAACCCACAATACCTGGGTCTGCACAAATACGGCTTTGGCACGGTGGTCGGACCCCCAATTTTCAATGCGAACCGCCCGGTCATTTTTGGCGCAACACTCGTATTCGGTGATCGGCAAGGTTTTGGTTATCGTGCACCGGTTCCCATCCTCGTTCTGATAGGTCATGGATACATTGTAGTTGTTGGGGGTATCGTAAAAGGCAATCGGGCGGCGAGGGTACAGGAGGTTAAAGGCCTTATACCAGGTGTCGTCACCTCCGCCGAAGTCCCACTGAGGATAACAGTTGAAAAGGCCCAGGACTTCACAGTTTCTGGGTTGGTTCGCTTCAAACCGCACCCTGCCGTTCGGGCAGATCTGCCAGGTAAAATCCAGGTTCATCGGATTGAGGTCGATGGTGTGCACCACCACTTCTTCACAACCCAGGGCATCTTCCATGGTCAGCCGGACCGTGTACCGCCCGCAGTTCTCATACACATGTACCGGGTCGGGGTCAGATGTCGTTTGATTGTACACCTGCGTGGTGCTCTGTCCATCCCCAAAATCCCAGGTGAAAGTAATGGGGCAAACGCCGCCCTCCGATTCGTTGTGGAACTCCACGCTGACGCCACCGCAGTCTTTTTCGCTGCACACGGAGAACGTCTGGCTGAACTCCGGCTTGCAGGAGTTGCTGATCTCGATGTACTTGCACTCCTCAACGGTACAGTTGGTATTTGTCGTTACCTTCAGGCAAACCTTGTAGGTTCCCAGGGCTGTAAAATCGTAGGTGGGGTTCTGGAGCGTAGACGATGCGGGGGTTAGCGGGCTGCCACCGGCATCAAAGAACGTCCATTCATACCCGATTATCACTTCTCCGAAGCTTGAATTCAGCTGGACCTGCGGTTCGAAGTCCAGTTTAGTGATTTCACAAGGTTTATCATCATAAGTGAAGTCTACCTGTAACGGCATAAAACTGAATTGTTCCTCGGCAATTGCCGGATCTTCACAAGGGCCGCCGCTCATCGTAAAGCGAATCAGGTACTCTCCGCCTGTGGCCAGCGTCTGAGTCCAGGGAGTGTTCCCATTCGTGCTGCTTACCAGGACAGGCGATGAACTGTTAGGGTCGAGGCGGAACAGTTCAAAACTGTAGGAAACGCTCGAAGGCGGAGGCGCGTTGTCCACCGTTGCGGTGGGGATGAATAGATACTGGTTGCAGCCGATCAGGCTGATGGTGAGGCTCACTTCACAGTCGTCCGCATCCATTTTTTCGGTGGGTTCCAGGCTGCCGCTGGTTACCCCGACAAACTCACAGGGATCCTTTTCATCGCCCTTCCCCGGCTGGCCAGGCTCGGCAACCCATTGGTTGCGGTCCTTGTGCAACACCGTACCGTCCTGCAGGAAATGAACCGACAACCCCGGCAATTTCAGCTGTTCCGGATCTTCAATGTTGAGGAAGCGGGAGACCGCTTCCGTTTGGCCCTTCGGGGCATACAATTCCCACATAGTATGCGGATCGGTGAACCGGTATACGCTATGCCCGATCCGGACGGCGCGCTTCTTGCTGATCAGCACATTGAGGTCATCGTCAAGAAAACCCTCGTAGAAAGCGTACCCGGTTGCGGGTTCTTCTTTACCGGCCCTATCGGCTTCCATCTCCTGGGCGGCCAGCACTTTGCCCAAGGACTCGTATCCCGGGAAAAGGGATTCAAAGTACGTGTAGATCGTCGGCCGGTAGGGCAGGCTGTCCTCGTGCAGGCTTTCTTCCCAAAGGCTGTTGTTATCGGTGATCAGCTCGTAAACTTGTACAAAGGAGCGCTTGCCGTGAAAAGCCAGTATCCCGTTCTTCTCATCGAAGCTCACCCGGTTTTGGAATACTTTGGCCAACTCTTCCTGGGGCAGGCCGGTATCGTTGCTTCCACACTCCAGGGTGACCGTTTCCTCGCACACGGCCTCATTGTCGGCATTGAGCCAGCGCACCTGCACCGTGGGAGTAGCGTTGCCGGTGGCCTTTGCCCATACCTTGTAATCTCCGGCAAGGGGAAAACCGGTGGGAACGCCTCCCGGAGGGTTCGGCGGAAACCAATACACCTGCTGCGGGTAAGAAGGCAACTGGCTCCAGGAAGCCGGAACTTCGGAATATACGATCTGCGTATTGGGGCCGGCCGTGACCTGAATGGCCACAAAGTTCGTACTGGAAAGGTTGAATAAAGACACACTGCTCTCACAGGCGTCGTCCAGGCTGGAATAAGGCTTGACGACTTTACATCCGATACTGGAAAGCAAGAAAAGGCCAATAGCGGCCAAAACACAAATTTTTACCATTTTCATTTTATTGGTTTTTGTGGGTGAAAGAACTTTTTTGCAGGATGCCTTTAGATATTAGCATCCCTACACACCATCATCAGGGAAATGGACAGGTTGTTACCCTCTGAAAAAAAAATTATCGTGAGGTTTGTGAAGGAGAATGGCGGGCCCTTTCGAACTCGTTTGTGAAGATGGGCGCGTGCTGCCGAAGTCTTAGGGGCGGACGAGTGTCCCGCCACTGCGAAGGTGGATCATTGTATCGGTAAAGTGTTATCAAAAGGAGGGTGGTGAACCCCGGGGGCATCCGGCCGGCGCTCACCGTTTCCGGCGCAGGAACCATCCTGCGATCCCGGCCAGCAGCAGCAGGCCAGCCAGCCGGCCATAACCTGCAAACCAAGACTGGAGGGTCGAGGCTTCCCGAACCGCCATCGTTCCATCTTTGCCGATGTAGACGAAGCCGGCCCAGTTTCGGGGCGACTTTTCTGCGCTGGTTTGAGCCTGGGCGAGGTAAGCCAGTTTGGCCTGGCGCAGGGCTTCGGACTTGCTCTTGCCGGCTGACAATTGCCGGTAGAAGGCCTGAAAAAGGATGGCCGTGTAGCGGTCCCTCACTTCCCACAGGCTGGCGACCATGCTTCTGGCGCCGGCAAAGGCAAAGCCGCGGGCCAGGCTCATGACGCCCTCGCCGGTGGCGATCGTGCCCAGGTTGGCCTGGCAGGCATCGAGCACGACGAGCTGAGCCGAGAGCTCCAAGGCGTACAGTTCAGGCAGGCCCAGCGGCTGGTCGATAAACTCGATGCGGGGGCCGGCCGCTTCCGCTCCGGCGCTGGCGTGAGTGGTCAGATGAATGAGCCAGGCCTGGCTGGCCTGCTCCAGGAAGCGGGCTTTGGTGGCTTCCCGCCCGCGGAGTATCCGGTAACCGTCGAGCCGCTCCATGCCGCGCCCGCCCTCCGACAGGGGCGCCAGGGAACGCTCGCCCTGCTCGAAACCAGGCGCTATTTGCAGCAAGCTCCCGGAAGCGCCGTCATTCCGGATCAGGTTGGACAGCACCGTTGCCGAATACGCATAGTACACGTTGTGATCCCGGATCAGGTAATCCACCTGCCCGAAGCTGGCGGGTTGCCCCAGGCTTCCGGGCAGCGCGTCAAAGGGGAGGAAGGACAATTCTCCATCCGGTATGATCAGCAACCGGGAGTATTGTGGTGCATAAGCGGGCTCCAGCAGGCGCTGGAAGAGGGGGTAGGCCATCGCCTGATACGCATCCGGGCCGGCCTCGCCAGCCCCTGAAAGGTAACTCAGTACCCCCTGTAATTGCTGGGCAAAGGCCTCATCTCTGGGCATTCTCACCAGTTTGGGGGCAACCGCCCGGCTGAAATGAAGGATGTAAATGAATTCCCCGGAAAGGAAATACTCCACAAGCAGGGTTTCCTCATCCAGCAACTGTGCCTGTACCTGTTCCGGGTGTGCCACTACCAGATTGTAGCGGATATCGTGGTAGGCAGGATATGCTTCTGCCAATTCATCCAGAAATCGCTCTAAAGTGCGCTGGGCGTCGAGTAGGCGCGCAGCGTCTCCTTCGCCGTTTTCCATCGACTGGCGGGCCGTCAGGAGCCGGCGCTTCAGCTGCAGTTCCCGGCGGGCAATGCTGTCGGGCACCACCTGGCGGGCATTGCCCGCCAGTAAGGCATCCAGGAGCAGGACAGCGCGGCTTTTTTCCATAAAGAAAAAAGCCTGTTCCGCGTCCCCCAGCCAGTACGCGGTTTCGATGGCCTGTTCGTATACCGGGCGGGTCGTATTGCGCCAGAACAGCTTGGAGCTCTGCTCACTGTGTTCCTGCCGCATCAGCCCGATCACCTGATCGGCCAGGCGGTAGCATTGCAAAGCATGGCCCAGGTACTCCCGCTTTTGATCCTTCTCGTAGTAAGCTTTCCAGGTTTGGGCCCTGTTGCTCAGGAAATTGAGCAGGCGCGCTTTATCGGCAGCTTTTTCCAGCATACTGCCGCTGGGTTCATCCACCATACTTTCCGGCTGAAATCCGGAAACAGTATGAACGATCGCTTGCTGGTACAATTCGAGGGCACGGGAAAAATCCCCACGCAGGAAATAGAGGTCGCCCAGGTTGTCATAGGCAGCGGCCATATCTTTTTGGGATTCCTTCTCCATAGCATAACGGAGAACTTCCCGCAGGGCCTGCTCTGACTCCGCAAGGCGCCCCAGCTTTTTCAACGGAATGGCAATGTTGTTCTTTATGGACAGCTCCAGCCCCGGGTCGCCGTACCTCCGGGCGTGTTGAAGCGCAGCCTGATACGCAGCCAGGGCTTCCTCAAACCGGCCCAGCCCGTCGTAGGTGTTGCCCAGGTTGAGCAGGCAGGAGGCCAGCTGATAATCATCGCGTTGATCCCGAGGACGGGAGGAAAATAAGGTGTAAGCCTGGTTCAGGGGTTCCAGCGCTTCCTGGTGGAGGCCCTGGGCATTGAAGGCCCTGCCGATCACATTGTAGGAATCGGCCAGGCGAAGGGTGTCTTTGAACCGGAGGGCCTTCTCCCGGGCCAACTCCAGGTAATGCAGGGCCTTTCCGTAGTCTCCGAGCAATTCCATGATGTCGGCGAGCTTCCACAGGCAGTTGATGGCCTGTGGCGCTTCGGCCTTTTCGAAGGCTTCCAGGGCAGTAAGGGCCTCTTTGGCCGCCTCGTCGTAATTCAACTGGTCCTGATAAAAGAAAGCCAGGTTGAGATAGCTCTGCCCTACCTGCTCATAGGGCAACGGGCTCAGCCCGGAACGGATGTCGATGGCCCGGCGGGTAGCCTGAAGGGCTTTCGCTACCCTTTCTTCCGGCGACAAGGCTTCATCGTAATAATAAAAAACCCCCAGGCGGTGGTAAGCCCAGCCCAGGGAATCGCGGTAGCCTTCACAATTTTCAGCCTGCCGGATGGCCGACAGCGTCAGTTCAACATCCCAGCTGTCCAGGGCCTGCTGAACCGAGGGAACCGGCGGGCATTGCGCCCGGGTTCCTTCGGCAGTGAACAGCAGGACAAGGAATAAGAGGCTATAACGAAAAGGGGGTAATGTCATATTTCAGGTTCTTGTGTTGTCAATCCTTGATGAAGCGGCCCGTCCAGCTGTAGGGGCCCTGGCGGATACGCAGTACGTACATCCCGGCGGGCAGGGTGCTGAAGTCGAGGCTCAGCGGCTCACCCGGCAGCAGCCCCTTCTGCTCCTTTCGCAGCAGGAGCCGGCCGGAAAGCCCGTAAGTTTCCACGATAAAGGGCCGATCCTGGATAAAGGGCGCCGGCGCCTGTATCAGGCCGGTAGTCGGATTGGGGAAGAGGCGCACTTCCGTCTCTGCTCCCGCTTCCTCCACTTCCACCACCACCAGGCATGTTCCATCCAGGTTCAGGACGTTGCCATTCACGAAGGGCACCATCAGGCCGGGCACCTGGTCGGCGCAGGCCAATATGGTTTCCCTGATCTGGCTGGGGAAGGGGCCCAGCCCGCAGTAGGCGATCGCCGCCGCCGCCGCGACGTGGGGAGCCGCCATGGAGGTGCCGCTCTTGAGCCCCCTGTTCGTATTGCCTACAGGTGTATCAGGCAGGGCGCTGTCGATTTTCACCCCCTCAGCGGCCACCTCTACCAGGAGCCCGTTGTAGTTGGAAAAGGGCGCCAAAAGGATGCCATCGACCGCACCTACAGTCAGCATATTCTCCTTGCCGGAATAATTGGCCGGATAGTAGTGATGCAGGCCAAGGTCGAGGGTATCGTTGCCGGCGGCCACAACGAAAAAGACATCGGCGCCCTCGTCGATCAGGCCGTCCATGATGTCGCTCTGCCCACCGTTCCAAATGAAACTGCAGTTGACCACATCGGCGCCGTTCTGTATGGCATAAAGGGTGGCGCAGGTGGCGTCAAACAGCTCCCCCACCCCATCGAATGCGAGAGCCTTCAGGGGCATGATCCGGTAGGCGCAGGCCGAATCCGGCGGTGAGAAGGCCTCGGCATTTTCCAGGGCGATACAGGCCACATGAGTGCCGTGGCCGTGGTCGTCGTAGGGGTTGTTGTAATCCTCCACGAAGTTCCAGCCGATGAAATCATCCGTCACGCAATTGCCGTCATCGTCCTGTACATTGGCAATCTGAGCGTTGTATTCCGTATTGTTGGTCCAGATCTTGCCCTGGAAACAAGCGTGGTCCCAGTCCACTCCCGTATCGATGATCGCGATGATGACCTCATCATCCGTTACCGGATCGATGTTGAGGTTGGACAACTGCTCCGAGCTTTCGATCGCACCGGGGTTTGCATTGGCCGTACCGGGCTGAAAATAGGAGCGGGTGTAATAGTTGAAGTCGATGTCCTGCACCATATTTTTGGCGCCTCCCCCGTTTTTGGTCTCAATGATATCCAGCGCCTTGCCGCCCAGGGCGGAAACGGGGGCCATGTAGAAATTGTCGAGCCCAAAGGCGAATTCCCCGGGAGTTGCCGGCGGGTTCGTAAAAGCCAGGGAAAGCGGAGAAGTACCATTGCCCTGAGCCTTAAAAACGGCCTGGTAATTGAACCAGCCGCCGGAGCCCAGGTGGATTCTCCGGTCGGTTGGCGAGTTGTCGTTGTCCCAAAGGAATTGCAGTATCCCCAGGTCAGTGGTCTGTAGAACGGGCACCTCGGGTGCATCGTCATTGATACCGAAGTAGATATCAAAGGACAGGAAATAGGTTTCATCCTGGGCCAGCGGGATGTTGGGCACTTCGAGGATATCGGGGTCCGACCCGAAAAAAAGCTGTTCGTTGTGGTATACTACGGCCATGTTGCCCGCCCCTGAAGGCGGGTAGGCATCCGCCCAGGACAGCAGGTTGCACTTGGCGCGGGCGCGCGGCACGATGGAATAGGTGCCCAGGTTGCAGCCGCCGGATGCCGTATTGGCCAGGGCAAAATAGAGATTGCTGTTGGCATCCTCAAAATCGCCGAACTCGATGAGGTTGGCCGCCGGGTCCAGCGTCAGTTCGCTGGCCAGGATCACAGATTCGATCTCCCGGCACAAGCAGGTATCGGAACGGACCAGTGCGAACTCCTCGCGAATATCTTCCTTTTCCTGCTCGGTGGTGCCCGGAGCCCAGCGCACCACCAGTTCGTTGGGCACATAGGCGCCCCCCAGGGAGTCTGCGGCGTAGGGGCGCCCGATGAGGGCCAGGCTATCGCCGACATAGGCAGGAAAGGTGCCGCCATAATAGTCCGGAAGGGTTTTCAGTACGACATCATCGATAAGCCAGAAATAAAGCAGGCCTTCAAAATCGAAGAATATCCGGAGATTGCCGGTTGCCGGCAGGGAGTCGGCCAGCACTACTACCACCAGGTTGCTGTCGGTAGTTTCCACGCCGGGGCGCAGGTGCTCATTCAACCGGATGGGTTCGGAGAGGGGAGCGCCCTCCAGTTCTGCCCGCACCGTGGTGAGCGCTGCCCCTTGGCGGAAGTACTGATTAAAACAAAGGCCGATCTTTTTGCCCACCAGGGTGGAGTCCAGGAAAATGGAGGGGGACCTCACTGTTGCCCGATGGGGCGCGCCGTCCACTGCTGTCGACAAGCTATCTGAATTGAGCATCAGAGCGCCGGGGCCGGAAGCCGAGCGGATCGGCCCGCGCGCCCCCCAGAAGGTTCCTCCGCTGTCCCGCCCGTCGGATGACCATTCCCACATCTCGGGTTGAGGAGTGTTGGCGTCCTCGTTCTCCCAGTTGTCCGGGCCGTTGTCAAAAGTGAAAGAGGTGATCGCTGGTTGTGCGGCAACGTCAAGGGATAATACGAGCAATAGAAAAAGAAGGAAACGCGGGGCGAGATGCAGGTTTGGCCTCATTGTAATGGGTTTTGGCAATGTGAGTGTAAATCGCTTTTCTTGGAAGAAAATGGGGCCGGGTGAGGAATCCTCTGCCCAAATTAATAAATTTCTCATACATCAGGATTAACAAGGCGTTCAAAATTAATGGATTCTGTTTTTTGGTTTTTTGAAGCATACAGGGACATCGTGCTATCACAAAAAATCCCCCATTGTTACCCTGTTTGGGAAAAAACACTAATTTTAGTCACGTTCAGAGTTATACCCAAATCTTATATGAGCTCAGAGACACCCCACCCGGACCAGCGTTACATCGACGGTTTGTGCCGCAAAGACCCTCAGGTGATCAGGGAGATCTACCAAACCTTCAACGGGACTGCCAAAAAATACGTACTGGCCAACAGCGGCAACCTGCAGGATGCCGAAGACCTGTTCAACCAAACGCTGATCATCCTCATCCAGAATACCTGCCGCCGGGAATTTACCCTCACCGGTGCGTTCGGAGGCTACCTGATGGCCATCCTGAGAAGGAAATGGCTCGACGAATTGAAGAGAAGAAAAAGGTCGGGGGTAACATACGGCATGCCGGAAGGATATGAGATTGAAGCGGCCGACGAAAGCTCCGAAGCAACCGACGAATGGGCCAGGAACGACCATAAACGGGAGATCTTCCTGCGCTGCTTCGAACAACTATCTGACAATTGCCGGAAATTCCTGCAAACCAGCTGGGAGGTAGGCGACATGAAGAAGGCGGCCGAATTGCTGGAGACCACCTACGCCTACGCCCGCAAGCGCAAAGCCAACTGTATGGCAAAGCTGGTTGCCCTGGTTCGGCAGGACCCGGAATACAGCCAACTGTTTAACGATTAATTACGCTCCAATGGAAAAATTCGACACTCTAATAGAACAATATTTAAGCGGCGAACTGCAAGGGGCGGAACGCCGGCAATTTGAGGAGCGCCTTCAGGAAGACGAAGCGTTGCAGAAACAAATGGCGCTTTATGAAACCGTAGAAGGGACGCTGCAGGAGCATTTCCGGGGCCTCGAAGAAAAACAGGACTTACTGGGCCAGCTGCAATCCATCAGCGGGGAATTCTTTCAGGAAGAAAAAAAAAGTGAGCCGAAAGGGCGTGTCGTCACCCTGCGGCGTACCCTGGCGTTTGCCGCCGCCATCGCGGCCGCCGTCATCCTTCTGATCTGGGCGCCCTGGCAGGCTTCTTTGTACGAACAATATGCCATCCACCCGGCCGCGGCCTTCACCCGGATGAGCGGCGGCGCCGACGAGCTCTCCCGGGCCGAGCAGGCATTCAACAATAAGGACTACGCCACTGCCGCCCTCCAACTGGAGGCTTTCCTGGAAGGCGAGCCCGATGATACGGAGGCCCGCTACTTTCTGGGCATCAGCTACCTGGAAACCGGCCAGTACGACAAGGCCGACCGCCTGTTCCGGCAGCTACTGGAGGGCAACTCCGCCTATACCTACGAAGGGGCATGGTATCTGGCCCTTTCCTTCCTCCGACAAGGCAATACTACCGCCACCCGGGAATACCTGGAACGCATCCCTGAAGGAAGCGACCGGTACGGGAAGGCACAGGAGCTCTTGGGGAAGCTGGGGGGGTGAGGGGGAAGTAGGAAGGCGGAAGGCGGGACTCCCTGCGGCCGCTTCCGATTTCCCACTTCCCCTTTCTCCCTTCCGCCCTCCGCTTAGCTTTCCATTGCCGTATACTCCCCGACGTTCGTGCTCAGCAGGATCTCGTCGAGGTTTTCTCCCGGCAGGGCGATGATCTCCTCGTTGACGGGGTCCCATTCAATGCGGCGGCCGAGTTTCCACGCCAGCCCTCCCATGTGGGCAGACATGGCCTCTTCGAAACCTTCCTGGATACCGCAGCTGACCGGCGTACCGTGGCGGATGGCATTCAGCCACTCCTTGAGGTGCAACAGGCCCGAATCGACGCGCTTACCGTCGCGGTAAGTCCACAGCAGGCCTTTGTCGGCGAAGTACTTGGCGGTGGCGGAGGTAATGGCGTCTACCTGTTCGGCTTCCGGGTTGTAGGAATAGATGGGTACGTCCGGCTGGATGAGGTTCGACTCGATCATATCCAGATAGCGGGTGGAGCCGGGGTCGGCGAAGATGGTCAGGGTATTGCCCAATTCCATAGTTCCGTCATGGCCCATCAGGATGGTACTGCGGTTGAACTGGTTGCCCAGGGTAGCGCTGTACATGAAAGTCATGCCTTTTTCGATGCCCTTCTGGCGGCTGGAGCCGGTGGAGAAGTCCGGGTATTCCATGGTGACCTGGAACACATCGGGCACCTCGCGGCCGTCGTTGTGGGTATAAATGCCGCCGGAAGCGGTGACGTATTTGGGCATACCCATTTCCAGCACGCAATTGATGCGGTCGTAGTCGTGGGTCATCAGGTCGCCGGACAGGCCGGAGCCATACGCCCACCACTTGCGCCAGCGGAAGAAGTGCTCTTTATTGAAGGGAATCCTGGGAGCGTTGCCCAGGAACTGATCCCAGTCGATGGTATTGGGGCTGGCCTTCTCGTGGATGTCGTATTGCCAGGCGCCGTTGTCGTCGTTGCGATTGGTATTGGTCTGCACCAGGGAGACGTGCCCCAGTACTTTCTTTTTGATGATATCCCGGGCGGTGATGAAGCTCTGGGTCTGGCGGTGCTGGTGCCCGACCTGGAAGACCGCTTTCGAATTGCGGGCGGCCTCGCGCAGCTCATAGGTTTCCCGGATGTTGTGGGTCATCGGTTTTTCTACATAAACGTGCTTGCCCACCTGCAGCGCCGCTATGGAAATGGGAGCATGCCAGTGGTCGGGCGTGGCGATGACCACTGCGTCGATATCAGGGCTATTCAGCATCTCCTCGTAAGTGCGGTATCGTTTGCAATCCGGGAAAGCGGCGACGGCCTCTTCGGCGTACACGTCGAACACATCGCAGACGCCCGTAAGTTTTACGTTCAGGTTTTCCTGTTCCCGGAAGGCTTCAATGGCCCCTTCGTTCTCTTCCTCCTTCATTCGGGCAACCCAGGAGGGAAGTGCAAAGCCCAAAAGGCGGACCAGGTGCTGCCCTCTCCCGCCATAGCCTATGATCCCGACCCGAATGGGGTCGCCGGACAGGTCGGCCGAGGATTCCGGGCGCATGGCTTCGATCTTGAGTTCATCCAGTATATTGCGTTTTGCCAGTTTTCTTTTGCGGCTTTCGGCATAGGCCCCGATCAGCACTCCTCCCACGAAGGGAAGGCCGATCAGTCCCTTGAGGGCCTTTCTTCTGCCGTTATCCGGAGATTTTTTTTCGTTGCTCATTTTCTGACTTTTTTTTCATTCTTTGAATAATACATTTCCTGCCGGATGGAAGCCATCCGGCGGCCCGGATCACCCGGTAATGTGCTGCCCTGCCTCAGCGGAGGCTTTGTTCTTCAGATAATACCCCAGCCCCAAAAGATGGGCGGTCGGGAAATAGGCCAGCACCCCGAGGGCGGCCATTTCGATGAGGTTCTTATTGACAATGAAGTAATTGCCCTCCGAAGGGCCGGCGTTCTCCAGCCCGGGCAGCGGCGGATGGGAAAGGTAGAACATCGCCAGCAGGGCTATGCCGGCGATGGCGGCCACCTTTTCAAAGGCGCCCAGTATCAGGGCCAGGCCGATGCCGATCAGGGCGGCAATGGTGATGATGTCGGCAGCGGTAGCCAGTGCGCTGCCTCCCAGCCATTTGAAAAAGAAGGACAAAGGCCCCTCCGCGCTCAGCAAGTAGGCCTTGGAGGTCCAGCCCGGGTTGAACACCTTGATCAACCCTTCGTACAGGAAATGCCAGCCAACAAGTATCCTGAGCGCTGCCAGGAAGAATAGCTGGTTTTTTGAATATTGCATAGTTTTGTGGTTGGTTTACGAATCGTTTGCCGGGATTGGCCCAACGTTTTAGCCCTGTGCACAAGCGCCGGATAGAACGTGTGGGCCGTCTGGAAAGGTAACAAATCATTGGGTGGAATACAAGCAGCAAGCCACAGCACAGTATCTGAATTTTTTGCGTATCGGGAGTTGCCGTTTGTCAATGGCCAGGCGAAAAAATCGTCAGAGCGCGTTGATTTTTGTCAATGAAGGAGCTTTTAGAGGCCATGATTGGAGGCAGCGCCCACTGCCAGGCTGCCGCCTTCCTTTAGTCTTGTCCATTCGGGTTTCGGTGGAATACTCATGGGGCAGGCTTCGGACAGGGCCTCACTTACGGGCCGGGCGGATGAGCAGAGCAACTGTTTTCGCTGCTTGCTGGCAGTTGCTCTGCTCATTATCATCAGAATGGGTATCAATCCCGGGCTCTTGTAGTAAAGATTCGATTAAAAATTTTAATCAGGCCCAACTTTATCATCGAATTTCAGGTTTAGGGCTTATGGCTTTCATCATTGTTCCATTATTCCGATATTTGCC
This sequence comes from Lewinellaceae bacterium, assembly GCA_020636405.1. Taxonomy (GTDB): domain Bacteria; phylum Bacteroidota; class Bacteroidia; order Chitinophagales; family Saprospiraceae; genus JACJXW01. The sequence continues at coordinate 102,795 of JACJXW010000006.1, read as the reverse complement.
GCCATGATCATTTTCAAAGATTTCACTTTCGACTCGGCCCACTTCCTGCCCAATGTGCCCGAGGATCACAAATGCCGCCGCATGCACGGCCATACCTACCGCCTGCGCCTCTACGTCAAGGGCGAACTGGACCCCACCCTGGGCTGGGTGATGGATTTTGCCGACATCAAGGCGGCCTGGAAAACCATCGAAGACAGGCTCGACCACCACTGCCTCAACGACATACCAGGCCTGGAAAATCCCACCGCCGAACACATCGCCGCCTGGATCTGGGAAAAGCTCCGGCCCCAACTTCCCCTGCTGCACAAACTAGAATTGTGGGAGTCGCCGACGGCGGGAGTGGTTTTTGAGGGGTAGTTACCAAACCAGAGACAAGCAGGTCAGCCCCCCATCCATCTTCCGAAACTCCGACATCTCCACCTCGAGGATGGGATAGCCAAGCCCGGCTATCTGTTGCCTCACCCGGGGGAACCCGGCGGGCATCAGTAAAGTGCCATTGGCCCGCAGGCAGTTGGCGGCGTAGCCCTCCTCCTCCTCTATCCGAATGACAGGGCCAGAGGGAAACTTCCCGGCAAATTCATCGATGGCCACAAAGGCATTTCTTCCGATATGCGTCACCCCCGTCTTCAGGTGCAGGACGCCCCTCACCGGGATCTCGGAGGAAGTATATCCACCATCAGACAAAATACCGGCCAACTGCCGCGCCCCCTCCGCGTTGGTCCGTTCGGACCTGCCGATGTAGAAGTGGTTGCCCACCCGCATGACATCCCCCCGTCTACCGTTCCGGGCGGTTTTATGGTGGCTATGGGCCGAAATTCCGCCAGCACCTCGGCTACGGCCGCCACCTCCCCCCGCCGGCTGGCGGCTCCCGGCCGGCAGAGGATGGCCAACTCTTCCATCACGATGGCGGTGTCTTCTACGAAGCAGCTGTCGGGATAGCGGTCGTCGGCATCCAGGAGGATCAGTTCCAGGCCGCATTGCTGGAGGGCTTCGCCGTAGGCGCGGTGCTGTGCCAGGGCTTTTTCGTAATCGGGCCGCCCCAGGCCGGCGGTGGTGATGCCGGCGGCGAAGGTGGGGGCGGGTGGGCGGAGGATGGCGGTGTGGTGCATGGTGACGGTTTTACGGGAAAAGCCGATCCCCCAGGCTCCTGGCAATAGCAAAGAGGTGTTCCATGCTGGTATAAGGGAGCAGCCGGACATTCGGCGCCCTGTTTAACTCCTGGACCAGGAAAGGAAGGTCCTCTTTGTTTTTGTAGAATATCACACACGACTTCTTTTCCGCCAGCGCCCAGCCCAGCTCGATCAAAGTGCTGGAGGCGACCTTGGCGGGATGGATCAGCAGGAACCGGCTTGCTTCGTGCAGTTTTTTCAGGTCGATCTCGGCGGCGGTGTAGGCATGGGTGAAGCCGGCGTCTGCCGAGTAGTCCTCTCCCGCATAGTAGGCCGGCGCCTGGAACAGGTCCATCAGATAGGCTTTCAGGGCGATGACCCCATCCCTCAGGGAGTGGAATTCCTCTACATTGGCGCTCATGGGTGTAGCAAGGAAGATGCCTGCACTGGATTGGCGGTAATTGTTTTTCTTATTTTCCTGCTCCCGGTAAAACTTGGCAAAATCCTCTTCATCAAATATGCCCTGGGAAGGCGTCTTGATAAAGTTCCTGCCCTTGTCCTGAAAATAACGCCAAACTTTATCAGAAACTTCTTCGGGACGCGGCTTGGATAAAGGTATGACCGCAGCCTCAAAGGGGCGGCTTTCCGTTTTCTCATCATAAAGTTCCATCAATATGGTGCCGGCCTCAATGGAACCGTGATTGCTGATGATGCTGTATATACCTAAGGCAAAGGGAAACACCTGGTCGGGCCCCACCTTCAGCTTTATGGACAAGCTCTTTTCCTGCGTAACCCGGGTCCGAAGGCTAAAGCGCAAGTGGTCATTGGTAAGCATTACAAAGGTTCCAACATAAGTAGAGCCCCCATCGGTATGAAGTGTGGCCTCATGCTCCGTGCCTCCGATCTTAAGGGTAGCGCGCCCCAGGCGGGCCTCCTGCCGGTTGTCGTCCCATGACCAGTAATACAAGAAAAACTGCCGCCGCAGATACAATTCCTGCTTCTCTCTCAACCGGACGGGCACCGGCTTATAGCCATTCTTGCTGCTGCCTGCCTTGCCATTCTTCAAAGAATGTGCCGCTTCCAGGACCTCAGAGATGGTCCAGCTCTTGATCAGGTTGTTTCCTGAAAATTCCTGGAAGTAGGCCGATAACAGGCCATCGTCAGGATACCTGATGTCTTCCCGTACCAGCATGACCGGGCCGGCACAGGGATTGACGTTGCCATGGTCTCCGGCGGCAAAAACCCCGGGAATGTACTGGAGGTCCTCCCGGTCAGCATCGCCGACGTGAAGAATCAAATAAACCTGTTCGTTCTTTTGATGGCTGACCACCTCTACATAGACCTTATTGCCAAGTTTGATCGGCGCCTTGCCCTTATATACATCTTCATTGTGCCTCAGTACGGAGGAATCCTTGGTGAGGGAGAGGTCTAAGTCGTGTGCATAGATCGCATTGGCAGAATTGAAGGTCGAACCGGTCCAGTAGATCCGGTAGCTGGCAAACACCTCATCGGAAGGAGAAGGCCGGAACAGCAGGTAGTCTTCGGTACTGATCTCCTCCCCGTAGATATAACTGCAGCAGGCATTGAGCAGGTTGACATGCCATTTCTTATCCGGCTTATCCCGGAAGGAATGGCAGAAAAAATCCCTCAGCCAGGTTTCCGAGATGTTGACCGAAGTCTTTTCCCTGATCTCCAGTGCCAGGTGGGTATAATTCCCGGGGGTCTGGTTAGCCGTTAGTGCCCCGTAGGTTCTGGGGCGGCTTTGATCGAACTTTTTTTCCAGTCCGTCCCGGATCATTTCCCAGGACGTCAAGTCCAGAGACATTGTTTTTAGCGTCATCATAATTTTTTTCACTCCCCATTCAGTTTTTCAGGGCCGAAAAACGAAAAAAAAACGAAAACAAATGAATGGTATCAGAAAGCAATTAGGTGAAATATACCGCATTTTTGAAAAAAATCCACTAAAAATGATTGATATGTACATCAGATCCCAGGCTCTGATCACCACCCTGTTGTTGCCAGCTTTGCTTTGCGCCCAATACGGCGATTACGGCCATGGCGCCCGGGCCACCAATGTTTACTACGAGAACCTTTCCTCCGATGACATCCGGATCTATTTCGACCTGGAAAATTGCAGCCCTTATGACTATTACTATGTATTGGTTTACCATGAAGACTATGCGATCGGCCGGCGCACTTATCCATCGGATTGGGCCGTCTCCGGCGCCCGGAAGGACAGCCCGATCACCTGTGGCCGCGGAAAATATGTCACCTGGCATTTTTCCCGGGAGTCCTCCGACAAAAGGAATTTAAGAGCTGGTGAATTCGTAGTAGAAGTATTCACCATACCGCAACGAGAGGAACGATTCGCAAAACGGCTGGTGAAAATTGAGGAAAAGATACTTCGGGCCTACAGCAAAGGCCGCAGCCGCAAGGCAGCCCGCCTGGAGCGGCGGTACGAGCGGAAACAAGAAAAATATACCAGAAAGTACAGCTATGGTTACTAGGCCGATACTCATTCTGCTCTGCACGCTCTATCTGGCGCCTTCTTCAGGCCAGAGTAACCGGGTGCACTTTCCGGGGCTTCAGCCCGATCGGGGAGGTTCCAACCGAACCCACTTCAGCGGATCTTCCCGGCAGCCTGCTCCTGCCGGAGGCGCCACTGCGGCGCTTCCGGCTGAGTTGCCGGAAAAACGGGAAAAAGAACAGAAAGCGGCCACGGCGGACCACCAGGCCATCCAGAACATCCTTAAAGCCTATGCGAGCAAGGACCAACTGAAATTGAGGCATGCCTTTCGGGAGCATATCCCTACTTTATCGGACTTTGAGGCCCTCTTCCTGGAGGAGCGGTTTGAAGGATTTTACGATGAATACTTCCGGCTCTACAAGGAGGAGTTCCCCAAATTCCTGAATAAGGTATCGGAATTGGACCTGGAAAGGACCAATGTCTACTACATAGCTTTGGAAGATTTCGCGTCATCAGAATACCGAAAGGCCTTCCGCAAGCCCTTTCCGAAGATGATGCGTGCCGACCTGTTTCTGAAACGCGACAAACTGGGCATCATCAGTGATTCGCCATTCATTCACCTGTTTTTCATACGCCTGGAAAGTGGCTTGCGCATTTTTCACTTTCAGGCATTGGAAAATTCAAAACCACGACCATGAATAGAAGGAAATTTACCCAGCTGGCAGTAAGCGGAAGCATGGGGCTTGTGCTTCCCGCCACCGGCCTTATCGGGCGCGCCCGCCCTCAGGAAGAAGACGTGTTCTGGGCCTGGCTGGGCCGGCTCGCCCTGGCCGCACTGACCACCAAAGTGGTGGAGAAGGCCGTCGACTATGTCTATGACTACCTCACCGGCGAGGACCAGGAGGAGGCCAAAACGATCGTCAACATCCATCACCATCAGCCGGTGCAATACACCCCGGTGTACGAGTACAGCAAGCAAAAGAACAATGATTATTACTTTGGCAAAGCTCCTGGACATAAGCAGCCTCCTGAAGAGGTCTACTTTTTCAGCAAAAACACCTACCACAATAGTACCCGACAGCACTGTGCCACCCTGCGTTCTCCCGAGTTTGCCGGGCTAACCAGTGCCACCGAACTCTACAGAGGAGATAACCAGGATGCTGGCCTGGTGAAGGAGGTCCTTTTCCCCTGCATCATCCGGAGCCGCTGGTTTGGCCAGGAAGGCAGCAGCCAGTCCGGTTCCTGCCGGTATCAAAGCCGGCACGGCAAGGTAGGCATCATGTATGAAAGATATGAGGAGTACAGCAGCGCCGTCTGGCTGCGCCTGGATTTCGCTCCGGACTATGCCAACTCCAGCACCCGGGATATCCGCTATAAGGCCCGGAGCCTGCAATTTGATAACGTCTCTCTAGTTGATTGATACGGGGCAGCCATGGCGTTCGGGAGAAGGCCTGGCTGCTTCTTTTTTCCCCGGTACACGCATCTCATCAGCTACTCCAAACGCTACAAAGAGTTTTAGCGCTTTTCTACTCCTTCAGGCAGCGGCAGGAATACCCCCAGGATTTATTGTCCGAAAGGTGATCACGGCCCAGCGTATCCTGCACAGCATCGAACCAGTAGGCATAGGCATTTTCATCGTACTCGTACCTTGGTTCGCCCTCCGTGCTGCTCCAGTATATACCGAAGTCTCCAAGCCGCTCAAAGTTGCCATCCCGATCACGTTGGCCGCCGAAGCGGGCGTCGAGACCACTGCTGCCCCCCTCGATCAGGGCCCCATAAGCAGCAGCAAACCCTCCGTAGGCGCCGACAAGGGCCATCCAGTCTTCATTGCCGGGCAGCCTCCACTTTCCACCCAGTTCCGCACAGGCGGCAATTGCCGCCCGCCAGTTGTACAGCCTCCCATACGCGCCATAGGCTGCTTCGTCGTTTTCATACCACCAGGCCCCGTCCTCAAAACCAGGAGGGGCGATATCGAGGTTCGTTGTCGTCCAGGTTTTGCCGTCGGCCAAAACTATCGTACCGGCTTCCACTTCAGGCGCTTCCTCTTCTTCTCCCTTAATGCAACGGCAGGACATGCCGGCCCACTGTGTATCAAAGCTTCGGTTCCATCGCATAATGTTATCGCTGATGATATAATACCATGCATCCTGTTCGAGAACAGCGGTACTGCTCCAGTAGAAGCCAGACTGCCCCAGGAAGCTCCACAGAGAGCCATCGAAATACCTTTGCACACCGCCCAGGAGCGCATCAAACCCGCTGCCGCCTCCCTCCCGCAAGGAATCGTAAGCCGTTTCCATCCCACCATACCGGTTGATCAGGCCCAACCATTCGCGATCGGCGGGCAACCGCCATCCTTCTCCCAGGGCGGAACAGGCAGCCTTTGCGGCCTCCCAGTCGTACAATCTCCCATATCCGGCATTGGCCTCCTCGTTCTCATACCACCCGGACTCGTATCCCTGGACATCAAAACGAAGGTTCTCCAAAAGCCAGATCTTTCCGTCGGCCATTTCCTGCCAGCGGTATTCCCTCCCGTCAAGGCCCGTAACGGTTCCTTCTTGTTCATTGGTTTCCGGCTTCGCTTCGTCTCTCTGGCAGGAAATTGCCAGGAAGAGCACTACCAGGAGGAATGCAATTGGAATGGATATTCTTTTCATGACGATGGTTCTTTTAGGGTTAGTGTTGTCGAGGATAGCCTTCCGGATGGATACCTTAATCTAAAGGAATGCCTCATGGAAATGCAATGATGATTATCATATAATTGGCCTGCAAACAAGCTTAGCCTCTCATTTGTAGGATCTATGTTTCCCACAACAATAGCAGACGGGAATTTATTTACCGGTAAACACCTGTTTTCCTGTAGAAACTCCGGAACCCTCTATTCTTAGGATATAGACTCCTGGTAAAAGCCCCCTGGTTATCAATAGGGCTTGTCGCACTTGAAATACAGTTTTCGGTATAGAATTTCCGAAGTTAAATTTTGTTTTCTCGCTTCAGGCCAACTCTAATGCCCCCTGCCGCTACGCTAAGGGGAGTACCAGCCCCGGCTGAAAAACAAGATTTGGCATTACGCTTCCAAAACAACAAAATGAAATATGCCCATTAAATAATTGCGGCGTAGCCAAATATTCTTTGGCTACGCCATCCTGTGTTATTCCTTAATGCGCACTAATCCACTCCAACAACGGCTGCCAGGCCACTTCCTCAGCATTACTGGCGATGAAAATGTCGATATGAGCAAAGTCCATCAGGCCCTGGCCGTCAGGCATCAACTGAATGATGTGATGGGTTACATCCGTGCTGCCGATCCGGGAGAAAGCGTATTCCGCCAGGTATCCCAGGCCTCCGTAGGCCCCGAAATTCAGGATCGGGACGGTAATTTCCGCAAAGTGGTCGTCGAAAGGCGAATCCACGACATCGGAAATCATAACACCGCAGTCCTGAATAAACAGCGCCGGCTCATAAAGCGTAGCGGTTTCCAGAAAATCAAACCACTGCTCCAGGGACACGTACTGTAAGCCGATCGGAAAGTCGTTCTCCCATACGCCGGCAATGTAATGGCTTTGCCCATCTCCAAAGATAGGCCCGGTGCCCATGAAAAGCGCCGCCTGAAGATTGGTAAAACCGGGGAAGATCGGAGATTCAGCGTCCGGTTCGTTCCGCCCCAGTTGCCCAAGCATCTGGAATGGAATAAAATCCTGGTATTCCTCATTATCCAGGAGCGCCTGCGTACGGTAATATTCTGATGCGAAAAGATCATGTATCCCCTGATTATCCGTTTTAATCATCAGGTCGACCGGAATAAACCCCTTGATGTTCCGCTGTCCGGGGGCTATCTGCGTTTCCGCATTCAGGGCGGCAAAGCCCGTCACTGCGCCACTGCTGTAGCCGGCCAGTATCATCGCCTCATTCGGGCCGCCGGTCAGGTAACGCGCCAGGCGGGCGATCGCCATAGCCCGGCGCAGGTCTTTCTGCTGCTTGTCCACCCCCCAGTCGGCCATGAAGGAAAAATCCGTAACGCCTTCCGGAACCAGGTTCCAGGCCTGGTCGATGCCCCAGACGTCCACCCCGTTTCTGGCCAGATAGGTGGCCATACCGAAGTCCCTCGCCGTATTCGGGGAGTTGATGCCCGGCAGCATCATGCCGACAAAGTTCTTGGCATCGCCATGCTGGTAGAACAGGGCCTTGGTAGTCCTTGCCGGCCGGTTGGGGCTCCACTCTTTCACCACCCGGTGGATGCCGATCCGGTCATAAGGCCCGGAGCCGATGCGCACGGTAAAGGAGTAATGGGCAATGTCATCGGCAATGACCCGCCGGTAATAGCCGTGCACGCCGATCCCCCGGGGCGAAACCCCTTCCGATGCCATTTCCACCTCCACAGGCCATTCGGCGACGGCGGCCATCTCTTTGGCAATAAACAGAGGATCTAGATCCAGGCTTTCAGCGAGGCCCTGGAGATTTACCGCAAGCTCCTGCGCCTGCTCTTGTACGGGAGAGATAGCCGCGTCCTTCTGGCACCTGCTCAACAACAGGAAAATGCTTACCGCTGCCAGGATTGTGAATAGTTTTTTCATTGGTCTTATTTTTTGGTTAATAATTTGGTTTGAGGGTTATACAGGTTTGGGGGGCAAAGTTTCCATTATTTTAAAGCATTTTAATTACCCTAATATTGGCCATTAATGCCTGGCCTGCTTGCACTATAGTTGCATTCGTTTGGACAATAGGCGCATTGTGAAAACAAAGGGGTAAGAAGGATTGAACTGTTATCGCATCTCCGATGGCGCCTTCCCAAATTCCGCGGCAAAAACCCTCGAGAAATAGGACAGGTCATGGAAACCGACTTCGTAGGCGATCTCGGTCACGGATTTGCTCGTCGCCCGGAGGAGGTGCAGAGCGTGCTGCAGGCGTACAGAGCGGATGAAGTGCCCGGTTGACAGGCCGGTCAATGCTTTCAGCTTGCGGTGCACCTGGGTGCGGCTGAGAAAGATGGCTCTGGAAACCTCCTCAATGCTGAAATCCGGGTCATCCAGGTGGGCTTCGACCAGTTCGCGCACCTTTTGTACGAAGGCATCTTCGATCTCCAGGGGTTGGCCGGGGAGGGCAGGCGCAGGGTTTAGGCCGGCATACCGCTCCTGCAGGCGCCGGCGCAGTTCGATCATCTTTTCCATGTGCACCATCAGCTCTTCGCGGTTGAATGGCTTGGCCAGATAGGCGTCGGCGCCCCTTTTCAGGCCGGCGATGCGGTCTTCCACCGTCGCCCGGGCGGTGAGCAGGATGATGGGAATATGGCTGGTGCGCTCGTCGCTTTTGAGCATATCGGTTACCTCAAAGCCGTCCATTTCCGGCATCATGACATCGCTGATGATGACATCGGGCACTTCCTGAACGGCGGCCTCCACGCCGGCTTTGCCGTTGTAGGCGGCCAACAGGAAGTATTCTTCTTCCAGGCAGGCGCGAAGGTAACGGACCACGTCTTTATTGTCTTCGATGACCAGGGCGATGGGTTTGTCATTTCGGCCGCCCGGCAGCGGCAGCTCTTCAGGAGAGGCAGCCGGTGCCGAATCCGCCACTGCAAACTGGCTGGCAAGGCGGGCGGCTTTTTCCTCCCCGAATGAACCTTCAAGGGGAGCAGTACGCGTAACCGGCAGCTGCACCAGGAATTCACTCCCCTTTCCCGGCTCGCTCTGTACAGAGACGGCACCGCCCAGCAGTTTTACCAGTTCCTGCGTCAGCGCCAGCCCGACGCCGGCGCCTTCCCCGTGGCGGGTGGCGGAATCGTCCACCTGGTAAAAGCGGTCGAAGACCCTGGCCTGCTTATCGGTTGGGATGCCAATGCCCGTATCTTTCACCCTGAGCTCGAGCAGCTCATTGGTATCCTCCTTTTTGCAGTCCACCACTACGTAGACATTGCCCTCCTCCGGCGTATACTTTATGGCATTGGATAGTAAATTGGACAGGATCTTCAGCAGCTTGTCCTCATCGTAATCCATGTGCAGTTCCTCCAGCTGGCTTAAAAAGTGGAGGCCGATGCGTTTGGATTCGGCAAAGGAGTGGAAGGATTCGGTGATATACCTGAGGTAGTTGATGACATCTCCCTTCTTCTTATCCACAGCCATGACGCCCGACTCGATCTTCCTGAGGTCCAGCATCTGGTTGACCAGGTTGAGCAGGCTTTGGGCATTGCGGGTGATCATACTCAGGCCTTCCCGGAACCAGCGTTCCGGCTGCTGAACAACCTGTTCAGCCATTCCAAGAATAACAGTAAGAGGAGTCCGGAATTCATGGGTAATATTGGTATAAAGGCGGGTCTTCAGCTGGTCGATTTCCTGCAGGCGCCTGGCCTCTGCCTGGGCGACCTTTCGCTTGACCTGATATCGGTAGATTAAGAAAATGGGCGCCAGGAAAAACGTGGCAAAGAAGATATAGGCCCACCACCGGCTCCACCAGGGCGGAGCGATGATGACCTGAACCGTAGCCGGTTCTTCACTCCACACCCCGTCGCTGTTGGCCGCCTGCACCTTGAAAAGGTACTTGCCGGGGCGCACGGAGTTGTAGCGGGCTTCCCGGTGGGCGCCGGAGTAAACCCACCCCTTGTCAATGCCCACCAATTGATACCGATATTGTTTCTCCCCAGGGTCAGCGAATTCCAGGCCGGCAAATTCAAAAGAAAAGGAATGCTGATAGTGCGCCAGATGGATCTCGGATGCTACCTCTATATTTTCTTTCAAAGGGCTGTCCTCCCCAGCTATTTGCGATTCATTGAAGAGTTTAAAATCTATCAACACAGGCCTGGGGGTAATGGGGTTGTCAATAACCCGTTCTGGTGTAAATATCTGCAAAGCAGTGTAGTCTGAGGAGTAGAACAGTTCGCCCGACTGGGCTTTGAAAAGACAACGCGCCGGGTCCAGCCCGATAATGCCGTCCTCCATGCCGTAGGACCGATAGGTGTCCTCTTCGGGGTCATAACGGGTCAAACCAATAGAAGTAAACCATATCCTGCCCAGGCGGTCCTCTTCAATCCCCAGCACACTGTTCCGGGCTAACCGGTTTTCCATGTTAACGAGTTCATAGGCGCCATCTATCGGATTGAATTTGATGAGGCCGTAATTCATCGCTGCACACCAAATTAGGCCACCGGAAGCTTCAAAAATATCGGTGATAAACAGCCCGTCCAGAAAGCATTCATATTGAAAGGAAGTACCCTTTTGAGCCAGGCGGCACAGCCCGCCCATTCCTGGAGCTACCCAGGTATTTTCTTTTGAATCGATAAAAACTCTGTTGATAAAGGAGGAGTGGGCTGGGTCGGGGTTGGGTTCCGTGAAGGCCAGTTGTTGAATAATATTACCAGTACCTGGGTTATAAAGGAGCAAACCGTCTTTTGCCGTCCCGATCCATAAATTCCCCTTTCCATCCGGTTCGATCTCATTAACCTGCCTGTCCAACTTCCCTGAAGCATGTTTAAGGTGTCGGAAAACTGCCTCAGCGGGGCTGTCCGCCAATTCGCCACTCAGGCTCAGTATATCGATACCTCTATCGTGGCCAATCCAAAGCTCATTAGTTTTGGGGTCATGCCAAAGCGCATAGGCCGAATTGCTCCCAATAGAATTGGGATTAAGAGGGTTATGAAGGAAATGCGTTATTTTTTTGCTACGCCTATCCAAGCGGTTTAAGCCTCCCTGATAAGTTGCCAGCCAAAATACCTCAGGAGATTCCTCAAAAACATCCCGTATGGCCGTACTTGATAGGCCGGCTCGCCCGGGCTCCTCTCGATAGTAATTTTCGAAGACAGGCTTGTTAACACGCTCTTTGCTTTCGACTTTGAGTTTGTAAAAGCCCCCGGAGCCTATCCAAATGATCCCCGACCGGTCTTCCATTATTGAATAAACTTCAAAAAAAGGAAGGCTTGGGTTGGCTGGATTTTGGGCAATAAAAAAAGGCTCTTGCATCTGCGGGCCAAAAAAGAAAACACCCATCGGAGAATCCATATTTTCTCCATCTCTTGTAGCGTTAAGCGGGTTTGCGCCTAATGGGGGAAGTAATAACTGTCCACTGCTGTGCTGAAATAGGCCTACCCGCAGGGAGGGGCCATTCCCACCATTCTCCAACCCAATATTTTTTTGGACAGTAAGCGAATCCCCCTCAAACTGGAATAAAGAAAAATCCGAAATCCAGGCAGACGCTTCTCCCTCAGATAAAAGAAATCCCAGGCAGTTGTGATCCAGCCCATTATCTCTACCAAAAGAAACCCGCTCAACAATGCCTGTTTTGATGTTCAAGCGGCCGAGAGCGATCTTTTCCAGCCCGGGAGTAGCCGTCCGAACCCAGTACACATCTTCTTGTTGTCGGGAAGCCTCGATGGACAGCACTTTTTTGAAGGCCAGGCTGTTCGGATTTCCCGCTTCATGAATAAACCGCCTGAAGCTGTTGGATTCCCTAAGGTAGAGGTTTAAGCCATTTTCAGTCCCTACCCAAACATCACCCTTGGGGCCCAGATAAAGCGGGTTGAATTGCAGAGACTGTAAAGCCTGAATGGAAACTGTATCACAACTCAATGAATAGGGGTTATCAGAGTCCGAACGATAGTGGATGACTTCGCCTGTTGACAGGGATAATCTATCCAATACCGGAACTCCCTTCGAATTCTTAACCACCATCCAAAGGCTTCCCATTTTATCCGACAGCATCTTCAATACATTATTGCCGGCCAGGCTCTCAGGTGCATCAGGCTGGTGAAGAAAATGGGAAAACCGCCCGGAAGAACGATCCCACTTATTAGCCCCTCCATTGTAAGTAGCAATCCAGATATTGCCTTCTTCGTCCTCCTCCAGGTCCCAGATAAAATCACTGGACAAACCAGAGGGCTTATTGGAGTATTTTTTGAAAGATTTGATCTGATAGCCGTCGTACCGGTACAGGCCATTCGTTGAGCCCAGCCATATAAAGCCCTGATGGTCCTGAAGAATATCCAGGAAAGCCATGCCCATGCCTTGCTCCGGGCCGAAGTATTCCCATTCCAGGCCTTCAGGGCTTTGAGCAGGGAGGCCGAGCGCTCCGACGGCCATTATCCACAGGATGAGTAAGCGTGTTTTTGTGTTGTATTTGGGGTTCATTCCCTGTCTTTTTTGTAAAGACACGATTCCTAAGCAGTAAATTTAGTGCTCCGTGGTCAGGAACCCAAATATCCAGGTCAAATTAACTGGGCCATACATTACGCCCATTGTTTCCTCGCAAGCGGGCAAAGGCCTTCTGCTCAAAGGAACAGTTTTGTTTTCATCGGGCTAGAGAAGGATGGCCTGTAATAACAGCAATGGACGTGAAATTCAGACAGCATTGAAAGAAAGTGAAAATGTAGCTATAGAGCGGGACAGGCTTCTCCTCCAGATGGGGCTACACGCAAAACGGCCCGGCTGCTTTCGCAGCCAGGCGTTTTACTCGTAGCCCCACCTGGACTCGAACCAGGATCTTAGGTTCCGGAAACCTACATACTATCCCTTGTACTATGGGGCCATTCCAAAGCCGGAAATCGGAAGGGCGAAATCGGAATAAACCAACACCACAACTCCTTCGTTTTTCCTTTTCCCGCCTTTGCCGAAGCGGCGGCGGGCGTTAGCGGATGCAAATTTAGTAAAGCTATCGCACTGGCGCAAATACCGAGGGGCTTTTGTTGCGCTTTTCTTAACTCAGGTGTCTCTGAATAAGTTCCACCCCAATGTGTACTAAAGTTTCGTTAAACCGGGAAGGGCTGCCATTACTGTGGCTTGCAGGCTTGTTCTATAGAAAACGGGCCTGCCAATGGCGCCCCACAAAACAGCTTTTTATGAAACGATATATCTTTTCGGGCCTGCTCTTCCTCCTGGGAATGGCCCTCGCTTCCTGTTCTACCTCCCGGACTGCCGGGCCTACGGCGGCTGAACACCGCCAGGCCGCACAAGACACCATCGTCATCCCCGAGGCCTTCACCTTAGCGGACTACCTGCAGCAGGTGCCAGGGGTGTATTTCGACGGAAACAATGTCAGCATCCGCGGCGCCGGGCCGCCGCTGTACATCATCGACGGCGTGTGGGTGGGGCGCAGCTACTACGGAGCCGCCAACGCCGTTTCGATCTACGACATCGCCTCCGTGGAAGTGCTGAAGAGCCCCTCCGAGACGGCCATCTACGGCCGCGAGGGCGCCAACGGGGTCATCATCATCCATACCAAAGGGGCGAATCCGAAGGCGGGGAAGTACCAGTAAGTCGGAAGGCGGAAATCGGAAGGGGGAACCCAGAAACATAAGGGAAGGGGGAAGCTCGGCCTGGCTGCGCTCGTGCCCACATTCCGATTTCCGACTTCCGCATTCCGACTTTAGGCGCCGCTTGCGCCTAGAAGACTTCCGGCTTCCATCCCTACCCATGCCGCATCGCATCCACCGGGTCCATCCGGGCGGCCTGTATGGCCGGAATGGCGCCAGATACAATGCCTACCAACACGGAGACCACAACCCCCAGCACCATATTGCCGAAGGAAAGGTACATATCGAAATCTATGGCGTTGGAAAGGGCCTTGATGATGGCCGACACCAGCAGCAGGCCGACAGCTCCGCCAATGAGGCAAAGGATGATGGACTCGATCAGGAATTCGAGCAGAATGACGTAGCGCTTGGCGCCGAGGGCCTTCTTGATGCCGATGATGTTGGTGCGCTCCTTGACCGAAACGAACATGATGTTCGCTACGCTCACAATGCCCACCAGCATGGCAAACAGGCCGATGATAATGCCGATAAGGTTGAGTACGCCGAAAAAGCTGTCGAATACGCTGGAGATCATAGACAGCTCGTTGAGGGCAAAATCGTCATCCTCCCGGGGCTTCAGGCGGCGTTTGGCGCGCAGGATGCCCTTGAGCTCGTCCTTGAGTTGCTGCAACTCGATATTTTCAGAGGCTTTGACCGTCACCGAGGTGTCGAATATCTGCGTGGCTTTGAGGTTGGCCAGGCCGCGGGCATTGGGATAGGAAACCAGAACGACATCATCGAAATTGAGCGGGTTGAGCAGGTCGTCCCCGGCTTTCTCCACCACTCCGATCACCTCGTATTTGCGGCCCATCATCTTTATGGTCCGCCCAATAGGGTCAATATTGGCGAAGAGTTCCTCCGCAACGTTATACCCCAGCACAATTTTATTGCTGCCGTAGTGGTATTCATTGGTGGAGAAGTACCGCCCTTTGTAATACTCGAGCTTGAACATTTCATCAAACTCGTAAGAAGCGCCGATAAGCACCGCCCCCTCCACGCTGCTGGACCCGAACTTCACGGTCCTGAAGCCGATCACGACATGGAAGGAGGTCAGTTGCGCAGTACGCGATTTTTCATGGATCACCTCATAGTCCTGATAATCAGGGTTGGGCCGCTTGATGAGCTTCCACCAATCGCCGCTGGCGTCCCGCCAGGGCCACTTCTTCACATAAACGATGTCGTTGCCCAGCTTTTCCAGGCTGCCCCGTACATTGTCCTCCAGGGAGTCCACTGCCGAAAGTACTCCGATGATGCAGAAGATGCCAATGGAGATCCCCAATAGAGAAAGGAAACTGCGCATCCGGTTGGAGCGCAACTGTTGGAAAGCCTGAGCTATACTTTCGGAAAACACCCTGAAAATGATCATAAGACAGTGCATTTTTTCGGCAGGTACGAATGTAGGCAACAACCCACAACTCACCTAATACATTCGATAAATGGGAGCGGGTATTAGACCAGATCGTTTTACTCAAGCCTTACGTTAAATTGATAAATGCCTCGCCCTCCCCGCCAATCAACCCATCAACCACCCCACCCTCAAACCGCCTTCACCGCATAAGAAGAAAAAAAGCTGCGCAGCCGCATCTGCAGCACGCCCCAGATGGCTTCCTTGACGATGCCTTTGGACATTTTGGAGGTTCCTTCGATCCGGTCGGTAAAAGTAATGGGCACTTCTTTAAGCTGGAAGCCCAGTTGGTAAGCGGCAAACTTCATTTCGATCTGAAAAGCATAACCCACGAACCGGATCTTGTCCAGGTCGATGGCAGACAGTACCCGGCGGTGGTAACAGATGAAGCCTGCAGTAGGGTCATTAACCGGCATCCAGGTGATGAATTTCACGTACAGGGAGGCGCCGAAAGAAAGGAAAATGCGGTCGAACGGCCAGTTCTCCAGCTTTCCACCCCGCACATACCGGGAGCCGATGGCCACATCGGCGCCGTTTTCTGCACAAGCCGAATAGAGCCGCACCAGGTCGCTGGGATTGTGGGAAAAATCGGCATCCATCTCGAAAAGGTAATCGTATCCACGTTCCAGCCCCCATTTAAAACCGGTGATGTAAGCCGTGCCCAGGCCGAGCTTACCCTTACGCTCGATCAGGAAAACCTGGCCCGGATAGCGTTTCTGTTGGTTCCGAACCAGCTCCGCTGTGCCGTCGGGAGAACCATCATCCACAATAAGAATGTGAAAGGCCTTGTTCAGGGAAAAAATGGTGTCGATCATCCGGACAATATTCCCCTGCTCATTGTAAGTAGGAATTATGACTAAACTGTCTGCCAATTTTTCTTTTTTTTGGGCCTCAAAGATAGGCTAATTTTTCGGCTTTGGCGTAGTACTGCTTATTGTTATGCAAACGACATCCAATATCGGTGAATTGCCTTTAATTTGATTATCCAATGCGTTCTTATCCTGATAAAAACCAGCTCATGAATAGCTCTTTCCCGCTCTTTCCCGCATTTTGTTTCTTCGTATTTTTTTCTACCCTGCCTCTTTCCGCTTCCGCCCAGGGCCCGATCAGTGGGTTCATGGCCGGGCGGGGCATCACCGACATCGCACTGGGATATTCCACTGAAAGTTTCAACAGCTACCTTTTCGGCAACGAAAAACGCGATAGCCGCCTGACCACCGAGTCGGCCAACCTCTTTATCGAACATGGCTTTACCGACACCCTCGCCCTGGTCGTCAATATCCCCTATCTATGGATCGATGAGGAAAACCGGGGCCTGCAGGACGGCGGATTTTACCTCAAATACCGCAACCAACACAAACAATATACTTCGGGTTACCTCAACCTGATCACCTCCATCGGGCTCAGCTTCCCCCTCTCCGGTTATCCCAAAGACTCCGAAACGCCCATCGGGCTGCGGGCGATCAACTTCCAAAGCCGTTTCCAGGGCCAGTACGTGTCCGATTTCGGCTTGTTCTTCCAGCTGCAATCCGGCGTGGATTTCCAGTTCCTCCAAGAACTGCTGCCCGCCGTACCCGTCCTCTTCCGCACCGGCTTCGGCGCCCGCCACTACTTCGTCGAAGCCTGGATCGAATCCTACAACACCCTCAATAGCGGGGTCGACACCAGGATCTCCGGCGGTAGCGGCGCCCAGTGGCTACGCATCGGGGGCTCCCTGTACCTGCCCGTAGTGGAGCGGCTCGGCATAGTCCTCGGTAGTTCCCGTATCCTCTCCGGAAGGAATATCGGCCTGTCTACCCGCTGGAACGTGGGGGTGGTGTATCGGAAGGGGTAACGGGGGATGTTAGGGCGTTAGGGCGTTAGGGCGTGGGGAAGTTAGGGCGTTAGGGCGTGGGGAAGTTAGGGCGTTAGGGCGTGGGGATGTTGGGAGGTTAGGACGTGTAAACCTATTTCAGGCCAAGACAAGACATTCAGGACAAGACAGACAACATCGTAACGTCCCAACATCGTAACGTCCCCACATCCTAACGTCCCCACGTCCTAACACCCCTCACCGAACTTTTCTTCCCAAAAAATCCTTTTTACAATATGAATTTCAAACTTTTCGATCAATAGGAGGCTGTGTTTTCCCGAATCCGCTATCCAGATAAGGTCAGTTCTGAGGAATTGGACGCCTACCTTGCCGCCGGCTGGCGCTGTATGGGACAGGCCATCTATACCTCTCACTTTATGTTCTTCGGGCCGGAGAACGATAAAAGGGTATTTTCCACCCTCCCTACCCGGCTGCCGCTGCAGGGATATCAGTTTTCGAGAAGCCAGCGCAAACTCTGGCGCCGCAACGAAACCGCTTTCCGTATTGAAGTGGGCGCGCCGGCGCGGTACGACGAGGAAAAGCAGCAGGTCAACCAAGCCTATGCCAGGCAATTCCCCAATCGCGCCATCAGTGATTATAAAGACGTGTTAAGCAATGGAAACGGGCGCATGGCACTCGATACCCGGGAAGTAAAGATCTACGACGGCGATAAGCTCGCCGCTTTCAGCTTTTTCGATGTAGGCCACCGGAGCATGTACAGCAAGCAGGGTATTTACGACCCGGCTTACCATAAATACAGCCTCGGCTTTTTTACCATGCTGGCAGAGGTAAGTTACGGGCTGGAGCGGGGGTTCAACTGGTACTATCCCGGCTATGTCGTGCCGGGCAACCGGGAGTTCGATTACAAGCACCGCATAGGGCCACTGGAATATTACGAACTGAAGAGCGCCACCTGGAAACCCATCAGCCAACTCAGAGGCCAGGATATCCCCATCAATTACCTGCGGAGCCGCCTTGGAGAAATACAGGAAGCCCTCCACAGGCAGGGCGTCAACAGCAAATTGTTCGATTACCGCTACTTTGACATCCGTTTTTACGACAGCCGCCCCTACCCTTTTCTGGAGTTCCCCTGTTTTCTGCTGCCCGACTCCAAAAATAAGGAATCCACATGTCCGGTAACTGTATTTGACCCCATACTGATGACATTCCATATTTACAACTGCCGCTTTTTCGGCCTGGGAGTCGACCACCTCAGCGCCTACCAGCAGGCCCTGCGCTCTTCCTGGCCCGTCTTCAACATACCGATAGCCGTCTTCGATATTCTGCACGAATCGTGCAGCATGGAAGAAGCACAAGATGCTTTGCTGCAAACTTCCTGAGATTGGTTATAGTTTTTAAAAATATTATTAGCTTACAGCCCCAATATTTCAAGTGTCGACCATGTTTGCAGAGAAGCACTATCCGGAGGGGATGATCCCAGAAGAGCTCGACGCCTACCTGGCCAGAGGGTGGTACCGGATGGGGCAGACCATCTTCACCACCCATTTCCTTTGTTTTGGCAGGGCTTTCTACTCCGCGATCTGGATACGCCTGCCGCTGCGCGGGTACCAGTTCCGAAAAAGCCTCCGCAAGGCCCTGCGCCGCAATGAAAAGCGCTTCCAAACCAGGATCGGGCCGGCTTCCCTGAACCAGGAGAAAGAACTACTCTACCGCCGCTATAAAGCTTCCTTCCCCGGTATCCTTGCCCCCTCCCTGAAAGACTCCCTCATGGATGGGGAGGAGTTCAACATTTACAACACCTACGAAGTGGCCGTATACGACCAGGAGGAACTGGTAGCGCTCAGCTTTTTTGACCTCGGAAAAAACAGCGCCGCCAGCATCATGGGTATTTACGACCCCTCCTATAGCCAATACAGCCTGGGCTTCTACACCATGCTCATGGAGGTGGAATACAGCATGCAGCGCGGCCTGCTTTTTTTCTATCCGGGATACGTGGTGCCAGGATACAACCGTTTCGATTATAAGCTCCGCATCGGAAAGCCGGAAGATATCCAGTATTACGACCTCCGGACCACCAGCTGGCTACCCTACCCCACCCTTACCCCTCAGGAAGTGCCCCTGAGAAAAATGGAGATACGGCTGAAGGAGATGCAGCAGTTCCTGATCGAGAATAACCTCTGGAGCCAGCAACTGTATTACCCACTGTTCGAGGCCAACCTGTTCGGCTTTTGGAATGCGCCTTATTTTGACTATCCCGCCTTCCTGCTCTGCTCCCCAAGAATGAATGCCAACAATTACCTCATGACCGTCTACGATCCACGGGAAGACAACTACCAACTCCTGCGCTGCTCCCTGTTCGACGACCTGCAGTTCTACTTCAACGAAGCCTATACCGATTCCTTCGACCGGAACAAACACTTCCTCGAACTGGTCGTCATCGAAGAGGTGCTGGCCAGCAGCCCCCGCCCGATGGAAATTTTACAAGCGTTTTAAATTCTGCTCTCCACCGGAGTTATCGCCGCACTAGCCGGCCCAGCCCAGCCTGCATGAAAACACAGGGGATTTCACTAAAGTGAATACCAAAAAAAGCCCCGTCCCAGCCATGCCGGAACGAGGGTAATGTATGAAACTTAAAGTGACTAAACTTATTGCAAACAGTTAAAGGCCGGGAGTCGGGCCATCCGATAACTGTCCGGGAATTCCAGGCTGGCCTAGCTCTTCATATCTGCCGGAACTTCGGCGCGCTGTATGCTGCCCAGCACCACATGCCCCTTGTCAATTTCGAAGAACTGGACGATCCGGGTTTGCCCGGCTTCCACGAACAGGTAATATGCTCCGTCGGGCATCCCTTTAGTGATGTAGTTGCGGGAAAAACCGTTGCGGGCCGTTTCTACTTCCTGGTGCCAGTTTAACCCGGACAGGCTGGTGATCCGGGTGTGTACCGGCTTCGACCTTAGGTTCGACAACTGCACATTGAGGAGCCCTTCACCGCCCGCCGTCCTTATGTTGGCAATGACATCACCCCGGCCCCGGTTGCTCAGCGGCTGGCTCGCATTGCGTCCCAGGCCTTCGACATCCGTACCAGCCCCCTGAGATTCAAAAAAACGGATCTGGCCTCCGGCAATAATAAAAGCCTTCACTTCCCGGAAATTCCTGTTGGAAACCCCTAAAAGATAGGCTCCTTCCGCCAGGCCTTCGAGGTTCAGCTTCAGGGAATGGCCGTTTCGGCCACTGATATGGCCAGAATACTCCAGGCGCCCGTCCATGTCCTTCAGAAGAACCTCCGTCCGAGCCTTCTCCAGGTTGGCCACCTGAACAATGAGAGCAGGTTTGCCCTCCACAGCATTTACATGAACAATGGGCTTGGCGGAAAACGCCGGGTTAAAAAACAAAAGGCAAAACATCACATTCAACAAAATGGTTTTCATGGCCTTGATTTTTTTAGTTGACAATCGGTGATTACTTACAAGCGATTTCTGTTACGGCAAAAGTGCCCGGAAAACACTGAACCACCCTGTACCCATTTGTCAAATGCCCCGACGGAGCTGTCATTTTACTGGAATATCATTGCAAACCCTGTAATAGTATTGTATTTACGTCACACCACGAAACTCCGAAGGAGTCTTTCCAAACGCCTTCCGAAAAACCTTGGAGAAATAATCCGGGTCGCTGAAGCCGGCATCATAGGCTACTGCCGCCACCGTCAATGCAGGGTCTTCCAGTAGTTTACGGGCATACTGCAGGCGCAAGTAGCGGATGAAGTAGGTGGCCGACTGCCCGGTAAGGGCTGAAAGCTTACGGTGCAGCTGGGAATGGCTCATTCCGGCTTCCTGGCATAACTGCCCAACGGAAAAATTGCTGTCGTTGATGTGTGCTTCGATAATGGCCCGGACCCTTTCCAGGAAGGGGTCGGCAGGCAGCTCCATCTCCGCTCCCTCCGGCTGTTGTCCGTTGCCGGCCTCACCGGTTAGGTTTGCCCGGTAATGGGCCTGCAGACGGCGGCGCAGTTCCAACAGCTTCCGGATATGAACGAACAGTTCCTCTTCTTCAAAGGGCTTTGCCAGATAGGCGTCGGCCCCGCACCGAAGGCCATCTAACCTGGCGCTCTGCCCGACTTTGGCGGTTAAAAGAATGATGGGAATATGGCTTGTCCGTTCATCCTCCTTGAGCTGCCGGCACAGGCTATTGCCATCCATCTCCGGCATCATGACGTCACTGATAACCAGGTCGGGCGTATGTGTGATGGCCATCTCCAGGCCTTCTTTTCCATCGGCGGCGATGAGCAGCCGATAGGCCTCTCCCAGGCAGGAACTCAGATAATGGATGACATCGGCATTGTCTTCCACCAGCAGCACCGTAGGCGCCGCCTGATCCTTACTTCCGGTTATATCGCCCCCGTCCGTACTGCGAACCGTAAAATGCCGGGCAGGCCCAGGCGTCGCTACGCCCTGCTCCGCCTGAAGAGTCGCCGGGAAAAAGGCGGTGAAGGTAGCTCCCTGCCCGGGCTGGCTCTCCACACTGAGTTCCCCACCCATTAGGCGGGTAAGTTCACGGGCTACGGACAGTCCGATGCCAGCGCCTCCTAGCCCACCCGAGGGGGGGGCGTCAGCATCAGAGCCCCGCTTAAGCAAGCTCCCTGTTGAAAGTTCCCCCCTCCGGAGGGATTGAGGGGCGCTGGCCTGCCCCTGATAAAAGCGGTCAAAAACAGCTTCCAGTTCTTCTTCCCGAATGCCGATGCCCGTGTCTTTGACCTGCACTTTCAGCGCCGGGCCGCCGGCATAGTGAGCCTGTTCAGCAAAAACGTAAATATCGCCGCCTTCCGGGGTGAACTTGATGGCATTGGAAAGGAGGTTGGACAATACCTGCTGCAGCTTCTCCGGGTCGAAATCCATTTCCAGGGCGGCTATCCGGGGCAGGAAGTGCAGGCGGATATCTTTGCTTTCGGCGAAGGCCTCAAAGGATTCGGAAAGGTAACGCAGAAAGGAAACCGCATCCGCCCGTATGTTATGGACAGGCAGGCTGCCCGATTCCAGGCGGGCGAGCTCCAGCATCTGGTCTACCAGTTGGAGCAGGAGCCCGGTATTGCGCTGTATCATGGCCACACCATCATCAAGCCATTCCCTGGGGTTGTCCTTTATGCGGGTGGCCATGCCCTTGATGATGGCCAACGGCGTACGGAATTCATGGGTGATGTTGGTATACAACCTGGCCTTTGCCGCCTCCATTTCTTTCAGGCGCTCCGCTTCCTGCTGCTCCAGGCGCCGGTTGAGCTGGAAGCGATACAGGTTATACGCCAGGATCAGAAAGGCCAAAGCATAGGAAGCGTAAGCCCACCATCTTTTCCACCAGGGCGGCCTGATGGTTAAGGGAAGGGCAAGTCCGGCCTCGTTCCATAGCCCATCATTATTGCTGGCCTGAACTTCCAGGACATAACTGCCTGGAGCCAGGTTGTTGTAACGGGCTAAACGTTGGGCGGCATCGGTTTCCACCCATCCTTTGTCGTGCCCTTTCAGGCGATAGCGGTAGCGGTTCTTTTCGGGAATGGACATACTCAGTGCTGCAAATTCGAAGGTGAGGTTGTTCTGCCACCACCGCAACTGCAATTCCTTCGTGTAACTGATATCTTTTCCGAGGATGCCGCTTTCATCCCCCGGCCGCACCTCTTCGTTATCGACCCTAAAACCGGACAAAACCACTGCCGGGCGGTAAGGGTTGAAGGAAAGGCTGTCGGGATGAAACCGTACCGTCCCTCCCTCACCGTAGAAATACATATACCCGCGGGCATCCTGGTATTTGAAATCTCCGTGTTCCAGGAATACCCCCCGGAAGCCATCGTAGCTGGAAAATACGGCAAAGTGCCCCGCTTCCGCATCGTACCGGGCCAGGCCGCCATCGGTGCTGGCCCAATACCGCCCCTTGCTATCCTGTAGGATGCCGAACACGCGGTTGTTGGGCAGGCCGGAGTTCTCGGCCGTCCAATTGGTAAAATGGGGCTTGCCGTTTTTCCATTCCAGCCGGCTCAGCCCCCGTCCCGTGCCAATCCAAATGTGTCCGCGGGCATCTTCGAACAAGCTGTTGACCTGGTTATTGGCGAGGCTGTTCGGGCTGTTCGGGTCAAACTGGAAATTCTGATGGGCCAAAGTATTGGGGTCCAGGCGGTATAAGCCGCCCCCGTAGGTGCCTACCCATATGGCGCCCCGGCTGTCTTCCATTATGGTGCCGACCTGATTGTGATCCTTGCTGTCCGGCCGGCTGTAGTCCTGATAGAAATAACGGAAAGTATCTTCTTTCGGCTGATACACCATGACGCCCTGCTTGAAGCTGCCTGCCCATATCCATCCCCGGGAGTCAGATTGGATCATGGAGATGAAAAACCCGCCTTCCGGCAAAGGCACCTGGCGCACCACCCCTTTCTTCGGATCGACCAGCGCGAGCTTATTTTCGGAGGCAACCCACACGGCATTTCCCGGGCCGGGCGCCATGCTGATCACACAATTCACCGGGCTTCCGGGCTCTTCAAAAAAACGGCGGCGCTCGCCCGTTCGTCCATCCACACGCAGGAGGCCTTGCCCGTCACTCCCGGCCCAGAAGGCGCTGTCCGCTGTCTGCAGGAGGGGATTGGCCCGCCCATAAATGATTCCCTTGTGCTCGATGCCAAAAGGCCTGAACTTGGGCGAGTATGGACTTTGCATCTGATAACCTCCATTTTCCAAAGCGATCCAGGTGTTGCCTTCCCGGCTGGTGTAGGGCAAGGCCCTCGCCTGCTCGCCCAGCCCCATGCTTCGGTTCAGGCGCTGCATCTTGTGGGACTTGGTATTAAGCAGGTATTCCTCTCCCGAACTGTAGCGTACCAAAATGGCGCCCTTCCGCTCCTGCCTCATGGCGATGGGCCAATGCCCTGCGCCGTCGTCGTCGTGCTGGCCATCCATTAAGGTTATCGCTTCCGCCCTGCCCGAAGGGATGTCCAGCTTGAAGACACCCGTAGTCGTAGCCACCCACAGCTGCTCTCTTTCCGGCACAATACCCCAGACGTCGTAAAGGCAGATGTTGTCGCGTTTGAAAGACTGGTATTTACGAAACCGGCCTGTTGGCTTGTCGAATCGCGCCAACCCGTCCCTCAGCGTTCCTACCCAAATGGTTCCGTCGTCGCTCTGGGCCAGCCGGATGATGATGTTGCCCGGCAGGCTGGTAGTATCGCCAGGCCGATGATGATAGTTGGTGAACTGCTCCGTACGGGGGTCAAAATGGCTCAGCCCGTTATTGGTGCCCACCCAAAAGGCGCCGTCCTGCGTATCTTCAATGATACAGGAGACGAAGTCGTGGGCCAGGCTGGTGGTGTCGAAAGGATTGTGCTGATAAAGCGTGTAGTTGTACCCGTCGTACCTGACCAGGCCGTTGAGGGAAGCAAACCACATATAACCCCGGCTATCCTGAAAGATATCCAGGATGGAATACGGCAGCCCCCGTTCTCCAAAGGCGGTGGCGGGAATGACGGATTTCTGGCAAATGCCGGAGGAGAAGAGCGAAAGGCACAACACGGCCGGGAGAAAGATATGGGTCTTCATAATTTGTCCAATCGGGTGATGGTATACAGGTATGATGAAGAAACGCATCAACAACCCTTATTCATAGTAACGCTTTTCCAGTCGCCAGGCAAGGTCCGGGACAACACCTTAACGCTTTCTTAATACCAGGGGCCCAGGTTTCACCAGATGCTTCGGGCACCGGAGATTTCGCACAACACTTCCTGCTCCATATTGGTTACCTTTATCCAATAAGAGGTTACACCTATGAAGAAGATACTGATCTTTGCCGCCATCGGCACCCTAATTGCCTGCAATGCCTTCCGGGAACTGCCCGGCGCCAGGATAGACGACAGCTGGAAAGTGAAACCGCTGCCCGCCTCCCCGCAACAGGGAGGGGGCGACCCGGCCGCCGGGCTCCGTTATCTGGTGTACGGCGACTACATCGGCTCGGGCGTCCCCTACGATTTTTTCAAAAAAAAGATGAGTAATGAGCCCGATACGGTGTTGCGCCGGGAGGGCGACAACGCCAATGTCGGTTTCGCCGCTACGGTCTTTGCCGCGCCCAATGGCGTCAAGGTAGTCAACGGCAATTGCTTCACCTGCCACGCCGGCACACTCAATAAAGAGGTGATACTAGGCCTGGGCAACAGCTTTTCCGACTACCGCAAGAGCCTCAAACCTATGGCCAAAATGATGCGCCTGGGAGTCGGACTGAAGTACAAAAAGGAAGAGGAGGAATGGCAGGCCTTCGAAGATTTCGCCAATTACTTTCGCGAGATGGCGCCTTACATTCAGACCAACCAACCCGGCGCCAACCCGGCCTTCCGCCTGGCGGAGGCCTGTATGAATCACCGCAATCCGGCCGACCTCACCTACCAGGAAGAACCCAACTACGAAATGATGGACTATACCATCGCCACCGATGTGCCCCCTCTGTGGAACGTCAAAAAGAAAAATGCCCTGTACTACAACGGCATCGGACGAGGCGACTTCACCAAGCTCCTCTTTCAGGCTTCCGTACTGGGCATTCCCGACAGTGCCGCCGCCCGGCAGGCTGTCAACCATTTCAGGGACGTGGTAGCCTGGCTCAAAGAACTGGAACCGCCGGCCTATCCCGCTCCGGTAGACCGGCAACTGGCAGCCAGCGGCGAAGTGCTGTTCAACCAACACTGCAGCAAATGCCACGGCACCTACGGCACAGAGGAGAGCTACCCCAACAAACTGGTATCCCTATCGCTGGTGAAAACAGACCCGCTTTACGCTAACTACGCCTATAATTCCGGAATCGTCGACTGGTACAACAACAGCTGGTTTGCTCAAACCGAGCCCCGCTCTTACTTCGAGCCCAACCTGGGCTACGTCGCCCCACCCCTCGATGGCATCTGGGCCAGCGCTCCCTACCTGCACAATGGCTCCGTACCTACCGTGGAAACCCTGCTCAACAGTGCCAAACGCCCCACCTACTGGAACCGCAGCGGCCGCAGCGACGACTACAACCACCGGGAACTGGGCTGGAACTACAGGGCTACCGAAAAACCGGAGGGTACCTGGGCTTTTGATACAACTTTACCGGGTTACAGCAATAAAGGCCATTACTTTGGCGATAAATTATCGAACGAGGAAAGAACCGCGGTGATCGAGTATTTGAAAACGTTGTGATGGGACGTGGGGAGGTTTGGAGGTGGGGACGTGGGGACGTTAACATCCAAACGTCCAAACGTCCAAACATCCAAACATCCAAACATCCAAACATCCAAACATCCAAACATCCAAACATCCAAACGTCCCCACCTCCAAACCCACAAACGCCCAAAAGACAAACCTTCAAACAAAATAAAATGCAGAAATTAATTACGCTTCTCCTATTCATTGCCGTTACAACTGCCGCCTTTGCCCAGAACCCCGATTCTGCGGCTATTCAACTGCGCCTCGATGCGTATTTTCAGGCAACTGAGTCCAAGGACTGGAACAAGGTGGTGGATATGGTTTATCCCAAATTGTTCAATCTGGTGGAAAAGAAAGACATGGTGCAGCTCTTCGCCGATATGGAAGGAAACGGCATGGTGTTCCAGATGAACGACTTCAGCGTACACCGTATCTCCGCCCCTGTAACCCACGAGGGGGAGCGCTTCGCCCTGGTCAGCTACAGCGCCGGAATGAACCTGAAGTTTACCTCCGCCGCTTACCAGGACTCCAGTATGGTGAGTATCCTGCGAGCCAGTTTTGTAACTACCTACGGCGACGAGAACGTCCGTTATAATAAAGAAGACAACAGCTTCGATATTCAGGCTGTAAAAACCATGTTTGCCATTGCCCCGGAAGGCGCCGACCAATGGTCCTTCATGGAAAATAACCCCGGCCAGGAAGGCATGCTGGGGGCACTGATTCCCGAGGCAGTTCGGGAAAAACTAAAAGAGAATAAGTAATTTGTACAAAAATATTCTCGGTTGATCAAATGGCGGAAAATAGTACGAAAGACAGGCAGGGTAATCGCCATCATCCTGGGTGTCGTACTATTTCTCCTGATTACCTTTTGGATTGCCATCCAACGCCCGGCAGTGCAGCAAATGCTGGCGGACAAGGTGATTCAGAGCTTGTCCCGTCGCCTGCAAACGCCCTTCTCCCTCCAAAAGATCGAACTTCAATTCTTTAACCGCGCCCTCTTGGAAGGCCTCTACATCGAAGGCCTGAATGGAGATACCCTGCTCTACGCCGGCAAACTGGAAGCCCGCCTCAGCCTCTTGGCCCCATTCCGCCAGGAACTGGAGGTCAAAAGTATCCACCTGGGGCAAACGGTGGCCAACCTGAGCCGCAGCCCCGACGGGGTTTACAATTTTCAGTTCATCATCGACGCCTTCAGCAGCCCGGAGCCGGACAGCAGCCAGGCGCCTTCGCCCTGGAAATTCGGCCTGCAAAAGGTTACCATCACCGATACGCGGTTTACCCTGGCAGACTCCGTCAGCCAAAGTTCCCTGTTTGTAAAGGTGGGTGATTTTTCCGGCCTTCTCCAAAACTTGTCCATTCCAGAACAAAGGATAGACATCGGGCGGATGCACCTGAAAAACAGCGTCTGTAATTATGCTACCCGCCCAGAGCCCGGAACGGCCATCCCCTCCCAATCCGATACGGCCGCTACGCTGGAATTTCCTTTTTCGGGATGGGCCCTGACGGCAGAACGGCTCCATGTCGAAAACGCCGGTTTTGGCCTCGACGATTTCAGCCAGCCTCCCGGCCCTGCCGGACAGTTTGACCCCTCCCACCTGCATATGGAGGACATACATGCCGACATCCGCGCCTTTAGCTGGTCTGACACCCTCCTTACCACCAGAGTACATCGCCTGGCATTTCGGGAAATGAACGGATTCAACCTCGGGAAATTAACCGCAAAAGTGGACGTGAGCCCCGTGGCGATCACCCTTTCCGATGTGGAGCTGGAAACGCCTGGCAGCAGCATGGAAGCCCCTCTCGCCCGTTTGCGCTTTCCTGCTTTCGCCAGCCTTTCCAATTTCATCGAGGACGTCGACATGGAAGTGGAGCTTTCCCCCTCCTACTTCGCTATGGAAGACCTCCGTTATTGGGGCGGCCCGCTGCCTTACATCAGGGCCGGTTACACTGGTAAGGCCCGGCTGAGCGGTAACCTGCTGGGCAAGGTAAACCGCTTATCCACTTCCCGGCTCTATGCCGCTCTGGATGACGCCCTGTACGTTCAACTCAGCGGCAATATCCGGGGGTTGCCGGAAGTGGAAGCCATGTCCTTCGGTGTCCAGGTTGTCGAATTTCAGGCTTCCTACCGGGGGCTGAGCCGAATAACGGAAGGGCTGGGGTTGCCCGCCGGCCTGGGCTCCATGGGCGCCTTCCGGCTCAACGGATACGTCGGCGGGCGTATCGACAGCCTCTTCACCCGAAGGCTGACTATCCGCACAGACGGCTACACTTATTTCTCCGGAAGGGCTACCGTCACCGGCCTGCCAGACATAAACAAAGCCTATTTTCAGCTCGATATGGACAAACTGCAGTCCCAACCTTCTGAACTGGCGGGGTTCGTGGAGGGCGAACTGCCGCAGCCCCTTGCAGCATTGGGCAAAATGCAATATCAGGGGCGATTCGAAGGAACCCTTTATGACTTCCGGCTCGCCGGAAGGCTGCAATCCGAACAGGGGCAACTGCAGGAAGACGCCAGCCTGCAGTTCAACAATGACTTCAGCAATGCCAGCTACACCGGGACGGCCACCCTGGCCGGGCTACAGCTCGGAACTATCCTGGGTGATACGGCCATGCTGGGGGCCGCCACCATGAGCCTGGAGGCAAACGGCAGGGGCCTTTCCCTCGATAGCCTCTCAGCCAACATAGTGGCCACCGTGCAGTCCATTACCCTCCGCGGGTATGAATACCGGGACATTCAGGCCGATGGCCTTTTCCAACAGCGGCGGTTCGAAGGCAGAATGAATGTGGACGACCCTCACCTCTGCTTCCAATTAGAAGGGTTGGCCGACCTCAGCGACAGCATTCCCGGCATCGACTTCATCTTACAACTGGATACGGCCGACCTGGCCTACCTCAACTTTTACCCCGGCGCCCTGCGCCTCAGTACCCGCGCCGAAGCCCACCTGAAGGGCAATAACCTGGATAATCTCTCCGGCACTGCCGCTTTGCGGGAGCTGGCCGTCTCCGATGAAAAAAACAGCTTTTTTGCCGACAGCATCACCCTCGATGCATACCAGCTCTCAACGGAGCACAGGGTGGCCCATCTTCGGTCCGATATTGCGGAAGCCAGGTTGGAAGGTAATTACCGGGCCGGCGAACTGTCAGGATTACTCCAGGAGTTTGTCGATGGATTCTTCCCGGTAAAGCGCCTCCTGGAACCCGACGGCAGCCCGGATAGCCTGCTGGTTCCGCCCTCCTATGCAAGCCAGGATTTCCGGTTCTCGGCCAGCCTTTCCCACCCGGTACGACTGTTCCGCATCTTTTTACCGGATTTGCAGGTACTGGATACCGCCAGCTTCCAGGGGCAGTTCAACAGTCTTGAAAAACGGCTGCAATTATTGGGGCAGATCCCGCGACTGGAGTACAACGGCCTCCAGCTGGATACCCTGCAACTCTCGATGCAGGGGTCTCCGGAAGAGCTGGGCCACAAATTATCCTTCCAGGCCCTAAAGCAGGACGGAGAACCCCTGCTGGGCTACAGCGAGGCCAGCGCCCGCATGTTCCGGGATAGCCTCTTATTCAGGTTGAACATGTGGGACGATACCACCGGACATAAGCTAGGCCTGCAAGGCCTTGTGGTGGCGCCCGACGAACGGTATCACCTGCAGCTCTCCGGCCCAATGGTGCTTAACACCTACAACTGGGCCATACCGGAAAACAACGACATTACCTTTGCTCCGGGATACCTCAATGTTGAAAACCTGAAATTTACGCGCAACCAACAGGAATTCCGGATCCAAAGCCGGGACAAAACAAAGGGTGAAAGCCTCGCCCCGATCGATATTTCCTTCCGGCAGTTCCGTCTGGTAGAACTGTCCCGCCTGGCAGGGCTGGATGAGCATTTCATCAGTGGCGCCATTAACGGGCAGGTAACCATCAGCCGCCCCGATACGGTTCTGCACTACGAAGCGAACCTCGATGTCCGGCAGTTGATGATCGACAGCCAGGCATTAGGCGAGCTTGCATTGTATGCGGCTCCTACTGCCAACCAGGAGAGCCTGGGCATCAATGCTCAACTCTCAGGGGGTGAAAACGCCTTTTCCCTGGCCGGCAGCTATGGCCTGGCCAATGGCGAGCTCGCGTTCAACCTCAAGGTAAGCCGGCTGCAGATGGCCCTGGCCGACTTTTTTGCCGGAGGAACCATCAGTCAAAGCCGGGGTACGCTCCGCGGGGAACTGGAAGTGGGCGGCACCGTAGAAAAGCCCGTGATCTTAGGCTCCATTGGGCTGGACAGCGTATCGGCCTTTGTCAACTATCTTCAATCCCGCTACCTGGTGCCCAGCCATACCCTCTACCTGCGGGAAACCACCGTTGATCTTGGACAAATGGAATTGCTGGACCCCGACAACCGAAAGGCCATCCTGGAAGGCCAGGTGTCCCATAAGTTTCTGAACGATATACAGCTCAACCTTCATTTTTCAGCCCCTGCCTTTCAGGTATTGCATACCGGGCCGGAAGACAACGATCTGTTCTATGGGAAGATACTGGTGGCCATGGATGCCAGGGTGAACGGCCCTTTGGGTAGCCCCACCATAAACATTTTCACCCAAACCCTTCCCGGCACCCATCTGACGGCCCTGCCGCTGACCGAGGAGGAAGCCATCGCCCAACAGGAAGGCTTCATTCTATACGGCAAACCTTCCGAACACCAGAGCGATACCAGCCGGGCCAGCTTTTATCAGGCCTCCGTATCCGGCTATGCCCTCAACCTGCAACTGGAACTTACGCCCGATGCCGAGCTGACCGCCATCATCGACCCGGCTACCGGCGACAAGCTTACCGCCCGCGGGCGGGCCAACCTGTTGGTGGAAATGGATCGAAGTGGCCGCCTGAGCACGACAGGGGATATTTCCATCACCGAAGGGGCCTACTTTTTCAATTATGAAGGCCTGGTCAAACGCACCTTTCAGATCAGGGAGGGCAGCCACATGTTCCTGCCCGGAGACCCCCTGGAAGCACGTTTCGACATCACCGCCCAGTATGCGGCGCGCACGCCTATCTACGAGCTGATCAGCCAGCAGGCAGGCCTCAGCCCGGAGGAGGCAAGAGCTGCCAAGCGGCGAACCGATGTCCAGGTCATCATGAACCTGAAGGGTACTTTGTCCAAACCGGAGATCACCTTTGACATTCAACTGCCCGAAGCCCAGGCCAGCGCCGTGGCCAACACTGCTGAAAGCAAACTGGCCCAGCTCCGTGAAAACGGTAATGAACTCAACAAGCAGGTCTTCGGGCTGCTCCTGTTCAATTCGTTCATCGCCGAACAAAGCGGCACCACCAGCCTGGCCATGGCCGGAGAGAATATCGCGCTGACGAGTGTAAGCAACCTGGTCACCAACCAACTCAACCGGCTGGCCAGCCAATACATAAAAGGAGTAGCGCTGGAAGTCCGGTTGGATTCCTACCGGACAGCAGGACAGGAGGGCGCCGCCAGTACGGTTACCGATTTGGGGCTGGACCTCTCTAAACAGCTTTTCAACGACCGCCTCTCCGTCAAGGTCGGCGGTACCGTGGGGTTAGGGGAAACCACCGGGGCGGAAGAGTTTACCGCCCTGGCCAGTGAGTTCCTACTGGAATACCTACTCACTGAAGACGGCCGGTATCGGGTGCGGGTATTCCGGAGGCCCGATTACGACATCATAAAAACCAGCAATACCGTCCGGACCGGAGTGAGTATATTGTATAAAAAATCGTTCGGCGGCGCCCACGATCAACAAGACACGACAAAAACCGATAAACGATGAAAGCCCCTCTCATCTATGCATCTTGTGTGGCTTTGCTCGCCTTCAGTACGGCCTGCAACCCCACGCGCCGCATACAGGAGGGGCAACTTTTCTATCAGGGCGCTACGGCAAAGTTCGAAGGCAGGGCGCCTGAACAGCAAAAACAGCTGGAGGCCCAGCTGCTGGCAATGGCCCGCCCTGTTCCTAACGAAAGCCTGCTGGGCTTGTACCCCCGGCTGGGCATTTACAACCTTTTCGCCAACAAAAAAAGAGGAATAGGAAAATGGCTGCAGGAGAAGCTGGGAAGGCCGCCGGTAACCTACAACCCCGAGCTGGTGGAACGAAGCCGCCTGAGAATGGAAAAATACCTCAAAGACGACGGCTACCTACAGGCCAGTGTCCGGTACGATACCCTGGCCCGGAAGAAAAAAATAAAAGTGGCGTACTACGTTCAGGCGGGTGGGCAATACACCATAGGTTCCGTTGATTGGCCGGAGGACAGTACCGCCCTGCAGGTATTGCTGGAACAGGAAAAGGCCGGTAGCCTTCTTAAAACGGGACAACCCTACCAACTCAGCCAGTTGGAAGCGGAGCGGGAACGGCTGGCCCAATCTGGAATCGAGCAGGGCTTTTTCCAACTGAGTAAGGATAATTTCTATTACTTCCTGGACACCACCCTTTCCCAAAATCAGGTGGGCCTGTATCTGCGGGTGGCGCCGCCTCAGGACGGACGGCCCTTCCACAGGCATTATATCGGCAAGACAACCCTGTACCCGACCTTTCTGCTGGACGAACAGAACGCCGATCTCCGGTTGGACACCCTGGAACGCGGCCGGTTCACCTTCATACAATCCCAGGAATTTGTGAAACTCCCGGCACTGAACCGCGCCGTGTTGCAGCAGGAAGGGGAACTCTACGTCCACTCCTTACAACAGAAGTCAGTCAACCGGCTTCTGGGGCTGGGGCCGTTCAAATTTGTCAACCTCAAATATCAGTTGCGGGAAGAGCAGGACAGCCTTTTTCTCGACCGCCAGTTCTTTCTTACCCCGGGGCTGACCCAGGATTTTTCGGCGGAGCTGGAGGCCAGTTCGCTGGAGAGCAACTCTCTGGGTTCGGCGCTCAATATCAATTATACCCACCGCAACTTTCTGGGCGGAGCGGAGCATTTTTCCCTGGGCCTCTCCACCGGAATACTTACCCAGTTGGGGAGCGATGTACGTTTCATCAACTCTTTCGACTTTTCGCTGGACGGACAGCTGAGTTTTCCCAGCCTGCTGATCCCCTTTGGCCTGATCCGCACGGAGCGGTCCTGGCAGGCCCGGTCCACGGCCGCACTGGGCACCGAATTTGAACGGCGGGCCACCCAGTATACCCTTCAGTCTTTCCGGGGCCAGTTCAGTTACCTTTGGCAGCCGGGGCGACTGCAGCAACACGAGTTATCTCCGTTGCAACTCACCTGGGTCAACACCCGCAATACCTCCACGGCATTTGAAGAGCGCCTGGCAGCCAATCCCAGGCTGCGGTCCAGCTTTGGGAATTACTTCATTACCAGCCTTGCCTATCAGTACAATTACAATGAGCAAAAACCCCAACAGCGCGATGATTATCTTTATCTGTCGGGGCGCCTCGAAGCGGCGGGAAACCTTTCCTATGCGCTGTCCAGCCTGCTAAGCCCGCGCCAGGAGGGAGCCTACAAATTCTTTGGCGTTCCTTTTGCCCAGTTTTTACGCCTGGAAGCCGACATCCGTTACCACCACTATCTGAACCGGGGAAGCTGGATCGTACGGGCCAACCTGGGAGGCGCACTCCCCTACGGCAATTCCGGGGCAGTTCCATACATCCGGCAGTTTTTCGTAGGCGGGGCCAACAGCATCCGCGCCTTTAAACTCCGGGAACTCGGCCCGGGCGACAACACGGATGGATTTGCCAGCGGCCTGGGGGTGAGCGACCAGACCGGCGACATCAAGCTGGAACTGAACGCTGAATACCGTTTCCCGCTGTTCAGCTACCTTCATGGCGCTATCTTTACCGATGTTGGCAATATATGGCTGACAGGGCAAAAAACAGGGGATCCTGCGGCAGACAAGGGCCTTTTCGAATGGGGCAGCTTTTACAATGAGCTGGCTGTCGGCGCCGGGGCGGGGCTTCGGCTGGACATCACCTACTTTGTCCTGAGGCTCGACCTGGCCTTCCCCCTACGCCGCCCGTTCCCGGATGAGGGTTTCCGGTGGGTGTTAAGGGAGATTGCTTGGGGTTCCCGGCAATGGCGGCAGGACAACCTGGTGCTCAACCTGGCCCTGGGTTATCCCTTTTAAACCGGAAAAGGAGCTTACTTTACGATAACCAGGAAATTGTAATTATTCGCCGGCAAGCCAGAACATTCCCCCCTGAAAGTTGTATTCAAAAGCGTAGGCAAACGAACCGGTAACGCATAAGAATGAACAAAGAAGCGGAAATTCCTTTGTCAGGGCTCCACTGTGGGTTATATTTGTTTATCTTTGCGCTCCGATATCCGAAAAAGCATCAAAAGAATGAGGACCAAACTGTCACAATTTGACTTTGAATTACCCAAAAAGTTGATCGCGCAGTACCCTGCAGAAAACCGGCATGAATCCAGACTGATGGTCGTCCATAAGGACAGTGGCAAAATCGAACACCGCATTTTCAAGGATATACTGGAATACTTCGATGAAGGAGATGTAATGATATTCAATAATACCAAGGTCTTTCCGGCCCGCCTGTACGGCAAGAAGGAAAAGACGGGCGCCAAGATCGAAGTATTTTTGCTCCGAGAGCTGAACAACGAATCCCGGCTGTGGGATGTCCTGGTCGACCCGGCCCGCAAGATAAGGGTCGGCAACAAGTTATACTTTAGTGACGATGACAATAACGAGGTGCTCGTCGCGGAAGTGGTAGACAACACCACCTCACGCGGGCGCACGATCCGTTTTCTTTATGACGGTACGGATGAAGAGTTCCAGAAAGAGCTCAACTATCTGGGCAATACGCCGCTGCCGAAATACATCTCCCGGCCGGCTGAAGAGCTGGATCGCGAACGCTACCAGACGGTCTACGCCAAGGAGCTCGGAGCAGTAGCGGCCCCTACTGCGGGCCTGCACTTTAGCCGGGAGCTCCTCAAGCGCCTGGAGATCAAAGGCATCGACTTTGCCGAGCTGACACTGCATGTCGGCCTGGGCACTTTCCGCAGTATTGATGTGGAAGACCTTTCCAAACACAAGATGGATGCCGAATTTTTCCAGATCACACAGGATGCAGTCGAAGTGGTCAACAAGGCCAAGGAAGAACGGCACCGCATCTGCGCAGTAGGAACGACCTCTATGCGGTCCATTGAGTCCGCCGTTTCAGCTGAAGGCATGCTCAAACCAGCCCGGGGATGGACCAACCTGTTTATCTATCCTCCCTATGATTTCCACATCGCCGACTCGATGATAACCAACTTCCACCTTCCAAAATCCAGCTTACTGATCATGGTATGCGCGTTTGGGGGATACGACCTCGTCATGGAGGCTTACAACCAGGCGGTGAAGGAAGGCTATCGCTTCTTCAGCTATGGAGATGCCATGCTGATCATCTGATCCTTCTCCAATTTTTCTTTCACCCTTTCCGGACGGCGCACTGCTTGAAAACGGATTTATTTTTTATACATAAAAGCTGGGAATATATGCACCGCTCTTTCTTGTTCCTGATGGTAACGGCTGCCGCTCTGTTTGCCTGGAAGCCTGCAGGAGCTCAGGATTACAAGGAATTGATGATCCCCTTTTATTCGGAGTCGCTGAGGATCACCTACAGCCCCAGCTTCCTGTCTCCGGGCAAACCGGCCATCAACGACCGGGCGCTCTCCCAGCATTTCCATGCGCTTTCCAAAACGGATTTTGCCCCTCTGCTGCGCAGCCTCAATCAGTCGAAGAAACTGTTCCAGCTCAACGATTGGCTGTACTTCCGGTTGATGCGCAAGGCACTCGGCCAGCTGTACGCCGGCAGGAGCAACGTGGAGATAGAGCTCGCCTGTTGGTTCCTGCTTTCCCAGGCCGGCTATGACACCCGGCTGGCCTATCTGGAGGAGGAAGCATTCGTATATGTCTATACCCAGGACGCCGTATTCGAGGCCCCAGTCATCGAGGACAACGGACGACAGTACGTGAACCTGACCAATATACGCGCCGGAGCGGGCAAACAACGGGCGCTGTACCTGCTCAACTTCAACCCCAACATCAACGGCAATGCCTTTTCTTTCCGGCTCGACAAGCTCCCGCTGCTGCGCCCGTCGGAAACCACGCTGAAGGTGCGTTTTCTCTACCAGAACCAATGGCACGAGCTGGAGGCCAAAGCAGACCGGACCATCCGCGACTATATGGCGGAATACCCTCTGATCGATGAATCCCAGTATCTTGACGTGCCCTTGTCTACGACGCTTTTCGAGTCCCTGATGCCTCAACTCCAACAGTTGGTAAAAGGCAAAAGCGAATGGGAGATCGCGGAGATCCTGGCGGCCTTCACCCGCTCGGCTTTTGCCTATAAAGAAGATAAGGAGTACTTCGGGTACAGCAAGCCCATGGTAGCGGAAGAGGTATTCCTCTATCCCTATTCGGACTGTGAAGACCGCTCCGCCCTGTTCGTACGGTTGGCCAACGAACTGCTCCGGCTGCCAATGATCGTAATGGCGTATCCCGACCATCTGACCGTTGGCGTAGCCCTTCCCCAAACAAAGGCCGGATTCATTCGTTATAAAAGCACGGCTTACTATATTTGTGACCCCACCGGGCCTGTGAATTCTCCGGTGGTCGGCGAAGTGCCTGAGGGTTATGAAAAAGCGGCTTTCGAAGTCATCAAGGAATACAAATAACGGAAGCGCAACACCATAAAAAACAAACCATTCTTACTCGTTTTCTTGCCAGCAGAACAAGGGCCAAAGCGCCTCTCAAAAAAATTAAGATATAAAGTTTGGATAATAGCACAGGTTTTTTTTCATTTGCCGAAAATTTATTCTGCAAATATTTTATCGGAAAGTAGAACTTTTTAACCAACTCGGTAATTTACAAAATATTAGCCTTTCAGGCAGATGCATGCAAAAAGCTGGTGCATCGGTAAGAACTATGCTTTCTCCGGCTGTCCTCTTTCTTTCGGCGGCAGGCTAAAGGCCTACCCAGCCGACTGAATCAAGGGCATCCGAAACCCTTCAAATAATCGCGAACAAATAATTTGCTACTAATATGTATTGGACATTAGAACTTGCCTATCATCTTGAAGACGCCCCCTTTCCTGCCACGCGTGATGAACTGATCGATTACGCGATCCGTTCAGGGGCGCCTCTGGAAGTGATTGAAAACCTCCAGCAAATGGAGGACGAAGGCGAACTGTACGAGGGTATGGAGGACATCTGGCCCGATTATCCGCGAAAAGACGATTTCCTCTTCAACGAGGATGAATACTAGCATGCGTTCTGAAGGACGCGAAACCGCAATGCGGATGTGAGAAGATACTACCTCCCCGGGCCTCTTTCCGAGCGATCTGACCGCCGCTAAGGTTTCAGAGGGACCATAGAAATATCCCGAAAGAGTTCTGAAGGGCCCGTCTTCAGAACTCTTTTTCTTTGCCAATGTGACGCACTTTATTTAAATAAAACAGAAAAAAGTTTAATTTTTACACTGTCACAATCGGCAAAAAACAGCACATGAAACATCTGATCGAGATCTCGAAGATCGTCAACAGGAAAAAAGTGCGGAAGATAGAAATATTTGACGATCACTCTCTTCGGCACAAGAACAGTAAATTCAACGAATTTTTTGAAGGGTTACAGGGCAGTAAGTTTAAAACAGACCGCGATGCAGCCCAGCAGCTGTACGGCTGCAGCCCCAGTGACCCGAAGTACAGGCAGCTGAAATCGAGGTTCCGCAAACGGCTTCTCAACACCCTGTTCTTCCTTGATGTCAATATTCCATCGGCATCCAGCTACGACCGCGCGTACTATTCCTGTAACAAAGACTGGGCCCTGGTAAAAACCCTTCTTTGGTACGATGCCCCCCATACCGCCGCCCAACTTGCCCGGCAAACCCTCACCACCGCCCTGAAGTTTCAGTTTGCCGACCTCATTCTCAATTGTGCGCGTGTCCTGAGAGCCTATGCTGCTGAAAACGGAGACGAACGCTCCTTCGAAACCTACGACCAGCACATCCGGGAATATTCACAGGCCCTGGAAGCTGAGATCCGCTCCGAAGAACTGTACCAGCGGGTGATCCTGAATTACCACCTGCCAGCCTCAAAGAACACCCCGCTGCTGGCCAAACAGATCCAGTCTTACTGCGATACGCTGGTCAACCTTTCGGAACAGTACAACTGCCCGGTGATCTATTACAACATGTATCTCGTATGGGTATGCCGCTATGAAATGCAGCAGGACTTTGAGGCCATGCTGGAAGTGTGTGAACAAGGCGAAAAATACATCGCTCAGAACCCCGTTTTCGAGCAGGAAAGCAAACTCATTATTTTCCAGACAAAAAAAATGTCGGCCTACCTCCACCTTCGCAATTACCGGGATGGCCGCATCAACGCAGAAAAGTGCCTGAACAGCTTCCCGGAAAACAGTGAAGCCTGGTTCACCTTTATGGAGTACTATTTCCTGCTGGCCATGCACACCGAAAACTACATCAACGCTATCGCCATATTCAACCAGGCGACAGACAACTCCAAATTCAAGAAACTGGATAATGCCATCCAGGAGAAATGGAACATCTTCGAAGGCTATGTCAATTACATCATTGAAGCCGAAGGAAAAAACAATAAAGTACTGAAAATGCAGCCGCAGCGAAGCTTCCGGGGAAGCAAGGTCCTCAACAGCCAGGTAGCCTACTCCCGGGAATATCGGATATTCTCCGTACTGCTGCTCATTCTGCAGATCCTGTTCCTGCTGGAACGAAAGGCCATCAGCGGCATTCCCGAACGCATCGACCGCCTGAAGAAATACGCTAACCGGCAACTCCGAAAAGACGAATATCACCGCCCCTCTCAGTTCATCCGCCTGTTGCAGCAACTGAACAAAGCAGATTTCCATCCGGAGGAAATGTCCAATACCAACAAGTATCTTTCCAGCCTAAAAAAGCATCCCTTCTTTTACCGGGGGTTGGTTTCCGAACTGGAAGTGATCCCCTACGAAAAACTGTGGGAACGGATACTGTCCTATTTCAAATAATGGACATGTTGCAGGTTGCAATTGGCAAAACCGATTCCTCCAGCTATCTTTGAGGGCTGAAAATACAGAACCTTGGATAAAATCATCATCGCCATCGACGGCCACTCCT
Organism: Lewinellaceae bacterium; assembly: GCA_020636405.1. Taxonomy (GTDB): domain Bacteria; phylum Bacteroidota; class Bacteroidia; order Chitinophagales; family Saprospiraceae; genus JACJXW01. Next base: position 63,468 of record JACJXW010000006.1, on the reverse strand, counting down.
CCTGTGGGAAAAGCACCCTGGCCAAAGGGCTGGCATCCAGCCTGAACTACACCTATATAGATTCTGGCGCCATGTACCGGGCAGTCACTCTTTTCTTTCTTCGCCAGGAAGTGAAACTGGAAGACGAAGAGCAGATCCGGCAGGCCCTCCAGCACATCAACATCCGCTTCAATGCTGAAAACCGGACGATCCTCAATGGCGAAGATGTTGAGAACGAGATCCGGAAGATGGAAGTCTCTAATTTCGTCAGCCAGGTGTCGGCCGTTCCGGCGGTGCGCCGCGCCATGGTACGCCAGCAACAGGCCATGGGCAAGGATAAAGGAATTGTAATGGATGGCAGAGACATCGGCACCGTGGTTTTTCCTGATGCCGAACTGAAGATATTCCTTACTGCCGACCCGGAAAAGCGGGCCCAGCGGAGGTTTGAAGAACTGTTAGGCAAGGGTATAAAGGCCAGCATTGAGGAAGTTCGCCAAAACCTGAGCCTCCGGGACCACATCGACTCCACCCGCGAGGACAGCCCGCTGCGGCAGGCGGCAGATGCCACCGTTATCGACAATACCCACCTCAACCGGGAAGAACAACTGGAATACGCCTTAGAACTGGCCCATTCCGCCGGAGCTGTATCTCTATGAGAGCCTTTTTTTACATTTTTGCCCTCAGCTTGCTGCCGGCCTGTGAAGCTCCCGGGGGGCAGCCGGGACTGGAGCTTGAATTCCAGGCTGCCTCCTATCCCATCCTTTCCCAGCGCCGCCCTCTAGACTCTCTGCGTACTGTCGGGCCTGCACACTTGTCTATGTGGGACAGCCTTCTCGTTACTTACCAGCGCCGCCTGCAAACTGCTTCTTCCCTGCCGGCGGAGAGCCGAAGGGCCATCGAAAGTGGGCTGGCAGAGATAGCGGCCGAGGCCCTGAAGTATCGGCGCGATCCGGCGGCATACAATCTGGGAGGCGCCCTCAAGCAGGTGCTCGCCGAAAACAAGATCCCTCTTACCCGGCGCCTGCTGGCCATTGAAGCCCAGATGAAACAGGCCCCGGCCTATTACCAGGCGGCCAAGGCCAACCTGTACGCTCCGCTCCCTGCCCGTTGCCGCCTGGCAGTAGAAAAACACAGCCTGGCTCTCGAGTTCCTCAGCAACGAATTATCCGATTCCCTGAGCCGTTCTTCGCTGAGTGAGGCCGAGGCCTACCGCTTTAAAAAGGCCGCTGAGCAAGCTCGAATGGCAGTAAAAGACTACCTTGCTTTCTGCCAAAGCCTTTACTTTGAACACCAGGATTCCCTCATCCTCCGCAATCATTGAACTCATGCAAAATCCTCAACAGCCCATGCGGCGGCTTTTTCGTTACCTGAGCAACTACCGGGCAAGCCTGTGGTTTTCGCTCTCTTCCAGCGTGATCAACAAGGTATTCGACCTGATGCCCCCCTTTCTGACGGCCTGGCTTATCGATTCAGTGAGCGGCAATGTACCGGGGTGGATCGAAAGATGGATGGGGCTGGAGGGCCTTTGGCCCGTAGTGATCTTTCTCACCGCGCTCACTTTCGTGATCTTTGGGTTCGAGAGCCTTTTCGAGTGGTTGTACCAGCGAGGCTTCATGCGCCTGGCCCAGCAGGTACAGCACCATCTGCGCCTGGATGCCTACCAAAGTATGCAGGCCCGGGAGCTGGCTTTTTTTGAAAGCCAGCGCACCGGCAACCTCATGGCGATGCTCAATGATGACGTCAACCAACTGGAGCGCTTCCTCAACCATGTATTCAACGAGATCGTACAACTTATCACACTGATCCTCTTTGCCGGATGGGCCCTTTGCGCGGTATCTCTGCCTCTCGGCCTGCTGGGTATGGCCCCCATTCCCTTCATTATTGCCGGAAGCCTGTATTACCAAAAAAAAGTAGCCCCTTTCTACCAGTCGATCCGGGAAGGGGTAGGACAGTTGGGGACAAGGCTGGAAAATAACATATCCGGTATTCTCGTCATCAAGAGTTTTACCGCAGAGCAGTTTGAATCGGAACGGGTGAAGGAAGCTTCTGAACAGTACCGGGACGCCAACTTCAGGGCCATCAACTGGAGCGCCGTTTACGTGCCGCTGATTCGCATTTTTATCAGCATCGGTTTTGCGCTGACCCTGCTTATCGGCGCCTACTGGGTGCTTTTCGAGCCAGGCCGTTTCACTGTCGGCAACCTGGCTTTTTTCGCTATGATGACCCAACGCCTACTCTGGCCGGTCACGCGCCTGGGAGTCATCTTCGACGAATACGAGCGCGCTCGCGCTTCAGCAGCCCGCATCTTCGGGCTGGTCGATACCCCCAGCCAGGTCACCGAACCGGAGTTTCCCCGACAATTGCCAGAAAAGATCGGGCATATCCAATTGCAGAACATTCACTTCCACTACAAACCCGGACAGCCGGTGCTGGCCAACCTCAGCCTGGATATTCCATACGGACAAACGATCGGCATTGCCGGGCCTACCGGCGGGGGCAAGACAACGCTGATCAAACTGCTGCTTCGCCTCTACGATGTTACAGAAGGAAAGATCCTGCTGGAAGGCATCGACCTGCGGCAACTGAGTATCGGCAATCTCAGACAGCAGATCGCCCTCGTCAGCCAGGATGTATACCTGTTCCACGGCACCGTTCGGGAAAACATCGCCTACGGGCTGGGCAGCTGCCCTCTTGAAAAGGTCATTGCCGCTGCCAAAAAGGCGCAGCTTCACGACTTCATTCAGTCCCTGCCCGAAGGTTACGACAGCATTGTCGGCGAGCGGGGCATCAAACTATCCGGGGGGCAGCGGCAGCGGCTCAGTATTGCCCGCGCCATTCTGAAGGACGCCCCCATCCTGATCCTCGATGAAGCGACCAGCGCGGTAGACACCGAAACAGAACGCGCCATTCAGCAGAACCTCCGCCGCCTGGCTGAAGGCAAAACCGCGATCGTCATTGCCCACCGGCTTTCGACCATCCGCTATGCCGATAATATAGTGGTCATAAAAGGAGGGAACATCGTCGAACAGGGCACACATGATGAGCTGCTGACGATCGATGGAGAATACGCCGATTTGTGGAAAGTACAGGTGGGAGAACCCGTTTAAAGGTCCCGGATGGAATTCCGGTCAACCAATATTTCTTTGAGTTCCTTTAGGAATTCGTACTGATGGGGCAGCACTTTTTTAAAAGCTTCTTTGAGGACGAAAAAAGTACCCCCCTCCATTTTCTTCATGGCGTCCTTCAATTGGCGGGCGTCTTCATAGAGCATACCCTTGAGTGAGGGGATCTCATGCCAGTCGCCCTCTACGGCCCATGCCTCTTCCGTATCGCCGCTTTCCTGCTGAACGGGGTCCAGTTCTATGAGGCGTTCTTCATAGCGCAGGGATTCCGAGCGTTGCCCATTGAATTCCCCCTGAGGGATCTCCCAATTCTCTCCTTCTTCATCAGGGTTGACGAGGAAAACTTCCAACCCTTTCTCCCGGAAACGATAGATGATGAGATTCGCTTTTTTCAAAAGATCCATGACACTGTATTTGAAGCCAATGGCTTTTTTCAAAAGATTTAAAGCTAAACAGTCCAGCCGGTAAAAGGTTTTCAGGTTGGGCGATCGGGCAAATATAACGAACTCGGCGGGTTTTGCCAACAGCGGCTACCGATTAATGGACTGCTGGATCACTTCCAGGACGGCCAGGGAGAGGAACATATCCTTTTCTTCCTTGCTCATATCGTCTTTGACGAATTCAAATGCACGCTGGCCCAGCTTCGGGTTTGTCCCTTTATTCATTCTGGCGACATTAGCCACCTCGCGGTCGTTGACCAAAACCGGCAGGAATTCGCCGGCTTCGCGGTTGATCTGCGCCAGCATGCGGTTACCCCGGTGGTTGTAAAGCGTCCCGTTCTCTTTGAGCGTACCTACTTTTTCGCGGTCCACCAGTACATCGATCCCTTTTTTGCCGACGCGATAGACGAATTCCTGACTGCCTGTGCGCACGTAGAGCAGGGCATTCTTTCCAGGCCCCATATATTCTTTGTAGCTGTAGGCCAATACCGGCTCGTGATAAATGGAAGTGAAAATACCTTTGGCCGTCTTGCCGAAGCTTTTACGCATTACCTGCTTTTCCTGGTTAAAGGAGAACAATTCCACCTCTTCCCGGGTCAGGGGGACGAGTTCCCCCGCCCATTTGTCCATGTCTGCTTTCATTTCATCCAGGTCCTTTTGCAATTTTCGGTTTCCCGGAGCAAAGTTGACGAAAATACCGGCCAGGATGGCTACGCCAACTGCCGCCAGTAGTAGGGTAAATAACGCAAATAATGCCATATTCTATGGTTCTTCTGTATTTATTTATTGTAAATGCCGGACCGGTAGTTAAAAGATATCCCGTACTTTTCCGGATCTTCAAACTGCCGCCGCCGGGCCTCAAGGGCTTGCTGTCCATCAGCCCCCAGCACCCGGAATCCGGCCTGCAGGATACTGTCGAGTTCGGCCACGGCCTTCTCTCTTGACTCCCAATAAGTAACACTGGCCCCGGTAATATCGTTGAGCAACTGCTGCCTGAATTGGCCGATCTCTTCCCCAAACAGATCCTGGTAGGGGAGCAATTTATCCAATTCTTTCAGGAACTGAAAATGCAGCCCCCTCCCCAACAGGCTGTGCACCTGTTTTTCATCCGCCTGAAAGGCCCAGGACGGGTAGAAATACTCGATACTATCCTCGGGATAGGCCATCAGGCAGAACGCTATAAAGGCATCGTCGGCAGCCCCCTCGGAATCGCGGGCCAACGACAGGTAGGGGCGGTAATCCATAAACAGGTAGTAGGTACGCCCGTCGCCTGTCAGGTGAGGCGCCAGGGCGGGAAGGGCCTCTTTCAGCCAGAAGAGGTTCTCCGGCTTATCGGTTTGGAGTGCCCTAAGGGCCAGCACCGGCGCCAGCGTATCTCTTAAAGACCGAGCCATGGACAAGGCCTGGGCCACCATTTCGGCCGTGTAGGCCTGTTCGAATGCTTCCCGGTAAAGGGTAATCCGCTCGGTAAGGCCCGCTCCGAATAAGGAGTGGAGCCGTATTGTAAGAGGAAGGCCCGGGCCCCCTCCCAGCGTATCCAGAAAGGCCAGGGCATACACCCACCCCTGATTGCCATCTTCCATTTGCACGAGCAGCCAGGGCTCGTCGTAGGCCTTTCCCTCGAGTTGGAGCGCAGTCGAAAAAGTGCTCTGTTCCCCGAGGCTCAGTGCCCGCTCGCCTGGCTGCAATCCCCGGATGGCGAGGCCTTCATTTCCGGGTTCCTCGCGCAACTGAAAATTGGCCCGCCGGACAACGAGCCATTCTTCTTCAGATGGCGTTGGCCTTTCCGGGGCCTTCCCTTCGGCAGCAGGCTCGCCCCGACAGGCCCAGGTTCCCGCAAGCAGGGAAAAAAGAAGGGAATACAGGAGGGCCGATCGATTCATTCGGGGAAAATAAATATTAAAACAAAAATTCCACCTCCCCGCATGGGAGAGGTGGAAATATTTCTTCTATTCAAGGGCTGGGATATTAACCAAGATAGGATTTCAAGGCGTTGCGGTTATAGGACTTGCGCAGGCGGCGAATGGCCCGCTCTTTGATCTGCCGCACGCGTTCCCGCGTCAGGCCGTACAATTCGCCGATCTCCTCCAGAGTCAGGGATTTTTGCCCGTTCAGGCCGTAATAGGAGGAAAGGACCTCAACTTCTCTCGGAGACAGGATGGAAAGCCCCTGCTGTACTTCTTCTTTCAGGGATTGCTCCATAAGGCCTCCGTCGGGGCTCATACCTTCGTCGCTGGAAATAACGTCCAGCATGGTAGAGTCGCCATCTTCTCCACTGAGCGGAGCATCGACCGATACGTGCCGGCCGTTGCCTTTCAGCATGTTGGCCACTTCTTTCGGGGTCATCTCCAGCAGTTCTGCCAGTTCTTCGTGGGTGGGTTCTCTTTCGAACTCCTGCACGAAGGAGAGGAAGGCCTCGTTGACCTTATTATAGGACCCTACCTTATTGAGGGGCAGGCGGACAATACGCGAGTATTCGACAATGGCCTGCAGGATGGACTGCCGTATCCACCAGACGGCATAAGAGATGAATTTGAAACCTTTGGTTTCATCAAAACGTTTGGCAGCCTTCATCAGGCCGACATTTCCCTCGTTGATCAAGTCGCTGAGAGACAAGCCCTGGTTCTGGTACTGCTTGGCAACGGAGACGACAAATCGCAAGTTGGACTTGGTGAGTTTGTCGAGCGCTTGCTGGTCACCCTCGCGGATACGCTTGGCAAGAGAGGCTTCCTCTTCGGGAGTCAGCATGGGGATCTTGCCAATATCGTTGAGGTATTTGTCCAGAGCAAGGCTTTCTCTGGCCGTAATTTTATTAGTAATCTTTAGTTGACGCATACTTAGGGTAGTTTAGGGACCAACCGTGTTCTGTTAAGATACGCTTTTAAATTGAAAAAGTTGCTCTCTAAAATAATACTTGACTTTTTCACTAAAAAGGATTATGAGGAACAATTTCACATTAAATACAACTATCCCCTACTAAAAGTTCCTGCTTTAAGGCCTCTGGCGAAATGATTTTATGCAAAAAAAAACCTGGCAGCTTTGCATACCAGGTTTTTTCGTGGTTTCGTTGGATCCGTATTTCAGTGTTTTAGCGTTTCACAGCCCCGCAAAGGGCAAGGAACCACTGAAACAGTGAATCTTAGTCCCGGCGGCGGTCATCGCGGCGGCCTCCTCTGCGGTCGCGGTCGCGGCCCCGGCCTCCCCGGTTATCTCTTTCCTCCTCTCTGCCGTCCTCTTCCTCCTCGCCTTTACCATTGCGTTGAGGTTTAGGCAGCAGCGATTTGCGGGAGAGGCGCAGCTTACCGGTCTTTTTGTCCACACCGATCAGCTGGACGCGCACCTCGTCTCCCTCTTTGAAGAAATCTTCAACGCGGTCGATGCGGGTATGAGAGATCTCGGAAACGTGCAGCAGGCCACTCTTGCCCATAAAGTCTACAAATACCCCGTAAGGCATAACGGACTTCACCTTGGCGTCATAGATGTCTCCTACCGAAGGCGTGAAGGTAATGCGGCGAATGCGTTCCAGCGCTGCTTCGATAGATGCCTGGTCGGTTGCGGCAATATTGACCACGCCGGTATCTCCGACTTCGGAGATATTGACGATGGTACCGGTCTCACTCTGTATTTCCTGGATCACCTTACCGCCCGGGCCGATCACGGCGCCGATGAAGCTCTTGTCGATAATGAGTTCAACGATTCGCGGAGCGTGCGGCTTGAGTTCGGGACGAGGTTCGGCCAGGGTCTTCTTCATCTCGTTGAGAATGTGAAGGCGGCCGGCACGCGCTTGTTCGAGGGCTTGTTCCAGCAGTTCGTAGGGCAGGCCGTCGATCTTGATATCCATCTGACAAGCAGTGATACCGTTCTCCGTACCGGTGAGTTTGAAGTCCATATCTCCCAGGGCATCTTCATCGCCGAGGATATCGGATAGGATAACCGTATTCTTACCATCGGATATCATACCCATGGCGATACCTGAGACCGGCGAGGCGATATGGATACCCGCGTCCATCAGTGCCAGCGAGCCAGCGCAGACGGTAGCCATAGAAGAAGATCCGTTGGATTCCAGGATATCGGAAACGATTCGGATGGTATACGGTGATTCTTTAGGCATGACCTGCCGGAGCGAGCGGCCGGCGAGGTTGGCGTGTCCGACTTCGCGGCGCCCGGGGCCTCTTTGAGGCTTGATCTCCCCCACAGAGAAGGCGGGGAAGTTGTAATGGAGAATGAAATTGTCGAAGTACTGCCCCAGGGCAATATCGACCATTACTTCATCCTGCTTGGTGCCCAGGGTCAGGGAAGTCAGCGCCTGGGTTTCCCCGCGGGTGAATACGGCGGAACCGTGTGCGGAAGGCAGGTAGTCCACTTCACACCAGATGGGGCGTATTTCGTCGAGCTTGCGCCCGTCGAGGCGCACCTTGTCGGTGATCACCATATTGCGGATCACTTCTTTCTTGAGCTTATCGAAGTACTCCTCCACCATTGAGCCGTGCTCTTCCATATACTCTTCGCCCTTCTGCTCGGTGAAAGTTTCGATGAGGCTTTCCTTTATTTCGGAGAAGCGGTCTTTGCGCACCTGCTTGTCGAGGGCCCCTTTGGCAACCTCGAGTATCCTGGACTGGGCGAAGGCCGCTATTTCTTTTTTGAGCCCCTCATCTTCTGCTACGGGCTCAAGCTCCCGCTTTTTGAGGGCCTTTTCACCTACCAGTTTGGCCAGCTCCAGCTGAGCGTTGCACTGCACCTTGATGGCATCGTGCCCGGCCTGAATAGCTTTGACCAGGTCTTTTTCCGAGCACTCCTTGGCCTCGCCTTCCACCATGATCACATTGTCGAGGGTAGCGGCGACGATGATATCGAGCTCTGCATTTTCCAGAGCGGACTTATTGGGGTTGACTACATATTCGCCGTCGATCAGGGCGACACGCACTTCCGAGATCGGGCCCCCGAACGGTATATCGGAAACGGCGAGGGCAGCAGAAGCAGCCAGTGCGGCAAAAGCATCCGGCGGAACGTCGGCATCACCCGAGATCAGGTTGATGATCACCTGAGTTTCGTTCATGTAGCCATCTGGGAAGAGGGGGCGAATAGCCCGGTCGACCAAACGGCAGATCAGCACTTCGTAATCAGAGAGCTTGGCTTCTCTCCGGAAAAAGTTGCCGGGAATGCGGCCGGCAGCGGCGAATTTTTCCTGATAATCAACGGATAGCGGGAAGAATGATTGGCCTTCTTTGGCTTCCTTTGCGGAAACTACGGTAGCAAAAAGCATGGTTTTGCCCATGCGTACGACGACGGAGCCATCGGCCTGGGTGGCCAGTTTGCCTGTTTCAATCGTCACCGTTCTGCCATCGGGTAAGTCAAAGGACGTGGTAGTCGGAATCTGTTGTCCCATTTCTAAGAATGATTAATTTAGCTTTGTGATAAAAACCTGTCAAGACACTATCGGCAAAGGCTCCCTAATTGTTTTTCGCGTCGCTGAAGATATCAGGGGGAGGCTTGGCCAGTGTGAAGGCGAGGAGTATCTGATTTGAGGGTAATGTGCTTGCCTAATTGAACTTAAGATCAGCTTTTTCCACTTTGATCCTGGATTCGGATTACTCCTTTTCTTTAAGTTGCTTTTACTTAGTTTTAACCTTTTTTTCCAGGTGCGAAGATAGGCAAAAATTGTCACTTTGCCACGAGCACCCGAAAATACCTGTAAAAAATTGGCAATTGCCATTCCGGGGGGTAAAAGGACGTAATAGTTATGACGAGAGCCATCCTGATGATCTGGGATGGCTCTCGTTGCTCCTTAGCGTTTACTTACGGATACCGAGCTTTTCGATCAGCTCGCGGTATTTGTCCAGGTTTGTATTCTGAAGATACCCTAGCAGGCGCTTGCGCTTTCCAACCAGCGTCAACAGTGCCCGGCGACAGGAGTGATCCTTTGGATTCGCCTTCAAATGCTCTGACAATTGCTGGATGCGATAGGTAAACAATGCGACCTGTCCTTCCGTGGAACCCGTGTTCTTTTCAGAACCGCCATGTTCCTTGAAGATCTCCGCTTTTTTCTCTTTCGATAAGTATTCTGACATAATTTAAAACCGTTGGTGATTACGAAAATCAGTTACAGCGGGCGCAAAGGTACGATTATTTACCAAATTAACAAATTAGTGCTCGGCTTTAAACTTCTTCATCGCCTCCGTCAACCGGGGGACCACCTCGAAGAGGTCGCCGACCACTCCGTAATCCGCCGCCTTAAAGAAAGGCGCCTCGCGGTCCTTGTTGATGACGACGATGGTTTTCGAATTGTTGACCCCGGCCAGATGCTGTATGGCGCCGCTGATGCCAATGGCCACATACAGGTTGGGCCGGATGGCGATGCCCGTTTGTCCGACGTGCTCGTGGTGGGGGCGCCAGCCCGTGTCCGCCACCGGGCGGGAGCATGCGGTAGTAGCTCCCATTACGTTGGCCAGTTCTTCGATGATGTTCCAGTTTTCCGGCCCTTTCATGCCGCGGCCGGCGGAAACCACCAGTTCTGCTTCCGGCAGCGGAGTGATGCCTTCTACCCGCTCCAGCTTATTTACCGTAACGCGGGCCGCCGGCACCTCTGCCGATACCACTTCCACCGGCGCCGGCTGGCCGCTGGCTTCCGGCTGTATGGAGTTGCCCATCAGCGACAAGACTTTGGCGTCGGACTTCACCTCGTACTCGGCGAAAGCTTTGCCGGAAAAGACGCCCTTCCTCACCCGGAAGGCGCCGCCTTCCACTGTGGGCAGCGAATTGACCCCCGAAACGGAACCGGCGTTCATTCTCGCGGCAACCCTGCCGGCTGTGGATTTGCCCAGCGCCGAATGGCTGAAGATGATCACATTCGCGCCGGCCTTGCCCGCCACTTCGCTGATCACCGCCGCATATACCTGGCTGTCGAAATTGTCCAGGGCCGCGTCCGGGACGTGATACACCTTGGATGCTCCGTATTTGCCGAGCTCTTCCAGGCCGGAAGCGGTACCCAGCACCAACGCTGCGCATTCGGTGCCCAGTATCTGGGCGGTTTTATATCCGTAAGTCACGGCTTCGTAGGCCGTTTTTTTGAATTTCCCTTTTTGAGTTTCTGCAAAGATCAGTACCATGTTAGGTTAGGCTTTTGATGTGAGCCGCCGGGTGGGGGCGGCGGAAATGTTCGATGTTTGATTTGCGCTACGTCAATCCATCTATATGACCTTAGCCTCTTCGTGCAACAGGCGGACCAACTCCTCCATATTTTCCGGGTCGATAAGTTTTACCTCTCCCTTTTCCGGCGGCAGTTGGAAGCGCACGGTGACGGCCAGGTCTTCGGCGGCAACCGGTTCGATGACCTTGAGCGGCTTGCGCTTGGCCATCATAATACCCCGCATATTGGGAATGCGCTGTTCTGCCAGTCCTTTGGCTGCGCTGATCACGAACGGTGTCTCCACTTCCAGTTGGGCGTCTCCCCCATCGATATCCGCCACGATCCGGGCTTTATTGCCTTCCATCTCCAGGTGAGTGGCGTGAGAGATGAAGGGCAGGCCGAGCAGTTCCGCCAGCATCGGGCCAACTTCCGAGCCGTTGTAATCGATGCTTTCCTTGCCGAGAAAAACAATGTCAAAATTCTCGCTTTTAGCGTATTCGGCGATCTGCCGGGCCACGTACCAGGCGCTTTGGGGCTCTGCATTGACCCTTACGGCCTCGTCGGCGCCGATGGCCAGCCCCTTGCGGATGATCGTCTCATTGGCAGCCGGGCCCACGTTGATGATGGTAACGCTGCCGCCCTGCGCTTCCTGCAACTCCAGCGCACGCACCAGGGCGTACCACTCATCGTATGGGTTCATAATGTACTGGACGCCGGAAGAGTCAAATTCGGCATTGTTGTTGGTGAAGGCAATTTTGGCGGTCGTTTCCGGTGTCTTGCTGACACAAACCAGTAATTTCATTGGTTGTTGATTTTTGTATCTGTTCAGGGCTCGCCGGTAGCCCGCCGTCGCTGGCCCGCCGGCAATGCCATACAATATTTGGCAGGTATTTTTTAGCTCCGCAAAGATACTCAAAAAACTTACAAAAGAAAATGCACTAGCGAAAATTCGCTGATTTTTGACAACAAGATGATTCTAGGCCTTAATTACTGAAAATCAAAACATTAAAAAGGAAGTGGAAGGCGGAAGTCGGCTAAAAGGAAGCGGAAGCCCTGAGGCTTGCGGCCAGAAACCCCAATACCCGAAAAACGGAAGCAGTTCTCCGGAAAGGCAACTGCGCAATTTTTAACGTATGCCTTCAAAAATTTAGCCTCTGATGCCATTTAGCCGTACCTTTAAGCTAAAAATACCATGCCTACCAAGCGCCTCGAACAATTGAAAGCCCTCCTGGAAGAAAGCCCGCACGATTCCTTTCTGCTTTTTGCGCTGGCCAAGGAATACGAAAAACTGGAGGATCAGGAAACGGCACTGCGCTATTACCTTCACCTGGAAGAACACAACCCCGCCTACATAGGTACATACTACCATCTGGGCAAGCTTTACGAACAACTGGGGGAAGCCGGACTGGCCCTTCAAACCTATGAAAAGGGCATCGAAGCCGCCCGCCGCGCCGGCGACCAGCATGCTATGGGGGAACTGTCCGCCGCCAGGCTGGCGCTGGAGTAGTTACCTTTGGGGAAGTGAGAAGTCGGAAAATCCGCTTTCCGACTTCCCACTTCCGACTTCGTCAGGTTACGGTACCTTTACAAATTTGCTGCTTCCTATCAACTGCCCCTCCCGGCTAACAAGCTGCACGAAATACAACCCTGCCGGCAAGCCGCTGATATCCAGCGCCTCCGTTCCGGCCATTGCCTGAACCCGGTGACGGGTAAGCACCTGGCCAGCCGCACTGCTGAGGTATACCCCGGCGCCCGGCTGCAGGCCCTCCGGCAACTGCACGTTGAGCGCCTCCCTGGCCGGGTTGGGAAAAACTTTCAATTCCGCTATCGGCTGCCGGGCTTCCTTCACACTGGTTAACGGTTTGGGGTAACAGATCTCGATGGCCCACTCGCGCAGGGTGCCGTTGTCCAGGTCTTTGGCAAGGAGCAACTGCCAGTCTCCGCGGGCATTCTGTCCCTGATAGGTTTTCAACTCCTCTTCCGGGCGGTAAGTGCCCCCATCGTTGTAGGGGCAAGGCACCTCTTCCTCCGCATCGTCGTCCAGGCTGAGGTTGAAGGAGATGCCGATCCCACAGTCCTGAGTGATCAGGTCGATAATGGGCCCTTCCGGGCTCCGAAGGCGTATGTTCAGGTCATTTATCGGTAAGTGAAACCCATTGAGCCCGATGATGTTGACATCGCGGATGGTGATGTCCTCATCCACCGTGATCACCGAGATCACAATGGGATCCGGAACAGACATCGATAAAGGAAGGCTATCCGTTGTAAACGTCTTGCAGAGGATCACCTCGGTCTCAAAAAAGCTCTCTGCATAGGGCCCTGTACCGCAGCCCGGGTTGCTGCCCTGCACCCGCCAGAAGATGAGGCTACTGTCTGGCAGTTCCACCGGTACGTCAAAGGAAGTTTCGGTAATGCCTTCCTCTGCGAGGAATATATCCGTAAAAGCGGGGTCGAGCGCGGCCTCCACACGATAAGATGCGGCATCGGGATCGGCAGCCCAGCTCAACGTAGGCTGAACGGAGACCTCTGGTTCGCCCTCCACAGGGGAGAGCAGCGTTAATTGCCCGGGAGTATTGGCGTAAAGTTCGATCACCAGGTTGACGGTGTCGGCAAGATCCCCACTGCTGGCAATGGCCTGGAAAGGATAGAAGCCGCTGGCCAGCCCCTGCAAATTAGAGAGGGTGATCGTGGTTTGAGCCGGAGCCGTCAGGGGCCCGCCAACCTCTGCCACCACCCCTTCGGGCAGCCCTTCGGTACGCAAGGACACCTCGCCGGCAAACCCCAGCCGGGGCTGCAACAGTATTTCGTAAGTCAGGGACTCTTCCCCACAGGCCAACTGGCTGGCTTCCGGTACACCCATGACAAACCCGGGCTCGGAAGCCGGAGTGATCGTGATATCGCGGTTGTTGATGTCGAAGAACACATTACCGACGGCCTTGACCTTCACCCGAAACTGATCGCCCTGCAGGGTATCAGGGATAAAGACCAGAGCCTCGCCATCGTTCGGCAGGCTGTCGGCCAAGACAATGGGATAGGTATACCCGCCGTCCATGGAAAGGAAAATGTTCACCATGGCGGCATTGACCGGCGCCTGATCGGTGTTGGCCACATCCCATTCCACCAGCTGGAAGGATGCGGCCTCCCAGGTTGTCGGCTGGTTTTGCGACAACACCAGGAAAGGGCCCGCCTGATCGGTGGCCTGCAGGGTGCGGGTATCCCATTCTACGCCGCCGCCAAAGCCGAAGTTGTCGCGGACAGTAAGGCGGAAGGTCAGCCCGCGGGAATAAGTAGGCAGCACCTCTGCTGTTGATTGGGTATTATTGACAATGGCCGCCAGGCGCGGAAAAACCCGGGTAGAATCAGTAACAGGGGAAAATGAACGGAACAAAGGCGCATCGCCCACCGGTTGGTTGAAATTCCCTCCGGGGCCGAGGTCGAGCTGTTCCCAGCAGTAAGTGAGCGCGTCCCCCTCCTGGTCCACAGCAGAACCGGTCAACTCGAAAGGAGTGGAGATGGGGATGATGTGGCCGCTGGGGCCCGCGTTGACCAGCGGGGCCGTATTGCCGGTCGTATCTTTCTGTGCACAGCCATTGGCGCCGCCACTTTCGATGTAGGGTGTCATTTCCGCAAGGCTGCCGTTGTGGAAGTGGTCGATGCTGTTGCTTGCAATGTTGTCGGGCCCGCAGATGCCGGCATAGGCCATGATGGTGACGCCGCTTCCGGGTTCGAAGGCGGTATCGCCACTCCGGTTGCCGCCGCCGCAGGAGCCGCTCGTTCCGTTGAAGGTATGGCTCCCTCCAAACTGGTGGCCCATTTCGTGGGCAACGTAGTCAATGTCAAAGGGGTCTCCGGTAGGTGGGTTCAGGCCGGTGTACCCCCTGGCCTTGTTGTTGGAAGAGCAGATGGCCCGGTAAAAGGCCACGCCGCCGCCGCCGGTGTCGAACAGATGGCCGATGTCGTAATTGGCTGTGCCGATGTACTGGTCTACAGCTGACTGGTTCTGCCCCAGAACATCACCTCCGGTATAGGGGTCCTCGGAAGGATCCGTAAAAACGATCAGGTGGTTGCTGTCCACCAGGGTCATTCGCACGGAGAATTCGCGCTCGTAGACCCCATTGATGCGGTTCATACTCGTAGCCATTGCCGCCAGGGCCAATTCTATTGTACCGCCATGATACTGTGCGTACTCGCCGGTACAGGCCAGGGCCAGGCGGTAAGTGCGCAACGTCTCTCCTACACCCAACAGGCCACCGCCCATTCCACCCTGAGTTTCGCCTGGCCCTTCAAACTCGCATTTGAATGGCTTGTCGGACTGGAAATCCCGCTTGAAATAAGACTGGTAGGTACCTTCATCGGAAAGGTGAAAGTAAGGGTCGATGAAATAAGTGCCCTCCCCGGCCAGCACCATGGCGTGGAAGCCATGGGGCGTATAGTCGATCCGCGCCAGGGCCGTAGGGTTATCCACGCCTTTGCCCAGGTAAGTTTTAATACTGGGAAACTTTTGGGCCAGCCCCGGCGCCATAACGGGTGATTCGCACAGGCGGAAGGTTTCCATGCGGCCGTCCGGGCGGGGCAGTTCCAGGGTATAGGTGGACTGGCCGACGCGGGTGGACGATTCCTCCGGGGCGCCGTCCAGAAGTTGAAGCATTGCCGCGGTATTGAGTTGAAGCACCCGGTAGGCTTTCGGGATGATCACCCGTTCCAGGCCCGGGCGGTTGGGCTCTTCGGTTTCCTGCCACAGAGGCTCGGCATTTTGGGCCGTCAGGCCCGTTGACAGCCAGAGGGCAAAGAAAAGGAGTCGAAATTTGTACATAACGTTTTTTTATTGAAGTGGACGATCAAGCGTAATTTAACGAGTCTGGCGACTTGCTTTATCTTGTTTTTACGAACTTCCCGCTACCGGCCAGCTGCCCTTCCCTGCTCAGGAGCTGCAGGAAGTACATACCGTCCGGCAGGTGGTGGATATCGATCGGGCCATCCCCGGGCCGGGCTTCGCGTTGCACCAGCAACTGGCCGGCCAGGTTGCGAATATAAAGGGTGGCTCCCGGCTCCAGCCCCTGAGGTAGTTCCACGGTAAGCTGCCCGTTGGCCGGATTGGGGAAGGCCTTCAGTGCCTTTACTCCGGTGGCATTGTCCTTCGATCCGGTGAGGGGCGCCGGGAAGCAGATCTCGAGCTCCCAGTTGTCGAGCGCACCATTCTGAGCACTCTTGAAGAGGATCAGCCGCCACTCTCCCCTGGCATTCTGCCCGTTGTAGACGTCGAGCTTTTCTTCCGGCCGGTAGGTGCCGCCGTTGTTGAAGGGGCAAGGCACGGAGAACGGGGCCTGGTCATCCAGGTTGAAATTGAAGGCATTGCCCTGGCAATCTTCCGTAACAAGGTCGATGACCGGCCCTTCCGGGCTTCCGAAGCGGAAGTTCAGGCCGGACAGCGGGAAGTGGTTTCCCCGGATGTTGCGGATATTAACATCGCGGACGAGGACATCATCCTCCACCGCAATCCTGGAAATGACGAACGGGGAAGGAGTATCCAGCGATGCCGGCAGGTTTTCGGTAGTGTATACCTGGCAGCGAATGATCTCTGTTTCGAAGAAACCGGCCGTATACGGCCCTATGCCGCAACCCGGATTCGCTCCCCGCACCCGCCAATAAACCAGGGTGCTGTCGGGCAGCGTTGCCGGCAAGGATAAAGAAGTGCCGGCAATGCCGGCCTGGCTGTAGTAGATGCTGGAAAAGTCCGGATCCAGCGAGACCTCCAGTTCATAGGATGCAGCGTCGGGGTTGGGTGCCCAGGACAGTTCCGGCCGGATCGGAACGCCAGGCTCTCCTTCCGCCGGCGCCTGAAGGATTATGTCCTGCGGAGCCTGAGCGTAAAATTCGATGTTCAATGCTACGGTATCGGAAAAAGCCCCGCTTGTAAAGATGGCCTGGAACGGATAATTGCCACTGGACAGGCCGGTAAGCCCGGAAATGGTGATCACCGGCTGGGAGGGAAGGGCCAGCAGGCTTTCGAAACTGGCCTCGGCGTTGCCCGGCAATCCCTCCACGGAAAGGGAGGCCTCCCCTTCAAACCCTGCTATGGGCGCCAAAGATAACTCGTATTCGGCCACGCCCCCCGCACAGGCCACCTGGTTGGTTTGTACCGTCCCTGCAGTGATGCCGGCGGACGCCGGCTCGATGGTAATGTTGCTGTTGTTGATGTCAAAAAAGACATTGCCCACTGCTTTGACCTTGACCCGGAACTGGGCGCCCTGCAGGGTATCCGGGACGAGGATCAGCGCCTGTCCGTTATTGGGCAGGCTGTCTTCCAAGAGGAGAGGGTAGGTAAAGCCACCGTCAGCCGACAAATAGAGGTTGACCATCGAGGCGTTGACCGGCGCCTGGCCGGTGTTGGCCACATCCCAGCTGACCACTTGGAAAGTCCCGGCCTCCCAGGTGGTGGGCTGGTTTTGCGACAGCACCCGGAAAGGGCCCGCCTGGTTGGTGACGCCCAGAGACCGCCCGTCCCACGTTACACCACCGCCAAAGCCGAAGTTGTCCCGAACGGTAACGCGGAAGTTCATATTGCGGGCGTAGTCTGGTAAACGCTCCCCGAAAGATGATGTATTATTGATGATGTTCTGTATTCTGGGAAACACCCGTGTCGGGTTAGTGGACAGGGCGAATGACCGGAACAACGGGGCATTGCCCTGGGGTTGGTTGACCGGGGTGCTGGGCCCAAGGTCAAATTGCTCCCAGGAATAGGTCAGGGAATCGCCCTCCATGTCCACCGCGGAGGCCGTCAGTTCAAAAGGTGTGGAGAGGGGGATAAACAGGCCCGACGGCCCGGCCTCTACGACGGGCGGGGTATTGTCCGTTGGGATCTTCTCTGCGCAGGAGTTGCCCACGGAAAGGGCCGTAAAGGGGATCATATCATCCAGGTTGCCGACGTGGAAGTGGTCGTTGCTGCTGTTGGCCGTATTGCTGCTCCCGCACAACCCGGCATAGCCCATGATGGTGGTGGCGCTGCCCGGCTCGTAAGGCTGATCGCCCTGGCTGCCATCGCAATAATTGAAGGTGTGCAGCCCGCCGTACTGGTGGCCCAGTTCGTGCGCCACAAAATCGATGTCGAAGGGGTCGCCTGTAGGGCTTGCCAGCCCGGTGTAACCCAGGCCCTTTTCTCCTGAGCGGCAGACCGTTTCTAATGAGGCTATACCACCGCCGCCCGCCCGGTCGAATACATGGCCCACATCGTAATTGGCGGAACCAATGATCTGGTCCAGCGTAGTCTGGTTTTGGTTGCGTTTACTGGTCTCACTGCCGGAAAAAGGGTCTGATGACGGATTCAGAAAAACGACCTGGTGGTTGCTGTCGATGAGGATCATGCGCACCGACATGTCCCGCTCATAAACGCCGTTTACCCGGTGCATCGTAGACACAATGGCCGCCATGGCGCCCTCTACGGTCCCGCCGTGAAACTGCGCATATTCTCCGGTAGTGGAAACCGCAAGGCGGTAGGTGCGCAACTCCTCTCCTACCCCGCCCAAAGTATGGAGACTTTCCGGGCTCTGTCCATTCGCGGAACCATTCTCAACCAGGCATTCGAACTTCTCTTCCGTTTCATAATCCCGCTTGAAATAAGACTGGTAGACGCCCTCATTATGAAGGTGGAAAAAGGGGTCGATAAAATAGGTATCCTCGCCGGCAAGCACCATGCCGTGAAAGCCGTGAGGCGTATAATCGATCCGCGCCAGGGCCGTGGGGTTGTCCACCCCTTTGCCCAGGTAAGTTTTGATGCCTGGAAACTTTTGGGCCAGCCCCGGCGCCATAACGGGCGATTCGCAGAGGCGGAAGGTTTCCATCCGACCGTCGGGGCGGGGCAGTTCCAAAGTGTAGGTGGATTGGCTGGCGTTGGCCACCGATTCGTCGGGCGCCCCGTCCAGGAGGGCCAGCATGGCAGCCGTATGGAGTTGAAGCACCCGATAGGATTTCGGGCTGATCGCCCTTTCGATGCCGGGACGGTTAGGTTCGCCTGCATCCTGCCATAAAGGCTCGGCATTTTGAGCAAAAAGGCCCGAGGAAAGCGCGAGAAAAGAAAGGAAAGGTAAGAATCTATGCATGTCAGAGTTTTATCTACTAAAGTACCCGCGAAAGTAAAGATCGAATTTATTAAAATTGTTCAAATGTTTCTCTTTTGTCAGGCTCTTCACAAAACCGGCAACGGCCAAACCCATTAAGAAAAATAATACATAGCCGGCCGGTAAGCCTATCCCAGGGCTACTTTCAAATTATGCATTCTGCGTTTTGCATTTTACATTTGCTTTCCGCAAAAAGACGGACTACACATGAATACCATCAACACCCAACTCATCGCCGAACGGCTCAATATCCCCAACCACAAGGTAAACAGTACTCTCGGACTGCTGTCGGAGGGGGCGACCATCCCCTTCATCGCCCGCTACCGCAAGGAAGCCACCGGATCTCTCGACGAGGTGCAGGTTGCGGACATTCAGCGGGAAGCCAAGAAACTGGAAGAGCTGGAAAAGCGGCGCGAAACCATACTCAGCGCCATCGAGGAGCAGGGCAAGCTCACCGACGAGCTGCGCCGCCGTATCGAGGGCACCTACGACGGCACCGAGCTGGAGGACCTCTACCTGCCCTATAAGCGCAAGCGCAAGACCCGTGCTTCCGTCGCCCGGGAAAAAGGGCTGGAGCCATTGGCAGAAGTCCTTTTCCGGCAACAAAATAACAATTTGGAAGGACTTGCCGGACAATTTATCACCGATGAAGTGCCTACCATCGAAGAGGCCCTGGCCGGCGCCCGCGACATCATCGCCGAGTGGATCAACGAGGACGAAAAGGCCCGCAACAAGGTGCGCTTCCTCTTCCGCAAGGGAGCGGTCATCTATTCCAAAGTGGCCCGCGGCAAAGAAGAAGAAGGCGCCAAGTACCGCGACTATTTCGAATTCGACGAACCCCTGAAGAAGTGCCCCTCCCACCGCCTCCTGGCCATGCGCCGCGGCGAAGAGGAGGGCTTCCTGCGGGTGAGCATCAGCCCGGACGAGGAGGACACGCTCTTCCAACTGGAGCGCATCTATCTCAAGGGCAACGGCTCCGCCAGCCAGCAGGTGAAGGAAGCCCTGCACGACTGCTACAAACGCCTCCTGGGGCCCTCCATCGAGACCGAATTCCGCAACAGTTCCAAGGAGAAGGCCGACGAAGAGGCCATTGAGGTGTTCGCCACTAACCTGCGGCAGCTCCTGCTGGGCGCTCCCCTCGGCCAAAAGCGCACCCTGGGCATCGACCCCGGCTTCCGCACCGGCTGTAAGGTGGTGGTGCTCGACGAGAGCGGCCAACTGCTGCAAAATACCACCATCTACCCCCACCCGCCCCAGTCGGACGAATACAACGCCAGCCGCACCCTCGAACACCTGGTTGGGCAGTTCGGCATCGAGGCCATCGCGGTGGGCAACGGCACGGCCGGGCGGGAAACGCTGAGCCTTTGCCGAAAGCTGAAATTCGGCCGCCCCGTGGAGGTGTTCATGGTCAACGAGGCGGGCGCGTCCATCTACTCCGCTTCCGATGTGGCCCGGGAAGAGTTCCCCGATAAGGACGTCACGGTGCGCGGCGCCGTCTCCATCGGCCGCCGCCTGATGGACCCCCTGGCGGAGCTGGTCAAGATCGACCCCAAATCGATCGGCGTGGGGCAGTACCAGCACGACGTCAACCAGGCCCTCCTCAAGGAGAGCCTCGACCAGGTAGTGGAAAGCTGCGTGAACTCGGTAGGTATCAACGTCAACACTGCCAGTAAGCACCTGCTCACCTACGTCTCCGGGCTGGGGCCGGTGCTGGCGCAGAATATCGTCGACTACCGGTCCGAAAATGGAGCTTTCCTGGCCCGAAAGCAGCTGATGAAGGTGGCCCGCATGGGCGAAAAGGCCTTCGAACAGTCTGCCGGCTTCCTTCGCATCCGCGACGGTAAAAACCCACTGGACAATACCGCCGTGCACCCGGAAAGTTACCACATCGTCGAAAAGATGGCAGAGGACCAGGGCTGCCGGGTGGAGGACCTCATCCAGCGCCCGGAGCTGCGCAAGAAGATCGACCTGAAGAAGTACGTCTCCGGCGCCATTGGCCTGCCTACCCTGACCGACATCATGAAGGAGCTGGAAAAGCCGGGCCTGGATCCCCGCGGCACCGCCCGCCCCTTCGAGTTCGCCAACATTCAGTCGATCGAAGACCTGCACATCGGTATGGTGGTGCCGGGCATCGTCAACAACATCACCAACTTCGGCGCCTTTGTGGACATCGGCATCAAGGAGAGCGGCCTGGTGCACATCTCCCAACTGGCCAACAAGTTCGTCAAAAACCCTGCCGATGTAGTGAGCCTCGGGCAGGAGGTGACGGTAAAGGTGATGGAGGTGGACCTGAAGCGGGGACGGGTGCAGTTGTCGATGAAGGAGGTGTAGAGCCGTGCCGACTCAGGCTCGCAACCCTCAATCAAAAAGATTTCAACAGGATAGATGGTTTGCAGATTAGAGAAAGGATCAATTTTAAAGCCGTTCTAACCTATTCAAAAAAAGAGCTGCCTGTAGGGGCAGGCAGCTCAGGTAATGGTTTTTATCTAGTTAGGGCTGAGGACACCGGTTTCTCCGGTGGTGGAAAGAACATTACTTTACAGATTCCAGCACCCGGGGCGCCGCTTCGCGGATGGCCGGGCTGGCCTTTTCTTCAAACTTTCTGAAGTTCTGGACAAATCGGGCGGCAAGGTCTTGTGCTTTGAGGTCGTAGGCCTCTTTGTCTGCCCAGGACTGCCGTGGGTCGAGCACCTCGGAGGGCACACCCGGGCAGGAGGACGGGATCTGCAGGCCGAACACCTCGTGGGTGTGAAAATCCACATCTTTTAATTCGCCGCTCAGGGCAGCGCCGATCATGGCGCGGGTATATTTCAGATCGATGCGCGAGCCGGTGCCGTATGCGCCGCCCGTCCAACCGGTATTGACCAGCCATACGCGGGCGTTGTGCTCCTGCATCTTTTCGCCCAGCATCTCGGCGTAGTAGGTGGGGTGCAGCGGCAGGAAAGGCGCGCCGAAACAGGCAGAGAAAGTTGCCTGCGGTTCGGTGATTCCCTCTTCGGTACCGGCAACCTTGGCGGTATAGCCGGAGATGAAGTAATACATGGCCTGTTCCGGCGTCAGGCGGCTGATGGGAGGCAGCACGCCGAAGGCGTCGCAGGTCAGGAAAAATATATTTTTCGGATGGCCGCCAACAGACGGTTCCAGTGCGTTGTCGATGTGGTGGATGGGATAGGAAACGCGGGTGTTCTCCGTGATGGCGTCACTGTCGTAATTGGGTGTGCGGGTCCCTTCAAAGAAGTGGATGTTCTCCAGTATAGCTCCATGTTTAATAGCGCGGAAGATCTGAGGTTCTTTCTCTTCGGTAAGGCCGATGGTTTTGGCGTAGCACCCCCCTTCGAAGTTGAAGATCCCTTCATCGGACCAGCCGTGCTCGTCGTCGCCGATCAGGGGGCGGCCCGGGTCGGCGGAGAGGGTGGTCTTGCCGGTGCCCGAAAGGCCGAAGAAGATGGCGGTGTCGCCGTCCTTGCCTACATTAGCCGAACAGTGCATCGCCAAAACGCCGCGCTCTTTGGGCAACACGTAATTGAGCACCGAGAAAATGCCTTTCTTGATCTCGCCGGTATAGCCGGTGCCGCCTATGATGATCTGTTTTTTTGTGAAGTTGATGATGGCAAAGTTGTGCTGCCGGGTATTGTCTTCGCCCGAGTAGGCGTGGAAGCCAGGGGCGCACAGGATGGACCAGTCCGGCTCGAAATTCAACAGTTCTTCCTCGTTAGGCCGCAGGAACATATTATAGGCAAAGAGGTTACTCCAGGGAAATTCGCTCACCAGGCGGATGTTCATGCGGTAGTTCTCGTCGGCGCAGGCGTAGGCGTCGCGTACGAAGACGTCTTTGCCTTGAAAGTACGAAGTGATCTTTTGGTAGAGCTGATGGAAATATTGAGGGCCGATCGGCTTGTTGATGGAACCCCAATCGACCGATCCGGCGGTGTTCTCATCTTTTACGATAAACCGGTCCATTGGGGAACGGCCGGTAAATTCACCTGTTTCGATCGCCAGCGCGCCGGAATCTGCCAGTAAACCCTGCCCCCGTTTGATGGTCTCTTCCATAAGGCTTTCGGGGCTAAGGTTCCAATAAGCATTTCTTACGCGCCGGATGCCAAGGCTCCCAAGATCGGCGCCCGGTTTTTTGCTCTCTAATCTCTCCATCGGAATTAATGTTTTTTGCCAGTTTGAGAAAATGGCCGTGGCGCCGAAGCAGTATCGCGCCACGGGTTGCTATGAATCTTACTAACTAAACCTGACCTGATGTGCCCTGGATGGAAATTCCCGGCTTTAGAAGCCGAAAAGGAGTTGTTTCGTATTTGGTTCTATCCGGTTATCAGGGCTTTTTTCCTGTTTATTTTGCCTGTATGCCTAAAAAATCGGCAAAAGCTTCTGCAAAAATACAGGTTTTCTCCATTGGAGAAAATTTCTCTAATGATTTTTTTTTAAATTTGTTCGTGTAAAATTTACAGTATGATCATGAAAGAACTAGATACCGTCAAGCTCATATTCGGCCTTAAGGTGCACTACCTGCGCCAGCAACAAGGCCTCTCCTACCAACAGCTTTCGGAGATCACCGGGCTGGCCATTTCCTACCTGCACAATATCGAGAAAGGAAAAAAGTACCCTAAGGCCGACAAGATCATCACCCTGGCCCGGGCGCTGAACACAGACTACAATTACCTGGTCTCCCTGGATGCCGACAAGCGCCTGAAGCCTATCGTAGACCTGCTGCATTCCGACTTCCTGAAGATCTTCCCGCTGGAGCTCTTCGGTATCAATATGCCCAAACTGGTGGAATTGCTCTCGGCTACCCCCGATAAGGTCAATGCCTTCATCAGCACGGTCATCAAGATCGTGCGCAACTACCACCTGCAGGGGGAGGATTTTTACAAAACGGCCCTGCGTTCTTACCAGGACTTGTACGACAACTATTTCGAGCACCTGGAGCAGGCCGTGCGCCGGTTCAAGGATGAAAACCAGCTGCCACAGGCGCCGCCGGTAAAGCCCGGGCAATTGGAGCGGCTCCTGGCGCGCAACCACCAGATCAGCATCGACCGGGAATTTTTGGCCGGCCAGCCCGCCCTGAAGGAGGTACGCTCCTTTTATTCGCCGGGGCGAAAGGTGCTTTTCCTCAACGACGGCCTGTCCAGCGCCCAGGAGAACTTCCTGCTGGCCAAAGAGCTCGGCTTCCAGTACCTGAAACTCCAGGAACGCCCCTACGAAACGCGCATGGCCGAAGTCGATTCCTTCGACAAACTGCTCAACAACTTCAAAGCTTCCTATTTCTCGGTAGCCTTGCTGATGGACGAAGTGGAGATCGTCCGGGACATCGAAGATATGTCCCGCTGGGAGCGCTGGGATGGAGAGTTGTTCCTGGAATTACTTACCAAATACGACGTCACGCCGGAAATGCTCATTCAGCGGCTGGCCAATATCCTGCCCCGCCACTTCGGCATTCAGGACCTCTTCTTCCTGCGCTTCTTCACCGGCCCGGACCTGAAGAAGTTTGAGATGACCAAGGAGATGCACCTCTCCCAGCTACACAACCCGCACGCCAACCAACTGGATGAGCACTACTGCCGCCGCTGGGTCTCCATCAACAGCATTCGCAAGTTGAGAGCCCTGCAGGATATTCAGAACCAGGAGGAGCCCATCGTCGGCGCCCAGGTCTCCCGCTACTGGGGCACTTCCAACGCCTACTTCTGCATCAGCATCGCCAAGGCCGGGCACAATGACGCCCAGAACAGTACCAGTTTCACCATCGGCCTGCTGGTCAACGACAAGCTCCGGCAACTGTTCCGCTTCCTGGCAGACCCCAACCTGCCCGTCAGAGATGTGCACACCACCTGTGAGCGTTGCGGCATCTCCGACTGCGAGGCCCGGGCGGTGCCGCCCACCGTTTTACACCACAACCGGGTGAAGGAGCAGATCAAGGAGACGCTGGAGGCGCTGGAGAAGGAGGTGAGGGTGAAATAGGGTTGATTGGTGATTGGGCGAAAAGTGAATTAAAAAATACAGATTTCGCCCATTTATATTTTCTGTACCGGGCGGAATCTACCTATTTCAGCCCCATTTCGCCCAAAATGATACAATGAGAAAAACCTTTGTTGGGCCTGTTTGAGGGGTAGAAGACAAACCCAGGGTTAAAAGCAACCTAACCCGTTTCAATTCTTTACCTTAGCTTTTTTTTAATACAATGATCCCATTGCCATCATGCAAAAGTTTACCAAACGCATAAGCCTTCTCCTGGGGATAACCCTTTTCCTGTCCAACTTTGCGCCGGCCTTCTGCCAGCAGCACTCCGTCGCCCGGCAGTGGAACGAAGCGCTGCTCACCGGCATCCGCAACGACTTCGCCCGGCCCACCGTACACGCCCGCAACCTCTTCCACACCTCCATTGCCATGTACGACGCCTGGGCGGTTTACGATGAGGAAGCGGAAACCTTTTTTCTGGGCAAAACCGTAGGGGGCTTCACCTGCCCTTTCGATGGCATCGGCGCTCCGGCCGACATACAGGCGGCGCGCGAAGAGGCCATCAGCTACGCCGCTTACCGGCTGCTGCGCCACCGCTTCCGGAACTCACCGGGGGCGGCCGAATCCATGGAAATATTCTACAACCTTTTCACCCAGCTGGGGTACGATACCAGCTTTACCTCCAAGGACTACTCCACCGGCTCGCCGGCGGCCCTGGGCAACTATATTGCCGACAACCTGATTGCCTTCGGCTTTCAGGACGGCGCCAATGAACAGGGCAATTACGAGAACCAGTACTACCTAACCGCCAATCCGCCCCTGGCGCCCGCCGCCCCGGGCAACCCCCTCCTCCTGAACCCCAACCGCTGGCAGTCCCTCACCCTCGACGTGTTCATCGACCAGAGCGGCAACGTCATCCCCCTGAGCACGCCGCCCTTCCTCAGCCCGGAATGGGGCAAAGTCACCCCCTTCGCCCTTCAGCCGGAAGAGCTGACGATCTACCAGCGCGGCGGCAACGACTACTGGGTATACCACGACCCCGGCTCCCCGCCATTTATCGATGAGGTCGATGGCGGAGGTACTTCCGACGCCTATAAATGGAACTTCCTGCTGGTGGCCATCTGGTCTTCCCACCTCGACCCCACCGATAACGTGATGATCGACATCTCCCCCGGCGCCATCGGCAACTTCCAGGGGGAACTGCCCCAGACATTCGAAGAGTTCCAGGAGTTCTACGACCTGTTGGAAGGCGGCGGCCCGAGCACCGGCCATGCCGTCAACCCGCATACCGGCCAGCCCTATGAACCACAGATGGTACCGAGGGGGGACTACGCCCGCGTCCTGGCGGAATTCTGGGCCGACGGGCCCGATTCGGAAACGCCGCCGGGCCACTGGTTCACCATCCTCAACTACGTCAACGACCATCCGGAACTGGAGAAGCGATACCGGGGGGTGGGCCCCGTTCTGGATGACCTGGAATGGGACGTCAAAGCCTACCTGACGCTGGGCGGCACGGTGCACGACGCGGCCGTCACCGCCTGGGGCATCAAGGGCTGGTACGACTACCTGCGGCCCATTTCCGCCATCCGCTACATGGCCGATCAGGGGCAGAGTTCCGACCCCACCCTGCCCAACTACCACCCGGCGGGCATCCCCCTGGTACCCGGTTACGTGGAGCTGGTCACCCCCAACGACCCGCTGATCCTGCGGGGGTTCAATAACGAACATGTCGACAAGATCAAGTTGTACGCCTGGCGCGGCCCCGACTACATCAACGACCCCGCCGTGGACGATGCCGGTGTGGGCTGGATACGGGCCGAAGACTGGTGGCCTTATCAGCGGCCCTCCTTCGTGACGCCGCCATTCGCCGGCTACATCTCCGGCCATTCCACCTTCTCCCGCGCCGCCGCCGAGGTGATGACCCTGCTCACCGGCAACCCCTTCTTCCCGGGGGGCATGGGCGAATTCGTAGCTCCGAAAGACGAGTTCCTGGTCTTTGAGGAAGGACCCAGCGTAGATATCACCCTGCAGTGGGCCACCTACCGCGATGCGTCCGACCAGACCAGCCTTTCCCGCATCTGGGGCGGCATCCACCCGCCCGTCGACGACATCCCCGGCCGCATCATCGGCAAGGAGATCGGCATCGAAGCCTTCCACTACGCCGAGCAGTACTTCTACCGCGACCTGGACAACGACGGCTTCCTCAGCTACGAGGACTGCGACGACAACAACCCGGACATCCACCCGCAGGCTACCGAGCTCTGCGATGGCATCGACAACGACTGCAACGGGCTCATCGACGATGAGATCACGCTCTACACCTACTTCTCCGACACCGACGGCGATGGATACGGGGATGCCGACGCCGCCCTCGACACCTGCCTGGCCTCGCCACCGGACGGCTACGTCGATAATGACTTCGACTGCGCCGACGGCGATGCCAGCCTCAACCCGGATGCCGCCGAAGTCTGCGACGGCATCGACAACGACTGCAATGGCGCCGTTGACGACGGCATTACCCTCTACACCTATTTCCTGGACAGCGACGGCGACGGCTACGGAGGTTTTGACCATGTGATCGATACCTGCCAGGCCACCCCGCCTGAGGGTTTTGCCAACAATGCCCAGGATTGCGACGACAGCAATGCCGATGTTTACCCCGGCGCCACCGAAACCTGCGACGGCATCGACAACGACTGCAACGGAGGTATTGACGACGGCCTGGCCTTCACCAGCTATTTCCTGGACACCGACGGCGATGGGTACGGCGACGCCGCTATGGCTCTCGACACCTGCCTGTCCGCCCCCCCCGAAGGTTATGTGGCCAACGATGCCGATTGCAATGACGGCGACGCCGCCATCAACCCCGACGCCGAGGAAGTGCTGGACAGCCTGGATAACAACTGTAATAATATGATCGATGAAGGGCTGGTGAGCACTACCGCAATTCAGCCGGCAACGTGGAAGTTTTTCCCCAATCCGGTTCGGGAACAACTCGTTCTTCAATCCGCTTATGCCGGCACCGTCACGGCCCGGCTGTACAGTGCGGAAGGAAGGACGATCCTGGAGTCCCGGTTGGACATGGTGTCCGGCAGAGCCGTCCTGGACATGCGGCGCACGGCGCCGGGCTTCTATTTCCTGGAACTGCTGGATTCGAGCGGGAGCCGGTTGCTGGTGGAGAAGGTCATACGGTAAGTTTAGGAGGCCTTCACCGGCTAACATGAGTCATGCGAATCAGAGGCTAAATGGCGGCTGATGGAGGCAGGGATCCGGCAAGCTCTTTTGATTTTTGATGTTTGATTTTTGATGTTTGATTTTCGATGTAGGGCGGGCGAAAGGGCTGCTCCCAAAGAGCCCCATCAAAAATCGCACATCGCACGTCAAAAATCGCACATTCCTCCGTATCAAAAGTGCCGCATCCTCCGGCTGATTTTTTCTAACCCGAACCGTTCATGGCTCTTTTTAACCTCTGATACGCATGACTTATGCGAATCAGAGGCTAAATGGCGGCTGATGGAGGCAGGGATCCGGCAAGCTCTTTTGATTTTTGATGTTTGATTTTTGATGTTTGATTTTCGATGTAGGGCGGGCGAAAGGGCTGCTCCCAAAGAGCCCCATCAAAAATCGCACATCGCACGTCAAAAATCGCACATTCCTCCGTATCAAAAGTGCCGCATCCTCCGGCTGATTTTTTCTAACCCGAACCGTTCATGGCTCTTTTTAACCTCTGATACGCATGACTTATGCGAATCAGAGGCTAAATGGCGGCTGATGGAGGCAGGGATCCGGCAAGCTCTTTTGATTTTTGATGTTTGATTTATGATGTTTGATTTTCGATGTAGGGCGGGCGAAAGGGCTGCTCCCAAAGAGCCCCATCAAAAATCGCACATCGCACGTCAAAAATCGCACATTCTCCTCCGTATCAAAAGTGCCGCATCCTCCGGCTGATTTTTTCTAACCCGAACCGTTCATGGCTCTTTTTAACCTCTGATACGCATGACTTATGCGAATCAGAGGCTAAATGGCGGCTGATGGAGGCAGGGATCCGGCAAGCTCTTTTGATTTTTGATGTTTGATTTATGATGTTTGATTTTCGATGTAGGGCGGGCGAAAGGGCTGCTCCTAAAGAGCCCCATCAAAAATCGCACATCGCACGTCAAAAATCGCACATTCTCCTCCGTATCAAAAGTGCCGCATCCTCCGGCTGATTTTTTCTAACCCGAACCGTTCATGGCTCTTTTTAACCTCTGATACGCATGACTTATGCGAATCAGAGGCTAAATGGCGGCTGATGGAGGCAGGGATCCGGCAAGCTCTTTTGATTTATGATGTTTGATTTATGATGTTTGATTTTCGATGTAGGGCGGGCGAAAGGGCTGCTCCTAAAGAGCCCCATCAAAAATCGCACATCGCACGTCAAAAATCGCACATTCCTCCGTATCAAAAGTGCCGCATCCTCCGGCTGATTTTTTCTAACCCGAACCGTTCATGGCTCTTTTTAACCTCTGATACGCATGACTTATGCGAATCAGAGGCTAAATGGCGGCCGATGGAGGCAGGGATCCGGCAAGCTCTTTTGATTTTTGATGTTTGATTTATGATGTTTGATTTTCGATGTAGGGCGGGCGAAAGGGCTGCTCCCAAAGAGCCCCATCAAAAATCGCACATCGCACGTCAAAAATCGCACATTCTCCTCCGTATCAAAAGTGCCGCATCCTCCGGCTGATTTTTTCTAACCCGAACCGTTCATGGCTCTTTTTAACCTCTGATACGCATGACTTATGCGAATCAGAGGCTAAATGGCGGCTGATGGAGGCAGGGATCCGGCAAGCTCTTTTGATTTTTGATGTTTGATTTATGATGTTTGATTTTCGATGTAGGGCGGGCGAAAGGGCTGCTCCCAAAGAGCCCCATCAAAAATCGCACATCGCACGTCAAAAATCGCACATTCCTCCGTATCAAAAGTGCCGCATCCTCCGGCTGATTTTTTCTAACCCGAACCGTTCATGGCTCTTTTTAACCTCTGATACGCATGACTTATGCGAATCAGAGGCTAAAGGGCGGCTGATGGAGGCAGGGATCCGGCAAGCTCTTTTGATTTTTGATGTTTGATTTATGATGTTTGATTTTCGATGTAGGGCGGGCGAAAGGGCTGCTCCTAAAGAGCCCCATCAAAAATCGCACATCGCACGTCAAAAATCGCACATTCCTCCGTATCAAAAGTGCCGCATCCTCCGGCTGATTTTTTCTAACCCGAACCGTTCATGGCTCTTTTTAACCTCTGATACGCATGACTTATGCGAATCAGAGGCTAAAGGGCGGCTGATGGAGGCAGGGATCCGGCAAGCTCTTTTGATTTTTGATGTTTGATTTATGATGTTTGATTTTCGATGTAGGGCGGGCGAAAGGGCTGCTCCCAAAGAGCCCCATCAAAAATCGCACATCGCACGTCAAAAATCGCACATTCTCCTCCGTATCAAAAGTGCCGCATCCTCCGGCTGATTTTTTCTAACCCGAACCGTTCATGGCTCTTTTTAACCTCTGATACGCATGACTTATGCGAATCAGAGGCTAAAGGGCGGCTGATGGAGGCAGGGATCCGGCAAGCTCTTTTGATTTATGATGTTTGATTTATGATGTTTGATTTTCGATGTAGGGCGGGCGAAAGGGCTGCTCCCAAAGAGCCCCATCAAAAATCGCACATCGCACGTCAAAAATCGCACATTCCTCCGTATCAAAAGTGCCGCATCCTCCGGCTGATTTTTTCTAACCCGAACCGTTCATGGCTCTTTTTAACCTCTGATACGCATGACTTATGCGAATCAGAGGCTAAATGGCGGCTGATGGAGGCAGGGATCCGGCAAGCTCTTTTGATTTTTGATGTTTGATTTATGATGTTTGATTTTCGATGTAGGGCGGGCGAAAGGGCTGTTCCCAAAGGGCCCCATCAAAAATCGCACATCGCACGTCAAAAATCGCACATTCCTCCGTATCAAAAGTATCGTATAAGCTGTCTGCCTTCCGGCCCTTTCAGGGCTCTTTGGCCCCTGATTCGCATGACTCATGTTTCCCGTTAACCCTACCGCACCAAACTCAGCTTCCTTGTGACAGATTCGCGCTGCGTGCGCAACCGCACCATATACACGCCCGGGCTCAGCTGTTGTCCGCGGGCATCCGCGCCGTCCCAGATATATTCCTGCCGCCCGGCATCCATATCGCCGGAAATCAGCGCTGCAACCCTTTGCCCGTTGAGGTTGAACACCTCCAGCGTGGCCAGGCCGCCTTCCGGCAGGTAGAACTGCAAGGCCACCTGCTCGCTGAACGGGTTGGGGCTGGCGTCCAGGTGAAGATAGGCTTCCGCCGGCTCCGCCCCCTGGCCCGGGCCGGCAGGCATGGCGGCAGGCGCCGTACAACAAACCACCACGCCGGCTCCCAGCGCATCGGCCAGGCCGTTTACCTGAGCGATGATATAGTCGGCGGCGGCGGATGGGATGGCACTACCGCTCCGGTATTGCACATAGGTAACGACGTTGTCCAGAGCAGCGATGACCGTACCTGTGCTGCTTCCGGAACAGAACTTGCTGTCCGCCAGGCTCAACCTCGAGGTAATGGTACGTTTGACCCTGGAATTGGCGCTTAGCCCATTGACGTAAGCATTCAGGCCGCTTACCACGGTGTTGATGCAAACCTCCGGGTCGCAAGCCAGGCCCAGGCCGTCCTGGTCGAGGTCTTCCTGGCCGGGGTTGAAGGCCGTGGGGCAATTGTCCACATCGCCGCAAATGCCGTCGCCGTCGATGTCGTCATCGGGGTCGTTGGGACAGGGGTCGGGGCAGGCGCCGAAGACGTCGTCGCGCACCCAGACGCTGGCCGTGCAGCTGGCGGTATTGTAGTTGGCGTCGGTGACGGTAAGGGTGACGGCCCGCGGGCCCAGCAGGTCCGCGCAGGTGAAGGCCGTGCGGCTGAGGGCGCGGCCGCCGATGCCGCAAGCGTCGGTGGAGCCCCCGTCCACATCATCCGGAGTGATGGAAGCATTTCCCGTAGCGTCGAGCTGTATGGTAGTATTCTGGCAAAGGGCATCTGGATCGGTATTGTCCTGGACGATCACCGTAGACACGCAACTGTGGCTGTTGCCGGCCCCGTCGGTGGCGGTGAGCAGCACGGTGCGCATGCCCACGTCGGCGCAGGTGAAGCTCGTCCGGTTCAGGCTCAGGCCGGGCAGGCTACAGTTGTCGCTGCTGCCGTTGTTGACCTGGGCGGGGGTGAGGGTGGCCGAACCGCTGGCGTTCAGCTCGATAGTGCGGTTGCGGCAGCGGGCCACCGGGGCTTCGGTATCGTTGACCGCTATGGTAAAGGAGCAATGGGACATAAGGCCGGCGGCATCCGTAGCGGTGTAAGATTCGGTAGTGGTTCCGATCGGGAAGGCAGCCCCGCTACCCAGGCCGGCCGTTTGGTTGATGCTTCCGCCGAGGCAGTTATCGGTAAAGTTGACCGTGTAGGCCACCACAGCGCTGCACTGTCCGGGATCGGCGCCCACAACAATGTTCGCTGGGCAGGTGATGGCTGGCGCTTCGCTATCCACAACGGTTACCTTCGCCGGGCAGGCAGCCGTATTGCCGTTCACGTCCGTTACCGTCAGCGTTACGGTGTTGCTCCCCACCTGCGAGCAGTCGAAATCCGTTTGATCCAGGGACAGGTTCGCAAGGCCGCAGGCGTCCGTGGAGCCGTCGTTCACCGCCGCGGCCGTGGTTGAGCCCGCGCCGTCACCGTCCAGCTGCACCGTCACGTCCTGGCAGTGCGCTACCGGCGGCACGTTATCTTCTACCGTTACCGTCGCATTACAAGTCGACGGGTTGTCATTGACGTCTGTGACCGTCAGTACGACCGCTACATCACCCACGTCCGTGCAGGTGAAGGCCGTGCGGCTCAGCTCGTAGGCCTCAATACCACAGGCATCCGTGGAGCCGTTATCCACCGCCAGGGCCGTCGTCGAGCCGTTGCCGTTAGCGTCCAGCTGCACCGTCACGTCCCGGCAACGGGCCACCGGAGGGATGGCATCCCGTATGGTTAGTACAGTGGCATTACAGATATCTTCATTTTCATTCCCATCCGTCACCCTCAAAAAGGCAAAAGGAAAGTTTTGACCACAGGTTATGAGATAGCTTTCCTGAGGTACGTCTCCATCGGCAAAGGTAAAATTGATTATCCCGGTATTATCGGAGGAACCATTATCCAATTCTTCCGGAAAAAGCTCATAGGCGCCCGTTTCATCCAGGTAAATCGTCAGGGCGCTGATGTTTCTGCACACCGGATCTACATTGTCATTAAAATAGACAGTTGCCGTACATTGATCGGTATTTCCTCTGATATCCGTAACCGTAAGGGTGACCGTACGGGGTTCGGTTCCATCCGTAGCCAGAAACGTATCCTCATCCAAAGAAAGAGCTTCCGTAGGAATCAGAACTCCACAAGCATCTACCGATTTATTATTGACTTGTAGGGGGGCTATGGTTGCGATTCCATCTTCATTAAAGTTGGTAGCTACGAACTTACACTTTGCGGTGGGAGGAACGTTGTTCTCTACGGTGACGGTGGCGTTGCAGCTACTTTCTTGTCCGGCAGCATTCGTGACCGTCAGGGTCACCATATTCGGACCTGCGTCAGGACAGGAAAAGGAACTTTTATCCAGCACCCGGGATTGAATGCCGCAGACACTGGAAGAGCCATTGTCGACCATTCCGGCGGTTATGCTGACCGTGCCGTCGACACCCAGTTGCACCGTGATATCCTGACAAAGGGCTGTAGGCGGGACTTCTTCCTCCACACTTACTTCACAATCGCGCGTGTTCTCATTACCATGTTCATCCACCACGGTTAAGGTTACCCATTGGGTACCCAGGTCGTCACAGTCAAAAAGTATTTCCGGGCTGGTTTCACTTTGTATGGCACAGTTATCAGTGGAAAGGCCGGCCAGGGCATTGGCTGCCAGCAGGCCTGAGCCGTTTTCATCCAACTGCACGACCGTTGTCGGACAAATTACCGTTGGCAGGATCTCATCGCCCCTGACGGAAAAGTTCGTAATGCAGACATCCGATATTTGGTTATTTTCTGACAGACGCCAAGAGAGGGTGTACTCCCCCGGTCCGTACAGCCCGCTTTTATCCTCCGATGAAAATGGAATACTCACCGCCCCGCCAATACGGCTGCTTATTTCAAATCCACAGGGAATCTCACCGGCCGGCTCCGGCATCTGCACGTAAGCTTCGCAGCTATTATCAGGAATATCCACCACAAAATCGGGTGGACAGGTAAAGTCATAATCAGCCTCATTGGGTGCTACCCGGAAATTAACAACACAAAGATCCGTGACCGCATTGGGTCCACGTAACACCCTGGATCGCAACCTATATTCGCCGGGGCCGTAGTAGCCGCTTTTATCCGTCGTTGTAAAGTCGGAGGTCCCACAACCTGCACATTCTATCCTGCTTTCTACAAAATAGCCGCAGGTGAAGGCGCCGACAGGGAAAGAAAGATCGACGTAGGCCTCCGTTTGGCCCGGCGGAATGCTGACACAAAAATCATCCGGGCAGTCCAGCTCGTACGCCTTCACCATGACTTCCGTGGTGCAGGTGGCGTAGTTTTCTTCGGCATCCCCCACGGTCAGGGTAACCGAATAGGTGCCGATGTCGGAACAAGTGAACGTCGTCTGGCTGATCGACCGGCTGGTAATCCCGCAATTATCAAAGGAGCCGTCGTCCAGATCCGCCGGCGTAAGGGAAACGGTACCCGTTTCATCCGGAAAGAGCGTAATACTCGGTTGACAAAGCGCCGTAGGCGGGCTGTTGTCCTCAATATTCAGGGACACCGAGCAATAACCTTCCAGGCCTTGCGCATCCCTTACGCGCAACCACAAAAAGGTGTTTTCAATAGGCCCAACATCTGAACAAGCAAAATTTAGCTCATCGGACTCTACAAGAATAAAGCCTCCTGAGGAAGTAGTGGTAAACCCGACAAAAACCCGCTCCAGAGCGGCATCATCGCCGTTGGGATCGTAGCTGCCGCCATCTACGTCAGCGGGATAGACGGTAGCCATACCGTCGGCATCCAGTTCTACGTTCACGGGCTGACAGACAGCTACGGGGGACTCGGAATCCTCAATGACGTATTCGATATAACCGCTGCGGGGGTTATTCGTGCGGCCGCCGCCCTGTTTGGCGCTACTTGAGGCCGCTGCATTGACGAAGCTGCCGCCGCCATAGCCGCCGTTAGGGTTAAAAAGATCACCGCCGCCGCCGCCGCCACCGGAAAAGCCACCGCCGCCGCCGCCGCCGCCGGAAAGATCATCTCCGCCACCGCCTCCACCATAGCCATACCCCCCAAAAACACCATCGCCACCCAAAAAGCCACCCACGCCACCAGAGACTCTACCTGCCCCGGCATTGATTTCCCCGCCTCCTCCCCTGGTACTGTAACCACCACCACCGCAAAAGCCACCATTACCATTAGTGTTACCACCATTTCCGTCCACACCGCCATTTATCCCGCCTCCATCTTCCGTCGTTACGCCACCACGACCGGCATTTCCATCACAAACACCACTCAGCCCGGCGCCGCCGCCACCGCCGGCTACCGCCAGAATGACCCAGGAAGTACCGGCGTCCGCAAAGTCAAGAGATGGGAGATTGCTTAAGGTACTGGGGTCGCTCGCCGTGGTGTATAGCAGACCAGAGCCACCACCGCCTCCGGCGCCATAAACTCCGTTACCACCCCGACTTTCTCCCCGCTCACCCGGAATAAAACGCAAGCGCCCGCCCGGCGCCAGCTGTCCTGCTCCGGGGCCAATGAAAAAGGTGGCCTGCACCGTTGCACCTTGCCCTCCCTTCCTGGTGCATAGGTCCGGCACCCTCCGGCGGCCGCCATCCCCCCCGTTCAGGGTGAAGGAAATAGACCCGCCCACATTGGGGATGATATAATCGGTGTAATCCGTCCCACTTTGGTAATCTATCCGCGTGGGGTACTGGGAGGTAGAGAGGCTGGACTGGGCCGTGAGCTGGCCGAGCGTTAGCATACCCAGTAGAGATAGCACAAAGAATGGCCGATGAAGGGAATTTTTCAAGTTCATGTGGATTAAAATTTGTTAGCTAAGTAAAAACAATTAAGCGCTCAGCCAAAGAATGCCATTACCATACTCCCTATCAGATAGAGCAAGGGAAAAAAACCAAGGCAGGCCGCGCAGGCCAGGCCCTTTTGCAGTTTAGTTTGAGCTGTGTTTTCTGTTTGCATGATTAAAATACTTTGTAGTGAAAAGTTCTGTTGGTTGTCACTGCAAAGATGGGGGCAGGGGGACGCCAAAATCCGGACATATCAGGCTAAAACCCGGACATTCAGCACTCGTTTGGTGGCCAGGCTATCAATTTTCAGCCTTCCTCTTGTGTTTTTTTCCATTCCGGCCGAACCTTCCGCTTTTTCTTCTTGTATATTTTCAAAGTTTTGCCTTTATCTTTTCGCTTTTAGCAAATATGCCAGGTTCACGCATAATGGTTCGGGTACATTTTTGGCCGCTACTGCTTGCCATACTATGGGCGCTGCCTCCCGCCGGCGCCCAGGAGGCGGCGGAATGGCCAAAACTGGAGCGTTCCTACCTCAGCGATTTCAGCCAGGAGGAAACACCCTACACCAGTAAATGTATCCGCAATGTTTTTCTGGACGGGGAAGGGCGCTTATGGCTGGACTATTGCGGGCTGGAACGGCTGGTCAACGGCATCAGTGTATTCCAGTTCGACGGGTATGAATTCCATCCGGTTGAGTTCTTTTCCCCGGAA
Source organism: Lewinellaceae bacterium (assembly GCA_020636405.1). Taxonomy (GTDB): domain Bacteria; phylum Bacteroidota; class Bacteroidia; order Chitinophagales; family Saprospiraceae; genus JACJXW01. The sequence goes on along the minus strand of JACJXW010000006.1, from coordinate 26,907 downwards.
AAAGGCCGGCTGGAACGGCTGACCATTATGGGGATGAGTGCACAAGGCCAGTTATTCGGCCAGGCCGAGGAAAAAGAATTTTTCCTGCTCGATCCGAATAGCCATGAAGCCCGGCTGATTGCAATACCCGATTCCTCTTTTGCCGGCTTTTCCCCGAAGGGCGTCTCGGAAGCCGACGGCAAGGCCTATCTGCTCGGCTATACCGAAGCGCATACCATCCAACTATTAACGGTAGAAGAAAAGGGCCTCAAAAAAGAATTGTCCCTTGATTATCCGAATGGTTTATGGGGGCCGGGGAATGACCTCCCTTTGTTGATCAATGAGCGGGAAGCCTGGTTCATGGGCGGAACCCTTCCGCTTTTCCGCTGGAGCCGAAAAAGCCAATCCGTCCGCGCCTATTATCCTCCTGACTTCATCGGGCATAACCTGAACCGGCAACTGACGCTGAATGACTTGTCGGATGCCAGCCCGCGCCTCCTGCAAAGCCCGGCCGGGCAGCTCTATTTTTTCTTACCGGAATATTATGGCAACCGCCTGTTCCAGTTCAGCCGGGAAAAGGACCAGTTCATCGCGATCGAGGGCCAATTCCCCGATCAATGGAGCCCCCGGGATATCTTCCAGGACCAGTCCGGAAACATCTGTTTCCTTTTTCAGGAAAAGGATGGGCCGTACCGGGCAGTTTTAATGGATGAAAAGGGGCGCCGCTTCGATTATTCGGGCGTGGTAGCCGGGCTGGCCAATATCATCAGCCTGAAAGGCCGGGATTTTCGCAGGCAGGCCTTTATTACCACCCGCAACGGATTTTTCAGCGCCGGCATCCGCAGGGAGGGCCTTATCCGGCAGGCCCTGCCCGGAAAGTGGATCAGCGCCATAGCCGAATTGCCGGACGGGCGCTTTCTCGTCAATACCGTCAACGAAGGCTGGTTCCTTTTTGACGAAGCCCGGGGGAGCGCGGCCCCTTTCCAGGGCCCTCGCTGTGGATTACCGCCTTCTGCCGCCCCGCCTTTTGGCAAGGGCATGAAACAACAGCTCATCCCGGATGACGAAGGCCAGCTCTGGTTTATTTCCAACAACTACCTCGTTCAATACCACCCTGAAACCAATGCCTGTTCCTGTTATGACCTGGGCCGGAATATCAAGCTCTTTGGCTTTCTGGACAAAAGCCGCCTGGTTGTCCAGGACAGCCGAAATTCCATCGCCTTTTTCGACCTCAACACCCAGTGCTACTTCTCCCCGTGGCCCGGCATCCCGGAAAACCTGGGAGACCTGGTCAGGGACATTTTTGTCGATTCCAAAGGAATACTCTGGATTCCCACCAATAATGGCCTGTGGCGGATAGACTTCGAAAGGGGGGAAAGCCAAAAGCTGGGCCCGGAAGATGGTTTTTCCGACTTTCGTTTCACCTCCATCTATGAAGGCCCGCAGGGCAGGTTGTGGCTAGGCAGCTATTTTGGCGGCCTGCATATTTACGATCCCCGCACCGGGTCCATTACCATCATTAATCAGCGAAAAGGCTTGTCCAACAATGCCGTGATGAGCATCCTGCCGGATGATGAGGGCGACATCTGGGTGGCTACCGAACACGGGATCAACATCATTTCCAAAGCGGGAACCGTGTTAAACAGCATCTACCGGGAAGACGGCCTGGCTTATGAAACATTCGAGCGCTTTGACCCGCTCAAAGCGAGCGATGGCCGCCTGCTTTTCGGAAGCCGCGAGGGAATCAGCATTATAGAGCCCCGGGCATTGAAAGCTGCCCTGAAGCAGAAAGAAGAAGTTAAGGCCTATCTGACGGAGCTGGCCTATTTCGACAAGAAAGCAGGCAGGGAGCTTATCCGGCACAGCGGGCTTGAACAGGCCGGGACGATCTCCATCCCGGCAGACCGCCCCTATATCCGCTTGAAATTTGCCCTGTCGAGCTATCTGGAACCCCACAAAAACCGCTATGCCTACCGGCTGGAGGGCATAGATGAAGACTGGCACTACCTGGGCGCCCAGGCCGAACTCAACATCAGCCGCCTCCCGCCCGGCAAATACCGCCTGCTGGTCAAAGGCGCAGATTTTCGGAATAACTGGACGGCCGAACCATTAGCGATTGACATTCATGCCCGCGAATTCTTTTACAAACAGCCCTGGTTCTACCTGCTGGCCAGCCTGCCCTTCCTGGCCTTTGGCCTGATCTGGGCCCGCAACAAACAACTGGAGGCCCGGCGGCTTGAACTGGAGGTGGCGAGGCGCACCCAGAAGATCCGGGAAGACAAGGCCCTGATCGAAGAGCAGGCGCGTAAACTTCAGCAACTGGACGAAATGAAGTCCCGCTTCTTCACCAATATCTCCCACGAACTCCGGACGCCCGTCACCCTGATCACGGCCCCGCTGGAAAACCTCATCCGCAAGTACGGGCCTTCCCTGAACAATGGCATCGGAAGCAGCCTCAAACTGGTTTTGAAAAACGGCCGAAAGCTGGGCAGGCTGGTCGAAGAACTGCTCGAATTGTCGCGCCTGGAAGCCCAAAAAGCCAGCCTGAAAGAACAACCAACCCCGCTTGTCCCCTTCTGTCGGCAATTGTTCAGCGCCTATCATTCGGGAGCGGCCCTCAAAGCGATCGATTATTCCTTTTTTTCCGAACTGCCGGAAGACGCGCACTTCTGGGTAGACCGCAACCGCCTGGAAAAGGTCATCAACAACCTGCTGTCCAATGCCCTGAAGTTTACTCCGAAAGGGGAAAAAGTGCGGTTGGCAGTCGGCATTCAGAAGGGAGGTGAGCCAGCCCCTCAGCTGCTGATCACCGTCACCGACACGGGGCGCGGCATTCCGCCGGAAGACCTCCCCCATATTTTTGACCGCTATTTTCAGACCAAACGGGAAAGCATCGCTACGGAAGGCGGTACCGGCATTGGCCTGGCCTTATCAAAAGAGCTGGCGCAACTGATGAACGGTAGCCTGAGCGTGGAAAGCGAGTGGGGGCAGGGCGCCCGCTTTTACCTGCGCCTTCCGGCCCGGGAAGCGCTGCCGGAAAAGGGAATGGAGCCCTTTGATCCTGTAGCGGAACTACCGGCCCCGGACGGGCAGCAAGCGGAAAGCCCGGCCATTACGGTGCCCGATAATGACGATGAATCACCCCGGCCCAAAGTGCTGATCGTGGAAGATAACGAGGATATGCAACAATTGCTCCTGCAATTGCTGGCAGGCAAATATAATTGCATCCTCGCCAACCACGGCGCCGAAGCCTGGGCATTGCTGGAAGCGGAAAATGCCGCCGTCCAGGATATCGAGCTGATCCTCTCCGACGTGATGATGCCCGAAATGGACGGATACACCCTGCTGGAAAAGGTCAAAGGCCATCCGCGCTGGCAGAAACTGCCGGTGATCATGCTGACTGCCCGGGCAGCGGAAGAAGACAAACTCCATGCCCTCCGGATGGGCGTCGACGACTACCTGCTCAAGCCCTTCTCCCCGGAGGAACTACTGGCCCGGCTGCCCAACCTGATCGGCAACTACCGGGTTCGAAAACAACTACAGCAACAACCGGCCCCATCAAAAATGGAGCCCAATGTAACATTTGAAGACGCCCCTTCTGCCGATTCCACCTGGCTCAAAGAAGTGCAGGATGCCGCCAAGGAAGCCCTCGAAAAGGAGATCAAACTGACCACGGCTTATCTAGCCTCCAGAGTATTCATGAGCGACCGGCAGTTTGCCCGAAAACTGAAAGCCCTGGCTGGGCTGACCCCTAACGCCTATATCCTGGAAGTCAAACTCCAAAAGGCCCGCCACCTGCTTGAAAACAAGATCTATGCCACCACCACGGAGGTGGCCCGAGTATCGGGCTTTAGCTCCGCCAGCTACCTGGCTAAAGTCTACCAGATACATTTCGGCAAAAAGCCCGGGGATTATCTGAGTTAGGGGCCGAAAGATGAAATTTACACCTACTCAAAACTGAGAAGCTGTTTCTCACCACGCCAGGATCACCCTCCTGGTTGTAAGCCTTCTTCCCCTGGGCTGCCGTCCCCGGCTGTCCCCCATCCATAACCACCCCGGCCGCTAAACTCAAACTGCCGGAAACAGGGAAGCCGGAGGTGGACGGCGGGCCATAATTCCGCCTTCCAGCTTCACGTTTTCCCCTTTACCGGGCCAGGGCAACCATGCTCACCGCTACCCCGCCTTGCGCCCGCAGGCGGACGAGATAGACGCCAGCGGCAAGCGGCTGGCCGTTGCCGGCTGTGCCGTCCCATTCCACCTGATGGGGGCCGGCATCCAGCAGCCCTTCTTTCAGCATACGAACCCGCTGCCCATTCAGGTTGTACACCTCCAACGCAGCCGGGCCGGCCTCCGGCAGGTAAAAGCTTATGGACACCTCCTCCCGGAACGGGTTGGGGCTGGCTTCCAGCTGCAGGAAGGCCTCGGCCGCTTCCACCGCCTGGCCCGGGCCGGCTGGCAGGGCGGCAGGCGCCGTACAGCAAACCACAGTACCGGCGTTCAGCGCACCCATCAGCCCGTTCACCTGAGCGATGATATAATCGGCCGCCCCGGCCGGTATTCCGCTACCGCTCTGGTACTGCACATAGGTGACAACGTTGTCCAGAGCGGCGATGACCGTACCCGTGCTGCTTCCGGAACAGAACTTGCTGGCCGCCAGGCTCAACCTCGAGGTAATGGAACGTTTGACCCTGGAATTGGCGCTTAGCCCATTGACGTAGGCATTCAGGCCGCTTACCACGGTGTTGATGCAAACCTCCGGGTCGCAGGCGTCGCCCACGTTGTCCTGGTCGAGGTCTTCCTGGCCGGGGTTGAAGGCCGTGGGGCAGTTGTCCACATCGCCGCAGATGCCGTCGCCGTCGATGTCGTCATCGGGGTCGTTGGGGCAGGGGTCAGGGCAGGCGCCGAAGACGTCGTCGCGCACCCAGACGCTGGCCATGCAGCTGGCGGTATTGTTGTTGGCGTCGGTGACGGTGAGGGTGACGGCCCGCGGGCCCAGCAGGTCCGCGCAGGTGAAGGCCGTGCGGCTGAGGGCGCGGCCGCCGATGCCGCAGGCGTCGGTGGAGCCCCCGTCCACATCATCCGGAGTGATGGAAGCATTTCCCGTAGCGTCGAGCTGTATGGTAGTATTCTGGCAAAGGGCATCTGGATCGGTATTGTCCTGAACGATCACCGTAGACACACAACTGTGGCTGTTGCCGGCTCCGTCGGTAGCGGTGAGCAGCACGGTGCGCATGCCCACGTCGGCGCAGGTGAAGCTCGCCCGGTTCAGGCTCAGGCCGGACAGGCCGCAGTTGTCGCTGCTGCCGTTGTTCACCTGGGCGGGGGTGAGGGTGGCCGAGCCGGCCGCGTTCAGCTCAATGGTGCGGTTGCGGCAGCGGGCCACCGGCGGCGTTTCGTCCTTCACCATCACCTGGGCGTTGCAGGAGCTGCTCTCGTTGTTGATGTCCGTCACCGTCAGGGTTACCGTTTGCGGGCCTGCGTCGGCGCAGGAGAAGTTATTGGGCGACACCGTCATGCTCTGCAGGCCGCACTCGTAGGTACTGCCGCCGTCCACGTCGGCGGGCATGACGACCGCCTGGCCGCCGGCGAGCACCGCTGTGAAAAGTTTGCATGCCGCTATAGGCGCGGCGCAGCAGGGGTTGTCGTCATCGGCTACGGTGATGGTAGCGTTGCAGGTAGCCTTCCTGTCAAACGCATCGGTGACGGTGAGCGTTGCCATTTGCGGCCCCAGTCCGCCGCAGTCGAAGGCCAGCGACGCCTGCCCGTCAATCAGGAAGCTGAGCGGACCGCAGCCGGTACTGCCGCCGTCGAGCTGGGAGGCGAGGACGGTGGCGGTATTGTCCGGGCCGAGTTGCACCGTAATGCTCTGGCAAAGGCCAGCGGGGCCGGGGCGCATGCCCTGGAATTCGTAGGCGCCCATGTCCACCGTGGCCGAGCCGGTAGCGTCCACTATCCGCGGGTTGCCGCCGAGGTCCTTGGCAGTAGTGGTGGCGGCATTGTCGGCCGCGTCGATGGCGGGGGAGCAGGGCTGCAGGCGAAAATCGGCATTGGCGGCATCGACGAAGAGCGGGTCTTCATCGAGGTTGTCTGTGCCGGAGTAGCCGCCCTGGATGATGGAGTAGCTCACGTCGGCAACACTGCTGGCACTTCCCAAATTCCTGATGCCTGCGCCATTGTCCCAAATGATGCAATTGGCCAGGGAGGGAGTAGCATCCACATTACTTATCGCAAATCCGCTATTGCCTGAAAAAGAACAATTCTGAAAGCGGGCGGAAGAAATATCATTAAAGGCGGCTCCTCCGTCATTGGCCAGGTTATTCGCGAACAGGCAGTTGGTGTAGGTGGGGGTTGAGGGATTGGCGTTATACACGGCGCCTCCCGATACTGCCTGATTATCGATGAAGGTACAATTGACGATCAAAGGTGAAACCAGGGAGTTATACATACCTCCGCCCCTGCTATCCAGGCCGCTGCCATCCGCATTGCCTCTGGTGATGGTGAACCCGTCGAGTACGGCGGTATTGTCCAAACCGTTATAGAAGTTGTAGATGACGTGGTAGCTGTTATCGGCGGCATCAGCTGGGGTTCCGATATCGCCGCTGAGGATGGTTTCGTGCGCCGCCCAGTCCCTTTGCGAAAGTTGGGTCTCTGTCCCTTCGAAGCCGCCGTAGATGGCCAAGTCGTTTTGCATCGAAAAAGAAGCGTTGCGGTCCGTACCGCTTGTAGGCTTGTAGACGCCTTCGGCTACCCAGATCTCGGTCACACCGGAACACGAACCGGCCACAGCCAGGGCATCCTGCAGGTCGGTGAAGGCATCCGTCCAGGAGGAGCCGTTGTTGGCGCCAGGGGCATCGTCGTTGACGTAGAGGATGATGCCGGCAGAAGGCCTGCCCTGCACCCAGTTGGAGGCATTCCCGTTGAGTGCAAAATTATTCAGCAAACCAGGCGCATTCGCATTAACGGTATTTTCCACCACATCAATCCCGGTATTGTCGTTCCCGGCATCGCCGTGGTCGAAGCGGAACTCGTGCAGGAGCCCCGTTTGCGGGCCGGAAAGGCCGATGCAGTAGTAACTTTGCTGGATCTCGGCCTCGGTGCGGGCCACCGTCCAGATGCGCACGTCGTCGAGCGTGCCGGACATGAACTCCGAACTTCCGTTATACGCACCGAGATACATGCCTGTGTTGACAACCGGGAGGGGCGTATCGGACGAGTTGCGCTGGTCCACCAGTTGCCCGTCGAGGTAGGACTTGAAGCCGTTGGAGGTGTTGCGCTGCCAGGTGAAGGCCATGTGGTGCCAGTTGCCGTCGTCAAAGCCGGCGCCTGCGGAAACACCGCTGGTACCACCGTCATTCGAGAGGATGTGAACGTTATTTTGCCAGGCAGCCACGATGTAACCATTGCTGTTCTGTATGCGCACGGCCGACTGGCTGTTTGTCCCCTTAAACCAGTACTCCACCGTGATGGCGTCGCCGCCGGGGAAAAAGGTGTTGGCGCCGCAGTTGGTGGAGATCTTCACATGGTCGTCTACGCCATCGAAATCGAGTCCGTTGTGGGTTGTAGTGGGCGGCACGACGATCACAGAGGGCTGGAAGGGACCCTGAAACTCGTAGGCGCCTATATCCACCTGCCCGCCGTTGTAAAAACGAGGATTGCGGTCCAGGTCGGTAGTGACGCCGGCGGGCACGGCGCTGTCGAGGCCGTTGTCGATGGCGCAGGAACTGGCTTGTAAGCAGAAGTCGCCGTTGGCAGGATCTACAAAGAGCGGATCTTCGTCGATGTTGCCGGCGCCGGCGTAGCCGCCTTGCACGATGGAGTAGCTGATATCAATGTTAGATCCCTGACTATTAAAAAAGGGATTGGCGTTAGGGGCGTTATTGCCCCACACAATACAGTTTTTGAGAACATGGGTCGTGTTGGAAAAATTACCAGAAATTGCTCCTCCAAAGTTGGCACTATTATTAAAAATGGTGCAATTGATAAGGGTAGTTGTACCGGTTTGAGTGCGTATAGCGCCTCCAGCGTAGCCCGACGAATTTTCAGTGAACAGGCAGTTTATGTAAGTCGGTGAAGAATTGATGGCAGCAACACCTGCGCCGGCATCGGCTGAATAGTTATTCCGAATGATGCAGTTACGGATAGTAGGCGAGGCATTATCATTCCAAATGCCTCCAGCATAACCGTTAGTACCGGAAAAAATTGGATTGTAAGCATCTCTGACTATGAAACCGTCCAGAATTGCGGAGCTGTTCAACCCATAATTGTTGATGATGCGGTGGGTATTATCGCTACTTCCTGCTACACCGATCTCCCCGCTGAGGATGGTTTCGTGCGCTGCCCAGTCCCTTTGGGAAAGTTGGGTCTCTGTCCCTTCGAAGCCACCGTAGATGGCCAAGTCGTTTTGCATCGAAAAAGAAGCGTTGCGGTCCGTACCGCTTGTAGGCTTGTAGACGCCTTCGGCTACCCAGATCTCCGTCACCGTAGGGCAGGTGTTGGCCAGGGCGAGGGCATCCTGCAGGTCGGTGAAGGCCCTGCCCCAGGAAGCGCCGTCTTCTGCGCCACCCGACGCGTTGGCGTTCACGTAAACGATGCCGTTAGCATAGCAATCACAGGGGTGGTTTGGGCCTACCGTGAATGGGTACTCGTAAGCGCCCATATCCACCGTGGCCGTACCGGTTCCCGTAGCATCGAAGGGGCGGTTGTTGCCATCGAGGTCGTCAGGCGGGGCAACGGTGTTGTCGCCTGCATCGATGGCGGGGGAGCAGGGCAGCAGGTGGAGGTCGGTGGCAGATGAGAAAAGTGGGTCTTCGTCGAGGTTGTTACTGCCACTGCCTGTCCAGCCGCCCTGGATGATGCTGTTGGAGACCGTCATGGTTGCCCCGGACCCGCCGCTGTCTGACAATTCACCCCCGCTGTTGCCCCAAAGGATACTGTTCCTCAGGTTCAATGAGGCGCTGCCAATGGGAGCTTTCCGGATCTGAATGGTTCCTCCGTTGTTGGAGCCACTGGCATTGTTGCCACTGAAAGAACAGTTGGTGACGGTGATGTCCCCATTGAAGACGTAAATACCGGAACCGCCGGGGGTGCCTGGGTTTGATGCCGTGTTACCGATGAAGAGACAGTTCGTCACGACAGCGTTTGGACCACTGTAAATCCCGCCGCCGGCAACAGAAGCGACATTGTCGGAAAAAACGACTTTGGTTACAGTCATGGTGCCGTCACTGTAGAGGCCGCCGCCCAAGCGGGCGGAATTTCTGCGAAAAACCGTTTCGCTTATGGTCAAGGTGTTTGTGGGATGGGGGCCATCCTGCATAATGCCGCCGCCGTCATTGAAGCTTCCGGTTGAAACGTTGTCCTGGATGATACATCCCGTTACGGTCAGAGTGCCGTTGCTTTTAATCGCCCCGCCCCGGTTCGCCACTCCATCCTGCAGGGTCAGCCCGCTGATGGTCACGGTGGCGCCGTTATAGATTTCAAAGATACGGCTGGCGTTGTTGCCGCTGATCGTCAAACCTGGCGCCGGCCCGGCAATCGTGACATTTTGGGTGATGGCTGGCAACTGCGTGCCATTCAGCGTAATGGTCTGGGCCGTTCCGAACACAGCGGCATCAAAGGTGATTTCCGGATTCGGTCCGGCACTGCCGCTGTTAGTATAGTTAATGGCCTCGCGCAGGCTGGTACCTGCGCCGGTGTTGGGGTCGGGGGCGCCATCGTCCTCGTCGGCAGTCGTGGTGACCACAATGGAGCTGACTGCCACCGTGAAAGGTGTGGGGGCGTTTTCGCCGGTCTTGCTTGGATTGTGCGCCAAGGAATTTAGCGCCTCGCCGGTGCATGATTTTGAAAAGAGAACATTCAGGGACAACACCCAGCATCCTCCGGAGAGGAGGAAAAGGAATACGAGGTTTTTCATGGTTCAAATAATTTGTCGTAGCGGAAGATGGTCTTTAACGGATTGAAATCCAACCCAAATTTACCGCCGTCCCGGCAGTGTAATTCCCACTCTCCATTCAGAAAGGTGGAATTTCCATTCAAACAACTAGACCTTACTCGGCGGAACGCCGAACTCCTGCGCAAAGACCCGGCTGAAGTACTTGGGGTCGGAGAACCCCACTGCATAGGCTACCTCGCTGACGTTCTTTTGGCCGGTCAGCAGCAGTTCTCTGGCTTTGGCAAGGCGGACGGAGCGGATAAACAGCGTGGCGTTCTTGCCCGTCAGCGCCGTCAGCTTGCGGTGCAGCTGGGGCTGGCTCATGGTGAGGGCCCTGCACAGATCGTCTACGGAGAAAGAGGAATCCGCAAGATGGGCCAGTACGACGGCCCGGACTTTTTGCAGAAATTCTTCCTCGGGGTCGACCTTATTGGAAGGAATCGTTGGGGAGGGCTGGAAGGCGGTATCCCGGTATTTTTCCCGTAGTTTTTTTCGCCCTTCCAGCAGGTTCTCCAGGGTAGCGAGGAGCTCTTCCTCATGAAATGGCTTGGCCAGGTAGGCGTCGGCGCCCCGGCGCAGGCCGGCGATGCGGCTTTCCACGCCGGCCTTGGCCGTAAGCAACACGATGGGAATATGGCTGCTGCGCTCGTCGGTTTTGAGCGTTTCGCAAACCTCGAACCCGTCCTTTTCCGGCATCATCACGTCGCTGACGATCAGATCGGGCACCGTTTCCAGGGCTTTTTCAATGCCCTCCCGGCCGTTGTAGGCCAGGTGCAGCGCGAATTTCCCCCCAAGACAGGAAGTCAGGTAGGCTACCACATCGGGATGGTCCTCGATGATCAGGACGGTGGGGGCACCCGGCGGGGCTGCCGCAGCCGGCTGAGCTGACGGGACCGTCATTGCCTCCGGGATGGCTGCTGCTGCTTCACCGGTTTGAGCCTTGTTGGAAACGGGCATCCGGACGGTGAAAACCGTTCCCTTGCCCACTTCGCTTTCTACGTCTATCTCGCCGCCCATCGCCGTCACCAGTTCATTGGTCAGCGCCAGGCCGATGCCAGCCCCCTCCCCGCCTCCCCCGAGGGGGGAGGAGTAAAAACGATCGAAAATGCGAGGCAGTTCCTCCGGAGGGATGCCCGCGCCAGTATCGCTTACCATGAGGATCAGATGGGAGGGGCGCAGCTGGGGCGCCACCTCCGCCCGCAGTTCCACCTCTCCGCCGGCAGGCGTGAATTTGATGGCATTCGACAATAGGTTGTACACGATCTGCAACAGGCGCTCCGGGTCGTAGTCCATCACGATTTCCGAAGCTGAACTCTCCACCTGTAGCCGGACGCCCCGGCTGTCGGCGATCCCCCGCAGGCTTTCGGTGATGTAGCGGAGGTAGGCCAGAACGTCTCCTTGTACATAGTTGAGATTGAAGCTGTTCGATTCCAGTTTGGCCAGGTCGAGCAACTGGTTGACCAGGCGCAGCAGGTTTTCGCCACTGCGTTTGATGGCGCCGGCGGACTGCTCCGGCGCCGACTCCCCGCGCCGAAGCCTGTCCGCTTCGCCCAGGATCACCGTCAGCGGGGTGCGAAATTCGTGGGTGATGTTGGTGAAAAAGCGGTTTTTGAACTCGTCCAGTTCCCTGAGCCGCAGGGCTTCCTGGGCCTGCAGCCGCTGGCGCAGCTGATACCGGTAACCGAACAGGACGATGCCGCTCACTGCCAGGGCGTACAGCAGGTAAGCCGACCAGCTTGCCCACCAGGGCGGGTGGATGGTAAATTCGAGCACGGCGGGTTGCTCACTCCAAACCCCGTCGTTGTTGCTGCCCAGCACCTTGAAGGTATAGCGGCCCGGTTGCAGGTTGGCGAACTGTACGCTGTTTTTGTAGCCCAACTCCACCCAGTTGTCCTGATCGCTTTCTCCAAAAATGCGTTGCCGGAGCAACTGATAGCGGTATTGGTTTTGAGCAGGGTTGGAAAAGTCGAGGGCGGCGAATTCGAGAGAGACCAGGTTCTGCCGGTGCGTCAGATCGAGGCGAAGGGTTTGGAGGCCTGCTTTTTCCAGGAGGGGGAAGTCGCTATCCGTCCCTTCCCGGTCGCGAAAACCCGTCAGTTGATTGTTCACCCGGATGTGGGTGAGGGCGGTAAGCGGTGCGCGCTCGTTGAATTGCAGGCTGTCGGGGTGAAATACCGTCAGGCCGTTGACGCCGCCGAAAATCAGGCGCCCGCCGGTCGTTTTCAGGTAGCTCGACTGGTTGAATTCGTTGTCCTGCAGGCCGTCGGCTACGGTGAAGTTGCGAGTGGTCGCTGAGCGTACGTGAAAACGGCACAAGCCTCGGTTGGTGCTCAGCCACAGATGGCCGTAGTCGTCGGGTAAAATGCCGTAGACGACGTTGTCGGGCAGGCCCTGTTCCGTTTTGTAATGCTTAAACGCACCGGTTTGGCGATCCAGGCGGTTCAGCCCGCCCCCTTTGGCGCCTGCCCAAAGGTAGCGTTCGGGCTCGAGCGGGTCGGCCGCTACGCTGAGCACGGTGTTGTGGGACAGGGAGGTACGGTCGGCCGGGTTATTCTTAAAATAGCGAAAATGATAGCTATCGCCTGCCGGAACAGCCTCTATCAAGCCTTCGAAAGCAAAGATCCAGACCGTTCCGGTAGGATCTTCGTACAAAAAGTGCGAGTAGGTGAAATTAGGCGATGATTGTGGGGGCTGTTCGAAAGGGATCAGCCGGCTTTGCTTCGTAGCGGGATCGAACTGATGCAGGCCTTTTTCGCTCACACTTAGCAGTTTTCTATTCTTACAGCTGATCAGGCCCATCGCTTTCCAGGGGTATCGGCGGGAGGGCGATCCGAGGAGGAAAAGGGAGTCGGCATCTTTATTTGCCCAGGCGTTTCCCTGCCGGCTGAAAGCAAGGACGGTCTTTCTTTCCGTTTTGGAAATGGGAATCGTCCAGGGGGTGGACAGGCCTTCCCGGAAGCGGGAGGAAGCATATCTTTTTCCGTAATCCGACTGCAGATAAAGATAACCGCCGGGGCCTTCCGCGATCATCCGCTGGGAGGTAAGCGGCAGGTAACTGCGAAATCCCGGGCTTTGAAAACTGACCTTCAGCACGCCGAAGCCGTTGGTGGCGATCCAGACGTTGTCGGATTGGTCGAAGGCGATGGTGGTGGGGAAATAAGCAGGGTTTTGGGTAAAGGGTTGATCGTTGATCCATATCAGCTCCGGCGCTTCGCCGTTTGCGAATTTTTCCGGGTCCCATTTTCGGAAAGTGTTATCGGTATACTTCCAAGCCCAAAGAAAGCCGTTGTGATCGAACCGGTACCGGCCGTAAGGAAGGCCAGTTATGGGCCGTGGCGCCCCTTCATCGATCTTCCACCGCCACATCCCATACTCCGCCTGCCGGTACAACCCTTCCAAAGCAGGCGAAAGCGCGACGAGCCAGATCCTGCCCAGGCCGTCTTCCCCGATGATGTCTACCGAGGCGCCGGCCAGGGCTGCTACCCGCAGGGACGCATCGGCCGGATCGACGCTGAAAACCCCCTTCAAAGAGCCGGCCAGCAGGGTTCCATTTCCGGAGTAGAAAACCGTGCTGAACAAGACGCCGGGCCATTCGATCGGCCTGACCGGCAGATCGGGGAACGCATTGCCGGCCCTGGCAGCCTCAGCGAGCAGGCCGTCGGGCACTTCCACCCGCCAGAACTTCCCGGCGACAGTCACCCAGATCGTCCCATCGGGTGTCTCGGTAAAGGAAACGGAATCGCCATTGTAGCCCTGGAGGCCGGGGATGACGTGGAAAAAGCGTCCGGTTTGGGGGAGGAATACATCGAGCCCTCCCGGGCAGGCCAGCCACAGCCGCCCCCGGCTGTCTTCGAAGATCTTCCATACTTCATTGGAAACAATAGAAAAGGGGTCGAAAGGGTCGTGGGAGAAAATCTCAAAGCGGTAGCCATCATACCGGTTCAGGCCGTCTTTGGTGGCAATCCACAGGAAGCCGTCCCGGCTCTGCAGGATATCGAAGGCCATACCCTGCGACAATCCTTCGTTGACAGAGAGTAGCGTGGCCTTAGCCGGCGCCTGGCCGAGGAGGCAACCGGCATGCAGTATAAGTATCACTACCAGAACAGAAAATCTCATTGTTCCTCCTTACATACGAAGCCCAAAATAAACATTCAGGCCCGAATGTCAAGAAAATTGAATAGGAACGCTTTATTTGATTAACGGGCGCCGCCTCACACCTTCCACAACCGCAGCAACAACACCTCTACTGCAAGAAACACCAGCGCCAGGATGAGGCACCACCGCCACAGGGGCGTGCCCTGGCTTTGCTCTTCGATGCGGGCGGTGAGCACCGCCGTATCGGCGATGTTGATGATGTTGGCCTGTTGGCCGATCAACTCTGCGAGGGCATCGGGGGCGTAGTAGTCGAGGGCTGACTCCCGGCGGTCGTAGTTGAAGGCGTAGGTGCCGAGCGGGGTGGCCGCTTTGAGGAAGAGGCTGTAGAAGCCGGCGTCCCGGACCTGGTTGTTGACGCTGAGGAAAACTTTTGAACCGATGATGCGTTGTTCGGGGATAAACTCCCTCCCCTGCCCTTTGAGCTTGTAGACGATGTCCGAGCTGGTGGCCTGGTGGTTGGCCTCGATCACTTCATCCCGGCCGATGGTGTAGGCCACCTTTTGCCCTTTGCCGGCAGAAATGGCCATTTTGTACAACATGGGGATGAAGATCTCGCCGTTGCGCACCAGGTCGTTGTACTGCTCGTCGAGCGGCGCGGCGCACAAATAGAGGTTGCCTTTTTCTACCTGATATTTGGCCAGGTAGGCGTTGCCATCGCGGTAGGACAGCAGGCGCTCTTCGCCGCGGCTGGCGGAGGTGGCCAGCCGGAAATTGCCCTGGGTAGAGGGCAGTTTCAGGTTAGCGCTCCGGTTCTCGAAAACATCGTTGAAAATGAACTCCTCCGTATTGACGGAGCCGACCACCCGGGGCTCTTCTTCGAAGCGCAGCAGTTCGTTGGCGGGGAAGGCCGTCAGGAAGCTGCGGTAGGTATCGATATTGGCGTTGCGGCCGGGAAAAACCAACAAGTTGCCGCCTTCCTTTACGAACTGCGCCAGTTCAAAGCCTAGCCCGGTGGAGATGTTGCTCAGTCCATTGGTGATGATGAGCTGATAATTGGAAAAACTCGAATAGTCGAGGTTCTGGCTCAGCAGGTTATCGAGCTTGAAATTGGGCATGCCGCTGAGCGCGGCAGTGAGGTATCGGCCCGGCTCCGATTCGTTGATGGCCAGCACATTGATCTGCTCTCTGACGTTGAAGGAGAAGTAGTAGGTATCGTCGAACTGTACCGGATAGTCTGTGATGGCCAATTCTGCCTCGTGCCATCCCGTGCGTTGTATGGAAAGGTTGACCGTATCCAGTACGGATGCATTGGCGGGGATAGACAAGGTGCCCACCGGTTTGGTTTGCCCCTCATAACCAATGGAGAGGCGTATATTTTCGGCATCCTCGCCCGTGAAGTTGCGAATCTTGACGATGACGGCGTTAGCCTGGTTGGCGATGGGCACCGGTGCGTTGAACCAGGCTGAATCGATCCCGATATTGCGTTCCTGGACGGCCTGCAGCGGGACGAGATTGAGTTCCATCGTGGTGTCCGCGTAGTTTTCGATATCGGTAATGTTGCGTTGGAAGTCAGAGATCATATAGGCCACATGGTTTTCCGTGCGGCCGGTACTCAGGGCTTGTTGTTGGCGGGTGAGCACCCGGGAGAGGGCTTTCACTTCGGGGCTGATGGCCACTTCGTCGATGAGGGCCAGGGCGTCGTCGCGGCCCACCAGGCGCTGGTGGCGCCCTTCGAAATCGTTGGTCAGTATCTGGAACTGGTCATCCGGGGCGTAGGCCTGCACTGCCTCGCGGGCGCGCTGTTTGGCTTTTTCCAGCAGGGGCACATCCTGGCTGAGGGCCTCCATACTGAAGGAATTGTCGATAAAAATGCTGACGGCTTTCGTTCCCGCCTTCACCTCGGCATTTTTGGCTGGAAGGAACGGCTGGGCGAAGGCCAGCACCAAAAAGGCAATGGCCAGCAGGCGCATCAGCAACACCAACAGGTTGCGCAGCTTGGAGCGGGCGCTGGTCTCTTCCTTTACCTCCTTGAGAAAGCGTACATTGGTGAAGTACACCTTTTTGAAGCGCCGGAAATAGAAGAGGTGGAGTATGACGGGAATGGCCAGCGCGGCCAGAGCGAACAGAAATGTCGGATATAAGAACTGCATGCTATATCGTTGCTGTTGCGTTTATGTGTTTTTAGTTGCATTTTATCCCCGGCGCTCTGGAGTAAGAATGTTACCCGAGCCTCCCTGTTTATCATTGGTACGGTTCCCAGCCATCTGGCGAGGATAAAATACAACTTGCAGCCCAGGCACCTGGGCTGAAATTAATAACAACTCTACCGGGGGTAGGTTGCCTAAGCGTTCCAATAAGGAACGCAAATGTAGGGTATTTATGCTGGGGTTGGAAGCATTCAACTAAAAAACGGAATCACCCTGCCGGTTTCATCAACGATTTCAGTTCGACAAAGCCGGCAATCTTTTTATTTAAACACTTTTTTATGAAAGCTATGATTACTACCTTATTGCTGGCGCTCGGCGCCTCCGGTTTTGCCCAACCCGAAATATGGGGAGGGGAAATTTCCGTTGAGCAGGCAGGCGATTGTGCCACCTCTTTAGCCTTACGGGCAAATGTATCCCTTTTCTATCGCGGCCTGGAGCCTACCGCCATCCCGGATTCAGTAGAATTGTGCTGGGGAGACGGCAGCTGTCAGAATATCCCCCTCGTTTCCGCTATTCTGCTGGAATGGGATGTCGTAATGGGGCAATACCTTGCAGAGCACACCTATCCCTCCAGAGGCGCTTACGTTCTAAACATTGAAGAATGCTGTTACTCGGATGATATCCTCAGTTTTCAGTCCGAACCAGATATTCCCGTGAGGATCAGCAATACTTACACTTTTCTCAGCCCCATGTTTCAGGGATGTAACAGCCAGGCTGCTCCGTTGCAACCGCCGGTATGCCTTGCCTTGCCCGGATCGGCATTCACCTATAACCCCAACATCTACGATCCCGATGGCGACAGTATCAGTTACAGCCTTACGGAGCCGGCGGCCCCCGCAGCCTACCTGTACCCCCAGGAATTTGACGGCTGCACCAATAGCCTGGAAATCGATCCCATAACTGGAGACTTAACCTGGGACTCACCTTGCCTACCCGGCCATTACCTTTTCGGAATAGAGATCAAGGAATGGCGGGGACAGGTGGTGATCGCCGAAAGACAGATCCTGCTGCACGTACTCATCGACGAGGCCACCGGGCTGTCATCCATTACCGATCCGGGATTATTCCAGCCAGCCCCCAACCCCACATTGGGCATGCTCCAACTGAAAGGGGCGGCCGAAACGCCCCTGGGCCTCACCCTGTACAACGTTGATGGCCAGCCCGTTCGCGAGTGGCAGGCGTTGCAGCTACCACGTGATGTTTCGCTGGAAGGCCTGGGCACTGGCATTTATTTTCTGCACGGCACAACCGGAAAGCGTACTTTTGTGTATAAGATCATCAAACAATAAGCCTGTGGCAATACTCATCACCGGCGTTGCCGGTTTTCTGGGTTCTCACCTCGCGCAACTGCTTCAGGAGCAGGGCCGTCCGTTCACCGGGATCTACAACCTGAAAAAGCCGGATATTCCGGCGGAGCAGCTCGACCTGTTCGACCGGGAGGAGATGTTGGAAAAGCTGGGGGAGATCCGTCCCAGTGCCATTGTGCACCTGGCCGCCGCATCCAGCCCCAACTGGTGTGAGCTGAACCCGAAGGAATCCCAGGTGATCAATGTGGACGCCGCCATCAACCTGGCAGCCTATGCCCGCGATGCCGGCATCCCCTTCGTATTCACCTCTACGGACCTGGTCTTTGACGGGCAGAATGCCCCCTACGACGAGGAGTGGGCGCCCTCGCCCATCTGCACCTACGGCATGCAGAAGGCGGCGGCGGAGCAGGGTGTGCTGCTCACTTATCCGGAAGCGGCCATCGTGCGGCTGCCCCTGCTCTACGGCTGGGGCGCCAACTTCATGAAGCAATGGGTCGAAAACCTGCGGGCGGGCCAACCACTGCCCGCCTTTGTCGATGAGTACCGCAGCCCGGCCTACGTGGAGGATGCCGCGCGTGGCTTGCTCCTATTGCTAAACCTGGGCGCCAGAGGTTTCTACCATCTTGGCGGCCCTGAGCCGCTCTCCCGCTTCGATATGGCTCTGCACATCGCCCGCGCCTTCGGCATCGATGAACGGCTGGTACAGCCCGGTAAACAGGCCGATGTGGCCATGCCCGCGCCCCGCCCGGTTGACGTCAGCCTGAGCAGCGAAAGAGCCTTCGCGCTTGGATACCAGCCCCGCGGGATAACCGAAGCGCTGGAGGAATTGGCGAGCCGGGTTTGAAAAAACGGCCGAAAGTCCATGATGAATAGTAACTTTTATCGTTCATAAAAAACACCGCGCTCATGAAAAAACTACCCCTCCTTTTTTTACTGGCCACCCTGGCCTGGAATCTGCCGCTTTACGGCCAGCTCCAACCCAAGTCCCTTTTTGCCACCGGCGACTGGTCATTCTCCTCCGACCTGGACCGGCAAAGCCTTCAGGATTACAGCGCCAAAGCGGGCATTCTTATCGATGAGAACATTACGCTCGGCGGGCTTTTCGGGCGACAGTTATACAACCGCTTCAACAGCAATGGGCCCGATATTACGGTTCAGCACTTCGGCCTGTTTTCCCGCTATTTCTTCAAGGGCAGTGAAAAGGCCGTAGCCTTCCTGGAGGGCCAGGCCTTCCTGGGCAGCCGCGATTTTAACTTCGATATTGACGAGCTCGATTTCAACCGCAGCTTCTGGGGGATGTATCTGGGCGCCGGCGTAGACTGGTTCCTGGGCGCCACGGCGGCCATCGAAGGACAAGCGGGCCTGCAGCGGCTGGATGAGGAGGGCCTCAATCCCCGAACAGACATCCTGGCCCGTGTCGGCATTTTGTTCCTCCTGCCGCCGGAAGGGGAAAGCCTGGGGCGCGTTGCTCCGCCCCTGTCGGAAGGGCTATTGATGGTTGGCGGCCAGGGTTCCTTTCAGTGGAGGATTTCCGATGGGGAAACGGGCAGTGACCCCGTAATCGCAATCCGCCCGATTTTTGGATTCCAGTTCCACCCCCGATGGATGGCAGGAGGAGTATTCACCTTCACCAGCGGCCAGCAGGTGCTGGGCGGCGGCGTTATACTCGACGAACATGACCTCAGCGTTGCGCTCCACCCTTTCCTGAGACTGTACATCAATCCGGAAGATAAATTCAAGGTGTATGCCGAAGGTATGGCCGGAGCGGCATTCCAGCGCAACAGTTTCAACAATGAGTACCCCTTCCGCCTGCGCGGCAGCGCGGGGCTCGACTTTTTCCTGTCATCCAATATGGCAGTAGAGTTTTTCCTGGGGTATCAGGCCGTCAAAGGCCTGGATGCTGACTTTGGCTGGGAAGACGGCTTGGTGGGAGGATTGGGGCTGAGGGCGTTTGTGGGCAAGTAAAAATTGGTGGAGTTCAAGCATTAATACTTCTGCCCGGAAAACGCATCTTTTGATTTGAAACATAATAATCTTTCTTGCGTAAATTTTTTATCTAAGTAATTCTCCTTTGGAGGTAACCTTTTGGACGCCGAACAAATGGAATGATAGCGCCCCACCAAGCCGGATCATTTCAAAGTTCCCTGTTTATTATGTTTCTAACACTGCTTGCAGCGAGAAGAAAGAAGGCGTTTTTACCAATGCTCTTTACGCTCCTTTTCTTGCCATTATTTCCAGGTACTCCGGCTGCCCAAGCCGGACTTTCCTCTTATCGCAACCCGGAGGGAGAGGAGCAGCTGCACATCGAACAGCGGCTTGCCATAGGCCTTGCCCAGGTGGAATCGCTCCTCGCTTCTTTCAAAAATGACAGCGCCCTCCTCATTCTGGCCCCGATCATCGATAAGCTGAAGCAATCGGGCCAGCTCGACTCTCCCTTTGGCATCAGGGTGCAACTGGCGGAAGCGACAGCCCTGGAGCGGGATCAGCAGGATGAGTTGGCCATACAGAAGCTGTTGCGCGTCAAAGAACTGAGCCGGGAAGAAAAGCAGGGGGAAACATTTGCCAAAGCCTGCCTGGTGCTGGCCAACCTCTACGAAAAGATCGGGCGCGACAGAAGTTGTCTGAAGAATTTGGAGCAGGCAAGATCTACCATTCAACAGCATGCCTTAGACACGATCTACCCGAACTGGGCCATACGCATCGCTTCCTATCACCGTATCTTCGGAGATCGGGATTCTTCCCTGTACTATACCCAGGAGGTGTTGCGGTCCGCTCCAAAACTCAAACTGGAACTGGAGGAAGCGATCGGCCATCTACTCATGGGATTGTTGCTCTCCAAATCATCCTACCCAAAAGCCGCCTCACATTATACCGCCGCCGGGAAGCTCTATCACCAACTGGAAGACCATACGGGCTACAGTTACATTCACACCAACCTGTCCCAGCTGCATTTTGAAAACGGGAAGTACTGCCTGGCCCTGTCGCATAATGACACCGCGATCACGGCCTCCCGGAAAGCGATCGCCCTGGGGCATGAAAAGCACACCGCCCTGGCCAGGGCCTACCAGTTTCGGGGTGTGATCTACAGAGCTATGGGAGAGCCCGATTCCGCCTGGGCCTACAGGGAGAAAGGGTACCGGATGGAGCTCGATCACGTCCGAAAAAGCACCAAGGAAAAAGTAGTGGAAATTGACGCCCGTTATCAGGATGAGCAAAAAGCGCGACAGATAGAAAAGCAAAGCCGGTTGATCGAATATGATAGAGCAAGGAGGAACTGGCTGATCGGAATAACCGGCATTGTCTTCCTGTTCGCTGTTCTACTTGCCTTTCTTTACTGGCGCTTGCGCGAAGCCAACCAGAAAACCAGGGCGCAGGCAGAGCGGCTGGCCGGCCTGGATGAGGCCAAATCCCGCTTCTTCGCCAACGTCAGCCATGAGCTGCGCACCCCGCTCACGCTCCTGCTCGGCCCCATCCGCACCTTGCTGAAAGAGAACCGGCTGAGCGAAAAGCAAACCACGCTGCTGCAACTGGCCAGCCGGAACGGCCGCCAACTGGAAGAACTCATCAACGAGATCCTCGACCTGCGAAAGATGGAGTTGGGAAAAATGAAACTGGACGAGGAGCCTACGGAACTACCGGCCTTTTTTCGCCGGCATTTTGCGCAGTTCGAATCGATGGCGCAACGCAAACGCATTGATCTTTCTTACGAGATCGAGATGTCAGAGGGCGCAGTGGCCAACATCGACCGGGAAAAATGCCGGCAGGCGCTGTACAACCTGCTTTCCAATGCCTTCAAATTCACGCCGGCGGGCGGACAGGTGCGGGCATCCGTTTCGGTAAACAGCAACGTCCTTGAACTTACGGTAGCGGACACCGGCTCCGGCATCCACCCCGACGACCTGCCCCACCTGTTCGACCGCTATTTCCAGGCCAACCGCCCGGATAAACCCGCTGAAGGCGGAACGGGCATTGGCCTGGCCTTGTGCCGGGAATACGCCCGGCTGTTCGGGGGGGAAATAGAAGCAAAAAATGCCCCGGGCGGAGGAGCGGTTTTCCGCCTGGCCTTTCCGGTTAGCCTCGCGGAAAAGGATTTCAAGGACGTGGTTGACGGTAAAACAGGACAGGAAATGCCGCTGCCTGAACCAGGCGGCTGGGCCGTCAAAAGCGATGATGGCCAGGCCGTCGGCCCCGGGCTGGCGGCCATAAAAAGCGGGGGGCATCCGAAAACACCAGATGATACCAAGCCCACGATACTGGTAGTGGAAGACAACCCCGGCCTGCAGGATTACATCCGCCTGATCCTGGCGGAAAAATACAACGTTCTCACCGCCGACAACGGCCAGGAGGCCCTCCATATTCTAACGGTGGCCGGAAAAAGGCAGGCTGAAGATGACGGCTGTTCACGTACACCGTACACCGTACACCATACCCCGTCACCCCCCGCCCTCATCCTCTCCGACCTCATGATGCCCGTCCTGGACGGCGACCAGCTCCTCGAAAGGCTAAAGGGTGACGACGCCACCCGGCACCTGCCCGTCATCATGCTCACCGCGCGGGCCGAAACACGGGATAAACTCAGAGCCCTCCGCATCGGGGTAGACGACTACCTCACCAAACCCTTCGACGAGGAAGAACTGCTGGCGCGTATCGACAACCTGCTGAGGAACCAGGCGGCGCGCCATCCGGGGCTTTTGCCTGGAACCAGTGAACAGGAACCCTCCCCTCCCCTTCGCGGAAAAGACCACCAATGGCTGGAGGCCTTCGAGGATTACGTCCGGGAAAACCTTTCCAGGGATATCCTTTCCGTTTCGTTTCTGGCCCAGGAATTTGCCATGAGCGAATCGACCCTGCTGCGCCAGCTGAAACGCCTGGCCGGCCTGACGCCCAACCAGTACCTCCAGGAAATGCGCCTCGACCAGGCCCGCCGCCTGCTGGAAAACCGCACCTACAATTCCATCTCCAAAGTGGCTTCCGAGGTGGGCTACACGGACGCCCGCTCTTTCTCGCGGAGCTTCAGGAAAAGGTTCGGGAAATTGCCTTCCGAGCTGCTGGAACAAGCGTAAACACCCTGTTTGACGGATAGTGCTACTTCTTTGACGGATAATACTCTTCAACTGTGAGTAAATTTGTTGGTGTCCGGCCGGCCTGCTCCCGAGGGCGGCGATAGCGGACAGATACGGAAAAGGGATTTTTGGAAGCCTGGCTCCGGACATGCATTGCACCTAAGCAAATAAACCATTAACTGTCATGAGAAAGGAACACCTTATCAACCCAGCAGCATACCTTTATTCAAACCTGATTGCCGAAAAGATCGTGGTTGAAGACCTCGTAGTCAATTAGTTCTCAACCGCAGCACCTCATCTTTCTTTTGGTGGAGCCAGTTCAGCGCCTGAATGTTGGTTTCCCCTTCCAGCAACTTTTCCACCTTGCCTGGGCTGAAGTTGACATCGGCATAAGATTTGGCCAGGGCCCGGCATTGCTGCACAAAGCGCAGGAAGGAGTCCTTTGCCATTTTTGACCACACTTTTTCCCGGGACAGCCACTTCTCAAAGGTATCGAAGAAGCTGAACAGGTAGGGCCCGTAGGAATCGTCCCGCAGGTGCAGGTCGAAATACACCTGGGTGAGGAGCACACGGCCGATCATCTGGAAATAGGGCGCTTTGAAGGAGTGCTTTTGCAAAATATCCAGGCATTCCTCCAGGCGCTGCCGCCAGTAAGCGGTATGGGCAGCGGCCCAGTGGTAGCAATCGTCCAGGATCGTTTCATCGAGGCGCTTCGTGTAGGTTTTAATGAAATGATCTGTGAACTCAAAAGTGCCTTTGGTGTTGCTGGCCACCACAATTGCCGTATAGGTATTGCGGGTCAGTTTTCCCTGGTGCAGGAGCACGCCGGTGTCCAGGCCCAGCTGATAGAGCGGCAGGCTGTCGGTGACATCGAGCCGGCCGGATTTGATGAGCGACAGGGTATCGTTGAGCAAAGACAGCAAGTGCAGCTTTTGTTCCCTGGGGTTCAGTTGGCCGATGCGATCCAGCAAGGTGGCGCGCAGTTCCCGGTATTGATCAAACCGGTTCTCCCGGGCGTAGGCGAACCGCATGCGGTATAGTTCTACAGAAGGGTGTTGAATGCCCTCGCTGACGGCCGTCCATTTTCTCAGTTCGGCCTGCACATCGTGGTTTTCATCCCGGATCAGCCGGTTGCGGGTGAGCTTTTCGTTGATGATGGCGGCTTTTTCCAGGGCGTAGAGGAGGTCGGCCTGCGCCCCCATCCTGGTGATCGGCGAGCCGCCCGGCCGCATGCGCGCATCCTGGGTGGGATGGTGGTAGGCCATGCGGTAGAGGCGGAACAGGGCAAGATGTTCTTCCCAGTCTTTTACTGCTTTTTTTTCCAGCCTTCCTGTCTCTTGTTCAACGCCCCGAAAGAACCAGTCGTCCAGGTGGCGGCCCTGAAATTCCTCTGCCAGCAGGCCTTTTTGCAGGCTCTCATCCTTGGAAAAGCGCTGAAAAACGAGGAACCGTTCTGCCGCCAGGTAACCTTCGGAGAGGAGGTTGTTCATCCGGCGGTGGCTGAACTTGCCGTCGGGCAGCACCTCACGGAAGAGCTTCTCCTTGTCCAGCCGGGGATGATCAAAATCCGGGTAATACTTTACCAGCCGGGTAAAAAGGCGGATCAGGTTCTTGTTCGAATTGCACCAGGGAGACCGCAACCAGGTGTCAAAGGGTTTGAGCTCCGACTCGTCGAAGGACTGGAGAAGGCGTACAAACTTGGTGGAAGAAAGGGAAGGCATGTTTAACTGGCGTTTTTTCGTAACTATTTACCTATCCGGCTGAAATCGCCTGGCTTTGCCTCAGCCCTAAAGGATGGCCAGGCGTTTTCAGCCTTAGATCCCTTCAGAGGGATGGGGCAAACAAAGGCTGAAAATGCCGTCTCGAAGCCAACCTAAACAGTTACGCTTTTTCTTTGATAGAAGGGCCACCTTTTCCGGCCACCCCAAATAAAAAGGGTGTACCAAAGCCATCAACGCATGAAAACGTGCTCTTGTTTCTCTCCCTTCCGCAGAATAGCTGCCCTCCAACTGATCATCGTGGAAGACATAATCGTGAATTGAAACTTTTTCAAATATAAAACAAGCTATTTACCTGTGGAACTCTTTTCCAAATAAAAAACTGGTATTAAGTATTTTAACTCGACAAATGCCCTCAAAAACAGATTTTTTTTTGTGGTAATGCCCTGAAAATGTCTTTGGCGGGAAGGAATCATTTATGGCATATTTGAGACATCCCCCTTGAAACACCCAAAACCCATAAAAATGCCCGAAGAGCACAGCTGGCTCGCCAGGCTCCGCCTGATCGTGCAGGAAAACGCTGCGCAAGGTGGCCTGAATAACAGGGCGCTGGCGGCCAGGTTGGATCTCAGCGAGCGCCACCTGATCCGAAAAGTAAAGCAACTTACCGGCTTATCCCCCCGACAGTACATTCGACAGTACCGGCTACAGCAGGCCAGGGAATACCTCGAACAAGGCGCTTATCGCACGGTAAAGGAAACAGCAGAAGCGGTGGGCTATACCAGCGCCAGCTATTTCATCAGCCAGTTCGAAAAGGAGTTCGGGAAAAGGCCGATGGAGGTGCTGCGGGAGTGGGGGTGGAGGTGAGGGGAAAGCGGAAGGCGGAAGGCGGAAGTTTACCCGCAGGGTGCCAGTATGAGCCTGCAGATGTTTCCACCACAAAAAACAGAGCTTCCTTCACAAAAGGAAGTTTGAAGTGCAAAGTGCGAATACCGAACAGCCCCCTGCCGGGAACAATGGTAACCTTACAGCACCAATTCAAATATAAAGGCCGAGTACGAGCTTGAAATATTTCAGAATTAAACCCTTTTATCATGAAGTCGATACTTTCTCATCTCACCGCCCCCCTCTGCCTTTCCCTTACCCTGTGTTTTTTCATGGGCTGCGCCAACGACACGCAAAAGGCGCCCGGCCAGCCTTCCGAGCCGATCACGGAAGTGAACGAACCACCCCTGCCTTCGGAAAATGCCGCTGCTGACGATACAATTACAGATACAACTACCGGTACAGATTCCAGCACGCAAACGCCCTCCCGGGATAGCATGGAAGTCGACCCCATCGATACGCGGCAGCCTACTCCGGTGACCTCCACCACCGCCGGCGTCCGTGGGCTCCCGGGCCGCGATGTAGACCAGGAACGGCTGTCCGTAGTCCTCGACCTGATCGCGCAGGAACTGGAAGCCCAGGAACTTAAATACGACAGAACGATCGGGCAGGATTGCTCGGGCATCTACCACAAGATCAAGGACATGCTGCAGCGCAAATTCTCAGCGCTGGGCGACAAGTCGAAGTACACCTATCCATCGTTCAGCCCAGACCGGAACACCCGTGAAATTGCCCATTGGTACCATCGCCACAACAATTTACACATCGTACAGGACGGCCTGGCCGACCGCAACCTCATCCGCCCCGGCAGCGTGATGTTCTTCGGCCGCACGGACGAAAGTTACAGCAACCTCACCATCGATATGCTCACCAACCCCGGCGTGTTCAGGCACGACGCAGCGACTGGAAAAGGTAAAATATACCACGTAGCAACGGTGACTAAAGTGGAAAGAGACGAGGAGGGCAACGTAGTGCAGTATACCATAATGCATGGCCGCAATTCGAAACATACCGCCTCGCGTACCGGCGGCAATTGGGAGACGTGCTGCGAAACAGGAAAAATGCATCAAAAATTCCCGTTTGGCAACCACAACCAGCAGTGGGTGGCGGTGGCGAATATTGAGACGGCGGTGGAATAGGTTTGTGGATTCGGGATTTGGGATTCGAATCCCGAATCCCGAATCCCGAATCAACGAATCCCGAATCAACGAATCAACGAATCCACGAAAAAAAAAGGAGGACGCCGAAAATCCTGTAAAGAGTAGGCCTATAACTTCTAAAGATTTCAAAAATGGGAAGTGTCATTCAGAAAAGACAATTTTCTATCCAACCCGATGCTGCAATTAGGGACAATCAGACTACGACTAGTACGATAGTTGTCGAAGACGAAGGAATAGTAAGAGAAATTAAGGTTAAACTAGAGCTTAACCATACCTACTTACATGATCTTGTGATGACGTTAACAGACCCTGATGGTTCAAGAGAAATAATTTATGATCGAGACCGTATAGCGGAAAGACATGGAGCTGAAAATAAATTGGAGTTCAATGTCGGAAATAAACCAATGCTAAAAACATTTATAGGAAAAAAGTGCAAAGGGAATTGGACACTAACTATAGAAGATAGACAAAGTGGCGATCAAGGAGCACTAAAGGGCTGGAGCCTAGAGCTGGGTACTGCAGACCTCAGTATAAATGGGCTAAGAATTGAAAACAGTGGATATGT
>JACJXW010000005.1 GCA_020636405.1 Lewinellaceae bacterium | reverse complement strand
ATGGTTGGATGGCTTGATGGTTGGATGGCTATAGGGTTAAATTGTTGGGCGTTATGCAATAGACCATTCCCGTTGCATTTCTATTGTATTCCCATCTTATTCCCACCGTATTACAGAAAGGCCGCTACCCATCGGCCCAAAGTCGAAGAAAAATGGAAGGCACAAATTCCAACCCATGAAAAATTATCTGGCAACTTTATTCCTGTCCTTTTCCCTCTGCGCACACGCCCAGGAAGGGCCGACGGACCCTCCGTCCTTCGTCTCGGAGGCCAACCGCTGGCACCTGTTCGTCGGGGTGACGGAACCGCCCAATTTCCCAAATTCCGGGCACCTCGTATGGTATACGAAGATCTACCGCTTCCGGGACACCATACAGCGCAACGGGCAGGTATACCAAAAGCTGTGGGTGACCACCGACAATCCGGACCTGCAGAGTTGGGCGTACACCCAGTTGGCCTTTCGGCAAGAAACCGGCGGCAAGGCCTACCGGTACCGGGAAGGCGAGCAGGGCGAAGAACTGATGTATGATTTTTCGCTGGGCGAAGGCGATGAAATAACCTATTCCAACGGACTGGTTTTGCAAGTTACAGCAGTAGACAGCGTTGAATTATCAGACGGGAGCCGGAGGAAGCGAATGGCAGTTTCCACTCCGTGGACGCCGCCAACCATACCCGCCTACCAGCCTCCCGCCTGGATCGAAGGGATAGGCAGCATCCGCAATACCTTCAAGCCGGAAGAGACTTTTATCACCAATGAGCTGGCCGAGCTGCTCTGCTTTTTCAAGGAGGAGGAACGGTTATATAGCGATGTTATTTTTCAGGCTTGTTACCTGATCGTGTATGATGCGGAAGAAGAGCCTACCCCGGCGGGTTGGCGTGTTTTTCCCAACCCGGCGGGTAATGCGATCACCCTGGAATTTCTCTGGCCCTTCCCTCAGGACGTTACCCTACGCATCTTCAGCCTCGCAGGACAAACCATTGCAGAACACCGGCTCCCGGCGCATACAGAACGCGTAAACTGGGACATCAGCGGCCTGGAGCCCGGTATGTACTTACTCGAAGCACGGGCGGAAGGGAAAATGCGGAGCGTGAAAAAATTCATCAAAAAATGATAAAACATCCAAATATGAAATTCCGGACATTGACTTTGCAATTATTTTTCACGCTCCTTCTAAATCTCTGTACCCAACCCGCCCGCAGCTGCTCCTGCGCCGGCCCGTACGACACCGTCTTCTGCGCCGCCGTCGCCCCCAACACCCACATTTTCTACGGCAAGGTGCTGGAACGTACGCACCCCTCCTACATGCGGGTGGCCGTGCTGGAAAACATCTACCGCCCCATCGCCCAGGACACCATCACCATGATGGGGCAGGATGGGGTCAACTGCGGAGAGAACCTCGACCGGCTGTCCGTCGGAACGGAATACGTTTTGGCCCTGTACGACGAGCCCATAAACGGCCAGGACACCTTCCTGCTCGGCGGCTGTAGCCAAAATTTCTACCCGGTAGAATCAGGCCTGGTGCGGGGCCACATCGTCCCCGGCCTGACGGACATAGCCTATGAAACCCTCCGGGATAACATTACCGATATTCTGGACTGCCGGCTGCCCGGCCAGTTCTTCCTCTCCGAAAACAACCGGTGGAACCTCCTCTTCGGAGGGATCAACTTCAGCAACGGCAACATCAACATGTATACCGAGATATTTGAATTCCGGGATACCATCCTGCACAATGGACGGGCCTACAAACGGCTTTGGTCCACCCGCGACTCTCTCCTCACCGGTTTTGAACCTATGGGGGTGGGCTTTCGGGAAGAGGCCGGAGGCAAGATCTACAGGTATCAGCCTGGCCTGGCGGAGGAAGAACTGGTTTATGATTTTTCCCTCGAACCGGGAGCTGAGGTTATTTTTGGTGGTTTCCCCTTTTACTTCGTGAGGGCGGTGGATTCCGTGCAGCTTGCGGACGGCAGCCAACGCAGGCGGCTGGAAGTGGTCCTGAACGCCGCGCCTTCGTCGGATGGCGTTTTCTGGATCGAAGGACTGGGCAGTGAAATCAACACTTTTTTCCCGGAAGGCTCTTTTATCATCGATGGCTACGCGCACTTGTTGTGCTTTTACCAGAATGAGGAGCTCCTGCATTCCACCGAATTGGCCAACGGCCCCGAGGGGTGCTATCAGGCACTCGTAACAACGGAAGAAGAGAGTAAAGCGCTTACCTGGAACCTCTTCCCCAACCCGGTATCGGACCTATTGAACATCCGCTTCGGACAGCCCACTACCCATGCCCTGCACCTGCGCCTGCGCAACCACCTGGGCCAGGTTGTCGGCGAGTGGCCCCTGCCCGCCCATACCGAACGAGCGAGCTGGGAAATGGATGGCCTGCCGCCAGGACTGTACTTTGTGGAACTGCGGATGAATGGGAAATTGGTAGGAAAGGAGAAATTGTTGATTTGCGATTTATGACGTTTGATTTTTGCTCATTATAACGTTTTGCGTAGCTATTAGGCCATGCGCCTCGGTGCGCCAAATTTATTTGGCGTCGAAGACGTAAATCTCCCTTCAGGCGTACTATAATCGATATACGGTGGCGCCACACATCTCCGAACCCAAATATACTGACGCACAGATGGTCAGCATATACTGACAACGCGGGCGTTCGTCAGTATAAATTTGGGTATCCTAACAACGTCTCCGAACGACTTCGAAGAACAGCTACTCAATCCGTTACAATCAGGATTTTTGATTTATGATGTTCTTTGAAGGGCAGTCAACCAGCCGCTACTCCCGGTAGGCACATCAAAAATCAAACGTCATAAATCAAACATCGCAAATCACCCCTCCCTACTTCCATTGATACTGCACCATTGCCCGAAAGGCGATCGACTTGGCGTCGTCCTTCGCAGCGCCCTGGATGGCCAGGTCTACCTGATTGAAGGAGATCAGGAAGGTCGGCGGGTAGACGTAGCGCTCACCCGGGAAAAAGGCCATGGGATAGCCGGAGACCGTCTCCAGTTCGTATTCGGCGCCCATGTTGCGGGCCTGCCACTCCCCGGCGAGGGTTTTGAACTTATCCAGGTCTTTGCCGGTATTGCTTTGCAGGATGTAGATCACCAGGTTGTCGTCTTTCGAACGGCCGGGGAGCGTGAAGCTGCAGGCCGCCCGCTCTCCAACATTGGCATTGGTGGGTATCGGGTCTTCCACCGGCTCCCTCATGATGTCCTCAAGTTGTTTCAGGGTCAGCATATCACAGGGGCCGGGCAGGGTGGAACCCTGTGGCTGCTGGGTACCGCCGCAGGCAGTGAGTAGCAGAAGTAAGGTGAAAAGGCTATAGTATTTCATTACGTCAATTTTTCTGCGAAGATAACCAACCCTTGATCTGATCCAAGCTTTGGATGGCAGGATTCTTTACCCTGAAAAATCGGTTTTAGGAAGGGCGCTTCTTAACTTTGAGGCAAAAAGGAAATTATGAAATATTTCACATTGGCATTGACAGCCATGATGGTGCTGGCCTGCGGCCAAAATACTTCGAACACATCCTCCGGCGGCGAACGACAACTTGAATCCCCGGACATCCAGATACAGATACAGGGCGTACCTGCCGGCACAGCCTATCTGATCGGCAGTTTCGCAGACCAGAACTACCGCGCCGACTCCACCCAGATCGACGCTACCGGTGCTTTCCGCTTCAAGCGGGAGGAGCCCTACAAGCCAGGGCTCTACTACGCCTTTTTCACCAATAACCTGGCCATACAATTTTTGATCGACGCCGACCAGACCTTCACCATGGCCACCAATACCGCCGGGCTGGTAGGCAACATGCAGGTGACGGGCAGCCTGGATAACGAACTGCTGTACAAAAACCTTCAGTTCGAGTCGGAGATGCAACCCCGGTTCCAGGCCGCAGCCCAAAAGATGCAGGGCCTGGCAGAAGGCAGCCCCGAATACCTGCAGGCCAAGGCCGAGCAGGATGCTCTGGTGGCCCAGCGTAAGGAGCATCTGAAGGAGATCTTCGACAACAACCCCGATGCCTTTTTCACCAAATTTAAAACCGCCGGACAAAACCCGGATGTCCGCGATATCCGCAAGCCCGATGGTTCCATCGACACGACCGCCCAGGTGCACGCTTACCGCACCGAATTCTGGGACAATGTCGACTTCAGCGACGAACGGCTGCTCAATACACCGGTCATCTTCAACAAGCTCAAACGCTACATGAAGGAACTGACGCCCCAGCACCCGGATTCCCTCAACAAATCCGCCTCCTTCCTGGTCGATAAGGTACTGGACTACCCGGAATACTTCAAGTTCTTCGCCAACTGGATCGTCCTGGAGTACGAGCCCACCAAAACCACACTGATGGACCCCGAGGCCGTTTTCGTACACATGGCGCAAAACTATTTCACCTACGACCGCGCCTTTTGGTCGGATTCGGCGGAAGTTTACGCCATCCAACTGCGCGCCAATGAGATGGCCGGCAGCCTCGTAGGCCACAAAGGGCCGGATGTGACGGCAGCTGGCCCCGACGGTAAAATGTATTCCCTCTACGACATCAAAGCCCCCTACGTCGTGGTCTATATGTTCAACCCCGACTGTGAACACTGCCAGGAGCAAAGCCCCAAGCTGGTGCAGTTCTACAAAGAGTGGAAAAACAAAGGCGTGGAAGTCTTCACCATCGGCGTCGACACCAACGCCGAAGAGTGGAAGGCCTACCTCAAAAAGGTGGGCATGGACGCCTTCGCCGCCAATGTGTTCGACCCTACCAATAAAGCCATCTACGGCAAGTACTTCGTCGACATCACCCCCGAGATCTACGTCCTCAACCCGGAACGCACCATCATCGCCAAAAACCTGAAGGTGAACCAGATCGGGGAAGTGGTTGAGAGGGATATGCGGAGGGTTCGTTGATTCGTGGATTCGTGGATTCGGGATTCGTGGATTCGGGATTCGGGATCCGTGGATTCGTGGATAGTTCAGCCCCGATTAATGGGATCGGCGGACCCCGGATCCCCTTTCCCGGGGGCTTTGGGAAACCGGTAGCCGGCTTTGATGAAAAAGATGGCGTCAATTTCAAAAGTAGGCTCCTCTTTCAGGGCAGTGGCAAAGTTGAAATCGATCCCGAATACCGGCTCGATGATGAAACGATCCATAATGGCCCATTTGTAGCCTGCCTGCACCCCCAGGGAGGACTTCCGGTAAGTATCCCAGTCAACCGGCCGGTTGAAGTTGCGCTCCCAGTATTCGTCGTAGGCTGGGTCGCGGTAGGTTTCCCACTGGTTCCACCAGTAGAGGCCGAGGAAGAAGCGATCAGCTCCGTATTTGGGCGCAACATAATATTTACCGCCCAGGAACACGTTCAGAAAATGCCTGCCGAATTGTACGTATTCGGGAATATAAGCAGGCCCCGGCGCCGGGAAAATGGTATCTACGGAAAGGCCGCCCCAGTAGTACCCCAGGCCGAGTTCTATGCCCCATTTTCGGTTCGGCATATATTCATAGGCCAGGCGCACCTCGTCAGTAAAAATGGGGCCGAACAGGTCCACTTTGAGTTCATGGCGGGACTGGCTGAACAGCAGGGCGGGCAGCACCATAGCCAGAGAGAGTAGCATTTTCTTCATGAAAAAGTGTTTTCAGCGTTAGATTAATTTGTAATAAACAGATCATACCGCGACAGCGTATCCAGCTCCATTCCATGGGTTTGCTTAATGAATTGCCGACTGTCACTGCGCAGTGCGATCCAAAGCGTATCCGCGTAGTTGCAACTGCTGAATTCCTGCGGGCTGCTGTTTCCCAGCGCCCGGCCGAAGGCTTTTTTCTGCGCCTCGATCTTTTCCCAGTTGAAAGGATCATCGAAGGCTGCAGTTTTCAGGCTTTCGCAAGCGGTTTGGACGGTATTCTGCCCATCGAGGGTAATGCAGTCCTCACGGCAATTGCACTACCACCCTGGCCGTCATCATTTTCCCTTCCGCATTCCTCAAAACGATCCAGTAAGCGCCCGGCGGCAGCCCTCGGGTGGGCAGGCTGTCCGTGTCGCAAAAGAAGTTATCCACCTTTCTCTGTAGACGGCCCGTTTGATCGTACAGGAAGAGCATCCCACTCGCCCCGGGCGCCAGCAGCCGGACGGGCGTTCCTATCCTCACCGGGTTGGGCGCCGACAACAAAAGCTGTTGGCCTTCTGAGATCGGGCCGACGCTGCTAATTTCCTCCACCACCGTCACGGCCGTATTCGTAATGATCGGCGGGTTGAAATCGAAGTAGATGGCCGCCTGGTTGCGGATGCTGTCTCCGGGGGCCAGATCACTGTGAACGTGGATGTCGTATTCAATAAACCCATGGCTGGCCAGCTCGTTGCTGCTGCTGTCGGGCAGTTGAATGTTATCGAAAACAAAGGCCAGTTCCCGCCTGCCTTCCGGTTGTATCTCAAAATCGTGGCTGGACCGTACATTGCTAATGCTGGACATCTGCAGTTCCTCCGGGATGGCGTTCCGGACGATCACGCGCCCGGCGGGATAGGTGCCCGTATTCTGAAAGCGGATGCGGTAGCGCAGCACCTGTTCGTTCATCACCTCTTCCGGGGATAAGCCTTTACGGTCCACCTGAATGTCATTGGGGTCATAAGAGCCAACTACAAGGGCTGCCAGTATGGCTTCATTATTGGCGGGCGCCACGTCGCCGTCCGGCAGGGTAGCGATAAGGGTGCTGGTAGCCAGGCTGCCAAGAGGGGTCAGCGGGGCAAGGGTGAAATCGACGGCGATCACTCCGCTTGTGAGGGGCGGCAGTACGCCCAGTCCGAATTGAATGGTGTTGCCGACAACCTGCGCCGGATCCTGGCTGGCGCTATCGTAGTGGAGCTCCGGGAAGAAGTCGAGGTGCAGAGTGGCGGAATTGACAGTATTGGCCAGGTTTTGGTACTGCAGGTAAAAGCGGATGGGGAAGCCGGGGCGGTGTACCTGATCGGGGTGCAGGCTGACGCTGAGATCCGGCCCCTGTCCGTTGAGCTGAAGCGCGAAATCGAAGGGGCCTTCGTCCGCAGTGTGGCGGCTTTCGGGTACGGCTATGAGGTTAGGGTTTTCCAGCACAGGGCCGAAGGCGCCCTCATTGATAAAGGAAAGCCGGTATTTGCCTTCGCGATTCGAGAAGGCCAGGTCCTCGGCACCCTCCAGCAGGATTTTGACGTTGGGAACGGGAATCTCTCCGGCGTCCTGCTGCCCGTTGGCATTTTCATCGAAGAAGACCATGCCGATTACCTGCTGCAGCCGGATGTCCTCAGGCCGCAGTTCCCAGAAACCGTGGCGGCGCGTACCCGCTATGGCCCGCCCGTCGTGCACTTCTATCTGGTTCACCTCATCGGTAGGCAGGCCGTCATTATATACAGTCCAGTTGCGCCCCTGGTCGGCGGAAACGGCAATGCCCACATCTCGGAGGGCCATGATGTGATAGCCGCCCAGGGCGACGATGTTCTTGACCCCCTCCGGGGAGTTGAGATAGGGCAGAATGATGTCCGGCAGGTCCGTAGCGGTAGCCTGCCAGGTATCGCCTTCATCATGGGTGACATAGAATTCGATAAATTCACTGCCCCCCCGCGCCAGCAGCAGGAATAGCGCCCCTTCGGTACTCACCAAACGAGTATCGAGAAAGCCGCCACCGAAGGGATAGACATCAAGGTCCAGGCCGTTATTGGCCGGCGCCCAATCCGCTTCTCCATCCCGCCGGCGCATGACGCCATCGGGCACGATGGCAAATACGGCGCCTTCGTGGCGTTCGTAATCGTAACAGCTGAATGGAATAAGTTCCGAGATGCTCTGCCAGCTATCCCCATAATTAGTCGAGTACACCTGCTCCAAGCCGCCATTGAAGTAGAACAGCTTATCGTCCGTGCATTTCAGGTGGTCGCTGGCCCGCCAGGGGCCACCGCTGCTTTCCCAAATGACCACGGCCGTACCGTCCGGCAAAACGCGGCTAATGCGATGGTTCACACTGGACGGCGCCCCCACCATTTCATTGATGAACAGGTAGCCATCGCCGATCACCATTTCATCCAGGATGATGCCGCCAAGGACCGGGCTTTCTTCCCCGATGCCATCGGCATCAATACTCGCGGCGTTCACTTTCCCATCACTTAAAAAGTACAAGCCGCCTTCCCTTATGACAAAATCCTCCACCGTCAGCCCGTTTATCCCCGAATGGCTGGGGATCAGGGTTTGAGAAAGGTCCGGAGAACGGTAAATGCCCTCGGTCTCGGCAAGCAGGCTGTGGCCTTCTAACGGCAGGAAATCGACGAAGTTGGAATTCAGCGGTGAGGCCTGCGTCCAGGCAGTTCCCTGGTCCGTGCTCAGGTAGAGGCCGCCGTTGTGTAGCGTAAAAAGGCTGTCGCTCCGCGCCCAGAAGCCTTCACTGGCTCCCCGGAAGATGCTGAAAGAGGAGGAGGACACCCAGGTTTGGCCATCGTCCAGGCTACGGTGAACGGTCTCTTCATTGCTTACCAGGAGCAGGCCGTTTTCATAATAAACCCTTACGAAGTCGTCCTGGGCTATGGCCAGGCTCAGGCTGTCCCACCCGGAAGCCAAACTGTCGGAACGCCAGAGCCCTCCCTGAACACCCCGGCCGAAGAAAGCGCCCCCGGCGGCCTGGATCAGATCCGGCACAAAGGGCCATTCTCCTTCCTCCACCCGCGTCCAGCTTTCGCCCAGGTCGTAGGAGAGATAAAATGCTTCGGATTGGGGCGGCGGAATAAGGTCCAGCGTTTCGTAAATGAGCGCTTCGCCGTTGAAGTAAAGCCCGCGGTAGGGGGTAGTGGCCGGCAGCGGCAGCGGGGCCCAGCTTTCGCCCAGGTCATTACTGATGAATATCTTAATGTCGCTATTGTCTAGCGGCCGGATGCGGCAGATGACGGTTTGCCCTTCCGCCCTGACAGAGATGATAAAGCTCCGTTCCAGTTCGCCGGAGAAACAGTTCGCCCAGCTTTCACCTTCGTCATCGGAAAAATACAAACCGGAAGCGGTAGCGGCGAAGATGCGGCCCTCCGCCATCACCAGGTCGCGGGGTTCTGATCCGGATGGGCTTTCCAGGGGGCGCCACTGGCTTTGTAACAGGAATGGAATGAGGAGCAGGCAGAGAACGAGGAGCACAGATAGTTTCATGAAGGAGATATGGTTGGTCTTCCCTGCCAAAATTAATAAAACCATTCAAATCTCGTCAGGGCGGCGGAATTTTACCTTTTTCTTTCTCCTTCTTTTTAAAATACCGGCGGAACAGGAAGTTGTGCTTCAGGGCTTCCATATTTTCGTTGAAGCGGGCGGTGCCCTCGTTGAGGTTTTCCAGGATCTGTCGAAGATCCTCGGCGGCGGTGCTGTCCTTCAGCAGCATACTGGCGGTGCCTTGCCCACTATCCAGTTGGTCCAGGAGATTCCGCAGGGTGGCGCTGGAAACGGAAAGGTTTTCGGCTGAATGCTGCAGTTCCTGCAGGAAGGGTTCCAGGTGGGCAGCCACGGTATCCACCTGAGCGATAGAGCTGTTCAGGTTGTCCAGCACAGTGGTGTCGTACAACAGCTGATGCAGCAGGCCCGTGCTCCCCTGTACCTCCGCCATCCACTGCCGCAGGCCCTCCCCTGTTGCTTCGAGGTGTGCCGAAGTGGCCTGCAGGTTGAAGGCCGACTGCCGCAGGCTGACGGCCAGCACCGTATCGCGCAGCAGCATGGCGATGGTGCCTTTCCCCTTGGCCATTTGGCTGGTGATGCGCAGCAGGTCGTTGGAGATCAGGGCGATGTTCTCATTGGTCTTGCCCAGGGTATTGAGCAGTTCGTTGGGCTCCACCCGGCTGTACGAAGCGATGAGGTCACCTTCCTCCACTATGCCGCTCATGCCCTGGCCGGGGCTGATATTGACCAGCATACTCCCCACCAGCCCATCCGAACCGATGCTGGCGATGGCGTCTTTTTTGATAAAGGGCTGCACCTTTTTTTCCAGCTTCATATTGACCTGCACCGTGGTATCGTTCAACAGGACGATGCTTTCCACCGTCCCCACATTGATGCCTGAATAGCGAACGTTGTTGCCCGGCTGCAGGCCGTTCACGTTGCTGAAAATGGAACTGATCCGGAGGTTGGCGCCAAACATATTCTCTTCGTTGCCGATGAAGTATACAGCCACGATGAAAAGGGCTACGGCAAAGGTGATGAAGACGCCTAGTTTAACTGTGTTTTCCGTTCTTTTAGCCATGGCTCAGTAGTAATAAAAAAATTAGTTCTCCTTTGAAAGTTTTGAACGATGACCCGCCTTCAGCCCAGGCGGCTTGCCGGCGTTGTCATTTTTCAACCCATTTCGCCATTTTTTCATTTAAAAAATGCCTGGACCCGGGGGTCCGGCAATTTTGATAATGCCGCATATGTGCCCTCGGCATAATTCGTTCCGTCGATCAGGATGATCATCCGGTTGGAGATCACCCGGGCACAATCCATATCGTGGGTGATGATCAGGGCTGCGGTATGGTACTCTTTCTGGATCTGGAGCATCAGCTCGATGATCTCCTTGGCAGTGATGGGGTCCAGTCCGCTGGTCGGCTCATCGTAGAGGATGATGCGCGGGCGGAGGATAAGCGTTCGCGCCAGGGCGATCCGGCGCTGCATACCCCCGGAGAGTTCTTCGGGCATCATATCGATGGTATGGGCCAGTCCTACGCTTTTCAGAGTGCTGACGATGAGGTCCTCCACTACATGCCCCTTCATCTTTTCGGGGTGGCGCCGAAGGGGGAACTCCAGGTTCTCCCGCACCGTCATGGAGTCGTACAGGGCGCTGCCCTGGAAGAGGAAGCCTACCTCCGTGCGCAGGTGGTCCATCTCGTACTGGCTCAGGGCCGGCACGGACTGCCCCAGTACCTGCAGGGTGCCGGAATCGGGCTCCAACAGACGGACAATGCACTTGAGCAGTACGGATTTGCCGGAACCGGACCTGCCGACGATCACCAGGTTCTCCCCGTCGAACAGGTCGAGGGAAAACCCGTTGAGGACGTCGAGATCGCCGAAGGACTTGTACAGGTTCGCTATGTGAATTAACGGTTCCATGCACAGTTTTACAGGTCAAAAAAGATATCGGCCACCAATACGGCAATAAAGTCGATCACAAACAAAAGCATAGAGGCCACAACCACCGCGGTATTGGCCGCCCGCCCCACACCGGCCGTTCCCTTTTGGGAAGTATAGCCCTTGTAGCACCCGATCAGCCCGATGGCAAAGCCGAAAAAGAAAGTCTTGCCCGTTGCCGGTATCAGGTCGCCGAAGCTCAGCTGCCGGAATACTTTATTGAAGAAAAGCCGGAAGGATACCTCTCCTTTTACATGTTCCACCAGAAAGGAGCCAAACAGCGCGATGGCGTCGCCGAAAATGACCAACAGGGGCACCATGAGCGTGGTGGCGAGGATGCGGGTCACCACCAGGTATTTGAAGGGGTTGGTGCCCGACACTTCCATGGCGGCGATCTGCTCGGTCACCTTCATAGACCCCAACTCCGCCCCGATGCTGGAGCCGATCTTACCGGCGCAGATCAGGGCGATTACCACCGGGCCGATCTCCCGGATGATGGAGACGCCGACCATAGCCGGCATGTAGGCCTCCGCGCCGAAATCCTCCATGGTGGGCCGCGTCTGCAGGGTGAGCACCAGGCCCATGATCAGGCCGGTCATCCCGACCAGGAACAGGGATTGATTGCCGACAATATAACACTGGTGAAGCAGCTCCCTCCATTCGAAAGGGCGCCGGATGGCCTCTCTGAAAAACCGCCGGGCAAAGAGCCA
Source organism: Lewinellaceae bacterium (assembly GCA_020636405.1). Taxonomy (GTDB): domain Bacteria; phylum Bacteroidota; class Bacteroidia; order Chitinophagales; family Saprospiraceae; genus JACJXW01. Next base: position 1,303,023 of record JACJXW010000005.1, on the reverse strand, counting down.
CACTTCTCCGGTTTCCGCCAGGTATCTCCTCAACGCCGATTGTTGAAAGTAAGTGGTAGGCATAGGGCCTCGCTTTTGGTTTACGTGAGGTTATATTATTATAACAACCTGAGCGCTGGCTTGTATCGGATGGGAAGGGGATTTGGGATTCGTTGATTCGGGATTCGTTGATTCGGGATTCGGGATTCGTTGATTCGGGATTCGTTGATTCGTTGATTCGGGATTGGGGTTACGGTTCCGACTTCTGCTTTCCCACTTCCGACTTTCTGTGTTACGAGTTACGAGTTCCCCCAGGACGGAGCCCCTTACAACAACGCCACTCTATCCGCCGCCAGCAGGCCCGAGAGCACCGCTCCGTCCATATAGCCCCCGAATTCCGGGGAGGTTTCGGTTCCGGAAAGGAAGAGTTTGCCGTTCATCAGGGGTTGGGCGAAGGCAGGATGGCCGCTGTTCTGGTGGGGAAGGATGTAGCTGTCGTAAGGAAAGTGGGTGTAGGGCTCGTTGGCCCAGGCCCAGTCGTTGTAGGAGAGGAAATTGGCGGCCTCCAGGCCGAAGAGCTTCACCAGTTGGCGGAGGACCATCTCCCGGCGGTCGTTTTCCTTGAGTTGTGCTGTACCGGGAGAGAGGAAGCCTTTGAGCGCGAATGCCGTTTCGTCGAAGTTGGTATGGTCATAGATCTCGGTTGCCGGGCCAGCCTGGCTGTAGGCGGTGCCGGCGAAGCCATGTTCCCGCCAGAAAGGTTTCTCGTATTCCACGGCAAATTTGACCGACTCGCTCATCCAGGTGTGCGTCTGGGCCATTACCTGAGCTATTCCCTTGGGTATGGCAGGTAAAAATTTGATGGTTTTCAGCAACAGCCGCGGCGGAAGAGCAGCGACAGCATAGCGGCATCGGTATACGGAACCGCCCTCGGCAACGAGCTGCAGGCCGTCGGGTTCTTCACGGATCTCCGTAACCGGCGTATCCAGCCGAATGTTCTCTTCACCGATGCGCCCCACCAGCGCGTCGACCAGCGCATCGCTGCCGCCAAGTACCCGATGATAGGGTTCCTCCGCAGCAGGCAGTTCAAACCGCTGTGGGGGAGCGAAAGACATGGCCTCCACAAGTGCTACGCCCTGGCTGTACTGGTCGAAATAGCCCACTCCCAGTTCTAACAACAGGCCTAACAAGTGCTGGTGCTTATCGCCAAACCAGGTGGCGCCCATCTCCAGAGGGGTACCCCTACCCTCTCCCGGCAAGGTCCAGATCCGGCCGCCATACCGGCCCCGCGCCTCCAGGACCAAAGGCCGGATGCCCATCTTTTTTAACTCGTAAGCAGTGGCCAACCCGCTCAGGCCGGCGCCGATGATAATGACTGGGTGCATGAAAAATTAGCTAAGGATCAGGATCTTCCAGGCCTGCTGGATCCGGAGGATCTTTGAAAATCTATTCTCAGGGTATTCTCTTGAGGGCCAACCGCAGCAGCAGCGCCCAGGGGAAACCATGCAATACAAAATCGATCCAGTCGATGGGGCCCATTCCTACGGCGCCGCCCCGTATCCATTTGATCTTACCCCAAATGTGTGGTTCGGGAAAAAAAGGCGCCAGCCCCAGGGTGAGGCACAGGGCCAGGATGATCTTCCAGTTGTCGAGGTATTTGGCCATGGTTTTCGTTTGCTTTAAAGAATTTCCAGCCCTTTGAGCCTGGAAATTCCAAATTTCACGGGCAAATATCCGATAGTTTTGTGAAAGATCGGGCATTTGGGGGAAGCAATATGCTCCTTACTCATCCCTGCCTCCGTACTCCTTGCCCGCCGTTTGCCAGAAGGTCAGGAAGAGGGCGGCGATCACCGGGCCGAGGACGAATCCGCTCAGGCCGAACCAGGCGATCCCCCCAAGAGTTGCCAGCAACACCAGGAAGTCGGGCATCTTGGTATCCCGCCCTACCAGGATGGGGCGCAGAAGGTTGTCGATCAGGCCGATGCCCAGGGCGCCGACGATCACCATGGCGAGTGCCTTACCCCAAAGGCCTTGCCAGGCCAGGATAGCCGCCGCCGGAGCCCATACCAAGCCGCTGCCTCCTATGGGCAGGAGAGACAGAATGGTCATCACTACTCCCCAGAACAAGGCCCCCTGAATACCCAGGATCGCAAACATCACCCCCCCAATAGAGCCCTGAACAATAGCCACTATAAGGGTACCCTTCAGTGTTGCCCGGGCAACACTGGCGAAGCGGTCGATCAGGGTGCGCTCCCATTTGTTACCCAGCGGCACTACATTGATGGCAGCGGACAGCATCTTCCGTCCGTCCCGCAAAAAGAAGAACAGCACGTACAGCATCAGGAAAAACTGGGCCGTAAAAGAAATGGCGTTCTGGGTGTAATTGAAAACCCGGTCGGCAATCAGCCCGGTGGCCGTCACCGCAAAAGTGCTTACGTTTTCCCGCAGTTTGTCCGGCGACAAGCCGACCATGGAAAGGGACTCCTCCAGGCGGGGCGACTGGGCCTCTATGAAATCTACCACCTTGGCCAGGTCCCATTCTCCGGTTTGTATCTTCTCGTAAACACTTACGCTTTCATTGACCAGCGCCAGAAGAATGAAAAAGGCCGGCACCACCACGATCAGGATGATGAGCAAGGAACAGATCGCCGCCGCCAGGTTCTCCCGCCCGCGCAGCTTCCAACGCAGGATGCGGTAAGGCCGGTTGAACGTGAGGGCGAGCAGGGCAGCCCAGAACAGCGCAAGCAGGAAAGGCTGGATCATTCCTACAAAGGAGGCCGTGATGCCGAACAGCATCAGCCAGAAAGCAATAGGGCGAATGTAGGGGTATGAGGGCATGGGTGAAATGGAGTTTTGAGGGTTTATGTGTTTATGTGTTTATGTGCCAGGCTCTGGCTCACATGGGGGATTGCCGCTCCCCGGAACACTGCAGGTGTAGATACAAGTCCGTTTTCGAACACTCAAATGTAAGAAAGTTCCCGTGCTTTTGAATGGTCACAGACTGTCAGGTTTTCGGCGTATCCTTTCAACCTGCCGGTTAGGATGTGCCCGGTTAACTATCAGCATCAATTAAAAACGCATTTTCTGCCTTTGTTTGCCCCAATCTAAAGGGAGCAAAGGCAGAAAATACTCTGTCTCCCTTTCCCCGAGCGCCGAAGCTACTCGGCGGAGGAGCTAGGGATGGGGCAAAACAGAGCATTTTCTGCCGCTGATTTCGGAGATGCTGATAGTTACGTGCCCGGTTAAAAAAAACATGGGCATCCCATTCAAAATCGTTTACCAAGGGCTTTCCGCATTTCATGCAGGGGAACAAACAGCGCTGCCGCCAGCGGGCTCATGTCCAGCCGGAGTGCCTTCCCCCGGGCCAATAGGATGAGTTGTCTGGCGTAAAAGCCGCCTTCTGCCATATCCTCCAGGTTTTTGAAACCGGTACGCACTTTCAGGTTGGAAAATCGCTCCAGTTCCCCTCGCAGAAAGGCGCCCACCTGGCCGGGCTCGGTGAGAAAAGGGCGCCCCATGCCGATGACGTCCAGCTCTCCCCGCTCCAAGGCCTCTTCGGCAAAGGAGCGGGAGCGGAAGCCGCCGGTTACCATCAGAGGAACATCGCTCACCTGACGCACCTTGCGGGCGAAGTCCAGAAAATAGGCCTCCCGGCGGCGGGTGCTCTCTTTCACTCCCGTTTCGTCCATAACGAGAAAGGCGAGATGCTCATAAGTACCGCCGGAGACCTCCAACAGGTCAACACCTGCCTCTGTCAGCCAACGGACCACCTGCAGGGCATCCTCCTCGACGAAGCCGCCCCGCTGAAAGTCCGCCGAGTTGAGCTTAACGCCAATGGGAAAATCGCTGCCCAGCGCCTGCCGGGTTTCCCGCAGGATTGTCATCAGCAGGCGGGCCCGGTTCTCGAGGGCGCCGCCCCAGGCGTCGGTTCGCCGGTTGGTGCGCGGGGAAAGGAACTGGCTGAGCAGATAGCCATGGGCAGCGTGGATCTGAATACCGGTAAAGCCCCCTTCTTTGCACAGCCCGGCGGTGCGCACGAACCGCTGGATCACCTCCTCAATTTCCGCCTCCGTCATCGCCCGGGGTTTGGCGAACAGGCCCAGTTTTTTGAGCTTCACTGCCGAGGGCGCCAGAGGGCGAAGGGTGACGAGAATGGAACACTGCCGCCCGGGGTGGCTGAGCTGCGCCCAGAGATGCTGCCCATTAGCTTTACCGGCTTGCGTCCACTGCTGCAGTGCAGGCAGAGCGCTTTCGTCCTCCACCGCCACGTTGCCTGCCGATTCGAGATAGCGCTTGTCGACCATGATGTTACCGGTCAGCATCAGGCCCGGGCCCTGTTCGGCCCAGCTTTGGTAGAGCCGGCGGTGCAGCTCGTTGGGCAGATAGTCTGCCCGGCTGAGGCGCTCCGTGAGGGCGGCCTTGGCCAGCCGGTTGCGTAGGGTAGCGCCGCAGGGGAGGGTAAGTGAGGTGGTGAGCATGGGACTTATGCTATTTTTAAGTTTAAGGTTCAGTTTCGCACTTCCGGCTTCTTCTTGATGCGTCAGGCGGCCATTTTTTTATTTAGCTCAAAATAGAAATTCACCCGGAAAATACTCCCGCACTGCCGAAATAAAGCGCCGTATCACTTAATTACCGTTGCAACTCATACCCAAGTATACACAGGCAGCGATCCAAAAGCATTTGGAGCAATCGATTGCGAGAATAAAGAAATAATGTTACTTTCCATGCCTATATTGAAAGATCAATTTCCAATAGCCTTCGACCCATGGAAAAAAACAAAACGAAACTCCGCAGTGAAGGGTGGTTTGGTGGAGATGACAAGATGGGCTTCGTCCATCGCAGCTGGTTGCGCAACCAGGGACACCCGGACCATATGTTCCGGGGAAGGCCGGTTATCGGCATCTGCAACACCTGGTCAGACCTCACGCCCTGTAATGCCCACCTGCGGGATTTTGCAGAGATCGTCAAACGAGGGGTATACGAAGCCGGCGGGTTTCCGCTGGAATTTCCCGTAATGTCCCTGGGAGAGACCATCATGAAACCTACCACCATGCTGTGGCGCAACCTCGTCAGTATGGACGCGGAAGAAAGCATCCGGGCCAACCCCCTCGACGGCATTGTGCTGCTGACCGGTTGCGATAAGACTACCCCCTCCACGCTGATGGGCGCCTGCAGCGTAAACCTTCCCACCATCATCGTCCCGGGCGGCCCCATGCTCAACGGCAAATGGAGGGGCAAAGACGTGGGTTCCGGCACCCTGACCTGGCAGTTGGAAGAGGCCTTGAAGGAAGGTACGGCCACCCGGAGTGACCTGCGGGAAGCTGAATCCTGCATGAGCCGCAGCGCCGGCCATTGCATGACCATGGGCACGGCTTCCTCCATGGCCAGCACGGTGGAAGCGCTGGGGCTTACCCTGCCGGGCGCATCCGCCATACCTGCTGTAGACGCACGCAAAAAAGTAATGGCCCACCTGGCTGGGAACAGAATTGTAGCGATGGTAAAGGAGGGACTCACCCTATCGAAGGTCCTCACCAGGCAAGCTTTTGAGAATGCCATCATGGTCAACGCTGCCATCGGCGGGTCGACCAACGTCATGATCCATCTTACGGCAATAGCCGGCAGAATAGGCGTTGAACTCCACATCGACGATTTCGATAAAATTGGAAGCCACCTGCCCCTGCTGGCCAACCTGCAGCCGGCCGGGCAGTACCTGATGGAAGACTTCTACTACGCCGGCGGCCTGCCGGTAGTGATCAACGAACTGAAAGGCCATATTCATAACGACGCCATCACCGTAAACGGAAAAACCATAGGAGAAAACTGTAAGGACGCCCCCTGCTACAACCAGGAGGTCATACGGCCGATCGAAAGCCCCCTGAAAGAAGAGGCCGGCATTGTCGTCCTCAAGGGCAACCTCTGTGAAAACGGAGCCGTGATCAAACCCTCCGCTACCGACGGTAAGTTGCTGCAGCATACCGGGCGGGCGGTGGTATTCGAATCGATCGAAGACTACCACGCCAGAATTGACAAGCCCGATCTGGATATAGACGAAAATTGCGTGATGGTACTCAAAGGCGTCGGGCCCGTCGGATACCCGGGCATGCCGGAAGTCGGCAATATGGCCCTGCCGGAAAAACTCATCAAAAAAGGGGTGAAGGACATGGTACGCATCTCGGACGGCAGGATGAGCGGCACGGCCTACGGGACCGTAGTGCTCCACATTTCACCGGAATCCACCATCGGCGGTAACCTGGCCCTGGTCCGGGACGGCGACCTGATCGAATTGGATGTAAAAGAAAGAAAACTTACTTTACACGTCCCGGAGAATGAACTGGAGGCAAGAAGGAAACGTTGGACGCCGCCTCCGCCGGTGGCTACACGGGGGTATGTCCATCTGTACATCAACCACGTCGAACAAGCCGACCGGGGGTGCGACCTGGGGTTCCTGAAGGGGGGCTCGGGGCATGAGGTGTCGCGGGAGCCGCATTGAGCTGGATTGTTGGATTGTTGGATTGTTGGATTGTTGGATTGCTGGATTGTTAGAGTGCTGGATTGTGTCGGCTGACTTAGAGTTTTAAACAACATTTGACATTAAGTTCTGCACAGTTGCCATTTTAGTTCTTTGACATTATGAAAGATCAAGATTCCAGATTGTGGCACTGGAGAAGTTGGTGGGAAAGCCTTTTATCAGGTTTCCCTGCGCATCATAAACCTGCCAGGCATTGTCAAGTGGGCATAGTTTAATACTGAGCCTCTGATGCTTAAATGCCCGGCCCACATTGAAGCGCGTCCCATAATGACTGAATTGCCCATTGCTACTGGCTTTCCTTTCCCAGCTTCCTGTGGAAAGGAAATCTAGTGCTCGTTGGATGTCGAAATCTGCTGGGTTCCAGTTTCTGCCGGTGAATGCTAAAGCCGGAAAAGCTTCGATCCTTTTTTGGTTATCCATGCGGCGAATAGGAAAATGATAATTATGAAAATCGGCTTCTTCCCATAAACGGATTTGCAAATCAAAGGTATCCTTACATTTGCTAAATTCTGTCCAATTGCCCAATACCCCTTGGCTACGCTCGACCTTTGCATTGTCTTGCGGGGTTTTGGGCCGGTTCCAGATAACTTGTATGCCCAGTGAAATTAGCCACAAAGCTAAAGGGGGTATATTCTCTAACTGTGGGTCGCCGAAAGGCCGGCCATTATCCACCTTTATCCATTTGGGTACTCCCCAGTCCTTGAACACAGTGATGAGCGCCTGCTGAACCTGGCGCACAGGGACTTCACTAATTTTCTTATAGGGGGAAAACCGGCGGGGCGATGGCCGTACCCGAGCATTCATCGGTAATATTTAGCCAGCATTGTTTATTGCCATCAGCCGTTTTCATTTCTTCTTTAGCATCGATCTGCCAACCTTCATGAAGCTGTCTAGCCCATTGGCGGGGCGCTTTTGGCAACCTGGTAGAGGGAACTGTTTGCTCGTTCCACTGAAACCACCGATACAAAGTACGAATATGGGGCAAGCCCAAACCTGGCCGCATACGAGATATTTCTGCATGGATTTTCTCTGCTCCCCAGCCCGGATGCCAGCTTTTCATACAGCGTACAGCTCGGTAAACAAAATCATTACCGTCCAGGCGCTTTTTTCCGCAATTGGAATATAGAGGCTTCAAGCCTTGCTCTCCCTCAGCCTGATATCGCTTGATTAGAGTATGAACCGCCCGGCGGCTCACCTTAAAGTTCCGCGAAATCGCGCTAATCGGAGTCTCTTCTTCATATTGGCGAAGAATCTGCAGGCGTACAGCCATAGGGATTGGGCCTGGCATACTGTCTTGATTTTTCAAAATGTCAAAGAACAAAAGTAACAACTGTGTAAAACTCAATGTCAAAAACTGTTTAAAACTCTAAGTCAGCCGACAATTGTTAGAGTGCTGGATTGATAGAGTGCTGGATTGTTAGAGTGCTGGATGGCTGGATTGTTGGAGCCACCAAACAATAGGGATAGTTCAATTTTCTGTGTCTTCTAAAAAGTGTCTTTGATTTTCAGGGATTTGCGAATAGCAAACAGCGAATTCCGAACCCTCCCGAGCCCTCAAACAAAATAACAATTTAGCCATCCAACAACACCCCGGAAAAGAGCTCCGGAAATACCGCTTTCGAAACCGAATAAGCCATACCCCAATAACCGAGGCACAATCAACAAATGAACCATGCTTACGATCCTTCTCATTCTGCTCAGTATTCTATTCATCATCCTGACGACAGCCCGGCTGAAGCTTCATCCTTTCCTGGCCCTGCTGGCGGCCTCCTTCTTGTTCGGGCTGTTCTCGGGGGTGCCGCTGGAGGAGATCATTACGACGATCAATAACGGGTTTGGAGGGACGATCGGCAGCATTGGGATTGTCATCATTGCCGGGATCATCATCGGCACCTTTCTGGAGCAATCCGGAGGGGCGTATGCCCTGGCCAATCTCGCTCTAAAACTGATCGGCCCCCGCCGGATCCATTCGGCCATGGCCTTCATCGGGTACATCGTCTCCATTCCGGTATTTGCCGACAGCGGGTTCATCATTCTCTCCCCGCTGAACAAAGCGCTGTCCAAAAAAGCAGGATTATCTCTTGCCGGCACGGCCATTGCCTTGTCCATGGGGCTCATTGCCACCCATACCATGGTGCCGCCCACTCCGGGGCCGATCGCCGCCGCCGGCATCCTCGGAGCCGACCTGGGAACCGTTATCCTGATCGGCCTTATGGCCAGCCTCTGCAGCTTACCGGCCGCTATATTTTTTGCCAAAGAAGCCGGAAAACGGATCTACATCGACCCGGCGCCGGAAATTGACGAGGCACAGATCGAGCAGAAGATCGCCGCTGCTCCTTCGGCGCTGAAGTCCTTTCTGCCTATCGTAGTTCCCATTATTCTGATCATCCTGAGGTCAGTGGCCGAATATCCTACCCAGCCCTTTGGGACAGGAAGCCTGAAGACGTTCATCAGTTTTATCGGTAACCCGGTAGCGGCCCTGTTTGTCGGCATGTTCCTCGCTTTCACCCTGCCCCGGCGGCTCGACCGGCAGATGCTGAGCACCAGCGGCTGGGTGGGGGAAGCCCTGAAAGACGCCGCCATCATCATCCTGGTCACCGGCGCCGGCGGAGCTTTCGGAAAGGTACTGCAGACCTCCGACATCGGCGCGGTCATTGAAGGGGCAGGCATTGGCGCCGGACTGGGGCTATGGCTGCCGTTCCTCATCGCCGCGGCCATCAAATCGGCACAGGGCTCCTCTACGGTGGCCATTATTACTACCGCATCTATCGCTGCGCCGCTCCTGCCAGCCATGGGGCTGGACAGCGATACCTCCAAAGCTCTGGTGGTAGTCGCCATCGGCGCCGGCTCGGCGGTAGTGTCTCACGCCAATGATAGCTTTTTCTGGGTCGTCACCCAATTGAGCCATATGAATGTCAACCAGGGATACCGCCTGCAAAGCGTGGGCACTGCCGTATTGGGCTTTTCGGCTATGATCTTTTTATTTCTGCTGAGCCTGTTCATCTAAACCATTATGAAGCTATACCGCACCATACAAGGGATCATCATTGAAACGGAAAACGCCTTTTACCTGTCCGGAGGGGATTGGGACGCGTTCCTCAACAACGACAACCTCTACACCGACACACAGGCACTGATCTCCGGGCTCGGCCCGGCACCCCATGCCCAGGAGTGGATAAAAAAGGAGTTGCTCCCCCCGATAGGGAACCAGGAAGTTTGGGCCGCCGGCGTGACCTACTTCAGGAGCCGGGAAGCTCGTATGGAGGAAGCCAAAGAAGCTGGAGGCGGGGATTTTTACGACCGGGTGTACCACGCCGCCCGCCCGGAGCTGTTTTTTAAAAGCCCGCCCTACCGCGTGGTGGGCCACGGGCAAAGGGTGAGGATCCGACGGGATTCGAAATGGAACGTCCCCGAACCGGAGCTGACGCTGGCCATTACCTCCAGCGGTAAAATAATCGGCTATACCATCGGCAACGATATGAGTTCGAGAGACATCGAAGGGGAAAACCCCCTGTATCTGCCTCAGGCCAAAAGCTACGACGGTGCGGCCGCCATCGGCCCCTGCATTTACCTAACGGACGCCCCCCTGTCACCGGAAACCGCCATCCGGCTTGAGATTACCAGAAACGGCGCCCTCGTTTTTGAAGGGGAAACCAATATCGGCCAGATAAAACGTAAATTCACCGAACTGGTGGAATACCTTTACCGGGAAACCACTTTCCCTTACGGATGCCTCCTGATGACCGGCACCGGTATTGTCCCCCCCGATCCCTTTACGCTGGATCACGGCGACGAGATCAGCATCAGCATCAGCCGAATCGGCACACTGATCAATATTGTAGAATGAAAAATGAAAAGATATGAAACTGGCCGGACTCAATTTAATCGGAAAGACAACTTCCGGAAAAGGAACGGTTACTTTTAAGGCCGTCAACCCCTTAACGGCCGAAGAACTGCCCACCACCTTCCGGGAAGCCACGGAAGAGGAGGTGGCCCTGGCGGTGGAACAGGCGGAATCGGCATTTTTGCCCTACCGGTCGAAGCCTGCCGAAGAACGGGCCCGGTTCCTGGAGGCCATAGCCGATGAGATCCTGGCGCTGGGCGAGAATCTGATCGCGCGTTGTATGGAGGAAACCGCCCTGCCTGAGGCCCGCCTTACCGGAGAAAGAGGGCGCACCACGAACCAGCTCCGCCTGTTTGCCGAAGTAGTGCGGGAAGGCTGGTGGGCGGATGTACGAATAGACACCGCCCAGCCCGACAGGCAGCCTGTCCCCAGGCCTGACATCCGCCAGATGCACATCCCGCTGGGGCCGGTGGGTATCTTCGGGGCGAGCAATTTCCCGCTGGCCTTTTCAGTGGCCGGAGGAGATACGGCCTCGGCCCTGGCGGCCGGCTGCCCGGTGGTGGTAAAGGCCCACCCGCTGCACCCGGGCACTTCCGAACTGGTGGGGCGGGCCATTCTGGCCGCCGCAAAAAGGACCGGCATGCCGGATGGTGTATTTTCCCTGATACAGGGCGCCTCCAACGATGTGGGGATGGCCCTCGTCCGGCATCCCGGCATTACCGCCATTGGATTTACCGGCTCTTTCCGGGGCGGGAAGGCACTCTTCGACGCCGCCAACCAGCGGCCGGTTCCCATCCCGGTATTCGCGGAAATGGGCAGTTCCAACCCCGTGTTCATCCTACCAGGGGCGCTGAAAGCACGGAAGGAAAAAATAGCCGAAGGCCTGGCGGGATCGCTGACGCTGGGCGTCGGGCAGTTCTGCACCAACCCCGGGCTGGTCGTTACCGACGGATCGCAGGATGCCGGGCACTTCCTGGAATTACTGGGTGGCCAGGTAAGCGCCCTCACCCCTGGCACGATGCTCTCTTCAGGCATCCGCAACAACTATCTCGAGGGGATGGAACGGATGAACAGTGCCGAGGGCGTGAACCTCATCGCATCGAGCCATCAGGCAGGGGAAGAGAACAGCGTTCCCGCCAGGGTTTTTACCGCCGAGGCCGATACTTTTTTCCATAACCCCGCTCTGGAGGAAGAGGTGTTCGGGCCGTCTACGCTGAACATATCCGCCAGGAGCAAAGCAGAGTTGATCCGGGTGGCCGAAGCCCTGGAGGGCCACCTGACGGCCACGATCCACGGCACGGAAGAGGAACTGCAGGAATATGCCAGCCTGATAGCCGTGCTGGAAAGAAAAGTAGGCCGAATTATTTTCAACGGATATCCGACGGGGGTAGAAGTATGCCACGCCATGATGCACGGCGGGCCTTTCCCGGCCACTACGGCGCCCCAGACGACATCGGTGGGCACGGCGGCAATTCGGCGTTTTGCCCGGCCGGTCTGCTACCAGGACTTCCCACAGTCCTCCCTGCCTTTGCCGTTGAAGGATGATAACCCGTTGAAAATATGGCGGCTGGTCAATGGGGAATGGACGAAATCCTAAACTAAGGCGCTCCTAAACTAAGGCGCTAATTTCAAATTAGCGCCTTAGTTTAGGAGCGCCTTAGTTTAGCCCCCTGCCTTCTCCCTTGCCTTATCTGCCCGTTTGTCCGCCTTTTTGGATCTCTCTTCGGCCTTAAGAGCGTCCTTTTCCGCTTTGATGGCACGGGCGCGGGCGCGGGCGGCCTCCTCGCGGGCCTCGGCGGCCTTGCGCTCCCGCTTGGTGGCGCGCACGTCGGATTTGGCGTCCTTATGGCGGGCTTTTACGGCGTCCATCTCCTGATCGCTTTCGGTGGGTTCTTTTTTTTGGAAAATGGAGAAGAGGCCTTCTTGTTTTTCCGGCTCTGTCTTTTGAGTTTCCTTGTCTTTATCGCGTTTGAAGATACCCTGGGCCCGGGTAGGCAGGGACAGGGTGAGGAAGAATACTAAACACAATCCGAAAATCAATGGTGTCTGCCGGTTCATATTGTCCTTTTTTGAATTTGGTGAAACTTCCCTATAACGAAAAAAAAGGGCGTTTCATTTAGAAAGAGTATTCCTTTTTCTTGAAGGTGCGACACCTTCCTCCGCTGCCAAGAGCAGTCTTCCGCCTGGATAACTGTATTGAATAGCCCGATGGGGTACTGCCTTATAGAGAAAGAAATGGTTTTTGGTGGCGATGCGCTTCACACAAAAGGAATAACCGGCCGATCTGTTTCGCCCCGGTAAGGGTTTCATAAACCGGGGCTGGTTCGGGGAACTGAAAAGTGTCAACGCTCCGGGTTTCAGCGGGGAGCGTTTCATAATACCGCAACAAACCCTGGTCCACACACTGTTCTTCTCCGTTGTCCAATAGCAGGCTCAGCCGCGCACGAATTCTAGTGGCTGAACGGGGAAACGGAGGGCTACTGCACCAGGGCCTGAAGGGAGGGATAGAGACATTTTTTTCTCTGTTTATTAATTATCGCCAAAATAAGGGATACTCAGCACACCTACGCTCAGTTCACTTTCACCACCCGCGTCCACCAGCCCCTACCCTGATCCTCCGCAATTTGCAGCCCGTATACACCGGCCGGCAAATGCCCCGGGAACAGGGTTGAGCTACCATCCACCTTTTCTTCCAGCAATCTTCGCCCGTACTCGTCCAGAAGGCGAACCTGCACGGATGCCGGCGGCCATCTAAAGCCCGTATGGCCAGCACATCCCGGCAAGGATTGGGAAAAAAAGCACCGCTGATGGATGTGATGACAATGCCATCCTGGCTGAAAGTAGGGCCGGGGGAACCATCTGGCAACAGGCGAAGCAGCAGCCAGTCGGAGACCTCGGGCACCCCGGCGGAGCCGCCTGTCAGGATCTTACCATCCGGCTGTATCTGTATAGCAAAAATCTGGTTATAAGGCATCAGAGGCAGGCACACCCGGCCGCCGTCGCCAAATGTAGGGTCCAGGGAGCCATCGGTATGGAGCCGCAGTAGAACCACATCGGTATTGCCTCCGTTTTCGATATGGCCCGCCAGCACGATCCTGCCGTCGGATTGCAGGGCCATAGCCCCACAGGCGGCCGAGCTTACATCAAGGCTTATCGTGGCTACCCCATCGATGGCAAAAGAAGGGTCCGGAGTTCCATCCGGCAGCAGGCGGACAACGGGAAAGTTGCTCAGGCTGGTGTAGGTATGGCTGCCGGCAACAACAATCTTACCGTCGCCCTGAAGGGCTAGCCCTGCCGCTTTCCCGATAATGTCCAGCTCCGCTAGTCCGCCGACGCCGAAGCTCAGGTCAGCCTGGCCGGCAGAGGAAAACCGCACTGCCAGGTATCGCGGAGCATCGGGGGTAGTTCTGGTAAAAGCCGGCCACCAGCAGTTTGCCGTCCGGTTGCTGAACGACAGCCCGAGCTTCTTCAATTCTGGCACCGGAATCGAATGCTGCGTAACCGCTGTTGCCAAAACTGCCATCGAGGGCGCCCGGTTGGGCAAAGGTGATTGGGGTTTTCATTCGTTATTCGTTATTCGTTATTCGTTATTCGTTTCCGAAATCCCGAGTCACGAATCCCGAATCCCGAATCACGAGTCACGAGTCCCGAGTCCCGAATCACGAGTCACGAGTCCCGAATCCCGAATCCCGAATCCACGAATCCCCCCCGCGCGCACCAGGTTACGGTGAAACGAACCGGTAAGTTATCCTGCCGCATTCCTTCTCCTTAGCGCTTTTGGAGAACTCCCACTTCCGTATGTTCTCCAGGGCCAGGTTGATCAGATGTTGATCCAGGGTAGTGGAGCCTTTGGCTGAGAACTGGGCAGCGTTCACCCGGCCATTCGAATCGACGCAAACGTCCAGCACGACGATACCTTCCTTTCCGGAATCATCGCTGATCCGTTCCATTTTTAGGATTTCCCGCCCGTTGAGCCCCGTGATCATGCCGGACGGCACATTGACTACCGGCGGCGGCAGGGTATCGGCCCGGGACTGCTCCGTTTTTTTCAATTCAAACTTTAACCCTGTCCCCGGCGCCACCGGCAATCCCAGCAGGCCGGTGAGGGCGCTGCCCGGAGCTACCTGGCGCCCCTGGAGATAGTGCGTGTCCAGGTTCCTGGCCAGGCGGAGGTTATCGCGCACCTGCTTGTTGACCTTAAACAGGCCGCTGCCCAGGGCCATGAGCGGGCCGGCATCTACCTCTACGACGCCCGGCTCATCCTCGGCCGTCGTCCGCCGCAAGGCCTCGTCCACTTGTTGGATCGTCAGCGGTTCCAGCGTATCGGCGCCGGCAATGATCCATACATCTTCCGGGAAGAGAAGCGCGCCCTGGCCGTTGTTGGTAAAACGCAGGGCCAGCAGGCTCACCCCGTGTTGCTGTTCTTTTCGGGCGTGGTACCGGTTTCCCGCTTCTTTCAGCACGTTGTAACGCCAGGCGATGGCTGCCCGGCCGCCGCCCAGGTCGTCCTGAAACCGGTCGAACGGAACCGTTGCGGGCTCAATGGGTTGGTAGCTCGCCGCACAACCGCTGGCCAGAGCGAGTAACAGGGAGAGCCCGAGAGAGAAACTGAAAGGACTTTTCATGGTGTTTTTTTATTCTATAGACGAAGGCGACACCTCAGGGACATCACCTCTTGATCATTTTTACCACTATCCGGTTCGAGCCGTCCGTCATGCTCAGGAAATAATAACCGGCAGCAAGCTCCTGCCCAAAGTTGAGGGGCTGAGGGTGCTCGTTACATACGTGCGATCAAGATGATCGCCGCACGAATTGGTAGCCGACCCCGAAACGAAAATAGCTAAAAGAAATATTTGCCGCCGGCAATACCGTCATCTGGGCGCCGCTTCCTCCTGCCTGCTCCTCGAAACGCAGCCGGGCCGCCCAACGGAACGCTGCGAAGAAAGTGAAATGCCGGTCCATATAGATGTTGACGCCGCCCAGGGCGCCGGGGCGCACCTTCCTGTCCACCACTGTCTCGTTGGGGCCACTGGTTTCGAGCCGGTGGAAGTCCAGCGTCGGCCCGACGAAGAAACCGAAATTGTACCCCGGCACATCCACCGAATACTGCGGCGAGAGGAAACCCGACCTGTGCCTTCGGGTAAAGGCGGCTTTCCCGTTGTACCCTTTCACGTTCACAAAATTGTCAAACCCAGCCATCAGGCCGAGCCAGGCTCGGGGGCGCCAGCGGAATGCCACGCCAATCTCTCCGGTGAAAGGGCGGCTTTCCGACACAGGGAAGTCCGTCCGGTTGTTAATCCCCAAAAAGGGTATAGTTCTGGTGGCCGACTGGTCGTAATTATGCTTAATGAAATGATCTTCCAGGCGTTTGCCGGCGGAAAATGCCGCAAAGCCGAAGCCCAGGTGCAGGCGGATCTTATGATCTTCTGTAACAGGCTCCTCTGCCGCTTGCCCCGGCAGTTGGCCGGAGCAGAGCAGGCATAGGAAGAGGAAAAAAATGGCGGTCATTTTGCCAACCATGGCCATAGGTGTTTTTGGAAACGGTTTGAATTCAATCTACTTTCATGATGCGCTCCCGCCAGGGGCGGCCCTGGGCGTCTTCTATTTCGAGGCCATACATCCCGGGCGGCAAATGCCCGAAAGGGCGGGGAACACTTTCCCATCCTGTCCGAAGGATACATCCAGCGAGCCGTCGGGAAGGTGCCGGGCCACGGCGGCATGATTCGTAACGCCGTTGGCGGAAGCGTACCCCACGGCTACTATGCTGCCATCAAGTTGTAGACGGATCTTAAGGATCTCTTCGCTGTACATCACTGATAAAAGACCTGGTAAAGTCTGCCTCTTCAGGAAAAACGGCCACACCGCCGTTGCCAAAAGAAGCGTCGACGCTGCCATCGGAAAGCAGCATGACAGCCATCGGCCAGTAATTATTAACGTCATTATGCTTTTCGCCCACCAGCAAGATCCTGCCATCGGAAAGTACGGCCATCTTAAATGGAGATTCTTCTTTGTTGTTCTCAAAATCTACGATGGAAAAGCCGCCTTCGCCAAAAGTAGGGTCGAGGCTACCCGGCTGGCCATGGGCTGCTGATGCGATCAGGAAAAACAAAGCCAGGAATAGAAAATGCTGCATAGTTGACTGGTTTTAGAGTGGTTAATTGCCAGGGAATTTTGGTATAGGGCCTGTTTTTTGGGGTTAATTATCCGGAAAGTTTTTACTCCTAGGCATCCGGAAACAAACCTGCAGCCCCAGGTAATAATCCACGGCGACACTGATCGCGAGTTGAGGCATTTTTTTGCCATAGCCGCCATAGCCCTGAAAAAAACCGCCGGTATTCAGGCCGGGGCCAATGGAAAAGACAGCGCTTTTCCGGAAGGTGTCCTGGGCGGGCAGGGAGCAGGCCAGGCCGTATAGCAGCAGGAGGCAGAGCAGGCATTTTAAACAGTTTGTCATAGCGACCAGGGTGTCCGTTGAATGAAAAATGGCGTATTAGAGTTTATGTGAGTAAATTTTGTATGGCCCTGAATGATCTTTTTCGTCAGCCCTGCCCCGACATTTTATGTACGGGATAAACAGTCGCATCCTCGCCTTGATAGCGCTGCTATCAGGCTCCGGGCGCTTCTTAGCCTGACAAAAAATCTTCATCCATGGCCTTATACAAAACTCACGCACATAAACTCTATTGAAATGCACTTCTACCTTTTATCATGTGCATTCCCGCAATGACGTAACCGTTGTTGGTGTTTTTTTTTATTCTCCGGAAAAAATAAACCCCGCCCAGTAGAACGGCAGGCCGTACTTTTCGCGCATCGCCCGCTGGGCAGCCTGGTACGCTTCGAATTTGGGCAAACCAGAAAGCCAGTTCCGGTAGAACCCCGCCATCCATTCGGCCGTGGCTTTATCTTCCACATCCCAGAGGGACAGCAGGGTCGCCCTTACTCCCGCAATGCGCAGGGCCCGCTGAAAACCATAAACGCCTTCCCCATCGGCCAGTTCGCCCTGGCCGCTGCGGCAGGCGCTCAGCACGGCCAGTTCGGCGCCTTCCAGGGGCAGGCCCATCACTTCGTAGGCGGTCAGGACGCCATCTTCCGTTTCGGGAGCAGCGTACCGGCGCTGTCCACCAGCCAGGAAAAGCATGCTCTGCAACAGGGCCAGCGGAGCGGAGGTTATCTCCGAGGCTGTTCGGCCGTAAGCCCGCCCCTGTTGCTGAAAATACCCATGTGTCGCCAGGTGCAGCACGCCAACCGGCCCGGCCTGTTTGACCGCCGCTTCGGTCGCTTCCTCTCCCACCAGGCGCTGTACGGCCCATCCTTCCTGTTCCAGTAACTGGCCGATATCCTCCATCTCCTGTTCCGTAAAGGGCAAAGCGGCCAGCCGGGGGGCGTCCGGCGCGAAATCCGGCGGCACATCAGTCGGGAAAGTGGGATTGGCCAGTAGCAGTGCTTTTTTCAACAGCGGTGGTTGGGTACCCCCTTGCTGAAGCGTCGCCATCGGATGACTGAGGGCGCGAATATCATAGTGGTCCAGCAGATAGGCTCCGTCGGGGCGACGCAGGGCGCTGGGGTTGATCTTGTGAAAAACGCCATCGGGCGACCAGTAGACCGTCCGGGCGCCCTTCAGGAAGGGCTCAAGGGGCGCCCAAAAGGCGGCATAGGGTTCGGAAGAGATCTCCAGGCCGGCGTTCCGGCTGGAGACGTCTAAAAAGTATAATCTGAAAAGACGGTTCTCCAGGGCCTGCCCTTCCGGGAACACGACGATCTCCGGCGCGCGGGCCCGCGGCCCGTTGAGGATGAAGGCCACATAATACGACAGCGCCTGTTCTCCCTCTGCGGCCGGCAACTTCAGGATGTCCACCAGGGCTTCCCCGCCTTGCAAGCTTGCCCGAAGCTGCTGCCAGGAAGCGGGCAGGGCTTCCTCCCAATCGGCGAAACCGGAAAAATGGCGGCTCAGTTCTTTCTCCAGCAAGCCGGACTGCTCCTGAAGGGCTTCAATCCGCTCCTCCTGTTGAGGGTACTCCAGGCGGGAAAAACCGTGCAACTGCGACAGGCGTTCCCGGGTGGCCAGCCATTCCTGGTAGATTCCGGCAATGTCGCCCTGGCCGTGCCTGCCGAATTGATGCACTTTGGCCTGCGCTCGTTCCAGGAGGCTTTTGGAAAAAATACTCCATTCCAGCATGGCGGGCGCCAGGGCTTCTCTCCATTCCGGTTCTTGATACAACAGCGGCCCGAAATCCTTCAGCACGGTTTGACGAATGCCTTCAACGACCTGCTGCCGCCCGGCATCGGAAGCAATAGCAAAGCCCATATTGATCCGCCATTGGGCAGCCTCCAGCATTTTCTGGAAATAGGCCATCCCTGCGGCCCTGTTCTGCTCGCGGAAGGCCAGGAGGGAGAGGCGGCTCAGCAGGGATTCTTCCTTGTTGAAATGCGCGCCAAAGTGCCGCCGGTACAACTCCAGCGCTTCGAGGCTGTAGCGCCGGGCCTCCCCCCATTCGCCGGCGAGGAAGCAGGTCCGGCCCAGTAGGTTCAGGACAGAAGCGTAGGCCGGGCTGCCGGTTTTCTGAAGGGCCTGCGCCAGGGGAAGCAGCCTCCGTTTCGCCGACTGGAAGTCCTTTTTCCATCCGGTATCCAGCAGGGTCAGCTGCCCGGTAGAATGGAGGCAAAGCATGTTGTCCTGCCCCAAAGTGTTACAGAAGTATTCGTTGGATTTCAATAAATAGGGCTCCGCAGCGGCGTAGTTGCCTGTTTGGAGGTAGTAAATGCCCAGATTGTATCGGGTTTCCTCGGTCAAAGACGGGTTTCCCCGGCTGAGGGTATCGAGCTGGTGCAGGGTTTCCAGCAGGAGGCCCTCCGCCTCCGGCCATCCGAGCTCCAGGTAAAGCTTCGCATAGTCGCTGGCGAGCAGGTGATAGTTGAGGTCCTGCTTTCCGTAGATCTCTTCGTAAATGCTCAGTGCTTCCCGGAACCAGGCTTCCGACGGCCCGTACTGCCCCAGGTAGAGGTGGCAAACCGCCAGTGCGCGCAGCGGCCGGGCGGACAGCAGGTGATTCGGCCCAAAAGCCTGGCGGGCTTCCGCCAGGTTCTGTTCGAACAGGGGAAGGGCATTGCGCCACAGGCCCTGGTCGTAAGCGGCCCGGGCAAGGTTGTACCGCACCTGGACCACATCCTGCTGGTACTGGGCCTCTCTTCCCCGGACTGATAGGAGAAACGCCTGGCAAACCGCCTCCAGCGCCTCGTA
The DNA here is from genome assembly GCA_020636405.1 of Lewinellaceae bacterium. Lineage (GTDB taxonomy): Bacteria > Bacteroidota > Bacteroidia > Chitinophagales > Saprospiraceae > JACJXW01. The sequence continues at coordinate 1,283,433 of JACJXW010000005.1, read as the reverse complement.
TTCGCCCCCTTCGATCAGGAAGTTGCCCAGCCCGCGCACCAGGCGCCCCTCGTCTGCCGGATCGGCGCCGGGCTGCTCCCGGAGGGCATTGTAGGTATCCCACAACAAGGCTTTACCTTGTTGGTATTTCTCCGCATCACCGGAATTGCGGTAGATGGTGGCCAGGTTGAACGCCTCCTTGATGTATTTGCTGTGGCCCTTGCCCTGGAGTTGTTCCCGCAGAGACAAGGCTTCGAGCATTACCTGTTCGGCCCGGGCCAGGTCGTGCAGCTGATACCAGGCCCTGCCGCCCAGCACCAGTAATTCTACATAGTTGGTGTCTTTCCCGTTGGCCGCTTCCAATACAGGGAGGCCTTCTTCGACGATGCGCACAGCCTCATCAAACTGCTTACTGCGATAGGCCTGGCCGGCCATACCCAGCCAGTCGCCGGGGGGCTGCGCCAGGGCAAAAGGAAGGTAAGAAAGATAAAAAAAGAGGGCCAGTATCCAGGCGCCGGGCCGGAGCAGCCCCTGAGGGGAGGCAACGATGGTGTTCATATGGTGGACTGATTATTGCCGATCCGCTGCCAGCTTCTCCAACAGTGCTGCTGCCGTCGCCGCCCGTGGGTGCTCCCGCTGTCCGGTTATTGCCTGCAACTGTTCCTCGGCCCAGGCCTCCTGTCCTGCCAGAAGCCAGCTCAGGGCCAGCCCCCATTGAGCCTCTTCGGCAAAGGGGCCGGCCTGGGTTTCCAGGCGGGCGAAATAGCGGGCAGCCTCCATGCCATTCTCCAGCTTTAACAGGCAGAAGGCACGAAGGTAGGCCAGGGTGTCGCTGGACGCCCCTTGTTGCTCCAGCTCGGCAAGGGCCTCTCCCGCTTCCCGGTAACGGCCTTTTCGGGCCTGTTCTACGGCCGGCTGAAAAATAAGGGAAAAAGCCGCCCCAGTGATTTGAAACTGACGGACGGCATCTTTACCAAGGCCGGCGGACGGAGCATCACCCAGCCCCCGAAGCCCGCTTTGAGGGTTTTCTTCCGCCGGGGAAGGCTCGGTGCGCTGAGCAACCGGCCCGGGGGGCGGCGCCCCTGGCGGGAGTGCTTCCGCCGGTAGGGCTTCTTCGGCTTTCGGGGATACGGGCTGTTCCTGAATAGGTTCTTCTTCGGAAACCTCGTCTCCTCCGAATGTCCACCTGGCCATCATTACAGCCAGGAGGACGGCCATCGCGGCCCAAATCCACCAACGGGAGGGAGTAGGCTGGATATTTCCCCGGCCTGCCTTCATCGCAGCCTCCACCCGCTCGCGCAGCATCTGTTTCTTCAGGCGGGCGAGGAGTTCTTCCTCTTCTTTCAGCTGCTCCTGCAATACAGGGTCATTCGCCAGGCGCTGCTCCAGAGCCCGGCGTTCCGAATCCGGCATATTGCCGTTGAGATAATCTTCGAATTCAAAACTCGTCATGTCCATTCGCTCTCGGCCTATCGGAATAAATGCTGATGCTGCTTTGCCAGCTCCGATAACTTCTTCAGGCATTTACAGCGTTTGTTTTTCAGGGAATCCACAGTACTGTACTTGGTCAGCTGCCGTTCAATAGCTTGTTCGTCCTTTATTTCTTCGAAATACCTCAGTCGGATCAGTCGCTGGCAATCCTCCCCCATTTGGGCCAGCAAGTTGCCGAGCAGCTGTTCCTTTTCTTTTTTGTCGAAGTAATCGTCCAGCGTGGCATCCGGCAAGGGGCCGGTATCGTCCAGACTGACGGACGGCAGGCGCCGTTTGCGCAACCAGTTGTTCAGCAGGTTGCGGGCTACGGCCATGGCGTAAGCTGCCGGGCTGGCGCCCTGGAATTCGAAAGAACCCTCCTCCAGCTTGCTCAGTACAACCACCAGGGTGTCATTGACCAGTTCCTCCTTGTCTTGCTGATGCACACCTGCAGCGTCCGGCAGGCGAAAAAAAAGGCGCCCCACCTCCTGCCCCAACTGGCGGATGGCCCAGGGCTCCTGCTTTTTCAGCCCTTCGAACAAAGCCCGGTGCTCTGGTATGGAGTGTTCTTTGCGGCTGGTACTCCCGTACTCCAAGTTGTGCTCGTTTAGTTGGTTTCTGTAAACATACTCTTTTTCACTCAAAATAAGATGCATACTTCGCCAGGTGTTCCTTCAACTGACGGATGGCCGCTTCGCTTTCCCCGGTATCGGCGCCGTCTATTTTTTCAAAAAGAGGGTTCATCGGCACCAGATAGTTGTGCAACTGGTTGTGGGCTTCGCCTTTCATGGTGCACTGTTTGAAGATGTTCTGGAAAGCCGCTTCCAGTTCCTGCCGCAGGGCATAACGCTTCGCCGCATCAGCAGCCTGCCCTTCGTACCTGCCCAGGATGGCCTGCATCTCGGCAATGCCGGAGGTGGTTTCCGGGTTGGCCTGCCAGCGTTTGCCATTGTCGAGCTGCACCGGCTCGGCGGTGCCGTGGTGATGGCCGTTGCAGGCCAAAAGGAACAGGCATGGGAACAGAAGGATCAAATAGGCATTTTTCATGGCATATAATGATTTAGGAATGGTAAAAGAAGATAAGATAAACAAGTCCGCCTTATCCCCCGGTGACCTTGGTCAGCAGGGCAGGCATTTCGGGAAAAGGCTTTGCGTAAAAAGTCTTATATTTGAAGAGTATTCATTAAAACATTTATTGATGGCGGTTCAAATGACCAAAAGGCTGCTTACTGTAGAGGAATACCACAAGATGGGAGAAGCCGGTATCCTTCAGGAAAAAGGTATTGAATTGATCAATGGAGAAATCATTCAAATGAGCCCGATTGGAAGTAAACATGCTGCGGTTGTCAACTTATTAAACGAAATACTATTTGAAAAGCTGGGTAAGAATGCGATCATTAGCGTTCAGAATCCGGTCCGCTTGAGTGATCTATCAGAGCCTGAGCCTGATATTGCAATATTGAAAAGGAAGGAAGGCCGTTACTTCAACCACCTTCCCAAAGCCATGGACACTCTTCTGGTGATCGAAATCGCAGACACCTCCCTGGCATACGACCGCGAGATCAAATTGCCGCTTTACGCCGAGGGCGGCATCCCCGAATGCTGGCTCGTCAACCTGGAAGACAATGTGATCGAGGTGCACTGGCAACCGGCCGGCAATGCTTATAAATTCCGGGAATTGCTGCGTGCCGGCGATGTTGTAAAAGCAAGGAACCTTGATTTGAGCATTCCGGTAAAGGAGGTGTTCCTCTAAGGATCCCTAAAATTTTTTCACCTGTGCCCTTCCCCATTGCCACTCCTGCCAGCCACTGCCCTTCCCTCTCGTAGCCAGTGAAAACACGTAACTACCCGCCGGGAGCCCATTTGTTTCGAATGATGCCCGGTGAACTCCGGCGGCGCGCTGCCCCTCCACCTGTCTGGCCACCAACTGCCCCAGCGCATTGAACACCCGCAGTTCCACCTCTGCTCCTTCCGCCAACTGGTATTCGATGTAATGCGGCCCGTCCCCCACCGGATTGGGATAATGGCGCAGCAGCATACCTGTACCGGGGGCCTCCTCCCTGGCCGGCACCAGCCCCCCCAGCGCCTCCAGCCCGAACCAGAGGGTGGGATACACCGATTGGTCGACCTGCAGCTCGAAATAGCCGGGCTGCACGGGTTCCAGCAGTAAGGGCGCGCCGGGAGCGCCAATAGGGCTCAGAGGGTACACGCGTAAAGAATCCGCTTCGATGTGCAGGCGCAAGGTAAGTACGATGGGCGCCTGCAGCGTTGGGCCGGTGCCCCAGTTGTTGTGCACCGTTTGCGTGCCGTCCCATACCATGCCGGTATTTTGCTGGGCGGTAGATATAGTAATTAGCGAGCGGTGGGCAGTGCGCAAGGGGGCCTGAGAAAGGGCCAGCCAGCTTACGGAGCCGAAGCGGTTGGCCTGCACCAATGACAGCTCACCGGCAGTTGCACCGGGGGCATCCTGCAGGAAGCCGGTAAGGGCGGCAAAACGAGGCGCTGCGGTGGCCAGCAGTCCGGCTTCCGTATCCAGAGAAGTCTGTCCGTTTCGGGTAGTATAGGGGTTGCTCCCCACAGCAGGCAGGGTGGAAAAATTCGTGGTAGAGGACGCCTGATAACTCTTTGTTCGGATGGAGTGGGTAAGGCCCAGGCGCTTATCATAGGGGGTGAACTTGCCCCAGCGGCCCTGGTTGTCGATCTTGCCGGAACCGGACACCCAATCTCCACGGTATTCCACCTCAACCGGTGCGTCGTCCTCCGCCAGAAAACCCTGCCGATAGGCGTAAGCAAAGGGCGGGAACAGGGCCATGATGGAATTGTCGCGGTGCAGGCTGAAGAAGCCGTTCACCACATTACCGTCCCACTGGGCGCCGCCATTGTAGTCGAACCACATGATGCCGTCAACGCCGTGGAAAGCGCTGTATGCCATTAGTGCGTGCACCATTTCCGTGCGGAAGCGGTTGGGCGCCCCGTGGTTGTACTCGCTGGCCGTGTAGGGCTTGTCTGCCAGTTGCAGGCCCGAGCAAATATTCGTGATGGAGCTGAGGTAATCATCCTTGAGCTGGGGCTCGTTCCGGATCAGCCAATTGTAGGGGTCCCATGGGTTGCCGGGGAACCAGGGGTGGTCCCAGTAGCTGTGGTCGTCGAGGTAGTCGAGCCCCTCGTGAATCGAAGCGTCGCTGACGCCCCCCAGGGCATTGGTGCCGGTAATGGGGGCGCGCACGCCCAGGCTGTCGCGCAGGTAGGTGGCCAGATCGGCAAAATGCCCGGCCTGCAATTGCAGGTAGAAAGCCGCCAGATCGGCCAGGCGGGCGTCGGTATAGAGTAGCCGTTCTGCCCAGCGGATACGCTGTACCGTGCCGGCGGACAGGTTTTCTTCCGCAGACAGTCCCGATTTCCAGGGAGGTGAGAGGCTAAAGGCGTCAAAGAACAGAGCCCCTTCCCCCAACGGGCTGATGGTGATGCGCCCCTGGCCGTTGTTGTTTTCCGGGGCCACAAAAGAGAAAGAAAAGGTTTGCCATTCCTCCGTCAGGCCGTAGGTAGCCCCGGCGTACCAGGTATAAGGAGAATTATCGCGCATGGCAGCCACCGAAATATTCATGGGCGTATTGGCGCGGGCGGCAAATTGCAGTACGTAGGAGGAATCCTTCTGCAGGGAGAACCCACTCTGTTTGAACTGAATGTGCCAGTCGGTGCCGGTCATATTATCTACCTGAAGACGAGCGCAGTAGCTGCCTTCGAAGGGGTTTTGGGAAGAGGCTGAGATGTTGGCCTGGGCAGCATCGTGCAGTTCCAGAAACCAGGAAGAGGCCACCGTTCCGCTTTCAAAGCCGGCATTGGACAGCAATTGCCCCTCCCCGGGTAAGGTAGCGCCGGCGTTCCAGGCAGCGGACAGAGCATCCTGGCCGCCGTATTTGTCGAGGAGCCAGGCGTGCCAGAGGCTGTCCAGTTGTTGATTGTGGCGCCAGAGCAGGGCGCCGCCCTCGGCGAATGGGCGCAGCCGCCCCTCTTTCCAAAAGCCGTAAAGGCTGTTCTCATTGTTCATCTCCACCATGGCCAATACCGGATCGGCCGCCAGCGGCAGGTTGGTGTAGGGATTGACGTGCCCCATCAGTTGCTCTGCATATTCCTTTTGGAGGAACTGCATCCAGGGGTCGAACAGGGTGACGCCCTTGCCGAAGTCGGGCAGGGAGTCGGCGCCGGGCACGCCGTCGGCTTCCTGGAAGGTGCGGGAGACATTGAGGTTCATATTCACGTAGATGCCGTTGCGCTTCAACTGGGCGATGAAATAGTCGAGGCGGTCGAGGGTAACGGGGTTGAGCTGGCGGGTGCCATTCTGCCCATTGAGAAAAATGCTGCTGTTGGCCCCGCCCCAACTCGGGTTGTCGAGATGGTGAAAACGCACCAGGTTGATGCCCATCTTGCGCATGCGGGCGGCAATGGCGGGAGCTTTGTCCTTTTCCGGGAAGCAGGCCGCAGCCACGATGTTGACGCCCCAGAAACGGACGGATTCGCCACCGGCGTAGAATTGGCCGCCCGGGCCGGTACTTACCCGATGGGCCTCTTCGATGGTATAAGCTGGAAATTCCGGCAGGAATTCCTGGGCCGAGGAATCATAATAGGGCAGGAAGAAAGAAAATCCCCCATCAAAATTCTGGGCGAAAAGAGCGTGTTGGACGACGAACAAAAGACAGCAGAAGATGATACTTTTCATAGGAGGAGCGGTTTTTGGACTTTCACAACCGGACACAATAAAATTACGGGGTTCTTTCGTAACGCCTTCCTTTTTGAGCAGATAAATGGGAAAAAATAATTCACGCTTCAAAATCCCAAAACTATGGCCAAGAAAAAAACCGCCAAATTGAAAGCTAAGACAAAAAGCCTTCCCAACGAACTGATAGCCCTGGCTTTCAGCAAGCAAGGCGAACTGCTGGCCAGCGCCCGGCCGGAGGGCGACAAGCTGTACTTCGACATCAAGCCGGAACCGCTTCGCTACGCAAGGGTATTCGTCTTTCCGGAACCGCCCGGCGGCATCGAGAACATAACACTTGCCGCTGCCGAACGCCTTCAGGCCTATGAGCCCGCCATGCAGCTTGGCCCTGACAACGAGCTGGACCTTTCCCGCATTCCGGATCAGCTCATCCGCCGGTGGTTGTGGTACCGGTGTTGCGCCCGCGGCCGCGTCACCAAGCGCTTCCTGGTGGATGGCATGTGGCAGGACATGCCGGTGTGCAACGCCATCGTCCACATCTGCGAGGTAGACCCCATCCTCATCGTATTGCCCCGCATACCCGATTGGGTCATCGAACGGCTGCGGGATGTCTTGCTGGAACGCATTCCCCTTCCATTCCCCGATCCATTCCCCGATCCGCCGCCGTTCCGGGAGTTTGTTCCCATTCCGCCGCAGCCATTTGACATTGCGAACCGGATGCGGCCGATCGGCGGGCTGCAACCCGACATCGCCCGGCTAGCAGCGCCCCGGATCGAACTGCCCCAGGAGGTCCGCCTGCAACTGAGCAATGCCGGCCCTGCACAGGCCCGAAACCTGCTGGCCGAGCATATCGGGGCCTTCCGTCCCTACCTCTGCCTGTTGCCCTGGTTCTGGCCCTGGCTCTACCGCTGTGATGAGATCACCACGGTGCGTACCGACTTCAACGGCCGCTTCGAAGCCTGCTTCTGGCGGCAGATCCTCGAAGAGCAAGCCGATCTTTATTTCTGGGTGGAATACGAGATCGACGGCGTGCCTACCACCGTGTATCACCCCCCTATCCCCTGCAATACCTACTGGGATTATACGTGCGGTACAGAAGTGAGCATCCGGATTACCGACCCGAGAGTACCTTTCGGGTGCCACCAGCCCTTGGCCGGGCAAGTGGCCTGGGTGAAAACCATCGGCTGGGGCGCCCATGTCAGCCGCATCGAGCAGCATTTCGGCGCCGGCATCGTGCAGCAGGGGCGGTTCTTTTCCACCGTCGGATTGACGGACTACGCCACCGGCGGGCTGTCCCACGGGCTGGCGGGCCAGAAAGTACGGCCCTTTGCCCGCCAACTCCGGTTCATCGTGCAGTTCGGCAGCGGCTTTCCAGACAGTTCCGTCACCCACTACCGCTGGTCGTACCGCAAGACCCACAACGACAAGCTCGTGCCCGCCAGCGCCTCCGAGCAGGCCTGGACACCAGTGGATGATATTCCGGTTTCCAAGGCCTACACCATTGAGGTTGCCGGCCCGGGAGGAGTCACTACCTTCCATACCGGCCACCACCCATTAGGGCCATTCCCGGTAGGATCGCTGAACGCATACCGGATACCTCCGGTATCGCCCAAAGGGCCGGATGTGGCCAACGACCCCACCGCCGAATGGGACCAGAATACCACGACGATCATAGTCGACAGCACCTCCCTGAAAGGCGACGGCCTGTACGAGTTCAAGCTGGAGTTCTTCAACGCCGCCGGCGTCCGGCAGAACGTAGCCGATACCGTCAACCAGGTGTCCGACCCGGCAAACCTGGGCAATTCTCAGCCGGCCGGAAGCCCATTCCTCCTCCCCGCATCGGAAGACCCCTTCAAGCCCTTCCGCATGAAGGTGCGCATTGACAACCAGAAGTCCACCGCCCAGATCTACACGGTACTGGTTGACGGGGTGTCATCTTCCACCGAATGTGGTTTTGTCCAGTACAAAGACAAGGGCATTTCCAACGTCAACTTCCGCCTGCGGGCCAGCCACCCCAACGACTTTGCCACCTTCAGTTTCAATGTGGCGCGGGGCAACAGCGCCGACCCGCTGTCCAACGCCGATACCAGCGGGATGGTGGGGGCTTCGGCCGCCAACTACACGCTGGGAGCCGACGACATCTACCGCAATGCCGTCAACGTGGGTTACCTGCTGGGCACCTGCCCCGATAAGGCGGCCTTTGCCGAACACCTGTACGTCAACGGCCTGCATACCAACGGGACCTCCATACTGGATGATTTTGACGCTTCGGCACTGGCGGCCTTCGCTTTGGAGCCGGAGTAGTAGGACGCGCCACGGCCTGTAAGGCTGCACTTTAGGGCCCGGCGAAGGTGGAGTTTTGAAAGCCATTGAGGGTTCCCGCACCTCAATGGCTTTCTATTACGAGGGGTTGTACAATAAGTAAATATAGACAGGATTGACAAGATTTTCAGGATGTGTACGCAGCTGTGGCGTAAGCCGCTACATCTTGTAAATCCTGTTAATCTTGTCTACTTTCGGCCTTTTATCCCCTCGTCCGAAGAGCAGTTTCCCCGGGCTTTCTTATTTTTAGGCCAAAACATGCGCCAATTTTGCTTCCTCCTCTCTTTTCTGCTGGCCGCCTTCACCCTGATCGCCCAAAACCAGCCGCCAACTGTGGCCATACAAGACATCAGCGTAGACGAAGCCGCCCAGTCCCTCATCCTTACCTTTGACCTGGACGACGCCGAGGGTGAAGAGGTGGAGATCTTCTTCCTCGCTTCCGATGACAGCGGGCAAACCTTCCGCCTCAACACCGAAAGCGCTACGGGTGACCTTGGCTACCCCATCAGCCCGGGAACGGGGAAGCAGATCAGCTGGAACTACACCGGCAGCATCCTGCAAGTAGGCGAATACGTGCTCAAGGTCGTTGCGGACGACCGCCACCCGATCGATATTCAGGAAATGGTGGGCCAGGTGGACAGCAGCCTGCTGCGCGAGCGCCTCGGTTATATCGTCGGCCGGCGCAACTATTCCGTAGCCGCGGAGAAGCTCAACGAAACCCGCGACACCATCGAGCAGGCCTTCCTGCAGTACGGCCTGCAAACCTACCGGCAGAGCTTTCCCTACATCATCACTACCGGGCAGAACATCATCGGCACCCTGCCCGGCGCCACGGAAGACGCAGCCGTCATCATTGTCGACGGCCATTACGATACGGTCGCCGCCTCGCCCGGAGCGGATGACAACGGCACCGCTGTGATAGGGGTGCTCGAGGCCGCCCGCATCCTTTCCCAATACCGCTTCGCCCGCACCCTGCGCTTCATCGGTTTCGACCTGGAGGAAGTTGGCCTCAGGGGGAGCCGCCATTACGTCGAGAACCGAAACCGGGAAGAGGACATCGTAGGCGTGCTCAATATGGAAATGATCGGGTATTACTCGGAGGCGCCCAACAGCCAGGCCTTTCCCAACGGCTTCAACCTCCTCTTCCCCGATGCTTACCAGGCGGTGAGCGACAATGCATTCCGGGGGGATTTTCTCACCAATGTGGCGGTGCAGTCCTTTGCCCCTCTGAGCAGCAGTTTTCAGGCCGCCGCCGCCCAGTACGTTCCCGAACTCAAGGTGATCCCGGTAACTGCTCCCGACAACCTGGTGCCGGACGACCTGCTCCGCAGCGACCACGCCTACTTCTGGCGGGACACCCTCCCCGCCCTGATGCTCACCGACGGGGCCGAATTCCGCAACCCCAACTACCACCGCAACAGCGATACGCTGGGCACGATCAACTTCACCTTCATGAGCCAGGTCGTGAAGGCCGTCATCGCCACCGCCGCCGAGCTGGCCGGGCCGCAGCACAGCACGGAGGCCACCGCCACCATACAGGTCAGCGTCGGCGCCGGCCACCTGCACCAAATGGAGTGCTTCTACACGGTTTCGCCCAACCCTGTGCGTGGGGAGCTGCGCCTGCGCTTTGGGCAATGTAGCGAGAGCCAACTTCTGGTGGAATTGATCAGCTTGCAGGGGCAGCGGGTGATGGCCCGGAACGCCCGCCCCGGAGAAGGGGAGGTGGTGCTCCCGACAGAAAGCCTGCCGGCTGGGGTGTATTGGCTGCGGCTGAGCGATGGGGGGTATTTTAGTGGGCAGCGGGTGGTGGTGGAGTAGGTTTCCCGTTGATTGAATTTTGAGCAAGCTCTGAAATTCTCCATCACATTTCCTATCTTCCCTAAAACAACGAAAACCATGAGCGATAAGATCAACCGCCGAAATTTCATCCAGAAATCGGCCGCCGTGGGCGCCGGCCTGGCCGCCATCCCCGGGGCGACCTTTGCCACCCCGGCCGTCTCCAAAAGCGGCAAGCCGGGAACCACCCTTCGCATTGGCGTCATCGGCGCCGGCCTGCGCGGGCAAGGGCACATCGACATGCTGCTCAACCGCACCGACTGCGAAGTGCCTGCCATCTGCGATATCGACCAGGGGATGGTGGGCCGGGCGATGGCCATCTACGAAAAGAAAGGCAAGGCCAAACCCAAAGTCTACGGCCTGGGCGAGCGCGACTACCTCCAACTCCTGGAAGACGAGAACATCGACGCCGTCCTCATCGCCACGCCGTGGCGCTGGCATACGGAAATGGCGGTGGCGGCCATGAAGGCCGGCAAGTACGTGGGCGTGGAAGTCTGCGGCGCCTTCTCCGTCGATGAGTGCTGGCAGCTGGTGAACACCCACGAGGAAACCGGCACACCCCTCTTCTTCCTGGAGAACGTCTGCTATCGCCGCGATGTAATGGCCATTCTCAATATGGTGCGGCAAGGCCTGTTCGGCGAGCTTATCCACCTGGAATGCGGCTATCAGCACGACCTGCGCGGTGTCAAGTTCAACGACGGGAATACGGCCTACGACAGCGGCGTGGAGTTCGGGGAGAAAGCCTTCTCGGAGGCCCGTTGGCGCACCCGGCATTCCGTAAACCGCAACGGCGACCTCTACCCCACCCACGGCATCGGCCCGGTGGCCGAATACATCGACATCAACCGCGGCAACCGCTTTCTGACGCTCACTTCAACGGCCAGCAAAGGGCGGGGCCTGCACGAGTACATCCTCAACCACCCCAAGGGCGGGGCCAACCATCCCAACGCTAAAACCGAATTCCGCCTGGGCGACGTGGTGACCACCGTCATCAAGGCGGCCAACGGCGAGAGCATCATCGTCAGCCACGACACCAACCTGCCGCGCCCCTATTCCCTGGGCTTCCGCGTGCAGGGCACGAAGGGCCTGTGGATGGACGTCAACCAGTCTATCCACCTGGAGGGCCAAAGCCCGCAACACAAATGGGAGCCCGCCCAACCCTACCTCGATCGATACGACCACCCGCTCTGGAAGAAGTACGCCGCCGACTCGGAGGGCGCCGGCCACGGTGGTATGGACTGGTTCCTGCTCAATGCCTTCGTGGAAAGCCATAAACGCGGCGAGAAGCCGCCCATCGACGTCTACGACGCCGCTGCCTGGATGGCCATCACCCCCCTGAGCGAGCAGTCCATCGCGCAAGGCGGCCAGCCGATGCCCTTCCCGGACTTCACGCGGGGGCGGTGGATGGAGTGGAAGAATGGGTTTGCAAGGGGGGAGTATTAGTTGATTCGTGATTCGTGATTCGTTGATTCGTTATTCGTGATTCGTTATTCGTGATTCGTTATTCGTTGATTCGTGATCCGTGATTCGTGATTCGTGATTCGTTGATTCGGTGACTGGGTGATTGGGTTGACCCCCATTACAAAAAACGGATACCAACCTGCCGGGTTTTCGGTAGCTCCCTTTAAGCCTAACCCGGCAGCGTTTATCAGAGACGCTCCACCGAGGCTATTCCTGTGCTTCTGGAAAAACGTTTCCAACAAACACTGCCGGGTACTGCCAGGGAGGGGCGATCCATAAACCCGGCAGGTTAGCCTCGTTATATAAAAAGCAAAAGACGCCCTAAAACTTCCTGCTCAATATCTCCCGGCGTTCATTATACACCTTAATGATCAGCTCCCCGAAAAGGGTATTGGCCCAGGCGAACCAGGCGCGGTTGAAGTCCTCCGGGTTATCCTTGTGGAAGGCCTCGTGCATGAAGCCGGCGCCGGCGTGGGTTTGTTTGAGGGTGCGCAGGCAGTAGGTGATCTCTTCTTCGTCCTGGCTGGTCATGGCGCGCAGGATGATACCCATGGGCCAGATCTTTTCCTTGCCGGTATGGGGGCTGGCCTGCCCCTCGGCGGCGGTACCCTTCAAGTAGTAGGGATTGGCATCGCTGAGCAGGAACCGGCGGGTGCGCTGGTAGATGGGGTCGTCCGGTTGGTGGGCGCCCAGGTAGGCCAGCGATAGTAGGGAGGGGACGTTGGCGTCGTCCATAAAGACCTTGTTGCCGAAGCCGTCTACCTCGTAGGCGTAGATCTCTCCGAAATCGAGATGGCTGGTGACGGCGTATTTTTTGATCGCCGCATCCACCTCATTGGCGAAGCGGGCGCATTTGTCGGCAAAGTATTCGTCCCTCAGCACCGTCCGGTAGATCCTGGAAAGCTGGCGCAGGGAGAGCACCGCGAAGATGTTGGAAGGCACCAGGAAGGGGAAGAGGGTGGCGTCGTCCGACGGGCGGAACATGGAGCAGATCAGGCCAGTTGGGCGGATGGGACGTCCGGTGCCGTTGAAGACCGGGGCGTCGATCATGGCCGAAGTTACCCGGACGAAGGAATAAGGCGAGTGGCCGTCCTTGCGCTGCTCGGTGCGCAAAGTGTCGACGATGAGGCGCATGGCCTTGTCCCAGTCGGCATCGAAAACAGTGGCGTCGCCGGTCAGCTCATAATACCGGTGAGAAAGGCGCACCACATAACACAGGGAATCGATCTCCCACTTCCGCTCGTGCACGCCGGGAATAGGCTCGGGCTTGTCGCTTTTCCATTCCGATTCCTTCGTCAGGTCTTTGTAAAAGGCATTGGCGTAGGGATCCTTCAGGACGCATTTCACCTGTCGGTTGACCAGGCCGAGGACGAGGTCCTGCAGCTTTTTTTCCTGGGTGATCAGCGACATATAGGGCCAGACCTGAGCGGTGGAATCGCGCAGCCACATGGCGTCGATATCGCCGGTGATGATGAAGGTGTCGGGTTTGCCGTCGATGACTTCGTAGTCTACTGTGGTGTCCAGCGTATTGGGGAAGCAGTTCTCGAACATCCAGGCCAGCTCTTCATCGGCGATGGCCGGTTTTACCTGGCGGATCATTTCCTCTACGGCCTGGCTGGTAAAGGTGCGTTCCTCCAGGGGCGGGCGCCGGGAGGGGAAATTGTTGGCCAGGTGGGGAGGTTGAGGGAAAGTGGTTGCCGGTAAGAGGGAATAAGCGCCAAGGGTAAGGCCGGTATTTTTCAGAAATTTTCTTCGGTTCATGGTTTGCAGGTTAGGTTAAAAGAGGGTTAGGGTTCGAAGATAATACAAAAGTTTCTGACTGAAACGTTTTGCGTAGCTGCCCTGAAGACGTGAACCCGGACCCCCAAATTTATACTGACGAACGCCTGCGTTGTCAGTATACGCTGACCAGTTATGCGTCAGTGTATTTGGGCCGGAGACGTTAGACCGGTCAACTTGAGGGGACGCGGGTTTTTCGTCTTCGACGCTAAAAAATTTTGGCGATCCCAGTTAGCGTTAGTTTATCGTCTTCGACGCCAAAAAATTTTAGCGATCCCAGTTAGCGTTAGTTTATCGTCTTCGACGCCAAAAAATTTTGGCGATCCCAGTTAGCGTTGGCTTTTCGTCTCTGATCCGGAACAAACGTCATCGCAGCTACGCAATCCGTTATATTCAGAAATGTTTTTTGTACCTATTTGAGGCAGGATGGTATTCCGTTTCTATTTTTTTAAAATTACTCGCACACCAATGGTAACTTGGCGTCCGGTTCCCCCATCGAAAAAGAAAAGCAGCATTCACATTCCAAATAGCATATGCCCAACATTTCATCCACCCGATTATTGTCTCCGGGAGACGAGGCCCTGCTCATCCGCCTGGCCGGAAAGTTCTACAACAGCCAGTTGTCGGCTGCTGAGGCGGAAGCCCTACTGAAAAGAAAAGAGCAATTCATGCTTTGCATTCTGGAGCGCGGCGCCCTGGCCGGGTTTTGCTATTTTCACATTCTGCCCCGGTGGTACGATGGGGTAAATGAAATTTTCCTGTACGACCTCGAAGTGGAGGAGGAACACCAGCGGAAGGGCTATGGCCGGCGGCTGTTTCGAAAAGTTTTCAATATCGCCAAGGATCGAGACATCCCGATCATCTGGCTCCTGGCGAAGGGTTCCAATGATAAAGCCATGCAGTTTTACAAGGAGATGGGGGGGAAGATACAGACGAAAGAGGCGGTGCTGATCGAGTTTTATCCGTATTGACGTTTTCTTAAAAAAGAAAAATGGCAAACTTCGAAAACCTATCCATCAGGCCCGTCGAAAAATCGGACCTGCCGGCGCTCCGGGAAATTGCCAGATCTACCTTTGCCGATACCTTCAGCGACCAGAATGCCGCCTCCGATATGGACAAATACCTGAACGACAGCTTCAGCCTGGAAAAGCTGGCGGCCGAGTTCGAAACTCCAGGCGCTCTATTCTTCTTCGCGGAAACAGCGGGCAAGGTGATCGGATACCTCAAAGTGAACTGGGGCGCCGCCCAGACCGAGTCCTTGCCGGGCAAAATGCTGGAAATAGAGCGCATCTACGTCCTGTCCGATTATCGTGGGAAGAAAGTAGGAAAAGCCCTGTTCGAAAAGGCACTTAGCATCGCACAGGAGAAAAAGAGGGATGGGATATGGCTGGGCGTCTGGGAAAAGAATACGGCAGCGCTGCACTTTTACAGAAAGAACGGGTTCGTAGAATTCGGCACGCACCCGTTCCGCCTGGGCGATGACGAACAGACGGACCTCCTGATGAAAATGGAAATTTAAATAGCTATGGCATCAGGAGACTGGAAAGCATTACTGAAAGCCATTCAGGACGGAGACCCGGAAGCGGCCCGGCATTTCATTCAATCGGGAGTAGACATCAACTACGAACACCCGGAGATGCTGACTACGCCTCTGATCGAAGCGGTTCAGAGCGGGCAGGAGAAGATGGTGGCCCTGCTGTTGGAGCATGGCGCCGACCCCATGCAACGGGCTGGATTCGGGGAGAAGACGGCAGTGGAAATTGCCCGGGCCGGTAAACAGGAGGGGATCGTTCGGTTGCTGGAATCCTATAGCGAAACCGGGCATTCCAGGTTCCACTTTTGGCAAAAGTGGCTGGCCAGATTCCGTTGGCATTGGCATTAATTGCCTTACCTTTGCTGGCCACGAGAAATGATTTCAAATGACCAGCCAATGAAGCTCGAATCCAAACGCTTAACCTTCACCCGCTACACGCCTGTAGACCTGCCCTTGTACCTGCAACTGGTGACCAACGCCCGGGTCATGGAGCACATCGCCGGCCGGGCGCTCACCCCCGAGGAAGGGCGGGGCCGGTTTGAAAAGGCCCTTTCCTTCAACATCAAGGACGGAGAGACGGGCAATTTTATGGCCCACATCCGGGAGGGGGGGGCTTACATCGGCCTGGCCAAACTCACCGTCACCGGCAAGGGGGAAGCAGAAGTCGGCTACGCGCTGCTGCCTGAGTACTGGGGCCAGGGGTACGCCACGGAGATCGTCGAGTGCTTCGTCGGCCTTGCCCGGCGGCTGAAACGGTTCCGGCGTCTGTTCGCCATCGTCGACCCGGGAAACCCGGCCTCTGTCCGGGTGCTGGAGAAATTCGGGTTCGAGCCCTACAAAGAAGGGGAGATCGACGGCTTGGCGGCCGTGTATTATGAACTTCATTTGAAAAAATGATACCATGGAGCTATTCGAACTCGCAAAAGCCGAACTGCTGCGCAGCAATACCGACCACCGGCATCCCTTCCGGTACTTCAGCCTGGCCACTTTTGGCCTGTTCCCCGAAGTACGGACCGTCGTGGCCCGCGAGGTAAGCCAGAGCCTGAGCGTGCTGTTCTTTACTGATTCCAGAACCCCCAAAGTGGCGCAGATCAAAGAGAACCCCAGGGTTTCCGCCCTTTTCTACCATCCCAAGAAGAAGCTGCAGGCCAGGATAAAGGGCATGGCGGAACTCATCGGGAAAGGCCATGAAGCGTATCCCTCCCTGCTGGAACGGGTAAAGAATTCCGATGCCCTGAAGGATTACACCGCCGTGCTGGCGCCCGGAAGCAAGGTAAAGGATACGCTGGATGTGATCTACGGAGACAGCCTCCACTTCATGGTCATCCGGATCAATCCCCTGCAGATGGACGTCCTGCAACTGGGCAAAGGGCAACACCAAAGGCGCGGGTATACTTGGGAAGAGGGCGAGTGGGCAGAGGCCATTCTCGTTCCGTGAAAATCCGAAACAGAGGGAGTTGTCACCCGGGAGTGTTCGGAATTAGCTGTTCGCTATTCGCACAATCGCGACAGGCTGCTGCAGTTCACCTGCTTCCAACAGTGCCCAACGTTAGATCGGCAGCCTAGAAGACACATAAAATTGAACTATCCCAACATCCCAACATCCCAACATCCCAACGTCCCAACGTCCCAACGTCCTAACCTCCTACCCCCCCAACATCCCAACATCCAGCTTTCACAACCCAAACGCGTTACCTGTAAAATGAAAACGGCCAGACTGTTACTCCTCAACCTGCTCACTACTATTGTCGTTGCAGAGCTCCTGCTGCGGATACTGGGTTTCACGGCTTTGTATCCCTATAAAGTAATTTCCGACCCTCCCAACTGCATTGTGCCCTCCAGCCAGTTCGGGTTCCAGCTCAATGCCGGAACTTTCAACATCACCATCAACGACTCCCTGCAATACACCGCCACCCAGGCCCCGGGCCCGCTGATGGCCACCCGGATCACCAGCCCCACCCCCCGGCCGATCGGCTCCGACAGCCTGATCTTCCTGAGCGGTTGCTCGTTCACCTATGGCATGGGCGTAGACGACAGCCTGACTTACCCTTTCCGTTTGCAGTCCCGGCTGCCCAATTACCACATCATCAACGGGGCAGCTCCGGCCCATGGCAC
The DNA here is from genome assembly GCA_020636405.1 of Lewinellaceae bacterium. GTDB lineage: Bacteria > Bacteroidota > Bacteroidia > Chitinophagales > Saprospiraceae > JACJXW01. The sequence goes on along the minus strand of JACJXW010000005.1, from coordinate 1,266,223 downwards.
CCTGCAAACCCTGCTGATCACCAAAAAATTGCTGGAGCACAATATTCATCCCCGTATCCTGATCTACAACTACATCGATTTCCACAAAGAGCGCAACGTCTTGAGCCGCCCCTTCCGGCAACTGCTGCTGGAAGAGAGCCAGACGGACGATAAAACCAAAGGGCAATTAAGAGAAACGGGGCGCTTTCCCTATGGCGAACTCCAGGAAGCAGATGGCCGGCTGGCCATTAAACATGCAAAGCTGAACAACCGTAACCTCTTTTATTCCCTGCGGTCCTGGTCGGCACTCGCCAACCAATTGGAATATGCCTATAACCATGTTGCAGCCGACAACCGACAGGCTGATGCCGTGACCGAAGCTGCAATTCTGGAGATCCGTGAACTGTGTAAGGATAATAATATTAACTTTATCGTGGCAATACTCAAAGACACCGAACCGGGGCCCTCCATGAAGGGCTTTTGTGAGCGGAATGCCATCCCTGCCATTGATGTTTCCATCGATTACACCGACCCCGGCTACCTCAACCTGCCATTCGACGGACACCCCAATGCGCGGGCCCATTCCATCTTTGCCGAAAAGGTATATCGCTATTTAACTGAAGAAAAATGGGTTCACCGAACAGTAAAGTGAAAGATGCCGGAATGGCCTTCAGCTTGCTTTTTCTGCTGGCCGGCTTGTGGGGAGGCTACGCCTGGGCTTATTATGTGGCGGCAGCCGCCCTGCTCGTGAATATGGCCTGGCCCCCTTTCTTTACTCCCTTTGCTTACGTATGGTATAAATTATCTGAGGTTCTGGGCTCCTTCAGTTCGAGGGTCATCCTGAGCGCGGCCTTTTTCCTGGCCGTTACTCCGGTGGCGCTGGTGCGAAAGCTTTTGGGAAAGGATTCGCTTCGGCTCCGGGATTTTAAAAAAGGGCGGGAATCTGCATTCATCACCAGAGGCCATACTTTTGATGGGGAAGGGATGGAGCGGCCGTTTTGATATGCGATTTTTGATTTGCGATTTGCGATTTTTGATGTAGGCCTGGAACAAGAAAAATTCAATATGGAAGTGATTGCTGACCTGTGGGCTTTCGTAAAGAAGCGAAAAAAGTACTGGCTGTTGCCACTGATCCTGTTGTTGTTGCTCTTCGCGGTGATCTTTGCCGCCGCAGGAGGCTCCGCCATCGCCCCATTCATTTATTCTTTGTTCTGATGGCGGAGGCGATCCTGGGCATATCCGCTTTTTATCACGACAGTGCGGCGGCGCTCGTCGTAGACGGAGAGCTCATTGCCGCGGCACAGGAAGAACGGTTCAGCCGCAAAAAGCACGATGCTGCTCTTCCCGTTCATGCCATGAGGTATGTCCTTCAGGAAGGCGCCATCGGCCCGGGCGCTCTATCGGCGGTAGCTTTTTACGAAAAACCCTACCTCAAGTTGGAGCGCCTGCTGGAGACTTATCACGCCTTCGCCCCCAAGGGGCTGGCCAGCTTCCGGCACGCCATGCCGGTATGGATGAAAGAGAAGCTGTTCATCAAACAAACGATCCGCACTGCCCTGCGTGAACTTGGACTGCCGGGCCTGAAAATCCTGTTTCCCGAGCATCACCTCTCTCATTCCGCCAGTGCGTTCTATCCCTCCCCTTTTGAGGAGGCCGCCATTCTCACCATCGATGGCGTCGGCGAATGGGCCACCACTTCCATCGGTTTCGGCCAACAACACCGGATCAAAGTACTGCGGGAGCTGCACTTTCCCCATTCCCTGGGTTTGCTCTATTCCGCCTTTACCTACTACCTCGGTTTCCGGGTCAATGGCGGAGAGTACAAACTGATGGGACTGGCGCCCTACGGCACTGCGGGTTCGGAAAGGGTTGAGGATTACAAAAACAAGATCTGCAACCATCTGGTAGACATCCGTTCTGACGGCTCCTTCCTGCTCAATATGAACTGGTTTCGCTTCGCCACAGGGCTAAAAATGACGGATGATCGGAAGTGGGAAAAACTGTTCGGCCTACCGCCCCGCCGGCCGGAAAGCGCGATCAAACCAGAACACAAGGACCTGGCGCTGGCCATTCAACAGGTTACCGAAGACATCCTCCTCCGGTTGGCCCGAACCACCCGCGAGATCACCCAGTGCCCCCGGCTGGCCCTGGCTGGTGGCGTCGCCATGAACAGCGTGGCCAACGGCAAACTGCTCCATTCGGGAATCTTTGAAGACATCTGGATACCACCGGCGCCGGGTGATGCGGGCGGCGCTGTCGGCGCGGCACTGGCCGCCTGGCACATCTGGAAGGGCAAACCCCGAAAGTCATTTTCGCCTTCCGACGGGATGAAGGGAGCCTTCCTGGGGCCGGAATTCTCAGATAAAGAGATCTGGCAGGCATTGGGGCGGGCCGGAGCGTCATTTGAAGAATACCCGGACGTCGACGGACTGATCGCTGAAGTAGCCCGTTTGTTGAGTGAAGGGAATGTGATCGGCTGGTTTCAGGGAAGGATGGAGTTTGGCCCCCGGGCGTTGGGCAACCGAAGCATTCTGGCGGATCCACGAGACCCGGAAATGCAAAAAAAGCTAAACCTGAAGGTCAAGAAGCGGGAAAGCTTCCGGCCTTTTGCGCCCGCCGTCCTGGAGGAAGATGCAAGGCAATTCTTTTGTTGCGATCAACCTTCACCGTACATGCAGTTCGTTGTTCCTGTTGCCGAGGGCATAAGGAAAACGGCCGCCGGCGGCACAAACGAGGGCCCCATAACGGAACAACTGGCCCAGGTTCGATCCGTTATTCCCGCCGTGACCCATGTAGACTACTCCGCACGGCTGCAAACCGTAAACCGAAGCACCCATCCAAAGCTCTGGCTTTTGCTGAAGGCCTTCAAAGCGATCACCGGCTATGGCGTCCTGATCAACACCAGCTTTAATGTCCGGGGAGAGCCCATAGTTTGTACTCCCGGGGATGCTTATCGCTGTTTCCGCCAAACCGAGCTGGATTACCTGGTGATCGGCAACTGCCTGCTCGACAAAAAAGCCCAGGCGCTATCGGCTCCTGGGCCGAAATGAAATGATCTTCTGCCAATCTTTCACCTCAGAAATAAACTTTCTTTTTTATTGCCATTTTCGCAACTTTTTTCCAATTTGACTTATTAGTTATTTTCGATATTCGACGGTTACAACTTGGTAATGATGCATTTTCTCCAAAAGCAGCAAATAGGGGCCACCCTGAGATGGATGAACCTTCTCCTCGTGTTTCCCTTTCTCAGTTTGTCCGGCCCTTTCCCGCAAGCGCATGCTCCGGTAAGCCGGGCCTTGTCGCCTGATGCGCCGCCGGTAGCCCTGCTGCCTGTTTTCGAAGGGCCCTACCTCTCCCTGTACAGTTCCGGACGGCTCCTCCGGCAGGACCGCCACCGCAAGTCGGGCGTCTGGGACACCCCCGCCCGGAAAGTACTGGAAATGTGGGTGAAGAGGACGGGCGATACCGAACTCATCCGCCTGGATCCCGGCGATTTCCGCCGTCAGTTGGTGGAACTGCTCGCTGATTACCCGGAGATCCACGGCGCCATCCGTCAGCGGTCGTTCACCTATAAAAACCTTTCCGAGGAGGTGCCCAACCTCAATGATCACATTGACAAAGTGATCCACATCCGAAAAGAGCGGGTGAACTCCCGGGCGAAGTAGGGGGATGCAGTAGAAATACGATGGGGACATAGAGGAAATGCACCGCATTTCAGCCTTCAAGCAACACCCTGGCAGTAGGCCATTCTTCCGAACGATTTTTTCCTGATCTCCGTACACAAGGAATCGCAATATTATCTACATTCGCCCCGATTTAACCCACAACAGTGAAAACGAAAAAAGAGAGAAAACGCCGCTTCCTGTTCGTCTCCCGCTGGGGAGACATCCTTGACCTAGCCCACGCCACGCTGCAGGAGGGCAATGACGTAAAGCTTTACATCGAATACAAGCCCTGCCGGGAGGTAGGCGACGGCTTTGTGCCCAAGACCCGCAATTGGGAGAAGCAGATCGACTGGGCCGACGTTATCCTTTTTGACTATACGGGCTACGGTAAGAAAGCCACTGAACTGAAGGCTGCCGGCAAGTACGTCATCGGTGGCACCGAATACACCGACAAGCTGGAACTGGACCGCAGCTTCGGGCAGAGTGAACTGAAGCGCCACAAGATCAAGATCCTGAACTATCAGGAGTTCAGCACTTTTCACGAGGGCATCGAGTACGTGCAGGCCAACCCCAACACTTACGTCATCAAGCCCAGTGGAGAGACCCAGGACTACAAGCAGCTGCTCTTCGTCGGCAAAGAGGAGGATGGAAGCGATGTCATCCGGGTACTGAAGGCCTACGAAAAGACCTGGGGGGACAAGGGTTGGACCTTCCAGCTTCAACGCAAAGTGAACGGGGTGGAGATCTCCGTGGCCGCCTTCTTCAACGGGCGGGAATTCCTGCGGCCTCTCAACATCACCTTCGAACACAAAAAGCTGTTCCCCAAGGAGCTGGGCGTCTCTACCGGCGAGATGGGCACCAGTATGTTCTGGACGGACGACAATCCCATTTTCGACGCTACCCTTGGCAAGCTGGCCAACACGCTGGCCAAAGAGCAATTCGTAGGACACATCGACATCAATTGCATCGTCAACGGCAACGGCATCTATCCCCTGGAGTTCACCACCCGCTTTGGCTTCCCGCAGATCTTCATCCAGCGGGCCGGCATCCTCGACCCAATCGGGCAGACGCTCTACCGCATCGCCAAAGGCGACAGCTTCACCATCAATACCCGAAAGGGCTTTCAGGTAGGCGCCTACATGGTGGTGCCGCCCTTCCCCTTCAACGACCCGGAGACGTTCAACCTGTTCTCGAAAGATGCTGTCGTGGTTGTCAAAAAGAACAAGAAGGAAGGCATCCACCTGATGCACCTCAAGCAGGTCAGCGGCGAGTGGCTCATCACCGGCGATTCCGGCATCGCCCTGATGGTGGCCGGCACGGGCACCACCATGAAGGAAGCCCAGAAGGTGATGTACAACCGCATCAAGAACGTGCTGATCAACAACGCCTACTACCGCACCGACATCGGCGACCGCTGGGGGGAGGACTCGGATAAGCTGTGGGCGTGGAGGTTGTTGTAAACGCTGATCGGGCCGGCCATTTTTTTGGCATCGGAGACGATAACGCCAATGAAGTAATTTAGCGCCTTTGGCGGCTTCGGCCCAAATGAATTTGGGGTTCCGGCTGGCGTCTTATGATTTTCAAAAACCTGCGAACAGCAAATTGCGAAACGCGAACAGCGAAAAGCTCGTCCCATTACTTCAAACCAATGCCTTACCATTTCAAAGAAACCACCTCAGTTCCAGAACGCTTCTTCGCCATCCTGCCTCCTGATTGGCGCGAGGCCATCTCCCCTTACTGGCCGGACTACGCGGATACTGCCCGGATCTTCACTCTGGAAACGAACGGGGAAGTAATCGGTGGGGGCATCCTCTTTTCCACCCCCGCTCCCGATATCCTTTCTTACGGAGCGGAAGCCGAACATTGGTTTGACCAAGGATTTCTGTATATTGGTTTCTTGTGGATAGCGGAGGAGCACCGGGGCAGGCAACTGGGCTCATGGTGGTTGCAAAAACTGCGGGAACTACTCCCCGGACAGCCCTTCTGGCTCTCCATTGACGACTACGGCCTGCGGGCGTTCTATGAACGCAACGGGTACCGGCTGGTGAAAGCGGTGGAAGTGGAAACGGGAACAGAGTGGGTGCTGATTGACGACGGCCAGGGAGGAGCTATACAGTAGTTGCGAAAAACTTTTAAAACCAATTCAAAAACATGTTCATCAGGGAAGTCTTCAAAGGCCTGGAAAGCCTGAATGTAAAGAGAAACGACATCCTTTTGATGCACGCTTCATTCCGCGCTTTGGGGCGGATCTCCCATACGGCTGTAAACCTGTTAAGGGCATTCGTCGAATACCTGAACCAGGGGACTTTGATCCTGCCGGCGCTCACCTATGAAAATGTTACGGAAAACAACCCCTGCTTTGATGTGCGAAAGACCCGATCCTGCATTGGTTACCTGCCCGAGGTATTCCGGACACACTTCGAGGTGGTAAGAAGCCTTCACCCCACCCACTCTGTTTGTGCGGTCGGAAAGGATGCGGAACTGCTCACTGCCCGCCATCATCTGGACCACACCCCCTGCGGCGAGAACGCCCCTTTTTCTTTGCTCCCTGCTCACAATGGTAAAATACTGATGCTGGGCTGCGGCCTGCGGCCCAATACTTCCATGCACGCCATCGAGGAATTGTTCGAGCCGGAATACCTGTTCGGGAAGAAATTGAATTATACCATCATAGGACATCAGGGCCGCTGTTATGAACAGGAATACGTAACCCACAACTTCACCGGATGGGAACAACGGTATGACCGGATCTCTGACACGGACCAGGACAACTGGATCATGAAATCGAAGATCTTTGAAGCAGAATGCCACCTGCTCGATGCAAAAACGCTCTGGCAAAGGGCGAAGGCCGTGCTGGAGGAAAACTCAAATTATTTTGTTGACAGAGTGAAAAGCATTTAAGATCAACTTGTTGCCAATAGTGCTCATTGCCAGCAATGGTTGTCCATAAGGTTGATGAAATGATTTCAGCATTTAATATTAGCAATTCCTGAAACTATATGAAACATCTTGCCACGCTTTTCCTTCTGCATCTGTGCCTGCTGCCTCAGAGCCATGCCCAGTTGCCTCAGCAGAATTATTTCCAGGGGTACCAACGCAGCATAAAAGGTTTCCCCTTCAGCTACCATTCTCCTCTACCCGATGTAGACGCTTCCCTGATCGTGCGGGCTAATGAGCGGTTCCGGCCCATCGAATGGGAGACAGCGCCTGTGCCGGAACGTTTCGACGAGGACTTTGCCTACTTCATCTGGGCCTACGGCATGGATACCGATGTGAAACGGTACCACTTTGACCTTTATGTGAACGGCAAAAAAAGCCTCACCTTCACCAATCCCCGCAGCAATGACGAACCGGAGTGGAGCGTGGAAGGCAAAGACGGAGCCCGCCTAACTTTCTACGTCACCCTGGTCGATAAATACAAGGACCAGATGGGCTTCGCCGTACTGAAACTGCCGCGGGCCGTCTTCACCCCAGGCCAACCGGTACACCTCAGCGTGGACGGAGAAGACGCCGGCGGCGACATCTGGTACATGACCTTCAAAGCCGGGATCTACGAAAAGGTATCCATCGAACAGGAAATGGTGGTGAGGAAGGAAGGTGCAAAGCGCTACTCCTCCGCCCGGGTGGAGTTTATGCACCTGGGCGAAAAGGCCGCCTGCGAAGTGAGGGTTGCCGGCGCGAAGGTTAACACTGTGCTGGCGCCGGGGCGCAGCACCCTGGAACTGAAACTGCCCGTGGTGAAAGAGCCCACCCTCTACACCGCCAGGGTAAAGATCGGTGATAAGGCGGCAAAGGAAGTGCCCTTCACCCTGAAGCCGGTAAAGGAGTGGACGGTATATCTGGTGCAGCACACCCACACCGACATTGGCTACACCCGCCCGCAAACCGAGATCCTACCCGAGCACCTCCGCTACCTCGACTATGCCCTGGACTACTGTGACCAAACCGATGGCTACCCCGATGACGCCCAATTCCGATGGACTTGTGAGGCCTCCTGGGCCGTCCGCGAGTACCTCAAGAGCCGGCCGAAGGAGCAGATCGGCCGATTGATGAAGCGGATCGAGGAGGGGCGGATCGAGGTGACCGGCATGTTCTTCAACTTTTCCGAGGTGGTCGACGAAGCCGGCCTGGCCGCTCAGGCGCGGACGGTACGGGAGTTCCGGGATAGGGGCATTCCTGTCACTTCCGCCATGCAGAACGACGTCAACGGCATCGGCTGGTGCCTGGCGGAGTACTTCCACGGTACGGGGCTGAAGTACCTGGTCATGGGGCAACACGGCCACCGCGCTCGTATCCCCTTCGGGATGCCTACCGCCTTCTGGTGGGAATCCCCCTCCGGAAAGCGAATGCTGGCCTACCGCAGCGAGCACTACATGCATGGCAACACTCTGGGGCTGATCTCGGAGGATATGCCGGCCTTCCGGGAGAACCTCTCCAAATACCTGCAAAGCCTGGCGGATAAAGGCTACCCCTTCCCCCGCACTGCTTTCCAGTTTTCCGGGTACATCACCGACAACTCTCCCCCCTCCACTACCGCCTGTGAGCTGGTGAAGGAGTGGAACGAAAAATACGAATGGCCCCGGCTGCGGCTGGCCAATGCCAGTGAGTTCATGCAGTACGTCGAGGAGAACCACGCCGGGGAACTGCCCGTCCGCCGAACGGCCTGGCCCGACTGGTGGACGGACGGCTTTGGCTCGGCCATGCTGGAAACCAAAGCAGCCCGTGCCACCCAGGCCGAGATGATCGCCAATACCGGCCTGATCGCCATGGCGCAGGCGCTGGGCGCCGAGCTGCCCGCAGCCCTCAACCCGGAGATCACCGGCATTCAGGACGCCCTCCTGTTCTACGACGAACACACCATGGGGGCCGCCGAAAGCATCAGTGACCCGCTGGCGGAAAACTCCGTCGTACAGTGGAATGAAAAGGCCGCCTACGCCTGGGAGGCCGTCAAAGAGTCGAGGCTCTTCCAGGAACGGGCGATGGGCTTCCTCCAGCCCTTCATCGAACGGCAGGCCGTCCCCTCCATCACTGTATTCAACACCCTCAACTGGGAGCGCCCGGGGCTGGTGGTAACCTTTATCGACCACGAGATCCTGCCCAACAACAAGCAGTTCCGCATCGTAGACGGCCAGGGCAACGAGGCTCCCGCACAGATGCTCGGCAGCCGCAGCGACGGCACCTACTGGGGCATCTGGGCCGAAGGGGTGCCGGCCCTGGGGTATAAGTCGTACCGCATAGAGGTGAGCCAAAAGGACAGGACGGCGCCCGCCGCCATCCCTGCCACTCAAGTGTTCGAAAATGCTTTCTACCGCCTGGAGATCAACCCTGAAAAAGGCGGCATCGCCAGCCTTTACGACAAGGAGCTGAACCGGGAGCTGTTGTCTACCGGCGACACCGTGCTGATGGGCCAGTTCATCTACGAAGAGCTGGATAACCGCCACCAGATGGAGCGTTTCACGAATAACAAGAAAGATACCGTCTACGTGCCCCTGGAGGGCCAACGGCACTACCTGCGCGGGCTGGAGATCACCGGCGCCCAGGAAGGGCCGATCTGGAGCAGCCTCTACCTGAAGGGCAGCATCCCCGGCGCCGACTCCCGCGGGCTGAACCTGGAGATCCGGCTGTACCACACAGAAAAGCGGCTCGAACTCCACTATGGTATGCACAAACTGGCGGTCACCGCTCCGGAAGCCGTCTACGTGGCCTTCCCCTTTGGGCTGCCGGGCGGCAAACTCGGCTTTGAAGCACAGGGTGGTATTGTCTACCCGGGGGAGAATCAGTTGGAAGGCACCGCCTCCGATTGGAACACCATCCAGAACTTCGCCTTTGCCCGCAATGAAGAAGCCCAGATCGTCCTGGGCAGCAGCGACGTGCCCCTGGTACAGTTCGGCGCCATCAATACCGGCCGTTTCTACTACCTGCACCAACCCGAAACCACCCACCTCTACTCCTGGGTGCTGAACAACTACTGGACCACCAACTTCAAGGCCAGCCAGGAAGGGGAGCTGAAATGGAGCTACTACCTGACCTCTTCCGACGGCCATTCCAATGCCCTGGCCACCCGATTCGGCTGGGGGTCGCGCGTCCCGCTGCTTACCCGGGTGTTCCCGGCGGGGGAAAAGGAGGCGGCTGCAACGGCGCGCAGCTGGATGGAAGTATCGGCGCCCAATGTGCTGCTGGTGGCCGCCCGCCCGGGGGAAGGAGGCAACGGCGTCCTGCTGCAGTTCCGGGAGACGGAAGGCAAAGAAGCAGCGCTAAAGGTGGAGGAATTGTTAAAAAACAATATATTTAGAGCTGCCTCAGAGGTGAATTTGTTTGGGGAGGAGATACAGAAGCTGGATAAGGAACTGAAGATCGGGGCGTTGGAGACGCGGTTTGTTTGGTTGAAAAAGTAAGAAAACGATTTAGGTTAAATAAAATATCATGGGGAATTATTTAGAGTATGGCGCCATCGGGCTTTGCCTGGCGTTGTTTCTACTTTCTTACCGCAGCCTTTCCAAAGAGCAGGAAAAGGATACTCCCAACGAATCCATATTGAAAACGATAAAATTATACATGGGCCTCTCCCTTTTGTTGGCTGTTTTTTTTGGAGTTAAAGAATTTATGGATAAGAATGGTGGGGGGGCGGCTGAGATAACGCTTGAATCCGCTTTAGCGTTCCTGAAAAAAAACAAGGACGAAACCTATACGATCAACAGCAACCCCGGTGATGAGGAAATCCTTGACGTTGTCGCCATATACAAAACCAGTGACAGCGTTAAGGAGAATTCAACAATTGGCCAATTGAGCACAACCATGAATAAAGACTTAACCGCAAGGAAGGATAAAGACAATCATTGGAATGTCGGGATACAAAAAGCGACATTGGGCCATGTAGACCTGAAATTCAGTCAAGGCTATATCAAACGGAACGAAAGCGATAGCACAGCCAGGTTTAATGTTGAACAGCCCTATAAGATTATCGGGCTTAACCTATGGTTTAAAATTGATTCGATCAGTTACCGTGAACCCAGGCAATATGATTACTTCGTTACCTTTGGAGAAGGCGAGGATAAATCCAAAATTAAATATAGCGCCCTACAAAACACTTTTATAAAATCTCAGAACGGTATTATCCCTTTGGAAACTGAATTCATCCCCCTTCTGAATGAGGAATGGGAGAGCGATTATTACATCCAATTTGGAGCAGGCCAGCCAAATACTGATGAGCCTAAATTCAGATTCGTTGAATATCTTAATGTATTGGCGATTGGGGTAAAGCCCGAGTAGGAGCTTGTCAATAATGGCAAGACACTATTTTTTTCAGCCTCAAAAATTGCGGATATAAAAAAACCCAACACCATGAAAGCCATCGAACACTCCCAATACGGCCCGCCCGAAGTTCTTCAGCTCAAAGAGGTGGACAAGCCCGTCCCGAAGGACGAGGAGGTGCTCATCCGGGTGCATGCCACAACCGTCAACTACGGCGACCTCATCGCCCGCAACTTCAGGGCCGTCACCCCGCGCCAATTTAACATGCCGGGGCTCTTCTGGTTTTTTGCGAAGCTGTACTTCGGTTTCAATAAGCCCAACGTTACCCGGCTGGGCAGCGAGTTTTCCGGAGTCGTGGAATCTGTCGGAAAAGACGTTCAGCAATACAAGCCGGGCGACCCCGTCTTCGGCTATCTCGGGCAGGCCATGGGTACTTATGCCGAGTACGTGTGCGTACCGGAAGGCGGCGTGCTGGCCCCGAAGCCGGCCAATATGTCCCACGAAGAAGCTGCCGCCAGCGTCTATGGGAACATCATGGCCCTGTATTTACTGCGGGAAGCCGGCATCCATAAGGGGCAGAAAGTGCTGATCAACGGAGCCTCCGGGAGCATCGGCTCGGCGGCAGTGCAGGTAGCCAGGCACTTCGGCGCAGAAGTCACGGCCGTATGCGGTACGGCGGGGCTGGACTATGTAAAAGCCCTGGGGGCGGACAAGGCCATCGATTATCGCCGGGAGGATTTCACACAGGGTGACGCCATCTACGATTTCGTACTGGACGTGCTGGGCAGGGTGTCGTTTTCCAGTTGTAAAAGGGTTTTAGCGGAAAACGGGCGCCTGCAGTATGTGAGTTTCAAAATGAAGCAGCTCCTGCAGATGCTGATGACTTCCATGGCCGGCGGGAAGAAGGTGGTGTGCAAGCTGGCCCCGGGCAGTGTGGAGAACCTGCAGGCGGTAAAAGAGCTGATCGAGGCCGGGGAGATCAGGGCGCTGGTGGATAGAAGCTTCCCGATGGAGCAGGCTGCCGAAGCGCATCGGTATGCGGAGGAGGGAGGCAGCAAGGGGCCGGTGGTGATCCAAATATTCAAATAAGTAACTTTTTATGAACAGGTTTTACCAACTGCCCTCCCTTGCCCAGTGGGCCATCGCTTTGTCTATGTTACTGATCATGATGATCATAATGGGCCTATGGTTGACAAGAGCCTCTGAGTATCCGATTGTATATTTTCTCGCATTCCTCTTCGTACCGGTTTTTCAGTTTTTGGCAACGCCCTTTTTCCGGCTTGTGGGGTTATATACTTATCTTTCTCCCATGCTGCTGGTGTATGGCGCCAATAAGAAGAGGTACGACCTGCACAACGGCACCTCTTTCGACTTTCTGATGGTGATGTGGAATACGAAGCCGGGGAGTGAATGGCGGAATAAAATGCTGAACTATTACATCGAGGGGCTGCTGCTGGTCATCAGCAAGGTCGAAAGCGGGAAATTACCCGGATCGGTGGAGGTTCGGGGAAGTTCTTATTTCTTCAGTGAGGAAACCGCAAAACGGCTGGGCTTTGTAGTTACGGAAACGGGCCTCTTTGAAAAATTCAACCTGCTTCTGAACTACCTGGACCTGCTGTGGATGTATTCCGTATCGAAGGGAAAGCTATCCTTTCCCAACCTGCGGGCGATAAAAACGGCGAAAACCATGGGAAGCGGCCTGGTACAAAATAAAGCAAAGTTGACTGAGCTGAACCAATTCTTAGGCAGAAATCGCGAAAGGAGCCCCGCAGTGAGCGAAGACTAGTCCGAATTAACAGGTGATTACCCAGGCCCTTAAAGTCCTGGTTCACAGCAGCTTGAATTCACCCATTACTTCGTTCCGCTTTCACTAAATCGAGATCAGTATGAGCAGCGAAGCCCACTTCCGCCAACTGGAGCGCATGTATCTGAACGCCAACGTCAACACCAAGATATTCGACACCACCACCTGCCGGATATCGGAAGAGGAAGCCGAGATCGGCCTGCGGATCTCCGACAAGTACTTCCACGCCCTGGGGGCCATTCACGGCTCGGTATACTTCAAACTGCTGGATGACGCCGCCTTTTTTGCCGTCAGTTCCGTCGTACGGGATGTGTTCGTCCTGACCACTTCGTTCCACATCAACATACTGCGGCCGGCCAGCGAGGGGCTGCTGACCGCCCGCGGGAAAGTGAAATTCAGATCGAGGACATTATTTATAGCTGAGTCCACGCTGTACAACGAGGCCGGCAAGGAGATCGCGTTCGGGACGGGGAACTTTGCGAAGAGTAGCGTGCAGTTGTCGGAAGAGATCGGATATAAATGATTTTTCCAGCATTAAAAAGGCCAAATGAATAAAATAACCAGAACCGACGCCACCCATCCGGACTTTATCGCTCTCGTCCGGCGGCTCGACGCCGAACTGGCGGAACGGGACGGGGCCGAGCATTCTTTCTACGCCCGGTACAACACCATCGGCGGGATCAAGTACGCGGTGGTAGCCTACGAAAACGAAAGGCCGATCGGCTGTGGCGCTATAAAGGAATACCGGCCGGGCACAATGGAAGTCAAGCGCATGTACACCCTGCCCGAGGCCAGAGGCAAAGGCATTGCCGCCCAAATTTTAACGGAGCTGGAAAACTGGGCGGGGGAGCTGTCCTGTGAAAAATGCGTCCTGGAAACGGGTAAGCGGCAGCCGGAGGCCATTCGGCTGTACGAGAAGAGCGGGTACCGGCCGATACCGAACTACGGACAGTATATGGGGGTGGAGAATAGCGTGTGTTTTGAGAAGCTACTCAATAAAACACAGTAGAAATGGACAGAAGAACATTTTCCAAAGAGCTACTGGCAACCGTAACAAGTTTCGCCCTGATGGATACGTTGTTCACCTTCAACGCCTTTTCCCGTTCTATTCAGCCCATTGTGGGCCACTGGGCGATAAGCCTGAACGATTACTGTTCGGACCTGAAAAAGCAGGCCATCATGCCTGTCGAGTGGCAGTGGCAGATAGAAAACCTGTACCAAAAAATTGAATTGGCAGAACTTTTGAAATTTATTGATTTCGACAATTTGAAAAAGGGATTCCAGTACCCTGACCTGGGGGTAAGCACTAAACCGGTCCAATTTCCGAAACTGGCCGGCCTACCCGAAAAAACCGTGTTTATCAAGAAGATCTTCGGCATGCAGAAGGGCCGGGCCATAATTCCGCACGGACACAGCAATATGGCTTCAGCCCACCTGGCCCTTCAGGGGGAAATGCACCTTCGCCACTACGAAAAGATCAGAGCGGAGAAAGGCTACCTGATCATCAAACCGACGATCGACAAGACGGTATCCACAGGAGAGTGCTCTTCCATTTCGGATGATAAGGATAACATCCATTGGTTTGTAGCGAATACGGAATCGGCATTTACCTTCGACGTCATTGTACTCGGCCTGAACAATGCCCAATACGATATTCACAATCTCGACATGTACGAAGGACAGGATCTGCACGATGGCACAATGCGGGTACCGGTACTTGATGTTGAAACAGCGCTGAAAAAATATGGAAAGGAATCGCACCATTGATGGGTTCAGTGGCCAGCCGTGTCGATGTATCGAAACAGGAAGGTTTTAGTCCTTCTATCCTTAAGCCGGAGAATGCCCGCAATCATCTCCACCTGGAATTTTATCCGAATAATTTTTCCAGTGCCCATTCAGCCCGTATATTCGTGCCAATGGCCGCAATAAAACAATCTCATATATGAAATACACTTTGACAATCTCTATAGCCCTTCTCCTAAGCCTCAACACAACCGCTCAAACACTAGACCAGATGGCGGACAGCATCCTGGCCCTGATGACCCTGGAGGAAAAAGTCGGCCAGATGACCCAGGTGGAAAGAGGGGAATTCGAAAATATTCAGGATATCGCCACTTATGGCATCGGGTCGATTCTAAGCGGAGGAGGCTCCTCCCCTACTCCCAATACGGCAGGCAGCTGGGCCAGCATGTACGACAACTTTCAAAGCATTGCCCTGCAAAGCAACCGGGGCATTCCCCTCATTTATGGTGTGGATGCCGTTCATGGCCATAATAATGTGCGCGGAGCCGTCATTTTTCCCCACAACATCGGAATGGGGTGTACCTGGAACCCGGCTCTGGTCAGAACGGCGAACCAGATCGTCGCGAGAGAAGTGGCGGCCACCGGTATCGACTGGACCTTCGCCCCCTGCATCGCCGTGCCCCGCGATGAGCGGTGGGGGCGAACCTACGAAGGGTTCGGAGAAACGGCCGAGGTCCAAAAGATCATGGCCCGGGAATCGGTGCTGGGGTTGCAAGGCACGGACCTGAGCTCAGGCGAAACCATCCTGGCCTGCGCCAAACACTTCGTCGGGGACGGCGGTACAACCGACGGGAGGGACCAGGGCAATACGGAGGTGACGGAGGCCGTACTGCGCGACATCCACATGGAGGGATACCTCGATGCCATTGACGCCGGCGTGGGCTCGATCATGGCCTCCTTCAACAGCTGGAATGGCGTAAAACTCCACGGCCACGATTACTTGCTGACCGATGTGCTGAAAGACGAACTGGGGTTTGAAGGCTTTATCATTTCCGACTGGAAGGGCGTGGACCAGATCGATGAGAATTACCGGACGGCCATAAAAAGGGGCATCAACGCCGGCATCGATATGGTCATGGTGCCGGACCGGTATGAAGTTTTTATCAGCCATTTGATCAGCCTGGTGGAAGATGGGGAAGTAAGCGAGGACAGGATAGACGACGCGGTGAGAAGGATCCTGAAGCAAAAGTTGCTGTTGAACCTGTTTGAGGAACCCTTTGCCGACCCTGCACTGGCCGCTTCCGTGGGTTCCCAGGAACACCGGGACGTCGCCCGGCAGGCCGTCCGGGAATCGATGGTGGTATTAAATGCCAAGAACGATGTCCTCCCCCTGCAAAAGAATGATCAAACCATCCTGGTAGCAGGAACGCTGGCGGCCGACCTGGGCGCCCAATGCGGCGGGTGGACGATCACCTGGCAGGGCGCCACCGGCAGCATCACTCCCGGCACGAATATCCTTTCCGGTATTGAAAATATGGTTGGCAATAGTGAGGTCATTTATTCCCCCAATGGCGATTACAGCGGCCCGGTGGATGTGGCCGTTGTCGTTGTCGGCGAAAAAACGCCCTATGCGGAAGGGGCAGGCGACCGTACCTCGCTGAACCTCGAGGAAGCGGATATTAATCTGATGAAAAGCCTTAAAGAAGCCGGCATCCCCACCGTCGCCGTGCTGATCTCGGGCCGGCCGATGATCCTCGGCGAAATGCTGCCCTATACCGACGCCATGATCGCCGCCTGGTACCCGGGGACGGAAGGCGAAGGCATCGCCGAGGTGCTCTTTGGCGATTATCAGCCTTCCGGCCAACTGACGCATTCCTGGCCCCGGGAGATGGCGCAGATCCCCATCAATGTGGAGGATGACGATTACGCCCCTTTGTTTGCCTACCGGCATGGTTTGCAGGATTTTCCCTCCGAAAATGCCGCTGAGAAACTCTTGCCCTATGCTGCTACGACCAGCCGGGACGGCGGCACCATCCTGCTGGCCCTTTCCGATCACATCACGGCCATGAATGCCGCCAACAGCGATTTTGAAATTACAATTGACGGCGTGGCCAGCCCCGGTATCATCAACGCTATCAACACTGCCGGTTTTGATGAAAGCATCCTGGCCTTTTCATTGAACACCCCGATCCAGCCGGAGGAAGCGGTAACCCTGTCTTATTCCGGAGGAAATATCGCCTCCTCAGGCCTGATCCTGGACAACCTGGAAGATTTTTATGTATACAATGCAGTGAGCGGCGGGGCCATTGTACATATCATCCCCGGAAGAGTTGAAGCTGAAGATTTCTTCGAGATGAACGGCATACAGGCCGAACCCTGTTCGGATGTTGGCGGCGGCCTGAATGTAGGATACATCGAAGGCGGCGACTGGATGAAATACCGGGTGCAGATCACGCAGCCCGGCCAATACCAGGTGGTGAGCCGGATATCCGGTTTCGCCGGAGGTACCTTACTGCTCAAGTTTGACGATGCGCTGCAAACAGAAGTCAACTATACTTCCACGAATGGATGGCAAAACTGGCGGGACTTCACCACATCGATCTATCTGGAAGAGGGGTTTTACACCATGCAGGCCCAGGCGCAATCCGATGCCTTTAACGTCAACTATTTCGATTTCGCACTGACCAGCACCAGTACCCGCGATCTACATTCAGGTATTCAAAACATCAAGGCCTTTCCCAACCCGATGGACGATATGCTGGTACTTGAGTTTTCCAATACCCATAGCCGCAATGCAACGATCAAACTCATCGATCCTTCTGGTAGACTGATCAGCGAGCTGTACCGGGGAAGTATAAATAGTGGAAAGAACACGTATACTTTTCCCATGAACTCCAATCTGCCGGAAGGCATCTATTTCATCGAGATCAAAGACGAGGCCAAGCGGTATTTTGAGAAGGTTATCAAAGAGTAGGTAAGTGGACAATATTAGTTTGAGTATAACCCCTCTACTTTCCAATTAAAATCCCCCCTCCTTCCTCCCCTGGGGGAGGAAGGAGGGGGGATTTTGGATGTAAACCCTTGATAATTTCCCCCTCTACTCCCCTCCCCGCCTGCCAATGTCTTGTACGGCGGGCAGGCAGGGGGAGACAACAACCTTCGATTAAGAGTTGGAGAAAGGTCAGTTATACATAATCTAAATCTGTCCGGCTACTTATCTTTGGAGCCTCAATCCCTGGAAATGAAACGAACCTGCTTCTTTTTTCTTTTGTTGCTTGCGCTGCTGGCGAGCTGCGCCGAACAGGCGCCCCTCTCCGGCAAACTGGAGCTGTCGACGGACGGCAACTGGGCTCCTGTGGTTTACCTCATCCAACCCCGCAACCTGGACGAAGTGACCGCCGGGTTTACCGGCCAGGTGCTGGATTCAGCGGCAGTGCAGGCCAACGGCAGCTTCGCCTTTAACCAACTGCCCGACGCCCCCCAACCGGTTTTACTGGAGCTGGCCGTTCAGCAAAAAAGAGAACGTTTTGCCAACCGGCTGGACAATGAAAACCCGGCTACGGCCAATTACTTCCCGATCATCTGGAAAAACGGGGACAAGCTGGAAATTACGGCCGCTATGCGGGAATTTCAAAGCAGTTTTTCCATCAAAGCCCCTTCCCCTGAAAATGAGGCTTTGTTGCAGCTGAGGGACATCCGGCTGCGGGCGTTCCGGCAATTTCTGCAGGGCCACGATGCAGAGGGCCACGATGCGGAACAACTGCTGGAGGAAGAAAAGGCCTTGCTGGCCTTTCAACAGCCGTTAATGGACTTTGCTCAGAATACCGATCATTTGCTTCCTGCACTCGCCGCCCTTCGGTGGGTGAGCCCGGAAAACGATTATGAGCGGGTACCGGAGTTCCTGGTTGCTCAGTGCCGGAAATGGCAGGACAAATATCCCGGCCATCCGTGGGTGGTTCAGCTGTGTGAAAAAAGCAACAGGGAACAGCTTCCCGTGCTGAAAGGAGAAAAGATCCCGGATTTCCCCTTACCCCTGCTTTCGGGAGATACGGTGGCGCTGTACCAGCTACTGGGCAAGCGCCTCACCCTGCTCGACCTCTGGGCGTCCTGGTGCGCGCCCTGCCGCCGCGAGAACCGGGACGTGCTGGCGCCTCTGTGGGACAAGTTCCACGAGAACGGTTTTCAGGTGATCGGTTACGCTCTGGACGGCAGTGAAAAAACCTGGAAGGCCGCCATCGACAAGGACGGCGCCCACCGCTGGCTCCACGCCTCCCACCTGCAGGGCGATGACGCCCCCCTGATGGAAGCCCTGCGCCTGCAGACGATCCCCGCCAATTTTTTGCTGGATGCGCAGGGGACGGTGGTAGCCAAGAATTTGCACGGGGAAGCGTTGGTGGAATTTGTGGAAAAATACCTGGCCCAGTAAAACTGCCCTCCAGTCATTAAGTGAATGTGAGGTGTGGCGTAAGAGCTTGATTTTACTTCTATACTCCCCTCGGGCATGAGAGGCGAAATTTTGACAATTTTATTTTTGTGGCCTTCAAGGCGAAAAGCACAGGCATAGCCTTACAAAAAGAAAGAGACAAAAATCACTTCTTGTTCCCAAGGGGAGTATAATACGCACTCACTGCCGAACCAATACAAAGAACTCGTCCTCCCCTATCAGATGCATTTCATCATCTGAGATTTCAGACAATTGCCAGCTATCGTGTATCTCATACAGATCCTCACCCAGGCTTTCGTCTTCATTTTCAAAGGCGGGCGTCTCAATGTTCAGCTCCCTGCCGTTGTTCTCCAGGTTCCAGGTGCCCGTTGCGATCAGATCGGAACTCCGGAGCATTTTAAAAGCGCCATCGGGTTCGAAGGCCAGCACGATACCGTTAAAGGAAGCGGTCTCATCTTCTTCTTCATCAACAAATTGCCTTACTACCCAATTGCCTTCCACATACCCGGAATCCGATAAGGCCGGATCGCCGCCGGGGCTTGGCGTAGTGCCAGTAAGGGGGAAACTGTCTTCGCCGCAGGAAAAAAATGATACGGAAACAAGCAATACCAAAATGAGCCTGTAGATCATAGTCAAAAAATTTTACAGTTAGCGAATGATTATTTGAAAAGCATAGCCCTAATTCCCAATACACCTGCCGGCCCGCTGATATCGGCAGCATCCAGCCCTCGGTAATCCACCCCCGCAGGAACCCATCGGTAGGCCACTCCTCCATACAGGCGCGCAAATGAGGAAAGGTTTACCTCAAGCATGGCCCCCGGCTGAATGAAGAAAAAATTATCCTCCCCAAAGTCCGGCTCCTGTCCGGAAAAAGGCGATCCGTCCTTCCAGTCCACCTCCCCCATTCCGGCAGACAGGGGAAAGGACAAATGCAAAAGGCGATCCGGCTTCCAGGTATATTCCAGTAAAAGCCCGCCCAGAGGAACCGGCGTAAAATCCGGGTTGAAAAGCGCCGAATAATGAGTTCTGAGAAGAAGATTGAGCGCCACCCCATTGCCAAAATAAAAACAGGAGCGCTCCAAGAAGGAGTCTTGTTTTCATAGGGTATTATAATTTCAAAATAATAGTTTTACTATAACTAAAAATAGTTTTACTTTGTTTTTGGGTTGCATGAATTTTCTTTTTGAAAGCTGGTATCTAAGCAGGCCAAAGGCGTCGTATAAATGAGGTAGCTTTGAGTGCGAAAGAAGCATTCGGCCTTAATCTGAAGGAAGGCTTCTACCGTCTTGCCTCCAGTTCGTTCAGGCTCCCCCCTACCCTGCTGATCCAGGGTGAGCACGGCCTGATCGCGCCGGTAGAAAATAAGAAAACAAGATCTTCGTTGTAATTATGCATTACATCACTAACCGCTAAAGCTTTGAAACATGAAGAAAACCATCGCGCTCTTTCTGATCATTGGCATTTTTAGTTGCGGCGAAGAGGAAAAATTCACCGTCGACTGCCTGCCCCCCAACCTGCAAACCGGCGTGATCGCCTTCTACCCGTTCAACGGCGGCGCCCTGGCCGACGCATCCCCCAATAACAACGGCCTCACCAACCCGACAACCGCTATCCCCGCGGCGGACCGGAACGGCAACGCCGACTGCGCCTACCAGTTCGACAACCTCTCGGGTAACGATGAATTCCTCACCACCGCCAACTCGAATTTCCTGAATGGCCTCAATGCATTCTCCGTTTCCATCTGGTACCAACCCATGGATACCACGAGAAGCGCAGGTAGTTTCGAGGTCCTGTTTGCCAGAGGAGATCAGGGAAGGTGCCCGGACAGAAGAGGAGAATGGTCGGTAGCCCTGTACGATTGCCGCCGGGCGGTATTCGGGCACAACAACTCCGTCTGGGCGAATACAGTTTCCAGTGGCTGCCAGGGAGAGATCGTAGCCCTGACGGAAAACTGGCACCACGTAGTGGCGGTAAAAGACGGCGATGAATACCGGATCTACTTCAACGGCAACCTGGACGAAGTGAAATCGGGGAATGCCAATTGCACCAACCTGCATATCGCTCAGGATATGGGGGACGTGTTCGTCGGAACGGACTTCACCGGGCGGATTGATGACATTATCGTTTATAACCGGGCGTTGTCGGCGCAGGAGGTGACGGAGTTGTATGGGCTGGGGGGGTGTTGTGAGTAGAGAAGCGGTCCATATTGTGTACTTTTGGGTTGAATACTACTATTCACACTACTGGACATTTTGGGGTTATTGTGTATTCGTGTATTCGTGCATTCGTGTATTCGTGTATTCGTGCATTCGTGCACAGCCCGGAAAATGTCCAGCAGCATGTGCTACATTCATGAGATCATCAACGAAGCTAAACCCTAAATGAAAAAACTCTTCCTGATCGACGGCCTGGGCGCCCTGCTGTCCGCCTTCCTCCTGGGCGTCATTTTGGTGCGGTGGGAGCCTGTTTTCGGCATGCCTGCGAAGGTGCTCTACCCGCTGGCTGCCATCGCCGGCGTTTTTGCGATCTACTCCCTGAGCTGCCATTTTTTCCTTACCCAAAACCGGGGGCGCTTTCTGAAAGGCATAGCGGTGGCCAACCTGCTGTACTGTTGCCTGACGCTGACCCTGGTGGTTTATTTTTATTCGCAGCTGACGGTTTTGGGGGGGGCGTATTTTTCTTGACAGAGAGCAGCGCTTCTACATTTGAACCTGCTAGAGTTGAACATCCTTTCATCGCGTATCAGATAGAGGGCAGAAGGTTTATGGCAAGGTTGGGAGAAACTGTTTATAGCCATCCTCATAAACTTTATGATGAGATAGGGGCCTCAACGGGAAGAAAGTATACTGTATCAAGTTCAAACACTGTCGAAAAGTCAATCGGCAAATGGTTGTCCCATGGATTAGGGCTAAGGATTGTAAGCGAGGTCCTTATTGCATTTGCTTTTGACAACGTGCAAGTCACAGATATAGGTGGAATTGAGTTTGACATTTTAGTAAGCTCTAATCAGGAAGGGGTGAAATTTGCAGCAACAGATGTTTACATTACCTACAATACTGAAGCATTTGGGGAGAATGTAGTGGCGAACGAAAGCATTGAAGTTACAAAAGAAACAGTAATAGAAAATAGTATCTACGAACTAGAAGCTGCCGACGAAACAGAAGAAATTGTCAGGGTTTCGGTAGATGCAGCTTTGGATCCGGACGAGTATTACCCTTTGTCGCCGATTCCTGAAAAGTTTGTCCATGTTACGCTGGATATAGAGAATTTAATTGAATTGGCTTCTATTTCCTATGATGGGTTTCTCATGTCTCACCAAAGTTATTTCTATGACGATGAGGCGGAGATGTTAAAAGAATTTGACAAAATTGTAGTAGAAGACCCGATTTTTCCTTTCTTAGCTCCGAACATATCAGAGGTTTCTCCCCTTGTGCTTACAGCCGGGACAGGCGACAAATTAACGATAAAAGGAAATAATTTCGGCACGATTGACTCTACCAATTCTGAAAAGTACAGAGTAAAATTTGCCAATGGCGACGAGCAAGGCTTTGGAGAAGCTTACGCCCAACATCAAGATATAGTTTCGTGGAGCGATAGCATTATAATAGTAAGCGTTCCTTCCGCCACCAATCAACAGGGTTGGAAAAACCCCGCCTGTTCAGGAGGCGTATGGGTAGAAAGGCCAAGTTTTACCAATCCTAATCAAATTGAGCAGAGCAATGAAAAAGATATTCATATTCGGTACTCTGCATTTAATTTCAGGTCAGGCGTCAATTTAAACGCAACAACCAAAAGATTTGCCTACTCAAGGCAAACTCCAAATGGTATTTTTTATACTTATCACCCTAATGTTCCGAGCAAAGCCGAATCAATATTTGAGGAAGCTGTTAAAACGTGGTGTTCCAATACATCAATAGCTTGGCGGATCAGTCCAGACAATGCAGACAGCTCTATAGATATTTCGGGCGCTGATGGCATCAATATTGTAAAAATGAAGCCCAGCACATTCTTTGAAGACCCAAATGCAAGAGCTGCTGTGATTATTGCCGGGCATTATGGAGGATGTGGCAACGTAAATCAAGGGGCGCTCTATATCAGAGATATCGACGTGGTAATTAGAGATGACTTTAATCCTTTTGACCCAAACTACGAAGAATACAGATGGTATAATAGAATTTTACACGAACTTGGCCATGCACATGGTTTAAATCACTCCTTAAATCCTTCTATCCCCAATTTTGAGGAATATATCATGAATTCGAGTATGAACAATATTCCGAATTATGCTCATGATATTCAAGATGATGATAGAGAGGGGGCTGAATCATGTTTTAGTGCTAGTTCAAACCTCTTGTCGATACCAGATTGTGTGACTGACAGCATATTCCCAATAATGACTCATGATTGTAGCGTCTTAAATTCTGTTGACGAGTTAGCATCTAATTATTCCACAAAATTATTCCCTAATCCTTTAAACAATAATTTGCTGCATGTTGAATTTACAGCAAGCAAAAACCAGATTGTCAAATTATCTGTTTGTGACTTATTAGGAAAAAAAGTCTATGAAGACTCCTGGAGCATTTTTCAAGGAGAAAATAGAAAAGAAATTGAGTTTTCAAATGACTTAGCTAAGGGGTGTTATATCCTTTCATTTCGGACAAATACAACTATTGTGTCAATTAAATTTGTCAAGATATGAAAGGGCGAAAACTAGCATATTTGATAAGTGTTCTTACAGTATTAGGAGCTTGTAACAGCGGAAAGCAACTTATTAAAAATAAAGATTTAGACAAGGCCTGTGAGGAAAACCTGTTATGGCTTTTTTCGGTACTAGAACCCTATAATGGACTACTTAAAGTGAAAGTCGACAATTTTGAGACTGATACTGCATTTCAAAACTTTGTTCAAATACGTTATTGGAACAATATGTTTGATTGTTGGTTTGAGACGCTTGACAAAGAAGAAGTAATGAAATTATATGGTAAACCTAATAAAGTTACCATCGGACGGAATGAAATTGAAACTTATGAATATTTCATCTATTCCAAAGATTGCCCGGATACAACGTACCTTAATAATTATTTCCATGATTGTGGAGTAATGAGGTTTGAGTTTGACAAAAATGGCAATCCTAAAGGAGGGATGTTGGAACTTACCCGTATCAAGTAGACAGAAAACGACCGAGAACACCGCAGCTACGCCAATAGCCTCCATTCGTCGGCTACTGCGTAGCTGCCGACCGTGCCTTGATGATTCGAGCATTAATGGATTTTACAATATTTGATTACTCAAATTTTTGGAAACCAGCAATAGTAATATTTTTTGTATTTGGACTTTTAGTTTTGAAGGGCTCAAAAGTTGAATATAATTTTAAAAAAGGAGTTACTTATTTAGCAATTTTGGGAATGTTAATGTTCGGAGGAATGTATGCCTATGGACTCTTGATTACAACAAATGTTGTATTTGACGAATCTCAACCGACTGTTTATAAAGCAGTAGTATTAGATAAACATACCAGTTCTGGAAAGACAACAACTTATTATTTAAAACTTAGTGAATGGGGTCCACAGAAAGAAATTGATGATGTATCCGTTGCAAGAGATATTTATAAAAGTAAAGAAATAGGAGATTCAGCGATAGTATATTTCAATAATGGATTATATAAAATACCTTACTATATTGTGATTGAATAAATAACGAACGCCCAACACACAATATAGCCAATAAGGGTTTCAGTGGTATTCAAAGGTTTATAGCCCGCTTTAACTTTTCGTGTACCTTGATAAGAAATCGCCCGCAATCCCTTACTGGCCATATTGTCAACGTTGGCACAACTTTAAATAAATCAAGAGAAATGATAAGATTAGCGCTCTCGGCAATCATTGTAATTATTCTATCATGTGAGTTACAGTCACAAGAATTGGTAGATAATTCTGTCAAGCAAAGCCAAGAATCAATAATAGAGGAACATCTAAAAAATGGAGCCCATCAGTACAGCTTTTATTCGAAGGAGTGAAAGGAAGAAATTGACAAAGGCCTAGCCAAAGACTCCACGATAGCTTATTTATGGTGTCGATCAGATTATATTCTCAGTTTTCTGACGCACAATATTATAAAGCTCTAAGTTTACAGAAGCTTGTAAAGAGATCCTCAAACTTTTGGAAGAATTATAGCCTGCCAACCCGAAATTTGTGAATTCTGACGGGCGCTTTTCCGCCTCGCTGCGTTTGTCCCGTATAGCTGCAGGCATTATATTGCGTTAACTTTCTTAAAAAAATGCAATCAATATGAAGAGATCGATCACGACCGGATTTATCGTACTGCTCATCCTTACCGGGTTTAATGCGTTTGCTCAAACAGAGGATGGCCCATCAGAAATCGAGCAAATTAGCGAAACCTTAATGGACTATATCGAAGGCACCGCTAATGGGCAACCTGAAAGGCTTAGAAAGGCTTTTCACCCAGACTTCAACCTGTATGCCGTGACAACCGAGGACAGTTTACAGGTTCGTTCAGGGGAAGCTTACATCTCGAATGTGAAAGAAGGGGAAAAAACAAACCGGATCGGGCGAATCATTTCGATCGACTACGAAAAAGATGCGGCAATAGCCAAGGCGGAAATTGTAATACCCAATTGGCGAATTTTCACCGATTATTTTTTGCTGCTTAAATATGAAGGTTCATGGAAGATCGTACACAAAAGTTATACCTGGAGAGAAATTCCAGAAAAGGAATAAAAATGAAGATCAAGCAAATGAAGAATACAAACTGGAAAAAATTGGGCTTTGAATTTTTGTCCATATTCATTGCCGTCATTTCGGCGTTTGCACTAAATAACTGGAATGAAAACCGACGGGACAATGAAGCCGCCGACAAGATACTGGCGGAGATCTCGAACGGGCTGGAGAAGGATATTGAAGACCTCAGAATTAACAAAAGGGGGCATGAGGACGGGATACTGGCCTGCAAGTTTTGGCGCAACCTGCTTGAAGGGCGAGAAGTGAATTTAGATACGCTGTCCATGCACTATTTTAATTTAACGAGAGACTATATCTCCATACAGAATATCTCTGGTTACGAAACTTTAAAGTCCAGGGGGTTGGAATTGATCAAAGATGATGCGCTACGGCTTGAGATCATCACGCTGTACGAATACGACTATAACATACTGAAAAAGTTTGAAGAGGAATACGATGAAATGCAGTACCATAATAATTATTTCGCAGCCATAAACAACAAAATTGCTCCGCATTTAGGATTTGATGAAAGTGGAAATATAGCCGGCATGCAACTGCCGCTGAGGATTTCTGAGGAGGAAAAAAACATACTGCTGAGCTATTTATGGAAGATACAGATGAACAGGCGTTTCATCCTAAGCTTTTATGCGCAAACCGAAGAAAAGTTGATCCAGCTGCGGGAAAAGATCGAACGGAATATCGAGCGATAGCGGACAAACAAGCTCTAAAAAACAATCTCAACGCTCACTCCGTCAAACCCTTCCCCCCGCACTTCCACAACATCGCCAACTTTCAAAAACGATGATTGATCACCGCCCAACTTTGCCGACAGCTTTTTATACCGGCCGAAACCCAGCAGGTTACTCAGCCGGACCAATGCTTTGGGGGTGGAAATGGCCACTCCGCCGGGCGTCCCGGTCAGTACCATATCTCCTTTGCGCAGAGGCGTATCGGAGTACTTTTGGTGAATAAAACGAAGCATCTCCAGGGGAGTGAAGATCATATTGTCCGTCGTTTGCGATTGCCTCACTTTCCCGTTTACATAAGTCTCAATTCGGATACAAGGGATGGAATTGGACGTAGGCGAGTCAGGGATCCATATTTTCTCAGAAAGGGGTAAAAAACCGGGGAAACTCTTGGAAACGCCCCAGTATTCATAACGGATATCCGTACCTTCTCCCAGTAAGCCGACACTTCTCGCCGACAGGTCATTGGCTATAAAAAAACCGAGCTGAGGGACAAAGCTTTCATCCAACAGGTCTTTTTCGGAGATCGCTTCCAGCAATACAAACCCCAGTTCCACCTCATAATCCAGCAGCGGGGACAGGTTTTTGAAATCCGCGCTCAACTTTTCGGCTACCTCAGCCTCCAATTCTCCGGCGGCAGCGATCAGATCTTCCGCCGCAGGGAACTTCACTTTCGAACCATTACCGGTGACCGTATGCTGTTTCTTTTTAAAAATGGGCGGCAAGGCGCCAGGGTCGTACTCAGCGGCAGTTTCTACCAGATGCTGCCTGTAGGTCAGCCCCATACCGTAAATGTTCTGCGGTTGAGGTAAGCTGTCCGTTGGGATGAATACGCCGTCCTTTATTTCCAGGCAGGTAAAAGCAGCCGGGGGCGGGATGTTCGGCAACGGCCGAAAAAGGGAATACGCCAGCCCTACCAGAAAGACAAGGGCGGCCATCAGCACGATCAATTTGATGCTCATCGTCAGGGTAGTAATTGGTTAAAAATATCAGCGGGATCGGCCTGTAAGCTTTCAGGTTGCCAGGCCACCTGCCCGTCCGGCCGGATCAACAGCAACGGAACGGAAGAGATATCGTAGAAGGCCCGCTCCCGAGCGGTGTCCGGTTGATTTTGCAGGAGTTTACCTATGTTTCTGGCCTGAATGGCCTTTTGGATACCAGGATCTAAACGACTCTTATTGGCCGACCACCATTTTTCTCCCTCCTCATTGCAGAGCAAGGTGAACCTGCCGGGATGCAGCCATTCGTGGGAGCTGGTTCTGGTGTCTTTTTCATAAACCCAAAAATGAGGAAACCTCGCGCCGGGCTCAATAGAAGGGAAATACGCGCTCACCGTATGTTGGGGCGGACTCTTTTTTTCATGATAAATAATTGCCCCATTGTCGTAGGTATAGCCCAGGTCCAACCCTATTCGGTCAAAGTGTTCCGTTTGCTCTTTGATCCCCTGTTTCACCTTTTCATGGAGTACGGGTTTTGCCGGAATGGCGGCAACCTTTTTGGAAAGCGTTCGGTAGATCCTGCGCAGTAGCCCGTTTGTCCAGGCTTTTGGAAATAGTTTGAAAATATAGCTATTCACCACTTTGGCCTGCAACGGCAATAGATCAGGATTGAGCCCCATGGCTCTGGGGACATCCCATATTTTGCGGTAATTGCGCAGGCTTTCCCGGCTGTTCAACTCGATGACCGGCCGGCGTTCCGCTTCGTAGCTGTCTAATAACCGTTCAGAGGCCACTCCATTAATCACCATTGCCAATTTCCAGCACAGATTTTGTACATCGCCAATGCCTGAATTCATACCCAAACCTCCGGTCGGCGGGAACCGGTGGGCGGCGTCACCCACCAAAAAGCACCTTCCTTTTCTAAATGCAGAAGCAGCCTGGCAGGCCATCCGCCAGAAGCTGATGGATTTGATGTCCAGTGGAATATTTTCCTCGCCTAAAGCCATAAGGAGGCGTCGCTTCAACATTTCCTTTGTAAACTGTTCCTTCTTTTCGTGGGGGGTATAGATCGGGAAATGATAAACCCACCGCTTTTCGATATGGTGGGCGATAATAGTCCCCGGAGCTTCCGGGTTCAGTATCCAATACAATTTGGCCGGCCTTTTTACAAAGTCTCTTAAATTCGATTCGAAATAAACACTAATGAAGTCATCCAGTTTTTCATCGCCGGCCATGGTGATACCCAGGGCTTTTCGGCTAGGGCTCCCCGCCCCGTCGGCGCAGATCACATACTTACTGCTGATGGTAAAAGTGTTATTGCCTCTTCGATCCAGGATTTTACTCTCCATACCGGCCGAGATTTCCGACATGCTCTCCCATTGATGGCCGATCAGCAGGTGACAACCGGGACAAGCGCTCAGTTTTTGCCGCATGATCTTTTCCAGCTCCGTTTGGGAAAGGTTCAGATAGGGCTCCGGAGCGGCTAAATGCGTTTTGTACTTTTCGTCGTTCCCCCCTTCCTGCAGGTCAATTTCTCCGATTACTGCATTGATGGTATGGCAAAACAGAATGCGGGAGGCGTCTTCATAGCGGGACGCTTCCTTTCTCAGCTCCTCCAGTGTAAACCCCAACTGGCAGAGGATCTCAATGGAACGGGCGCTCAGTTCATGGGCTTTCGGATGTTGGGAGAGCTCAAATTGCCGCTCCACAATGATACTCGATATACCCAGTTTATCCAGATAAATACCACTCACCATACCCACCGGGCCGCCTCCGATGATCAGTACATCCGTTGACCGTTTTCTTTCCATTTCAGGCGGTTGGAGCGGAGCGGTTAAAATGCGGTTCAACTTTGAACTTCGTCCAGAAAAAGGCGCCTGCCAGAACCAGAGATAAGGCCAAAAAACCAAAAATATTTTCGTCTATCCCCAATATTTCGGTATGGTATCGATGGTCCACTATGGCCCCTTCGTACACCGGGACAAAGAGGATGGCCGCCCAAAAACCGGCGATATTCGTCGCCTGCCACAGGCAAGACAGATAAAGGTGAGATAACTTAAAGGGCCTTCGGATCCAGATGAAATAGAGATTGGCCAAACCGGAGAAGAACATGTATCCCAACAACCAGGCCAGGTGTAGTTTGGCGTGGCCCACCCATTCCGCATTCATTAGGTGGGATGTGCCGGTGTCTTTTAACAGCGGCCCGAAAAATTCCAGGACTCCTATGGTCAGGAGGATTTTGGCGATCAGGAGGTCTCGTTTCATGTCTTTTTATTATCAATTTTGGTTCCCTCGAATGCCATTCCAAACGAATGCCTTGATCATCGTTCTCCTTTCTTTCAGGAAACCTATCATTTCCGCATTCGTCCGGCCTGTTTTGAATTGGATCAAAGGGGCCGTCAGGTAAGGAATGGCACACAGTCCGTAAATATTGAGCAATAGGCCTTCGCCGGAGATCTCAGCGGTTATCTCCTTCTCCTTCCTTGCCTCCTCCAGGAGTTGGTCGAACAAGGCGGGAATGCCTTCTTCCTTTACAAAGGCCAGGCCGGTCAGCATTTCCGGAGATTCATTCAGAATATTGACTATAAAACTGGGGATGCCCGGCTTTTCTTCCAGCACATCGCACAGGATGTCGACCATTTGTTCGATCAATACCCTGAGGCCATGCCCGTTTTCGAACAGCTGCTGCGCATGCCGGATAAAATGGCCAAGGCTGTTTTGGGCCACTTCCTGGAAAAGAGCCGTTTTGGTCCGGTAATAATAATGCAGCATCGTCCGGCTTATCCCCGCCTTTTCTGCGATTAACGTCGTCCTTGCCCCGCGGAGGCCGTTTTCATGAAAAACAGCCTCCGCAGCGCGAAGTATTTTTTCTTTGGTATCCTGGCTCATTGAAAACTGACAAAATTGTTCGACAAAAATGTTTAATTCTTGGGAAACCCCCAAATCAGGAGCAGAATTTTTATAATTTCACCCCAGACGAACGGGTTTCAAATCATGAACAAGATCACCCTACACCCCAGGAAGGCCTTCCTGATCGACGGCCTGGGCGCCCTGCTGTCCGCCTTCCTCCTGGGCGTCGTTTTAGTAAGGTTGGAGTACGCTTTCGGCATGCCCCGAAAAGTGCTTTACCCCTTGGCCCTGATAGCCTGCGTTTTTGCCGTTTACTCCTTGAGTTGCTATTGGTTTCTCCCCCAAAACCGGGGGCCTTACCTGAGGGCTATAGCGGTGGCCAACCTGTTGTACTGTTGCCTGACCCTGGGGCTGGTGGTTTATTTTTACCCGCAGCTGACGGTTTTGGGGGTAGCTTATTTCTTGATGGAAATTGGTATTGTGGTTATTTTAGCGGTGGCCGAAATAAAAACATCCGGACGTATTACATGAAAAATACAACTATGAAAATATTCAACTTCATCATCGCCGCCGCTCTGCTGCTGGCCCCCGCCTGTAACGACACCAGCTCGCCAAAACCTTCAGAAACCGAAACGGACACCGCCCGGGAAACCGCAGGCGACGGGCTCAGTAAAATACCCGTCCTCAATTTCGGCACCTTCCACATGGGGTTCACCCCGGACGCCAACAAAACGGAATTTGATGAGCACGATAAGGAAAACCAAAGGGCCGTTCACGAGATAGCGGAAAAACTGGCGGCCTTCCAACCTACCGTCATTCTGGTGGAAACGGAGCCCGGGTACGACGAAGCATTACAGGCGGCATACCAGAAATACCAGGAAGATCCGGAGATGTTTTTCGAGAACCCCTCCGAAATAGAATTGCTCGCCTTTGAACTGGGCCGGCTCAGCGGCACAAAAAGGATCTACGGGATCGACCATCAAATGGGCTACAACTACAACATCGGGAACGAGATAGACAACCAGATCGACCCCGCCTGGCACGATAAATATTATGAAAACCCACTGCAGTTTTACCCGGAGGCCAACGTCAATGAAGACAGCCTGGGCCTGCTGGACAAACTAAAGCTGAAGAACCACGATCAATATCTGGATTTCCTGATCGCCGTCAATGCCGATATGCTTACCCACGCGGGAAGTGAAAAAGGATTCGAAGGGGCCGATGAGGCGGCCAAATACTACCAGCGGAACCTGAGGATGTACTCCAACTTAAACCGGATCGAACTGGATGCAAAGGACCGGGTTTTTATCCTCATGGGCGCCAGCCATACGGCATTCTTCCGGGACTTCATCAGCCGGAGCCCGAAGTATGAAATGGTGAATACGTTTGCGTATTTGAAGTGAAACCATTCAACCATGAAGACCATTGTAGAAGTAGAAGCGATTTTCCACTGCTCCCTGGAGCGGGCCTTTAAAACCCCCATTCTGGGAGACGCCACCCAATTCCTCACCGGGTACGGGCCGGTGCCGGCCGTTGTGAAATTCACCGACGATAGCACTTGGGGCCAACCGGGTGGGCGGCGGATCCCCCAATCCGCCCAAAACTGGGTTTCCAAAGGAGGAGCGGTCGGCGTTGATGAAATTTATGCCCGGGAGGAAAACAAATACTGGAAATGGGGCGTAGCGGAGTTCCGGCAGTGGAGCATGGGGTTCACTGAATTTCAGGGGGAGCTGTTCTTTGAAGAGATCAGCGACAACGCAGTAAAGGTGCGCTGGGTGTACACCTTGTATTCCAACAGCCTGTTGGCCTATCCTTTCCACTGGTTCTTTGGGAATGTTTTCTGGAAAGGGCAGATGAGGGGGGCGATCCGGGAGATGAAAAGGTATGCGGAATCGGGGGAGGGTTTTGCGTATGAGTAAATTTCCTGAAACAATGGTTGCAATGAAAAAGATAAATACCCAGTATGCCCAGGAATTAATTATGTTATCAATGCTGCTATGGGGATTGTCAAGTTGCGAGAGCGATAATTTGTTTTCGGTTCAAAATTGCAACGGAGGTTCTGCCGAAATAATAATTGAGCTTGGAATGGAACAATCAAAAATCGAACCCGAAATAGCTGGGTTGATCCGGGAAGGCAAAATAAATTTCAAATTGGAGTACTCTGAAGAAAAAACAATATTTAGCACAACCTTCAAGGAAATAAAGGAAGGGTTACCATTCAAAAAGATGATAATCATCAGAGATACAGACACAACAACTTTTAATCACGGGGATAATATTTTGCCATTCATGGATACGGATGTAATTGGCGAGGTTGCCTGCCCGTATACTATTTGTATTTAGAGGCTGTCTCATTTATACTCCCCTAAGTAAGGCAGGGAACTCCCGGCATACGCACCTGCATCAGGCAAAATTCGAAACGATGATCTACGTACTGATCGGAATGAGTTTACTTTTTGTCGCAATCGGATTTATTGTGACGGAAAACAATGCAAAATACCTTTTAGGCCCGGCCAAACGAGGAGATCATAGATGAACTGAAAAAAGCTTTGCCGGATATCGTTTATAAATAGCGCCAGGGCAGCTTTGCTGGCCCGCGCTTGAATACTTGTAAAACACAATATCTTGCCCCCCCCTATCTTCCTATCCGTACTTTTCACCCTGCTACCGACACTCTCCTCCTGCAACGGGCAAGGTTCTGCCGGCCCTGCCCCTACACAGCCCGGCCAAGCGCCTGCTGTATGAACGGCATCTGACGGAAACACCCCGGGGCGGCGCCTTGTGCTTTATACTCCCCTGGGTTACCAGAGGTGAAATTTTGAAAAATTTATTTTTTCGGCCTGCGAGGCGAAAAACGCAGACATAGCAGTAGCTATAGCGAGGCTTTTCAACGAAGCAGGACGGAAAAAGAAAGCGACAAAAATCACTTCTGGTGGCCGAGGGGAGTATAGCATGTTTGGAGGACTCTGCAATCTTTACATCCCACCATGATTTCAACATAATTCCAAGCATTTGCATCATAATTACAAGACAGGATAGCCCGGTGTTGACATCTTTGCAATGGCCGATAACTGCCGGTTATCCAACAGCCGGCCCTGACACGCTGTGTACGGGGTACGACTCCATTAAGTTAAGGAGTGAATAACTGGACAACCAACAATGCCGGCGGGGTAAATTCCCCCAAATGCCGCTTTGTAGTGGGGATTCAGGCATTCCTCCCGGAAGGCAGTCAACTTCAAAATCCTTTCAGAATTATAAAGTCAATTAAAATGAGAACACCAATTACCTTTTTTGCTCTTGTAATTTTACTTTTTTTATTTCAATCATTGAATGCCCAAAGTTGGGAAGAACAAGCAATTGGAATACTGCCCAATAACTATGGCGTATTCGACATTTCGGTTGTTGATGAGAATATTGTTTGGGCTGTTGCCTTTGACCGAAATACGGGAAGTGGAATACCGCTGAATCACATCACAAAGGTTTTAAAAACCATTGATGGAGGTTTGACCTGGGAAAGCTTTGACATTGAAGAGGCAGGGGGCAGGATAAGTTTTGATATTGAAGCTATTGATGCCAATACAGCATTTATTACGACACAAGATTATGGCAACGGAAGCGGGAGAGGGGTTTTTAAAACAGAAGATGGGGGAGAAACCTGGGTTGAAAAATTCAATAATATTGCAGGTGGGGTATGGATCAGGTTTTTTAATGAACAAGAAGCAGTAGTCATTAACCGGCAATTCATGGCAACAACTCAAGATGGGGGAGATTCCTGGCAAATGGTTAGTTCGGGCAATATTCCATCGTTTCAGAGTGATGAATTTACAATTTTGAGTTCAGGAAATAACTCTTGCCAGGTTATAGGAAACCATGTTTGGTTTGGGACCAACAAAGGAAGAGTTTACAGAAGTAAGGATAAAGGTTCTTCATGGGAAGTATTCAATACATCACTTGGGAATAATGCGCTCATTCTGTCCGTTGCTTTTAAAGATTCCTTAAGGGGAATAGCTCTTAATGCCAATACCTTTAATACTTCATTTGCCGAGACTAACGATGGCGGAGGATCATGGAGTAATATTGCTTCAAGCCCCGGAATATCAATAGGTAATATTGAATATGTCCCGGAAACCGATAGTGTTTTAATTGGAATGTCAGATATTTATTCCTCTGCCAGCAATAGAGTATCTGTTTATTCTACCGATTTTGGAAAAACCTGGGAAACCATAAATACTAATATTCCATTTGGAGGCACGGAATTTATAGCGGCCAATCTTGGATGGACATCAAGGGGAATAATATCTTCTCCAAACCAACCGGCTATGTACAAGTGGCAAGGCGATACATTTGTAAGTTCGTATGACGTTGAGGCTTACAATAAGAATAAGGTTTTCCCAAATCCATTCACAGATTACATTTTTGTCGAATCTTCAAAAGTATTGAAGGAATACAGATTGTCCACGATCAACGGTGAAATTATTCAATCCAATAAACTGGATCTCCATGAAGCCCGTATTGACTTTCAACACCTCAAATTAGGAATGTATGTGTTAGAATTAATTTTCGATGATCATTCCAGAATGTCCAAAAAAATATTCAAAGTGAATTAGGATGTTTTATGTGACTATTTAGGCCTATCTCCACCCGGCATTTTCGCCCTTTGTTTGCCCCAACCCTAAAGGAGCAAAGGCCGAAAATGCCTGATCACCCTTCAGGGTCGGGGCAAAATCAGGCATTTTCGGCCGGGTAGTAAATAGTTACTATTTTTTTTCGAAAAACACAGATGATATGTCCTCAGCTGAAAAAGTGCTCGGAAAGGAAGTTTTGCGCGCCTATTCGGAATTTAGGGAATGGCATTTTGACCTCAAGAACACTTTAGATAAACTGGATGTTAACTCCGTCGGGCAGCTTGCTTACCTCGATCGGATTTTACCCGGGGAAAGAAATCACTATTTTAATGAGATCAACCGTCTCGGAGCATTAACGGAAGGCTATCGTTTAGAGCAAAAGCAATACTTCTTTCAATTTATTGCAACAAATGGGCTTCATCATATCCTGAAAGGCGCCCCCTATTTTTACCATAGCATTTTTAAACCAAGAGGATATGCGGGGGATGCCGAAATGATGGCGCTCGTTTACAGGAACACCTATGAGGGGAGCGATACTTTTTCAAAACTTCTGCATCGGATTGGTACAGATTGTGATGCGTGTGTAGCCATTAGGAACAGGAAAAACCTTCTTGCGGATTCCTTTCTTGAATTTCAATCTGGAAAGGTATTAAGCCTTGCGGCGGGCCCGGCACAAGAAATCTATGAGTACCTTGACGCCAACCACCAGGATAAGGATTTTTTAGCATTAGACCACGATATCCAAACGCTTAGGAATGCGAACGGAGAAAATCCATTGTTGAAGTATGGCATTGCCAATGCCTTCCACCTGATCAAGGGGAATAAACGCTATCTTCTTCCAAGAAGGCTATGGCTTAACTCCTGCGATCCAAAGAAAGATGTTAAAGGTTTCCGACGCTCCTTTTTACCACTGAAGTATTCCATCGGTACGATACACAACAATAGCTGGGACCTTGTCTATTCTGCCGGCTTGTTTGACTATATCAAGACGTTTGAAGACCCTGCAAAAGGAACAGTAGCATTGACCAGGGCGCTTTTTGATGCGGTAAAACCCGGAGGGCGGCTGTTAATCGGAAACATTTCCCCGAAGCTATCGATTGGGGTTAAATGGGCCATGGAGTGTCTTTGCGATTGGTATTTGATCCACCGGATTGAAACAGAAATGCTGGATTTTGCCCGCTCTGTTCCTTCCCGGGAAATTGCTTCGATCAATGTAATTGCCGAAGAAACAGGCATCAATTGGTTTTTAGACATTCGAAAACGCTGATCAAAACTTCTCTTTTCTGATACATCCGGTAAATCTGAAATCTTTGATTATTTCCCTCTACACTGTATCTTTGGCCCACCAAAGCGCTCTGTGTTATGGAAATAAACGGGCACAGTCCCTTCCGCCAATTACTTTCCGTTTTTCTACTTATTTCCTGCCAATCGGCCGGCATTGCTCAATCTTCAACGTTCCTGGAACAAGGCTACGAAGTGGAGCATTATGGCCCGGAATATGGCTTCCCTTACGATGAAATAGAGGACTTCCTACTGGATAGCCAGGGTTACCTCTGGATGGTGAGTAGCATTAGTTTAATCCGTTACAATGGAATAGAGTTTGAATATTTCAGGCCTCAGAAAAACCAGAGGGATTACAACATCTCTGAATATTTCGCTTCCCTGACGGAAGACCATTACGGAAATATCTGGATAGGCACATTTAGCGACGACGT
Organism: Lewinellaceae bacterium; assembly: GCA_020636405.1. Taxonomy (GTDB): domain Bacteria; phylum Bacteroidota; class Bacteroidia; order Chitinophagales; family Saprospiraceae; genus JACJXW01. The sequence continues at coordinate 1,229,726 of JACJXW010000005.1, read as the reverse complement.
CTGGAAATTCGATCGTACTTCCGAGACTTTCGAGAGAATTCGCCATAGGTCGATATTCACCAATAACTATCCTGATTCGGGAAGGCCGCATGCAGGCAGCGGAGGAGGGATCTGGGTAAACAGCCAGGCTGGAATCCTAAGAATTGATCCACTGACCAGTGAAGTAGACACCATCTTCGGGGGCCCCAAAGCGGGGCTGATCAACGAGTTGTTCAGCTTGATTCCCCAATCAAAGCGCAAGCCCCTGCGCTCAGCGGATGGGGCGTCCCAGATCCTTCTCGATCAAAATCATTCTAAATACCTGGTAGCAGGTATTGGCGCCTTTGTTTATCATGCAGATGCCTTTAGCGAGAGAAGTGCCATAGTGGGGCCGGAAGGACAGGAGATCTGGGCGATGAAAGCATTTCAAAGTATGGCGCTGGACGATAAATACCGGATCTGCTTTGATGTATTAGACCTAAAGAAAGGCAGGTATACCATTGAGGGCGGCCCCTCGGGTAAATCGTCAAAGCTTACCTTAGATGCCCTCGGCAAAACCCCAGCTCCTGGCATCTACCTGCTTCCCATCGATGAAGAGGTTGCCCGTCAGCTGGAAGGCAGGCTGGCAAGTTGGCAAAAGGAAGGGGCCGCCCATTTAACCGCACAAAATTCATTCTACAAGAACGCCGCCGGGGTCCTCTTTTTGATCTCTGAATCACAGGGTATTTTCGAGATCAAAGGGAAAACAGATGGCTTTTACTTAGAAAAGAAGGCCGAAAGGATCCAGTTTGAAGGGGCGCCTCAAATCAGGATTGATCAATACACGGAAAAGGATCAGGAAAGCCTTTGGGTTTGGGGCCATTATTTCGATGCCATTGAAACTAAGGTGCAATATTTTCTGGGGATCTGGAACCTGCGCAACGGCCAGTTCACAAAATTAAATTTAGAAGCATCTTTTGTTGATTCGGATATTATGGCCCTTCAGCAAGACAGGAATGGGAATTTATGGATCGGATCCTTTGGGAAAGGCCTGTACTTGCTGAAGCCCACTCCCAGTTTGGTGGATAATAATCAAGAACTGAGTTTAACGCATTTTGACCTTCATCAGGACAAAAGAAAGAGCCCGCTATACATCAAAGCGCTTTACATGGATAATGCCAACAATCTCTTTGTTGGCACCAGAACGAATTATTTGTACAAGATCAATCTGGACCCCGCCCCACTGCAAATGATAGACTTCAGGAAGTTGGGAAAGGATAATGGCAAGTCTTATCAAAGCCCGGTAGAAGACGCTTCTGGCAATATTTGGTTTTCTTCGCTCACCGCCAGGCCAGGCATAATACAACGCTATAATACGGCCACAGCTAATATTGATACGTTTGAATATAACCCGGGCGGTTCATTCGGCCAGCTATTGCATCCGTTATACAGCACGCCCGACGGAAGTGTGCTGTTCGGCGGCAGCAAGGACCTGATCCGTTTCAAAAAGGGGAGGATCACCAAAGAGGTGATTCCTGTTCCCGGTATTTACTCCCTGAATAAGTCGGTTTTCTCCCCAACTGATTCTACCGTATTCTTTTTGCTGAGAAAAGAAAGCCCCGGCCTTTCCTTTCATATATTCAATTATAGAACCAAAAAACTACTGGAGGTGCCAGCTTCCGTTGGCATGCCCTGGGAGTTGAGCGCCGGTAAAAATGGAGCGGTTTATATGGGCACACAAACCGCCCTGTTCGAAGTGGATATGGCCAATGACACCATCCGGGAATTATTATCTGGCCTACCCTATGTTTTTGCTATTCACGAGGACGATCTCGGGCGAATTTGGCTGGGCACTTTTATGGGTTTGGCCATTTGGGGCCGGGATAAGGGAAAAATGCTTTATCTGGATGAAAAGGATGGCCTGGAAAATGTCAACATCCACGAAATTGAAGCGGATGACAAAGGCTTTCTGTGGCTATTCTCCTTTCAGGGAGTTTTCCGGGTAGACCCCCGCACGCTGGAAGTCACCTCATTTCCCCAGTTGAAAGGTATTGGAAAACTGAGAGTAGCCGGGCACAGAGAAGTCATGAGAGATGCTAACGGGTATTTTAACGTCTTCAGTGAAAATGGATTCTATTTTTTTCATCCGGATAGCCTGTACCAGGATACCCTGGCGCCAATAATGAACCTGCAGAGGTGTCATTTTTCTAATGGCAAAGGGGACATTGCCAACCTATTTAATTTCTTTACCAATTCCATCCCTTCTAAAAATAACCTTAGTTTTCCCTACTTTCAAAATAACGTCACCATCGATTATGTCGGCATCCAGTTTAACGATCCGAAAGGTGTAAGCTATCGTTATCGCCTGCAGGGCTTGTCTGATTCCTGGGAGGAAGTAGGCAGTGAGCGAACGGCCCGCTTCCAGGGCCTGAGCCCGGGAAAGTACACCTTCTCTGTCGCAGCTGCCAATACGTATGGGGTTAGCGGCGCGCCCCTGTCGTTTGAGTTCAGGATCCGCCCTCCCTGGTACTGGACGTGGTGGTCTAAGGGTCTTTACCTTCTTTTGGCTATGGGATTGGCTTATCTTTTCTATCGTTTTCAACTCAACAAGCAATTAGCGGAGCAGGAATCTTTCCGCCTGAAGGAAATAGATGAAATAAAGAATCGATTGTATACCAACATCACTCATGAGTTTCGGACGCCGCTCACCGTCATCCAGGGCATGGCCCAGCTGGTTACCGGCAAGTACCAAAAAGAGATGCGGCTCATTCTCCGCAACAGCCGGAACCTGTTGCATCTGGTGAATCAAATGCTGGATCTATCCAAGCTGGATTCAGGAAAGCTTAGCTTACACCCGGTCCAGGGAGATATCGTTGCTTTTATGCGAAGAGAGGTGGAATCCTATATGGCTTTAGCCAGCAGCGGTGATATACAATTTAGGTTCCTGAGTACAACAGATCAGCTTTTTATGGATTTTGACGTGAAGCAGATGCGGCAGATAATAGCCAACCTGCTGTCTAATGCTATTAAGTTTACAGATAGAAATGGAGCAATTGAAGTGAGCCTGCAACACATTGATGATGTCCTGGAAGTCAAAGTGGCCGATACCGGAAAGGGAATCCCTTCAGAGCAGCTGCCGCAAATTTTTGACCGTTTCTATCAAGTGGATGACGGCCCATCACAACCTTATGCAGGCACCGGCATTGGCCTGGCGCTAACTAAAGAACTGGTCGAGCTTATGGATGGGCAGATCGGCGTTGAAAGTAAACTTGGCGCAGGCACCAGTTTTACTATTCGCTTTCCGGTCAGGAATTCAGCTCCTTTGATAGATGTTGGCGAAGAGTGGCCGGGCCAGGTTTTAAGTATAGCGGCTGCAGATTCCAAAAACACCAGAAATGGCGTACTGGTTCAAGACCCCAACCAGGCTACCGTCCTCATTATTGAAGATAACGAAGACATCATTGAATATCTGACAGCATGCCTCCAGGAAGACTACCAGGTAGTCACGGCTTTAAACGGAAAGGAAGGCATTCAAATGGCCATCAAAAAAACACCGGATATCATCATCAGCGATATCATGATGCCGGAAGTGAATGGCCTGGAGCTGACACAGACGCTCAAGAATGATGAGCGCACCAGCCACATTCCCATCATTTTGCTCACCGCAAAAGCAGGCCAGGATTCCAAGGTAGAGGGATTGCAAAGAGGGGCTGACGCTTATTTAACCAAGCCCTTTGATAAAAAAGAATTGATGGTTCGCATGGACAAACTCATTGCTCTACGCAAAACGCTACAAGAAAAGTATGCTGCCGCCGGCTATTTCAAAGGAAATGAATCAGCGATTGACCCCAAAGAGGATCTCTTCCTGCAGAAGCTTCAGCATCAGGTAGAAATGAGATTAGAAGACGGTGATTTTGGAATTGAAGGCCTGGCAAAAGCGATGTCGCTCAGCCGATCTCAATTGTATCGGAAAACAAAGGCCTTAACCGGGCAATCGGCCTCTTCTTACCTGCGGGCTATTCGTTTGCACCATGGCCGACAACTTCTGCAAAAAACCGATCTAAGCATAGCAGAGGTGGCCTACCGGGTAGGCTTTAATGACCCTGCCTACTTTTCAAAAACCTACGCTGAGCAATTTGGTTACCCCCCAGTACGGGAACGGACCTGATATTCGGGCTCGTGTAAAAACTAAAAAATGAACACCCTAACCATCAACCAGGACTCCCGCGTAAAAGAAAAATTCCAAACCTATCCGGAAGCCATAAAAGCCAGGCTAAACCACTTGCGCCGCCTGATCCTGGAAACCGCCGCCGAAATAGAGGGAATCACGGAAATAGAAGAAACCCTGAAATGGGGAGAGCCGAGCTACCGGGTAAAAAGAGGCAGCACGATCCGGATAGACTGGAAGGCTAAAAGCCCCGATCAGTACGCCATGTATTTCAAATGCACGAGTAAGCTGGCCCCCACCTTCCGGGAAGTATACGGCGACACCTTCCAATACGAAAAGAACCGCGCCATTGTTTTGGGCCTCAAGGACGATATTCCGGAAGCGGAGCTGAAAGGGTGTATCGCCCTGGCTTTGCAGTATCACGACTTGAAAGGGCTGCCGCTGCTGGGCAAAGTTTATACTCCCCTCGGGCACAAGAAGTGATTTTTGTCTCTTTCTTTTTGCGCCCTGCGGCGTTCAAAATGCTCGCCATAGCTACGGCTATGCCTGCGCTTTTCGCCTTGCAGGCCACAAAAATAAAATTGCCAAAATTTCACCTCTCATGCCCGATGGGAGTATAACCCGAAATGTTAATTTAAACAGCTTCTAAACCCTTTACAGTTGACATTGTAACTAAATTTAGCTAAATTTAGTCAGTAAAATGACTAAATTTAGCAAATAATCATATCTGATGGAGACCATCCTCACAAGAAGTATTGAAAACCAGGTCATAAAGAGTTTGGCGCCGAATAAAGTGGTCATTCTTCTAGGTCCAAGGCGAGTTGGGAAGACGGTATTGATCCGACAAATAATAGAGAGGTTAGAGGAACCCTACTTGTTATTGAACGGGGAGGATGTGGATGTCAGAAAAAGGATAGAGCATAGAAGTAAACAGCATTATCTGAATGTATTAGGGAGTAAAAGGATTTTGATCATTGATGAGGCCCAGAAAATACCGGAAGTGGGGCGTATTTTAAAGTTGATGGTGGATGAGATCGAAGGGATAAGGATATTAGCGACGGGATCTTCGGCATTTGATATCAATAAATACACTGGCGAACCATTAACCGGACGAAAAAAGACCTTCAATCTATTTGCCTTATCAGAAGCAGAATTGGGCCAAGTGGAAGATGACATTCAAAGGATGGCCAATCTAAAGCAGCGTCTGGTGTACGGAAATTATCCTGAATTATTGCAGATCCCCGATGAGGATGAAAAAAGAGAATACCTTCAGGATCTAGTAAATGCTTACCTGTTAAAAGATATACTTGAATTTGAGAATATCAGGAATTCCGACAAAATTTTAAGCTTACTGAGGTTAATAGCGTTTCAAATAGGAAGTGAGATCTCTTACAATGAGATAGGGCGACAATTATCGATGAGTAAGAATACCGTAGAGCGGTATTTAGACTTATTGTCAAAAGTCTATGTCCTCCATTCCGTTACCGCCTTCAGTAGAAATCTAAGAAAAGAAATAGCCAAAGGAAAGAAGTGGTATTTCTATGATAATGGATTGAGGAACATTTTAATCGGTAACATGAACCCGATTGAGCTGAGAAACGATATTGGGCCATTATGGGAAAACTACATCATAAGTGAAAGAATAAAGTTTCAGAAATACAACCGAATGTTGGTATACAATTACTTTTGGAGGACGTATGACCAACAAGAAATAGATTGGATAGAAGATAGAGGCGGGGTATTACACGCTTATGAGCTTAAATGGAATCCCAAGAAAAGAGCAAAAGAACCAGTAGCGTGGAAAAAAGCATATACAGATAGTACATTTGAGGTGATCAATAGTGATAATTATCTGAATTGGTTGGCATTGTTGCATGAATAGAACTGCAGGCATTATTCTTCAAAAGAACACCCAGGCATTATGGGCATGGAATGAAGCCTGTTCTTTAAGAGCACAGTCAGGGTGATGAAGATCGAGGAGGCCGTTGAGTGTTATACTCCCCTCGGGCACAAGAAGTGATTTTTGTCTCTTTCTTTTTGCGCCCTGCGGCGTTCAAAATGCTCGCCATAGCTACGGCTATGCCTGCGCTTTTCGCCTTGCAGGCCACAAAAATAAAATTGCCAAAATTTCACCTCTCATGCCCGAGGGGAGTATAGCCCGGAAAATAAATGCAACGTTCTATAATCCTCCCCTCCAGCCTCAACCTACGAAGCAAGCGGAGTTTCCCGGCCCGGAAATTGTCGCGACAGTGTCGCGATAATTGCGTTTGAAGCCGCTGGACAACGTACACCATCAAGATCAAAAAGACGGGCCGCAGCTGCATCCGGCCGGGGGTAGTGGTTCCCCCGTGGGGGGATGGGGTTGCGAAGGGGGGTATTGGGATAAGGTGGGTTTGGAGTGAAGTGTTCCTTGTGTCAGAAGAAGGCGAAACCTTGCCTGATTTTTTCCGTAGAACATTGGTGTGTTGTCAGGGTATCATTTTCTCCGGCTGCCGTCCGCGTGCTGCTGAAGCTTTAGCGGCTTCCGTGCGTCGGCGTCGAAGCCTTTGGCCAGACGCTCGGCCAGAGCCTTACGCTTGCACCGAAGCTGGCTACAGTGTAGGAGCATGGCGGCGGAGGAAGCGGAAGCCAGGAGTGGGGGCATGCCTATTGACCGCTGACTTGAAGGCAATATGTGGAAGCCTGTTCAGCCGGCGGGAGCGTGAAAGGAAACGGTTGTTTTGGGGAAAATGGGTGGCTTGGTTGGGGGGATTAGTGGAGAAGGGGCGCTCTGGGATTACAGGAATATTGAGAAATTGGTTGATATACTCATGTCATTGCAACTAAAAAAATAAAAAATGAACGAGAATTATGCTAAGTGGGAAAAGGACGTTTTGAAGAGTTTAGAAACCTTAAAGGAAGAATTAGATCAAAATCCAAAGGCAAAGGGTTTGTATAACGGTTTTCATGTCTGGTATAGTAAATTTATAGAGGAGCCTGAAATCATGTTTATTGGAATTAACCCGGGAAATGGGAACCCTAATAATAGCGGAGGGATAGAAGTAAAACCTTCTTATCAGATGTCTTACCTTGAATATTTAGATGGAGAAAACCCTACTTATACTATTGCAAGGGATACGATCAAGGCATTTACAAAGGCAGGATATACGGAAGAAGAAATCAGAGATTTACTGAATAACAAATCGGTAAAAACAAATTTTCATTATATCATAACAAACAAACAGGGAGATATAAGTAAGTGTTTGAATGCATTAGGAAAAGGGCGGTTTACGGAATATTGGGGGCAGTCATTCAATTGGACAGGGAAATTATTAGGGATATTAAAGCCCAAAGTAATTATTTGCGAAGGCAAAGGAATCTTTAAAGAAATGGCAGAAAATATGACCGGAAATGAAAATTCTGTTTGGGAGAATGATTGTGGATATTTTCAAGAAGGCGAAACAACGTTTTTAGGTTATGAAAGAGTGTATAGTAATATGAAAAACATTGATGCTTTCTCGGAGCTTATAAGAGAATATATAAAAAATAAATAAAGCAGCAGTTAATAATAAAGGCTGGAGTGTCTGGTGCAACCTACATTTTCAGTCCTGCGCCCTCAGCGCGGGATTGGGTGCTATTAAAAAACAAAGGAAATTAAATGACAAGATAACAAGGGAGATAGCATAACTTAGGACTAATGCGCTACAATTTTGTAGAGATGACGGGTTCGAGTCCCGTCTCCCCCTCAAATAATATCATGGATAATCAAGAGATATATGATTTGTATGTACTTCAAAGCAAGAATGTAAGAAGACTGAAGAAGGTTCAGAAAAGCCTTGTTAAAGACATTAATTTCTATTTGCAGAAGAATGATGATTTTCAGGTAGAAATTAAAACAAAATTACTTGCATTACTTTATTGCACCATTTCAGAAGCTCAATTTATTCAAATTTTACATACCCCAAGCGGCTTTTCTTATGCTGAAATTACTCAAATAAAAAACCAGAGGTCAATTACTGAAAGTTGGAAATTGATGATTGATTTGGCAATGGATAAAGTTGGTGATTGGCGAAACAATGCTGACTTAAACGGCAGAAGAAATAAATTACATGAAATAATCAAGACCTATATTGAAGAACCCCATGGAATAAGAAATAAGATTGCTCACGGACAATGGATACACGCATTGAACAGTAATAACACCAAAGAAAATGAAGAAATCACTCAGAAAATTAACAGTCTAAATGTTGTAAGTTTAACAATTTGGGCAGAAGTTCACCAATATTTAGCGTTGATAATCCGTGATTTAATTCAATCCCCACAGATTGGACATCATAATAACTATTGGGTTAATTTGGTCGAATTAGAACAGTATTTACAAAAGAGTGCTAATTGGACAATTGAAAAACGAAAAGAACGTTTGCAAAAGAAACAAATGAAAACAGCACCCAACAAAAAAGCGCCAAAGCGAGGCGGAACTCAGCGACGGCCCTAGCGTTGGTGCTGCACTAAACAGCCCTTCCTCGCGAACACCGAGGCATTATGGGGATTGAGTGAAGCCTGTTCTTTAAGGGTGCAGACCGGTTGAGTAAGATTGAGTGAGCGATTCCTATAGAAGGGCTGTATAGCGTGTAGCTGAGCTGTGTTTTTGTTCCGATTTTTGGCATTTTTCGTTTTCGGCTCAACTGGAGGGTGGGGTCTCTGTAAAGCTGACAGCAACTGGCGGCATGGCGCACTTTGGGTCGGGAGGGCGGCGTGAAGGGATTTTTTGTAAATTGGGTGGTCGGTTTTTTCACAGTCTGCCGTTCCACACCATTAAGAAAAAAGAAATGCAATACCTGAAATCAGATAAACTTTACATTCAAAGAGCAAGAAAAGTGTTTCCAATTTTAGTAAGGCAAGCACAAATTGGGCAAAAAATTTACTATTCGGATTTAGCAAAAGAGATTGGAATTCCAAATCCAAGAAATTTAAATTATGTTCTTGGTGCGATTGGTGAATCAATAAATACAATTGCTGATGATTGGGAAGAAGAAATACCGCCAATCCAATGTATAGTGATTAATAAAAATAGCGGATTACCTGGAGAAGGCTTCGTTGGGTTTTTATCCAATATAGATGAATATCAAAAAGCCAGCAAGTCAAAGAGGGAAGAAATAATCAATATGGTCTTAAGTGAGATTTTTATCTATCCACATTGGGAAGAAGTATTAGAAGAGTTAGATTTAAACCCAGTTGAATGGATTGAACCAAAAACAAAGAAAATTGTCCGAAAATTAAGAAAGAAAAAATATCAAGGTTCAGGCGGAGAAGGGGCAGAGCATAAAGCATTTAAAGAAAGGATTTTCAATAATCCGGAATTAGTAAAAATCAAGCCCAAAATCATTGAAAGATATACAGAATATGAATTTTTGTCAAAAGATAAGATTGATGTTCTATTCAAAGGCAAATTTAATTGGATTGGTATTGAAGTGAAATCAAAAAAATCAAGTCCAGAAGATGTTCTAAGAGGAATTTTTCAAGTGATCAAATATCAATCTCTTTTGAAAGCTGAACAAATAATTGAAGGTTTAGAACCAGAATACAGATGTGTTTTAGCATTGGAAGGTGAGATCCCCAACGAGCTAATACCGATAGCGAACCAATTAAAAGTCGAAGTAATTGAGGTAAGGTAAAAAACGGTGTGAAATAATAAAGGATGAATAGCCTGATGCAACTGGCTATTTCAGTCCCGCACCGAATGTGCGGGATTGAACAGCCCATCCCGACGTTTTGCAGGGAAAGCGGAACCAAGAGTAACCAGCGCCTCCCTTGTGGGGTTTCAATTTTAAGATTAGGAGCTTACCAGCCCCGGCGTCGGTGCGAGGAGTAAAAAGAGAGTGCTGAAAAAGTTCTTTGAATACAGAGAAATCCGGGAGATACGAGGGCAAAAGCCGTTTTTCAGGCCTAAATTCCTGCGGCCGGACAAAGCCAAGCCATGGCAGGACCTTGCTGCCATGTGGGGTCAGTCCTACACCAGAGGCCTGAGGTGGGCAGGGGGGCTTTTATTTGCCTCCATCGTTTGGATTGGATGGTAACCATCCGGCCACAGCGCGCCCCGACCGGTACTCCAGCCTCCCCTCAAGCACACTGATTGGGGCCGGGCTGTAAAATGGAGCCGCCTGGTTTTTGGAAGCAACCCAAGAGGTCAAAATTTTGACAGGGTAGGGAAAAAAGCATATTTTACAAGCACTTTTAATCCGGAGGAAAGCAGGCGCGTTTCCCCTAAGAGCTTGTTTGGAGGTGTAAACAGGACAAAAATGGAAGTCAGTCCGTAACTTGAGAGTTCACCACAAACCTCAAGTTATGGTAAAACAATTCGAGGAATTGACCGACTTCCAATGGGAAGTTATAGAACATTTGTTTCCCGAGCAAGAAATATGCGATCATAGTTTAAGAACAGTCATAGATGCCATATTATGGATCTTACGAACCGGATCGCAATGGCGGAACCTGGAAAGTAAATATCCTCCCTGGCCTGCGGTATACCACCATTTTAGAAAGTGGAAAATGGATGGCCGTTTCGAAAAGATGAACCAACTCTTGAATGAAATGGAGCGCTACAGCTTAGACAGAGAGGATATTCCATCGGCAGTATGCACTGATAGCCAGAGTGTTAAGATTGGTTCCTTCATTAGTTTGGATGTAGGGTTTGATGGGGGTAAAAAGATAAAAGGCCGCAAAAGGCACATCATCACAGACACGATAGGCTTGGTTCTTGGGGTCATTATTACGGCAGCTAATACACATGATGGTACAGTAGGAATAAAAGTATTTGGCAAAATCAAAGCACTGCTGCAAAGAGTAGAAAAGGTATTCGCTGATGGCAGTTACAAAGGAAGTTTTGAACAATTAATAAATGAGCTTCTGGAGGCTGAGGTAGAAATATCTTCGCGGCCGCCAAGTGAAAAAGGGTTCGTCCCTGTTAAGATTCGTTGGGTTGTAGAAAGGACATTTGGATGGTTCAATTTTTTCCGCCGGCTATCCAAGGATTACGAAAAAACAGTAGAAAGTTCTGCTGCCTGGGTTCTGCTAGCAAATAGCCAAATTATTTTATCCAGAATGCGGTGATCGCAAAATTTGTGCTCCAAACATGCTCTAAGACAACCGGGTAGCGGGGCAGGCTGGTTTAGTCCAACTGAAATGTCTGCGCTGGTTGGTTTGGGGGCTTGGCGTTCGGGGTGGGGGCGCAGACATTCCTTTGAGTTAGGTGCCATGATAAATTCAAAAATTCAAAACCCTGAAAAACAGATATGGAAATTGCATTAAAGAAGTTTTATCATCTCTTTTGGAACAGTAAGATTTGTCAGAATATCTTTCTTCTTCATAGGGAAATACTGCTTGAGAAGAATACGATCGATATAAAAATAACAGATTACTATCTTCCTAGAATAGTAATCACAAATTCCAAGAATCAGAGAAAGTCAGAATTAAAGATATCATCCCGATCTGAGAGCTTTTTTGTTGAGCTTCTCCATAAGCTGAAAGCATCTGAGGAGAGGTATTTGAGTACAGAAAGAACTCAGGAATATCTTGATAAGAGGTATGGACAAACCAAAGCTCTCGTTAAAGAAGAACATCCGGAACTAGGTGTAATAGGGTTAATTATAGAGCTTTTAGAATGTCTAAGTAATGAATCAGAATTAATAAGTTTCCTTCATAAATACAAAATTATTCCAGAGGAAGTAATGAACTTTCAGTCTTTGGGTAGATATGCAGAGGGGGAATTTATTCGCGAAATGTCAAAATTTTTCAAAAAAGAGGAAGTAGCAGATCTATTGGGTTCTATTGATGATATAAGTGATGTCTATAATTCTATCCTCAAAGAGAGCCTAATAAATGCCAATAAACAAGTGACTGATAGGTTGTTCGACCATGAAGATTATCAAGAAAGGATTGAAATATTTGAAAATCTCTATGAAATTGGAGTTCTTTCAGGAGGTTATTTTAAGTCTTATATAGAATGTACGAACTGCCTTCCAAAGACCTTTTCTGGTTATTTCACTTGTGATATAACACCTAGTAAACTACATTTTTTGTGTCCGAATTGTGGTCAGGAAGTTTATTACATGGTGCCATACCAGATACATAGAGGGCTTTATGACCATATCGTTGACAAGGATGGTATACTTGTTAATGCAATATCTTATTTATTAGACCAGCACAAGGTCAAATATGAGAAGAATAAAAACCTTGAAGATGAGAATGAGATTGATTTCGTTATAATGAAAGGAGAGATTGTTACCACACTTATTGAGGCGAAGATGTTTCGGACTGATAAAAGTGATGATGCTCTAATTTCCAATTTATTAGAAGCAGTAACTCAGGTGAAGAAAACTAAGGATAAGCTTGTCAAAGTGAATGAGAGGTATCGGAGCTTGGAGTATATAGTTATATCAAACATTACAGATCGAAGCATCTACAATGTTGCCAAAAATAAGTGTAGTAATGATATAGATGACTACAAAATCCATTTGATGAGTCCTGATGATTTTGCTAATTCAATATAATTACGGCAGCTAATAACTAAGCGCGAAAGTCGGCTGCAAGCCAAGACTTTCCGCTTTGGTTTTGTACAGCCTGTCCCGCAGGATTGCGGGAAAACCGGAGCCAAGGAGCGACAGCAAAAACCAAACCACACCCTCACATCCATCGCCTTCCCCCCCCAGAATACAACAAACATTTCCACCACAATCCAGCGAACATTTCATATCTTACAGCCAAATGAAATGGGTTTAAAGATCAACCGGATGAAAGAGATCCCGAAGGGAAATTGCAAAAATCCCAGGCCCCGTTAGAGTATGTTTGGAGGTGGTGCTTTTGAAGCGAATCCCGATAGCTATCGGGATGGGTTCTCACGAAGGCATTTTTCCGTCCCATAGCAGCGCTACGGGGCGGAAAAATGGCAAAGTGAGGTTCCAAAAGCTGGGTTTTGCAGCCAAAATAGCCTGCCCCATACACGCAGTGTCGGGGACTACCTCCAAACATGCTCTTATTGAACGAAGACCGGAATGACCAAGGAACACCAAATAGAAGAAAACCTCATCAAGCAGCTCACGGAGCTGAAATATACGCATCGGCCGGATATTGTCGACCGGCAAACCCTTGAGCAGAACTTCAAAGCCAAATTTGAAGCCCTCAACCGGGTGCGGTTGTCAGAAAATGAGTTTTTGCGCCTGCGGGAAGAGATTATTGAACCGGATGTCTTCGCGGCCTCTAAAATGCTGCGGGAAAGACAATACTTCCAGCGGGAAGACGGCACGCCGCTGCATTACACCCTGGTAAACATCAGAGACTGGTGCAGGAACGAATTTGAAGTCGTCAGCCAGCTGCGCATCAATACGGAAAACAGCCACCAGCGGTATGATGTCATCCTGCTGCTCAATGGTTTGCCGGTGGTGCAGATCGAGCTGAAAAGGCTCGATGTCTCCCACCGCAAGGCCATGCAACAGATCGTGGATTATAAGAACGATCCGGGCAATGGCTATACCAACACCCTGATGTGCTACATGCAGCTGTTCATTGTCAGCAACGGTTCAAGAACCATCTACTTTGCCAACAATAAGCACCAACACTTTCAATTCAATGCGGATGAACAATTCCTGCCGGTCTATGAATTGGCGGACGTAGACAATCAGAAGATAAACCGGTTAGAGCGATTCACCGAACACTTCCTGGCCAAGTGCAAGCTGGGGGAGATGATCAGCAAATATATGGTGCTGGTGGAAAGCGAGCAGAAATTGCTCGTGATGCGGCCGTATCAGATCTATGCGGTAAAGGCCATTGTGGATTGCATCCGCGATAACAGAGGGAACGGCTATATCTGGCACACTACGGGAAGCGGCAAAACGCTGACTTCCTTCAAAGCTTCTACCCTGCTGAAAGATAATCGTGAAATTGAAAAGTGTTTGTTTGTGGTGGACCGCAAAGACCTGGACCGGCAAACCCGGGAGGAGTTTAATAAATTCCAGGAAGGCAGCGTGGAAGAAAACACCAATACGGAAACCCTGGTCAGGCGCCTGCTCTCCACTGATTATGCCGACAAGGTAATTGTCACGACCATTCAAAAACTGGGGTTAGCATTGGATGGTACTTACAGGAAAAACTACAAAGAGCGGTTGGAGCCATTGAGCCAACAAAGAGTGGTTTTCATTTTTGACGAGTGCCACCGCTCACAGTTCGGAGAAAACCACAAAGCCATAAAGGAGTTCTTTCCCAACGCTCAGCTCTTTGGCTTCACAGGCACCCCTATTTTCGATGAAAACGCGACGCAAAAGATCAGGGAAGGCCAGTACGAAACCTACAAAACCACGAAATCCGTTTTTGAAAAACCATTGCACGACTACACCATCACCCATGCCATAGACGACAAAAATGTACTGCGGTTTCACATCGATTACTACAAAGGAAAAGGAGAACATACCCCCAAGCCGGGAGAAACCATTGCGCAACAAGCCGTGGTGGAAGCGATCCTTGACAAGCACGATGCCGCCACCAACCAGCGCAAATTCAATGCCCTGTTGGCCACCGCCTCCATCAACGACGCCATTGAATACTATCGCCTGTTCAAAAAGGCGCAACAGAAAAGGCTCGCCCTGCGCAATGCCGAAGGGCAAGAGGAAGGCCCTGATTACGCCCCGATCCATATCGCCTGTGTGTTTTCTCCGCCTGCCCAGCTGATCGCCAAAGAGGGCGACAAACAAAGCCAGAAAAATGCGGCGGACATCAAACAACTGCAGGAAGACCTGGCGCAGGAGAAGGAGGACAACAGGCAAAACCCGGAAGAAAAGAAAGAGGCCCTGATGGAGATTATTGCCGATTACAACCAGCAATTCGGCACAAATCATTCCTTCAACGATTTTGACCTGTACTACCAGGATGTACAGCAGCGCATCAAAGACCAGAAATACAGCAACAAGGACTACCCGCACCAAAACAAGATCGACCTGTGCATTGTGGTCGATATGCTGCTCACTGGCTTTGATTCCAAATACCTCAATACGCTGTATGTGGACAAAAACCTGAAATACCACGGGCTGATACAGGCGTTTTCCCGCACCAACCGCGTATTGAACGATACCAAACCGTACGGCAACATTCTGGATTTCCGTTCGCAGCAAGAGGCCGTAAACGAAGCCATTACGCTCTTCTCCGGCGAAGACGCCGCCAAAGCCAGAGAGATTTGGATGGTAGATCCCGCGCCGGTGGTGATCGATAAATACAAAGACGCGGTAGCCGCTTTGGGCGATTTCATGCAGCAACACAATCTAGTCAACGAACCGGAAGAAGTGTACAACCTCAGAGGCGATGCTGCCAAGATTGCCTTTGTGAAAAACTTCAAGGAGGTGCAGCGGCTGAAAACCCAGCTGGACCAATACACCGACCTGGATGAAGAGCAGCAAGCCGCCATTGAGGCCATTTTACCCGAAGAGGCATTGCTGAGGTTCCGCAGCTCGTACCTGGAAACCGCCAAGGAACTGCGGGAAATACAGCAACGGGAAGGGGAAGCTGCACCGGACGAGATCCAGCAGCTGGATTTTGAGTTTGTCCTCTTCGCATCGGCGGTGATCGACTACGACTACATCATGAACCTGATTGCCGACAGCACCCAGAAAAAGCCCGCCAAACAAAAAATGACCAAGGCGCAGGTGATCAGCCTGCTCAAGTCCAACTCCAACCTGATGGATGAGGAGGAAGACCTGACCGATTTCATCAATAGCCTGGACTGGGCCAAAGGCTACAGCGCTGAAGAGCTGAAACAAAAATTTGAAACCTTTAAAGTAGAAAAGTACGACAAAGAACTGGCTGCCATTGCCAAGGCCCACGGCCTGCAAACGGAAGGCCTGAAAAGCTTTGTGGAACAGGTAATGAGCCGCATGATCTTTGACGGGGAACAACTCACCGACCTCCTGGAACCTCTTAAACTGGGGTGGAAAGAAAGAAGCCAGGCAGAAACCGCCCTGATGAAAGACCTGGCGCCTCAATTGAAAAAACTGGCCGAAGGGCGCGAAATATCTGGATTAGCTGCTTATGAGTAAAGAGAAGAAAATAGTACCTGAATTGCGCTTTCCGGAGTTTAAGGGGGATGGGGAGTGGGTGGAGAAAAAGCTTGGAGATATTGGTGATCCATTAATGTGCAAACGGATATTCAAAGATCAAACTACCACTAATCCCGAAAATGCAATTCCATTTTACAAAATAGGAACGTTTGGACGTGAAGCAGATGCCTACATTTCAGTTGACCTATACAATGAGTTTAAGAATAAGTATTCTTTTCCGAATAAAGGTGATATACTGATCTCGGCTTCAGGTACTATTGGAAGATTAGTGGTTTATGATGGTGCTCCAGCTTATTTCCAGGACTCCAATATCGTCTGGTTAGGACATGATGAAAAGAGTGTATTGAATAGCTTTCTATTCTATTGTTATTCCACTATAAATTGGCAAACTTCAGACGGTGGCGTAATCAAAAGACTATACAACTCTGACTTAAAGAACATCCAAATTCGTTTTCCGGAGAGGAAAGCTGAACAACAAAAAATCGCCGCCTGCCTTTCTTCCTTAGACCACCTCATCGCCGCCCACCGCGATAAGCTGCAAGCCCTCAACGATCACAAGAAAGGGCTGATGCAAAACCTGTTTCCGCAGGAGGGGGAGAAGGCGCCGAAGTATCGGTTTCCGGAGTTTCGGGACAACTGGCAAATAAAGAAATTATCCAAATGCATTCAGCTAATTTCAGGCCTTCATTTATCTCCTGATGATTATGGAATTACGGGGGAAACCCCTTATTTTACAGGTCCCTCAGATTTTACAAATAAA
Organism: Lewinellaceae bacterium; assembly: GCA_020636405.1. GTDB lineage: Bacteria > Bacteroidota > Bacteroidia > Chitinophagales > Saprospiraceae > JACJXW01. The sequence goes on along the minus strand of JACJXW010000005.1, from coordinate 1,212,763 downwards.
GAGTCGGACATCAAGAAGTGGACCAAGAAATCGTCTAATACAGCCGAGGCAAATGATACTCTTATAACTGTTAAAGGTAGCGGTGTAGGTGAACTTTGGTATTTAACTGTTCCTTGTGTAGCCATAGGGAGACAACTAATGGCTGTTCGTGCAAACGGGTGTTCTAGTCCGTTCTTGTATCACTTTTTAGGAACTAAAAGAAGTCGATTCGAAGATCTTGCTTCAGGTAACTTAATACCCGGACTATCAAGAAACGATATTCTTGATTTAGAAATGCCTATACCTTCCCTTGCCGAACAACAAAAAATCGCCGCCTGCCTTTCCGCTTTGGATTTGTTAATCACCGCTAAGGCGGAGAAAATAGAACAATTGCAGCAGCATAAGAAGGGGTTGATGCAGGGGTTGTTTCCAAAAGTGTAGCGCTAAGAAATGGCAAACTTGAGCAAGATATACCTGTACCGCATGACGCACATCGAGAATGTGCCCCACCTGCTTGCGCACGGTATTACGCACAGGGATTCTGCTCAGGCCAACCCCAACTACATCCCTATCGGGGACGCGAGCCTGATCACCACCCGCAACAGCTTTCTGCTGGAAAACGGCAGGCAGCTGGGAGACTACATCCCCTTTTATTTTGGCGCCCGCATGCCCATGCTTTACGTCATACAGAACGGCTTTAACGGTGTGCCTTCTCTGAATGCGGAGCAAATTGTATATTGTGTGAGTTCAGTGGCTAAGGTTTTGGAAGCTGCCGTAGACTTTGTATTTACAGATGGCCATGCGGTGGACACTTTTTCCACCCAGTATACCAAAGCCGATATTGGGCGGCTCGCTGAACTGCTCGACTTCAAGGCCATCAAAGCCAGATACTGGAAGGATGATACGGATTTGGATTTGAAGCGAAGAAAAGAAGCCGAGTTCTTGGTTTCAGGCGACCTGCCTGTTTCGGCCATTCTTGGCTTCATCGTTTTCAATGAAAATGCTAAAAACAGATTACTGGCCGTGGGACTGCCAGACAAACAAATTCATATCAACAGCAATGCATACTTTTGAATTATGATACACCTGGTAACCGGAAACATTCTTGAAAGCGAAGCGGAAGCGCTGGTCAACACCGTCAATACGGTAGGCGTGATGGGCAAGGGTATTGCCCTGCAGTTTAAAAACCAGTTCCCGCACAACTATAAAGTATACCGCGAAGCCTGCAAGAGCAAAGCCCTTTCAATAGGCCAGCTATTGGTTACAGAGGAAGAGTCCTTGCTAACCGGCAAGAAGGCCATCATCAACTTCCCGACCAAAACCCACTGGCGCCTGCCCTCAGAGTATGCGTACATCAGTCAGGGGCTGGTGGAGCTGGTAAAAACCATTCAGGAACGAAATATCCGATCCATTGCGATCCCGCCCTTAGGGTCAGGCAATGGAGGGCTGGACTGGAACAAGGTAAAGCCAATGATCATTAGAGCTTTGGAAAACCTTGATTGTGACGTTTACTTATTTGAGCCCAGCCATGCCATCAAAGAAGTGATGAAAAAGGAGCGGGTGAAGCTCACGCCTGCCCGGGCTATGCTGCTGTCCGTTTTGTACGAACTGGTGAGAAGCGGAGAATTTGTTTCAGAATTTGCCGCTGAGAAGGTGGCGTACTTTCTGCAAAGGTTTGGTGCATCGGAGGAGTTCAAGCTCGATTTCAAGCCGAACTTCTACGGCCCTTATTCGGGCAAAGTAAGGCATGTGCTGTATTACTTAAACGGCAGCTATATCATGGGCTACCATTCCAAAGACAAAAGGCCCTTTGAAGAGCTCAGTTTGGTAATGGATGCCGAAAAAGACGTCAGCGCCTATCTGAGCGAGCCCGGGCACGAGCGTTACCGTGAAATTGTCGATCAAACCAAAGATTTTTTAACAGGCTACTATTCGCCTTTCGGGTTGGAATTGCTATCCACTATCGATTTTATCAAGAACGAGAAACAGAAAGGCCAGATAGAAGATATTCTGAGCGAACTCGAAAAATGGAGCAACCGGAAGCGCACCTTATTTGCTAACCCCAGGTTTGTTCAAAAAGCATTGCACAACATCAATCAACGGCTGGATTAGCCTTCTTATTAAATGACACAAAAAGACCAACAACAACTGGGCAAAACCCTTTGGGCGATAGCGGACCAACTGCGTGGCGCGATGAATGCCGATTCGTTCCGCGACTATATGCTTTCCTTTTTGTTTTTAAGATACTTATCGCACAACTACGAAGAATCGGCTAAGAAAGAACTGGGGACGGATTATCCGGAACTGGCGGAGGGGGATAAGCCTGCCCCTCTGGCAGGCGGGCGCACGCCTTTGGCCATCTGGTATGCCGAAAATGAGGAAGACGTGCCCATGTTTGAAAAGCAAATGCGCAGGAAGGTGCATTATGTGATCAAACCGCAGCACCTGTGGAGCAACATCTCTGAACTGGCGCGCACCCAGGATAACGATCTTTTGGTTACGCTGGAGGCAGGCTTTCGCTACATTGAGAACGAATCGTTTGACAATTCTTTTCAGGGCTTGTTCTCCGAGATCAACCTGAACTCTGAAAAACTGGGAAAAAACCCCGCCGAAAGAAACAAAAAGCTATGCACCATCATCCAGAAAATTGCCGAAGGCATAGCTGACTTTTCCACCGACACCGATACCCTGGGCGATGCCTACGAATACTTAATTGGCCAGTTTGCGGCGGGTTCCGGCAAAAGGGCAGGCGAGTTTTATACCCCTCAGCAGATCTCCACCATTCTTTCCCGGATCGTCATATTAGACTGCCAGGACCCCACGAGCGGGCCAAAGCCCAAGCTGAACAAGGTGCTGGACTTTGCCTGTGGCTCCGGTTCCTTGCTGCTGAATGTCAGAAAGCGGATCAAAGAAAACGGCGGAAGCATTGGCAAAATTTACGGCCAGGAAAACAACATCACCACCTACAACCTGGCCCGAATGAACATGCTCCTGCACGGCATGAAAGACACCGAGTTTGAGATATTCCACGGCGACACCCTGAAAAATCAATGGAATATTTTGAATGAGATGAATCCGGCCAGGAAAACGGAGTTTGACGCCATCGTCGCCAATCCCCCTTTCAGCTTGCGCTGGGACCCCAACGAGACATTGGCGGAAGATTTCCGATTCAAGAGTTACGGCCTGGCTCCAAAATCGGCCGCCGACTTTGCGTTCTTGCTGCACGGTTTCCATTTTTTAAGTGATGACGGCACGATGGCCATTATCCTGCCGCACGGCGTTTTATTCCGCGGCGGAGCAGAAGAACGCATTCGCACCAAGCTTTTGAAGGACAACAACATCGATACCGTCATTGGTTTGCCGTCCAACCTTTTCTATTCAACTGGTATTCCAGTTTGTATCCTGGTGTTGAAGAAGTGCAAAAAAGCAGGTGACGTTTTATTCATCAATGCCAGCGAGCATTATAAAAAAGGAAAACGGCAAAACTCTCTTAACAAAAAGCATATCGATCAGATTGTCGACACCTATAAAAACCGCCCGGAGGAAGTGGAGCGGTATGCACGCAGGGTTTCCATGGAGGAAATCGAGAAGAATGGCTACAACCTGAACATCTCAAGGTATGTAAGCACTGCGGAACCAGAAAAGAAAATTGACTTGAATGAGGTGAATGAGCGTTTGGCTTCGATCAATGAACGCATCCAAACGCATACGGATGAGCACAATGAATTCTTGAAAGAGTTGGGGTTGAAGACGATATGAAATTACTTCAACCCCAACTTCCCCGCCAGTTCCGGCGCATGCAGCCGGATTTCCCGTTCCAGTTCTGCCAGGCGGTGGCTTTGGAGCTCCGTCAGGCGTTGCAGGGTTTCTAGTTGCGTTTCCAGTTTTTGCTGATCCTTTCCGGCTTTTTCCGGCAGGCCTTCATTCCTTATATCTATATGTATCAGGGTTGCGATATCTACATCGAAAATACGGCAAAGGTCCAATACGATATTGAGCGGCGGCAAGGCTTTGCCCCTTTCGTAGTCTCCGACGGTGATGTAGGTTTTGTCCAGTTCCTCGGCCAACTGTTTCTGTGTCCACCCACGGCTTTTTCTTAAAAACTTGATATTGTTGCTAATATGCATTTAATATTTAAAATGTAATATAAATCAACAAAAAGATTATTTTATTTTTCTTTTTTATTGATTAAATCAATATTTTGTGTTCGTAATAATGCTCTACTCAACAAATTAACCATTTTGCCTTGGCAAAACCAAGGCCCTATCTGAATTTGCCTGTAACGAAAATTTAAACCCACACGCCATCATGAACCACACCCTCGCTTCTCCCCCGGGCAGAAGGCTACCCTTCCATGCCCTGGCTCTGTTGTTTCTGGCGCTTCTTGCGATAGCTGCACTTTACTACAGCCATTTAGATCCGGCGCCGGAACTGGCCTATTTCACGGGCCATACCGGCGGCGGCGCCACCTTCTCCTATGAAGTAACCTCCAACGACATCACCGTCGACTGGCCGGGCGGCGGCGACTTTGACCCCAAGGATAAATGCCCGGAGGAATTCTTTGCCGCTGGGTTTACGGTGATCCTCAAAAAGCTGCCGGATGGCAACACCGTTAAATTTCTTTATCATAAAGGCAAAAAGCTGCTTTACCGCATTGACAAGGACATCGTCAAAGGAAAAGCAAAGATCGGTTTGCACTGGGTGACGGGTACGCACTTCAACGCAAAATACCGTATTGCAGACAAGGCTTTCAAAGGCGGTAGATCCGTAGTTGTTCCCAATGCCAAGGGAGGCGTCGATAAGGTGCGTTTCCGATATGGAGAGGCCGTTTCCAAAAGACGGGTTCGGCCCGGCCGGGAGCTCTTCCGGGAAACACACATCGGCCCCAAACAATGCCGATCCTGGTGGGATTTGTTTAATTTTATGCCCTGAGCAGTTTAAATGAATAATACTATGCGGTACCCTTTCCAAAAAATGCAGCTCGAAGCCGACGGCTTCTACGATCTGATCAACACCTGGGCGGAAATGCAACTGGTGGTCACCAAAGATTCGGCAACGATCATCGGAGAGGGCTACACTTATGAGATTCTGAAAGCCTTTACCGCCCTGGTGTTCGACTGGGAGGCCAGCATTCCCATTTCCAAGGAAGGCCTGGGCATACCGGAAGGGTCGTACGACCTGAGCCGAATGGGCGACAAGGTCCATGCCTGCACAAGCGAGAAGGCCTACTTCCTGCCCGACCGCCCGGTGACGGTGGAGGTGGTGTCCATGCCGGAAGAATGATTTTTGAGCGCAGGTCTGGAATACCGGAGGTAATGAGTGATTGATTTCACTATGCTTCCCTTGCAGGTTGCCAAAGACATGGTTAAATTTGGGAAAACGCTCAAAAACGAAGCTTATGGCCGAAACCAAATTCGGAAGTTTTGAGGGCCTGCTGGAGATCACCGAAGAAGGGCTGCGCCCGATCGCATCAATCCTGAGAGAGATCATCCTGGAAACCGGCCCCGATGCCTGCGAAGTGGTCCGCCTCGGAGACCGGGCGGCCACCTATGGGGTAGGGCCCAAAAAGATGAGCGAAGGGTATGTCTATATTCTTCCCTACAAGTCGTGGGTGAATTTGGGGTTCTACAGAGGCGCCGCCCTGGATGACCCCCACGGCCTGCTGGAGGGTACGGGAAAAAACCTGCGGCACATCAAGATGCGCACGGTGGAGGACACCGGCCGGGCAGGGGTCAAAGCGCTGATCCGGCAGGCGCTGGAGGAGCGGCGGCAGGCGCTGAAGCGGTAAAATAAGTTAATGCAAATCATTGATAAGGTGACTAAAACGAAATTAATCCCCCCATTGAGCCGCCGCATCTCCTCTTCCATCGCCCCTCTCGGCCGTTTGGCGGCTTTCAATTTCTGGTTGCCGAACTTCCAGGTGGCGCCGGCGCCGAAGCGACGGTTATCGAAGGTGCGCACGCCGTCGATCCCGATGCCGCCGTAATCTCCCCGGTAATAATAATCACTGTTGGTGCGCAGTATGTCGGCCCCGGTCAGGCGCACCTGTAGCCGTTTGTCCAGAAAGTCCTTGCGGAAGCCAAAGTCGAGGTACTGATTGCCCCGGACCCGGATAGAGCCCCGCCATATCCAGTCGCTGTACCGCCCGTAGGTGAGGTCCATGGAGATGCCCCAGGGTAACTTGAAATTGTTCTGCACCCGGACCGACCAGGTGGCCTGGCTGAGGTCAATGTCGGTGCCTTCCAGGTTGCCCTGGTAGGTGCTGCGCCCCCCGTCGAGGAAGGTGGTGAATTCCCAGAACCCGGAAACCGTCAGCGGGTAGCTGGCAGAAATGCTGTACCGGGTGGCCCGCGCCATGTTGCGGGGAATGATGACGTTGCTGTCGTCGCCCGTGATCTCAAAAATGGAGGCGAAAAAATCCTCGGTCACACTATACTGGTTGGTGATGGCCAGCTTATGCCGGAAAGAATAAGTGGCCTGGTAGTTCATGATGTAATTGGGCCGCAGGAAGGGGTTGCCCTTCCAGGCCGTCAGCTCGCTCAGGGGCTCCTCGAAGGGGTTGAGATTCTGGTAGTTGGGCCGGGTGATGCGCCGCCCGAAGCTGATGCTCAGCGCGTGGGTTTCGCCGTCGTTGAAGGACAGCCCCACGTTGGGAAACAGGTCCGTGTAGTTCCGCTTCACATCCGTGTCGTCAATCTCCTGGATGCTCACCAGGCGGCCCCGGGAGGCGGTGTTTTCCACCCGCAGCCCGGCGCTGAGCTTCAGAAACGTCCCAAGCTTGGCATCGAGAATGGCATAAGCCGCCGCCACCTGTTCCGTGTAGGTAAAATCATTGCTCCGGGCGGGATCCGGTACCGGGCCGTTGGCGCCGGCCGTGAAAAAATCAAAGCGGTTGTCGGTGGCAATGCTGGCCAGTTTCCCGCCCGCCGAAAAGGTGAAATTATCCCAGGACCGCTCGTAATCCGCCTTCGCCGACCACATGTCAATGTAAGTGTCCGCATCGAATTCATTGTCGGAAACGCGGAGGACAGTCATTTCATCCGCCGCAAAAAATGTATTGGGCTGCCGGGTATGCCCCTGGGTGTTGAAGGTACCGAAACTGACGTCGGCGGTAAAGCGGGAGTTTTCGTCAATGTCCCAGTTGTAATTCCCGTTGAAATTGGCATTGCGGAACGATTGGCCCAGCAGCGTCTGCGAAACCAGCAGTTGATCCGGCTCCGTTGAGCCGGGCAGGGTAATACCCGTGGTGCTCTCCAGCACGTTGTCGTTCTGGTTGAAAATGGCCCGCCCGGTGAAGCCCAGGCTGTGCCGTTTGGCCAGTTGGACATCCAGCCCGGCGGCCACGTTGTAGCCTGCGCCGCGCCTGACCTCATCGGAGTCGAAGTCGAGCACGAAGCCGTTTTGGTTTTTGGTGTCCAGAAAGTTATCCAGGTGATCTTCTTCCGAACGGGAAAGTTCCAGGGAAGCCCGGATGCGCTCGCTCCCGTAGTTGAACGACAGGCCGTTGCGGTACCGCAGGTAATTGCCCTGTGTAAAAGAGGAGGTTAGGTTCCCGTTGAAGCCCTGCGCCGGGTTCTTTTTCAGCCGGAGGTTGATGATGCCGGCATTGCCCTCCGCATCGTGTTTGGCGGAGGGGTTGGAGATGATCTCGACGGCCTCGATATTGTCGGAGGACATGTTCTGCAACAGGATGGCCAGGTCGTTGCCCGACAGCCGGGTGGGCCTGCCGTTGATGTGGATCTGTACGCCCTCCTTGCCGAGCAGCAGGATGTTGTCGTCCATATCCACGCTGACGCCCGGCGCTTTGCGGAGCAGGTCCAGGCCGTTGACGCCGGAAGCGCTGGGGCTGGCCGATACGTTGAACACGAGCATATCGGCCCGCACTTCCAACGGCCCTTTTGGGGCGACCACTTCAACCTCGGCCAGGTTGTTGCCGCTGGCCATCACGATGTCGCCAAGCGCCAGTATGCCTGGCTGTTCTTCCAATTGAAAAGCAACGGATAGGTTGGCATATCCCACCATGCTGACCTCACACCGGTAACTGCCTTGCGAAAGGCCGGCAAAAGTAAAAGTACCATCCTCGTCCGATATTTCCCCTTTCACGAAGCTGCTGTCGGCGGTGTCGAGCAGGAGGATATTCGCAAAGACCAAGGGGCCGCCCGCTGCTTCAAGGATGCGGCCCCGCACCTGCGTCTGGGCGGGGAGGCCGGCAGCGTAAAACAGGATAATGCTTGCGAGCAGCAGGAAATAGAATGATTGTTTCATAATTTTAGGTGTTATTTGGGTTGTTTTAGATTCGAGATGGCACCTAGTGCGCCGGGAACGAAGTTGTTGATCAATAATTTGAGGCTATTTTTCGGCCAGGCAAGGCGCGACGACCGCCCATAGCTGAAGCTACGGAAGGAAGGAGCAACGCAGCATGGACGAAAAATAGTCCAAAGAATTGTTTAAGAATTTCGTTCCCGGCGCACTAGTGCTAGATGTCACCCTCGTCATCGTCTTCGACGCCAAAAAATTTTGGCGGACCAGGTGACCGTCATCTCACCGCCTCCGCCGCCTGCTTTGTGTCCGTAAACTGCTGGAAGGCCGTGATCTTGCCATCCTTAAGCGTCCACAAATGCGCTGTTTGCGAGTCGATCGTCTTGCCCGTTGTCTTGTGCTTCGCTTTGTACCGCAGGGTGGCCAGTACTTTGTTGTCCGCCATGTCGTGCAGCTGGATGTCCGTCAGGTTCCAGTACTCCCATTCGGCGCCGATGCGGGCGAACACACCGTTGAGCACAGCTTCCGGGCCGATGTAGGGATTCTGGTCGGCGTAGGGGAAGCCTTCTGCCTCGTTCCAGACGATGCCGCCATCCATGACGGCCAGGACCGCTGGCACATCGCCTTTGGCAAATGACTGGTACAGCCCGTCCACCACGGCCACGTTGCCCGGCGCCGATACAACGCCCAGTTGTGCGAGCAAGGCCATGTTGTCCATAAAATCCCGCTCCTCGGCAATGCGGCCGTCGGCGCTCATGCGGACAATGGTGCTGCCACTTATTTCAACCATGTTGCCAGTCGCGGGGATGCCGAAAAAGTCGCCCGTATGCTTTCCCCTGAAGGTCCAGTGCTTGACCAGTTGGTTGCCTTCGCCGAAGATGTTGTTGATGGTAAATTCGACATCGGAAAAAGCCGAAACCAAAGTTTTGTAGTAGTCCGCCATGCCCTCGATGCCCACCACGTTTTCCGGCTCGGCGTGCATGATGACGTCCTCCGTGAAATGTTCTGGATTAAAAAGTTCGAACCGGCCCTCGTTGATGATGGCGTCCCAGGTCTCGGTGTACATTTTAACATTGGCGGCCACGGTGGGGTCGGCATGCTCCACGGGAAAATGCATGGACTTGGCGATTTTCCATTGGCCGTCTTCTTTTATCATCGCATTGGCGTAGGCGCGGGTAATGTGGATGGGAATGTCGTACACATTGGTCTTGCCGTTCACCTCGTAGGTGCCTTTGGCTACCCAGGTGTACTCCTGGTCCGACCAGTTGACGCTCAGCTGCCGGACGAAAACCGTGGCATTGTTCTTCACGAACTGGTCGGCGAAGTAGGCGGCGATGTTGTCCGCCCCTTTAATTTCCCTGCCCTCCTGGTCAATGCGGACGGCATCGTCCAGGTACATTTCCCGGATGGCTTCGGCATCTCGCTGGTTGTAAGCGTTCATGAACTTGCGGGCAAAGTCCTGCATGTCATTTTCGTCATTGACCGATTGGGCCTGAAGGGTGAATGTTGCGCTAAGGAGCGCTGCGAGAAGAAGGATATTTTTCATTTTGCTAAATTTTGCTGGTTGCCTACTCTAAGAGCATGTTTGGGTTGGTCCTTTTTACAAGGAATAGTTATGCAATGGTACACTGGCCGGTTTGAAATCCAGCCCAATTCAAGTACCCCGTGATTTTGAAGAGTTCAACTAAGTTTCGGGGGCACCTGATACCTGCCTGTCGGCAGACAAGCGCCCCCGAAACATTAGGCGGTGGCCCCTTCCGTCGCTTTTGCATATTGGTGCAAAGGCAGCTTGGCCGGCTTAAAATGGATGCCCAAATCATGGGTGGCCAGGGCGTTGCCGTACACCGTAGTGGGTTGCCCGGCTGGCTCTTCCCCGTTGAGCATCAAGGAGATATCCGACACCCGGTAGCTCTCGCTGGTAATCAGGTAATGCTTGCCATGCAGGTTGGGGAGGATGGCTGCCTTGTACACCGACTCGGCCACATCTGCTACATCCACGAGCGCCCAGTTCACATCCAGGTCGTAAAACATCTGGATGAATGGATTGGGAGCGATTTTATTTTTGAATAAAAACTGTACACCCATCGAAGTGGAATCTGCCCTGCCCGACAACTGATTACCCATCACCCCAACCGGCGAAACCGTCACAATGTCAAATCCTGGCGCTGGGTTTTCTTGTGTAAATTTCCGGACAGCCTGGTCGGCGTAGTATTTCGCCTGACAGTAGGGGTGGCTCTCCTGGCTGCAATAGGGCTTGTCTTTTTCGGTGTACACATGGGCCGGTTCAAAGCCCGGCGCCGGCATTGGGAAGTCCGTGTTGTGCGCCGCTACCGAAGCAACGAACACCACCTTTTTCACGGACGGCGTTTCGCTGACGACCCGCAGGAAATTCTCCGTGCCCTTGATGGTCGGGTCGAACAAGTCCCGCTGTGGGTCTTCCACCTCCAGTTGGAACGGTGTGCCACTGTGCACGAGGATGTCGCAACCTGCGGCAAATGCTTTCAGTTGGCCGAGGTGCTGCACGTCCAGCGGAGCGAGCTCCATGTTTTCCGCATTTTTGAGCGCGGACAGGTGTGCATATTTTTCTTTGTTGGAAATATCCGTGGCCGATACTTTGACCCGGTATCCGTTTTCCAAAAATTGCTGGGTGACGTAGCTGCCGATGAATCCGGCGCCGCCGATGATGCCTACTGTTTGCATGATTGATGGATTTTATTTGATGAAAATGAAAGATGGTTTTGAGGTGTCAACTCGTCAGGATATGCCTTGTCTCAATTGCCCCCTTGTTCCATTGCAGCCCTCGCCTTTTCCGCGCCTGCCTTCGAGCCTTCCAAACCCAGCGCAACCGCCCGGTCGTAGTATTCGGCCGACTTGGCAAAATCTCTGGTGTTCAGGTAGTACTCGCCCATGCTGTCGTAGGCATTGGGTTCTTTTGGCGCCACAGCGATATATTTCTCGAAGGCGGCTTTGGCCTTGTCCATTTCCCCGAGTTCCATGTAGGTATAGCCCAGCGAATTATAGCCGCCGCCATACTCGGGCTGCAATTCCAGCAATCGCAGCGTGTGCTTGAGGGCTGCTTGAGGGTCTTTGCTGATCCATTTAGCTGACCGGCCCGCCAGGTCGAATGCTTCAGCCGTGTTGGGGTAGGCGACAGTCAGCGATTCCATGTATTGGGCCGGGTCGGCTTTCGGGTCTTTGTCCCATGCTTCCAGAGCTTGGCGATGGATTTTCTCCCCCTCGTTGAAGCCGGCAGGGTCAATGGCCAGGGCGGGTTTGATATAGGCAGCGGCTTTTTCGTACTGCCCAAAAGCTGTTTCCGCGAAGGCCAGATTAACATAGGCCATGAAGAAGTTGGGGTCTGTTTTCACGACTGCTTTCATCCCGTCAAAAAAGGCGGGTATGTTGGCATTCTCGACTGCCTGGAGGGCTTTGAAATACTCAGCCTTTGCCGTTTCCGATTTGCTGGAAACCGGCAGATAAATGTCCTGTGCAGACAGGGAGGCCAGGCTGCCCAGGAGCAGGGCAAGGGAAAAAAATGTGGTTTTCATGATTGATGTTATTTGGATGATGAAGAACATGTTTAAATTTCCATGATGAGCCGAGGGCGAGCAAATATCATTTCAGACAAGGCAAATTTTGCAGTCGGATGCGGGCAATCCGGCGAAAAATTTAACGCAGGCTGAAATGATATTTGCCGGCTGTAGGCCATTAATGGGATTTTAAACATGTTCTAAGAGAATGAATAGTGATCCTGCTTACTTCTTAGAAGCATACTCCCGGGAGCGCCGCGTCCAGATCAGGTACTCGAGCTGCTCCTCCGTCAGGGCCTTTTCTCCTTTATACCTATACATGTACTCCAGTTCTTCCAGGTACAAATCAGGATTGCGAGCCTCCAGGGCCTCCAGGTACAGCAGGTATTCGGACTGAAGGCTTTTTTCGTCAGCGCTGGGTGTATCGGCATCGAATTTGCGTGGTGGCTGTTCCGCTGGAGCGGGCCCGGCAGGTGGGGCGGTACGGGGCTTGAGCTCCACGTAATCGATATCGAATTTGCGCGGCGGTTGCTCAGCCGGAGCAGGATCGGCAGGCGGGGCGGTACGAGGTTTGATCTCCAGGTATTGGCTGGGGTTGCTCATGCGCATTACAGGCCTGTTTCCCGTTTTTGTTTGGGCGGAGGCGGTGGCCGCCAGCAGCAGGGCTATGCCCAGAAATAGATGTTTCATATGGTATGGATTTTATACTCCCCTCGGGCACAAGAAATGATTTTTGTCTCTTTCTTTTTGCGCCCTGCAGCGTTCAAAATGCTCGCCATAGCTACGGCTATGCCTGCGCTTTTGGCCTTGCAGGCCACAAAAATAAAATTGCCAAAATTTCACCTCTCATGCCCGAGGGGAGTATAAGTTGTTGGAAAATCATAGTGTCTTAAAACATTTCCACCGCCGCGCAGCCACAACCCCTCTTTGCCGTGGCGCCGTGGCCGCTTCGTGGATGACTGATACAAAGATGCAGGCGACTGGCAGAAAGGCCATTCACCTATTTTGCAAAAGCATGAACTTATCTTGCAGGAGGAGGAAAAAAGATAGGACTGATTTTACAAAGGCTTGTAAAATAAGCACCAAGGCATTGATTATCAGCTACTTTATGAAATCACTCGGACTTCTGCCAAATTCCTTTTGGAATACCCGGGAAAAGTAACTGGGGTCGGTAAACCCGACGTCGTAGGCGATCTCGGAAATGTTGAGTTCGCCTTTTTGAAGCAGTTCGAGCCCTTTTTGAAGGCGGTAGGAGCGGATGAACTGGGAGGGTGTCTTGCCGGTCAGGGCCTTTAACTTTCGATATACCTGCATCTGGTTCATATCTATGGCCGCAGCCAACTGGGGAACCCCAAATTCGGCATCGCTCAGGTTGTCCTGGATGTGTGCCCATAGTTTTTGCAGGAAAAGATCATCTATTGAAGGCTCCGCAGTCGAGGAAGCGCTGGGGCCACTGGCATAGCGTTGCTGCAACCGGCGGCGGGACTCCACCAGCTTTTCCAGCCGGATGAGGAGCTCTTCCTTGTCAAAAGGCTTGGTCAGAAAAGCATCCGCCCCGTATTTCAGGCCTTCCACTTTGTCGGCCTGCGTGGCCTTGGCGGTGAGCAGGATAATGGGAATATGGCTGGCCCGTTCGTCCTGTTTCAGGGTTTCACAGACTTCGTAGCCATTTTTTTCGGGCATCATCACGTCGCTAATGATGATGTCGGGAATGATTTCTAACGCTTTTTCAATCCCCAGGGCCCCATTTCCAGCAGTATGGGCCTTGTACTTATCCTTTAAAATGGTTTTGATATAAGTGACGATGTCGGGGTTGTCTTCGATGATCAGCAATTCCGGTAAAGCGGAGCGGTACGATGCCTCCTCTTCGTCCGATGCGTCAGCCGGAGGGGCCGGATCTATGCCTGCCGGCGTAAGCAGCCCTGTTCTGCGAACGGCGTCCTGCTCCGCCACCAATACCTCAGCAGTTGGCTCCACTGTTGCTTCAATGGGCAGATACAGGGTAAATTCCGTTCCTTCGCCTACCCGGCTCTGTACTTCTATTCGTCCGTTCATCAACTCCACCAGTTCTTTGGCGAGCGCCAGGCCGATGCCGGCCCCCTCCCCGCCTCCCCGAAGAAAAGCCCCCTCCGCCTGCGGCACCTCCCCCGAAGGAGGAGGAAAGGACTCATGTTGGGCTGCACTGGGGGGGAGCCCTTCTTTAGCCTCTCCCCTCCTTTGGAGGGGCTGGGGGAGGCTATAAAACCGGTTGAAAATATGCGGCAGGTCCGCCTCGGCAATGCCAATGCCGTTATCCTTGACCTTTAATTTTAAAAAGGGCTGCCCATCCTCTTCGATTCTACTGGCATGGAAGATGATCTTCCCTTGCTCCCCGGTGAATTTCAGCGCGTTGGACAATAGGTTATAGACGATCTGCTGTATTTTTTCCTCATCGTAATCCATCATAATCGCCTTTTCCTCGGAATAAAAAAGCAGGCGGATATTTTTCTGGGTGGCCGCCGAATAAAAGGATTCGGTGAGGTATTGCAAATAAACGATGATGTCCTGATGTACCTTGTTTAAAGACAGCGTCCCCGACTCCAGTTTGGACAGGTCCAGCAACTGGTTGATGAGGCGCAGCAGGTTCTGGCTATTGCGCTGAATGAGCGCTTTTTCCTGTTGGTGGCCGGTGAGGGTATCGGCGATGCCCGTGATAACGGTCAGGGGCGTGCGGAATTCATGGGTGATGTTGGTATAAAAACGCGCTTTAAAATCATTCAGCTCTTTCAGCCGGCCGGCTTCCAGCTCCTTCTTTTCCTGGATCAGCTGGCTTTCTTTGAGCTTGAAATCGGCTTGCTGCCGGGCTTGTTCTTGTTGTCTTTGGCGGTAGGCCAAACCCAGGGAGAAAATGAGGATCTCGACGATGGTCCCGGCTTTCAGATAGAAAATGGAAAAAGGAGGCGTCCACACGCGGGAAATGACGGTCAGTGCAGCGCCCAGAGATATGGCCATAATACCGGCAATGATAAAATAGCCCTTTTTATCTTTTGATCTGTACAATGGATACAGTATAGAACAACAAATGAGGACCACCAAAATAATGTAGGGCACGGTTATCCGGTCTTCCACCACATAGCTGAAATTGGTGAGCAGCAATACGATAATGTCGAGCACGATCAGGGGGACCCCCAGAAAAATTACAGCCTTAAAAACAGTATCCCATTTCGGTAACAGCTGCCCGAGGTCCAGAAAGCTGCGAATGAACGCCAGGTAACACATCATCGCCAGATAGAGCGACAACTTTATAAAACCCTGGTAGGCCGGATGATCGGGAAACAAGCCCAACCAATCTACCAAATCTTCGGACGAATAGGCGGCATAGATCACCACCATGATCAAATAGCCGGAATAAAAAATAAAACTGCGGTCTTTGCCAAAGAAATACACGATCAGGTTGTACGAGAACATCATCAGCAGAAACCCCATAAAAAAGGCATTGCCTACTTTGCTCTTCAGTAAGTCATCATAAAAGGTTTCGATGTGCCTTAACCGGAGGTAGAAAGAAGGGTAAATGGCCGTTCTTTCACTTTTCCCCCGGAAATAGACCGTCACGGCCTTATGCGGAGGCAGGAACAGCTTCACCAGATTGCCCCTTGCGGTCGGTGCAAATCTCTTCATCGGATCCGGGGTAAACGTACCATTTTGTTCCCGCCTCCAGGAACCGTCTTCCCTTTCGGTGAAAACATCCAGGGTGGTCCAGGTGCCGGTGAAGGAAAGCACCCATTCGGTATAGGCGTCCGCGTCGGCCATGCGGTTCTCGAGCTGAAGCTTTCCCCAGTAGTATTGATAATTCTTAATGGCGCCGGTATATTCGGAATAAGCCTGGAACTTGTTTTGTACGGAGGGCTGAAGAATATCCTGAATAGTATATCCCGGAGTAGTATCCGCCAAGACCTGGACAAAGGGCTGGAGCCTGTAATCGGTTTGATCGTTTTCCAATATGCAGGCCAGGGAGGCTGACTCCGTACCAGGAAGGGAGGTCTTATCCGGCCTACAACTGGCTACCAGCAACATACACATGAGCACAAAACAATAAATGAATTTACGCTTGCCCATAGTTAAGCATGTCATTTTTCCCTGATTTCAAAGATAGAGAAAAAGTTAGAGTTCGCTCCAAAATTACATTTACGGCAAGGAGCGCCGGTTGTGCTGTTGCTATCTTTTCATCTTTCCAGGCCCTCTCCTTTGCCATAACCACCACTCCTATCCCCGCTCACCAAAAATCTCCCCTGATCCGTCGAAAAAAACGACCTGGCCTCGGCAATACTGCCTTTATTCGCAGAACCAATAAAAATTATCAAAAAGATCACTATCAATGAGGTACTTAACACTCATCGCATTTACGCTGTCTTTGCTCTCCTGCACCACCCAGAAGGCCATCCTCCCCGGGAACGGGCCTGCCTATTCGTATACCCTCGGCCTCAACGGCCTCCAGGGCGACCAACTGAGCGTTTCTCTCGTCCTGAGCGGATGGGGCCAACCCACCGCCACCTTCTGCTTTCCCCAGATCGTGCCGGGCATATACGGTGACATGAACTTCGGGCAGTACATCAGTGCGTTGGAAGCAGCGGATGGGAAAGGGCGCCCGCTGGACGCCCGGCGGCTGGACGTCAACTGCTGGGAAATATCCAACGCCCGTGCCTTGCGCACCATCACCTACCGCGTAGATGATGCCTGGGAAGAATTCGACCTCAACCTACAGGAAGGCTTCTACCGATCCGCCGCCAGCTCGTTCAAGCCCGAGGCTTTCGTGATCAACACCAACTGCCTGTTTGGATATCTCAAAGGCTTTGAGGGCCAACCCTTACAAATAAGCATCACCAAACCGGAAGGGCTGTACGCGGCGACGAGCCTGAGCCGCGATGACAATAAAACTACTCCCGCCCGAGATGTATTTTCCGCACCGGATTACCACCGGCTGGTAGACAGCCCCATACTTTATGCCCTGCCCGATACCGCCCGGTTTACCCTTCCGGGCATCGAAGTGGAAGTAGCCTGTCATTCTACCTCCGGAGAATCTATTTCCGGGGAGGTTGCCCAACACATCCGGCCGCTGCTGGAGAAGCAGGCGAAATACCTGGGCGGAAAGCTCCCGGTAGATACATATACCTTCCTGATCTACCACCACCTGAACCCGGAAAAAGATGTCTACCTGGGCGATGGGCTGGAGCATTCTCACTCGACCCTGATCTTGTTGTACATGCCCCTCGACCTGGAGGCTATACAGTGGAATGTCTACGGGATTGCCAGCCACGAGTTCTTTCACATTCTGATGCCGCTGGGGCTGCACTCCCACGAAATTGCCGGTTATGACTTCAACAATCCGAAGTTTTCCAAACACCTCTGGCTGTACGAAGGGATGACCGAATATTTCACGATCCACATGCCGGTAAAGACCGGCGGGCAGAACCTGCAGGATTTCCTTCGGGAGGTAGAAAAGAAAATCGAGGGAATGAAATCGTTTGACAATACCATTCCCCTAACCGAGCTCAGCCTGAAGGCACGGGAAATGCAGGGCCAGTACTACAATTTTTACCTAAAGGGAGCAATGGCCAACCTATGCCTGGACATCCGGCTACGGGAATTGTCCGGGGGCAGATACGGCGTACAGGAGCTGGTGCTGGGCCTGATCGAAAAATACGGCCCCAACCGGCCCTTTGAGGACGATGAATTATTCAGTGAGATCGTAAAGATCACCGGGTTCAATGAGATCGGCACATTCATCGAGCAGTACATAGCCGGCGCAAAACCTTTACCCTTACAGGAGATGTTGCAAAAGGTTGGCCTGGAGCTGAACCCCGATAATGGCAAGATCACCGTATCGGAGCACATCACGGCACAACAGCGCAAACTCAGGGAATACTGGATAGGCCAGTGATCTGAACTACATGAAAAAATGAACTTATTTTCCGGATCTCAAACTCCATTTAAACCCACTGAATGAAGCCGCTAATCCTCCTACTGCTTTTCGTACTCGCCGCCGGGTGTAACCAGGGCCATCAGCAGGATGTCGGCGACATCCCCTTTGACCAGGCAATGGACGGCCCGGAATTCAAATTATGCGGTCATGAAAGCAGCACCAAACAATACTATGTGCGTGGTTCATCCCTCCTGCCCGCCGGATACAAAGGGGAAAAACGCGCCCTGGAAAAGGCCGTTCTGGAACAATATGCATTCCCGGTTTCAGCAAGCGAGAACGGATACGTCACCATACGGTTTGTCGTCAATTGCCGGGGCGAATCGGGCAGGTTCAGAGTGGAACAGATGGACTTCAACTATCAGCCTGTGCGGTTTGACCCCGGCCTGGTACAACAACTGCTGGAAATTACCAGGAAACTGGACGGGTGGATACCCGTTGGCCGGGACGGCAGAACCTACGATTTCTACCAATATCTTACCTTTAAGGTCCGGAACGGGCAAATCGAAAAAATACTGCCATGAAAAAATACGCCCTGCTCTGCCTTTTTGCGCTGGCCACCTTGCAATTGTATGCGCCGCCCAACTGCGAGATCTATAAAACCGACAAGGCTTGCTACCAGTCCTGCCAGGAAGCCATGATGGCCATTCGGTACCGGCAGGGCTCTTTCCAATCCCAACAGCATTTTGACCGATCGATTGAATTGTGCCCGGATTTTGCCTATTCGTACATGGAAAAGGCGGTGCCGTTCCTCAAAAGAGGAGCATTCATCCAGTGGAAAAAACTAATCGACAAAGCCGTGGAGCTCGACCCGAAGGAATACCTGGGCTACCGGGGCTGGTGCCGCCTTCAGTTCCTGAGGGATTACGAAGGGGCGATCAGCGACATCGAGCGGCTGAAAGCACTGGTGGATTACGATATCGGGTTCTGCCAGACCGGGGATTACCACCTGAATATCGCCCTGGCACTGTGCTATAAGGAACTGGGACAGCTCGATAAAGCCAGGAGCCTGTTCGAAGAATACCTGCAAGCGGAAGGCGCCTACGTCGGGCTCTATGATTTCTACCACCTGGGGGTATTGGAATACGAAACCGGAAATTACCAAACGGCCATCGAACACCTCACCCGGCAGATCCGGGAAAATGATTACCTGGGCGAGACGTATTATTTCCTGGCCCTGGCCCATAAAGCGCTGGGAAATGAACAGGAATACCTATCCCATTTAAAAACAGCAAAAGTGTATTACGAAACGGGAAAGTTCAGGACGGACACCTACACGGAAACGATCGACAAGATCTACCTGACAGATATCCTTGAAGAATTAGAGCGCCAGGCACGAAGTCATTGATCGCGGCCCAAAGCTTTCGGGAAAAACCCACACAAAACTGGCGTTTCCGCCTCAAAACGCCACTTCCTGACAAAACTCAAGTTTATCTTTCAAAAAAATCGAACTCATCCAAACACAGTGGAAGGCATGATGTTCGTAACTTGATTATTATCACTTCCCTAGATCGATCTATAATTTTCATTTCGCTTAATGCAACAACGCCGTTTGTTTCATAAGCCAAACTTATGTTTTTTCATATGCTAAACCATTTAAATATGAAGTCATTTTATCTTGTCCTATTCCTATTACTAGGTATAACGGGGTTCGCGCAATTTAACCTCCCGGTTGATTTCGAATCGAGTACCGTTACTTACATCCTGACCGATTTTGGGGGTAATACCTCTTTAGTGGTAACAGACCCTACAGACGTAACTAATAATGTGGCGCAATCCACCAAACTCGGGAATGCCGAACTGTGGGCAGGCACCACGATAGGCAATGATGATGGTTTCGATACCGCCATCCCCTTTACTGCCCTCCAAACCAGAATGTCGGTCAGAGTCTGGTCACCAGACGCGGGTATTCCTGTACGCCTGAAAGTAGAAGACTCCGCTGATCCGGGTATCAGCGTAGAAACAGAAGCCACTACGACCGTTGCCATGGAGTGGGAAACGCTGGAGTTCGACTTCACCAATGAAGCGCCTAACACTCCAGAACTCAACCTGGCCAATAGTTACGACAAGGCCTCCATCTTTTTCAACTTTGGAACCACCGGCGCAGAGGCCGGCGAAAAAACCTACTACTGGGATGATGTCGAATTGGTTCCGCTTCCTGATTCCACCGTTGTGGATGTCATCGTCAACAGCCCGGACCACGAAACACTGGAAACGGCGGTTATCGCTGCCGGGCTGGCCGACGCCCTGAGCGGCTTTGGCCCGTTCACCGTTTTTGCCCCCACGGACGCTGCCTTTGCAGCCCTGCCCGCCGGCGCTTTGGATGCCCTGGTGGCTGATCCCACCGGTGCGCTGGCCCAGGTACTGCTGTATCATGTACTGGGCGCTGAGGTATTGTCCACCAGCCTGACGGACGGCCAGATGGCCGCTACCCTGCAGGGCGCCGATATTACGGTAACGATCGACGGCGGCAACGTCTTCATCAACGACGCCAGGGTGACGGTGGCTGATATTATGACGGACAACGGGGTGGTGCACGTCATCGACGCGGTCCTGTTGCCTCCGGCACAGGTCGACCTGCCCATCACGTTCGATGACCCTAACGTAGATTACAACCTCGCCGATTTCGGCGGCAATGCTTCCTCTATCGTCGTTGACCCCACCGACCCGGACAATATGGCCGGACAGGCCATCAGGCTTGCCGATGCGCTCACCTTTGCCGGCACTACCATGGGCGCCGACGGCCTGGCCAACGCCATTCCGTTCACGGCCAGCCAAACCCAGATGCGCGTCCGGGTGTGGTCGCCGGAAGCCGGCATCCCCGTACTTCTGAAAGTGGAAGACGCTACCAACCCTGCTATCAGCGTGGAGACATTAGCCAGCACTACCGCTGCTATGGAATGGGAAACCCTGGTGTTTGACTTCAGCAACCCAGGGCCCAATCCTCAACCGCTCAACTTCGATAATACCTACGACAAGATCTCCATCTTTTTCAACTTCGAAGCAGAAGGAGCGGTTGTCGGCGAGCAAACCTACTACTGGGATGATGTAGAACTCGTTCCGCTGCCCGACTCCACCGTGGTGGACATCATCGTCAACAGCCCCGACCACGAAACTTTGGAAACGGCCGTTATCACCGCCGGGCTGGCCGACGCCCTGAGCGGCGTCGGGCCCTTCACCGTTTTTGCCCCCACCGATGCGGCTTTTGACGCTCTGCCCGCCGGCGCTTTGGATGCCCTGCTGGCTGACCCCACCGGCGCGCTGGCGCAGGTGCTGCTGTACCATGTACTGGGCGCTGAGGTGTTGTCTACCGATCTGATGGATGGCCAGATGGCCGCTACCCTGCAGGGCGCCGACATTACCGTAACCATCGACGGCGGCAATGTCTTCATCAACGACGCCATGGTAACGGTGGCTGACCTCCGCGCCGACAACGGCGTGGTGCACGTCATTGACGCTGTCCTCCTGCCGCCCGCTCAGGTCGACCTGCCCATCACGTTCGATGATCCAAATGTAAATTACGACCTTGTAGATTTTGGCGGCAATGCCTCTGCTATTGTGGTTGACCCGACTGACCCGGACAATATGGTCGGACGGGCCACTAAAACCGGCAATGCCGAATTGTGGGCGGGCACCACGATGGGCGGCGATGGCCTGGCCAATGCGGTGCCCTTTGCCGACGCTGACACCAAAATGACCGTTAGAGTATGGTCTCCTGATGCCGGTACGCCCATTCGTTTGAAAGTAGAGGATGCTACCGACCCGGGTATCAGCGTAGAAACAGAAGCTACCACTACGGTAGCTATGGCCTGGGAAACGCTGGAGTTTGACTTTAGCAATGAAGCGGCCAACACCGCTCCCATCAACTTTGCCAATACGTACGACAAGATCTCCATCTTCTTCAACTTTGGAACCACCGGTGCAGATGCCGGCGAAAAAACGTACTACTGGGATGATGTCGAGTTTGGCGCCAAAGTAACGGTGGTGGATATCGTCGTGAACAGCCCGGACCACGAAACCCTGGAAACGGCGGTCATCCAGGCTGAGCTGGCCGACGACCTGAGCGGCGCCGGCCCCTTCACCGTATTTGCCCCAACGGATGCTGCCTTTGCGGCCTTGCCTGCTGGCGCTTTGGATGCCCTGCTGGCCGACCCCACCGGTGTTTTGGCGCAGATCCTACTCTACCATGTGCTTGGTGCCGAAGTCTATTCAACCGACCTGGCAGATGGCCAGTCCGCCACTACCCTGCAGGGAGAAGACATTACCGTAACCATTACCGGCGACGATGTCTTCATCAACGATGCAATGGTGACCGTAGCTGACATTCCCGCTGATAATGGCGTGGTCCATGTTATTGACGCCGTCCTTCTGCCTCCTTCTTTGAATAGCATAGATATTCTGCCGGCAGCGGAAAACGGTATTCGGATCTCTCCCAACCCTGCCAATACGTATGTGAATATTGAATTCACCGAAGCATTGAGGGATGCCGTTCAGCTTACGCTTTACGATGCTACCGGTAAATTGGTAAAGCAGGTACAGATCCAGGATCAGGTATCTCAGTTCAACACCAGTGGCCTCATGCCAGGTACTTATTTCTTGCGGATTGACAACAACTCCGCCAGTTATTACCAGAAAGTAATGATTGCCAGATAAGTGAAAAAGTGAAATAGACTAGATAGTTTAACTTTAACCCCCTGTATTTTCTTAGGAAAATGCAGGGGGTTTTTTAATATTATTGCAATTGCTTCAGGGTGTTTTAATATTACAATTTTTTTCTGCCTAATTTTGTCCGATCACTTTTTGTCTATGAAAAGCACCTCCCTATTATACCTGGCACTCGCACTCGCATTTGCGGGGTATGGCCAGGATGCCGCCCCGCCGGCAACGCACCCCATCGGGTTTCAAGCCGCCTGGCAATACGACCACTCCCGCTCCTTTGCCAACGATAAATACGGCGAAAGCAAGCGCCCCGTGCTGGCCTTCATCTGGTACCCGGCAATGAAAATGAGCCATCGCCCGCTCACCTACGGCACTTATTTTGAAAAAATATCGGTCCCCCCGGAGCGCGATTCCCTCCTGTCCCGGTTTTCGGAAGCGCTAAAGGATTACAGCCTCAACTCCTTCAAGGACTACAGCATCGGCTGGCATTTTGAAAATTGGGATGCCGATGCCGAAACCGCTTTTACCCAACTCCAGAAGACGCCTTTCCGGGCGGTGGAAGGCGCTCCGCCCCTCCCCTCCGGCAGCTTCCCGGTGATCCTCTACCACCCGGGGCTGGGCGGGAATTTGCTGGAAAATGTGGCGCTGTGCGAACAGCTGGCTGCCCGGGGGTACATCGTCATCAGTTCTTCCTTTCATGTCCAGCAAAGTTGGCAGGACTTTTTTTACTGCGGTGCGATCGCCAACTCCCTGGAAGATATCGACTTCCTGCTCAGCGCGGTTGTGCCTACGATCCCCAATGCAGATATTACCCGGATCGGCCTGATGGGCCACAGCTTCGGGGCGCACGCCGGCTATGCCTACCTCGCCCGGGAAAACAACGTCATCGATGCTTTTGTGAGCCTGGACAATTCGTTTGACTACAAAACCATCGAGGAAATAGAGTCTCCCGTTTACCGGAGCACCTCCTGGGGGGAAGTCAACGACGCGCTGACGAATGGCTACCGCAATTGCCGGGCCACCGTCCTCAATATTTCCGGAACGCGGGAAGACGGCTCCACGCCTGGCTTCGAACTCGTCCGGCGGCTTTTCAAAACCGACCTCTATCTGGGGGCTTTCCCCTTTCCCATCCTGCACGAATCATTCCTGGCAGAGGCCGTCTTGGCCTATCCATTGGTGGCCCCTCACTATACGGATACGGCCGACGTCGCCACCCTGCGCCGAAATACCGAGGCTTATCCGGTGCTGACACAGGTAGTAGGCGCCTTTTTTGATCATTGCTTCAAAAGTAATGCCCCACTCTCCCTTCCGCATTCCGACTTCCGACTCCGTCGGCAGGAGCCGACTAAGTCGGACGGAGGCCGATTTCCGGCTTCCGGCGCCCTGAAGATCTGGCACACTCCCCCCTTATCCTTGCCAGCCAAGGATAGCATCCTTAACTTGTACGCCAACTACGGTATAGACACCCTCCAGGCGCTCTACCGGCGATTTCAGGAGGTGTCTCCTAACGCCAGGATGAACGTCTATCCCGTTCTGGCCCGCATGTCGGACAACCGGGAAACCAAAAAGAAAACAGCGTTCCTGGAATTCCTGCTGAGCTACCACCCGGAAGACTGGCGGCTGCTCAGGCAGGCCGCCGACAGCAACCTGGAGCTGGGCGCTGAAAAAGAGGCACGCGAATATTATGAGCGGGCCCTGGATCATTGTGATGACCCCCAGGCCCGGATCGAGATAAAAGAGAAAGTGCGGCAGTTGGATGAGTAATACCCATAAACACCAAAAAATGAAACGTTCTCTACTCCTTTTTTTCCTTATCAGCTACCTGGCCGGCCACGCTCAGGACCGCGGCGTCCTGCAGGGCGCCAACGCCCGGATCTTCGAGCTCTCAGATATCACGGATACGATACAATTTCTGAAGCTGGACGCCGATACCACTGTCCGGAAGCCGGCACTGATCGTCCTGCAGGGCTCTTTGCCCATCCCGCTGGCCATCGAATATCCCAGCGGTTATCATTTCACTTCCTTCCCCTTTGCCCTGGGAAAGAGCACCGAGACGTTCCACATCCTCAACATCTCCATGCCCTTTGTGCCCCTTCTGGCCCGGCCGGAGGAACTGTCCGCCAACGGTAGCCTGCGGGAAGTGCCCACCAACTACAACAAGGCCAACCATCTGCAAACCTACGTCCGCCGCACGAACAAAGTGATTGAGTTCCTAAGGAAACAGGCATGGGTAGAGCCCGGAGAGATCATCCTCTTCGGCCATTCCCAGGGCGGGTATGTGGCCCTGAAGGTGGCCGGGAACAACCCGCACATTTCAAAGATCGGACTGTCCGCCTGCAACCCGTTCGGAAGGTTCGATCAATACATCCGGCGGAAAAGGATGGAGGAACAGAGCGGGAAGATCTCCTCCGAAGAAGCGCAGGCTCAGATAGAAGAATACTACGAATGGTGGCGGCACATTTCCGATAACCGCCACGATGACAACACCCTTCAGGGCGATACCGAAAAGGCGGCCTTCAGCTTCTCCGAGAATTTCCTGGACGATATCCTCGGTTTGAGGATCCCATTGTACATCACCTATGGGACCCGGGACATCGGTTCGCTGGGGTGTGACTACCTGCCCATCGAACTGGAGCGGATAGGAAAGAAAGATTATGTACTCAAAGCCTATCCCGGGCTGGGCCACAACTACGAGGAAATTGACGAGCGGGGAACCTCCAACTACGATAAGATGTTCTGGGATGAAGTATTTCAGGAATTTATCAGATGGGCCGAATGATCCTGTAACCTCTTTACAAAACAACCATGCTTCCGAAGAACACCACGATCAATACCGAAAATTACCGGCTGCGGCCACCCGATGAAAGCGACATCGACTTCATCTTTTCCGCCACCCGGTACAAGGGTTTCAATGACGGAATGCAATGGGACGCTCCGAACAACAAAGAAGAATTATTCAGCCCCCTGAAAAGGAACAGGGACGCCTGGGCCAATGGGGAGGCATATGGCTTCACCATTGAATCGGCGGGGGCCGAGCGAACCCGGCTTGGGAGAACCTCCATCCGGACAACGGAGGAAAAAGAGTGTTGGGATATCGGGTTTTGGACGCATCCCGAGTTTCAGGGTAAGGGGATAATGACAGAAGTAGTGGGAGCTCTGCTGGAATTCGGGTTTACCCAACTGAAAGCAGCAAAGATCCGGGCAAAGTATGCCACCTGGAATAAGGCCAGCGAAAAGGTGCTGGCCAATAACGGGTTTAAATTTGTGAGGCACATTGAAAAGGGGTTGAAAAAACAAGGAAAATGGGTAGGTGAGAACGAAATGGCCCTCACGATTGATCAATGGCAGGCGTCAAAGGCGGAAAGCGCCCCTTGTGATTTTTGCGGCATCATTAAAGGAAACGACAATACGATATTTGAGAACGATGATATAGTTGCCCTTCTGGATACAGACCCGATCTCACTGGGCCATATCATCATTTGCCCGAAAGCCCACTTCACGGATTTTCACGAGCTGCCGGATCTCCTCCTCGGGAAGATGATGGCCCTGGCAAAAGCGTATATCCGGGTTTTGAACAAACTGTTCAGTATCAGGGGGTATTCGATGATGGCCAACGGAGGGGAATTTAACGATCTAAAGCATGTCCATATCCACGTATTTCCGAGGAATTCGAAAGAAGAATTTCAGTGGGTGTATAGTGATCACGTGCCGGAAGATGCAACGCGATTTGATGTGGTGAAGAAGTTGCTGGAAGGGCATCTACCCAAACCCTGATTGTGAGAGTGTTCAGAAATGTGTGTCTGCCCGCAAGTTTTGAAACACAGAGTATTCACTTGACAGCGAATACATTGTGCCATCTCTGCGCAACTTTGTGTCGCCTGTAGTTAGAAACAAAAACACAACGTTTTGAGCAGTCCCCTGATTGTTTCGTAACATAGTGAAAAGCGGAGGTTTCACTGAAAAATGCGAAATTCAGATCTAAAAATTACTGAATATCACAGATTGCGTAGCTGCTCTTCGAATCCGTTCGGAGACGCTGTTAGGATACCCAAATTCATTTGGCTCAGAGACGATAACAAAGATACGCAAACCCCGGAGCGCCAAATTCATTTGGCTCGGAGACGATAACAAAGATACGTACCCCCCTCACAGACACTCATTTACAAGTAAATTTCCTATTTTTGAAAGAGCCATTCCAACACCATAAAAAACTAAACCCTATGACGCTCCTCTACCGTACATTCGCCCTCCTGCCCATCCTCTGCCTGCTCAGCAGCCACCTTTCAGCGCAGAACTGCGCCCCCACCACCTACTACTTCCCGGTGGGCAGCATACCTTACGGCTACAACCATGACAAAACCTCTGATGGCGGCTACATCCTGGTGGGCACCATCAACAATGCCGTTCAGGGCACGGGTAGGGACATACACATCATCCGGGCAGACGCCTTCGGCAACGAGATCTGGGCCCGTACCTACAGCTGGGAAGCGGATGACATTCCCACGGGCATCCGGCAGGTTGCCGATGGCGGCTATGTAGTTGTCGGCACAACGGAAAGCCCCTCCATTGCTTTGGCCGCCAGCAGCATCCTGCTTTTCCGCATCGACGCGGCGGGCAACCTGCTGTGGCAAGCCACCTATGGCACAGGCGCCTCCACCGAGTACACCGCCAACGGCCTCGAAATTGCTCCGGACGGCAGCTTCGTCATTGCCGGCAACCGGGAAACGCCCGGTTGGCCGCAGGCTACCCGGGAAATGGTGATGCTGAAAACCGATCCTGACGGAAATGTACTGGCCCAGCGTTTCCTCAGCCTGTTCGTAACCAATTTGCAGGGCGAGTTCGGGCCGGGGCGCAGCACCGCCTACAGCGTTTTCTTTACCACCAACGGCGACTGTATCTTCACCGGGCTGACCTTACCACAAAGCTTGTCCTGGCCAACGGGCGGCTATTTGTCCGTGGTAAAAACCACACCCAACCTGGACGTCATCTGGCAGAAGGCCCCCTTCGATGCCTTCTGTGGGCTGCCCGCCGGCAGGGCTGGGCTCGAACACGCCGACGGCAGCCTCTACATCATCATTGGAGAGGAATTCGGCGGCTGTTATGATTATTTCACCGGCACCTTTCTGGTGAAGCTGGATGAGAATGGCAATCTGTTGTGGCGAAAACCCATGGGCATCGGCGTGGCCACCGATATCACCGCCGCGCCTGACGGCAACCTCGTATATTCAAAAACCAGGAATATCGCCAAGGCGGACACCTCCGGAACCATTCTCTGGGAAAGCCCCCTCATATCCAATTTCTACGGCGGAGACGGGAACAACCTGAACACTACCGCCAACGGCGGATACAGCTTTTCCGGAAGGATCGGCCAGGCCGCCGTACTGGTGGAATTCGACTCCCTCGGCAACCACTGCGCCAATACCCTGGAAGGAACGGTTTTCGTGGACAGCGATGGTGACTGCGTGCGCGACAGCGACGAGATCCTGCTGGAAAATGCCATCCTGCAGGTGAACCCGGGCGGCCAGTTCACCAATACCAACGCCGATGGCTTTTATCGCTTTCAGGTGGACAGCGGGGATTACAGCCTGCAGCTCTTCCCACCCAATGATTTATGGGAAGTGGGCTGCCCGCCGACAACTACCTATGACGGCTCCTTCGACGGCGTTTACCAAACCCGCTCCGGCCTGGATTTCGCCCTGCAGGCGCGGGAGGCCTGCCCCCTGCTAAACCTGAGCGTCAACCTCCCC
The DNA here is from genome assembly GCA_020636405.1 of Lewinellaceae bacterium. Taxonomy (GTDB): domain Bacteria; phylum Bacteroidota; class Bacteroidia; order Chitinophagales; family Saprospiraceae; genus JACJXW01. The sequence goes on along the minus strand of JACJXW010000005.1, from coordinate 1,184,633 downwards.
CGGGCGAGGGCCTGTACCGAAACCACCATTAGCGCCCAATATTGTAATGACGGCACGGTTGCCCAAACCGCCGTCAGCGTGGAAATACAACTGGATGATGCGCTGGCCTTTTTGGACGCCTCCCGCCCATGGTCTCTCTCTGGCGACACCTACACCTTCCAGGTGGGAGATCTCGGGATCGGCCAGTGCGGCGCCTTCACCATCACCGTTGCGGTGGCATGCGACGCTCCCATCGGCAATACCGCCTGCGTCTCCGCCCGCATCCTGCCCGCCAACGACTGCACCCTGGAAACCGGCTACGATACGGACGAGAGCTGCCGGACAGTCACCAACTCCTACGACCCCAACGACAAGATCGCCGATGCCCGGGACACCGCCAAATGCTGGCTGACGCCACTGGACCGCCTGGAATACACCATCCGCTTTCAGAATACCGGCAACGACACCGCCTACCGTGTTGTCATCCTGGATACCCTCTCCCACCACCTCAACCCGGCCACCGTGCGCCCCGGCCCGGCCACCCACCCCTACCAATTCAAGGTGCTGGGGCCCAACGTGTTGATGTTCGTATTCGAGAACATCAACCTGCCGGACAGCACCACCAACCTGGCAGGGAGCCAGGGGCAGGTGCAGTTTTCCATACATCCCGACCCGGATATCCCCCTGGGGACAGACATTACCAACCGGGCGGCGATCTACTTCGACAGCAACGAGCCCATCATTACTAACGAAACGCTCATCTCCCAGTGCCTCCTCGTCCCCCTCACGGCCGTACAGGTAGAAAAAGAACCGGTGACCGACTGCCAGAACCACAACGGAAGCCTTCAAATACAGGCGGCCGGCGGCCTGGGCAGTTATGCATACAGCATCGACGGCGGCCAACACTGGCAGGCGGAGCCTCTTTTCCCGGGGCTTTCTCCCGGGCAGTATGAGGTGATGGTACGGGACGAAACCGGCGCCGAAGCCGCTTTTTTCCAGAACCCGGTAACCATAGTGGAATCCCTGCCGGTGATCCTGGGCGTTGGAATGCAGGGGCCGTCCTCCTGCGGCGGCTCGGATGGCTCGGTAGCCGTGGAAGTGCTCGCCCCAGGAGTGGCGGTACATTACAGCATCGACGGCGGCCAGGCGTTCCAGGAATCGCCTCTGTTCGAAGGGCTGGCCCAGGGTTCTTATCAAGTTATTGCCGTAAATGCCTGCATGGCCGGCGATACCCTTTCCGATATCCCCCTGGCGGACCCTGCCCTTCCGCAGATCAATGACGTCACCTGGCAGCACCCGGTGTGCGATGCCGCCAACGGCTCCATCCGCATACAGGCCAGCGGCGTGCAGAACCTGAGCTACAGCGTCGATGGAGGAACAACCTGGGGTTTTATTCGAAACATCATCGGCCTGCCCCCCGGTAATTACGAGGTATGGGTGAGTTACGGGGATGGCAACTGCGCGGTGGCTTACGGCAATACAGTCACCCTTGCATCCCGGGAGGAGGCGCCGGAGATCCAGGAAATACTGCTCTCCGATCCTACTACCTGCAATGGAGACGATGGCGCCATCGAGGTAACGGCTACCGGCTCTTCGCTGGAGTTCAGCATAGACGGAGGGGTTACCTTCCAGCCGGAAGCCCGCTTCGAAGGGCTGCCCGACGGCGAATTCCAGCTCATTGCCCGCAATGAGTGCGATGATCGCGACACCTTTTCACTGGTGTCCCTGGTTGACCCGCCGGCGCCCACGATCACCAACATAATCATCACCCACCCCGGCTGCGGGCAGAACAACGGACAACTGCTCATCGAGGCCGAAGGAGGCGAACCATTACAGTACAGCCTGTACCAATGGCTGGACAGTCAGGCGGACCCGCTCTTTGACAACCTCCCGGAAGGAGCCTATCAAGCATTGGTTAGAAATGAAGCCAATTGTATTACAGCAGGCCCGGTGGCGGAGCTCATCGCCCCGGCGCCACCGCAGATCATGGAACTGATCGTGGATGAACCGGACTGCAAGGATACCCTGGGCCAGATCACCGTACGCGCCGAAAGCGAAGAGGAGCTGATCTACTCCGTCGACAATGGAGCCACCTGGCAGAGCGAGCCCCATTTCGCATCTTTACCGGTGGGCAGCTATGAGATCGTGGTGAGCAACCTGGCCCTGGCCTGCAAGGATATTTTTGCCGGCAACCCGCTGCCGTTCCAGCCCGTTCTGTTCCCGTCGATCGACAGCGTGTCGATCGTACCGCCCTCCGGCAGCAGTACGGCAGACGGAAGCCTGGCCGTCCACGCATCAGGGACAGCGTCCATGCTTTACAGCCTCGATGAAGGCGCCAACTGGCAGGCGTCCAATCTGTTTACCGGCCTTTCCGCCGGCGAATACGAGGTGTGGGTAAGCTGGCCCGACAGCACCTGCGCCATAGTGGAAAGCGGTATTGTGCTGAGTGCGCTCACCGGCAGCTCGGACGAGCCGGAAATGGGCGTGACGGCATTTCGGCTATACCCCAACCCTGCTACGGATCTCGTCAATGTGATAATTGAACTAGGGGAGGTGTCCGCGCTCCGGGTGAGGCTGATCTCAACGCTGGGCAATACCGTTATCGCTTATCCTGAGGTAAGAACGAGCCGCCTTTCCGAGGCCATCCCTACCGGCCACCTGCCCGCCGGGCTGTACTGCCTGCAGGTGGAGGTGGACGGCAGGGTGATGGCGCGCAGTTTTATTGTTGAATAACCCAGATGGAAGGCACTTCGGAAGTGCCTTCCATCTGATATTTTGCCACTGCCAAAAGTCATTCTCCGGAGGGTCAAAACGGTTTACATTGAAGCCGGAACTAACGGCACATCCCAATGGATATCAAACCTTTCCTGTTCCTGTTGGCACTCTGCCTGGCGCCGCTTCATGCTGGTTCGCAGCAGCAGTTCGTACCGGCTTATTCTGCCCGGCAGAATGGGTAATGGACGGCATCTACGAGGGCTACGGCTTTAAATTGCCGTTCCCCGCTCTGGAGTACAACCCGAACGGGAGATTCAGGGGATATTGATTCTATTTCTGAGAAATAATTACTTCATTTCATGCCCCAACCCCATGTGGACCGAAACCTACAACTTCTCTACCCAGGACTTCACCGCCTTCCTGCCGCCCCTGGCGGGGATGCTGATCACGGCGTTCTTCTTTTACGCCGTTCGGATAACCCGCAAGGAGCAGAAAAGCGGAATGGAAAAAGACGGTTGCACCATGCCGTTCCTCTTTGCCGGCATAGCCTTCGGCCTGCTCTGGACGATCGGAGTGGGGTACGATCTGGGGACTAAGTATCTTGATTACCGTTCCGCCCTGAAAGATCATCGCTACCAGGAGGTGGAAGGGGTGGTGGAAAACTACAACCCTCATGCCATCGGTTTTCAGGGCGAGGAATCCTTTACCGTCCGGGATGTCGAATTTCATTATTCTCCCATTTCAATTTTCGGCTTCCGTAAGACCCGGCGCCGGGGCGGCCCCCTCGACAATGGGGTTTACGTGCGCATCCAGTACTACAAGGGCACGATCCTGCGGTTGTGGGTCAGGGAGCAGGGCTGATTTTTTGCCGTACCCTTCTGGCGCAACGTAAAAATATGATGTAGCTTGGGTGTTTATTTCCGGATTTCGCCAACCAACCCAGCTCATTATGAAAGTATTCATCGCCGGCGCCACCGGCCTGCTCGGAAAAAGAGTGGTGAAACTGCTCCTCGAAAGAGGCCATCAGGTGTTGGCCCTGGCCCGCTCCGAAGCCAACCGTTCCCTGCTGTCCTCAATGGGCGCGGAAGCCCGCCCGGGCAACCTGTTCGATAAAAATGAAATGATAGCGGCAACGGAAGGCTGCGACGCCATCCTGCACCTGGCCACCAAAATTCCCCCGAAAACGAGAACGGACCCCAAAGACTGGCGGGAAAACGACCGCATCCGAACGGAGGGCGCCGATAACCTGACAGACGCTGCTATCCACCACAAAATGCGCCTTTACCTGCAGCAAAGCATACTTTTCATCTACGGGGACCAGCAGGGCAGGGTGATCGACAGCCAGACGCGGCAGGCAAAACGCCAGCCTTTCCCGCTCCGCTCCGCCGTCGTTATGGAAAACATCGTGAATGAGAAGGCCGGAGAGCAGGGGTTGCCCGCCGTCACCCTGCGGTTTGCCGGCTTCTACGGCCCCGACTCCGCTCAGACGCAGGGGATGATACAGGCCGTCAGGAAAGGGAAAATGCCCATCATCGGCAGGGGAGATTATTATTACAACCTCATCCACCTCGACGATGCAGCAAGTGCCGTAGCCTTCGCCGCAGACAACCACGAACGCCTGATGCACCAGACACATAATGTCTCCGATTTCCATCCCGCCACTTTTGCCGAGGTGATACGGTATCTGGCAGAGCTTACCGGAGGCAGAAAGCCGAACCATTTCCCGGCATGGCTGGCCCGGCTCTTTCTGGGAGGAGCGCTCGTAGAAGTGTTGACCAATTCCTATCAGAACCGGACGAATACGCTGGCCGGCTGGAAGCCTGCCTACCCTTCCTACCAGGAGGGGTTCGAGCAGGTAGTAAGCCAAATTAACCAAACCTGACCATTTTATGAAGCAACAATTCGTATTGGCCATCCTGCTCTTCGCACTTACGCCCTTGTCCGCTCAGAAAATAACCGGAGCGCAGGAAGATGGCCGGGAGCCACTTACCATCGGCATTATTGAAGAAATAATATCGCAAGCACTCTCCGAAAAGAGGCCCCTTAACATCTATCTACCGGACGGATACCACCCGGATTCCGCAGCCACCTACCCGGTTATTTACCTTTTGGACGGCTCGGCCCACGAAGACCTCCTGCATATCGTCGGCCTGGTTCAGTTCATGAATATGTACGAGCTGATGCCCAGATCAATAGTAGTAGGCATTGCCAACGTCGACCGGTACAGGGATTTTACCCACCCGACGACGGACCCGGAAGACCTGAAGGCCCTGCCCACCGGCGGAGGCTCCGAAAAGTTCATCGATTTCATCGAGCAGGAATTACAGCCCTTCATCGAAAAAAGCTACAGAACCAACGGGACGCGTACGATCATCGGCCAGTCCATGGGCGGCCTCCTCGCTACGGAGATACTTTTGAAAAAGCCTCACCTGTTTGACGATTACATCATCGTCAGCCCTTCCCTTTGGTGGGACAGGCAGTCGTTGGTGGACAGCGCGGATTCCCTACTCAGTGCCCACCCTGGCCTTGAAAAGAAAGTGTTTGTCTCTTTGGGAAAGGAACACCCGGTGATGCACGAAGTGGCCGACAAACTCGTGGACGCCATCAGGAACTCGGGAAATAAAAACATTACGCTGTTTTACGAGCCTATACTCGACGAGGACCACGCTACCATCCTGCACATAGCGGTTTACAAGGCCTTCAAAATGATGAATGAACAGTAACGGTTGCTGCGGGAATTTTAGCGGCAAGTTGTTTGAATATATACATTGCTTAGGAAAGAACTGAAGAAGGGGCATCTGGCCAGCTGCCTGACTGTTGATATACTCGAGGAGGAAAATAAGGAGTGAAAAATGAAGCCCAGATTTATGACCTCCTTTTTTCACAACCCCGGCCCAAATACTCATCTTTGCTTACATCTGCGACGCCAAATAAATTTGGCGATCCAAGGACACGTAACAAATCCAAGATCATGCGCGCTACCACCTGTACCCTCTTACACGCAGCCACCGCTTTCTTACTGGCCTCCTGCGGGCAGGCCTCCTCACAGCAGTTCACCGAGATAAACATCGGGCCGGCGCCCGGTTTTGACCCCGGCTACCGGGAATTTTGCCAGATCAGCCTGAACGGAGGCGATCCGGAACAGCATGCCGTCCTGTTCGCCTTCTACGGGGATTACCAGAATGCACTGGAGCAGGCAACAAAAGACGCAAGTGTGCAGGGCAACCCTTTTGAATACCTCCAATTCGGGGGGATGGGAACAGAAAACAACGGCTTGCTCGACAAGGCCAACAGCATCCTGAACAACCCGGAGGAAAGCGAAGCCGCCAAAGCCCAGGCCAGAATGCTGATCGCCTTCCTAACAGGCCCCGCCTCAACGGAGGAAGCCCTGAGCAATGCCCGCCCCACCTCCGCCCTGGAATACATTGCCGATCAGGCGGGGAACTACCATTTCACATTGATCAATGAAGCCCATTACAACTCCCAGCACCGGAATTTCACCGAAAGGCTGTTGCAGCCGCTATGGGAGAAAGGATACCGCTACCTGGCCCTGGAAGCCTTGTCTCATCAGGATACCCTGCTTCAGCAGCGGGGCTACCCCGTCCGCTCCACCGGCTATTACACCAAAGACGCCCACTTCGGCAACCTGATCAGGGAGGCGCTCAGGATCGGCTACACCCTGATCTCCTATGAGACGCAAGGCGGCAACCGGGGCACCGCCAGAGACCGGGACCAGGCCCTGAACCTCTACCGGCAAACCCTGCAGCAGGACAAAAATGGCAAAGTGCTGGTGCACGCCGGCTACAGCCACATCAACGAATTGGGAGACCGGAACTACGAACCGATGGGCATGCAGCTCAAAAGGTTGGCGGAACAGGACATCCTTACGGTCAGCCAGGAGAAGATGTCCGGGCTAAACGTACCGGAGAAAGAGCACCATTACTACCGGTACGCCGATAGCACGTTCCACTTCGATCAGCCCACCGTATTCCTCAACCAACAAGGCGAGCCTGTATTGGACCCCATCAGTTCCGGGAACCTCGATATCCAGGTCTACCACCCGAGGACCCACTTCCTCGACGGCAGGCCCGGATGGATGATGGATGGGAAAAAGGTACAGGTTCCACTCCCGGAACCTATGAATAGCTACAAAGGCCATTTATTGCGGGCCATCCGGGAAGGGGAACAACCGGACGCTGTCCCGGTTGACCAGTTCGTGATCGATGGGAAAAAACCGCTGATCCTGCCGGCAGGTACTTATGTGTTGCAGGTGGTGGACTGTGAGGGCGCCCTGGTGAAGGCCTATCGGATGAGTGTAAACGGTAAGGGCGGCAGTAATTGAATTCCTAACCTATTTTATATTTTGTCAATTAATGCAACCAAAACCAGGAGGTTGCATTATTGATAAAACCAAACATTTCAGTGACTGAGCCCGAACTCCTGCAAAAGATCAAGGAAGACCCCGCAGTCTTTATCGTAGGAGCAGTGGATTCCCTGATCGCTTTCTTTTCCACCCGCCGTGAACAATAAGCGGGTTCCAAATTTTTCACAGCATGTCAAACGGAAATTGCAGATATTACAGGGTATTTCCTGGAGGTACAGTCCCAGGATGCAGCACCTATGGACAAGCAATATCTGAAGGAACTGGTGGGCAATGGGGATCTCGAGCAGGCCTTCCAGTCCCTGTTGAGCTATGGCAAAGGCCAGAAAGCAAAAGAATGGCACAATGCCCTTTGGATCCAATACAACCGCCTGAAGGAACTGGAGCAGAACAGCCTCAAAGGCACCTTGTCGGTAGAGGAAGCGGACCGGATCAAAAACCGGATACTCTCCGCCCTGCTGTCCCTCATAGACGATTTGCCCGTGCAGGAAGAGGAGGCCGCTGCCTCAGGTATGCCTCCGCCCCTACCGGCCGGAAAGGCCCGATGGGCCAAATGGGTGCTGATCGGCGCCGCAGTGCTGGCCGGGCTGATCGCCGGCTATTCTAAACTGAAGCCTGCCGTAACCCGCCCGGCAGCGGAACCCACTGCTTCCGAAGCTTCCATTCCGGAGGAGGCCTCTTCCTCAAGCCAGGCGCTCCGATTCCCGCAGGGCAGTGAAGTTACGTTCATCTTTTCCACCGGTATTGAGATAAGCTATCGCATCCTGAGCGGCGAAATGGAGAGCCTGGGCGGCGACGCCCGGCAGGTATCCTTCACCATTCGCTGCTCCGGCCGAAAGGGGAATGGCGTAAATTTCTGGGACGACACTTTCCGCCTGGAGTTGGACGAAGCCGGCGCCCTGCTGGAGCCTTCCAGCGGGCTGAATGAGGTCGTGGAAAACAACAGTTATAAGGATGGCACGGTGTCTTTTGTGGTGAAAGGGCCGGTTTCCAGCATGAAACTTGCTATCGTCAACCCCTGGGACCAGGGGGATATCCGTAAGTTGGCGGTTGATTTTAAACAGTAATTGGGCGCAGTTGCGATTTGTCCCCAATTTCGAAGTAGTACCAGGGCCAGGTAATAACACTAAAGGCCAGAAGCCCCAGGGAGCGGATTCCCGAGCCCCGCCAACACAGGTTGGAGAAACACATTGAAATAATTAAAAACACATGGAAATCCGACATGAGACAAAGCCCCTCCTCTTTACCCTCTTTCTTTTTTGCGCCGCTGTCCTCTTCTCCATGCCAAGCTGTGCGCGCCTCCAGCGGCCGGGGCCGCCCCCCAATAAAGAGCCCCTCCCCTCCCCTCATCATACCTACCACGAAGGCGCCATCATCCGGGCGGACACCAACGCACAAACCATCCACCTCATTTTCACCGGCGGGGACTACAACGACGGGGGCGAATACATCCGCCGGGTGCTGAAAGAACAACAGGCGCCCGCCCACTTTTTTTTCACCGGCGATTTCTACCGCCTGCCCGCCAACCAGGCCCTGATCCGGGGGCTGAAAGCCGACGGCCACTACCTCGGCGCCCATTCCGACAAACACCTGCTCTACGCGCCCTGGGACAACCGGGATTCCCTGCTCGTCAGCAAAGCCCAGTTCACCGCCGACCTGCTGGCCAACTACCGGGAAATGGCCCGCTTCGGCATCCGTAAACAAGACGCCCCATTTTTTCTCCCTCCCTACGAATGGTACAACGCCACAATCAGCCGGTGGACGCAGGAACTGGGACTGCAACTCATCAACTTCAGCCCGGGTACCCGCTCCAACGCCGACTACACCACCCCGGATATGGGCGGACGCTACCGCAGCAGCGAGGAGATCCTGGAGAGCATCCTGAATTATGAGCAGGAAAGCCCATCGGGCCTGAACGGCTTCCTGCTGCTCCTGCACATCGGCACTCATCCGGACCGGACGGATAAATTCTATTTCCGGCTGGAGGAGTTGATCGGGGAGTTGAGGGATAGGGGGTATGGGTTTCGGTTGATGAATGATGCGCCCTAAGAAATGCGCCTCCTTCCTCGTTGTTGCCCATCATAACTCCGAAATACTTATTTTTGGACTTCTGATCATTCTAGTCCGTGAGGTTTGAAAACTTTCACGGTTTTTATAATCCATCCGGTAAAGCGCTTAAACATAAAGTTTATGAAGAAAATTAGTAGCCTCTCCGTAATGGTTTTGTTTTCTCTTTCCCTGTTTGCTCAATCCCCCGGGATCGAAGCCGCCATCGGGCAATTCATGGCCGGCCTGCCGGATAAGGCGGAGGTGAGCATTGGCCTTACCCACAACGGAAAGACGTACCAATATGGCTACGCCAAAGCGGAGGGCAAGGTGCAAACCAAAAAGAACGAAAACGCTATTTTCGAGATCGGATCCATCACCAAAACCTTTACTGCTACCTTGCTGATGGAACAGGTGGAAAACGGTAACATGCAACTGGATGGCGCCATACAGCAGTACCTGCCCGTTTCCATGAAGCAGCCCACCTACGAGGGCCACTCCATTTCCCTGAAGCACCTGGCTACCCATACCTCCGAACTAAACCCGTCGCCGGGCAGTTTTCTGGGGCCTTTCCTGAAATCGAAACTGTTCGCGCCGCAAAACCCGTACAAGTACATGAAGGCCAAACACTACTACCGCTACCTCAAAGGGTTTAAGCTCAACTATGTGCCGGGCAAAAAGTGGGTTTACAATAATGCGGCAATAGGTTTGTTGGGAGAGCTCGTCGCCCGGCAACAACAAAGTACCTGGGAAACCCTGGTACAGGAAAAGCTCTTCGAACCGCTGGGCATGAACAACAGCTACTTCCGGATCACCAAAGAACTGAAGGGGAGGATGGTGCAGGGCTACAACGCCAAGGGCAAAAAGGCGGCTTTATGGGAAATGGATTTCATCAACCCGGCGGGCGTCATCAAATCTACGCTCAACGATATGATGAAGTGGCTGGCCGCCCAGCTCGACCCACCCACTGCCGAATTGCAATACCTCACCACTACCCACCAGGCACTGGATATCCCGATGCCTTTGGAAGGCCATGCCATGGGGATCGGATGGGTGCACAAGATCGTCGATGAAGATACCCGTTTCCTCTGGCACAACGGCGGCACCGGCGGCTATCACTCCTTCCTGGGCTTCGACAAAGGGCAGGGCAACGGGGCAGTCATCCTGACGAACATTTGCAGCAGCCATCCTCAAATGAAGAACGAAGCCGGTAAGAGCAAGGTGGATGCACTGGGTTTTGAACTGCTCCGGCTTTTGAGGGAAACGAAATAAAAATGGCAACCGGCTGACGTTAGGGCAAAGTCCGGACGGGAGGCTGCCCACAGTATGCCCACTCTTATTATTTTTAGGTTTCTGATCATCCAAAACATGAGTCATCCATGACCCACAAGTACCTGTTTTCCATTCTTCTGGCCGCCCTTTTCACCCTGCACCTCCACGCCCAGACCGTCGGCGTTACGCAATACGAAGAAGGCGCCCTGGAAGGCTATACCTTTTTCTCCCCCTTCTCCGGGACCAAGGCCTACCTCATCGACAACTGCGGGCGCCTGGTGAACGAGTGGGCGCGCGGCACCCGGCCCGGCCTGTCCGCCTACTTCCTGGAAAACGGCCTGATGCTGCGCACCTACAAACCCGATCCCGCCGGGCCGTTTACCTCCGCCAGCAATGCAGGGGGGCTGGAACTGGTGGACTGGGACAACAACACCGTCTGGTCCTATGAATTCAACACCCCAACCTGGATCTCCCACCACGATGCCGTCTACATGCCCAACGGCCACCTCCTGGTGCTCACCTGGGAACTGGTGTACCGCGACGAGCTGATCGAAATGGGCAGAAACCCCTCGGAAATTGCCCAGGAAGGCTACATGTGGTCAGAGCGCATCATCGAGGTGGAACCGATAGGATCCAATGACAGGAACATCGTCTGGGAATGGCAGATTAAAGATCATTACATTCAGGACTACGACCCCACCAAACTCAACTATGGCGTCGTGGAGGAACACCCCGAACTGTTCGACATCAACCTGCCCGAGCTCAACAGCTCCAACTCCAATTCTACGCGCGACTGGAATCACTTCAACTCCATCGATTATCACCCGGAGCTCGACCAGATCCTGATCAGCACCCGCAACTCCGATGAGATCTGGATACTCGACCACAGCACCACTACCGAAGAGGCGGCTTCCCACAGCGGAGGGCGCTACGGCAAAGGTGGGGACATCCTCTATCGATGGGGCAATGCCTCGGCCTACCGCCGGGCACCGGTAAGCGCCCAGAAGCTGTTCGGCCAGCACGGTGTCCACTGGATCCGCGAAGGCCTGCCCGACGCCGGCAAGATCATGATCTACAACAACGGCAACGGCAGGCCAGGGCCGGATTTCTCCACGGTGGAAATTCTCGTTCCTCCCCAGGATGCGAACGGTGGTTATATCATTCCCGAAGAGGGGCCCATCGGCCCCACCCAGCCCGAATGGGTGTACGGCGACCGCCCCGGGGAAAACTTCTATTCCGCCTACCTGTCCAACGCCCAGCGCCTGCCCAACGGCAATACGCTGGTCAACGCCGGCTCGCCCGGGCTGATCTTCGAAATAGACGCCGCCCGGAATGTCGTCTGGGAATACCGCATTCCGCTGTCCGGCGATTTCCCGGCCACCCAGGGCGGCAATGTTTCCAACAACGGCAACTTCCGGGCCTATAAGTTCGATGGGGAATATCCGGGGCTTGAGGGATTGGAGCTCCTGCCCGGCGAAACCATCGAGAACGGGGAGAACCCACTGGGGTGCCCGCTGGCGGTAGGCGTGGAGGAGCAAAAAGCAGGGCGGTTGGAAGTTGAATGGGCATACCTGTCCGCCAGCCGGTCTTTGCAGATAAACAACCCGCAACGGTTAGGCCTCACGCTGTTCCTGATCGATTTGGCCGGGCGGCGGCAGCTTTTGGGACGGGCCGAAACTGAAACCAGTTCCCTTTCGATTCCTCCCATCGAACGGGGCATTTATTTTATTCAGGCCTTAACTGACAGTGGACAGAGCCTTACTCAAAAATTATCTTTATTTTGAGTTCCTCTTTGCATTTGATGATGAACCACCTAACCCAAATTCGGCAGGATGAGCCAGGCACAAGTAAACTCACACCTCCAGCTTCCCTTTCCGAAAAGCCATGCTTTCATTGTCGGCATTTACGATTATGAGTATGTGAGTAAGCTCACTTCCGCCATTAGTGATGTGCGATGTGCGATGTATGCAGTAGGACAGGCTAACGTTCCTGATCGCAAAACAAACCAGGATGCTGCGCCCCGATAACGGAGAAAACATGCGAGCAAATTCATCTTCCAGTAACGGACGTAAATGGCGCGGTGCCATTAAGGATGCTTTCTTAATTGCTTCCCTGTGGGCGGCCATAGCCGTCTTTCAGGCCACTTATGAATTTGCCATACTGGCCAGCTACAATGCATCGCCCGGAATGCGCACCTATCTCATCCTGTTGCAGTCCAGCGTACCGGCCGTTTTTATTGCCGGCTTACTGGCGGGTTTCCTCGTCCTGCCCCTGGTCAATTCCTGGCTGCGGGCCCACGCCTACGGCTCCGCCCTCCTGATGTCGCTGCTTAGCATCCTGGCGCTCTTTTTCCTGACGAGCCTCCTGGGCACCTTCATCTACAATTCCCTGCGGCTGAAGGTCAGCATTTTTGACCCGGCCATCCTGCCATCGGTCATTGAATACCTGACAGGTATGGAAAACCTGAAGAACTTTCTTTTCTGGCTATTCGTCGCCACCATCACTATTATCACCCTCCAGATCAACGACAAGTATGGGCCAGGGGTGCTATGGGCCTTTATCATGGGCCGGTATTTTCACCCCAGGACGGAGGGGCGTATTTTTCTCTTTCTCGACATCCGGTCTTCCACCGCTATTGCCGAGAAACTGGAAGAAGTCCAGTATTTTGAATTCGTCAAGGATTTTTTTCAGGATGTCACCCCAGCTATCCTCGCCACTAAAGGGGAGATCTACCAGTACGTGGGAGACGAGATCGTCGTGAGCTGGCCCATGGACAGAGGGCTCCGGAACAACAATTGCATCCATGCCTTTTTCCAAGCCCTGAGGTCCATACAAGAAAAAGCACCCCATTACCAGCAAAAGTACGGTGTCGCCCCCTCCTTCAAGGTGGGCCTGCACTGCGGCACCGTGGTCAGCGGGGAGATCGGCGTCATCAAACGGGACATCGCGTACTCCGGAGATGTGCTCAATACGGCCGCCCGTATCCAATCGAAATGCAATGAGCTGGGGGTGGATATCCTGCTGTCGGAAACCCTGTTGCAGCAACTGCATCTGGCGGGTTCGGGCTTCCGGGAACAGGCCATCGGAGAAGTGGAACTGCGCGGCAAGGCCGAGGCTGTGCGGCTGTATACGGTGGAGGCGGAGTGATTCTTACCCGCCTCAGCTAGCCGCAGGCCCGGCAGAGCGGCAACAGGTTTAAACTACAAACTTCAAACTACAAAAAATGAGATACGCTCTTTGTTTCCTCATCCTTACCCCCTTACTCTGGGCCTGTAAAGAAGCCCCCCCTGCCGCTACCTTCTCTTCGGAGCTGGACGCCCTTTTCCAATCCGAACTGGAGGAGTACGGCCCCGGCGGCGCCGTGCTGGTTATGAAAGGGGACAGTATGATCTTCGCCAAAGGCTACGGCCTGGCGGACCTGGAAACCGGCGAAAAGATCACGCCCAACACCCTCTTCAATACCGGCTCCATCAGCAAGACCTTCACCGCCTACGGCATCCTGAAGCTGCGGGATGCCGGCGCTCTGTCCCTGGAAGACAGCCTGCCTAAATACTTCCCCGATTTCGACAACCCTGAGATCGCCCGGAAAGTAAAGATCAAACACCTGCTTGCCCATACTTCCGGCCTTCCTGACCTGCGGAAAACAGAAGAAGACAGCGTCTTCTACCTCACCGCCAAAGACCGGGAAAACTGGGAGCCTATCAAACGGGCGCAGGCGCTGAACTTCGAGCCGGGAGAACGATATGAATATTCCAATCCCGCCTTCAACGGCCTGGCGCTCATCATCGAGCAGGTGTCGGGCAGAAAATGGCAGGACTATGTTCACCAGGAGATCATGCTGCCCGCCGGCATGGCGAGCAGCACCATCACCGACGGGCCGCACCCGCAGGAAGGCGTCGCCCACGCTTACGAAAAGGTGAACGGCCAGTACCGGGAGTACGATTACGGGGAGTACCCCACCTTCGCCGCCGCCGGCAATGGCGGGGTATGGAGCTCCGTCAACGAGCTGGCAAAGTACGAGCTGGCCATCCGGCAGGGCGCTTTCCTGAATGAGGCCACCATCGCCGAGTCCAGAACCGTTTACGAGCCGGAAAACCGGGCGGACAGCCTGCCGCCCTTCCTGGGCTTCAGCTGGTTCATCAATGAGCCCACTCCTCCGCTGAACGTGCGCCGGGTTTTCCACACCGGCTCCCAGGGCGGCTTCCGGGCTTTCCACCTGAGCATCCCCGAAAAGGAGATCCTGTACGTGGCCCTCTTCAACCGGCCGGTGGAGGTGGAGGCGTTCATGGAAAAGGGGCTGAAGCTGATGGCGAAATACGGGTGGCTGGAATCAGGCGGCCGGTAATCCCGTGTTCGAATAAGTAAGCAGGCGTACAAAATGAATTCGAGTATAAAAGAGCTCAAATTTAAGCGGCAATGGAAAATTGCCGCTTAAAAATGGCCTTCATGCGCTAATATATCCCATTTCATTTCATCCGTTTGAATTAGAAAGTGTGTTAACTTCTTACAAAATGAAAAACCACATATTCTGTGTTCTCTTTATCCTTTTCACAGCCCTCTTTTTTTCTTGCCAAAGCCCCCCTCCTCGCCCCAACGTGGTCATCCTCTTCACCGACGACCAGCGCGCCAATACCATCCACGCCTGGGGCAACGAGGAGATCCACACTCCGAATATGGACCGCCTGGCAGCCATGGGCGTGAGCTTTACCCGCGCTTACGTAATGGGCTCCCATCACGGAGCGGTATGCGCCCCCAGCAGGGCCATGCTGTTGTCCGGCCGGCCGTTCACCCATATTCCCAAGTCCTTCATCGACCAGGGGCAGGGCCAACCCGATACTGCTTTTGACTTCACCCTTTTCCCGGAATGGCTGCGGGCGCAGGGCTACACTACCTTCTTCACCGGCAAATGGCACAACAACACCTCCCGGATGAGTGCAGCGTTCACCGGCGGGAAGAACATCTTCATCGGCGGTATGCACTGGCCCAAGGACGGAGGGCACCGCCGTCCCCAGCTCTGGGATTTCGATACCACCAATGTCTACGCGCCGGAAAACAGGTGGCAGGCCGAGGCCTTCTCGAGTACAATGTACAGCGACGCCGCCATTGAGTTCCTCCGGCAACAGGACGGCGAAAAGCCCTTCTGCCTCTACGTCGCCTACACCTCCCCGCACGACCCCCGGGAAGCTCCGGAAGAATTCCTCCAACTGTATGATACGGCAGATATTACCCTACCTCCCAACTTCCTCCCCGAGCACCCCTTCGACAACGGCCACCTCCGCACCAGAGATGAAAACCTCGCCCCCTTTCCCCGCACGCCCGAGATCGTCAAAACAGACATCGCCGCCTACTACGCCATGATCTCGGAGGTGGACGCTCAGATCGGGCGGGTACTGGACGAACTGGAGGCCCAGGGCCTCATGGACAATACCATCATCGTCTTCGCCGGCGATAACGGCCTGGCGATAGGCCAGCACGGCCTTTACGGCAAACAGAGCCTCTACGAACACAGCGCTCGCGTGCCGCTGATCATCGCTGCCCCCGGGATAGCGGCCGGCCGCCGGGCCGAAACCCTCTGTTATCTATACGATATTTTTCCAACGCTGGGAGGATTAATGGGCAGGGAGGTTCCGGCCTCCGTAGAAGGCCGAAGCCTGCTTCCTGCCCTGGACCAGGAAGAAACCCGCATCCGGGAGCACGTCTTCCTGGCGCACGCCCGGGAGATGCGTGCCGTACGCACCGACGACGACTGGAAACTGATCCAGTATTTCGTCAAAGGGGAGCCCCGCCAGCAGTTGTACAACCTGAAGGGCGACCCCTGGGAAACCCGCAACCTGGCAGATGAGCCTGCCTTCCGGGAAAAGCGGGAGGCCCTGACGCAACTGCTGATCCAGGACATAGGGTCCTACGACGACGCTTTCCTCCGCGCTCACATCAACCTCCGCCAGGAACGCTTTGATGGCCCGGTGGAGGCCATCATCACCCAACCCTTTCCCACTACCGAGATCCGGTTCACTCTCGACGGTTCTGAACCCGGCCCGCAAAGTGCGCTATTCACTGCTCCTTTTATCCTGTCGGAATCCGCCGCCATCAAAACGGCCATTTTCCATGATGGACAACAGATAAGCACCACCGCCACAGCGGAAGCGAGGATCAGCCCGTACATCAAGGGCCTGTCGCTCCTCACACCGCCCTCCGAAAAATATCCCGCCAATGGCGCCCTCACCCTGCTCGATGGGGCCAACGGCACATCCAATGCCCTGGGCAGTCACTGGCTGGGGTACGAGGGGCGGGATTTTGCGGCCATTGTCGAACTCAAAAAGGAGGGGCCTATCTCGGAAGTGGGTATCCGTTACCTGAGCCATGCCGGTAACTGGATCTTCCCGCCTGCCCGCATTGCAGTGTATTTATCCAACGACGGCAAGAACTTTGAAAAGGCCATTGAGCAGGATCTCCCCCCGCTGCCGGGGCCGGAGGAACCCAAAGCCATCACCTGGATAAAAACAGTGGATGGAAAAAAGGCCCGATTCATAAAATTTGAGGTAAAAAACATCGGTAACTGCCCGGACTGGCACCTGGGTAAGGGCGAAAAGGCCTGGCTGTTCGTGGATGAAGTCCTTATCAGTACCGGCCCTTTTTAGGGGGCCGGCCCTTTTACATTTGCTGATTGTAACGGATTGAGTAGCTGTTCTTCGAAGTCGTTCGGAGACGTTTTTAGGATACCCAAATTTATACTGACGAACGCCCGCGTTGTCAGTATATGCTGACCATCTGTGCGTCAGTATATTTGGGTTCGGAGATGTGTGGCGCCACCGTATATCGATTATAGTACGCCTGAAGGGAGATTTACGTCTTCGACGCCAAATAAATTTGGCGCACCGAGGCGCATGGCCTAATAGCTACGCAAAACGTTAGAATGAGTACATTTGATTTTTTGCGGTTTTACATTTTGCGGTTTCCCGGTTTCCCCCTCTCCTACCTTTTGCTATCTTGCGGGTTCACACAATCCGCTCTATGCCCTTTATCGATTTCACCTCCATCATCCGCGAGGCCTGGATGGCATACGACAGCAGTCGGGAGATTGCCCGAATTACCGATATCAGCGCACAGGTATCGACCAACCACGTATACCGCATCGTGCTGAAGAATAAGAGCATCATCATTGGCAAGCTATCGTACTTCGGGAAATACGAATACTTTGTAGAAGACCACACCATCATCAATTCCCTGTCGAACAACCTGCCCGCTCCCTTCGAGCACTTCCTCGCCCGTTCCCTGATGAAAGGCAACCACCTGTTCGTCCACCGCCACCAAAGCGAAGTGATCGACGCCTGGGTGGTATTCTACCGCCCGATCAAGAGCAAGCACCGGCCGCCCCGCCGCCTGAGCGAAGAGCAGATCGTCAAGCTGGCCGAGCAGTTTGCCCTTTTCCACAAAGCCTGCCATAATATCCGGCATACGGTTCCGCCATCTTCCAAAACACTGGAGGTCGACATCCACCACCTCCTGGAGATCATGGACACAGACGTGGGGCGCCACGAG
Organism: Lewinellaceae bacterium; assembly: GCA_020636405.1. Lineage (GTDB taxonomy): Bacteria > Bacteroidota > Bacteroidia > Chitinophagales > Saprospiraceae > JACJXW01. The sequence goes on along the minus strand of JACJXW010000005.1, from coordinate 1,166,701 downwards.
TACCGCCTCCACGAAGGGCTGATCCGGGAACAGGCCCGCCTTTTCTTTGAAAACATGCAGCGGCTGAGGGCCAATGCGTTTGATAAGATCCCGGTTTTCGTCGATTGGAATATCGGCAACTTTTCCCTTACTTCTTCCTTCAAATTTTACTCCCGCTGGGACTACGACTGGTTCCGCGTGAGCACCCGTATGATGGATTTTTATTTCATCAGCCGGGTGGTTTCCGATATCGGCGACCGGACGGTGTTTACCTACAATATCGGCCCGCTCATGGAAGAGCGGTTCCTCCTCTTCCTGAAAACCTATCATCGGATCTTTCCATTTTCATCGGAAGAGATACAGTTCCTGAAGGAAGTATACCGCTTCTTCCTGCTCAACTACGTCATCAAGGACGGGCGGTACTTTTTCCACGAGATTTTCGCCACCAAACTCCAGAAGGAGGCCTACGAGATCCATCTGCCCTCTATTGAACAGGAGTTTGACGCAGACATCCTATTAAATGCACTCAATCTATAAAGGCCATGGAAATACAGCCCTTTCTCCCCGTCATCGAACAGTTCAAGGCTGTTTTTCTGGACTCCTACGGCGTCCTGAAAAACCATCGGGGGCTTATTGAAGGCGTACAGCAAACCATCGACTTCATTCGGGAACGGGGCATCGCCCTGCGTATCCTTACCAATGATGCTTCCCGCAGCCAGTTCGAGCAATTTTCGGCCTTCCGCCGGCTGGGCCTGCAGGGTATCGAGCAGGACGAGATCATCACCTCCGGCATGCTGGCCAAGCAGTACCTGCAACACAAGGTCAGGAGCGGCCGGATCGCCTATCTGGGCACGGAAAGTGCCGCCAGTTATATCCTGGAATCGGGCAATACCTCCGTGCCCGCCCGAGAGGTAGACCTGGAGAACGCCGACGAGATCGACGCTTTTGTCTTCCTCGACGACGAAGGCTTCGACTGGAACCGCGACATCAATACCACGGTCAACCTGCTGCGCCGAAAGACCATGCCGGTCATCGTCGCCAATTCCGACAAGCTCTACCCCGTCTCCAAGAACGACGTGGCCCTGGCCACCGGCAGCGTCGCCCAACTGGTGGAAAGTATTCTGAACCGCTCTTTTATCCACTTTGGAAAGCCCGACTCCCAGATGTTCATGTACGCCTTCGACCACCTGAGCCAACAGGGGAAATTCGATAAAGACGACATCCTGATGGTGGGCGATACGCTGCACACCGACATCCTGGGGGGCAACAAGTTCGGCCTGAAGACCACCCTGGTGCTGTCGGGCAATACCAGCGCCCGCAACGCCGGCCTGATGATCAACTCGACGGGCATCATCCCGGATTTTATCTGCGAATCTATAGTGGGATAGTTCGGGGTTGTGCAAAAAGATAGGGAACACTGATTTATTTGGATGAATTAAGATTTCTATGGATCGTAAAATCCAGGAAGTATGATCTTAGTGAATCTTAACCGATCATAATAAATCAGTGTACAATCACCCACAGTAGCCTGTAAAGCGGGAAGGCTTCGGCAGCCAGAGAGCGCCCTGCACTTTGAACCGTATACGACGACACCTCGGAACGAACCGGGGGCCGGCCCGGCAGGTTTATATTTCAGGGCCGGCCGGAAAAGACGGCCAGGCCCGGAAAAGAATTAATCATGGCAACAAAGATCCTTCTCGCCGGCGGATACGGCAACGCTGGTTATCTCATCGCCGACTACCTGTTAAGTGAAAAGGCAGACATTGAGCTCTTCATCGCCGGAAGGCAGCTGGAAAAATCCCGGAAGGCCGTAGAGCAACTTCAGGAACGCCACCCCCATGGCCAGCTCTCCGCCCTGGCACTGGATGTGAGTAACCAGCAGGCGTTGGAAGGGGCGCTAAAGGACAAGCAACTGCTCGTGCTCGCCTCCAGCACCATTCCCTATACGGCAACGGTGGCCCACGCCTGCCTGAACAGCGGAACCGACTACTTCGACCTGCAGTTATCCTCCCCCCTGAAATTACAGCCGCTACAGCAATTGCGCCCCTCTATCGAAGCGGCAGGGCGCTGCTTCATCACCGACGGCGGTTTTCACCCGGGCGTCCTGGCGGCGCTGGCCCGGTATGCGGCCCTGCGGATCGGCACCCTCCGCCAGGCCCACATCTACGCCGCTCTGAAGGTGGACTGGGGCGCCATGCAGGTGGTGCAGAGCACCCGGGAGGAGTTTGTGGAAGAGTTCAGGAATTACTCCAACCGGATACTTCAGGACGGGCGCTGGGTTACGCCTTCGTTCTGGAAAACTTACCCCTATGATTTTGGGGCGCCAATTGGGAGTATGGTTTGTACCTCCATGTATTTTGAAGAGCTGAAAGGCCTGCCGAAGGAGATCCCCACCCTGCGGGATGCCGGCGTTTTCATTTCCGGGTTCAACCCGATTACAGACTATCTGGTGCTGCCGTTGCTGCTGGCCGGCATCTGGTTGCTGCCTGCCCGGTGGCATTCGGCGCTGGGCCGCCTGTTCTGGTGGAGCCTCCGGTTCTGTAAACCGCCCTATATGGCCCGGCTGGTACTGGAGGCGAAAGGGCAGCACCAGGGTGTATCCCGATCTTTGCAGCTCCGTTTATCTCATGAAGACGGATACCTCCTGACCGCCATCCCGGTGGTGGCCGCCTTGTTGCAATACCTGGATGGTACGGCGCGCCGGCCGGGGCTCTGGTTTCAGGGGAGCATTGTTGAGCCGGAGCGTTTCTTTAGGGATGTGGCGCGGATGGGTATCCACATGGAGGAAGTAGCAGGTTAAGGCTGCTTTCAAGGCAAGGGGAATCATTTTGCATTTTAAAGGGTAATCAAAGCCTCCATCGAGGCATGGGTGCAACGGTCAGAAAAGAGCTGTAGGAAAAAATGGGAGCGGCTGCCTGGTGCGCCTTTATTTCGCTTTCCTTAACGATAAGGGCAATGTTTTGGAAACAATCCATTGGCTTCAAGGGGGAATTAACTTTTCGCCTTCCGCTCCGGTAAATACAAAGTCCAGGTGGGGAGGGCAAAGCACAAAATCTATTGCCGTTAAGTATAATGTCGTAAATTGAAGCCCGGAAATGCTCCACCAACCAAACCTCGACAACATGAAAAGCCCACTTTTTCTCCTCCTCTTTGCTATTTTCCTCACTGCCTGCCAGCAACAGGTGGACCCCAAACTGCAGGAGGAACTCTCCCAGGCCCGCATCCGCCTCCAGGAAGTGGAAGCCGAACTGCAACAACTGAAAGCCGGCCCGGAAAAGGGACGGCTGGTGCACCTTGTCTTCCTTAAAACCAAAGAAGGCCTGACGACGGAAGAAATGGCCGGCCTGCTCGGCAGCATCCGGCAGTTGGGAGAAGTAAAAGGGGTGGACAACCTAGAAATCGGCAAAATAGCCGATACCGGCGACCCCCGTTTCATCTCCGATCACGACATCGCCTTCCAGATGTCCTTTGCCAATATGGAGGTTTACCAGGCTTACCAGGTGGATCCCGATCATGAGAAGATCAGAAATGGCTTAAAAGAATTCCTGAGCGGCCCGCCGGCTGTATATGACTACTGGGCCGAGTAATTGTCCGGATGGAAGGCGCTTTGAAAGCGCCTTCCATCTATACCCCTACCTGATCTTCTCCCTGCTCCATTTCGACCAGTCGGCCAGATAGTATTCCAGCAGGGCGGGCTGGTCGAGGCGATTGGGCTTCAGCCCTCCGGGGTTGTCAGAATCCCGGGGAAAGTCGAACATGGCGTCGACGACGGCCTCATCCAGGTAGCGCACGGGCAGGGAGGTGCGGAAGGGGCGCACTTCCAGGGGCTGGCGGCTTGCCATGATGAAGCCCCAGTCGCCGAAAGAAGGCACATAGGTATGGTAGGGCAACACCTGCCCGAAGCCGCTCTGCCGGAGGGTCTCGTAGATGCACCAGAAGGCGTTGCGCGTATGGAAAGGGCTGCTGGCCTGAGTGGCAAAGACGCCGTTGGAGGCCAGGCGGTTCCGGGCCAACCGAAAGAAGTGGGTGCTGTACAGGCGGGCTACGGCCTCGTTGGAAGGGTCGGGCAGGTCGGCGATGATGAGGTCGTAGTATTCGTTGCTTTCCCGCAGGAAAGCAGCAGCGTCCATCGCAAAAGTTCTCACTTTGGGGTGGCCCAGGGCGCCCTCGTTCAACGCGCGAATGTAAGGATTCTCGCGGGCCAGCCGGAACACCTCCGGGTCGAGGTCAATGATGGTTATGGATTCGACGGAAGGCTCTTTGAGCAGCTCGCGGGCCAGCAACCCTTCTCCTCCCCCCAGGACCAGGATGTTCTTCCGGTAAGGCGCTGCCTGCAGGGGCAACAAGGCCAGCGCCTCGTGATAACGATACTCATCGGCGGAGGAGAACTGGATGATGCGGTTGATGTACAACCGGATTTCTTCCTTGTTTCGGGTGAGAATGAGGTGCTGATAGGGCGTCTGTTTGGAAAAAACGACCCGGTGGGAGAACGACTGGCCGTCCCAGGCCATCAGAATAGGGCGCGCAAAGTACAGGAGCCCCGCAAAGGCCAGCATGGAAAAGAGAGAGAAACCGTATAACCAATTGGCCGTTTGCTTCCTGATGTGTTCGGAAAAGTACCACAGAATGAATACCCCCAGCGCAATGTTCACCAACCCGAAGAATACCGAAGTGCGGAATACGCCAAAGAACGGCAACAACAGGAAAGGGAACAACAGGGTAGCCGCCAAAGCGCCGAAGTAGTCGAGCGACATCACATTGGCCAGGTTGACCCGCAGCGGGTAGTATTTTTTCATGATGCGCGCCAGCAGAGGGATCTCGAAGCCGGTGAGTAATCCGACCACTGCGGTCAGCACCACCATCAGCCCAATATAGCCGCCAGGCGACAACCGTTCAAACCCGTAATACAGCAAGGGGACACTGCTGCCGCCGATGATCCCCAGCAGGGCCTCCACGACAATGAAGCGTACGGCCAGGTGCTCATCGGAAAAGTATTTGCTTAGATAAGACCCCAGCCCCATCGCCGCCATGTAAATGCCGATGGTCAGAGAAAACTGCCGGATACTATCCCCCAGGAAATAGGAAGTTGTGGTGCTGATCAGCAGTTCATAAATGAGAGAGCAAAGCCCGGCAATGAATATGGCCAGGGTAATAGCAGCCTTTTCTGACATTTTTTTTTGGAAGTCCATACCGCATTTTCTAAATTTACCCAGGCGCGACCCCGGAGAATGCCAATATTAAGGCTTTTTCCGCCAATCTGAGTAACGTTAAGATGCGCTCTCTATCTGCTCAAGGGCCATTTCTCTATTTCCGGCTGTAAATAAAGTTCCCAGGAACTCACCACTTTCTGTGTACAGTTATTGGGAGTGGCTTGGCTTGAGTAATTTATTTTATCATCTATAAACCTCTAATCATGAAGATCAAATGGATCCTTTACGGCCTTATCGCCGCTGTTGTCCTTGGCCTCAATTTTTGTGGAGGCGATAATGTTGAAGAGTACACCACCGAGGAGATCGTCACCCCTACTCAGGGCGTGGTCACTACCGTCAAGGAAGTGGACAAGGACCTCTTCAAGATCGAAGATGAGCAGGCTGTAGGCTCTCCGGAAGAAAGCCGCATTATCGCCAAGTATATGGACAGTTCCATCGATACCTTCACCCTGCAGGAAGCCCAGCTGGCCGCTGCGGACACCACCGGCAACCCCAACAACCACCGCCGCAGTTCCGTCTTCCGCATGGCCTCCTACGGGTTTATGGGATATATGATGGGCCGCAGTATGGGCTCCTACCGGCCCAACGCCAGCGCTTATGTCGACCAGAATACGTACAACCGCGTGTCCAACAACGCCGGCCAAAGCCTGAACCGGACGGCCAGCCGCACGACAGTCTCCCGCCCGAAATCCGGCTTTGGCAGCTCCCGCTCCGGCAGTTCCACCCGTTCAACCCGTTCCTATGGTGGATAACCGCCTGATCGAAGCAGGGCGCCCCGCGCCCCGCTTCCTGCGCAAGCATGGCCTGGGCTGGTTTGCTGAAGGGGACAATGAAGACTATTTTGCCCCCGAGTTGCTATCGGTCACCGAAGCGGAATTGGAACACTTCCGTGCGCAGGCAGCCAGCCTCTACGAGCTGGCGCGCCGCGCCGCCCGCCATGTCGGGGAACGCCAGCGGTGGGCCGATGCCGGCATTCCCGACAACGCCGTCGAACTGGTTGAGCATTCTCTGCGTACGGAAACGGAACTGCACCTGGCCGGGCGCTTCGATTTCGCCGGCGGACTGGACGGCATTCCCCTGAAGCTGCTGGAATTCAACGCCGACACCTTTTCGCTGGCGCCGGAAACCGCCACCGTCATGCCCCATCAACTGGAGTTGCTGCCGCGCCAATACCGGCAGTCCGCCCGGCAGTACAACAACCTGCTTTCCGGCCTGGTGCACAGCTTCCGGCGTATCCTCAACCACCGGCCCAACCGCCATCCCAGCCTGCTGCTTTCGGGAATGGGGCACGAGGAGGACTGGCTCAACATCGAGCTCATCGCCATGGCGGCACGCCAGGCCGGCTTCCAGGATGTGCAAATGATGGCACTGGAAAAAGTGATCTTCTCTGAGGACGACGGCATCTTCATCGAACTGGGGCATGAGGAATACCAGCAGTTTGATTTCTGGTTCAAAATGGTGCCGTGGGATTTTATTGCCTTTGAGGAACCCGAGCTGATGGGCCTGCTGACGAAGATCGTCAAACGGGAACTGGCGGTGGTCCTCAACCCGGCCTGGAGCATGCTGCTGCAGTCCAAGGCCCTACTGCCCATCATGCAGGAACTGGCGCCCACGCACCCGGCATTGCTGCGCGCCAGCCTGAACCGGGAAGACATGCCCTATGGCAGCAATTATGTGGCCAAGCCCATCTTCGGCCGCACCGGCGATAACGTGAGCGTTATTCAGAACGGACGCCCCGTGCAGGCCAACGATGGCGACTATGGGGAATTCCCAATGGTCTACCAGGAGTTCGCCCGTTCTGCCCAGGATGAAGACGGCGACCGCTACCAGCCCAGCATCTTCTGTGCCGGCAGCGAGCCCTGTGCACTCTGCCTCCGCCGCCAGGACGGATGGATCGTCGATGATGACGCAGAATTCGTGGGGCATGTGATTCGGGATTCGTGATTCGGCTCCGCCCGCCCGTAGTTATAGCGGAGGCGGGGGATTCGTGGATTCGGGATTCGTGGATAACGAATAACGGATCCCAGGCAGCCCCACTCAACAAAAGATCATGAAACAAGCAAAAGAACTAGGAAGACATATCATCCTGGAACTGTACGACTGCCCGGAACGCCGGCTCAATGACAGCTCCCTGCTGGAGGACAGCCTCTGCCGGGCAGCCGAGGCCATGGGCGCCACCGTTGTCACCTCTCGCTTTCACCAGTTCGCTCCCCATGGCATTTCCGGCGTGGTCATTATTCAGGAGAGCCACCTCACCATCCATACCTGGCCGGAGCACCGGTATGCCGCCATAGACATTTTCACTTGCGGCGATATCGATATGGAGCGAGGCGTTCAGCACCTCATCCAGGCTTTGGGCGCCCAACGCAGCGACTGGAAGCTGCTGCACAGGGGGCTGGGGTTGCTGCCAGGTAAGTATCCCGTTACCAGCAATAGTACCTATCCATAATACTCCAACAAAAGAAATCACCATGGGCAAGCAACTACCATCCATTACTGATCCACTGAAAAGTTTTATCGAGCAACAACAATTGTTCTTTGTCGCTACAGCAGGAGTGGATGGCAAGATCAATGTGTCTCCCAAGGGCCTGAACAGCCTCAAAATTCTGGACGCCAACCGGGTGCTCTGGTTGAACCTCACCGGCAGCGGCAACGAAACGGCGGCCCACATCCTCGAACAGAACAGGATGACGCTCCTATTCTGTTCTTTTGACCGGAACCCTATGATCCTGCGCCTTTATGGCACAGCCCGTTTTTACCAACCCGGCGACGTGCATTGGGATACCCTTATCCAGCACTTCCCCGGGTTTCCGGGCGCCCGCCAGTTGTTTGACGTTTCGGTGGATCTGGTTCAAACGTCCTGTGGGTTCGGCGTACCCCTTTACCAGTTCGAAGGGCAACGGGATGTGCTGGTCAAATGGGCAAAAAACAAGGGAGAAGAGGGCATCAGAGCTTATCAGGAGGAAAAGAACCGGCTCAGCCTGGATGGGAAACCGACAGGTATTGGTTGATCGGTGTATTGGTTGATTAGGGGGTTGGGGATTCGGGAAGCCGGAGACGAATCAACGAATCTCCAAAACACCTATCTGCAAAGGCTTTCCGCAAAGGCTGCGCACAGGTACTCGATCTCCTCCGCGCGAGCCAGTTGTCCGGCCCAGCTTTCGGGGATGTCGTCGAACCCATAGGCCAGGCCTGCCAGGCCGCCGGTAACTGCTCCGGAAGTATCCGTATCTTCGCCCAGGTTGACAGCACACAGGACTGCCTCAGAGTAGGAGTGGGTGGTCAGCAGGCTCCACAGGCTGGCTTCCAGGGTATGCACTACATAACCGGAACTGAAGATATTATCCTCATGGACTTCCGGCATTTTACCCTGCAGGATACGGCTGAAGTAGGACAGTTCCCGTCGGTTGAATTCCCGTTCTTCCGCATACTGCCGCGCAATGGCCGTGCCCTCTTTGTAGGCCTCCATGATGTGCTTCCCCCACAACAACTGGCGGGCCACTTCCAGGTAGACAAAACAGCTAAATACCGAACGAAAATGGCCGTGGGTGATACTGGAAACGTCGCTGGTTATAGCATAGCGTTCATCGACCGGCTTATTGTGCAGTATAAAAACGAGTGGAAGGATACGCATGAGAGAGCCGTTGCCGTTACTGCCTTCATCCAGCCCGCCCGCCAGCTGGGGCGGCAGTTCCCGGTTGCGCAGGCGCTCGATAGCAGAGAGGGTGGCGTTGCCAATATCGAACACCTCCCCGTGGGGCGTCCATTTCTGGCCGGAACACCAGGCCATAAATTGCTCGGCAATATCGTACAGGTCGTAACCCCGGCAAAGGCTTTCGGCCAGGCAGAAAGACATGGAGCTGTCATCCGACCAGGTACCGGGCGGCTGGTCATGCGTACCAAAACCCCGCATGTCATCCACAGGGAAACGCTTCAGCCAGGAACGTCCGACGAATTCCACCGGCACACCGAGTGCGTCTCCAACCGCCAGCCCGAAAAGGGCGCTTTTGACCGGATACTCCAAAGTGGTTTTTCTTTTCTGTTCTGACGAAAATAGGAATTTTAAGGAGAAAAGATTTTCCAGATTTTGAAAATCTGGAAAATCTAAGTCGCCCGGGGCCTCCCTTGATTATTGCTTCTCCGAACCGTCCCGAAGCCTGGCGCCACTATGTTCCCAGTTCAGGATGCGGTAGAAATCATAGGTTTCAGGGATGCCGACGTATTTTTTTGCCTTGCGGTAATCCTGTTCGGTCAGCACATGCATATCCCCCAGGACCATTTGTGAGAACTCGGAGTCGATGTTCACCAGTCGGGGAGGGATAATGCCGTTCTCATCTTCAATGTCTTTCAGGAAAATGGGCACGATCTCAGCAGTGCGGGTAGTAGAGACGATACATCCTTTGAGGCCCTGGTCGAAGAGCTTTTTTACCCCCATCCCCAGGATGGTGCATAAGGTGAGGTCATAGGCCACCGGCCGATGGCAGCGCAGTTCGTAGCCCATCTCCACTGGCCGGCTGTTGATCTGAATATCCAGCTCTTTGAGTTTACGCTGCACCAATACGTTGATGATGTGCGCTTTGCTCACGTTGCCCAACTCCGGGTGGCCGTGGGCGTCATAGGTAAAGGTAATGCCGCAGTTCTTGATGTCCTCATCGTCCAATACGTGAAAGATGCCCTCGCTGACGATGGCCACGCCGTAGCCGATGCCTTCGATCATCCGCTTGATCATGGAAGAGATGATCAGGTCGATCACCTTACTCAGGGTGATGCGGGTCTTGTTGAACATCTCCGGGATGATGATGATGGGGAAGTGGCAGCTGGCGCCGATCTCAAAAGCGAGGTGGCCGGCCGAGCGCCCCATGGAGGCGATAACGAACCAGTTGCCGCTGGTGCGGGAGTCTTCGTAAATGGTGTTGCCGATGGCCACGCCGGCGTCCTTGGCCGAATTGAAGCCGAAGGTAGGCATTCCGTCGGGCAACGGAATGTCATTGTCGATGGTTTTCGGAACGTGGATATTCTGGATCTCCACTTTCTTCTTGGCCAGATATTTAGCCAGGCGGTTGCTGGTGGAAGCCGTATCATCACCACCGATAGTCACCAGCAGTTTGACGTTGTTATTGAGAAAAAAATCGGCGGAAAACTCCTCGTCTTTCGGCTTGTAGCGGCTCATCCGCAGGGTGGAACCGCCCCTTGGGAAGATCCGGTCGGCATAGTGGAAGTTGATATCAACCGTTTCGGCCTTGCCATTGAACAGGTTCTTGTATCCATCGTGGATACCAATGATGCGGTAACCTTCCTTAAGGAAAACCTTGGAAATGGTACTGATGACCGTATTGATGCCTGGTGCGGGGCCGCCCGCACACAGGATGGCAATTGACTTTTGCTCAGGTGCTTTTTTCTTCGGCATTTTGCGATATGCGTTTTATTCAATGAAAAATTCGGTTTAAAAGCGAGTTGCAACAAATTTACAAACCTTTGCGACATTATTGAAAACCGTGCTTTCCTCCTGCTCCTACCTTTGTTTTCAATATTTTAATCCTTCATCAATAGAAACCTAAAATCATGAAAAAAGCACTCAAGATCGTAGGGATTGCCCTAGGGACGGTTGTCCTGCTCATCGCTGCCGCCGCCCTGTATTTCAATATTAAAGGCATCCCTTATTACGAGGTAAATGCGCCGGAGGTTACAGTTGAACCAACGCCTGAACGGGTAGCGCGGGGAGAATACATCGTTAACCAAACCTGCGTGATCTGCCACCTGGGCAAAGATGGCAAACTGTCGGGCACTCTGATGGAAGATGACCCGGATTTCGGCACCTGGTATGCGCCCAATATCACCCAGCACCCGGAAGCCGGCATCGGAAAATATACGGACGGGGAATTGATGTACCTGCTGCGCACCGGTATCAAGCACGACGGCGAGTTTGCGCTCCCCTTCATGCCACGCTTCAACCTTCTGAGCGATGAGGATGTCAAAAGTATCATTGCCTACCTGCGCTCGGACGCTCCCCGGGTGCAGCCCGTGGGCACCCCGCCCCCCCCCAATGAACCTACTTTGCTGGCCAAGGTGGTGGCCAACCTCGCCATGAAACCATTACCCTATCCGGAAGCGGCGATCACCGCTCCGCCCAGGACTGATGAGGTAGCCTATGGAAAGTACCTGGTCAACGGAGTGATGATGTGCTTCTCGTGCCACTCTGCCAGCTTTGAGACGCTGGATGAAGTGACACCGGAAAATTCCGAGGGCTATCTCGGTGGAGGTAATAGGATCATAAACCCTCAGGACCGCACCATTGCAGCTCCATCCGCCAACATCACCATGCATCCTGAACTGGGCCTGGGACAATGGACAAAAGAACAATTCGCCAACGCCGTGCGCTTCGGGCAGGGAGCAGATGGGGTAGCGCTGAGCCCGGCTATGCCCAAATACACGCTTATGTCAGAGGAGGATATCTCGGCGATCTGGGCCTATCTGCAAACGGTACCGGTTGTCGACAAGGCCCTGGCGGAGGCCGGCACAGCAAATGAATAAACCCTTTTCGAACAGCAGTCCATTTTATACCGCTATCATTTATCAACTCAAACACCATGAAATTCGAGTTGCCGCAAGTTCAAAACGGCACCGGAACCCCAGCGGTGAGGGCAGTGTTTATACTCCGACAACTAAAAACGCGTTTTTATTGATGATAGCACAGGAGTTGCTGCCTTCGGGACGCAACTCCTGGCTTTGCTTCTTTTCCGGCACTGCCTTAAAGCCGGCGCCGAAGGAAAAACTGTAAATCTTTTTTATGCACATCGACATTGAAGATTTTGACCAGGAAAACCATCTGGATTGGAACGTCGTCAACGATGGCGTTATGGGAGGGCTGTCGCGCAGCCGCATCGAGCTCCTGGGGGACGGTACCGCCCGGTTCAGCGGCGAGGTATCGTTGGAGAACAACGGAGGTTTTGCTTCAACGCGGGCCCGTTTGAATAAAAATCTACCGTCCAATATCAAAAGCGTGGCCGCTCGCGTCCAGGGGGATGGCAAACGGTACAGCTTCCGGATCCGCACCGCCGGGCAGTTCAGCCGGGTGTCCTACAAGATGGAGTTCGGCACCACTACTGGAAAATGGGAAGCGCATGAATTTCCATTGTCGGAATTCATCCCCACTTTCCGGGGCCGGACGCTGGAAGGGGCGCCGTCGATCGAACCGGCCGATATCCAGGAGGTGGGTTTTCTCATTGCCGATAAACAAAAAGGGCCGTTTACATTATTGATTGATTGGATCAGGGCTTTTTCCTGATCCCTAATTGCAACGTACCTGCCCTACTCATACCTAAGCGCCTCCACCGGATTCCTGCTCACCGCCCTCAGGGCATGGTAGCTCACCGTAAGCAATGCCGCCAGCAGAGCGGTAAAGGAAGCCAGGAACAGAGTACCGCCGTCTATCTGCACCCGGTATTCAAACCCTTGCAGCCAGTTTTGCATGGCCAGATAGGCTACCGGTAATGCGATGAAACTAGCCACAATGACCCACCGGGTAAATTCTTTTGCCAGCAACAAGAACAAGGATTGTGCCGGCGCTCCCAGCACTTTGCGAATACCGATCTCCTTGGTTCGCCGCTCGGCCGTGTAGGCAGCCAGGCCCAGCAGGCCGAGGCAGGCGATGAAAACGGCCAGGAAAGTGAACAGGCTGACGATCCGGCCAATGCGTACCTCCGAATCGTACATGGCATTGAAGTCATCATCCATGAAATCGAAATCGAAGGGTTGGTTGGGTGCGAAGTGTTCCCATTCCCGAAGCAAAGCGGGCCTGAGCTTTGAGATATCGGTAGTTTCCACCTTCATCGCCAGGTGGCCGGGACTGTTTCCGATGACCAGCATGAGCGGCTCGATCTTATCGCGTAAGCTGGCAAAGTGGAAGTCTTTTACCACGCCGATCACTTTGTAAGTGAGCAGGATTTCGCCGTTGTCGCCATCCAGCCGGCTGATTTCCTGGCCCAGCGGATTTTCCAGGTTGAATACCTTCATGGCTGCCTCGTTGAGGATCACCGAGCTGGAATCAGAAGCATGTTCGCGGGAGAAATCGCGGCCCATTACCATCTCCATATCCAAGGTATTGATGTAATCGTGGTCCACCCACCATACCTGAAGGACATGAGTGTTTTCCGGCCGTGAATTTCGTCCCAGAAATACACTGGTGCTGCTCCGCGAGGAAGGAGTAGGCAGGAAACCGGAAAAAGTGGCGCTTTTCACCTCCGGCAACTGCAATACCGCCTCCTTGAAGGGAAGGGCATTATTACCCAGTGCGTAGGCGTCATTCAGGATCAATACCTGTTCTTTGTTAAATCCCAGTTTTTTATTTTGAATGAACCGCAATTGCTTGTAGATGACCATAGACCCGACGATAAGCCCGATGGTAATGGCAAACTGAAAGGCTACCAGCGCATTGCGAAAAACACTTCCTCCACGCCCTCTATTGAGTAAGCCTTTCAACACCTGCACCGGCCGGAAAGCAGACAGGAAAAAAGCGGGGTAACTACCTGCCAGTATTCCCACCAGGAGAGATAGGCCCACCATCGCCCCCCACAACCAGCCGGCATCGGCCTGCCAGAGGTTCAATTGTTTGCCGGACAGTTGATTGAAGTAGGGCAGGGACAATTGCATCAGCATTACCGCCAAAAGCAACGCGATAAAGCTCAGCAAAACCGACTCGCTAAGGAACTGGCCGATGAGCTGTTGTCGCTGGGCACCCACCACCTTGCGCAGGCCTACCTCCCGAGCCCGGTTACCAGATCGTGCGGTAGCCAGGTTCATGAAGTTGATGCAGGCCAGCAACAGAATGAAGGCGCCGATGAAGGAAAAAATATAAACATAGCGGATATCGCTGTTAGGCGCCAGTTCGTCAAATTTGTCCGAATGCAGGTGGATGTCCGTCATCGGGAGTAAAGAATACTCGACCTGATTGCCGGCCTTGTAGAAATCCTCCAGCGTAATGCCCAGGAACTGTTGCAACTGCCGGGCGATGTAGGTCTCGACAAGGGTCGGGAACTTGGCCTGCAGCGCCGCCGGATCAGCCCCTTCCCGCAACACCAGATAGGTATGGAAATTATTGCTGACCCATTGATTGATGCGGCTCTCCTCCAGGGAAGACAGGGAAGCGATCATGTCGTAGTGGAAATGCGTATTGGAAGGCATCTCCTCCATCAGTCCGGTGACCCGGTAGGTATAATCATTATCGAGAATAAGGGTTTGTCCAATGGGGTCCTTGCCGGCAAAGTATTTTTTAGCAACCGCCGGCGTAATGACCAGCGTATTGGGCTCTGCCAGTACAGACTTTGGATCGCCTTTGAGCAAAGCGAAAGAAAAAACATCAAAAAAAGTGGAATCGGCGAAAATCACATGATCTTCGCGGAAGCTGTTGTCTTGGCGCCGAACCAGAAAGGTGCCCCGGTCCCTCAGGCGTACCTGCTGCTCTACCTCCGGGAATTCGGCCAGTACCGTCGGCCCGAACGGGTCGCCAACTTCCGACAGTTCAAATTCCTGCCCGAAGACAGTGCCCTCGAAATCTACCCTATAGATCCGGCCGGCCTTATCGTGGTATTGGTCGTAGCTCAATTCATCCTTAATGTAAGCGAGGATGAACAGGAAGCAGGCCAGTCCGAGTGCCAGTCCCAAGACATTGATCAGGGTGTAATATTTTTGCTTCCAGAGGTTACGAATGGCGGTGTTGAGATAGTTTCTCCACATAAGAAGGTAAAGTTGTCGGGTGATGCAAAGCGCCTTTGCATAAATGGTTATGCAAAGAATGGTTCTTGGACGGCCTGAAGCAGATATTGGTTACAAGATATCCCGATCCGCCCCATGGCATTTCCACCGGGAAGGCTTCCGCTTGGGGCCAGTACTCAAAGGACAAGCCGCAACGGTTCTCCATGCCCAATAGTGTTCTTTGGAGAGCGTGTTTGTAGAGAAGATGCAAAAAAACGCGATGGACCCCTATGGGAAATGTTTAAACACGGTGGACGGAAGGGCTCTGTGCAGAGGAGGAAATCTTCTCTCCTACCAGTTGCCCTGCCAACGCCTTCACCCGCTTTTCCAATTCCGGCATCACGTCCTCCACTTCCGGAGACAGGCCGATGTACATCTCCTGCAGTTCCACTATGGAAACGGCAAACAGGTATACCTTGGGCAGTTGCCCCATCACCTGCAGCCCTTCCAGCAGGTCGCGCAGGCCTATGTCGTGGGTGCTCATGGAGCGGGGGAATTCGGAAGAGAAACGAGGCTCCAGCAACCGAATGGTACCGGGCTGGCGCCCGTCGAGGGTGGCGTCAATGAGAATGACGCAGGGGTAGGAGGTGAAGTAATCCGTAAGGTGAAAGCCACCGGTGCCGCCGTCGACGACCTCTATCCCGGGAGAAAATGCCTGTTTGGCCAGGCGTTGCGCCAGATGGACGCCTACGCCTTCATCCCCCATCAGCAGGTTACCGATGCCGAGAATGAGAACGTTGGGGTAGGTTGTGGTGGTTTGCATAATAGTGGCTTTTTGCGAAGTGGGAAATGGGAAGTGGGAAGGCGGAAGGCGGAAGTGGGAATCATTTTGACTTCCGACTTCCGACTTCGAACTTCCGACTTCGGATCAGGCTTTCGCTTTCTGTTTTTCTTGTATCAGTCTGCGCTTCAGTTCTTCCTGTTCTTTCTTTTCTTCTTCCATTTCCTGGATAAAGGCTTCTTCTTCGATGAATTTCCATCCGCCGATGATAGAGGAAGTTTCGCCGCGGCCTTCCACATAATCATGATAGAAGACCAGGTACACGTGAATGATGGAGAAGATGATGAAGAACCACATGGTGGCATGGTGGATCTGCCGGAGGTCGAAGTCGCCGCCGAACAGGCCGGGCACCCAGGCAAAGAGGTTGGGCAGCCACCAGTCGCTCATCGCCGCATAGAGGCCAAAGCCGGTAAGGCACTGCACGGCGAAAGCGAGGAATACGAAGAAGTAGATGAAGCCGGCCAGTGCATTGTGCCCGATGGCAAGGTGCTCCTTATCCTTTTGCAGGAGGATATCGATCTTGATCACCTCCCACATTTCATGGAAGAATTTCCGGTTGGTGGGGATGAAATTCTTCCAGTCGGCATAGCGGTTGCCGACAAACCCCCAGTAGATCCGGAAGAGGAAGTTGAACAAGAAGATGTAAGAGGCGGCAAAGTGAAGGAAGCGGTTGATGCCAAACCAGTAGGCAAAAGAAGCTTCCGTTCCCTGCTGGAATGCCGGTGGGCGGGCAATGATGTAACCCGTCACGCACAGCACTACTATACATAAGGCGTTGAGCCAGTGGTAAAACCGCACGGGCAACTGCCAGACGAATACGCGGCGGAGGTTTTGTGTAGCCATGTTATTGTGGTTTCCAGGTTAGTGGTTGGCTGCTGGCCCCGACGATGAATGTCGGGGCCAACGGCAGTTACAGTACCTTCACGCGGTTGACCTGCTTACCATCCTCATCATACAGGTGCACGGCGCATGCCATGCATGGGTCGAAGGAATGTACGGTACGCAGGATCTCCAGCGGCTGTTCCGGGTCGGCAATCGGCGTATTGTCCATCAGTGAGGATTCATAGGCCGACGATTTGCCTTCCGGATCGCGGGGTGAGGCATTCCAGGTGGTGGGCACGACCAGCTGGTAATTTTCCAGCTTCTGGTCCTTGATCACACACCAGTGGGCCAGAGCGCCGCGCGGCGCTTCCGTATGGCCGACACCCTGAGCGGAGGCCTCCCAACGTTCGGGATTGAACTTCGTAGTATCCGCCATGCGGGTATCGCCATTACGAATGTTGGTCAACAAACTTTCGTAGAAATCCATGGCCCAGTTAGCGATAAGCTGTGTTTCCAGGCCGCGGGCGGCGGTACGCCCCAGGGTAGAGAACAGAGCGGTGACCGGCACGTCCAGCTTGGCCAGGGCCATGTCTACCACTTCCTTGAAGTCTTCCCGGCCGCGGGCATAGCCCACCAGCATTCTGGCCAGCGGCCCTACCTCCATGGCATTGCCTTTCCAGCGCGGGGTTTTCAGGTAGCTGTATTTCTCTTCCACATTGAGGTGCTCGTAGGGGGGCTTTGGCCCCGTATAGTTGAGCTTGGTCTCTCCTTTCCAGGGGTGTAGGCCTGCGCCGTCGCCGTCGGCATATTCGTACCAGGAGCGGCTGACGAATTCCTGGACCTGGGCATCCTCCCGAAGGTCTACGTCGTAGACCGTGCTGATGTCCTTGTTAAGAATGGCGCCGGAGGGGATGAGGAAGCTCGACGGGTCGTTGTAGCCATTGGTGGGCAGGTCGCCATAGGCCAGGTAGTTGCCCAGCCCGCCGCCGATAGCGCCCCAATCCTTGTAGAAAGAGGCGATGGCCAGCAGGTCGGGAATGTAAACCTGCTCGATGAAGCGCTTGCCCTCTTCAAAGAGGCGGCCCACGTAGGCCAGGCGCTCGGCGTTGATGGCGCTCACGTCATCCAGGCCTATGGAGCAGGCCATACCGCCAACCAGGTAGTTGGGGTGCGGGTTCTTACCGCCGAAGATAGCATGAACTTTGACCATTTCCTTTTGCCACTCGAGGGCTTCCAGGTAGTGGGCCAGGCCGATCAGGTTGACTTCCGCCGGCAGTTTGTAGGCAGGGTGCCCCCAATAGCCATTGGCGAAGATACCCAGCTGTCCACTTTCCACAAACCCTTTGATGCGCTTCTGCAAGTCGGAAAAATAGCCCGGCGAGCTCTTGGGCCAGTTGGAGATGCTCTGAGCAAGCTCGGAGGTAGCCTTCGGGTCGGCCTGAAGCGCATTGACCACGTCTACCCAGTCGAGGGCATGGAGGTGGTAGAAGTGCACCACGTGGTCGTGCATATACTGCGCACAGTACATCAGGTTGCGCACGATCTCGGCGTTAGGCGGGATGACGATGCCCAGGGCGTCCTCCACCGAACGGCAGGAGGCCAGCGAGTGCACCGTGGTGCAAACCCCGCACACCCGGCCCACGAATGCCCAGGCATCGCGGGGATCTCTGCCCTGGAGTATTTTTTCGATAAGGCGAACCATGGTGCCGGAGCTATAGGCATCCACCACCTTGCCATCCTGAATATCCGCTTCGATACGCAAGTGGCCTTCAATCCTGGTGATGGGGTCGACGACTATTCTGTTACTCATGATATTATTTTTTAAACGTCGGCTTCAAAATTTAGGATAATGCTTGGTCAGACTCCTTGCCCTCCGCGATCAGCCCGTCGATGAGCTTTTTCTTACGCAGGTTGGTGCCGATAGCGTGCGCGGCAATACCAGCGACCGTAATACCCGCGCCAGCGGCTCCGATCTTATCGGCATTGCTTTCGATACCAAAGCCCGGGAAGTTGGTAATGCGGCGGTAGAACGGCCCGTTGTCCCAGAAGTTCTCCTCGCTACAGCCTATACAGCCGTGGCCGGATTGGATGGGGAAGCTGGTGCCATTGTTCCACTTCGTTACACCGCAGGCATTGTAGGTCATAGGCCCACGGCAACCAACTTTATAGAGGCAGTAGCCTTTCTGTGCATTTTCGTCGTCGAAGCTTTCCACGAACAGCCCCGCGTCGTAGAATGGGCGGCGGTAGCAGGTGTCGTGTACGCGCTTGGAGTAGAAGGCTTTCGGGCGGCCGATGCGGTCCAGTTCCGGAATGCGTCCGAAAGTAACCAGGTGCACCAGAACGCCGGCCATCACCTCACCGATGGGCGGACAGCCCGGCACCTTGATGATCGGTTTGCCTTTGACCAGTTTGTGGATCGGCGTCGCACCGGTCGGATTAGGTTTGGCAGCCTGTACGCAGCCATTGCAGGCACAACTGCCCCAGCCGATGATGGCCTTGGCGCCGGCAGCAGTCTCCTGCAGGATGTCAACTGCAGAACGCCCCCCGATGCAGCAATAAACGCCGTCTTCGTAAACCGGCACCGACCCTTCTACACACAGCACATACTCGCCGGGAAATTCTTCCATTGTTTTGCGCATGGCTGCCTCAGCCTGATGGCCGGAAGCAGCCATCAAGGTCTCGGTGTAGTCCAGCGATATCTTGTCAAGGATAACATCCGCCACAATGGGATGCGAGGAACGGATGAAAGATTCACTGCAGCAAGTGCACTCCTGAAAGTGCATCCAGATGACCGGTACCCGCGAGTTGGACTTCAGCGCTTCGGCCACCTGCGCAGCCCCCGAGGCCTGAAGGCCCATGTAAGCGGCAATAGTGGTGCAAAACTTCATGAAATCTCGGCGGGAGTAACCTTTCTGGCGCAGTTCTTCGTAGTAGGTGGGTCGATTGCTTGAAGGCGTCATGGCTGCTAAGGTTTGATTTTACAACTATCCGGCGTCGCCGAATAAAATTTGACAACTTGGATGTAAAGAAAAATCATTGCAAGTATCTATCTTATGATATATATCAGTGTTTTGGCGTGACTTTTATCACTAGTTTAGCGGGCCAAGCTACCTATTTTTGACCTTGTAGTATTTCTTCATTCCTAAAAACACTTAGAGAGATGTTCCGTAAAGCCCTTTTACTTTCGTCTGCTCTGCTGAGCCTCCCGCTGATCACTCAGGCCCACGATGGCCACGGGTTTTTCCACGGCAATGAGTTTGCTCACTATCTGAGCTCTCCCGGGCACGCTATCCCGCTGGCGCTGGTGGCGGCCGTTTCTATCCTACTGATCGCCTACCGGAAGTGGAACCGGGCAGGCAGGGATGTGTAAATATATATATGTACAGATGTGTAAGTACGTGGACACAAATGGAGAAACAGGAAACCGGGTTAAGCCCTTGATATTCAGTCCTCCGTTAATTCACTGATCCAGTCCATATACTTAGATGGAATGAGTGATCGAGAGAAAACGCCCATGCAATCCTTTACATCTTTACAGGCGTATACCTGAGTAGCCACAAAAAGCAAACGTAAACCGCCGGCCATGCATGAATTATCCATCGTAATGAGCATTGTGGATTCCGCCCGGAAACAGGTGGCCGAACATGACGCTACCCGGGTGGAGTACATCGGCCTCGAGTTCGGCACCCTGGCCGGCATCGAACCGGAAGCCCTGGAATTCGCCTGGGAAGCCGCCGTGCCGGATACCGTTCTCGCAGGGGCGGAGCGTCATATCCACTACGTTCAGGCCAGGGCGAAATGCGCCGGCTGCGGCAACGAGTTCGATATACAGCAGCTCTTCGAGCCCTGCCCTCTATGTGGAGAGTATTTCAGCGACCTGCTGCAGGGGCAGGAGTTGAAGATAAAAACGATGACCCTGGTGAGGGATGATGTTTGATTTGGGATGTTCATGGCGGAGCGCCCCTGTCCGGCCCATTACATCGAAAATCGCAAATCAAACATTAGGGGTGTTAAGAAAAATTTTCAAATACGTTCTTTGAAAAAAATTGGAATTTAGCCGAAAAACGAACATGCCCGCAATGCGCCGAAAACCTCCCTCCGCAGAGGGAGTGAGTGTATCAGAATTGCTTGAGTTGATACCTGAGGAATCGGTCGAGCAACTGGCTAAGGACCTCGTCGTGGACAAATGGGTCAAGAAACTTAAGGCCACCAGCCTGTTCAAGTTAGTGCTCTTTAGCCTTATGAGCAGCGAACGCTTAAGCCTTCGGGTCATGGAAGAGCATTATAAAGACCCGCTCTTTCAAGCCTTAGCCCCTGCGCTGGCTGCCGATGAGGTGACCTGGACAGGTATCCGGGAGCGCCTGATCAAGATCAAGCCTGCTTTTTGCCGTAAGCTTTTTGAGCTAGTCTATAAACGCGCCCGGCAATTATATGGAGACAAATCTTTGTCTGGCTACCATATCAAGCGCTATGACTCCACAATGATCGCCACCTTTTCCCATTTATTGGAAGGGATGAAGGTAGGTAACACGAAAAAAGGCAAAAGGCAAGTCAAGCTCACCACGGAACTGGCCGACGAGTTTCTCATCCAGATGCATTTCCATGCCGATCAAGGGCACCTCAGTGAGGAAACAGCTTTGAAAGAAGCCATCCTCAAGACATCCCATGGCCAAGAGGATATCAGCGTTTTTGATAGAGGGCTACAAAGCCGCAAGTCTTACGCCCAACTGGCAGAGGAACAGATATTATTTGTCGGCCGCCTGAAGGATGCGCCCCGTTATGATCTGCTTCATCCACATTGGCAAGACGATGGCTATAGCGATACAGAGAGCTTAGAGTTTATCCAGGACAGTGCCGTTCATCTCTATGAGAGCAACAAAAAAGTCTCGCCCACCAAACTGCGCTTGGTTCAATACCGGGCCAAAGCCAGTGGGCAGGTGCTGTCTTTCGTGACTAACCTGTGGGATCTACCTGCTGTGGCCATCGCTGAAATTTATCGCCAGCGGTGGGACATCGAGGTGCTTTTCCGTTTCATGAAACAGGAAATGAACCTGACGCACTTTGTATGCAACGATGCCAATGCCATCCAAAACATGCTCTACTTTACCATGATTGCAGCTATGTTGGTCTTGATCTACAAGAAACGCAACGGTATCCGTTCGTTCAAAATGGCTAAAATCCAGTTTTTCAAAGAACTAACTTATTCCATCTTGCTTGACATCCTGGAGGAGCCGCAAGGGGTGGACTGGCTCAAGCAGAATATGAAAAAATTCATCCAAAGAGAGTGAAAAATTTTTCTTAACACCCCTAATCAAACATCGAAAATTAAAAATCAAAAACCGCCTAGTCTTAAAACCAATTTATCATGTGTAGCACTTGTGGATGCAACCAACCCTCCGACGCCGTCACCATCACCCTGATCGGTGAAGAGCAACACGGCCACGAGCATCATCATCATTCCCATGAACACGGACACGGCCATGAACACCACCACCATGGACACGATCATGGCCATCACCATCATACCCACGCCCACGACGGGCACCACCACCACAGCCACCATGAGCACGAGCATGGGCACACGCACGGCAAAACCGTCGTAGAGCTGGAGCAGGACATCCTGCAGCAGAATAACCTGCTGGCTGAGCGCAACCGCGGCTTCCTGGAAGCCAAGAACATTCTGGCGCTCAACCTCGTCAGCTCGCCCGGCTCGGGCAAGACCAGCCTCCTGGAACGCACCCTCAAAGACCTCGCCGGAGAATTCTCCTGCTATGTGATCGAAGGAGACCAGCAAACGAGCAATGATGCCGACCGCATTGCAGCAACCGGCGCGCCCGTCGTGCAGATCAATACGGGCAAGGGCTGCCACCTCGATTCCGACATGGTCAATAAAGCCCTGAAAAAGCTGCGCCCTGCGGAAGATGCCCTCCTGTTCATCGAGAACGTCGGCAACCTGGTCTGCCCCTCTCTCTTCGACCTGGGCGAAGGGGCCCGCGTGGTCATCATCTCCGTTACCGAAGGCGATGACAAGCCCATCAAGTACCCCGACATGTTCCACTCTTCCCACCTCTGCATTATCAATAAGGTCGACTTGCTGCCCTATGTGCAATTCGACGTGGAAAAGGCAAAGGAGTACGCCCTGAGGGTGAACCACCACCTGGAGTTCATTGAACTGTCAGCTACGAGTGGACAAGGAATGGAACAGTGGTATGCATGGCTGAGGAAAAAAGCCTCCCCCTAACCCCCTCCAAAGGAGGGGGAACCAGCGCCCCCTGTGCTACCATTTGGAGCAAAGTGGGCTATTACAGAATCAACGAAATACAAAACCATGTGCCTGGCCATACCTGGAAAAATAACCGCTATTCCCACTGCTTTGGACGACATCTTCCGCGTCGCCAAGGTCTCCTTCGGGGGGATTCAGAAAGACGTTGACCTCTCCCTGGTGCCCGAGGCGCAGGTGGGGGACTATGTGCTCGTCCATGTGGGCGTGGCCATCAGCGTAGTGGACGAAGAAGAGGCAAAGACGACGTTTGAGTATTTGCAGCAAATCGGGGAGCTGGAGGAGCTGGGGGATCCGTGATCTTTAAATAATGAGTTTTTCCCGTAACAGGCCACAATACCCCCACTTGAAAGTAGTGTACGAGTAAGCAGCAGCCGTATATCGTACACTACGTCTCCCCTGTCTGATCGCCAGTGCATGCCGAAAGAGCCATAACAAAATCGAAGTGTTAAATTCAAACAGACGCTGAGATCAAAAAAAATCATCCTCCCTCTGCCACCTCCTCCCCTGCTCTACTGTCTTACTGTTGTTTTTAAAATTTACTGACTGTCATTCTAAAGTTGGGCAGACTCGTACATCGTACACCAAAAGGACTACCACCGGGCACCTACCCAGCAGTCCCTGTCCAACATTACAGGAAGCCGCCAAATTACCCACTATTCATTTCTTAATACCTTATCGAATGAGTAAAATCATGAAAATGATGCTTGGCCTGCTGATCGCAGCCGGCATTTTTGCTTGCGAAAAAGATGAGATTGTAACGCCTCCGCCCTCAGATGCTGCTCCGGTAGTTATTCAGTTCGGCGCCGGTGTAACGATGGCCGAAAATGCGGGCGCGAAGGAGATAAAGATCCAGTTCAACAAAGCTGCTTACCGCACCGGAACCATTACCATCGAAGTAACGGCTGATCTTCCGGCCGCCTTCCAGGCCATCCCCGCCATTAAAGATGGCATACTGGAGCTTCCGGTGGCCAAGGGCGCACAGTCGGCCAGTTTCACCCTCCACCCGGTAGACAATTCCGTGGAAGATGAGGACAGAACCGTCACCTTTGAGATCACCAATGTCACCGAAGGGTTTGATATCGGTACAACAGAAAGCCTGGTTGCCACCATAGAGGACGATGAGGCGCCGGCCGAACTGGTTGCCAAGGCCGATTTTTCACCGGCCAGCGGCAGCCTGAGCCGAAACCAGGCGGCGGGCATCGAGATCACAATCGTGTTCTCCAGGCCCCTCCCCGCTGCCGGCAAGGTAGCCGTCGAACTGAGCGGCGGCGCCTACGAAGGGCGCGTCACCACCGAGCCTGCCCTGAACGGCAATGGCAAACTGGAACTGGAGGCTCCGGCAGGCGCTACCTCCGTGAGCTTTTCTGCCAAACCCGTCTTCGGAGCTTCCTGGGATGGTGACAAAACTGCCACTTTTACCATCACGGCTACCGATGGGGGCATTGAAAAAGGAACGCAGCTGTCCTTCGCCCTGAACCTGCCCGGGGAGGCGCCGGTAAGCGGCCGCCCAAAATCCTGGGAATCCATCGCCAGTGGCTGGCGTTTCAAGGAAACTTACGAGTACGACGAAGCGGGCCGTATCGCCAAAAAACACTGGGAGAAGGAAACACCCGCTCTTTCCCAGGGTACGGCCACCTACCAGTACGCCGACAATGGCCTGATCGAAAAGGTGATCTACTATCCTGGCAGAGAGGAGCTGTTCTTCCAGGAAAACAGCCGGATCGTCCGGTCGGAAACCATCTCTAACGGGGTAAAGATCGCCTACAGCGAATATGAATACAACTTCTTCGGCAACCTGAGCGCTCAGGTGGAGTACCACCGGCAGCCCTCCGGGGAGTACCTGCAGGATTTCAAATATGTGTACGAGTACGATAACAACGGCGACATCACCAAACAGCTGACGTACCTGAGGCTGGCGAGTACCGGAGCATTGGAGTTGAAGTCTACCCGGACGTACGGCGCCTACATTTATTCCCTCAACCCCTTCCCGATGATCGAGGCCATTCCGGGGGTATTGATGCAACGCCATCTGCCGGGCACCTTCCGTATGGCAGAAAACGAAGCGGACTTGCTTTATACCATCCGTTATGATTTCGGCTTTGGCGGTAGGTTGCCGGTACGACGGTATATTAACGGCGGGGGGACGTCGGAGGTGACTACTTATGAGTATTATTAAGGGAATGCGCAGAACTGCGCGGTGACGTGCTGGCTGATGGCAGTCACGCCGGAATGGGAGCACGGGTCATCCCGAATTGAAAAATTCGGGATGACTCGTTTGTCTGCGCTTTTACAAACAAGGATATTCGGATGGTACAAATGAGAAAAAAAGGCACCCATCCTAGTATGGCAACGTTGGGCATTTTTGAGGGGGAGTTGACGCTGTTTCCAGCAGCTTCCCGAAGGAGGTATTGCCTCCAGACGGCGTACGCAGCTGTATTTTAGCGTGATAAAGAAGAATTACACGGGTATGCGCTTCCTCCCTCCCTATTCCCCATACACCTTACCATCCAGCACCAGCCGGCTGTTCTCGCCAACCTCATACGGCGTCGCCGCTCCTTCTATGTTCACCTTGCTCAGAGAAGCATAGGCCGGTTCGTATCCGCTCTGTTCCTCGTTGAGCCTAATGCCCACCCGGCTTTGCAGCAGTTGGGCATCGGACAGCATGACCTTCGAACGGCCTTCGCCGGTTATGCCGACGCCGGCATTGCGGATGTCTACCCAGCGAGCCGACAATTCGGTGTCTTCGCCGGCACTGATGCCTTCATTGCCGATCCTGCCCATAAAGATATTGGACAACTCCACTTCTGCTCCGTTCAGGGTTATGCCATTCCTTTTCACGTTCATAAAGGTGGCATCGCTGACCGAGCCGCTACAGAAATAACCGCCAAAAGCATCGGCATGTATATCCGTGAACTGGCTTTGCTCGATGGAGAAATCAGCCCGAACAACGCTCAGGTATTCTTCGCCCCGCTGGTTTCCGGTAAAGGTACAGCCGTAAAAGGTCACCGGCGATTCGTAGAACGTGACGGCCCCGCCCCACAACCGGCCAGCCTCTTCCGGGCTGGAAAGCCCTTCGAACAGGGTATGTGCCATGCTGGACCGTTGGGCCGCACCAATGACTGCAAGGCCTCTACCCGAACCGTCAGACGAACGGATGGTTACCGGGGCGTTTTCTCTGCCCAGGCTGATGACCGGAGAGTAGCTGATGATGCGCGCCCCGTTTACCAGGTCGATGCGGGCGCCGGCCTCCAGTTGCAGGCGCTTGCCTTTGGGGATCACCAGGTCGCTGGAAATGGCCCAGCTTCCGGCGGGGACGGAAAGGACGCGCCCTTCCTCCCATTCCCGGATAAAGGAGAATGCAGTATAATTGGCAGCTTTGTTCATCAGCTGTTCCGCCGGCGCCAGGGCATAAGTATCCGGAGCCGGCAATACGGAGGCCGTTTGTGTTCCAGCCTCCAGCCCCAAAAAGTGGTAATGTACTTTCAACTGTGGCAGGAGGCCGTCCTCCCAGTTAAAGCGTTCCGGCGCACTGAAATGGAAAACATTAATTCTGTTATTCCCTTCCCGGGCACGCGAGTCAATGACGATGGGGCTTTCGGGATAGAAACGGACGTCGCCGGCGCTGAGGTAGGCCACTTCCAGAGGCAGCGCCTGTTGGTTCTGCAGCTTGATGCTCAGCTTTCCTTCCGTTGACTGAACGAAATGGGCCGTGAGCTCTTTTTCTTCCGGATTGAGCACGGACCGGATATGGGCCTGATTGGCGTACAACTGCTCTTTAGGGAATTTGTAGAAGGGCAGGGTGCGGTACACCTTGTGCAATATGGTATTGAGTTCTTCCTTGTTCTCGTCGAAGAAACCATCCAGGAACTCCTGTTTGCTGACGATGCTGGCCTCTTGTATATAGTGGCGCTTGAATACGTCATTGTTGTAGATCAGCCCAATGATGGACTCCTGCTCCAGCCAGAAGTGGCGGGAGTAGTATTCGGGGTCCTCCAGAAACATCTTCATGCTGCCCGGTTCGCTCTTGCCCAGGTCTTCGAATTCGCGGGCAATAGGCTCCGCCAGGCCGGTAACAGGGTTGAAATAGAAGCGCAGGTTGGCCTTGCTCAGCGGGTGCTTGTTGTTCATCAGGTCGGAGATGATGAACAGCTTAGCCATTTTTTTCATATCGAAGAACTTGTGAGCGGGCAGGTCTCCGGCCATTACATCCTGCCACATGCGGCGCATCAGCAGCAGTTGAGCGCGCGTGCCTGGCGCTTTCATCAATTTGCCCTCCTGATAGGGCTGCAGTTCCTTTTCCAGCTTGAAAATGATGCCCTCCCGCAGGGTATTATTCTCGATCAGGTACTTGTCAAAGCGTTCTTCCATATAGAACATCCCGGTGGATTTGCCATTGATGGAAACATTGACGAAGTCTACTCTCATGCCGATCAACCCCAGTTTTTCCAACAGCCGGAAGGCCAGCCAGTCAGTGAGGTAGCCCCGTGCAGTCGGCACCAGCAATGCAAAGCGTTTCATACCGCCAATGGTGCCGTCTCCCTTCACTTTCACTTCAAAAGACCACTTGTTGGGGTTACCCAGGTGGGTCCTGGATACCATTCCCGTCAGGGCAATCTTCACATTGTGGGTTTGGCCGTTGTAGTCCAGTTTGGCGGGAAACTCTTCGTCCTTGTATGCGGGGTTGATGTATTGTTCCTGCATGGCCAGCTCCCGCAGATACTGTATCCGAAGCAAATGCTTGAACTTGATGTCGATCTTTACCTCGTCGGGCCTCGCCATCTGTCCCTGGGTATATTTTTTCACAAACGAGAAATCCAGCCTGGAAAGGTCCTTCACGACCGGCACAAAGTGCTGGGTCTGCCCGGAAAGGTACAGGTACCGGCCATAGTTGAACACCCCGAAGAAAAACAGGACGAAAAACAGGGCCCCGGCGAGCCCAAGCATCCAGGAGGGTATCCGGTTGGGCTGGCGGATCACATTGCGGGCCTTCTCTATAAAGCGTGAGTTATTTCTTAAAGCTTTGACTTTCATGATGAGTTTGATTTCTTTGTTGATTGCTACGCACCAGATGGATCCGGCACGTCCTATCTCACACTGGCTTTTCCGTATTCTGCACCATATAGGATCTCTTTCACGTCATCCCGGTTGGGCGGGAAAGCCTTTCCATCCAGGATGAAGCCCGAATTGGCTTCGATCAGGTAGGGCAGTTCCGCTCCTTCGATCGTCACCCGGTCGAGCTGGGCGAAGCCGGGGCCGTATTCTGATTTTTTCATGAAGGTGGTCAGGCCTACCCGGCTGTTGAGCACTTTGGAATCGGAAACGATGAGCTTCGAACGGTCCTTGCTGGTCAGAGCGATCTCGGCATTTTGGATCTCAATAGACATTGCCGTCATGGAACTTCCCTCCCCGGAGCTGAGCCCCTTGTCGCCAATGCCATCCATAAAGACGTGGCTGACGGTGATCTCGCTTCCGGAGACGTCTATGCCGTCGTTGCCGACGTTGATGAAATTAGAATGGGCCACCGAGCCCGTGCAGAAGTCGCAGTCAAATGCATCGGCGTTGATATCCTTAAACAGACTCTTCTCCATGGTGAAGTTGGCCCGGATAACGTTCAGGAAGTCGTCGCCGTCCTGGTTGCCGATGAAGGCCGCGCCGGTGAAGTCCACCGCTGTCTCGTAGAAGACTACTGCGCCGGACAGCCCCCAGCCATCTTCGGTCGGGCGGTTGAGATTTAGGAACGTGGTATATTCAACGGATGAGCGCCCTTCCCCGCGGATGATGATCACTCCTTCGGCTGTTTTGTCCGACGAGCGCACCAGGATGGAATCCTGTTCCGTTCCCATGAAGTAAACCGGAGAATAGCAGATGATCTTGGCGTGGTTGACCATGTCGATCTTAGCGCCGGCTTCCACTTCGAAGCGCCGGCCGGCCGGGATGACCAGGTCCCGGTCCAGGGTCCAGTCACCTTTGGGAATGATGATGGTATTAGCCTCCGGTTCCTCTTCGATAAAACCGAAAGTATGATGATTGGACTCCCGAACGATGGGGTTGCCGTTGTTAGCCAGGCGGTTATCGTACCTCCAGGGGAACACCAGGGCTGTACGCCTTGCCGGCAAGCCCGGCAAGCTAAAGTATACCTTCAGTTCCGGCAGCAGGGTATCTGACCACGTCACTCCGGGAGGAGCCTGGAAAAGATAATCCCGGGGCTGCCCGGAGGCGGCAGGAAGCACGATGGGCTCTGCGGGGTGGAACAGGAAAGTATCCCGCCATCCCAGGTAAGCCACTTCCAGCGGAACATCCTGCTGATTGAGCAGGCTGACGCTGAGTTGCCCTTTCCCTGCTTCATTAAAATAAGCCGTGATCTCCCCTTCGTCGGGAAACAGGACAAAACGCAGGTTGCGCTGATTGCCGGGAAGTACGGCCGTGGGCAGCTCGTGGGCCGGCCATTGCTTGTAAGTTTGGGTGAGCAAAATGTTGACTTTCTCGCCGTTGCGCATCAGCAACTGATCGATGAAACCTTCGCTGGTGAGCACCTCTGCTTCCCGCAGGTAGGCACGCTTGAAATCGAGCTCATTGATGACCATCCGGATCAACGGATCCTGAGCGAGTGTGTTATGCCATTTGTTATCTGGCTCCGGCTTTTGGAGAATGGAAGTGAAAGCATAATGGTCGCTGTTGCCCAGTCCGGTGAATTCCCGGGCGACGGGCTCCACCCGTCCGGTTTCAGGATTGAAGTAAAAACTCAGGTTTTCCCGGAGGAGCGGGTATTTTTGATTCATCAGGTCGGCAATGGCAAACAACTGGCCCATCTTTTCCAGGTCGAAGAACTTATCTGGCGAAAGGAGGCCGGCCTTGAGGTCTGTCCACATTCTTTTCAGCACCAACAGATGTGCCTTGGTATTGGTGTTGCTCATCAGCTCATCCTCCTTGTCGACGACCATATCCTCCTCGATCCTGAAAAGGATGCCCTGCCCAAAGCGTTGGGTAGCGGCCAGGTCCTTGTGATATCGCTCCTGCAGGTAAAACAGGCCTACGGGCTTGCCGTTGATGGACACCTTCACGAAATCTCCTCCCAGGCTCTTGATGCCTCTGTTTTTGAGTATCTCATAGCCCATCCAGTCTGACATATACCCTCCGGCCGAAGGAGGCAGC
Source organism: Lewinellaceae bacterium (assembly GCA_020636405.1). Lineage (GTDB taxonomy): Bacteria > Bacteroidota > Bacteroidia > Chitinophagales > Saprospiraceae > JACJXW01. The sequence continues at coordinate 1,136,724 of JACJXW010000005.1, read as the reverse complement.
AGGTCAAAGCGTTTCATATCCGCCACCGTCGAGTTCTTTACCGCTTCCACCTGAAGGGGCCACTGCGCCGGGTCATTGAAGTGTATGGCCATCATATTGGCGAGTTCGATCTTTACATCGTGGCTTTGCCCCTTAAAGTTCAGCCTTGCCGGTATTTCTTCCTTCAGGATGGCGTCGGTGATGAGGCCCTCCTGCAATACGCGGTCCCGAAGGCTCTGCAGTTGGTCCAGGTGCTTGGATTTAACCTCCAGTTCGATTTCGTCAAACTCGGAATGTGCGCCTGTAGCGTAAGCCGGCAAAAAGGAAAAATCAAGGTCGGAAACTTTAAGCATCAGCGGTTTGGTATAGGCGAATTGCCCGAGCTTACTCACATAAGCGCCGTAGCCCGCCACCGCTAGAAAAAGAACGGCCAGGAACCCCAGCCCCGAAAGGCTGAGCACCGCCCGAAGGAACATTTTTCGGTTGTTGAAAAAACTGCGAATGAATGGCGCTGATGAAGCGTCGCTTTCTTGTAGCCCTATTTTCATGATCAAATAATTTTCCTGCCTTGACAAACGCTGTCAAAGCACAATGATCTCAAAGACATAAATGGGAATCATTCGTTCCAGGTAAGTGGGGGAAGGGGAGAAACGGAAGGCGCTCCGTATTCTTATGCCGTTAGGCCAGGCCTTCGGCACACACCTGCATTCCACTCGCATGGAGCGAATACCTTTGAGGGGGGGATGAAATTCTTATCTGGATATTCTACAATCTTCCTTTCTCCTACGGCTGAGGGAAACAATGGTTGCATTTTGAAAAAGGAAAAGTGTATCGGGGGGTAGCGTGTCGGTGTATCAGGAGAGTAGTGAAGCAGAGGAGTAAAGTGTCGGGGGGCAGCGGGCAATGTAGGGGCAGTCCGCCCCAAAATACTTTGAAGCGATTAGCACTGAAATCGGTTTTTATCGGGGTGAACCGACGCTCATCAGGTTTCCGCCCGGCTTGTTCCTTCTGACGTAAAGAATCATTGCCCCTGTTTACTGGAGCGAGGCCCATTTCAGGACAAAGGACTGGTTGCTCTGCCATATTACGCACAAATACATTCCCGCCGGCAGCTGCCCGAGTGGGTTGTAGTGGCCCAGGGGGCGCTCATCCAGAAGCCGCCCGGCCATATCAAAAACAAAATACCGGGCGCCCGCAGGTATGGCCCCCGGAAGGATGAGCGCTCGGGTGCCCGGATCGAAATAGGCGCCTGACGCCGCTGTGGGTTCCGACGGAGCAAGGAGTTGGTAATGGAGGGTGTCTGAGTATCCATAGCAGTTGTCAAGGCCGTAATACAGATAGTAATACCCGTTTGCCGGTTGGGCAACAAACTGGAAGGCATCGGGCAGATATTCAAAACCGCTGTTTGCTGAAGGTGCATAATACCAAAACGCTCCCGCGCCATTGCTGGTAAACAGCGTGTCGTTGCTCCGGATGATGCCCACCGAGGCCGAATCGAAATGTTGAAAGGTGCGGAAAAATGTTTCGTGCAGGCAATCCACAAACACCTCAATGGTAAAAGAAATGCCGGCCTCTGCCTGCACGGCAAATTCCGCACTACCATAATGAACCTCGGCCAGCTCTCCATCCTGGTAAACCAGCACGCTGTCGACAAACAGCTGAACGCCGCCAACTTCCGAATAAAAAGACAGGGCAGGAACAGCATCGCAAAAAACAGAGTCGCCTGTCAACTGAAGATCTCCAGGAGGAATAGCCTGAGCATAGCGATAGTCCGTTGCGCTGCAATTCAGAGTATCTAACCGTAACTCCACGTAGGCATCGGGTACCGAATCGATGGGGAAACTTATCGCGTTCGTGGAATAGACTTCTGCCTCCCCGGCCAAGTTGTCGTAAAGATACCATTGGAATCCCCCGGCAAGGGTTGTTGAAAGGGTAACTATGCCGCCGGCGCACCGGACAAAAGGCAGTTCCGGCGCTCCTTCCTCAATAAGCCCGGCCGGGATATCCACGGCCGTGATTCCAATGGTTCGCTCGGCCCGGCAGGGCTGTCCCGGTATACTGGATACCACTCGCAGTACCTGAGCGGCGGCGGCTGTATAGCTAGTGCCGGAGACCTGCACCAGTGTATCGTTGCGGTACCATTCAGCATTGAGGTTAGACGTAATCTCGATGGTAGTGCCTGCACAAATGGCAAGGCTGCTATCCGGGCTCAATTGCAGGATCGGGTAGGGGCCATTACTGTGAAAATAAAAGGTGGTATCGGCCTGGCAAAGGGCATTTTGCACTTCCAGGTGGACCAGATTGTCTTCTCCTGTAACCGTAACCCAGGCCGTATCGGATTGGGAAACGAGCTCTCCGTTGTGTATCCATTGGTAGCTTTGCTCCAGCCCGTGGCCGGGCACGGTGAGCGGATAAGCGTCCCCTTCACATGCCAGGTCGGGCAGGGTATATTCGGAGACGAAATAGGAGCAGTCCACAATCTGAAAAGCCGCCACATTGGTAAACACCGGAGGATTCTGGCCGAACAGGATGCGGGCGCTGTTCCTGATGCGTTGGTTTCGGGGAGGATCGGGTTGGAGCGCCAGGGCAAATTTGAAATAGCCCATACTGCCCGTGAAATTGCTGGTACTGTCGGGCAAAGCGATGCCCGGGAATTCGACCCTCAGCAAGCCGGTGGCGTCCAGGCTGGCACGGCAGGGATGGCTGGCGCCCAGAAATCGGAAGCTGCGGTAATCGAACCAGGGCGCCAGGTTGTCCAGGATAGACACCTGGAAAGCGGTATCGTTGCCGGTATTCTGAAAACGGATGATGTATTCCATCTCGTCGGGGGCAATAAGGGTATAATAAGTGTCGCCTTGGAGAAACTGGCTAAAATTGACGAATTGCTTGTCGTTCGGGTCGTAAGCGCAGGTAAGCAGGGAGAGCAAGGTATCCCGAACGGTTACCGAATCGGCGCCGTGGCGCAACATCAGCTCAGCGGTAAAGCGCAGCGTGTCGCCGCTGTGCTGGTAGCCAGGCATGATAAAATCGGCCCAGAGGGAAAGCCCGGCCAGGGAGGGAAGTTGGCTGAGCGGCCAGCGGATTTCCTGGCCTTGCACTACTATCCCCGGCAGGCTGTCGAGGTTTACCCAGGCCAGCCCGGCCGGAAAATGCAGGCGCAGTTCCCCATCGGCAGGGCCGGCGGTGACAGGTGTTATTGCCAGCCACAGCCGGGCCGTTTCATCACACCGATGACTGCTTAAGGCCTGGCCGAGCGTGGCAGTAGCGCCGCCGACGGGCTGCAAACCGATGAGCACCGTATCCAGAGGATGTGCATCCGACAGCTCTGCCGAAGCGGGGTGCGGGGTGGTAAAAGTAAAAGCATCGTTGTATTCGCTGAGCAGGGCCACCTTCAAGCTTCCTTTGGCGCTGCCGGTAGGAATAGAGAAATGCCCGGAGGAATCGGAAACTGCGTATATCTGCAGGCTATCAATGCCTGTTTTGATTCCCGCCACCGACGTCTCACCTTGATCGTACTGCCCGTTGCCATTGGCATCGAAAAAAACGCGGCCTTCAATGCGATAGGAACCGACCGCCACATTTTCCCAATAAGAAAGCGGATGATAGTCGGCGGCAATATCCAGGTCGCCATCGTTGTCAAAATCCGCAACATCGCCAAATACATAACCCGTGTAATCGCCCTGATAATAGGAAGGGCCAAAACCGGTTCCATAATTAATAGCCACCGTTAAACCGTCATCCCCCACCAGATCATCCAATCCGTCGTTATTGACGTCGAACATGACGTGGTTTTGGTCACCTCGCCACACGCCCTCGTCCAGGGTGATCGGCTCGCCAAAAGTACCGTCGCCGTTGGATGGCCGACAAATCGTGGACTGAGACTGAATCAATTCATCGGGCTGGAAAAGAAGAATGATGTCTTTTTTCCCATCAGCAGTTACATCCGCCAACCCGCATCCAAAGGTTGCCCCTACCGAGGCCGACAAATTAAAGCCCGCCCCGCCATCATTGACAAAGGCGTAAGCGGCGCCCGCATAAACGGCAGAATAGGGGGAGCCCTCGTAGATCAGAAAATCATCGTACCCATCCCCGTTGAAGTCATCTATGGATAATTCCGGCAGGAAAAGATAGTCCAGATGCCCCTCCGCCACGGCCTGAAAATTGCCGTTGCCTAGGTTTTTGACGTAGGCCCAGCGGTTTACGCCAATCTGCATGGACCATACGATCAGGTCTTGCAGGCCATCATTGTCAAAATCGTGGCTCGCGCGGGGTTGTGCGGGAAAGGAGAGGCCGGGAAAAAGGATCCGAATTGGAGGGTCATATGTTACAGGCCCTGTTTTTTTTAACCAAACAGCACCCGTTTGGTCCAAGATTAAAAGGTCTTCCTGTCCGTCGCCGTCCACATCCATTTTCCGTAAACCGTACAGGCAATCCGCACAATAGGCATTAGCAATGAGCTTATCTGTAAAAACGCCGTTTTGGCTGGTGCTCAGCGCAATGCCTCCATTGGTAAAATAGGCGGCATCCGGTTGCCCGTCGAGGTTGGCGTCTAAAATAACACTGGGAAGGAAAGTACCGAACCATTGGCCGCCCAACGGGTACATCGTCCAAAGGCGTTCGCGGGGGAAAAAAAGTTGGCCGCTGTCATATTCATACCGAAAGACGCCCGACGGCTCCAGATAGAGCCCGGCCTGTTCCGTAGCCCACCAAATTTCCTTCTTGCCATCCTGGTCGGGGTCGGCGATGATAAGTGAGGGGAAGGCGTAGTTGGGGTTGGCGCTGAGTTGCGTTCTCGTGAATTGAAAATTGCCGTTGTTGAAAAAAACCTGGTTGCCGAAGGCAAAATCCAGGAAGCCATTGGCATCAATATCCGCCACCGGATAGCTCCATTGAAGGTCATAATTGCCGGAGAATCCTCCTCCATTTGAAAACTGAGTCATACCTATAAACTTGTCTTCCCAGGCTTGAGTAGAAGGATTATAGAACATAGCGTGAAAATCCCCGGATGAAGCCCTGAAAAGCACCTCATCCGCACCATCGTTGTTGAGGTCTGCAGCGTTAATAAAACCAGGATTGTCCCATAACACCTCTACTTGTTCGAAATGGAAATCGCCAAGGTCTTGAAATACGATGAGATGTTGAGTAGAGGGCGCCGACAGCCGCTCCCTTCCTACGAAATCCAGCGTTCCATTGGCATCGTAATCCAGAAAGACGCCGTTAAACCAGGCGCCGGATGAAAAAGCCGTCCCTGAAAAAGAGCCCGTGATCAGCTCCCCGGCGGGTTGGCCTGCATGGTTGAAGAACACCAGGGGAAATTCCTGGATCGAGTACAGATCCGGGTAGCCATCATTGTTGAGGTCTTTTGCCCCAAAGGAAGCAGAGACATCGAATACCCCATGACTGAACAATAATACCGGCTCAGAAAAGGCGAACCCACCCAGGTTGAGCAACAGGTAGAAACGTCCAATATCCTTCCCCTGGATTTGTATCCAATCGGGCAGGCCATCCAGGTTCCAGTCCGTCAGCAAAAAGTCGCTGGGGTAGTCTTCCTGGTAGGGCAGAATGGTCGGGATGCGCTGGGGAAAGGTATCAATGAGGCCATTCTGGTTTCGATAGATCAGTAGCGTCGAGCCATCGATGGCCGGCCCGGCAAAGTCCTCGTCGCCGTCGTTGTCCATGTCGGCAAAGGCCGTCCTCGCTCCAACGGTGGGGCTGCCCGGGCAGTAGAGGTTTTTTCGGACGAATTGAGTTTGGGCGGGAAGGGGCGAGGCAAAGATCAGCAGGGCGGCTGCCAGGAAGATGGATAAAAATAGCTTTTTCATGTTTTGGTTTTATGGTTTGGCCTTTGATAGCAGTTATCCTTAATTTTGCCGTCCAAAGTGGTAAATATTTTCACTCACCTTTTTCCAGCCGTGGGTCGTCTCCTTTTCAGTCGCGATGAGCCTTCCCGCCGGATCATAGGTATACCGGAGCCCGAAATTATTCCCGTCCAGAACCGCAGTTACCCAACCGGCCTTTGGATCATATACCTTGGCAGTCATCGCAGCGTCGAGCGGGTGCACTCTGAAATCATCGAAATATACAGGCATAAATCGGGTGTTTGTCGTTTTGATCCGCAGCGCGGTGGCGGTAGTGTTGGCCGGTATAGAAAAATCCAGCGTCAGTAAAGACCAGTCGCCGGCCACTATAGTGGAAGCGCTGCTAAAATCAACCGCCGTTTTTCCCACAGAAGTATTGCCGTTTAGCAACTCGCAGATCAATTGCCCCCCCTTTTTATTGGCTTTGTGCAGCCAAACACTTGTTCTGACCTTTTGCCCCTTGTAAAAGTCCGAAGTAATGCCGTCGCCGACCGAACCTTCATAGACAAAACCATCATCCCTCCAGTTAAGCCGGACGCAGTATTCCCCGGTGTGGGCAAAGGCGCCGCCCTTATACCGCTTACCTGCTCCTGAAACCTCGCCGCCGAAATAATTGCCTTCGGCAAGGTCTTCAGCCCCGGAATAGGCGAAACTGGCATATCGGGCATTGACGGCCGAAGCGATCGGATACGCGCCGTCATAACCCATTTTGTTAGAAAAATACTGGCCATTTATATCTTTGTATTCCAGCAGTTGGGAGTTGGCGTTCAATAAAGCCGGCTCGTTGGTGGCCTGCCAGTTGGCAGGTGGAATTCCTGTGCCCCAACTGAAATCGACAAATGCTGCTGCCGTCCCGTCGGGCTTAAGCAACGATCTCATTTCATAGGTTTTTCCGGTTCTCCAGAAATCGGTTTTTGAAACGGTATGGTACCGGCCGGAAGCGGAATTGAATTGCCGGTAATTCCACTGGTTTTGAAAGACGAGCGCCGAGGCGCCGATCACCTCTTCACGCCCTGAATCATCAACCAGTAAGTGGTATTGTGCCGCAGTTGCGCTAAGTATATTGGCGTTTGGAGTGGAACAGGCCCTGGAAAACATTTTAGGGTATACCGTATAGGCGGCAATACTTTTTTGCCTGAATAGATCTCCGGAGGATTTTTTGGCGTCGACGATCAGCGGAGCATGGGTATATTTATCAAATCCGTCATTGGGATAGCCCGAATGTCCATATTGTATATAAGTCGACAGGTTATTCCTGGCTTCCGTTATTTTATTCAAAACAGCGGGATAGAATATACGGCTGGAATAGGTCAAATACCAGTCGGAATGATAATCGGCCACTCCTGCGCTGTTAAAGGAGGGCACAGTTTTGCGTTTCCTTTCATGAAAGGATTCCTGAAGTATTCCACTTTTCAGATCGTTTTTGTCATAGTATTCGTAAATTTTGGAAGATAGAACCTGCCCGTCTACATTCTTGTTGGTGACGCGGGTTAACTGGCCGATCTTACCGGTGTTGTTGTGAAGTGTTCCAACTCTGGTGTGAACCCAGTTCGTCCCGGTTGAACCATTTGAGGCATCAGTATAATAATAAGGCGGCGGGTTCTGGATATTCCCATTTTCTATATACAGCTGATCTCCATATGCGAGCTCTTCTCCGGGAATCTTGGATGCCATGGTTTCGAACTGATATTCTGTGATGGCGTTTACCCGGTTGTCATCACCGACATTGCGTTCGGCCACCGTCTCGTAGAGCACCTGCGGCCGGGGCAGCTCATCAATGTATTTAATTTTCTTTTCGGCAATATTTCCGGGCGCATAGGCCGTTACTCCGTTTTTATATTCGTACTCCGTTTTGTATTGCCGGCCGTTTTCGTCCTGCATCGCGAGTTCCCGGACGCGCAACCCGCCTCCAAAAAGGGTTATCGGCTCTCCTGTCGCAAAAGAGTAGGCGGCCGGTTTGATCCTGTTAGTCGTCCCGACATTGGCGGCTATAGAAAAGAAGACGGTATTGGACGCGGGGTCAATGGACTGCACAATAGAGTTTTCCAAAGCCACGGAGTTGTTGGCCACTGAGGAACCGGCCCAATCAGACAGATTATCTCCGTTTATCTCCAACCTGTACGCCCGCCCCGTGATAAAAGATCGGCCGATGTCTGTGCAGGGTTCGAATTTCACCTTTAATGTCTGCACAACAGTAAAAGCCTGCAAGCTATTAAAATGAATGGGTTCGCCGCTATCGGATTGCACCGTATTCCCCCAGTAGTTTGAGGCATTATTGAAATTGAAGGCCGGATTCCAGCCGGCTGCTATTTCAAACCGGATCTGATGAACGGCCTCGTCGATCCGAAACAATTTCCCGAAAAAGGTATGCGTGACGGAGCTCGAAGTGGGGTCAATTAACCCAGACACCTGTAGGGTATACGTTCTGCCGGTTGTAAGGCCGGCGGACTTCAGGTCCAGATACGGAGGAAAACTAATTACAAAAATATTCCTTGCCAGCGTATTGGCGTTGTCCGTTGAAATGGAATCTATCCGGATGTTATAGGTGGCTTCTGTGGCCGCTTCCCTGACATAGGAGTCGGATTCATATTTTATGTTGATCTGCCCCCCCAATGGCGTCACTACTTCCGTCAGGCTCCAGGCCGCGGCCATATTTTTATCCATGTTGTCCTTATTGGTGACGCTTTTAGGATTGATATTGTCGCTGATCCTGTAACCCCAATCATCCTGGAGCTTTTGCAAATCTGTTGAGGTAAAGGAAGGGGCGTCAAAGTCTTTTAACCCATAATGTGGATTGAGGCCATATTTGAACAGGTAAGGAGGGGCAATGGGCCTGCCGTCAGTCCCCTTAATGTCAAGGCTATTCAGGGTCAACCGCCCTTTTGTTTGGCTTGGTACCGGAGCTGAATTGGGAGCGCCTTTGCACAACGAGTAATCAGAATTGAATTCAATAATCTGCAAGGCCTCATTTTCTATTGTAGAATTCGCCAGGTCATAAATATCATATACTTTGTTGCCAAAATATTTTTGCCGGTACACTTCATAATCGGTTTGAGTAATATCGGCCAAGACGAATCCACAGGGATTATAGAACGGGTCGCTGTTTGGGGCGACCAAGTACAACTTTTCGCCCTCGTACTCAGGATTTTTAATCAATGAAGATATCTTTAAATGTACCCTGTCGGTAGGGCTGATCCCATTGGCTCCGTAATCGAAATCCCCCATTCCGATGGGTTCGGATCCGTCCTTTCTTTTTTTCACCAAAATAATTTTCTTCAGGCCGAGCACTTTTTGCTGCCCCGGGTTTTCCAAGGTAGTTTTCAGGTAACTACCCGCATTCGAGGAAAGCAAAGCATTGGGGTCAAGATAGAGTTCTTTGTAAGTAAAGGCAATACTGGTTTGATTCTCATCCAGATCCGTGCAAGGCACAACAGGATTGCTGGGGTCAACGGAGGTAAACGGTTCCCTTACATAAAACAGGCCAGCCTGAAAATTGTGCATGGGATGGCTCAACGTGGTGGTTATCGATTGGTTGAATTGAAAGTCAGCACCCAAATCGTCTTCTCTGACAAACTTAATGAAATAGGCCTTATGCGTCCTGGTTTCAATACTGTTCAGGTAAACCAACTCTTTGATGCCCCATTCGTTCAACTTGATCTTATCATTTGCTTCGGCCGTGAGGCTGGGCGTCCATTTATAGGGCGTTTTCCAGATGTAACCATCCGTCCATTTTCCGTAATCGAATTTAATCCAATACCCGTCATCGGAATTGTCGATGCCGGCCGGCCCGTTGTCCCGGTAATCAGGCCCGGTAATGCCCGTCAACATCCACGCATAAGCATATTTGTCCAATACTCTTTGTTCATTGATCAAGGTGGGATTGTCCGCATCAAAAATTTCCGTCATCCGCTCATATTGATGCACCGGGAGATTGAAGTGATAAGTGGTTCCATCTTCATTGGTAATGGAGTAGCTTTTGATGCGGCCGTAATTATCGAAATTGGCCAAAACGTACTTTCCGCCCACCACTTTATTATTACACAGCCCCTCCGGGAACTGAAGGGTTCCCGGGTTGGAAACGACTGTTCCTGCTGAGATCGAAAAATCGCCCGGCGTACTTTTTACGGTGGGGTGTTGCCCCCGAAAAACAAAACTCACCTTGTTCTGCTGCATGGACTGGCCTGATGTAAGACTGGATGTAAACAGCTTATTGGGGGCGCCCAATTCAACCATGTATTGGTAATAGTTATCGTCAACATGGCCACCACCCAATAATAATCCATCTTTTAAGGTTACCGGAGAAAAGCTGCCCAACAAACCCGAAGCGCTGACCGTATAATCATCGTAGGCCGGAAAAGAAAGGTTGTTTCCGGCAATGGCCGAACCGTCCTGGCTGTCCGTATTGGTGTACATATCCATCATGTAATGGTAACTCTGCCTGCCCCATGATTCATCCAGTTTTAAGGCGTCCCCCAAATACAGGGCGCCGGAGGTGAACTGGCTGCTGTTGCCGAACAATTCATAATCCAGCGCTGTATAATGCCCGATATCGTAAAACCAGGTATTTTGATCATACACGAACCCGCCGCCAACGCTGTTCACGTGAAACCCGACGGCCTTGTCGTTTACAAAAAAGCCGGTATTGCCGCCGTTATCCCCTCCCGTTACGGTTTGGGCATAATCCCTTTTATTGGGATTCGCATGGTCGTTCAGATAATCAACCAAAAGATTGCCCGAAGCATAGGCTACCTGCTTGGCCAATAGCTCCGCGCTGTTTCCTCCGGCGACAAAAAAACCGGAGCTTTTCCACAAAATATTCCTGGAATGATTACCATTCTTCTGCCAACTCAAATAATTCCAATGGAACAGGTCGGCAATGGTATGAAATGTGGCGCTACTGGTAAAATGCTGCCGGTTGTATTGTAAGTGGTTGTTCCTGAATTGCTTGACATCATCCGGAGCCCCGTTGACATTCCTGGTGATGGCGCCGGCGCTCAGGCTCCAGCCCAGCCCTACCCAGGATGCGTCTTCGTCATTTTTGATGCCGGCATTATACGACAAGGACAGGCTGTAGCCACCCGCAGGCCCGGGAATATTCAATACGGGAATGCCGTACTTGAAGTCGCCGGTGGATAAATTCACAAGCTCTTTGGAACTTAAAGCATCAAATTTATAGGCCTCGGGGGCATTGTCTTTGCTGGATTGAGGCCATACATTTGAATAAATAAAGAGGACACTGAAAAAAGTAAAAACCCTTATAGAAGTTGTCTCATTCAGCATCATTATGGTTTGGTTTTTCGATTGCCATAAAAAGAGGTTTCGAAAATTAACTTTAGGTTAAAGGCCCAACCTAGTTGAGCGGCCAAGTACATATTTAGAATCCGCATTGAATTGAAGGAGCCCTCCAGGATAAACTCCAAACCTGCCTCCTAACTGAGGGCCAACTACTCCAAATTTAATTGGAGTCCCTTTTGGAATGTATCCCGTCGTATATATGCTTAGATCATTCCAACCTGGCTTAATGGCAAAAAAGTTTCTCGCAATAATTTTATTGGATCCAACATAAATGCCCCAAGGTTTATACCCTTCGACCCCCCCAAATCTTTGTACCGGGATATCGAACGGCGCTTTTATTTTCACCCCTCCCAATAAGAATCCTTCTTGTGTAGTAATTACGCCTCCAGTAAAAGGCATTACCGTATTAACAGCGTTTAATGCTATTCCTATACCACTTTGCGGCTCCCCAAAAATATTTTCTCCGTTGCCCAACAATCCGTTTCCTACATTGTAGCCCGAAACCAAAGGATTCATCCCCGCTATAAATTTAACCGCTGCGGGAGGCTGTTTTCCATAATAATCATAGTCAAATTTTTCGGCTGTGTAGTACCACCAATCTGCATTAAAAATGGTAAGCCCGGAGAGCTTTTCCTCATAGTAATTTGGACAATTACAACTATTGGGCCTAAGGCTCCCGGATACAAAAGTATTATCCTTAGCCACATTTTGTACGGTAGAAAAAGACAAGGTTGTAAACCTGTAACTACTGACTTCAACAGCATTTAAGTTCATCGGGCCAAAAGTGTAGCCAAATGCCCCCAACCATTCCATTCCTGCTGGTGTTTGTTCCGGGCCTGCATTATCAATCCATTTGGCTTGTGAAGGGCTCCCTCCTTCAGGAATAAACCAATCGGGATTGTATCCTCCACTAGGATCAATGTTGCTAACAGGATTATTCCCCATCCCCAGATATGGGCTGAAGTACTGCCGGTACGGGTCGGGGCTCATCCACCGCCCCAGGCGGCCGTCCCACATTCGCAGCTCAAAACTGTTGAATCCGGTCTCCGGGTCCTTCTCGGAATATTGCCCCTGATAGCCATAACGGTAATGGCTTCCGGCAACATACTCGCGCCCCGGTATGAGGCCGCCATGGGGATAATAATCGGTAAGGCTTTGTTGTACCGGTTTCAGATAGCCGCCTTCCCCCTGGCTGTTGGGGGTGATGGCCACGGACAGGTCATCGAACCACACCGGGATGGAACCGGCGTCCGGGTTCCAGGGATAGATGCTCAGCCACATGTCGGCAGCATTGACGGCGACGGTGTAGGCAGGAAAGGCCAATAGGTTCCAGGTAGAAGCAGCTCCGCCAACGCGCTGCGATCTCCAGTCTAAATTGCCGGAGGCATTGTCCAGCGAAAATACGAGCATGGCGTTGGGAGCGCCGCCCGACAGGTATTTGGAATAAATACTGGCGCTGATCTTTTGCCCGGTGGTAACTTTTATCCTGATCCCCGCTCCGTATTGCTGCGCGGGGAACACCACTTTAACAGAACTGCCTCCTGTACGGGCCTGCGTATGGTCGAGGCCGGGTTGAAAATTAAACAGGTGATCGTCCTCTCCGTCGCCTTCAAAACTGGTCGAGGGCGTATAATAGGCCTGTTTTGAAAAGGTAGTGCGCACATTGCCCAGGTGGTCGTTGAGTTCGTAGCTGGCCTGGTTGGCCTGTACGTCGTATACTCCGATGCGGCTTGCGGCAAAAATACCCACCTCCGCCTGCCGGATAGGGCCGCCCGCCGGTTTTTCATAAATGCTCAATACATTGCCGTCGGCATCGCGAATGTACCAGGTTTCGTCTCCGGCAGCGTTGGTTTTCTTCAAGCGAGCCCCTTTGTCGTTATAGAGGAAACGGGCCTTGATCACGCTTTGGCCGGCGTCACTGTAAACGGCGGTAACATTACCCGCCGGGTCGTACTCATAGTAATTCCCTTCATTAACATCCGCCGTCAACTGTCCAATTTCATTATAGATGTAGTTGTACGGGCCTTGCCCGGATTTAAAGTCAAGGGCGGCATAGTGATTGGCGGGAACGGCATCGCTCACGCTGAGCAGTTGATTGGAATGGGGCGCATAGTTGTAGGTGAGCCGGTCCAGGTCTAATCCGGCAGTGCCTGGGCTGTGAACATAGGCGTTCCGGTTTAGCGATTCGATATTGCCGTTCAGGTCATAGCGAATGCCGGATACGTTGTACTCTTCCGTTGCCGCAAACAAGGGCCCGTAATAACCGAAAGGCTCCGCGCTCCCGGGGGGCAGGCCCGGTTGATTCTGGGCGCCTTCGAAAGTGATGGCGCCAAATGTAGCGTCCGTCAGTTGATATTTTTTGTCGTACTGATAGCCATACATCAACGGATTGCCAACAAAGGTTAAACCGGAGCCGGCTGCGGGCTTTTGCGTTTGCCAGCGCTGGCCCTTGGCCAGGCCGTTATACAGGTTTTTGGGGTTCCCCTCCACCGGTGATGGAAGGGGCAATGGCAGGGAAGGATCGTCCGGAATATCGTAGGTTTGGATGTAGGAACCGGGCCGGGAATAATCACCGGAAAAATAATCAAGCGTCATCCCAAAGAGGTCCTTCGGAGTAGGATGGCTGCTGTTGACGGCGCCGTCCTGTCCGGGATCGCGCTCATTCAACTCGGGCGCATTAATGGATTTCAGCCAGCCGTTAATGGTATACACATAATCGACACCTTGCAGCTTATCCGCCAGTTCCACACGCTTTAGCGGGCCGTGTTGGTAATAAAAATAGGCGGCCTGCTCTTCTTTCGGATGGCCGCCCTGTCGAGTCTCTACCTTCTGCAGGCGCTTATCGGCATCGTAGGTATAGTAATGGACAAAATTTTCAGCAAGTACTTCTTTTTGGTAGTTGACTTCAAGCACATTTCCGTTGAAATCGTACTTGTAATGGAGGGTCTTAACCGAATAATTCAAATGGCCGTTTGGCATGTTTTCAATGCGCTGCACCATCCAGGCCAATTGGCCCAATTCATTGTAGCTGTACCAGGTGGTTTGCTCCCGGTTCCAGGTTTTTGCCACTTTGCCCCAGGTAAATGATGGTTGGTAAACCGATGCGGGCAAACCTGTCTTTGCATAAAAATCGGGGTCAGCCAGGTCATAGGCCAGGTAGTTTTGGTGAGTGCATCGGGCGGGGTCGACCGCCCACCTATTGTCCACTACCCGGTGAATGCTTTTAGAAGCGGATGGCGGGCCGGCAATGTTTTTGCTGAAATCGTAATAGTTTTCAAAATAGAGATCGCTGATAGCCACTCCTTCCGAGTTTGGAGGCGTCCCGGCCAGGCTCGGGTCATATTCGCCTGTTTCAACCACCCGGTTGAAAGCATCATAGTTGACATAGGAAAATTTTTGCATCAGCTTATTGCGGTTCCCTGACCTTTGGACGGCATTCTGCTTGAATCGAAGGCTCCCGTCTTTCTTGTAAACAAATTCCGTTTTGCCTTCGTCCGGGCTAGTGAAGGACAACAACCACCCCAGGGAATTGTAGTCATATACCTCAGGCATAGCGTGAACGGGTATGCCCGGCAATCTTTCGGTTGAGGAAAACAAGGATAGTTTCAACGCATTCAGTGCATTATCGAGCGAGACAGGGTGGAGCGGGATGTTTATGGCGCCCTGGGCTACCGCCTGCGCTGTCAGGGAAGTAACGACGACATCTATCCGGCTCGTTGTATTGCTGGCCAGGGGAGGGACGATTGCCGTCTCCGGGCTACTGAATGTCCAGGATTCATGGGAGGGTTGGCCGGCAAGGCCGGTAGTAGTAATGGTGCGGAAGGCTTTTAAAACCTTATTTTGAGCAATGACGTCATTGTTCTGATCTACCACATCGAATTTCAGGGTATAAATGGTGGAGTAAACCGCCCCTCCGATCGGTGGATCCGGCGGGGAATTGCCTCCTCCTACAGGATCGCCCACGTCTAATGGTTGATTGAACAGGGTGGCCGGCCAATGATCCTGGACCAAAATCCGCGGCCCGGCAACGGCAAAGGTATGGCTGATCACCGGATTTCTCGACAAGGCGACCTGCAGGTTGGTTATTTGTACTTCGGGGCTGACAGCTGGAATGATGACGGCAGATAATACGTGATCCGGGCTAGTTGCATCCAGGCTCCAATCCGGGTTGCCAGCAGATGGGCCAGGTACGTATCGAATATTTTTTGAGGCCGATAAATGGGTGGTCAATTTATTCGGATTGTAGGACAGGTCAATGCCCGCCGGAGGGATCGACATTTTCAGCCGGCCGGCTTTATCAAAATAGTTAATGGAGAAACCGTAATAGTTTACATCATATTTCACCTGTAATTCGGAAAGCGTGGCGCCCTGCTTATAAATGATCCGGTAAAAGCCGGGGGGCAATCCCGGATTGGTGCCGGTAAAATCTGGTGTGCCTCCAAAATCAATGTATTTCCCCTTTTTCAGGTCAAAAATATGGTAGGTGATCGTCGGGATAGGAGTAGCAGGGGATGTATTTCCCGAATTAGGGAGCGTCAATGAACCCTCACAGCCCTGGGGTAAGTGAATATCAGTATATTGTTGTTCTGCGATTCCCGGTTTGATAATAGACATGACGTGCAGTACCCGGACGTTCTCGCCATTTTCCTGTCCGCTTAAACAGGTGGCCAACAGATTTCCGTCAGCATCATAAAAGACAACGGTTTCTATTCCGTTTTGATCAACGGCAATGGTTTTTACCGCTTTTATCTCCGGCTGAAAGTTGCTGATCACATGCCCTTCGGCAAAATCCGGGTAATTGTCAATCTCAAAAACCTCCTCTATTTCCCAGCCATTGACTATTCCGTATACATACCTCAATTCGCCGGATGCCGGCATGGTATAGGTATGCGATTCGTGGCCGCCACCCATCTTTAACACCTCCCCTGCCAGGGAAGTTCTTTTTACTACCCCCCCGTTATTGTCGTCGAACTCGGTACGGGAATAAGGGAAGCCGCTCGCGGGCACAAAAGGCTCGATAGAGTTATTATTGCTGTAGTACCAGCCCAGCGTTCCTGGATTTATACCCGGCAGACCGGAGGCAACCGGTTTGGGATTATCGACTTCTCCCTGCCCGATGAGGCTGGGGTTGGCAAAATTGTTCGGAATGTCAAAATCGCTATAGCTATAATCCGATCCGCTGGCGTTGGTGATAAAATCACTTTTATAACATAATTCTCTTTGATTGGCCGGCGCGGATAAAGTTTGCATTACGCTTCTTCCAAAGGCATCGTAAACCGTCTGCGTGGCTATTACATTTTGTTCGGAAAATAAACGGGCCTGAGTTTGAGTGGGCCTGCCCAAATAATCTGAATAGGTCCGGTTTTCTGAGATCACATTGCCATTCCCGTCAAACAAACGGGATGAGATCCAATTTCGGCCGACATCGTTGGGGCATGATCCATCTCTGGGGTTTTGTGCTGAAACTAAACTTGAATACAATAAAAGAAAAAGAAAGGAAAGGGTGCGGAAGGATTTAACTGCTCTCACAGTAACCATATTTGTGCCGATAGTCGGTTTTAGGTGATAAATTCAGTGAATATACTGATTTATCCATCCTTCTTGCATGGCCAGCCTAAATATTTTGTCGAAAAAACATTGCGAGACGCAGGCGGCTATTGCCTGAGAGAAAAGGGTTGTGAAGGTTCACTCATACCGCAACGACTCCACCGGATTCCCCCGTGCCGCCTTCAGCGACTGCCGGCTCACCGACAACCAGGCCAACGTCATAGACAGTACTGTCGCCAGCAGGAACCAGGCAGGATTGATGGCTATGTGAAAAGCAAAACCCTGCAACCCGCGCTGCATCAGCAGGTAGGCGACAGAGGCGGTGGCCACACTGGCCAGCAACACCATCAGGGTAATGGGGTTGTCCAGGGTGAAGTCCAGCTGCGCCGCGCTGGCCACCAGCACCTTGCGCACGCCGACCTCCTTGGCTCTTAGGACGGCCGTGAGGGTCGCACCGATGCCGAAAAGGCCCAGGCAGGCGATCAGGATGGCCAGGTAGGCCGCCCGGGACAGTATATAACTAGGGGAATCCCATGCTTTTTCTTTTGCCGTGTGGTAACGAATGCACGAATGCACCCAAACACGAAAACACGCCCTATTCCCCCCCCAACGCCTTCACCGGGTTCGCCCGCGCCGCCCGTATGGAATGGTAACCCACCGCCAGCCAGGCCACCAGCACCATCAGCCCGGCGGTGGCCAGGAACAAATAGGCGCTGATGCTACTTTTGTAGGCAAAACCGTCCAGCCAGGTTGAAAGCAAATACCAGGCCACGGGCACCGAAATGACGAAGCCGATCAGGATGAGCTTCAGGAAATCCTGGAAGAGCAGGCCTACGATGTTCGCTACGCTGGCGCCCACCACTTTGCGGATGCCGATCTCTTTGGTGCGCCGCGCCGCCATGAAAGCCGACAGGCCGAACAGGCCGATGCAGGACAGCAAGATGGCGACGGCGGCAAAGTAAAAGGCCAGCTTGCCAATCGCTGTTTCACTTTTGTACATGCGGCTGTATTCTTCATCCAGGAAGGAATATTCAAAGGAAAAATCGGGAACCATCCGGCGATGGAGGGCTTCCAGGCCGGCAATAGCCTCCTGAGCGCGGCCCGCCTCGGTGCGCACATAAAGGTTGTCGGTCCGGCCGTCGCGGGCAAGGTATAGGATCAGCGGAGCGATCGGATCATGCAAAGAATTGAGATGAAAGTCACGCGCCAGCCCGATGACCTGCCCCTTCAGGCCCCAGAATTCCAGCCGCTGGCCTACCGGCTCGTCCATATTCATGGCCTGGGCCGCCGTTTCATTCACGATGAAGTTCAGGGTATCCGAGGGGCGGGCAGGGTCAAAATCCCGGCCGGCAAGCATTTTAATGCCCATCGTTTCTACGAAACCGGGGGTCACCTCCAGAACGCGGAAACCCACCTGGCTGTTAGCCGGCTTACCGTCCCATTCAGGGTCGCGCGTCTCGCTGTTGACCATAAAAGGCGTCTGGTTGGAAGCGGTAAACTCCTTGACGCCCGGTATAGCGGACAGTTCCTCCTTCAGGATTGGGAATTTATCATACAAAGCGCCGTTCATGGGCATCTGCACCACATTTTCGCGGTCCAGCCCCAGGTTTTTGTTCATGATATAACTCACCTGCCGCTGCACGCCAAGGGCGCAGACGATCAGGCAGGCGGAAAGCAGGAACTGCACCACTACCAGCCCCTTGCGCAGGGAGGCCCCGCTGAACTGCCCCGCCTCCTTGCCCCGGAAAATATTGACCGCCCGGAAGGAGGACAACAAAAACGCCGGATAACTGCCGGAAAGCAGGCCAGCCACCAGCCCGGTGCCCAGGATCAGAAGAAGCGTTGCGGGTTCCAGATACCGGATACCCAGCTCCGTGTCGGTGATCTGCCGGAAGGGTTGTTTCAACAACTCCACCAGGGCTACGCCCACTCCGGTGGCGATCAAGGCGATGGCAAGGGCTTCGCTCATGAACTGCCCCGCCAGCTGCCCCCGGCTGGCGCCCACCACCTTGCGCACGCCGATCTCCCGCGAACGCCGGGTGGCGCGCGCCGTGGCCAGGTTCATAAAGTTGATGCAGGCGATAAGCAACAGGAAAGCTGCCGCTCCGATGAATAGGCGGACATAAGTGATCCGGCCACCCACTGGCTTGCCGTTCTCCAGTTTGTTGTACAAGTGGCGGCCCGTTAATGCCAGAAGGCTAATGGCCGTACCCTCCTCGGTATTGTCTTTATACTTTCGGAAAAGAGCGATCAGCTTGTCTTCCAATGCCGGAATGTCCGTGCCGGCTTTCACCTTGACAAAGATGCGGGAAGTGAAATTGCCCCAGTGGTTGTCCCAGGGGTTCTTGCGCAGGTATTCCTCCGTGGAGAGCAGAAAACCGAACTCCAGGGAGGAATTGGGGGGTGGATCAGCCACCACGCCGGTCACCGTATATTTCTCCTGTTCGGCAGCCTCCAGTGTCTTCCCGATGGCGTTGCCCCGCCAACCGGCACCGAAGTACTTCTCCGCCAGGGACTCCGTCAGGACGATGTCGTCGGGCCGGCTAAAAAGGGCATCCCGGCTGCCTTCCAGCAAAGGGAAATTGAAAAGGCCAAGAAAGGCAGGGCCCACATAGAGGCCGACTTCTTTGAAAGGCGTTTGGCCCAACAGGAAAGATAATTCCCGGGGGAAAGAAACGCCAAGCGCAGCTTCCGCCTCCGGAATGGATTCATCGATCTTCTCTGCAAAGAGCACCGGCGCGCTCGTCCAGGTAGTGTACTGCCCGCCCTCTCCCGGAAAGCTGAAAGCAATCTGGTAAATGCGCTCGGCATCGATATGAAAACGGTCGTAACTCAGCTCGTACCGCACCCAGAAAAAAAGCAACAGGCTAACGGCAATGCCTACGCCCAGCCCCAGAATGTTGATGAGGCTGTAGCCAATGTCTCTGCGAAGATTGCGCAGTGTAACCACCAGGAAATGTTGAAGCATTGGTTTTTATTTTGACCTGATTTGTGGTATCGGGTGTCAGTGAATTCTTACAAGAGATAAGGCAAGTGCGCCGTGCGAGGCCGGAAGTGCCTGGAGAGGAGCCCCTTCCGACTTCCGCTTTCCGACTTCAATACTACTTCCCATTCGGCATCCCCTTCGGCCCATCGCCCTGGCCTGAGGGCTGCCTGACCTGCTCATCACTGCGGACGTTGCCGTCCACCAGTTCGATGATGCGGGTACCGAAGGAGGCATTGCGCTCCGAGTGGGTCACCTGTATGATGGTAACCCCTTCGTCGTTCAACTCCCGGAAGAGCTCCATGATCTGGTCTCCCTGTTTGGTGTGCAGGTTTCCGGTAGGCTCATCCGCCAGCAGGAGGCGCGGTTTGCTGATCACGGCGCGGGCAACGCCCACTAACTGCTGTTGCCCGCCGGAGAGCTGGTCGGGAAACAGGTCTTTTTTGGCGACAATGTTAAAACGGTCCAGGATCTCGGCGACCATGCTCTTGCGCTCCTTACTTTTTACATTGCGGTAAAGCAGAGGCGTTTCGATGTTCTCGTAGACGGTCAGGTCGTCGATGAGGTGGTAGGCCTGGAAGACAAAGCCCATATAGGCCTTGTGCAAGTCGCTGCGTTTGCGCTCGTTGAATTGATGTACAGGTTCGTTTAAAAAGTGGTAGGCTCCGCCGGAGGGCTCTTCCAGCATACCGATGATATTGAGCAGGGTGGATTTGCCGGCGCCGCTGGGCCCCATGATGGTGACGAACTCGCCCTCCTGGATGTCCAGGTTGATCTGGTTGAGAACCCAGGCCTTGCGCAGGCCGTTGCGGTAATACCTTTCAATGTCTCGCAGTCGGATCATATTGTTTTTTTTAGCGGCAGCAGCCGTATTCTAGCCTTAAGGTGGCTGAAAAAGCTGGCTCCGGTTGCCCGGCATAATGGAACGGGGAGCATTCCCAGCCTCGTTGCCGGTGGCCGGGATTGTCCGGGCCTCTTCTTGTTAAATAAATGGCAAGCCTCATGCCAAAATCACAATAAGCTAATAATCAAATAATTAAAAAACAATCATCCAAAAAATAACGCTGAAGTTGTACGATGGCGGACAAAAGAGTGTTCGGAAATGGACAGTCATACCGGGACACGCCAGATCTATCTGTTAGGTTGAAAACGCCCCTTTCTCATTTATAGAAACCGGCATCCCGAGCGGTTCATTTGCATACTGTGCCCACCTGCCCCTCAAAGTAAGCCACCAGGCCGGGCCCGATGCTGTTGAATGCCACTCCTTCATTGCCCTCGTAGTCCTCCAGGACAGCCAGGATGCCATCCAGATGGACGAAACTGCCTTCCTCTACCTCCCATTGGCGCAGGGCTTGGGCGTACTTTTCCCCAAAAGCCCGGTGCACCAGACGCACCACGGAGGCCCGCACCAGATGCTCGTAAAGGCAGGTTTTCCAATTCCCGTATCCTTGCTTCTCCATGGCTTCTGCAATGGGATCGTACAGGCATTCGAACTTTTCCAACTGCTCATAGTACATATTGATCACCGGGTTGCAGAAGGAGTGGCTGAATTCGTGCAGGATCAGGTCGAAGGCCAGGTACTGGGTATTGAATTGCGGGAAGGCTCCGCTATCGGCCGATGGCCCGATGAAGGCAAAGAGATCGTTGCTGCCGTCTGGCCGCTTAAGGCGGGGCCCGAAGCCGCCGCTGTGCAGCAGTGGGCTGATGATCACATTGTAGGAAGCCTGGCTGGAGCGGTAGTACGCTTCGAACAACCTTATGTAATCGGTATTGCTCAGCTTGGTGCGGACATCCGCCACCACAGAATCGTAGAAAGGTTTCTGTCCCTCAAAAAAACTGTGAAAAGAAGAGCGCTCATAGAAATCCTTCAACTCGTGGATGAAGAGGCCCAGCGTGTCCCGATATTTCCAGTAGATCAGGTGATTTTCCTCGAAGGGTACGGCCACTTCCAGTTCGGGGAAGGAATAGTGGCAGATAAATTCAATCGGCTTATCGAAAGCAAAATAGCTCTGCGACATGGATTTAAACAACTCCACGGCCGGGTGCTCCCGGTACGCGCTGAAGGCCACCTCCAACTCTTTCTTATAATCCAGCTCGGCTTCCGAGATCAGAAAATAATCGGAAAGATACTGTACCGTTAGCAGCAGCTCCGCCTTTTCATCGACGCGGATGGAGAGCTGCTTATTGCCCTGAGCGGGCAACGCGGCCGCAAAGGCCGTAAGCAAGGAGAAAAAAGTGATCCTTATCATGTTCTTTGTAAATGCAGGAAGGAATTAATGAAATACAAAATTATGATTATCAGTAAATTAACTAATCTCCAGGCTGCCGATCTAACGTTGGACACTATCGGAAGCAGGGGAGCTGAAGCAGCCTGCCGCGGTTGCGAACACCGAAATCCGGCCGCGAACTTGTCCAACCTTGGACGGGTAGCCAATTTTTTCCTTCAAAAAGGTTGCTATTGGACCCCAATTTTGGGGCGGCGACTGTCCGGAAAAATATCTTTCTGCGGGCTAACTTTGGGGCTCATGCCAAATTTTCCAGATCTTGAAGACCTGGAAAATCTTGGCCTGGCTCCACGGAACCACCTCTGCTCCGCCGCCCCCGGCCATGCAAGGCCCTTTTCCTATTCGTTCTTCAAGGCCTCCACCGGATTCCCCACCGCCGCCCGCCACGCCTGCGAAAGCACCGTCAGCGCCACCAGCGAGAGCAGCAGCAGAATACCAGGCAGGAAGAGCAATGCCTTCATCTCCAGCTGAATGGTAAATTGTTGTAAAAATTGCCTGCCCAACAGTATGCTTATGGGAACTGCTACCAAAATCGCAACCCCCAGTAGCACGAAATAAGACTTGGACAACAGCCACACGACGTCCTTCATGCTTGCCCCCAGGACCTTGCGAATGCTGACCTCTTTCCTCCGGGTTTCCACAGTATAAATGGCGATGCCCAACAGGCCCATCAGGGCGATCACGATGCCCAGCAGGGCGAAGAAGCCCACGATCCAGGCCAGGTCGACAAAGTTGGCGTAGTTCTCTCGCACAGCATCGTCAAAAAACTGGTACGTAAAGGGATGAACCGGGTCTATTTTCTCCCAAGCGCGCTCCAGAGCGGCGATGGTGGCCGTAGGATCCTGGCTGCCCACCCTTAGGTTAAGAACACCGAGTTGGCCCGGGTTATAACGCAACAGTAGCGGCTCCAGCTGGTATACGGCCGGTTTGTAATAGAAATCCTCCAGCACACCCTGAATTGCGAGGCGGGTGCTGTCTCCCATCCATATGGTTTTGCCCAGCGCTTCAGCCGGCGTACCCAGTTGGAACTGCTCGAGGAAGGTTTCGTTGACGATGGCGAAACGCTCCCGTTGCTGTTCCGGCGCTTCCGGGAAGTTCTCACCGGCTGCCAGTTTCAGCCCGAAATTGGGTATGTATTCGTGGTCGACAACATAATCCCGCACCTCAACCGGCTCCTCCTCTTCCCGCACCCGCAGGCCCACCTTACTGTCCGCCCAGGTGCCCATGCTGTGGGAAATAGCGGAGATCTGTTCTACCCCGCTTACCGCGGCAAAGGCCGGGCGCAGTTTCTCCATGTCGTGCCCCTGCATGTTTACATTCAGGACCTGAGCCTGGGCAAAGCCGAAATTCATAACCAGCGCCACGTTGATCTGTTTCCAGGCGATGGTCACCAGGATGAGAAAGATCAGCGAAACGGAAAGCTGTATACCCAGAAGGGCCTTGCGCAGGCCAACGCCCTGCATGACCTTCAGGTTACTCAGTTTTTGCAGAATAGCCAATGGCTTCGTTTTTGACAACACTGCCGCCGGTAGGACTCCCGCCAGAAGGCCAACCCCTACGGCAAATAAGATGAACCAGGCGTACAGCGCCAGGTCCTCCTTTAGGTTCATATCTGTAAATTCAGTGAACTGCAATTGATTGAAGCCCTGTATAGCCAGCTTCAGCAAGGGGTAGGCCAGCACCAGCGAGATCACCGCCATAACCACCGCCTCGGCAAGAAACTGCCCGAAGACCTGCCGGCGGTTGGCGCCGAAGGTTTTCCGCACCCCCACTTCCTTCATGCGGCCCACCGCCCGGGCAATGGTCAGGTTGGTATAATTGAATGAGGCCGAGAAGACGACTATCAGCCCCAGCCCCGCCAGAAACCACAACAGGAATTCGGGGAGGCCCCGCCCCATGCTGTTGGACAGTATCGGCCCAGGGGTGATGGCAGACAAGGGTTGTAACTCAAAGCGGTAACCTGCGTCCCGCGTTTCCAGCTGCAGGCCCTGATATCCGGCCTCTGCCACCGTTGCCAGTGCCTGTTCTACAGTTTCCGGCTCCACCTGTTCCTTCAGGCGGATGAAATTGTAGGTGCTGTAATAATTCTGCCAGTTTCCGGAAATGTTGTTGATAATGCCTGCGGCTTCCAGTGCCGGAACGGTGGAAAAGGAAGCCAACGCTTCAAACTCCAGGTGAGTCTTGCCGGGAAACTCCGCCAGCAGTCCGGTAACTGTAAAATAGGCCTCATAACCAGGCATTTCCACCGTTCTGCCCAGGGGCGCCTCTTTGCCGAACAGGCGCTCCGCCGTGGCCTTCGTCAGTACCAGCGAATAGGGCTCAGAAAGGGCCGCCGCCGCATCTCCCTGTTCCAGCCGGAAACCGAAGGCCTCAAAAAAAGAAGGGGTGGTGAACAGTCCCTGCAGCCGCTGCAGGTTATCCCCTTGCTTTACTTCTCCGTTCAGGGCGGAACAAAAGGGGGTCCAGGCTTCTACAAAGCTGTAACTTTCCGCCAGCTTACTGGCCACCACATAAGGAGAGGTGGCGTAGCGCTCAGAACCGCCGTTCTTGCGCTGGGCATCCGTCAGAATGCGGTATACCCGTTCGCCTTCCGGATGGAAATTATCGAACTCGTGCGCGCCCTTGATGAGCATGATGAATAACATGCAGGCCGCCATGCTCAGGCTGAGGCCGCCAACGGTAATAAGGCTAAAGGCCTTGTTCTTCCAAATGTTGCGCCAGGTGATTTTCAGGTAATTTTGCAGCATGGGTTCATTTTTTGCAGAGGCAACCCGTTTTTCCCGGTAAATGTGGATAGCTAAAGGGATAACGGCCCGCCCCTGCCCAAAAGAGCCAATATTCATGCCAAGGCCAAAGCAACTGATTACCAGTAACTTAAAGCCAAGAACCCACAGCCAATTGTTCGTTATCGAACACTATTTGTTCGGATGCGAACAATGCCGGAGTTTTTTTGATGTGCGGCCTGCACGCAGTCCCAACCCCAACCCGGAAACCCAAATTTATACTGACGAACGCCTGCGTTGTCAGTATACGCTGACCAGTTATGCGTCAGTGTATTTGGGATCGAAGACGACAAAGACGAAAACCCGGAAACCCAAATTTATACTGACGAACGCCTGCGTTGTCAGTATACGCTGACCAGTTATGCGTCAGTGTATTTGGGTCGAAGACGACAAAGACGAAAACCCGGAAACCCAGAGTCACAGTCATCGTCTCCGACGCCAAATAAATTTGGCGGGCCGAGGGCTGCGTTGACCACTAATACGCCAACCTGGAAACCCCAAATTTATTTGGGCCGAAGACGACAAAGACGACAACCCGGAAACCCAAATTTATACTGACGAACGCCTGCGTTGTCAGTATACGCTGACCAGTTATGCGTCAGTGTATTTGGGTCAAAGACGATAAAGACGCTAACCCGGAAACCCAGAGTCACAGTCATCGTCTCCGACGCCAAATAAATTTGGCGGGCCGAGAGCAGCGTTGACCACTCGTCTCCGATGCCAAATAAATTTGGCGGGCCGAGAGCAGCGTTGACCAATCGTCTCCGACGCCAAATAAATTTGGCGGGCCGAGAGCAGCGTTGACCACTCGTCTCCGATGCCAAATAAATTTGGCGGCCGAGAGCAGCGTTGACCACTGTCTCCGACGCCAAATAAATTTGGCGGTGAGAGCAGCGTTGACCATCGTCTCTGACGCCAAATAAATTTGGCGGCTGAGAGCAGCGTTGACCACTCGTCTCCGACGCCAAATAAATTTGGCGGGCCGAGAGCAGCGTTGACCACTCGTCTCCGACGCCAAATAAATTTGGCGGGCCGAGAACAGCGTTGACCAATCGTCTCCGACGCCAAATAAATTCGGCGGGTCGAGGGCACGCTGACCAGTTATGCGTCAGTGTATTTGGGTCAAAGACGATAAAGACGCTAACCCGGAAACCCAGAGTCACAGTCATCGTCTCCGACGCCAAATAAATTTGGCGGGCCGAGAGCAGCGTTGACCACTCGTCTCCGACGCCAAATAAATTTGGCGGGCCGAGAGCAGCGTTGACCAATCGTCTCCGACGCCAAATAAATTTGGCGGGCCGAGAGCAGCGTTGACCAATCGTCTCTGACGCCAAATAAATTCGGCGGGCCGAGGGCAGCGTTGACCAATCGTCTCCGACGCCAAATAAATTTGGCGGGCCGAGAGCAGCGTTGACCAATCGTCTCCGATGCCAAAAATTTTTGGTTCACTCTGTGGAATTTGCAATTATTCCACAGGGATGGCGGGGGGGCCTATCCCCACGCCCGTCGCAGAAAATCCACCCAATTCTGATGCAGGATATTTTTGATGTCCCTTTCGTTGTACCCCCGCTTTTTCAGCAGGGCCGGCAGCTGCTGCAGGCTGGCAATGGTGTCGATGTCCGCCGGGCATTGCTCCTTGCCGAAGCCGCCGTCGAGGTCGGTACCGAGGCCGACATGGGTGGCGTTTCCTGCCAGCTGGCAGATGTGGTCGATGTGGTTTACCATGGCCTCCAGGGTAAGGCCGGCCTTTTCCGGGGTGGAGACGCCCTTTTCCCATCCGGGTATCATCATCCAGGCATCCAGGGGCATGCCGATGACGGCTCCGCGGCCGATGAGTTCGCGGAGTTGCTCATCGCTGAACTGCCGGTGGTGGGGCACCAGGCTGCGGCAGTTGCTGTGGCTGGCCCAAACCGGGCCGGCAAAATGATCCATGGCCTCCCAGAAGCTTTCGTCACACAAATGAGTGGCATCCAGGATGATGTTGAGCGCTTCCATCTTCCGGAGCAGTGCCCGGCCGTTCTCCCCTATCCCCCCCGTAGCGTCGGTTCCCTGGGCGTATGTCCCCGGGCCGTAGTGGGCCGGGCCGATGGCACGCAGGCCCATCTGGTAGGCGCGCTCCACATGGCCTAGGGTAACCATGGAATCGGCGCCCTCCAGGCTGAGGATGTACCCGATGGGTTCGTCCGGGGACGGGTTTTCCCAGCGTTTTAAGTGGGCTTCCAGCGTCGGAAGATCGGTTATGGGGGTCAAATGCCCGGCCTCTTCCATAGAGCGGTACCAGGCCAGCTGGGCCTGCGTCATCGCCCAGGCCTGCTCGGGAGAGTGCCAGCCGGGCAACGGGTTGCTTTTCTTGACGTAGCGGGCGATCTGGGTGGCCACACACAGGCCGATCCGGCCCTCGCGCATAGCCGGCAGGGAGACCGTGCTGTGCCCCCGGTCCGGTTTGTCCGTCATGCCTTTTTCCCTGGTGCGGATCTCGGC
Organism: Lewinellaceae bacterium; assembly: GCA_020636405.1. Taxonomy (GTDB): domain Bacteria; phylum Bacteroidota; class Bacteroidia; order Chitinophagales; family Saprospiraceae; genus JACJXW01. The sequence goes on along the minus strand of JACJXW010000005.1, from coordinate 1,109,513 downwards.
CACCGGCCGGGTGAGGTCGCGGTTCCATTCCATGGCGTTCATCGCCAGGTCGAGGTGGGCGTCGAAGATGAAGTGGGGAGCTTTGTCCATATTTTTTCAATGCGATTTGCTTGGTTTACTAAGAGACTGATTCCGTCTAGATCAAGTCGGAAATCGGAAGCCGGAAAAACTCCCCAAATTTCAAGGAGTTCTAGATTGACATTATCATTTCTTTATGTCCGAATCTATCAAAGGAATAAATGGGCGCCCGAGCTGGCACTTCCTGAGCCTCGGCTCTTACTTAAATCTCCACTGCCCGCTCCCTCGCCACCACCGGCCACTGCTCTATCGCGCGGTTTCCTTCCACCACCCATACCTGCCCATGGAGGGCCATCGTCGGGCAGATGTGGGTGGGTATGGCGTAGAGGCAGTCCCCAACCTCGTAATTTTCCACCCCCGCAAAAGCGAGGACCATATGTTCTTCGCTGTGTACGGCCAGCTCGTATTTTGGAATGCCGAAGAAAGCCGCCCGCGGCGACTGCATCTCCGAACCGATGGCCTTGTGCCCCAGGTCCAGGCACAGTTTACCCTTTCCGGGTTTGCTGACGGCCCGGGTAAAAGCGACGGCGGCATGAAGGAAATCCATATCCCGGAATTGGGAAGCATACCGCGCATCCCATAGCAACGTCGTGCCCGGGCTCAGGGTGCGTTCCGGATACCGGGCGTGGAGGGGAAAGGTGGGCGACCCGCCGCACACCAGCTCTTCTGGCGGCAGGCCATCGGCTTTCAAGGCTTGTATCATCTCCGCCACCGGGGCAAAGCAGGCATCGCAGGCCTTTTCCCGTTCCGCCCTGTCCGGTATGTGCAGATGGCCGTCGTAGACGTGCAGCCCCCGCGGCTGCAACCAGGGCGAGCGGGCCATGGAGCGGTACAGATCCAGGGCTTCCGGGCCGGGCTTGATGCCGGTACGCTCCATGCCCACGTCCAGGTCGAGAAAGGCCGCCAGCGGGCGGCCGTGCTCCTGGGCGGCCGCTTCCAGCCATTGAGCGTGCCGGGCATTGTCTACGATGGCGGAAAACTGCACACCGGCGTACTTGTCCATAAGTTGGAACAACTGCCCCAAGGCCGGCCCGTAGAGCGGATAGGACATCAATATATCCGCCCCGCCGGCCTCCGCCACCATTTGCGCCTCCCTGATGGTCGCGCACTTGAACCGGCTGATACCAGCCTCCAACTGCATCTTAATGACCTGGGGCAATTTGTGGGTCTTGACGTGCGGCCTCAGCCGCTGCGGGCTGCCCGCCACAGCGATCATCCGCCGGATGTTCTCGCGGATGCGATCCGGGAACACCAGCATCGCCGGAGAGGGGACGTCGGATTCATTCGATATCTGGTACCAATTCATAGGGGATGTTTGATGTGCGATGTTTGATGTTTGATGTGCGATTTTCGATTTTCCGGAGGGAACTGCCCATCCGGAGCACCCGGTATGGTTTCCATCGCACCTCAAAAATCAAACATCAAAAATTAACTATTTTACTTCAATTCAAAAATAGCTTCGATCTCCACGGCCACTCCCCGCGGCAATATCATGCCTACGGCGCTCCTGGCGCCTTTGCCGTTATGCTCGCCCAGCAGTTCCACCATCAGTTCGCTGAAGCCGTTGATGACCAGCGGCTGGCTGCCGAAGCCGGGCTCGCAGTTCACCATGCCCAGGGTTTTGACCAGCCGTTTGATGCCGTCGAGGTTGCCGAGCTGGGCCTTCATCGTAGCCAGCATGGTGAGGCCCACCTGCCGGGCGGCCCGCTGGCCGTCTTCCACGCTCATGTCCTTGCCTACCGTGCCGGTGACCAGCGTACCATCGGCCCGCATGGGGATCTGCCCCGATACGTAAAGCATCTTATCCACAATGACTACCGGATGGTAAATGCCGCCGGGGGGCGGCGGGGGCGGCAGTTCCAGCCCCAGTTCTTTGATCCTGTTTTCTATCATGATAGTATATTTTGCTCATATCCAAAGGCTCAAGATCAACACCCCTACCAGCCCCACCACCGAAACTGTCGTCTCCATGAGCGACCAGGTGGAGATCGTGTCCTTCACCGAAAGGTTGAAGTATTCTTTGAACAACCAGAAGCCGCCGTCATTGACATGAGAGAAAAAGATGCTGCCGGCGCCGATGGCCAGCACCATCAGTTCGGGAGAGGCCCCGGCCTGGCCGACAATAGGCAGGACGATCCCGGCGGCTGTCATACCGGACACGGTGGCCGATCCCACGCTCACCCGGATGGTGGCGGCGATCAGCCAGGCCAGCAGCAGGGGCGACAAACCGGAGCCCTTCATCAGCTCACCGATGTAATCGCTGACCCCGCTCTCTACCAGCACCTCCTTCAACGAACCGGCGCCAGCGATGATCAGCAACACCATGGTGATACTGGTAACCGCTTTGGATAGGGAATCGCTGATGTCGCTCATCTTCCGGCCCCGGCGGATGCCCAGCAGGTAAATGGCCGCCAGTACGGAGATCAGCATGGCCAGCACAGGGTCGCCCACCACGTCGCTTACCTGGCGCACCAGGCTTTCTTCCTCAAAAAACAACCGCAATAAGGCGGATACCCCGATGAGCAGGACGGGCAGCAGGGCGGCCAGCAGGCTGGTGCCAAAGGACGGCAACTGATCTTCCGGGAGAAGTTCGGCATTATAGAACTCCTTCAGGGGAGCAGGATTGAACTTCCGGGACCTTCTGGAAAAGATGGGCACGACCAATACCGCCGCCGGGATGGCCAGAACCAGGCCCAGCAAAAGGGTCAGGCCGATGTCCGCCTGGAACATTTCGGCAATGGCCGTCGGGGCCGGGTGAGGCGGCAGAAAACCATGGGTCACCGACAGGGAGGCCAGCATAGGCAGCCCCACATACAACAGCGGCAAGCCCGTTGAGGCCGCTACCGTAAACACCAAGGGCACCATGATGACGAAACCTACGGTATAGAACATCGGGATACCGACGATCAGCCCGGTCAGCATCAGCGCCCAGTGGACCCGCTTCAGCCCGAAAGTGCTTACCAGCCTTTCGGTTATATGCTGAGCGGCGCCGCTGTCGGCCACCAGTTTGCCCAGCATGGCCCCAAAACCGAGGATCATGACCAGGGAACTCAGTGTGCTGCCAATGCCTTTCTGGATGGCATCCAGGGTGTCGAGCACGGGCAGCCCCTCCGCCACGCCGACGAATAAAGAGACCAGAATAAAGGCAATAAAAGCATTGAAACGGGCCACGGTGATGAGCAGCAACAGGAGCAGGACGCCGAGGAGGACGATGGCTAAAGGCATGGTTAGATGGTTGTATTGTTGTATTGTTAGATTGTTTGATTGTTTGATTGTTAGATTGTTTGATTGTTTCTGGATGGCGGCACGGCCATGGCGAAGGCGCCGGCGGATGGTGCCCACCTGTTTGGTTCAGGAATTTTTTCAGCGAAACGGCTTGAAAGATAAAAAAGATAGGCCACTATTCCTGTTTCTCATAGTGACGATTGCCTTCACTGTTTGAAAACATTATATTTACCAGCATCGAAGGCTTACCCAACTTGCTCATTCTACCCCTGAAGGCCTTTCAGGGGTAAATATTTCATTTGAAGCCACCATTAACGCCTGGATGTGCAGCGCACCTGTGCATTCCTAAAAGTAGGTTGCTTATGATCAAGCAAGTTGGAAAGCTGAAGGTGGATAAGTTTTCTTCGCCCTCTCCTCAGCCACCCCAAAATGGGAAACCAATTGGCGTACTACTGGTACTGGTAGCCCTTACCCTGTTTGTCCTCATGGGGCAAAAGGATTTTATCATCTGGAAGGACGGCGGGCCGGAACTGGCGCCCTGGCGAAAGGCGAAGCTGGAGAAGGAACTGGAGGAAATCGATAATGCGGAGCAATATGCATTTTGCATTGCGGCCCGCCAATACGCTCCACGAAGAAAGTATTCAGAGGCTGTTTCATTTATGTTTTTGGAATTTATTATGAGGCTATTTTTTCGTCAGGCAAAGCTCTTTTTCAGCCTCGTAGCCGGGGTTACGGGGCTGAAAAAAGCTGCCGCATGACGGGAAAAGAGCCATAATAAAACCGAAGGATATAAATGAAACAGCCTCTCAGTATTCTAAAGATAAAAAAGAGTTGAATGTTGCTTTAAAGCTGGACTTCGAAGCAGTATCACATTCAGATGAACCGGCCTTTTTACACTTATTGGCAGAACTTTTCCTGCGAGCCATCGACGAAGCGCCCCGACAAGAGGCCCAAAACTTCGACTGGCCTCGTTTTAAGAGGGACGTCAGCCGGCTGTTCGAGGCGGAGGGGTGGTTGCAGCCTGCATAGAACGGGGCACAGGAAAAATAAGTGTAGCGAATTGGAGAGAAGCCAATTACCTCTGCAGATACCCAAGCTTAAGCTCCATAAAACAGAGATATAAAAAATCTTTTTCGCTCCCTCATTTGCAAATATTCGATATTCTCATTTACTTTGAATTACAAAGTACTTTAGAACGCAATCCAATTGCTGTAAACAGAACATTTATGATCACGCAAAACCAAAGACGTACAGGAATAGTGCTCACCGTAGCGCTTCTATTGCTCATCCCGCTCATAGTGATGCAGTTCTCTGAGGAGGTGAACTGGAGTTTGTCCGATTTCATTGTCGCTGGTGTCCTGTTGCTCGGCGCCGGCCTCCTGCTTGAATTGGTAGTGAGCACGGTATCCCAAACCGGGCGTCGCATCGCCATCGGCCTGGCCATACTGGTGGTATTCCTGCTCATTTGGGCGGAACTTGCGGTCGGCATCTTCGGGACGCCGTTCGCCGGAACGTGACCCAAGTCCGATATGTATACCCCAACCGCTGTTCGCTATTCGCCATTCGGTGTTCGCGCATTGGAGCCACCCTTGGCAAGCGAACGGCGAATACCGAACTACCGAAGTTGGGGCTACATATCGAACACCGGCGAACTACTCACTCCGCAGCGCCTCCACTGGGTTGCTCAGCGCTGCCCGTGCCGCCTGGTAGCTCACCGTCAGCAGGGCGATACCGATCGCCAGGGCGCCGGCGGCCAGGAATACCCACCAGGGCAGGTTGGTACGATAGGCGAAATCCTGCAGCCATAACCGGGAACCATACCAGGCCAGAGGCGCGGCAATGAGCGCTCCCCAGAAGACCAGGCGGATGAAGTCGGTGGAAAGTAAGGCAATGATACCGGCCACCGAGGCGCCCAGCACCCGGCGGATGCCCACCTCTTTGGTACGCAGGAAAGCAGTGTAGGAAGCCAGCCCGAACAGCCCCAGGCAGGCGATCAGAATTGCCAGGATGGTGAAAAAGAGCAGCATCCGCCCAAAGCGCTGGTCGGCCTCGTACAGACGCTGAAAGCTTTCGTCAAGAAATTCATACTCCAGCAAATTGCCGGGGTAGAAACGGCTGTAGGCCGTCTCGATCGTTTCAATGGCCCGCTCGGCCTGTTCGCCGGAAATGCGTACTGAAAAGGGTTGGTAATTGTTGTATATCGGCAGGAAAATGATGGACTCGATGGCGTAATGGAGGGATCGTTGGTGGAAATCGGGCAGGACACCCACTACCGTCCATTGTTTGTCCCAAAATTGAAGCACTTCACCGATGGCCGCTTCGGCATTTTCCAGCCCCAGGTTTTTAACCGCCGCTTCATTGATGAGCACATTTTGGATCAGGTTCCAGTCGGCATTGTGGTCGGTAGCGCGCAGGTCCCGGCCAGCAACAGGCTGCAGGCCGTAAACTTCCGCGTACTCATGATCGACCTCGATCAAATTGGAAGAAAGCCCCTGTCCTTCCCTCCCCAGGCGGCTCATGCCAAAGATGCGCCCCATACCTTCTCCCGGCACCCGGCTGGAGACGGTAACGGCATGGATATCAGGGGAAGCCAGCAGTTCCTGCCGGAAGCTGTTGATCCGTTCAATGTAGGTGCTGTCCCAACCGGTCAGTTCCGGTGGGCTGATGCGCAGGGTTTGATCCACGCGCACGCCCAGGTCCTGCCGGCTCATAAAGCGCACCTGCTGGAAGACAGCCCAGGTAGCGCTGATCAGAGCGATAGATGCCGCAAACTGGAAGACGACCAGCCCCTGGCGCAGGCGCCGGCTGCCAGCCGATTGCTGATAGTAACCCTTTAGCACCTTTACCGTTTGCTGGCGGGAAAGCAAAAAGGACGGATACAGGCCGGAAAGCAGGAGCCCGCCCACGATCCAGGCGGCAAGGCCCGCCAGCAGCATGGCTTGCGTCCGGCCACCGGAGAAAAGATGGGCCCACGAAAGGCTGACGCCCAGCCGGGCGCTCATCCAGGGCTGTACCAGGTGGGCCACATATACCGCCAGGGCCAGGCTGATGGCATTGGCCAGCGCCGCCTCGGTGAGGAACTGCCGGATCAGCTGCCCGCGCCTGGCGCCGGCCACCCGGCGGATGCCCACCTCTTTGGCCCGCTCGATGGCCCGCACGGAGGAGAGGTTCGTATAATTGACCCACGCCAGGAAGAGAATGACCAAAGCGATCACCAGCAACGCCCACACTGCCTTACCGCTGCTCAACTCACCGATCTCATATTCCAAATGAGCGGAGTTGAGATGGGCCTCGGTTAGCGGCTGCAGAGAGAAGCGCTCCTCGGCTCCCGACATTTTCTCGCCCTGGAAATGGCGCTGGCTGAATGCGTCCAGCTTGGCCTCCAGAGCAGCGACATCGGCGCCGGGCCGGAGTTCCAGGTAATGGTGAAAATCCGACCATACGTAATTGACGTCCACCCGGTCCCGGCCCATATACTGGATCAGGGTGGCGTAAGAGGCGATCAGATCGGGCTGAAGCAAAGAGTTCTCCGGGAAATCAGCCAGTACGCCGGTGATCTGGTAGGGCTGCTCGTCCCGGTCCATCTTTATGGTTTCTCCCAGGATCTTGCTGTAATCTCCGTCTTCCAGATCGAAAAAATGGCGGGCCACCTTTTCCGTGACCATCACTTCATGGGATTGCTCCAGAGCCGTGGCCCGGCTGCCGGCCAGCAATTCAAAGTCGAAGATATCGAGAAAATTTTCATCAACGTAATAGGCGCCGCTCAACCGAAGCGCCTCCTGATCCCGGCTGATGATGAGGCCGTAGCGGGGAAAGATCCGCGTGTGGTTGGTGATCTCCGGGAAGTCCTCGTCCATCTGCGGCCCGACTACCGGGTAGGTGATCGTTCCGATCTGTACCCGCTTGCCATCCTGGTAACGGTCATTGACTACGCGGTAGATGTGATCCGCCTTCGAATGAAAGCGGTCGAAACTCCATTCATAGCTCACATACTGGAGGAGGAGCAGGCAGGCCGCCATACCCACCGTAAGGCCCAACAGGTTCAGGCCAGTGTAGAGCTTGTTCTTGGTAAAATTGCGGATGGCGATCTTCAGGTAATTGCTTAGCATCGGTCGTGTTTTGCAAGGATAAGCCGTTTTTCCCGGACGGTACTAGTCCCGAAGAGAAAACGGCCTATCCTTGTTGGGCGAACATCGTGCCAATGGCGGGTTTTCCAGGAGTTAAAGCCTGCCATGGAAACAAACAACGCCACCCTGCAATAACACAAAATACTAAAAATCAATTCATTGCAAAACAACCAGCCTCCTTCCTCCCTACTCACTTCTCACTTCTCTCAGCCGCCGGAGCTTTAGCGAAGGAGGCCGATTTCCCCCTACCGACTTCCCCATCTGTTCAATAATGAACACTCTCTGTTCGCCAGCGAACAAGCGCCTCTTATTGATTCATATCGGCGCTCGCTGCTTCGACCCAGTCCCACAATTCATCGTTGCCCCTTCGACGCATTTTCCTCCAGTCCTTCCGGGAAAAGCTGCCAGCTGCCTTTTCCGTGAACCTCGTCGTAATCGGCCGCCATATTGGGGTTCTCCAGTTCAACTTTTGTTTTGAGGAGGTGAATTTTGAACATACTATTAAGTACCTTTCCGCCAAAGCCACACAGGATGAAACCGTTGATCACAACAGCCGCTTGTTTTCTTTTGGCGCTTACCGTTGCCGGCCAGGCTCCCATCCACATCATCCCTGAACCCTACCGGGTAGAACACCGTTCGGGGCAGCCCTTTGTCTTTGAGAACAACACGGTAATTGTGCTCAGCGACTCGGCAGCTCTGCCGGCAGCCCGGCGCCTGGCCGAACTCCCGGGGGCAGGCTTCCCCATCAAATGGAGGCAGAAAGGGGGCGAGGTGGGAAAGGCCATTTTTATCGAACTGGGCCCTGAGAAGGATTACCTGGGCGATGAAGGGTATACTTTTCAGGTGCGGCCGCAGGCCATAAGCATCCAGGCATTTCGGCCGGCCGGCCTTTTTTATGCGGTGGAAACCGCCCGGCAACTGTTCCCTGATAAGAAAGGGGGGCTGGCCGGCGCCGCTATCCCTTCCTTCGACATTGAAGACCATCCCCGCTTTGCCTGGCGGGGCCTGCACCTGGATGTCTCCCGCCACTTCATGCCGGTGGAATTCATCAAAAAGTATATCGACTATCTGGCCTTCCACAAGCTCAATACCTTCCACTGGCACCTGATCGACGGTATCGGCTGGCGGATGGAAGTCAAATCCCACCCCGAGCTCACCGATTGGGGCGCCTGGCGGGTGGTGAAGGAAGGCCGGATGCCCTGGCAGGATTTTGAGGTGTGGAAACCCGGTGAAGAACGCCCCCGCTACGGCGGCTTTTACACCCAGGAAGAGATCAAAGAGGTGGTGGCCTACGCCCGCGATCGCTACATTACGGTAGTACCGGAGATCGAGCTGCCGGGGCATTCCGAAGTGGTTTTCCAATGCTATCCCGGCCTGTTGTGCCAGGACAGCCTGGGCAAGCCCCTGCCCAATATCGGTGTATACTGCGCCGACAACCCCGACAGCTACCGCCTGCTCGAGGATGTGCTGGATGAAGTGCTGGAGCTCTTCCCCTCCGGATACATCCACATCGGAGGAGACGAGGTCAGTAAAAGCAACTGGGCCCGCTGCGCCCGCTGCCAGCGCCTGATGGCCGAACGGCAGTACGCCGGCCTGGACGATATACAAAGCCACTTCGTCAACCACTTCGACAACTACCTCCGGGCACGGGGGCGCCGGCTCATCGGCTGGCATGAGATCCTGGAAGGGGAACTCAGCCCCGAAGCTTCGATCATGTACTGGGGCGGGGCGGACGGGGCGGCGGCTCACCTGCGCCGGGGCCACCCCACGGTGCTGACGCCCGGCTCCCACCTCTATTTCGACCACTACCAGAACCTGAGCCCCCACGAGCCCAAAGCCTGGGGTGGATACAGCCCGCTGAAAGAAGTATATGAATATGAACCGGCGCCTGCCGATCTTGAGGAAACCTACCGCGCCAACATACTGGGCGTGCAGGCCAATGTGTGGACGGAATACATGCCCGATGCCCAAAAGGTGGAGTACATGGTGTTTCCCCGCATCGCCGCGCTGTCGGAGGTGGCCTGGGCGAAGGGCGAAAAAAACTGGCCCCGGTTTCGGGAAAAGCTGGGAGGCCTGCTGCCCCGTTACGACGCGATGGGCATCCACTACGCCCGCAGCGCCTTCCGCCCACAGGCTACCTTCGAGCTGGACCGGAGCACCAAACAACTCATCGCCCGCCTGGAAACGGAATTGGAAGCAGAGATCCTCTACACCCTTGACGGCTCAGAACCGCCTTCACCTTCGGCATCCCCCTACACCGGGCCCATCCGGCTCGGCCAGTCCGCCACCATCAAGGCCGTAGCGTTTAAAGACGGGCAACCATTAACCGAACCGGAAACCTTCGAAGCCATGCTGCATAAAGCGCGGGGCGCCAAGGTGGAACTGCACTGCACCCCCTACGGCCGCTACCAGGCCAGTGGCGGCTACACCCTGGTGGACGCCAACTTCGGCGGCGACAAATGGGGCAACGGCCAGTGGCTGGGCATCCTGAATGAAAATTTCGAGGCCGTTCTGGAGTTGGACACCCTCACTGCCATACGGCAGGTGGGCTTCAGCTGCATTGAGGAAACCGGCGCCGGCATCTACTTCCCCGCCGGGGTGGAAGTGGCGGTGTCGGAAGACGGCCGGAATTTCCGGACGCTGAAAACATGGCAGAACCGCCGCCCGTTGCCCATCGAACGCACGCCGGACATCCATACCCAAACCATTACCCTGGAATTCGAGCCCACGGCCTGCCGCTACCTGCGCGTGAAGGCGGCCTACCAGCCGGTGGAGGGGCAGGGGGTGTTCATCTTTGTGGATGAGGTGGTGGTGGAATGATCGTATAAGTATCTGGGCAGGAATAAGAGTGTGTTCAAAATTCCATCAATCGGCTGCAAGTGGCAAATTTTATACTGCACTTCGTTAAAAAGCCTCGGCGTACCTTCCAGGTATGCCTATGTTTTTTGCCTCGTTCAGCACAAAATTTGCTCACTTTCGCTCAATCATGGAAATTTGAACACACTCTAAAGAAATACATGGAAATACGCGGTGGCGTGCTGGCTGACAGCAGTCACGCCTGGATGGAATAAATTAGCGATTGAAGGCCACCTTTAAGCGGCAATTTCCCATTGCCGCTTAAATTTGAGCTCTTAATTTTTTCCGGTAAAGCGTTATTGGATATCCACCCAATGAGTCATGCGCTTTTTAGGCCGTTCGGGATGAAAAGCGCCTCAGCCCGTCATAGGAGGCAACGGCAGGCGGCGGCAGGATGCTCACCGCACGAACTCAATTCGCCTCCGCATATCGTTTGAAATTATCCAGAATGGCCTGCCAGCCGGCTTTTTGCATTTCGACAGGGTTCATGCCTTCCGCTTCGAAATTTTCCATGACGAAGGTACCTCCATCCACTTCAGAAAAGTGGACCTGCACCTGGCGGCCGTCGTCAAGCCTGAAATCCAGGTTTTTATTTTTGTTGATTAGCGTAAAGGCGCCGCTAAAATCGAAGCCCATGCTACCGTCCTTTGCCTCCATCCGGTAGCTGAACTTTCCGCCCGGCCTGAGGTCATTTTCCGCACGGGGCGCATGCCAATCACCGCTGGCAAAATTCCAGTTCATGATGTGTTCGGGCTGCGTCCACATTTTCCAAACTTTCTCGACGGGGGCATGAACGGTTGCCTGTACGGTGATGACCGTACGGCTCTCATCATCGGCAGCCTGGCGGATCTTTTCGATGTCGATCTTGCGCATCTGCATCATGGCGCCTACCGCCCTTTGTGCCCGGGCGGGGTCAGGATCGGATATAAGCCGGATGAGCTCATCGGGAACGATTTGCCAGACGACGCCATACTTGTCTTTCAACCAGGCGCACATCATTTCCTCTCCTCCATCGGCGGTGAGTTTTTCCCAGAAATAGTCCACCTCCTTTTGGGTGGCGCAGTGCACCACAAACGAGATCGCTTCATTGAACCCGAAACCGTGATCATAGCTGCTATCCATTGCCATGAAAACATTCCCCCCGAGCCGAAACTGGGCGTGTTTGATGGTTCCCACAGCGGGATCGCCTTCCCCCTCTTCATATCTTGCCAGGAGATTAGTACCGGAATGGTCAAATAAGGAAGTGTAAAAATTGATGGCGTCCCCGGCCCTTCCATGTTGATCTCCGGTGAACATCAGTAAGGGCGATATCTTCTGCCCCACATCCGGGATCTTACCCAAAGTCAACTGCCAGGAGACGCCGTATTTGTCCTGCACCCAGCCATACTTTTCGCTCCACGGGTATTTGTCGAGCGGCATCATGGCTTGTCCGCCCTCCAGCAACTTTTCCCATGCATGATCAACCTCCGCTTCGCTTTCGCAAACGACATAGAAAGATACGGATGGATTGAAGGGGAACATCGGCCCCCCGTTCAAGGCTGAAAATTCCTGGCCGGACAGAAAGAACTGGACGGTCATAACGGCATCGCCCTGGTGTTGAATTTTCCCGATTTTCGAATCGGGAAAAACAGAGGTATAAAAATGGGCGGCTTCTTCCGCCTGGTTGTCATACCACAGGAAAGGGGTGATCTTTTGTTTGCCTGACATGATGTTGTCGAATTTATTTTTTAAATGTTCCTTACCCGAAACTGCACGATCCTCGAGATCAGATCCAGCGGCAGGGGCTCGCCAACAGGAAATTGCACGGAGCCTTTTCCCTGTTTGTATTTCGATAATTCTTCCGTAAATGCCGCATGCCCGGTTGGCGTGGCATAAAAGCCGATATGTTTTTTGTAGCCTGCAAAGTATACCAGCGGCCGCCCGTTCCTTTTATAAGCCGGCATGCCATAACTGATGGATTCCTCCGCTTCCGGAGAGGCTGCTTTGATGGTGGCGCGGACTTGTTCCAAAAGCACACGCACCGCTTCGGGAAACCCGGCTATGTATTCTTCTACATCATTTGCTTTGTTCATCGGCCCTGTTTTTCACTCAAATGGGAGTCCTGTTCTTTAGTTCGCGACGACTAGCGAAGTACAAAATGTTTAGCGATCAACCAAAAAATTGACTTTAAAAACTTTTTGTTTCAAAATTAATGCATTTTTTCGAAATCTCCTATTTTTTTTGTTTCCACCGCACTATTTTTTTATGAATACTGAAGCGTTCAAATCTTTGGCACTTGTATTCCCGGGGAAGAGCATAGTGATGCGAATAGCGAACCGCTAAAAGCGAAATGCTGAATAGTTACCTTAATGGTATATAATAACATCTCCTTATTTCGACGTATACCTAAGAGCACAGACAAACGGTTTGCGTACCTTTACCGGTAATGGACGTTCAGGCCAAAATACCAGGATACATCTTACCGGTGATCGTCTTCGCCCAGTTTGCCGGCACCTCGCTCTGGTTTGCGGGCAATGCAGTGGTTCGGGATCTGCAGGATGCTTTCGGCCTGGGCGCCGAGACTGTGGGCGATATCACTGCGGCTGTGCAGTTGGGGTTTATTACCGGCACCTTTTTCTTTGCCCTCCTATCGATCGCCGACCGTTTTTCTCCGTCGCGGGTATTTTTGTTTTCCGCGGTTATGGGCGCCTTTTTCAACCTATGCGTCAGCCTGTTCACCGGCGGGTTATTCTCCCTTTTGCTTTTCCGTTTCCTCACCGGCTTTTTCCTGGCTGGCATCTATCCGGTGGGGATGAAGATCTCTTCGGACTGGTACGCCAAAGGGCTGGGCAAGGCCCTGGGCTATCTGGTCGGCGCCCTGGTGCTGGGCACGGCTTTTCCGCACCTGCTGCGGGAGTACACGCAGGGGTTGCCCTGGAAGGCAGTCCTCTGGGCTACCTCGGCGGTAGCGTTGTCCGGAGGGGTACTGCTTTACATCCTGGTGGGAGACGGGCCGAACCGGCGTCCCGGCGCTCAATTTGAATGGAACGCCATTCCTAAGATATTCCGCTACCAGCCCTTCCGGCTGGCGGCCTTCGGCTATTTCGGCCATATGTGGGAGTTGTATGCCTTCTGGGCCTTTGTGCCGGCATTGCTGGCCGCGTACAATGCCCTGCACGGGACGGAGATCGGGATCTCGCTTTGGTCCTTCGCCATTATCGGCATTGGAGGCCTGGGCTGCGTGGCGGGCGGGTACTATTCTCAAGAAGTGGGCAGCGCCCGGGTAGCGTTCGGCATGCTGTTTACCTCCGGGCTGATGTGCCTGGCCTCTCCGTTGCTGTTCCTGCTTCCCCCATTTCTCTTCCTGGCTTTCCTCCTCCTCTGGGGCTTTGCCGTGGTGGGCGACTCGCCTCAGTTTTCTACTGTCGTCGCCCGGACGGCGCCTCCGCACTACATCGGCACCGGCCTGACGATCGTCAACTCCATTGGCTTTGCCATTACGATCGGCAGCATTCAGCTGCTGAATAATGTTCGGGACATCATGGGGAATGAGTACATTTTTCTGCTGCTCCTGCCCGGCCCGTTGTTTGGGCTGTATGCGCTGTGGCAGCTGGTGGCGAAGGGCGTGGAGATGAGGCCGTGAGGTTGTTGGAGGAGGCTTATTCCCTTGCTTTCCGGTTACAAAAGGGCAGCATGCCTTCGCCCTTCGCCCACTGAAGTTTGTAACGAAAGCGGGAAGGCTTCGGCACCTGTCCTCGCACAACGGCTATGTAGAATACCAATTTTCTAACACAGCCCCGGCTTCACGCGGCCACTTTGAATACGGCTTCCCATCGCCATCAACTTTACCTCTAGATCTTCTCCCACCCAGATAAAGTGATTGGGCGGCACCACGGTCCAGTCCTCTTCCCGTTCGTTGAGCTTTTCGGAAACCACCATCACGAACTGCCGGCCCTCCTTATTGTCACGGATGAAGCAGTCGCCGTTGGGATGGGACTCGAAGCGGCTGCCGGTGGCGTAGTACAGGGTGGGCGAGGCTTCGTGCGGCGATGAGTTGTACCGCGTGCCGAAGATGCGGCGCCCGTCGGTCACCAGCATATTGTAGGTGGAGTTGCCGGTGATGTTGCGGCGGCATTTGAGCACCTCCATCATGTCGAAGGTATGCTGGAAGCAGGCCGCCACCTCCTCCGGTTGGGGCAGCTCTTCGCCGTATCGTTCGACCAGCGTCTGCAGGAAAAAGGCGAAGATGTGCTCGGAGTCCGTCTGGCCGGTGACCCACAGGAAGAACTCGTCGTTGAGCAGGCGCACCAGGTCGCGTTTGATGTGGCGGAAGTCGTCGATGCCGCCGTTGTGCATCAGCAGGTAGTCGTGATAGTGGAAAGGGTGGCAGTTGGCTTCCGACACGACGCCCACCGACGCCGCCCGGATGTGCGCGAACAGGCAAGGGGTGCGGATCAGGGAGGCGTTGTAGCGCAGGTTCTGGTTGTTCCAGGCCGGCGTGATCGACCGGAAGAGGCCGGGCTGCGAGCGGATCTCGCGGGCATACCACCCCAGTCCGAAGCCGTCGCCGTTGAGGGGCTGCGACATCTCTTCGGCGTCATAGCTTTGGTTGACCAGCGAATTTTCGGGCTTCAGCAACAATTCATCAATAATGATGGGCCGGCCCAGGTAACTGACGAAACGACACATGGCATATGGTAGATGCGCCCGCCTTCGCTCTATGAGCTATGGCGGATAAAAGTGTGAAATTTAAAAAAGGCAATAGCTTGTTTAACCGTTTCAGATTGCTTAAGTTAAGATGGAAACACACAAACCTGAATGACAATGATCAATGGCTTTGGTGATTATTGTTCGGCCAGAGTAAACCACCACCGTCAAAGACGGTGGCTTTTCAAAGGCCGGCCCCAAAGGGGTTTACCCCGCAATGCCAGCGCGCCTCATCCGCCCTAGGCAATTTCCAAACGAACATGTTCAGAACTGGCGTAGCCGGACGAACATGACCACCGTCTGAGACGTTGGTTTGCCACATTTAAATCAAGCCCTTCTAAAAATAGGTTCGATTTTTTGGAATCCGCTCAGCAGTCCAAAAAACCATACAATGACGTTTTCATGTACCAAATGAGAAGCTTCACAGCCGGAGGCACATCCAGGTAGCTTGATATCTGCTATTCCTCATTCACCAATTTTAAGCCCCCCTGGTATAGCTCGGGATGTATCCTGAAATGCGTTTCCTTTATCAATTTATCCATTTCCGGCTTGACTATCGCTGATGACGATCATAGTTTACATATTAAGGATGTTTGTTATAAAAACGCTATTAATTTAAGGATTTTTCGGATCGTATGGTTTTTATTCTGGAGAAACTCTTTAATTCTGCTTTATTACTGTCTCGATCCAAATGTTAAAAAATTGCTGCGCTCCATATTTTATTTTAAATTAGGTGGATATTCATCTTTCAAAGATCTTTTCTACAGCATTCTAACCAGGAATAAACATTAAAGTTAAGCGTACGGCTCTCCGTTACGTCGGCTAACGCGTATTATTTCATCCAAAATATCGAATGCTTTATGAGAACTTCCTACTCTGATAGTACACACACACACAAATTTATTCACCGAAGCCCCGAATTCCTGCGGTGGCTGATCTTCCAGGGCTCTTGCACAATCATTTCCATAGGGCCAAAAGCCTTTTTCCAATTCTGATAGCAATGGCCTTCCTGTCCGGTTTAGCATGGCCCGCCCAGGGCCAGAAAGACAAATGGCTGTTGTATCCCACCGAAGTGGATTTCGACGCCGGTCCGGGCTTCAGCCCTTTTGGGTTCAGCAACCCCCACCCGGATATTTCCACCCCGTACATTTACGAAAACAGCGTATTTGACGAAGATGGAAACCTGCTGTTCTACATTCAGGACGGAAGCATTTATAACCGGGACGGAGAGCTGGAAGGCAACTTCGCTTTCGGCGCTCAGATGAAAGAGGTGGGCATAGCGCCTGTGCCCGGGACTTGCGGAACGTACTGTGTTTTTTATATGGAAACCTATCCTCCTGCCGATTTGGCCTTCGGGTATATGGAAGTGGTGGTTGGTTCGGACGGATACGTTTCTTATGTTACCAGCCCGGTTATAGAGCGGGAATTCAGCGGGAACTCCGGGAGCCTGGCGGTTTCGCAGGTTATACCAGGTACTGTGGCCGACCGTTACATTTACGTGGTTCCTTATGCGGAAGGCGAAGTATTTCGGTACATAATGGAGGAGAACGGTTTGTTTTTCGATCAGGTGGTATCCTCTTTCGAGCCGGAAAACGACCTGGGCAGCGAAGTGGAGGTTTCTCCCTGCAACAGCCACCTGGCCTGGAGCGTCGGCCCCTTTGCCTACGTTTACGGCCTGCAAAGCGGCCAATTGCATGAATTGTTTATTTCGGAGGGCTATATTGCAGGGCTGGAGTTTTCTTATGATTGCCTGGACTTATACCTCTCTCACCAAACGGAAGGAATCGTACAATGGCGCTTTGGTGAAGAAGGTTTTACAAAGATCCTGGATAAAGAAGGTTTTGGCAAGACTCACCTCGAAGTGGGCAAGGACAACCTGATGTATTTGGTGAGAGAGGGCAAAGAAGCAGGAGAGTTGTGGAGCCTTGAAACGGGGCCAAACCTTTTCATCCCTATCGGAGTCGAGGTCAGCGTTTATTCCGACGATGTGGCCGCTACCGCCGACGCCTATGCTTTACCCGACCAGATCGACGGGGAAGGAGACGGCGCCTTTTACGGCGTGCCGCCTTTAGAAATAAACAGCCTGGCGATCAACGGGACGGGGCTTCCGGAAGATATAACACAAGGAGCGCCGTTTTTTTATGACTGCACCCCAATTGAATTGGAAGTGGATTATACGGGCCTATCTGCCAGCTACACGCTGTCCATTGTCAGTGTGGACCCGGTAAGCGGTACCCCGCTCACCGGCAGGCCATATCTGGATTATCAGGAAACCAACTCCGGCGGGCCGGGCCCGGCGATCGATCTGAGGTGTTTGCAGGATCCGGAAGGCTGCGGGCTTTTTGACAACTACCTCGGCCAGGTTTTCCTCATCACTTTATCCATGAGTAATGAGTGTTCGGAAGCGGCGGCCTCTGGCTTTTTCCAGGTATTCGGAGCGCCGGCGGATGTGACGGCGGTTAACCTGCAGGTAATTCCTGGGAACGGGCCGCATTGTCCGGCCAGCCAGGACATCAACACGCCCTGCCCGGGCGGCACTTATTCCACTCAGCTCAATTTTGAGAATGCCAGCGGGGATGTGACGTTCTACCGGGTAAAGATCTGGGAGGTGGACTGCAACACGGGCGCAGAGATCGTATTTTTGTATGACGGCCCGGCAGAAAATGTCAATACTGTAAACGAACTGTCGCGGGGCGTTAATTCATTTGTGATCAATGGTTCAACCGGTTATTTTGCCAATAATAATTTTGTAGGCAGGTGCATAAAAGCCAGTGTTGAAGTCGGCAATGCTTGCGGTTCGGTAGAAGACTATACTTTCATCCAGTTTGATGGTCAATATCGCCCGGGGCCGGGAGCGCCGGATTATACCCAGGCACTTCCTAAATCAAAAGAGGTATTTCTACTGGAAACATATCCCAACCCGATAGTGGATGACTGGCGCCTTCAAATGGAAATAACTACCTTTTGCGATCTGAAGCTGGAGGTTTTCAGCCAGTCCGGCGCTTTGCTTCTTAAGGAGGAGCGCTACCTGGAACCAGGCCCCGCCCTCTGGCAGCTCAATCTGAGCCATTTACCGGCCGGCGCCTACTGGTATCGGCTCCAGGGCCCTGCCCTCACCCCTGTCTCCGGTAGACTGATCAAATTATAAGGTAAAAGAGAGCAGCCTGCCGGGAGGTGGGCTGCCCTCCAAAATTCCATACCTATGTTAAGGCCATGGCTTATCCTCTTTACTCTTTTTTTAGCAAACCTTGAAACACCCGCCCAGAACCTGGTGCCCAACCCCTCTTTCGAAGAGCACACAGCCTGCCCAAGTGGGTTGAACAACACCGGATACCACAATGGTATAGACTTAGTAGTAGGATGGATTACGCCTACTGTTTCTTCTGATTATTTCCATGCCTGCGGGGATGCAGCGGCCGGAGTACCTAGTAATATGCCTTCATTTGGATTTCAATATGCGCGTACGGGTGAAGGCTATGTAGGTTTTAATCTTTGGGGAGGGCCTTATTCGATCCCCGGAGATGCAAGCGAGTATCTGGAAACTGAACTGCTGAATCCTCTTCAAAAGGATTCTTTTTATATAGTGGAATTATATGCGTCCTTACACGATGGTAAAAAATTGGGAACCGACGCCTTCAGCATTTTATTCACGGACAGCCTGCTCTGGGTAGACATGCCGCCAACCATATTTACCAGCCGAACCATCCTGGCTCAGCCGCAACTGAACAACACGCCTGGGAATTTCATCACTTCTCAGGAAGAATGGACGCCATTGCGCTGGGTGTACAAGGCCTCCGGTGGCGAGGCTTTCATGACCATTGGCAACTTCCGGCCCGATGGAGAGATAAACTATGTAGAAGTAGAACAATGGGGAGGCTTAATTTCTTATTATTTCATCGACGACGTCCGGGTAGAAAAGATACCCTACCATATCGGCGAGTTGGGCTTGCGAGACACCATCTTATGCGAAATGCCTTTTTCGGTGGAACTGTCGGCCTCGGGCCTGCACGATGGCTATCGCTGGAGCACGGGCGACAGCACCCAGGCTATAACCGTGACGGAGCCGGGCGTGTACATCCTGGAAGCCGCCTATCAGGAGTTTGTCATCCGGGATACGGCGGTGGTGCGCTATCTTCCGCCGGAAGCGGTGAGCCTGGGGCCCGATCTGTCGTTATGTGCTGAGGAGTTACCCTATTCCCTGCCGGGGCCCGCCGGTATGAATACGTACCGCTGGAGCACGGGCGACAGCGCCGCCGTCCTGGAAATTGGTGCTCCCGGCCTGTACGGCCTGGAAGCTTCCTACGCCTGTGGCACGGTACAGGATACCATCCTTATCGAGGTAGAACAGCCCGAGCCGTTTTCACTGGGGCCGGATACGATTCACTGCACTGCCGGCTCCATCAGCCAGCAGCTCAGCGCAGGGCAGGGCTATGTCTCCTACCGGTGGAGCACCGGAGAGGTGGGCCGGCAGATAGAAGTATCCGAGCCGGGCTTGTACTGGGTGGAGGCGGCTCACCATTGCCGCACTATACGAGATACTATTGCTATTGAACAGCAGCCCCCCCTTGCCCTGGGCTTACCTACCGACACGATGGCCTGCCTGGACGACGAGCCGCTGCTCCTCTCGGCGGCCCCAGGATTCGACAGCTACCGCTGGAGTACAGGGGATACCGGCCGCGAGCTGGCCGTCACCGCCTATGGCGATTATGAACTGGAGGCGGAGTACAGCTGCGGGCGGGAGTTGGCTACCGTACGAGTATCGCCGCCGCCGGAACTGCTCCTGTCTTTGCCTGAACGGCTGGAAGCGCCCCTGGGCATGGCCGTGGCTTTGCAGCCCATAGTCAACCGCCCTCAGGAAGTGAGCTATTTCTGGCGGCCCGCTGAAGGCCTGAGCTGTACGGGTTGCCCGTCTCCTCAGGCTAGCCCGGAGGTTTCCACCCTCTATGAATTGGTAGTGGCGGATAAATACGGCTGTACCGCCTCGGCGGCGGTGGAGGTAGTGGTGCTTCCCCGGCAAAGAATTTACGTGCCCAATGCATTCAGCCCTAATGGAGATGGTGTGAACGACCGGCTGTTCCTCTACGCTGGAGAGGAAGCCGCCCGGGTGATCCGCTTCGAGGTTTACAACCGCTGGGGCGGGCTGGTATTTTCTGCAAACAATATTCCTCCTAATGATCCCGCTGCCGGCTGGGATGGCCGGCGGCAGGAGCGCCCGGCTCCGGCAGGCCTGTACGCCTGGGAGACAGAAGTAGAACTGCTGGACGGGCGGAGGGTGGTGTTGAAAGGAGAGGTAGTATTGGTGCGATAGGGGTAATTGTTTACCTAAAAAAAGGTAGCCACTCGATAGAAAGCAGGAGCTTCGGCCCCTATCTGTTAGCGGAACTGGCGCACAACTCCAGGTTTTCATCTGAGGTGCACTTGTGAGCCGGAAACTTCAAGGTTGCCTACTCACTTAAAATGGAATGTTCAATAATTCGGCCGTTTAAATGACCTGCCCGCCGCCTGCCCGGCCCGATTTTGCATTTCCATTGAAAGGTATGGGATTCGTTGCACCAAAAACCGTCTCCGCCCAAGCTCCAAAAAGTGAACTCCGGCCTATCCCTCCTGTGTCTGAATAGTACCCCCCTTCACCAAAAAACTATTGAGATGAAAATTGGATATGCCAGGGTTTCCACCCAAGAACAAAACATGGACCTTCAGTTGGATGCGCTGAAAGATGCAGGCTGTGAACAGGTGTTCACCGATAAGATAAGCGGCTCCAAGAAAAAAAGGCCGGGGCTGGATGAGCTAAAACACATTCTTCGAAAAGGCGATAAAGTGATCGTTTGGAAACTGGACCGGCTGGGCCGGAGCCTGCCGGACCTCGTCAACCTGGTTAATTTTTTCGACGCTAAAGGCGCCGAGTTCCAAAGCCTGCAAGACCGGATTGATACCTCCACCCCTGTCGGGCAGTTCACCTTCCACATCTTTGCTGCTGTGGCTCAATTTGAAAGGGACATCATCCAGATGAGGACGATTGCCGGGCTCAAAGCCGCCAGAGCCAGAGGCAGGTTTGGCGGACGCCCTAAGGGATTGTCTAAATCTGCCGAGAATAAAGCACTGGCTGCAGAGGTGCTTTACAAGGAAAAGAAACTCTCCCTCCCGCAGATCTGCCTTCAGTTAGGGATCTGTAAATCTACGTTATACAATTACCTTCGGCGTAGAGGGGTGATGGTAAAAGGGAAGAAGGGATAGAGCCAGGGGATACTCAGCCAAAGATGCCAGATTACTGACGAGAACAGCAGTGGTTAGGAAAGATCCTGATATTCTTCACCCAGGCTTTTCAAAACTTTTGCTATCAGCTTTTTATTCAGCCGAAAGCCGATTTCGATCAATTTTTCGATACTGGGTTTTACCGAAGATATTACCCCTTGTTGTTTAGCCTGGATCAGGACGCCCAGGATTCCAACTATCTTAACGCCATAGGCATCGGCGATCGCTCGGCCCTTATATTCATCGATGATGAGGTATTTCGCTTTTTCTTCCACAGCCAAAGCAATGGACTCGGCTTCACCAAGGTCCAGTTCTTTCAAAAGCTCTACCACCATCTTTTGATCTTGGGGAGCTTGCACCTTGATCCAGCCGGCCTGCTCAATCTGCTTTTCCTGCTCTGGAATGGCATACAGTTCCCTTCTAACAGCGGGAGTTATCGTTATTTCGCCGTACAGTGTATGAAGAATGTCAATCAACCCTATCTGAAGCAGGTTGGAAATGGAGGAGGTGTCGCTGACAATGATCATAGGCTGATACCGAGGTTTTCCAGGTCTTTTTTCAGGTCCTCTTCGGTATAGTGGATGTAGATATCTCTTTTTGCCAGTTCTTTCTGGAAACTGATCTGGTCTAACCCTGCCAAATGCCGGGCCTGGCCCATACTCATACGCTTTTTGTCATACAGGTAGCACGCCAGGTCGACCAACAGTTCATCGGCTGTCATTTGAGCTTTTGCCAGGGTATCATCGGTTATTATCAAAGCCATGCTTTTCCTTTTGTGCTTACAATTTAGTGATTATTAGCAAAACATGCTTCATCGGCTTTTGGTTTCCTTCTATCAGGTAAGTTGGGAGCTCTAGTTCGCAGGTTGAGTTGTGGCTGTCACAGTTGTCTTCTTGAGGTTAGGCGGGGTGGGTTATTCCAAAAAAAGGGCCCTTTAAATGGGCCATGCCCACTCCACCCAAAAGAATCATTTACCCCGCCAAAAGAGTCCAAAAAACTCGTCCAAAAAAACAATGGCCAAAAAACCACAACCAGGACCGTTTTTTTGGACTGCCGATCAGTGCCGAGCAGGCCACCTAAAAACAAGAGAAGCCGGCCACAACGCAGCCAGCCGCTCCATACGCTCAAGGGCAAAATCCGGAAACCAAAGGAAACATTAGAGACTACCGCCTACGGACAAATAGAAGTTCCATAAAAAGTTCACATGCCGGCCAAAGTGGGAAATGAATATTTTTAATCACTCACTCCTCAACGCCTCCACCGGATTCGACCGCGCCGCTCGTACCGACTGCAGGCTCAGGGTCACAAAGGCAATAAGCACCGCCAACGCGCCCGCCAGCAGGAACACCCACCACTGGATGTCGATGCGGTAAGCGTAGTTCTTCAGCCACGCCTGCATGGCCAGCCAGGCCAGAGGCGCCGCCACCAGGATGGCCAGGGCCACCATTTTCATAAAATCGCGGGAGAGCAGGCCGACGATGCCCGCCACCGAGGCGCCCAACACTTTGCGGATGCCGATCTCCTTGGTGCGCTGGCTGATGGCCAAAACGGCGATGCCGAACAGGCCCATACAAGATAAAAGAATGGCCAGCAGGGCCGACGATATAAACAGCTGCCCCATAACCTCTTCCACCCGGTACAGGCGGTTGGTATTCTCATTGAGGAAGGAGGCCTGAAAAGGCGCGCGGGGGGCGACGGCCTTCCACGTGCTCTCGATGGCCGCCATCGTGGCCGGCACCTCATCCGGGCTGATCCGGACGAAGATGTAGTTCATGGGAAAATCGCCGCCAGGGCTTGCCAGAAGGACCGACAATGGCTCGATCGGCCGTTCCAGCGACTGGAAGTGAAAGTCTTTCATCACGCCGATCACTTCCCGCCGGGGCTCCATCTCCAGAACCTTGCCGATATAAGGGCCTTCTCCCAATTGCCGGGCGAAGGTTTCGTTGATCAGAATGGCGCGGGCAGTATCCGTCGGATGCTCTTTCGAGAAGCTCCGCCCTTCAACAAGGGGGATCTCCAGGGCTTCGGTAAAGCCGAAATCTGCCACCTGCAGGTGGGTGTAGTACTCCCGCTCGTCCTGGGTGAAGGAGATGACTGAGGTGTACATGGAACCGTCTTTGCCCAGGCCGAAGTTATTGTATCCGGCGGAGATGCTCTTTACACGGGGGTTGGCCGCCAGCTCGTTGCGCAGGCGTTCCAGCACCTGCGTGGCGTCGAGCCCCTGGGCCAGGGGCAAACTCACCACCTCTTCCTTGTTGAATCCCAGGGGTTTGTGCCGCAGGTACTGCAACTGCTGCCCGATGATAATGGTGCAGCTGATGAGCAGCACCGAGATGGCGAACTGGGCCAGCACCAGCAGGTTGCGCAGGCGCCCGGGGCGCTGTCCCTGAACGTCGCCCTTGAGCACGTCCGCTGCCTGAAAGCGCGACAGCACCATGGCGGGATAACCGCCGCCCAGCAGGCCAACAGCCAGCAGGATCAAGGCGACGGCCAGAAAAAGGTGCGGATGGTTCAGCTCTATATGAGCCCGGAACAGCCGGTTGAAATCGGGCAGCAGGAACTGGCTCACCGCCAGGCCCAGTACCAGGGCCATGCCGGATACGAGCAAGGCCTCTCCCCAAAACTGGCCGATCAGCTGGCGGCGGCTGGCGCCCAGCACCTTGCGGACGCCGACCTCCCGCGCCCGGGTGATGGAACTGCCCAGGGTGAGGTTGACAAAATTGATGCAGGCGATCCCCAGGATGAAAAATGCACCGATCAGCAGGCCAATGGGAAAGGCGCGGCTGATGCCGTCCCGGGAGATGTCGCGGTCGAAACGCAGATCGTAGAGGGGTTGTAATTTCAGCCGAAGGACGGGGCCGCCGTCCGGAGCGGAAGCGCCCTCCTTTTCGATCAGCTCGGTGGTATTGGAAAAATACTTCTCTACGATGCCGGCCAGCATAGGCTCTGCCGACGCCGGGCTTTCGCCCCCTCGTAGCTGCAGGAACAGCGCGTGGTTGTGGTTATCCCAGTTGTCCGCATTGTCCAGGTAATCCGGAACATTTTCGAAACGGGTGATCATCTCGTACCCCAGGCTGGAGGTGTGCGGTTTGTCTTCTACCACCCCGGTGACCTGCAGGTTCTTCGGCGCCCCCTTACCAGGACCTTGAGCTCGCGGTAGATGATACCCTCGGCTGTCCCCGAAAAACTTCACGGCCTCGCTTTCCGACAGCACCACACTGTTGGGGACTCCAGGACGCGGGCAGGGTCGCCCTCCAGCAGCCGGAAGGAGAACATGCGGAAGAAGTCCGGGTCGGTGTACCGGATGCCCGTCTGGTAGCGTTCTCCCTCGTATTCCACTGTTGCTCCCCCCACCCCGCCAGCGGACGGCGTATTCGACCGCATTGGTATCTTCTTCCACTACGGGTTGGAGAGGGTAGGCATATTGGCGCTGCGCTCCAGTCCGCGGGTACGGTACGATTCCAGGGTGGTACCGGTAGATGTGGCGCCCGTTGTCGTGAAAGCGGTCGAAGGAGAACTGCTGCAGGGCGGTGAGCAGCAGCAACAGGCTGGCGCCAATGGCGGCGCCCAGGCCAAATACGTTGATTCCGGAGAACAGCTTGTGTTTCCAGAGGTTGCGAAAAGCGATCTTCAGGTAGTTCTTCAGCATCGGTTTGGTTTTGCAAGGATAACCCGTTTCTCCCAGCCACGTTCAAGCCAAAGGGAAAAACGGCTTATCCTTGCCGGGCGAACATCGTGCCAAGGGGGCATTCCCTGTTCCTTCCAGCCTGTCATTAAAATAAAAACCACCACAGGACGACAGCACAAAACACTAAAATTCAACCCCTTACACCCTCCCCACTTCCCACTTCCGAATTCTCTCAGCCGCCGGAGCTTCAGCGAAGGAGGCCCACTTCCCACTTCCCAAAAATGTTCGATAATGAACAGGCCTTGTCCGGATGTGGACAGGCGCCGGAAATTATTTCTCCATTGTTTTTTATATGAGATTCTGGTACTATAGTATGAGGTTACCGGTAAAGCCATTTCATACGAAGAAGCCGTACAGCTATACCAGGCGGAACAACCTGCAGGCCATCATCAGCCTGCTGGAGCTGCAAAAGGACGATATTCAGGACGAAGCGACCCGCAGCAGCCTGGACGCCATGTCGTCCAGGATCTACAGCATGGCTGCCGTGCACGACGTATTGTATCAAAAAGCAGACGGCCATCTGGTCGATTTTCTGGAGTACACCAGGAAGCTCTGTGCCCACCTGAGCCATCTGACAGCCAATGAAAAGCCGCGCTTCAACCTGCAAATACCCAGGCAGCTATTCAATCTGGAAACCCGAAATGACGGGGGCGCGATCTATGCTATTCATTTTCAGGAAAAGAATAGGCCGGCCTGAACCATCCCAATGGATCACAACCTCACCCCTTCGATGACAAAGGAAGGGCCGGCGGGGCCGAACAGGCTCTTGCTCTGCACTTCCTTACGGATCAGGGTGATGGGGCGGTCATCTTTAAAAGGTTCTCTGGCGGCAGTAAAACTGAGCTTGGTCAGTTTCCTGATGGTGCCGATGTTCACCTGATAGGTGTCGGCATGCTTGAAATTCATGAAGAGTTGCTCTTCTTCCGTGAGGAAAATGCTTTTGCTCCGCTTAGGAGGGCGAACGATCTTTTCCTTAAGGAGCAGGTCTTCCTGCCCCATCAGAAAGCCGACCCGGTAGAGGCGGCCGTCCGATTTGGTAAAATAGATCACCTTCCAGAACAAGGTGGGGATGCGAATGCTTTGCCCGTCCACTTCGGTAACGAACTCCGGGTCGAGATCTGACAATACCGGCCCGGTAAAGAGGGTAATTTTTCTGCCGTCATTGACGGCTTCCGTTTTCAGGATGTAGTCTTCCAGGCTCCGCCACAATTGCTGGTTGAGTTTAGCCACTTGCGGCACGGCATTGGTGTAGAAAAAGGTGGAGAGGGCTCCACGCCGGGCTTCCTCATCAGTGGGGCCCCACTGGACATCTTCCCGTTTGGTCATATGCCCCCGGTCGAAATCGCTTTTTTCCGCGGCATACAGGCTGGGGCCCCACTGATGGTTTTCATCGATCCGGGGGTCTAGCTGCCAGTTGTCATCGCGCCCCAAGCTCTTGAAGAGGCTGCCGTCGATATTGGCAGCGGTAAAAATGGGAAACCTTCGTTGAGCGTTTTGGATCAAACTGAAGTGCTGATAGTGCAGCACGTTATCTCTCGATCCGGTTACCGGAGCTACGGCAGCTCTCAATTTCCGGTTTAACCTGGGTAGGCGTACCTGAAGCCCAGGGCCCAGAAAATCAGTTTTATAGCCTTGAAAATGAGCTAATTCTTCCATAAAGTTACAATTGGTGCCTTTGTGTAAAACTAGCTATTTCTTTCCGCTTTTCCCAAATCTATCGAAATCCGGATGTTCAACGGCCCTTTCGCGTAGGGCGAGGGCGAGTTCCGGGGAATTGTTTCGCTGATGCCAGGAGGGGAGCCCTTGGGGGCCTGGAATCTCCCCTTTGTACACTGCACATTCCTGTTCTGCTTCGCTCCAAGAAGGCCTGCTGTGCCGGTTTCCGGATTTAAGCGGGGCCAAGCCAAGGCCATAAACCATCTCAGAGAATCCCGGGCTGCTCGAAAAAGGCCCTGTAAGGGTTTTACAGGGCCAAATGCTGAAAATAAATCCGTTTCTGATAAAATTATTGTCATTGCACGATGATCCGTACCGTTTGGCTATGAGATTCCGTGCGAACCGTCATCAGGTACATGCCGGGCGCCAATCCGTCATTGGAGAGGGTAAAGTACTCCTGGTTGATGCCATTGTAACTTTTCACCCGTTTGCCCTGAATACCGTAAATGTCGACCTGAAGGATCTGCCCCAACGAGGTAGGGGAAGATATAAAGGTATAATTGCTGAACGGGTTGGGCGTCACGGCAAGTGTCCTACCATCCACAGGCGCCTGTTCGGTACCATCCCTCTCTGCTTCTGAATTGCGGAGGGGGGTCACAGGTGCCGGCGCACCCTCCCAACCGGTCGCCGTGAGCGAGGTGAAAGCTGACATCCTGCGGATCAATGCACAAATCGATGAGGTTGTTGCCTGCCTGGTGGCAGACAGTACCTTTTTTTCATTATTGGTACAGGCTACGGGGCCCATCCTGCCTGTACCCGGCGTGGCAAAAATATCGTAGTGAATGTTGCCGAAAGTATAGGTGAAGGGGCGGGCGCCGCCGCCGTTTACCAGTGCCCAGTTGTAGGGGTTGGCATTGTTGGTGTTCAGGTTGCACCATTCCATGGAATACCCGTTGAGAACGAGGGCGGACCAGGGCGGATTATTCAGGTTGAAAACCACTTCATCCACATAGGCGGCGCTGTGGTGGTCGGTAGTCTGGATAAATAGGGATTGCGTTTCAACCGTTTCGTCGCCGTGGTACCGTCTTGCTGGGACGGGTACTGTATCCACGATCCCTTCCACTCCCATGCCGGAAAATTGAACGTATTGTAAAAGGCTGCCGCATTGCGGGTAATCACATAGAAATCGCCGGGGTACAGTTTCACGTTCGGCATATTATGAGCAGAGATGGCGCCTTTTATGCGCAACCCGCCAATGGGAACGATCCTATTGGTTGGGTTATAGATCTCGACGAATTGCAGCTTCTGCTTAGGGTGAGCCGTACTGGGGTCGGCAAAAAAGATCTCGGTGATCTGAAGGTCTCCCGGCGCAGGCACGTTGTGAACCAATTCCTCTATTTGATAGGGTTCCGCAGGAGCGTTCCCGTAGAGGTCCTGCATCGTTTGGATCGTCATGCTGTAATAATCTCCGCGGCTCATGCCCGGGTGGAGCGTCAGCAGGACGTTGTACCCGTTGTTGGCCAGCCTGGCTCTCTGGACCCTGGGAAGCATAGTGCCGGTAAACGCTACCCCCTGGTGGTCGTCCGGCCAGGAAAAAGTGTAATTGTTCTTGTTCTCCGCAACGGCCGCCAACACCGGTTCGCCGAACTTGATCTCGATCGTGTTGAGGCTGGCCGGCCGTACTTCGCCAACAATATATGGTGCATGGACATCGGTGGGATTAGCATCGACGTATACGTTGTCGATCAATACTTTTACGGGTGTGCACGGGCCTCCGCCGGCCTTTCCGGTAAACCGCAGCTTGACGTTCGACTGGCCGTAGGCATGCGGGGGGAAAGGATAGGTGTACTTAACATAGCCGCTGTTCGTGTTCTCAAACCCCCGTTCCGGGCCGATTTTCATCCCGTATTCAAACGGCCCTCCGTTCACGGAAATGGAAACGGAAAGCTTGACCCTTTTCATATCGCTGTCTCCGTCATCATTGTGGTTCTCCCGGGTCGCTACGGAAAAGGAAGCATAAGCAAAATTGTAGGAGGCCGTACTCAGGTTCAGCGAAAGGGTCGCAGTGGTAGGTAGTTCTTCCCCGATCGGCGCCATGTACAGGGCGCGGTTGCCGCTCATCGGATCAGAATATTGCCCCATAACCTCTTGCCCCATTCGGTTGCCGGACCAATAGGGCAGGAATGCCGCCCCCGGGGCAAATGTCGTTTCAAAGGTTTCGGTGAAAGGGATCGCCGCCTGTTGCGCCTGAACCGCAGCAAATAATCCCGTGCACAATAGGGCCACGGTGATCATCAGGGTTGTAATGGATGTTTTCATAATGATTAGGTTTTTTCCAGGAAAAAATGGGGTTCATCCTTCTGATACAAGTGTTGAGGGGAAAGCTGATGCAGACAGGAATAGAGTATATAGGGAAGTTTTTCGGAAGAACTATCAAACAAAGATATTTATGGGAAAACTGCAATGATTTCCGTCATCACCTCTCGTTTTGCGCTTCATTATCAACTAGCCCTTTTTTCATCACCCAATCTTCCAGGCGTAAAAACTGGGCCGCGCTGGCCTCTTTCGCCGCCGCAAGCCCCCTGGGTTGCTCAAAGAAAGCACCGTACTGGCTTGCCCATGCCCTGAGCCTGGTTGAGCACGAGGGCCCGCTCTTTATCGAAACCCAACCGGCGGCCCTGCATATAAGGCAGTTGCTGCCCTAAGGAAAGAGCGCCGATGATCAATGCGGTGGAAATGCCTTAGAACCTACCGCTGAGCTTGGGCGGACAATTTATTTCCTTATTTCGACGCATTTCCATGTATTTCCCTATTTCAGGCTGGGTACTTACCCGTTCATTCATACCGCAACGCCTTCACTGGGTCCGAAAGGGCTGCCCTTACGCTCTGGACGCTCACCGTCAGGAAGGCAATCAGCAGGGCCAGAGCGCCGGCCAGCAGGAACATCCACCAACTCATGTCGATCCGGAATGCAAAATTGAGTAGCCATTTGTTCATCACATACCAGGCCAGGGGCGTGGCGGCCAGCAGGGCCAGCAAGACCAGCTTCAGGAAATCCTGCGACAGCAGCCCGACAATGCCCGATACCGAAGCGCCGAGGACTTTGCGGATGCCGATCTCCTTGGTGCGCTGAATAACGTTGTAGGACGACAGCCCGAAAAATACCAGGGCTGCCACCAGGATACCAGCACTGCAAAGAAACCGAAGACCTTGCCGAACAGCAGGTCTGCCTCGTACTGCCGGTCAAAAAAATCGTTGAGGAAAAAATGGCTGAACGGGTCATCCGGGAAATGGGTGTTCCAGCTCTTCTGCACTGCCGCTATGGTGGCCGGCAGGTTGCCGCCCGCCTGTTCGATCTTTACAGAATAATACCCCCTCGCATCAGGGCGGTAGAGAAATATGATGGGCTCGATCGGTTTTTGCAGGCCAAGGTGGTGGAAGTCCTTGGTTACGCCAACTATAGACAAGGTGTCATTACCCCGCCGCACCCGCTCGCCAAGCGCCGCCTCCGGTGAAGGGAATCCCAGCAGGGACGCTGCTGTTTCATTGAGGAGACATCCCCGTTCATCTTCTCCCCTGTCGCGCGAAAAATTGCGCCCGGCGGCCAACGACAAGCCGTAAGCATTCAGAAAATCCGTATCGATACCCTGAGTATAAATGGTGGAAGAAGCGGCTTCTTCTCCATCCCGGCGCATCCACCTCACCCCTGCGGTCCAATAGATCTCATCCCCCGGCACATAGGCGGATCCGGTAATGCTACGTACGCCCGGCAGCTTCAGAATATCGTTCCTGAATGGCTCGAACTGGCTATCGTACAGGGAGTCCTGCACCGTACTCGGCCCTTCCAGTACCAATGTTTGCCTGATGTCAACGCCTATATTCTGCTGGCGCATGTATTGCACCTGCTGAAAAACGACCACAGTGCCTACGATCAAAGCAATGGAAGCAGTAAACTGAAAAACAATAAGCCCTTTCCTCATAACCATGCCCTCCGCCGTATTTTTCAGCTGTCCGCGCAGTACCGTCAGCGGGCGGAAGCCCGACAATATAAAAGCGGGGTAAAGGCCCGCCAACAAGGTTCCGCCCATGAATACACCTATCGCAAAAAGCCAAAACTGAGCGTTGTTCGCCAGGCTGAAAGACAGTTGCCGCCCCAGCATGCTGCTAAACAACGGCAGGGCGGCCTGTACCAATCCCAGCGCCAGTATGAAGGCCGTCAGGTTCAGCATAAAACTCTCCAGCAGGAATTGTCCGATCAATTGCCGGCGCCCGGCTCCCAGCACTTTGCGCAGGCCCACCTCCCGGGCGCGTTCCAGGGCGCGCGCCGTAGCCAGGTTGATGTAATTGACCCAGGCAATGATCAGGATGAAAAAGGCGGAAAGGAAAAGTACCGACACCGCCCAACCGCTGCCGTTTACCTCCGCTTCCTGGTTGACGTTGGAATGCAGGTGAATATCCGCCAAAGGGATGATATCGATAGCATTCACCGTATTAGAACCTCCCCGCTCCTGGCGAGGTATATTGATATGCTTGTCGACAAATGCCGGAAACTTTTTCCTGAATTGGCGGACATCCGCATCGGGGTGCAATTCCAGGTAAGTGTAAAAATCGTACCAGCCCCAGTTGGTTTCCGTAGCATTGGTCGTATCGCCCCAGGCTTGTTGGATATGATTGCCCAGCGTCCGGTAAGAAACCAGGTAGTCGAGGATCAAATGGGAGTTGGCAGGATAATCTTCAAAGACGCCACTGACCTGATAGGTTCGGAACTGATCCGAGTCCTTCACTACCAGGTTTCTTCCCAGTACATCCGCACGGCCGAAATACTTGCGCGCCATGGATTCGGACAAAAGGATCTTATCCGGCCCATCCAGCGCAGTAGAGGGGTCGCCACTCAGAAGCTTCAGCCCAAACATTTGCAGGAAGGGCGGATCCGCATAGTACCCTTTGCGCTCGGAGAATTTGACATTGTTCTCGGGGTTGGTGATCACCATCTCCACATCGTGCAGGCGACAGGCGTTTACCACTTCCGCCAGTTCCGCCTTCATGGTAGGTGCGAAAGCCGGAAATACAGTGGCCGACTGCCAGGCCAGCTTGCCGTTCTGGTAGCTATCGAGCCGCAGGCGGTAGATGTTGTCCGCTTTGGGATGGAAGTTGTCATAACTCCATTCCTGCGCCACGTACTGCAGGATGAGCAGGCAACTGGTGATGCCAATGGCCAGCCCAAAAATATTGAGCAGGGAATACCCTTTACGCTTGAAGGCCTGCCGCCAGGCCATTTTGAGGTAGTTCTTCCACATGATTCTTTTGTTGTGTAGATGGGGGAGCGCGCAAGTACAGGGAATGAATCAACGAAGGACTGAATATAAGCGGATTAGCTCCGCTTTTCGCCTCACAATTTGTGTCCAGGCATTCCTATTGATACGCCAATACACCAATACCCTACCACACCAATCAAAGCATCTGCTTGGCCACCATACTCTCGGTCACCACCTTGCCATCCAGCAGGCGGATGATGCGGTTGCCGAACTCTGCGCAATACTGGGAGTGGGTCACCATGATGATGGTGGCGCCTTCGTTGTTGAGGTGCACCAAGGTCTTCATCACGTCGTTGCCATTGGCGCTGTCCAGGTTTCCGGTAGGTTCATCCGCCAGGATCAGCTTGGGGTTGTTGACAATGGCGCGGGCTACTGCCACCCGCTGCTGCTGCCCGCCGGATAATTGCTGGGGGAAGTGGTTGCGGCGGTGCATCATATTCATTTTATCGAGCACCTCATCCACCCGTTTCTTCCGTTCGCTGCTGCTCACTTTGGTATAGATCAGAGGCAATTCTACATTTTCGAATACGGTCAGCTCATCGATCAGGTTGAAGCTCTGGAAGATGAAGCCGATGTTGTTTTTCCGCAACTGCGACCGTTGCCGCTCGGAAAATTTCGACACTTCCTTGTCCAGGAAGTGGTATTCTCCGCCCGACGGGTTATCGATCAGGCCGAGGATGTTCAAAAGGGTGGACTTACCGCACCCGGAAGGGCCCATAATGGATACAAACTCTCCGGGTTTGATCTCCACACTTACCTCGTTGAGCGCCGTGGTCTCTACCTCCTCGGTGCGGTAAACTTTCATCAATTGGTTGGTACGGATCATTTTTTAGATTTTTTCAATGCCCTTTGTCGGGTGAATTCCGGTAAAAGTTACAGATTTTTTATTCTTGTTGTTTATTCCGGTTGTGAGACGAACCACCAACCCTGGACAAACAACCGAGGTGGCACAGCTGGCAAATCCTTTAGAAAAAGCCAGCCAGAAGCCATCTCATAAGGGTTTCAATGATTGCAAGAAACATCTCTTATTTATTTTAAGACCAACTCTTCTTTATCTCCGAAATTATCGTAGCTGGAGATGATGACTACCTCTCCTTCGTTCAGTCCTTCGATCACTTCGTAATAGTTGGGGTTTTGGCGGCCAACGCGAATGTCGCGCTTGCGGGCCATGCCCGACCGGGGGTCGATCACATACACCCAGTTGCCGCCCGTAGCCTGATAGAAGCCGCCCTTCTCCAGAAGCATCGCCTGCGTCTCATCGCTGAGGGATAGCTTCAGGGAAATGGTCTGGCCCCGTTTGATGTTGGAAGGGCGGTCGCCCACGAAGACCAGATCGGCCTCGAAGGTGCCGTTGGACACCTCGGGGTAGATCCGGCGGATCCTGAGGGTATAGGTGCTTCCCTCCATCACGAAGGTGCCTTCCTGTTCGGGGAAAATGCGGGAGATGTAGTACTCGTCGATACGGGCCCGGATCTTGTAGTCATCAAGGATGTCGATCTGGGCGATGCGGTCCCCCCGATTGATCAACTGGCCGACCTCAGAATCCATCCCGGAAAGCTGGCCCGTGATGGGTGCGCGGACAACCAGGTGATCCAGGCTGTTCTTGGCAATAGCCAGGTTGCGCTGCATCAGGTCCAGTGAATTTTCCATCTGGTTTTCCTGCATAAGCTGAAAGAGGGAATCCTTCTCGATCGTTTGCCCCAGCAATATCCGGCGCCGCAACAGATGCTCGTATTCGTCCTGTGTTTCTTCGAAATCCACCTGGGAGATCACGCTGTCCCGGTAAAGCGATTTATTACGGGCGGTGCGTTTCTCCATCTGGTCGATCCGGTAGGCCACGTCCAGCGCCTGCTCTTTGATACTCAGGCTCTGCTGGTCCATCAGTATGCTGGTATTGCGGATGGTGTTGATCTGAGTAATGATCTGTGCTTCCTGGTTGAGCACGTTGAGCTGCAGGTCCAGGTTAGAAAGGCGCAACAATTCCTGGCCTTCACTGACCATTGCGCCGTTTTCCACAAATATCTCCTCTACCCTGCCGCTTTCAATAGCATCCAGGTAGACCGTTGAGATCGGCTCTACTACGCCAAACAGTGTGATGAACTCCTTGAATACACCGGTTTCGATCGTATCGGTCAGTAGGCGTTCACTCTGCACATTGAGGCGAGAGGTACCCGCCTCCCGGTAAATGGCGGAAAACAGGAAGCCCACCGCCGCCACTGCAATGGTGTAAAGCCCTATGCGTTTTACCGTCCACTTTTTTTGCTCAATTTTTCTGTCCATTTTCGAATTTTTGGTTCTTTCTGTCCGGGAAGTTTCAGTTCAGGGCCGCCTCTGTAGGGTGAGAAAAATTAATGTCTGCTTTTCAAAAACAATCGGGTGATCCGAGGCGGCCTTGAAACTGAACAGGTTTTAGGGTGTAATTAAAACAGTCTGGTGATTTCTTACTCTTCTTTAACGGCAAGTGCCATGCCAAAAAAACAAACAACTGATAATCAATTGTTTAACCTAAAATCCCCCTTAAAGGCCCTCACAAAAAGGACTCAAATTTGTACGCCATCGTACACCATGTGTTCGAAAATGAACATAACGTAAGCAACTTTCGCAGCCGATTTGTTATCTTTAGGAAGTGTAAGTACCCGGGTTGTATTGCGGGTGGCAGCTACGCCTTTCCGCGAGTGACGAAGCTACTCAGCGGAGGTAACAGGAGTACCGGGAGGCTGCGCAGCGAATGTCACTTTATACCCTTGACAAAACACTTACTTATCAGATAGGGGTATGGGCGCATAAGTCGCGCCCAATGGGTGCCACCCGAATCCACGAATCCACGAATCCACGAATCACGAATCCACGAATCCACGAATCACGAATCCACGAATCCACGAATCACGAATCACGAATCCACGAATCACGAATCACGAATCACGAATCACGAATCCACGCCACCACCCGCCAACACGAAGCATCTACCTATGAAAAAACAACCCGCCAAGATCCTGATCGTCGATGATGAAGAAGACATCCTCCTGAGCCTGGAGTTTTTTCTCTCCCAGCATTTTGAGGAGGTAAAGACAGAATCCAACCCATTCCAGTTGCCCCGTTTGTTGCGCAACACCCAGTACGACCTGATCATGCTCGATATGAACTTTAAGAAGGGGGATACCAGCGGCAAGGACGGAATGATGTGGCTGAATAAAGTAATGGAGTTAGACCCTACGGCCAGCGTGATCATGATAACAGCTTACGCTGATGTAAAAACGGCAGTGGAAGCTGTAAAAGGCGGCGCCATTGACTTCATCGAGAAACCGTGGCGCAATGAAAAGTTGCTTACGACCATACTCTCGGCCCTGAAACTGAGCCGCACGCGCCGACAGGTCAAGAGGCTGGAACAGAAACAGCAGGCCCTCAGCAGTAATATAGACCAGCATTTCGGCGAGATTATCGGCAACTCCCCGGCCATCAAGCAGGTATTTACGCTGGTAAGCAAAGTGGCAAAGACCGACGCCAACGTGCTGATCCTGGGAGAAAACGGCACCGGCAAGGAGCTCGTCGCCCGGGCGATCCACCGGCAGTCTCCCCGCTCCCACGAAGTATTCATCACCGTAGACCTGGGCGCCATACCCGACAGCCTCTTCGAGAGTGAGCTTTTCGGGCATAAAAAAGGAGCCTTCACCGATGCCCGGGAAGACCGCAACGGCCGTTTCGAACTGGCCTCCGGGGGCACCCTCTTCCTCGACGAGATCGGCAACCTGTCCCAGCCGTTGCAGGCCAAACTGCTCACAACGCTTCAGGGCCGCTACATTCGCCGCATCGGCGATAACGATCCCATACCTATTGATATCCGGTTGATCTGCGCGACCAATATGCCGCTTTACGATATGGTCAAAGAGAATGCCTTCCGCCAGGACCTGCTCTACCGCATCAATACCGTCGAGATCAAACTGCCGCCCCTGCGCGAACGCAGGGAAGACATCCCCCTGCTCACCGCGCACTTCCTCAATACCTACCAGCGCAAGTACCAGAAACCGGAACTGAGCATCAGCGCAGAAACCATGAAGGAGCTGAAAGCGTACTCCTGGCCTGGTAACATCCGGGAATTGCGCCATGCCGTAGAACGTGCCGTCATCCTAAGTGACGGCCCTCAACTGGAAATCGGTGACTTTATCCTGCACCCATCGGATGCCATCGGGCCGGACGGCAATCAGCAACCCCAGGAAGAGCTCGATAATTACAACCTGACCGAGATCGAGCGCTGGGCCATTCGCAAAGCCCTGACCAAACATGCCGGTAACATATCACGCGCCGCCGATGAACTGGGGTTGACCCGGGCGGCGCTGTACCGAAGAATGGCCAAGTATGGATTGTAAGGATTCTTGATCTCTGTCGTTTGATCCTTGATGTTTGATGGGGACGCACCGCAAATCAAGAATCAAAAAATCTCACTGCCTATATCCTTATCCTCATGAAGTTGATAGATCTGCACAAGCCTTTTTTCACCAATGCCTGGGGCTTTCTCATAGTGGCCCTCACTGCTGTTCTTGCCATCTATCTTCCCCTTCGATTTGCCCTGGGCACACAGATAGCGTTCTACTCCTACCTGGAAGTTGGGCTTACCCTGATCTTTGTGGCCGACCTGGCCCTGCTCTCCTTCCAGTTCCATCAGGATGCCGCGTCCGGTTATTTTCCGGCGGGCCAAGCCCGCCCCTTTTACCTGCAGCCCTGGTTTGTGCTGAACCTGCTGGCCGCCGTGCCTTTTATCTTTTTTGCCCCTGTCGGTTTTTCCGCCTTCCGCCTGTTTAAGTTAGCCCGGTCCAGCAAGATATTGGAGAGCTGGCGGCTCCAGAACCTGCAGTATTCCAACCGGCTGGCCTTGCTTTACCTGATCATCGCCATCATCATAATCATCCACTGGTTCACCTGCGGCTGGATGGTCATCCGCCAGGTAAATGAACAGGCGCCCGATGATGTCAACCGCTACATCGATGCGCTCTACTGGAGCGTCACCACCATTACCACTGTGGGATACGGGGATATTACGCCCATTACACCTACCGAAAAGATCTACGCCATCTTTGCCATGCTAATGGGCTTGGGGTTCTACGGGTTCCTCATCGGGAACATTACCCGGCTTCTTTCCAAGAAAGACCCCGCCCGGGAGCACTACCTCGACAATATGGAAAAACTATCGGTGGCGATAAAATATCGCTCCCTGCCTCTCAGCCTCCAGCGCCGCATTCACGACTACTACTCCTACAAGTGGAGGAAGCGCCTGGGCTTTGACGAGGAAGATTTCCTGGAGGGCCTGCCCCATTCTCTGAAAAGGCAGGTAGCCCTGCACTTTAAAAGAGAGATACTGGAGCGCATCCCGATGTTCAGCCAAGCCAGCCAGGAATTTATTGAATCCATCGCCTTACACCTCAACCCCGCTGTCTTTACTCCCGGAGATTATATTTTCCGGGCAGGAGAAGCCGGAGAAGAAATGTACTTCATCGTCCAGGGGCGGGTAGTCGTCGTTACTGCTGATGAAAAATCGATATTATCCCGCCTGTCCGATGGCGACTGCTTTGGTGAAGTAGCTCTTTTTCTCAACAAACCCCGCACAGCCACCGTTATCGCTGAAGACTACTGCGACCTGTACGCCCTATCCAAAGATACTTTTGAGGAAGTGATCGCCCAATACCCCGGCTTCGCCCGAAATATCGAAACCATTGCCCTGTCGAGGGAAAAGAACCGGCCTGTATAAGGGAGAAACAAGAAATAACAGGAGCCCACAAACACTATCTTTAACCTTTTTGTTCTACACTCTTTGTAACAAAACTCCGCCGATGAGCCAACGTATATTGTTTTCGATTTTCCTTTTCGCATTCCATAACTTACTTCATGCCCAGGATGAAAAGCAGGCGCTTACTCAGGAGGACATCGCCGCCTGGAATCAGATCGAAGCCCCGCTCCTTTCTCCTGACGGCCGCTGGATCAGCTATGTATTACAACCCAATGAGGGCGATCCGGCCCTGATGTTGTACGATACCCGGCAGAAAAAAGAGTCCTCTTTTAAACGGGCCAATGAAGCCCGGATCAGCGCCGACAGCCGGTTCCTGGCCTTCCTCGTCCATCCTCCGGAAGACAGCCTCAAGGCTCAGCGCCGCCGAAAGGTGAAAGAGGAGAATCTTCCGAAGGATACCCTGGCCATCTACACCCTGGCCGACGGGCAGTTTAAAAAGATACCAGGGGTAAAGTCGTTTACGCTCCCTGAAAAATGGAGCGGATGGCTGGCCTACCATATGGCCCCCCTGCCGGCAGATACTACTCTGCCCGATTCCATCAAAGTGAAAAAGGAGAACGAAGAGAATGGCAGCCTGCTCGTACTCTACAACCTTGCCAGCGGAAAGGAGGATTCCATTCCTTATGTCCATTCCTACATCGCTGCCGAAGAAGGGCCGGGCTTCCTGATCCACAGCACGGGCAAAGACTCTACTTTCGAGGCCGGCACTTACTATTTTGACGGTGCGGAAGGCCAACTATACCCTCTGCTTACCGGAAAAGGAACCTATGCAGGCCTGGCACTGGACAAAGAGGGAACACAAGCAGCCTTCCTGGCCTACCGGGATACGCTGAAGCCCCAGGTGGCGCCGTATACCTTGTACCACTGGCAGAAGGGGCAGCCAGCTCCCAGCCCGATCGCCGACTCCAGCGCCGCTTTCCTTCCTGACGAGTGGATACTCAGTGAGCATGGGAAGATCGAATTTTCCGAAGACGGCAGCAAATTGTATTTCGGGATGGCCCCACCTCCTGTTTTGCAGGATACAACTCTGCTGGAAGAAGAAATTGTCAATATCGAAGTATGGGCCTACACGGATCCCCGATTGTATACCCAGGAAGAAACCGAACTGGAAAAGGAACAAAAGCGCTCCTTTACCTGTGTATACCATTCGGCTACCGGAAAGGTTACCGCGCTCGGCAGTGAAGAATTGCCCGAAGTACAGGCCGGGCACGAGGGAAATGCCAAGATCGCCCTGGCCTACAACCCCAAGCCCTATTACCGCGAAATGTCCTGGGAAGAAGGCCCGGTATGCAAAGATGTATATCTCGTCGACCTCGTTACCGGCAAGGCAACTCTGATCGCGAAGAAAGTATGCGGGAACCCGTCCTTATCGCCGGAAGCCAGGTTTGTTTACTGGTACAGCCACCCAGACTCCGCCTGGTTCGCCTACGCTATCGAAAAAGGACAGCTTGCCAAACTGGCGCCGGAAGTGAGCACGCCTTTCTACGATGAGCTCAACGACCGCCCCATGCACCCTTCGCCCTACGGCATTGCCGGATGGACTACAGGAGATGATTTTATCATGATCTACGACCGCTACGACGTCTGGCTGGTTGATCCCAGCGGCCAGCTCGCTCCCAACAACCTGACCAATGGCCGGCCGGTAAAAAAACAATACCGCTATATCAAACTGGACCCGGAAGAGCGCGCCATCGAGGAGGTGAAGCCCATGCTTTTCCATACCTTCGACGAAAGGTCCAAAGCCTCCGGTTATGCCTGGTTCAATATCCATACCGGCGTGAAGGACCAGGTACAGGAAGGCCCGTTTGCCTACAGCCGCAACGTTCAGAAAGCAAAAAATGCCGATGCCTATCTGTTCACCCGAGAAAACTTCCAGGTGTTCCCCGACCTCCAGTACAGCAGCAGCCACCTGCAGGCGTTCACCCAGGCCAGCCACGCCAACCCGCAACAGTCAAACTTCCGCTGGGGCTCTATCGAACTCTTCCGCTGGACGGGCGCCCAGGGGCAGGAAATGGAGGGGCTGCTCATCAAGCCGGAAGGTTTCAAACCTGGCAAACAGTATCCCGCCATTACCTATTTCTACGAACGCTATGCGGACGAATTGCACCGGCACTGGACACCCCGCTTCCCCCGCTCCTTCATCAATTTCCCCTACTATGCCAGCCGGGGCTATGTGATCTTCATCCCCGATATTCACTACCGGGTAGGCTATCCCGGTGAAAGTGCCCTCGATGCCGTCACGACCGGGCTTACGGCCTTGCTCGACGAAGGGTTCATCGACCGGAGCCGCATTGGGGTGCAGGGGCACAGTTGGGGCGGCTACCAGTCGGCCTACCTGATCACCAGGACCAATCTGTTCCGCTGCGCCGAATCGGGTGCGCCGGTAGTAAATATGACTTCGGCTTATGGCGGCATCCGGTGGGGCTCGGGGCTGAGCCGCATGTTCCAGTACGAACGAACCCAAAGCCGTATTGGCGGTACGCTTTGGGAAAAACCCCTGCGGTACATCGAAAACTCTCCCTTGTTCTACACCGACCGGATCGAAACGCCCGTGCTCATTCTTCACAATGATGACGACGGGGCTGTACCCTGGTACCAGGGCATTGAATTTTTTGTAGCGCTGCGCCGCCTGGGCAAGCCCGCCTGGCTGCTCAACTACAATGGCGACCCCCACGGTGTGGCCAAGCAACAGAATAAAAAGGATTTTCAGCGGCGCATGCAGCAATTCTTCGATCATTATTTGCTGGACGGCCCGATGCCGGAGTGGATGAAACGAGGGGTGCCCCCCATGGAAAAGGGGATCAGGCAGGGGTTTGAAGCGGCAGAGTAAGCTGCTGAATAGGAGCACTCCCGCTTATTCATCGGATCCAGCTCATTTGTCGACTGTCCTACCCCAGGGGAACAAAACTTTGTAAGTGGGTGGACAGGTTTAGATGAAGTATCACTGTACTTTACCCAACTCTTAATCGAAGGTTGTTGTCTCCCCCTGGGGAGGAAATCTACATCGATTTTAAGTGGAAAGTAGAGCGGTTATACTCAAACTAATATGGCCTGGCTACTTACCGTTATTTTTGGGGAGTGTTACTGCAGTACCGGGCATTGCGGGACTTAAGCATCCCTCCGGCCCACCACATACAACTGCCAAGAATAGTACAAATTCTGGAACAGGATATAAAAAATAGGGCCCAGCGCCGCCATAGGGTGGATGAAGGTAAGGGCCAGCCAGATGCCAAACATGGTATTTTTCCGCCCTAAGGCCATTCCTGTTTCTATTGGCAGCCGTTCCCTTCCTATCCATTCGCCAAAGCGGAACTGGAAAAAGCACAGGGCAGCAGTGGCCAGTGCAATTTTCGTGGCCGATAGTAGTCCGCTGCTGTCTCTTTCGCTTATGAATGCCATAGCACCCGCAGAAGCAATAAAAACATTGGCCAGAAACAAGAGGAAAGCCGGCCCGGAGAGCCGCAGCAGCCAGCTTGCCGCCGCAGGGCTGGCCCGCCGCAGGGCGAAGCTCAGAGACAGAGGAATAAATATGAGGCCCAGCACCGGCCCGGCTACATCCAGGACCGCTACGGAAGCCTCCCGGCCTGCCACCATTG
Organism: Lewinellaceae bacterium; assembly: GCA_020636405.1. GTDB lineage: Bacteria > Bacteroidota > Bacteroidia > Chitinophagales > Saprospiraceae > JACJXW01. Next base: position 1,068,255 of record JACJXW010000005.1, on the reverse strand, counting down.
GCAATATCAAGGGGAGCGCCAGAGCAACAAATGTACTGGTCAAAAATACCGAAGTAGTGACGAAAGCCACCTCCCTGTCCAGGAAACCGGTAATGGCCGGAGCAGCGGCAGCAGTAGGGGCAGCAGAAATGGCAAAAAGGGCCCGGGCCATATCAGGATGAAATGGAACGGCTACCAGAAACAAGGCCAAGGGAAGGGTAAGGTTGATGGCCAGGACCTGAAAATGAGCCCATTGTAACATCCGCCGCGAAACGCGGACGCTCAGGAAGGCCAGAAAAAGCATAACCATCAGGTTATACTTAATGATGAAGGAAAACTGGCCGGCAGCAGGAAAGAGGATGCCCAGTACGATGGCCGTTAATATCGCGATGCTACGCCACACGCCATGGTCGTGATTAGAGGATCTTTAATAGGAATTGTGAATTCACTCCAGCCCCTTCAGGATCTTTTGTTGCCGGTTACTGAAGTTGAAAGCTTCGAAGAGGGTCAAAGAAAGGGCCTCTTCGAGGTTGCCGTAGGCATCGTCGTAATCCTTCCGGCTACGGCGAATCACCTCCAGGGCCTCATCGCGGGAGTACACATGAGTGATCTCGCACTTGGGCTCCTCGCCCGGAAGTTGTTTATAAGTAAGAAAATAATGCTTCAGGCGGTTGACGATATTGGGAGGGATGTCTGAAATATCGTTCCAGTTGCCGTACACTTCGTCTTTTTCCAAAACGGCGATGATCTTGTCGTCGGCCTCCCCTCCATCGATCATCCGGAAGCCGCCGATGGGAATGGCCCGGACAATGATATTACCATGGGTGACTTCTCGTTCGGTGAGGACGCAGATATCCAGAGGGTCGTCATCGCCAATGATGCCTTCTCTGCCGGTTCGCTCCCGGCAGTAAGCCGCCACCTCTTCCTTGCAGTAGGTTTGGGGAATAAATCCGTACAGGGCAGGAACAATATTGGAGAACTTCTGTGGCCGGTCGATCTTGAGGTATCCGGTTACTTTGTCCACTTCATATTTCACCGTATCGGAAGGAATCACTTCAATAAAGGTAGTGACCACTTCCGGGGCTTCTTTGCCGATCGGTATGCCATGCCATGGGTGAGAGGTATAGCGAAGTCCGATCATTTTCCATAACTTATCAAAAGCTTCCTGGCTCATTTTTTTCAGTTTGTCAGGCCCGTTTGTCCTGCGGCAATATAAGAGTGTGTTCAAATTTCAATGATGAGTCGAAAACGAGAAAATTTTGTTTCAGACAAGGCAAATTTTGCAGTCGGATGCGGGCAATCCGACGATAAATTTAACGCCGTATGAAACAAAATTTGCCGTTTGCAGGCCATTAATTGAATTTTGAACACACTCTAAGCAATAGATCGCCTCAAAGTTAACGGAAAAGAGCTGACAAAGTTACCCGGGGCAAAAGCATTAAGGGGTTGACCGGGTATTTTATTCTCCGGCAACTGAATAAGATAAGGAGCAAAAAAGCATAAAACTTCTTCTCTGCTCCTTATCAATTAAGAATGCAGGCCTGATCAAAGCCTACGGAAAGGGGATAAAAGAGGTATTATTAATCCTCGTCGTCAACATCCACCTCAATGTGGCCCCATCGGATGCCCTTTTCGATCTTGTAGGCACAGTTTTCACTAACGCCGAACTTTCGGGCAATGATCTTACGCTTAGTCTTTCCGCGCAAAAGCATTTTTTTCATCAAACGAACCTGCGTCTCCGTAAGCTTGTAATTCTTCGTACGAGCAGGCCTTCCTTTGTGATGCGGATTGGTCTTCTGATAGGCTTTCCATTCCTCCTCGGTAGCCCAACGCAGGTTTACAACCTTGTTATTGGATTTGTCATAATCGACATGGAGGATAAAGTCCTCTTCATCGGAAGGCTTTTCCAGAAAATTCTCCGCTACAAAGCGATGGATGTAGACAATACCAGTGGAATTGTCCTTTAATTTCTGATTGAGCATAATCAGGCCGCCTCTGGCCTTTGCCCCGTTCAGTAATCTTTCTCGCTTGGTGACTTTGTCAATACTTTTGATCCTGCCAAAATTGGAAATATAGTAGTCGCAGTTTTTAGTTGGCCCTCCGAAATCGACTTTTTTCCACTGCTCGTTCCAGAAAGCCTTTACGGTCTGACTCTTTTCCTTTTGAGACAGGTCATTTAATTTTCGACCCTTACCATTAGCTGGCGGGTCTTTCACAGTTTGATTTTGCATAACGCTCTCTATATATATGTAATTCTTCCTATCCTTGTCCGGACACACTTCCATTTACGAAAGATGCCCCCTTGGGTTGTCATTTTACTGTAATTTTTCACTCTTTTTCGATTGGTCTTAAAGGGGAGAGTACGAAAAAAAACAAAGCTAAATCTTTGTAATTCAACTAATTAAGCATAGTTTTCTACAGTTTGCAATATGGGGGTTGATGGTGTTTTAGCTGAAAAACAGGTAGAGTAACAGCCTTTACAACAGGCTGTATCTTCACTTTCTTCAAGTAGTTTAACATTAAAAGCAGGGAGTTGGACAAAGCCAGAGTAACACTTTTGCCCGGATTCTCCATTCCATGAGAATGAAGAATGGTTTCTACATACAAGCTAACTTATATTAGAACAATATACAGCCCTTTTTTAGTATGTAATGTGTATCTGCACCTGCGAATATAAGAAAAAATTAACATTTAGTACCGCCTCCTCTTAAAAAATATTACCTGCCCGGGACAAATAGTGCCCCCCGTGGCCCTGAAACCTGATGCTCCTTGCTTTTCAATACGTTTTAATCTGATATCAAAAAAAAATACCATCCCAACATTGTTGCTATTGTTTGCCCCTCTCCCCAAGCACCCGGGTAGCTTTACACAATGAAACGAAGTTTTTTCACCTGAAAGCTTCTCTGGACAAACTTACATTGTAAAGCGCCCTGTTGTTTTTAATCTCCCAATTTTTGAGAGGAAAAAACGGCAAAAGCCTTCCTGAAGTTTGGAGTTAATGATCTTTGAAAAATTTTAATCCGAAAACAGGGTGCGGATCAAGAATAATACCAAACTATATTCTGTTTCCATGTCAATATGGTGTATGTATCAGTTAATATGATAGTAGAGTTGCATTGCCTTTGCCTCTAACTTTGTCCCTGTCAATTGCGAGCAAATTCGCAAGACAAGAGCGAATGGAATCGCATTCGCTTTAATGTGCTATTAAATCATCATTTAACCAAAACACTCAAGCCATGAAGGCTATGAAAAAGATCATTCAACTGACCATTGTTTTGTTTGCTGTCACCTCTATGTCCATGGCCAACAACCTCCTGCCGTCGATTACCCTGAAAAATATCCCGGCGGAACGGAAATTCAGCCTCTCCATAGAAGGGCTTACCGAGAAAGCGGAGATCACGCTGTCCGACATCGACGGGCAGGTGTTGCTCAGCCAGAAAACCGAAGGGCAAAAAGAATTCGCCAAGGTATTCAACCTCAACCAACTGCCCAGCGGTGATTACTTCCTCACTGTGGCCACCAGCCTCCGGGAAACGGTACAGCCGATCACCCTCACTGAAACAGAAGTGCTGGTCGACTACAATAAGAAGCGCGAGTTCTTCAGCCCGGTAATCCAGGTGAAAGGAGAACACATTGACGTGTCCATGTTCAATGGCCGTATCGGCAATGTCACCATAAATATCCTGGACCACAACAATGAAACGGTGTTTCAAGAAAAATTAGAAAACGTGTTGGTGGTAGAAAAAAGGTACAACCTGGACCAACTCCACTGGGGCCGGTACTCCATCGAGGTGATCACCCCCTCGAAGACCTACAATAAGGCCTTTCAGGTACGGTAAGTACCACCTCTTACAGTCATTTCGCTGATTTTTATTATTTGTTTTAGGATCGGAAGATGGAGCTGTACCCCCGGGTACAGCTTTTTTTATATCGAAAGCGTTGCTACCGTGCCCTCTCCTACGACGGAATGGAGCTCGATACTGCCTTTGTGCATCCGCATGATCTGCCGGCTGAGGCTGAGCCCAATGCCGGACCCCTCCTTTTTTGTAGTAAAAAAGGGCACAAAGGCCTGCTCCATTACCTCTTCCGGTATACCCGGCCCGTTGTCGGCTATAATGATCTGGGCCTTGGCGCCCACCTTCTGTACGTTGATCTTGATGCGTGGATTTACTCTTCCCGTTACAGCATCGGCGGCATTTTTTACGAGATTGATGAGCACCTGTTCCAACAATGCCGGATCGGCCTGGAAAGAAACCGCTTGTACCGGCAGGCTGGACTCCAACTTTATACCTTTTCGCTCAAGCTCCGGCTGAAAAAGGGTACAGAGCTCTTCAACGAGATGCCGGGCCTCGACCAGTTCGAAATTGGGAGGCGGAATGCGCGTCAGGGTACGGTAGGTCTCCGTAAACCCCAGAAGGCCCTCACTGCGTTTCTTGATCACATCCACCGAGTTTTTGATGTGTTTCATGCTACCTTCATCCATAACGGTGCGATGGGCGATGACATCGCTGATGGTGGAACTCAGGGAAGCAATCGGAGCCACCGAGTTCATGATCTCGTGAGTAAGGATGCGGATCAGTTTCTGCCAGGCTACCAGTTCCTGTTGCTCCAGTTCCGTTTGGATATTCTGGAAGGAAACCAGCCGGTAATGCTCGCCTTTAAGCACCAGCTCGATACACTGAATGGACAGCTGCTTCAGCTTGTTGTCCACCGTAAGCTTCACCAGCTCGCGCTCTCCTGGTTTGAGCTGCTTCACCGTCGACCACAGCCCTTCATCCACCTGCTGCAAGCCCCCCAGATTGATGAGGTAGGATTTGTGGATCAGCCCCTGCAGCGCCTTATTCATGAGGATGACTTCTTCCTGGCCGTTGAAACACAGTAGGCCGATGTCGATGTGTTCCACGATAGACTGGAGGAATTGATGATTGGCCTCCTTCTCTGCACGGATCTCCTGAAACTTGCGGTTGACCATGTTGAAGCTCTGGTACAACTCTCCGAAGGATTCCCCTTTGTGGCGGGCAGAGGTGGTCGTAATAAAGTCGTTGTATTGCACCCCTTCGATGAAACTGGCAAGGTCGCGGTTAGTCTGGTTCACATAGCGAATCAGATTACTGACCCCAAAGGCGAGCAGGCCTCCTAGGAAAACCGACGTCAGGCTGTAACCTTGTATGAAGCTAATGGCCGCCCCCGCCACCAACGCCAGTATGATGGCGATGCGCACGATAATATTAATCCTGAAATTGTACAGCACGGGTTCTTCTGGTTGTTTTTAACTCGCGCAAGTTAAGGTTTTATTCGGCGCTATGCTACTGACTGAGCATACCGACGGCCATCTGGCTTTAGGAAGCGCCGGCGCCGGCTGTCCCGGCTGCGTTCCAATTTAGAGCATGTTTGGAGGCCGGGTTTGGAGATAAAAAGTGTCAATTTTTTGTTGAGATAAGGCATCTTTTTGCAGCTCATACTGGTGGTACGGGCAAAAAAAGTAACGCAATATCAGCAAAAAAGGGGCATTTTTTAGCCCAAAGATTGGCCTCCAAACATGCTCTTAGCGGTTGCCCCCCGCCAGTTCCATAGCCGGCAGCATTGGGGCATTCTTCTCCTGGTAAGGCTCCAGGTCTTTCAGTATGGTATCCAGCAATTGAATGGCGTTGAGGATATATTCCCCTTTGTTTAGCATTACGCACTCGGCGCGCTGCGCCATCGCGGCATCGGTGATCTCAGCCCTTGAGGGGATGCCCCGCTTGGCCATGTTCTCCAGTACCTGGGTGGCCCAGATGTCGGGAATGTGGGCAGACTGGCAAAGGGAGAGGATCTCTTCCTGCACTCTGCCGATATTTTCCCATCCTACTTCAATGGCCAGGTCGCCGCGGGCGATCATCACACCCACCGGGTGCATGCGCATGGCCTCCAGCAGGATCTCCAGCAAATTGTTGAAACCGCTCTTGGTCTCGATCTTCAGAATGATACCCAGCTTTTCGGTAGCCTTGAGCTTTTCCAGCTCCTGGATCAGCTGGCGTACATCCAGCACCGAATTGACAAAGGATACGTTGGCCACATCCGCAAAAGCAGCCACGAACCGCAGGTCTTTGATGTCTTTATCCGTCAGGCCCCGAATGGATAGCTTGCTGTCCGGCAGGTTAATGCCCTTGTCGGCAGCCAGTTTGCCGCCGCCTTCCTTGGTGTGTTCGATCTGTACCCACATCTCCTCCTCGCTTACTTTCCGGATGCGCCCTCTGATCATTCCATCGTCGAACAGAATGGGCTCTCCAACCTCCACCTGCCCGAACACCTCTTCGGAAGTGCAGGACACGTGGGCCTCCCGAACCAAATTCCCCTTTTCGTCATACTCCGCCGGTTCTCCGGGCGTATGTTCCCGGTGGAGGCGCAACATATCCCCCCGCTTCAGCAGCAGAGGCGCCTCTACGGCCGGCAGTTCACCGACCACTAAGGGGCGGGCCCGCTTGTTCTTGTCGGTGTACAACATCATGCCCGTTTCCAGGAAAGTAGTGCGGTAAAGCTCTGCTATACAACCGTCGGGCTGTACTTCGGTGAGGAGCAATTCCCGGCGTTTGCGGCGGGCGTCGCGGAAGTACAGCCGGGCGCCGGGCTTTAAGGTTTTCAGGGCAGCGCTGGAGACCGGCACGTGGGCCAGTTCCAAACTGACATGGGGCGCCGGGCCGATCCACACCTCTATGGGCTGCACGATGCGGCCCCTGACGTCTTTCTGCGGGCGGTACTTGCGCACCTTGGACCCCGGCTTCAGGTCGCCGGTGCGGATCTTGGGGCCGGCCAGGTCCATGGCAACCTGGCACTTGCGCTTTAACTTTTTGGAAGCCTTTCGTACATGGTCGATCATCTTCTTCCACTGCTCCGGGCCGTCGTGTGCACAATTGATGCGGGCGCAGTTCATACCCTCGGCGATCATCTGACGGACAAGGCCGTAATCCTCAGCTGCCTCGCTCGGCAAAGTGACCATAATGCGGGTACGACGCCCCTTGGCACGGAAGCCCAGCAACGCCTTGGCATTCGTGCGCGCCAGCCGGTTGCCCTCCTTGATCGAAAGGCCCGCCGGCTGAATGTGGATAGGTTCGTCTTCTAAAAAGGCCGTCAGAACCGAACGGGTGATGTAAAGGCTGGAAAGCGTATGGCTCTCCGCCTTGGCCAGCCGTGAAATACCCATCCACCCCAACCGCTTTTGCAGGCTGCGAATGTCATCGCTGCGCATCGCCCGGTAATACACCAGGTTGCGGGCCGATTGCTGAAAGTTGGGATGTACCCGGCTCAGCTGTTCCTGGTATTGCTCCTCCAGTTCCATCGCTTTCCTGATGATCTCGTCTACCTGCCGGAGCATATCTTTAATGTTCTCCTTTTTCCAGGGCATAATCCAAATGTTTTACAGTATTAAGATCCGTGCTTTGCAAATTGTGTCCAGGGGCTTACGCCTCCAATAATAACTCAAATCCGCCTTTCCTTCACTGAGTAAAATCATTCCCCTCCGCTTTTTCCAGCTCTTCCAGCCGTTTCTTCGCCCAGTCCACGGTTTCGTCAAACCAGGTGTCCAGCCTGAGATTGGCCCCACGAATGCGGGACACCACCTGAATACTGTTGTCCAGATAGTTCTTTTTCTTCTCCAGAGGCCAGTCTAATGGATAGGATAGGATATCGCGAATATTGGTCGACTTGTCTACAATTCGGATCATTCGGGCTTTCTTACTCAGTTGCCGGGCTCTTTCCACCTGCAGCCATTTGCGCTCCATGTAAGGGATGGACATATCGTCGGTGAGTTCCAGGACGATGTCGGCGGCCTCTTGTCCAAAACGGCGGGACAGTTCTTCGTAAGTAGCGTCCGTATCTTCGAGAACATCGTGCAGTACGGCGGCCAACAGCAGTGCTTCATCGCGCTCCTCTCCGATCCGGATAAGCGCCTCTGTTACTTTGAGCAGGTGGTTCATATAGGGCAGCTTATCATAACCTGCCCTGCGCTGATACTGGTGCTTCGTGGCCGCATAAACGGCGGCATCCATCACTTTTGCCAATAGGTCGTTGGGCATGATCCTGTTTTTTCTCTTTTACTGTAGCCTGTTCGTTCGATAAGGAGAGGGAAGAAAACAAGAAGTTCATTTACCGGAAAAGGTAGCGTGGTTATCTGTTTCCACCTCTTCGGTAAATGTAAAGAATATTAAGGAGTTTGTTTCAATCAATGGGCTCCATCCCGTATCATTTCAGCGTATCAGGAAGAAGGCAAACCGGGCGATGGGTCATTCAGTCAACAACCCATATTCCAGGCAGGTGCGCACCAGCCCTGCTGTATTTCGGGCGCCCAGCTTGATCAGCAGGTTGCGGCGGTGGGTTTCCACGGTCCCGAATTTGATAGACAATTCCCCGGCGATCTCGGCGGTGGTATATTCTTCGACAATGAGGCGCAAAACCTGCCTTTCCCGCCGGGTAAGTTCCGGAAAAAGCATTTTTTTTTCGGTGGTTCGGCTGGCACTCAGGCTGGCCATAACAGCTGCCGACACTTCCGGGCTGAAGTATTGCTTTCCGGCATGAACTGCACGAACAGCCCGGAGGACCTCATCCATGCCGGCGTCCTTCAACAAATACCCGGAAGCGCCGTTCTTCAGCATCTGCTTGATCAATCCGGGCTCCTTGAGCATGGATAAAGCGACCATTTTCACTTCCGGATGGCGAATGTGCACGGCACGGCAGGTTTCCAGCCCGTTGAGCCCCTCCATGTTGATGTCAAGCAGAAGGACATCGGCCTGCTTTTTCGCAAGCAGGGCCAATGCTTCCTGTCCGTCGTTAGCCGTCCCCACACATTCCATGTCCGGTGCTTCGGCGATCATGAGCCGAATGCCGTCAATGACGAGTTGGTGGTCATCGGCAATTATGAGCTTGATCATGGCATACTGTTGTCCCGCTATAAATGTAAAAAAAAAGCAGCGTTAATGAGCGGCCTCCAAATATGATGCTCTAATCCAGAATAAACACCTTGGCCTGCCATACCTGCCCTTCGCTTTCCAGGCGCAGGAGATATACTCCGGCCTCCAGCCGGCGCCCCAGTTCGAGCCGGGGGCGGGCGGGCAGGCGCATCCGGGGGCGGCCTTGGCCGTCGTAAACAACCAGATGGGCATCCACCGGCAGGCCGGGCGGGAGTTGAAGGTGCAGGGCCTCCCTGGCGGGGTTGGGAAATACATGCAGGCGGCTGGCCCGGAAAAGCTGCCGGGTACTAACCTGCACATCCTCCCACAACTCAATATTCCCTCCGAACCCTCCGATCCAGATACGGGCGCCGGTTTCATCCTCTTGCCGTGCAATAGCGTTTAAAAGGCCATAGGTGGTGTAAATGGCTTCCCAGGTGTCGCCCCCGTCGGTGGTTCGCAACACCCGTCCCACACTGGCAGTGCCTCCGACAATATAGCCGGTGGACGGGCTGCTGAAGTAGGCCTCTTTCCAAAAGCCGGAGAATGGAAGGCTCACCACCTCCCAGCTATTTCCTCCATCCTCTGTACGAAAAATTTCCGGAATATTGGCAGCGGCGGCCACCCATCCGTTATCGGCATCGAAAAAATAGGCTTTGTCCAGGTTGTAGGAGGTAGGAATATCCAGGCGCTCCCAACTGTCCCCGCCGTCGGCCGTTTTGAGGACAGTACTGTCCTGTCCGACGGCGTAGCCAACCTCCGGCGTAGGAAAGCTCAGGCCGAAAAGGAAGCCGTTGTGCATAGTCGGCAGTTCTTCCCAGCTGGCTCCATTATCGGTGGTTCGGTATACCTTGCCGTTATAATTGCTGGCGAAAACGGCCCCCTCTACCGCCACCATATCGGTATAGGTGCTATTCCCTGCCACAACCCCCTCGAAAGCCGCCCAGCTCTGCCCGCCATCGGTAGTATACACCAATTGATTCCCATTGCAGGCCCAGAACTCCTCGGGAGAAAAGGCGATACCAGCTGAAACCTGTCCGCCATCGGGGAGGCTGGCTTCCTCCCAACTGCTGCCGGCAGCCGATGTCCTCAAAACCGTGCCGTTCATTCCCGTTGCCCAGCCATGCTGCATATCCGTGAACGCCAGGCTGGTAATGGTATTTTTATTGCCAGGCACCTGGTCGGAATACGTCATCCCAAAATCAACAGAGTATGCGGCCATGGTATGGGAGCCAGCGATCCACACACGGCCATCCGGCAGTGCACAAATACCCTGGTTCCGATAGGAATAAGATAGTGGCATGACGCGCTCCCAGGTGAAGCCGCCGTCAGTGGTAGTGAAAGAAGTATTGCCTACCGTTCCCACCATAAAGCTGCTATCGGCGATGTCCAGTTCTTCCAGGTTAGTGGAAAAAGCAGCATCAGACAGCAGTTCCCAGCTCTCTCCTCCATCGGTGGTCCGGAAAAAGGAACGAAAGACAGCTGCGTACCCCTTGCCGGCATCCAGGAAATGAAGTTGAACCCGTCCGTCAAACTGGCCGGGGGCAGGTTCCTCCCAGGTTGCGCCACCGTCGGTGGTCCGGTAAATGGCCCCGCTGGTAGTGGCCGCCCACCCGGTGGAGGCATCGCTGAAGGAAATGGAGCTCCAGTTGAGGCCGGGCGCCGGCGTCACTTCCTCCCAGTTTTGCCCCTGGTCAGCGGTTTTCAGTACCCCGGCCTGTGTCCCCACATAAAGAGTATTGGCATCGGGCGCGGCCAGATAAACGGCAGCCGACAGGCTGTATCCTGTCTCGACAACCTGCCAGGTGAGCCCGCCATCGGTGGTCTTTGCCACCCGCGTACTGGCGGCCAACCCGGCCCAGGCCTGCTCCCCGCCGCTTCCCGGCACGATGGCCACTTCAAATACCGTAAATGAAAAATCCGTTTCCACGGCTTCCCAACTGGCGCCAAAGTCTGTCGTGCGGAATATGGTGCCGTTGTCACCAACCGCCAGGCCCAAACCGGAAGGGTCCATTTCTACATCCTCAAGCTGAACCAACGGAGAAAGCGGATGCTGGCGCACCCAATTCATCTCTTCCTGAGCATGGCCGGCACTCAACTTCCAAAGCAGTACGATTGCAAGGATAAAACGCTTGTTCATCTTAATTTTTGCCCTAAAGATCAGCGCTCCGGCGAAGATGCCGGCCCCGGTTTTCTGCCGGGGAAAACTATGGGAATTCATAGAGGAAGAGAAATGCGAAGCCGGAAACCGGAAGCGGCTGAGGAAGTAAATGCGAAGCATTCTGAACGGCCTGTGCTTTGCATTCACGGTTTACAGCGGCGCCCGAACCACCACCGTCGTCCCCTGGCCAGGGGCGGTATCAATGTCCAGTTCACCGCTGAGAAAACTGACGCGTGATTCGATGCTGGCCAGGCCCAGCGACTGCTGCTGCCGGGCGGTTTCCAGGTCGAAACCGATGCCGTCATCTTCGAGGATGAGGTGGATCTCTTCATCCTTTTGTATGAGTTGTATCAGGACATTACTCGCCCGGGCATGCTTCAGTATGTTGTTGGACAATTCCTGAATGATGCGAAACAGCATGACTGCGGTGGGCTCCGGAATCGCTTTTTCCAACCCGATGCACTGGAACCGGCATTGCAGGCCGTCCGTCCGGAGTTGGCCGGCCAGGCCCTCTACGGCCCCTTGCAGGCCCAGCAGGAATAAGGTGCGGGGCATGAGATTATGGGATATCCGCCTCAGCTCGACGCCGGCTTTGTCGAAGATCTCGGCGGTCTGTTCGAAAAGGCTCTTATTCTGGGTTGTCCGGGTTTGCCCGTCGAGCGCCATAAAATGGGCTTTGGCCGAAAAAAACAACCCCCCGAGGCTGTCGTGCAGGTCGTTGGCGACCCGGATGCGCTCTTTTTCCTGCCCTTCGATCATAGCATGGAGTGCGGAGAGTTGCTTTTCCTGCTCCAGTTGCCGGATGCGCTGCTCCTGTAACTGGGATTCCTGCTTTGCCAGCTTTCGGTTGGCCGCAATGCGCTGGCGCAGCCCGATAAAAACGATGGTTGCCAGCATAGCGAACAGGATGGAACTAAACAGGAAGACATTTCGCTCCCTGGACCTTTGGCGGAGTTCCAGGCTCTTGAGGGCCAGGGCTTGTTCTTTCTGCTCAGTTTCATACTGCACTTTCAGCTGGTCGAGGTTTTTCTCTACCTCTACCCCGGCAAGGCTATCCGCCAGTAGCTGGTAGGATTCCAGGTATTGAAGTGCTTCCGGAAATCGCCCCTTTGCTTTATTGAACAGGTACAACCGGTGCAACACCCGGCCTTGACGATAACCGGCCCCGCACTGCCGATAGCGCAGCAACGCGGCATGAAAAGCACGCTCCGCCTGCGTTTCCTGCTCCTGGGCCAGATAAAAATCAGCGAGGTTCTCATAACACCATCCGGCCCTGTATCTGTTCCCGGTAGAGTCAAAATACGCAATGGCGCGGTTCAGCTGCAGCCTTGCCGAGTCGCTCGCTTCCCGTCCGTGCAGATAAAGCTCGATGTGTTCCGGGCTCTCCATCAATTCCCGGCTGGCCCTCTTTTCCGCCTGATACTCCTCCCACTTGTCCTGGAAAAAATCCATCTCGGCGAACTGCCCGCTGCGGAAGAAATATTGCATCAGGCGAAACAAGAGGAATCCGCGCTCCGCCCTGCTGCCGTTCTCCTTCACCATATCGAATGCTTTGTGGGCATAAGCGCTTGCCCGGGCGGGATCTCCTTTCTCCGCGAAAAGGCCAAACAGGCCGTTATACACTTTCCACATCTCGGAGGGGCTGCCCTGCTGCCGAAAGACCTGCTCGGCCTCGAGGTAGAAGTGATAGGCGGAATCCTGTTGATATTTGCGTTGGTAGGAAAGCCCCAGGTTGAGGTAAATGGAAGGCAACTGCCCGGGCAACTGCTGTGATTCGGCAATAGCAAGGGCCCGAAAAAAATGGTTCTGAGCCTCGGTGTACTGCCCTTTATTGTGGCGCCATAACCCCAGGGTGAGGAGAGCCCTCACTTCAACAGAAGGGGTTTCCAGCTTCCGCGACAGCTCCACAGTTTCCAGGCAAACAGCCAGAGTACTTTCGTGGCCGCGCATGGCATAATAGGCCGCCAATTCCACCAGGATGTTGAGCTTCTCCTCATCTGCACGGGCCGCTTCCAGAGCCCGCATAAGGCTGTCCGGCTGGCTGAAGGGCCATAATGCCACCGGCTGGGCGAAGAGAAAAAGAATTGCAATCACGGGACGTAGAGAACACATTGAGCCTTGTTTCAGTATTAGGAGGACATTCCACGCTTTACACGCACTCAACAAAACTACCGAAATACTAAAAAAATACACCGCTCAACTGCTAAAAGCGTAAAAGGGGGAACTCTTAAAAAGGAGAATGGGTATATAAGCCCGTAATACTGTTGAAAACGAATCGCCTGTAACCCGACTATCCATGCAAAAGATCTTTAAGACCATATCCGAGGCGCTGAATGGAGAGGAGAAGAACTTCACCTCCGGCAGCATCAATCGGGCCATCGTACTGCTGTCTATTCCCATGATCCTGGAAATGATCATGGAATCTCTCTTTGCAGTAGCCGACGTTTTCTTCGTTTCCAGGGTGAGTATTGACGCGGTAGCTACTGTCGGGCTCACCGAGTCGGTCGTCACATTGGTATATGCCATAGCAGTGGGCATGAGCATGGCCGCCACCGCTATGGTGGCGCGGCGGGTGGGAGAGAAGAAGCCGGAGCAGGCTGCCGTGGCCGCCGCTCAGTCCATGCTGATCGCACTCGGAATTTCCATTGCTCTGGGTATTCCTGGGTTCCTTTTCGCCGAGGACATCCTCCGGCTGATGGGCGGATCGGAGGAACTGATCGCCAACGGGGCGGGTTACACCCGCATCTTGCTGGGGTCCAACGTCGTCATCATGTTCCTCTTCCTGCTCAACGGTATTTTCCGGGGGGCGGGCGACGCCGCTATCGCCATGCGTTCCCTCTGGCTGGCCAATGGTATCAACATCATCCTGGACCCGATCTTTATCTTCGGCCTGGGCCCTTTTCCGGAAATGGGCGTACAAGGGGCGGCCATGGCCACCTTTATCGGGCGGGGCGCCGGCGTAATCTACCAGTTGTATATCCTCTTCGGCAGATCAGGTATCGTTCAGCTGCAGTGGGAGCACTTCCGTGTACACTTCCGCATCATCCGCAAACTCGCCAAAGTGGCCTCCACCGGCGCCGGGCAGTTCCTCATCGGGTCCGCCAGCTGGATCTTCCTGATGCGCATCATCGCCCACTTTGGCAGCGAGGCCGTAGCCGGTTACACCATCGCCATCCGGCTCATCATCTTCACCATCCTGCCCTCCTGGGGGCTGGCCAATGCCGCCGCCACCCTGGTCGGGCAAAACCTGGGCGCCGGCAAACCGGAACGGGCGGAAAAATCCGTCTGGAAAACGGCCTTCTACAATATGGTGTTCCTACTGTCCGTCTCTGTCATTTACTTCCTGTTTGCTATCCCCATCCTGAGGCTGTTCAACAGCGAGCCGGCAGTGCTGGAAGCCGGCGTGCTCAGCCTGCGCATCATCTGCGGGGGCTACGCCTTCTTCGCCTACGGTATGGTGGTCAGCCAGGCCTTCAACGGCGCCGGCGATACCCGCACGCCGACCCTCATCAACTTTTTCTGCTTCTGGATGCTGGAGATCCCCATCGCTTATTTTCTGGCCATCACTATGGAGTGGGGGCTGGCCGGGGTGTGCTGGTCCATTGCGGGCAGCGAGGCGGTGCTGGCCATTATTTCCATCCTGGTGTTTCGGATGGGGCGGTGGAAAACGGTGGAGATCTGACCAGTATAAACTTGAGTCATCCCAAATTTTCAAACGGAAAACGGCACTCCGCCGCCTGAAGCTATAGGTTTTAAGGACTGAAAGGCCATCTTAAATTAGCCTTGCCTTTCAGGCCGTTTACAGATAGGGCCTGCCTCACCGCACCACCACCCGCTCCACTACCCGCCGCCCGTCCTCCAGGACCGCCTCTACAAAGGCCAAACCTCTGAACTCCAACGGGAACCGCAACTGCCACTGCCCCGAAGACTGGCTGGAACTTTCCACCTCCACCTGCCGCCCATCCTCCCGGAAGACGTTCACCGCCTGAAGCTTCGCCGGGCCATCGACAGAAAGGGTAACCGTGTGGGAAGCCGGGTTCGGAAAAAGGCTTATCCGCAGCTTCCCAATACCGGCAGGCTCTTCCACCTCCACTACCGCCAGGCCGTAAAGATCGATGATGGCGCCGTTATCAGGTGCGATTGGCACCGGCTCCGTTTTTATGAAGATGGTGCCTCCTTTCTCTCCCGCATCATAATACCAGCCAGCAGCATTTGTTTCCCAATCCTCCCGGTTAGAAAACTCCGGCAGATCTGCCTCCTGCCGCCACTCCACCCTACCCGGTTTCTTCGGATAGCGCACCTGAAAGAGGTACACCCTGTCCTCCGGCTGTCCTTCATAACTGCCGGCCGTCGGAATGGCATCGATGTGTATCGAACTTTCCTCTTCCACCACATCGATCTCCGTAGTGACATAGGCCCCATCCCGGTAGGCCTGGCTGTGGCCATCGTCTTCATACAGCCGGAACCTCGACTGCCCTTCCGGATACAGGTCCACGATCAACGTATCCTTCGGCACCGCCCGGTCGTACAAGCCCTCGGGATACATGGGGATGATGGCGCCGGCGCGAACGAACAGCGGCATTTTGTCCAGCGGCGCCGGATAAGCGTCCAGTGTCATCGGCCCCTGGTAACGGGTTCCGTCCCAGTAGTCGATCCAGTCGCCTTCGGGCAGATAGATGCCGTTGCGCAGCAGGCCGGGCTGATACATGGGCGCCACCAGCAGCCACTCGCCGCTCATGAACTGGTACTGGGTGGTGTTGTCCCAGGTGGTGGGGTCATCCGGGAATTCCAGCACCATGGCGCGGGCGGTGGGTACGCCCGTCTGGTGGGCCTCCCAGCTGTAGGAGTACAGGTAGGGCGTCAGCTGCATCTTCAGGTTGAGGAATTTGCGGTTGTAACTGGTGTAGGGCTCCCCGAATGCCCAGGGCTGCTTGCCCTGCGGCGCCCAGCCGGAGATGGTCATCATGGCGGGGGTGAAGCACTTCCACTGCAGGTCGCGGGTGTAGGTGGGGGCGCTGCCGCCGAAGATGCCGTCGATGTCACCGGTGGCGGCATTGAAACCCGACAGTCCGGAGCCAATGACAGTGGGAATATGGAAGCGGATATTCTCCCAGGTGCCGTACTGGTCGCCCGACCAGATGGTGGCGAAGCGCTGGGTGCCCGCCCAGCCGGCTACCGTCCAGACGTAGCCTCTGTCGTTGCTATAGGCCTCGATGCCGCCGAAGGCCGCCTTGCCCGACTGCATGGCGGAGGCGTAGCCGGGGCCGACCAGCGCCACGTCCAGCTTGACGCAGCGGGTGCCCGCCGTACCGACCTCATAGTCGATGTTGCCCACGCCGTCCTCCGTCCACAGGCCAGTGTAGAAGCCCAGGTTGTGGAGTTCCTCCACGACGAACTCCAGGTTTTCGTAACCGCAGCCGTAGCCGTCATTGGGCAGTATCCAGCCGCCGGGCATGTCCAGGTTGCGGTACACCTGGGCGACCTGGCTGATCACGTCGGCAGTGGTGCCGGTGTTGTTGTAGCAGTCGGCATCGCCGAATTCCATGCCCCAACGCGGCATCATGAAGGGCCGCCCGGTAATGAAAGTATAGCCTTCCAGCACTTCCTTGAGGGAAGGCCCGTAGAAGTAGTAGCAGTCGAAGTGGTTCTCCCGATGCAGGGTGCTGACGGTCGTCTGAAAGCGGTACTCGCCCCGGCTGAAGGTATTGCGTAAGGCGCCGTAGCCGGAGGTGCTCAGGTAGAACGGCGCCGGGTTAGGCACCGCTCCGTCGCCCCAGTCTGCGTAGATGTTCTCGATGGGCACGGTGCGGTCCCGGTGAGAGAAGTAACCGTTCTGCATGCCGCAGCCGTAGAAGTGCTCGTCCGGATTGCGGCGGATGCGCTGCCGAGATTCCTGGCCGAAGGACAGCGGCTGGATCTCTTCCCAGATCAGCGTTTCGTTATCCTTCTCGTACAGGGCGAATTTCAGAGGGGATTTGTAGGCACGGAGCACCACCGCCTGGCTCTCCATTTTGTAGTAATCGCCCTCGTCCGCCCATTCCACCCCGCTGATGGGACTGCCCTGGTGCACCACGATCTGACCGTCGGCGGGGTCGAAGAACTGCCCGCTGGGGGCCAGCTGTATCCTAAAAATGTCGTCGCGGTAAAAGGACACTTTGACCTTCGAGGTGAAGCTGGAAAAGAGGAAGCCGTCCGCTTCCTCCTGAAACCCGGTGATGTCCCCGATCGTTACCTGGGTTTCGCTGACGGACTGCACGAGCGTGTCATTGGCGGACAGCTCGTCGCCGGGCAGAGCGGTGAAGAGTTCAAAGGTATGGGTGCCGTAAAAGGAGAGGTCTACCGGCGGGAAGTTCACTTCTACGGAAGTATACGGCGGCAACGGGCTCGTGGAAGCCTCCACCGTAGCCGTCATTGCCGGCCCGCCGTTGAGAGAGTAGCCCACTTCGAAGTCTTCTTCAATGGCCTGCAGGCCGTTGTTGGCGATGCGGATGGTGATGTTCTCGGAAACGGAAAAGTTATTGACGAAAGGCAGGGGGCGAACCAGAGCGGCCACCGCCACGTCGCGCTGGCGCACCGGGGTATAGGTGGCGCCGTAGATCGTACCGTCCAGATCGCCTTTGGAGTCAAAGGCCGTCGTGCCCGCCCCCTCGTCGAAGCGGTAGTAGCTCACCAGATTGTCGTGCTGCGGATGGCCGGCAGGTATGGTATCGAAGAGATAAGCCTGGATAGAAGCCTCGGGCAGGGCGGTATTCCAGATGCGCAACTCGTCGATCTGGGCGTTGAGGGCGCCGGCGCCGGTGGTGTTGAGCCCGATCTTGTCCATGGGCATATTGATCGTACCGTTGATCGTTCCGCCAGTGAGTACACCGTTGACATAAAGCTTTATGGTACTGCCGTCGCAGACGAAGGCCAGGTGTTTCCACTCTCCTGTCGGCACCTGGTAGTTAAACGTCCAGTCGGCGATACCGGCCTTGGTGACGCCCACCCGGTTGTTGTTGATGTATTGCTCCAGGCGCAGGCCGCTGGTGCCGTCGGTGCCGGTCAGCAGGTGGGAGTAGGGGGATTGCTGGTTTTTGTATACAAGGACTTCAGCCGTCCAGGGTGGCGGGAAATCTGTACCTCCCAATTGGACATAATCGCCGAAGCCGTCGAAGTGGAGGCGGCTCTGGGCGGGAAGGATGGACAGGGAGAGCGTGAGCAGGGAGGTGGCGAGCAGGAGTTTTTTCATATTGAGGGCTTTTGTTGCTCAATATAGGGAAGGAGGAGGAGGGGTGCAACAGCGGTTGTTTCAGGGTTGATAAAAATCGTTGGTTAAGTAAAATTCGGATAAAAAAATTTTGTATCTTGCAAATTAGAATTACAACTTCCAATTTACAAAAAATGATCAACCGATTACTCGCCGCCAAAATTACAGAAGCCGCGAAAAAAATGCCTGTCATTGCCGTGACGGGGCCCCGGCAAAGTGGAAAATCCACATTAGTTCAACAAACCTTCCCGGCTTACCGATACGCCAACCTGGAAGACCTTGAGCAGCGCAAGTTTGCCAAAGAAGACCCAAAAGGATTTCTGTTCAACCTGGGGGAAAGAGCGATCATTGATGAAGTTCAGCACGCCCCTGACCTGCTTTCCTATATTCAGGTGACGGTTGACCGCGAAAAAATACCGGGTCAATTTGTCATATCCGGTTCTCAGAACCTGTTGCTGATGGAAAGCGTCTCCCAAAGCCTGGCCGGCAGGGTGGCCATTTTCAACCTGCTCCCTTTTTCTTTGGAAGAGATCAAGGAAACTGCTTTTGCCTTAACCAACTATGAAGATTATATCCTCAAAGGGTTTTACCCGCGCATTTACGATCTGGGCCTTGACCCGACAAGCTGGCTGCTGGACTATATCCAAACTTATGTCGAACGTGATCTCCGCCAGATCCTCAATGTATCGGACCTCGGCGCCTTCCAGCAGTTTCTTGAGATCTGCGCAGGGCGGATCGGGCAACTGGTGAATTTATCAGACATGGGAAGCCTCATCGGCATCTCCCACCACACGATAAAAAAATGGCTGAGCGTTTTACAAACCAGCTTTATCGTCCATCTCTTAAGGCCCTACCACAGGAATTACAATAAGCGCATCGTCAAAACACCAAAGTTGTATTTTTATGACACGGGGCTGGCCTGCGCACTGATGTCCATCCGCAGTGTTGACGGCCTGAATCGTCATTTTGCAAAAGGCGCGCTTTTTGAAAACTTCGTCATCAATGAAATTTTAAAAAACCACCTCAACCGAAACCTCCGTCCCAGGGCCTATTTCTGGCAAGCGGCAGGCGCCTCCGAGATAGACCTCTTGCTCGACCGGGGGCATCATCTTTCCCCCATCGAGATCAAATCGGCCAGGACCATCAACACCCACTTTTTCAAAAGCCTGAAATATTTCCAAACGCTCTCCGGCGCATTGCCGGAAGACAGCTTTTTAGTCTACGGTGGTGAGGAAGTGCAACGGCGAAACCTGGCCTGGGTACTGGGCTGGCGAAACCTTGGTGAGATTGCGCTGTAAGCAAATTAAAAGTAGCATGAGGATTTGAGCAACGCAGTATCATCAATCCCTATAAAACATCCACTTCCCCAACTCCTTCAGCGTCACCTTCTTGCCATACATCAGGATGCCCACCCGATAGATGCGCCCGGAGAGCCAGACGAAGAAGACGGAGGAACCGGCCAGCACCACCACCGAGGCCACCACTTCCCATAGTGGCGGAGAAAAGGCCAGTCGGGCCGGCATGACGATGGGCGAGAACAACGGAAAAATGGATGACCAAACCGCCAGGCTGGAATTGGGCGCCTGTATGGCCACGATCATGATGTAAAAAGCGATAACTACAGGGATGGTAATGGGAATGGTAAGGGACTGCCCTTCGCCCAGGTCGTCGCCCATAGCGGACCCGACGGCGGCAAAGAGAGAGGAGTAAAGGAAATAACCGCCCAGGAAGAAAAAGATAAAGAGGGGCAGGATGGCCCACCAGTTGAGGCTGTTGAACTCCTCGATGGCCAGGGCGATCATGGCCTCGGCATCTTCCGGGTTGATATCGGTTGCTGCCTGAGATTGAGCCATCTCCATTTGAGTATTGGAATCAAAGCCGAAAACGAGGCTGGATATCAGTACGACGGTAGGAATGAGGACCGCCCATATGGCCACCTGGGTAAGCCCCACTGCCCCCACCCCGACGATCTTGCCCAGCATAAGCTGAAAGGGGCGCACTGAAGAGATCATCACTTCTACAATGCGGCTGGTCTTTTCCTCCATCACACTGCGCATCACCATCATCCCGTAAATGAACACCACAATGTACATGATGATACCCATAAGCCCCCCGATGCCGGCGGCAATGGCGCCGGTGAGCTTGCTCGCGTCCTGCCCGGATTCATCAATAGGCTCCGGTTCCAGGGAGACTTTCGTGTCGAGGGCTTCCAACTGCACCGGGTCGAGTTGAAGGGCTTCGATCTTGTAATCTTTGACGCCCTCCCGCACCCGTTCCCGAATGAGGGACTCTATATCCAGCGTAGGTTGCTTTTCAGAATAGTAGTAAACGGTATAACTCTTTGACATCAGGTCCTTCACCCTGGGGATCACGAGTATTCCGTCGTAGTCGAAATCGTCGAAATTATCCCTCAGGACATCCAGCTCCACATCATTCACGAACTTGAAGTAGAGGTTCTTTTCATCCTTCATGCTCTTTTTCAGCACGTTGCCTTCGTCGATGATGGCAATACGGCGGGTATCGTCACTCTCGTACTGGAAGATCAGGCCGACCACGACGAAGAATACGGCAAAGGCCAGAGGGGTCAGCAGGGTCGCAATAATGAAGGACCGCCGCTTGACGCGCGTCAGGTATTCCCGCTTGATGATGAGCCATAGTTTGTCCATGTATGATGTGTATTCGTGTATTCGTGTATTCGTGTATTCGTTTATTCGTGTATTCGTGCATTCGTTTATTCGTGTATTCGTGCATTCGTGTATGGGCATATCTGCGGCCAGGTGGCCAAAGGGTACAAATGCACGAATGCACCTATACACGAAAACACATTCCTATTCCTTCACCTGCCGGATAAATATCTCGTTTAACGTCGGCAATATCTCATTGAAGGCGTGGACGAATACCCCATTCTGCAGGAGGTATTGCAGCAGTTCATTGGACCTGCCTTCTTCGCTAACCTGAATTGTGAGGCTACGGCCCGATTGCTCGACAATATCCGCCCGTTCCTCCAGGCCCGGAGGCAGTTGTCCCTCGTATTCGATGCGAAACAGGTTTTTCTTGAACTGGTTCTTGATGTCTACTACCTTTCCCTGCAGTACGTTCCTGCCCTTATTGATCAGCACGATGTGCTCACAGACCTCTTCCACCTGTTCCATACGGTGGGTGGAAAAGACGATGCTCACTCCTTTGTTGTGTAGTTCGTGGATCTCGTCTTTGATGAGGTTGGTATTGACCGGGTCGAGGCCGGAGAAGGGTTCATCGAGAATAAGCAACTTGGGCTGATGGACGACCGTAGCGATGAACTGTATTTTCTGTTGCATGCCTTTAGAGAGCTCCTCCACTCTTTTGTCCCACCAATCCTCGATCTCAAATTTTTCCAACCAATGGCGGATCTGATCCCTGGCCTGCTCTTTGCTCAGCCCTTTGAGGCGCGCCAGATAGAGCAGGTGCTCCCCTACTTTCATCTTGCGGTACAGCCCCCGCTCTTCCGGCATGTAACCGATCTGTTCCGGATGGCGGCTGTTGAGCTTCTCTCCGTCGAGGAAGACCGTACCGGTGTCCGCCCGGGTAATGGTCGTAATGATGCGGATGAGGGAGGTCTTCCCGGCGCCGTTGGGCCCCAACAGGCCGAAAATGCTGCCTTTGGGTACCTCAAAGCTTACCCCGTCCACAGCTACGTTCTTGTCGTAGGTTTTTACGATATTGTCCAGCGATAGAATACTGCTGCTCACGGTTGATACTTTTGAGTGGTAATGGGCAAGCTTTTAAAAATGTTGCCCAAAAGTAGTAAATAGTTTGGTATTTGGGCATTGCGGTTTTATGGTTTTATGCCCCCGATACCACGACACCCCAATACCACAAAACCACAAAACCATCCGCCCTTATGCACACCCAATGGTATGCCATCGCCAACCCAACCGCCGGCAAGGGGTTGGTTCGCAAACGCTGGGCAGCGCTACAACAACAGGTAGCGAAAGCCATACCGGTGGGCGAGTTTGCCCTCTCGGAGTACAAAGGCCATGCCATCGAACTGGCCCAAAGGGCAGTGGAAATGGGCTACCGCAAAATACTGGCTATTGGCGGTGACGGCACCAACCATGAAGTGGCCAATGGCATCCTTCGGCAGCAGGCTGCCCCCTCTTCCGAAGTCACCTATGCCTTGCTGCCTATAGGCACCGGCAATGACTGGATCAAGACTTATGGCTTTCCCAAAAGCATCGATAAGGCACTGGCCGTTATTCAGGCAGGAAGAACGGGCTATCAGGACGCCGGGCTCATTCATTACTACAAAGACGGGCAACCCCGGCAGCGTTTCTTCGTGAACGTTGCAGGGCTTGCTTACGATGGCTACATCGGCAGAAAATCAGAAGAACGGCGATATGCTACCCGCAATAAGCTCTTTTACCTCATCCTGGTGGTGAGCTCTCTTTTTGAGTACAAATTGCAAAGGGCCATAGTGGAAGGGGGCGGGCGGCGCATTGAAGGCCATTTTTATACCATCAACCTGGGCATATGCCGGTACTCCGGTGGCGGTATGCAGTTGGTGCCTCACGCCAGGCCCGATGACGGCCAGTTTGCCGTGACAACCGCAGGGCGCCTGAGTAAGCTGGGGGTATTGCTCAATACCTATCGGTTTTACAACGGATCTATAGGAAGCCACCCCAAGGTGGAAACCTTTCAAGCTGTTTCCCTTCAGGTGGAGGCCGCCGAGGGCGCCCCCCCTACCCTGCTCGAGGCCGATGGGGAATTCCTGGGAGAAACCCCGGCGCGTTTTTCGATCATCAGAAAGGCGCTGTGTATTATTGTTCCTTAGAAGGGCGGGAGCCGGTTTTCAATTGTTCTGGTTCTCCACTACGTCAGGTTCCGGAAGGCGGGTCAACTCCCCATTCGGATTGAGTGTATAGGACTTCAGTTCGCCACTTCTTTTATCCTTCAGGGCCACCGTGGCCTTTCCATCCTCGAAAGGGCCTGCTTTCTCAAACTGAGGCCAGATGATCCACGTCCCGGACTTATCGACGTACCCCCATTTGCTGGTGACATCATTGAATTGTGGCCGCAGCGTTTGGTTCTTTGGCTCGGTACCCGGCCCAGGCGGGGCTTGTTGTTTCTTGGGGGGCTGTGGCGCTGTCTTTTTGACCGTGGCAGGTGGCGATTTCACCTGGGTGCTTCTGTTCTGGGCTGTACGCTCTTTTGGCTGGCGCTCAGCCGGCGGAGAAACGGCCTTCTTCTCCTCTTCAGGCGGAGGCCCGGGGATAGGTATTATGTCTTCCGGTATTTTTAAAGCCGGCTTTTTTTCTTCCGTAGTTTTCTGGCCCGGGCCTGTTGTTGTATTGTTTTTGGCTTCCACAGGTACCATTTCCTCATTCCTTACCGAAAGTTTTTGAGTGGTGGGTTCGGAGATGCTGGTATCCGGAATATCATTCCGGTTGCTGACCAGCGTATTTTCACCAGTCATTTTCGGCCAGAAAAGGATCAGTCCGGTAACCACCACCAGGGCGGCCAATACAGCCACCGCCAGGGGAGCGACACGTTTTACACTGGAGGTAAAAGCGGCCGATACGGGCCCTGCCAAAGCGGGGATACGTTTAATTTTAGGGACTAAAGAGGACAATACAGCCTCTGCCAGGGCGCCAATACGTTCCACCTTGGGGGTAATTGCCATTACTCTTCTGCCCGAGGGGTTCCAGGCCTGGCCGCTGCCTCCCTGATATTGTTCAGGCCATTGCCCTTCATTCAGGTAAGCCTCTGCCATTTGCCGAAGGCTATCGGCTGAAGGACGAGCCTCAGGGTTTTTATTCAGGCAATGTTTCAGGATGTTATTCAACCCCGGGGAAAAGGAAGATGGCAACTGTGCCGCCACCTCACCATGGCGCTGCCTTTCTCCGCCCTCCTTTCCGAATGGCGGGTGGCCAACGGCCAGTTCGTAAAGTGTGGCGCCCAGCGCCCAGATATCGGAAGCGGCCCCTGCTTTTTTATTCGCTCCCTCTCCTGTTACCTCTTCCGGCGGCCGATAGGCCGGCAATTCCGCGCCGGCATCGGCAAAAGCGGCAATCTCCTCATCGGTAGCATCCCGTAGATAGGCGTACCGCAACTCCGGGCTGATGCCGTAAATGCTAAGCATATAGTGGCCCTGCTCACTCAGCAGGATATTATCCGGCCGGATGTCATGGTGAACAATATTATAGGCAGGTTGATGGATGTAGGCCAGGGCAGCACATACATCCCGCATAACTCTTGCGATTTCCCCCTCTCCCAGCTTACCAGTAAGCCGGTATATAGAGCCGCGCCGAACATAGGGCAACACCAGATAGGGGCGGTCCTCATGAACATCAAAATAGATGACTTGCAACAACCGGGGGTGCATCAGGTGATAGGCACGCGCAAAATCCCGGCGAAAGATCCGGGTGCCGGGCTCATCCAGAGCGTTGTATATCTTTACTACCTGCTCCGAACCGATGATCTCATTGTGGGCCAGCCAGGATTCGGAAAGCCCGTCGTGTGCCAGTTGTTTGTGCAGGCGGTATCGGTCAGCGAAAAGGTCTTTGGGATTAAGGCCACGCATTTAAGTCTGTTATTGGTTTAATTCAAAGATGTTATACGGCTGATCAGGCCGAATTGTTGTTTTTTTCTTAAACTTTTGAGTTTCAGGCCAGGATAGGGATTAAATATAACGGGATTTCGAATCATTTCCACCTACTCCGCCGCTTTTTAACAGAAAAGCGCACCACCCGGAACGGGTAAAATCCATTTCCGCCTGTTACTTTTTGCGAAGTACTCCGTCACAAGGTAAACATTCGAAAATTAACTAAAACATCGAATAAAATTCTGACATGAAACCCCTCGTTATTATCCTTGCCTTTTCGTTTACGGCCTGGACTTCCCTTGCGGGCCAACTTTCCGAACAAACCAAATCGATGAGCCAGGGAGCGAAAAACGCGCTTTCACTGGAGATCCCCAATGTCGATAGTAAGCTCGCCAGTGAAGTTTGGAAAGATTACATGAAAGATTTTTACGATGCCAAACCAAAATGGGATCGCAAAACCAAAGAATGGTTTTGCGACAATGCCGACATCACAGCCATTGGTTATGGGAATACGGTCGACATCTATGCCACCACTGAAGACATGGGCAATGGCTCCCGCATCAACGTCTGGTTCGACCTGGGCGGCGCTTTTCTTTCTTCCCGCGAGCACCCTGAACAGTATACAGAAGCGGAAAAGATCATGATGCGTTTTGCGCTGGAAGTTGCCCAGGAAAAAACGCGACAGGAACTCGCCGGCGAAATGGATGAGCTGAAAAAACTGCAACGGGAAATGGGGCGCCTGCAATCGCTCAATGAGCGCTACCACAAAGAGATCGAACGGGCCGAAGAAGCCATCAGAAAAGCACAGGAAGGCATCATCGAAAATGAAAAGCAACAAGAAGGCATGCTGCTGCAGATCGCCGAACAGGAAAAAGTAATAGAAGGGGTGCAGAAACGCCTCAATGACCTATAGGAAGGCGGAAGTGCGAAATGAGAAGGCGGAAAATCTTCCAACTTCCAACTTCCGACTTCCGACTTTGAAAGAGCCAATATATTGATTCCTGGAGAATTGGGACTTGGGCAATCAATCAATTGGGATGGATCACAAATTCCAGTTTCCGCCAATGCGGATACGCATTGGCTTTTTGACATCAGCAATCCCATGAATATGGATGGCGTAAAAGCTGTCCCCGCCTCTTCCCTTGGAGGCGAATGTATCCACAACTTATTATGAGAAAATGGTAGGCCCGCTGTTTCTGCAGCGGGCTTTTCCGTTTATTATGCTGGTCGTTTCTTTTTATCTGTAGTTTGCCGCACCGAGGAATCCGGCATTTCAGTAGGCCTTGGGCCGGTACAAACCGGCGTTGATCTTTTCGTCATATATTTTTCAGGATACGGCGCTCAACCGCCGTCATGGCCTGCTGAGTGAGAAGCCGGAGCTGCAGGGCCAGAGCCTGGCCTGCTCTCCATCCGGAACATCTTTCCGCGCCAGGGCTTCCAATTCTCCCAAAAGCTGGCCGGGGCCAATATCACCGTAAATATCGGCTACAACCAGATCACCAGGAGCAACGGGGCCTGGGAGATGGCAAAGCTATGATGCATTCCTGAAAGAGCACCAGGGTATCGTTACCGGACTGAAAACCAATGCTGCCGAATAAGCAGGCGTATTATCTACTTTTTTTCTCCGTACTATTTTTCCCCAAATGACAGGAATAAGGAGGTGAAAAGCACCTGGCTTTTTATTATCTTTATATTTGCCCGACAGGATATTCAAAGAACAGCGGGCAACGATCAAATTCCAATTAAAAAAAGAACGGGCAGCCTGACATTAGGGCTATAAAGCCGGAGGATATAACCCCGAAGGCGCCCTGGGCCTAAGTAACAAGGGTTCAGAGGATTATCTCTGCCTGGCTTGACCCCCGGAGAGATATCCACAGCATTTTCACAACTTTTCTGCCCTTTTCCATAACGCTATGGAATAAATTGGAGGAGGCTACTGCCGTCATTCTGGCAATTATCCCGTAGTTTTGCCTGCTCAGATTGAGCAGGCATATTAACCATATTCAAACCATCAACCATGGCTGGCGAGAAGGATCAGGATAAGAAGCTGCAAGGCCTGCGCAGCCGCAGCAAAAATCGGGGAGAAGACCTGTCGAACTACGTTTTCGGCAAGGTGCAGCCACAGGCTATTCCACTGGAAGAGGCAGTGCTGGGTGCGTTGATGCTGGACAAGGACGCCTTGTCTATCGTGCTCGACATCCTGCGGGCCGAAAGTTTCTACCTCGACGCCCACCAACTCATCTATAAGGCCATGCTCCGGCTGTTCGAGAAATCGCAGCCCATCGACCTGCTCACCGTCACCGAAGAGCTCAAGAAAACCGGGGAACTGGAAGCTGCCGGCGGCCCTTACTACCTGGTGGAGCTGTCCAATAAGGTGGCCTCCGCCGCCAATATCGAATACCACGCCCGCATCATCGCCCAGAAGTACGTGCAGCGCGAACTGATCAGCGTTTCCACCAAGATCATCCGCGACGCCTACGAGGACACCACCGACGTGTTCAACCTGCTCGACGACGCAGAGCAGGGCCTGTTCGCCATCGCCCAGCAGAACATGAGCCGCGGCTTCGAAAGCATGTCCTCCCTGGCCGCCAAAGCCCAGAAACAGCTCGAGGAGCTGCGCAAAAAGGAAGACGGCCTGACCGGTGTGCCCACCGGCTTCACCGAATTGGACCGGCTGACGTCGGGGCTGCAACGGTCGGACCTTATTATTCTGGCCGCCAGGCCGGGGATGGGGAAATGCCTGGGCAAAGGCACTAAAGTCCTAATGTATGACGGCAGCCTTAAAAAAGTGGAGGACGTAGCGGTGGGCGACCTCCTCATGGGTGATGATTCAACTCCTCGGAAGGTACACTCACTCGCCCGGGGACGGGAACGGATGTTTTGGATACGTCAGAACAAAGGTAAAGACTACCGGGTCAATGAGAGCCATATCCTTTCTCTTAAAAAAAGCCGTCAGGAAGGCACCGGAGAAAGAGGAGATATTTTAGATATTTCTGTTAAAGATTACATTTCTCGTTCTTCTAAGTTCCAGACGAATTATAAAGGGTATAAGGTAGCTGTGGATTTTCCTGAGCAAAAGGTTCCTCTTCCCCCCTATTTTCTTGGCCTTTGGCTGGGCGATGGTTCTTCGGGCAAAAGTAATATCCACACACAGGATGAAGAAGTAGTTGCCTATCTGCAGGAATTGGCCAACCGCTTTAGTTTAACGTTAACGTCTTATCTGGTTCCGGGCAAATGCCCTGAGTATAGGATATCCAACGAAGCAAAACGCTGGGGTTATTCCTTACAGGGAGAACTCCGAGAAATGGGGGTACTGGGAAATAAACACATCCCCAGAGGTTATCTGATCAACTCTCGTAAAAATCGCCTCTTACTGCTTGCCGGCCTCCTCGACAGCGACGGCCACTACCTGGAACAGTCCAACGGATATGAGATCACGCAAAAAGATGAGGCACTTACACGGCAGATCAAATTCCTCTGCGACTCTCTTGGCTACCGGGTTTCCTTTAAAGCCAAAAGAGCCAGCATCGCTTCAACCGGTTTTGAATCTACCGTTTACCGATTGAGGATCTATGGCAATATCGACGAGATCCCGGTCCGGATAGAGCGTAAGCAGGCTCGGGAGTGGCGAAGCCCTGTGGACTGGCAAGTCACAGGTATCCAGGTAGAATTCGATAAAGTAGATGATTATTACGGCTTTGAAATTGACGGCAATCGACGCTTTCTGCTGGAAGACATGACCGTCACCCATAATACTGCCCTGACCCTTTCCCTCGCCAAAAACGCCGCTTCCGATTTCGGCAAGCCAGTCGCCATCTTCTCGTTGGAAATGTCGGCCCTGCAGCTCGCCCAGCGGGTCATCTCCATGGAAGCGGAGATCTCGGGTATGAAAATGCGCAACGGCCAGCTGGAAGAATACGAATGGCAGCAACTCAACGCCGCCCTCGAACGCATCAGCGAAGTGCCCCTCTTCATCGACGACACGCCGGGCATCAACATCTTCGAACTGCGCGCCAAGGCCCGCCGCCTGAAGATGCAACACGATATCGACCTCATCATCATCGACTACCTGCAGCTGATGAGCGGCGGAGGCGACAGCCAGCGCGGCAACCGCGAACAGGAGGTCAGCGCCATCTCCCGAGCCCTGAAGGGGCTGGCCAAAGAACTCAGCGTGCCGGTCATCGCCCTGTCGCAGCTCAGCCGCGCGGTGGAAGTAAGGGGAGGGACGAAGCGGCCGCAGTTATCGGACTTGAGAGAATCGGGTTGTCTTACAGGTGATACCCTTCTTCAAGATGCCGAGACCGGCAGGCTGGTAAGTATTAAGACGCTTGCTGAGAGAGAAGAACAGAAACCCATAAAAGTCGTTGCCCTTGGAGATGATCAAAAATTGAGCAGCCATACTATGGTGAAGGCTTTTTATTCCGGGCGGAAGATGATATTCGAACTGAAAACCAGGAGTGGAAGACGCATAAAAGCTAGTAGCAACCATCCGTTCCTAAAGCTAGAAGGGTGGACAGCTCTGGAAGCCCTCAAGATTGGAGACAAAATAGCAATTCCCAGAGAAATACCGATAGAAAAGCCAGATAACCCCCTTTCTGAGGATGAACTTATTCTGTTGGCCCATCTGATTGGAGATGGATGCATCTTACCCAAACAACCTTATCATTATACCAGCGCCGACATGGCAAATATCGAGGTGGTCAATGAAAAAGCAGATAAACTATTCGGTATAAAAGGTAGAATTGTCGAGCAGAAAAATTGGTGGCATACTTATTTGAAAAGCCCAACCCAACTTACTCATAGAAGAAAAAACCCAATCACTAAGTGGTATGAAAGCATGGGGTTAGACCGTGTCCGTTCATATGCCAAACGATTACCAAATGGCGTTTTCCGATGTGATAATCAAAGGTTAGCATTATTTCTTCATCATTTATGGGCAACGGATGGCAATGTCAGTTGGAAAAAACTTAAAGGGAGAAAACCTTCAGCAGCAATTTATTATGCTACGAGTAGCCCAACTCTCGCCTCTCAAGTCCAACACCTACTTTGTCGTCTTGGTATTCAATCAGCCATAAGGCTGGTTTCTCAGGGAAAACATAGGGACAATTATCACGTACTAGTCCAGGGTACAACTAATCAACTCCGCTTTTTAAGAAAAATTGGATGTTACGGATCCCGTGGTAATTGCATACCAGAACTGATCCAAGCCCTGGAAGCAATAAAAATCAATCCAAATAATGGAGTTATTCCTAAAGAGGCTTGGCGAATGCTAATCGAGCCCATAATGAAAAAACAAGGAATAAGCTGGCGTGGATTATTCCGGGCTATGGAGTTACAATACTCTTCAAGCATTTACAAAAATGGCATTTCCCGAGAAAGGCTAAAAAGGATAAATGCTATTCTGAAGGGTAATAATCTTAAAGACCTTGCAAACTCAGATATTTATTGGGATGAAATAGTTGAGCTCAACCCCCTGGGCGAAGAAGATGTATTCGATGCCACCGTAGAAGGAGTTCACAACTTTTTAGCCAACGATATCATTGTACACAATTCCATCGAACAAGACGCCGACATCGTAGCATTCATCTACCGCCCAGAATACTATGATATCCTCGAAGACGAAGAGGGGCAATCCCTCAAAGGCATCGCCGAGGTCATTGTGGCGAAGCACCGCCACGGGGCGCTGAAGACCATCAAGCTGCGCTTCACCGACGAGTTCGCCCGCTTTTCCGACCTGGACGACCCGGACTTCGGAGCGCTGCCTGAAGATACTTTTGAAAGCCCGCAATCGAATATCATCACCCGTCCATCGAAAATGAACGATGACGAGGATATTCCATTCTAAGCCTCCCCCCGCCCCCCTCCAAAGGAGGGGGAGTAGGCTCGTCGCGTGCTGCAAACAGGGAGCCTACTCCCTCCCCCGTGGGGAGGGCCGCGGCGGGGCCAATAACGTACAACATGCCAAAACCACCAGATAAGAATCGCCGCCCACAGCGCGGCCCCAAGCATCGGCCCAAACAACAGCGTTTTTCCAAACCGAAAAAAGAGGCACCTCAACCCCTGCCCAATACCCAGGAAGTAGAGGGCATGCGCCTCAACAAGTATGTGGCTCACTGCGGCATCTGTTCCCGCCGGCAGGCTGCCGATTACATCAAGGAAGGGCTGGTTACCGTCAATGGGGAAAAGGTTACTGAGCCCGGTTATCAGGTGCAGGAAGGAGATAAGATCGCCTTTCGGGGTAAACTGATCCGCCCGGAGAAAAAACTGGTTTACCTTCTGCTCAACAAACCCAAGGATTACATCACCACGTCGAAGGATGAACGGGGGCGCCGAACCGTGCTCGACCTCGTTGGCGATAAGGTAAAGGAACGCATCTTCCCGGTCGGGCGCCTCGACCGGGCTACCACCGGGCTGCTGCTGCTGACCAACGACGGCGAACTGGCCGAAAAACTGGCACACCCGAGCCATAAAGTACAAAAGCTGTACCACGTCGTACTGGATAAAGCGCTGGCGGCGGTCGACCTGGACAAGATCCGAAACGGGCTCGAACTGGAAGACGGGCAGGCACTGGTGGATGCCGTTGATTACGTGCAGGGCAATAAAAAGAATGAAGTGGGCATAGAACTACATATCGGGCGCAACCGCATCGTACGGCGTATCTTCGAGCACCTGGGCTATGAGGTCGTCCGCCTCGACCGCGTTTACTACGCCGGGCTGACCAAGAAGGACCTTCCGCGCGGGCGCTGGCGCCACCTCACTGAAAAGGAGGTCATCATGCTGAAGCACTTCACCTAGTTCTTCTTCCGCTTCTTCTTCGATTTTTTATTGAAATCTTTGGGGAACAAACGGGTGTAACCACCGGAAGTCGGCAATTCCCCATTTCTGTTAGGTTTGACGTGCGCTGCTTCATTGGCGGGGCACCCTACTTTGGGGCTGCAGGCACTACCAGTAAGTGCCAGAGCAGCGGAAACCGCACAAAAGACAACTATCATCCAGGTTTTACGCATGTTCGCAAAATTTTTTTTGGTAATCGGGCCAATCGGCGGCCTAGTTCATCCAGGGAACGGCCCAAAGATACCAAAACGGCTCAAAACCCTTGAAAATTCTGGCTTCAGGGCTTTTTTTTTGATTGGAAAAACTTGGTTTAATAAAACTAAGCGTCTAAATTTGCGGCACATTTTACTCATTAAAACCTTAAGAAATGAATAAGGGAGATCTTATTAACAAGATTGCTGAGAGCGCCAACCTTTCTAAAGCTCAGGCAACTGATGCATTGAATGCAGTGCTGGACGGCATTTCTGACGCCCTGAAAGACGGTGACAAAGTAACACTGATCGGCTTTGGCACTTTCTCCGTGTCTCGCCGTGACGCCCGTACTGGCCGTAACCCACAAACCGGTGCAACGATCAAAATCGCGGCAAAGAACGTTGTGAAGTTCAAGCCCGGTAAAGAAATTTCCGACGCTGTTAACTAAACAGCACACATAAAACCGAAAGGGAAGGGCAATCTGAGCTAGTTATCAGATTGCCCTTTTTTTTGAGGTTTGCTTTTCGTGAAAAAAAATCGACTATGAAATTTGGCACTAAAGTTATCCATGCAGGAATAAAACCTGACCCCGGAACAGGCGCTGTGATGACGCCTATTTTCCAGACCTCGACCTACGCCCAGGCCGCCCCCGGCCAGCACAAGGGCTACGAGTATGCCCGCACCCAGAACCCCACCCGTTCAGTGCTGGAGAACAACCTCGCCGCCCTGGAAGACGGCCGTTTCGGAATCTGCTTCAGCAGCGGTATGGCTGCAATGGATTCCGTCATGAAATTGCTCAACCCCGGCGACGAGATCATTTCCACCAACGACCTCTACGGGGGATCCTACCGTCTGATGACCAGGATTTACGAGAAGTTCGGCATTAAGGCGCATTTCGTCCCCATGAACGATATCGATCAGGTCAAAGCCCGGATCAATGACAAGACCCGGCTGTTCTGGATCGAAACGCCCACCAACCCGATGCTGAACATCATCGACATTGAAAAGACCTGCGCCCTGGCCCGCGATCATGGCATCCTCAGTTGCGTGGACAATACCTTTGCCTCGCCCTACCTGCAGACGCCGCTCACCCTGGGCGCCGATATGGTGCTCCACTCGGCCACCAAATACCTGGGAGGCCACTCCGACGTGGTGCATGGCGCCATCGTGGTCAGAGATGAAAAACTGGCAGAGCAACTCTACTTCATTCAGAATGCCGCCGGAGCCGTGCCCGGCCCGCAGGATTGCTTCCTGGTGCTGCGCGGCATCAAGACCCTGCACCTGCGGGTAGAACGGGCTTGCCAGAACGCGGAACGCATTGCCCATTTCCTCCGGGAGCATCCGAAAGTATCGAAAGTTTATTACCCTGGATTTACCGAACATCCCGGCCATGCCATTGCCAAAAAACAGATGCGCCACTTCGGCGCCATGGTGTCTTTCGACCTGGCAGAAGACCAGTATGCAGCCGCCGAGAAGGTGCTCCGCAACACCCACCTTTTTACCCTGGCGGAGTCGCTGGGCGGGGTGGAATCCCTGATCGGCCACCCGGCATCCATGACCCACGCCTCCATCCCCAAAACGGAAAGGATGAAAGTGGGGCTGACCGATTCACTGATCCGGCTGAGCGTAGGGATCGAAGATGTAGAAGACTTGATTGAAGACCTCAGCAATGCGCTAAGCTGATATCATTTCCTCCGGAGGGTAACTATTCAGGCCTGTTTCCATCCGGCATTTTGGGCCGGGGTGGCAAATAGTTCCTCCAGAGGCGCCTTTATCTAAAAAGGCTGCCTCTACCTTTTATTTTTATAAAAGAAAAACCTAGTTTAGGAGTCGGTTTAATGGGGAAATCCCCCCTTTTTCTCAAACCTGGGCTGCAGAAGGCAATTTTAACATTAGATCTTGCTTTTCTTATAACAGAAGGACATGAGAACTATCTTTAATTTTGGATTGCTGTTGCTGCTCTTATTTGTTTTGTTTCGACTAACCCACATACGAAAAGAAAAGCAACTGCTGAAGTCAGCCATGGGTGATGGTTTTAATGGAGGTAAAGCCCGTCATTTCCGATACCTGACGATCTTCCAAATGATCATGCACAGTATTTGGTGCCTTATCATCCTGTATTTTATCTATTATTATTTTATCAGATAAGCACCTGGACTGAAATAAAGAAATACATGGAAATACATTGGAACCTGCCGCTGAGCTTGGCCGGACAATGTATTTCCTTATTTCGACGTATGTCTAATCATTTCTGTCCAGTTAAGTAATGTCCTTATGCAACCCATCTTTCTTACGGCCGAATGGCGCAATCTCATTATGGCCAATTACGAAATCGCGCCGGAGGCCCTTAACGCTTTCGTTCCCCCCGGAACGGAGCTGGATCTTTGGCGGGGGCGTTGTTACATCAGCTTGGTGGGTTTTTTGTTCCTCGATACCAGAGTGATGGGGCTGAGCATTCCTTTTCATCGCAACTTTGAGGAAGTGAACCTGCGCTTCTACGTTCGCTTCCGCGAAGGCACAGAATGGAAAAGAGGCGTGGTATTCATCAAGGAAATTGTCCCTAAACGGGCCATCACCGCTGTAGCCAATGCATTGTACGGCGAGAAATATATTACCCTGCCGATGCGCCACAGTTGGGTTGAAGAAGGCGAACATTTACAGGTGCAGTACGAA
The DNA here is from genome assembly GCA_020636405.1 of Lewinellaceae bacterium. Lineage (GTDB taxonomy): Bacteria > Bacteroidota > Bacteroidia > Chitinophagales > Saprospiraceae > JACJXW01. Next base: position 1,033,669 of record JACJXW010000005.1, on the reverse strand, counting down.
TGGAAGCCCAACGGCATCTGGAATAGCCTCCGTGTAAGCGCCCGGGCAGAGCCGGTACCGATGGAGGAGGACAGCGAAGAACAATTCATCGCCGAGCACTACTGGGGATATACGGGCCTGCCTGGCAGCCACACTTCCGAGTATCAGGTGGAGCATCCGAGTTGGCGTATTCACCCGGTGCTGTCCTATGAAGTAAATTGTGATGCCCTCCAACTATACGGCCCGGTATTTGCCGAAGCTATGGCCCAGGAGCCTACCTCCGTATTTCTTGCCGAAGGCTCGGGGATAGTGGTGCGGCGGGGCCGGAGAATTGGCTGAAAGTGTCCGGAATGGTTGGCTATTATCCCGCTTCTGTAAATAGATCCGGCAATTCTTCCAAGCCTATTTCCCCCCTTTTTCCGAACTTTGATAAAGATTGAATTGGGGTTAGGAACATTTAAAGATCAAGTTCGATGTTTATGAATTATGGCGAAGGCCGATCCATAAGCCATGGGCTTGATGCTACTTTGTTCGTTTAATATGCTGCCGGATCGCGGCCAAGATTTTCAGCTTGCAGCCAACGCCCCGGGCTGGAGTGTTCCGTCAAGATGCGGCTAAGTCAAAAGGAACAAAGTAGGCTAAAAGTCCGGACTTAGTTGGTATTCACTGATTAATGTCAATCCTGTGGCGAGGTTTTGCCGGCCACCCGATAATTGCAGTTCTTTCACGTGCAAAAATATCGATATGATGCGAAATTGCTGCCTTGGCTGTTCCATACTGCTTTTCCCCCTCTTACTACTTGCATCGAAAGGAGTTGGCGATCGCTATGCAAACGGAAGACCGGGAGCTCCTGGGTAAGGCGCTTAATTCCGTGGGCAATTGTTTTCACAGCCTGGCGCAGAACGACAGTGCAATCGTGTACCTGGTACAATCGGCAAAAGTGAAAGAACAGCTAGGCAACCAAAAAGACGTTGCATCGGCTTACGCCAATATCGGAAACGTGTTCAGTGATACCAAGGCGCATGATAAGGCCATCGAATACCTAGAAAGGGCCCTTGCCATCCGGTTGAGCCTCCCGGAAGGGGAAAAAAGCGCCATTGTTACTTACAACAACCTGTCGGTTGCCTATAGCGGCAAAGGGGATCAAGACATGGCCATCGAATATGCCCAAAAGGGACTGGAACTCGCCCGGCAAACCGGAAACAATTTTTTCGCCGGAGTGCTGGCCGGTAGCCTCAGCCATATGTGGCTGAAAAAGAACGAGCTGAACAAGGCCGTTGAAATGAGCGAACAATCCATCGCCCTCCTGTCTGAAGTGAATCGCCGGTCCAACCTCGTTTATCCCTATGCCAACCTTTCCGAGGCGTTGTGGCGGAAGGGCAGCTTCCAAAGGGCACTGGAGGCCAACCAACTGGGCTACGCCATCATGGAAGAACTGAAACTCGTTGAGCCGTTAGAGGCGTATTACGAAAACTTCGCCCATATTTATGAATCCATGGGAGACCACCGCCAGGCTTTGGCCTGGTATAAGAAATTCATGGTTCTCGACGATTCTCTATTTAACAAGGAGAAGTTGGAAGCGATCGCCGAGGTCGAGGCTAAATACGAAACCGAGAAAAAAGAGGCCTTACTGGCCAGGCAGCAACTGCAGATCGAACGGGATGCCACTCAAAAACGCACCTTCCTCCTTCTTGCATTTTTTGCTCTGTTGTCCCTCACAGGGCTGCTTCTTTATTGGCGCAACCGGCAAAACCTCAAGCAAAGAGAAGCCGAGCTCAAGGCTCAGCTGGAACATGCCGAGGCAGAAAAATTACGGGAAATGGACGCGCTGAAGTCCATGTTCTTCGCCAACATCAGCCATGAGTTCCGAACCCCGCTCACCCTCATCCTCAGCCCCGTGGAACAGCTGATGGAGGGCGCCTTCCAGGGAGCCCATCAGAAATATTTCCGCATCATCCACCGCAATGGCAAACGCTTGCTCACCCTTGTCAACCAACTCCTGGAATTGTCCAAGCTGGAAAGTGGGAAATTGAGCCTGAAGGCAGCGGAAGGCGACCTGTCCCGGTTCATCGCCGCCGTGGCCTGGTCCTTCGAGAGCCTCGCCATCCGACAGCAGGTGGGCCTGCATGCCAATTTTCCGGAACGGCCGCTGATGGGTTATTTTGATCAGGACAAAGTAGAAAAGATACTCGTCAACCTGATGTCCAACGCCTTTAAATTCACCGGCGAAGGAGGGGCCGTAGCCGTGACCCTCGAAGCGGCGAACGGCACGGCGCGAATCGTGGTGAGCGACACTGGTATCGGCATCCCGGCCGAACAGCTGCCCTTCCTGTTTGACCGGTTTTACCAGGCCCGCGTTCAAGTAACGCCCTCCCCTGCCCATGGGGACAAAGAGAGGGTTGAAGGGGCAGGTATCGGCCTGGCCCTGGCCCGGGAACTGGCCGTGCTGCACGGCGGAGGCATCAGTGTGGAAAGTAAAGAGGGGAAAGGAACAATATTTACCGTAACCCTCACCATAAGCAAAGATTTTTTCAAAGAAGAGGAGATCGTCAGCGCCCCTGCGCCCCCCCTCGCAACATCTGGCCACGAAGTGACCCCGGCCCCTGCTGCGCCGCTGCTCCAGCATTCCGGGTTCCACATCGCCCCGCATACTTCCGGCATGCCTCTGGTGCTCTTGGCAGAAGACAACCCGGAGCTGCGTTCCTACATCTCCGATACACTGGAGGGCCATTGCCAGGTGATCGAAGTGGAAAATGGAAAACTTGCTTTCGATAAAGCATTGCAAACCACGCCCGACCTAGTCATCACGGACCTCATGATGCCCGTTATGGACGGCATGGAGCTTTGCCGACGCCTGAAAACCGAAGAAAAAACCAGCCACATCCCGGTTATCATCCTTACCGCCCGCGCAGAACAGGACGATAAACTGGAAGGCCTGGAAACCGGCGCAGACGATTACCTGGTCAAACCTTTCGACGCCCGCGAACTGCGGGCGAGGATCAGCAACCTCATCCTGCAACGCAGAAAACTCCAGGAATACTATCGCCAGGCCCTCCACGTTCTGGCACCCAGTGAAGTCCAACCAGACAGTATGGACGCCATCTTCCTGCAGAACGTGCGGGAGGCGATCGAAAACAACCTCGACGATGAAAATTTCAGCGTGGTGGAATTGAGCAGCAAAATGAACATGAGCCGCAGCCAGCTGTACCGAAAACTCTCCGCCCTCACTGGGTTCTCCCCCAACGAGGCCATTCGCAACATGCGCCTGGAACGCGCCCGGCAGTTGCTTCAGCGAAAAGCCGGAACCGTTTCAGAGGTCGCTTTCCTGTGCGGGTTCAACTCCCCGGCTTATTTCATCAAGTGCTTTAAGGATTATTTTGGAATCACCCCCGGGGATGCCTAACGATAATACCCCCCTTTTCAACCAAATTGATACCTTTTGCATCCAAATTGATACGCTTTAACCCTGCCCGGCCTGCATTTTTGCCTCATGCATTTTCCTGATAGCAGCATGCATATTATTAACTGAATCAACCTGGTTCCTCAAAGAAATGCAAGCCATGAAAAAGTTGCTTAAAGCCCTCGCCCTTTTCCTGGGCGCCCTCGTTCTGGCCATTGGCGGGCTATTGGGCTATGCCGCCCTGGCCCCCATGAAAACCTTTCCCGTTAACCCGCCGGAGGTTAAACTCCATTCCGACTCCCTGTCCCTGGTTCAGGGCAAGAAAATGGTGGAGATCGTATGTGCCCATTGCCATCTGGGGGAAGACGGCAGGCTAAGCGGCCGCCTGTTCAAGGCGTTTATCCCCCTCAACAGGTACAAGCCCCTGCCCTATGACGGCCAGCCCATCGTCGCGCCCCCGGCAACCGACCAGATAGCTTATGGCAAATACCTGGCCACCGAAATGTATGAGTGTGCCGGCTGCCCACTATCTAAATCGAACCACTTCTAAAATCCTCTAATCATGAGAACATTGCTTTTCTGCTTGTCCACCTTTTTATTCTTAGCCATGGCTGTCCGGCCCGTTCAGGCACAGGCCGATGATGAGATTGTCAATTACTACAACAGCCTCAATTTCAACGATACTGCCGTAGACGACAGCCTGTGGAGCGATGAATACATCCGTCAGTCCGCCGATCAGCTGTATAATGAGGTGATGCAAATGGTAACCGAAACCTACGAACGAACCTACGAAGAGAACATGGCCATCATGGAACAGATCATCGCCAATGCCGAGGCCGACGCCAAACGCACCATGGAAGCCCTTCTGGAAATCGCCGCCCAAACATACGCCAACGCACTGGCACAAGGGTACAGCGACATCGCCGCCCAGCAGGCCGCCGTCTCCAACCTTAACGCACTGGCCCAAACCAACAGCTCATTAAGCGTCCTGACGCCTGGTATCAGCCTCCAGATCTCCAACAACTGGCCCAACGGAGGCAACTATTACTACCAGCACAGCGATGGCAGCACCTCCAACTGGGGCGTAAAATACTAAGGGCCTCCCAACCAAACATGAAGCTTAGCGTTTGTTCACCAACTTAATCGTTCAATATGGAAAAGAAGATCCTTCTAGGGACTTTGGGAGGCACGATAGCCGCCATGCTCATCGCCGGCATCATTTTTGCCGGCCTCCTTGGCAAAACCACCCAAACATGGATGCAGGAAAACGCCGCCTGCCTCAATGAGCTGAACATGATGTGGTGGGTAGCCGGCAGCCTGGTACATGGGCTGTTCCTGGCCATTCTCATTCAAAAATTTGGCATCAGCACATTCAGTAGCGGCGCCGTAGCCGGGGCATGGATTACATTTTTCATGATCCTATGGTTTGGCATATTCAATGCCGCAACCTTTAAAGCGTACACCTGGAGCTGGCTGCCGCTAGACCTGACCGGCAATATCATTGCCGGCGCGGTAGCAGGCGGTGTCATTGGCTGGATATACGAGAAAGTGAAGTGACCCGGTGGATGGTATAACCCCCAAAAAACCATTTAATATTTAATCTCCCCCTGAATGGCGTTTCTACTTAGAGATAATCTCTACCTTTGAAAGGGCACCGCTAAAAACAACCAACAGAAATATATAGTGATAATGCCTGCCTGCGTTATGGTAAAAACCTTTCTCAATGAAAAGAAACGCCATTCTTTTTTGCTTACTCCTCATCGCCGCAGGGCCCCTGTTAGCCCAGAGCGATAATGATGTGGCATCCTGCCTGAGAGCCTGCCTGCAAGCACCCGAGCTGGAAACCGCTTTTACCCAGGAATGGGGAACCCTTCGCCCGCTTTACCTGCGAAAGCGGGGGGTACCCGGCAGCAGTAACCGGCCCACCGATGAACAAGTGAACCGGCTCACTGCGGAAGATTTTCAGGGCCTGCCCTGGATGGTCGTACCGGTAACCCAGGAAGAGATCTACCAGCTGCCCCGGGACGAGGTGGAGTTCGCCATCTTCGAAGCAGGCATCGGGTTCCGGGAAGGCCACGCCACCGTAAACCTCTTTATCAATCTGCCCCGCTACCCCCGCAAATGGATGACCGCCTCCTTTCTGCTGGAAAAAGAAGGCGAAAAATGGGCCGTTCAGGAAAAGACGATTGAATTCCGCCCGTGAAGCGATGGCTGATAAGCGCATATTATTTTCTGGTTAAAAAGCATCCCTGGAAATCGACACTTTTCCTGGGAGCCGCCCTGCTGGGATACGCCTTCGCATTGCCCCACCCCCTTTTCGATGCTCCTACCTGTATGGTACTGGAGAGCCGCCAGGGCGCGCTGCTGGGCGCCCGCATCGCTTCTGACGGACAGTGGAGGTTCCCTGAGATCGATAGTATTCCACACAAATTTGAAACCGCGCTGGTCGAATTTGAGGACCGCCGATTTTATTACCATCCGGGAATTGACCCCATTGGGCTGGGCCGGGCGCTGTTGCAGAATGCACGCCACGGAAGTATAGTCAGCGGAGGCAGCACCATTACCATGCAGGTGATCCGGATGGCGAGAGATAACCCACCGCGGACGCTGTGGCAAAAGGGCATCGAGGCCATTCTGGCCACCCGGCTCGAATTGGGTTACAGCAAGCAGGAGATCCTTGCCCTCTATGCCTCCCACGCACCTTTTGGCGGCAATGTCGTAGGAATAGAAGCCGCTTCCTGGCGCTACTTCGGTAAAAACCCCCAACTGCTGTCGTGGGCTGAAGCTGCCATGCTGGCAGTGCTGCCCAACAGTCCGGCCCTTATTCATCCGGGGCGCAACCGGCAGGCCCTTCTGGCCAAACGCAACCGGCTGCTCAAGCGGCTGCAGGAGGCCGGCCATATCGATGGTTTCACCTGCGAGCTGGCGATGGAGGAGCCCCTGCCGGATGAACCCCATCCCTTGCCCCAGCTTGCGCCACACCTTCTGGACCGCGCCTATCTGGAATACGTAGCCACCGGCCAGTCGCACCAGTCGCGCATCCGCACCACGCTCGCAGAAGGGCTGCAACGGCAGTTGGCCGGCATCCTGGAGTTCCACCAAAAAAGGCTCAGCGGTATGGAGGTGCACAACCTGGCCGCCCTGGTGCTGGATGTAGAAACAGGCGAAGTGCTGGCCTACGCCGGCAACGTGATCGGCGCAGGAGCGGAACACAGCGAACAGGTCGACGTCATCAAGGCGCCGCGCAGCACCGGCAGCATCCTCAAACCCTTGCTATATGCGCTTATGCTGCAAGATGGCCAGATACTGCCCCAGAGCCTCATACCCGACATACCTGTACAACTGAGCGGTTACCGGCCGGAAAATTATCATGAAAACTACGACGGAGTTGTACCTGCCCGCCGGGCCCTGATCCGTTCGCTCAATGTGCCCATGGTGCGGATGCTGCAACAATACGGCCTTGAAAAATTTCACTTCAATCTCCGGAAACTGGGGCTTACGACCATCAACCAGCCGCCGGGCTACTACGGCCTGCCGCTGGTACTGGGAGGGGCAGAAGGCACTTTGTGGGACATCACCAATACCTACGCTTGTATGAGCCGCATGCTCCAACACTACCCGGAATATAATGCCCGGTACGACCCGGGCGATTTTCGGCCTCCTTTTTACCTCTATCCGGCAGCGGGCGAAGCGGAAGCGCCCCTTCTTCAACCTCAGCCCAGCCACCTCAGCGCCGCCGCCGCCTGGTTTACCTTCGACGCCATGCAGGAAGTGGAACGTCCCAATTCGGAAGGCGAGTGGGAACACTTTGCATCCAGCCGCCGGATCGCATGGAAAACAGGAACCAGTTTCGGTTTCCGGGACGCGTGGGCAATCGGCGTCAATCCGCGTTATGCGGTAGGGGTCTGGGCCGGCAATGCCGATGGGGAGGGCCGCCCCGGGCTGGTGGGAGTCTTGGCCGCCGCACCGGTACTCTTCGATATTTTTAACCGCCTGCCCGGCGAGGGCGCCTGGTTCCGGGCGCCCTACGACGATATGATCCAGCTTCCGGTATGCCGGAATAGCGGTTATCGCCCGCTCGATATCTGCCCGGTTGATACCCTCTGGGCGCCGGCCTCCGCCATTAAGGCCCCACCCTGCCCCTACCACCAGCTCATCTTTCTGGATCCTAGCGGAAAGTGGCGCGCCCACGCCGGTTGTGAACTTCCCGGAAGCCTCCAGCCCCGGGCATGGTTTGTCCTGCCACCCACCGAAGAGCACTTCTACAAGGCCCTCAACCCGGGTTACATTCCGCTGCCCCCTTTCCGCCCCGACTGTGCCGGGCAGCCGGATCAACCCGTCATGGAGCTGATCTACCCCAAATATCCCACCAAGATCTACGTACCGGTCGGGCTGGATGGAAAGCTATCGAAAACCGTCTTTGCGGCTACCCATCGGTCGCCGGAAGCCACCATCTACTGGCACCTCGACAATGAATATATTGGCAGTACGCATACTTTTCACAGTTTTGAACTGGATCCTTCGGAGGGAGAACACCGGCTGACCCTCGTCGACGAACAGGGGCACCGGCTGGAGCAACCATTTGAGATCATCAAAAAACCGGGCGGATACCAGTAGAAGGGAGCCGCAGGACGGGCAAAAAAAAAACTCCTACATCAGGGGAGGCTGTTCGGATGTAGGAGCACTAACATACTATGAGAAAACTACACGTTCAAAGATAATCATCTGCCGGGCTTTTATTCATGAGAATTATTTACCGGGTAATCCGGCCTACGGTATGGTGCTGTTTGAGCAGAATGTGGCAAGGAGAAGCTGGAAAAAGGTGAGGTATGGGCAAAAAAAAGCCTGCACCGAAGGGATTGGTGCAGGAGGTTCAAACAAACATACTATGAGAAAACTGATGCCAAGATAAGGGGTAAAAAGGAAAGAAACCCGGCCGATGAATGTATGGCGCCCTAAAGACAGGGAGTGGTTAGGTTAAGTTAGGAAACGGTAAAAACTTATTTTATTTGGATCTCCATAATGGGGATCATGATCTCCACCCGGGTCCCTCTGGCTTCGCCTGATTCTTCATCCACCAGGTCGATGGTATGAACGAACGTATCCTTATCCTTGGAATTGTGAAGGATCTCCAGGCGTTTCTCGGTGATGTTGGTACCCCGGGAACGGTGGTTATTGTACTGGGGGTCCTGCATTCTCAGTTGGCGGGCCTTTTCCCGGCCGATGCCGTTATCCTCCACCACACAAAGAATGGTATCTTCATCGTAGAGGAAGAACAGGACCCTGATCAGGCCGTCCCGCTTGGTGCGCAAGCCATGCTCAATGGCATTTTCCACATAGGGCTGCACGATCATGGTGGGTACCCCGAGGATGTCTTCTTCTATCTCTTCATCGATGATGATCTCGTATTTGAGGCGGTCCTCGAAGCGCAGTTTTTCGTTGATGAAGAGGTAGTCTTCCAGGAACTCGATCTCCTTTTCCAGGGAGATGATCTCCATGTCGGAGTATTCCAGGCTTTGCCGCATGAGCTGGGCAAACTTGGCCAGGTATTTGGCGGCTGAAGTGATCTCGTTGGAAGTGATGTAGTTTTGGATGGAATTCAGGGCGTTGTACATGAAGTGCGGGTTCATCTGGGCGCGCAGGGCCTTCAGCTGAAGGCGGGTAGCCTGCAGGCGCAGCAGTTCCGTCTCCTGCTTTTTCTTTTCGGCCTCGTATTTGACTTCCAGTTCCAGTTGCTTCCGCTTGTCGACCTGTTCTACATTCTTCTCCAGGTATTGGTCGTGCAGGCATTGATAGTGGAAGGCATTCCGAAAATCCTCCAGGCCCGCATAGTAATTGGCAAAATCTTTACAGACCCCTGCCAGCTGTTTATAGTCTTTAATGAGCTCGGCATAGTTCAGGGCATGGGTATAGTGGGCCAGGGCGCGTTCATGCTCCCCCTGTTCCTGATAGAGGCGGCCCCGCCAGGCTTCGATGATGGAGAAGTTGTAATAATCCTCTTCCGATTTATGCTTATACAGGTGCTCTGCCCGGTCGAAGAGCTCCAGGGCTTCCTTATACAGGCCTTTTTCATAATAACAGTAGCCCAGGTTGGCATAAGCGCTGGCGCGGGCATACTCACTGATGTCATCGGTGACATCGATGGCCTTTCGAAAATAGGCTTCGGCTTTTTCCTGGTCATTCAGTGCGATATAACCGATACCTACATTAAGGTAATGCCAGGACAGGCGGGTGCGCATGCCCATCGTCTCACACATATTAACCACCTTGAGATAGGACCGCACGCTTTTTTCCCGGTCATCGTTGCGCTCGTATACCTTACCCAGGCCGGAGTGGATGAGCGCCAGGAAGTAATAATCCTTCAGCTCCAGCGGCTGCCCCAGCATGGTGATGCTCTTATCGGCCGCCAGGAGAAGCTCAATGGCCCGGGAGTAGTTGCCATAGTGCAGGTTCATGAATCCTTCCCGACAGGTAATGCGTGCAAGCAAGCGGTCATCGGGGAAGCTTTTGAGCAGCTTGCCCGCCTTTTCCAGGTACTTGGTGGCCCGGTCCATATTCTCCTGGTTCATGCATACCCCGGCATAGTCGATACAGGCTTCTGCCTGCTGTTTGATGGTGCCCCGCTCTTCCAGTATGTCGATGGTTTTCAAAAAATGCTCTTCGGCAGCGGAAAAATTATACAACTGGTTGTCAATGGTAGCGGAATACCAGTGATAACTGAGCCTGAAATCGGGGTTATCGTATTCGTCCAGGATGCTGCTAAATTCAGTGAGCAATTCCTGGGCACGCCGGACCTTGGTGTAGATGTAATGGCCGATGAGCTTGTCCAGCGAGATCAGGCGCTGCAAGGGCTCTTTCTGATGGCGGAGCTTGTACTCCAGCTCACTGATATTGATGGCTTGCGGAACAGGGCTTCCAATAAACATAGCTGAAATAAGAATAAAAAAAAGGGCTATATCTCTTCAGACAGAGATATAGCCCTCAAGATACTATATTTTTGGAAATGCTTACTGCGGAACGATGCCGCCGCAACCATTATTCCAGTTCTTGTTCTTTCCTTTTTTACCCCCGACGATCTTTTTCATATCGCCTTTTTTAATCGTTTTGAGGTCCTTTTTCAGGTCGTCTAGGTTTTTCTTGGATTTTCCCATAGTATTCTATTTTGCGTACACGGGATCAAAGTGTTTCATTCAGATACCGTTACTGGTCAGTAAAAGTAAAAAAATATTCTATTGACACGAAGCCAAAGGGCAAGCCCGGCTTACATTTTTTTATTATAAATAAAAGGAAACCCCATGCAAAACCTGCATCTTGTTTCCGCTTGTTTATCGTCAACTGGGTATGTAGCTATGCCTGGATGAGGTAGACAGCCAAGAAATGAAGTCGCAAAGGTGCGCCTTTTAGAGGAAAAGGTCAAGGCCCTTAGAGGCCCTCCTGCAGGCGTTTCATCTGCTCCATAAAAGCAGGCCGGCGCCGGCGGGAAACTTCAATCTTGATATCATCATCCATAATTAGATAGCCACCATCACCCTTGACAAATTTTCGCATGTAGTTTAGGTTAATAACATGCCGTTTATGAACGCGGTAGAAATTGAAGGGGGCTAGCAGGTCCTCGTAGGCCTTAATGGTCTTGGAGGCCGTTATTCGCTCTCCACTTTGGAGGTAGATGTGCGTGTAATTGTCTTCTGCTTCAAAACGAACAATATCCCGTATGTTAACGAAATAGATGCCATCCAAAGCAGAGATGCTCATCTTGGTGAAGGCGTTAGGATTGTTGTAGTAGCTGTTGAAAATATCCAGGCGCCGGTCGATCTGCCCTTCACGCCGGGGGCGAATGCGGGCTACCGCATCCTTGAGCTCGTCGGGGTCGATCGGTTTGAGAATGTAACCTATCGAGCTGTAATTGCATGCCTTAATGGCAAAATCCTGATAGGCTGTTACAAAAATGACCTCAAAGTTTACCGGCCGAAGTTGGTTGAGCAGTTGAAAAACCTGCCCATCCGGCAGGCTGATGTCCAGGAAGGCTACATCCGGGTCGATATCCGGGCCGGCCAGCAGGTTCAACGCCTCCTCATTGGTAGTGGCTTCCCCGATAACCTCGATCTCTTCGCAATACTTGCCAAGGAGGTTTTTCAGGTTATTCAACCCTTTGACTTCGTCCTCTACGATAACGGCTTTTATCACGGCCTTCCGATTTTAGTTGCCAAAAAAGTAATGCCGCTGAACCGGGCTGCTGCAGCCCCTGCTCTTAAAGGGGGCTCTGCTGGCCAGCTTCTCAATGCGGAGTTACCTGTTTTTCCGTTCTCCTAACGCACTACAGGTAACCGGACTTTTTTTGCGCCTATCTACTAACAAAAGCCTGTTGCCAATTATATACGGAGATCCCCAAAAAAAGTTACCCTTTTGAAGTTGGTTCTTTGACAATTGACATTTCTTACAAGCCGTGCCGGCAGGCCGTTCCATTCAGGTTCCATTGCATAAACCCTGCGAAAGGTACCGACGGCCGGTTATACCCGGCTTGCATTCATCTATTAGCTGTTTGGTGTAGAAAAAACGCCTCTCAAAGCTCTCGGTTTGTATTTTTGCGTCTTTGTTCGGGAACGGTGTTGCTACGATGATGAGGCAACAAAATAAATTAAAAATAATCGAATATAAAAATATTAATCAGATATTTTTTCACCGGAAATATGCCCGCATCCGATTTACAACCGCAAACAAAACTCCATCAAAATATGGAAGGCCGTCCAAAGCTTTGTATTTTTTATCCGAAAAAATAATAACCATGCCCACCAGCCAAAGAGATAAACTTAAGGAAAAGATACACGAAATCATTTTCGAAGCCGACACCACCGCGGGAAAAGCCTTTGATATCGGCCTGCTTCTTTTGATCATGGCCAGTGTGCTGGTCGTTATGCTGGAGAGCGTTCAGGGGCTGCAGGCACGCTACAGCGACTTTTTCTATGCTCTGGAATGGACATTTACCATCATTTTCTCCATTGAATACCTTCTCAGGTTGTATTGTGTGTACCGGCCGGCCAAATACGCCGGTTCTTTTTTTGGCATCATCGACCTCTTGGCCATCCTTCCTACTTACATCAGCCTGATCATTTACGGCACCCAGTACTTGCTGGTCATCCGGGCACTGAGGCTCCTGAGAGTCTTCCGCATTTTTAAGCTCGGCCATTTCCTTTCGGAAGGCGAAACCATCGTCCGCGCGCTTAAGGCCAGCCGGGCGAAGATCACGGTCTTCCTGACTTTCATCCTGCTGCTCGTCATCATTATCGGTTCGGTAATGTATCTCGTTGAAGGCGGCCAAAATGAAGACTTTTCCAGCATCCCCCGGGCGATCTATTGGACCATCGTCACCCTTACTACCGTTGGCTATGGCGATATCACTCCCGCAACCGGGTTGGGGCAGTTCCTCTCCGCCTTCATCATGCTCCTGGGTTATGCCATCCTCGCCGTACCAACCGGGATCGTCTCCGCCGAAATGGTAGCCACCGTCAGCAAGGCCGGCCGCAGCAATAATACCCAGGCCTGCCGCTACTGTGGCGGCGAAGGGCATGCGGATGATGCCGTTTATTGCAAGTATTGTGGGGAACGATTGAACTAAAACTACCCACACCTTCACGTTCCCGGAACGTGCGTCGTCGCAAACAATCGCTTCACACTGTACTTCCCTACCCCATTGGCCCATACCATCAGCATCCCTCCGATGATGGCAATATTCTTCATGAACAGGATGGACTGGAGGCGCTGGGCAGGCTCCGGGTCATTCCAGAAAGAATGCACAATGAAGGTCACCGGCACCCAGTACAGAAGGAGCATAGAGATACCCAACCCGACACGGTAGCCGATCAGCAGCATGGTGCCGCCCAGGAGCAACACAATGATGGCGCCAACCAGAAGCAGGTCCTGGTTCCAGGTGAGGCCGTAAGCCGCCATCTTCTCCCTGGTCTCTTTAAAGTAAAAAACGGAATCGTAAGCTTCGTACAGGAAAATAAAAGAGAGCATCGCTCTGCCCAGCAGGTCTACAATGTTTTTCATCTGAATGGTTTATATGGAAGGGACTAACCCTGGATTGTTCTGGCGGGCATCAAGTTCGTCATTTTCCGGCATATACCAGCGCCCCCGTTGAGATTTTCTCGGAGAGGAAAAGGGGCAAAAAAACAGGGGGCATTGAGGCTGGATGCAAAATGTGGGGTGAAAACGGAAGTACTTTCTGGGCTGCCCTGATATCTGCATGACTCCTGATCACCTGCCCACGTATCGGCCCACCGCCCGGGCTACATTCTGTCCATCCATAGCGGCTGAAATGATCCCCCCTGCATAGCCGGCGCCCTCGCCGGCAGGGAACAACCCGGGAAGGCCTTCATGCATATAGGTTTCGCGGTTGCGGGGAATGCGGACCGGAGCGCTCGTCCGGCTTTCGGTTCCAATGACGTTGGCCTGCTCGGTAAAGTAGCCCTTCATCTTGCGTCCAAATTCACGGACCCCTTCCCGGAGGCGGGCGTAAATGGCGGGCGGGAGCAGTTCGTAGAGCGGCGCCGGATACAGGCCGGGAATGTAGGAGGAATCCGGTAAACTTTGAGAAAGGCGGCCCTCCACAAAGTCCGTCAGCCGTAAAGCCGGGGCCTTCTGGCTGCCGTCGCCGGCGGCAAACATGGACTGCTCCACACTGCGCTGGAATTCAAGAGCGGCAAAAATACCGTGGTGCTGGAAGGGCGCCAGGTCTTCCAATTCTACCGCCACCACCGTCCCGGAATTGGCAAAGGCGGAATCCCGGCGAGACATGGACATGCCGTTCACCACGATCTCTCCCGGCGCGGTCGCGGCCGGAACCACCAGTCCGCCCGGGCACATACAAAAGGAAAAGACGCCGCGGCCATCCACCTGGCAGGCCAGGCGATAACTCGAAGCCGGCAGGTGTTCATCACGGGGCGACTGGTTATACTGTATGCGGTCGATCAGCGATTGCGGATGCTCGATGCGAACCCCTAAAGCGAACGGCTTGGGCTCGATCAGGATGCCCCGGCGATGCAACAGGTAGTAGATGTCCCTCGCCGAGTGGCCGGTGGCCAGGATGACCGCCTCTCCCCGGTATTCTTCCCGTTCATTCACCACCACACCCCGCAGGCGGCCATCCTCGATGAGGAAGTCCGTAACCGGGCTGTCGAAATGGATCTCCCCCCCGTAGTGCAGGATGGTCTCCCGGATATTGGCCACGATCTTGGGTAATTTGTTGGAGCCGATATGGGGGTGAGCGTCGATAAGTATATCCGGGTCGGCGCCGTGCTCCACCAGCAGGCGCATGGCCTTTTCGATGTCGCCGCGCTTATGAGAACGGGTGTAGAGTTTTCCATCTGAGTAGGTGCCGGCGCCCCCTTCGCCGAAGCAGTAGTTGGAGTGCGGGTTGACCTCCCCAAACTGCTGAATGGCGCGCAGGTCACGGCGGCGGGTACGCACGTCTTTACCCCGGTCGACCAGAATGGGCCGCAGGCCCAGCTCGATCAACTCCAGGGCGGCAAAGTAGCCCGCAGGGCCGGTACCCACGATGACCACCCGTTGGCCGGCATCGACCGCATGGAAACCATCCAGCAAAGCAGGCTCCGGCTCGTAGTGCTCGCCAGCGTAAACGGCTACCTTCAGGCGGACGAACGGGCGGGAACCCCGGGCATCGATCGACCGGCGCAACACCTTTACATCCTGCACTTCCCGCGCATTGAGGCGGCTCTTCTGAATGGCGCGCTGCTCTACAAAGGCAGCATCCGCAGCTTCCGCCGGCAGTAATTTCAGTTCCAGTTCCCTTACCACTACTGATCTTTCTTTGGTTTATCCAACGTTCCCGGCTGCCGCCGCCAGGTAGAATCGGGCAGGGGCAGAAAGATCTGCTCTTCAACAGTATCTTTGGGCGCCTCCGGAATGGCATCCTTCAATTCCTCGCTCACCGTGCCACCTTCCCTCGCCAGTTTCTTACGGGGGCGGTACGCCCCAATGCGCTCCTCATCTACTTCCTTGCGCGGACGGGCCCAAGCCGTTGGAGATTGCTGGGAAAACCCATCGGGGATGAAGACCCGGACCTTCACATTCTCACTTTTATCTTTGCCGTACTGGCCTTCCTGCCCGGCCGAACTCAGTTTGATCTCCATCTGCCGCTCTTTGACAGACTTCACCGTAAACTCATTGCCGTTTTCGAGAACTTCAAAATTGTACCGTCCTTTTTCCAGCAAATGGTCAAATACGCCGCGCGAAGCATAGTAAAGCTTGATGTTACTTTCCGTCATAATGTTATTGCCAGCCCAGGGGACCACCTCAACAGCATCTTTTTCATAGATCTTGAAAGTGATCAGCGTAGTACTATCGGGTATTTCGAAGGTCTGGAATATAGTCTTGACCAATTGAGCGCAGGCGGTAGTGCTGGCCAGCATCAGGACAGCGACCCAAATAATGATCCTCATAGGTATTAAAGTTCGGAACGGGCTTAACCAGTATTTTTTTACGGGCCGTATTCATTAGCCCGTTCAAATAATAAGGGTGTAATACCATATCAGCATTACACCCTTATAACGTTCACCTTATTCAAAAGTTGTTCAGAGGGAGGAGGTTGCTTCCGCACCTCCGGCATTCTTACTTTCCGGTACTTTTACGATGACGTTTTCGGGGGCATAAACGAGGTAGGACACAACGTCCTGCAAGGGCTTACCCCCTACTTTTACCTCGAGGCCCAGCTGGGGCGCCAGCACAGTGTAAGCCTCTCCGTCCATTTCGTAACGCAGGTTGTAACGGCCGGCCTGTACCAGGGACTTCAGTAGCGCTTCGCTACCTTCTTTCAGGGTAACCTGCATTTGAACCCTAAGGAAGTTGTTGTTCCAGGTTTTTACCTCAATAGGGCCATCCATCTGAAGCGTGACCACCTGGTTCCCCTGCAGGTTGAAGGATTTTACCAGGGTTTTTTCCACCTGTTGCCCATAGGTTATGAAGCTTACGAACAAGAGGAGGACTGTCAGAGCTAGGTTTCTTAGTATAAAGTTTCTCATAGGCTGCCTCCTTTTTATTGTGAATAATACAAATTAGCCTTTTTTGAACAAAGAGTCAATGAACGCTACTCGCGTTGTTTTTCTAACTCTTTTTATATCTAAAAGATTCCCTTGAAGGGGAAAACGCTGCCTGGGGATTCGTGATTCGTTGATTCGTTGATTCGTGATTCGTGATTCGTGATTCGTTGATTCGTGATTCGTGATTCGTGATTCGTTGGTTTCCAATCAACGATTCCCGAATCACGATTCCCGAACTACCGCCTCCCGTATCCTCACCAGGCTTTCGAGCAGGGCTTCCAGGCGGCCCATGGGCAGCATGTTGGCGCCATCCGATTTGGCTTCCGAGGGCCGGGGATGCGTTTCGATGAAAAGGCCGTCGGCGCCTACGGCGATACCGGCGCGGGCGACCGCCCCGATGAGCGCCGGGCGCCCACCGGTAACCCCGCTGGCCTGGTTGGGCTGTTGCAGCGAGTGGGTACAATCGAGCACTACGGTAGCGCCGAACGACTGCATGGTGGGAATGCCCCGGTAGTCGATCACCAGGTCCTGGTAACCGAAGGTAGTGCCGCGTTCTGTCAGGATCACCTTTTCGTTACCCGCTTCCCGGACCTTTTCCATGGCAAAACGCATGGCTTCCGGGCTGACGAACTGTCCTTTTTTGATGTTGACCACCTTGCCGGTTTCAGCGGCGGCGGTGAGCAGGCTCGTCTGGCGGCACAGAAAAGCGGGGATCTGCAGAATGTCAACGTATTCGGCGGCCAGGGCCGCCTCCGCATCGGCGTGGATATCGGTCGTTACCGGGATATCGTATTGCTTGCCGATAGCTTTCAATATATTCAGGGCCTTTTCATCGCCTATGCCGGTGAAGGAATCCAGCCGCGAGCGGTTGGCCTTCCGGTAAGACCCCTTGAAGATGTAGGGGATCTGCAGGCGGTGGCAAAGGCCATGGACGTATTCCGCGATCTCAAAGGCCATCTCTTCCCCCTCGATGGCGCAGGGGCCGGCGATGAGGAAAAAATTGCCGCTGTCGAGGTTCTTCAGGCGGGGGATCTGGTCTAATTTCATGGCCTATGGTTTTTGCCCCGCAAAGTATAGCCTCTTGCAGGCATTTACAAGTTTTTGGGTGGCCTTCCTCCTTACAATTTCAGGCTGACGCCCATATTGAAGATGGAAATGCCGTATCCTACCTCAGCGAACAGGCCGATATTTTTCATGGGGTAATAGCTGGCGCCGACAAAGGCGCTGTAGGTAACCTTATTTTCTGCCGGGCGGCTGAAAGTCGGGCCGTCGATATCACTCTTTTCTTTGGTTATGGTTTCGTCCACTTTGGGAATGTTGTAGCCCAGCATAGCGCCGCCGTAGATGTCCCAGTTGTCCATGCGGTTGGTATGAGCAGCAGCGCGCAACCCAAGGACGTAAAATTCGTTGCTCACGTCCCGGACAGCACCTCCCGGAAGGCCTACCTGATGGGCCTCCGACGAGGAGTAGGCGGCGTAGGCGCCCAGGCTGAAGTTGGGGGCCAGCCGCAGGTTGAAGCGGGCGCTTACCGGCGGGATCGTAGTTGTAGCATTGTCTTTGGCAAAAGTGGGGAACAGGCCGATACCGGCAGCCAGTTCAATATCCCCTTTCTTGAATGTCGTTTGGGCGTTCGTAATGGAGAGCGCTAACACCAGTACTGCCATCAGGATCATCAGTCTTTTCATGGAATTTCGTTATTTTTTGTTTTTGTATTCTTCGGGCGCCTACCCGGCTTTTGCAAAAAGGTGCTTCCGGATTGTCGGCACAAAATTAGGCTGTTTGGGGATAGGATTCAAACTAAAATGCAAATTTTATTTTGTTTATAAAGATGATTTATGTCATTGAAAAAATATTATTCTGAATTGTTGGTTTTAATTTCATTCCAGCCCTGCTCCTTACTCTTCCTCCAAATTTCCTATGCCGGGGCCGTCATCTGGTAGAAACTAATTTTCACTCCTTTATTTGGGTTTGCCTCAAACGGTTACCTGGAAAAAGAAATTTTAGGGCGGCTTGTATTTTTTTGGCCGGTTATCCCCGCCCGGCTACCATCAGTGTAGATTCAAATCTCAAGGCTGTTGATAATTTTTTTAGCAAACTCTTAATCGATAAATCTCAACTAATTGAGCCTTAAAGGCATTTATAGAGTTTAGTGACTATTATTATCAACCCCTCTTTGCCAAATGGACAAAGAGTTTTTTAAAACCACTTATTAAGTTCATGCGCCTGCTTATCACCATTGTATTCATTTTGTTGCTGGACTGGTACGCCTTTCAGGCCGTCCGCACCCTTGCCAACGGCTGGCCCTCGCTGATGCGTATCCTGGCCTATTCCCTCCACTGGATGGTACCCATTGCCCTGGCCGCCTGGATGCTCGCATCTGCCAACGGCCTCACCGAAGGGGTGCACAAGAATTTCCTTACCGTCATCCGAACGCTGTTCTTCATCATCTACATCTCCAAGATGCTGGTGGTCAGCATCCTGTTCATCGACGACCTGCGGCGGGGCGCCCTGATGGCCTACAATTACTTCGCCGGCGCTGGAACCTACGACGCCAGCCGTTCGCGCTTCCTGGCCCAGTTGAGCCTTCTCATCGGGGGCATTCCGTTTGTGTCGCTGATCTACGGGATGGTCCGAAACCCCTACCGCTACACGGTCTTTAAGGAGACCGTCCGCCTGAAGAACCTGCCGGAAGCCCTCAACGGGTTGCGCATCGTACAGATATCCGATATTCACTCGGGCAGCTTCCTGCTCAAGGAACCGGTGGAAAATGCCATCCGCATCATCAACCAGCAGAAAGCCGACCTGGTGTTCTTCACCGGAGACCTGGTCAACAGCATCGCCAAAGAGGTAGAACCTTTTATTGAAATATTCGGCGGCATCCGGGCCAAACACGGTGTCTACTCCGTACTCGGCAACCACGACTACGGCGACTACCACCGCTGGGACCGGCCGGAGGACAAGGAGGAGAATATGGAAAGCCTGAAAAATGCCCACCGCCAAATGGGCTGGGACCTGCTCCTCAACGAGAACCGCCTGGTAGAGATCAACGGAGAGAAAGTGGCGGTGCTCGGCGTGGAAAACTACTCTGCCCACCCTCGTTTCCCAAAGTACGGCGACCTGAACAAAGCTTATGAAGGGGCGGAAGAAGCGCCGCTCAAACTGCTGCTCTCCCACGACCCCACCCACTGGCACGACCAGGTAACCAAAAACTACTCCGACATTGCCCTTACTTTCTCCGGCCATACCCACGGCATGCAGTTCGGCGTCGAGATCCCCGGCTGGATCAAATGGAGCCCGATCAAGTATGTCTACAAGCAATGGGCAGGGCTATACCAGCAAGACGAACAGTACCTCTACGTCAACCGCGGGCTGGGCTACCTTGGATATCCGGGCCGCGTGGGGATTTTGCCGGAGGTGACGGTGGTGGAACTGAAAAAGGCTTGATTGGAGTAGAAGTGAGCGGACAACTCGCATGCCGTCGCTAACGGCTCCGGTGGCCGGAGAATGCTACCAGCTCAAATACACGCCAGCAGCCAATGAGAAGTTGTCTGCTGGCTTTACTTCTGAAGTGAGCAGACAACGGAAAGTTGTCAGCTCACACTACCGCTTCACAAACCGCTCCACCCGCACTGCTCTTCCGTCCCGCAGATACTGCAAAAAGTACACCCCGCCTGGCAACTCCCCCACCTCCACCAGCAACGTTACCTCCGGAAGGCGGGTGGCGAACCGCCGCCATTCCCGCCCCTGGGCGTCCAGGATGCGGAAGTGGTGTTCGTCGCCTGCCGGGCCGGTGAAATACACTTGCAATTCCTCACCTGCCGGGTTGGGGTAGAGCAGCAGCGTGCAGTCATCTGACGGCTTCCTCCGGCTGCCGAAGCCTTCGGCGAAGGCATGCGAGTCGTCCGATGACTTTGGCTCCTCCACTGAACTCACCAACTCACAGCCCGGCACCAGGCAGCCGTATTCGTCCACCTTCAGCAGCCAGCCCTGCTGGCGGGGTGCATTGACGGTGTCGCGCACTTCGCCGGCCATGATGAAGCCGCCGTCGGGGGCCTGGGCCAAGTCGTTGATGTAGTGGCGGGGGCCCTCGCCGGCGATGTGCTGGTAATAGCGCTTCCAAAGCAAAACGCCATCGGGAGATATTTTGGCTAGTACGCCGCTGAAAAACCAGTTTTTAGAGGTGCGGGCAATCAGGTTGCCGGCAACGGCGTAGCCGCTGCCGTCCTGTAGCTCTATTCCGGAAGTAAGCTGGTTGTTGGGAGAAATGGCTGGCAAGGAATCCCTTATCAATACACTCCATTCCTCCTGCAGGCTGGAGTCCAGCTTAAATGCGTAGTTGTGCCAGCGCATCTGCCCGGTATCAGGATTAACATACACCTCCACCCCCTGCCCGGTGAAAACCAGCAGCCCCCCATCACTAGTGGCAATAGCCCGGCCTTCCTTGCCTCGCAACTCGCCAGTAGGAGAAAAATACTCCCATAGGATGTTGCCCTGCTCGTTGAGCTTGAAAATGTGGTTGCGGGCTTCGTAATCCTGGCGAACAATATTAGTATTGTCCCGAATGGCAGCAATGATATAACCGTCAGGAACTACAATGACATTGTGTGGCGTATCGTCCCTGGAAGTGATTCCGAAAGTTTGGCTCCACACAAAACGCCCGGCAGTGTCCAATTTTAACAGCTCGATGTCAATATCTCCAGTGCCGTCCGGGTTGTTTATTTCATTGATCAAAATATAACCATCGTTCAGGATTTTGAAATCATGATTTAAAACTCCCTTTACCTCCGGGTAGGCCGGATGGGGGTTTCCTGCAGTAAGGATAGTGTCGCCTTCCGTATTAAACAGAAGAAGCAAGGATTTTGAAGTACTGTCAAAAGAATACCCGCTTGCCGCCAGTTGGCCTTTTGTGTTAAAAGCTAAGTTGCCAAACCAGGTTTCATAGGTCTTTGCTGTATCTTTAAGTGTCTTTACAATTTGTACTTCTCCTTCAAGGCTCGCTTTTAAAAACAGGTTGCCTTTTTTATAAGGCGGAACAGAATCTGCCATTACCCCTAAAATATAATAGGCGCTGTCTGCTGCCACTACATTGGTCAGTACTGTAGCTGGAAAACCAAAATTAAACCGGTAACTAAAAGTACTTTGCCCAATTGACAAATGAACCAAATGAACCACTAATAAATAGACGAAAAATAACCTAATAATCCTCATAACCAGATGATGGAAAGCCCGGGAGGAAAGCGCCGCCTGAACTCCTCCCGGGCAGTGAAAAGTAAATTAGCGCAACACTAACACCAAAGGACAAATACCCTATACCTCGTTGAAGCTTGTGCCTTCGCTGAAGCTTCGGTATACGAAGTCGGCAGATAAATGTGTGTAGTAAGTTAATTATTATGACCGTATGGGGCAAATTCTAAACATTGTTGCCAATTCGCTAACAAGCTTCAAGCCTAATACGCCACATACGCCTCAAGCCGCTCTACCACATCCGTTGGTAAAGCTTTCACCTTATGCAAATCCTCCATTCCCACGAACGGCCCGTGTTGCGCCCGGTAATTGACGATGGCGTTGGCCATCCGCCAGTCCAGGTAGGGATGGGCTTTCAGGGTTTCCGCATCCGCCGTATTGACATGGAGCTTCCGAAACACAGGAGACATCCGCAGTTGCGGGAGTATCTGCTGAAAGGTACTGTCGGGCAGGCCGTAGGTTTCTCCCACCTGCCCGATATGGGCAAAGCCGCCCAGTTTTTCCCGAAACCGCACGATGCGGCGGGCATAGCCCGGCCCTATGCCGTACAACTGTTGCCATGCCTGCTCATCCGCCCGGTTGATATCGATGGCAACCGGCGTGGCAGGAACAGCGCTATAAGCCTGGGGGCGCTCCTCCTCCGATTCCGCCGCCTCCGCTTTCCGGGGCAGCCGGGCCGGTTCGCCGATCCGGATGAAGGGCGCCAGGGCGAGATAGGTATCCTCCTCCATACCATAGATCTTTTTCAGGCTTTCCGGCTCGCGAAAACGCCCTCCTTTCTCCCGGTATTTGAGGATATTACGGGCCAGCCGCTCCGGCAGTCCGAGACGGCCCAGCTCTTCTTCCGTAACCGTGTTGGGGTCAAACGGAAAGGGTTGAAGCAGGGGCGTGTTTTCCTCTTCCCGCTGCATCTTCACCTGCCGGGCTGGGGCCCCGGCTCCCGAATGGACAAACAGGCGTATATAAGGCGCCAACCGCTGGTAATCTGCCTCTTCCAGCGAATAGATCTTCCTGAGATCTTCTGTTCGACGGAAAGGCCCCACCTTTTCCCGGTACCGGATAATAGTACCCGCCGTTTTCAGCGGCACTCCCAACAGCAACAAGCTATCCATGGATATGGTATTAGGGTCAAAATAGAACAACTGGGCCCTCGGCCTCTGCGTGGAACTATCGATGGCCTGGAGTGCATCAAAGAAAGCGAAAGCCTCTCCCTGGTATTGTTCAAAACCAGCGCCGCCGGAGTGCTTACGGAAATGGGGATACACCCTCGGAAAGAGGAAAAAGACCACACAAAGAAGGGCCAGCACAAAGGCGCCATTGCGCTCCGCCCGGCTGTAATAAAAGTATTCCTGGAAAAACGATCTCATAGCTTTGGGTTTTGCCTGTAATTAACGGGGTGTTCGAAATTCGCTGTTCGCTATTCGCCAATACCTGAAAATCAAGTTTTTTTAGAAAACGGCTGCCGATCTAGCGTTGGACAAAAGTCGGAAATCGGAAGTCGGAATGGCTTAGGAGGATCCGCAACCATTTGGCTTCCAATAGTGTCCAGCCTTAGACGGGTAGCCTAGAAAACACAGAAAATCGGCCTATCCCTAGTTGATGGTTCGTTTTGCTGTCTGTCTTGTCCAAACGTCCCAACATCCAAACGTCCAAACCTCCAAACGCCCCCCTACCACTCCTGAACCCACGCCCCCTCCGCCCCCGTATAATGGCAATCCACTCCCAGTTCCCGTGCCTGTTCGATCCATTTCCTGGCCCTCCAGGGCGGGTTGGAGCCATCGATGAGCGCCAGGCGGAAGCCTGTTTTTTGCCACAGTTCCTCCAGTTCGACATCCACTCCATTGCGGAGCAGGGCGATATCCACGGCCAGCCCCTCGCTGGCAGGCAACATATCCCTGTCCGCAACGGCCAGCAGCCGGTAGGGCCCGTATTGCAAAGCCCCCTCCCGGTACCACCACTCCTTCCCCTGCGCCTGCCCCGAAAGCGGCTGCCGGGTGGACAGGGCGGCCTTTCGGTACCAGCGGTAGTTCAGCGCCGCATAATCCAGTTGTTTTTCCGGGAGGTTTTCGCTGGCCAAAAGATGAGCCTCTTTGCCTTCAAAAAGCATAAGGGCAGTAGTACGGGGCAGGTGGTAAACCGCCAGGGCCCGCTGGTGGTGCACCTGTATCTCCCTGCCGGCATGGAGAACGGCGACACCCAACAGGCAGCCCAATGCACCGGTTACCCATCGGAAACTCCGGCTTTCAATTGCCACCACCGTGCTCAACAGGGCCAGGTACAGCAACAAGACTACCTCCGCCCCGATCCAGAAGCCCTCGATCAGCCCGCCGGGTATCTGTTGTATCAGGAAAATAACGGCATTCACCATCCAGGTAATTCCATACAGGAACTTGCCGGCCAGCACCCCCGCTACCGGCGCAAGGTGCAAGGCGAAGAGCGCCAGCCCGGAAGACAGGATAAGGGCCGCCGCCGGCACCACCACCAGCCCGGAGAGCCAAAAGTAAAGCGGGAACTGGTGGAAGTAATACAGGCTCAGGGGCAGCGTGGACAATTGAGCGGCCAGTGACACGCAAAGCAGCTTCCACAAATAATCGCCCACCCGGTTTTCGATGTACCACCTCCGGTAAAAGAGCGGCTGGAAGTACACAATTCCAAGGACTGCCAGGTAGGACAACTGAAAACCGACGTTAAACAAAAGGTAAGGGTCGATGCAAAGCAGCAGGAATGCCGAAGCCGCCAGCGTATTGTAGATGCTGGTGCGGCGGCGCATGGCCTGCCCTACGGAAAGAAAAGAAAAAAGGGTAGCGGCGCGCAGCACCGAGGGCGAGGCCCCCGTCAACAGGGCAAATGCCCAAATGCACCCCAGCAGCAGCAAAGTGCGCAGCGGGGGCCAATACCGCCAGCGCAGCCGTAACAGCCCCAGCAGGAAGGAAACGATCAGTTGGATGATGCCGACGTGCAGGCCGGAGACCGCTAGCACGTGCATAGCGCCGGTATGGGCGTAGGCATTGCGCGTTTCATCGGAAAGCTCGGCCTTGTATCCCAGGATGAGTGCAGCCGCCACCGCGAATTCATTCTCGGTTCGCAAATGGCGCCGCATTACCCCAATGCAGCCCATACGCCATTTTCGCACCCGGTTGGCCAGGCTCGGCCGATGTTCCAGCAACCGCCAACCCCCTTCCCCGACAAAGGCCTGATAATGTATATTTTGATAATGCAGGTAGCGCCGGTAGTCAAAAGCTTTGGGGTTGAGCGGCTTCGGGATGGGCTGCAGTTTTGCACTCAACAGCAGCATATCGCCCGGTTGCAGTTCACGGCTCCTGGCAGTAATGTCCAGATAGGCCAGAAATTGGCCGCTCGCCTCCTGCAGTATCCCGGAGGGTTCAGCTACTGCCCGTAGCCCGACTGCCAGCCGCAGTTTGCTGGCGGTAGGCTCCAGCGCACTCACCCGCCCTAGCAGCAGGCTTTCCCCTTCCGGCAGGGGTGCCGGGTAGCCGGGGTGGCGGCGTTCATCGTGGAAATGGGCCAGCAGAATGCCGAAAAAGAATAACCAAAGGTAGAGAACCGAACCGAACCACCAGCGCCGGGAGAAGCGCCGGCCCGGCCGTTGCCAGTAGGCAAGAAGAGAAAGAAGAACAATCAGTGCGATGAGAGTTACCCACTGCAGCCACTCCTGCCCCAACGCTTCCATACCAACACCTACAACGAATGGCAGCAACAGGCGGGCCATCGGATATTCCCGCCAGTTCATGTCGCATATTTTTCAGGTCCAACAATCGATTAAATTGTGGTTTCTCTCTATGCGCACTTGCCTATAAAACTACATATTTTTTCAGGAAGTACAAACCCGGTTGCCCCCCAAAAAGGGCATTGTTCCCGCCTGTAGCGCCACTTCGGGCTTCATCTGATTTTGTTCAACTGTCTTTTTCTTTGAATTCCAATACCTTAAACAAAACCCAAAGCTAGTGTACAGTTTACACTAATTCCATGTTGTTTGATTGGATTTACGTGAATATTTAGCTAATTTCAGCGCTGGAAGATTAGCAAATACTTAGCGGATATCGGTAATGAACGAATTTAATGAATATTTCAAGTCTGCTTTCACCGTCGACAACATCATCTTCGGCTTTGACGAAGGAGACTTGAAGGTATTGCTCATAAACAGAGGGGAAGAACCCTATAAAGGGAAATGGGCTCTCCCGGGTTATTTCGTGTATCCTAACGAAGACCTGGATACGGCAGCCAAGCGGGTGCTGGAAGAACTGACCGGGCTTCAAAACGTCTACCTGGAGCAGGTAAGGACGTTCGGCGCCGTCAGCCGCCACCCTTTCGGGCGGGTCATTACGGTGGCCTATTTCTCCCTGATCAAGATCAGCCATTACAACATTCAGCCTTCCTCCATTGCAAAAAAGGCCAAATGGCATTCGGTCTCCCAGGTTGAAGACCTGGCTTTCGACCATAAAGAGATCCTCGGCGCCTGCTTCAACCGGCTGAAGTGGCTAGTCCGTTCCCGCCCGGTGGGTTTCGAATTGCTGCCTCCTAAATTTACCCTCACTGAATTGCAGCACCTCTACGAAGCCATCCTGGAAACGGAGCTCGACAAGCGCAATTTCCGCAAAAAGATCCTATCGATGAACCTGCTCATCGACCTCGATGAGACCCAGGAAGGCGTTGCCCACCGCCCGGCGCGCCTGTACAAGTTCGATAAAGAAAAGTACGAGAAGTTCCTCGCTGAAGGGTTCAGCTTTGAATTAAAGGAAAGCAAAAAAAAGGAAAAGAAGCCCAGAAAAAAAGTCCGCGCCAACCTGGCTTAGAGTAAGCTTTGAAAGCGCAGGCTTGGCGAATAGCTATAGTACATTTCAATACTGGTGGGGCTGCCCAACCCGGGGCGTTGCGCTACGCCGGTGCCCATGGCCAGACGGACCATCTCCACACATTTTCAGCTGTTTCTATGTCCTATCCTTATAATTCCTCTCCCAGCGTATTGAAGATCTTTATTTTCAGCGCTTCCCCGTATGCTGACCGGTAGTTCTCCAGCAGGTTGAGCAGCGCTTCCCTTTCGCCATCATACCGATAGCTGAATGTCCTTGCATCGTTGGGCGCTATATTGTTGGGAAACCGGAGCGCCCCTTTATTATTCACCGTAAAATAGCCGTAATACCCTTCCCGAAGGGGCCGGATCTTACTGATCGACTGCAGGTCGGCTACGAATGTTTCCGCTACCGTCTCCAGCGCTTCGTCATCGAAAGAAAGGTAGCCCCAAATGGATTCATCGGGAATACGGAGCAATTCCGGACGCAGCAGAAGGATCCCTCCACCGTCTTCCAGGTTGATGGTATAGGCTTCTGAGGTGACCACCACCTGGCCGTCGCTGGACACCTTCTCCCGCAGGTCTACAAATAAAGGATAGTAACCTCCGGGAAGCGGCGAATAGGATTGAATAGTGGCCGTTGCCGGGGCTTCGCCAGCTTCACACCCTTCCTCCCGCACGATCTCATTGATGGAGATGGCCAACTCGCGGTTGGTTTGTTGGAACTCGTAATCTATGGAGGTGTGGAGGCAGGGCTCATTGGCAATGGTACGAAGGTGAAATTCCAGAAAGCGCCCCTGGGGTGTGAGGGCTTCCCAAATATCCAGATAAAACTCGTCATCCACATCGGGAACCACCACAGTGTCTTCAAGAGAACTGAGGTTGCAGCCCACCGCGACAAAAAAAATGGTAGCCCAGGTAAAAATACGGTACATGCTTTGCAATTTTAGCAAGGTGTTTCAAGATGATAAACGGTATAGGGCGCCAAATGCTGCTTGGAACGGGCGTAAATTTAAAGATAGTGTTTTTTTAATTTTTCCGCTACACTAAATGCCGGCCCGGTTTCGCAGGGGCAGTTAGAATTTAGTCTCTTTTTCCGGGTAAGAATAGGGGATAAGCCTCATTTATTGCATCATTACAAGGCAGGCATCAGGTGCTGGCCTATGATACTTATTTTTTGGCCTAGTTTTTTTGACAAGCTGGAAATAAGTACTTTTATTGACGCACTCACTAAATAAAATTCACCGACGCTGCCATACAAACCCGGCTTGTTTATGATCCGACTCAGAAACATTCGAAAGTCCTACAAAACCGGTTACAATCAATTGGAAGTACTCAAAGGTATAGACCTCGATATCGAATCGGGCGCCTTTACCTCGATTATGGGTTCTTCCGGTTCCGGCAAATCTACCCTGCTCAACATCATTGGCATCCTCGACGAGTACGACCAGGGAGACTACCTGCTCGACGGGAAAATGATCAAAGGGCTCAGCCAAACGGAAGCGGCTCAGTACCGCAACCAGTTCATCGGCTTCGTTTTCCAATCCTTCAACCTGCTTCCCTTTAAAACTGCTCAGGAGAACGTAGCCCTCCCATTGTATTACCAGAAAATTGACCGTAAAAAACGCCAGGCCCTGGCCCTCGAATACCTGGACATGGTAGGACTGGCAGACTGGGCCGAACACCTTCCCAACCAACTCTCCGGCGGCCAGCAACAACGGGTGGCCATCGCCCGCGCCCTGATCACCCAACCTAAAGTCATACTGGCGGACGAGCCCACCGGAGCGCTCGACAGCGCCACTTCCTATGACGTCATGGAATTGTTCAAGAAGGTGAACCGGGAAGGGATGACCGTTATTATTGTAACCCATGAAAATGATATCGCCGCCATGACCCACCGCATCATCCGGTTGCGGGATGGCGTCATCGAAAGCGGCGCCGCCGCCGTAAGCGCTAATTCATAACCCGACACATTGGCCTATGATCGATTTCGATAAGTGGCAGGAAATCTTTAATTCTATCCGGCGTCACCCCTTGCGCACCATACTGACCGCCCTGGGCGTCTTCTGGGGTATCTTCATGCTCGTCCTTTTGCTGGGAGCCGGCAGGGGCCTGCAAAACGGAGTGGAGTATGAATTCCGGGACGATGCCACCAACAGCGTTTGGATCCGGCGGGGGGTCACCTCCATACCCTTTGAGGGCCTGCCTAAAGGCCGGCAGATCAGGTTCTCTAATGAGGACTATGACCTGCTCGCCGAACACTTCGACGAAGTGGACCAGATAACCGGGCGCTTCTACCTGGCAGGCAATCAAACGATCTCTTATGGGAAAAAATCCCTCGCTTACTCTGTTCGCGCTGTCCATCCCGGCCATCGTTATATTGAAAACAGCATCGTCGAAAGCGGGCGGTTCATCAATGAAACGGACCTGAAGGATTGCCGCAAAGTGGCCGTCATCGGAAAAGTGGTTCAGAAAGACCTCTTCGGCAATGAACCCCCTCTTGGAAAAGAGATCAAGATCGGCAGCACCATCTATACAGTCGTGGGCATTTATTCGGATACTGGCGGAGATGATGAAATGCGGATCATTTACATCCCCATCTCAACTGCCCAGAAGATCTATTCCGGCACGGACGAGCTGCACCAACTCATGTTCACAACTAAGGATATGGAACTGGCTGCCATTCAGCAAATGCAGGAAGAGATCAGAGAAGCGTTCGCCCGCCGCCACCAGTTTGATGTGGAGGACCGCAAAGCGCTGTACATTTTCGGCGTTGCGGAAGAATATCAGAAATTTATGAACCTCTTTGCCGCTATCCGCGCCTTCGTCTGGTTTGTGGGCCTGGGCAGTATCGTCGCCGGCATCATTGGCGTCAGCAACATCATGCTGATCGTAGTGAAAGACCGCACCAAAGAGATCGGCATCCGGAAGGCGCTGGGCGCCACTCCCCGGTCCATCATAGCAATGATCCTTCAGGAATCCATCCTGATCACTTCAGTGGCCGGCTACCTGGGCCTGCTGGCCGGTGTGGGCGTTATCAGCCTGATGGAGGCCATCGCGGTGGAATACTTCCGCAACCCCAGGGTCGACCTGGGGGTAGGGGCCATCGCTACCCTGGTGCTGGTGTCTGCCGGCGCGCTGGCCGGGTTGATGCCGGCCCGGAAAGCTGCCCGGATCAACCCGGTGGTGGCGATGCGGGAAGGAGGGGGGTGATGTGGGATGTTTGATGTGGGATGTTGGAATATTACAATCCGGCCATACGGCAATTTGAAAACTTTACAACTCAACCAACAACATGGTCGACCGAGACACCTGGCAGGAAATAATGAGTACCGTTAAAAAGCACAAGCTCCGAACAGGGCTGACGGCATTGGGTGTGTTTTGGGGGATCTTTATGCTCGTATTTGTCCTGGGCATGGGTAAAGGCCTGGAAAATGGAGTCTTCCGGGGCTTTGGCGAACGGGCAAAGAACGTCATGTACGTTTGGCCGGAGCGGACCTCCCAGCCGTACCGGGGGTTTCAGCCCGGGCGGCGCCCACAACTGCGGCTGGAAGACATCACCGCTATCCGCCAGAACATCCGGGAAGTACAATTCATCGCGCCCCGCCTGTCCATCGGCGCGCAGCCGGTTTACCATCAGGATATCGGCGACCGCTACGAGATCCGGGGAGAACTGGAAGACATGATCCGAATCGAGGCCTTACAGCTGCACCAGGGGCGGTACATCAATGCACTCGATATCGAGAACAGCCGAAAGGTCGCCATTCTCGGAAAGCGAACAGCAGAAGTGCTCTTCGGAGAAAAAGACTGCATCGGTGAGTACATTCGGATAAAAGGGGTGGAATTCAGGGTGGCCGGAGTGTTCGGCCCCTTACAGATCAAGCCCTGGACTGAGGATGACCTCGAGGCCATCGTCATTCCGCTCACCACGATGTACCGCACTTTCGGTACGGGCGAACGGGTCGATTACTTCGTTTGTTCAGCAGCGCCCGATGTGCGGGTCAGCACCATCGAACCCCAGGTGAAAGCCCTGCTCAAAAAACGGCATCATGTGGCGCCGGACGACCCACAGGGCATCGGCGGGTTCAATCTGGAAGCGGAGTACCAGAGTATCGTCAACCTCTTCGGCGGCATTCGGGCGTTCCTCTGGTTCGTAGGCATCGGCACGCTGCTGGCCGGCATCGTGGGGGTCAGCAACATCATGCTGATCACCGTCAAGGAAAGGACGAAAGAGATCGGCATACGAAAGGCGATGGGCGCTACGCCGGGGTCCATTATCAACATGATACTGGCCGAATCCATAGCCATCACCTCCGTTTCGGGGTATCTGGGCCTCATCGCCGGCACCTTCATCATCGGAGGGATCAACTACCTGATGATGGCCAATAACCTGGAACCGGACAACTTTTACAATCCCCAGGTCAACCCATCGGTTGGCTTGGGCGCTATAGTGTTGCTCATCCTGGCAGGCGCCGCCGCCGGGTTCATTCCTGCCATGCAGGCCGCCCGTGTCAACCCGGTGGCCGCGCTGAAGGACGAGTAACGGATTGATCGTTTTAACGAGGCCCGCCTCCACCGGCAGGGCTTAATCAACAAAATTAAACCTCACAAAAAAAGTGATACCATGAATAAAGGCTGCCTTATCGGACTCGGAGCGTTTCTCGTCATCGCCACCATCGGCCTAAGCGTTTACTTTTATCAGCAGAATAAACGTGCTCCGGATAATTTCGAAACGGAACAACCGGTCCTTACCGACATCGTGAAAAAAACAGTGGCCACTGGCGCCATCCGCCCAAGACAGGAGGTGCACATCAAACCGCAGGTTTCGGGAGTGGTCGACGAACTCTTCGTCGAAGCCGGACAAATGGTTAAAAAAGGAGATCAACTGGCCCGCATTAAGCTGGTGCCCAGCGAGGTCAACATCAACAACGCCCAGTCGAACGTAGAACTGGCCCGCCTGCGCCTGCAGGAAGCACAGCGGGAACTGGAGCGCCAGCGGGAGGTTTACAAGAAAAACCTGGATGTTGAAGAAGCCCGCGTCAGCTTCGATAATGCCAAACAGGAAGAAGAGCGCCAGCGAAAACTATTCGAAGACGGTGTGGTCTCCCAGCAGGACTACAACCGCTTCAAAGTCGACCTCGATATCCGCAAAGCCGCTCTGGAAAATGCCAGGATCGTAGCAGGCAATAACATCAAGCAGTTCGAGACCAATGTGGACATCCGGCGGCAGGAACTCGACGCGGCCATCAACAACCTGCAGCTGCTGCGCGAAGGGGCCAGCCGCAATTCCAAGCAGGTAGCCAACATCGTTACCTCTACCCTCGACGGTATGGTGCTCGACATCCCGGTGGAAGAAGGCAGCTCGGTGATCGAGCGCAACAACTTCAACGAGGGCACCAGCATCGCGATCATCGCCAATATGAACAACCTCATCTTCGAGGGCAAGGTGGATGAGGCCGACGTCGGCAAGCTGCGCGAAGGCATGCCCATGGAGCTGACCGTCGGCGCCATCGAAACCGACAAGTTCGAAGCCACCCTGGAGTTCATCTCCCCCAAGGGAGAGGATGAGGAAGGTACTGTAAAGTTTGAGGTGCGCGCCGCCGTCAGGCCCACCAAAGAGATCTTCCTGCGCGCCGGCTACAGCGCCAACGCCGATATCATCCTCGACCGCCGCAAACAGGTGGTTTCCATCAAGGAACGGGACGTGCTCTTCGAGGAGGATACCACCTACGTGGAGATTAAAAACGGCAGCCAGGAGTTTGAAAAGCGCCCGGTAAAACTGGGCCTGTCGGACGGCATCCAGGTCGAAGTACTGGAAGGAGTGGATACCACCCACCAGGTGAAGGTGCAACTGGCAAAGTCGTAGCCTCCTCTTCGAGATTGCAGGCTTAAAATATGGCTGACCAAGTTGCGACAGGCTGAGCGGTTGCCTGTTATTTGCTGAAACCCGGGCGGAGCCCTTCAACAAATAACAGGCAACTACTGCGGCCATCGATCGGGCCGTTGACAAAAATCAGTATTTTCCTCCTATATTTATCATTGCAAAATTATTCAGGACGGCAGAACATGAAGTAAAAATTCCGTCCCATGTTCCAACCCCGTTCCTCCACAAGCCTCCCCCTGTTCATAATGCTCTCTTTTATCCTCTTTGCCGGAACTACTTGTTCCCTGACAGATGAGGGAAACTGCCAGTTTACCCGATCCGAAGTAGCCCAATGGCAGAGAGAATATGCCTATTTCTATCAATGGGATGAAGAATATGAAAGGGTGAATTTCATCGCCCTGGGCGCCAAGGCTGTAATGGTTCAGCTCAATGACATTTGCACGGGAAAACCACTTACTGTTTCTGCGGAAGTGGTGTTATCCAGGCGGGAGGACTTAGGATTAGTCTTTAACCAGGCCTATCTGGTGTTCAGGCATAAGGCCGGCAGCAGCCTTTCTTTTTTGAGGGCCGTCAAACTCGCCCAGACCTCCCTGGGAGGAGAAGACCTCAAACTGGAGGTGAAAAATTTCGAGTACACCTCCCTACCTTTATTATACCCGGAAGGCAGCCCCGGCGGACTGGCCTTTTCCATCCTGATACCTATTGGCCTCTACGGCCTGGAAAGCGAAGCCGGCAGCAACTGCGAATGGTGGCTGGACAATTATTTTAAAAGTGCAAAGATCACCATCGACTATACGGTATATTGACCCGCCCCCCAGGGGGTTTCTATCATCAATAATCTCCCCGGCCCATGAAAAAACACATTTTCTCCATGCTTCTCCTGTGGCTGCCGGCCCTACTGGCGGCGCAGGACATCCTCTTCCTCAAAGACGGCCGCTGGATCGAAGCCAAAGTGCTGGAGATCCAGCCGGAAGTGGTGAAATACAAGCTGTTCGACTTTCAGGACGGCCCCCTGTACACCGTTTACAAAAGTGAGGTGCGGAAGATACAATACGAGAACGGGCGGGTGGAGTGGTTCGTACCCCAGGAAGAACGGGCCGTCGCTCCTCCGCCCGAGACAGTGCCCCCCCCGGCAAAAGAGCCGGCCCCGGTTGTTCGTCCGGAAGCCCCTAAACCGCCGCCTGCCGAACCGGTTCCCGAAAGGCAACCCTCTGTTTCACCCGAACCGGCCCCTCCCCCAATTGCTGAACCAGCCTTTCATTCCCAATTGTTCATCGGCATCACCGCCGGCATCAACGCCGCCACAGGTATATACGACTATCGCGGCGCCACAGAACCGCCCGCCTTCAGTATCCTGGCTGCTCCCACCTTAGGCGCCAGCCTCGACTGGCGGATCAGCCCGCGCTTCTCACTTCAGTCCGGCCTTTTCTACCGCGGCAAGGGCGATCGCATCGATATCGGAGAATGGATCTCCAGTATTGAGTCAGGCCTTTCCAATGAGGGTTTCGCCTCTTCCTATACGGAGGCGGAGGGCCATATTCAAACTTATGTAGGATACCTGGAATGCCCGATTTACCCGGTCCTGAACCTATCCGCCGGGTTCCAGCTCGGAGCAGGCCCTTATCTGGCGATCGGCTTGCACGGAAAAGAAAAATCGAAGTATAAGACTTCTTACTTCGTGGAAGGCAACCTTTTAGGCAGAGAAGAAGTGAACGATAGCCGGAAGATCCAATTTGCCGATGTGATCGCCCTGGAGGACAACAGCACTACCCGTTATTTCCGACGGATCGACTACGGAGTGGTGGGCTACCTGGGCATCCGCACCCGAAAAATGACAGTGGCATGGACGGTGAGCTACGGCTTGCAACAATGGGAACCGGAACTGAAGCTGTTTGCTTCCCAAAAAGCCCCAACGGAAACCCGCCACCTTTCCGGGGCGATGTTATTGACTTATTATTTCGAGTTGTGAAGGCTCAGACGAAAAAAAATACAGGGAAACATCAGTACATAAGGCTTTTTCCTGCCTCTTTAACCATGAAACCTATTGATTTTTCATCAAACCCAGTTCTGCTTCATGAAATTCAAGAT
Source organism: Lewinellaceae bacterium (assembly GCA_020636405.1). Taxonomy (GTDB): domain Bacteria; phylum Bacteroidota; class Bacteroidia; order Chitinophagales; family Saprospiraceae; genus JACJXW01. The sequence goes on along the minus strand of JACJXW010000005.1, from coordinate 999,209 downwards.
CCTTTCCCTGTTTTTTGTACTTGCTTTTGCCTTTACCACCCTGGCCTGGCACACCCCCGGCCAGCCCCCCATTGAATACGGCGCCTGCCTCGACCTGCCCGATGTGCCGTTCAACTACGCCAACATCCTGCTACCCGCCCACCTCCGGCTCCCCAATGTGCAGGATGCCGACAACACCCCTGCCGGCAACCCCGTTACGGATGCCGGCGCCACCCTGGGGCGGGTACTTTTTTACGACACAAAACTTTCGGCCAACCAAACCATTGCCTGTGCCTCCTGCCACAAACAGGAACTGGCTTTCACCGATGACGCTGCCTTGAGCACAGGTTTTGAAGGAGGCCTCACCGGCCGCAATTCCATGAGCCTGGCCATGGCCCGCTACTATCAGAACGGCCACTTCTTCTGGGATGAACGGGCCGCCACCCTGGAAGAACAAACGCTGATGCCCATCCAGGACCACACCGAGATGGGGCTCACCCTGGAGGAATTGGAAAGCCGCCTGGCGAATACCGAATACTACCCTCCCCTGTTTGAAGATGCCTTTGGCAGCCCGGAGATCACTTCCGGAAAGGTGGCCCTGGCCTTGTCTCAGTTTGTCCGGTCCATGGTCAGCTACCAGTCCAAATATGACCAGGCCCGGCAGACGGCGCCCCCCGGCATTCCCGGCGCAGCCCCCTGGCCGGCCTTCACCGCTGAGGAGAACCTCGGTAAGGCCCTTTTCTTCGACCCTACCCGGGGCAACTGCGCCGCCTGCCACGGCACGGAGGCCTTCATTGCCCCCGGCCCCCGCAACAATGGGCTGGACCTGGGCTCCCAGGACCTGGGGGTGGGCGGCGTCACCGGCAACTTCCCGGATATCGGCAAGTTCAAAGTACCGTCCCTGCGCAATGTAGCGCTCACCGCCCCCTATATGCACGATGGCCGGGTCGCATCGCTCTCTGAGGTGATCGAACACTACAACAGCGGCATACAGCCGCACCCCAACCTTTCACCTCAATTGCGGGACTACGGCCCTGACGGGCCTCCCCGCCAGCTCGACCTCAGCCCGACGGAGCGCCAGGCCCTCATCGCCTTCCTCGAAACCCTGACCGACGAATCCTTCCTGTCCGACGAACGCTGGTCCGACCCCTTCTGCGAAACCATGGTCGGCACTACCGCGCCTGTCTCACAGGACAGCTGGGTGGCCTTTCCCAACCCCGCCACCGACATAGTACACCTGCGGCTCGATTCGCCTTTAGAGCAGGAATGCCAACTGCTTCTTTTCAACGCCAATGGCCAGTTGCTCCGGCAATATACCTTCACCGGACAGCAGTTCAGCCTGCAGCGCGATGGCCTGCCCGCCGGCCTGTACCACCTTCAACTAACCTCTGAACAAGGCCAGAGGGTCAAGCCCCTGGTTATACGATGAATGGAAGACCATGGACCGAGGCCTGGAGGGTGCATTCCCAACACCCTCCAGGCCTCGTCATCCCTACCTGCCTGATTCGCATTTTATATTCTGTTCCCTTAAAATTCGGGACTCCTGTTTGAACTGCTGGGCAGAACCTTTCAAAAATGAAAGCCGTACCCGAAAAATACCGATTGCAGGCCGAACAAACTCAGGCTGGCTACGAACACCCCTAAGAGGATCAGAATGAACGGCAGGTACATCAATACCCGAACGGCGCGGTTGTTCCATCCCAGGTGGTGCATAAGAGGCAACAGTATGAATGCCAGGCAAAGGCCAAAGAAGGAGATCTGAAAGGTATACAGGCACACTATAGCAAAGAGGACCCCCGTCCCTATCTCGAAGGCCTGAACGAGGCCGGTATCCGGATGGCTTTTGGCCAGAAAATCCTGCCAGGACTTCTTCACGCGCTGGATCAGGTGTCCGGCGCCTCCTGCAACATGGTGTTCTTTTTGGGCATTGTCACCAGTGACCAGGAAGATCGCCTTACCGGAAACCATATAGGCCAACACGCCGATGGAAGATAATGGAGACAATGCGGCGTACAGAACGGTGCTCTGGCTCAGGAAGCGGAACAGCTTTGCCGGCTGGTGCGCCAGGCCGATGATGAAGCACAACACAGGAGCAAAAAAGGCCAGCATGGTGATCGCGAAGAAATCCCAGTCATAGATGGCCTGAAAACCGACATCCATACTCATAACCGGCATCACCACCTCCTGGCCGGCCAGCACGAAAGTCACATCCGCCGAATGGCCGAAGAAATAGGGCAGGATGAGGTTGGCGTTGATCATAAACAGGAAGTAGACCAATGTGAGGGGCAGATTAAGCGTGGGGAACAGGATGTCCAGCTTTTCTGTCCAGGAAATGTTTTTGGCCTTAAGGAGCCATCCCATCTTCTTGGCGAGGAACTCGCTGGTTCCGCGCGTCCACTTCATATGGCGGATGCGGAAAGCCCGTACGGTATCGGGAAAGTCTTCATAGCAGATCACGTCTTCCACAAAGCGGCCGCGATATCCCTTTTCGCGAATATGGATGGCAAAGCCCAGGTCTTCACTGACGATGTCCGGGAACCCGCCCACTTCTTCCCAACACTTGCGGCGCAGCAGGGCGCCGTGGCCGAGGAACATCACAAATCCGTAATTATTGCGCAGGGGCTGGTACCATTTCCAGTGCAGGTCGACTCCAATGCCCATCGCCTGAGCCAGCGAGCTTTCGGCATTCGGGTTGGCGCGATGGTTGGCCTGGGTGAAGCCGCACATGGGGTCCGCCTCCATCACCGGCACCAGCTTGCTGAGGAAATCGGCAGGCAGGATCTCATCGGCATCGGCAATGGCGAAGTAAGGCTCCTTTGTAGCCACATGGCTCAGCCCATAGTTCATATTGCCGGCCTTGAAACCCTCACGGCTGGGGCGGCGGACCACCTTAACCAGGCCCGGGAAACGGGCGGCAAAGGCATCTACCTTCGCCTGGTATTCCGGGGAAGAACTGTCATCCAGCATATAGACTGTGTAGTTAGGATAATCCTGTTTTACACAAGACAGGACACTCTCCTCTACAAAGTCATTACAGGTGGTGTAAAGGATGGCCACCGCCGGGTAGTCCAGCAGCTCGGTACGAGCCAGCGCCGACTCGGGCTTATGCCCAAACCACCGATGGCCGAGAGCGAAGAGGATCACCCCCACATTGTAAAGGCCGTAGAGCCAGGCAAAATCGATGAAGGCGATGAAAAGGGCCAGGGCGATCCAGCTGGGGGTATGGTAAGCCATGTCCATCAATTGGAGCAGGCGCGGCTGGAACCAGGCCAGGCTGGCAATCCACATTGCGAATATGAAAACGTACATCCAGGGGCGCGGAGCTTTAGTGTACAAGGGCTTGCGCCGCGCCGCTTCTTCACTGCGGGTTTTGACGATCGGGCGAGATATGGGCATCTCCAGTCCTGCGCTGGCCACCAGCGCACGGTTAATATTATTCTGTAACATGATGTTGTTTTTTTCCGGCTCTGCCCAGATCCAGTGGAAAGGCAAAACCAACCAGAAGAATTAGTTTTTATTGTTCGTTCTGTTGACGCTGCGAAGGAGCTTTGCCCCCTTCCGCAGCGTCAACCCTTTTGATCATTTCCGGATATTAACGGAAGCGCAGTTTCAACCCTGCGGCGACAACAGTAGCCGTGGCAAAATTGCCCTTTTCGTAGTTGACGGCCAGTTGGCCCGACAGCCAGTCATTCAAAGGCATCAAAGCCAGCAGATAGCCGCCGGAGATATTATCGGGAATGCCCTCGATGCCGAGGTCCGCTTTACCCACGAAACCGCCCAGGGTGAATTCCGGGCCCTGGGGAAGGAGCAGCTTGGCCGCCAGTACCGCCCGCTGTTGGTTCACGCTGTTGAATCCATCCTGTCCGTAATAATAGGAAGGTTCCAGTGCCAGGAAAGAAGTAACCGGGATATAAAGGCCGGCGTAGCCGTACCATTCTGTGGGGAAGTCGCTGGAGAAGGCCAGCCAGCCTCCCAGGCGGGCGCTGAATCCGTTGTGGATGTAGAAGACCTGCTCCAGGCGGGCCTGCTGCTGATTTTCGCGATCCGGGAAGAAACGCATACCGTATTCCAGGCGGGTGGCCAGGCGATCGTTCCATCCGGCGAGCGCGCCGCCCCAGAGGGAAGAAGCATTGCTGTTGCGGTTGACAAAATCGAGGTTATCCAGAGAAAGGGTATTGTCGAACTTGGCAAAAACGGAATAGCGGCTATTGATCCGGTAGAGGGCCTGCAGCAGGCGGAGGCCGGTGCGGTTATCTTCCTCTACTTTGGAGTACCCACCCCAAATGTCCAGTTCCAGAGCAGCGCCCTGAGACCGCGCGGTAGCCAGCAACTGCTGAGCTTCAGCATTGGAGGGGTCGGCGGCCAGGGCTTGCTCGAAGGATTGCTTTGCTGCCTTCGAACGGCCAGCCAGAAGCTGGGCTTTGCCCAGCGCAATGTGGTGCTCGGTTAACTCCGGATGCCCCTGGGCCAGGCGTTCAAATACCAGTATCGCCTGCCGGGCGTCCTGAGCTGCCAAATAAGCATACCCCAATCCTTTCCGTGCATCGATATTATCGGGCGCCTGTTCTATCGCCCGCTGGAAGGTTTCGATGGCCTTATCGGCATTTCCGGACCAGCTGTAGGCATAGCCCAGGCCGGCCAGCGCGTCCACCTGGCCCGGCTGCTGTCCCAGAATGGCCTGAAAAGCATCAATGGACCGGCGGTGCTGCCCGCTCCAGGAAAAGTTGTGGGCGCGGAGCAGTGCTGCCGGCAGATAATCGGGATGGGCGGCAGCGAGCTGCCCGAGTATAGCTTCCGCCTCGGCGTGTTGCCCGCTGACGGCCAGCTGCTGTGCCTGGCTGAATTGTTCCTGCTGGGCGCCAAGATTGGCCAAAAGCAAAAGCGTAAAAAGCAGAGTGGCCCCTACTTTACCGAAGGAAAGGCCGTTTAAGTTGGAATGGAGGCTCTTGAAGTTCATCTTTTTAAGTTTTTAAGTTGATAAGGGTGTTCCTTACAACTCCAAAACTAGGGGGAGCCCATTGGATTTCCATTTAATTGTCGCCAAGTAGGAATAATCCAGTACTGAACGGGAAAAAGTATTTTTTGGTGCAAGTGTTTACCAGAACGGCCATCTGATACCCGGCGCTTTGGGGGCACCTTTTTTAAAAAAAATAACGCATAGCAGGTAACCTATTTCGCTTCTCCTAAATCAAGGTTAAAAATGAGAAACATGGACTCCATAAAATGCGCCACCCGCCTACTGCGCGATATGCGCCTGCAGCGTGCATGCGAACTCCTGCGCCAGGGAACGCTCAATGTGTCGGAGGTGGCCTACGCGACGGGCTTCGCCTCTCCGGACTACTTTAGCCGCATCTTTTCCAGAGAGATGGGTGTTCCCCCCTCAAAATATAGGGAAACCAGCCAGGAAAGCCCCGAAAAACGAAAAACGGCCATTGGTTGTACGGAGTTCTTCCCGGGATAAAGGGAAGCAACCAGCGATGCCGAAAGAACTATAAATAATTTAAGATTGGGAGTATTTTTTAACGGGTAACTTGTAGTGAAGAGCGTCCATCAGCGGGCGCTCTTTTTTTTTGGATGGAATAATGGAATGAGGGCTGATGAACTTTCCGAAGCTCCTCTGGTTTCCTTTTGGATAATTTCAAAGGCCATGACAAATCTCCTCCTCCTGCACGGCAATGGCGGCGCCGGCGCCCGGTTCCAACCATTCCTGGAGCTGCTCGGTAACCAGCCACAGGCACACCTCCGGGCTATCGTCCCGGCCTTGCCTGGCTTCGAGGGCCGCCCCCTGCCCCCGGGAGAAGGAAGCTGGCTGCCCTTTCTGAAGGCCCTCCAGCAAACGGTGGAACAGCATGGGAAGGAGGAAACGTGGATCTTCTACGGACACGGTATCGGCGGAAGCCTCCTCCTGGAATGGGCGTCCAGGGGGTGGGTATTGGAGGATGGCAGCAGCATGTCTCCCCGGAAGGTAATCCTGCACGGGTGCATCGGGGCTTCTCTGCAGCATCGCTTTTTCCCGAAGTTGATGCGGCCTTTGGCCGTGCGCCGGCTCATGCAGGGGCTCATTGCCTGGCCGGGGTTGCAACCCGTCTGGGAACGCCGCCTCTTTCTGCATCCGGAACGCATTCCCGTTGTGCTTCGCCGGCAATTCTTCCGGGATTATAAAACCTGTGACGCCTTTTCCTTGTTTTTTGATTTAATTACGCCAGAATGGTATCGCTCTGTCCAACAACCCTTGCAAAATAAGGGTTTTTACTTCATCTGGGGTGAAAAAGAACGGGTAGTGGCTTCCCGTTTCCTGAAGTACTGGCAACGCGATTTCCCCAATTCTACCTTCGATATCGTTCCTGGATGGGACCATTTTCCCATGCTGGACCAACCGGAGGAATTTTACGAAAAGATCATTGGCCTTTGTAAGTAAGCCTTAGCAATGAGCAAACTGCAACAACTGGAACAGATCCGGCGATGGCGCCTCCCTACCCCACGCTTCGGCAGCGTACGGTACGAGGATTTCCAACAGGGCGCCTTCGCGCTCGATAAGCTGCGCTTTCCGCTTGCAGTCCGCTCCTCTTATGCCCTCGAAGATGGCGGCGAGCAAAGCTATGCCGGGCAGTTTACAACTGTACTTTCGGTAGAAGAAGCGCAACTGGAGGAAGCCCTGGAAGAAGTCTTCAACAGTTACCCCACCCCCGAAGGCCAGCAGGCCATCCTACAGGAGATGATCCATCCCGAATACAGCGGCGTATTGTTCGCCTTTCGGGAAGGCGCCTGGAAGCTGGAACTCATCGAAGGGCAGGGAGAGGCCCTGGCCAGCGGGCACAAGCAGCCGGACACCCTCCTGCTTCCCAGGTTTACCCGGGCCGACGCCTGGGCATCCGCCCTTTACCCTTTCTGGCAGGGATTCCCCGATAAGGAAAAAGGCCTCAACCGGGCGCTGATCTGGTTGTCCTGGTACGCGCAGGTGCTGCTCCAACGCATGGACGCCGAACATGGGCTGGACATTGAGTTCTGCGTTTCCAAAGGGCGCCTGCTGTTGCTCCAGGCCCGTCCCATTACCACGCCTCAGGAGGCGGAAGAGGTGCTGACCTCCGCCAACCACAAAGAGATCCTCCCCCCGAAACCGTCGCCCCTGATGACCGCCATCATCAGCAAGGCCGGATACCGCCTGTTCGAATACTACCAGGCACTGGACCCTACCCTGCCGCGCCGCGCCTTTATCCGGGAAGCCGCCGGCATGCCGTGGATCAACCTTTCCGCCCTGCTCGACGTGATCGTCCACTGGGGGCTGCCCACCCAGCTGGTGTGCCGCTCGGTGGGCGCCGAGGATGTATACCAGGTAGGGTTGCGCCCCCACCGGATGATCGTCAAAATACCCGTTTTTTTCAAAGCGCTCCACCAGCAATCCAATGCTAAAAGAACCGTGGAAACCTGGATGGACAACGTGCGCGGCCGGCTCGCCTGGCGTCGCCGCCACCGCGAACTACTCTGGGAAGATAAAAGAGGCGCCGCTTTCAAAGAGTGGCTGGCCGATTTTGAAAATTTGTATGTCGAGCTGGTCACCAACATGCAACTGCTGACGGGGGCCATGTCCGGGCCGCTCGCTGTTCTGGATAAACTGGGAGTGCTGGCCAAGCTTTCGGCGGCGATGGAAGAAAAGAGCGCCAGCACCGACTACCTCAGGGCCTTCAATCAGTTGCAATACAGCATCATCAGCCGGGAAGACTTCCTGGAGCAGTTCGGCCATCGCGGATTCTACGAATCCGACATCGGGCAAAAGCGCTTTTTCGAATATTCGGAGGCCGACTGGCGCCAGTTGCTCGGCCCGCAGGGCATCGCCGAACCGGCGCCGGCCAAACGCCGCAAAGGCAGTACGCTTTGGACACATTTGCTCGCCCCCGCCGTCCGCCTGGTGCATACGCGGGAGTGGCTGCGCAACGAAACCATGAAATTGTTCTGGGACTTTCGCCAGGAACTGCTGGAACAAACCGGCTTCCCGTTCTGGGAATACCAACCCGAGACACTAAAGGCCTATTTCAAGGGAAAACAAAGCAAGGCAACACTACCCCCGCCAACGCCCAACCCATCTTCGGGGTGGGATATGGATACCTTCTTGTGCAATGGCCATGGCCGGCGCCTCCCGCTCCGCCTCTTGGCCAATGTTGCGGGCCAGAAGGACGGCCAACGATCGGGCATCGGCATCTATCCCGGCAAAGTAGAAGGTTACGTTTGGCGGATACATTCCGCCAGCCTGGATAACCTGCAGCCGCCCAACGACGGCCCGGTGATCCTGGTCGCCGATGCCCTCGACCCCGGATGGGTGCCCTACTTTTCAAGAGTGCAGGGCGTCATCTCCTACGTCGGCGGCCTGCTGTCGCACGCCTCCATCATCCTCCGGGAATCCCGTATCCCGGCCATTACCCAATTGCCGGCTCATATCGAGCTCAACGATGGCGACTGGATCGAGATGGACGGACAGACCGGGGAGGTGAAGGTGGGGAAGGGTGCTGAGGTGTGAAGGTGTTGAGGTGCATTTGTGCATTTGTGAGCGCACTGCGGGAAGTCCTCCGCGCTGGAATGGCAGAATAATGGAACTTTGGCAACCAAAGATTGCGGTACGGCCGCCATAATCCAACATTTCCATGAACACTCGATTACTACAACGGTCCGCCATTCTCTTCGCCCTGTTCAGCGCGTTGCTCTTTTTCGTGCTCAGCAGCTGGGCCATGGCCGAGTACCCGGGCGGCACCATTCACGACCGGGCGACGGAAGGTTATTCTTTCTGGTACAACTACTTCAGCGACCTGGGCCGCACCCGCAGCTGGAGCGGAGCGCCGAATGGCCTGAGCAGCCGGCTCTTCGAAGCCGGGCTCATCACCGTGGGCGTTAGCCTGGGGGCTTACTTTTTGGTGCTTCCCACTATTTTTCGCAAGGCGGAAGCCCGGTTCCTGGCGGTAATAGCCAGCATCATGGGGCTTTTTGCTGCAGCCAGCTACATTGGCATAGCGCTGAACCCACTGAATGTGGACTACCGCATGCATACTTTATTTGTGCGGGCGGGCTTCATCGCCTTTCTGATCATGTCTTTGTTCTATACCCTTTCCATCCTTAGTGAGCCGGGGTATCCGAAGCACTATGCGCGGGCATTTGCTGTTTTTTCGCTCCTTCTCGGTATGCAGGTAATGATCATGCTGTTCGGGCCGCGCGCGTGGACTTCACCGGGGGCGCTGCTGCTGCAGGCTTCGGCTCAGAAGGTGGTGGTGTACGCGGAGATGGTGTGCATGGTGTATCAGGGCGTGGGAGCCTGGCGGTGGATCTCGTGGAGCGGTCAGTGATGGCCCCCTGCGCTGATACCACTTTTGAGCTTTTGCCCTTTATATCTATATTATCATACGCTAACGCCTGAAAAATAAAGCACACACTTCAACTCCTCCTCTTTTTCGCCATTCTACTTTTCATCAGCTGCTCTAAGGAAGAAGAACCGGGTATACAGGCCGCCGAAGGCCAGCGGTGCCAGGTGGAGATCAATTATAAGCAGGAATAGGAGCCTGGGGCGTAAGTACCCATTGTCTTACACCGTATACAATACCACCTTCTCCTGCTTCCCCCGCAGTGATAAGTCGCCGATCTTTCTGGGTTCGAAGCTATGGGGTGGCAGGGCCAGGCGGTCGAGCAGGAATTTGGAAAGCAGAATATTGACCCCCATTTCGTTGCATTTCGCCTGAATTCGGGCGGCGGTGTTGAGCACGTCGCCGGAGTAGGCAATATCCCGTTTGACAACGCCCACTTCACCAGCCATGACGTAGCCATAGTGCAGGCCGGCCTTGAATTCTGGAATGACATTATAGGCCTCCTGGTAGTAGCCCGCCTTGCGGCGCAGAGCCAGTTGAATGTCGAAAAAACACCGCAGGCAATTGGCGTTCGCCAGGCCGTTGTCCATTTTCCAGCTGATGACGATCTCGTCGCCCACATACTGGTAGATCTCTCCTTTGGAATTGATGATGGCGGGCGTAGCGTGTTGAAAGACGTTTTTCAGAAAACCAAAATACAGCTCTTCCCCCAGCTTCTCGGCAATGGAAGTAGAAGAACGCAGGTCGAGGAACATAAAGATGCGTTCTTCTCGCTTGGGCCGGAAATATTTTCCTAACAGAAAAGCAGTGAATATACCTGGCCCGTATTTATCGCGCACCTGCAAAATGATGAGTGTTCCCAGGACGACAAACAGCCAGAAGATATAACTGTTGGCCTCATTGCCGGAGATCAGATGCCTGATCGTCAACCTCCACGGATGCGGGTCAAAAACGGAATAGCCTTGTGCCCGGCCGTTAATTGCGATACCATTAATGAAAGAAATTAGGATATATAACAGGGAGTAGGACCAGAAAATGCTGAACAACGCTAAGGCATAATTTTTTACCCTTAACCATTCCTCCCAAATGAATACCACGGTGCTTCCCCCCAGAATGCCGGCCATTATGCCTGTTCTGACACTGTTTTTTAGAAAAAAAGTAAAGGGAAGGCCTTCCATGTCACAATTGAAATTGACCAGGTTGGCATATACGGTCCAAAACTGGAAGGTGGCTATAGCCGTCCAGCCTACGGTTATCCAAAATAACTTGATCATTCCACTCTTGAACTTGTTGGAGGCCACGGTGTTCATCGTCATCTGCTGTTATTGAGAAAATCCTGTTCACAGACAAAGCTTCCTCCAAAGATAGCTTTTATGCCGGACTTCCCCCCAAGGCCCCGAGGCGGTTAAGGGCAATGCAAAAATTAATTATTCCAGAAAAAATACCCCAAAAAAAATTCAGCCCCCTATTGCGATATCAGGCGGCAAGGCTTAATATTCGTCCGGTAAAAAAGAAGGAAGGTTGAAGCCCAACACTACACACCAAGATCAGGAGCGCTATTTTCAAACGCTCATCGAGACGGTAGACGACCTGGTGCAGGTTGTTTCGGCAGAAGGCAAGGTACTGTATTCCAACCACCAACTGGAGGCCTTCACCGGGTATAATCAGGAGGAAGCCAAAGCCCTGGAGCCCTTCCAATGGATCCATCCGGAAGACAAGGAAAGGGTCGTCCGGCAGTTCGAAGCCCTACTGATGACGGAAGGAGGGCGTACCCAGGTGCAGTACAAAGTGGTGACGAAGCAGGGGAAAGTGAAACATCTGGAAACCAAGGTGGCCAACGCCCTGCAAGATCCCGGTATCGGCGGCGTCATCGCCATAATTCGTGACATCACGGCGCGCGTGGAAGCGGAGGAGAGCGCCGTCAACCAGCGTCTGCTCTATCAACTGCTGACCGAAATTTCCAAGCGCTTTCTCAACAGCCCCTTGCAACCGGCCATAGAGGAAATGCTCACCCGTATCGGGCAATTTTCCCAGGTAGACCGTTCCTATGCCTATGTTCTGGATGATGAACAGGGTCATTGGAATTGCCTCTTCGAATGGAGAAGCCCGGGAGGGGAAAAGGTGGCTTCCCAATATTATCAGACTGGCGTAAGCGTCGCGGAAAGCCGCTGGATGCTGGAGCAATTCCTTGACAATAAAGTGGTCAATTGTGAACACCTGGACGAACTGCCCCCCGAAGCCTGGCAGTGCCGGGCCCTGTTCGAGGCCGATGGTACGCTCTCCATTCTGCTCATCCCCATGCTGGCTGGAGGCAAAGTACTAGGTTTCATCGGTTATGATACGGTATTGCAACCCAAGAAATGGCAAGAAGACGATATCGTCGCTCTCCGTATCTGCACCGAAATACTGACCTCAGCACTGATCCGGGCCGAAGCCGAGCAGGCGATCAAACAATCCCTGTCAGTCAACGAAGCGATCATCGCCTCCACGGCTGAAGGCATCCTGGTCACTGACCTGAACGACAACATCGTCGCCTACAATGACACCTTCCGTAAGATGTGGCTCATCCCCGACGGAGTGCTGCCTGGAGCCAAAGCGAGTACTGCCTTCAAATATGCCCTGAAAAATGTGGAAAATGCAGCGGAGGTTCAGGCACAGGTCAGCAAAATGAATCCCGGCCAGGATCGGCTCATCATGTTAACGGCCCACATCAGCAACAAGCGGGTCATTGAGTGTATTTCCAAACCCCAGCTCATCGACGGCAGGATCGTGGGGCGGGTGTGGAGCAACCGAGATATCACCGACCGCCTGGCCGCCGAGCGGGAAGAAATAGAAAAAGGCGTAGCGCAGGCTCAGTTCGAATCGCTCAAGAACCAGGTCAACCCCCACTTCCTGTTCAACAGCCTCAACGTGTTGTCTTCCCTGGTGTACATCGACGCCGGGCTGTCGGAAAAGTTCATCGTCCAGCTGGCGCGCTCCTACCGCTACCTGCTCGAGCAAAAGGACAAGGAACTGGTCTCACTAAAAACCGAGATCGACTTCGTGCATTCTTTTGCCTTCCTGCTCAAGATCCGGTTCGAGGATAAACTACAGGTAAACATCCGGCTACAGGATGAGGTGATGGATCATTGTGTGGCCCCACTCACGCTTCAACTATTGATCGAAAATGCAGTCAAGCACAACGTTATTTCAACTGAATCTCCTCTGGTGATCGATATTTCCAACGAGCAGGACGCCTACCTGATCGTCTGCAACAACCTGCAGTTGCGGCAGAACAGCCTGCCGTCGACCGGGGTGGGGTTAAAGAACATCAGCAGCCGATACAAGCTTTTTTCCCCCATTCCTCCTGTTTTCGGAGCGGAGGGCTCGAAGTATATTGCCAGAATACCACTCATCAAAACATCCAATGCATGATTAGGGCTGTCATTATCGAAGATGAAACTCTGGCCGTCACCCGGCTGGAAACATTGGTAAGGCAATGCGATGAAGAAATATCCATCGTTGCCAAATTGCCGTCGGTCAGAGCGGCCGTTCAGTGGTTCAGCAAGAATCCGCAACCCCACCTTGTTTTTATGGACATCCACCTGGAAGACGGCCAGAGCTTCTCCATTTTTGACCAGGCCGAAATTCTGGCCCCCGTCATTTTCACTACTGCTTTCGACGAGTACACGATCCAAGCCTTCAAGGTCAACAGCATCGATTATCTGCTCAAGCCTATTCAGCAGGAGGAACTTGCCTTTGCGCTGGATAAGTTCAGAAAGCTGCAGAACGGCAGTTTTTACTACAATGCTAAAGCCGGTGAGCCTTCGGCCGAAAACCTCAGGAAGAGCAGCCACAAGTCCCGGTTCCTGGTCACTTCCGGCGCCCGCATTATCAGTGTGCCCGTTGGGGAGGTAGCCTATTTCTTTTCTGAAGAGAAGAGCACTTTCCTGCGCACCTTCGCCGGCCAGCGCTATGCGGTTGACCACAGCCTTGACCGGCTGGTGTTTATGCTGGACGCGGCTTCCTTTTTCAAGATCAACCGCCAGCTCATCATCAATATCGAGTCTATAGACACCATCCGTAAGGTGTCTACCAACCGCCTGAAGGTAAGCCTTCGTCCCAATTTTGAAAAGGATGTATTCGTGAGTATCGGGAAATATAGCGAGTTCAAGGACTGGCTGGATACTTGAGCGCTCTGAGGGGCTACCTGCCTGCACCCTTCCTTTATCCCCCATATTCGACGTTCATCCCCCCATATTCGAAGCCCATCCATATATACTTTCAACTCCTCTGCCCCAAAGCTAATATTGTACCATCGTTCACACACAAACTTTAAACAAAGATGGGTACAACCAGAATTTTCCTGATCGCAATCTCCCTGTTCTTGCTTAAGGCAACCGGCGCCTTCGCCCAGCATTCCATAGGGCTCCGGGGCGGGTTCAACCTTTCTTCCGTTAAGAATTTCCCGCTGGATGGCGTGGAAGGGCATCTTACCGAAGGGGTCACATTCGGCAACTATAATGCCCTCTCCTTCGAGATCGGCCTGAGCGAACGCTTCGCTTTTCAACCAGAGATTACTTACCTGCAAAAGGGTGGAAAGATCGGTTTGGCAGATAATGACGACTACTCCTTCACCGTGAAGTTGGACTATCTCGAAATGCCCCTACTGGCCAAGTGGCGCCTGGGCTCCGGGGCGTTCAAAGGATACCTGATCGCCGGGCCAAGCTTTGGATACGCCCTCACCGGAGAAACATCCCTGAGAGCGGATGGGCTCCGGAGAAAGGACAATATCGATTTTGACAGTTCCTTCGGCCCAGACGGCCGCAAAGACAACCGCTTCGACTTTGGTTTCATCGGCGGAGGGGGCATACAGTACAAAGTAGGCCCCGGCAGCATCGTCCTGGACGCCCGCGCCGCCCTCGACCTGAATGACTTTACCCTCCTCCAAAACGACAAACCCGATGGTTATAAGGCCACCCGCTGGGAGGGCATCTCCGTATCCCTGGGCTACCAGTATGAGTTCGGCGGCCGGTAACCCCAAATGCCAAATGAAAACAACCTCAAACCTCTTTTCAAATCAAAAAATCTGAAATTTTATGAAAACCCTCATTCTGAATCATTACGCCCCACTGTTTTTCCTTGCAACGGCCCTTTTGGCCAGCTGTGAAGTAGACGACGATACACCGTCCGCTCCCACTGGAGAGGAACTGGTGGACGTAGGCGGCTACCAGCTCTATGTCCGCAGCAGCGGTTCGGGAAGCCCCGCCATCGTCCTGATCACCGGCCTGGCCGGCACTACTGACGACTGGAAAGTAATGGAAGAAGACTTTGCCGAAGTAGCCACTGTCATCAACTACGACCGCGAGGGCCTGGGGCGCTCAGACTGGAACAACCGCCCTAAGGACAGCGAAACCATTGCCGAAGAATTACACGCTCTTCTGAAAAAGAAGAATATCGAACCGCCTTACCTGCTGGCGGCCCATTCCCTGGGCGGCATACACGCCCGGGTGTTCACCAGCCTGTACCCTGACGAAGTAGCCGGCCTGCTGCTGGTAGACCCTACGCCCGAAAACCTGATCGACAGCCTGTTGGCGCCCTATCCACCTGATGTGCAGGAAGCCATCCGGGAAGGCGCGCGCCAGGAGCAGGAAGAGGCCCTTATGCAACTACCGGAAGGCGGCCTCAAGGAGGAGGTGAAGGCCATAGAAACCTGGTACGGGCAGGCGCGCGCCCTCACCTTCACCACCAGCGCTCCGGTGGCCGTCATCAGCAGCATGAAGGCCGCCACTGCCGAAGAGCAGGCCAGCGTAACCGTGGCCAGAACGTTGCGGGACGAACTGCTGGAACAGATGTGCTCCGGCCCCCGCAAACACTACACCACCCAGGCCGGGCATTTCGTACAAAAGGAACAGCCCGCACTGGTGATGGAAGCCGTCAGCTGGGTGCTGGCAAACGCTCAATAACCGAGACTGCCTAAGTGGTGAAGGCTGGGCCAATGTTGCCCGGCCTACCTTTTCTTTCCCTTTCTTTTCAAAAAAATAATCAGATCATGCGAACCATCAAGCATCCATTCTCCATTCTCGTTATGCTGGCCCTGGCAATAATGGCATTTTCCTGCAACAAATTGGAGAACGACGAAATAGCCGCTCCTTCCCTCTGCGGCGTCTGGCGCTCCGAGAGTTGCGTCCACCTGATGAGCATAAATGACGGCAGGGCCCAAGCGGCAGCATTAGCGCCTCGGCACAGGAAAACCCGGCGGCAGCATTAGCGCGCCAGCCATTTCCGCGCCTCCTCCGCATACTTCCCCTCCGGATACCGCTCCAGGTACTGCTCATAATTCCCCCGCTCGCCCGTCCGCCGCGCCAGTTCCCAGAGCGCCTCCTCGGCCTGCTCGCTGTCCGGATATTTTTCGATAAAATCCTCGATAGCTTCCGGGGTTTCTTCGGCTTTGGTTTCCTCCCATTCCTTCTCGATGACAGCCGGGTTGGGGTTGCGAACATCGGTGGGGCTGCTGCCTTCGCTGGTAAACAGGTTGAGCTGAGCGAGCGCCACCCCAATGACAATAAGCACAGTGGCCGCGATCGACAGGCGGCGAATGTTCAGGCCGCGGCGCCGGCCGGCGGAAGGAGCGGGCGCTTGCGGCTGCGGGGCCAGGGGCGGTTCTTCTCTTACGGTTTGGAAATCGTACACTTTTTTCAAATCGTCCAGCTCCCCTCCCCGGGTAGTATCGCCGGCCTGTGGAGGAAGCGGCACAATCACTGGCTCTTGTCCCCCGGCTGAAGCGTAGGCGAAGGCAATGCCCGATTCCTGGAACGCGGGCTCCAGCTGCGGCGCTTCGGTGATGATCTGAATTTTTTCCTCCCAGGTAAGGTTCCGTGTCCGCTCCTTGCCCTCTACCACTTCCACGACCGATACTTTCAGCAACAGGGCGAAAGTGCCTTCCCGCAGGGGCTTTACCCAATACTTCCACTCGGTATACTCGCCTTCCTGGAGAAACTGTTCTTCATCCGAATACGTGCGGATGGCGAAGGCCGGCTCGGCATTGGGGTCGATCAGCTCGGCCTGCATGATCTTGGAGACGGTGATCTGTTTGACCTCCACCTCCTCGCTCAGCTCGATGTCCTGCACGATGGCGGCCTGCTCATAGGCCAGGCGGATGATGCACTCCTCTTCTTTGCCCAGCTGCATCTGGGGCGGGATCTTGTGGAGGAGGTAGCCTTTTTTGCGTTCGGAAGGGCTTTGCCCCATAGGCTGTTGGAAGTCTTCGATGACCAAGGCGTCGATGGTTTCCAGCAGGCTCATGCGGATGCGGTTGTATTCCAGCTGCAACTGCTCGTTGGACAAGATGCCGGCGATGCTGCCCCGGTTGGCCTCGTTGAGGCGGGCCCGCAGGTTGACCAGCAATTTGTACTTGGGAGAAAAAGCTGGTAGTTTCTCCTCCAGGGCCTCCAGGGCTTTGGCGATGCTGTCGGCTACCAGCCGGGGCCATTCCCGTTTCCATTGTTCCAGTTGTTCTGTGCTGATCATTTTATTTCCTGGTATTCATTCGAGATCGCTCCTGATCAAATATACGGGAAAATGGGAGAAATGATGCTTAGGCATAAAGATCAACCATTTTAATAAAAGCCCGTTTCGTCCACTTTTTGGAACTTCGGTTGTTATAATTATCGCAACTTTTTAGCACAGGGAAACGGATCCTGAAATACCGCCTCCAAACCGGTTACTGCAAGGCCCGCGAGGGCGGGAGAAGAAAAAATTTTTTCCCGAAATACTTCGGTAATCGCCTGCTCATGGGAATCCAGCGCAGAAGGGGCGCAGGTGCATGTAAAAAGCCTGCAATTTTCATTAGTTGGTGCCGCTATACCGGCACATACATCAGTTAAAATGACGTATATTTGCAGTCTATGAAGAATATCAGAAATTTTTGTGTAATCGCTCATATTGACCACGGGAAGAGTACGCTCTCTGACCGGCTGTTGGAGTTCACCCACACGATCTCGGAGCGGGATATGAAGGAACAGGCCCTGGACAGTATGGACCTGGAGCGCGAGCGGGGCATCACCATCAAGAGCCACGCCATTCAGATGTATTATGACCACGAAGATGGACAGACCTATACTTTCAACCTCATAGACACGCCCGGCCACGTCGATTTTTCCTACGAAGTGTCCCGTTCTATTGCGGCCTGTGAAGGAGCGCTGCTGCTGGTAGACGCCACACAAGGCATCCAGGCACAGACCATTTCCAACCTGTACCTGGCCATCGAGCACGACCTGGAGATCATCCCCATTCTGAACAAGATCGACATGCCCAACGCTATGATCGATGAAGTATCAGAGCAGATCCTCGACCTTATCGGTTGTGACCTGGAGGATATCATCCTGGCCAGTGGCAAGACCGGCCAGGGCGTCCCTGATCTCATGAAGGCTATCGTAGAGCGCATCCCGGCGCCCAAAGGAGACCCGGAAGCACCGCTGCAGGCCCTCATTTTCGACTCCGTTTTCAACCCGTACCGGGGCGCCGTCGCGTACCTGCGCCTCATGAACGGAACCATCCGGAAAGGAGACCTCGTGCGTTTTGTCAACACCGACAAAGAATACGAAGCGGATGAGATCGGCGTCCTGCGCCTGATACAAGACCCGAAACAAGAGCTCTCCGCCGGCAACGTAGGTTACATCATCACGGGCATCAAAGAATCGAAGGAGATCAAAGTGGGGGATACCGTTACGCATGTGGAAAGGCCCTGCGCTCAGGCCATCAAGGGGTTCGAAGATGTAAAACCCATGGTATTCGCCGGTATTTTCCCAATAGATAACGACGACTATGAAGACTTGAGAGACAGCCTGGAAAAGCTGCAGCTCAACGACGCTTCCCTGATCTTTGAACCCGAAACTTCGGTGGCCCTCGGCTTCGGTTTCCGTTGCGGCTTCCTCGGAATGTTGCACCTCGAGATCGTCCAGGAGCGCCTCTTTCGCGAATTTGACCAGGATGTGATCACCACGGTGCCCAACGTGTCCTACAATTTATTGACGACCCGTGGAGAGGAAATGACCGTACGCACCCCATCGGAACTGCCCGATCAAACTCAGATCCAGCATGTCGAAGAGCCCTTCATCTCCGCCCAGATCATCACCAAGCCGGAATTTATCGGGGCGATCATGAACCTCTGCCTGGAGAAGCGCGGCATTCTGAAAAAACAACACTACCTCACCCAGGACCGCGTGGAGATGTCCTTCGAGCTTCCTCTGGCAGAGATCGTTTTCGATTTCTACGACCGCCTCAAGTCCATCTCCCGGGGGTATGCATCCTTTGATTACCAACCGCTGGACTACCGCAAGTCTGATCTGGTCAAACTGGACATCCGCCTCAACGGAGAACCGGTGGACGCGCTGTCGGCCCTGGTACACCGGGAGAAAGCGGAAGCCTTCGGCCGGAAGATATGTAAGAAACTCAAGGAATTGTTGCCCCGACAGCAATTCGTCATTGCCATTCAGGCGGCCGTCGGAGCCAAGGTCATTGCCCGGGAAACCATATCGGCAATGCGAAAAGATGTAACGGCCAAGTGCTACGGTGGTGACATTACGCGCAAGCGCAAACTGCTGGAAAAGCAAAAGAAAGGCAAACGCCGTATGCGACAGTTCGGCAATGTGGAAGTACCACAAAAAGCATTCCTCGAGGTGTTGAAACTGGATTGACCGTCCGGTAGCATACCGACGACAAACAAGGCGCTCTTCTTCGGAAGAGCGCCTTTTGTTTTTCCGGAAGGAGGGCAATGGGCCTTCCTCCGGTTACCGTTGGCAATACGTTGGTTTTTCGCCTGTTTTTTGCCTTCTTCACCATGTAAAACCATTGTTTTAACACGGCAAAGACACGCACAAGCAAATGCTTAATGCCGGAATTTCCAGCCTTTTAAAGTGTTTCTATTGATTGCCATAACATCACGGCCCGAAGGTTGCCCCAGGCAGAAAGCCGTACGGACACCACCATACGGCTATGCAGCGCATAGGTTTCGGGCTGTGGTGAATGTTCACTGGGAATGAGATAAGTAAGCTATTGAAGAGGTTTTTAGGAGCTTTTTGCATCGCGCTGGCAACCAGCGCGTTGCTGTGTGGATGCGCCGGTTTTGGCGCGGGTTAGATAAGAGCAAAGGTTAGTTTTACAGGCCCTTATCTGATATGAGTTGCTCACTTTTGATCAGAGGAAGGAGCATTTCCCCAGGGTACGTCTGTAAGTTTAATAATAGCGGCTGCGGCTGCGGGTTGAAAGCATGTTGGAAATGACTACGAGCCCTCCGCCTACGATAAAAGCACCTGTGGCGATGTAAACAATCAGCATAATCTCATGAATATTTAGTTAGAAATGGAATTGGTTTACTCTCTCTATAGGAATGTTCATGAGGGCAGGGCTAAAATGCCAAATTTTTCTTTTATGTCCTAATTATTGCCATAAAAATTTATGAGAACCTTAACATTTCCAATAAAAATGCTGATAATATGTAAATGAAGGAGAAAGCGGGCACATCACACCCGAGCATTGACACACAACATTGCCACCGTAGGTTCTTCACTTCCTCCTTCCGGCTCCAGCGTGATGTTCAGGCTCTCCATTCCCTCGATGAAGGATACGGACTGTAATCCCTTGCTGTTGCCATCGACGAGGCCCATGTTGATCATTCTACCTTCGACATCGGCCCACATCTGGTAAGTTTTCCCCTGAGGAGGGGCAGGCAGGTGGGTGGGGTTAATGAATACTTTTTTCTGTTTCTCGTTTAGATAAGCGACGGCTTCGGCATCCGGTATCAGGCCTGTGCTCTGCAGGCGTACCGGAACCGTCAACTCGTGATTTAGAAAAGCGTAGATTTCGAGGAGCCCTTCAAGTTCCGCCTGTTGCCGGCTGCAGTCTTGCTGGAAAGCCCGGTACTCCCTGGATAAAACTTCGTATTTTTGGCTGGTGGCCACTTTGTTTTGATAGAAAGATAAAGAAAGAACGATAAGCAACGCCATAACACTGCGCGCCAACCAGGTGCCCCACCGGCTCCCGCTGTCACCGGCAGCATTGTATTTGAGGGCGTCATCCCGGCGAAGGGCCGATGCAGGCCCTTCGGACTCGTTCATCATACGGGCTTTCAATTCCTCGGGAGGGAGTACCGCATACTGGCGGGCATATTCATCCATGGCTTTGCGCATGGACTCGATCTCGGACCTTACCTCCGGAAAGGCTTCTGCAAAACGTTCCACCTCTTCCGACTCCACTTCGTCGGTAAGCCCCAGAACGTACTGTTCCAATAATCCGCTTTTTAGAAATTTTTCCTTGTCCATCCTCAGTATTGTACTGCGCCAACCATCAGGTGATTAAAACCAAAGGTGGGTAGTTCCTCACTGGAAGTAGCTCCACCTTTGGACAGGCATTTTGCCGAGTTGTAGCTATCAATAGGAAAGCTTCGGTTGAGTAACAGGATTCCCTGGGTTTTGTTTAACGTTTTTATGAGAGTGTGCTCAAATTTCAATGACGCGTGGGAAACGTAAAAATACGATAAGTAGCAGTGTAGCGGTGGCCAGAGAGATGGAATACAAGCGGCAGTATCCACGGAAGGCAGGAAGGAATCCAGTTTTAGGGTTCGCGTCATCAATCCCGTTATACCACTAGACAAAAAGCCGGACTCTGGCGTAGCACGTTTGTGCTACGCCACCGGTTGGTTCTGGATATTTGAAGTTATACAGGTTGTCCGGGCTCCGCCAGCACAAAACTAATGTCCTATACCTGTTACCCGAAAAAAGGAAAATAAAGCACAACCCTATGCCCATCAGCAAAGGTTGTTTCTCTTAATGGGGAATAAGTTGGCAAATCGGTGGGGTCGAAACGTGTCTTTGAACAACTTTACAATTAGTGGCTCAAAGAAGAGTCTTCAGGGGAACAAAACAGTGTGGTTTTTCGGTAGCTGAGCGAAACAAAAGGCGAAAACGCCCTGATCGTGGTTTAAAGGAAAGAACGAAAAGATCAGTATATTAGTTTCCTACATCCTTTCTTTCCTGCTTTAGGCAGTAAATTTAGTAAATCTTTGGGAAATTGTTGAGAATCCCTGATTTTTTGACGAGGAATTTCGCCTCCGGCTTACAATGTTCAAGAGGCCATACCGAAAGAGGATCGGGGCTGCCCTTTTTGATGTACCTGTGAAACCGTAAAACCATCGCTGCGGTGACATCCGGGCTACTAAAGCCCAGCAAATTCAACTAAAGCCGTCACTTGATGTTACAACCATAACCATCTAAGAAATCACAGCCTATGAAAAACTTCATTCTTCTGCTTTTGCTGCTCGCCGGGTTAGGAGCTTGCCACAACCAGGACACCTCAAAAGTTCCCGACAGCCAACCCGCCCTCCCGGCAGCTATGGTATTTAAAGGCAGCCACCCCAAACTGGGCGACTACTGGTACCAGGGTAAGGGAGAGGTAAGCCGGTACGAATTGCTGCAAAACCGGTATTCCGATGTTCACCCCGGTGAGGCCATCCTGGTGTTCGTCACCGAAGATTTCCTGACGGATAAACAGGTAAAGAATGATAATTATTCCAACCCCAACAGCACCCCGATCCTCAAAATGAATATGGTGCGCAAATTCCCGACCGGGCTCTATTCTTACGCAATAATGACTTCGGTTTTCACGCCCACGAAGGTGAAAGAACATCCCCAAACCCTGAAGGTGTCCACTTCAACACAGGAATGGTGCGGGAATGCCTATCATCAACTCAACTATCGGGACGGGAAGTACACAAGCACCTTACACTCCTATTTCGAAAACGAAGCCGATCAAGTCACCGAAGTGCCGTACGCCATACTGGAAGATGAAATATTCAACCGCATTCGCATGAATCCCGATGGCCTGCCTACCGGCAAATTAACGGCACTGCCCGGAACCGCTATCACCCGTTTGCTCCATCTGCCCTTCGAACCCATGGAAGCGGAGGCCAGCCTCTCTGCTTATACCGGTAATGACTTCAGCGGGGAAAACCTTCGCCTTTATTCCATCCGATTCCCGGCGATGAACCGCACCCTGGAAATCGTTTTTCAAGCCGAAGCGCCTTATATTATTGAAGGCTGGACGGATGCTTATCCATCCCTGCAGGACCGCAAAGTGCGCAAGTCAGTAGCCCGTCGAACGAATACCCTTCTGACCCCCTACTGGCAGAAGAACAAAAGGGAAGACATGGCCCTTCGCCAGGAACTTGGGCTGGAAGGAATTTAGAGTGCAATGGATTGAGCCGGCCCCCCGTAAACCCGCAGGGACTACCCAACAGTACCTGAAGAACAGAAATAATAAGGTTCCGCCGTTTGGCAACTGGACCCAGCAGTGGGTGGCAGTGGCCAATATTGCGACGCAGTAGTACGGCAAATATTCGAAGAGCGCCAGGGAAGGCGAGTTAACCCCTACCCTGGCGCCTACCAGACTCAACAACAATTATCTAAAGATCAGCGCTTTACGAAAATTCTGTAAAAAAAAGCTGCGCTCCCCCATTCAAAACCTGAGGTTAATTCTCTATTTTGCCAACCGAAAGAAAGTTCTGCCATTATTCCTCCCATGAACAAAGCTTCCTGCCCAGTGGCCGGAAAGCACCTTTTGCACCAGCCGGTACCCTTTGAACATTAAAACACGGCGACGGTGCCTTTGCGGCAACAGGCAAAAGAAAGCCTCCGCAAGGTTGAGTTAATCCATTCCTGTATGACAAAACGAAGAACGTTACTCCTGCTGACTTTGGGGGTACTTGCCCTGGGAAATGTAGCCCGGGCAGAGCACGATGGCCGTTTGGCCCCCGTTCCCCAGGATAGCAGCCGGCCCAATGTAGAAGCCCTGACGATGCTTCTGCCTGCTCCCTTCAGTATTATGGCCGGTGTTTTGGGAAACAATCCAACCTTTCCCTATCCTTTGCTGGATGCCCCTTCTGCCCTGCCGGCCATTGCCGCCAACGGGCCGGTGTTGTACGACCTCATATCCAGCCTGCCATCAAGAGAGGCCCTTTTCACCAACTATCTTCAGCGCCTCGCGAATGAATATGAGTCAAAACATATTCTGTATCGTTCTATTCCGCTAAGCGATTGCTCGGGCATGTTCCATCGCCTGCTTCAACAGATGAAGGAAGCTTTCCCCGCTTTCGTTTATCCGGAAGTAACGGAGGCCCGCTCTTCCCGCGCTCTTGCGCAGTGGTACCATGCCCGTGGGGGGCTTCACATCATCGGGAACGCCGCCGATAGTGGCCACCTGATCAAACCCGGTGCTGTACTGTTCTTTGGCCAGGTCGGTAAAAAATACCAAAATCCTTCCATCGAATTGCTCACGGCCTACGGGCAGGGCATCATGCACATTGGAACAGTAGTTGACGTCGAGAAAGATGAACAGGGGCAGGTCATCGGCTACACCATGTTCCACGCCCGGGGCAGAGGAAAAATCGCCAGCCATACCCACCACTACCGCTCCAATCCCCAAAACTCCGGCTTGCCGGCCTTTGGCAACTGGCGCCAGCAACTTGTGGCCATCGCCTACATCGATACGCCGTAAAGCGGCCCGGACTCAGGACATGGTGGTGATCGTCGGTGGCGGAGTGGCCGAGATCGAACTTTGATTGAGGGTATATAACTCGACCTTCTGCCGCTTGCCCCTCAGTTCGATCATACCCATTCTGCGGGGCTGATAGCCATTGGGCGGCAGGCTCAGTTTATCCATCAGGTATTTGGAAAAGAGGATCTTCACTCCGTATTCATTGCACATGGACTGGATGCGGGAAGTGGTGTTCATGACATCTCCTGAGAAGACGATATCCTTCTTGATCACACCGATCTCGCCAGTAGTGACCGATCCGCAGTGCAAACCCGCCTTAAATTCGGGAACGACGCCATAGCGGCCTTTATAGCGATGGGCCTTGCGGTTGATGGCCTCCTGCATGCTGAAAAAGCAGCGGATGCAATTGGCCTTTTGCAATCCCTTTTCCATGGTCCAGGACAAGACGACCTCGTCGCCGACGTACTGGTATACTTCTCCGGAGGTATAGAGGATGGGGTTTGTAATATCCCGAAAAAAGTCATTCAGTAAATTAAAGAACCGAACATGGCCGAGGCGTTCGGCAATGGTGGTAGAGGATTTGATGTCTACGAACATGAATATCCGTTCCTCTTCACGGGGCTGGTGGTAGCGGCCGAGCAGCATTTTACGCAATATTCCCGGGCCGTATTTTTCGTGAACCTGCAGGGAGACGACCGTCAGGAAAGTAACGATGCTCCAGAGCACTACCGTCTTAAAGTAATAGGGCCCCCTCAATATCGTCGCAGTTTTTTCCAGCACTAACGGGTCATTGAGGGAACGATGCATATGCTGGCTGAAGAAAACATCAAAGGCCAGAGCACTGAAGGCAAAACTGAAGGCGGAGATAATGATACTGTTCAGCAACAGCGCCAGGCCAAATGGATAGGACCGGAAGCGCTCCCGCATATAGAACACCAGCAGGGAGCCGGCGAGGATGCCTCCCAAAAAACCGGTGACGGTGTTGCCCCAAAAGAAACGGGAAAAATCGTAGATCTCGGTGCGCTGCAGGTAATCGTTATTGGAGGAAGCATGGATAAAATAAGCATCCAGGGCGCCGATGCAGGCCCAGGAAATGCTGATACCCGCCACCTGCCTCACCATTAAAGCAATCCGGCTTTTTACCATTGTTTTCATCTGGATGGTCTTTGAAGTAGCCATACGAACCTGCTTGTCACCGTATTTGATCCGACGGCCCTTTTATCCGTTTCCGGACAAGCAAATCGGCCGCAATACATTTTAGTTTAACAAAAGTAATGGATTTTGCCTTTCCTTCCTCCCACATCTCCCGAAATCGGCGTATAATAGCTTAGAAACAGAAATCAGGACACATGCAAGCTCGATTGCTCCAAATTGATACTGCACTGGTAGCGCCGCGCACTGTAGCCCGGCGCTTCCGGGAAAACGAAGGGGAAGCGCTCTACAACCTTACCCAGGACAATTACAGCCGCCTGGAAGACCATTTCCCCAGGACCATGGAAGCCATACGGGACAAAGAGAGCGCCGAATACTTCGTACGGGAAATGCTGGCCGGATGGCTCCTGCAGAAGGAATACGCTTTTGGGGTCTGGGAAAACAAGAGCGCCACCCTCATCGGTATGATGCGGCTCCTGCATATCGACTGGCGGGTGCCCAAAGCGGAACTCAACTACTTCATCGATAAGGAGCATGCCGGCAAAGGGTTAATGACAGAATCCGTGAAAGCGTTACTTCGCTTTGCCTTTCACCAGTTGGAACTGGAGAAGATCTACATCCGAACAGCTATGGACAACACGCCCAGCCAGCGATTAGCCCGAAAACTGGGCTTTCGCCGGGAAGGTGACCTGAGAGCCGATTTTAAAAAAACCAGTGGCGAAACCAT
Source organism: Lewinellaceae bacterium (assembly GCA_020636405.1). Lineage (GTDB taxonomy): Bacteria > Bacteroidota > Bacteroidia > Chitinophagales > Saprospiraceae > JACJXW01. Next base: position 973,478 of record JACJXW010000005.1, on the reverse strand, counting down.
CGACGTCATGCTCTTCGGCCTCACCCGGGGAGAATTCCTGGGGATCTAAGAGATATTTATTTTCCTTTTAATAGGCTCTCCCGCTACCCCTTCCCGGGAGTCCGCAAAGTAACAATTCCCTGATTTTTGCGTAATTTGGCTTAAGCCTGGAAAAATCAACTAAAAAGTATAGAAGGCAAGCAGGTGAAAGCAAAAAACACCACCCTTCAAAAGCAATACTAAAACCATAAAACAATAATAGCTCAATGGCTGCTACCGCCAATTTAACCGCCCAGGGCATCATCTTCGCCATCAACTCCGCCATCAAACTCAGCCACAACATCCGAAGAGCATATGCGCAGAGTATTCGGGGAAAAGCGCTGGCCCTCCCGCTGCCCGATTTCAATACGGAAATCAAATTCAATACCATCCGCAATTTCTTCAATGACCACGGACATTACCCCAGAGAGATTGCCCGGCTTGGAAAATTGCATGAAGATGCCAATCTGCTGAGAGAATTGCCAGAAGAACAGTTCAAGGAATACAAGGAGTTTTACTGCCTGTTACACGCCCTGCACCTGCCCGACCGGGAGAAAAGGCCGGAAATGAACGCCGGAGATATGATCAACCTGTTCCGCATCCGGCAATGGGAGAATGGCTCCGGCCACGAAACCGTTTTACAACTGGTGGCCGGCTCCCTGGTGGAAATCGGGATCGACTATTTTATTCAAACGCCGGGCGCCCTGAACGTCGAATCCGCTCAGGGCCGCATATTGTTCCATTTCCTTTCCGCCTTTGACGAGATCGACTTCAGCGAAAGCAAAGACATCAAACTGGAGGCCAGCCAAAAGCTCGTCCCGCGGCTCTTTGCTGCTGCTGCGGAATCCTTTGCTGAACTTAGCCCGGAAATCGCCGAAGACCCAAAGCTCCAGCTCTTTATCAAAGAAACGGCCAAAGGCATAACCAACGACCTTTACCGGCGTTTTAAAGAACTGGACAGGGAGCAGCGGGAGGAAGCCACCAACTGGGGCCAATTGGTGCTTCGCAGTATGATCAATAATGCCGGGACATTCGTATTCAAATCTCCGGAAGCCCTCTTCAATACCAATAAACCGGTTTCCGATATCATTCAATCTACCGGACTGGCGCTGCTCGATGCTATTCTGGGTTCCGATACGGAAGATTCCAGGATACAATGGCGCAACGCCATCTCAGCCGATACCCTTAACGGGATTACGCGGGCCAGTATGCAGATCGTGGCAGAACATCCCAATTTCATCAGCGGCAACCAGGGCATTCAGGCAATCGTAAGCGAGGTAGCCAACGCGGTTGAAGATAAAGGATTCCAAAAGCAAGGGCTGATCCCCGAATTGGCCCGCATCGTCCTCGAACAGTCGGCCGGCAATATGGAACTCCTCTGGCGCCCGGGCGCCAATGGCCCCGAACATCTGCTGGTTAGTGCCGTCAAACAACTGCTGGGCATACTTTCCCAAAAACATGGAGACGCACCCTGGCGGCCGGTACTGACCAAGGCCAACCTGCTGGGACTCGTCTACGAACTGCTCGATGAGGCCGTACAGAACCCCTCCTGGGTCACCGATAAGGCTAACCAGGACTCTATTTTGGCAGAGGTGCTGGACATTACCTTCAGCAGCCTCAGCCGTATACCCAAGGAAGCACGGCTGACAGCGGAAACCATCCGCTGGCTGATCCGCCTCAATATGCAGGCCGTCCTTACCAGCCGAAAGGTACTGGAAAAGATAGAATGGCCCGTAAAGCAAGAAAACGCCGATGAAGATTCTCCCGGTTCAGAAATGGCCGTCATCCTGGATAAAGCACTGGAACTGGCTTTTACCTGCATCTTCCCTCAGGACGCCGGGCCCAACATCAACAGGATGGAACTCATGGCCGAACTGACCGAGTATATTCTCGACGTAGTTCTTCGCCAACACCCGGGCCGCCGCGGCCTGGTCCTGATCGACCTCATCCTCTTCGACAGTGGAGTGGATCTCTCGGAAGGGTTGGACCGGGAACTGCTCGATGAACTGCTCGACGCTGCCTTCGACACCTTGTCTAATCACCCGGAGCTGCTGGCCAGGCACGAAGGCCTGAAACATATCCTTGCCGGTGTGGCAGGCTCCATTAACAGCGCTAAACTCAACCAGCCGGGATTGCTTCCCTTTTTGGTACAACTTTTACTGGAACATACCGCACAGAACGCCAACCTGGTCATCAATGCCGGACAGGATGAACCTCAACACCTGCTCACCATTGCACTGAAACACATCCTCACCGCCTTATCAAACCAGGACAGCCAGGGCAACTGGCGCCCGGAAATAAGCCCCCTAATGGCCCAAACCCTGATCGAGGATTTGCTGGAAGAAACGGTTGCCCATCCCTTCTGGATCAATCAGGAATTGAATGGCAACCCGCTCCTTGCCGAAATGCTGGACGCTACTTTTGCCGCCCTGGCGCAGATCCCCAAAGACGAACGGCTGGCGCCGGGTACGCTGGAAACCCTGGTGCAACTCAACCTGAAACTCGTTGCCGCCAGCCCTCAGGTCCTGGGGAAAATAGCTTTTGCCGGGGACAGCCAGGAGAAGGCCATCCTGGGAAGGGCACTGGATCTGGTTTTCGCTTTTGTGTTTCACAATCAAAGTACTACCGGCCCCGGCCGCATCCGGATGCTGCAAGGACTGCTGGATTACATCCTCTCTGTGGTCATGGCCCATCATCCCAACAAACGGGGACTGATCCTGGCCGACCTGATATTGTTCGACAATAATGGAATAGATTACACGGCGGGCTTCAATGAGGAACTGGCCGAACAGTTGGTGGAATCAGCCCTTACCGTTCTGGCCCAGCAACCCGAATTAGTTACCCACGGCCAGGCGCTGAAAGCCATTGTAGGCGACGCAGCTACCGCATTAAAGGATTCCGGAATAAGCCGCCCGGAACTATTGCCGGAACTGATCCGGCTGACCCTTCATTACACCGGCGAACACCTCGGCCTCGTCTTTGACCCCGATCAGTCCAAGCCTGAGCACCTGCTGGTGCTCGCCAGCCGCGAAGTGCTCAAGGCTATTGCAGAAAAACCACGGTCGGGAAAATGGAAACCGAGGTTGTCCAACAACCAGATCGCTGAGGCCCTTGAGATCGTCTTCGAAGCCGTGGTGGAGTATCCGCAGTGGATACAGGCAGAGGAGGTAGTCTATGAGGTACTGGACGCCATATTCCGTGCCATGGAAGTCGTTTCTTCGGCCAGGAAACTGCCTTATGTCGTTTTCCGGCACATGCTCGAAAGTGCGCTGGAAGCTGCACGCCGGCAACGGCAGTTCATCGTCAAGATACAAACCCAGGCCGGAGGACGAAAACAGATCATGCTCCGATACTCTCTGGAATCCTTATTCATGGTGATCTATGACGAAAACGGTGAAGAGGAAAGCATTTGGAGGCTGAGCCAGGCAGAGGTGATCACCGGTGTCATCGATTACTTCCTGCTTTTCATTTCAGAAACGCCCGGCAGCAAGGAAGATGTCGACCGCGCACTGGACAGCATACGGGCAGTGATATCCGCCTGGAAACAGGATCTCTCCCAAACCCTGGACGATGTCCTGGAAACATTGGAAAATGAAAACACATAAAGCCTTAAATATGGTATCTAAAAAACAACTTCGTCTTTTCCTCCTGCTCACTGGCCTGGCCCTGTTTTCGAGCTGCGGACACCTCATCCACCTCGACCGTGCCCAAAACAGCTTCAACCGGGGAGCCGCACTGGAAAACCAACTCAGGTTCAGCCCCCAAACTGACATTTCGGCCTCCCCCTCCACGCATTACACCCTCGCCTATGCCGAGTTGGACAAAGCGCTGAACAACAAGAAGGGACTGAGTGCGGACAACGTCCTGGGCACAGCCTATACCATAAAAGCGCTTTGTGAATGGAAACTGGGGCTGTATGGTAAAGCCGAGAAGTCTGCATCCGATGCATTGGACGAGTTAGAGAAAATGGAAAAGGGTGGGATCAGGCTGCCCCGGGATAAGGCGCTGATGAAGGCTTTGCCTGCACTCATGGAGATCGGCCGGATGAAAGACACCCTCTATGCCTTTCACCGCTCTGCTCCTTCGTTTGAAGCCGGCAAAGCACACTGCCTGGAATTCATTTATGATCCTGACCCCGACAAAATGGCCCGGTTGGAAAAAGCCATTTGGAAAATTGCCGATGTTCAGTCCTCAGTGGCTTCCAATGAAGAGCTATCGGCTTACTTCATCATGTCTCAGCTGGCCGGGCTAAAAACCTGGAGCGATACCAATGATTTCCTGTTCACCTGCATCACAAAAGACCCTGCGCTTGACCCGCAAACCAACCGTGCTGCCCGGGTAAAGGCCAACGAATGGGTGGATGAACAGGTAAAGGCATTCGAGCATTTTCTGAAGGAGAAGAAACCAGTAGAACAACTCCGCCTGCTGATTCCCGATGAACGGGGACAAGCGATGGCCAATCGCTGGGCACAACTCCTGGGAGTGGCCGAAGACGAAGAGTGAAACAGGAGGTGTGAGAGCTGCCCCCTACCCTTCCAGGCCAGGAAAAAAGGCATCCCTGAAGTGTTCCAGCTGGTAATCGCTATCGTTCTGGTAAAGGATGGAAATAATGTCAAAGCGCAGCTCCCAGTCGTGCCCAATAGCCTCCATGTAGGCAATGGCGGCGTCGACGATCAGCTTTTCCTTTTGGGTAGTCACAAATTCCTCTGGTTTACCGAAGGCGTCGGAAGCCCTGGTCTTTACTTCCACGAAAACCAATACCGGGCCGTCCATTGCAATGAGGTCTACCTCCGCCCGCCGGTAACGCCAGTTCGCTTCCAGTATACGGTAACCCTGTTCTTCCAGATAGTAACGGGCCAGGGATTCGCCTTTCTTTCCCACTTCGTTGTGACGCGCCATGCTGCTAAATATACAAAAAACCTCCTCCCTCTGCAGGGAAGAGGCCATCCCAAATGCTTTTCTGGGCTTTCGCCCAGCAGAATTATAACCAGTTGCTAGTAGCCGATTTACAATACTAAAATGGGTTCTTATAATGAATTAGCCTTTGCGGTGTAACCGAAGGCAGGCCTTTTGATCTATTTGAATATTTCATGGGAATGCAGCGAGGGGCGAATAACAGTACGACAAGGTGTGCTGCGGCAACTGGGTTCAGCCGCAGGCAGTCGCAGAGTGCAGATCTCATTTTGGATGACCCAAAGTTAAAATTTTAAAACCTTACATACAAAAAAATATCAATATATTTTTTTACTATGTTTTTTTGGCGGTTGTTTAGCCCTTTGCTGTCTTTAGGTTGGGGCAAACAAAGGCAGGAAATGCCGTCCGGAGGGGACTAAATAGTTACGTTTTTTGTATAACACACAGCCGGTTGGCCTCATTCCAAGGCCAACCGGCTGCGGATACAGTATCTTCCTGACACCATTACGGCAATACGACCAGCCGCCCGGAGGCTTCGCCGGAAGCGGAATCCAACCGGAAAAGGTAGGCGCCCGCCCCGCCCAGTTCGGCGGCATTGACAGTGCGTTCGTGACGGCCGGCCTCCAGCAGCCATTCTTCCTGATGAACAAGGGCGCCCCGGGCATCCCAGGCCGAAAACCTGACCCATCCTGTTTCTGGCATGTCAACCGCTAAGAACACCTTATCCCGGAAGGGATTGGGATAGGCGCTAACCAGTTGGAAGGCCTCTTTTGATGTCTTGAACCGAAGGGTTACCGGAGCACCTTCCAACGCACTGTCGGTTCTGAATGCCCGTGCCTCACGGCCCAGGGTGAACCGTCCATTCAGCAAGCCTGCCCGTTCTGCTTTGAAGCGTAGCGTAAGCAGGGCCTGCCCTGCCTCCAGAGAGCGGTTCTGATCGCCGGCCCAACTGATCGCCGACTGGCCCTTACCTGCCCGATAGGCGCCCGATCCCGGTAATCCATCAAAAAGAACCTCTTCCAGGGCTAATCCTTCATGCTCCAGGGTGAGGAATAAACCGAGAACCGTCTCCTGATCGCGGAGAGACAGGCGAACCGCGACCCTCTCCCCTTCCTGCAAGTAGCGATCCGTGGTTTCTAATGCAAACGGCAGAGAAACGGAGCGGTTCTGTACAGAATCGGCCGGAATCATGAGGCTGGCATCGAGATCGCCCCGTTTAACCGCAATAAAATGGGCATCCTCCCTGTGTCCGCTCAGGTTATCAATGGCCAGTTCTTCCGGGAAATCCACGGACAGCGGATCTATTGCCGGAAAGACGAAGCTCTTGGGCACAAAAAGCCAGGAAATACTGTCGGGAAATTCAACCTCCATTCCCAGTAGCATCCGGTGAAGCCAGCCCAGGTCGTCCATATCCACAACCCCGGAGCCGTCGATATCCGCAGCGATGAACTGATAGGGTGTATCGAGCGTATCAACCTCCATGACGTGCTTGGCCAGCAGGATGAGGTCTACGGTCGTCACTCCTGCCAGCGGTTCGCTTTCTTTTTCCGGACGCAGGAGGTAACTGGCGCCCGTAGGCATATCTTCAAAGGCATACCATCCCAGGCTATCTACCGTAGCTTCATATGCGCCGGACGCAGTAGAATCGATATGGACGACGGCGCCGGGCACTTCGTCTCCCTGCTCGTCGGTAACCAATCCCGCGATCCGGGCCCGGGTAAGAAGGGGCCCGCAAACATTCTGGTTATCCTGCACGATAGCCGTAGCCAGGCAATAATCCCAGTTTCCGGCCTCATCGCCCACCCAAAGCGCTACTATATTTGCTCCTGTATCGGCACAAGTAAAGGTAACAAAGTCTTCATCCGGCGGGCTCACCTGTCCGGGGGCGGGCTCGAGGCCGAGGCGGAATTCCAGGTTGCCGTATGCGGTACAATTATCGGCACTGCTGCCCTGCTCCAGGTCGGAAGCCCACAACATGGCCTCGCCATTGGCCATCAGCGGAAAGGATACGCTACTGCGGCAAACCACCCCCGGGGGCGCGGCGTCTACAACCGAGACACGGATGGAGCAGCTGCTGGTATTGAGGCACCCGTCTTTGGCCACATAAGTCATATTGTATTCTCCAGGAGGGACACTGGTAAAGGTAGAACCTTCTCCCAGATCTCCCATTATGCGAATATTGATGTCCGACAGACAGTCGTCAACAGTGGCCAAAGGGGGCATGGTGACTGTTGCTGTACAATTAGCGCCGACGGGTTTGACGATATTATCCGGACAGGTGATGACCGGTGGGGTATTGTCCTGTATCTTGAGGATCTGCGTGTCTTCCCATATTCCTACATCCCCACCGTACTGATAGGTGCACCAGTTGATAACTTTCCACCGGCGGATGATCTTGAGGCAGGAGTTTTGTGACGCGGTGAAGACCCAGTCCTCGTGGCTGAAAGCCATGAGCTCGCAGTCCTCATAGAGTACGATCGGCTGGCTGTAGGGCGCCGGCAGGTCCTGCGGGTCGAGGTCATCAGCAGTGATACAATCGTGGAATGTCGTATCCGGAGGGAATAGCACGACCACGGGAGTCGTATCGATAATGTGAATGGTTTGATCGCACATGGACATATTGCCATAGATATCCGTAGCCTTCCACCTCCGGGTAATGTATCCGGTACCGCAGGAATTCGTATTATCCACATCGTAGAAAGTAACGTTGGCTACCCCGCAATTATCTGTTGCGGAGGCTTGTCCCATAGCGTACCAGTTGTTTAGGTCGTTGCAGGGAATGGTTTTGTTGTAGGGGCAGTGGATCTGAGGCCCGATCTTATCTTCCACCCACACCTCCGACCAGCAGGAGTTGGTATTTCCGGCACAGTCTCTGGCCTGGAGTTCAACAGACACCAGTTGTCCGATGTCATCACAAGTGAAGATAACGGAATTGGCGAAGGGGGCATAGGGCTGATCCATACGCCGTACTTTCACACTGGCCAGGCAGTAGTTGTCGTAGCTGCCTTCATCGAATGCCTCGGCATAAATGAGAGCCGATCCGGCAGAGGTCAGCGATACATTGAGCCGGTCGTCACAAACCGCCGTCGGTGGAATGTAGTCCCAGGAACCGCTTCCCCTTCCGTTGTCAGCGGCGGTGGAAGTAGCGGTAAAAAGAACGAGCATAGTGAAGGTAGTGAAGAGGCCGCGGGAGAAATAGCTTTTGATTTTCATAGGTTGTACAGGTTTAGCTTATAGGTCACAAAGGTTTAGGTTTAGTACATAGAGATACAGGCCTTGCCTGGAGAAGGGTAGATGGTACAGCCTGTTATCCTGAGGCTGTTGGGTAGAATGTCCTTTTAACTTGCCTGGGTAGATTAAAGGGTGTTCTGAAGCCTTGCTTGTGCATCGGCTTTCAGGCAAATGTCGAAATACGGGGCATCGGAAGGCAAGGGGCCTGTGCGACACCTGTTGTTTGAATAAAATATTGATAGCCTCTCAAAGCTCTTTAAATGGAGGGGGTGGAAATGGCGGGGGGAAGTACATTTCTAAATGCAATATATGAAAATCATTTTAATCTCGCAAAGGAGTTCAAAATTAAAAAGCCTCCACCGGATACCGGCAGAGGCTTTTAGGTCAAACGAAGTGGGATAAGGGATGAGAAAGGCCGGGAAGCCTTTCTCTTATGGGATATTAAAGTCGAATCATCTTTCTGGTAATGGCCTGGCCGTCTGTCTTCAACTGGTAGTACAGCACGCCCATCGCGGGTAGTTCGCTGGCAGAGATCGCTATTTCATTGTACCCCTGCTCAAAGTACCCTTCATTTTCGTAGATCAGCCTTCCCGACAAGTCGATGACGCTCAGGCTGGCGGTACCGCTGGCTGGCAGGAAAAACCCGATAGCCGTTTCGGAAGAGAAGGGGTTGGGGCGGTTCTGGTACAGTTCGAGCTTTTCAATTCTTTCCGTTGCGGCCTCTTCAAACTTCAGGCGAACGTTGAGCAGGCTGCCATCCGCATGGTAGGCCTCCGCCGGCGTGGGGTCATTACTCGTAAAGAACAATGGCCGAAGAGCGTTCAGGTCTTTGCGGGCACGGAACACCAGGCGGAACATTTCGGATCCGGAATCCTGGTTGGCCGCATTGGCAATGTAGTTCCAACTGGTACTGATGCGCCCCTGAGCAGCCCGCTGCAGGTTGAAGTTCTCCTCACTCATCCCCGGCAGGTTACCCGTTTCCAGTCCTACCCATTCCAGGTATTCGGTGTCAAAACCGAAGCTGAACTGATAACCCAGAATATCCTTGATCTGTCCGGCAGTAAAGGGGACGGAGAAAAGTTCTCCGGCCTTGGCCCTCTTTTCGGCAACGCGGATCGGGAATGCCCCCTGCATCACCCGGCCTTCTACTCCAAGCAGGCTGTTGGGCACCGCGGAGTTGTCAACATCTCCTACCTTGATGGCAACGAAGTTGTTCTCCATCTCACTCTGAGAGAAGTTGTTGATGCTGATGACTTCGGGAAAGGGTTGTGCAAAAGCATCCTGGGGATTAGGGAAAGCATACCGGGCATCGACAAAACGCCAGGAAGTATTGCCGTTGGGAAACTGGGCATCCAGCCCCAGGATCATCTTTCTCAAAGTGATCATATCCAGGGTAGAAACGGAACCCGAACGGTTCACGTCCGCCGCTATTTGTTTGTAGGGGCTGCCCAGCGATTGCACGCCGAGAATATGCTTGCTGATCAATACCAGGTCCAGGGTCGATACGCCGTTCAACGGGCCATCGTTCCGCTGGGCGGTGATACTGTAATCGCCGCCGTAAGGGACATCCAGGATCTCAAAGAACCCGAAATCTCCGGTAGACCCCTGCATATTGCCGGTACCACTGGTCATGATCGTAACATTATCTACGTATTCGCCCATCTCGGTCTGCACATCCCCGGCGATCATGCCGGAAGCTTGCTGTGGGCATACTCCGTTGTTGTCCTGAACAGCGATCACCGTCACACAGTAGTCACTGTTACCAGCGAGGTCAGTTACCCAGAACTCGATCATTTGGTTACCCCGGTCGGCACAGGAAAAGGACAGCTCGGTGGTGGAAGGCGGTGTTCCGGGCAAGCCAGTGCCCGCCCTCCGGATCGTACGCCTCAGGTCAGGGCTCCCTGTACAGTTATCCGTACTTCCTCCATCAAAAGCGGAGGCCTGCAAGTTGGCAAAACCATTGCCGCCGCCACCCGACAGGTTGATCGACAATCCTACGATACAGATGGGAGAAGGCGCCCGGTTATCCACAACGTTGATGTTTACCTTGCAGGTAGCCATGTTGCCGCAACGGTCGGTTGCCGAATAAGTTACTACCGTAGTTCCCAACGGATAGGTGCCGCTGGCATTCGCTCCGCCCGAGGTGGCAAATGGAGAATCGTTCGTTATGATGAGGTTGGGGTTGCAATCCACAGCTGTCACCAGTGGGAGGGATACCACCGCTCCGCTGCAGTCGTCGGATATGCCCCTAGTAATATCGGCCGGACAATCCAGGACTGGCGGGTCGTTGTCTTCCACTTTGATGACCTGTACTTTAGAGAAGCGGCCTCCTTGATCCGGATGCTCAGGGTCAAAATCGCACCAGTCGATCACCGTCCAGCGCCTCAGGATCTTGTAACAGGCCGGCGCCGCAATGTTAAACAGGTCATCCTCATACAGATAGGCGACGTTGGCACAATCCAGCCCTTCTACCCTGGGCCGTTGGAAACCATCGGGCAGGTCATCGGGATCAGTGGCAGCGCCACAAACATCTACGGTGTAATTTTCAGGCCAGATGATGTGATCCTCCGTCAGGGGATCCTTGACAATAGTAATGGACTGGGTGCAGGAGGATATATTTCCCGAGGGGTCCACTGCCCGGAAAGTACGGGAAATGGTTCCCGTCCCGCAGTCGTCGAGGTCCATCTCTTCGGTTGGCAGCAACTGCGCGCCGCAGTTATCGAAAACCAGGGGGTTGCCGAAAACGGAAAGGTCGGAATAGTCTGCCGAACAATTGATGGCCGTATCGGGCGGGCAGGTGAGATTCGGGGCAAGCATATCCTGAACGTCAATGTATGCATAGCATTCCGAAAAGTGTCCGAAAAGATCCCCGTTGGGTACCTCCCGCGAGGGGTCTACCGGCCCTGAACCCGGGTTGATCTCGTAAACGCGCAGCAACACTTCCACCCCCTCTCCGATATCTTCACAGCAAAAGTGAACCTGGTCATCAAACCACTCCTGATATCCCGGCAGGCCGGAATCATCCCCATTGGACATTTCACACTCGCCGATATTTATTCGCCTGGCCTTGAAGTAGAGGTTAGCCGCACAGTTATCCGTACTCCCTTCATCAAAAGTAGGGGACAGGATGGTGCCGTATCCACCGGAGGGGATGGCTACGATTACTCCATCGTCACAAACCGCAACGGGAGGTTCCCGGTCGACCACATTCAGTGTAGTCGTACAGGTACGGGTATTCTGGCAGGCGTCGATTGCCGTATATTGCAGGGTATGGGTACCCACTGGTACGAAACTATGTGGCCCAAGGCCTACTGCTCCATAGGACGTATTCACGTAAAAAGTGGCACTGCTGTCACAGTCATCTATCACCGTAGCCATGGGCAGCGTTACCCGGGCATAACAGGCTACAGGAGAAGTCGAAACCGTCACCGGGGGCGGGCAGGTGATCTGAGGAGCCACTGTATCCGCCACGCTGATCAGTTGGATCTCCGTGATCTCCGTATCGGAACAGTCTTCTATGATGGTCCAGGTGCGAAGCAGGTCAAAGGTATAGTCCGAACAGGAGGATAGGGTGTCGTCCTCAAAGAAAACCGTGAGGAAACAATGATTATCCTCCATCAGCGTATCCTGGTTGAGGGTTGGCCAGCCGGTATATTCCGGGTCCGGAATATTGCCGCAGGCCAGCATGGTATCAGGTGGGAAAAGAATATCTCCCAGTTGGGGCCGCTCCAGAAGAACAGACTGTACACATGTAGCAGTGTTGCCAAAGATATCCGTCGCACTCCAGGTCCTTTCGACCAGGCCCACTTCGGGAGCAGTACAGGGAAAGAACATCATGGTATCGGTGTAACTCACGGCAATATCTCCGGAACAATTATCAGTAATGATAGGGTAGCCCAACGCCAATACACTGGTATCCGCCAGGCAGCTGACCGTATCGGAAACGCACAAGATGGCCGGGGGGAAAGTATCGGTCAAGGTAACAAAGCTATTACAGAAAAAACCAGATTGCACATCTTCAACCGTAACCCTCAGCAATTGCCCGTAATAGGGCACGGCATCAAAAGACACCTCGTTATTGCCGGAAACGACGAGATTGCTCAGGGTGTCCCGCACTGTGATCCGTTTATCGCCCGGGCAGGCGGAGGGCCCGGCCAGTAGAATGCTGGTATCCAGTTGCACTTCGCAATCTTCATCGATCACTACCGAGAGCGGTTGACTAGGGTCGTTGCCCAGGCAATCCAGGCTGCATTGTGCCAACAGCGAACCATCGGCAAATCCGAAGATCAGAGCGAAAAGAGCCGCTCGAAGCAGCATAAGAAAGGCACTACCGGTAGTACCCGGGGCCTTCTCTCTTCTGCTGGTGGTCAAGTGTTTCATCTTGATGTAGTTTAACAGTTATAGAATAATTGATTTCAAATTGCTGCCCTGAGGGCATAGCTCTGCCCGTCGCAGGCCAGCACATTTGTCGGCCTACGGAAATGGGCAAAAGGGAGCCAGTTCCTGCACTGGCCATTTCCAGGCAGGGCCACTCCGGCTAATGGTTTACCGAGATGATCGTAAACTACCCGGGAACTCCGTTCCGGCAGTTTGAATGGGGGGATATTCGTACAAAGGCCAAATCAGTGAATGACTGAAGGGTTAAATATCCATGGCAGGGCCAGGATTTCCAGGCTTCACTGTATTTTCCAAGTACAACATATACTGAACTGCGATTACCCGTTCTGAAGGACGGCGGGCTGCTTGAGCAGCCCGCCATTGGCATCAGAATAGCGGCTTGAATGACAAGCCAGGCATGTTCAATAAATAGGCTATTGATAAGTATACCAAAAGCGTGCCAAAAATGGCCAGGGATTGATAACGGAAGTAGGATCAGGGAATATTATCAGAATTAACAGGTGCGGACAAGGCTTAGAGGAGGGAGCTGAACCACAGCGGTAAATGTAAACGGGAATTTGAACCAGGGGTGGAAATAGTACCAGGGTGGGCAAAAAAAAAGCCCCCCTCCTGTCTGCTAGGAGAGAGGCCATCCCAAAAACCGATTTAAGTATAAACTTGAAAACGGTTCTTGTGAATCACATACAATCCAATCGCCTTATTTATAGTTGCTGTATAAAACAACTTCTGTTCATAGGGCTTCTCTTATCGGAAGCCTGGCTGGAAGGTTATATTTTCCCTTCGAAATTCTACTCTCTTAATACGGCGCTTCAAAATGATTGTTACATAAAAGAATCAAAAGATGCGAATAAAAAAACCTTTCGTTCCGCTTTAAAACCTAGCCCTCTCCCGGCTATGGCCGGGAGAGGGAGCCTCTGGAAAATGCCAGAAGCCCTAGGCCTAAAAAAGTAACTACATCAAATATCTTGTGCTCAGTTTATGGCTCACCCCCGGCGCTTAATCCATGCCGCATTGTTCAACTGCAATACGGCATTAAGCTTTCCTTTTCCAGGCGGGAGAGGATAGGCCACAAACTATAGGCCAAGTCAATGATGCCTTCTCATAGAATCAAGGTGTTGCTCCGCCAACCATCTGTTGGAACGGAGCGATTTTCTCTTCGTATGCCTGCGCTCCTGCTTAGGGGGCGAAGTTTTCAGCAACCCTGTCCTCAGGGCCGCCGGGCTTTGATAGGTTTGTTTTCTCTCTAGCAATGAACCAAATACCGTGCCAAAATAAAAACTGCACCCTCTACCCTGCAAATAAAAAAAGCCTCCCTCCGGTCTGCATGGAGAGAGGCCATCCCAAAAACCAATTGTTAAAGGACATCTATTTCTTTAACCGGCAGCACGCATCAATAGCGCTTGCCTGCCGGCGCCTGTTGGCGGGTACGGTTGAAGCTCAGTGCCACCGTCACCTCATGAGAGCCATCGTTGTATTTCTGAAAGTTCTGGAAGAACACATCGTAGGAGTAGTAGAACTCAAAGGTTGACAGCTTGGTACCCAGCAAGATACCCAAAGCCCCCAGAGAGCGGTAGGAAAGGCCCGTCGTCAGGGACTCGTTCAGAAAGCTGGCCTTGATATTGATATCCACCTGAGAAGGAACATCACGAACATTGCGGACCAGGAAGGACGGCTCCAGAGAAAAGTTGAGCTCTTCGACGTTCAGCTTGTGGCTGGCGTAGAAGATATAATAACTCAGGATAGACTCGTTATTGGCCGTACCGATATTGGAAATACGGGAACGTACCAGGTTGGTAAACGTTAGGCCCACCTTAGTATTTTCATTGAAGGAGCTGAAAAAGCCCAGAGAAGCGTCAAATACCCCACGGCCATCCATGAAGTCTTCGATTACTTGGTCTCCTTCCTGGAAAAAGGTTCCGGCGGCGATGCCGTTGTCCAGGCGTACCTGCTGGTATTCCGTTGAAAAACCGGCAGAAAGCTTCACCATCTCACTGACGTCAAAGCGGAAAGCATAGTTGAGGTGAGCCCTCAGGCGATTCATCTGAGCAGCCGATTCGGTAAGTATGCCGAGGCCCAGGCCGAAATTATTGCCGAGCGGGCCATTGTACTGGGCCGAATAGGTGGTTGGTGCGTCTACAAAGCCGGACCATTGAGCGCGGGCATTGAGCTGAAACTGGTGTACATCACCGAAGCCGGCCGCACTGGGGTTAATCAGTACCGGCATGATGTTGTAATGAGAAAAGATCGCTTCATCCTGGGCTGTAGCCAACCGGACGATAGCCAGTAGGGATATGAGTAAAAGTATTTTTTTCATCGTAAATCGGTTGATGGTTTCCGAGAAATTATTTCTTAATAACTACTTAGGAAAGGGCGGCGCCCGAAAGGCATCGGGCGCCGCCCGGCGGTTAATTTTAGTCTTCGCGAAGGATGGTCAGTGAGCCTTTCTGCTGCACGAGGTTGCCTTCGGGGTCAGTATACTCCAGGATGTAGTAATAGGGACCTTCGGGTAAGGCCTGGCCATCCTGGGCGGTACCCTCCCATGTATTGTCGTAGTTATCTGCTTCAAAGACCAGCTGGCCCCAGCGGTTATAGATCTCCAGGTGGTTGTCCGGGAAGTCGCCAACACAGAAGATAATGAACTCATCGTTGGTGCCGTTGCCGTCGGGCGTGATCACCACGCGCTCTTCGAGGCAGGGGAAGCGCCGGTCGTCTACGGTCACCGAAGTCAGTTCGGAAATACAATCATTAGCGTCGGCTACTTGCAGGAAGTACTCGCCCGGACAGAGGTTGATGACCAGCCCATCATTGGGGTTGGCCTCCAGGTTAGCCCAGTTGTAACGGAAAGGCGCCGTTCCTCCTTCAACCACTACCCTTGCGGTGCCATTACAACCATCCGATGCCGGTTCGGCCTCAAAAGTGATCGCCAAAGGCGCTGGGTTGTCAACAGCATAAGTGGCTTCTGTGGCGCAGTCGTTGGCATCGAATACCGTGACCTGATAGTCGCCGGCTTCCAGGAAGGAAAGACGGTTGCTCTGAGAGCCGTTGTCCCACTGATAGAAATAGTTGAAGCCTTGGATACCGCCGCTGGCGAATACCGTAATGCTTCCGTCTTTACCGCCGTTGCAGGTAACGCCGGTAATATTGGCGGAAAGCTCCAGGGGTTCCGGCGCATCGAGCTCTATCTGGCGAGTGATGGTACAGCCATCGGCATCGGATACCATAAGTTGATACGTGCCGGGAGCCGCATCGGACAGGACATCTGCCGTACCTACCAATACGTTGTCGAGCGTCCATTCGTAGGAATAACCACTGGTTCCGGAGGCCGTCGCCCGTACCCGGCCATCTGCTCCATTTGCACAACTTACATCAAAGCCGTTGTAATCGGACGTCACCTGTACTCCCAGCGCCAGGGCGGAAGCCGAACTGATCGTGACCTGCTCGGAAAGGGTATTGCCGGAAGGTTCGGAAACCATAACCGTATATACTCCGGCGATAACGCCGGAGAGGTCTTCCTCTTCTGATACCACGACGCCGGCTTCATTCCTCCATTCGTAGGTGTAACCGGGTTCACCGCCGGAAACATCAATGTCGGTAGCGCCAACCGGGTCTTCCGGGCACTCCGTATTGGTGATGTCGGCTACGTTCAGAGAGAAAATATTCAGGGCCACGGGCGCCAGCATCACGCTACACCCATTGCCGTCGGTAATAGTCGGTTGATAGGTATTGTCACCGCATACGTTATTGAGCGTTGTGCCCACATCCCCCGAGCTCCAGCTAACGGAATAGCCGCCGGTACCGCCGCTGATGTCCAGTTGGATCATACCAGAACAGCCCGATTCGTCCGTATCGTGGCGGAAGTCCAACACCGCGGCGCTCAGAGCGGCAGGGCTACCGATAGTAAAGTTCTGGCTCTGGGTCTCTCCGATGGCGTCGGTAATATCGATCGTTCCGCTGCCGGGAGGCAGGCCGCTCCGGGTAAAACTCTGTTCAGAAGTGACAAAGGTAACCATGTCGCCCGAATCATAATTGATCACCACAATGTAGGGGAACAGCCCCCCCTGGATGTTCACGGTCAGGGCGCCATCTTCTGTATCGGCGCAGCTGGTATTCTGGCTGGCCACAGCCGGGGGTTCAAAATCAGAACGAAGGACCATGTTGTAGCAGGTGTCTGCCGAACAACCGACCCCGTCGGTAACGGTCACGCAATATTCTCCTTCGCCCAGGCCGGTGAGCTCCGTTCCGGTAGCGCCGGTGCTCCAGTTGTAAGACAGCATGCCGGTACCGCCGATACCGGTCAGGCTAATGGCGCCATTGGTATTGGAAGCGTTGCCGGTAATGGGCGTGTAGGACGTTCCAAAGCCTACCCCCGGATATTCCGGCACGTCAAACTCCCCGCTCACCGATATGCCATTGACATCCGTAACGGTCACGAAGTAGGTGCCGCCGTTCAGTCCGCTGAGCGTCGGCCCGGTTTCGGTTTGCCCTTGCCAGTTGTAGGTATAGGGATCCTGTCCGCCGATCATTTCGATGGAGATAGCGCCGTTGGCGCCACCACAGGCATTAGTCACCTGAACGTTGCCGATAAGGAGGAGAACCTCCAGTTCGTAACAGCCGGTCACCGTACAATCGTTGGCGTCGGTCACTGTGACGCAATACTCGCCGGTAACGTCCAGGCTGGATACCTGCTGGGTATTGTAAGTGGAATTGTCTGGCCCCCTCCAGCTATAGGAATAGGGCGTAGTGCCTCCGGAAACATTGGCTCTTACACTACCGTCATTGCCGGTCTCAATAGGGCTTCCGGTCACATCGATCATCGTCAGGGCCTGAGCGGGCTCCTGGACGAGGAAGGACCGGGTAGCGAAACAACCGCCGTCATCGTAAACGGTCACCGTATAGGTGCCGCCGTCCAGGTTGCTGGGGCAGGAGCCGCTGACACCGGCAGAGGGTGACCAGGCGTAAGTCGCGCTGCCTTGAATGCCAGAAACCGTCAGGCAGATAACGCCATCCGATTCCCCGGCGCAGGTCACGTTGTCCACGGTTGCGTTGATCGCAATATTCGAACCCGAACCGGCGGGTACGTTGAAGGACCTGCTTTGTGTACAACCGTTGGCGTCGGTTACCGTAACCGTATAGGTGCCCATAGGCAGGTTGACGGGGTCTTCCACGGCACCCAGGCCGTTGGTCCAGGCATAAGTGTAGGCAGCCGCAGGAGGCGTACGCGGTGTCCCTCCGGTTGCGGTAAGGTTTATTGAGCCATCAGACCCTCCCTGGCAGCTGGGTGCATTGGGCGTTCCCACGATGGTAATGGAGGTTGCCGGCTGGGTTATATTGTATGTTGCGGTAGAGGTCAGGGTAGAGTTTACATCCGTCACGGTCAGCATGTAGGCGCCAGGCGCCAGGCCGGTGATAGCCGGGCCGGTATAGGGGCCGCCCGGGCCTGCCCAACTGTAGGTGAATGGCCCACCGGTGCCACCGCTGGCAGCTACGGTGATAGAACCGTTGGAACCGCCGTTACAGCTTACCTGAGTGATGGTTGGCGAACCGATCGCCGGGGGCTGGATGGCAGAGATCCGGATGGTGCCCTCCTCGCCGTTAAATTCTATGATATCCTGGTTGCTGTCCGATACTTCGATCGGCGTAATATCGCTGGTAAAGGTGATATCCGATACCTGGCCGTCATCGCCGATCGCGGTGAAGCAAAGCTCAAAGAGGACGGCGCCGTTGGGTAGGTTGGCAGGGGTCAGGGTCAGGTCAAAC
Source organism: Lewinellaceae bacterium (assembly GCA_020636405.1). Classification (GTDB taxonomy): domain Bacteria; phylum Bacteroidota; class Bacteroidia; order Chitinophagales; family Saprospiraceae; genus JACJXW01. The sequence goes on along the minus strand of JACJXW010000005.1, from coordinate 955,160 downwards.
CAGTTCATGGTGATCCGGCCGCTGGCAATTGCCGGCGGGGTTGCGATATTATTGGCAAGCGTAAAATTGTGAGAGGTCACCAGGGTCGAGTTCAGGTTGGCCACCTGATTGAACTGGAGTTGTGTATTGTCGTAGTTGAGCGTAAAGGCCAGGCCCACTACATCTGTAAAGTTGAGCACCGTGACGGGCACACAGAATTGCTCATCCGGCTCCACCACATCGTCCTGAACGGTGAGCAGGAAACCGTCGAATGACGGGTTGATGCACACGGTTCCCTCCGTGCCGGCGAAAGGCAACAGGTCGTTGAAGCTGTTGCGGAATTCGATAGCGGTAGGGTTGCCGACGAAGTTGAGGTCGGAGCAGTTGCCGTTCTGGCCGGTCGCCCGGAAACACAATTCAAAGAGTTGGGTATTATCCGGAAGCGAAACACCGGCCGTACCGGTCCAGCTCACGGTGATAATCCCTGCCGACGTACCGTTGCCCGGCGTCCCGAAGGAGTTGTTGATCGTAAAGCCCGGGAGGCTGGCAGTCAGGTTAGCTATATTGGAGAACTGCATTTCGTTAGGGTTGTAGTTGATGGTAAACGACATCTTCTGGATGTCATTGAACCCTCTGGCCCGGATCGGGATGCAGAAATTCTGGTCGATATCGACAGTGGCATCGCCTGCTGTCAGGCGCACCTGCCCGGGGACGGTGTCGTCTACACAAACCGTTCCGCGACGGCTATTGAACTGTATGAGGTCCTGGTTGCTGTCCGACACCTCTATCTGAGTGATATCGCTGGTAAAGAAGATGTCCGAGCAGGTACCGCTCAGGCCGTTGGCCCGGAAGCAAAGCTCGAAAAGGACAGCGTTGGTGGGCAGGTTGACCCCTGAGAGGTCCAGGTTAAAATAATTGACAGTTATGAAACCTGGATTCAGCCCGCTGTTGGGCGTACCGATATGGGCGTCTACGGAAAAGCCCGGGATATTGGCGTTCAGGTTGCTCACCGACATGAACGCCAACTGGGCGGGGTCGTAGTTCATGGTAAAGGCCAAACCGACCACATCGGTGAAATTCTCGGCGGTGACCTGCAGACAGAACTCTTCGTTGGGCGCCACCGTCAGGTCTTCGATCGTCAGGCGGAAGCCCTGGAACGTACCGGAGACCGATACGGTGCTCTCCTCACTGGTGAAGGGGATCACGTCCTGGTTGCTATCCGATATTTCGATCTGGGCAATATCGCTGGTGAAGACGATATCGGACTCCGCGCCGGGGCCGCCGATCTCAGTAAAGCAAAGTTCAAAGAGGACGGCGCCGTTGGGCAGGTCGATGCCGGTCAGGTCGTTGTTGAAATAGTTGACGGTGATAAAGCCGGGGTTCAGGCCGCTGGTGGGTGTCCCAAAGTTGGCGGCCACAGAGAATCCTGGAATATTGGGGTTGAGGTTGCTTACACTCTGGAACTGCAGGTTGAGCGGGTCATAATTGATGGTGAAGGCCATGCCCACCACGTCGGTGAAATTATCTACGGTCACTTCTACACAGAACTGATCGCCCGGGTCGATGCTGGCGTCCGCTATGGTCAGGCGGAAATCATCGGTCGGCGGCGGCGGCGGTGGCCCGCCACTGATGCTGATATTCCCGGGGTCACTGGTGAAATCAATGAGGTCCTGGTTGCTGTCCGACACTTCGATCTGGGTGATATCGCTGGTGAACGTGATCTGGGAAGAACCGGAACCGATGGCCTTGAAACAGAGTTCGAACAGGACGGCGCCGTTCGGTAAGTTCACCCCGGAGAGGTCGAGATTGAAATAGTTAACCGTGATGAAGCCCGGGTTCAGGCCCGTATTGGGTGTACCAAAGTGTGCGCCCACGGAGAACCCTGGAATATTGGGGTTCAGGTTAGTGACCTGATTGAATTGCAGCATGCTGGAGTTGTACCGAAGGGTAAAGGCCATGCCGACCACATCGGTAAAATTCTCGGCGGTCACTTTCACACAGAAGTCGTCTCCCGAGTTGACGGTTTTATCTTCGATGGATAATTTGAAGTCCGTGCCAGTTGGCGGTGTCGTCACCGTTACCGTTCCATCATCCCCATTGAAGGTAACAGCACTGCCTGCCCCATCCAGTACATTGATGGCCAGCGGAGCACCCGAAAAACCTACGGTGCTGCTTCCTGCCTGCAGTGTATTGAAGTTGAGCCGGAAGATGGCTGTTCCATCTCCTAGGGTTACCCCGCTTGCGGAAGACCAGTCTAAAGTGATCTTGCCGGGCGTGGCCGTATTGAAGTTGCTCATCTGCAAGCCGCTGAGGTTGAGGTTGCTGATGGAGGCAAGCTGCAGGCCGGTACTGTTGTAATCGATGCTCAGCTCTACACTGCCAATGTTATTGAAACTGGAAACGGAGACGTTGAGGCTTACCTGCTGGCCCAGTTGTGCACTGCCATCACTGATGGTGAAGCTTACGTTGGCCGGCCCGCTGCCGCCAGCGACAGTCACCGTGCTGTTCTGCGGGTTAAGGCCGACATTCTGGAAGTTGCCGTTGAGCACCTCGATTGAAGGTACGGGTGGAACCGCAAAGGAAACCATAGAAGTACCGCCGGCCTTAGCGCGCAGGCGGAAGGAAAAGACAACTGTGCCATTGGAGCGGGTTATTCCCGAAAAGCTGGGATTAAACCAGGAAACCCCCAGTTGTCCGGCAGGAACGTTGCCTCCCGGCTTACTAAAGGTACCATTGCCGTTTGGCGGGTCGGAAAGGCCGGGGAAACCACTTGTTCCATCGGCATTTACAAAGGAAATGTCTACGAACTCCAGAACGGCCGGGTTCCAGTTGATCCCATATTGGAAGGTGGCAATGTTGTTGAAATTGCTCACCTCAACGTCAAATTCAATGACGTCGTTCACCTGGGCATTGACCGTGGCGGGAGTGATAGAAAAGGTAGGTTGCTGGGCTGATAACTGCCATACACAGCAAAGCAGCCCGATGATCAGGCTTGTAAAAATTTTATCCATCGTGTTCGGAATTTGGGATGATGTTAACGAATGAATAAAGCTACGGCTATATTACAATCAGTTTATGTGTGACAATATAATCCTCCGACTGGACCTTCAAAATGTAGGTCCCTGCCTGGGGGAAGACGTCTCTGGAAAAATTTAACGTGTGCAGGCCGCTCTGGAAATTTGCAGACTCCTGGTAGAGCGTCGCGCCTAATGCGTTATGGATAGTAATGTGGGCTGATGTCGAACGCAGGAAATTAACTTCCACCTGCGTTTGTTCTTTGAATGGGTTAGGAGAACTATTTACTTGTACGAGATCGGTCCTGTTTTTGTTTCGAATACTACTTACTCCTTCAACCGTAATGGTTCCCTCGAAAAATTCTACATCCAGCACGTTCTCGGCTGTATCGGCAACCTCCACGGCGGTAGGCTCACTGCCGAAACTGAAGGCGTATTCTTCGCTTTGATCCTTTATCACCTTGAGGCGTACCGAAAAAAGAGTGGCATCGTCCTCTACCGAAACCCCGGCCAGCGTAAAATCAATCCAGGAAAAGCCCAACCTGCCCTGGCTGATCTGGGCAAAGCCGAAATGCTCAAGCGGATAATCGTCAAATACTTCGTTAAGGCCTTCAGCTCCTTTGAATTCGAAAGCCATCGAATCCCAGGATACGCTGAACTGGCATCCCAGAATATTCTGAAACCCCTGAGCGGTAACATCAACCGTAAATGTCTCTTCCGGTTGAACAGTATGGTCATTAGCATAAATGGAAACTTGCGCTTCAATAGTGGAAGGAAAATACAGCAGAAACGCAACTGCCAGGATAGCCCTTACAGTGTAAGTGAAGTATATCATGGGATCATGGGATTAAAAACTCTAATTGGCTGGCAAGGTAGCAAAAAAACCCTAGAAAGAAAAGCTAGCCCCTTAAGTTATTTTATTACATGGAATAAAAAAGATGGAGTGGCCCCAAATAGGAGCCACTCCAAGTTAATAGGTCGCTATTATTCGATGATAATCATCTTCTTGGTAGCAGTGTATTCAGACGTCTCAACGGTGTAGTACAGTACTCCGGCCGCCGGCAGGTCGTTAGCGTTCAACACTACGTTGTTGTAACCCTTAACGCCGTCCACGCGGACCAGCTTCAGTACTCTGCCCGTTACGTCGCTTACCGTCAGCGTTACCGTGTCGTCAACCGGCAGGTTGAAGCCCACCAGCGTCTCACCCTTGAACGGGTTCGGCGTGTTCTGGTACAGCTCGAAGCTCGCTGCCGTGGCAGCCTTGCCCGAGAACGTTACCGCTACGCCCTGGTAGTCTCCATTGGTGCGGTAGGCTTCCGCCTTCGTGACCCGGGAGCTGGCGCTCAGCAATTCGCTCAGCTGTGCATCCGCCTTAGCGCGGAATACCAGGCTGAACATCACGCTGTTGTCCGCTGCCTTGCCGTTCCAGCTCGTGGTGATGAGCCCTTCGCTGGCGTACGCCAGGTACCGAAGTTCTCCTCGGTAGCTACTCCACTGATAATGTCTACCAGTTCCAGGGCGCTGTTGTCGAACACCAGCGTGGTATGGTAGCCTTCGATGGAAGCAACGTCCGCTGCCGTGAACGCTACAGTGTACTCACCGCCGGCCTTCACCTCAGCTTCTTCTACATTCAGGGCAAACGTGCCGGCAAACGTACAGTACTAACACCCATCAGGGCGTTGGCCTCCGCATCGCCGTTCACATCGCCAATCTTCACAGCCACAAAGTCCGCTCCGTTGATGCCCGTGCCCGGAAGGTTGTTGATGTTCACCACTTCGGGGAACTCCTCAAACCATGGGTTCGATGCATTCGGGAACTGGTAGGCAGCTTCCACAAAGCGCCAGCTCGTGTTGTTGCCGAACTCCGTGTCGATCGACAGGATCAGCTTGCGCAGCTGGATCAGGTCAAGCGTCGTGATCGACTTGCTGTTGTTCACGTCGGCGGCGATCATCTTGTACGGGCTGCCCAGCGGCTGCACGCCCAGGATGTGCTTGCTGATCAGTACCAGGTCGAACGTCGATACCCCGTTGAGGTAGTTCGAGTTCAACTGCGGCGTAACCGTATAGTCATAGCCTTCCTGCAGGTACCGGCAAACTCGTATTCGCCATCCGCTGCCGTGGCACATCATCGTCATGCTTGTCTGTCCGGACAGGCTCACCTCTACATTCTGCACTGCCATATCTTCCTCGGTGTTGATCGCACCCGAAGCCCCTACCGTCAGCGGTAGGTACCGCACAGGTTCATGTTGTCCTGTACCAGGATGTAGGTCTCGCAGAAGTCGCTGTTGCCAGCTCCGTCGTATGCCCAGATCTCAACCACCAGCGTGCCCGTGTCGGCGCACGTCAGTACGATGCCCGTAGAGTCTACGTTCGGCGCATCGCCCGCGCGGTTGATCGAGTACTTCACAGGGCCCGTGCAGTCGCCCATCGGCGATACTACAAAGTCGCTCGCCCAGATCGCCATGCGTACCTTCATCCGGTACATCGTCCCCATTCAGGTCTACCGGCATCAGCTCGATAGCCAGGTACCGTTGATGCATACCGGCGACGGCGCCTTGCAGTCTACCACACAGAAGTCCAGCAGCTCGCTGTTCACGTTGCCGCAGCCATCTTCTACGTGTACTTCGAAGGCGTGGCAGCCGATCGGGAAGCGCCCGCTCAGCGTATAGTCCGGATAGGTGCCCGTCAGCGTGAAGTCGTCAAACGCTCCATCCGTCAGGTCCTGAAGGTTGAAGTCGATCGTGCCGTCAGCGCCGGCATCCAGGAATACCTTGATCGTCAGGTCGTCCGGAGTACAGTTCTCGTCGATCTGGAAGTCCAGGTTCACCAGGCCGGTGCACGTTACGTTGTCGTAAGAGCAGAAGTCCTCAGGCGTGGAGCTGATCTCCGGGTCGATGTCGTCGTATACCTTGATGATCTGAGTGTACTGGTAGTAACCGCCATCGTAGTCCACCTTGCGCCAGAAGTCATCGATGCCGTTGCAGATGTTCTGGAAGGCCAGCGGTACGTTGTTCGGCTCGGTCTCGTCGTCATCGCGGTCGATGTAGTTAAACCCGCCCGGGCGGTGCAGTACCCATACGCACTCGTCGCCAGGTATGCCGTCGCAGTCCTCATCGCGGCCGATAACCAGCGGCTGGTCATCCTGCCCGTCATACTGGCACCAGTTGATCACCTTCCACTTGCGGAAGATCTTGTAGCACTCGTCTCCGGAGGCGGAGAAGAACTCGTCGGTATGGTTCACGGCCAACAGGTCGCAGCCGATCTCTTCGTAAATTACGCTATCCGGGTCTGCTACGCCGCATACGGCCTCAGCATCCGCCGGGAACTTGATCTCAAAGTTGTGTACCTCCGTGATCGTGATCACCTGCTGGCAGAAGTTCACGCTCTCGTTGCCGTTCACGTCGATGGCGCGGAAGCGGCGGATAACCGTGCCGGAGCCACACTCCAGGTCCGGTACCGGCGGCAGTTCGCGCTCGTAAGAACCGCAGTTGTCCTCAGAGGTAGCATCGCCAAACAGCTGCTGCAGCTGAAGTGTATCCAGCGGGTCAAAGCTGTAGGGCAGTGCATCGCAGGCAACGCTTACCGGAGCCGGCGCGCGTAGCAGTACGGGCGCGGCTCTTCTTCCGGTACGATGTCCAGCCAGCAGGTGTTGATGTTGCCGGCTTTGTCGATGACGCGCATCTCGATCGTGATCGTTTCGCCTACGTCACAGCAGAAGAAGTCTACATACGGGCCCCAGTTGGAGAAGCCGCTGCCGCAGTTGTAAGTCAGGATATTGAACTTGTTACGGCGCACTTCGATCCGGTCGATGGCACAGTTGTCGTTCGAACCTTCATTGATGTCCGTAGCGTAGATCGCGCGTGCGTACGTTACCAGAGAGTATTTTACGTAGCTGGCATCGCCACCGCCGATGGATACATGCAGGTTGTCGTCACAAGAAGCCGTCGGCTCGATCAGGTCCGCTACCGTGAACGGGCAGTATTTAACCGTCGTATTGCCGCAGTCGTCCTCTACCGTATAGCGGAAGTAGTGGTTGCCGGCAGGGATGCCGCTTACCAGGCGCGTCGGGGCGTTCCACGCAATTACGCGGACAACTACCGTATCCGTGCGCGTGCCGGTAACGATGCCGTACTGGTTCGTTACTTCTACTTCTACTTCTGTTACGATCTCCGTGTGTACTTCGTACTCAGAGCAGTTGTCCGTTACCGTCGGCAGCGGCACAGAGAAGCTGCCGGTGCAGGAGAACGGGCTGGTCGAGTATACCGTCTGGGCAGGGCAGGTAACTGCCGGGGCAGTGTAGTCCCCTACTTTGATCACCTGTGCGTCAACGGCGATGTTGTCACCGTCGCACCAGTCGATCACCGTCCAGTCGCGCACGAACTTGAACGCGCCGGCACAGACGTTAACCGGGGCGCGGTCTACAAAGCTCGCGCCGATGTTGCAGTAGTCGTCGGCAAGGTCAAAATACCGCTTACCGTTACGATGAACGGGTAGCCCGATACGCTCGGGTGCGGGTTGCCGTTGGGCAGCGTAGCGAACTGCTCGTCGCACTCGATCGGTACCGTACGTGCAGGGAATTCTACGTCCAGGTCGTCCGGCGGTTCAGCGTGATCGTTTGCGTGCACGTGCTCGTGTTGCCTTTGTCGTCAACAGCCGTGAACGTACGCGTGATGATGATCGGCGCACAGTCGCCGGCGGAAGTATAGGTGTCAACAAAGCTGATGCTCACGTTGTCATCACAGTTGTCCGTTGCAGTAGCAGCGCCCGTGATACCAGGCTGGCAGGGTTGTTGAAGATCAGGTCAAAGTCACCGCAGTACAGGTCCAGCGTAGCGGCTACGTCGCGGCGCGCGTACCACAGCTGGTTGTTGGTGATCACCATCGGCTCCCACGTCAGCGGGTTCAGTACCGTAGAGGACTGGAACAGTACCTACCGGTACCGTCGCCGTCGGGGCAGATATCTACCGTGTAATCGCCAGAACCGGCAGGGCGGCAATATCGTCGTCAGACGTAATCCACAGGTAGTACGTCTGCCCGGCGATCAGCGGAAGGCTCAGGCGAAGGAACGGCTCGTCGTTTACCAGCGGCGGAACAACGTCGTCGATCGGCTCATCCGTGAACGCGATGATGTTCTCGCAGGGGTTCGACGGAGAGTAGCCGCCGGCGAAGATCGCAATGGCGCTCTCGTCAATCGTAGAGCCAAAGTCGTCAGATACCAGGATAGTATAGTAGTCCGTGCGGTCTACCTGGAACGGGATCAGGTCGTAGTAGTGCTGGCCTGCATCGATGCTCGACGTCGTGCCGCCTCCATCGAGGAAGCAAGAGAAGTTCGTCGGGTCCATTTGAAGGTCGCCAGCTTCCAGCGTACCGGTGGTGGTGTAGCAGTCAAAGACCGTTGCGCCGGTAGAAGTGTTCGACGGGCAGTCCAGGTCCGGTGCTGCCTTGTCTTCGCCGGTGATGTAGCCCCAGCAGTCTTCAAAGTTGAAGAACGGGAAGCTCGGTGCGTTCGGGTCAGCGTCGCCAACGGTGGAGAAGGTGAAGTTGATGATAGTCGTACATTAGATACCTGAGGGGTAATGATCGGCGAAACCGCATCATCATTAATAATGATACCAGGACGTCACCGGCTGAAACAGACACATCGACCGTGCCGGTAAAAGGAGCAGGTACCGTACCGGAGGGCTCGTAGTGCCAGATACTTCAGCCAGGGTAGTCATCGATCCATTAGAGACCAATACTATCGTAACGAAGAATTCGTCATAGATGAAACCTGAAGAGCTATAATCGCCCAGCAGATACCGCCAATCGAAACTTAAGTCCCCATCGGCAGGAATTGCGATTGTAGCGCCGGTAGCCGAGGCATCATAACTCTCTATCGTCAGTGTGGAAGAAGTGAAGGTAACGTCAGAAGTAACGCCGGTAGCGTCCTCCTGCTTCGTCCAGTTGTACTTCAGCGAATGCGCCGGTAAAGCCGTTGACGGTCACCGTCGTCTGAGCGCCACCCTGCGGCGTACCGGTCAGGGGAGGCGCCGACGTAGGTCACCTCGTAGATGAACTGGTACCGCAGCCGTCGAGGATGTTGCCGTTGGTCGGGTCGTCGTCGTTGACGATGTTCACGCGGAAGTCCGACTCATTGGCGCAACCGAAATCGCCTTCCAATACCATATCGGCGGTAATGAAGCGCTGGCAGTCGCCGTTCAGCGTAGCGTTAACGTTGGTGTTACATAGCAGGTTGGTCGGAGGTGCGTCGTCTTGCGAAACGATCACAAAGAAGTCCTCATCCCGGAAGTTGCCGGCGGCATCTTCCGCAGAGATAACGATCTGGTACATACCCGGGTACCGAAAACGCCCATGAAGCGGTCGCCACCGATCGAAAATACTGTAGTAGGGTTGCCGCCAGAGGAGGCCGTAACAGTATATTCAGAACCGGGGACTACGCTGGAACCAGGGAAGAAGTCGCCATCGCAGTCACAGTCGTCTGTTACGGTGACTTCAAAAACACAACCGCTGGGTCTGGGTCGCAGGGGTCCAGGTTTACAACGATATCCTGGGAAGGATATACGATGACAGGCGCCCATACATCGCCGGTACACTGTCCGAACGATTGCTGGGTTCCCATCAGGCTGAAGACAAAAAGCACTGCTAATGTCTTAAGCCAGGTGGGAGGATGAACTAAAGTAAAATTCGTTCTTTCCATAAGATCACAATTTGCTTAAAAGAATCAGGTTATGTAAAAAGAATTAGTCGCTATTATTTTCCGGCAAACACCCCTTCGGATAGAATTGCCAGATCAGGCTTAATTAAGGTCGTCGTTTGAACTACAAAAAAAGTCAACTGTCGTTTTAATTCATATACTTTTCTTGTTTTATTTTTTATATCAAGGCTGCCAATTACTGTATTTAAGGTTTATTTTTTCTTCAATTTATTTTTTCTCTTTTTTTTTGAGGAGAGCCAGGCAGCCCTGAAGTAGTACCTGGCTTTCCTCTTTTCTATCCTATCGGAAGCTGATTATTCGATGATAATCATCTTCTTGGTAGCAGTGTATTCAGACGTCTCAACGGTGTAGTAGTAGTACAGTACTCCGGCCGCCGGCAGGTCGTTAGAGTTCAACACTACGTTGTTGTAACCCTTAACGCCGTCCACGCGGACCAGCTTCAGTACTCTGCCCGTTACGTCGCTTACCGTCAGCGTTACCGTGTCGTCAACCGGCAGGTTGAAGCCCACCAGCGTCTCACCCTTGAACGGGTTCGGCGTGTTCTGGTACAGCTCGAAGCTCGCTGCCGGGGCAGCCTTGCCCGAGAACGTTACCGCTACGCCCTGGTAGTCTCCATTGGTGCGGTAGGCTTCCGCCTTCGTGACCCGGGAGCTGGCGCTCAGCAATTCGCTCAGCTGTGCATCCGCCTTAGCGCGGAATACCAGGCTGAACATCACGCTGTTGTCCGCTGCCTTGCCGTTCCAGCTCGTGGTGATGAGCCCTTCGCTGGCGTACGCCAGTACCGAAGTTCTCCTCGGTAGCTACTCCACTGATAATGTCTACCAGTTCCAGGGCGCTGTTGTCGAACACCAGCGTGGTACTGGTAGCCTTCGATGGAAGCAACGTCCGCTGCCGTGAACGCTACAGTGTACTCACCGCCGGCCTTCACCTCAGCTTCTTCTACATTCAGGGCAAACGTGCCGGCAAACGTACGGTACTACTAACACCCATCAGGGCGTTGGTATCCGCATCGCCGTTCACATCGCCAATCTTCACAGCCACAAAGTCCGCTCCGTTGATGCCCGTGCCCGGAAGGTTGTTGATGTTCACCACTTCGGGGAACTCCTCAAACCATGGGTTCGATGCATTCGGGAACTGGTAGGCAGCTTCCACAAAGCGCCAGCTCGTGTTGTTGCCGAACTCCGTGTCGATCGACAGGATCAGCTTGCGCAGCTGGATCAGGTCAAGCGTCGTGATCGACTTGCTGTTGTTCACGTCGGCGGCGATCATCTTGTACGGGCTGCCCAGCGGCTGCACGCCCAGGATGTGCTTGCTGATCAGTACCAGGTCGAACGTCGATACCCCGTTGAGGTAGTTCGAGTTCAACTGCGGCGTAACCGTATAGTCATAGCCTTCCTGCATACCGGCAAACTCGTATTCGCCATCCGCTGCCGTGCACGCATCGTCATGCTTGTCTGTCCGGACAGGCTCACCTCTACATTCTGCACTGCCATATCTTCCTCGGTGTTGATCGCACCCGAAGCCCCTACCGTCAGCGGTACCAGTACCGCACAGGTTCATGTTGTCCTGTACCAGGATGTAGGTCTCGCAGAAGTCGCTGTTGCCAGCTCCGTCGTATGCCCAGATCTCAACCACCAGCGTGCCCGTGTCGGCGCACGTCAGTACGATGCCCGTAGAGTCTACGTTCGGCGCATCGCCCGCGCGGTTGATCGAGTACTTCACAGGCCCGTGCAGTCGCCCATCGGCGATACTACAAAGTCGCTCGCCCAGATCGCCATGCGGCCTTCATCCGGTACATCGTCCCCATTCAGGTCTACCGGCATCAGCTCGATAGCTGGTACCGTTGATGCATACCGGCGACGACGGCGCCTTGCAGTCTACCACACAGAAGTCCAGCAGCTCGCTGTTCACGTTGCCGCAGCCATCTTCTACGTGTACTTCGAAGGCGTGGCAGCCGATCGGGAAGCGCCCGCTCAGCGTATAGTCCGGATAGGTGCCCGTCAGCGTGAAGTCGTCAAACGCTCCATCCGTCAGGTCCTGAAGGTTGAAGTCGATCGTGCCGTCAGCGCCGGCATCCAGGAATACCTTGATCGTCAGGTCGTCCGGAGTACAGTTCTCGTCGATCTGGAAGTCCAGGTTCACCTGGTACCGGTGCACGTTACGTTGTCGTAAGAGCAGAAGTCCTCAGGCGTGGAGCTGATCTCCGGGTCGATGTCGTCGTATACCTTGATGATCTGAGTGTACTCGTAGTAACCGCCATCGTAGTCCACCTTGCGCCAGAAGTCATCGATGCCGTTGCAGATGTTCTGGAAAGTACCAGCGGTACGTTGTTCGGCTCGGTCTCGTCGTCATCGCGGTCGATGTAGTTAAACCCACCCGGGCGGTGCAGTACCCATACTGCTTCGTCGCCAGGAGCGCCGTCGCAGTCCTCATCGCGGTAGATAACCAGCGGCTGGTCATCCTGCCCGTCATACTGGCACCAGTTGATCACCTTCCACTTGCGGAAGATCTTGTAGCACTCGTCTCCGGAGGCGGAGAAGAACTCGTCGGTATGGTTCACTACCAACAGGTCGCAGCCGATCTCTTCGTAAATTACGCTATCCGGGTCTGCTACGCCGCATACGGCCTCAGCATCCGCCGGGAACTTGATCTCAAAGTTGTGTACCTCCGTGATCGTGATCACCTGCTGGCAGAAGTTCACGCTCTCGTTGCCGTTCACGTCGATGGCGCGGAAGCGGCGGATAACCGTGCCGGAGCCACACTCCAGGTCCGGTACCGGCGGCAGTTCGCGCTCGTAAGAACCGCAGTTGTCCTCAGAGGTAGCATCGCCAAACAGCTGCTGCAGCTGAAGCGTATCCAGCGGGTCAAAGCTGTAGGGCAGTGCATCGCAGGCGATAGATACCGGAGCCGGCGCGTAGCAGTACGGGCGGGCCTTCTCTTCCGGTACGATGTCCAGCCAGCAGGTGTTGATATTGCCGGCCTTGTCGATGACGCGCATCTCGATCGTGATCGTTTCGCCTACGTCACAGCAGAAGAAGTCTACATACGGGCCCCAGTTGGAGAAGCCGCTGCCGCAGTCGTAAGTCAGGATGTTGAACTTGTTACGGCGCACTTCGATCCGGTCGATGGCACAGTTGTCGTTCGAACCTTCATTGATGTCCGTAGCGTAGATCCGCGTGCGTACGTTTACCAGATTTTACGTAGCTGGCATCGCCACCGCCGATGGATACATGCAGGTTGTCGTCACAAGAAGCCGTCGGCTCGATCAGGTCCGCTACCGTGAACGGGCAGTATTTAACCGTCGTATTGCCGCATTCGTCCTCTACCGTATAGCGGAAGTAGTGGTTGCCGGCAGGGATGCCGCTTACCAGGCGCGTCGGGGCGTTCCACGCAATTACGCGGACAACTACCGTATCCGTGCGCGTGCCGGTAACGATGCCGTACTGGTTCGTTACTTCTACTTCTACTTCTGTTACGATCTCCGTGTGTACTTCGTAGCTGGAGCAGTTGTCCGTTACCGTCGGCAGCGGTACAGAGAAGCTGCCGGTGCAGGAGAACGGGCTGGTCGAGTATTCCGTCTGGGCAGGGCAGGTAACTGCCGGGGCAGTGTAGTCCCCTACTTTGATCACCTGTGCGTCAACGGCGATGTTGTCACCGTCGCACCAGTCGATCACCGTCCAGTCGCGCACGAACTTGAACGCGCCGGAGCAGACGTTAACCGGGGCGCGGTCTACAAAGCTCGCGCCGATGTTGCAGTAGCCGTCGGCAAGGTCAAAGATACCGCTTACCGTTACGATGAACGGGTAGCCCGTTACGCTCGGGTGCGGGTTGCCGTTGGGCAGCGTAGCGAACTGCTCGTCGCACTCGATCGGTACCGTACGTGCAGGGAATTCTACGTCCAGGTCGTCCGGGCGGTTCAGCGTGATCGTTTGCGTGCACGTGCTCGTGTTGCCTTTGTCGTCAACAGCCGTGAACGTACGCGTGATGATGATCGGCGCACAGTCGCCGGCGGAAGTATAGGTGTCAACAAAGCTTACGTCAACACTGGCGTCACAGTTATCGCTCACTTGCGGAGCACCAGTGATAGCCAGGCTGGCAGGGTTGTTGAAGATCAGGTCAAAGTCACCGCAGTACAGGTCCAGCGTAGCGGTTACGTCGCGGCGCGGCCACAGCTGGTTGTTGGTGATCACCATCGGCTCCCACGTCAGCGGGTTCAGTACCGTAGAGGACTGGAACAGGCCTACGCGGCCGTCGCCGTCGGGGCAGATGTCTATTGTGTAATCGCCCGTTGCCAAAGCGTCGTCAGACGTTACCCACAGGTAGTACGTCTGCCCGGCGATCAGCGGAAGGCTGATGCGCAGGTACGGCTCGTCGTTGGCCAGCGGCGGGACAACGTCGTCGATCGGCTCGTCCTGGAACGCGATGATGTTCTCACAAGGGTTAGACGGGTCGTAACCGCCAGCGAAAAGCGCAATGGCGCTCTGCTCCAGGGAACTACCGCCGGTAGGAGTCAGGAACTGGTCGCCCACCAGGATGGTGTAGTAGTCCGTGCGGTCTACCTGGAACGGTACCAGGTCGTAGTAGTGCGTGCCTGCATCGATACCGGCCTGGCCGTCGATGAAGCAGGAGAATACCGTCGGGTCCATCTCCAGGTCGCCGTCTTCCAGCGTACCCGTGGTGGTGTAGCAGTCCAGGATGGTTGCGCCCGAAGAGGTGCTGGACGGGCAAGTCAGGTCCGGAGCTGCCTTGTCTTCGCCGGTCACGTAGCCCCAGCAGTCTTCCCAGTTGAAGAAGGGGAAGCTCGGTGCGTTCGGGTCGGCGTCAGCAAGGAAAGTAAAGGAGAAGTTATCGATGATTGCTATACTTGGGTCGGGCCCGCTAAAGGGCTCGAAACCATCGTCGTCCAATTCAAACAGCAACAGCCAGCCCGCTTCTACATCCTGGTTGAAAGAACCGGAAGAGGAGTTGGTTTGAGTGACGATGTTGCCGGTGTTGAGGTCGAAGATGAAGAAGTCGAAGCTCGGGTCGGCGCCGTTGTAATCCCAGTCGAAGCTCAGGTTACCATCTCTCGGGATGGTAATGAAAGACCGGGCGAAGTTACCCGCCAGGGTAGTCAGGGTCATGCTTGTAGCAGTGAAGGAGACCGTAGCCGTTCCCTGTCCACCAAAGAAATCGGTGGGGTCAACCTCCGTATCCCAGTTAGCCGCAGCGAAGGGGCCGTCGTCGAAGCCGTCGAAGGTAACCGACTGCTGGGTACCGCCCTGAGGATTGCCTACTACCGTTGGGCCAGGGCCGACGTAAGTCACTTCATAGATGAACTGGCCGCAGCCGTCGAGGATGTTGCCGTTGGTCGGGTCGTCGTCATTGACGATGTTCACGCGGAAGTCCGACTCGCTGGCACAGCCAAACTCGCCTTCCAGGACCATATCGGGCGTGACCCAGCGCTGGCAGTTGTCATCCAGCGTGAAGTTGATGTCCACATTGCAGGCCAGGTTGGTCGGCGGAGGATCATCCTGGGTGATGACGATGAAGAAGTCTTCGGCACGAAGGTTGCCCTCGTTGTCCTGGGCTTCTATAACGACCTGATAAACTCCCGGGTCGAGGATAGCCGCCCAGGTACGGCCGCCGATATCGATCGGGAAAACGCCGAACTGGCCGCCACCGCCGGGGCTGGCGAGGAAGATGGACACAGCATAGGTACCGGGCCCTGCCGGAGCACCGAAGGTGCCTACCCAGTCCAGGTCGCCGTCGCAGTTATCCGTAGCGGTCACTTCAAAGAAGACCACAGCCGGGTCCGGATCACAGGGGTCCAGGTCGACGTTGATGTCCTGAGAAGGATAGATGATGATGGGCGCCCAGGTATCGGGCTGATTCACTACGCTAAGCGTAGCGTCAACGATACGCAGGTTGTTCGCGCCGTCGCGGTAGGAAGCAGTGATCACTGCGCCGTCGTCAGCAGGGGTCAGCAGGCGCTCGAACTCGAAGTAGCCCTGGGCCAGGTCGGAACCGGCTGTCCAGGTCAGTGCTTGAGCCGAAGCGTCACCGGGCCTTCTGTAGGTGAAGGACAGGCGGTTCGGGCTGGTGCTGATCACCGGGTCGCAATCATCCGTGATGGTGATGGCGAAGCGGGCGGAGATCTGGTTTGTACAGGCCGGCAGCAGGAACGTCGTATTGCCGGGCATGATGATGTCCGGCAGTTGGTTGGCGTCCTGCTCAACCGTGAACAGAGTCTGGACGGTTACGCCGCCATAAGACACGTTGATCGGATAGATACCAGGAGTAAGGCTGCCGGTAGCTTCAAAGAAGGCAAAGCCGTCTTCCTCCTGGATGTAGGTCACTACCAGGGGAGCGCCCGTAACGGTGATCTGGCCGGTCAGGTCATCAAAAGACGTGATGGCACAGTCAATGACGTTACCGGTGAAGATCACCGATGCGCTGGGCTGGCAGGCCGGAATAGAGAACTGGCCATTGCCGGACACATCGACGATGGGGTCCGGATCCGGAGACTGGTTGACGGTAACGGTGAAGCTGTAAGTAGCCGTGTTGCCATCGTCGTCCGTAGAAGAATAGCTGACGGTGTAAGGGCTGCCGGCGGGCGAAAGTACGGAGCCGCTGGCCGGGCCGCCGGTGTGCGTCAATATCGGGGCCAGGTCGCAATCATCGACGGTGGAAACGGTCCAGTTGACCGGAATACCGTCGGTATCGCAGCTGGGCACCTCTACGGTCATGTTGCCAGGGCCGTAGATCTGCGGAGCACGCACATCGTCAACAATAATAGTATAAGTTTGGGTCACCGAGCCGCTAGGCCCGTCTTTGCGAATGGTCAGGGTATTGGTACCGACCGCCGCGATGACATCGAGAACGTAGGTCTGGCCGAAACCGAGCTGCATCAGCGTAGCACCCGGGGTAACGGAGGTAGACACCGTACTCGTGTTGATGTAAGCCACAGCTGTTGCCGGGCCTGCGAGGTCAAAAACATTTACCGTCCATTGAAACTGGTAACCACATTGCCCTTCGGGCAGCACCTTGGTTATCGACGGTGCGGGGGGTAAGCCGCCAGCGTCGAACACCACCAATTGCGGTGGCTGTGCATGCGCCTGTTGGGCCCCCACAAAGCCGAATACCAGCAAGAGCGCCAGTGTTTTCAGCCAATTGGAGGTAGAAACGAAAGTAAAATTCGTTCTTTCCATAAGATCACAATTTGTTTAAAGAATTAGGTTATTTATGAAAAATAAAAGGGCCTCGGGATGAGCGGCCGTTACCTGCTGCTTTCTCAAGTATCTGAAGCAGGCCGGTTGTGCTTATCAGGCCGTGGTCGTCTTTACTGTTTACTATACAATGGTGTTGTTCAGAAACGAATTTCTATCGGACTGTCAACAAGGGTAAGCCTCAGCATTCTGCGGCTTTATTCTTTTTATAAGTTTTTTGGGGGCAAAGTAAGGTTCCTCCAAAGAGGGATCCTTATCTGGAAACTCAGTGGACGAATCGGGAAACGTACAGCGATATGTTTAATGGAAGTAAGCGTGGAACAGAATGTATCTGACGATACCGGGAAATATAGTGCAGGTTTCTGTTCATGGGATCGTTGATTTGTATACAAAAAACAGAGGTATCTCCTTGGGGAAAACACCTGGAGGTAACGTAGTTCGCTCTTTGCAGGTCGTCAATTAACAACGTATAGGTCATCTTATGTAGTAGTAGATAGCAATATTGCACAAGCTTTCCGCTCGCGATACAAATATAAAATAAGTTTATAAAGACTCCATACCCTTTAGGTGGTATTTTTAAATTAATTTATTAAGGAGAACGTCGCCTCCTTCATACCAGGCTGTTGTCATAAGCGATCTTTACCAGGCCGGCCGTATTGCTTACACCCAGTTTGCGCATGATGTTTTTTCGATGCACACTGACGGTTTGATCGCTGATAAACAAGGTTTTAGCAATCTCCTTGTTGCTCAGAGCCTGGGTGATCAGTTGCAGGATCTCGAGCTCCCTCTTGGTAAGGCTGTGCTTTTTGACGAAACGGTCACTTGCCAGGTATCGGGGCTGGCGCCCAACGGCCTTGGTACGGGCCACGCCGTTGTTACCTATCGTGATCCCTTCAGAAACATACGTATGCCCGGAAGCGATCTCCCGGATGCCGGTGAACAAAGGGGCAACCCCTTTATCCTTTAAAACATAACCGTCAACTCCGGCTTTCAAAGCCGTGCGGACAATCTTGGGGGACTCGTACATCGTCAATGCAAGGGTAAGGATGGGAATGCGGGCATGGTGGATAAACTGCAGGACTTCGAGCCCGTCTTTCCCGGGCATATTGAGGTCAAAGATCAACAGATCGGCAGCTTTATGTTTCAATAAGTTGATGAGTTCCAGTCCATTGGTAGCCTCTCCAACTATTTGAAACTGCATATCCTGAGGGTAACGGCGCAATACGGTTTTTAGTCCTTCCAGAAAGATCTCGTGGTCATCAGCGATGATCGTTCTAAATGTTTGCATGGGATTAAATTTTGGATACGTAAATGGGATTTTCGCCTCTCTTATTCCTGCCGGGTATTCCCCGTCAGGGTTTGTTGTTCATGTTCTTGTCTATAAATAACTCAATTCGCATCCAACTCGGACACCCACAAAATGGGCCGGGGAGCGCATATTTTATTTCGCCAGGCCAAATTGACACACTACAATGTAGGCCTGCCAACGAAAGTCGTTTGAAGGGCTGGGGGGGTAGATGACAGGAAACTGTCGCCACAAAATTAAGAATATCTGCAAGATAATCAAATTTCAGTTGCTGCAACACTGCCGCTTCCTGGCCTCAAAACAGATGTAAACAACTCTAAATCAGCTGTGTACCATATACCAATATATAATTTTCTAATCGCAGGTATTTCAACTTAAACCCAATGTCGTCCCCCTCCGCGGCCACCCTCCCACTGCAGCTGCCCCCTGCCGGGTCGTATACAAAAGGCATGATATGGATATGGGCCCGAAAATCCAGCGCGCGCCGGCCGTATGCCTTGTAGAGGGCTTCCTTGGCCCCCCAGTAGACGTGCAGTTGTTCGATGTGCTCCTGCGGCCGGAGGCTGGCCATCTCTTCCGGGCTCAAAAACCGGGGCGCCAGCCGGACGATCCGCGGTACCAGATACTGGATATCTATACCGGCTGGCATCGGAGCCGCAATGGCCGCCGCCAGCTCGTGAGAATGGCTGATGGAAATATGGTAGGCAGAGCCCTCCAGGTGAGGCTTGCCGTACTCATCCTTCAGGAAAGCGCCTCGTTTTTCTCTGCCCGACATGTGGTGGACCAACTGGCGCGCCGCCAGCCATTCTACCCGCCTCCGTTGCCCTTTGATACGCGCCAATTGCTGCTTTTCTTCAGGACGGAGGTCCAACCGCCCGGTAAACCAATCCTCCGGCTCTTCAATACGCCAGAGCCCCATCTCGGCGCCTTCCGGTTCTATATGTTGGTGAAGCATTACTGGCATGGGGATGTGTTGATGTGTTGATGTGTTGATGTGTTGACGTGTTGACGTGTTGATGTGTAATTCAGGGAACGGCACACTGTTTCCCTGTGTTCCTTCAGCAAACCAAAAGTAAGGAAAATCTGTTTTTTGCTAGAACAGATATCGAAATCATGCCGAAACTCGCCGCTCGTAAGAAAATACAGCTCACCGGGCACAATGCCTCCATTTTTGCCCTGGGGCAGGGGCCGGAAACCAACAGCTTCTTCTCCGGCGCCGGAGACGGGTGGATCGTACATTGGGATCTCGACGCCCCGGAAGTGGGGCGCCTGGCCGCCAAAGTCGACACCCAGGTCTTCTCCCTCCTGTACCTGCCGGAGTGGAACCGCGTGATCGCCGGAAATATGAACGGCGGCCTGCACTGGATCCAACTGGACGCCCCGGAAAAAACCCGCAATATCGCTCATCACGAAAAAGGCGTTTTCGACATCCTCAGAGTTGGCCCATATGTCTATACCGCCGGCGGCAAGGGCCTGCTGACGCGCTGGGACGCCGCCGAAGGCCGCAGCCTGGAAAGCGTCCAGCTTAGTAATAAGAGCCTGCGCTGCCTGTCCTACTGCCCGCAGCGGGGTGAACTGGCCGTCGGCGCCAGCGACCAATCTATCTATTTCCTGGATGCTGAAAGCCTGGAGCTGCGCCGGCGACTGGCCGGCGCTCACGACAATTCCGTTTTTGCCCTGCACTATACCCCCGACGGCCACCATCTGCTCAGCGGCGGCCGCGACGCCATGCTCAAAATCTGGGAACTGGCCGATGGCCCACGCCTGCATTCGGCCCGCCCCGCTCACTGGTACACCATTAATACCATAACTTTCCACCCCGAAGGACACTGGTTCGCCACCGGCAGCCGCGACCGGTCCATTAAAATATGGGACAGCAAGAGCTTTGAGCTACTTAAAGTACTGGATACCAGCCGCGATGGAGGACACCTCAACTCTGTGAACCGCCTGTACTGGCACCCCTACTGCAATTACCTCCTGTCCGCCAGCGATGACCGCAGTATGATCGTATGGGAAGTGGAGGGATCTGCCTGACTTCTGCATACATCTGAATATTCTTAACAAAAACGCCCTCTTATCATGAAAAAAACTTTACTCCTTTGTTGCTTCTTCCCCCTATTTCTTACTGCCCAGGAGGTAGAATGGACCCGGTTCATCAACGGCGCTGGAGAAGAATTCTTTGATGCTATAGCCACCGACACCGAGGGGAATATATACGGTGGAGGTTCTTTTGATGGTTCTATCTCCTTCGACGGGGACGCCGATCTTGCCCTGGGCACCAGCGATGGCTTCCTGTTCAAAGCATCGCCGGACGGAGAGATCCTCTGGAACATCGTGCTAGGTGGTTTTGGAACTGGACGGGTATCAGATATCCAATTTGCTGACAATGGGAACTTGCTCGTATCCGGCTACTTTACAGAAGAATTGCTATTCGGCAACCAGACGATACTCTCCGCCGGGCAAAATGAATGGCATGCCTTTATACTTTGGATCACAACGGATGGCGAACTGGCCCAGGCCGCCCAGGTTCCCTGCTCCGGCCTGCTTCAAACCCGTCATTTCTTCCAGGCAAAGGATGGAGGATACTACCTGGCCGGCAAATTCCGGGGAACACTGGAATACGGCGGCCTTACCCTGGAAAATGCACCCGCCGGATATCCGGGCCTTTTCGTTCTTAAACTGAGCCCGCAACTGAATGTAGTTCCGTCCAGGAAACCTTCTCTTTTTCCGGGCTTCCGGCAGGGCTGTTCATCCTGGAGGTTTTTTCCGGCAATAAACGTTGGGTTACGCGCGTCATTCATTGAATGTCGAAATACAGGCTTCCGGCAAAGAAATTCTAAATTCACCCATAACTTGGCCACCCAATGAGAAAAATGCTATGCTGCATCGCCCTGCTGAGCGGCTTGTCGTGTAAACCTCAACCTAACGCTACCCTGGCTGCGAAAGCCGATGTGTCCGTACCTTTACCCAGCCGGGAGGAACTGCTGCGCCACTACCGGGAGGAACGCCGCCTGCTCATCGTCTACAGCGAAGGGCTGGAAGACATCGCCCGACAGGTCCAGGAGCGGCAACGCAGGGCCGAATGCCGGCTCCTGCCGGAAACGGAGGCCAGTCGGGAAGAACTGCGTACTTCTGCTCTCCTGCTCCTGGGAACCAATTGGACTAATCCGGTGGTCGGGGAGCTCGTCTCTCACCTCCCCTTTTCAATGAATGCCGGCGTTCTGCAATTTGGGGATCACCGTATCGAGGGCAAGGATGTTGTCCTGTCCCTTTCCTTCTATCCCAACCCTCTGGCGAGCGCTTTGCCCATGGGCATTATTACAGCATTCAGCCAGGGAGATATCGTCCGGTTTTACCAGCGGCGTGAGGAGCAGGGGCTGTCGGTTTACAGCTGGGCCTCCATGGGGTATGAGGCCTATCAGGGCGGCCGGCGCCTGCTGATGGGGGAATTCGATGAGAAGACCTGGCAGCCGGATACCCGTACAGCGTTCGATTTCACGGAGGCCAAAGATACCATGGTAAAAGGCAGCTATTTTGATTTTATCCTCCATCAGGTGCCCCCTGATGCAGAATATACCCAACGCATCATTCAAGGGTGTGAGGCCAATGCGGCCAGGGTGCTGGAATTCTGCCGGCGCCCGGCGCCCTCCGCCCCGATTCCCTGCCACCTCTACCCCTCTCTGGAACAGAAGGGCCTGCGCCTGAACAATACCCAACCTTCGCAAGCCGACTTCAGCCAGGGCGCCGCCTACCTGGTGGCCAATGAGATCTTCCGGGGGCAGCACGCCGGGGCTGAGAACGCGGTGTTGCTCCGGCAACTGCTTGGCGCCCCCCGCCTGGAGGCGCTGGAACGGGGACTAGCCCTTCACTTTACGGCCAACTGGCAGGAAAAAGGTTACGCCTACTGGGCTGGCCGGCTCTACCATTCCGGCAACAGCGCCCCCCTGGCAGAGATCCTGGATAATGAAAAATTGGCACAGGAATCCCCGCTGGTGATGGGCTGCCTGGCAGCATCCTTTGTCGACTTTCTCATCGAACACTGGGGGCGGGAGGCCTTTCTGGGGCGCTACACCACCTGGCTGCCCGGCGCGGAGGAGGCACGCCGCCTGGAAACCGGCTGGCACGAATATCTTCAGAAATTCCAACCGGAGCCCAACCCTTCGCCCCCTGCCCTGCCCTATCTCAAGGGGTTCAATTTCGCACACGAAGGCTATGCCATCTACAATGGCTACGGCTCAGAACTGGCGGCCGGAGCACTGAAACAACTGGAAGGGCTGGGCGCAAATGCAGTGGCTATCGTTCCTTACTCCTACATGAGAAACCCGCAGGAGCCTACCCCCCTTCCGTTCATGTCACGGGCAGGCTCGGAAACGGATGAGGGTGTGGCCCATGATGCCTACATCGCGCGGCAACTTGGCATAAAAACGGTACTAAAGCCCCAGATCTGGCTGGGTGGAGGCAGCTGGCCCGGCGATGTGGAAATGCAGAATGAAGAAGACTGGAAGGGCTTTTTCGATCACTATTATCGCTGGATGCGCCACTATGCCCTTCTGGCAGAAATGAACCGGATGGATATGCTCTGCGTGGGCGTGGAATTCGCCAAGGCTACCTTGCAGCGAGAACAGGATTGGCGGGCTCTCATCCGCAAATTGCGCGGCCTCTACTCCGGTCCTATGACCTACTCCGCCAACTGGGGCACGGAGTTCGAAAACCTTCAGTTCTGGGATGAGCTGGACTATATCGGACTGAATTGCTACTATCCTCTCAGCCAGAGTGAAAATCCTACCGATGAAGAACTGAGCGCCGCCTTCCACCGGGTGCTGCATCTGGCCAAGCGGGTCAGCGAACAATACGATAAGCCCCTGCTCTTCACCGAGATCGGCTTCACCAGCACGCCTACCCCCTGGGTGGCCCCTCACCGGGACCGCGACGGTTCTCCCTACCAGGGCGAGGCCCAGGGCCGTTGCTACCGCATCGTTATGGGAAACCTCCAACCGGAAACCCAATGGTGCAAAGGTGTTTTATGGTGGAAATATCCTACCTACCTGAGCCATGGAGGCCCGGGGCATACCGGTTTTACACCGAACCGCAAACCGGCAGAGGCGGCGGTGAAGGAATGGTTTGGGAAGTTGCCGTAGGGAAAGGTTGGTGCATCGGGGAAGGCAGTCCGCTATGACGGACGGGGGCCGGAGTAATGGAGTACTGCATTGCACCCTGGACCAGGGAGTGTTCGGAATTCGCTGTTCGCTATTCGCAAGTCCCAGAAAATCAACGAAGTTATCCGTCTAAAGTTGGACAGAAAGTTCCGGGGCGATGTACGATGTACGGGGCCGGCAGGGACTTGGGGCTGTGTACGATGTACGGGCCAATGGCAATCCGGGACTGTGTAAGGGGGACTGTTCGCAATTCGCTGTTCGCTGTTCGCAAATCCCTGAAAATCAAAGGGCATTTTTCAGGAGACACAGAAAATTGAACTATCCCGTGTAAGGTAGTGGTTTTTGCTTAGCCTCTTTCCAGCATTCCAGCAATCTATCACCCCATTACCCCATTACTCCAATCCGGGGCTTTCCGGAGCAGCCTCCCGAATACACAAATGCACGAATACACGATTCCCGAATCCACGCCTTCGCGTAAAGCTACGGCGGACAGACACGAATACACGAATCCCCCCCCTAATACTCCACCTCCGTGACCAGTTTCCAGATGTACTCCTTCATACGGTCGAAAGCGGGGGGAGCGGTGGCGTAGCTTGGGTTGCTTCGGTAGAGGACCGCCCGGTCCTGTCCACCGGAACGTATGTGCATCTGGTAATCATAGCTGCGCTGTCCGGCGGGAGCTCCGTATTGTTGCTGTGGCAACTGCAGGATGCCGGTATTCTGGATCATTTCCTGCAGGGAATTGAGCTGATGGCCGTTGAGCGGAACCGCATCGGCCACTTTGCGGGTGGCTACATCTGTAGGAGTAGCTACCCAGGGGCGGTTCTCGTCGTAGACATAGGTTTTGGAGATGTGGGTCAATTTTCCATTCTGAATAATAACCTCATCGCGGGGGCTATCGTAGTGCAGGTAGAGGTCGAGGCCCGGTTTGGCGGACGGCCGGGGTAATTCCTGATAGGCAATGGTTTGGCCGTTCAGGTTGATGGAAACAATCAGGAGGGCGATCAAAGCGGGGAATACTTTCATACGGTACGCGTTTTTTTTGGGTGAAAAGCACAGGAATACCTTTGCTTCCCTGATCCCCGTAACGGGCCCGTCCTTTCTTCCTGGTGGGAAAACGAACGCCATGGAGTTATGTCGGTATCGGAGATCAGAGCAAGGTATGTTTTGAAATCACGACATATTAACGAAAACCATAGGTGTGGAAATTGCATACGGAAAGAAAAAATAATGCGGCCAGCCTTCCAGCCCTAATAAACGTGGCGTAGTGCAGGTAATGGACGGGATCTCCACCTTCAAAACTGCACAAGAGGAAAGATCGGGCAATTGCGAGCAGGCCCTCTTACCTCCGCCGAAATCCCGATTTTCGGGAAAATTAGATAACTTAGCGCGCTCTATTCAACAACGCCCGGAAAGAGGGCGCCATAGGGTTCAGGCGCTATGGTACAGTACAGTAAAAAAAGGGAGCTATGATACTGTCGGATAAGAAGATACTGGAAGGCATCGAGAACGGGGAGATCGTCATCGAGCCGTTTCAACGGCACTGCCTGGGCACCAACTCCTACGATGTGCACCTGGGCCGGTGGCTCGCCATTTACAAAGACCACATCCTGGACGCGCGCCGCCACAACCCCATCGAGTACCTCGAGATCCCCGAACAAGGCTTTGTGTTACACCCCAACACCCTCTACCTGGGCGTCACGGAGGAGTATACCGAAACACACAGTGCAGTGCCCTTTCTGGAAGGCAAATCCAGTGTCGGGCGCCTCGGTATTGACATCCACGCTACCGCCGGCAAGGGCGATGTCGGTTTCTGCAACACCTGGACGCTGGAGATCTCCTGTACTCATCCTGTGCGCGTCTATGCGGGTATGCCCATCGGCCAGCTCATCTACTTCCGCGTGGACGGCGAGATCCTCAATTATTACAATACCAAAACCAACGCCAAGTATAACGAGCGCACCGACAAGCCGGTAGAGAGCATGATGTGGAAGAATAGGTTTTGAACCCGGGTGATCGTGTATTCGTGCATTCGTGAGGGCGCTCCGTCTCCGCCAACAGTAGTCCGTCTACAATGGACGCAGGCCGAAGGGCCCGTGAAAAGAGTGAAGCCTGCGTAGAAAAGCTCACTCCCCCAACCCACTGAAACCATCCGCGCGGATAAGCCACTTTCCATCCGGCTGCCGTTGCCAGAGCACGATAAATTTGCCTGAACGCTGGCCGTTGAATAGATAATAGCCAATATCGTAAGCCTGATCTGGTGCAATCTGACGCTCAATGATCTCAAAGGAAATATCGGGGCCGGAGCCCGGTGAAAAGCGGCTCAGGAAGCGGGCGAAGTTGGCCTGAATCGTATCCCTGCCCTGAATGATCAGGGTGTTGGGCTCAAGGTAGTAGGCGTCCTCTGTGTACAAGCCCGCAACCATGGCTGCATCGGCCTGCTTATACGCCCGGGTGAAGGTATGATAAACGGCCTGCATGTCCGCTTCAGCCGCTTTATCGGCAGCGGTTTTGCGCGAAAGCTGACAGGAGGAGGCCGTCGACAGTGCAATAATCAGGAAGAATATGGAAGTACGCATAGGAACTGAATTGGAATAAGTAGTGTAGCCACTTTTAAAGTTACCGGGCGGATAAAAGTGGCTACACTACCCTGTTTATAAAAATATCGCGTACAATATGGCGTTGGACACGGAAAGGATGATGGCAAGCAGGAACGCCGAGGCAAAGCTCCTTATCTCAAAACCTTTCAGGAAGTAGGCTGACAACAGCAGCATTGCGGCATCCACCACAAATGCGAAAAGGCCCAGGGTCAGAAACCGAAGGGGTGTTGTGATGAAATCGAGGAAAGCGCCCAGCGTAGCGTTGAGGAAAGATAAAATAACGGCAATGATCACCGCTCGGGTAAAATCTTCGATCACCACTCCTTTCAGCAGATGAGCCCCGGCCATCAGCGCCAGCGCATTGAGCAAAACTTTGATGATCATCTCTCCCAGGCCGCCAAGACCGGCATCGAGCAGCAGGATTTCCATAGCTTATTGGTTATTGATCTGTGTTTTGAGTTGATCCAGCTCGTCCTGGCACTGCTTCAGCTTTGCCTCCAGCTCATCGATGCGCAGCTGCAGATCCGCATCTGGACTTTTGTCATCGGCTACTACGGTAACCTGCTCGGTTTTGGGTTGCCCATCCAACCCCAGGTACTGTCTTACATTCAGAGGGTCCTCCCCATTGTACCAGGATGCACCGAAATAAGCCAGCGGCACAATGATGAGCATTACGATAAAGAATCGCGCAAAAGGCGTCATTTTTCTTCTTGGCATTGTCGTGTTTTTAAGGTACGTCGGCAAAGGTACGTTTATGACGTTCGAATTGCACATAATTTCTACTTAAACACCGGGGCGGCCGATGACTGGAACAAATAATATTCCTTCCTTCAAACCATAAATCCTTCTTCTAAATTACGATCTTCATCTCTATGCCCCTATTTTTGCGTTCAAACCCACACCATGCCTGAAGCATATATATACGAGGCGCTGCGCACGCCCCGTGGCAGGGGCAAAAGCCAGGGAGCGCTCTATGAAGTGAAGCCCATCGACCTGCTGTCGGCTACCCTGAACGCCCTGCGGCAGCGGGCCTCCATAGCCCCGGGAGAACTCGACGATACCGTCATCGGCTGTGTGACGCCCATTGACGACCAGGGCTACAATGTGGCCAAGGCCGCCCTGTTACATACCGGCTGGGGCGAAGCCGTCAGCGGCATGCAGGTCAACCGCTACTGTGCTTCCGGGCTGGAAGCTGTCAACCTTGCCGCGATGAAGGTGCGCTCTGGCTGGGAAGGCCTGGTGCTGGCCGGCGGTGTGGAAAGCATGAGCCGCATTCCTATTGGCAGCGACGGCGGGCCTCTGATGTACGATCCCGAACTCATCACCCGGGCCAATTCTATCCCCCAGGGTATCTCCGCCGACCTGATCGCCACCCTGGAGGGCTTCCGCCGGGAAGAGCTGGACGCCTATGCTTACGACTCCCATAAGCGGGCCCATCAGGCCTGGGAAAATGGCTTCTTCGACCGCTCCATCGTCCCGATCTATGACCGCAACGGCCTGCTCATTCTGGGCCGGGACGAGCACATCCGGCCCGATACTACACTGGAAGCGCTGGCCCAACTGCCTCCTGCTTTCGAAAGCCCCGGCCGGCAAGGGTTCGACGAAATGGCCCTGCACCAATACCCCACCCTGGAGCGCATTCAACACCCGCATACCGCCGGCAATTCCTCCGGTATTGTCGACGGAGCGGCGCTGGTACTGGTGGGCAGCCGGGAGAAAGGCGAGGCATTGGGGTTGAAGCCCCGCGCCCGCGTTCTGTCTGCCGCTACGGTAAGCGTCGACCCTACTCTTATGCTGACCGGCCCGGCGCCGGCGGCCCGCAAGGCCATGGAATTGGCGGGCATGAAAACCAAGGACATCGACCTGTGGGAATGTAACGAGGCCTTCGCTTCTGTCGTCCTGAAATTCCAGCGGGAAATGAAGATCCCTGAATCCAAACTCAACGTCAACGGGGGCGCCATCGCCATGGGGCATCCGCTGGGGGCTACCGGCGCCATGCTGCTGGGCACTTTGCTCGATGAAATGGAGCGGCAGAATAAAAACACCGGATTGGTGACGCTCTGCGTTGGGGGAGGAATGGGCGTGGCGACGATTATTGAAAGGGTTTGACCTACAATTTTAAATTTGCCGGCGGCCATAAGCAATAACTGGAAAGAGAGGGCCAATCGAACACCTGGGGACTGTTCGCAATCCGCTGTTCGCTGTTCGCAAATCCCTGAAAATCAAAGGGCTTTTTCAGGAGACACAGAAAATTGAACTATCCCAACACCTGAAACCAGGAACCGAAACACTTTAACCGGCTTGATACCACCGGCTCCCCAAACACTAAAGCGTATGAAGCAAGTACTCCTGCTCTTCTGCCTGATCACCCTTTCCGGCTTTATTTATGGCCAGGACAAGGCGGCTCAATGGCGGGAAGACATCAACTACCTGGAAAACGAACTGCCGAAACGCCATAAGGACTTGTACCGGCATTATTCCGAGCAAGCTTTTCGGGCAGCCCTCGATAGCCTGCGCTCGGCCGTTCCGGATATGCAGGACTGGCAAATAACCCTGCAGTTGCAAGAGATCATCTGCAGAGCGGAAGATGCGCATACTGCTGTCTACCGGGGCAATGCAGGAGATAACGAGCAGGTATTTCCCCTACAGTTCTATTGGTTTAAAGAGGGGCTTTTTGTGACGGGCGCCTCTTCCAGTTTTTCCTTGGATACGCTACTGGCCAAACAATTGATGGCGATCAATGGTATTCCAATCGAAAGGGTGATAGCCCAACTGACCAGGTTATTTGTAGCGGAGAATGAGTCCATCGTCCGGCATTTGGCGCCCAACCTGATCGCTCAATATTATCCTCTGCGCTACTGCGGTATCGTAGACACCACCTCGGCCATTTTTTCTTTTCGCGACACTTTGGGGCGTACCCTCAACCTGCCACTCCAGGCCATACCGGCGCGTTCTTTAAAATCTACCCTCGTCAACTACAAACCCGACAGCTACGCCTTTACCTGGCGTGATAACAGAACCCCGTTCTGGCACGAATACAAGGAAGAAGGCCAGGTGCTCTATATTCGATACAACCGCTGTACCAGCCGGGAGATGGAAAAAAAGTACGGCAATAAACATCGCGCTAAACAGTTGCCTTCCTTTGAAAAGTTTGGCGAAGAAGTCTTAAGGATACTGGAGAAGTATCCCGTAAAAAAGCTGGTATTCGATGTTAGCAACAATCCGGGAGGAAGTTCTTTACAGGGAACGGAACTGGCAAAGAAGGCCGGCAAAGCCTTTAACGGCCAGGCTTATGTAATCATTGGGCGCCGCACCTTTTCTTCTGCTGTATTGAATACACTGGATTTCCAGAAATATTGCAACGCCACGCTTGTTGGCGAATCTACCAGTGGGCGGCCCAATCACTTCGGAGAGGTGAAAACTATGCAATTGCCGAACTCCGGCGTTACGGTATATTATTCAACCCAATATTTCAAAAAGGTGGAAGGCGACCCTCCGACTATCGAGCCAGACGTCCACATCGAACTTTCTTTCAGCGAATTCCGGCAGGGGATCGACCCGGCCTGGGAATACATTAAAGGCTTATGATCAGATATAAAAAGGACACCCACAAAATTGTCACGCTCACCCTCGACATGAGCGGCCGCAGCCTCAATGTGATCAATCACAAGATCGCCGAGGCATTCGTGCCGGTCATCGCCCACCTCAAGGAAGAGAAGGAAAAGGGCCTGCTGCGGGGCGTCATCCTCACTTCCGCCAAGAAGGCCTTCCTCTCCGGCGGCGACCTGGAGTATCTCTACCGGGCCGATGATGCCGCGGAGATCTTCCGCTTCGCCGAAAAGCTGAAGGGCATCCTGCGCGACCTGGAGAGCCCGGGCATTCCCGTGGTGGCAGCCATCAATGGCGCTGCGTTGGGCACCGGCTTTGAGGTGGCGCTGGCCTGTCACCACCGCATTGCTATCGACGGCCCCAGGGTGCGCCTGGGCTTTCCTGAAGTGCAGTTGGGCCTTATGCCCGGCAGCGGGGGCATCGTACGCCTGATGTGGCTGCTGGGCATCGAAAAATCGTTCCCGATCCTGACTTCCGGACAACGGTATACCCCTCAGGAAGCGCTGCAACTGGGGTTAGTGGACGAGGTGGCCGGAAGCCACCGCGAGATGATGGACCAGGCGCGGGCCTGGCTGCTGCAGAACAAAGAAGGCCGGCGCCCCTGGGACCGGCCAGGATGCTCTATTCCGGGAGGCACGGCGCGGAGTCCGGAAATGGCCGGCCACATTCGGTTCCTGGCGGCGCAGCTCTCCGGCCAGGTGCACAACCATTACCCTGCCCAGCAGGCCATCCTGAACGTGCTGGCGGAGGGCTCCAAAGTCGATTTCGATACGGCCTGCCGCATCGAGAGCCGCTACTACACCGACTTGTTGCGCAGCCCGGCCTGCAAAAATATGATCAAGGCTTTCTGGTTCGACCTCAACTACATCAAGCAGGGTGGCAACCGGCCCAAGGGGTTCGGGAAGTTCAGGCCCCGGAAGGTGGGCATCATCGGAGCCGGCCGCATGGGGTCGGGCATCGCATTTGTTTGCCTGAGCAACGGCCTGGAGGTCGTCCTGAAAGATGTTTCCAAGCCCATCGCGGAACGTGGGCGCGATTATGTACGCCGCAAGCTCGATGCCATGGTGGCGGAGGGTAAAAAACAGCCTGAAGACAGCAAAGAGATGCTCAGCCGCATTCAAACCACGGAGTCTTCCAAGGATTTTGAGCATTGCGACCTGGTCATCGAGGCGGTATTTGAAAACCGCCTGGTCAAGCAGAAGGTCACCCGCGAAGCGGAAGAGTACCTCGACGAATACTCCCTGCTTGCCAGCAACACGGTCTCCATCCCCATCACCCAACTGGCGGAGGCTTCCATCCGCCCGGAAAACTACGTAGGCCTGCATTTCTTCCCTCCCGCCGAGGAAGTGCCCCTGGTGGAGATCGTCCGCGGAGAAAAGACCTCTGAAGAGACGGTAGCCCGCGCCTTCGATTTTGTACGGGCCATCCGCAAAACGCCGATCGTGGTGAAGGACGATTGGGGTTTTTTTGCCGCCCGCGTTCAGAATACCTTCATTCTGGAAGGCATCACCATGCTACAAGAGGGTTATCCCCCGGCTCTGATCGAAAACCTCGGCCGGCAGGCCGGTATGCCCCGGGGCGCCCTGGCCTTAGCGGACCGGTTGGGACTGAACATGGTGCTGAAATACGAAAACCAGGCGGCAGAACACTACGGGGGCAAATATGTGCAACACCCGGCAGTGGCCGTCCTGAAAAAAATGCTGGAAGAACTGCAACGCCAGGGACGCCAGCGGCGTGGCGGCTTCTATGAGTATCCGCCGGAAGGAGAACCCTTTCTCTGGCCAGAGTTAGCGGAACATTTCCCTGCTTCTCAAAAAAGTTTCGACAAGCAGGAACTGATCAACCGCTTCCTCTTCGCTCAGGTGCTGGAAGCCGTATGGTGCATGCAGGAAAAAGTCATCCATTCGGTAGCCGCCGCCAACCTGGGCAGCATCCACGGCTGGGGGTTCCCCGCTTTCAAAGGGGGCGTCATTCAGTTCATCACCGATTATGGAGTGGATGATTTCGTGAAGCAATGCAAGGTTTATCAGAAGGCCCATGGCCAGCGCTTCCGGGTGCCTAGAGACTTAAGGAAAATCGTGGCAGAATAACCGGAGGACTGGAACACACGCCAATAGCCCTTCCCAATGGTGCTGTTTCAGGAAATTGCTCCGTCCTAATTGAAATCCTCATTCTCCTGTTCCTCCTGTCCGCTGCCATCGAGGCTGCTGGGGTCAAGATCATCAGGGCAACCTGACGGCCGGGTGCTGGTAAGGTAGATGTTGACCTTCTGGCCGATCTCCATCTGCATGCCGGGCACATATTCGGGCTCTTGTTTATACACATAGGCGCCTTCACGGAAACCCACATCACCAAATACTTCGCCCAGAACGAGATTGGACCCTTCAATGAGAAAAGTGGCCGCATCATAACGCTGACAAACGAGGTCGGGGATAGGAACGGCGCCGGTAATGCGCTCGGTGATGACAAAGTCCAGCGTAGCTCCTTTCGGTACCTTCACGCCCCGGCGCAGCATATCATCGGTTATCTTCCGGCCTTTATGATAGAAGTACAGGATGGAGTTCTCCTCCTGTTTGCTGTCAAAGACCTTTTCCTGGACCGTAGTCTTGATGTCCATCCTTTTCAACTTGATGGCGTATTGGGTATAGTTGTATCCGGCACTGACCAGGGTCGGCAGAATGGCCGAATCGGGCGTAACGCGGTACTTACTGACATAGATCGTTCTACCGCGTTTGGCCTGCTGCAGTGGTTTTGGATCCTGTTGATAAATGGTGTTGGGGATCTTGCTGGAATCGAAAAAGGAATCGATCACAGACAGCTTAAAGTTCTGGCGTTGAGCCTTGCGTTCGGCATCCCGCATATCCATCCCGACGTAATTGGGCACCTGAAGAGACTCTCCATGGTGGGTATAAATGCGGAGGAAACGGGTAGTCAGGAAGAAAAAGAGCAGCAGCATCCCAACGATCCCTCCGAAATTGCGCAGGAAGATAGGGGAAGAAAGAAAACGCCCCAATTCGATGGCCCCTACCTTGGCCTTTTCCAGCAGATACTGCCAGAAAGGCTGTGCCCGAAGGGAGCCACGTTGTGCCGAGGGGCTTTTCGTAGGGGTGTATTCCTCCTTACCCGCCGTTTCCGGCCTTGCCTCCGGCGACTTGCCCGCTTTGTCCACCCACAGAGGGTCGACGGGGACAGGCGCTTTTTCTTCGACGGCCGGCGCCGGGGCTGCTTTGCGGGCCTGCCGCTCAAATCCGAAGGTGATGATCTTATCGATGTATTCGAATGGCGTATAACCATTGATGGCGGCCTGCTGAAAGAGGACGGCGGCCGGCGTCAGGGCCGGAAGGGAATTGGCCTCGATGATGACTGTTTCCACGCTGTTGTCGGTGTAAACGCGCACGAAAGCATCCATACGGGCATATCCCTGGATGTTCAGAATGCGGGCCGCTCTTTCTATCTGTTGCTTCACCTGCCCGGCTATAGCCTGGTATTCTTCCGGCCGGTTGCTGAAGCGTGCCGGCGTTACATGTTGCTCCTCCCCGGCAAAAAATTTGTCTTCCAGAGAAGGGATCTCGCCCGCAGCAAGGATCTCTGAAGGTTCGAAGAGCTCGTAGCGGATGGCCCCATTTTCCTGATAATGGGTCAGCAGGCCAATGGTCACCTCCATGAACAGCCGGGCGCCGCGGGCGCCGATCAGGCTTTCAAAGAGGATCTCGGGCTTGCGGGGAAACTCCTCGTTGGCACGGAGGCGCAATTTGCGACGGGCTTCCGGCCCTTCTTCGCCGGGCGGGCGGAACATCAGGCGGGTAAAGGCTTCCAGCTCTTCCCTGTTTTTCAGGATCTTGACAGCGGAGCTGCTGCCGTCATCTACCGGTTTGGCTACCAGGGGATACGCAAGCTGGTTCTCCACACGCTTGTAGAACTCCTCCGGGCTTTGTTCGAAATCTTCCCGGGGCAGGGCCAACTGTTCCGAAACGGTGAACCCGTTGCGTTTCAGCGTCTGCAGGGTTTGATATTTATTGATGGTAACTGCGGAAGACTTTACTCCGGAACCGTTATAAGGAATGCCGATATTTTCCAGTATCTGCTGCACCTGGCCGTCCTCGCCTGGGCGGCCATGCAAAGCAATGAACACGCCGTCGGCCCATTGGGCGAGCTCCTCCTCAGAGCACTTCCGGGGTGTAAAGCCGATATCGGCGGAGCTGTAACGCGCCCGCAACCCGGCGCACTCCTGCCGAATGGCCTGCACCACAGGATGCACCTGAAAAGTGTCGATCTTCGCCCGGATCTCGTCAGCGTTATCGGTCAGCATCAGGTTCAGGGGGAGCTCATAGAGCTCATAGGTAGCCTCCTTTTGGTAAAGGAAAATAGGCAGGGGTTCGTAAAGGGTCGAGCTGGCCAGTTTTTCGTAGACATTTCGCCCGGTCTGAACGGAAAGGTGCCGCTCGAAGGAATTGCCGCCGAACAGGACGCCGATCCGGCGCTTCCGGGAGGCTGTAGCCCGGGCCGCTTCCATTTTTTGTTCCATCTGGGTAAGCAGGCCCTGGTAGTGCTCCTTTTCAGGATTTTCCGCCAGGCGCTCCTGCAGAGAAGCATGGAGGATGTACGTCAGGAACTGCGAACTGTTCAGGCCGATCTCGGCCGACTGGTGAAAGAGGAAGGACGAGGGCAGCATGGCCGAAGTGGTCTTCAGCTCGGTGATCACGACCTGCCCGTCTTTGGAAAAAACACCGTCGATACGGGCGTATACCTTAAAGCCCAGTTCGGTGAACAGGCGTTCACATTCCTGGCGGATGGCCTCGATCTGCGCTTCCGGAAGTTCCACAGGAGTCACCTTCTGGGAGAGCCCCAGCATATACCGGAAGCTGTAGTCGAAAACGTGGTTGTCCCTGATGATCTCCGTTGGCGGCAGGGCGAGCACGCTCTTATCCTCATTGCGGATCACCATGCAGGAAAATGGCTTGCCTTCGGTATAGGCCTCGATGAGCACCTTGTCTTCCTTATGGTGGCTCTCCAGAATGAAGGCGTCCCCATCGTGAGCGTCGGCCGACATTTTATTCAGGTAATCCAGCAATCCTTCCGGATGGTAGAGCGTCTGGGTTGTACCCTGAAAGGACACATCGATGGGGAATCCCAACCCGTCGCGCAGGTCGGTGACGAGGTGGACGTATTCCGAGCGTTCAAACTTACTGCGGTCTTTCCATTCGTAAACGGGCAGGATCTCCCGGAAAAAAGCGCGGTTGATAGCGAGGTCGAAGCCTTCCAGCCCTTGTTCTTCTTCCAGGGTTGACACCCCGATCGCCGGCCCCTGGCTGACTGGGCGTATGAACATCGGAAAGCCGATCTTGTCTATAGCTTCCTGATAGTAATCGGCGGCCTTACCCTGCAGCCATTCCTCCCTGTAAAGGGCCATCATGCGGGGGCGGGAGAAATTGCCCACCGCCAGGAGTTCCTTGAGCATCGCCTTGTCGGCCCCGATCCGGCAGGCGCGAACGGCGCTGCCCGTGTAGGGGATATTCAGTTCGGCCAATTGCTGCTGGATCTCTCCGTCTTCTCCGTACGGGCCGTGCAGGGCCAGAAAAGCAATGTCAATGAGATTAGGCAATTCCTCGAGCTCTACCTTCGACCCTACCTGCCGGATAAGCTCGTCCTGTTGTTCGGCGGACAGCTCACCCAGGCTTTCCAGGTAGATCTCGAAGTGGTTCGCAGAAGGCGGAAGGACTGCCTTGGGCGGATAAAAATTGCGAATGGCGCCCTTGTAGATGTAGTGCCAGTCCAGCAAAATAATATTGCGGTGGCTGTCCACAAACAGGGGGACCGGCTCGAACAAACTGCGGTCGAGGTTGTCGTATACCGTCCGCCCGCCGGCAAAGGAGATCTCGCGCTCGCGGGAAGGGCCACCGAAGAGAATACCTACTTTCATAGTTTTTACTTGGGGGGGCTCGCCGTTCACTCGCAGGTTTTATTGCCAGTTATTAGTTGCGTCGGATAGGGACATTCAGGCAACTGACAACCGGCTATGCCCAAAGGGCGCCGCGTGACAAACAAGAGAACCAACCACTTTAAATGCCTCTGGCGTCAGGGGTACAAAGGTAAATTGTTTGGGCCTTATTTTAAACTTTTGTGCTAACTTCCGGAATCAGGGCAGCAATTGGCCGGAAAATGATAGGGCGCCGGCGCAGGATGATCAAATGGGCAGGCCGGGCTCGTATTCGTCGTTGACGCCTATGCCCTGCTGGCACAAATACCTCACACTTGGATACACATGAATAAAGAGATCCTCCGGCTGGCCATTCCCAACATCATCAGCAACATATCGGTCCCGCTGCTGAGCAGCGTGGATACCGCCCTGATGGGCCGCCTGTCCGAACTGCACATCGGCGCGGTAGGCATCGGCTCTATGATCTTCAATTTCATCTACTGGAATTTCGGTTTCCTGCGTATGGGCACTACCGGCCTGACGGCCCAGGCCTACGGCGCCCGCAATGACGGCGTCCTCGCCCACACCCTGGGCCGCGCCCTGCTGGTGGTAATGGTGGTTGCCGCTGGCCTGCTCCTCTTCCAGTGGCCCTTCGGCCAGGCCAGTTTTTACCTTATGAACACCGCCGGCGAGCAGAAAGCCCTGGTGGCCGAATATTTCTACATCCGCATCTGGGCGGCGCCGGCCACCCTTGGGCTTTACGCTTTCATGGGATGGTTCTTCGGCATGCAGAACGCCATCTATCCGCTCCTGCTCACGGTTGTGATCAATGCAGTCAACATCGTATTGAGCTTCTATTTTGTCCAGTATCTGGGAATGGATGTAGACGGGGCCGCCTATGGGACCGTGGCCGCCCAGTACTGCGGCTTGTTGCTCGCCGTTGGCCTGTTCTATTACCGCTACAGCTACCTGTTGCCGCACTTTCGGCAGGCCGCCCTAATACAATGGGATAAGCTGAAAAAATTCCTGAGCATCAACGCCGATATCTTCCTTCGTACCCTGGCGCTCACCGCCGCTTTTGCCTTCTTCTACAGCGAGTCGTCCGCACAGGGAGATATGGTGCTCGCCGCCAATACCATCCTGTTGCAGTTCCTCAACTGGATGTCCTACGGCGTGGATGGCTTTGCCTTTGCTTCCGAAAGCCTGGCCGGTAAGTACAAGGGCGCCTCCGACGGGCCAAAAACGCACCGGGCCATCCGCCTGTCCTTCATCTGGGGGATGGGATTGGCACTGCTCTTCAGCCTGGGTTACTGGTTTTTCGGCACAGCGCTGCTCCGGGTATTCACCAATCAGCCGGATGTACTGGCCGCCGCCCGCCCTTTGCTCTTCTGGATGGCCCTGTTCCCCCTCTTCGGTACTCCTTGTTACCTATGGGATGGCGTCTTCATCGGCCTGACCGCCGCCCGCGCCATGCGCAACAGTATGATCCTTGCTTTTGTTATCTTCATTGCCGCTTACTTCGCCACCTTACCTCTGGGCAACAACGGCCTGTGGCTCACCCTGCTGCTCTTCCTCTTCGCACGTGGAGGAATACAGCACTGGATGTACTGGCGAAGGGGGCTGGAGTTGAGATAGAAGCCTCCCCCTGCCCCTCCAAAGGAGGGGGGTAGCTATCCGGTAGCCGCCAATTTCTGCTCTTCCGGAGGGGGTAGCCGCGTAAAAATACACGAATACATCAATGCACGAATACAAGAAAACACGACTAAAGATCGCCCGCCCCGATGCCCGCCCCGAGGTCTTCTACAGCATTCAGGGGGAAGGCAAGAACCTCGGCCAGCCCAGCATCTTCGTACGCACTTCCCTGTGCAACCTGCACTGCATCTGGTGCGACACCGATTACACCTGGAACTGGAAGGGCACGCGCTTTGCCCACGTAAGGGACGCAGAGCCGGGTTACGAAAAGTTCGATATCAGAAAAGTGGTGGCCGAGCTCCCGGTTGACGAAGTAGCGGAACTGGTCCGGCAATACCCCTGTAAGAATATCGTCCTCACCGGCGGGGAGCCCATGATGCAACAAGAAGGGCTATTGGCCCTGATGGAAACCCTGGGGGAGGGATACTGGTTTGAGGTTGAAACCAACGGGACAATTGTTCCGGAACCTGCCTTCGACGCCCGCATCGGCCAATACAACGTCTCTCCCAAACTGGCCAATTCCAACAACCCCAAAAAGCTGAGGGAAAAGCCGAAGGCCTACCGCTTTTTTGCCGGCAGCCCCAAAGCTGTCTTTAAATTCGTGATCGCCGGGCAGGGAGACATGGAAGAAGTCCTGCGCCTGATCGAGCGCTATGACATCCCAGTACACCAGGTATACCTGATGCCGGAGGGCACCTCCGGGAACAGCCTGATGGAAAAACAACAATGGCTGGTGGAAGTGTGCAAAAAATACGGATTCCACCTCACCAGCCGGTTGCATATTCTAATTTACGGCAATAAACGAGGCGTGTGAGGAGGGACCGCGGATAATGCAGTTCGAATCATTGACTGACAATAAAGCTATGCGCGACAGCTTCCGCGTTCCCTCTATTTTATCGTTGCAGGATCAGCTTCTCCGTAAAGAAACCTTCCCCGGCCTGGACATTCACAAAATAAACACCAGCCGGCAGCCCGGCGGTATGCAGGGTTAGCTGTGGCCCGGCTTCCGGGAACCGGCGCTGCGCCACCGCCTGCCCCTGCAGGTTGAGCAGGCGCACTACCACCTCCCCGGCGGCCGCCTGGCGGAAACGGATAGACACCTCGTCCCGTGCCGGGTTGGGGAATAAGCTCATGGCATTGCCGCTTTCCACCTCGCTGGTATTCACTACGGCGCCCTCATCGATTACGATGTTGAAGGTTTGGGTAGGAATAAAGCCCCCCTGGCCGTCATCGACGATAAAGGTGAAGTGGTCTTCCTGCGTATCGCTGCCGTCGTGCACATACACCAGATTGAAGGCGTTGATGGTAGCCTGAGTAAACCGGGAGCCGGTGGCCAGTTCCTCGTTCAGGCTCCAGCGGTAGAGCGTGCCATTGGCGGGTGGCTGAAGCAGGGTGTAGGTTAGCTGCTCGGCCGTAGCGGCATCATCTTCGGCTTTCAGATAGTCGGCCGTAACCGTATTGCCTTGCCCCGGCGGCACCGCCAGCACCTCATTGGTAAGCAGGATGGGTGGAGTGGTAGCCGTAGCGGCACAAAACTCCAGCTGCCAGCCTTTGATGGTTCCGGTGCCGAAGCCGCTCTGAACGACCTGAACTTCCAGCTTCCACTGTCCGGCAGCATTCTCCCCGTCAAAAATGGAGAGGGGCTCCTCGGGCTGAGCCGGCACGAAGTCATCGGGCGGGCAGGGGATGTCTTCGGGCGCTTCGTCATCGAAAGTCAGTTCTATATCACCACCAGTGGAAAAACAGTTGCGGTCGAACAGTATGGCCCGGGTGCCCGCCGGGCTGACCAGGGTGATCCGCAGGCTGCGCACCGGGTTGAAATCGATGTCGACGTTTTTGACATTCAGGTCGCTGATGATACCATCTGCGGACACGAACAGGTTCGACGTCCGGGTGGCCGTACTGTTGGGAATATTGATCGGCAGGTCGGTAGCAGTATTATCATCGGTGCAGTCCACCGAAACAGTCTGGAAGACAAAAGGCGTCAGCCAGGGGCCGGGGCCGCATTCGTTGACCGGGCGCACCCGCCAGAAGAAACGCTGGTTGTTATCGAAGAATGACTGCGGAGAATATTCGGCTGTCGTAAGCCCGGTAGCTGTTTCGACTATTGACGCTTCGTTAAAGGTGGCGTTGGTGGCCAGCTGGAAGTCGTAGCTATCGGCATCGGGGACGCCTTGCCAGGAGAAGTCCGTCTGCAATTGTATGTCAGCCCGCCCGTCAGCTGGTTCCAGCAAGGCCATGGCGGAGAAATCATTGCTGGTGGTAGTGATCTGCAACTCCCGGTAAGCCGTATCCAGGCTGGAGGTCACAACCTGTACCTGGAGTCCGAGGTCCTCTTCGAAAAAGCCACCGAAATTGATGGACAAGGTAGTGCTTTGGGAGGGGGTGATGGGGTTTTGGGAAAAACTGTAAGTCGCCCCTTCCGGCAACTCGCCTACCAGATCGAGGGTTAGGGCTTCGTCAAAACCCAGAATAGCACCCGACTGTATCTCGATCACCGCGACTTCCGGCAGGCAGAGCGGCGCCAGGTCGTCGGGCGTCAGCGTCAGCGTATAAGCCGGTACGGTAGCCGCTTCAATGGAAAAATCCTGGTTGGATACATCGAAGAATATATTGTCAGCTGCCTCGATGCGCACCCGCGCCTGGGTGGTAACGGCGTCCGGAACTGTGATAAAAACGGAGCCGTCATTATCGATCCCTTCCGCCAAAGTAACGGGATAGGTGAAGCCGCCGTCCAGAGACAGCCTGACGTTCACTTTCCGGCAACGGACGATGTTGTTATCCGTATTGGCAACATCCCATGCCACTTCGGTGTAGGCGCCTACCGTCCAGCTATCTGCGGCCGTATTGGGCGTGATCACCCGGAAAGGCCCGGCAGTGCTGTCCACTTTGAAGGCGATCTGTGCCCAGACAGCGGCCCCCCCCTCGGGGTTGTTGTCCCTTACGGTGCAGCGGAAGGTCATATTGCGGCCGTAGGCCGGCAGGATCTCCGAGATATCAAAATTATTGGACAGGATCTTCTCCAGTTTGGGAAAGACCCGGGTAGGGCTTTCCGTAGGAGAGAAGGATCGGAACAGGGGGGCATCCCCGGAAGGGTTGCCGTACAATCCGCTTTCGGCAGTCGGCCCCAGGTCAAACTGTTCCCAACAGTAGGTCAGGGCATCTCCTTCGGCATCGGTGGCAGCCGCAGTCAGCTCAAAAGGGGTGCGGGTGGGAATGAAGAAACCACCCGGACGGGGGATCTCGACGATCGGCTCGGTGTTACCGGTGAGCATCTTCTCCGGGCAGGCGTTGCCCAGGCCTTGACGGGTATAGGCAAAGATCTGCTCCAGAGAAATGGTGTGGTAGTGGTCGTTGGTGAAATTCTGAACGTTGTTGCCCGGCGGGCAGATGCCGGCATAACTCATGATCGTCGTGCCACTCCCTGGTTCGAAGGCGGTGCCGGGATTGACGTTCTGGCAACTGCTCATGGTATGGTTGGCGCCGAACTGGTGCCCCATCTCATGGCCGACGATGTCGATGACGAAGGGGTCGCCCACCGGGTTGGTAATGCCTGATACGCCTCCGGCCTTGAGCTCCGGGCGGCAGGACCCCATAAGCCAGGCCACACCATTGCCCACATTATCTCCGTGTACGTTCAACACATGGCCATAATCATAGCTGTTGATGCCGATAATCGGGTTGATCACTCCGGGAACTTCTCCCAGCAGGGCTCCGGTATTCCCGTTGCTTAGTCCATCGGTTGCAGGGTCGAGGAAAATGATGGCATCGTTGTTCTCCACCAACTCCGCCCGGATGGCCAGGTCGCGTTCAAACACCTGGTTCAGACGGTTGACCTTCACCACCATGGCCGCAAGGACCAGTTCTTTCGTCCCACCATGATACTGCGCATATTCTCCGGTACAGGTGAGCGCCAGCTTGAAGGTGCGCAGGGTGATCTGCCCCATCGGGCTTCGGCCCGCTATGACATCTCCCTCATAGACGGGAGTATGCTCTTCATCATCCGACTTCGCATCACACTGAAAAGAGGCCCACAGGCCCGGATTGGGGTTATCTTTGACAAAATAGGACATGTACACCGGGTTGGCGCTTTCTGTTTTCGCATCGATGTAAACAGCGCCGTCAGCCGTCAGCAGCGTCCCGTGAAATCCACGGGGCCCGTAGCCGAAGCGGATGGTTTCCCGCGGGTTATCAGGGTTCCACCCCTTGTAGGTTTTTATGGAAGGATAACGAGCGGCAAGCCCCGGGGCCATGACCGGAGATTCCACCACCTCGAATGCCCTGGTGTTGCCGTCGGGCATTGGCATGGCCAGCACCATGGGGATTTCAGCCTCAGGGGTGAACTCCATGGGGGCAGCCTGCAGTGCCGATTTCAGGCCGTCCAGGTCAAGAGAGAGGGCGCGGTAGTTGGTTACCTTGAAATTGCGCGGCCTTGGAGCCGCTTCCGGCAGGGCCTGCTCGTCGGCGTCCGTCCAGAAATTTTGCTGGGCGCTCATGGGCAACAGCCCCAGCATGATGATGATAAGCGTAAGGAATATTCTCATGATCTAACTATTTGCTGTATTGCTTTAATGTGTAAATCGGAAAATGGTTTGGACTTTTTGAATTTGAGTTTGGGCAGAGCGTGGGA
This sequence comes from Lewinellaceae bacterium, assembly GCA_020636405.1. Taxonomy (GTDB): domain Bacteria; phylum Bacteroidota; class Bacteroidia; order Chitinophagales; family Saprospiraceae; genus JACJXW01. The sequence goes on along the minus strand of JACJXW010000005.1, from coordinate 913,336 downwards.
ACAGGCTGAAAAAATGAGCTATTATTACTGGTGTTTTTTGGAAATTCGCTTTGTAAGGACGCAAAAATAACAGCTTATCCCATATGCTGCCGCATCAAATTTTAATTTGTCGCCTGAGCGCGGTAGATTCGCCATACGGCTCCTTTATAATCGTAGGTTTGATTATTTTTGACGGGCTCGAAGAATCCCCTACATTGAAAAACTATGTTTATGAAAAAGGCAATTGGCTGGCTCACCGGCCTCTCTCTCTTGGGTAGTTTCCTCTATTTTTCCTTTCCTTTCCACTCTCCCCACCTTTCGGAAAGGAGCAAACCTACCAAACAGGAACGCATACTTGAAGCGCTGGAATACGAAAAAAAGATCACCCAGGACCCCGCCCTGGGTTACCCGCCCCTGGAACGCATGGCGCAGGCGCTGAAAAAAACGAAAGAACTGCAGCAATACTATGCCAACCGTACCCCAGGAGGCATCCTGGAGTCCCGCTGGCTGGAGCGTGGCCCCAACAACATCGGAGGCCGCACCCGCGTCATCCACATCGACCTCAACGACCCGGAACGGAAGTCCATCTGGGCCGGCGGCGTCTCCGGAGGCCTCTGGAAAACGGATGACATCACCGCCAGCCCCCCTGAATGGAGTAAGATCAACGATTACCTGGACAACATCTCCATCGGAGCCCTGGCCCAGGACCCCAACGAGCCTGATATTTTTTATATGGGTACCGGTGAGTTGTACGGAGGCATTACCGGCTTTGCCCTGTATCGTTCGGAAAACGGCGGCAAAGATTGGGAAGTCCTGCCTTCCACCACCAATGGCAGCTTCCGCTTCACGCAGGATATTTTCGTCCATCCGCAAACCAGCGATGTGTACGCCGGAACCACCACCGGGCTCTACCGCAGCAAGAACAAAGGGCAAAGCTGGGAAAAAGTGCTGGGCATCGGCGCCGGCACTTCTCAGGAAACCATTCACGATATCGCCTACCACAAGGCATCGGGCACCCTCTATGTATCCACCACTTCCGTCATTTACAAATCTACCTCGGGAGATGCCAACTCGTTCCAGAACCTCACCGCAGGCACCAATTTCACCACCGGGTTTCAACGGGTAGAATTGGCGGTGAGCCAGGGCACCCCCCATTTCCTCTATGCTGTGGGTAACACCAACGGCAACGGCAGCGGCGTACACCGCCTGGCAGAAGGCTCCACTTTTTGGGACATTTACGCTACGCCCTCCAGCAACGACGGCGAAAACTGGACCCGGGGACAGGGCGGTTACAACCTCGAGATCGAGGTGGACCCCTTCAACGGCCAGCGCGTCATCATCGGCGGGATCGACCTGTACATTTCCGAAAGCGGAGGCATCCTCTTCGAACAGCTCTCCGACTGGACGGGCTCTCCCCTGCAATTCGTCCATGCCGACCAGCACAAAACCATTTTTGATGAGGAAAAGCAGGGCGTGATCTACTTCGGTAACGACGGCGGCTTCTTCCGCACCTTCAACGGCGGTTTCAACATCCAGGCCGCTAACCGGAATTACAACGTCACCCAGTTCTATGCGGCGGATATCCACCCGGAAATGTTGCGCGACTACTTCATCGGCGGCACACAGGACAACGGCTCCCTGCAGCTTAGAACATTCGGGGTCACCGGAGCCAGGACCGTAGGAGGAGGAGACGGTTTCTACACCCATATCGACCAGAACGAACCGGAGTATCAGCTGATATCCCTCTATTATGGAGAGTATTCCATGTCGACAGACGGCGGGTCCTCCTTCGGCAGCGGCATCAATACCAACGGCAATTTCGTCACCCCTTCCGATTATGACGATGAGGCCAACATCCTGTACGCCCAGACCGAAGATGGTGACTTCTTCCGCTGGAACCGGGAAACCAATGAGGCCGGCGTCGTCAATGTGGAAGGGCAGGATGTTTCAGTCTCCCACATCCGGGTATGCCCCAATGTGCCCAACCGCATCTACCTGGCAGGAGGGTCGGGGCGCTTTTACCGGGTCGACAATGCCCATCAGGGTGACGTCGTCAGCGCTACCCCCATATCCGTCGGCAGTACCGGAACCATATCCTGTATTGATATCGAAAGAGGCAACCCGGATCATTTTTTGGTTACCCTTTCCAACTTCGGGGTAACCAGTGTCTTCGAGAGCAAAGACGGCGGCCAGTCCTGGACGGGCTGCGAGGGCAACCTGCCGGATATGCCGGTCCGCTGGGGCCTTTTCAACCCCGACAATTCCGCACAGGCCATCATTGCCACCGAACTGGGCGTATGGGCGACGGCCCTGTTGAACGGCAACCAGACCGAATGGGTGCCGCCGATGTCCGGCATCGGGATGCCCCTCACCCGCACCACCATGTTACAGATGCGGCAATCGGATAAGGTTGTCCTGGCGGCTACCTACGGCCGAGGATTGTGGACGTCCGACATTTTCTCCGACCCCTTGCCCATTATCACCGGCAATCAGGTGCACTACACCAATTCCCCTCTCTTCCTCAGCGGCCAGCGTTCTCTGGCTGCCGAATTCTTTGAGTGGGACTTCGGCAATGGAGCCGCCGGCTCGGGCGAATCGGTTTTTACGGAGTATTCCAACATCGGCGAATACACCGTCAAAATGTCGATCACTCCTGCTGTTTCAAAAACCATACCGCTGAAGATATTGCCGGGCCACAGCCTGCCCTACACTGCGGAGGGGGAGGCTTACAGCGGTGGCTTCGAAGCCTTTCCCGAGCAGTTCGGGGTCCATACGGTCAGCGGCTCGTCGTGGGAACGCGGCAAATCGTCCATCTCCGGTAAGAGTGGTGTAAACAGTGGAAACAACGCCTTTGTCGTAGGCCTGGACGAAGAATTCTACCAGCCCAATACGGAAACTTACCTCTACTTGCCCAACTTCGATTTCTCATCCCCCGGCATTTATGAGTTCAGCTTCTGGGCCAAATACAAGCTACAGGGGGGCCTAGATGGTTTCAACATCCAGTACTCTACGGACCGGGGCCAGTCGTGGAAGCAACTGGGCTCGGATAGGGACGAAGATTGGTACAATTACGCCAACAGCTCCGAACCTGCAGCCGCTTTTCCCCTGGGCACGGCCTATTTCAGCGGCACAAAAAACACTTTCGAAAAGTTCAGCCTCAATATCAGCGGCCTGGCGGGTAACGCAGATGTCGCCTTCCGTTTTGTCTTCCGCTCGGAAACCACCGGCAATCACAACGGCGTCGCGATCGATGATGTTAAGATCACCAATTATGAGGGAGAACTGCTGACCCAACTGCTCCGTTTCGACGGCGATTTCAGCGGGCCGTCCCAGATCCACCTGGAATGGGCAACGGAGCCGGAGTACAAATGCCGGCGCTTCGAATTGGAGCGGTCGTTCAACGGCAAAGTTTTTGAAACCGTTGAAACGGTTAATGCTAAAGGCTTTCTCACTACCGAGATGCAATCGTACAGCTTGAATACCTCCGGCGACCGCCTCCTGTACTTTTTCCGCCTGCGCGTGGTCAACGAGGATCCGGAAGAAGGCTACGAAGCGATCTTCTACTCCCCGACGATCGCTATCCGGCGGGAGAACTTCTATTCCGGCAAGGAAGTGCAGAATGTCTTTCCCAACCCCTTTAATGGTTTCATCGAGGTTACCTTCACCGATGTGATGGACGACGAAGTATTCTATGAGCTCTACGACATGAGCGGGCGCCTCGTCCAAAAGGGCAGCCAGGCCGCCATAGGGCCCCTGATGCGCCTGGAACTGGGTGATCAGCCTACCGGGGTATACCTGCTGAGCCTGAAGGCCGGCGAAGAAGGAGAAGAAAAGGTGTTTAAATTGCTGTCTCAGTAGCGGCGCTTACCTTTTGGCCCAAGGCAGCGTTTTCAAGTCCTGCCCCATCTGAACGGCCAAATAATACAACCCTGCCGGCAGCTGCTCCACCGGCAGGCGGACGGCCGATTGCCCCGGGCTGAGGGCCTCCCGGTAAAGACACTGCCCCAAGGCATTGAGCACCTTCAACTCGACAACTGCCGCCAGGGGGGTGTCGAACCGGATTTCCAGGAAGTCGGAAGCGGGGTTGGGAAAGAGGTGAATGCCCCCGAGTACAGGCTCCTCCTTTTCGGAAACAACCAAGCTGAGACAGGCGTTGTTGTCGCTGAAATCGTCATCGAGCCAGCCGTCGGGGCCGGAAGCCCAGATACAGAGCTCAAGGGTATTCTGCAGGGGCAGAGGAAAGGTCTGGATGTCGCCGAAGTTTAGCGTAGTGCTTTCTCCCGGCATGAGGGACAGGCCATCGAAGGTGCGGCTGAAGTTCTGCTGGGTGTAACAGATGAACCAACAGGGGACGAAAACGGTATTGAGCTCGATTCGGTCGATGGGAACGTTTCCCTGGTTGCGCACCTCCACTTCGACTCCCGAAAAGTTGCCTTGCATATACCCTCCGCCAAAGGGCAGGCATCCTTCCGGTGTAATGCCCACTTCACGCTGCCCCACGGCTACCCGTTCAACCACAATATCGCGCTGGCTGGCTGCCGGGTTCCCCGATTCATCCCAGGAAAGGAGGAAAATGTCGCTGCCTTTACTGGTAGAGAACAAACTTTGATTGACGAAGGGTGCGGTTTCAGTTGGTTGGGGCAGGGCGTTGCCCAGGGCTACCAATCCCGTTTCCCGGGCTGCAATATCGGTGGGAAAGTTGTAGCCGGAGCCCATAGCAATGGTTTGCAGAACGTTCAGCTCCGCGTCCAGGTTCAGGGCGATATACCGGCCTTCCGGCGTCTGTCCGGCCACGTAACAACGGTTATCCCTACAACTCACCTTGCCGAAGGAACCGTAAGCGCTGAGGTTTTGCTCCTTAAGAACGCTCAGGCTGTCGTCGAGCAGGTAAACCTTTTCCTCTGCCAGTACCACCAGGCGGCCCGATGAGGCCAGAGAGATGCTCCTGCCCCCCTCCAGTTGGATGCGGCTGGCCATTTGCACCTCCCCATCTGCCCATTGAGTGAGCAGAAGCTGGTTGCGCCCAAGCAAAGCGGCCGTATTGATACCGGCCGTTATCATTTCCACCAGTTGCAGCCCGAATTCAGCGCCGAAATCAACCGGAACCACCACATTGCCTGACATGCTGTGCCACTCGACAGCCCCCAGGCCCTTTTCGCCCACCAACAACCCCTGAAGGGGCAGGGCGGTGCCAATCGGGTTATAAAATGGATCGCTCGGCTTGTACCAGAGGGTTTGCCCATTTTTATCCAGCATGTACAGTGCCCCCGGGATCAGGTAATCGCAGCCGGAAACGGAGCCAACTACATAAAAGACATCAGCCAGGGGGTCCTCGCTCAGGCTGTTAATCTGCCCCAGTTCTACGGCCTCCGCATCGTCCAGGTAGCGTTCCCAAACCAGGTTGCCGCTCGCATCGGCCAGCGCCAGCCAGGGACGGAAGGACGGATAACCCATATACTGGCCGGTGGAGCCGCCGATCAGCCAGGCGCCATTGATGGTCGTGGCTAGCAGTTTATCGCCCAGGTTGATGGGCTGGCGGTGCAAGCTCCGGTTCAACGGCTGGGACGGGAGGGTTTGTAAAAGAGAAATGCCCAGCAGGCAGAGAAAGAAGCGTAGGATGTTCATGTAATTATGGGTTGTTTTTCAATAACCGGATTGAGGTTCCTTTTAAAGGACGTTAATCCTTTTTCAATCGTTGGGTACCCGGTTTCCGGTTCACCTGCTTCCAGATACGGATACCACCTCCACAAGGTTTCCGCTCATCACAAAATGTACGAAGGCCCGCGCTTCTTCCCGGTTAAAGATCTCCCGGACGGCGAGGCTACTCAAGTAGCACCAACTGCCCAGGTTTTGCAGGGCCCGCTGTTTTTCTTTAGTGGGGTCGCCGCCGGCAAAACCACTGTTCTGTATGACGACCAGCCCACGGGGGGTGTCCAGCACCAGGTCGATGACGTTGGTGAACAGGCGCCCGTGGTGGAAGTAGCGGATTGGATATTTGCGGTAAGCCTGCCGGATATCGAACTGCCGGCTGAGGAAGCTCATCCAGGCATCGCTCAGGCGGGCCAGTACCTCGGGCGGCGTACTACCCATCTCATAGCGTTCGATGAAGCCTTCGGCCATTTTCAGGCGCTCTTTAGCGGGGTAAGAACTGTGGTCACCCGTCAGGAAGGCCTTGATGCCCTTGGCGGCCGAGTAAAGATCTATGCCTTCCTCCAAATTCAACTGGTTGTCGTAATGGAGAACGTCGCCGATGCGGGCGCTCACCTCGTGGGTGAAAGGTTCCCGGGCGGCATCGATATCGTAAAGCTCATGCTGTTGTGGGCCGGCGCGCTCCGCCAGGTATACGATCTCCTTTTCAGGGGGTTCGGCGTGGGTGAAATCGCGCGGGTAAGAGAAAGGCTCCGTATTGATCTTCAGGAAGTGGCCTCCCCATTCCCAGGGGCTTTCGGAGCTGTCGGGATCAAGTGTAGGGTGGCTCTCTTCTCCCTGGTGCCAGACGCGGTTCAGCCATTTGGTGGCGCTTGCCCGGGAAGGAAAGACGAGGTAATCGCGGGCCCGCGTCAGGCCGACGTAGAGCAGGCGCGCTTCCTCCTGCAGCGCCTTCTCCCGGGCAATCCGGGTGGCCTCACTTTCCGACAATTTCTCATCGAGCGCGGTGCTACGGATCTGATCAGCATAGGGGTTTACCCAGTAACGCAGCCAACGGTTGCCCAGCACGTTGTCGAGGTCCACCTCTTCACTCTCCTGAATGATATCTACCCCCCACACCTCTGCCCGCAGAGGGCCTTCCAGGCTGTGGCAGATGACCATGGGCCATTCCAGGCCTTTGCTCTTGTGGTAGGTCAGTACATTCACCGCATCGGGGCCTTCGCCCGAACCCTGAAGGTCGGCGTCGTTATTTTCCAGGTCGCCCAGCCATAGCAGGAATCCTCCCAGGGAGGCCGCCGAATGCAGGCGATTACAGGCTTCCTCGTACTGTAACGCCAGCTTGCGCAAAACGTCGACATTGTCGAGCCGTTGCTGTTCATTGCCCCAACTGGCGACGATGCGGCGCAGGTCCAGCCCTTCCAGCAGCAAGTTGAGGATCTCGGCGCTGGACAGCTCGATGGTTTGCTCGCGCAGGCGGTCCAGAGCCAGGATGAAGGCGTCGTCGCCGGCCCACTGGCCGCCGCGTCCACTACCGTTATCTATTTTCTCGAGGTATTCCAGGCGGCTCTCGATGATGTCTTCAACGGGCTGCCCACTGGCCAGCAGCAGGATCTCGGCAACCGACAGGGAATCGTACTGGTTGAGGATGTACTTCAGGCAGGCCAGGATGAGTTTGGCCTCGGCGGTAGCCAGCAATCCGCTGCGGGAAATGGCTGCCCGCAAGCCCATGCGGTGCAGCGCCTCCGCCACCACCTGGCATTCGGCATTGGACCGACATAGGATGGCGGTGTCGCCGGGCACCGCCTGCCGGGCTTCTTTGGCCCCCTTGGGCACGACGTAGAGCGGCCTTGCCAGCACTTCCCGCAGGGAAGCGGCAATACAGTTCTCCATCCAGGGGCGGCCGGGCAGGCGGCCTTCACCGTCGTAGCGGAAATGCCAGTGCAGGAGGGCGTCTTCCATTTCGATGGGCTCGGTATCCTTCGACAGTTTAGCTTTCAGCGCTACCTGCTCGGGCGGCAGGTTGGTAAACGCCTTGGTGAACAGGGCATTGACGGCGTGCACGATGTCTTCCCTGGATCGCCAGGAGTACTCCTGTATGTCTTCCGGTTTCACACCGCCGACTTTTTGAATGATGGCCTGCATGAGTTCCGGCGCCGCCCCCCGGAAACCGTAGATCGATTGCTTGGGGTCGCCTACCCAGACGGAATGTTTCGCCAGCTTCGATAGTTTCAGAAATATCTCCAGCTGGATGGGGCTGGTATCCTGGAATTCATCGACCATCAGCAGGTCGAGTTCCTGCTTCAGCACGGCGCTCACCGTAGGCTGGCCCAGCAGGCGGTTGACCAGCACTTCCATATCGGTATAGTCGATCAGGCCGCGCCTTTTTTTGTAGCCGTCGTATTCCCGGATGGCGGCGATGGCAATGTCGAAAATGTTGTAAATAAAGGCGCGGATATCGTCCTGAAATTCGGGGTGCCGGCCGTGGGCGGCGGCAAACTCGAGCAATTCCGCCACGTCGTCGCGGCTTTTAGCACCCACGTCGAGCTTGGAGATCTTGGCCCACTCGTGCCAGTAGAGGTACCGGCGCAGGTTCAGGGTGCGTTGAAAAGCTTTGAGGGAGTTGGCTGCCTCCCGCGTCTTTTTGGTCTCGTCGGCGTTGTTTTCCAGGCGGGCGATGGTTTCCCCCATGAGCTGGTCCAGCCGATGTTCGAAGTAGCCCTCCGGCTGGCCCTCCTCCGGCTGGCCGAGGAACTGCCGGAAGCTCTCGAAGGAACGGGCCTTGCTCTTTTCCAGGCCTTCGGCCGAGAAGTCGTTGGCGCGGGCGATATCGGTCACTTTTTTGACCTCCCGGCGCCAGTCGTACCGTTCCCGCTTGTTCAGCCCAAGACGGTCGCTGAGGTACTCCATTTTTTCCACCCGTTCACTGGTCAGCACCGTGGCCAGCGACAGGTTGAAAAGCACCTGCTGGTCTTCGTCGGCGATGATATCTACTTCGGGGGAAACCCCGGCCTCGAAGGCAAATCGTTGCAGTAACTTGACCCCCAGCCCGTGGACGGTGCCGATGAGGGCGTTGGTGAGCTGGTCGGCCTGCTCGCTGAGGCCTTCCTCCAGCAGGCGCACCCGCACGCGTTCCTGCAGCTCCGCCGCCGCCTTTTTGGTAAAGGTGGTGGCGATGATGCCACTGGCGCGCACCCCATCGCGGAGAAGCGCCACCATTTCGCTGGTCAGCCGGTACGTCTTACCGCTGCCGGCCCCGGCGGATATGATGCGTAAGTTCATGATGAGAGGTTGCTCGGTACTCAGTTAGTAAGCTGTGGGGTAAATTAAGGAAAAGACCGTGCCGTACCTAATGAATCCGTAAAATTGATTGCGCTGGTATTTGAGTGGTTATTGAAAAAAAACAGTTTGTTCAGCATCAATTGAAACCGCATTTTCTGCCTTTATTTGCCCCAATCTCTGTCTCCCTACCACAATTGTCCAAGCACTGGCATCACCTCCTTACCACCATCCTTTCCGTCACCGCTCCGCCTTCCGTCTGCAGCGTATAGAACAACATCCCTTCCGGCAATCCTTCGCTGCTGAGCAGGATCTCCTGGCTGCCCGCCTCGTACCAGCCGCTGAACTGCCGGAGCAGGCGCCCTTCCGGGCCATAGATCAAAAGGGTAGCGGGGCCGGCTTCTTCCATATGGAAACGGATCGCAGTCTGGCCTGAGAATGGATTAGGCACATTCTGCAGCCGGCTGGCCGCCGGCTCCGGAGCGTCGGTGAAGGCCAGTTCGGGCCGGTATACCTGCCCTCCGGCGCTGTAGGCTTCCGCCCGGGTGAAATCCGATCCCAGGCTCAGCCACTGCTTCAGGCTGCCCGCCCGGCGGGTATGGAACGTGAGGGTAAACAAAGGCTCCTCCGTTTCGGCGTTCTCTGGCAACTTATAACTACTGGCGGTAACCCAGCCTTTATCCAGGAAGCCCCAGCCGAAGTCGTCCGCCTCCATCAATCCGTAATCGATATCTTCCAGTTGAAGGGCCGACGGATCGAAACGCAGGGTAAACTGAAAGGCCCGAACGGCGTCTAACTGCCGGGCAGTGACCGGCACCTGTACCCGTGCGCCAGCTTCCAGCTTCCTGTCCGAAACCCAGAGCTGGAAAGGCTGGTTTCCCGGCGCTGTCTCTACGCCCGGCATAACGCTCCCGTCCACATCACCCACTTTGATAGCTATGAAATCGACATCCTGAACGCCGCCGGCCGGCAGGCCCGAGAACACGATCCTTTCGGGGAAGGTTTCCTGCCAGGGGTTCATCGGGTTAGGAAAAACGTAGGAGGCATCGACGAAACGCCAGCTGAAGTTGTTGGGGAATTCCGCTATCCGCCCCAGGATCATTCGCTGGATACTGATCAGGTCGAGGGTGGTGAGCGACTGCGAATTGTTGACGTCGGCTGCGATGACCTGGTAGGGGCTACCGAAACGGTTGTTCCCGAGGATGTGCTGATTGATCAGCAACAGGTCGAAAGTGCTCACTCCGTTGGAGTGGGCGGTATTGAGCATCGGCATCACCGTGTAATCACTGCCGGCCTGAGGGCTGGTGAAGTCATAATTTCCGTCGGCATCAGTCAGCAGATTGGCGGAGGGTTGCCCCACAATGCCGATCTCCACACCTTCAACCGGTTGCCCGGACGGCGTATAAACCTGTCCGGTAATGCGGGTAGTCAACTGTGGTTCGTAGGTGACGCGCGCCAGGCCGGCCTGCATCGGAAAACCGGGATCGGAAAGGATACCGCTGACGAGGAAATCCCCGCCGTCCAGCAGCAACGCATCGAAGAGGAACTGCCGCTCAAAGGAAAGCCCCGGCAGGTTGTCGGCTACGCTACCATCATCTTCCAGCAGGATCATGGAAGGAGCAGGCAACAGGCCCAGGGAATCGAACAGGCCCACCGTCAGGATGCGCCCGTCGGGCAGGTTGAGCATACGGCGCGGCCCTCCGTCTACATAATTTTCGTGATTGCTGAAGACGCCGGACAGTTGAAAGCTGTCGTCCAGGGCGCCATTAGGCTGGAGGCGCACCATCCGGAAGGATTCTTCCTGATCCGGAGCGGTAAAGAAAACGCCGCCCACCAGCAATTTGCCATCCTGCTGTTCGGTGAACTTAAAGCGGCAGTCTCCCGGACAGGTGATCGCCGCCGGTGACTGGAAAGCCGGATCGCGATTGAGCGCGGCATCAAGGCGGAGGATGGGCTGCGGGGCAGCGCCGTCGTAGCGAATGTCGCGCCCGCCCAGCAGTATAGCGCCACTGCTGAGGCGGAGGATATCGGTGGCCGAGCCCACCTGCACGCGGCTGGAAAAACTGCGCACCAGGCTGCCGTCGCCATTGTACAGGGCCACCTTCGATGCCGCCAGCCCCGAGTCGAATACATTGAAGTCGCCGATCACCAGCAATTGCCCGTTGGCAAGCGGCTGGATCTCCGTGATGCGCCCTACCGGATAGGTTGCCGGGTTGAGCTGGAAGGCCGGGTCGTAGGCGCCACTGGGCAACAGGCGCAACAAGGGCGCTTCGTGAATGGCATCGGCATTGTGGAGGTTGGTGCCGGCGGCCAGCAGCCGCCCCTGGGCGTCGAGCCCGATCTGACGGATCTCATTACGATAGCTGATGCCGGGGTTGGCGAACCCCGGGTCCAGCGCTCCGTTGTCGAGAAAGATGCGGGCGATATTGGGGCTATAGGTATTGCCCACCATGGCGAACTCTCCGCTGATGTAGGCCTTGTCGGCTCCGCTGCGCAGCATGGTGCGTACGAAGCCGGTACGTTCCAGCGCACTGCCGAATGCCGCCACCGGAACGCCGCCGCCGGTAAGGCGGGCGATACCCATATGGGGCTGGCCGTTGTAAGCGCTGAAATGGCCGGTGATCAGGAAGCCGCCGCCGGGGTGAACCACCACTTTGCGGACCAGCCCGTCGGCGCCGATGCCGCCCGCATAGGGCGTAAGGCCGGTAGCCGGGTCGAAAGCATGCACTCCACTGACTCCCTCGTAATCGCCGCCAACGAAAATGTTGTCATTGCTGTCTACTGCGATGGAAAGGGGAATGCCGAACACGTAATTCCATTGCCCGTAACTACCATTTGTGTTGATAACACCCACGGCATAGCGGATGAGGAAAGTGCCCGCGCTGAAAATGATGCGCCCCTGGCTGTCCTGCGCCAGGTCGCGGATGCCGACCAGGATATTCGTAGTGCCAGGCAGGGTAATGGAAAAGTTGAACCCCGCTACCGGGGCGCCGCTGTATTCGTGGTAGCTCAGGTAGCCTTGTTCATTGACGGTGCCGCCCACGGCAAAGCGCCCGCTGCTCTGCACCAGCAGGCTGCTGACGAAGACCACCCCGCTGGTGTTCAGCGGGATGACGTTCTGCAAGGCGCCGCCAGAACTCAGGCGGACGACGCCCTGAACGGCCTGGCCGGCGAACTCTGTAAACGAGCCGCCTACCAGTATGGTTCCGTTGTTCTCGACGGCAATATCGGCGAAGCTGCCATCGGGAGCAAAGCCGGCCTGAAAGGAATTGTCGAGGCTGCCGTTGGTATTCAACCGCAGGATGGTGATGCCCTCCGGGGCGCCCTCATCCAGGTAGCGGCCTCCGATGAGCACCTTGCCGTCGGGCTGAACCGCCAGAGCGCTGATGGCGAAGTTGAGGGAAGGCTGAAAGGTTTCGTCCAGGCTGCCGTCGGCCAGGAAGCGGGCGATGTTCGTCCGTTCCACCCGGTTGGCCAGGCTGAAGGAGCCGGCGACGACGAATCGTCCATCGGGCATCAGGGCCAGTTTCTCTACATCTCCCGGACGGGTGACAAAAGGCTGAAAATCGGGATCGAAACTTTGGCTGAACAGGGTGGCGGTAAGGGCGCAGCACAGCGCCAGGATAATGGTTATTCGCTTGACCATGGAATTCTTGTTTTGTTGGGGGGTTGCGGTGAGCGTTTGAATGAAAACAGATGGTTATTGGCCCTTGCCGGTTTCTCTAACCGGTATTCCGGGCTACCCGTTAACAGCCGCAGGCGGCCACTCGTAACTGGTAATTTCAAAAACCTTGCCAAACCCTGCTTCCGCAGAACCCTGGTACGAATAATAAAAGACAGCCGTACTTGATGGCTGTTTGCTGTTGTACGCAAAAAGAGCGGATTGGGTTCGTGGCAAGGTTTTTTTTTGTCGCCCGCGGCCCGGGTAAGCCGTGTGTATAACAAATTGCACAGTCAAACGGCTAAATGCTTGCCAAACCCCGAAGGGGTGATATATAATTGCCTGGGGCAACGCCCCAGGAAGGAAAAGGCAGTTGGCCCTGAGCCCTGTAAGGGCGGCACCCTGCTTGTTTCGCCCCTTCGGCTCGCCGCCAAAGGCTATGGCCGACGGAGGCAGGGCTCGGCCACCAATATTAACCTAACCGGGGGCGTTGCCCCCGGCTGGAATATCCCGCCCTTTCAGGGCTTTTTAGCCCCAGATTCGCATGATTTTGTGCAATTTGTTATACACACGGTAAGCCTGCCGGCCTGCCGATATGGGAAATACTTCCTAAATTTACACTTCCGAAAAATAAGCCTGTAGCATGAAGTATCTCCTCACCGCCGGTATCAGCCAGGGCCTCCTGCTTTTCCTGGTACTGGCCTATAAATCAGCTGACAAGCAGAACAACGCATGGCTCATCGGCCTGTTTGTACTGGCCATCACCGGTATCATTTCGGGGGCGCCGCTCAATGAAGTGTGGGGAGCGCCCCGGGGCTCAATATTGGCCGACCCGCTCATCCTGCTCATCGGGCCGTCGTTCTACCTGTACATCCTCAGTTTTACCCGGAAGGTGAAGGGCCGGAGCCTCCTGCTCCACGGGCTACCCTTTCTACTCTACCTGCCGGTGCTGGCCGTCTTTTATCTCCGGACGGTGGAACCGGGGCTTTCCCAGCCCAACCTGCAGGCAGCCTACACCTCGGCCTTTGCCCTCTCGATCAGCACGCTGAAATTTCTGCACCTTTTCGTCTACGTCTACCTCTCCTTCACGGCCCTGCAGCGCCACGAGGAGAAAATTAAGCGCGTTTTCGCCGACCTGTCGGGCAAGGACCTGGCCTGGTTGTGGTTCATGTTGTGGGCGTTCGTTTTGCTCACTGTTGTTTCGCTGGTACTGTACGTAGTTGCGCTGAATTACCCAAACTTCCAGAACCAGTTGACCTTAATGAATCTGTCCCTGCTTTCCGCTTACATCCTGGCCCTCTCCTTCTATGCCTTTCACCAGCATACCCTGTTTGATTATGTGGCCGTCGGGGCTGAAGCGGAAGCCCTCACAGAAGTTGCCGAGGAAGAAGAAGGCCCCAGGTACGAAAAAAGCGGGATGAAGCCGGAAGAGGCGGCGGAGATATCCGAAAAGATCGCGGCTTTCATCCGGAAAGGAGGCCATACCGACCCGAACGTGACCCTGGGCGCTATGGCGAAGGCGATCGGCACTCCTCCCCACAAAGTATCCGAAGTGCTGAGTAAATACCTGAACACGAGCTTTTACGACCTCATCAACAAGCACCGGGTAGAGGGCATCAAAAAAGCGATCCCCGACCCGGCCAATGCTCACCTCACCATTCTGGCAATCGCTTACGAATTCGGCTACAATTCCAAGTCGACCTTCAATACCGCTTTCAGAAAGTTTACAGGCACGACGCCTTCGGCATTCCGAAAGCGCACAGAATAGCGCGCGGATGAAACGGCAGCCATAGAACCGCGTTTGCAGGCCTCTACATTCCAAAACATATAAACAATTGAATTTCAACCCCCTAAGAATTTCGCACGTCCGAATTTCCAGGCAACAGGTACGAGCTATTCGGCACGGGCGCTTTCCCGGCGACACCGCCCCATCTTTGTATCATCAATCAACGAAAAAACAAAAATCGTCATGAAGATCAAAAAGAAAGTATGGGCTATCCTCGGTGTGACAGCGCTTGTATTAACCACTACGGCTTTTACCGCGGTAAAAAAGGCTGCATTTCCCAAGCCGTCCGGGCCCCACTCGGTAGGCACACTGCAGGTGGAACTCCGGGATGACAGCAGAGCGGGCAGAAAGCTGCTGGTGCAGTTCTACTATCCTGCCCAGGCGGAGCCCGGAGCCATTTCGCCCTATACGACGCATCCCGAGCAGATGGAAGAGAACCTGAATGCATTGTATGGCGTGCCCCGGCCGTTGCTCCGCAAGATCACCCGCGCGACCGTACCGGTTCAGCTGAACGCCGAGCCGGCCGCCGGCCGGCAGTTCCCCCTGCTGGTTTTCTCTCATGGCTACAACGGCGCTCGTTCTCAGAACAGCTTTCTGCTGCCGGAACTGGCCTCTCAGGGCTATGTCATCGCCAGTATCGAGCATACCGGCGCCTCCTCGGGCGCAGTATTTCAGGATGGCAGCCGCGGCGGCATCACGCCATTCGACAGCCTGATGTCCAATGAAGCGTTCAGCAACCAGGAGATCGAGAAATGGACATTGGACCAGAGCTTCGTACTGGATCAGATCGAAACCCTGAGCCGCTCGGGCGCGCTTTCCTTTGGCCACTTGTTGGACCTGGAGCGCGTAGGCGCATTCGGCCATTCCTTCGGCGGGGCCACCTCAGCCGCCACCCTCACCCGGGACGCCCGATTCCGGGCGGGCATCAACCTGGACGGGTTCTACTTCGGAGACTACTACAAGACCGGCTTCAGCCAGCCCTTCCTGGAGCTGCGGGCAGACAACAAACGCCCCGAAGAGATGACCGATCAGGAACTGAAAGAATGGAAATTCACCCGCGAGCAGTACCGGGACTTCCTCTTTGACGAGTGGGGCCGGCGCATCGGCAGCTATGCCCGCAAGGGGTACGAGTCGTACACCATCCGCTACGCCAACCACATGAGCTTTTCCGACTTCTCCCTGATGATGCCCTTTGCCTTCCTTACGGCGCCCCACCGGAGGGAACACCATAGGATTACGATCCATTTTGTACTGGACTTTTTCAACCGCAACCTGAAGGGGGCCGCCTCGGCGGAGCTTCCGGAAGGCCTGGACAGTTACATCAGGAATCAAGCTATAAACAAGGGCCGGAAGGCGAGCTGAATTTTTGATAAAGTAGAATTATATTACCGCCCCCGGCGGTTTTCATCAACCGGAATGATTAACCTCTTAACAATGAAAAAATTTCTGAAATACTTCTCCGGAATCCTGGCTTTACTGGTTTCGGCTGCGTTCTTTCTTCTTTACCTCGCGGCGCCGGTTGGTTCCGGCTATACGGCCAAGTACCTGTGCTCCCATGCATTCAACTCCGGCCAGGGCCCGGAAGAAGCAATGGAATCCTTCATCAAGCCGGTCAATCCGCTCTTTCGATTCGTTCGTTACAAAATGGACTATCAGAAAAAGGAGGCCACGGCATCGCTATGGGGTTTCCTGCGGCCGGCAACCGCAGTGTACCGGGAGGGCTGTGGCTGCACCCTACTGGTGGACAAGAGCGCCGAAGAATTGAAAGAGCAGGTAGCCGGACTGTCGGTAGAACGGCCCTCATTGCCGGATACCATCTGGCCTCTTGGCAACCGGGTGAACCTTCAGGATATCCCGCCCAATGTCGACATCCAAAAACTGAACGAGCGGCTCCGGCGGGAATTCGAGGAAACGACAGACGACCCGAAAAAGCGCATCAACACCCTCGCCATCGCAGTGGCCTACCAGGACAAGATTATCGCAGAACACTATCGCCCGGGGATAGACGAAAGTACACCATTGCTGTCGTGGTCGGCTTCCAAGAGCATAACCAGTGCGCTGATCGGGCGGCTGGTACAAACCCGGGGACTGGATATTTACCGGCCGGTGGGCTTTGAAGAATGGAAACAAGATGATAGGCGTTCCATCACCATCGACCACCTGCTGAGGATGGAAAGTGGCCTGGCCTTCGATGAGCGGTATGCCCCCCTATCGGAAGCCGTGGAGATGCTCTATCAATCTACGGATATGGGCGGATATGCCCTGGCCAAGCCGCTGGAAGCCGAGCCCGGCACCCAGTGGAGTTACTCCAGCGGGACGACCAACATCCTCTCCAAGATCCTGTTTCAACAAACCGGAGGGGATATCCGGAGCCTGGAAACATTCGCCCGGGAGGAGCTTTTCCACAAGTTGGGCATGACAACCGCCATTTTCGAACACGACGAGGCCGGGGCCTTCGTCGGGTCGAGCTATTTCTACGCCAGCACCCGGGACTGGCTGCGGTTTTGCCTGCTCTACAAAAACAAAGGCATCTGGAACGGGGAGCAACTCCTCCCGGAGGGCTGGGTAGACTATTCCCTGCGGCCCACTCCCCATGCTCCTGACGGCCGGTACGGAGCGCAGATCTGGCTGAATGCCGGCGAGCCGGGCTCCGACGAGCGGCTCCTGCCCCGATTGCCCGACGACACTTTCGCCTTCGAAGGCTACCAGGATCAATGGTTTATTGTGATCCCTTCCAAAAGCCTGATGGCCGCCCGGTTCGGCGTGTCCAACGGCGAGAACTGGAGTATTGAGGATCTCCTCCTGGGTATCATGGAAGCGATCGATTATTCGGCGGAGTAGGGCAATTTTTTGGCGGAAAAAACGCTTTACAATTGTTGTTGGAAGCCGGAAACTGGAAACGTTAGGATGTTGGGAGGTTAGGATGTTGGGAGGTTAGGACGTTGGGAGGTTAGGGCGTTGGGAGGTTAGGGCGTTAGGAGGTTAGGGCGTTGGGAGGTTGGGATGTTGGAGGAACCCAGAAATCCGGAAGCCGTGAAGTGCGAAATACAAAACCATTAAAGTCCTTATGATCATGCTGAAATACCTGAAAATTTCTTTTTTCGCCATTGCCTTCCTACTGGCGAACCTGAGCCTCCGGGCACAAACCTTTACCATTACAAACAATACGGATTACATCTACCTTCTCAATGGCGAGGAGATCCAGGCCAAAGTGGAAAGCGTTCAGGGGAAATACGTTCTCTATAAGCCCCTGGAAGACGAAGACAGCCCTGCCTTGCGCGTCGCCAAAAAGGAGGTCGACCGGGTGAAGATGGCCAACGGAACGGAAGTTTTCTTCAACCGCCTCCTCACAGAGGAAAAACCGGAAGAAGAGGCCGCCGCGCCCCCGGCGGAAAAGAAGAAGAAAAGGATGAAGGGGCCGGTGTCGTCCCAGAAACTGCAGCGGCAGCGGTAGGTTGGGGCGTTTTCGGGATTCGGGATTCGTTATTCGTTATTCGGGATTCGGGATTCGGGATTCGGCTCTGCCCGTCCGGAGCTTTGACGGAGGCGGATGTTCGTTGGCCGAACCAGCCCGGCTGGGTTTGCTGCTGCTTTTGCATTCAATAGCCCTTCCGCTCCCCGCATTCTATCTGTATCGACGAGTAGGGCGCGGTGATCGCGAAGTAGGAATACTCAGGCATTTCCAGATCCTCTATGATGTCATTAAACACGGCTGTTTTGCGGGGTTTCATGAATTGATGAGTTTAGGAAGGTTGAGCGCTTAATAATTCGAAGCATAAAGTTAGGGATTTTCGGCAGAACCTTTTCGTCCATTTTCCAGATATCTCTACTTGTTTGTAAGCATTTTCAGCCATACCGGCCAGCCCACGAACCCTCCCGTCCAAGAACTGTTTACTATTCACAAAAAGTAAGCAAATGCACCAGAACCATGCTTCCCCTTATGCCTTCCCTGCCCCCTGGTCCCTGCGCGGCGAAGGCGCCATGCTCTTCTACCGCCTGCCGGAAGCCTTCGCCCGGGAACACGGCGGCATACCGGAAAACCTAGCCTCCTCCTTTCAGGGCATCGTTTCGTGTGTAATGCTGGTGGACTATCGGAACTCCCCCGTAGGGCCGTATCGGGAGCTGCTCTTCATTCCCGGCCTGTTCGGCACGGAGCGGGGGCGGCGTTTTTCCATCACCCGCATTTTTGTCGATTCACAGGAGAGCATGGAGTGGGGACGCCGCAACTGGGCCATTCCCAAAGATATGGCCGAATTTCACTGGAAGCGCACCGGCCCCTATGCGGATGAGGTACGGATAAACCGGGAAGAAGAACCCATGCTGGAAGCATCTATCAAAGGCATGGGGCCCCGCTTTCCGATCAGCACCGCCCTTATCCCACTTCGCATCCACCAGGAACTGGACGGACGGGTAGTGGAAACTTCGCCCCGGGGCAAAGGCATGGGACAATGGGCCCGCGTGCCGCATTTGCGCGTACTCTCCGACGCCTTTCCCGATATCAGCTCGTACCGCCCCTTCGCAGCACTACGGGTATCCGGCTTTCAGATGACCTTCCCGGAAGGCATCGTGCCGACCGGTTCTTAGCCGCCGGCGTTCCATTAAGATCCAGGCTGCCCTTGTTAAGAAGCTGGATCATTATTCATGCCGTTCATTGCCCGGGGGCGTTTTCATTCCACGACCACCTCCCGCACCCATACGCCATCTTCACCCTGCAGGCGGATGATATACAATCCTTTGGGATAGGCTTCCAGGTTTAACTCCTTCTGGGTGCCGGCTCCATCGTGCAGGAATTGCTGTTCCTGCAGTACCTGTCCGGTAAGGCTGAGCACCTGAAGCCGGATCTTCTGGGAGCGGAAACCTTCCAGTTCCACCACTACCCTACCGGGCGTTGGGTTCGGCCAGGCGCTGAAGCGGCGCGCCTCGGTGAGCTCGGCATTGCCCACCGTCATTGGCATAATGAAATCGAAGGTTATGCTTCGCCCAAATTCACTCTCGAAGCTCTTCAGCCCCAGCTGGATCTGATCGGAAATGTAGCGTTTGAAGCTGGCCAGTCCGTTCCCGCGGCTGTCTCCGATGGCTTCCCAGTACCAGTAGTAGAGCCCATCGTCTTCATCATCCTCGATGTGCAGGGTATAACAGCCCGGCGGCAGGTCAATATCGTCGACATAGAGGGTGCTGTTCTCCATATTGTCGCGGGAGAGGACGATCTCGCCGGCTGCATTGCGGATGGTATAGCGGTTCTCACTGGCCCGCAGGTTGGTGCGGAAGTGGAACTGCAGGCGCTCCACCTCAAATGCGATTGGCTTTTTGAATGCCGAATAGGCGGTATTGTTGGCGTTGTATGCGTCGGCCTGGCCGTTCACCTCCAGGATATCCACCTGGAAAATGCCTTCCTCTTCGGCTGTATTCCAGAAGTCCAGCCCCGGAGTGGGCAGTTCGACGATGGCCGTATCCAGGAAGGCCAGGCTGCCCGTCCATTCGTAGCTCAACGCCGGGCCGCCCTGCAGGCGGTATTCCAGCAGCAGGCTGGTGATGGGCGTGGCGCCGGTATTTTTAACCACCACCATGGGGCGGTTGCAGGCGGGGTTGATACGAGCGAACTCCACTCGCCCGCTGGGCCGCATGATGGTTTCGACCGCCGCGTCCAGCTGAAAATTAGGCGGCCCGTAGGAGACGAGCTGGCTGGAAACCAGATAGTTGGCGCTGCTGAGGAAAGGGCCGTTGAGCCCGTAGTCCACCTCCAGCGCACCACCGGGCACGACCCAGCTTGTAACCTCGAATTCGTGCACGTCCGTAGGCGTGCCCGGGCACCAGCCGGCGCGGTCGAACAACCAGGTGCCGCCCTGGGGGTAGATGGGAATATCGCCGCATTCCTTCCACACCTGAAAGGGAAACTCCTGCTCGCCGCCGTCCAGGTTGATGTAGTGCTCGCGGGGAGTGAATTCCCCATTCTGCTCGTGGCCGGTAATGGAGGCGCGGATCTTAAATCCGGCGGCATCGGCCCGCAGGGGCACCTGCCGGGGCTCGAAGAAACGGTCATCCTGGATCTGGTCGAACCAGGCGCGGCGGAAGGGCCAAATGTTCTGAATGCCCAATACCTTGCGCGGAGGCGTGCCCTTTATAAAGTGGAAGCTGATATCCAGCTCTTCCTGGTACTGCCCTCCCAGTTCTACCGAAAGGAACTTTTCGCCGCGCAGGATGGGCGCGTAGTCCGTCACATCGAACCAGAAGGTTTTGCCCTGGGCGCCCAGGCTCAGTCCGTTGCCATAAGGGGTGACCAGTGAGAGCAGTTCGAATTTGGCGTCTTGTTTCTGATAATAGGTGAGGGTTCCGGGAATAACTGTTCCTTCGGCAGCTACGTCGTAAGTTTCCAGGACGCCCCCCTGCTCGTCAAGCAGCGCCTGTTCGGTGGCGTGCCAGGCAAGCTGGGTGTCGAGCGCTACTAAAGCATTGTTGGCATCGACCCCATACCGAATCACGGCATAGGGAGCGTTCTGGATAGAATCCACCACCAGGCTTGCCACTTCTACTGGATCTTCAGAGTAGCTACCGGCGGTATAGGTGATGGCAGGCCGTTCAAAACCGGAGAAGAAGCCTTTGAAGAGGGCTGTCCCGCGATGGGCCCTTCGGGGAGGAGCGCTGAAAATGGGGGCGTCATGGCCATTCGCGGAAGCGTCAGTAGCGATGGCGCCTGAGGCTTCATCAAAAGGATAATAGGCCACCAGTTGGCTCCATTCCG
Organism: Lewinellaceae bacterium; assembly: GCA_020636405.1. GTDB lineage: Bacteria > Bacteroidota > Bacteroidia > Chitinophagales > Saprospiraceae > JACJXW01. The sequence goes on along the minus strand of JACJXW010000005.1, from coordinate 892,246 downwards.
GGTGGGCCGGGCTTAGGGTCCGGAACATCCAGTCCCGGATGTCCTGCTCGTTGAGTGCTTTCTTCCAGATCCGGAACTCATCGATGGCGCCGTAATAAATATTACCGGAAAGCACAGCCCCGCCGATAGCGAATTCCTGTATGTCGATGGGCCTGGTTTTGCCGGTACCGCTGTGCCAGAGCTGGCCGTTGAGGTATATCTTCATTTCGCCGGTGGCGGCATTTTTGGTGAATGCCCAGTGGTTCCACTTACCGGCGAAATCCTCCGGATTGGCGGCCATATCGATGCGGTCGTAGCCACTGCCGTCGTTGCCGCAGTCCCAGTAAACCCGGCTGTTGCTCCAGGGCAGGTGTACATTGGCCTGGCGGCGGTTTTCGGCGTCCAGGCCTTCAAAGAGGGTGGAATTGACGGGCAGGGTGTTGGGGTCGCCGTAGCACCACAGGGATATGGTGATCTCCTGGCTGAGGCCTTCGAAAACAACAGCCGGGGGCTTTACGGCCCCATAGCCGTTAAACTCCAGGTACCGGTCGGCCCCAACGGCAGCGGCCTGGCTGGAGAAAGAAGCCTGGTTGTTGGCCAGAACCACCGGCGGAAGGCCCTCCGGGTTGGTGTAACTCAACTCCAGCAGCAGGTTGGAGGTTCCATCCCAGTTGAAGGGCCGGATGGGCAAAATATTGGCTCCTGGTGTGAAGGTGGTGTTGCGAAAATACACTTCCGTGAAGCCCTCCGGATCGGGCGGTGTTTCAGCCGAAAGGGCCGGAAGGCCGGTGGGTTTCAGCCTGATGCGCAGGAAGGCCGCTCCCCCGCCCGCCTCCAGGACGTGAAAACCCAGTTTGGTAATCGGGCTGCTTTGTGCAGCGATCGCCTGCAGTTCTTCGGCAGTGTATAAGAATAGCATCCGGCCGGTTGGATTACCCAGGGTGATGGGAATTCCAAAATCGGAGGGGAGGATCTCCTTCTGGTTCTCGGTAGAAACGGCCCCATACTGGAGGCTGTATTGGGCATACTGCTGATAGGTATAGGTTGGCTGGCCAGTATAGGGGAAAGTATCTGCTCCGTACCCAGGGATGATGAAATCGGGATGCGTGGCGCGGGTAGAATCCACCATAGACGGGTCGGTGATGAAGGTGTTGCAGCTGTAGTCCCACTCGCGGCAGCCCACGTTGCCGCTGCCCACAGCATTGTCGTGGCAGCGCATGTTGTAGCGCATGAGGATCTTTTCGTATTGGATATCAGGCTCGTCCGGAAACGGATAGTAGCCGGATCGGTTATCGGACTGCCAGGTAAGGGTTTGTACCACGGTGGTGTCCTGGGCGAATATCCGGAGGCTAAAAAGAAGGAAGGCCAAAGAGAGCAGTTGTTTTTTCGTCAAGTCCATTGCGTGCAATTTTTTTCGAAAATAGTAAAAACAGGAAGGAATAACCGAATCCAACCTTTTCAAATACTTTAAACGGCCATCCATCAGGAGAATGGTGGTCTCTGGAAAATCAGTATTTTGCCGGTCAGAAACGGAACACTCAATCTTTGGTATGATGAAGAACCTGGCGCTCTTATTCTTCTTTGCCCTGCTTTTCTCCCGGTGTACCAGCGTGAGCACACTGCTGCAGCGCGGCGATGTGCTTAAAGCGGACCTTAGCCAGCCGGTTGAATTTGATTACAATAACCGCCTGCTGTTTATCGATGTCCGGGTCAATGGCTCACCCCGGCGGTTTATCATCGACAGCGGAGCGCCTACGGTCATTAGCCAGGAGTTGAAGGAAGAACTGCAACTCAAAAAAGTAAAGTCCACCAAAGTTTCAGACTCGCAGAACAACGAGTCAAAACTGGAATTCGTCCTACTCGAAAGCCTCGCCTTCGGCGGTGTGGAGGCCGGCCATTCCACCGCCCTGGTGACGGACCTGAGCCTGTTCCACTGCCTGGGCATCGACGGGCTGCTGGGCGCCAACGTGATGTCGCACTTCGACTGGGAAGTAGACTACCAGAAAGAGCAGGCCCGACTGCACCCCAAAGAGGGCGGGGAAAACCCGCAGGCCTCCTACCCCATCGCCATCCCCTTCACCACAAAGGCCCAGGGCACTCCCGACCTCGAGCTCGACATTCCCGGCCGGCATTCCGCTTCCGGCCTCACGCTCGACCTGGGGTCCACCCGGGGCGTCTCCATTCGGAAAACAGATAAGCTGGACATCCCGCAGGATGGCCGATCCACCTTCTCCTACGGCCGTACCTCCAAAGGCATCTTCGGCGCCAACACCGACACCACCTGGTACTTCCGGGTGGACAGCCTGCGCATCGGCGGCGTACCCTTCGGGCCTGCCATCGTCACTTCCTTCAACACCAGCGACAAGATCGGCAACCGCTTCTGGGAGAACTACCAGTTGCTGATCAGCTGGAGCGACAACCGCCTGTACCTGCGCCCCCAAACGCCTGCCTCACCCCGGTTGCCGGAAGAGCTACTCAAGATCGGCTACGAGGACGGGGCTATCCGGGTACTGGCCATCTACGAAAAGCTTGCGCTTCAAAACAACAGGATCGCCCCCGGCGATGAAGTTGTACGGATCAATGAAACCAATACCGAAGGGGCCAACCTGGAGGCCTACTGTGCGCTCAGGGAACAAGTCGGGGAGGAAGTGCAGTTGAAGGTCAGGAAGAAGGAAGACGGAGCGTTTGTCGATATTGGGCTTGGGAAAACGGAAGTGGAGTGGTAATGCTTCTTGTCGTTAAATCTTAATACAGCCAAGCTATGCCAAAACGCATTTATCGCAAGACCCGCTATACCAAACTCCCGGAGGGCGCCGTGCTCGTCACCCGCGGCAGCCGCTGGGGCAACCCCTTCCGCATCGTGGAACACGGCGGGGAGTATACCCGGGAGGAAAGCGTGCGCCTTTACCGGGAGTACATTCTTCAGAAGATCAAGGAGAACCCGGAGTACTACGGCCTGTCCCTGCTGCGGGGCAAGGACCTGGCTTGCAGTTGTAAACCGGAGGAGTTGTGCCATGGGGATGTGCTGCTGGAGCTGGCGAATGGTTAGTAGCCCCCCTCAATCCCCCCGAAGGAGGGAAGTTTCAGCAGAGAACCTTACCCATCGTTTTATTCACATGTCCTGAATAGATGCATATACTTGTTGCAGAGAGATGGCCTGATCCAGGATCGGGATCTGATCTTCCGGGGAGGTGAGGTCGAGGTTGCGCCACTCCTTGGGGCTGACGCGGATGTAAGTGGAGGCCCAGATGTGATCTTGCTCAATGAAGATCACCTGCTGGAGGGAGGGGAGTTGCTTATAATCGCTCAATTTATCGGAAAGGTCGAACTCGCGCGTGCTGTCAGACAGTACTTCCACAACAAGCCAGGGGTTGGTGACACCGGAAACTGCCCGGCGGTTGAATTTGTAGGTGTTCTGTTCTACTTTGCCTTTCACCACGGTCACATCGGCGTTGCAACCCTTTATGTTTTCGGCAATGAAAAGGCGGATATTGCTACCCAATATCTGAAATCCGGGGCCTGCCTTACCCAAGGTTTCTGTTAATAAACTGATCATCCTGGCGACGATCAGTTCGTGTTTTACACTTGCTTCACCCATGATCGCGTTGGTTTGTTCGTCGATTTCAAGGAAAGAGATTACGTTCCCGTCCCGGTAGTGGATGCGGTAATTGCAATCTTCAGAGAGCGCGAGGTATTCCTTGAAAGTGGCCGGCGCGCGCAATTCCCGCAGGCCGAGTTCGATGCGCGCCTCCAGGGTTTTGGGCCAGTGCCGCCGCTTGCGGAATGGCTCGGAGGTGCGGACGTCTGCAAGTTTGATGGATGATTGCTCGCTGGAAGCCGGCATATTGATCATTTTAGTGCTTTGCCAAAGATAAGGAAAAAATGGGTGCTATGCAGCCCTTGCTAAAGCTCACACACCGCCACTTTTAACGTTTCCGTATCCAGCACTACAAAAGTCGCGGGAATATCTTTAAGCGCCGCGCCATTGTAGCCCATGATGGCGCCCGGGTTCAGCAGCAGCGTCTCTTTTCTGCTCGTCGAAGCCTTGGTGGAAATGGGCTCCCCCCGGTTGAGCTGATGGTCATGCCCATAGCAGACGACGTCATACTGCCCGCTCTCGGCCAGCAGGCGGCCCTTGTCCGGATAGTGGTTCATGGCCACCGTCCTGCCGCCGAACTCCCCGCGGAAGTACTCGCCGTGGAGGTGGATGTTGGGAAAATTGGCGGCAACGCGGATGAAGCTGGCCACATCGCCATCGTTGTTACCCAGCACTATGTGGATGGGGTTGGAATAGCCCTGCCCCAGTAGTTTGAGGATGAAGGGAGCGCAAAGGTCACCGCAGCAAAGCAGGGCGCCCGTTTGTTGCACCTCAGGGCTGCCCAGCGCCTTTTGCAGGTTCCAGACGTTGTCGTGGATGTCGGAGAGGATGGTGAGTTTCATGGATGTGATTTTAATATAAAAATCCGAATAACCACAAGGGTATCTTTCGGCCAAAACCGATCTCGATACCATCGGCGGCAATGAATGCATTTTCTTCAGACCCAACCTGCCGAAGATCTTTGTTCTTTCCGCCTACTTCAAAAAGGTAGCTGTTTTCAAAGTTATCTACCAGGAAATCTCCCTTTTCCGGATAAGTAATAACCAGTGGGAACGGGCGGCCCGGTTGAGGCGCGCTGAGTTGATTCAGGAAAAAGGTTTCCCTGAGGCTGCCATGATTAACCTGTGTTGGCGCTAATGCATAGGCGATGTTGGTGTTTTCCAGATAGATCTTCTCCGGCTTTTGTAGTGAACTGACTCCTTTGCGGCGGCTGTGCATCAGGTTGAGCAGCCGGGCGCGTTCGAGGAGATAGATATACTCCGTCAGCCGGTTCCGGTTCAACGCTATGCGTTCGCTCAGTTTTGAAATATTAGGCTTAAAAGGCGCGGAAGAAGCAATGGCATAAAGCAGGCGATTGATTTTAACATGGTCTGTGATCGTATAATCCGGTAAATAGTTTAGGTCCACCTCAATTATCAGTTTCAGCACTTCCCGAACCCGGTAGAGGTAGATATCGCGATTCTCCAAGAAGAAAGGATAGTACCCCTCCTGCAGGTAGGTTTGAAAAAACTGAAGGGGGTGCAGATCGTAGTCGTGAACAATCTGGCTGGCCAGTTCATGGTGGTGGTTTATTATTTCCTCAAAAGAAAAAACAGGCAGGTTTTTGTTTTCGGTTAGGTCAATATACTCGCGCAAAGAAAGCCCCTGAAGATCGTATATCAGGGCCCGGCGGCTCAGGTCGGCCTGTTCATTTAATATTTTTAGAATAGAGGAACCTGTAAACGCTACCTTTAGCTTGGGGAGTAAATCGTAAATGTTCTTGATCTCCTGTGCCCAGTTGATTTGCGGGTATTTATGCACTTCATCGAGGTAGATCACTTTTCCCCCTTTGGCGTAAAATTCCTTTGCCACATCAATTAGGCGGTTCTCAGTAAAAAAGAAATCGTCAAGTGTTACGTACAGTGCTTTTGGGGAGTTACTGTAGTTTAGCTTCAAATGTTGTAAAAGAAGTGTGGTTTTCCCTACCCCTCTCGGCCCGCGGATAGCGATCAGCCGGTGTTTCCAGTCGATGCGTTGAAGCAATTCACGGGTGTAGGTAGTACTGACGAATGCCGCTGCTCCCTGGCTTTGTTGATATAAAGTATCAAGTTCAATCATTAAATTGCTATTTTAAATAGCAATTTAATGTATTTTTTGCTATTTCAGATAGCAAAATTCTTGTTTTTGCACTCAGGTAGCGGTTTTCCCTTCTCCCTTCCGCCGCCAGTACAGCAAAAACGGCGTCCCCAACAAGATCAGCGCCAGGCCCAGCCCTGCTTCCCGCGGCCGCTGGAAGCAGGTGACAACCACCAGGCAGGCGCAGAAGAGCACGAAGAGGGCCGGCAGAACGGGGTAACCCACCGCCCGGTACGGCCGGGGCGTATCGGGCTCCTTGCGGCGCAGCACGAAGACGCCGAAGGCAATGGCCCCGTAGAAGATAAAGGAAGCGAAGATGAGCATATCGGTCAACTGGTCGAAAGAACCGGAGAAGACCAGCAGGCTCGCCCAGACAGCCTGTATCAGCAGGGCGTTGCCCGGCGTGTGGAAACGCGGATTGATATGGGCGATCTTCGGAAAGAAGAGGCGGTCGTACGCGAGGGCGTAGTGCACGCGGGCAGCCGTCAGAATGGTGGTATTGGCGCAGCCCAGGGTGGTCAGGCAGATGAGCAGTGAGATAAAAAGGATGCCCCCCTCGCCCAGGAACTTACCGACAACAGCCACCGCCGCGATGCTGTTCTCGTCGCGGGCCAGGGCGATCATCTCGTCTATGGGCATCACGTAGAGGTAAGTAAAATTGATGGACAGGTATACCGTAATGACAATGGCGAAGCCGATCAGGAGCGACAGCGGAATATTGCGTTGCGGGTTGCGGACCTCCTCCCCGATAAAGCCGATGTTGAGCCAGCCCTCATAGGCCCAGAAGGCGCTGAGCATGGCCGCGAACATGAGCCCGGCAAGGCCGAGCCCGCCTTCCTCCGGCGGGTAGGTGGCCGAGGGCTGCTGCACGTTGGCCATCGAGCCGTCGCTGATGCTCAGCCCCAGAAGGATAATAGCGACAATACTGCCAATGACCAACACCGTGATCACGTTGCTCAGCCAGCTGCCCTGCCGCACCCCCCGAAAATTGATGGCCGCCAATATGGCGATAAGCGCCACCGCCACCAGCTTGACGCCCAGGTTGGCCAACGGGGTAAAGATGCCCAGTACCGTCCACTCCTCCCAGGCGCCGCCCAGCCGCGGCAACTCTACCAGCTCATTGACCGACTGTGAAAAGACGTACGAGATGGAAGCGATCGAGGACGACTGTATCACCGCCAGGCTCGACCAGCCGTAGTAAAAGGCGAAGTTGCCGCCGTAAATGCGCTTGAAATAGGCATAGGGGCCGCCCGACTCGGTGATCATGGCGCCCACCTCGGTAGTGGACAGCACCCCGAGCAGGGTCACAACACCCGCCAGCGCCCAGGCCAGCAGCACCAATTTCGGAGACTCCAGCCCGAGCGCCATGGGTGCGATCTTCTTATACACTCCCGACCCAATGATCGAACTGACGAAGAGAATGACGGCCGTCGGCAGGCCGATGGCGCGGATGAGGTGTCCTTCCTTATTGAGTGGTTGGTTGGCCATAGTTTGGGATGTTCTTATCAAAGGTATTCAGGAGGTTTGGTATTTGGAAGGGATCAGGCTTTGTTTTTTAGAGTTTAACGCCATAAAAAAATCTGTTTTTTGCGATCATAATCGCAAAAAAATCGTTATTTTTGCGATTATGATCGCAAGAGATAGCTATATAGAACGGATGCTTAGCCCGATCATTCAGGAGAAGCTATTTAAGGGCAAAGCCATCCTGCTGATGGGCGCCCGGCAGACGGGTAAGACCACCCTGCTAAAATTTTTGTTTTCCGGCCGCCGGGATCTGCTATGGCTGAACGGAGACGACCCAGAAACCCGCCTTTTGCTGGAAAATGTGAGCGTCAGCCGCTGGAAACGCATTATCGGACAAAAAAAGGTGGTGATCATCGACGAAGCGCAGCGCGTAGAAAATATCGGCCTGAAGCTGAAACTGATCACGGATGAGCTGCCGGAGGTACAGGTGATTGCCACGGGATCTTCTTCTTTCGAGTTGGCTAACAAGATCAATGAACCGCTGACCGGGCGAAAGTGGGAATACCGCATCTTTCCCATCTCCTTTTCGGAAATGGCAAGCTACCACGGCTGGCTGGAAGAAAAACGGGCGCTGCCGCACCGGCTGGTGTTCGGATATTATCCTGAGGTGATCCACGCTGCTTCCAATGAAAAAGAAATACTGGCGCTGCTGACGGATAGCTACCTCTACCGGGATGTGCTGGCCCTTGAAAAGATCAAGAAGCCGGAAAAGCTGGTGAAACTCCTGCAGGCATTGGCGTACCAGTTGGGGCAGGAGGTGTCCTACCACGAGCTGGGCCAGATCGTTGATCTGGACAACCAGACGGTTGAAAAGTATATCGACTTGCTGGAGAAAAGTTATGTCATCTTCCGGCTGCAGCCGCTGAGTCGCAACCTGCGCAAAGAACTTAAAACGAAACGAAAAATCTACTTTTATGACAACGGTGTGCGCAATGCGGTGATCGCCCAACTGCAACCGCTCGAACTGCGCCAGGACAAAGGCGCCCTGTGGGAAAACTTCCTCCTGAGCGAACGGCTCAAACACCTGCATTACGCCGGCATCCTGGCCAACCGTTTCTTCTGGCGCACGCAGGACCAGCAGGAAATCGACTATGTGGAAGAACGGGACGGTTTTTTTTACGCTTACGAGTTTAAGTGGAACGCCAGGAAAAAGGTGCGGTTTTCAACTACGTTTACGGGGAACTATCCGGTAAAGGCTGCTGAGGTGGTTACGCCGGAGGAGTTTGAGTTTTTTTTGGGGGTGGAGTGAATTTACCCGGCCAACGCTAACTCGGTTCACCATGTGGAATAACTTTAAATTCCAAAGGGTGAGCTAAAGTTTTTTGGCGCCGAAAACGATAAACCCGCGCCCCATCAAATTTATTAATGCAACGTCTCCGAGGAGTTGTGAAAAAAGGTACTTGATAATTTTCACTCCGAATTTAGAGGCTGCCCGTTTTTTCACAACCCCGGCCGGGGTTCACGTCTTCAGGGTAGCTACACAAAACGTTACAATCAGGAAAATTGAATAAATTTGAGTAAAACCAAAACCTAACCGAAATGGTAAAATCAAAACTGTTGCCTGCCCTTTTACTCGCCCTTCCATTCTTTTTGTCCTTTTCAAGTGATTCGGCAACAAATAAGGCTAAGCTCGAAGGCGCCTGGCTTCAAACCGGAGCATCCGCCGACGGCGAGATCGCGCGTATCCTGCTCTTCAGCGGCCGGTATTTTTCCTTGACGTCCTACATGTCCGAAAACGGCGCATTCCTCAGCACCAAAGGCGGCAGTTGGAGCCTCGATGGAGAAGCACTAGAGGTGTCCTATGAATTCGACACAGCCGACAGCACCCGCGTCGGGACATCAGAAGAATGGAATATCTCACTCAAGGAATCAACGCTCCTGCTGGAGGGCAAAGACCTTGATCCCGCACCGTGGGGGGCCCTCGATGCGGATATTTCCACTCCCCTCTCCGGCCCCTGGCTGTTTTCCGGCAGGGAAAGAGACGGAAAGATCACCCGCCGGGATACAGCCAACCAGCCCCGGAAAACCATGAAGATCCTGGCCGGTTCCCGCTTTCAGTGGATCGCCTACAATACCGAAACGAAACAATTCTTCGGCACAGGGGGTGGCTCCTACACCGCCGAAGAGGGTGTTTACACCGAAAACATCGAATTTTTCTCCCGCGATAATTCCAGGGTGGGCGCTCAACTCCGGTTCGAGTTCAGCGTCGAGGGCAACGATTGGCACCACCGCGGCAAAAGCTCCGCCGGAGAGCCGATGTATGAGATCTGGAGCCGGAGGGATTGAGTTTTGGCAATGTGCCGGGGCCGCAGCGGCGGCACTTCGTCGAGCCGGACGCCCCGGTTTTCAGCTGGAATGACGAGGCTTCCGCCGGCGTCTTCGAAGACGATCTGCCCGGGGGCCAGCAGCATGTCGAAATTTCGGCCCAGGAAGGCCGTGGTGATCCGTTCGATGGCCTTTTTGGTGAGCGCCACTTGGGCGAAGTGGAGCGGATCATTCCCGTTGAGGGCCACCATTCGGCCATCCACAAGGAGCGGAATAACGCCAGGGGCGATAAGGAGCTAACGGCTTACACCATGCCGTGGCCGCCCCACTGCGGCAGCTCGGGTTCCGTCTCATCTCAGCCCTGTTCTCAACCTTTAGCTATCTCCCCTCTTCCATCCGCTGGAAAAACATGCTCGTAATCGCAGCAATACACAAAGCGGCGATCAGCCCGCCGACGATTCCCACCAGCAGGAATGCACTCAGCTGATCGGCGAAGACAAAGCCCAGCAGCGTGAGCAAGAACAGGCCCAGCGACCAGCCGAAGACGTTCACGCCGATCCATTCCCCGGCGTCTTCGCGGTGTTTTCTAAGTTCCATCCACTGCGCAAAACCGATGATGGCGCCCATGATAGCCCCGAATAGGATGGAACCGTAAATGAGGGTGTACACCGGGATCCCGAACGGGGGGACGACCTCCTGCATGGCGTTGTGGCCGGTGTAAGAAAACGACGGCAGGATGGCCAGGCCCCAGGCGGCGATAAAAGCGAGCACAGTATTGCCCCACCAAACTTTCCAGGACAGGACCGGATAGCGGCGCTGTAGTATCCTGTACTGAAACCACGCCAGGATGGTGCCGGCGATCAGGCCGCCCAGCAGGGCGATGCCCAGGCCTTCGGCCTTACCGGCCACCGTGCCCGGTGTCCCCAACCACTGACTTTCCAAAGAAAGGATACCCGCGGCGACGGCAATGCCCAAAAAGATGCCCGCGGCATCGTTGAAGATCCAGTTGATGCGATAGGAGAGTTTCATGATGTTTGTGTGTTGGTTCTATTATTATAACAGGACAGCATAGCGGGAGGATTTGATTTACCACTAAAAACCAAAGTACTGCCCCTTTGGGTGTAAACTTATTTTAGGACGACACACATGAATGCACGAATCTACGAATACACGAATACACGAATGCACGAATGCACGAATACACCAATCTACCTCCGCAGCACCTTAAACGCCATTCCCCGGCCGTATTTCTGCAGGATCGCCAGGTTGATCCACGCCATAGCGAAGGATTCAATCAGCGGCACCTTGTCGTCGCCGCCGAAGTCGTACACCTCGTCGAAGCCGGCGTCTTTGGCCAGTTGTTCGGCCAGGTTTTTGGCCTCCTTGTTGCCGCCCGCCATGAACATATCGGCCTTTACGCCGTGGTAGTCCGGGTTTTCCATATTCTCGTAGCCGGTGGTATTGAAGCATTTGATGACGCTCTTGGCATTGGTCAGGGCTTTGAACGCTTCATAACCGTTGGCGTATCCCTCCGGCCTTTTGAATACCGAGTTGGTCGCATCGATGATGATGGCGTTGCTCACATCGCCGATCTCCTTTGCAATGCCGGGGATGGCGTCCGGCGGCGTCGCAACCAGAATGGCGGCCGCCCCGCGCACAGATTCCTTGATCTCGGTAGCGCTGACGCCGTTGGCGCCGTGAATGAGGTCAATGACCTTATCCGATTTCGGATCGCGCGCGCCGATCACGCAGAGATAACCGGCCCGGGCCCAGCGCTTGGCCAGCGCCCCGCCTACATTGCCGTGGCCGATAATGGCTATTTTCATAAGTGTGGGTTTTTGATTGGTTGAGTTGTTTCTATATAAAGCTTTTGGGGAGGGGATTGTTTGCGCGAACTTGCAGTAGTTAATCACTGCCTTTAACACAACGGCAGGAACGCCCGAGATATACATTTCTCGGGGTCCGTGTAATGCTTTGCTCCTTGCGGTTGAAGATGTAAGACCATGCCCGTTTCCCCTGCTTTGCCTCTTTTCCTGCTCCTGTACCAACCGCTCTTCTTGTTCTTTTCGTGCGGCCTTGGCGCTCAGGATTGGGAAAAGCAGGGAGTCATGGCTCACTTCAAAATTAACGCCTCCAAGGGCATTGGCTTGGCGGCGCAGCAAAAAGGTATTTTCCAAAGCCAGGAGCAGGCCCGGGGTGGCTCCAATGTCTTTAAATTGCTGAACCAACAAAGCCCCGTCCACACCTAGCCGGCGCCCCTCCCCACCCTCCCAACTTACCGGATCTTCCAGTATCAGGCCCTCCTCGATGATCAGGCGGGCAGCCTGCCGCTCCTTTTCCGGGAGCTGGCCGATCTGGCGGTTGTAATAAGCCTCAAAGATATTGGCCGCCTCCGGAAGGTCGGCAAGCTGAATGACCAGGCCTTCCTGGCCTCGCTCTGCCACCTTCGATTCTAAATACTGACATAAGACCTGCAACTGGAATGCCTCCACTTTTTGTTGCTGCTCTTTGTGGGCCTGGGAAAGTTCGTTGAGAATGCGTTCCAGGGCCTCCTTGGAAAAATTCTCATTATAACGTTTTGCGTAGCTATTAGGCCATGCGCCTCGGTGCGCCAAATTTATTTGGCGTCGAAGACGTAAATCTCCCTTCAGGCGTACTATAATCGATATACGGTGGCGCCACACATCTCCGAACCCAAATATACTGACGCACAGATGGTCAGCATATACTGACAACGCGGGCGTTCGTCAGTATAAATTTGGGTATCCTAAAAACGTCTCCGAACGACTTCAAAGAACAGCTACTCAATCCGTTACAATCAGAAATTATCCCTTACCCCACCCGCACCCGCACTCCCGCATAAAAATGCACTCGTAGCGCCGGCTCGTAATACCGCCCTCCAAACGCATTGATCCGGATATTGCCATTGTATTGGGTATCCAGCAGGTTGTTTATGCCCACAAAGGGATGCAGGCCCCACCGGGCGAACTGCCGGGAGTAACTGAGCCGCAGGCCCACATCCAGATAGCCCTTATCTTCTTCCGAATTGGCGTCGTCGGCGTACAGGGCGCCTACGTACCGGCAGCGGAGGCCGGCCTGCAAGCCCGCAGAGTGCAGGTAGCGGAGCCCGAAAAAGCCGAAATGCCGGGGAATCCCAGGCAATTGGTTGCCGGCATAATCGCCGTCCGGAGTGGCGTATTCGTCGTAGGAGAAGTCGGAAAAGGTATAGGAAAGGCTGGCTGTCAGCCCGGAGCGCAGTTGCCAGTCCAGGCTGGCCTCTATGCCCTTACGGCGGCTGACGCCGGCATTCCGATAGAAGAGGCGGCCCGGGAAGGACTCCAGTTCGAAGGGCAACAACTCATCTTGCAGGCGGATGTAAAAGAGGGCCACCTGATAGCGCAACCGGCCAAAGGTAAGCCCGCGCAGGCCAAGCTCGTAGTTGGCAGCCCGTTGGGGGGATAAGGCTTCATTGAAGCCCCCTCCGCCGGTGGGGTTAGCCGACAGCTCGCTCAGTGCCGGCGTTTCAAAACTGGTGGAAAAATTAACGAAAGCGCGGACAGCCGGCCTAAATGTGTAAAGCAGGCCAAGAGAAGGGTTGAAACGCTCAAAGTCCAGCTTCCCAGACTCGTTGCCGTCCGTCAGATAACGATCATTGGCTGCCAGGCGCAATGCATCGAAGCGGGTACTGAGAGTGGCGCTGAGCCCAGTGGCCAGTTCCAACTCCTGCACCCAATACAGGCCCAGGCTGCGGAAGGATTCCTCCTGGTCAAAATTCAGGGAGCCGTAGGCCCCTTCCAGATTGTCGAAGCGTTGGCGATCATCCACCTGACGCGCCAGGTCCATCCCCAGCCTAAAGCGGTAGGGCCAAGTACCTATCTTGCCCGTATATCCATAACTGGCGCCTAGCCCGGTGTACTGCCGCCCCAGTTCAACGATACCCCCCGCCTCAAAAGGCAAGCGGTTGCTAAAATCCCTGAACAAGAAAAAAGAATAGGCTTCTATTTTATGCTTCGGGCTCCAGCGATGCCCCCAACGCAAAGCTGCTCTTCCCTGCCGAACGGCCTCGCCGGCATTAAAAGTGGCGTTCCGGGAGAAAGCCTGCCGGCGGTTCTCCTTCACCGCACTGGCGTTTAGGCCACCGGCATCCTCCGCCAAAGGGCTATCGAGGAAGTTGAGGAGGAGCTGCAACTGCCCGGCGGTTTCGGGATCATTACTTTTATAATCATCATTTTTATAACGATTATTCCCATAATCCGCCCTCTCGCTATTCCCTCCTTTTCCTCTTCTCTTTTTTCCATAATCGAAATGCAACCTGGTGTTGAACATCGACGATTCCATTCGGCTGTGCTCCCGGTATCCCGTAAGCCGGGTATGGCTCCCGTAGGCCAGCAGCCCCAGTCGTCCGGACCGGCCACCTCCTTTCAGTTGGTACCGCTGGAAGCCGTAGCTGCCGGCGCTGAAGCGGGCTTCGGCAAAAGGCTCCACCGGCGGAGCTTCAGTCGTGAAGTTAATGACCCCACCTGCAGCGTTGCCATATAATCCGGAAGATGGGCCACGAATTACCTCCACAGAGGAAACCACACCAGGGTCAATATTGTCCACCTGCCCCTGTCCATCTGGAGTGGATTCCGGCAGGCCATCCACCACGAGCTGTATCCCGCGGATGCCGAAAGCGGAACGGGCGCCAAAGCCGCGGATGGCAATGCGCGCATCCTGAGCGAAGTTGTCGGCATTGAGCGCCAGCAAGCCTGGCACACTCGCCAGGGCCTCGTTGAGGGCCAGCTGCTGCTGTGCTGTTTGTATGCCGTCCTGTGATACAACGGTAAGAGATAGGGGAGCATCCAGTTCCCTGCTTTCCAGGCGGGTGGCTGTCACGGTCACCGAATCGAGCGTGCCGGAAAGCAAGGTGTCGGCCCGGGGCTGCTGAGCATGGGAGCACAGAGCATAAGGAAACGCAAAAAGCAGGAATAGGAAGCGCATTTTTAAAGGTAGTTTAAGGCCCTTGAGACAGTGCTGAAAGTATTCTGGTTGCTAAAGCAGAAATTTTGTTGCTATTTTGGAGTTGTCAATCACAAATATACCAAAGCAATATGAAGGACCTCATCCTAATTTGCCTGGTGGCACTAGCCATGTCCTGCAATGCATCCAGGCCAGCGCAGAAGCCTTCCCCATCCGTTGCCGCTCCACAGGTGGAAACGCGTGCAACAACCCGTAATTATACCTGCATGGGCAACGAGCCTTTCTGGTCGGTCCAGATAAAAGGCAGTGAGATCACATTCCGTACCCCCGATGAAGGGCCGGTAAGCTACCCCTACCAGGCGCCCCAACAGCGGGGCAACCAGCAGATATTTTCCAGCAAAGCGGGCAGTTCCAATATCCAGGTAACGATAAAGGAGGAAGGATGTACGGACTCCATGTCCGGAGAACAATTTCCTTATACCGTGGAAGTCTCCAGAGATGGAAAAATATTCCATGGATGTGGAAAATGACATCCAGCCAACCAAGTTAAAGGCGCTACAATGTTAAATTTGTAAAACGCCAACAGAAAGCAAAATGAAACAGCGCCTAACCATCATCAGCTACCTTCTATGCCTGTTCGCCGGATTCTTGTCCTGCCGGCAACAGCCAACCGCCCCCCTGCCGACACCCACAGAGGGCACCATTGTCCGCTTTGGTGAAGAAGGGGAGGAACGCAACCGGCGCGAGGCCTGGCTCGAACTGATGCACCAGGCTGCTCCTGGCGTTGACTGGCGGCAGATGGAATACGAAAACCGCATGATGCACCACCGGGAACGCGTACTTCGCGCCTACTTCCGCTCCAATTGCAACCAGGAGGCTATCGCCAACGGCCTCCTCGCCGGGCGCTGGCTGGAACGGGGCAGCACCAATCAGGCCGGCAGCATACTCAAAACAGCCTATGACGCCGCAGCCGATGAAATATGGCTGATCTCTGCCGGAGGCACTCTTTGGCGGGGTGGACGCCACGGACTCGATTGGCAGGCCGTCAACCAGGACCTTCAATTCGAACGGGGCCTCCTGCAGTTCATCCCTCATGGCTCCGGCCGCAGATTACTTGCTTTCGCCGGACGCCTGCCCCACTATTCCGATGACGACGGCCTCAGCTGGACACGGGCTCCTGGCATCACCCATACCGACCGCTGGGGAAATATACACTCCCCGGTGGTGCTCAATGATGGCGAAAACTTCCCCGTTTTTGTCCTTGCCAAACCCCATTACTGGGCCGATATCCGGCTCTACCTATCACTCGATCAGGGGGAAAACTATCTGCCCCGATCAGCATTCAGCACGAACGATTTTTCCCACCTGGCCCTGGCTTCTCCTCACCATTTCAATACCGTGTTCCTGGCTGAAAAACGGGAAAACGGGCAGGCAAGGATCTATGAGATCGACCCGACCACCGGCCAATTGGAATGGATCAATGAAGGGACAAACCTCAACTTCGGCAATGCCCGCGCCAACCTGGCGGGCATCATGGTCGAGGGCCAACTTTACCTCTATGCTTATACCAATTCCGGGGGATCTAACTGGAAAACCTACCGCTCCCTGGACGGCGGAATACAATGGCAACAGCAGGGAGCGCTGCCCGCAGCGCCCTGGGAAGTGGGCCTCTACGTCAGCCCTTCCGACCCCAACGTGCTGTACATGGGCGAAGTAGAATGCCACCGCAGCCTCGATGCCGGCCAAACCTGGGAGAAAATAAATGAGTGGTGGGAATATTACGAAGACATCGAAGGGAGCCTGCATGCCGACATTATGGATATTGCAGAATTCGAAACAGCCGCCGGACAACCCTTCCTGCTGGTGAGCAACCACGGAGGGCTCTCCATTTCCGAAGACCGGCTTGAAAGTACGGCCAACATCGGGCTTTCCGGCCTTAACGTGAGCCAGTACTACAGCGTCCGAACCGACCCCACCGCCCCGGCTTTTGTCTATGCCGGCTCTCAGGATCAGGGCTTCCAACGATCCGATCAGTTTGCCGGCGAAGGGCTATCCGCTTTCCAGCAACTCATCTCCGGTGATTACGGACAGCTTGCCTTTTCCAATGGTGGAGAGGGGCTCTGGGTTGCCTACCCCGGAGGATGGATCACTTACTACGGCCACCCGCAATGGGGGGGCTTTACCGAAAGTTATGAGCTGGAATCCGAAAATGAAACCGTCTGGCTCCCGCCCTTGATGGGCAGCCCCTATCCGGGCGACCCGGCCGCCTATCTGGCCGGAGGCAATATCGACGGCGGGCCGGGGTCATACCTCATCCGCCTGGAATACCACAACAGCCAGATCCAGGCCACCCAGGGCGCCTTCAATTTTCTCGAAGAATCGGCAGGCGGCACGCTCAGCGCCATGGCCGTAGCCCGGCAAAATACGGATAAATGGTACGCAGCCACCTCTAATGGCCGGTTCTTCTACTCTGACGATGGCGGAGGTACCTGGAACCAATCCCTCAACTTCCTCCCGGAGGGGCACTACCTGTACGGCCAGGCTATCTATCCCTATGCATCGGACGGCCAGGCGGTACTGCTGGCCGGAAGCGGCTACTCCAACCCGGCAGTTTACAAGTCTACCGACGGAGGAGCGAACTTCCAGCCCATGTCCATCGGGTTGCCATCCACCCTGGTATTGGGCCTCGCCGGCAATGAAGACGACAGCCTGATCTTTGCCGCTACGGAAGCCGGCCCTTACGTATATCTCGAAGGACAGGGGCGCTGGTACGATCTGTCGGGGCAGTGCGCTCCGGCGCAAACCTACTGGTCCGTGGAATACCTGCCTGGGGAACAGGTTGCACGCTTCGGCACCTACGGCCGGGGAATCTGGGATTTCGCGATCGAGGAGCTGTCCACGGTAACGGCAACTCTTCCTGGCGGCGCCGCCCGCGCCTACCCTAACCCCGCTACCGGGTGGTTGAATATAGCCCTGCCACCAGGTACCTGGAAGGTGCAGCTGCTGGACAACAACGGGAAAGTGGCCTGGCAAAGCAATGGCCGCAACGGCAAGGAGGAAATAGCAGTAGGGCAATTGCCCAGAGGGCTCTACTACCTGATGTGGTCTAATGAAAGGGGCGGCAAGGTGGAAAAGGTCATCCTGCAATAGGCCCGCAGACAAGGGCGGTGGAAATGCCAGCTTAGATTGAATTCGGGCCGCATTTCCCCACTTCTATGCATTTCTGTACATTTCAGGAGAAGGACCTGCCTACGTGATCGGCTCCGGCTCGGCATTGCCTCCTCCCGCCACTTGTACATACAGATCCATCATCTTACCGGCCAGCGGCTCGCCCCGGAACTGCTGTGCATGGGCATAACCCGCTGAGATAAGGCCCTGGCGATAGGCCTCATCAGAAAGTATCTTCACGATACCGGCCGCGATTTCCTCCGGGCGATGCGGGTCGACGAGGTGCGCTCCCGGGCCTACAGCCTCAGGAAGAGAGGATAAATTGGACGTTATGACCGGTGTCTTGCTGAAAAGCGCCTCCAGAATGGGAATGCCAAAGCCCTCATAAAAGGAAGGATAGAGAAATGCAGAAGCCTTCTGATAAACGGCCGGCAGGTCATCAAAGCTGACATCGATGAAGTGTACCAGGTTCTCCAACCGGTTCTTTTGGATGAACGCCTGTACCTTGGCGCGATAACGCCCTCCCCTGCCGACAACGACTAACGGCAGGCGGCTGCTTTCAGGAAGGAGCTCGAGGGCGCGAATAACCCCCATCAGGTTCTTTCGCGCCGTGATCGACCCTACGGTAAGCAGGTATTCTTCCGGAAGATGGTACCGGCGGCGCAGCCCCTCAAAAGTCTTCCGCGATTTTTCGACCATGTACCGCTCGTGGCAGGATTGATAAATGACGGTGATCTTCTCCGGTGATATGCCGTAAAGCTCGATGATGTCACGTTTGGTGCTCTCGCTGATGGCCACGATATGATCGGCATGGCGGCAGGCATATCGGAATTTGAGGCTGTAGATCTTTCGGTCGATAAAAGGGTAGTGCTCCGGAAAGCGCTCGAAAACCAGGTCGTGGATGGTAACGATGCTCCGAATTTTGGCCTTATCCAACCCCAGAGGGATCTCATGGCTCAGTCCGTGGAACAACTGTACCTTGTGCCGAGCCAGGTCGCGCCTGATGCCAATGGTACGCCAATAGGAACTGGAGCCCCGCCTGGGAAGGTGCACATTGAACAGGGCACTGTTCAGGAAGAAGTGTGTTTCGTCGTTCCGGGTAATTTTCGGGCTGTACAGGAAGTAGGCATTATCAGGATAATACTCTGAGAGGTTAGCCAGAAGAGTACGGCTGTAATTGCCCAGGCCGGTAAAGTTATTGAACAGTCGTTTGGCGTCGTAACCGATGCGTAACATAAAGCATTATACCGAGAAGCTTTCGCCGCAAGCACAGGTGCGCGAAGCATTCGGGTTGTTGAAGTGGAAGCCCTTACCGTCCAACCCGCCGGAAAATTCCAGGGTCGTATTGAACAGGTAGAGGACACTGCGCAGGTCGGTGACTACCTTGATCTCGTTGTCCTGAAACTCCTGGTCATCCGGCTTGGGTTGGTTAGAGAACTCCATCTGGTAGGTCAGCCCGGAGCAACCGCCGCTGGTCACCCAAACCCGGACGAAGTAATCATCGCCATACCCTTCCCGTTCACGGATCTCGGCAATCTGTCTTTTAGCGCTATCGGCAACGTAGATCATACTTGTTGTCGCTTTTTTCGGTTTTGATAAGCTAAGATAGTAACACTACGGGACGAAATCAAGTTCAATGGGCCGGAGTTGAAAAAGTGAAGTTGGAATAAAGGAGGGAAAAATGTCCTTGTCAAAAAAAAATGAACGCTTTCGACGAAAAAACGGATTCCACGCAGCCTTGCCGTCAGGCTACTGCGTTTTATTAATTAGGCAAATTTGTATTCATATAAATGCAGTCAATGAAACAGCAAACAGGCGGTGTATATATACACCCCGTGCAATAACCTCAGGCCTTCCCCTTGGGGTTGTTGCGCCAACATTCGCCCCTTTTTTCAAACCATTCAATGTATTTCAATGATGAGAAATGCACTAGTAGTTCTTATGGTGTTCCTATGCCTGCTGCTCAGCCACAACAGCAATGCTCAGGTAAAAACGGAAAACGGAGGGATCAAAGGCCTCGTACTGGAAGGAGAATACCAGGAGCCTCTTCCTGGCGTTCACGTCATGATCGAAGAAATCAAAGTGGGCACGGCCACTGAAGAAGATGGAAGCTTCCTGATCCCGCGCCTGCCGCCGGGAGAATACACCCTATCCTTATCTTTTCTGGGATATGCCAAAAAACGCCTGGAAAATTTAAAGGTCGGCAAAGATGAAATACTTGATATTGGCATTGTGCAAATGGAAGAGGAGGCCTTCTCCCTGAGCACGGTGACCGTTACGCCCGGCCGCTTCTCGATCATGGGCGGCGCCCCCCTCTCCCGGCAAACCCTGACGGAAAAAGACCTCAAGAATATGTCGTGGGCAGAAGACATCACCCGCGCAGTGACCCGCCTCCCGGGGGTTTCTTCCAATGACTTCTCCTCGAAATTTACGGTTCGCGGCGGCGAATCCGATGAAGTCCTCATCACCCTCGATGGGATGGAACTCTACGAGCCCTTCCACCAACGGGATTTTGCCGGCGGCCTGTTCAGCATCGTGGATATCGAAGCCATCCAGGGGATCGACCTGATCACCGGCGGATTCCCGGCAGAATATGGCATGCGCCAGAGCGGCGTTTTCAATATGCATACCAAACGGATAGCCGACAACCAGCGGCACACTTCCGTAGGCCTCAGCATCATGAATGCCCGGGTATACGCCGATGGAAAATTCGCAGATAACAAAGGCTCCTACATCCTCTCCGGCCGCAGAGGAATGCTGGACGCCACTTTTTCCCTTATCGGTGAAACGGAAAACACGCCCATATTTTACGACGCCCTGGCTAAGGTGTCCTACAACCTGAATGACAAACACACCCTGTCCTTCCACGCCCTGCGCTCCGGCGATAGAACCAAGATCCGAGATATCAAACCGGACAACTTCGACCGCCACGACACGGAATACGGGAATACCTACGGCTGGCTGACCCTGAGTTCCTACTACAGGCCGAACCTATCCTCCCAGACGCTGCTCTATTCCGGCTACATCACCCACAACCGCAGGGGCCTGTTCAGCAAGATCGATTACACCGATAAAGGGGACTTCGACCTAAAAGATGAAAGAAGTTATGCATTCGTAGGGCTGAAGCAGGACTGGAACTGGGAAGCCTCCAACCGGTTCATCCTCAAAGGCGGTATCGAGGCCCGGCAGCTCAATGCCGAATACCGGTATCACAATTCCATTACGGATATCCGCATCAATGCTCAGGACAGCCTCATCAACTACAGCGAGCAGATAGACATTGACATCAAACCTTCCGGCCAACTGGCCAGCGCATACCTTTCCAGCCGGTTGAAGGTACTGCGCAAGCTCATCCTGGAGGCGGGCTTCCGGTATGACTATGCTTCCTATACCAATGACAAATTGTGGAGCCCCCGCCTCGGTTTTGCTTACGCCTTCGCGGAGAACACCTTCCTGCGGGGCGCCTGGGGCTATTTCTACCAGACGCAGTTCATCAACAACCTGGACGTCAACCACAACGGGGATCAATTCAATCCGGCCGAGCTATCGAAGCATTATGTACTGGGCTTCGAACACCTCTTTTCCAATGGCATCAACTTCCGAATTGAAGGTTATTACAAGGACATTTCCAACATCAGCCCCACCTACCAGAACCTGAGAGACCCCTGGGAAGTCTTCCCCGAATCCAGGAACGACGTGGTGAGGCTGGAGATCGACGGCGCAACGGCCAGAGGCATCGAAGTATTCCTGAAGTACGATATCGGAAAACGGATATCCTGGTGGTTCAGTTATGCCCTGGCCAAGGCAGAGGACAACATTACCGACATTGAATTCGACGGCCTGCTGTCTGCCCGAACCGGCAAGCATCCCCGGCTCAACAATCAACGCCACACTGTTTATGCAGACGTAAACTACCGCCCGAATGACAAATGGCATTTCAACGTGTCCTGGCAGTATTATGTAGGATGGCCCCGGACTAATTATCATTATACCTACCAGTCCCTTCCGGATGGCAACCTCCATTTTTATCAGGTACACGAGGAATTCAATGGCGTAGAATACCCGGCCTACCACCGGATGGACCTGCGTGCCAACCGCCATTTCCAGGCTAAAAAGGGCAGGATCACTACTTTCGTTCACCTGATCAACGTTTACAACCGGGAGAACCTCCGCAAATATGACCTCGATGTGACCAACGATGAAGGCAACCTCGTGCCGGACGGCAATGGCGGTTACCTGTACCCTGCGGACCATAAGAACTGGTTCGGTTTCATCCCGGTCATCGGCGCCAGCTGGGAGTGGTGAGCCTGTTAAACGGGGTTCGGGGTTCGGGGTTCGCGAACCCCGAACTCCGGCCACCGAATACCGAACTCCGAACCTCACAATATCCCTTCCTTAAACAGCTCCCACACCGGGCTCATCCCTCTGACCTTTTCGACGCCCTGTACGACGGCCTCGATAGCATAGGCTACCTCCTCCTCCGTATTGAAGCGGCCCAGGCTGAAGCGCAACGAACTGTGGGCCAGCCCACTGCTGCGGCCCATGGCGGTGAGGACGTGCGAGGGCTCCACTGAGGCCGAAGTGCAGGCGGAGCCGGAAGAAAGGGCCACTCTTTGATTGAAAGTCATCATCACCCCTTCCGCTTCCGCATGGCGAAAGGCGATGTTGACAACGTGCCCGAGCCGGTGCTCCCGGCTGCCGTTGACAAAAGATTCTTCCACCCGCTCCAGCAATGCCTTTTCCAGTTTATCACGCAAGACCCGGAGGCGAAGGGCCTCTTGCTCCATCTCCTGGCCGGCCAGTTCGGCCGCCTTGCCGAAGCCGACGATGCCCGGCACGTTGAGCGTTCCCGAGCGCATGCCCTGCTCGTGGCCGCCGCCGTCGATCTGCGGGGCCAACTTTACACGGGGTTGCCGGCGGCTGACATAGAGGGCGCCGGCCCCCTTGGGCCCGTACATCTTATGGGCGGTGAAGGCCATCAGGTGTACGCCCGCCGCTTTGGGGTCGACCGGGATCTTGCCCACCGCCTGGGTGGCGTCGCTCATCAGCAAAACGCCGTGTTTGTCGCAAATATCACCGATGGCCTTCATAGGCTGGATGACGCCGGTCTCGTTGTTGGCCCACATAACGGACACCAGGACCGTATCCGGACGAATGGAAGCGTCGAGCGCTTCCAGGCTGATCAAACCATCGGCATCGACATCCAGGTAAGTCACCTCGGCGCCCATCTTTTCCAGATGGGCGCAGGCGTCGAGCACCGCCTTGTGCTCGGTTTTCACCGTAATGATGTGGGCGCCCTTACGGCGGTAGAGTTCGAACACCCCTTTCAAGGCCAAGTTGTCGGACTCGGTAGCGCCGGAGGTGAAAATGATCTCCCGGGGATCGGCCTGAATGAGCTGGGCCACCTGGGCCCGCGCCTGCTTTACCGCCTCGTCGGCCACCCAGCCGAAGGGGTGATTGCGGCTGGCGGCATTGCCCGGTTTTTCGTAGAAATAGGGCAGCATGGCCTCCACCACGCGGGGATCGCAGGGGGTAGTGGCGTTGTTGTCGAGGTATATCAAAGCGTCCGGCATGAAAATTTCTTGTTTTCGATTCAGGAAAGATAACGAAATTGAGGATAAGATGGTTTTTCCCTACTTTTGCCCCGCATACAGCAAATTTTTAGTTGTTGGCCATTGGTAATTCTTTTTGCCGGCAACCGGCAACCAGCAACTCACCATAAACTACCAAGATTATGTCTCTAGTAAGTGAATTCAACGACTACAGGGCCCGGATGAATGAGAAAATCCTGGCGGAGGATAATAAAGTACTAAAGCGATTTTTCAATCTCGATACAAATGCTTATCAAGAGGGGGCGCTTTCGCAGAAGACGAAAGAGCTGCTCGGACTGGTGGCTTCCATGGTGCTGCGCTGCGACGACTGCATCCGCTACCACCTGGGCACCTGCTACGAGTTGGGCGTTACCCGCGCCGAATTGTATGAAGTCTTCGCCATCGCCAACCTGGTGGGCGGCTCCATCTGTATCCCGCACACCCGGCGGGCGGTAGAGTACTGGGAAGCGTTGGAAGGGAATGAAGGAGCGAAGGAGTGAATGGTAGCCCTCCCTCACTCCTTCGCTCCCACACTAACTCACTCATTAATAAAAAGAGATGGCAAACAACAACTACCTGCAGCAACTCAACGATGTACAGCGCGCCGCAGTTACGAATACGGAAGGGCCTGTGCTGGTCGTCGCCGGGCCGGGCTCAGGCAAGACGCGCGTGCTCACCTACCGTATTGCCCATCTGATCGAACAGGGCGTTGCGCCCTGGGAGATCCTGGCGCTGACCTTCACCAATAAGGCCGCCCGGGAGATGAAGGAACGCATCGCCAAAGTGGTCGGCGAACGCGCCAATAAGGTGTGGGCAGGCACCTTCCACTCCATTTTCGCCCGGATACTGCGGGTTGAGGCCGATAAGATCGGCTACCCTTCCAACTTTACCATCTACGATACCGACGATACCAAAAGCGTGCTCAGCGCTATCGTCAAAGAGATGAACCTGAGCAAAGACGCCTACAACATCAACGCCATTCGCTCCCGCATCTCTTCAGCCAAGAGCAACCTCATCACGCCCAAACTCTATGAAAAGGACGAGGCCCTGCGCCAGGAGGACCGCATGGCCAAGCGCCCCCATCTCTACGCCATCTATCAGAAATACGTCGCCCGCTGCAAACGCTCGGGAGCTATGGACTTCGACGACCTGCTCTTCCGCCTCTACGAACTGTTCCAGAAAAATCCGGACGGCGTGCTCGACAAGTACCGCCAGAAGTTCCGCTATCTGCTGGTCGACGAGTTTCAGGATACCAACCACCTGCAGTACGCCATCATCCGCAAGTTCATCAACTACGACGGCAGCCCCCGAAATATCTGCGTGGTGGGCGACGATGCCCAGAGTATCTACGCCTTCCGCGGAGCCACTATCCAGAACATCCTGGATTTTGAGGCCGATTTCAAACCCTTCGGCATACAGATCTTCAAGCTGGAGCAGAACTACCGCTCTACCGAACACATCGTGCAGGCGGCCAATAGCGTGATCACTTACAACCGCAAACAGATCCAGAAGACCATCTGGTCAGATAAGGGCGAGGGACACCGGATCAAAGTAGTCAAAGCACTGACCGACGGAGAGGAAGGCAAGCGGGTGGCCGACACCATCCTGGAACAAAAGAACCGCTTCCACCTCAGCAACAGCGAGATCGCCATTCTCTATCGGACCAACTCACAATCCCGCGTGTTCGAGGAATACCTGCGCCGGTACAATGTCCCCTACCGGGTGTTCGGCGGCCTGTCCTTCTACCAACGAAAAGAAGTGAAGGATGTGATCGCCTACCTGCGCCTGGCGGTCAACCCCAACGATGAGGAAGCCCTGCGGCGCGTCATCAACTACCCCAAGCGGGGCATCGGCAACACTACCGTTGACAAGATCAGCGCCCTGGCCAGCAAGGTGGACAAGCCCATGTGGCAATGCCTGGGCAGCGCCCAGATGGGCGCCCGCGCTCAGAACGCCATCAACGATTTCGTGGCTATGATCAAATCCTTCATGCAGCGGCTGGAAAGCGACAATGCCTACGAAATGGCCGCCGCCATCGCCAAGCGCTCCGGCATCCTGGATGAGCTGAAGAACGACACCACCGTGGAAGGCATGAACCGCCTGGAAAACGTCAACGCTCTGCTGGACGGCATCAAATCCTTCGTGGAGGAAGACACGGTCATCGATACCGAGACTATACCCGATAAATCATTGGCAAGCTACCTGCAGAACATCGCCCTGCTCACCGACCTGGATAATAATGAGGACTCCACAGACCACGTCACCCTCATGTCCGTCCACGCCGCCAAGGGGCTGGAGTTCAAATCCGTCTTCGTAGTGGGCCTGGAAGAGAAGCTGTTTCCTTCCTTTCTCTCCCTGGATACCCCCGAAGGACTGGACGAGGAACGGCGCCTCTTCTACGTGGCCATCACCCGGGCCGAGCAGTTCCTGACCCTTTCCTTCGCCAACAGCCGCTACCGCTTCGGCCAGATGCGCTACAACGAGCCCAGCCGCTTCCTCGAGGAGGTCCCCGGACGACATGTAGAAAGCACCGCCTATGTGCGCTCCCAAACCAGTAGCCTGGAGCGCATGGACAACGCAGAACCTGCCAGCAGCGGCGCCCGCGTGAGCGGCCACTTCAAACGGCAGACGGCCAACAGCGCCATCCCGCGGATCGACCCGAAGGACTTCAAACCAGCGGCAGCCAGTGAGATCCAAACGGGTATGAAGGTGCTGCACCTCAAGTTCGGCGAAGGCAAAGTGCTGAGCATCGACGGGGCGAAAGATAGCCGGATCGCCACCATCTTCTTTCGGGATGCGGGGGACCCGCAGGAGCGGAAGATCATGTTGAAGTTTGCGAAGTTGCAGATATTGTGAAGCCTTTCTACTCCTGCTTACAGATCACCGGCAGCACCCCGTCGTACCAGTCGATGAAACAGATGCGCCGGGCCAGGGTCAGGTCTTCGCAGGCCTCCCCGAAGCGGTTCATGTCCAGGTAGGCCTGGCCGCGCATGAGGAGGTAGTTGGCATTGTTGGGGAACATAGCGACAGCCTGGGAAAGCTTCTCCACCCCGGCTTCCTTCTCGCCGCTGTCGAACAGGTTGGCGCCTTCTTCCGCCAGCGCGTTGGCCGTTTCGAACTCTTTCACGCGCTCCTGGCAGCCAGGAGCTTCCGGGAGGAAGGGCAACGCGATGTTATAAGCAGCTGTAACCTGGCGCCCCTCAAAGACCGCAGGGTCCCACTTGCCGTAGGTGGAAGTGGCCAGGCTGATGGCCTCGTACCAGAAGTCGAAGTCGAGGCCGCTGTAGTCGATGAGGTCCAGGATGCGGACCTCACCACTGGGACGGACCATGACCTGCAGCTCGATACGGCCCATCAGGCAGGAATCATTGCCCGAGGCCGGGTATTCCAGGTTTTCGGTAAGGTAGGCCTGCAGGGCTTCATCACCACCTTTAAATTCCAGTGGTTTTTCAAACTGCGTATACACTGTGTCCCGGCCGATAATGGTGTAGGGAGGTACTTCCTCCAATTTGAACTTGATGGGCAGGTTGAAACGGGCCCGCACCACCTGTCCGTTGTTCATTCCCGGCACCCATAAGATACCAGCCTCGTTGATGCCTTCCACCACGCGCAGCACTTCCAGCCCGCAGCCGCCGCCAATGTCCTTGACGATCTTGAAGTTGCTCAGGCTGCCATCCTTCTCTACCACAAAGCTGACGACGACGGTTCCTTCGATATCATTCTGCCGGGCCTCCAGCGGATAGGATATATTCTTGTACATCAGGGACAACAAAGCCTGCTGAGCGCACTGGTTCTTCACCTGGATGGTAGTGTCCAGTTTTTCGCAAGCCGGAAAACGGGGCATTTGTTCCACCGCTTCGTATATGGTAGTGTCAGAATCGGCAACGGCGCCTCCTTCCTGCGCAAACAGGGAAGAGAAGGCAAACAGCATAAGGCCAATGGAAAGTACTACAGTTCTCATGTTTGTTGTTTTCTTTACACAACCCTTAACGAATAGCCTGGGGGTTGCGATGCCCGAGGGCAATAGCTGGTTTCCTGTTCCTGCCTCATTGGAGGGTAACCTGCCGGAACACCCCGGGATAGCAGAAACCGGAAACCAAAAATTCCGCCGCGAAACTAAGGTTTATTTTTCACATCTTCCGCCATCCACTTTCCAAGAGTGTTCAGCAACAGCTCCCGGTCCGCTTCGCTCATGTTGCGGATGCGGGCGCTGCCGTGGTTCTTTCCGGGCATAATGAACCAGAGGGCGTCCACCTTGTCAGAGGGCGGCACCCCGGTAGCCGACCAGGTGTCGATACCGCCATTGATGTAGATCATCTGGTTGGCCTCGGTTTGGGCCCAGTCGTATACTTTTCTGACCAGAGAAGGCTCGAATGTCATTGGCATCTTGCCGGGCATAAAGACGGCGCTAGGCTCGCCGGAAAGGGCTTTGAGCAACCCTTTGAAGTCATCAGTTTCGTAGCCATAGTAGCCCATTTCCGTTCCGGCCTGCCAATAGTGGGACGCATAGTTGACCATTGATTCATCATTGAAAAAGTCAATGCCGACAGTCTTCATAAAATGTTCGAGCACCACATCCAATGCAGCCGTTTTGGCGTCGGGGATCTCCTCACAGGTTGCGCCTCCTACCTGCCAGAAGGAGAAGGGGTATTCCAGAACACTATACTCAAAAGCTTCTTCGAGGCTGAGGTAGGTGAACTGGTAACCGGCGCCCTCGGCGTACCACTTCAGGCGGGGCAATACCGCTTCTCTTTCTTTCAGCAGCCGCACCTGTACCTGTCGTAACGCCTGGCGGCAGGCGTCGGAGCCTATGGTATCGAGGAAGGTGAAAATGCGCTTATCCCGGAGTTCCAGGTTGAGCGGCGCCACATAGGGCACGGAAGCGGCCACGTCATCCGGAAAAAAGTATCGGTAGAAGATGGTGGTTTGCCCGCCTTTGCTGATGCCGGTGCTTACCCAGGGGCCCTGGTAGGCCTGGCCGAGCAGTTCCCGGGCGTAGTGCAGGTCGGCCGTAGCTTGTTTCAGGTTGAGGTATTTGTAATTCGGGTCGTCAGGAATGGAGGCGCCGAAATAGCGGTGCTCCACATCCAGCTGATTGGCCGCCAGATAATTGGTGAGCTCATACAGGCGGTTGGACGGCCGTTGATACCCTTCGGTGGCGATAACCATGGGTGCGCCGAAGCTGCGGTGCGACAAATAGGCGCGCTGGTAGAAAAACCCTTTCGAGGCGTCCTCATGATCTATGAGCTGACGGATCTGCAACTCATAGGCGGCCTCGAACCCTTCCGGCGTGTCGATCTTTTTGAAGATGACGTCCGGCAGGTTAAAGAGCTTCACTTCCAGGGCGCTGGGTTGAGCCAACAGCCAGGCTGGCGCCAGGAAAAGCAGAAGAAACAAGGAGTGGTGGCGTGTAGGCATAGCCTTTATTTTTTGGTTAGCGTTTGTTATTCTTTTGTTGCGTTTTCCGCCGCTTTCAGGATACACTTACTGGTCGTGGTAGCCCCGGTAATGGCGTCCACCTGCAAGGATTGCCTTTCCAAGACCCGTCCTATGATGTGTTCAGCCATGCCTCCCCCTGCTTGATGGCCAGCAGGATCAACGCTACCGCACTGCCGCCGAGGGAAAGTCCGGCCATGGTAATGTGCAGGGCCTTAAGCCACTGCTGCCCTTTGCGGGAAAGCATCTTAGGGGCTACCGCACCCATAATCCAAGTTTTTGAAGGAAGAAACATCAATTTGACCATTTTTTGCCTTTGCTCCATTGACAATTGTCATCGTGCTTTTATCCTTCTTCCTGGCCTTCTGTGGCTGGATCACCTCGGCAAAAATCCAGTACATTGCCTGCTTTTGTTCTCCCTGCAACATCACATGCGATACCATTGCTTTCGCAGAAGCAGGTAGTTGCCCGCACTGCAGCATATTTTTGGCCCCACAATCAATACAGGAAAGAATGGAAAAGACCAAACAGTATCAGGCAACCCTGTACTTACATCTCCGCTGCCACTCGTTCCACTTCTTTCCATACCCGCCAGACGTTTTTATAGCACATCTTCCCGATATCTTCTTCTGAATAGCCCCTTTTGAGTAGTTCATAGATGAGGTTGGGGTACTGGGAAACGTCCTTCAGCCCGGTAGGCAGGCTATCCCCTACCCCATCGAAGTCGGAACCGAAGGCGACGTGGTCCACTCCTGCCAGTTTCACCACATGGTCAATATGGTTGGCTACCGTTTGCACATCGGCATAGAGTGTAGGGTGCTCTTTAACAAACTGTTGAATGATCGGCTCGGCGTCGGCGTCAGAATCCTTCAGGCCTTCTTTTTCCAGCAGTTTATTCAATTCCTCGCGCAGTTCGTCATTGCGTTTGCTCATCGCTCCATCCAGAAAGTCTGTGCCGAAGTTGATCTGGATAACGCCGCCGTTCTCGCCCAGGCGCTTGATCATGTCGTCGTTCATATTGCGTTCGAAGCCGGGCGTGAACTGCCGGCAGGAGGAATGCGAAGCGATAACGGGCGCTCGGGTAATTTCCATAACCTGCCAGAAGGCACTGTCGGAGATGTGGGAAACATCCACCATAATACCCACCCGGTTCATTTCCAGGACCACCTCCCGCCCGAAGGGGCTCAGGCCATTCCAGGTGTGGGTGGTATCGTAGGAAGAATCGCAGATGTGGTTGTCCTTGCTATGAGTAAGGGTAATATAGCGGATGCCACGTTGGTGAAAATACGCCACATTCCGGAGGTCTCCTTCAATGGGAGCACCGTTCTCCATACCCATAGGCAGAGAGATGAGGCCTTTTTGAAAATTGGCATCTACCTCCGCCGGGGAGGCCGCCACCGCAAATTTATCGGGATGTGCCTCGGCGATGCTGCGCACCATATTGATCAGAGAATCGGCCAGCAGTTTGGCGCGGCCGTCCTGGTAAGAGGCCGGAATGAAAATGGACATGAAAGGCGCATCAAGCCCTCCCTTTTTGGCACGCACATAGTCGAAATCGCCCTCTGTGGTTTCCACCGGTATGCCGATGTATTCGCGTTCGAGGCGAAAATTCTGTACTTTTAGCCGGTAAGGCAGGTCGACATGGCCGTCAGTGATAATAAACTGATGGGCCAGCTTGTCCGCTTTTTCCCGCAACCGCGCCTCTTCCGTCATGGGAGCCATTTTACGGTGGCAGCTGAAGAACAAAGTAGTCAGAAAAACTAATCCAAATAAACGGTACATAAGCGTTTCGTTTTTGGTGGCCGTTAAAAATACGCAATCCTGTTCATCCGGGGGTAATCATTTTCAGGTGTGCAGGTGTTACATGGTTTTATAACCTAATCCGACACAATGCAGGAACAAAAAACGGTTCTCATCACAGGAGGCAACGACGGCATCGGTAAGGCCACTGCTGCGGAACTGTCCCGCAGCGGCATGCAGGTGATCCTCGCCTGCCGCAACGAAGAAAAAGCTCGCCTGACGGCCAGGGAGATACAGGAGCAGGCCGGTAACGGCCAGGTGGCCGTCCTGCCCTGTGATTTGGGTAATATGGAAAGCATACGGGGAGCAGCCCGGCAATTCAAGGAGCAATACGGCCGGCTCGATGTCCTGATCAACAATGCCGGGGTATTTACCAGCCAGTTGGAGCATACCCGTGAAGGTTTTGAGCTCCAGTTTGGCGTCAACCACCTTGGGCACTTTTTGCTCACTCATCTTTTGCTGGAGCGGTTGCAGCAGGCGCCCGGCCCCAGAGTAATCAACGTTTCTTCCATTGCCTATCTCCAAGGACAGGTCGACTTTGACAACCTTCGGGGCGAAAAGGGAGCGGCCCGTTACAATGGATTAAAAGCCTACGCCCAGAGCAAGCTGGCCAACGTACTGTTCACACGGGAACTGGCACGCCGTTATCCGCAGCTTGGCGCTTACGCCCTGCACCCCGGCCCGGTGCGCACCCGGATCGGCAACAAGCATTCCACCTGGTACACCTCCCTGGGGTGGCAATTGCTGAAGGTGTTCATGACATCTGCAGAGAAGGGGGCGAAGACTTCCGTTTATTTGGCGACAACTCCGGGCCTCGAAAGCGCCCGCG
Source organism: Lewinellaceae bacterium (assembly GCA_020636405.1). Taxonomy (GTDB): domain Bacteria; phylum Bacteroidota; class Bacteroidia; order Chitinophagales; family Saprospiraceae; genus JACJXW01. The sequence goes on along the minus strand of JACJXW010000005.1, from coordinate 860,982 downwards.
GACAATTCTTTGATGACAAACAGCGCCAACGCAGCCTTTCGGCAACGGCCAAAGATGAAGCGCTGGCCCGAAAACTGTGGGAGGTAAGTGAAGATATGGTGGGGAACCGGAAATAAAGCTCCATAGAGGCAGAATGACTTTTCTACGCTCTTTGGCATGGCCTGCGACTATTAATTTCCGTATCAGCGCGATTTTCAATTGAAATAAATCCTGGCCACTGATCTTGTTTTTCATTAGGCTCTGCCAGGCCGATTCCATTACCAAAGCAAAAACGTTGCTACTCTTCCTCAGCTTTTTTAGGGAATAACCTAAAGAATAAACACATTGAATTGATTGGCTTTCTTGCATACTTTTCTTCTTTTCCCTAGTTTACCGGCATAGAAAACGGATTCCCTATGTCTGATAAGATTCAACACCTGGAGCGGATATCCCGGCAGCTGGAACCCACTCAGGAACAACGCGAGGAATGGAACGCCCAGGTTCAGGCTTACGCCGACGACTTCATCAATCATATCGAAACACTGCATGCCTATGACGAGCCGCCTCAGAACGGCCGCCTGAGCTTCACCATCGGGGAGGAGGGAAAGTCACTGGAGCCTCTGCTGGCCGAAATCCGGGCCAAGGTCGATCGGGCAGGCATCAACCCTGCCTCCGGTGGACATTTGGGCTATGTGCCCGGCGGTGGTATTTTCCCGGCCGCCCTGGGCGATTACCTCGCCGCGGCCACCAACCGATATTCCGGGCTGTTCTTCGCCAATCCGGGGGCAGTGCGCATCGAGAATGAACTCATCCGCTGGATGTGTGAAATGGTGGGTTATCCACCAAAGTCTTTGGGCAACCTGGCCTCCGGCGGTTCCATCGCCAACCTGATCGCTATAACCACTGCCCGGGACTTCAAGGGCATCCGGGCAACCCGGGTGGAAAAGGCCGTAGTATACCTCACGCAGCAAGTGCACCACTGCGTGCAGAAAGCGCTGCGCATTGCCGGCCTGGGAGACGCCATCATCCGGTACATTCCCGTCGATGGGCATTTCCGGATGGATACCAAGCGCCTGCACCAGCAGTTGGAGAGGGACCGGTTCCAGGGGTTGATGCCTTTCCTGGTGGTGGGATCGGCAGGAACAACGGATACCGGAGCGGTAGACCCACTGGATGAGATCGCCAACCTGGCTGAGCAGTTCGGCCTTTGGTTCCATGTCGATGCCGCTTATGGCGGTTTTTTCCTCCTCGTTGAGGAATTGAAAGAAAAGTTCAGAGGTATTGAACGGTCTGATTCCGTGGCCATCGACCCCCACAAGGGGCTATTCCTGCCCTACGGACTGGGAGCTGTGCTGATCAAAAATGTGGAGGCGCAGTACAATGCGCATTACTACAAGGCCAATTATATGCAGGATGCCCAGCAGGACTGGGAAGAGGCTTCTCCCGCCGACTTGTCGCCGGAACTGACCAAGCATTTCCGCGGCCTGCGTATGTGGCTGCCGCTCCAACTCCTGGGGCTTAAACCGTTTCGGGCAGCGCTGGAAGAGAAAGTGCTGCTGTGCCGGTATTTCTACCACAAGGTACAGGAAGCCGGGTTTGAAGTGGGCCCTGAGCCCGACTTGTCCATCATGATCTTCCGTTACAAAACCCGGCACGAAGACTGCACTCGATTCAACGAACAATTGGTGGAATATGTCCGGCGCGACGGGCGCGTCTTCCTCTCTTCTACTACTATCGACGGGGAATATTGGATACGCCTGGCCGTATTGAGTTTCCGGACGCATAAACGCGAGATCAGCCTGTGCCTCGACATCCTCCGGGCCGGGGTTCAGCAACTGCTATCCGAACAACCTGTTGCCGGATAGTGCCATTCAAGAAAAATACCTCGATGTATGAAACATTCCGGTTGAGGCTGCGTCAAACCCAATTGAGACAATTCTTCCACAATGAAAAGACTTATCCTCATTATTGGTTTGCTTGCCCCCCTTTTTGCCTTCGCACAGCCGTCCGCCCGCCCGGCGTATTGCGATGAATTGCCTAATACTTATGATAAGACGGTACCGCCTCGGGATGCTCTTCCCCGCTTCAATACAGCGCCGGTGCCGGAATACAAAGTACAGGTGGCATTACTCAAATATTCACACCCGCGCGACTATCCCTTCCACCGCAAGCTCATCGCCCGCTACCGGCCCTGTGAGCAGGTGTGGGTGGTAGAATCCAGGGAGAGCTTCCGCAACCGAGCAGAGGCCGAACGGCTGAAAAATGAGCTCAAAGGCCTCGGGTACACTGGTGCTTATATCATAGAGCTGCTGGGATGGGAATGATGGCCTGATCACGTACGGTCGTCCTCATCATACCTGCCCCGGTCACCCCGTTCAAATTTGTTGCGGAGGTTCACCGACAGCGAAATATAGAAAATATTGGATGTAAGCCCCCGGTAGGGCTGCACCAGGTTGCCATTGATGCGCTCGCTGTAATCCGGGTCAAGGAAGTCCAGCAGATAGTATTTGAACTTCAGGTTGACGCCGCCGGGGAACTGTATGCCCCCAAAGATGGATGGATTCAGCAGATTGGTACGGTCGCTGAACCACTCATTGAACTTATCCTCTTTATTGCCGTTGACGAACAGCTTTTCCTTATAGTGGAACATCAGCTCGGCCTCGGCGCCGGCAAATACAAAGGTACGGCGGTTGAAATTGCCGAATTTGAGGGCCAAAGGCACGCCAAAAGAATACGAACGGCGCTTGATCTTCACTTCATCATTCTCGTCAAACAAGCCGACGTGTTCCCGGGTGAGGATACCATCGTCCTTGGTGATCATCCCAATATTGCGCAGGCCGAAGCCGGTGATCATCCCAAAGTTGTCGGTGAAATCGAAATGCCAGTATTCTCCGAGGTGAAAGAATCCGGTAAAACGCAGGTTGGAGTTGATGCTCCCTCCTCCGTTCTCCACATCAGCAAAGGAAAAGATCAATTCCCCGCCGGATGTGGAATAGATTTTCACTTCGGGGCGCGGGGCGGGTGCAAGTTCGGGTTCATCCTGGGCATGTAGAAGCAAGCCAATAGACAGAAAAAAGAGGGTCAGTTGGTATTTCATGATAGGATAGATTGATTTCAACAGGTTTTCAGGCAAATTAAACAATGCCGGACTGTAGCGCAAGACCTTTGGGGATGGTTTTATTTTAAAGTTATGCTAAAAACGGGCCTGGATTAAGGTTACGATAACAATTGGTACGCCAGGAGGCTGCCCAGATAAGCAAGGCCGCTCATATAGGTAAATTGTACCAACGGCCACTTCCAGCTTTTCGTCTCTCGCTTTACCACCGCCAGGGTACTCATACACTGCATGGCAAAGACATAAAAAATCAACAGGGACATGGAAGTGGCCAGCCCGTAGATCCGCTCTCCGGTGACGGGGTTTCGCTCCAGGGCCATCTTATCCCGCACCGTAAACTCGTCGTCCACACTGCCGATGCTGTAAATGGTGGCCATGGTACCCACAAAAACCTCCCGTGCCGCAAATGAGGTGATCAGTGCAATGCCGATCTTCCAGTCAAACCCCAAAGGACGGATCACCGGCTCGATCACTTTACCCAGATGGCCGGCAAAAGAAGCTTCAATCTGCCGGGCAGCCACCATATTGGCGGTTTCTGTTTCGTCGAGTTGTCTTTCCCGGGCAAGGGTGAGCGCTTCCTGCCTGGCCTCCTCCATGGCTGCCGGCGGCCCGTAACTGGCCAAAAGCCAAAGTACTATGGAAATAGCCATGATGATGCGGCCGGCCTCCCAGATGAAAGCTCTCACCTTCTCCCATACGGTGAACAGTACATTGCGCATGACCGGGGTGCGGTACTCCGGAAGCTCCAGCATCAGGAAACTCCGCTCCTGCGTCTTCAGGATCAGCTTAAAGGCCAGAGCGGACAGCAGCGCTGCTGCGATACCTAACAGGTACAGGCCCATAAAGGCCAATCCCTGCATATTGAAAACACCGGCCACTACGGTAGACGGCACCACAAACCCGATGAGGACGGTATATACCGGTATTCGTGCCGAGCAACTGATCAGAGGCGTCACCAGAATGGTGATCAGGCGTTCTTTCCAGTTGCCGATGGTCCGCGTGCTCATAATGGCGGGTATGGCACAGGCGCCACCTGAGATCAGGGCAACAATGCTTCGTCCGTTGAGGCCAAAGGCCTGCATCAGGCGGTCGAAAAGATAAGCTGCCCGGGCCATATAGCCCACTTCCTCGAGTAAGGAGATCAGGAAGAAAAGGATGGCGATCTGTGGTATGAATACCAGTATGCCTCCAAGGCCGGCGATGATGCCATCCGTCAGCAGGTCGGTATACCAGCCCGCCGGAAGATGGCTGCGGGCCATTTCCCCGGTAAAAGCAAAGAACTCCTCGATCAGGTCCATCGGGTAAGATGCCCAGGAAAAAATGGCCTGAAAGATCAGTAACATCAGGAAAAAGAAAATGACAGGGCCGGCCACCCGGTTGGTCAGGACTGAATCGAGCTTCTGGGTCACCGGGCGCGAAGCAGAACGCACATTGCGCATCGCGCGCCGCACCACAGGGGTGAACTTGTCATAACGCTGCATGGTCTCGTTGACCTGCGACCGAAGTGTTTCAAAACGATGTTCGGCGACAATACCGGCAGCCAGTTTCCGCTGGCTTTCAGTGAGGAATGGAAGCCACACGTAGTGATGTGCAGCCAGCAAGGCCTGGTATGAGTTTGCACCGGGGACGATATCCTTCATAGCCTCGGCTACTTGCTTTTCCTGTTCGGAAAGCTCGTAGAACAACGGCGGCGCCTGATATGACTGCTCTTCGCTGAGCCGCTGCAATTCCTGCTTGAGCGCATCAATGCCAAAGCCCGTGCGGCCGCTGAGTTTCACGACAGGGATCTGCAACTGCCGGGAAAGCGCCTGCGCATCGATCTCCATGCCTTCTTTTTCAGCTACATCCGCCATATTAAGGGCCAGGATCACCGGCAGCCCCAGGTCTCGCAGTTGAGTCAGTAAAAGCAAATGTTTCTCCAGCTTTGTGACATCGGCGATGTACACGGCGGCGTCAGGGAAATTCTCGTCTGAAGGATTGGCCAGAGACTGTACGACAATGCGCTCGTCGATGGAGGTAGGATAAAAACTGTACGTACCCGGGAAATCAATGAGTTGAACCGCGCGGTTGCCGGGCAGGCGGATCATGCCCAGTTTCTTGTCGACGGTGACACCCGGAAAATTGCCCACTTTCTGACGCAGGCCCGTCAACTGGTTGAATACGGAAGATTTGCCGCAATTGGGATTGCCCAATAATGCGACGGTGAATGGCCGTGTTATTTGTTGAGTTTCATGCTCCATCACTTCAATACCACACTTGAAGCTTCATCCATTCGAAGAGCAATATACAGATTGTCCACCCGGACGTACCATCCCCCTCCGAAAGGAGCCCGCCGCACGAGCTCCACACGGCTGCCGGGAAGAATACCCATAGCCATAAGCTTTCCCCCAATACTATCATTGGTGTAGTGAGAAACCACTTCTTCTACTCCCGGTTTTGCGGCTGAAAGCTGCCTTTTGGATGTTACTGTAGCTACCACTCTTATTTTGATTTAATCTAAATATTCGCTCAAATTTAACACCAAAATACCCCCCTTGCATAGAAAAGCCAGTGATAAAAATCATCTTGCGCAGAAAATTACCTAAGCTTGGTGAAGCCCTACCTAATTTTGGGTAGTCAATGCTTTTCTTAGATGAAAAAATCTGAGTGCATCGGCAGGCATAATACCCGTATTTTCAAAAAACAGCTCTCCCCTCATTCCTTCCTCCTGCTGCCTGTTATTTTTTCAAATATACAAGCCTGAAATAAAAGAGTTTATTTAGACTACATCTAAATAAAAAAGAAAGCAGAAGTCAATTCTCCCGAATTTACAATTCACGCTCAGTATTCCAGCAACGCCCCCATTGCCCGCCCCACTTTATCGATAGAGAGGATCATGGTTTTTTCCAGCACTTCGTTCAGGGGGATGGCAGGCATGTTTTCCGACCCGATGGTGCGAACCGGAGCATCCAGATATTCGAAACATTCTTCCTGAATGCGGGCAGCCACGCTCTGAGCAAAGGTATTGTTGACCGGTTCTTCGGTGACGACCAATGCCCGGTTATGGCGCCGGACGGCAGCGTAGATGGCCTCTTCGTCCAGAGGATAAAGCGTCCGCAGGTCGAGCACTTCTATCCTTCCCGGATAATCATTAGCAGCATTGAGGGCCCAATGCACGCCCATTCCATAGGTGACCACCACCATAGACTGCCCTTGCTCCATGGCCTCGGGGCTGGCCTCCAGGGCTACCCTGGCCTTTCCAAACGGAATGACATAGTCCTCATCCGGCAAAATGGTCCGGGCAGCATCCGTGCCCTTTACCTTCGACCAGTACAGGCCCTTGTGTTCAAAGATAACTACCGGGTTGGGGTCGTAATAGGCGGATTTCATCAAGCCCTTGAGGTCGGCGCCGGTGCTGGGGTAGGCAATCTTTATCCCACGGATATTCGCGACCACCGATTCCACGCTGGTAGAATGGTAAGGGCCGCCGCTGCCATAAGCACCTATGGGCACCCGGATGATACAACTCACCGGCCATTTGCCGTTGGAGAGGAAACAGGACCGGCTCACCTCAGTGAACAACTGATTAAGCCCGGGCCAGATGTAATCGGCAAACTGAACTTCCACAATGGGCTTGAGCCCTACTGCGGACATCCCAACCGTGCTCCCGATAATGAAGGCCTCCTGGATAGGAGTATTGAAAACGCGGCTGTCGCCAAACTTCTTGGCCAGGGTGGCCGCTTCGCGGAATACGCCCCCCAGCCGCCCCCCGACATCCTGGCCGTAGAGCAGGCATTCCTTATGCTGGCGCATCAGTTCTTCTACTGCAAATAGCGCACTATCAACCATTACGTGCGGTTCTCCGCCAGCAGGCTCGCGCACGCCCTGTTCTTCCGTGATGGGCGTCGGAGCAAAATCGTGGGTATACAGATCCTCCGGACGGGGATCTTCAGCTTGCCGGGCGGCTTCAAAATCTTCCTGAACGGTTCGGCGGGCCTCCGCTTCAATCATGTGGAGCTCTTCCTCCGTCAGCACTTCGTCATCCAGCAACTGCCCTCTCAATACGGGGTAGGGGTCGCGCTGCTGGTGCTCTTCGAGATCATCGCGGTACCATTCTTTCCGCACTCCGGAAGTGTGGTGGTTAAGCAGGGGGACTTTGGCGTGGACCAGGAACGGGCGCCGTTCTTTTCTCACTTTGCGGATCACCTCCTGCATGGTGAGGAAGCACTCGTAGAAATCGCTGCCGTCGATGTTGCGCACTTCCAGCCCATGGAAACCCTGGGCGTATTCGTCAGCGTCCTGGGCGCGGGTTTCTTTGGCATTGGCGGAGATGTCCCAACCGTTATCCTGAACGACGTAGATAATGGGCAGGCGCTTCAGGACGGCCATCTGGAAAGCTTCGGCAACCTCCCCTTCGGTGACGCAGGCATCGCCGAGGGAACATACGGCAACCGGATTTTGATCGGCTTTATTTTCCACCAGGCCCATTTTTTCCTTGTACTGTATACCCATGGCTACTCCCGTCATCGGGATAGCCTGCATGCCGGTAGCTGAAGATTGATGAGGGATCTGGGGTTTGTCCGGATCCCGCAAGCTGGGGTGAGCGTAATAAGTACGGCCTCCGGAGAAAGGATCGTCGCGCTTGGCCATGAGCTGCAGCATGAGCTCATAAGGGCGCATGCCAATAGCCAGCAACATGGAGTCATCGCGATAGTACGGCGCCAGGAAGTCTTGCGGCAGTAGTTGCAGGCCTACCGCCAGTTGAATAGCCTCGTGGCCCCGGGAAGTGGCGTGGACATACTTGGAAACGAATTTGAAATTCTCCTCGTAGATCTCCGTCATTGCCTTGGCCGTAGCCATCAGGCGGAAGCCCTTCACAAGCACCTCTTTGGAAATTCTGGTTTTGGCTTTGATCATGGTTTGGTTAGGTTTTTTACCCTCTTTCGGGTTTTATTTTGGCGATTTCCTGTAATGAGAACAACGAGAAAAGGAGTCGGGTTTGTAGGATTACTTCCTTCCATCACTGCTCCGATGGAAAATCAGGTAAATTGTTCAGGTTCTTCACATAGCGCTCCTTATCATAAGGTTCATTCTCGTTCATGACGTTGAACAGCTCGGCGGCCACGCACTGGGCGATGAGCATCCGGGCATCGGTATCGGAGTATCCATCCTTCTTGAGGCGGCCCAGCGTTTGCCGGGTTTCGGGAGGGTCATTGCGCTCCAATTGGTTGTCGACGATTTCCAGGAATTGTTTTTTGAGTATTTCGTTGGGTTGCATCAGGCTTTCTGTTTAAACTGCTCAATAGCCTTCACGGTAAAATCAGAGAGCACCAGGCGGCCGCTCATGGCAGCTCTTTCCTCCAATAGGATGCGCCAGTTTTCCGTGCCTTCCCAGGACACCTGCTTGAGCAGGCGCATCGCTTCCGGGTTGGATGCAGACAGTTTTTCCGCCAGGTGGGCCACATAGGCATCGGTTTGTTCCAGTGTTTCAAAAACTTCGTTGAACAAGCCTTTATCTTTGGCCCATTGGGCGGTTTGCCACTCGGTGGCGTTGATCGCCAGGTGGGTCATTGCCGATTTGCCCATTTTGCGTTCTACTGCTGGCCCTACAACAAAAGGGCCGATGCCGACCGCCAGTTCGCTGAGCTTAACCGAAGCCCATTTTGTGGCAATACAGTAGTCGGTGGCGGCGCAAAGGCCGACCCCACCACCGACCGCCTTGCCCTGTACCCGGCCGATAATGAACTTCGGGCATTCCCGCATGGCGTTGATGACGTTGGCAAAGCCCAGAAAAAACCGCTTGCCGGTTTCGAAATCCTTAATGGAGATCAATTCGTCAAAACTTGCCCCGGCACAAAAGGACCGATCGCCTTCACTTTGTAGGATAATGACTTTAACGCCTTCGTTCTGTCCCGCTTCCGTAATAGCGCCGGCCAGTTGCCCCAACAGGCGCCCGGGAAGAGAATTGTGGGCAGGATGCCCGAAGGTGATGGTAGCAATACCGCCCCTAACGACGGTGTCCACAGAACCTAATTTGGTTTTATCCTGCATTGGCCTCAAAATTACGAATGAATGTTCGTTAGCAAAGATACGGGATTATTGTTGAATTGAACAAGTTTTCCGGCAGGGCTCGACGGCAACTTGTAAAGTTCTCCCCGGCTTGAGGGGGCCCCCTGGGGTTAAAGAGGACATAAACTTGAAACCAGGAACTTAACTTTTCTTCTTATTATCTCCCATCAGCCCACCGGTAAACAGATTGAAAATGGCCAGAATGATGGTGAAGATGATGGCCCAGAACATACCATCGACGGAAAAACCATCGAGCAGCCAGTCGACCAGAAGCACCATAGCACCGTTGAGCACCAGCAGGAAAAGCCCCAATGTGATGATCGTGATGGGCAGGGTGAGAATGGTTAGGATCGGGCGTATGAAAAAGTTAACAAACCCGAGTAAAAGGGCTACCAATATGGCTTCCATATAACCTGCTACGGCTACACCGGGCAGTATTTCCGCTGCCAGGTAAACCAGCAGGCCATTGACAAGTAAGGAAATGAGAAATCGCATATTACCGTGTTTTGTTGGTTCTTATTACTTTTGGAATGTTCCGGATCAGGGCTCCACAACAGGAATACATTGACACACAAAGCGATAGGAAAATCCATTGATAACCTTAAGCCAGTGGCTGCCCTGAAAGGCCCGCCCTGCGTATTTCCGCTTATTTCTAAGTAAGTACTCCCCCACTATCATACATCCAATTCCTCCACTTCCACTGCCTCCTTTTGTACCGGCTTTGATGGCCGAAACCGCTCAATATTGCGGATCATCCGGTTAAAGATAAGGAAATGGAACGGCAATACCAGGTACCAATACAGGCGCCCCCATATGCCGGAAGGGCGGAATGTCGCCTTTTGCTTTAACAAGCGGACGCCCTGCTCTTCAACGATTTGAAATTCCAGCCAGGCCTCCCCCGGCAGTTTCATTTCTGCATACAGCAGCAGGCGTTTTTCCTCGTGGTCGGCAGCCAGTACCCTCCAGAAATCGAGAGCGTCGCCAGGGTAGATGTCTTCCGGATGGGTCCGCCCCCGGCGCAGCCCGATGCCGCCCACCATTTTGTCGAGCAATCCACGAAGTTTCCACAGGGCATTTCCATAGTACCAGCCTCGTTCCCCACCGATGGCCAATACATTGCGCCATACCTGTTCTTCGGTATTGTTCTCGATCGACACCTGCTTTTTATCTTCAAAGCAACCGTGTTCCGGCACTTCGATGTACTGGCTCAGCGAGCCTTTCTCTGAACTTGAAACCAGAGAATCTTTCCAGCTCGAAACCACCATATTCTGCTGGATCTTATCAAAGGCCAGTTGAACAGCCTCCTGATAAGGTATGGGCGACAACCCCAACCGTTCGGCCAGCCGGTTATCCCGGCAGATGACATCCACTTTCATGCTGTTGACCAGATTGACCGCCAGTTCGTAAGTGGTAGAGGTCACGAAATGCAGCCAATAGGACGACAAGCGGGGCGTCATGATCGGTACGGTAAAGATGAAGCGTTTCAGGCCTCTCGCGTTGGCATAACCTTGCAGCATTTCCCTATAGGTCAGTACTTCGTCGCAGCCGATATCAAAATTCTGGTTATAGCAATCTTCCCGCAGTATCACACCGGTCAGGAACCTTATCACATCGCGGATGGCGATCGGCTGACAACGCGTTTCGAGCCATTTGGGCGCCACCATGACGGGCAGCTTCTCCACCAGGTCGCGGATGATTTCGAAAGAAGCGCTACCGGAACCGATGATGATGCCGGCGCGCAAGGCCGTTAAGGGTACAGTACTTTCGCCAAGGACCCTCTCCACCTGCAACCGGGACTCCAGATGGTTAGACAGTTCATCGTTGTTGACGATACCCGTGAGGTAGATTACCTGTCGACAGGAGGACTTTTCCACGAAATGCCGGAAATTCCAGGCGGATCTTTCCTCCAACGACTTAAAATCATTGATGGCCGCCGACATGGAATGGATCAGATAATAAGCCACATCAAAGTCCCGAGGAGCAGCAATTAGATCCACTTCTTCCAGAAAATCGACTTCGAAAACAGAAACACGGCCCTTCCAGCCCCGCTTGAGCTTGAAGTTGGCGGCATTCCGCACACAACAGATGACTTCGTGCCCTTCTTCGAGGAGAACGGGCAACAGCCGTTTGCCAATGTATCCGGTGGCGCCGGTGAGCAGGATGCGCATGAGAGGAAGGTTTATGTATAAAACGGTTAGGCTCCTTGAGTGTTCAGTGGCAAGGGCCGCAGGGGGCAATGGAGTGGAGTCTATGGAATACCGATAAGCGCAGGCTGAGCGAATGACACGGTTTAGGGACACCCTATCCGCAGTACCCGGGGATAGTTCAATTTTCTGTGTCTTCTAAGGCTATCCGTCTAAGGTTGGACAAGTTCACGGTTGCGAACACCAAAATCCGAACCGCGAACTTGTCCAACCTTAGATCAGCAGCCTCTTCTAAATAATTGCCGTTGATTTTCAAGGACTTGCAAACAGCGAAAAGCGAATTCCGAACACTCCCAGTACCCGCGTTATAAGCGTTCCATCATCCCCCCTGTTCCCGCATTTTCACCATCGTCAGTATCGTCCCTATCGCCACCGTCTCCCCCGTCTCATCGTACACGTCGACCAGCCATTTGACGATGCCCTTGCGCACATCCTGCTCGTCCCGCTTCTCCTGGGCGATCTTTTCCTTGCAGCTGAAGCGCACCCCGATGGTCATGCCGGCATAAACCGGTTTGGTGAAGCGGAAGTCTTCGATGCCGTAGTTGAGCAGCACCGGCCCTTTCCTGCCGTCGACGAACAGGCCGGCGGCCTTCGACAGGATGTAATAGCCGTGGGCCACCCGGTGTTCGAAGATGGTGCCCTCCAGGGAGGTTGCGTCCACGTGGGCATAGAAATGGTCGCCGCTTACGTTGGCGAAGTTGATGATGTCGGCTTCGGTAACGGTGTGTTTGGCGGTGATGAGCGTCTCGCCGACCTCCAGGTCTTCGAAGTGCTGGCGGAAGGGGTGGATCTCCTTCTCCTTGTAGCGCGCGCCCACCTGGTACACATCGGTCACCGCCGTGATAAAAGTAGGATGCCCCTGGATGGCTGTGCGCTGCAGGTAATGTTTGACGCCGCGCAGGCCGCCCATTTCCTCTCCGCCGCCGGCGCGCCCGGGGCCGCCGTGGGTGAGCATAGGCATGGGCGAACCGTGGCCGGTGCTCTCCTTGGCACTCAGTTGGTTGAGGATGAGGATACGCCCGTGGTAAGGTGCCGCACCCATCACATAATTGCGGGCGATGCGCTCATTGGCCGTAGCGATGGTGCTCACCAAGGAGCCCTTGCCCATGTTGGCCAGTTCGATGGCCTCGCTCATTTTTTTGTAAGGCAGGATGGTGCTCACCGGCCCGAAGGCCTCGATATGGTGGGTATTTTGCTTGTTGAACGGATCGTCGTTGACGAAAAGGATGGGCGAGAAAAAAGCCCCTTTGGCCCTTTCCGCTCCGGTGACTTCGAAATTCTCCAGGTCGCCATAAACCATCCGGCTCTCGCTGGCCAGTTCCTGCACGCGACGGCGCACTTCTTCCACCTGGCTGCGGCTCACCAGGGCACCCATGCGTACCCCCTCTACTGTTGGGTCGCCGATGGTAGTACGCTGTAGTTCCTGGCTCAGGGCCAGTTGTACATCTTCCACCAACTCGTCCGGCACGATGATACGGCGGATGGCCGTACACTTCTGGCCGCACTTAACGGTCATCTCCCGGCGCACCTCTTTAATAAACAGGTCGAACGTAGGCTTACCCGGCTCGGCGTCCTCTCCCAGGATGGCGGCGTTGAGGCTGTCGGCCTCCATATTGAACGGCACAGCATGCTCAATGATCTTCGGGTGGGCTTTGAGCATGCGCCCGGTGGAGGCCGAGCCCGTGAAAGTGACCACATCCTGAGACGTCACCGGCTCCAGGATACCGTGGCCGCTGCCGCAGACCAGTTGCAGGGCGCCCTCGGGCAGAATGCCCGAATCGACGATATCCCGCACCATGGCCTCGGCGAGGAAGGACGTCAGTTCAGAGGGCTTGACAATGGCCGGAACGCCCGCCAGCAGGTTGACGGACAGCTTCTCCAGCATGCCCCAGATGGGGAAGTTAAAAGCATTAATGTGGATGGCCACGCCGTGCTTCGGCACCATGATGTGGTGGCCGATGAACGTCCCCTCCTTGGACAGCCCGACGGGGGCGCCGTCGACATAAAAAGGTTTATCCGGGAACTGGCGGCGCAGGCTGGCGTAGGCAAACAGGGTGCCGATGCCGCCGTCTATATCGATCCAGCTGTCGCCCTTGGTAGCGCCGGTCTGGTAACTGATGGGATAGTATTTTTTGCGCAAATCGAACAGGTGGAGGGCCAGTTTTTTCAGCATCAGCCCCCGTTCCCGGAAAGTCATCTGCCGGAGGTTGGGCCCGCCAACCTGGCGAGCGTACTGCATCATGTCGGCGTAGTCGAGGCCATCGCTGCCACAGGTGGCGATCAGGCTGCCGGTAATGGCGTTGTACTGAGGGATGCCTTCGCCTTCATGGGGAACCCACTGGCCCATGACAAAGTTGTGGAGTTTGCTGGACATATTCGCGTTGAGGTTTGTTCTGTTTTGTTTGATATTGTGCGCACCAAAAGTAAGGATAAAGCCCCGCTTTAACAAGGTAGCGAAACTTCGTTGTACACCCATTCGTTAAAATGAACCGAACCGCAATTTGCATTCCCTCTCAAATCGGTTAAATTTGAAAAAAGTTAACAATAACCATCTATGTCTTTTTCCGATAAGATGCGCCAGCTGATCAGCCAGGGTAAAACCGAGGCCGCCCTGGACCAGACCGCCCAATGGCTGCAGGGGCGCGACAATGACCTCTCCAATACCCTCCTGCTCCTGCAAAGCCAGTGGAACCAGAACAAAAGGAACGAAAGGATGGGCATTGTTTCCCATCAGGAACTCAGCATAACCACCAACCGTATCATCCACAGCCTGTTGTCCATCCTGAACGATGTGGAAGACCTGGAACGCAGCGCACCGGAAACGCAGGAAGGCGGAAATCGGAAGGCAGGACAAGAACCCGGCAATGCTGCCGCTGACGGGCGCATTCAGGTCTTCATCAGCTACGCCCGCAAAGACCGCCCCTTCGTCGACAAGCTCAAAGTACACCTCGCCACTCTGCGCCGCCAGGAGATCGACCAGTGGGAAGACTCGGAGATCCTGCCGGGCGCCGCCTGGAATGAGGAGATCGAGCGCAAACTCAAAGAGGCCCACATCATCCTGCTGATGATCAGTCCGGATTTTCTCAATTCCGAATTCATTTACCGATATGAATTGCCCATCGCCCTGAAGCGGCACCGCGAGGGCAATGCCGTTGTCATTCCGGTCATATTGCGGCCCAGCCTTTGGGATACCGAGGAGTTCGCGGGGATACAGGCCATGCCCCGGGGCGCCCGTCCCATTTCCCAGTGGGAGGATGAGGATGAGGCTTTTGTAGATGTGGCCGGCGGGCTGCGCAGGGTAATAATGTCAATTCGGGAGGGCCGTAGGAAATAGCCTAACCTAAAAAACCGTAGCGCCGTACTTCAATATCCCTACTTTCACCTCTCGATCGTCCGTTAAAAAGCAAAAGCGATGTCTTCCAACCACTGGAGCAGCCGGCTGGCCTTCATCATCACCGCCTCCGCCTTTGCGGTAGGGCTGGGCAACATCTGGCGGTTCCCCTACATTGTGGGCGAGGGCGGCGGCGGGGCTTTCCTGCTGGTGTACCTGGCCCTGATCCTGCTGATCGGCATCCCGTTGCTCACTGTCGAGATGGCCCTGGGGCGGCTTTCGGAGGCCACCCCGCTGGTGGGGTTCGGGAAATTAAGCAAAAGCCCGGCTTGGAACGGGATAGGCTGGCTGGCAGTGATCGCCACCCTGATGATCATGAGCTATTACGTCATGATCCTGGCCTGGATACTGTCCTATTTCGTGGAATGCATTTCCGGGAACCTTATGCGCCTGGAACCGGCTGAACTGCCGGGCCACTTTTCGGCAGTTACCCATAGCCTGGGAACGGCCATTGGCATGGTCGCCGGTATTTTGCTTTTGTCCTTTTTGATTGTCACCCGGGGCCTGCAATCCGGCCTGGAGCGCTATTCCAGGTTCATGATGGCGGGCCTGGCCCTGATGCTGCTGGCTCTGGCTGCCTGGGCGGCTACGCTGGAAGGCGCCCAGGCCGGGTACCGCTGGTATCTCACACCCGATTTTTCCAAGATCAATGCCCAGGTGGCCATCTCCGCTTTGGGGCAGATGTGTTTCTCGGTAGGCGTAGGAATGGGCATCGCATTTGTTTTTGGCAGTTATTCGGATAAAGAGGACAACCTGCCCAGTACTGCCGGATGGATCGTTCTGGCGGATACCGCCATTGCCTTGCTCGCCGGACTGATGATCTTTCCGGCAATATTCAGCTTCGGTTTATCACCAGATTCCGGCCCCAGCCTGATCTTCATTTCCATGGCTTCCATTTTTGGGCAGATCGCTTACGGGAGGCTTCTCGGAGCTGCGTTCTTCCTCTTACTTTTCCTGGCCGGCTTCACCTCCCTTATCGCTTCCGTCCAGGGTTTGAAGGACAGCTTCCTGGAAAAATTCAGACTGTCTTCGGCCAGCGCCCTGTGGCTGGTTACCGGTATCATTGGGGCCGGATCGGTGCCGGTGGTCTTTTCCTATGCGGACCAGCCCTGGATGATCTTCGGAAAGACCGTTTTTGACTTTTTGGATTATCTGGCCAACAATATCCTGCTACCGGTAGGAGCCTCCCTGCTGGCACTTTTCAGCGCATATGTAGTGGGGTACGCCCGGCTGGCAGCCCATATCGACCAGGGCGCCGGCAGGTTGAAGATCGGCAATAAATGGAAGCTGATCCTGAAGGTCATTATTCCGCTGGCATTGCTGATCATTTTATGGAACGGGATATTTTAATCTGATCGGGAATAATTACCTGAACTGAAATGAGTAGAAGACATACCTAGAAATGAGGAAATGTATTCCGGACCTAAGCCTGGCCGGCCCTGTGGAATATAAGCTTTGCTAATCCACAGGGCGAGCATTTCCACTGCATTTCAAGGCATGTCCAGGCATTCCACCCGTAGCGCCCCGATACGCGTCATTCTTCCCCCATCCGAATGGACATCCCTTCCTCCGCTACCCGGCACCCCGCTTCCCGAACCCGCCGTGCCGCCACGCCAGCCTTCTCCAGCGCTGGGTTGGTATGGTTAAAATGAATAAAATGCACCTTCGCCCGCTCCTCCTCCGGCAGATCGGCAAATAGATTCAGGCTCTCCTCGATGAACGGATGAGGGATCTCGCTCATATCGCGGCCGGGGATCTCGCCGTTCTCGAAGAATGTGCCGTCGAGGAAAGCGATGTCCACCTGCCGGATGAGCTCCCGGATGTCCCGCTCCCACAAGTGCCATTTGTCGATATCGGGGATGTAGAGGGCTTTCTTCTCCGGGCCTTCAATGAGAAAGCCGACTGTTTCCGAGTATTCGTCGCGGTGGGGTACGAGGAAAGGGGTAGCCCGGAGCGTCGGTGACAGTGCGATGGTGCTGTCCGCTTTTAAGGCGCGGAGTTCAATGTTGTTGAGCTGAACAAGCTGCCCCCAGGGGCCGTTGTCCTTCAGGAATTCCTGCATGCGCGGCATGGCGTAAACGGGCACTCCTTTCGCGCCCATCACTTCCCGCCCCAGATGCATCAGCCCGGTGTAATGGCCGATGTGGGCGTGGGTTAGCAGTATGCCGGACAATTGCCCGAAGGGTTCCATCTCATGAAGTTGTTCCCGGAAATCGGGCGTGGCGTCGAGCAACCAGAAACGCCCGGAGGCAGGATCGGCCAGGCCCAGGCCACTGACTCTTGCCGGGGGCTGTTCTTTTTCCCACACCTTCTGGCAACATGCCTTCCGGCAGTCCGCCTGGGGGTAGCCGGCGTCCTGGGCAATGCCGAGGATGATGAGGAAGGGGGCGTTATCCTGCCCATACAAAATGCAGCCCCCCGACGACAGGAAAAACAGCAGTATTATTTCTTTGAGCATGCCTGCCTTTTTTTGCAATTTATGATCCACTCCACTCACCCTGCTTTCGGCTTTACATTTCCCCTATGTTATCAAATCAGGGCAATACAAAAATTATCTGCATACCAAATGCGTTGTATCCCTAAGAAGCTGTTTGAGTTTAATCCTTCAGTTTTATTATGGCCCTTTTTCCGCCATATTTCGGTACTTTTTCGCTCCGTAGCTACGGCTACGAAGCTCAAAAGTGTCCTCATCTGTCTCCGTCGGCCATAGCCTTTGGCGACGAGCCGGCGAAAAAATGCCTCCTAATAAATTCTAAAAACTAAATTCAAACAGCTTCTAAACGATTCCCGTGATGAACAAAACAGTACCAACACCAATGAGCGCCCTGTTTGTGGCGCTGCTTGTATTCGCCTTTTCTTCAGGCCTCCAGGCTCAGCGCCCCGGCGGCGTGGGCATCGGCGTGCAGCTGGGCGACCCCAGCGGCCTTTCCCTCAACCTGCCCACCAGCGGCCGCGCTTCGATAGACCTGCTGGCCGCCTGGGACCTCGACAATTTCTTCTTCCTCAACGGCCATGCGCTGTTCATGCAGCCACTGGGCAGCGTGCCCGAACTCGGGGTCTTCTACGGCCCGGGCCTTTTTATCGGCGTGCGCGACCGGGACACCCGGCGATGGGATTTTGAAGACGAGATCTACGCCGGCCTCAGCGGCACCGTAGGGCTCAATTACTTCATTAACCAGTTTGAGATCTACCTCAGGGCGACCCTCCGCCTGCAACTCATCGACAAGACCGACGGCAGCGCCGGCGGAGGGCTGGGGTTGAGGTATTATTTCTAGAAAAGCCGATTTACCGCACGACAAAACGCTCCTGGGCCAACAGGCGGCCGCTGCCGTCGCTGAGCCGCAACTGGTAGAGCCCGGCTGGCAGTGCGCCGACATCAACCTGGCCCTGCTGCTGGCCCGGCAGGGCCTCTACACGCCATTGACGCACCGGCCGGCCGTCGCTGGCGAAGGCCTGGAGCTGTAAAGATCCCGCTTTTTCTTCGAGATCGAGCTGCCAGTTCAGCAGGTGCTGCGTAACGGTCGGAAACACCTTCAGCTGAGCAACCGGCTCTGCTTCCCGGGTGCTGTTGATCATACCCGTATTTTCAAAATACCATATAACAGGCATCCCATCGCTACCCGATAAATCGTACTCGTAACCGGCCACAAAGAGGTCCAGGTCGCCATCGCCATCGATATCCACCAGTGCAGGAACGGTGGCGTAAGCCGTCAGGGGAAATTCAATACCAAAGGGGTTGGTAACCGGGGCCGCAAATGCCGGCGCCCCGGCAGAGCCGGTGTTCTCCATATATTCCAATGTAGGCCTGGACTGTCCATCATCATAAACTACACCACCGGCCAGCACATCGTAATCGCCGTCCATATCCAGGTCGCCAACTGTATGGACAAGGACGTAAAGGCTTTCATTCGAAAGGCCGAAGGGCGTATTTACCGGAGGGCCGAACTGAGGCGCCTCAGCGGCGCCCAGGTTCTCCTGGTAGCGGAACTCGATAAGCTCAGTATCGAAATTGTAATTCGTCCCCAGCAGGTCAAAGTCTCCGTCGTTGTCCAGGTCAACCAGGACAGGGACCATCTGATAATCCGAAGGTTCCAACCCGAAGGGGTTCATCTGCTGAGGGGCGAAGGCCGGGCTCCCGGGCGTGCCCACATTTTCGAAGAACAGGATATTGCCGGTATATTCGTCAATACTTTCATAAGTACCGGCAAAGAGGTCGAGGTCACCATCGTTATCGATGTCTACCAGATGGGGCGTGGTAAGATATTCGAAAGAAGACAGCCCAAAGGGATTGGTTTGGGCGGCAGCAAAAGCAGGCGCCTGAGCAGTTCCTTCGTTTTCCCAATAGACGAAGTTCTGGCCACCGTTATCATTGTACTGAATAGACAGCAGGTCCTGGTCGCCGTCGTTGTCCAGGTCGGCGAAAGTGATCAGGGAGATCTTTTCGGATTCCAGTCCAAAAGGGTTCCGTTCAAACGATGCAAACTGCTGGGCCTGCACGGCGCCGCCACCGAGCCCCAGAATAAGGGCGGCAGAAGCCAGGATACGCCGCAAACGCCCAGGAGAGAAGGGCCCGGAAAGGCGGAGGTAAAGCCGCTTCAACTTCTCAGCCAGCCGCTGCTGCTGCTGTGCCGACAACTGGTGGAACTCCCCTCGCTCCAGCAGGCGCTGCACTTTTTTGGCCAGGGCTACGAAGCGGCGGTAAGTGTGGGAAACAGGTAAAGGATGGTACTGCATACACTCCTATTTTTAGAGATGAACGATTAATGATCCGACGGTGGGTTGGCCCAGTAGGTGGCCTCCGGGGTCGACAACCCCAGGCGGTGCTGCGCCTCATAGGGGTTCAGGATGTTCGGGCGGCGCAGGCCGGGCAGCACCCGCACATCGTAGATCTCGTCGACGGAGGACTGGTAGCGGATGAATCCGCTGAGGGCGCCGGTGGGCAGATGCACCACGGCGATGCCTGCTTGCTTTGCCTGGTGGGCGAATGGCAGCTTGGCAAAGGTAGAAGAATTCTGCCGCAAGCGGGACAGCCCGACGAAAACATAGTCTTCACACCGGCACATCCCCCGAACGAAGCCATCCAGCCGGCAAACAGGTTTTGTTTTTCCGGAATCGATATCTACCTCCGCCAATTCTCCACTAGCGGACAGCAGGACGAAGAGCCGGCCATCGAACAGGCGGGGGGAATGTGGCATGGGCAGCCCCCCGGCTATGATCTCATTGGAATGGATATCGATCAGCACCCCGGTTTCGGTAATATTCTCCCGCCAGCTCTGCCGGCTGTCTCCGGTATTGAAAGCGCTGGCAAAACGGGGGCGGCCCTCCGCCATGGCCATGCCGTTGAGGTGGCAGCGGTCTTCGTGGGCCAGCTTGCTGATGAAGGACGGCTTCCAGAACGGAGTGAAGCTGTAGTTGTCATCGATCCGGCAGATGCAGGAGAAGGAGGTGTTGACCGCGTAGAGCCCGGCGGCGCCCCACTCCAGGTCGTGGATGTCGACCTGCCCGGTGTAGTAGGTGGCGCGGGGCATATAGAGGGCGTCGTAGGTGGCCGGTTTGGGGGTGTAATGCTGTGCCAGCTCCGGCGAATTGGCCAGGACGATGGCCTCATCGAGCGTGGCGATGGCCATTTTGTGGCCCTCCAGGGCAATACCCATCGGCTTGCGAAACGTGCGGGGGAGCTGGATGAGCCGCTCACCATCCAGGGAGCTGAGCAAGACGACCTTACCAGCCTGATAAGTGCTCAGCGCCAGCGTGCAGTTCAGCTGCTGCAACAACTCCGGAATATTCGGTGAGTACGTGCAACTAAAAGGCGCCGGTACTTTGGGCTGGCCTCCACTCATATCAAAGGGTTTGGTGAATGGATGGGAAAATACGAGAAACCGTACTCCCCCAAAAGATGGAAAAGGACTGTCCAATACAGGACAACATCACCAGGCTTTTGTTCAAAAAACAGGGCTCCAACTGAATTTTTAATTATCCTAACCCGGCAAGAGGAAACGCCCAAACCTACCGGGTTTACAACATAGCCACGCCTTTGCAAACCCGGCAGGAGGCGGCTACCCCGCGACGCCCTCTTTCACTTCTTTCCAGGTGTGGAAAAGCACTTCCTGGCTGGGGCGTTCTTCCGGCACTTCGCGCAGCGGGTCGTGGCAGGGATGGAGCGATTCGTGGCATTCCTTCGGCAGCCGCTGGTAGAGCTGGGTACCTTTGGCCTTCCATTCGATCATCTCATCGCTCACCTCTTTGACGATGCGGCCGGGATTGCCCACCACCATACTGCGTTTAGGGATCTGTTCGTCCGATTTAATGAAGGTGAGAGCGCCAATGATGCATTCATCGCCGATGATGACGTTGTCCATAATAACGGAATTCATGCCCACCAGCGCATTGCGCCCGATGGTAGCGCCGTGGATGACCGCACCGTGGCCGATGTGGGCGCCTTTCTTGAGGCGAACTGTCACCCCCGGAAACATGTGGAGCGTACAGTTTTCCTGTACATTACAACCGTCTTCGATAATGATCTCCCCCCAATCGCCGCGGATAGCCGCGCCGGGCCCGATATAAACATGGGCGCCGATGATGACATTACCGGTAACGGTAGCTTGTGGATGGACAAAAGCAGTTTCGTGAATTACGGGCTTGAAACCCTTGAATTCGTAGATCATGAGAAAATGTGGTTTTATTGGTTAGTGTATTTGGCTTATTATTATACGTTATTATTTCATACTTGTTCCGGGCATCCAAACAGAGTGCAAATATACACGGCCCGAAGAGGTTTACAAATTTTACCTGTCCGCTTAACCGTTTTCGAAACGTAGGTTGTTAAAATTCCGGGTGGATGCCACAAAATCCAACCTACCAGCGTATCTTTTGTATCAATTATACAGCCCTGCTCTCATTTTTTCAGCAAACAACTTTAACCGTTTTTGGCGCAACTCAACTGGACATACGTAAGCGACACCGGCCGGAAATATACGGTTGGCATTTACCATGGTTCCAAAACAGGGCACCTGGTGGTGTATTGCAACCTCCGTGTGGTGATTATCGATTTCAATGTGCTGGAGGACAAGACCTACCCCTTGTTCCTGGACGATGAGCTGTGCGAGCTGACCATTGAGAAGAAGGGCGGCCAGTTCCGGTATGGCTTCGACATCAACCGCAAGGCCGACACGCCCCGCAACCGGCAACGCAAGACCGTAGAGAAAAAACACTGGCGGCAGACGCTGTTCTTCTTCGGCGCAATGGGCGTCATTATCGCCCTTTTCACGACATTTTTTCTCCGCTTCGACGCCAAACAGAAGTCCGCTCAACGAGAGGAATTACTGGCTGATTTCGGACGGGAAACCATTGCCCGCATCGACCGCCTCCAACCTACCAAGGGCGGCTCTCTTATCCTTTTCTCCTTTGTAGCCGATGGAAAGGTACAGCAAGCCGAGTTGGCCTGGCCATCTGACACCCCCATCATTCTGGCATACGGTATGCCGCTAAACGAGGCGGATGAATTCCACCTGCGATTCGTAACCAACCGCCCCGCCATCTGGGATTTGCTGCTCGACAAGCCCTCTGAAGAGCAGATCGAAAAATACAAGCTCCTCGCCCAGGAGCGCCATGCCCAGCTGCACCCGGAGCTGTCAATGCCGCACATCCGATGCCTGGCGGCCTTAGCCTATGATATCAAAGGGGTGGGCGGCCTGGCCGATTTCTTTTTCCAGGATGCCAGCCCGGGCCGCAACGCGATTGCCAACGAGCTGACCTATAAGCGACTGGTGCGGGGGGTGCCGTTCCAGCAAAGGGCGGAGGGGGAGTGTTGGTAGGGGCATGGTAGTTGAATTGTTGGATTGTTCCGTGGTTGCAGGCACTCCACCTCTGTCGCATCCTTACTCTAAAACGGATAGGCAGAATATACATGGACAGCCCCTATAATTTGCCCTATAATTAAAAATATTATTAGAATATAGGCCATTAACCGGCTAACCAGGAACAAGCCTAGAATACCTATGAAATAGCCCAAAAACAATATTTCATAATGCAAGATAGCATCTAATTTTTCAGGCAAAAAACCCTGAATAGTCAGAAAGATAAGGATCGCTCCTATCCCACACAACACTCTTCCTATCAGTTTTTTTATTCTTTCGTCCCTGAATATAAGTTTATCTGGACTGGCTTCCAGGGTTTTTATACTAGTGTAAAGGCGGTTAAGAGAATGCTTCGAATCCATAAATTAAATTTCTTTCAATAGGTGAAAGAGATAATGTACTTCATATCAGAAAGATTTATTGGTTACATAAAGCGCATTTTCGATAGAAAGGCAAAGAAATGTTATTTTGTCATTAACCAACAATGTTGCAATTTATTTCTTAAAATCCAACATGGAATTTACTCTTTTTGAATTAAAAACCAAACTGCCAAAACAATAATGGGCGGTATGAATTTCCCCATTTGAAGATTTTCACTGGCCGGCATGGAAGCACCGGAAAACCTCAAAACAATATTATCTTTGCGCTCATGGAGCGACTCGCACAACACATCGAAAGCCTGATCTTCTCCACCGACCAGCCCGTGACGCTGCAGGAGATCAAGAGCTGCCTGGAGGAGGTGATGGAAGTTTCCTTTACCGAAGAAGAGCTGCTGGAGGCTATCGGCCGGCTGAAGGAACGTTACGAACAGGATGACTACGCCTTTTCCATCAACGAAATTGCCGAGGGCTACCAGTTTCTGACCAAACCCGCTTTCCACAACACCGTAGGCGCCTACCTGCGGCAGACCACCCGCAGGCGCCTCTCCCGGGCGGCGCTGGAGACGCTGTCCATCATTGCCTATAAGCAGCCGGTGACCAAAACGGAAATGGAGCGCATCCGCGGGGTGAGTTGCGATTATTCCATCCAAAAACTATTGGAAAAGGAACTTGTTGCTATTGTAGGGCGCGACGAAGGACCGGGCCGCCCGTTGCTCTATGGCACCAGCGATAAATTTATGGATTACTTCGGCCTGAAGAGCCTGCGCGACCTGCCCAAACCCAAGGAATTTAAGGAGTCCGACTTCATGATCGGCGAACAGGCGCCTATTGAGGAGGATGTGCCGGATAGAAGTGAGGAGGAGTAAATGAAGGACTGAATGATTGAATGATTGAATAATATGAGCACCACCGACAAACCGTTAGTCAATAAAGTAGCCGCCAGCGGGCTGATCACGCTCAAGCTGGAGGAATTCTTCCCTAAGGCAGAGATCGCAAAGCTGGACCTTAAAGACTACCTCTTTCGCGAACTCCTTCTGAAAGAAAAGGACTTCCGTGAGGCCATGGCCGCCCACGACTGGGAACAGTACACCGGAAAGATCCTGCTGGTATACTGCTCCACCGACGCCATTCTGCCCATGTGGTCCTACATGCTGGTGGCCTCCTATGCCGCCCCCTACGCTGCCGACGTCTTCCAGGGTGAAGAAAAGGACTACTACCTGGCTTTTTATACCAAAACCCTGGCCGCCCTCGACATAGAAAAATACCGCGACGAGCGCATCATCATTAAGGGCTGTACCGACAACAAACCCATTCCTGCTAATGCTTATCTGGAACTGGCCAAACGGCTGCGGCCACTGGCCAAAAGCATCATGTTCGGAGAACCTTGCTCGACGGTGCCGATCTATAAGAAACCTAGGGAAGGGAAGTAAGGATTTGCGATTCTTGATTTTTGATTTTGGATTTGCGATGCTCGATTTGCCTGTTGCGGCCGTTCCTCTGGGCTCTACATCGAACATCAAAAATCAAACATCGCAAATCAACAATCCTTCCTCTTTCATTTCCCCAAAAAAAAGCTTTATATTGTTGTATCATCCCAACAACCCATAGCGTATTTAATAGTAAGCCCTGCTGAGTTCCGGTTTTCAACCACTAAAATAGGGCCATAAGCGCAGCGACAAAACAAACCAACCCGTAAAGGACATTTCAGTACAATCACATTTGAGGAAAATGAAAGCGGATGCCGCTTTCCCGAAAATTTCGAGAACCATGCATAAGGCACTGCACTACTACACGCTGGCCATGGCCGCGTTCCTGACCATTGCGATATTTGCTTCCTACTCCGGGAAGCTGGGCGAAAAAGCGGAAACAGCCAGGGAAAATGACAGCATTCCCCAGGTCATCAAGGCCGTTGACCTGAACAAGCCTTTCGAGTTTGCCGGTGAAAAGCTGCCGATGGACAATTTTGACGTAGCCGAGCGGCTGGATCGCGAACTCCTGGTCAACACCTACTGGCATTCGACTACAGTCCTCAACATTAAAAACGCACACAAATACTTCCCAACCATAGAACGCATCCTGCGGGAAAACGGCATCCCCGAAGACTTCAAATACCTGGCCGTGGCGGAGAGCAGCCTCCGCAATGAAGTCTCCCCGGCCGGCGCCCGCGGCATCTGGCAGTTCATGAACGGTACCGCAGAACAATACGGCCTGGAAACCAACCGGGAAGTGGACGAGCGCTACCACCTGGAAAAATCTACCCAGGCCGCCTGCGAACTGCTCAAAGACTACTACCGACGCCTGAACAGCTGGACCCTGGCCGCAGCAGCTTACAACGCCGGCCTGTCGCGCATTACCCGCGAAATGGAAGAGCAGCGCGCCGAAACTTACTACGACCTCAACCTGGGCTCAGAAACCTCCCGCTATGTCTTCCGGCTGGTAGCCATCAAAGAGATCCTCAGCCGCCCCCAGGATTTTGGCTTCTACCTAGATACCGACGAGCGCTACCCGCCGCTTGAAGACTATAAGTCCATTGAAGTGAATACCCCGATCGAAAACCTGGGCGACTTCGCTCGTGAACATGGCACCTCCTACCGCATGCTCAAGGTGTACAACCCCTGGCTAATGGATTCCAAGCTGCCCAACCGCAGCGGGAAAACGTATGAGATCAGGGTGCCGAAGTAGGTTTATTGGGTTGATGGGTTGATTGAGGCCTGCCCAATCAATCAACCCATCAACTAATCAATCACCACACTGGCCTCCGCCACCGAACTCAGCGCAAAAATCCCATATCCTCCTTCGATATTTCCGTGTACCGTCACCGGCTCGGCGAAGGGATTGTCCCGGGCGTCGTGGTACTGCCGGAGGGAAAGGTCGTACAGAAAAGCATCCCTGGACAAGCTGTACAGCCGCGCATACAGGCGGAGGCTCAGCCCGGCGCCTGGCACAATATCATCGGGGATGGCCCCTTTGTACAGGTAGAGGCTCACCGTGTAGGAACTGCCGTCGAACGATTTATCGGTAAAAAGCTGCTCATAGGTATAGCCATACTGGATGACCTGATCCAGGGTGCTGGCATATAAAGAATTGCGATAAACAATGGTGTCTCCTTCGGGTTGCACGACAAAAAAGTCGTAGTAAAATTCCAGCGCATAATAATTCTCTTCCTCCGCCGGATCTGTAAACTGTATCTCGATACCATCGGCGCGGCGCCCTTCATCGTCAATGGCGCCGTCCTTTTCAAAACGCAGCGACTGGATCGGCACAGGAACCGGCATGCGCTGCTCGGCAAAAATGGGCTCATAACCCGGGGCCTCCACTTCCATTCGATACAGGTGGGAAGCCGGGCCCAGCGGCTCGTCCAGCGCGAGGAAGAACTTCAACCGTTCCGGCCAGTAGGTAAAATCGCCTCCCAGCAGTTCATCGTCCCGGAAAAGGCGCACCTTAGCTGCCTCCGGAATGTCATAACCTGAAGTATCCAGAATACCCAGGCTGTTGGCCACCAAAACGGTGACATTGGTGTCCAGGCTGGAAAACCGGGCATTGAGCACCAGCCGGGATTCGTGCGCCGGAATATCTACTTCTACCACCTGGCTGAAACTGTCGGAACCGCAACCGCTAAAGAGTGCCAGGACAAACCCGAGGGTCGTTATTTTTATAATGATTACTTTTATAATCATTACATTTATAATCGTTATATTTTTCATAGTTGATTGTTATTCTTATGCAATGGATCTCCAAGCTGGGCCTTCCGCTTAGAATTTAAACTGATAGGAGATCGAAGGAATGAGCGGCAGGATGCTCACCTCCCGGAATCGCCGCTGCTCGTAGGACTGTCCTGTTTCGGTGTCGAACACCGTCTCCCGGTCCAGGGTCATGTAATAGGGGTTTCGGTGAAAATAGGCATTGTAGACGCCCAGCACCCAGGTGCGTTCCCACTTCGGTTTCTTCTTGTGAAGTTGCATACTCAGGTCGAGGCGGTGGTAATCCGTCATTCGGAAAGCGTTCTTCTGGCCTCCGGATTCTATCTCTGCGTTACCGAAAAATGGGTTGGGAAACTCACCGGAGCCATATACGTCGTGCGGATAACGGAAAGTGCTCAGGGTAACGGCGTTGCCGGTGCCGTAAACCCAGGCCAATGCAAAAGTTACCTTTTCATCCGGTTCGTAGTTGAGCACCAGGGAAACGTCGTGGCGGCGGTCATACCGGAAAGGGAAGCGCCGGCCGCTGTTGATCTCATCGAACTCCCGCCAGTTCCAGCTCAGGGTATAGCCCAGCCAGCCGGATACACGGCCGCTCTTTTTCTGAATAAAAACCTCCAGCCCGTAGCTTTCGCCCTCTCCCTGGGTCACTTTTTCCTGCCAGTCGTTTTCCAGTCCGAACAGGAAGCTGGCGCCCTCCTTATAGGAGATCACATTGTGCATCTGCTTGTAGTACCCCTCGAGGCTGACCTCATAATCATCTCCGAAGGTGCGCGCGGCGCCCAGGGCGGCCTGCCAGCTTTGCTGTGGTTTGATGCGGGCGGTGCTGGGCACCCACAGGTCGGTGGGCAGGCTGAAGGACTCGCTGGTCAGCAGGTTGATGTACTGGGCCATGGTGGCGAAGGACCCCTTGAGCGACCAGTTGTTGTCGAGCAGGTACCGAAGGCCCAGGCGCGGCTGCAGGGAAGAGTAGAACTTCCCGTTCACGGCAAAGGCAGAAGCGTGCACGCCCAGGTTGGCTTTCAGTGCACCCAGCTGCATATCGTCTTCCAGGTAGAGGGTAAACTCATTGCTGTGGGCGTTCTGGGAGCCGACCAGGGTATCGAATTGTTCCTCGGCAAATTCGGCATTCACCGCCAGGGCGCCCGGCTCGTAGCGGTGGTTGGTGGCCGAAGCCCCAAAGCGGATGTAATGGCTGGGGCTGGGAATAAAGTCGAAGTCCACCCGTGCCGCCAGGTCTTCGATCCCGGAGAAGTATTTGGCGGAATAGGTTTCGGTTTGCCCTTCGAAGCGGTCTTCGAACTCGGCCAGGATGTCGATCTTGTAGCGGCTGTAGGTCAGGGTGGTATTTGCGAAGAGCTTATTGTTGAGCTGCCAGTTCCAACGCAGGGCGGAGATGATGTTGCCCCAGTCGATGCCTCCCTTGAAGCGGCCGCCTTCTTCTTTGAACTCGTTGGCGAAGACGTCGGAGCCGAAATACCCGCTGAGGAACAGCCGGTGTTTGTCATTGATCTTGTGCTGTACCTTAGCATTGAGGTCGTAGAAGTAAAGGGCTACATCGAGGTCGGTCCCCGGCTCCTCATTGGCGTTGATGATGGGCTTGAAGATCAGGTCGGCGTAAGTGCGCCGGCCGGAGATAAGGAAGGAGGTTTTATCTTTGATGATGGGCCCTTCCAGAGCCAGCTTGGAGGCGATCAGCCCGATGGCGCCTTCCCCGTGGAACTCCTGCAGGTTGCCCTCCTTCATGTTGATCTCCAGGACGGAGGACAGGCGCCCTCCGTATCGCGCCGGGAAGCCGCCCTTTGTGAGGGTAACGTTCTTGATGGCGTCGGCGTTGAAAACGGAGAAGATGCCCAACAGGTGGGAGACGTTGTAGACCGGCACCCCATCGAGCAGCACCAGGTTCTGGTCGGGGCTGCCGCCACGCACGTACAGGCCGGTCTGCCCTTCGCCGCCTGATTGCACCCCGGGCAGCAGCTGAAGGGCTTTGAGCACGTCGACCTCCCCCAGCAGGGCCGGCACCTTTTTGATCTGGGCCACGGGAATGTCGATCTGGCTCATCTGGGTCCGTTCTTCAATACGGGCGCCGTTGCGGTTGGAGGAGACGACCACCTCTTCCAGTTGCACGGCGCCGGCCAGGCCGATGTTCAGGCTGATGTCCTTGTCCAGGTACAGGGCCTGTCGGCTGGTTTCATAGCCGATGTAGGAAAAAGAGAGGTTAACGGAATCGGAGGGTAAAGTCAGGCTGAAAAAACCATAGGTATTCGTAACCGCGCCCGCCCCGCTCCGGCTTTCGTAAACGTTGGCGCTGATGAGGGGCTCGCCGGAGCCGGCGTCCCGTACATAACCGCTAATGGTGAATTTCTGGGCATTGGACAGAGGAACGCATAACCAGAGGGTAAAACAAAGGGTAAATAGCTGTTTCATCGGATGATTTTGGAGTAATAACGAAAAGGTTCAAATTTCTGTATTCCCGGAAAAGGGGAAATCCTACCCTTGAAGCATATTTTTTTTGAAAAAATTCTCACATTTAGGGTTGGGCTACAGGTTATTCGGTTGTTTGTTGTACGTTGCCGGCCTCTGATGGGCGCCCAACGACCAGGAGATAAATTTCGCCCCCAGTTCTCAAATCATATAATAACACATGCTAGGCAATATCCTTCTCACTTTATTTCTCGTTCTGCTCAACGGCTTTTTTGTCGCCGCCGAATTTGCCATTGTCAAAGTACGCACCTCTCAGATACAGGTGCGTACACAGAAGAACCTGGCAGCTCGGGTGGCAGCATCCGTCATCGGCAACCTCGACGCCTACCTGGCGGCCACCCAGCTGGGCATCACCCTGGCCAGCCTGGGCCTGGGCTGGATCGGGGAAGGCGTGGTCTCCGAGATCATCCTGGCTACCATGCACGCCCTCGGGGTAGAAATGAGCGAGGCTGCGGCCCATCAGATCGCCCTGCCCACTTCCTTTGCGCTGATCACCGTTCTGCACATCGTTTTCGGGGAGCTGGCGCCCAAGTCGCTGGCCATCCGTTTCCCCACCCAAACCACGCTGCTGACCTCTATTCCGCTGCGGGTGTTCTACTTCATTTTCGCCTGGCCCATCAAATTGCTCAACGGCATAGCCAATGCTTTTCTGAAACTGATCGGCATCGAGCCGGTACCTCATGCCGAGGTGCACTCCGAGGAGGAGCTGAAACTGATCATCGCCGAGAGCGCCGAAGGCGGCGCCATCCAGTCTTCGGAGCGCGAGCTGATCCAGAATGTCTTTGATTTCGACGACCGCCTGGTCCGGCAAGTGCTGAAACCGCGTACCCAGATCATCGCCCTGGACGCGGAAACCCCGCTCGAAAAGGCCATCGAAACGGCCCTGGAGGAGGGATACTCCCGTTTTCCGGTATACGAAAAGAACATCGACAACATTTTCGGCTTCGTCACTGCCAAAGACCTGCTGGCGGCAGCCCTCCGAAATGAAAATCCCACCCTGCGCAGCCTGGCCCGGCCGGTACTGTTCACCCCGGTCAGCCGGAAAGTCATGCCGCTGTTGCGCCAGTTCCAACGCGAGCGGGCACAACTGGCGGTGGTCGTCAGCGAGTTTGGCGGCACGGTAGGCATCATCACCATGGAGGACATCCTCGAGGAACTGGTGGGAGAAATACAGGACGAGTACGATTCCGAAATGCCCGTTGTGGAAAAGATCGGGGACAACAAGTTCCGGGCCCTCGCCCAAAACCCGGTCGATGAGATCAACCAATACCTGCCCGAACCACTTCCGGAAAGTGTGGACTACGTCACGCTGGCCGGACTCATTCTGCAGATCGCCCAGGATGTGCCCTCCGTAGGGCAAACTTTCACCATTGGAAACTACGAGGTGAAGATCACCATCATTCAGCATACCAGCCCCGAGGAAGTGGAATTGGAATGGCAAGGACAAAAATCATAGTTTTTACTTTTTTTTGTTAATGTATTGGGCTCCGGAAACACTTAGTTTTGATCGAAAAATAACTCCATCGGAGCTATTGAACCATAAAACCTTAGCCATGAATATCACGCATATCGAGCACATCGGCATCGCGGTAAAGAACATGGAAGAAGCCATCGCCTACTACGAAAATGTCCTCGGCCTGAAGTGCTACGCCATCGAAGAGGTGCCCGACCAGAAGGTCAAAACCGCCTTCTTTATGGTCGGCCAAACCAAGGTGGAACTGCTTGAATCGACCGATCCGGAGGGCCCTATCGGTAAATTTATTGAAACCCGAGGCCCGGGGCTGCACCACCTGGCCTTTGCCGTAGGCGATGTGGCGCAGTCGCTTCAGGAAGCTGAAAACAAAGGCGTGCGGCTGATCGATAAAGCCCCGCGCAAGGGCGCTGAGGGCCTTAACATTGGCTTCCTCCACCCCAAGTCCACTTTGGGAGTACTCACGGAATTTTGTGGAAAGCAGTGATTCGTTGATTGGTTGATTGAGAAACCCTGCCAGGAACGTTCACCCCGCCGGATCAATCAACCCCATCAACCCATAAACCCAACCCACTAAAATGAGCCTACAAGACAAGATCCGGCAACTCACCGAATTGCGAAGCCAGGCACGCCTTGGCGGCGGTGAAAAACGCATCGCCAAACAACACCAGCAGGGTAAATTCACTGCCCGCGAGCGCATCGACCTGCTACTCGACGAAGGCAGTTTTGAGGAATACGACATGTTCGTCACCCACCGTTGCCACGACTTCGGCCTGGAAGATCAACAATACCTGGGCGACGGTGTAGTGACCGGCAGAGGCACCATCGACGGCAGGGTCGTCTTTGTCTTTTCCCAGGATTTTACCGTGCTGGGCGGCTCCCTGTCCGAAACCTTCGCCCTGAAGATCTGTAAGGTCATGGACCAGGCCATGAAGATGGGCGCTCCGCTCATCGGGTTGAACGACAGCGGAGGCGCGCGCATTCAGGAAGGTGTAAACAGCCTGGCGGGTTACGCCGAGATCTTCTACCGCAACATACAGGCTTCCGGCGTCATCCCTCAGATCTCAGCCATATTTGGCCCCTGTGCCGGCGGAGCGGTCTACTCCCCGGCCCTGACCGACATCATCATCATGAGCGAACAGACGAGCTACATGTTCGTCACCGGCCCCAAGGTGACCAAAACGGTGACGGGGGAGGATATCACCATCGAGAACCTGGGCGGCGCCGATATCCATACTAAAAAATCGGGGGTGGCCCACTTTAAATCCAAGGACGAGGAGGAAGGCATCCTGCTTATCCGCAAAGTCCTGGAATACCTGCCGCAGAACAACCTCGAAGAACCCATCGTCACCGAATGCGACGACCCCATTGAGCGCATCGACGACGACCTGAACGAGATCATACCGGATGACCCCAATAAGCCCTACGACGTCAAAGACATCATCCACCGCATTGTGGATTACGAGGAATTCCTGGAACTCCAGCGGCTTTACGCCAAAAATATCGTCACCGGTTTCGCCAAGTTCGGGGGTATGCCCTGCGGCATCGTGGCCAACCAGCCCAACTACCTGGCCGGCGTGCTCGATATCGACGCCTCCCGCAAAGCAGCGCGGTTCGTGCGCTTGTGCGATGCGTTCAATATTCCCATCGTCACCCTGGTAGACGTGCCTGGCTTCCTTCCCGGCAGTTTTCAGGAATACGGCGGCATCATCCTGCACGGCGCCAAACTTCTGTTCGCCTACGGGGAGGCCACCGTACCCAAGATCACCATCACCCTGCGCAAAGCCTATGGAGGCGCCCACGACGTAATGGGCTCGAAGCAACTGCGCGCCGACCTCAACTACGCCTGGCCCGGCGCTGAGATCGCAGTAATGGGCGCCAAAGGGGCCATAGAAGTCCTGGAAGGCAAAAAGCTGAGTAAGGTCGAAGATCCCGCAGAACGGGACATGCTACAGCAAAAGCTGGAGGAGGAATACCGGGAAAAGTTCGCCAACCCATTCATCGCCGCCCGCTATGGTTACATCGACGATGTGATCGAACCGCGCAACACGAGGTGGCGGGTCGCCCGCGCCCTCCGCTCCCTTGCCACTAAAAAGGAAGTGGGGCCACCGAAGAAACATGGAAATGTACCTTTGTAGGGGAAGGAACGAATAGGGGCTAAAACCTAATCATTCACTCATTCACTCATTCACATGAATATCAACTGGCCCACTATCATCGATGGATTGCTCATCTCCGGAGTCGGCTACCTGGTAGTGCTAATAGCCCTCAGCCTGTTGTACTTCGTCTTTCGCTATCTGCCCGATGTGCTCCACGCTCGCATTCGCTCCCGCCTTCGACGGCAGGGTAAACACGTTCCGGAAAATGAACAGCTGACCATGGTAGGCAACGAAAGCGCCGCCATCGCCACAGCCCTGTACCTTTATTTTAACGAAGTGCACGATGAGGAAAATACCATCATGACCATCAAAAAGATCTCCAAGCGGTACTCCCCGTGGAGTTCGAAGATATTCGGAGTAATGAAAAACCTCAAACCTTAGTCCATGAAAAAATATAAGTTCATCATAAAGGGACATGACTACGAGGTGGACATCCTCAACTACGAGCACGACGTGGTGGAGTTGGAAGTCAACGGCACGCACTACTCTGTTGAAGTGCAGCGCGAGGCAAAGGAAAAGCCCAAAACGCCCCGGTTGGTCCGCTCTGCCGTACCCCAGCCCAGCCCGGAAGAATCGGGGATTACCAAGGCAGCCAGCCCCTCGATATCCATAAAAACACCCCTGCCGGGCACCATCCTCAAGATCCTGGTCAAGGCCGGCGACGAGGTCAAAAAAGGAGATACCCTGCTGATTATGGAAGCCATGAAAATGGAAAACAACATCATGGCGGAAAAAGCCGGTAAGGTGGTACAGGTCAAGGTCAAAGAAGGCGATTCTGTCCTTCAGAATGATATCCTGATCGTACTGGAGTAAACCGCTTCACTCATGAAAAAAGCACTCACTTTATTCTTCCTGTTCACCCTCCTGGCCGCCCCCTGTCTCAGCCAGAATAGCCCGGGTGTTCAGGATTCGGTTCAGGAAAAAAT
Source organism: Lewinellaceae bacterium (assembly GCA_020636405.1). Classification (GTDB taxonomy): domain Bacteria; phylum Bacteroidota; class Bacteroidia; order Chitinophagales; family Saprospiraceae; genus JACJXW01. Next base: position 827,271 of record JACJXW010000005.1, on the reverse strand, counting down.
ACAACCTCAGGTGGAAACACCAGCAGTAAATGCAGATGAGGGCGACAGAATAGCTGCCTGGGATGCCGTGCGCACCTTTTACGAATATACGGGCTTTGCCAACGTGAAGGCCGGAAATGTCGTTATGATCCTGGTCGGCCTTTTTTTCATTTACCTGGCCATCCGTTACCACTACGAACCGTTGCTGCTGATCCCCATCGGGCTCGGCATCTTGCTGGGTAACATTCCTTTCAAACTGGACGCCAACCTGCAGGTCGGTATCTACGAGCCGGGCAGCGTGCTCAATTACCTCTACTTCGGGGTCATCAAAGGGATCTATCCGCCGCTCATTTTTCTGGGTATCGGAGCGATGACGGATTTCTCTTCCCTCATTTCCAACCCGCGGCTGATGCTGCTGGGCGCCGCAGCGCAGATCGGCATCTTTGCCACCTTTATCGGAGCCCTCCTGCTCGGCTTCTATCCCGCCGAGGCCGGCGCCATCGGCATTATCGGCGGGGCCGACGGGCCGACGGCTATCTTCCTGTCCTCCAAGCTGGCCAGCGGGGTCAACATCGTCGATTACACCATCGGCGGGGAGCCTGTATACGCGCAGAACCTCATCGGCCCTATCGCCATCGCCGCCTATTCGTACATGGCCCTGGTGCCGGTGATCCAGCCCCCCATTATGCGCCTGCTCACCACCCGAAAAGAACGCCTCATAAGAATGAAACCGCCACGGGCGGTCGGCAAAACGGAGAAGATCCTTTTCCCCATCATCGGGCTATTACTGACTACTTTCATCTCTCCCAGCGCCCTGCCGCTGCTGGGTATGCTGTTCTTTGGCAACCTGCTCAAGGAATCGGGGGTCACCAAGCGCCTGGCCGAAACGGCACGCACCTCCCTGATCGACATCGTAACCATCCTGCTGGGTGTGACCGTCGGCGCCTCCACCCAGGCCGATGTGTTCCTGACCCCACAGTCCATCCTCATCTTCATCCTCGGCGCCCTGTCTTTTATGGTGGCCACCGCCGGAGGCGTCCTCTTTGCCAAGGTGATGAACCTCTTCCTGAACAAAGAGAACAAGATCAACCCCCTGGTCGGAGCAGCCGGCGTATCGGCAGTGCCCGACAGCGCCCGGGTGGTGCAGATGGAAGGCCTGCGGGAAGACCCCAACAACCACCTGCTGATGCACGCCATGGCGCCCAACGTGGCCGGCGTGATCGGCTCGGCGGTGGCCGCGGGGATACTGCTGAGCTTTTTGGGGTGATTGGTGATTCGTTGATTCGGGATTCGGGATTCGTTGATTCGGGATTCGTTGATTCGGGATTCGTTGATTCGTGATTCGTTGATTCGTGATTCGTGATTCGGGATTCGTTCCGCCCGAATCCCGACTCCCGGCCCACCTGGCAAATCTCCCATAATGTTAGTATCTTGAACGATCAGAAAAAGAAAGCATATCTATGGACACAGCAGTTGCAAAATCAGAGTACGAGCTGGAAAGAGACAAGCCTGTGCCCAGTAAAAACCACGCCATTGTTCAGGGGAATTTGCATTTTTTACTTCGAAGTGCTTATGGCAACCGTTTCCGGGTATTACCCGAAATCAGCATCGTAGTTTCTTCGAAGGAAAAAGTCCCTGATATAGCCATTTATCCCTCTATGGAATTTACTCCCGGAGAAGACGAAACGCGCCTGGAAAATGCCCCGCTGGGCGTGATCGAGATCCTCTCTCCTCCGCAAAGCCTTACGGAGTTGATCGCCAAATCGACCGCCTATTTCGAAGCCGGCGTATTATCCTACTGGCTGGTGCTGCCTGGCCTGCGGTCCGTTTATGTGTTCAAGGCGCCGGGGGAATACGAACTATTTGCCAAGGAAGACAAGCTGGAAGACCCGAGGCTGGAGGTGGAACTGGAATTAAAAGATATTTTCAAATAATCCGGGGCGCCAGCATTCAATACCCTTACCAACCTCACCTGACTATTATGCTTACCCTTCAATTCCTCGACCATGTCGCGCTGCGCGTCCGGAATATCCACCGATCTGCCGAATGGTACGAAAAGGTACTGGGCCTGCAACGCATTCACCCCAAAGAATGGGGCCCCTTCCCCATTTTTATGGTGGCCGGGCAGACGGGCATCGCCCTATTCCCCACCCAAAGTGAGAACGCGCAGCTTCCGCCCGCAGGCGATTGGATTCGCTGCCACCATTACGCTTTTCGGGTGGATAAAGAGAACTTCGAAAAGGCCAAAGTTCACCTCTCCGAACAAGAGGTGGAATGGACATTCCAGGACCACCACCACTTCCACTCCATCTATTTCAATGACCCAGACGGCCACCATTTGGAGCTGACGGTTCAGGTGAGGGGATTGTAAATCGGGACGACGGAATTTTTCTTTTCCCTGAATAGTTGTTACTCCAAAAAAAACACCTCCTCTTTATGAGAAAGATCACCTACTACGCCGCCACCTCCCTCGGCAGCTTGATCTCCGGGCCGGATGGCGACATCAGCGGTTTTGTACAGGCTGGAAATGGCGTCGATCAATACCTGCAGATCATAACTTACCACATAGACTATTCCGGAAAAGGCGGCGTTTGAACTAAAAAACACCTGCATGCAAAAGTTTCCGACGCTATTGGTTTTCTTTCTGCTCCTGTCCGCCCTGTCCGGTTGCACCTCTTCTCAACGATCCGCCCAGGGCCCTGCCCTCGACCGAGCCGGTTCCCGTTTATCCTACGAGGAAAGCACCCCACAGCCAACGCCATCTGAAAGGAAAGTACTCTTTTCCGCCTACCTCGCCCTCGCGGTAGACAATCCGGACAGCACCAGCCGGCAGATCGCAATGATCGCCGAAAAGTACAACGGCTACGTCAACGAGATCGGTACCTACCAAACCATTATCCGGGTGGAAAGTACCCAGCTCGACGCCGCCATCGCGGAGATCGCCGCCCTGGGTAAACTGCATCATAAGAACATCACGGGACAGGACGTCACCGAGGAGTACCTCGACTATGAGATCCGCCTGGAAAACGCCGAACGGGCCCGCAACCGCTACCTGGAGTTGCTCGGCAAAGCCGAAACCGTGGAGGAGATCCTTAAGGTAGAGCGAGAACTCGAACGGCTCAACGAAACCATCGACCTGCTAAAAGGCAAAATAGCCAGGCTAGATCACCTGGAAGCTTTTTCCACCATTAACGTAGAATTGCGGAAGTGGAAAAAACCGGGCCTGCTGGGCTATATCGGGCTTGGGGTTTATCATGCCGTAAAATGGCTCTTTGTCAGAAATTGAATCCATTCGATACTTTTTTATCCTGAGCCTATATGAGTAAGATCCTTGAAAAAATACATTACAAACTGGGCGCCGGGCCAGTGCTTTCCAAACTGGCCGAAGAGCTCAGCCTGTCGGAACTGAATACCTTTCTGCTGGAGCTCTTCCGCCTGAAGGCCCGCCAGGCCGAGCCCGCCCACTTGTTGCGGCAGTTCAGCGAGAACCGCTTCACCCGGCCGGCAGCAGTCGACACGCTGGCCATCAGGCAAACCGAGCTGGACTGGTTGCGCTATGCCCGGGAACGGCAATTTCAACCACTCACCCTCTCCCCCCTGGCCCCTTTGGCCACCTGCTCCGCCATCGCCCATGTGGACCAAAACAACGTGCTGAGCGCAGTGCGGGGCACGGAGGTGGTATCCGACGCCACCAATGTCCTGGCGTTGCAGATCGCTCAGGACGCTAAAGGAGAAAGAGATAAAAACGCTATCTTCCGGTACGCCACCACCCACCGCCATGTCCGCGGCCAGGCATTTGACAACCCGAATTTCACCGCCCACTTCGCCGTTCTATGCCTGGCATCCGGTGGCTGGGACAGCGGAAACTACGCTTTCGAACTGAGCCAGCTGAACGAGCACCTGAGGCTCCTGCTCAACCTGCTGCTTCGCCACTTCCCGAAAGAGCAACTGTTCATCCGCTTTTACCGGAAGAGGGATGCCGACGTTTTTATGGAACGGATGGAGAATTATCCGAATGGTATCTGGAAAAACCTGCCTTACGAATTCCAGGACGACCTGGAGCATGAATATTACCACCTGATCCAATCCAAAGTGTTCCTTCGCCTTGACGGCAGCGAGATCGACCTTGCCGACGGTGGCCCGGTAAACTGGACACAACAGCTGCTTTCCAACAAAAAACACCGGCTGTTCATCAGCGGGATCGGGCTGGAACTGGTGCACAAGCTGGGGGATAGGCGCCTGGGCCCCCAGGATTGAGCCTGGTTATTTCATCAATAGTGAAACGACAGGTTTCATGCCCACACGAAATGGCTATATTGCTTCCTGGTGCCGGAGGCAATAGGTATCTTGTTTCCGAATCAAGACAAAAATCCCCAGGATGGAAAAAGTAAACATCAATGAAAAACTTGCCCTCTTTTCCGACCACTGGAACCCCCGGATCGTGGGAGAACTGAACGGGCAGCTCGTCAAGCTTGTCAAATTCCAGGGGGAGTTTGTCTGGCATAAACACGAGGAAGAAGACGAGCTCTTCTATGTGCTGAAGGGCGCGTTCGACATGCAGTTCCGGGATAAAACCGTACGCCTGCAGGAAGGGGAATTTCTCATCGTTCCGAGAGGAGTGGAGCACCGGCCGGTAGCGGCAGAGGAAGTGGCGGTGATGTTGTTCGAGCCGGTCTCTACGCTCAATACCGGAGATGCCGGGGGAGAGCGGAAGCGAGAGGAGCTGGAACGGATTTGAAAACAACGCAGCTTCCTGAGTCCTGCTTTGGCGAACCGCTTCTGAGTTGCAACGGCCGATTTAGGGAAACAAGATTTTGTTTACAGGCATTAAATAAAGAAGGGCCTTTGTTTGCTAATATGTTTGTGTATATTTAAAAAAAACCTATAACTTAATTCATAATGAGAACAGACAAAACTCCGGGTGTCTATATTGAAGAAAGGCTTGTTTTGGGCAATTCTGTAGTGCCCGTTCCTACGGCGATTCCCGCCTTCGTAGGCTACACCCAAAAAAATGAATTCAACGGCCAATCTCTGGCCAGGAAGCCGATTAAAGTGACCTCCATGGTGGAGTTTGTCACGCTTTTTGGCGGCGGATACACTACGAAATTCGATGTAACAGAGGCCAAGCAAGGCACACCGGATATTATTTTGGGCAACCCGTCCAAGGGATATACCCTGACGGCTAATGCTGCCACGCCCCGGTTCCTGTTGTATGACAGCATTCGTTTCTTCTACGCCAATGGCGGAGGGGATTGTTATATTGTCTCTATGGGGACCTATGAGACGGACGGGAAGGCAGCCACTATGCTGAAAAAAGATTTTGAAGATGGCATAGCGGCCCTCAAAAAGGAAGAGGAGATCACGATGATCTTAATTCCAGATGCGCTGAAATTGCCCGATGCCCAGCAGTATTATGATCTGGTCAATGCCAATGCGCTTGCCCAGTGCGTAGACCTCAAAAGCCGCATTACCATCGTTGATTTTGTGGATGGGAAAACGCCTCCGGATGACCCCACGACTAAAGTGTTTGACATTTTCCGGACAGCAGTGGGATCGGATCCTTCCGCATTAAGTTATGCGGTTGCCTACTATCCCTGGCTCGATACGTCCGTTGTACAGGCGAGCGAAGTAGATATAAGGAGTATTGCCACCGACCTGAGCAAAATAATTAAAGATCCTGCCGCCGCGGGTTTACTAACCAAACTTACGGGAGAAAAAGAGGCCTGGGAAAAGGACAAAAGCGCGAAGAACTTAGCGGCGCTCCGCAGCACGCATAATGACCTGCTGATTAGCAGCGTAGATTATAAACAACTGATGAAGGGCGTTCTGGAACAGTTGAACTTTTTACCCCCCGGCCCCGGAATGGCGGGCATATATGCCCAAGTCGATGATGAAAGAGGGGTGTGGAAAGCCCCGGCCAACCTCGGCCTGAACCTGGTGATCAAACCACGCCATAAGATCACCCAAGAAATGCAGGAGGACATGAACATGCCCATTAATGGCAAGGCCATCAATGCCATTCGTTCCTTCCAGGGAAGAGGGGCAGGATGGATATGGGGGGCGCGTACTTTCGACGGCAATAGCAACGACTGGCGGTACGTTAATGTCCGGCGATTGCTGATCTTCCTTGAACAGTCGGTTAAGGGGGCGGCCTTCCCGTTCGTATTCGAGCCCAATGACCAAAACACCTGGACCACTATTCGCAGTATGATCGAGAACTTCCTCCTGGGCGCGTGGAAACAAGGCGCCTTGGTAGGATCCACTCCGGAGCAAGCCTTCCAGGTATTGGTAGGGCTAGGCATCACTATGACCGCACAGGATATCCTGGAGGGTTATCTTCGGGTGACCGTAAAAGTAGCGCCTTCCAGGCCTGCAGAATTTATCGTGATCACATTTGAGCAAAAGCTTCAAGAAGCCTGATACCCCCTTGATAAAGGCACATAAAAACTCATTTTCAAAACGTACAAGAACCTCTAATTCACATTAGCTATGGCAGACGATGGATCAAAACAAAATGCTATTTGGCCCTTACCCAAATTTTATTTCCAGGTAAAGTGGGACAGTCAGGAATTAGTCTTCCAGGAAGTTTCCGGCCTGGATATTGAATCCCAGGCCATTGAATATCGGCATGACAACAGCCCTCAGTTCTCAACGATTAAGATGCCGGGTATCCAGAAGAGTGGTAATATTACCATGAAGAAAGGGGTATTTGTAAAAGATAATCAGTTCTGGGACTGGTTTAAACAGATCAAGATGAATACCATTAAACGCTTACCGCTTACGATCTCCCTGCTGGACGAAACCGGAAAGCCCACGATGGTTTGGAAAGTGGCCAATGCCTGGCCTTCAAAAATCACTGCCACCGATATGCAGTCTGATGGAAACGAGGGGGCGATCGAAACCCTGGAAATAACCCATGAGGGGATAACCATAAAAAACGGATAAATACCCTCCATCCAGCCATGGCCGGGCGGCGTTAAGAACACGGAACCTGTCTTCATCTTATCCACTTTTCAAAAAACACAACAAGTGAAAAAGCTTCCTATAAATACTTCATTAGTGACCTTCAAAGTATTAGTTGACGGCAAGGAAATCGACCCTACCTATGCGGTTGTGAGTATCGATGTCGCTAAAGAAGTCAATAAAATACCCTTTGCTCAAATTACTTTTCAGGACGGCGACCCTTCAACCGGGGATTTTGAGGCAAGCAATGCGGCGGAATTTGAGCCCGGAAAAGAGCTGGAGATCCAGCTCGGCTACCACAACAAGGAGCAGCCCATTTATAAAGGCCTGATCGTGGGCCAGAAGCTCCAGGTAAGGGCGGGGAGCTCTTCTTTATTGGTAGTAGAATGCAAGGACAAGATAATAAAGGCCACCATTGGGCGAAAGAACCGCTACTTCCTGAAGTCCAAGGACAGTGATATGATCCAAACCCTGTTGGGAGAATATGGTGTGAGCAGCCAGGTAGACGCCACTTCCCTGCAACATAAAGAAGTGATCCAATATTACAGCACCGATTGGGATTTTCTCCTGATGCGGGCCGAGAAAAACGGCCTGATCGTCATGGCCGAAGATGGGAAGGTGCGCGTCAAAAAGCCGGAACTCTCAGCAGCGCCTCAACTCTCCTTTGCTTATGGGGACGATATCTATGAGATGGAAGTGGAGATGGACGCCACTTCCCAGCTACAGGGCGTGAGCAGCAGCGCCTGGGATTTTTCCACGCAGCAAATGGTCAAAGCGCACGGATCTGAACCCAGCATCAATCAACAAGGCAACCTGGATGGCAAAAAACTGGCGGAGGTTGCCGCGCCGGCTAATTATGAAATGTTTCATGCCGGAGATCTTGAACCAGAAGAGCTCAAAGCCTGGGCTGATGCCCGGTTGCTGAAAAGCAGGATGGCAAAGATCAGAGGGTGGGTGGCCGTACAAGGCAATAACGAGATAGGCCTGGGTGATGTGATCCAAATCCAGGGCGTAGGCAAGCGCTTTAAAGGCAATGCCTTCGTCTCGGGCATCAGGCATAACATATCGGAGGGCAACTGGCGCACCCATTACCAGTTGGGGGTGTCGGATGAATGGTTTTCCCAAAACACAGAGGTTACCGAAGTGCCCGCCTCCGGCTTATTGCCCGGCGTTACCGGATTGCAAACGGGGACGGTGCAAAAGCTGGAAAAAGACCCGGATGGGGAGTTCAGGATTCAGGTAAAGCTGCCCATGATCGATGAAAAAGGCGAAGGCGTATGGGCCCGGTTGGCCCGGTTTTATGCCAGCAACAAGGCTGGCGCTTTTTTCATGCCGGAATTAGAGGATGAAGTAATTGTAGGGTTCGTCAATGATGACCCTCGTTTTCCGGTCATCCTGGGGATGCTAAACTCCAAAAAACTACCGGCTCCGCTAACTCCGGAAGACAAAAACCCCCTCAAGGCGCTGATCACCAGAAGTAGGCTCACCCTTTCTTTTGATGATGAGGATAAAATTGTAGAAATTACCACCCCGGCAAAAAACACGATTACGATCAGCGACAAGGATGAAAGCATCACCATCCAGGATCAGAATAAGAACAAAGTCATCTTAACAACCAGTGGAATTACCCTGGATAGCCAGAAGGACATTGAAATAAAAGCAAAAGGCAACATTTCGCTTCAGGCTAACGGTAATATCACGACCAAAGCCACCGGTAATGTAAGCGTACAAGGGACCAATGTCTCTCATAAGGCGAATGCGAAATTCGAGGCCTCCGGCAATGCCGGCGCCGATCTGAAAACATCCGCCATTGCAACGATACAGGGCACTTTGGTAAAGATCAATTAGCCTTCGCCCCCTTTTCCCATTTATTATCTTAACCTCCAATAATATCAATTATTATGCCTCCAGCCGCCAGAATTACAGACATGCATACCTGCCCCATGGTGACGGGGATAGTGCCCCACGTGGGAGGGCCCATACTTCCCCCGGGAAGCCCGACGGTACTGATCAATGACCTGCCGGCAGCCCGTGTCACCGATATGTGCACCTGCGTTGGGCCGCCGGATACCATTGCCCAAGGTTCCGCCACCGTCTTGATCGGCGGCCTTCCCGCAGCGCGCATGGGAGACCTGACCGCCCATGGCGGTACGATCGTATTAGGATCTCCTAACGTAATGATCGGCGGTTAGGGTCCAGCCCGAAGCCTTCCGCGTTTACGACGAGCTGGGTTTTCGGGCTTCCCACGAGGGGATGAAGCTGCATTTTGAGTAATCATTCCAACGGAATGGCCAGAGGCCGCATAGGCGAGCCGCTCGCCCCTTTCAGCCTGAGGGAAGCTCCGATAAAGGCAAATTCATAGACGCCGTCGGCCGCCAGCTCTTCCAGGTACATCTGCTCGATGAACATCACGCCCTTTTCCGCCAACAGGTAGGTGTGGACGGGCACCCAGTTGTCCTCCCGTTCGGGCGGGAAGGCCTCGAAGCTCAGGTTGTCGGCACCCAGCAGCATGATCTCCTTTTCTTCCACCAGCCAGCGTACGGCTTCCAGGTTGATGCCGGGGTAATCGTGCAGGTACTTTTCCGCATGCGCGTAGTGCCGCGCCTGCCCGGTGCGGATGAGCACCACGTCGCCCCGTTGCAGGTTTACCCCCTGGCGCTTTAGGGCTCCCTGCAGGTCGGCGGCATTGACCCGATAGTTGTTATCCAGTGTTTTCACCCCTTTGTAGGCTGCCACGTCGATCAGCACGCCCCGGGCGACGACCGGAGGGATGGTTTCGGCGCCCGTCTTCTTCCAGCCTTTATCCCCCAGATGTTCTTCGGGGGTGAAGCCGTTCCAGATCTTCCCGTTCAACCCGAAGTGGTTGAGGGCGTCGATATGGGTGCCCATATGGGTGTACATGGAAATGGCGTCGCCCGTATAACTCACTTTTTCGTTCATGGCGCGGCCCAATCCGTTAGGGTTGTCTACAACAGTGCCATGCGGTGTGTGGGTCAGCCAGTACTGGTAAGGCGGGTCACCCAGGGAATGAAAGCTGGGCATACCCACAAAGTAATCGACACTCAGGTCATAGATCTCTCCCGAGCCGATGCGGGATAGCACAGACAGCCGCGACTGGCCGTCCATCATATTGAGGGCACCGATCTCATCGTCGGGGCCCCAGGGGCTGATCCCCACCTCTTCTGCATGCTGGGCAATGCCTGGGTAAGCAAACAAAATGGATAATGCGCTGATCAATAACGTTTTCCGTTTCATCTTGTACTTTTTTGGTTACGGTACAAAGATGCCGGTTACGGGGTACAAAAAAATTAAGGTATCTTAAGAAATGCGAGATCGGACGGTGCTTTCGCGTAAGATGAATTCGAGGTCCGCATAAATGCGGCGGCTACTGCGCCGGCCGGCGCGGGCGGAGCAGCAGTGTGCGGCCAAACAGCAAAGCACTCAACTGTTTATTTTTTTCCGGATGGTACTTAGGTGTTCCGGGGTGACGCCCAGATAGGAAGCGACCATATACTGGGGTACCCGTTGCTCTATTTCCCGGTATTTCTCCCGGAACTCAATATAGCGCTGCTCAGCTGTCATCCGCATTCCCTTTATCGTCCGTTCCTGTTGGGCCACGTAGGCGTTCTGCATTTTGATGCGGAAAAAGCGCTCCATGGGCGGCACTCTTTTGAACAGCGCCTCCAGCTGGCTCCGTTGAACCTGCAGGACGATTGCAGGCTCAACGGCCTGCAGGAAATACTCCGCCGGCGTCTGGGTGAGGTAACTGTAGAGGTCGTTAACCCACCAGCCTTCGATACCGAACTGCAGGATGTGCTCCTGTCCATTGTCGTCAAGGTAATAACTCCGCAGGCAACCCTTTGCAATGAAGCGCATGTGCTGGGAAATATCGCCTTTAAAAAGCAACATTTCCTTCTTTTTGAGCTTTTTGGGCTGAAAGGCGGCAAGTACTGCCATCCGCTCCGCTTCGGAAAGCGGAGCGATGGGCTCGATGTGCTGGAGGAGGGTATTTTTGTAATCCACGATCAAATTGTTGTTCGGATATCAAAGATGGCCAATCCCTGGAAAACCTGAACGGCACAGAATAACTACATAATAAAAAAAAATGATATTTTGTCATCAAAATAGTTTTAAGGCTTCTCCTACCATCGTTCACTAAACTCGTGAAGATGCTGAACTGCCTCTTCAGGTACGCTTGTGTGTGTTTTCTTTTACTACGGAATCTCTCCGTTGCGGGCCAGCCTATACTTCGCGATACCCAGTTTTACCCGCCTTCGCATTTCAAGATCCTCCACTACGGCGTGGAAGAAGGCCTGTCGCAGGGAACGAATTACTCCATGCTCAAAGACAGCCGGGGGTTCCTCTGGCTGACTTCCTATGAAGGATTGAATCGTTATGACGGGCACCAATTCAAAGTGTATCGTTCCATCCCGGAAGACAGCTGTTCCTTCAAAGGCGGTGCTTCCATAGGGTTGGTGGAGGACCCCTATGGCAATATCTGGACGGGCAGCCCGGTGGGGCTCAATTGTTGGAAATTTGTGGAAGATTGCTTTCACTTCATCCCCGCCACTGATCCGGAGGGCAGAGCGATCAACACCCGCACCTATCCTTTTTTTGCCGACAGCACCTATGTATGGTATACCAATGGTACGGAGGGCATCCTGCGTTACGACCTTCAACAAAAGAAAAAGGAGGTCGTCAGCTCCCGTTGGAAGTATGGGCAGACGGACTACCGCATCCACTCGGTAACCTATCAGCCCGATGGGTACATCTACATCCGACTGCAGCGCGGGCTGGTTCGCTTTAACCCCGAAACCGGCAAAACTGAGTTATTCTTCTCCCCCGATCCGGAAAATGTGCAGGGAGAACCCCAAGAGTTCCATTGCCTGAAATATGCCAACGACAGTACCATTTATCTGGGCATCCGCCGTGGAATCGTTATCTTCAACCCCAAAGAGAAAACGTTCCGCACGATCGGCCTTTCTTCTATCCTTCAAACCAGTAATATCGGAGACATTCAAATCCTGGCTGACGGCAAACTTTGGCTGGGCAGTTCGCAGGAGGGCTCCCTGATCTTCGACCCAAATACCGGCGGCATTCAAAGGATCACCGCTGAACACGGGCTGGCCAACGACGCCAATTCGAGCCTGCTCTTCGACCGGGACGGGTTGATGTGGATCAATACGGACCCCGCGGGCATCAACCTGCTGCTGGAAAACCTTACCCCTTTCCAAAAGTATAATAGGGATTTTCTCCAGCGATACGGCATCCGCTCTCCGGTCGTCCGTGCCTTTTATGAAACAGAAGAGGGCAAGATATGGGTTGGGATGGAGTTTGACGGCGCCTTCCTTTTCGATCCCCGGCACAACCGCATCGAACGAATATTGAATAGCGAAAGCCTGCCCGCCAGTTTCCCCAGGCAAGGGCGCTGCTTCTTTGTAGATGCCAATGGTATCTTATGGATAGGTTCTCCGGAAGGCCTATACCGCTTCCACCTGGAACAGAACAGGCCCCTGCCGCCGATGCTGTGGGACGATACCGATGCCAACTTTTACTGGGACTTCCAGGAACTACCCGACGGCACCCTGTTCATGGGCACCGACGGTGGCGTTTACTATCTGCGCCCTGGGAGCAGCCAGCCAAAGGCATTTTCTCCTCTTGGAAAGATCCGTACCGGTAGCCTCTACCTCGATGAAGAAGGGTACCTTTACGTGCCGGAAGACAACCGTGGATTCTATCGTTTCCGGCCGGAGGAGTGGCTGGAACACCTGGAAAATGATGCCCCGAAACCCGCTCTTTCCCACTTTCTTCCGGGCATCAATGTAAAATGCTTTTACTACGACAAGGCCTCTGCTCTGCTTTGGCTGGCAACCAATGGGGGGTTGCTGAAAACCCGCCCGCTTCGGGGATGGCAGGAGGTGGCCATCGAAAAAAACTACAGCGTGGCCGACGGCTTGCCGAGTGAATACCTCTATGCGGTGATACCCGACGGACAGGGGAAACTCTGGCTGAGCAGCAACCGGGGCATCGCGCAGTTTGATCCCGAAAAGGAGCAATTCCTTGTTTACGGCCAGGAAAACGGGATCCAAGGATATGAGTTCAATACCAATGCCTTTCTGCAAACCCGTTCCGGCGAGATCTATTTCGGTGGCGTCAACGGATTCAACCGTTTTTTCCCGCACCAGATCCGCCAAAACCCCAACCCTGCGCCCGCCCCTCTATTAACGGGCCTGGAGGTCAACGGCCTGCCCTTTCGGGAAAAAGGGTATGTCGGCGCTATTGAATTCTTATCGCTGAAATATTGGCAGAATACCCTTGAGATCGAATTTGTCAGCCCCGACTACTTCAGCCTGGGCAACAACCAGTACCGTTATCGGCTGATGGGATTCGATGACGATTGGATCGATGCCGGCCAGCGGAATTTTGCCCGCTACACCAAGCTGCCGTCGGGCGCCTACCAGTTTGAAGCTGTCGCGGCCAATAGTGCCGGGCGCTGGGGTTCCTCTTCCCGTGTACTCCATATTTCTATAGCCCCTCCCTGGTGGCGTGCCGGATGGGCCTATGGATTCTACGCTATTCTCCTGGCCGGAGCCTTATACGGAGTATACCGTTTCCAGAAACGGAGATGGGAACTGAACATCCAACTCCAACTGGAAAAAAGAGAAGGACAGCGCCTCAAAGAACTGGACGCCTTCAAGAGCCGTTTTTACACCAACATATCTCATGATTTCCGGACACCCCTGACATCGATCACCGGGCTGGCCGGCCGGCTGTTACAGTCCGATGGGATCCCATTGCCGGAAGGGGTTCAACGCATACAGCAAAACAGCAACATCCTCCTGCACCTGGTCGATCAACTGCTCGACATCTCGAAACTGGAAAACGGTAAACTCAGCCTGCGCCCGGTACAAACGGATATTGTCCGGTTGGTGAAGCGATGGGTGGATGAACACCAATTGCTGGCCGCCGACCGCTCCGTTACGTTAAGTATGCAGGCAGAGCCATCCCAAATAATGGCCGATGTAGATGCGCGCCTTTTGCACCACATCATCAGCAACCTGCTGAGCAATGCCCTGAAATTCACCCCCAGGGGCGGAACAGTGGCCCTGTCCGTTGTTCGTTCGAAATTGCCGGACGGAGGCCCAACAACAACAGGCAGCCAACAACAGAATACCGTTCCCAAATACCAACTGGCCCTCACGGTCCGGGATACCGGCCCCGGCATCAGCCCGGAGCAATTGAACTACATCTTCGACCGTTTTTACGGCATAGGCCGCCTTAGAGGAAGCGGGCTTGGGCTATCGTTTGTAAAGGAATTGGCCGAACTCATGGGCGCTACCCTGAATGTGGAGAGTCCCGCTCCGGGGACAGAGGGCGGGGGAAGTATCTTTCGGTTGGTTTTGCCGGTGAGCAACCAGGCGCCGCTTACGGACAACCCTCTTCCACTCGACGGCAAAGGGCATTCTGCCATCCTCCCGCTGCCTCCATCCACCCCATTGTCTCCGGCCTCTGCCCGGCTATTGATCGTAGAGGACAACCCCGACATGGCTCGCTATCTCGGCAACCTGCTGGGAAGTTATTACCACATTATCGTAGCCAGAAACAGCAAAGAAGCCCTTCGCCTGGCAACCTCTCAACCCATCAGCCTGGTGGTCAGCGATGTGATGATGGAACAGGAAGATGAAGGTTTTACCCTGTGCCGCGAGTTGAAAAACACAGAGGCCACTGCCCATCTGCCGGTCATTTTGCTGACTGCCCGGGCAGATCAGCCCGGCCGGCTGGAAGGCCTGGAGCAGGGTGCGGACGCCTACCTGGCGAAACCCTTTGACGAACGAGAACTCCTGACCCGGGCCAGTCAGCTGATCCAACTGCGCCAGGTCCTGTTACAAAAATACCAGAAACTGGCTCTCCAGGCGCTGGTCGGCCAGTTCCGCCTGGCGCCTGCCGACCAGGAATTGCTGGAACGCGTCAATGCCGGCTGCCTGGAACACCTCGCCGACCGCTCCTTTGGGCCAGCCGAAATGGCCGCTCTCGTTGGCAAGAGCAGCACTGCCTTCAACGAATGGTTGCAGGAGCAGATCGGGTACACCCCTGCCGAGTACCTGCGCCGCCTCCGGCTGAACATGGCCCATGAACTCATCATAGGCACCAAAGAAACAATAGAATCCATCGCCGCCCGCACCGGCTTCACCGACGGCGCCTACCTTGCCAAGAAGTACAAAGTAGAATTCGGAATCACTCCCCGGGAAGCACGAAAAAGCCTGAAAGAGCAATAATTACTGAAAATCCGTTGGAATTTACTGCTTAGCATTAAGGGAAAACAGGCAACTTTCCAGCCATATAATGTCCAATTCCAATTGCCTAAACCTAAAACCCATATTAGCTAATGAGAACATCCTCTCCCTTTTTAGATGGTGAGCCTATCACCAAAAACCCAAATGAACGAGCCCCAGGGGAAAACCAGGCCCCTTTTTCCCAAGAAGCAGAAAGCCCTTTCCTCTCGGTATTTGAAGCCTCCGGGCAAGAAGGCGAAAACGACCCTAAGCAGGAAGCCCTGGTAGAACTGATGGATGAACTGTTCGATGAAGAATTTGAAGACGGCCTCCAGAGCCTCGCCCAGGAAGCGATGAGTTGGCAGGACGACAATTCGTTCGGCAATTCCCCCCGGATATCCAATCAGCTTTTCGAGCAACACTATGCTCCCTTACTCCAGGAAGTAGAGCGTTTCCTGGACTACGGAGCGGAGGTAGGCGCGCAATACGACCGGCAGGAATTGTCCGACGAGGCCTTTGAGGCCGCTATTGAGAGCTTTCAGCCGCTGCAGAGCTTCGAGTCTCCGCAGTTCGACCAGTTCTTCGGCAAGTTGAAAAAATGGGGCAAGAAAGCCTTCAAAGCAGCCAAATCGCTGGCCAAAAAAGGCTGGAACCTGGCCAAAAAGATCGGACTGGGCCCGGTCCTGAAAAAAATCAAGGGTTACGTAATGAAATTCCTGAAGGGTTTTCTGAAAAAGGCCATGAACAAAGTGCCGGCTTCGCTGCGCCCTTATGCGGAAAAACTGCGGTCAAAATATTTTGGCAAAAGCGACAAGGAGGCGCCCTTTACAGAAAGTGAGGCCATCCAGTCCGAACTCAACCTCGCCGTTGCCGAATTTTTCCTCGCCTCCACACCAGAGGAACTGGAACTGAACTTCGAAGCCTTCCTGATGGAGGACGAAACGCAACCGGAGAACCCTCCCGAAATGCTCCACGCCGCCCGGGAGCAACTCGTGCAGCGGTTGGGGCAACTGGAAGAAGGCGAAAGCCCCGAGCCCGCCGTTGAAGAATTTGTCACAGCAGCGCTGACCGGTTTAAAATGGGCCATCCGCATAATCGGCAGAAAGAGGGTAAAGGGTTTTTTGGCCAAACAACTGTCCCGGATAACGTCCAAGCTCATCGCACGAAAAAATGCCCGCAAACTGTCCCGCCTGATCGTCGACCAGGGCTTCAAGATGCTCAACCTCGAGTTGAGCGAAGCCGAGGCAACCGCCATGGGTAACCAGGCCATTGCCGCCACTATCGAAGACACATTGCTGCAGGCGTCCCAGTTACCTGCCCATGTGCTGGAGAATGAGGCCCTGCTGGAAGGGCATCTGCTCGAAGCTTTCGAACAGGCTGCCAAAGTAAACCTCCCGGACATGCTCAGCGAGGAGGCCTACCGACAAAATCCCCACCTGCGCGAATCCAGCCGCCGACAGCTGATGTGGATGCTGAAACATGGCAGGCACAAGCAGAACGCCTATTACAAAAAGCTCAACCGGGAACTGGAAGTGGAACTCACCCCGTACCTCATGGAAGAGGTCAAAACGCACGGCGGCCTTCCCCTGGCCACTTTTCTGCGCGACCGCCTTGGGGTCGACTCCCGAACAAACCTTCCGGTCCGGGTACACCTTTATGAATTACTACCTGGCGGCAGGCTCCAGCACATTGCCAACAACGAACAGGCCAGCGGACTGGGGCCCAACTCCCGGTTTGCCCGGGACCAGTTCCACCCCCTGACCTCCGTAGCAGCCGGCCTGCTGCTGGGCGAACCAAAACTGGGTTGCCGGGGCCAGGGCAAGTGCCTTTCCACTGCGACTACCGGCCAGTATGGACACCGGTACTACTATCTGGAAATTCCAGGGGCCGCCCCTCAGGTGTTCACTCAGCGTGACGGCAGCCTGTCCCTGCGCCGTCCTACCCAAACCAGGGTGAAGCTCAATTTCGTGCAGCCACGAATCGAAATCACCCAGTTTTTCAGTGAAGCGGATGCCCAGGCCATCGCTGTTCTTTTGCGCAAAAACCAGTGGGGGCGCGCCCAGCAACTGGCCATGTCCATTGTGGGACGAGGAACCGCCAATGCCTTTAAATACCCCTCCAACTGGCAATTCACCATCGTACATCCTCTGGTAATGCCCGGGCCTTCCTCCGGAACGGCGCTCAGGAGGGTCCCTCCCCTGGTACAACAAGCGCTTCAGGGCCAACTGGTGGAATGGGTGGGGCCACAGCTGGCCGATTATTTTCAAAACCACAGCAACGCCTTCATCGATGCCGCCGTCAATGAAGCGGACGGGTTGACTATCCGCCTCACTATTGCCGCGCCGGAAGGCTTCGACCTGCTGCGCCAGTATATCGGCGGACAGTCGGCGGGGCTTCCCAGCCGCATATTCGGACAAGGCCGGCCGGAGATGGCACTCAGCCTTCAAGCGGATTATGTTTATGAATGAGGCGGCGCCCGTCTGGCGGGATAAACAGCAGGCCGCCCGCCAGGTTGCCCATTGGACGCAGGCGGCCTTCCGCCTGGAAAAACTGGACGAGCTGGCCGCCCCTGAAGCCTGGAAAAGCATGGAACAGTACCTCGATACCGCCGTGCGAACCAGCCTCACGGCAACCATCCAACGCCTGCGGCGGCACGCCATTCACCTGCAACAGCAGATGGCCGCCGCTCACAGCCCGGAGCAAGTGCGGGGTATGCAGGAGGCATTGGACAGGTTTCGCAAACGGTATCTGAAAGTAGAGTCTACCCTCGACTTCTTTGCCGATGCCATCAATACCAGAACGAACCAGGACATTGCCGCCTTGCTGCGCGCCTGCGATTGGATGGCGAACCTGAGCATGGCAACTATACTGGAACCTATGGGCAAAGTGGCGCCTCCGGTGCTGACCTATATAGACAAAGGATTGGGCGCCTCCATCCTGAAGGCAGGGCTCCGGCTTTGGGACAGAGACACCATTAACCCGGTGGCAGCGATCAAGGTCGTGCGGCACAACCTGTTGCGCCCCACATCGCTCATCCACGAGTCGGGCCACCAGGTGGCCCATCTGCTCCACTGGAACGGAGAGCTGGCTCAGATCCTCGAACGGCGGCTCGCCCGATACGGCGCCGAGCTTGCCGATACCTGGGCCAGCTGGGCTTCCGAGATAGCCGCCGACACTTTTGCCTTTGTGCATACCGGTTATGCCGCGGTTGCCTCCTTGCACGATGTGCTCTCCGGCAACAGTTCCTGGGCATTCCGGTACTCACCGGGCGACCCCCACCCCATCAATTACCTGAGGGTGCGCCTCAATGCGGCCATGTGCCGCTTGTGTTTCGGCCCGGGACCCTGGGATGGCCTGGAAGCCGGGTGGAATGCCGCTCACCCGCTGAACCGGGCCCCGCACGAGCTTCGGCCCTTCCTGGCCCGGTCCGCCGAGGTGTTGCCCGAAATTGCCGGGTTGTGCCTGCAACATCCTATGAAGGCCTTCCAAAACCGTCCGCTGGACAGCTGCCTGCCACCGGCACGCGTAGCTCCTCAGGCTCTGCTTCAACTGGAACAACAGGCTGGCACGGCATTGTACACCTCCCCCCACTGGCTCCGAAGGGAGGCCCTGCGGTTGCTCGCCCTCAATGGGTATCAGCTGGCCATAAACCCGGACAGAGCTCCGGAACTTATCGCCGCCCAACGACAGTGGATGCTTCGGCTGGGCAGGCATGCGCTGGAACAAAGTTTTCCTAAAACCATAAAAAATTGAATGATGGAACAAAAAAAGAATGAACCGAATAATACCCCAACCACTACCCTAACGCTAAGCAAGGAGCAGGAAAAAACGCTGAGCGACCTGCTCGCCGGCGTGAAAAAAGTGCAAACCACCAACGCCGATATAGCTAAAGCCATTGCTGCTCTAAACAGCGCCGGATCCCCTGGGAGAACAGGAGCTACCGAGGGCGCCATCAAGGGTTTCGAAAGCCTGCTGGCCACCCTGAAGGGCCCCGTCCCCGAATGGTGCTACGGCAACCTCTGCCCCAGGCCGGTAGATATACGTTAAGGTAAAACCAGAATGAAAAGATCTTTCTAAAAAAAAAATCCTAAACACCATGTTTCGTAGAATCAATGCCGACAATGCCCGGAAGATAAAGGAACGGGCCGAAGAATTGTTCCGCCTGCACCCTTCAGAGCTCGCCGCCCTGCTGGAAATGGCCTGGGACTTCCGACAAAACGGCGGCAACCTGGGAAGCCCGGAAAACCGCAGCCAGTTCTATCCCATGCCGGAAAACATCCTGAAACTCTTTGGCAGCACGTATGACAACAACCTCAGGAACATCAAAGCGGGAACCGTCCTTTGGGACCACCTCATCTACGCCTATCTCATAGAGAACACCCGCACACTTGAGGTCTTCCGTAAGGTCATTTTCGAATACCTGCACGGTGAGAAACTGGGCACGCCAATCAATGCAGATACCCAGGCCTGGCTGCGCAATACCGAGGCCCTGTTCTTCAGTACTCCGGGCACTTTCTCGATCTTCAACATCCAGAGCCGCCTTCGCCCGGACGCTGATGCCTACCGGCGCAACAATTACTACCGCATGTTCGGCATGGACCTCAACCACGGCCGCGAGGACGGGCAGCCCTATCCCTACATCCGGGCGGAAGCGGCCAACCGCGAGTTCGTAGAAACGTTCGAGCAGTTCCTCTACGAAGTATGGGTAGGTATTTCCAACTTCGGGAACACCAGCGGCGTCAACCGGACGGACAATGCCGCCATCGCCAACCTGGCCCGCCAGCTGAACTTTATGCTGCTGACCCGCCGCCAGAACGGCAACCTGTCGCAGGCCGAGTTCTGCTTCGTAGCTATGATGTCCTGGTTCCACCTCACCCTGGAGTTCGACAGCCCCATCGTCAACTCGCTGCGCGCGGAAGGTTCCAGCGAAGACCAGCGGCTGTACAAGATCGCCGAAAAGGTGGGCGTCAAGGCGCACGGCAAGGCTTACGACTTTTTCCGCCTGGCCGATCCCATGTCGAGGCTGCTCATTCAGATAGAACAGGGCGTTTACAACGACCCCGCCGCTGTGCCCGCGCTCTACGATGCCGGCAGCCCGGTGCAGGCCGATATGCGCACCATCATTACCCACTGGTCGATCGCTACCGGCAGAGATATGAAAGTACAGCGCGGTAAGAACCTGACCACGGCTGTCGCGCCGGCGTCTGCCGCTCCGGCATCGAACGGCATTACGCAGGAAAGCTACCTGTAGGGCCGGGTAAATGCCGGGCGTTGCCCATCCTACTTCGAATACGAAGCATGGTGAACACCTTTGCCCATTAGGGCCTGGTTGTATTGCCGGTTGGCTATTGAGATGGCCCGAATGCAGCCAGGCCTGTTTTCCCATCCTAAAACCTCAATGATCAGATCATGAAAGCCCACGATTTTCCTCACGAAGAACACGAACTCGACTCCCCTTTCCTGGATGAACTGCAATGGGAGGACGAAAGCCCTTTTCTGCCCACCTACTACGAAGTAGAGCCGGCTAGCCCTTTCCTGGAAAGCGAAGCTTTTGAAGCGGAGCAGGCCTCCGCCTATGCCCAGGAACCATATGGAGAGGAGAAGTACATCTGGCTGGATTATGAAGAGGAGGGCCAGGAAGAAGATCTTTCCCCTGATGAGGACGAAGCCTACCTTTTGACCAGAATGAGCGAAGAGTGTGAGCAGGAAGATTGTACCCCGGAATTGGAGGCGGAGGAATGGGAAGATGAGCAGCCTGACAATAACGAGTATATTGAAGAAGAAAGCTATTATGAATATGCCGAATCAGGCGAATGGGAAACAGGCGACGGCTATGAAGATCAGGAAACTTCTGATGTACTCACCGAAACTTATGATCACAATGAAGTTGAAACCAGGCCGGGAAACGATTTTACCGAAAGCGAATTAGAAGAGCTTTTCATAAGTCTTGATAAATTGGGGGGCTGGGTGAAAGGCCGCCTGGCAAGCCGCGTTCAGGCATTTCCTATTACGGACTTAACCGTCGTCCCCAGAGAAAAAAGGGAACGAACTTTGGAAGAAGCTATGGAAAGAGGATATGAGAATAAAAAAACTGGCAAAAGAGAGCCCACGCATACAGTCAGCCGCAGTTTTACTTCTCCAAGAGACTTAAACCTTATTGATGCGGTAGTACTACACCATATGGCCATTTATCGAGGCAACGCATTCAATAAATACTACAAAGTAGTTTCGCATTATATTATACTTCAGGATGGCAAGATCGGGAAGTTGTGGGGCCCGGAATTCGTCCTTAACGCCTCCAATGGCTTTAACAAAAGAAGCATAGCCATTGAGTTTGCAGGAAACTTCCCAAATGATAAAAATAGATGGCGGAAGGGGGATGAAAATGGCCGGCATTGCCCCACAGATGCACAAATAAAAGCAGGCCGGTTCCTACTTCAACATCTCAAACAGACCATGCCAAACATCAGGTACGTTTTTGCGCACCGCCAGAGCTCTTCAAGTAGGACTGATGACCCCGGCCCCGATATTTGGTTCAACGTGGCGGAATTTGCCATTAAATATTTAGGGTATTCAGAAGATAGCAGGAAAGTAAAGGTTGGCAACGGGCAAGTAATACCCGAGAGTTGGAAAAACTGGGGTTCGGAAACCAATAGAAAATGTTCGCCTTCCACAAGTATTCCACTTCCGGCAGCAACGGATGCCGGCGCGGAGGACTCCGCCGGCAAACAGCCCGGCGCCCTGGAATCCCACCTCATCGGCCTGATGAACAAAGGGGTGTTCGGCCTTTCCGTTTTCACGTCCATCATGGCCGGTGAGAGAAATGCGAACAGGCTGACGGATATGATCTTTTTCCAGCGGCATCCCGAGCGAAAGGGGCGCCCTATCAGCGGAAATGAACAAGAAGCGATCCGTGAGTGGAAAGACATCCATGCTACCGTTGTCACCCCCCTTCTCCAAATGGCCGGAGGCGGACCTACCATTCCAACATCGCCAACAATACCAACAGCTCCAACAACACCCTCTGTTCCATCTCAATGGGCCCATGCCATCGCCCGAAACCGTCATTGGGGGCGTGCACTGGGTTGGGATAAGCACATTTACCAGATCAATAACCTGCTGCTGCCCTACTCCGGCATGGAGAACGTAAGCCTGGGCGAAGAGGCCTTTGCCGAAGCGGTAGCCCGCTGGCAGGCCCGCAACGGATTTTCTGGTGATGACGTCGACGGGATCATCGGCCCCAATACCTGGAGGAAAATGAAAGGGCAACTCGGCCTTGCAGCCCCCTCAACCAACCCCGGCAGTACAGCTGTCACTACCGGGAGCAGCACCAACCAAACCACCGGCCTGCCAACCAGCCTCGGCATCCTGAAAATAGACACCAGCCAGCGCGGACTGGAACGGTCCTTCCCGGAATACCGCTTTACCCCGGAGGACGCCCTGTGGCTGGCCCGGTTCGTCATCGGAGAAGCGGGAGGAAGGAACGACAAAGACAACCATGCCGTGATCTGGGCGATGTTCAACCGATTCGGAACGCTTCGCCACCTGGTGCCTTCCTGGACAAGCTTCGCCAAATTCCTCCAGCTTTACTCCACGCCACTGCAACATCCCTACGTCTACAACGTTGGAGTGGCCCGCAGGATCTGGGCGAATCACTGGAGAAACCGCGACAGATTTCCCGTGGTATACGGGCAGGAGACTTATAAAGACACCGATGTAAAGAAAGTCCAGTATCGCAAACACATTGAGCTCCAGCAGAAACCATGGAGCAGCATAAAACCAGAAGTGCAGGCCCTGGTGCTGAAGATCATGAACGGACAGATCCCCAACCCAGGAATCGGCATGGCGACGGATTTTGCCAGCACGCGAATATATTACAGATCCCGGTACAAAAAGGAACCCACTTATGAACAGTGGAGAAACTATACGGTAAATTATGCCAACAGCAAAACCCGGCCGCCTATCGCCTGGATCGGCGAGGTGGACGGCATCAACCAGATGAAGAATGCCTTTTTCATCCGGAAGAGCTATGTGGGCCTGCCGGCCAATGCCGTCAGGATCATTTCGCTGTAATGCAGCAACTGGTTGTAGGCATACACCAGCACATTACTCCCCACAAAAGTCAGGACAGCCAGCACCATGTATTTCGCAAAGGCGGGGATCGGAAGGTGTACCATTAGCAGTGCAATGAGGCCCAATACGATCACGTGAATGATATAAACGGCATAGGAATTCTTATTGAGCTGGTTCATCAAGCCATTGGTTTTATTGAAACTGAACCGGAAAGTGTGGAGCATCACGTACAGGAAACTGAACATCGACAGGAGTGCGGTGCTGTAGTACACTGTACGGTCTACCAAGCTGGAGACAAAAAAGTAATTCCTTGCGGGGTCGATCAGGTTGAAGAACAGGTTCAGGGCGACGGCGGTAAAAATGCCCAGAGCGAGCGTGAGCACTACATTGGACACGATGTATAACCTCCTGTTCTTTGGCCGCTCGAACACATTCCGTTCCCGGCACAAAGCTCCCAGCAGGAACACCAGGAAATAGGGAAGCAGCCGTTCTCTCTGAAATTCCAGGAATCCGGAATGGCGCCACCCCGTCAGTCCGGCATTAGAGATGGCCATACTGTATACCACTCCGATGACAAAGGCCAGAATAACCCCTGTCTGAACTGAGATCTTCAGCGGAAATACCTTGACCTTTGACAAGCCCAGATATACAACCTGGAAGACAAACAGCACGGGTAGAAACCACAGCCAGTTCTGACTGGGGTTGTTGGAGAAAACGCTCAGGTCGCTTCCCGTTCTCTGGAAGAGGTGAAAATAGGAATACCATTCTTCCTGTGGCAATCCCCGGGAGTAAAGGAAAAGGGCCTTGTATGCCGGGATGAGGGTAAAAACGGCGATGATCCAGGGCCACAAGATCCTTTTGAACTTGGCCGTCAAAAAGGCCGCCACGCTTTTTTCCTTTACAGAATCGGAGATGAAATATCCGGAAATAAAAAAGATGATGTACATCACGAACAGGTCCAGGTACATGCGCACCAGGCCTATGGCGCCGCTTTTGGCCGGATCGCTGACGATCCAGGCGTTTTCCAGGATCGGCTCATATACGATCCCGGCGTGGATCAGCACCACGAGAAAAATGGCTAATGTCCGAAGATGGTCGAGGAAATAGATTCGTGTTTTCATGGTTACCTTTTTACATTCATTTTGATGCTGTAAAGGTCTGCCCAAAAGAGAGGCGCTACTAATCAAAAAAAAATCAAAGGATGTGAAGTTTGAAGCGGGCGTGTAAACTATGATGCAGGGGTATAAAGTTTGATGCAACAGCTGAAATCCTTAACTTGTCACGAGGTTCCCGATTTCTGAATCAACTGTTCTTGTAATGCATGATCCTCCCTTCACGGACAACGGTTTTCTAAAGCAGGTTACGGAAGTGATCGAGGAGCATCTATCGAACGAGCAGTTTGGTGTTTCCGAGCTGGCCCGCGAAGCCGGAATGAGCCGCTCCAACTTACTGCGCAAGGTTAAAAAACACACCGGGCTCTCGGTAAGCCAGTACATTCGGCAAGTCCGTTTGGAACATGCCATGGAGCTGCTAAAACAGGAAGCCCTCACCGTTTCCGAGATCGCCTACCGGGTGGGGTTCAACAGCACCTCCTACTTTATCAAATGCTTTCGCGAACATTACGGATATCCACCCGGGGAGGCCGAGAAAAGAGATTTCGATGAAAGTGACGCCCCGACGCTCGCCTATCCCCACCGGCTGGTTGCGATCATGTTTACCGACATCGAGGGCTACACGGCCCTCATGCAGCAGGATGAGGAAAAGGCCCTGCAGTTCAGGAGCCGGCACCGGGAGGTGTTCAATACGGTGACTGAAAAATACAAGGGCAAGATCCTGCAGTACTACGGAGACGGAACACTGAGCATTTTCCAGAGCGCGATCGATGCGGTAAAGTGTGGGATCGAATTGCAACAGGGGTTCCGGGCAGCACCCCGTATCCCGGTCCGGATCGGCATCCATAGCGGAGATCTCATCATCAATGAGGAGGACATCATCGGCGATGGCGTCAATGTCGCCTCCCGGATCGAGTCCCTGGCTGTTGCCGGCAGTGTTTTCCTATCGGAAAAGGTATATGATGAGGTCAAGAACCAGCATGGTATTCAAACCACTTCCATGGGCGCTTTTGAGTTTAAAAATGTCAACAAACCCCTGGAGGTTTTCGCCATCGCCAACCCCGGGGTAGCCGTCCCTGATGCAAGCCAATTGGCCGGTAAACTTAAAAGCGGGCCGATCAGCGGCGACAAGGCCGCCCGGGTAAAACGCAGGAGGATAGGGATCATGGGGATACTGGCCGCCCTGGTTGTCATGATCGGAGGTTATTTAATTTACAGAACTGAGCCCTTTCTCCCTTCCTCCCCTTCTGCTTCCTCCTATGAGCCGGAAATTTCCGAAAAGTCCATCGCGGTCTTGCCCTTCATCAACGACAGCAACGATTCCACCAATGTGTATATCATCAATGGGCTCATGGAATCCATCCTGAATAACCTGCAAAAGATCGAGGACCTCCGGGTGATTAGCCGAACTTCCGTTGAGAAATACCGGAACACCACGAAAATACTCCCCGAGATCGGGCAGGAGCTGGGGGTCCAGTATTTCGTAGAAGGCAGCGGGCAAAAGGCAGGTGGCCAGATCTTACTGAATATCCAATTGATCGAAGCGTCAACTGACCGGCACCTGTGGTCCGAACAATACAATCGGGAAGTAACGGATATATTCAGCTTACAGGCGGAAGTCGCCAAGAAGATCGCGGATGAGATCCAGGCCATCATCACCCCTGACGAAGAAAAAAGGCTCGTCGAAGTCCCTACGGGTAACCTGGAAGCTTATGACGCTTTTTTAAAAGGGCTTGACCTGTTCTATAAAGGAGATCGCGAGGGCTTGGAACAAGCCATCCCCCATTATGAGAAAGCCATCGAGCTCGACCCCGAATTCGCCCGTGCCTATGCGGGGTTGGCCATCGCTTATTATTATCTGGATTATAACCAAACGCAAAAGCAATACGCCGAACAGATCAACAACTATGCGGATAAGGCATTGCTGTACGGCCCTCAATTACCGCAAAGCCTGGTCGCCAAAGGCTTGTATTACCTTCACCAGGGGGAGTACGCATCGGCCCTTCCACACCTGGAAAAAGCCCTGGAGTACAGCCCTAATTCGGCAATGGCG
Source organism: Lewinellaceae bacterium (assembly GCA_020636405.1). GTDB lineage: Bacteria > Bacteroidota > Bacteroidia > Chitinophagales > Saprospiraceae > JACJXW01. Next base: position 800,818 of record JACJXW010000005.1, on the reverse strand, counting down.
ATCAACATCCTGTCGGATTTTTACACCCGGTATGTACCCAATACCGAGAAATACCTGGAATACGCCCTCAAAGGGATCCGGTTGGAAATCGCCTCAAATGATTCCACAACAGCCAGTATCAACTACCTGCACATCAGCAACGCCTTTATCCAGTCCGGTTTTGTGGAAGAAGCGGAGAAGTACATCAACCGGTCATTGGCCTATGATGCCCGGAATATTTATTCTGCCTATGTCAAAGCCTATATCCTGTACGCCAGAGACAGGGACCTCCCCAAAACCAAAGAACGCCTGCTGGCAATACTGAACAGGGACCCCAACCGGCTCGATGTCATGCAGGAAGTAGCGAAGATCTGTTATTACCTGCGGGATTATGAAAATGCCTACCGGTACTACAAAAAGTTCACCGAGATCCGGGAAGCATTGAACCTGGATATATATCCGGAGGAAAATGCCAAAATAGCAATGGCCATGCAGAAAACGGGAAAGCAGGCCGAGGCGGCAAAATACATACAGCTTTTCGAGGCTTATACCGCCAACGACCGGTCGATCTATAAAAACCTCAACCGGGCGCTGATCTCCGCCTTCCATGGAAGCCCCCGGCAAGCACTTGAACAGATCAGGCAGTTCTCAGAGGAGGACAATTACCACTACTGGATCCTGCTTTTCATGGAAGTGGACCCCCTGATGGATGAGGTCAAAAAGATTCCTGGCTTTAAGGAAACCATGCAGAATATAGAAAGGAAGTTCTGGGATCGCCATGAGCGGATACGTGCGGCGCTGAGAGAACAGGGGTTGATATGAAATTGGCGGCCTTGAGGTTTGCTTACCTCGCGCCTTGTCTGTCTCCGTCGGCCATAGCCTTTGGCGACGAGCCGGCAGCAAAATAGCCTCATTTTATATACCCTGCTACTCGGTGCCGACAGCACTTGCGTAGATGGCAGCACGTTTTTCCATATCATAAAGGTACTCCTTTTTGATAATCAAATTGAGGTTTGTAAGATGCTGATTTTCAAGGGTGGTTTTTGGTGGTTTTGGGAGGCCCTTTTTGATAGGGGGGGGAGGAGGGGGAAATGAGCTTAGTAAGGCTTGAACGGGATCGCAGTCCTACTTTCACTGGATGCGGCTCTTCCCGCTTTAGTTGCGCAACGCATCACTACGTTCTGCTGCTTCACTAAAAAGCGGGATTTCGGCTAGGCCTCAACCTACTACAACACCTCAAAGGGATTGTGCTGGAGCTTACCGCCGTCGCCGACAGCTATGGCGGTCGAAGAGCGACAGTCCCGTTCTTTAGCCGCACTTAGCGAATAAAATGAGCTTAGTAAGGCTTGAACGGGATCGCAGTCCTACCTTCACTGGATGCGGCTCTCCTAGAAAGAAAGGAGGAGTACATAGTTCAGTTGCATATCAGTCGCAGTCCTACCTTCACTGGATGCGGCTCTCCTAGATATATTAATTAACCCTGATGCCTTCCGGGAGTGGGGTCGCAGTCCTACCTTCACTGGATGCGGCTCTCCTAGGGTATTAAAGGCAGAGGAAACCGAGTGGGTTATCGTCGCAGTCCTACCTTCACTGGATGCGGCTCTCCTAGTTATCAGATAAGTATGTACGGTATCAGGCGCAGATGTCGCAGTCCTACCTTCACTGGATGCGGCTCTCCTAGTTATCAGATAAGTATGTACGGTATCAGGCGCAGATGTCGCAGTCCTACCTTCACTGGATGCGGCTCTCCTAGAACTCGATACAGGGGCGCCCGTCTTTGCCGAATCCTGTCGCAGTCCTACCTTCACTGGATGCGGCTCTCCTAGGCCCAAAGCGTAACCGGGGCCAACCCCCTGTTGTCGTCGCAGTCCTACCTTCACTGGATGCGGCTCTCCTAGAAAATGATCACGAAAGAGTTCCTTGCATCGCTTACTCCGTCGCAGTCCTACCTTCACTGGATGCGGCTCTCCTAGTATATTAATTAACGTCGAAGCCTTCCGGGAGTGGGGTCGCAGTCCTACCTTCACTGGATGCGGCTCTCCTAGATGCAAGCATGTAGGAGTGGAAGACTTCCGGCATTAGTCGCAGTCCTACCTTCACTGGATGCGGCTCTCCTAGCCCACTTTAATACCAGAAAGCATAATTAGTTCTCCGTCGCAGTCGTAACTTAGCAAAATCGAAAAAAGACGATAAAAAACGAACTTTACAAAAGAGCAGCGGGCGGGATAGGCCGAGTCGCAGTTGGTGCTTCAGACACCGAGTAGGATGTTGAGCCACCCGCCCGAATTTACCACCGGCGCCATACTGGACAGTTATCTAGGCTCAGAGCCTGTTTACGATGATCGTAGTAGCGCTGATGGCCCGCTCAAACAGTTTTTTCAAACTTTGTAAATGTACAATTTTTATGGAAACTCTGCCCATGACTTTTATCGGCATCGACGTCAGCAAGGACACTTTAGTACTACCATTCCTTCCGAAAAGGAACAATGGGAGGTTGTCAATTTTGGCAACAATGAAGCTGGCATCGCCGCCCTGTTGCACAAAGCGAAGGCCCTTCCCGCTCCCCATGTGGTGCTCGAAGCCACCGGCAATTACTCCATGAAAGTTGTCTTTGCGTTGTGTGAAAACCAGGTTCCTGTTTCTGTTTTGAACCCCAAACAGAGCAAGGGTTTTATTCAGGGGTACTGCTGTCCGTGACGAAAACCGACGCCAAGGACGCCTGTGCCCTGTCGTTGTACGGGCAGCTTAACAAGCCCAAGCCCTACCACTTACCAAGCGACAAAATGCTGGAAATTAGCCAGTTGAGGGTGTATTTGAAGCAGCTCAAAAACAGCATACCAGCCTGGTTAGCCAATTGCATGCCCTGGAGTTTCACGTCAAGCCCCTACCTATGTGCAGGAATCCTTGCAGCAGAGCCAGGCTCTGTGTAAGGGTCAAATCCAGGAAACTGAAAAGCGCCTGCTGAGTATTTCCGAAGACTGCTTCGACGCAGCCTACCGGCTGGCCACCTCCGTGGCCGGCGTCGGCCCGGCTATCGCCCAGGCCCTACTCATCGCCACCAACGGCCTGCAGGATTTTGGCAACGCCAAGAAGTTGGCCAAGTTCGTGGGCGTGTGCGCCACCCAGTTCGAGTCCGGCTCGAGCATCAAAAAACGGGGGAGTATTTCCAAGACGGGCGACCCCAATTTGAGGGCCCTGCTCTACATGGGCGCCCGCTTGTATATTCTGGACCAAATTCACCCACCCATTCCGGATGAAATTCACCCACCTGTTCCGGACTAAATTCACCCACCCTTTGGAGCCTGCGTGAAGAGGTGAAAAACATTTTTCACCGGTACCATGTGTAGTTTGCTGGAAAGCGAGAATAGACCAATACCCTTACACGCATGCAACAGATCCGGATGATCCTACAAGCTCATAGCTGGGTAAAAATCCGGGCGATAGCCCGTACAGTGGGCTGGACCGCAATACGGTGCGTACCTACCTTCGGCGGTGCCTGGCGCATGAAGCGGATACCCAGGCATTGCTGTTACTGAGCGACGAAGCGCTCAGTAGGATTGCTTACGAGCCAATAGCTGAAAAAGCGGTGGACGGGCGGCTGGCTGATTTTGAACAGCGCCTGCCCGGCTGGCTCATCGAGTTGGGCAAAACCGGCGTCACGCGGCAATTGCTATGGCAGGAATACCGCCAGGTACCGTCCAGGCGGCTATGGCTACGCCCAATTTTGTGAGCGGCTCAGAGCCTACTGCCGCCGCCAGGATGCAGTGATGCATTTTGAACACAAAGCCGGCGAAAGGCTCATGATCGACTTTGCCGGCAAAATGCTTTCCTATGTGGAGCCTAAAACCGGCGAGGTACCAGTTGCCCGGTGTTTATAGCCGTGCTGCCATTCAGTGGCTACAGCTATGTGGAAGCCTTGCCCAGCCAGCGCCAGGAGGATTTTATCCGCGCTATCGCCAATGCTTTTGCTTATTTGGGTGGCGTACCAGCCTGCGGGCTAATCGACAACCTGAAAAGCGGGGTGAAGCGCGCCAACCGTTACGAGCCTGCTTTTACCGAACTGCTTGAACAGCTCAGCCTGCATTATGGCTGTACCTTCATGGTACTGCGCGTGTAGCCAAACCGCGCGACAAGCCCAGTGTAGAACGGGAGGTGCAGTTGGCTTACGAGCGTATTTACGCCCCTTTACGCAATGAGCAGTACTTCTCTAGCGGGGCTTAACAATGCCATCCGCCAGCAGTTACCAAACACCACCAGAAGCCTTTTCAGCGTAAAGCCGGAGGCAACCGCCTGGCGCTTTTCCAGGGTCACGAACGGTACTTGTTGTCCGCTCTGCCGGCTACTACTTTTGAAGTGAAGTACTGCGTCAAAGCCAAGGTGCAGCGCAATTACCACATCGTCATCGGGCAGGACTGGCATTACTACAGCGTCCCTTACGAGTATATTGACAAGAAGGTACAGGTGGTTTACACCTCCCGTGAAGTGGAAGTGTACTACCAGAACAAGCGAATCGCCTTGCACCAGCGCAGCCGCCTGCCTTACAGTTACACCACCCTGCCCGTACCACATGCCGCCCGCCCACCGGCACTACCTGGAGCAACGCGGTTGGACAGCGGAGTACTTCCTGGACAAAGCCCGCCAGGTTGGCCCCTGCTGCCTGGCTGCCATTGAACAGATACTGTCCACCAAGCTGTTTATCGAACAAACCTATAACTCTTGCCTGGGCTTACTCCGCCTTGTTAACAAATACAGTGCCGCTCGCCTGGAAGCAGCTTGCTGCCGAGCCCTGCGTGGACACCGCATCAACTATACCATTATCCACAACATCCTTAAGAATAACCTGGACAAACTCGAACAGCCCACAGAGGTGCTATCCCCGATTCCGGAGCATGGCAATATCCGGGGTGGAGGCATACCAGTAAAATACCTATTAACCATCATTATCCACTTTTAAATCTGAAACCATGAATCAACAAGCCACCATCGAGCAACTTCAACAACTGCGCCTGCACGGCATAGTACAGCTATGCGGCTATCCTGCAGTTGCCCCTCCAGCAACAGCCTGCAGCCCATGAAATGCTGGCTCAACTGGTGAGTCCGAAGCGCAATCCCGCACCCAGCGCCGTACCCAGCTGTACCTCTCCCTTAGCAAGCTGCGATATGACGCCGTCTTGTCCGAAGTCCACTGCTCGCCCGAGCGCAACTTCACTCGCGATCAGCTTACCACCCTGGCGGACTGCTCCTTTATGTTCAACAGCCGTAACATCCTCATCACCAGGTACACTGGCTGTGGAAAAAGCTTTATTGCCTGCGCCTGCGCCCGCCATGCCTGCACCATGGGGCACAAAACCATTTACTTGAACATGAACCGCTTCACCGAAAAAATCGCTTTACCAAACTTGACGGTACTTACCTAAAACTACTCAACCAGTTGGAGAAAGTATCGCTCATCATCTGGACGACTTCGGGCTCCAGCCACTGGACCAGCAAATGAAACTAGCCCTGCTGCAGATGCTGGAAGACCGCTATGCCAAAAAGCCCATGATCATTACCTCCCAACTGCCCGTGGCTAAATGGCACGAATACTTGGGAGAACCGACCTTGGCAGATGCTATTATGGACCGCCTCACTGCGGACGCTCACCGCATTGAACTGCAAGGAGAAAGTTTACGCAAAAGAAAGGGCTTAGAATCGTAACTTTGACTCACCTCAGCACAGGCTCCTGGGGTGGGTGAATTTCATCCGGAATGGGTGGGTGAATTTCACCGGAATATACACGCTCAGCCAAGCGCTATAACCAGCCCTGCAAAGAACTCTACGAGCGCCTCCGGGGAAGGGGGAAATGCCACAAAGTGGCCATGCTGGCAGTGTGTAATAAAATGCTTAGGCAGGTGTTTGCAGTGGTCAAATCGGGAGCGCCATTCGATAATGAGTACCACCTGAAAGTGGAAAATGCAGCCTGATTCCCGACCCTTTTTCTTGGATTTTTAACACAGTTCATCCTACCTTCACTGGATGCGGCTCTCCTAGGGTAAACTGACCCGGGCGCATGGCCCAGCTCATCGGGTCGCAGTCCTACCTTCACTGGATGCGGCTCTCCTAGCATATCGACATCATGTCGGTAGGTCTGACATCACCGTCGCAGTCCTACCTTCACTGGATGCGGCTCTCCTAGAAGAGGCAGAAGAAAGAGGATGCGATATCGTGATTAAGTCGCAGTCCTACCTTCACTGGATGCGGCTCTCCTAGAAATTACATTATGAACTCGATAACGGGAGTAATTCTGGTCGCAGTCCTACCTTCACTGGATGCGGCTCTCCTAGTGAGAACTTTGACATTAACAATGTAATATTCAGGTCGCAGTCCTACCTTCACTGGATGCGGCTCTCCTAGTTAAGTTAGGAAACACATCCTGTGCTAACTCTTTATCGTCGCAGTCCTACCTTCACTGGATGCGGCTCTCCTAGGTTAAACCTTATCTTATATTCTTGTCCTACCACAAACCGTCGCAGTCCTACCTTCACTGGATGCGGCTCTCCTAGGAGGTGTATGTAACGCAATATCAGTTGAAAAAATAAGAGTCGCAGTCCTACCTTCACTGGATGCGGCTCTCCTAGGCCGTTAGGGTGCTCGGAGCTTTTGTAGGTCATTGTCGCAGTCCTACCTTCACTGGATGCGGCTCTCCTAGTAAACCTGCACACCTCACAATTAGAAATAGAATGGTCGCAGTCCTACCTTCACTGGATGCGGCTCTCCTAGAAACAGCGATGATGATCTAAGGGCGTTGTTTGTTGGTCGCAGTCCTACCTTCACTGGATGCGGCTCTCCTAGCCAATCTATTGGGGATTTGCACAGGATTGCGATTACAGTCGCAGTCCTACCTTCACTGGATGCGGCTCTCCTAGGGCCTTTGCTTCCTGGTACATGGCCAACACCTCGTCAGGTCGCAGTCCTACCTTCACTGGATGCGGCTCTCCTAGGAAACAGGCCGTGGTGAAACAGATCAGCAGAATGCGTCGCAGTCCTACCTTCACTGGATGCGGCTCTCCTAGTTAACCGCTGATAAAAAAAAGACATGATAATCAAAACGTCGCAGTCCTACCTTCACTGGATGCGGCTCTCCTAGGAAAAAATGGAAACCAGTCAATGGTTTCCATGTGAAAGTCGCAGTCCTACCTTCACTGGATGCGGCTCTCCTAGTAGATTATCAACTATAGATAATCTGGCGAGAGAAATTGTCGCAGTCCTACCTTCACTGGATGCGGCTCTCCTAGGCGTTCAGCTTATTATATATTACTTGCTAATTATCAGCGCGTTCAAACAACATTGGAGGATCTTGGTTCAAGATACGGCAAAAATGGGAATAAATCTATTCTCTATGGTGCTAATGTGGAACCGGCATTTGAGGTAAAGGTTGGATGGGTGGTTGGTAATCCTTTAACAGTATCAGTAAGCTACAGTATTTCACCGTGCAGACTAAAAGGGCAACACTAACCGAAACCCGAGTGCATTGATCCTGGACCGGGGAGGGGAGTGTCTTTTAAACTGTGTCATCGTCTAACAACAATATCAAAAAAAGATGTCACAAGAAAAAGACAAAGGACAAAAATTGCCTGCCGATTTTGACTATGACCAGTTCCGCAAGGAGGTTATAGCAGGCTTGATGCAAGGTCAGGCCCTAACTGGAGAATCGGGTTTACTCAAGCCATTAATTGCTGATTTCATTCAGGGCGCTCTGGATGCGGAGCTTCAGGATCATTTGGATGAAGACAAAGCCCAGGGTGTGGCAAATCGGCGTAATGGCAAGCAAAATAAGCAAATACGGACCGAGTCAGGCGAAGTCCCGCTTGAATATGGCCGTGACCGCAACGGGACCTTCGAACCGATAACGGTTAAGAAGCGGGATCGTCAACTGGGTTTAGGCTTTGACAATCAGATTCTGGAGTTGTATGCGATGAGCAACTCAGTGGCCGATATCCGTCTGCATCTGGAAAGGATGTACGGAGCCGAGATGAGCGAGAGCCGAATCTCATTGGTCATCAACAGCACCTGGGATCGGGTCAAAGCCTGGCAAGAGCGCCCCTTGGCCCCCTTGTTTGTGGTCTTATTCATTGATGCGGTCCATGTCAAAGTCAGACGCAGCGATGGTGTAGCTCTTATTGCGCTGTACGTCGTTTACGGTATCACCCCTCAGGGCCAGCGTGAGATTGTAGGGCTGTATCCTGGCCAGGGAGCCGAAAGTGCTACCGAATGGGGGCGTTGCCTACAGGATTTGAAGAACCGTGGCCTGGAGGATGTACTAATCATTTGTAGCGACGGCTTAGCCGGCTTAAAGCCCGTTATGGCGGAAGCTTTTCCTTTGGCCCGCATTCAACGTTGTGTGGTTCACAAGATCCGCAACTGTTTCAAGCTTATGGACAATAAGGATTCCAGAGAGATCCTGGGCCAGCTTAAATCCATTTATCTGGCCGTCAATGAACCGGCTGCCAGGCTGGCTCTGGAAGATTTTAATCGCCATTGGAATGGCAAGTACCAGGCCATTGTCGATATGTGGGAAAAAGACTGGGACGAGATAATGGCCTGCATGGACTTGAGTGAGACGCTACGAAAAATCACTTACACCACCAACGCCATCGAAAATCTGAATCGCGAAATCCGTCGGGCAACCAAAACCAAGGGGGCCTGGGTGTCGGATCGAGCATTACTCATTCAGCTTTTCTTATCTTTGGAACGCAGCCGCAAAAGTTGGAACAAAGACGTTCACAACTGGGCCAACGTCACTCGGGAACTCATTGAAAAATTTGGTGATCGATTTGCTAATCATATTATTCAATGACACAGTTAATTGGACACTCCCCGGGGAGTGCGAGGAAAGCGAGCCGTGCACCGGCAAAACTGTGGATCGTAGCCCCACGAGCCGCCACGCATAACACGATCCGTTCCCTCAGCAGGTCCGCGCGGATTTTCTACGATGTCCTGTTTGTGGCATTCCTCATAATAGACTGTGCTATACCAGTCATGACACCATTCCAGCACATTACCACTCATATCAAAAAGTCCTAATTCGTTTGGCGCCTTCATACTTACTGACCTCGTTTCTCCATAGCTATTGTCACGATACCAGCCCACCTCTTTCAGCAGATTACTCCCGGCGTATTCAAATCCCTCACTCTTTTTCCCTCCCCGAGCAGCATATTCCCATTCTGCTTCCATAGGCAAGCGAAACCCATTAGCAGCAGGCTTAAGAAATACTTCCCCCTTATTGGGTAACTCCCAGTCAGCATCTGTCTTTCCATAAACCTGCCTGAATCCAGGATCAACGTAATAGAAAGGAATAAGGCTTTGTTGCTCACTCAGCCGGTTACAGAAAACAATAGCATCATACCAACTTACCCGCTCCGCTGGTCGCCTGTCTCCCTGGAAGCCGAACGGGAAGTATTCTATTCCCATCACAGCCTTCCACAAAGATTGAGTAACAGGATATTTTCCGAGATAATAACTGGACGATACAACTTTGTGAACTGGCTTTTCTCCTTCGGAAGCTTCGCTGCCCATCAGAAATGTGCTGCCTTCGACGAGGATCAGCCCGAAAGAAACGCCATTGGGAAGGGCAATAGTGAGAGATGGTTGATGCATTATAATCCTTTAAGTTCAATAACGGTTTTGCCTGTTTTCATACTTCTTATTCCATCAATTCTTTAATCTTGTTTACCGCCTGCAGCCAAGCCTGGTCACGCTCAGAATAGGATGATACAGGTTGGTCTTTTTGCGGCAGCACATTCAGGTTGCTAAAAGGCATGCTTTCCCAGTTGCAGGGGCGAAGAATTACTGGAATAACCCGCGCTTCACCACGGTAATGGCGTTCCATCGCTTCTTTGATTTCTACATCCCAGATATAATCGGTACTCAGAAAATCGGAGCTGACCAAAAGGAATATGATATCGGCTGCTGCAAGTTCTTTTTTCACCTCTTCATCCCAATCTTCTCCAGGTAGAATTCGATGGTCCTCCCAGGGCTGTAGTTTTTCTTGTCGGCGCAGACCAGATAGGTGGCGGAGAAACTCGTCAAGATATTTCCGATCATGTTTAGAGTAGGAAAAGAAGGCTTTTTTACCGGGTAGCTTCTTCTCGCCAGCTTCAATAAATACACCCATACTTTCTTTATTCGCTTGGAAGCCTTCTAATAAGCTGAGTACCGAAACATCCAGAAAGCTAGTCCGGCATTCTATGGTTTCTTTTCCCAACTCTTTACGTCGTTTCAACTCTTCATAATGATAAAACTCTGGCGAGGTGCTATTACGGCAAACCCCACAAATACATGGAATCTTTTTGGTTATCTTTTCCTGTAGCCCTGAGAAGGAGTCGTTTAGAGCATCCAGGTCTGCCGAAATAATACTTAGCAGTTCCTTACATTCGGGGCCCCGGGCACGTAGGATGACCTCATCCCCCTTCACAGATAATTGTGCCAGTAACTGTGTATCGCTTTGCTCGAAGAGTACCCCATTTTTCCAGCCAAGTTCAGGTTGTTGGACATAACGATGTTTGCGTACCATCAGCCGGTTGACCAGCCCCTTTGGCAGGAAATCATAGTGGTAACGCAACTCCATGTCACCGGCTTTCTCCCAGCCATTGAGTATTTCTGGTTTGGATGGTTGCAGCAATTGCGGAGCTAACCAAACCGGTGGCTCTGTATCCACCAGTTGGTAAGCAAGTTCGAACTTCACCATTAGCTTGAGCAATTCTGGGTGCATGTCTGCATAAACAGAATCGGCCCAAAGCCTTTGGCAATCGGACTCATCAAAAAGCCCCATCTTTTCTTTCACATCCTCATCGTCGAGAATTTTGAAAACGGCTTCAGTAGCCCAGGTGTTCTGCAAAATGACAATACGCTTTAGCAGGGCATCGTCCTGAAAGTGTAGGAAAACACCTAGGTCGTGCAGGTAACGGCTTAATTGCAGTGCTTTATCTCGGTCAAAATCAAGATGTTTTTTATAGATATCAAAGTAATCAGTATGGGAGATATATGGCTTTTCTTTTGCCATCCTCTCTATTTCCTTTCGGATATCGATCCATTTTTTTGGCAAGGCCTGTCCAATGTGCGGCAATTCCTTTACATGAAATCCGATAGCTTCTCTGATGCCATCCACTGCTTCGGGAAATTCCAGGTTGCCACGATATCTGTTTATTACATTTTCAAACCGCCCCTTTATGCCCGCCATATCTATTTGCTTGCTCCGCCCCCCCTTTTCATTCTGAAAGATCAGTACAGGGCTATGCCCTCCGAGCAGGTCAATGACCTCCAACCAGTATTTAAAGCCCTCATCCTGTACAGATCTATAATCTTTTTTCGTATCATCAAGCAGGATGTATAGTGAACGTTTAGTGAGGAAAAACTGATGGGTAGCATGGTAAATCTCCTGGCCGCCGAAGTCCCAGACATTGACGCGGAAATTGCGCCCATTGTCCATAGGAAACTCGTATTGGTATATATCGATTCCCTTGGTGGATTCGCTTTGAGAGGGCAACGGCTGGTCAGGATTCAACAGTCGTCGGCAGAGGCTGGTCTTTCCCGCTCCGCCTTCGCCCAGTATCAGAAGCTTGGCTTCGAAGAGCGTATCCGTACCTTGCTCATCCTGTTCTTTAAAGTAATTCAATACGGCTTTATTACCCTCCTTCGCAATTTCAGGAGGAGGTGCCGCCAAAGGGCATTCTTCAACCAATATACCGGTTCCCGATTTCTTCCATTTGACTTCAACTCCTTTTTCGATTAAATGCCTTATCGGACTCAAATCATCAACCGCATTGCCACTTAGGTTCAGCGTTTGCAACACGCCAGCTTCCCCCAGGAAGCTAATGTCTTTCACTTTATTGCCACCCTGGAGATAGAGGATTTCCAGATTAGGTAAACTTCCAGGAAGAGAAAACTCCTGAAGCTGGTTGCCAGCCAGGTCCAGATATTTAAGTTCAGGACAGTTCCCTTCGATCTTGAAGCTGCCTAGCTTATTCTCCTGGGCATGTATAATCTTTAAGGAATCAAAGCCAGAAGGTAGAGAGATATCTTCGAGGACACATTTACTCACATCCAATGTCTCGAATGTCGGCAGCCCTGCCTCAAAGGTGAGTGATATTAATGCCTTGTTCTCATTTACTTTTAAGTGGCGCAGGGCATTCATCCCTTTAGGAATAGCAATAAAGGTGAGTTGGTTGTCACTCAGGTTCAGAACCTGCAGCCCAGACAATTTCCAGACCGAAGCTACTTTCTCGTCTACTAGGCCATTGCCACATACATTCAAGCCGATGATCCTGCCGTTTTCATCACAAGCATAGCTGTTCCGGCTATCATATTTCATAAGCTTTTCAAGGTTTGGTTCTTCTTTGAGTTTTATGCCTAGCTTGTTCGCAACTTCCTGGGGTCCCATAGCTATCTATTTATTTTTCTTTGAACAAACATATATATGAGCCTATTTCCACCGTATAAACTGGAAAGGTAACACCATTCGAAAACCGCTAACATCGCCGTACTCCCAAGGATAACCAAGGATACGGCTTCCACAGCGGCAATCTTGTGGAGCATAGCTCCATGCGCCACCACGCAAAACACGAAATGCACCCCTAGCTGCCCCCTTTGGATTTCTAATCCTACCTTGCTCATGGCATTCCCCATAATATCCTTCATCAAACCAATCCCAACACCATTCCCATACATTGCCGCTTATATCATACAGCCCCAACTCATTTGGGGCTTTCATTTCTACAGGCTTCGTTTCTCCGTAACTATTATCCCGATACCAGCCAACTTCGTCTAACCGACCGCTTCCAGCATATTTGTGCCGCTCGCTATGTTGTCCACCACGAGCTGCATATTCCCATTCTGCCTCCGTAGGCAGGCGATAAAGCTTTCCGGTCAATTCATTGAGCTTTTCAACAAAAGCCTGCGCATCCCTCCAGGATACTGCCTCAACCGGGCGGGTATCTCCTTTGAAGGAAGAAGGGTTGTCATTCATTACTGCTTTCCATAAAGCTTGAGTAACCGGAAATTTCCCTATGTAAAAGCTACTTAAGGTAACCTCGTGTATTGGCTTTTCTTCATCGTAAGCTTCTTCATCATTACCGCCCATGTAGAAGCTGCCTCCTTCGACTAAGATCATGTCGAAGGAAAAACCGTTTGATAGGGTCTCCGTAAAACCTCTACTTAGCATATTTTGGGTTTTTTGTGTCATGTCCTCATTTTTTTTAAGCCATCATTCGCTCAATGGGCAAAATGGCTGTTCAACTTTATCCTTACCTATGATGTATCCAACCTGAGATTGGCCAAATAGAACAACGCTCATACATGGTCATATTTATTTTTATAGCCGTCCGATTACCTCCCTGATTCTTGTCCGCACGGACGTGTTTAACCGGAGTTGCGCTCTTCAGTATCAAATCTTGGCATCCGACACTCGCGGTCAATCAGTCAGTTTTTTGATCACAATCCAGTATGGGGCAAGTTGCAATCCAACCTTCAATGAATGGCGCCCTCCCAGGACAGCAGTATCCTGTAGCTTTTGCAGATATTGTTGGAGCCGTAGTCTGACCTGATCACTTTTTGAACAAGGCTACTTCGTCATCTGGAATTGTCCCCTATCGCAGCCCTGTCTTATCTAGATCACTTCAATACAAAGGTCGTCAACCAAAGCGAGAGTGCTGCGTCGCAATCCTACCTTACCTGGATTGTTACTCGACAGCCGCCGCCCGACAGGCCAACAGGGCAAATGCAATGAGCCTAGTATGGCTTGAACGGGAGCGCAGCCGCCTTCGTCCTACTTCGGCGGCCGGGGCGCGACATCCCGGCCGTAGCGCCGGGACCTATCTACTCTGGATGTGCTCTCCGGCCCGGCCAGTTCTACAAGCTGATGGCTGGCAGCAAAGCGTCGCAGTCCTATCTACTCTGGATATGCTCTCCGGCAATCCTGATGGGAGCTCCTTGGACCATCATTGCGGTGTCGCAGTCCGATCTACTCCCGACGAAACGCTCACTGGGCCTTTGTCGGGATGCCTTTGCATTCGGTGAATGCAGGCATCTGGATGTGCTCTTCCCGCTTTAGTTGCGCAACGCATCACTGCTTTCTGCTGCTTCACTTAAAAGCGGGATTTCGGCAAAGCCTCAACCTACTCCTGATCATTCAGTGAAGCAGTTGGAGCGCACCGCCTTCGTTCTACTTCGGCGGCCGAGGCGCGACATCCCGGCCACAGCGCCGGGGCCTATCTACTCCCGATCAAACGCCCACCGGGCCTTCGTCGGGATGCAAGCCTCCCCCAACCTCCCGGCGTTATGCCGGGACAGGTTCTCTAAAGAAGGAGTGCTTACCCCTGGTGAACTCAAAAATCCACACAGCTTCCAATCATGTCAAAGAACAATGTGGAACATTTCCTGAAAAAAGAAAGCTACAGCTTTTGCCCCCCTCCCTCAGTCCTCATAGTTATAATACTTCAAAAAAGTAAGCATCTCCTCCAGCCGGGCGTGGAGGGAGAAGATGGAATTCGCGAAGTAGGCCTTCTCCGGATAATTGTATAGTAAAGGAAGCGTTTGGCCGAAATACAAAAGCCTTGGCTTGCCCAGGGAGAGGTAATCCTTCAGCAGGGCATGCTCGCCATTATCTGAATCGTGGGGGTGGTTGTCGAAAATAACGATATCAAAGGACTCGGGATCAGGTTCAGGTTCAGGTTCTTCATCGGAGGGTAAATAGGCTACGCCTTTGAAGAAGGCCTCCGGGAAGAAACGTTGCAGGTAGGGCACACGCTGGGCTTCCTTGCAGACGACCAGGATGCGGTCGTAGATCTCTTCCTGCAATTGAAAGGCCGGACGGATGTCTTCTCCCTCCAGGCTGTCCACGAAATCCAGAAAACGGTTGACAACCCTGCTCAGGTAGGTGCTTTCCTCTGTTGGGGTCAAACCGCCGGAAATAGATTGTTGTTTCACGCGGTTGAACTCCGCTTGCAGGCTAATGAAAGTATTGTAGTTGTCTCCACTTTCATCCAGGGCCTGACCGAGCTTTTTCAGGGCGTTCCCCAGGTTGCTGGCTACGAGGCGCTTGATGTCGCGCTTTAAGCGGTTGAGGGTATCCATAAGGCTATGGTTTACTGGTTTGCTCGGAAGCTGGCTCCTTATTCTCTGCCCGATAAGGTTTCCTGTTTTTCTGGTTTTCCGGCACCTGCCAGCCAAAGCCGTGGCTCACCGACCGCCCCAGCCCGATGTGGGCGGGCAGCAGGACATTGGCGTCGTAGGATACATTGAAGGCGATCATGGGATTGCCAAAGGTGCGTACTTGCTGCATGAACTGCAGGTGCTGAAGATTGGCCTCCAAGCGTTCCGGAAGGCGGTAGCCCATTGCGGTGCAGAAGCCCAGGATTTGGCCCGCCAGAATGTTCTCCAGAAGGGCCGAACGCTCGGCCAGGTTCCGGCATTGCTGCCATCTCTCGTAGTTCTCCTGATTGAGCGCCAGCCACTTGTAGAGCTTATACTGCTTCGGTTGGGCCAACATGCGGAGGTAATGCTCATCCATATGCAGCCCTTCGATCTTGAGGGCCAGGGGTTTGCCCTCCCAGTTAATCTTCCAGTCGGTGCTGGCGAGCACCCTTTGCAACGCATCCACCCCCTCATTGATGGCCATAATGGCGGCTTTGCCCTTCCGCATCCGGTACTGGATCAAGGGGTACCGGTAGCGATAACCATCTTTTGCATTATCGTGATTGTGGAACAGGTCATCGGCAAACCCTGCCAGTTCGATAAAGGCGCCGCGCCACTGCGGGATCTGCCTCGAGTAGATGGGGAGGTCGAAAGAGAGAGATAGGGTGCGGATGGGCTCTGCCGGGGTGGGTATGGTATCTTTATGCATTGAATTCATTTTATGTGGAATTTCAGTGATAATTGGATGCTTTTCCTGGCATCAAAGGTTAAATAGCGGTCTGAAAAGACAATTTCACGAACCCCAGCGGAATACCCCCCGCCAGTAATTTACGGGATTTGGGGAAGGGGACGTTTCCGTAATCCCGCCCCCGCCGGGCTTCCCTGGTAATATTATCCCAGGTCCGGTCATCCATCAGAAAATCACCATTCACTTTTTCCTTTGCCCAGGCGCCGGTCATATAGCTCCATCCACTGCCGCTGCCCAGGCGCAGGACACATTCATTTTCCTGACAACTATTTATGGTATCCACAATTCGCCTCAATTCCGAGATATAATTGCCCAGGACTTCGGGGTTATCCTCTTCCTCCCAGAATGCCAGTTCTTTGTCGGCCAGGCCAAGCGTATGCCCATTGATCAATTCGGCAGTTTCCTTAGGCTGTAGTTTGGGAATGTAGGAGTGTTCCATTCCCTTCTTTTGCACCTGCCGGAGTTGTTCTTCGGCCACTTGAAACTCCCCGGAAGCATCAACCCCCGAAGGGATAGCCTCCAGAAAATGAGTTACCTGCGATTTGATTTTCCATTCCTCTCTATAGAGGTTCACCACCTCTGCCCGGAAAGCGGTAGTATTTGTAGTTTCAAAATACAGGTCTCCAAGGCGGAAAAAGCGGAACAGGTCTTTGTTGGGCCCCATACCTCTGCCCACCGCAATATTCCTGGGGTCGGCAAGTTCAAAATAGTGGCCCATCAGTTGCTGGTCACTGAATACCCAGCGGTTACCTCTTTTCCTTTGCAGGTTTTTAAAATCCCGCACAAAGTGAGGGCGCTTCATGACCATGTTTGTGAGGAAAGCCGTTTTTACGGCGCCTTTCAGAGAGGAACCGGGAATACAGGGTACGTTATCAGCGCCGGAGTGCAACTGCTCTTTAATCCCTTCCGTACCACGGGGCCCCGGAGGCTGCACATCGATCAGGCGAGACGCGACATCTGTCGGTTGAAGGCCAGGCTTTCGCTTTTTCAGATAAGCCAGCAGGTCCTCCTCCTTTTCGATGATACTCACCCAATGGTGGAGGTTTTCCGCCCCGATGACATCAAAGACTTTTCCTTCATCTATGATGGCCAGTTGGCCCTGCTCCTGGAAGTAGAGGTACTCAAAATTGCCTTTCAACTCAATGCCACTTCCGATGTGGACGGGCGTAAGGGTATGTAGGTTAACGGTGATATTACTCATGCCCATTGTGCTTATGAGGTTGAAGCGGAATATTGGCCGGCAGGAACAACCCCTGCCCGTCCCGCCAGATGGGATGTTCAACAATCGGTTTATTCCCGGCTACCATAGCCGCCGCATCCGGGCGCAGGTCGATCAACTTTCCGGAACGGCCTTCCAGGTAAGGAAATACAGAACCTTCAGAAAGCATGTAGACTGATTTTTTCCGGGCCTGCCAATGCTCGGGGTTAGCCGGATGCGTGATATACCCCCCTCGCTTTTCCAGGCCATAAACTCCGGACAGGGCGCTGGAGGCTTCCTGTTCCGTAGGGCAATACAAGGATAGGCTATACTGGTTGGAGGGATCAGCAGGTGAAGGAAACTCGATGCGCTCCTTGTCTATTTCCGGCTCAAAACGGCCATTGCCCGTTCCTTTGTCCAGCCCAATGCCATTATCGCCCATCAGGCGGATTGCCGGCAACACCTTCTCCCGCAACAAGGCCTCCTCTCCTTCGTAAAGGAAGAACAGGCCGGAGCGTTCCGTAAAGAACAACTTCTCCACATAGAAGGGAACGGGTTGCTCTCCTTCCTCAACCTGCTTGGTTACATGCTGGTAGGTATACGTTTCGTACAGCTTAATATCGTAAAGGTTTTCCTGAAGGGCAGCCAAACGGCCCGAAGAGGAGAAATTGCGGTTTTCCAAAGTAATGCCCTGATCCCCGTTGATGACGGCCCTGAACAGCTGTTCCTCCAGGTATTCGACCCTGCCCAACTTTTTGAGGCGCCGGCTTTCGGCATCTGTATTCTTCTCCCCATCTTCCTTTATCCTTATGGGAAGCTTTGGCACCCTGGGCGCGGGGAAAAAATAGAGGTGCCGGCCATCCTCCTTTCGGAAAAACGGGAAGGCCGAAGACAGGCGAAAAGCCCTAAAAAAGTTTTCACCAATATCAGGGATGCCCAGCTGGAGAGCAGAGACAAAAATGGCGGATTTCAGGGTATCCGAGTGGAGCCGGTTCTCCGCATGGTCGTAAGTATTGGGCCTGCCACGAGATAGGTGGAGTGGGCTTTTGAAACGCAGCCGTATAATATGAAATTTTCTGGAGTCCATAACTGAGGATTAAGCAGCCCGCAATTCATCAGGAACATTAGATGATGTAGTGATATCCGCCTCTTCACCCTGCCCATGGTAGAATTCGGCGGGCCGTTCTACCACCTCGGCAATCTCTATGCCCACCTGTCCGCTGCCGCGCGAGCCGCTTCCTCCCAGATAGTCATCCTGGACCAGCACCAGGCTGTGGAAGAGGTTATTCAGCAATTCCCCCTCCAGGTCTCCCTTAAAGACGTTCAGCACGATATCGAGCTCGAACTTGGCGCCGGCCGGCACACGTTCCAACTGCCGGGGTACAGCCGCAGAGGTAATCCGGTCGATGACGACCTCCGTTTTAGCTTCGGTATAGGGCAGTTCCGTATTCTTGAGCGCTTGCGGGTTGAGTAAATTCCCATCCCGGACGATCACCCTCGACGGGCGCTGCTTGTCATCATTACGGGCGCTGCCAAAAAGCTGGGTGGTGATCAGGCTCGGGTCGTCATCGCCGATATATTTTACTTTACCCATAGATCTTTCCTTAACATAGCCGTAAGACAGCTCCAGCAAAGAACGCATCTTTCCCTTCAGAGAACTCCCCGGAATGTAGGGATGGTTGTCAATAGGATTGCGAATAACGGCATTGTCCATTCCGCCGATCGACATGGTGTTATTGGTACCGCCGATATGGAGCCCGGTTTTAGCAGTAATAGAGCCCCGGATGAGTATCTTTTTTATCAGGTGGTTCATTTTTTAGTTTTTATTAGGTTATCAATTGCCGCCGTAGGCTTTGTGGTAGGCGAGGACCGACTCGAAGAAGTCCAGGAAATTTTGGAAGTGTTTCCAGGAAGTTTCCTTGTCCCCGGAAATATCTACCGCTTCATGAGCTTTGTCCATGACCACTTTAAAATCCTCGATCCCCCTTGATCCAGACCTTTTTGCAGCGTAAGCGATCTTGGGCTTGAGCAGTAAGAAATCCTTTTTGAACTGGGCGTAATCTTCGTTGTTTTCAGGCCGTTTACCTTCCATTCGTTTGACCTCCCCAAAAATGTTCCTTATCTGAGCGGAGGAGAGGTTGTTATCGGCCAGCCATTTGCCAAAATCTTCAGCAAAGGAAATGGTAGCCCGGTCGAAGCCTTGGCTAATCCATTCGCCAACGAAAGGGCGGTCAAATTTCTCAGTTGGAGTTTTTTGAAATCTTTTACTCATATTTTTTGGCTTTATTACTGTTGAAGTGTTCTTAGCTCCAGCTCCGCCCAGCGGGCAGCCAGGTTGAGCAACTCGAAAAAAGAATATTTGGAATGCAAGGGAGCTCCTTTATAGCTGTTAGCAATGGTACTTTGTTTGACCTCCTCCAGGAAGTCCAGCATGCTGGCCTTTCCACCACCGCTCTTATGGTATTTCAGGCGGTCAATGGTACGGGTAAAATCGTAGGCGATCTGCCATTGCCAGCGGAAGTTCTTCCCTCTACCGGTTTCATCCTGTGACATTAGATACCAGGACTTTATCTTCTGGATGAAACCCTTCGGAGCGGCATCTTCCCGCTCGTATAATTCCAAAATGCGATCTTTGAGCTCCTCAGCCACGGCAAATTCATTAGCCCATAAAACATTGGCCTGCTGGCCTTCAAAGGCCTCCCAGCGAAGGGGAAGGTTCAGCAGTGAAAAAGCGTTTTTCTCCACTAATATGTTTTCCTGTTCCCCTTCCGGCCCTATTGTTCGCAACACACCTGCATGGCCTTTGGCCGCTTTTTCCGCCTCACCAGCCAACTCTGCCGCCCGCATAATGGGAAACTTGTGGGTAACGATGGCCATTCCGCCGGATAAGCTTATCAATGGGTTGTGGCCTACCCACTCCTGAAATTGCTCCTTTATTTCTTTAGCGAAACGGATCAGCAGGTCCCACCTCCCGACAATGAACAGGTCATCCCCCCCGGAATAAATGATCTGAGTGAACTCTCGAAAATCTTCATTCTCTTCCCACAGGGTATTGAGAAAACCCTTAAAGAAAAAGTCTATACTGCTGCTTAGCGTGCTGTATAAGGCAAAGGTCATAGGTTCTTGGGTAAAACCCCGGCGAAATATATGCCCCAGCCCATCCACATCCATTCGCAGTACTCCCAGCCTTTTAAATCCGGATTCTTCCTGATCAGGGTCCGTTTCCAAATTTCGGTGAGCCTTGAGTTCTTCCCTGCTGCCGGCCAGTTCACTGAAATATTTTTGTTCGCCAAACTCATCAACCGGGTATTTATTCCCGCCGTAAAAGAGAAAACCAAACTGATGCCCGGAACCGAAGGCCTCCGGCGCTATAAAGCCTTCCAGGGAATTGATCTTATAGATCCGGCAGGCATGGCCCTGGAATTTTGACGGGCTCAGTTTTTCCCTGGGGATGAGGTAGTTGTATACCCCAATATCACAAGGATTATATATAAAATCAGGAGGAATACCAGGGATGGGCTCGTCAGCAATGATCCAGTAATCCAGGTTTTTCAGGTTTTTTCCCAGCTCGATCTGCTCGCGCGTCCGGGAGCTTATCACCGGGCCTTTCTCCAAATCGGCCTCGGTTTCCACCCTTAGGAGGTTATTGGTTTCTTCGTCGATGTAATAGGCCTTTCGGGCCTCTTCTTTATCCAGTTCTTCCCCGGTGAGAAAATCCCGGGCCTGCAGTCCCCCAATATCCAAATCACGGCCAAAGAATTGCCCATAGTTCTCCGCAATTACCCTGTGCAGCTTCTGCTTCTTTTTCCAGTCCAATTGATCCGTTGCCAGGTTGGATTTAACATCTGCCAGCTGGTTGTTGTAAATATCACGGAGTGCTACCGGGCGGTAATCGATGATCAGGGACAAGGCAGCCCGGTGCGCCAGGTAAAGCTTACGGTTGATCCTGTTGGTAAAAGCATCCGGGCGGTTTTCATCGAAGGCGTTTGTAATTTCCTCAACATTGGGCGCCAGGGCAAAAAAGCTGCCCCCTGAGGCATAGATCACATTGCTTTGGTATAGCCCCAACTCCTGGAGGAGTTGATACAAGACACTATCCCCAAGCAACTGAAGGTAAAAAGACCTCCCCTTTAAGTTTTTTGCCGCATACTTACTGATGATGTTGTAGATGAACGGCTGGATACCGGACAAGTCCCCCCCGATGAGTACAAAAGGCTCTTCATTTTCTTCAAGCTCAAAGCCAGCCCCATCCTTCCCTCTAGCCGCCAGGTACCGGTGGAGGCAAACAGCTATTCCGGCAAGGCTTTTGGTAAAACTGTGAAATGAAACTTCAGGGTATATACTTGCAGGGTGAGGAAGGAAGGCCGTATACTTTTCCAACAAAGCCAGGACAGTTTCGGCGAGCAAAGCGATATTATCTTGCTTCAAATTCCCGGCTTCTTTTTGAAAGGGCTCCCAAAGAAGGCGCTCGGCATCCTCCTCATCACCTTGGGAAGGCTTAGGAAATAGCTCACGGTTTAAGCTCAGGCGAGATATCGGATGCCAGTTGGCCTCTCTCGTTTCCCCGTTTTGTAGCATCCGGTCGAAAACCGACCGTACCCATTTATGCGAAGAATCCCTGGAAACACCTCCATTGGCAATCCTCCTTGAAGCAGTAAGCAACTCCTCGAGATAACCTGCTGGCAGGCCAGCGTTGGATAGCGTATTTTTGACAAGTTGGTTGTCTTTGCCCTCTGGGGTGTCCCAAAGCAGTGCCGCCAGATAAATTGCATCCTGAATTGGTTTCATTAGGTTGAATTAACTAAAGTTTTGAATTTTATCACCCATCAGTTGCGCCACTCTGAATGCAGAGGCAACGTTATCTATCAGTGAAATTGGATTATTGGACAAGTGGTGCAATGAATAGGTGCTTAATTTATCTTTCGTTGTACCCGTCACCCACTCTCCATGAGAATACACAACCAAAGGAATGGATCCCTTTAGCCCATCCAATTGCTCCACCAATTGCTCCAGATTAAGATCTCTGGTAACCGGCTGGCCATTATCGCTCTTTTCTTCCATTATGATGGGGTCAAAATAGTAGATGACCACATCATAATCCTCCAATGCCAGGCCGTTATTCCAAGCCTTAACGGTAGGCTTAGCCAAAAAAGCAGTGAATTTTTCCAATTCCGTTTTGATTTTCTCTTCAACACCTATGAACAAAAATTTTCCATTGCTCAGGCCCACAGCCTGTTGGACTAGCTGGATCAAGGCTTGGTAGCGGGCTTCGGCATCCAAGAGTAGGGGGTTGGATTTGAACTTTTCCTGAACCTCCTGCGTGAAAGCGTTCCTGGCTTTGTCCACTTCAATCTGGAACTTCTCTTGGGCAGACCGTTTATATTCTTCGAGTTGTTCCCGGATATCATTTCTTGTCCTCCAGCCGAAAAAGCTGAACAGGCCAACGGCCAAGGCGGCTACTATGCCAGCCCCTGCACCCAAGATAGTGTAATAAGACTCCAGGAAAATTCGGTGTTCCCGGCGCTCCTCCATCAGGAATTCCCGGTATTTTTGGCCCTCTTGCTCTAAAAACGCCCGGTGATCCTTGAGTTCCTCTTTCAAAAATTCATAGCGCTCTTTATCATTTTCTGCAGGCGGGTTTGTCTGCTGTCCCCAAAGGACAGAGGATAGAAATAAAGCTATGATCAGAGGCGTTAGCCAGCGAGCTGGTTTCATCAGCACTTGCTTTTTCGGGTTCAGGTTATCAGTCCACATTGCAGGCCAAATAAAATCCTCAATTCCCCACATACGGGAATTGATCACAAAGGCAATGGATAATCATCAAGGCAATCGGATAATTGCTATTGGAAGGCTTATGCGTTTCGCTTTTTTCCTTGCCTGCTAAAGTTATTAAAAAATATAAAATATGCAAACACATCCTCCCAAAAGAAGCCATTATTTTTCACACAGCATCAGGAGCCTTTCTTTTTTGAAATTTTCTCAAAGCAGAAACCTCACCCCAGCACCCCAAACCCCTGCGTTACCCCCTTCCCCAGCCCGACAAACGGCGGCAGCAGCAGGTTGGCCTCGAAACGGACATCAAAAGTAAGGCTCTTGACCCCCTCGAAACTACGGATACGCTGTTGTTCGATCGCGGTAATGGACAGTTCGAAGCGCTGCTCAAAGCGGATGCCCACGCCGGAGGCAAAGCCCAGGATATGCCCGGCCAGCACCCGCTCCAGCAGGCGGGCCTGGCCGGCCAGGCCGCGGGTTTCCTGAAACCGGCGGTGGTTGTCCTGGTTGAGGGCCAGCCAGCGGCGCAACCGGTAGGGGCGGGGCGCCGGCGCCGGGCCTACTTCGTATTCCCGGGTTTGGGAGCCTACCAGCCGGGCGCGGATCCTCCGGCGCGTAAAGGATAGCTCCCAGTCCGGCTGCCGGAAAAGGTGGCGGGCTTCCTGTACAGCATCCCCGATAAATAAGATAGCAGGGCGGCCCTCCAGCGCCTTGTACTGGATCAGCGGATAGCGGTAGTGGTAGCCGTTGCCTTCTTCCTCATTGTTGTGGTTGTGAAAGGCCTCCTGTTCGACCCCCACTTTTTCGATTACCGCCCCGCGGAAGGCCGGCACTTCAGCGGGGGAGATATCAGCATCGAAGTCTACTCGCATGATGGGGATGAGTGGCATGACAACAATTTTGATAAAGATAAGGCATGAGGCGCAAAATTCAATTTGGCAGCCATTTCGTAGGGGCCGCCGGGCGAAATGCACGCCGGCAGGTAGGTAAGGGAGTAGGGCAGAGGGCCTTTCGCCTGTTGGCCGGTGCGTTTAAAACTCCTTCTGCAACTGCTCGTAAACCGCCCGGAAATCGTACTTCGAAATGATCATCCACTCGCCTGCGTCATGGGCGAAGACGACCTCTTTATTGTGCATAGTTTCGATCAGCTCGATCAATATGGAAAGCCCCTCCAGCGCGGCTTCCTTTTCCCCGTCTTCCGCCAGTTCGCAGGCGCGGCCCAGCCAGGTGGAGAGCTCGTCGAACCAGGCTTCCGTCTGCGGCGGCACATAATTGTAGTTTTTCGAATTCATCTCAAAGGGAGCGTAGTACTTGCCTGCCAGGGAGTCCTGCCGGAACAGGTGTATCGCTTCGAGGACTTCACCTGGTGAGAGGGGGTGGACGAAGTGTTCGCGCGCAAAATCGCCAAATAGGGTTTCGAGCTGAAAGTGATCCGCTGCGATCAAAACGGCTTCCAGCCAGGTCAGCAACTGCTTTTTATCCTGTGCGGCCAGCTGTTCTAATATCCTGCCCTTGTCCAGATGCCCGGCGGGGATCTCGGGGTAGCGCCCCCTGAATATGCTTATCAGCTGTTCGCGGGTGGTGTCGTCGAGGTACATGGTTGAAAATTGTATCCGTGTTTGTCCTTGGTTCTTTTTGGCGCCCCAAAAGTACGGCTTTCCCGGCAAGGTAGTCCCTTTTTCAATTATTACAAGATCCCTTTTTCAACTAATATAAACACTTGGTCGCAGTCCTACCTTAATCTGGATGGCTCTCCTACGTGGGCTGCTCTCGCTCGCATGGCAAATGGTCTTTAGGTCGCAGTCCTACCTTAATCTGGATGGCTCTCCTACGGAAGAGTCCTAGCTCGGTACGACGATGTTCCTGCGTCGCAGTCCTACCTTAATCTGGATGGCTCTCCTACTATTTTACATTTTACATGGAGTTTAAGGTACTGTCGCAGTCCTACCTTAATCTGGATGGCTCTCCTACCAGTCATCAAGGCCCTCAGCGAAGGCAACCACGAAGGGTCGCAGTCCTACCTTAATCTGGATGGCTCTCCTACCCTTATAACATCCTTCGGAACGACGGGATCACCTCGTCGCAGTCCTACCTTAATCTGGATGGCTCTCCTACTTACTTTTACTGCACATGTATATGCACCTCTTTCGTCGCAGTCCTACCTTAATCTGGATGGCTCTCCTACCGTCGATGACCGTACAGCAAATTTACAATCTCTGCCGTCGCAGTCCTACCTTAATCTGGATGGCTCTCCTACCTACAGGGGTTCAATGCTACTCTGATCGCTATGCAGGTCGCAGTCCTACCTTAATCTGGATGGCTCTCCTACCCCGATGATCTGGAGGCACTCCGCAACGAGATCACCGTCGCAGTCGTAACTTAGCAAAATCGAAAAAAGACGATAAAAAACGAACTTTACAAAAGAGCAGCGGGCGGGATAGGCCGAGTCGCAGTTGGTGCTTCAGACACCGAGTAGGATGTTGAGCCACCCGCCCGAATTTACCACCGGCGCCATACTGGACAGTTATCTAGGCTCAGAGCCTGTTTACGATGATCGTAGTAGCGCTGATGGCCCGCTCAAACAGTTTTTTCAAACTTTGTAAATGTACAATTTTTATGGAAACTCTGCCCATGACTTTTATCGGCATCGACGTCAGCAAGGACACTTTGGCCACGGCCATTCCTTCCGAAAAGGAACAATGGGAGGTTGTCAATTTTGGCAACAATGAAGCTGGCATCGCCGCCCTGTTGCACAAAGCGAAGGCCCTTCCCGCTCCCCATGTGGTGCTCGAAGCCACCGGCAATTACTCCATGAAAGTTGTCTTTGCGTTGTGTGAAAACCAGGTTCCTGTTTCTGTTTTGAACCCCAAACAGAGCAAGGGTTTTATTCAGGGGGTACTGCTGTCCGTGACGAAAACCGACGCCAAGGACGCCTGTGCCCTGTCGTTGTACGGGCAGCTTAACAAGCCCAAGCCCTACCACTTACCAAGCGACAAAATGCTGGAAATTAGCCAGTTGAGGGTGTATTTGAAGCAGCTCAAAAAACAGCAGGCCAGCCTGGTTAGCCAATTGCATGCCCTGGAGTTTCACGTCAAGCCCCTGGCCTATGTGCAGGAATCCTTGCAGCAGAGCCAGGCTCTGTGTAAGGGTCAAATCCAGGAAACTGAAAAGCGCCTGCTGAGTATTTCCGAAGACTGCTTCGACGCAGCCTACCGGCTGGCCACCTCCGTGGCCGGCGTCGGCCCGGCTATCGCCCAGGCCCTACTCATCGCCACCAACGGCCTGCAGGATTTTGGCAACGCCAAGAAGTTGGCCAAGTTCGTGGGCGTGTGCGCCACCCAGTTCGAGTCCGGCTCGAGCATCAAAAAACGGGGGAGTATTTCCAAGACGGGCGACCCCAATTTGAGGGCCCTGCTCTACATGGGCGCCCGCTCGGCCAAGCGCTATAACCAGCCCTGTAAAGAACTCTACGAGCGCCTCCGGGGAAGGGGGAAATGCCACAAAGTGGCCATGCTGGCAGTGTGTAATAAAATGCTTAGGCAGGTGTTTGCAGTGGTCAAATCGGGAGCGCCATTCGATAATGAGTACCACCTGAAAGTGGAAAATGCAGCCTGATTCCCGACCCTTTTTCTTGGATTTTTAACACAGTTCATCCTACCTTAATCTGGATGGCTCTCCTACGCCAGGTTAAGGCTGCAATAGTAAGTCTAAAGACTGTCGCAGTCCTACCTTAATCTGGATGGCTCTCCTACGCGGGGTAAGGTGTTTTTATTATGGCAGAATTCGGTCGCAGTCCTACCTTAATCTGGATGGCTCTCCTACGGGCAAATGCCTTGCTGGCGGCGAATGAGCTAACAGTCGCAGTCCTACCTTAATCTGGATGGCTCTCCTACAGAGCTGTTTGAGAGTTGCGTAGGTTTTGTTTTGTGTCGCAGTCCTACCTTAATCTGGATGGCTCTCCTACCTAAAAATCATAGGTTATGCCGTCATGGGATACGGTCGCAGTCCTACCTTAATCTGGATGGCTCTCCTACGGCAGATAATGCCACCACCAACCCGTTTGACCAACTGTCGCAGTCCTACCTTAATCTGGATGGCTCTCCTACGCGTTGAGGACGAGGCGATAAGGAACGGCTAAAATCGTCGCAGTCCTACCTTAATCTGGATGGCTCTCCTACGCGTTCTGTGCATTTATCATCCTGGTGATCTGGGTCGCAGTCCTACCTTAATCTGGATGGCTCTCCTACTCGGTTTTTTTTAAAATTAATAGACAATGAAAAAGGTCGCAGTCCTACCTTAATCTGGATGGCTCTCCTACATGATCTGGACTCTTACCAGGACTGGAGAAGCGTCGCAGTCCTACCTTAATCTGGATGGCTCTCCTACAAGAGATAGACGATATGATCAAATGCTGGTTTGCTGTCGCAGTCCTACCTTAATCTGGATGGCTCTCCTACCTCGCAGTAGCGCTGGTCATCATTTGCTTGATTGTCGCAGTCCTACCTTAATCTGGATGGCTCTCCTACGTTGAGCTGTTTGGAGTTGCTTTTTTCGTCGAGGTGTCGCAGTCCTACCTTAATCTGGATGGCTCTCCTACTTACTGGAAAGATGAGATATGGAAAGCGAGCAAAGTCGCAGTCCTACCTTAATCTGGATGGCTCTCCTACAGAGAGATGTCGAAGAGCCGGGCTGGAGAGATAAAGGTCGCAGTCCTACCTTAATCTGGATGGCTCTCCTACATACTAAATTTATGAAAAAGCGAAATCGCATTATTTGTCGCAGTCCTACCTTAATCTGGATGGCTCTCCTACGTACTTGGAGATCAGTTTGGTGAAAAGAAGTATGTCGCAGTCCTACCTTAATCTGGATGGCTCTCCTACGCCTTCCAAGCAACTACTAAAACACAAGATCATGCGTCGCAGTCCTACCTTAATCTGGATGGCTCTCCTACTCAAAAAGTATCATATCCTAGCATTTCTGGTAGGCGTCGCAGTCCTACCTTAATCTGGATGGCTCTCCTACCCAGAATGCCCTTGAGGAGCACGACATTCTCATGCTGTCGCAGTCCTACCTTAATCTGGATGGCTCTCCTACTTTCTAATCTTTTAATTTTAAGAAACATGAAAATTGTCGCAGTCCTACCTTAATCTGGATGGCTCTCCTACAAGTGTATGCTCCCAGCAGCAGACAGTTATTAACGTCGCAGTCCTACCTTAATCTGGATGGCTCTCCTACTTATTCGTATAATACGGTGGTTAACAATGTGATTGTCGCAGTCCTACCTTAATCTGGATGGCTCTCCTACTTAATACTTAATTAAATTTAACAATGGCAAAAGCTGTCGCAGTCCTACCTTAATCTGGATGGCTCTCCTACCATATAAATCGTGTTAACATGCGCATTTTATTGTCGCAGTCCTACCTTAATCTGGATGGCTCTCCTACCCTTAAAACTTTTAATATGTTCGGAACGCGTTGTGCAACAACACACAACGCATAAGTACTTTAACACCGATACCTCCTGAAAAACCCATATTATTGGAATTTTAATGCGTATTTCCGCTTCCAAACCCTGTCACAAATAACCTTTTTGCGGCAAAAAAACAGAAGCAAAAAACACGCTGTATGCTGAAAATCAAGCACTTAGGCAAAAAACCGGGCTCACATACAAATTATAAAAACAAATATTTAAGCTTAAATTTGAAAGTGCCTCCCGGCATAATATGTTTATCCCTGCAGGCCAATATCTTATGCAGTTTGTAAACGCCCCCTATTTAACATAATAATGGTTTATACCCTATTTAGGGTATGAGTGGAATTGTTAAAATCTTCATGCATCCGGTAAAAATGGCTAAAATTGTGCCTTTTTCGGCTTTGATATAGCAATAGCTCCATGCGTGAAAGCCCAAAATGAAAATAACTGTTAAATTTTAAAACTGTAATAGCTTTCAAACCAGCTCATACGAAAATAAGAACATATGACAAGGCTACGCAAGGTTAATATGTTTTTGTTTCGATATGAGGAGAGGGGTATGGTTTTTCGGTTTTCTGGTATTGTGGTATTACGGTGTTGCGGCCTGCCAACCATAAAACCGTAACACCACAACACCGAATTACCCAAAATACCGAGGTGTCCCCAAAGACCCTCTACACGATCAACGTACTCTTATCGCCCGTCAATTCGTCCTTATCCAGCCCATTTTCGCCGTACACGCGCATATCCTGAACCTGCTGTGCTGTAACCGGTATGATGATGAGGCTGTCGTGCGGCTCGCCCTTTTGCTGCAGCAAGCCCGACAATAGCGCCTCCAACTGTGTCAAAGAACTTTCGGTAATGCTTCCTAAATATACGGATTTATTGATGCGGTCCAAACCGTGTTCCAGTATTTTGCGGCCCATTTTGGTACGCAGGGAGTCGGAAGAGATGTCGTAGCAGATGAGGTGGGGCATGAGGGAATGGTATTGTGGTGTTGTGGTATTGTGGCCTTACGATATAGCGGTCCAAAAAACAGCCGCCAAAGTGGACTTTTGCCCTCTGGCGGGCTGCTTGAGAATGGAAACTGGCTGCTCAATCTTCAAACAAGCGGATATCTTTTTGCTCGCGGGGGAAGCCATCCAGCCTCTGCGAGCGCAGATACTGCCGGGCCTCCCGCCACTGGCCGAAAGGCCCCACCAGCACCTTGTAGGGCACGGCATCGCCGGCGGCTACGCCCACCCAAACCCGTTGAGAGAGGCGGCCTTCCCAATACTGCTTCTGGGCCCAGGCCCGCTCTTCGTTCCGAAAAGCGTAGAGCTGCACAAAATAACGGCTGCTGTTCATGTACGCCCTGGGATAGCTTGTAGAGCGGCCTGGCCGTGCGGCCGGTTCCGGCTCAGGAGAGGTAATTGCAGGAGGCGGAAGGCTGTCCGCCGGGAACACCGGCTCTTCTGGAAGGCTGTAATCAGGCGTGGAGTACGCAATAGGCAATGTTGGCTCCATAGAAGACGAACGAACCTCCGTGGATTCCTCCTTAGAGATCCAGGGCAAGCCTACCTGCGCGCCGGCTTTACCCAACCCAACATATATGAAGGCCGCCACGCTTAGGGCCAGCAGGTAAGCCAGGGCGGCGCTGATACGGGCCTGCATATTGAAAGCCTGCTCCGAGATGCGGTAGCGTATCGGCATGAGCCGCAACACCAACCAGCGGAAAAAACCCCGCATTTTGTGCGCCAGCCAAAAGCCGGCGGAAAGGCCTATCAGGAGGCGAATAATCAGGAAAAAAGGAATACTTTCCATACTATCAGCGATTTTAAGGTTTCACATTGAGCCGTCCATTCTCGCTGAAAAGAAAATTGGCGGCAGCCGGCAGGGCCATTGACACAGCCCCGCCGAGGCTGCAGAAAAGGGGAGGGAAAAGAAAGCTACCAATAAAGTTTCAAGGGCTGGGTGTTATGTTGAATTGCCGGGCCGAACGGATCCGCCCCGCTACGGTTTATACAAGCCATCCACGCCGCCAGGGGGAGCCGTTTGCTCCACCCTATCCGGCTGCCCCACCTGAAGCTCCTGCCCGCGCTGGTGCGCCAGGAGGAGGAGTGCAAGCAAAAGGAGCAGGAACAATAACGTAGCCGGCAGTGCCGTCGGCCTCCTGGCCGGATAGGCCCCATACTCATAATCCTCTGGATAAATGGGCGGCCGGTAGCCCAACCGGCGGGTTGAGGCCACGGGGAGCAGCACCATGGCCACGATCATCCCGCCGATAATAATGCCGGACAGCAGCAGTACGAGGTATACAGTGAGCGTATTCATAACTCCGGTTTTATGCACCTTTGGCGGTTGAGGCGACATCCATTCGGCTGTGCGGCCGCCCAAAGAGCCGTTTCGGAAAAACTCTCGAGAATAAGACGCGGCAGAGGCCCTGCTTTTTTTCACCAGGAGGAAATATTGGCTGCAGGAAAAAAAAAAAATCAGGCCGCTGAAAAAATCCGGGCCTCAGGTGCATCATATTAAAACACAGCGGGAGTGAACCAGAGTAGCAAGGAAATTATCCAGAACGTTCAACAAACCTACTGATGAAAGAACTTTCCAAAATAATGGAACTGCTCAGAGCCCTCCAGCAGGAAAACCCGGAACCAGGCCAGAGCCCATTGCCGAACCCTGGCACACTGTCCGAAAGCTATACCCTGGACAGCCAGGAGACGGAGCCGGCCATCCAACAGCATTACACCGGATTGTCCTTGTGGGCTATCGGGCATTACAACGGCAGGATCGCTCCCCCTGAGGTTCAGCAACTGGTATATACAATATTGCTGGGCCTAACCCATACCGCCCCCAGCGGGCGCTTAATCAGCGAGCCCCCCAACTTTGAAACCCTGCAACAACAACTGCAGGCCTTCATTGACGGTTGGCTTGATTCCAATACAGAAAAATAAACAGCTGCCATGGAAAAAAGAAGATGTAATCCAAACGGGGCAGGCCATCTCATCAAACTGGCCCTACACAGCCCCGGTGAAAACCGCCCCCCTTACCCCCAAACCTTAGTGGAAGTAATGGAAAGCCTGGTACCGAAGGCTGCGTGCAACCAACACTTACTAAATATACTAAGAGCCTACATTTTTCCAGTACCTCTACAACCCCAACCCGGCCAGCAGGAAATCAGGCAGCACCTGCGGCAGGCGCTACAACCAGAAGAGGAGAAATACCTGGACATCATATTAACCATACTGGAAGGCATGAAAGCAGTAATAGAATATCAAAAACTACAGTCCCCCGAAGAATTGGACAGCTACCTGCAAGCCCAAAAAGAACTGTTTGGCCGCTCTTTACTTAAAAAGGCCGGGCGCCCCAAACCCGGCCGTACCGGTAAAACGTTTTAAGAAAGAGGTAATTAATTGGCACATCTTGAAAAAAAGAGCAGGCTAGCTGCATTAGATAAATAGAAACGGAAAGCTACTGGCCCAGAAATCTCTGAATCATTCATAATACTTTCAAGATGGGACAGCCATTATTCCAAAATGAAGAGCGGGATGCCTTCGTTCTAGACATCCATAGGACGCTCCACAACTCGCTCCATCTCCACGCCATCGCCCTGTGCAAGCAGTACGGCTACGACCTCAGCTATGCCGGCGACTTTCTGCAGGAGGTATACCGAAAACTGTTGAGCAAGTACCCGGCCATAGCTTCGAAAATCCGGAAACATGGCACCAAGTACCTGTTCGGCATGATCCGCAACGAAGTACTCAGCGCAA
Source organism: Lewinellaceae bacterium (assembly GCA_020636405.1). Lineage (GTDB taxonomy): Bacteria > Bacteroidota > Bacteroidia > Chitinophagales > Saprospiraceae > JACJXW01. The sequence continues at coordinate 768,729 of JACJXW010000005.1, read as the reverse complement.
AACGCAAAGACAAGAGCCTGGCGCGCATTCACAAAGTATTTGGTGAAGCGGCGCCAAAAGAAGCCCGCCTTCATTGCTACTGCGTAGAGGAAGCCATCAACCGGCTACTCTACTCCATTGAGCGGCTGGTTACGGAGCAAGACCTGGAGATCCTACGGCATTACCTTCATGGGTACTCTACGAAGGAAACCGGGGAGCTCCTGTCGATGAAACCCTCCACGGTAGGCGTGCGCATCCACCGGGCAAAGATCAGGATAGCCCCTTACTTTTCCGGCGGGCAGGAGATACCAGGAGGATGGGCGAAACATTTAATTTAGCCCCTGGGCAACCAGGGGTTGATACCTCGGCCGGTAAAAGGGCCCCCAGCCCCCGGCAAGAGGAAGGCTGTCCTGTCACCACAATGGATACTGTAATTGAAACAACAATTTTATGATGGAAACACGCCCTGCACCGCTCAGCCTGTTTCGGGACATCCCACAGGAAGAGCTCCAACACAAGGTGCTTCTCGTACCGGAAGTGGCTGCAATGATCCGGGCGCTGATGCCCGCTTTACTCAGCCAGAACGAAGAAACAACCTCCCTACTGGACCGGATCAACCGTTACCTGTTTGAACAGAAGAAGCTGAAAGAACCCGTATTAGAGAACGAACTCCCCCCGGAACTCTACACCGCACTGTACGGCCTGAAGTCCCTGGTCCAAAAACATGGGCTGACCAGGGCCCAACTGATACTGGAAAACAGCAAGCAACGCTTTGCCGCTTTCCTCGATGAAGAACTGAATGGCTGAAAAAGCAGCCAACTGCCTCTAATTATTTACGTAAACGCTCTATTTCCATGAAGCTGCCACCCGGCAGCTTTTTTTTATGCTCCTGAAAGGAAACCGTGCCCAGCTCCGTCAATATACTGAAACGGCCCATTTTCTCACCCAATACCATAGCCATGGACAAAAAGACGCGCCAACGCCACCAGCACAACAAAGCCGTATTTTGCAGCATCCGCAGCATCCGTTCTCTGTGCAGCCTGCTGAAAACAGACCAGCGCCGCCTGTTGCTGCTGGCCCGGCAGCCCCCCTACAAAGTATTCACCGTACCGAAAAAGGACGGCGGCGAGCGGCAGATCGAAGCCCCCGGCGCCGAACTCAAGAAGGTGCTCGGCCACCTCAACCGCTACCTGCAGAGCGTGTACTACTTTGAGAAGTCCAGCGCCGCCTACGGCTTCATCGTAGGCGTACTGAACGACGACGACCGCCGCAACGTAGTCACCAACGCCCGCAAGCACGCCGGCCGGCCCTACCTGCTGAACATCGACCTGATCGATTTCTTCCACGCCATCACCCGCGAGCAGGTAGTGGAGATCTTCCAGAGCAAGCCCTTCCAGTTCAAAAAAGACTTGCCGGAACTCCTAGCAGACTTAGTAACCTACCAGGGGCGCCTGCCCATGGGCACGCCCACCTCTCCCGTGCTATCCAACCTCGCCTGCCGGGAGCTCGACGAGCAGCTTTCCGCCTTTGCCGAAGACATGCTCTGGGTGTACACCCGCTACGCCGACGACATGAGCTTCTCCTCCCGCAAGCCCATCGATGCCGACAAAATAGACTCCGTACGGGCCATCATCGAGAAGGCCGGTTTTGAAGTCAACCAGCGCAAGCTGAAAACCTACGGCCCCGAAGACGACAAGATCGTCACCGGCCTGCTGGTCACCGACAAAGTCACCCTCGCCCCCGATTACCTGCCTCAGTTGGACGAAGACATCCGGCAGCTGCAGAACGTACTGTTGATCCAGAACGAGCAGGGCCAGCTTTCCACCCGTTGGGTAGAGCAGTTCAAGAAGAACATCATAGGCAGGCTCAACTTTGCCGGCTTTGTGCTTAAACGCAGCGACGAGCGGTACATCGATTTGAAAGACGCCTATTATACGGCCATCAACCCACCCCAGGAGGACTTTGGAGCGGTAAGCTGGAGAGGGTTTCCTTATAACCTTTGATTCTTTACTTTCCTCGCTTAGCCTAAGAAGCTGTTTGCCTTTTTGGGTTGAAGCCTCATTGCGTAAGGCTTTCGAAAGCTTTAGTCCTTACTTTTTTGCGACAAAAAAGTAACAAAAAACCCTTCCGCCTGACGCAGTCCTGGCTAAAACTGCCTTCCACTACACTGCACAAATCAAACTCGCACTTATGGTCCATTCATTGCCTCTTTTACTTTGCTTACCAGGTTTTATCACCATACCCATTAGCTTTCGCTGCTCAAACAGTGATTTGTGCGGACGTTTCGTTCCAGGCAGTTTCTTAACGCCAGGCCTGCTAAGGGCGGGCTGGCAACCTCATGGCTGCTCCCGGGAATTGCTTGAAGTTGCAACCTCTCCGGAACCTTCTGCCTACAGCAATAAAGCATTAACACTCTGAGTAAGTTTCTTTACAAATAAAAATAACAACCATGCAACTCGTACTCGATACCAAAGGCCTGCAGGTCATCAAAAAAGACGGCGTCTTCCACATCATCGGCGAGAAAGGCAGCAAGGCCATCAGCCCGGCCAAGCTCGACAGCATCGCCATCACCGCCAGTGTGATGATCAGTTCTGATGCCATAGCGTTGGCCATACAACACCAGGTGCCCATCCTCGTTTTCGACCGCATCGGCAAGGCCAAGGCGCGGCTGTGGAGCCCCTATTTTGAAAGCATCGCCACCCTGCGCCGCATGCAGGCGCGCTTTACCGAAAGCCCAGAGGCTATGGCTTGGATGACCGACCTGTTCGCCCTCAAAACCGAGGCCCAGGTGGACAACCTCAAACACCTGCGAAGCCGCCGAAACGTACTGAACCTTGCCCTTGGGCAGCCCATCAGCCAGCTGCGGATACAGAGCCGCGCCTTCGAAGAATTCCGGGACAAGCTGCCGGAAGAATGCCGCCAGCAGGTGATGGGCGTAGAAGGCAGCATTGCGCGGGTTTACTGGCAGGCCGTCGGCGGCTCTCTGCCCAGCCGCTACACCTTCCAGGGCAGGAGCCGGCGCCCCGCCAAAGACATCTTCAACGCCGGCATCAACTACCTCTACGGCATGTTGTACTCCATAGTAGAAGGCGCCATCTTCTCCGTCGGGCTGGACCCCCACCTCGGTATCCTGCACGCCGACGAATACAACAAGCCCACCCTGGCCTTCGACCTCATCGAGCCCTTCCGCCCCTGGGCCGACCGCCTGCTCATTGAGCTATGCATGGACAAGAAACTACAGGAGTCCCACTTCACCAAAAACCAATACGGCATCTTTCTCAACAAAGAAGGCAAAGCGTTTATCATCCCTGCATTCAACGATTTCCTACGCCGCACCACCACCTACCTACACCAGGAATCCACGGTGAAGAACCACATCTATTTTACTGCCGGGCGCCTGGCACAGCGCATCAGGGTAGTGATGGAAACTTAGGAGGCAGGGGAAACGCTTTATTCTGCTTCGGTAATGGAGGTAAACGGGAGTGCCCTTTAAGTTCGGAGCCTATTGTTATATGGTTCGATGGTTATATTGTTGTCTAAATGGGCTCAGCCTGCCAGTATTGCCGGGCCCGCCTGCTGTACCAGCATGGCCCGCAGGAAGACAGGCCGCCAGGCTGTTAACCTGTCCAGCGTTTGGACATAGCAATATAACAATTTAGCCATATAACAATTCTGAACAGTACACCAAGAATACTCCACTCAAGGTTTCGCTCCCGAAGCAGACAAAAGCAATACTGAAATCGCCCAAGCACTTTCCATGCAGCAATTATCCCTCTTCGACGATGCCCTATACAGTGACATCCGCCGGATACTCCAGCGGAGCAGCCGGCCTCGGTTGGGCCCCCAGGCGCCGTCCGCCTCAACAGAGCGGAAGCGGCCGCCGGACACCCGTGCCTACTGGCTCATTGGGAGGCTGCTGGCCCTGGAAGCGAAAGTGGCCCGGGAGCAGGTTGCCACCGTAGCCCGGAAGCTGGCCAAACGGCTGCAGGAGGATCTGGGCGAAGGATACTCCACTGGCAAGCTGCGGCAGATGTACGAACTCTACCGGGCTTTTCCAGAACAGGGCGCCCTGCAGCCGGAACTATCCTGGTCGCACTACCAGTTGCTTCTGAAAGTAGAAGATGCCGCCGCCCGCAACTTTTACCACGAAGAAGCCGCCATCAACCACTGGAGCACCCGGGAACTGTCCCGGCAGGTAGTCTCCCGCTATTACGAGCGCCAGCTTGCGCCCGGAGGCCCCATAAAAGGCCACTTCGTCCTGGAGTTCCTGGGCCTGGACGGCGCCGAAAAAATGCAGGAGGCCTGCCTCGAAGAAGCCCTGCTCGACAAACTACAGCACTTCCTCATGGAACTCGGTAAAGGCTTTGCCTTCGTAGGCCGCCAGAAGCGGGTAGTGGCCCCTAGCGGCAAGCAGTTTCACATTGACCTGGTCTTCTACCACTTCCTGCTCAAGTGCTTCGTCCTGGTAGACCTCAAGATCGGCGAGCTCACCCACCGCGACATCGGGCAGATGGACATGTACGTCCGCCTGTACGAAGACAAATGGCGGGGCGAGGGCGATAACCCGACTCTGGGCATCATCCTTTGCACCCGAAAGGACCAAACGATCGTGCAGTACTCCATCCTGAAGGAGAACCGGCAGTTGTTTGCCGCCACCTACCAGCTGTACCTTCCGACGGAGGAGGAGCTTTCGGAGCGAATGGGGGTGGATGTGCAGGAAACGGTGGTGACGGAGTGGAGGGGAGGTGTAGATTAAAAAATAATTTAATATTTTCTATTTAACATAATTTTATTTCGGATTGGGATTAGTTGCTGTTAATCAGGTGTTTATGATTTTCCTATAACTTATCTTATGTTAAATAAAAGTTTTTCCTTTTTCCGACTAAATTCTTACCATCCGCGTCATTGGCGTTCTAACTTCTGCTCCATTAGAAATTCGGGATGAATTCACGGAAAGGCCAATTCCGCCAACCCCACCTTATGCTCCACCACCGCCTTGCCTGTAGCATCGTATAGGGCCAAGGTGAGCTGCGTAGAATCGCCCCGGGTGGTGAACTCGATCAGCCCGGCGTTGTTCTGCGGCGCCGACGGCGCCGATGCGGTTATCATTGGGTTCGATCACATCCCAGGTCTCGGTGATGCCGCCGGAGGTGACATAGGTTTTGGAATTCCTCCTTGGCGGCCAGGCGGGCGTATTTGGCGCGCAGGGTGTCCATATTGCGGGAGTCGCCGTAGATATTGTCACCCAGGAAGATGAAGACATCGGGCTTTAGATCGGCGGCCACTCGCAATAAGGGCTGCTCCTTGTCCTGACGGGCGCAGGGGCCGAAGGCGATGGGGTAATTACAAGGGTTTCTGAAGAAAGCCCCTGGTTTCCGCAGGCCGACAGGGTGATATCGTACCGGCAAGGATTAAAGGAAGCAGCTTTACTTTTTTATTGATGGAGGAATCGTAACTATTCAGCATTTCGCTTTTAAGGGGTTCGCTATTCGCAGCACTATACCCCTAATTGCAGAAACCCAAGCTCAAGGAACCAGTTCTTTGCTCTAAATCCGGGTTTTGAGGCAGAGTTTAGCGAACGGCGAATAGCTGAATAGTTACCTGGAATCAACAAGTGATCTTCCTCGCTGAAATTAAGCGGCAATGGTAAATTGCCGCTTAATGTGCCCAGATAAAGCCCGTCTGCTATCAAAACCCATGGGGGTCAAAAGTATATTGCTTCCCGGCAGTCGACAACTTCCAATCGTCCGTCCGGAACGGCAAGGCGGGCAGTCCTTCTTTATTGCACAAGCCCAGCGGCCCCGGGTTATCCGCCCAGGCGTAACGGACGGCCACCGGATCGGTAACCTCCGGATGGTAGACGACGACTGAATTCCCCTCCAGATAAGCTTTAGCCCAGTGAAATTGCTTATCCGCACCTGCGATCGCAAAGCCCCTGACGTAGCCGTATTTATCTTTCGTTATCAACCCGCCGCCAACGGAGGAAAAGGAGATCCGCACCTTGTCCCCTTCTACGGTCATGGACTCATACACCGGGCCGGCATAGACGACATCCTCCCCATAGGCCATCTTCCGGGCGGCCAGGCTCAGGCGGTAGCCGAGATCCCATTTATTTTTGGGGTGGATATCATAGGCATCTCCGATGTCTATTGCGGTAGCGATAGCCGTATTCGGCTCCTCAAGGGCTTTCATCTGCGCCTCCCGCAGTTCTGCCCAGGTGCTGGGGCCCGGTTTTAGAGCCTCTTCCAAATAATTGGCCAGTTGTACGACGAGAAAAGGAAAATCTCCCTGGCCCCACTGCGCCCGCCAGTCCCGGATCATTGCCGGCAGGAGTTCCTGGTATTCCTCCGAGCGCCCGTCCAGGGCATTGGATTCTCCCTGGTACCAGATCGCGCCTTTGATCGCATAGGGCATCAGAGGGGCGATACTGCCGTTGTACAACAGGGCCGGATGGGTAAAGAAACTGCCGTTGGGTACGGCCGGAGTGGGAAAGGAGGAAGCGTCGATCTTCAACCCCGGCTTGAATTTCCATTTGCCGTTGAGGATGGGGTTGCCCCAAAAGGCCGAGGTGTACAGGCCTCCCAGCCCGCCGATATCAAATACCCGGACCACCAGCACGTTGCCCACCGGCTTCAGGATGCTCGCCGGAAAGAAATAATTGCGCCAGTTTCGGTTGCCGAAGGACTCGCCGACCTTATGCCCATTGACCCAGGCGATGTCATAATCATCGATCTGGTTGAGGGCTATGTTGAATGTATCCCCTTGGAAACCCTGGGGCAAATCGAACTCCTTCCGAAACCACACCGCCCCATCGTGGCCCTCCAATCCGGCCCATTCCCAGAAGTTGGGAATGGAGATGTCTTTCCAGTCGGAGATATCGGTTTCCGGGTTTTGCCAGTTCTGTTCGATACCCGGCCCTTTGAGATAGTATTGCTCATCCCAGCTTTCCCGGTATACTTTCAGTTCGGCTTCCAACTGGGCGAAGTTCTTGTTCAAAGACCTGATCTCCTCCACAATGGGGGCGAATTGAGGAAAAGCGCTCAGGGCGCCGACACTCATCCAGGTTTCAATTGTAGTGGCGCCCAGGTTGCTGCTGATCAACCCGACCGGCACGCCGAGGTGCTCCTGCAGGTACTGCCCGAAGAAATAGGCCGTTCCGGAAAAATTCCGGATGTTCTCCGGAGTGGCCGGCTGCCATTGCCCCCCTTTGATGTTTTCTTTGGGCAGGTAATCCAGGTCGACGGCAACATTAAACATACGCAACATGGCGTTGTTAGCCCGGGCGCTGTCCGCCTCCTGATAGTTGAGCATCCCGAGGGTATATTGCATGTTGGACTGGCCGCCGCAGAGCCAGACCTCGCCGAACAGCACATCTTCCAGTTTCAGCATATTTTCCGCCTCTACAATGAGCGTATAGGGCCCTCCGGCAGGAGTGGGCGGCAATAGGGCCTTCCAGTTGCCGGACGCATCGGCCCTGGTTGCCAAAGTATGGCCGCCAATCGATAGGCGAACCGCCTCTCCGGGGGCCGCCCACCCCCAAACGGGTACTTCGACATCCCTCTGAAGGACCATGTGGCTGCCGAACAACTGATGCAGGCGGACTTTTGTATAGGCAGGCTGGATGGCAGCCAGGAATCCTCCCGCGGTGAGAAGAATATACAGCAGCACTTTTTTCACTCCTTCCAATCCATAATCGGGAATCATGCAATGCATAATGAAAGCTTTTATTATTTTAGCTGAAAGGCCGCAACACCATCAATAATACCGACGCACTATGGACATTCACCAACTTTTTCGGGGCATAACCACTTTCCTTTTTCTGTTCTTGCTGCCGCTCGGCTGCACCCAGCCGGGAGTCCTTCAATCCACCCCCCAAGATAATCAATCGAGGGCTAATTCCATGTCCACCTACGCCGCAGATTGGAATGAGCTTTTCTTCCGTCAATCCGGTTGGTTTGGCGGTGACGGCATCTTTGGCATTCCCCTGGATGGAAAGGAGTACGTGCCCGCCGGCCCGCAAACCAAAACCCTCTTCATTTTCAGCGATTCCGTGATCGGTAAGACGAAGGACGGCAAAGTCAAAAAAGGCGATTTCAAGATGATCCACAACCTGGTGGCATTGCTGGAAGGGCCGCATCCGAAGGAGGAAAGTTTTCAATTCTACTGGCCCACGGACGAAGAGGGCGCCCCCACGTCGCTCTTTGTACCTCAGACGCCCAACACCCGGCCCGGCGAATATTACTGGCTGGGCGACGGCTTTGTAAATACCGATGCCGACAGCACCCTGTACATTTTCGCCTACCGCGTGCAGGATGTCCCCACCGGTTCATTTTTTGAATTTGAACAGACGGGCGTTTCCATCATTGCTATCCCTCCGGGCAGCGAACCGCCCTTCCGGGAGCAGCGCCAAATGGATACCCCTCTCTTTGTCTCCCTTCCGGACGGCTCGGCAAAGTTAACTTTCGGCAGTGGGATCTTTGTAAATACTGCCTCTGCCGGCGCGCCAGACCCCGATGGTTACATTTACGCCTACGGCGTTGCAGGCCTGGGACTGAGCCTGTATGTAGCCCGTACCCTGCCTGCTTCCTTCGAAGAGTTCGAAAGCTGGGAATTCTGGAATGGCGAAGGATGGGTGGCAGATGAAAAGCAGGTAAAGCCTGTCACGAACAGCGTTTCCCACGAACTCAGCCTCAGCCCTCTGCCCGATGGGAGGTACATCCTGGCCCACCAGCGCTATGGTATGATGCCGGAAGTGGCCGTTCAGGTGGCGAAAAGCCCGGTTGGCCCCTTTTTCCCGATCAAAGAGGCCTGGAGTTGCCCCGAGGTCAACGAAGACCTCGATTACTTCGTATACAACGCCAAGGCCTACCCTCATTTATCCGCTCCGGGAGAGTTGCTGGTCAGCTATAATGTCAATTCCTTTGACTTCTTTGTGGATATCCTTAATGATGCCCAGTTCTGCCGGCCCCGTTTTATACGTTTGAAATTGTGACCCGCCGGCGGGCGCTTTCTCCTCATATAATCAATAATTTGCTATGTCCCTCCGCCCTATCCGATTGACCTTTGCTGTTTTATTTGTTCTGTCAACCCTGCCCGTAACGGGCCAGCCTATGCAGCCTCTGGCCGATCTGTGGCCGGTTCGCTCCGGGAAGTTCACCCAGGGTTTTGCCACTCCTCTCGCCGGGGAACGCCTCGATTTTTTACCCAACCTGAAGGACGGCGCTATTGCCTTATTCCTGCAGGCGCCGGGCAAGGAAAAGGGGATCGAATTCGAAACGGATCCCATGCCGGCAGGAACCGGAGAACGGCACACTTTTCTCTGGGAAGCCGGCCTTGCCAAAACGACAGGAAACCGCCCTATGTCCTTTTCGTTGGAAGTGAACGGCATACTTTTATTTGATTTTGAAACGGCGCCCGATACAACCGGGAGGCACTGGATCTCCAAAGGAGAGCAAGGCGCCGAACTCGCTTTCGTCACCTCCTTTATTGACCCCGAAAAAGGCGACCTGTTCGGTTACATGTTCCTGACCGTACCCCGGGCCAGGTTTGCCGGCGGCGAACCCTTAAAGATCAGAATCACTGCCCAGGAAAACAGCGGGCAGGGCTGGTACCTGGCCTTTCAAAACCGGGTGCAGGCATCATCCACCGCTTACGCCATGCCTGCCCTCGTCCGGGACGGAGAAGCACTACGCCAGCCGGTAAACATCGAATACGTTCACCTGGGCCCTCCGGCTACCGCCGCCATCCTAATGGATGGAAAGCAGCAAATGACATCCACTTTCCATCCCGGCACGAACAAACTTACTTTTCTTGTGGATCAGGTAGAAACCCCGGCCGGTGCAGCGGTAGAGATCAGGCTGCCGGAAACCACCACCACCCATGACATTCGGCTTAAACCTGTGCGGCATTTCGAGGTCTTCCTGCTGCCCCATTCTCACGTCGATATCGGTTTTACTCATAAACAGGCGGAGGTAGAACAAATGCAGTGGCGCAACTTCGAGCAGGGCATTGAGCTGGCCCGCAAAACTGCCGATTATCCGGAAGGCGCCCGCTACAAGTGGAATGTGGAGGTGCTCTGGGCAGTAGAGGGCTATCTGAGGAACGCCACTCCCGAGAAGCGGGAAGCTTTCCTGGAAGCAGTCCGGAAAGGCTGGATCGGACTGGACGCCCTCTACGGCAGTGAACTTACCGGCCTGCAACGCCCGGAAGAGTTGATGCATTCCGTTGGCTTTGCCAATAGATTGGCGGCACAGCAGAACATCCCCATCGAATCCGCCATGATCACCGATGTGCCGGGGTACGCCTGGGGCATCGTGCCTGCCCTGGCGCAGAACGGCGTCCGGTATTTTTCCATCGGCCCCAACCACATGCCTCACCTGGCCCATGGTGGTTATCAGGTCGGCTTCACCTTTGAGGCGTGGGGAGACATTCCTTTCTACTGGGAATCTCCTTCCGGCAAGGAAAAAGTGCTCTTCTGGATGACCCGCCACGGCTATTCCTGGTTTCACGACTGGTTGCTCGGCAAGTTGCGCAAATCGGGTGGCACTCCCATCCTGAAGTTCCTGGACGAGCTGGATGAGGAAGGATATCCTTTTGACCTCGTACAGCTCCGCTATACCCTGGCCGATAATGGCGGGCCGGATACGGACATGCCCGACTTCGTCCGCGAATGGAATGAGCAATACGCTTTCCCCCAATTGCGGATAGCCACCACCATTGAAATGTTTAAGGAGTTTGAACAGCGCTACGGCGATGAATTGCCGTCCTTCCGCGGTGACTTCACGCCCTACTGGGAAGACGGCGCCGCCTCCTCGGCTGTGGAAACTGCCGCCAACCGCAACGCGGCCGAACAACTGGTACAGGCGGAGGCGCTCTGGGCCATGCTCGACCCCGAAAAATACCCCACCGCTGCCTTCGATGAGGCCTGGACGAATGTCGTCCTTTTTTCGGAACACACCTGGGGTTCCATCACCAGCAAAACAGACCCGGACGGCGAGCTGGCGCGCAGCCAGTGGGAGGTCAAACAAGGTTTTGCTATGAATGCCAGCCGTCAGGCCCAGGCCCTGACAGCCGAGGCAGCCACAGCCTCCCTGGGCATCACGGCCCGCCCTGTTGATGCTTTTATGGCCTTCAACACCACTTCCTGGCCAAGAACGGAGCTGGTCAAACTACCTGCCGAATGGAAAGTCCGCGGCCGATACATAGTAGGGGCAGATGGAAAAGAAGTGCCCAGCCAGGTGTTATCAGACGGGCGCCTGGCCTTCATAGCGAAGGATGTACCGCCCTTCGGCGCCCTGTGCTACAGGCTCAAAGAAGGGGCGCCCAAAAAGACGAAGAAGGGTGTAAAATTAAAGGGCCATCAGCTGTCGAATGAATACCTTACTGCCAGTATTGACGAAACCTCCGGTGGGCTCGCCAGTATCGTTTATAACGGGAAAAACCTGGTTGATAGTAAAAACACCTACGGATTCAACGAATACTGGTACACCGGCCTTAATGCCGCCAATCCGCAGAAGAGCAGCGCCCCGAAAATACGCGTCAAGGAGAACGGGCCGCTGGTGGCTTCTCTGCTCATCGAATCCGAGGCGCCCGGGGCACATGGCCTGCAGCGGGAGGTCGAGTTGGTGGCCGGCCAGGAGCATATTCGCATAACGAATACCGTCGACAAAATAAAGGTGCTCGAAGATGAGAACGCCCGCTTTTCCTTTCCTTTCAACATCCCTGAAGGACAGGCCCGCATCGACCTGGCCTGGGCGGTAATGCGCCCCGGGCTGGACCAACTAAAAGGCGCCAATAAAAACTTCTTCTGCCCCCAACGATGGGTGGATTTCTCCAACACAGAAGGCGGCATCACCTGGGCCAACCCCGATGCCCCCCTGGTGGAGATCGGCGGCATGCATGGCCAAAACTGGATGAGCGACATGAAGGCCCGGCCCTGGTTTGAATCCTACCGGCCTTCCACCCTCTTGTTCTCCTGGGTGATGAACAACGCCTGGTTCGTCAATTACAAGGGCTACCAGGAAGGGCCCGCCACCTTCCGGTATGTACTCCGCCCGCACCAGGGGTTCGACAGCAGCGCGGCCAAGAAATTCGGAATCGAACAAAGCCAGCCGCTTATTCCCATTCCGGTACAGGAGGGGCAGGAAAACATCCCTTCCTTATTCACCCTGAACGGAAGCTCCCCGGTCATCGTTTCTTCACTCAAACCCGCCCGAGACGGCAACGGCCTGGTTATCCGCTTGTTTAATACCACAGAAGAAGAAGCCGACGTCAGGCTGAACTGGGGGGATAAAAAAACAAGGCCGATGTACAGGAGCAACCCCAAAGAGGCCATAATGGAACGCTTGGGCCCGGAGATCAAAATGGGGGGATGGGAGATCCTGACGGTGAGGGTAACAGAAAGTGATAAACCCTAATAATACAGAAGCCATGACAGCTATCTCCACACCCGATCCTCATCCCTTTAAAGAGCGGGCAGGTATTTCCACACGAGTGGCCATTCTGTTCCTGTTCGGAGCGATTCTCTTCTTAGCTACCCCATTCTATGCCCAGCCTTTCTACTTCGGGGCCGACCTCTCCTACGTCAATGAAATGGAAGACTGCGGCGTTACCTACTATGAAGATCAGGTATCTGAAGACCCTTATGCCATTTTCCAGCAGCATGGATGTAATCTGGTTCGGCTCCGGCTCTGGCACACCCCCAGCTGGTACGACGAACTGAATGAAGGGAACCGCTATGGAGACCTGGATGACGTAAAAAAGGCCATTGGCCGAGCGAAGGCCCATGGAATGGAAGTTCTACTCGATTTTCACCTTTCAGACCGGTGGGCGGACCCCGGCAACCAGCTGGCGCCTCAGGCCTGGTTGCCGGTAGTGGACGATACCGATGTCCTGAAGGATTCTTTGTACAACTACATTTTCAACACGCTATCCCACCTTCATGGCGAGGGCCTGCTGCCCGAATGGGTTCAGATCGGTAATGAGACCAATAAAGGCATTTTACTCTCCCCGGCAGACAACCAAACCTGGACCCTGAACTGGGCACGCAATGCTGCCCTCTTCAATTCAGCTTTACAGGCTGTGGATGCCGTAGAACAACTTTATGGCCAGGAGATCAGGACCGTTATCCACATAGCCGGCCCAAGCCAGGCCGATTGGCATGTCAATGGTTTTGTAACAAACGGGGTTACCGGATTCGATTGTATTGGCCTTTCCTATTACTGGCCCTGGCACATGCCGACGGATATCGAAGATACCCGAAATATCATTGAATCCCTCAAAGCCCAATACCCAGATAAGGGCGTAATGATCGTAGAAACCGGCTACATCTGGACTACCGGCTGGAACGACAATGCCAATAACCTCTTCAACTCTACCCATCCGGATTATTCTCCCGCCAGCCCGGAAAACCAGCGGGAATGGCTGATCGATCTTACTACCGCCGTCATACAGGCCGGTGGCGCCGGAGTGGTGTACTGGGAACCAGCCTGGGTCTCCAGCCCTTGCCGAACGGAATGGGGCCAGGGTTCGAACTATGAAAATGCTGCTTTTTTTGACTTCGGAAATAACCTGCTGCTCCCCGGAGGGATCGAGTGGATGGAACACGATTACGGCCCCGTCTCCACCCGCGAAGCAACGCCAATGGAGGATCAGATCCAAATTCTATGGGATGGCCGTTCTAATACCATAACACTGAAGCAACCCGGCCAACTTTCGGAAACGGGCCGTTATTTCGTAAGTAGCCCGACCGGAAGGATACTATCGTCAGGCATTTTTTCCGGCCCGGAACATACCTTTCAGTTGGCCGGGCTTCCCGCCGGACTTTATTTGGTGTATGCGGAGGCAACAGGACATAGATCCGGGGTTAAGAAGATCACCTTCATGAAATAATGAAAGCCATGAAGGCTCGAAAGGCAAAATTATCATTACCGTTATCCAGTAAATACCCTAAGTCTATGAGATCCCTTACTTTCACCCTAATTCTTTTTGCGCCGGCCATCCTCCTACCCGCCCATCCCATCTCCATTAGCTGGGCGACCCTGCACGCCTCGAAAGAAAAAATCGGCCTGCAGCTCAACGTCCTTGCCGAAGACCTTTTCCTGTACCAGGGGCTGGAACCAGATGAGAATGGTTTTTTCCCGGCAGAACAACTATCGCAAGCCGCAGAACGGCATTCAAAATTCCTCAGCCAGTACTTTTTTCTGGAAGGCCTGCAGGGGCAACGGCTTACTTCAAAATTTCTGGGCCTCCAGGCCGGCGACATACCGGCAGAAGGTATCCACAAAGACAGCCTGATGCAACACAGCCTGCTCTACTTTTTCGAATTCAAAACGCCGCCCTCCATGGCCGGAGTGCAGGTCCGTCAGCAATTTGGCGGTAGCCTCTCCCCCATTCCTGCACTGGTGATGGTGACCGCCTACCAGGAGGGTGCATCCGGTTCCCTGACCGCCGAATTGAACCGGGAACGGCCCTGGGTGGTGCGTTTCAACTGGGACAATCCGGAGTTTTTTGCAAGGAATAAGGGCTTTGGACAGTTTGCCGCTCAAGAAAGCCATACTGTTTCGGTTCACATCGATGAGGCCGGCATCCGGCAGGAAGTAGTTTTGCCGTTTGATCTGCTGGAGACGCTGTTGCCCCTGAACGGGAAGGAGCCTTCCCTCCTCTCGAACGCAGATAAACAGGAGGCTATCGCTTTCTTCACCAAGCGGATAACGGTGACGGCCAACGGCCAGCCGGCTGTCTTTTCATCCTCCAGGGTAGCATTTGAAGCACAACAGCAGCACCCTGATTCAGAAGGGCTGGCTCCTGGAACCTTACCCGACACCCCGGTCAGGATCTCGCTCTTCTATCCGGCGACATCCCCCCTCGCTTCCGTTTCGGTCAACTGGGAGGCATTCAACTGGCAGGCCCGTACCTGGACAGCGGAGATCGAAGTGTTCGGAAAGAAGGAAAGCCACACCTTTTCACGCTACCGCCCGGAATATGCCTGGAAAAGATAATGGCCCCAGGTTGTGATTGGGAACTTAGGCGGTCCTCGGACTGTAGACCCCAACCCGGTTTTATGGTCTCGTGGTGTTTCGGTTTTGTGGCCGTAATACCAAAACACCGAAATACCGGATCGATAGGAACTTGGGGCCTACATATCGAACTTGGGTTAGGTATGCCTTCAATCGCGCTTGCTCCCGGCAACCATCAGCCCCAGCCCGCCGTCGATGCGAATCGCCTGGCCGGTGATGAACGTTGCCTTGTCGCTGGCCAGAAAGGCAGCCAACTCAGCCACTTCTTCCGGTGCGCCAACCCTTTTGGCCAGATGCATATCAACGCACTCCTGAAAGACCGCTTCCGGGTCAGGAGATAGTTGCAGGGCATCCCGGAGCAGGGGCGTATCCACTGTGCCCGGGCAGATGGCGACACTGCGTATGTGCGGCGCGTAATCTACTGCAATGCTGCGGGTGAGCCCCAGCATGGCCGTCTTGGAGGTCGTATAGGGCGCCACATTATTCTGGGTAATGAATGCCTGCACGCTGGATATGTTGATCACGATGCCTTTACCCCTCGCCTGCATGGAAGGAATAGCGTGCTTAGAGCACAGGAAAGCGCTCTTCAGGTTGACGTTCATCACCAGGTCCCATTCTTCCTCGGTAGTCTCGGTAACTGTGGAATAGCGCTGTATTCCGGCATTGTTGATCAGGACGTCCAGGCCGCCGAAGGTTTGAATGGCCTTGCCCATGGCTTCCCTGACCTCGGCTTCCCGGGAGACGTCACAGGGAAGGAAAAGGGCTCTTGGGCCCAATTCTTCCGCCAGCTGCCGGCCCTTCGGGTCAATATCCAGGATCACCACATTGGCGCCTTCCCGGTGGAGGACCCGGCTGCAGGCGCCGCCGATACCCTTGGCGCCCCCGGTGATCACCGCATTTTTTCCGGTTAATAACATATTCATGCTTTTTTCTGGTGAGCGGGTAAAGGCAGCCCTTTTACCCCAATGTCGATCTTGGTGATGTGCCAGCGGCCCAGGTTGGAGGTGAACAGCTGATCCAGCTGCGGCCCACCGAAGGCGATATTGGTGGGGTTCGATAAAGTGTGCCCGTCCCAGTCGTTGGCCAGCAGGCTGGCCTCGCCCCCGGGAGTGACCCGGAAGATCTTGTTGGGGGAATAACAGGAGACATACAGGTTGCCTTCGGCGTCAAAAGCCAGCCCGTCCGGCACGGTTTCCGGAAGGGTGCACACCAGGGAGCGCCCGCCCGCCGAACCGTCGGGATTGATAGCTATGCGCTCCACTCCCGGCAGGAAGGAAAGCGTGACGTACAGGAATTCCCTTCCGGGGCTTAAGGCCATACCGTTGGCAAAATTGAACGGCCCGGCATGCCAGATCCGCCCTTCTCCGTCCGGGGAAAACTTCAGTATTTTGCCTTTCACCTCCCGGAAGGCGCCGCTTTCGCTGACGTAGAGGTTCCCCTCCCAGTCGAATACCGGGTAATTGGGGATGTTGAACTGGTGGCCATCCGCCCCGGTGGCGAACATTTCCAGTTGAAGGCCATCCAAATTCAATTTCCAGACGCAGTGCCTGCCCAGGTCGCAGATGGCCAGCCACTCCGCCCCCGGGCTGAAAGCGATCCCAAGGATGAATCCGCCCGTGTTGGCCACCTCTTCTACTTTCCTGCCGTCCTCGGTGATCCGGTAGACCTGCCCGGCCTCCCCGCCCGCCCAGACGCTGCCATCCGGATGGACGGCCACGCCTTCAGGATGGTCGAGGCCGTCGGCGTAAATGCTTGCTTTTTGTAGTAATGGGTCCATTATTGTGGTTTTCGGTTCTGTGGTTTTGCGGTATTGCGGTGTTGCGGGGTTGTGGTCAAAAAACCATAAGGCCAAGACATCAAAGTATCAGGCCGCCCCAATTTACGGTTCTGCCTCGAATTCCCCTTGAAAAGCTGAAGCTTCCAGGCTGGTGCTCAATACCTGCCCCGCTTCCAGCCGCAGCCAGTCGCCGGATTCAATGGCTTGTTCGGGATCTGCCGGGTAGCGGGAGGTCCACGGTTCCAGGCCGATGGCATAGGCGCTGCCCCACCAGGGCGCATCCTGGGTAGCGTAGCGTTCCTGCCAGTACCACAGGTGACGGAAAAGCGTGCCGTCCCACCTCACAGCAAAGCCAATATTTTTCTCTTCGTTGCGAATGGCGTAGTAGGCTTTCTCCTTAAAGCCGGAAAGATAGGCCAGGTCGCTATACGGCGTAGCGGCCTCCGGTGGGATGAGGCTGGCATCCTCCCACTGCCCGTCGATGTTTTGGGCCCGGGGCCAATCCGTTTCCACCCCCGGGATAAAGCGGCGGTGGGCTGGCATTGCCGGTTCGGCCACCATGGTCCGGGCGTTGGCCGTGAGCCGCCCGCCTTCCCGAAGGAAGGGCAGCCCGAAAGCAATGTGGTGTCCCCACATGATGTCCAGATGAGTGCGGGAAGTATTGGAGAGCCGTTCGTCAATGAACAAGGTAGGCTGGCCGGCGCGCAGGGTCAGGGTCTTTTCGATGTACACCGGCACCCGCAGGGGGCTTGCCCATAGTTTGACCGCCACCTCCTCCGGGCCATCTTTGACGACGGCGCATTTCCAGGGTATCATCCAAACCTCGCCATGCTGCCCCAGGGAAGCACCGCGGTAGCTGAAGGTAGGACTGTTGGGCAAGGCCTCCTGCCACCCGCCATAATAGTAGTCCTCCATTTGATTGGGGGTATCCCTGATCTGGGAAAAATGATGCCGGGGGTTAATGATGCCCTTCGATAACCGAAGCATGAAGTCAATTCCTGCCGGTTTGTAGTAAAACTCAAAGATATCACTCCCTCTGCCGGCCAGGATACCGATGCGGAGGTGATCGTTTTCCATCCAAACGGCCTGCATGCCTTTGTAGGTCCAGTCATCGGAAATGGAACAGCGGCCGGTGGGGAAAAGAGGTAAGGGTTGCATGGGCAGGGGATTTATGATTTTTGATTTATGATTTTTGATTTGCGATTTTTAATTTGCCTGCCGGAAGCGCCCCCTTTGAAGCCCATCGAACATCAAACATCGAACATCGCAAATCATTCAATCCGCTATCGCCTGCATAGCGCCCTTCATATACCCGAGGGCAAAGGCCATACCCGCATGCCAGGGCGCGCTGCAGGCCATTTCCGGCGTATGGTCCGGGATGAGCACGCCCTGGTAGTTGTTCTTTTTCAGGATGCGCAGGGCGCGAACCATATCGATATCTCCTTCATCGACAAAGGCTTCCCGGTAATGGGGCACCTTGCCGATGACATTGCGAAAATGAATATAACCGATACGCCCGTTGGCGGAATACCGGTCGAGCAGGTCATAAACATCCCCTCCCTGCATTTCCTGGAGCGTACCCATACAGAATTCCAGGCAATTGGCAGCGCTGGATGACACTTCCATCAGGCGTTCATACTCGGAAGGCTGGTAGAACAGACGGGCGGTACCACGCAGCTCGGCCACCGGCGGGTCATCGGGGTGAGCGGCAAGCCGAACACCGTTTTCTTCCGCCACCGGCAACAATTCGTTCAGGAAATACCGGAGCCGCTCCCACATCTCTTCCCGGGAAACCGGGGCCACCGCCCCTTCCGGCGCCTCCGTATCGTACGTCATATTCCATACCATGCCATTCGGAATGGGGCGGTTGACATCGATGGCATCCTGTTTGAACTCTACGGACATGGCCTGCCCCCTGCCCGTGGGGGCGCTTGTCCATCCCCATACCCCTGCCAGGCTGAAGTAATAACCCATCACCGGAATGCCCGCCCTGCCGATATTGCGAATGGTGGACTTGAGGCCTTCCATTTGCTGTGCCTTCTTAGGGCCGTCCAGCAGTATGTCATACCAATGAGCGGGATCGAAATTTTCGATGGCTGCCAGTGTAAGGCCTTGCGATTCCACCTGCTTGCGAAGGGCGGCCAGTTCCTCATAGGCCCACAGTTTTCCCTCATTGCGGGTGACGCCCCAGCCCCCCAGATAGTTCCGGGTAAGGGAAGGGCTGTCCCCTCCCTGCACGTAGTCGACCAGCTGAGCGACGATGTGGGTAGCGCCCACCTGCCGGGCAAAACGAAAGTTGCTGTCGTTGAGCAAACTGCGGTACAGGCCGATTCCGAGTTTCATAGGTTTTTTTAATAAGATTTAAGGAGATCCGGAAGCCGCGTAAAACCTCCTCTTCAAAGGGTCATAAGATAGAGAATTCTCCCCATAACAGCCCAAGGAACTTACCGAAAAAGAGGCATAATAAGGTGCTTTTCCCTAAATTTGGAGAAGCGCACCTTTTTCCCTACACTTCCTGTGATCTTGTACCTTCTAAATCCAGTTGCATGAATTGCTCCTGCTTTCGGCCCGGCCCTTTTTTCTGGTTCCTTTTTCTGACGACTATCGCTGTTCTGTCAGGCTGTAAGGATGAAAGAGCCGATTTTACTTCCGGCTCCTTTTACCCCGACCTCGGCGAACCTACGGATACCACGACAAACGATACTACCGTGATCGTGGAAGAAGGCTGCTGGGAAGAGCCGATAAGCATAGAACGGGCGGAAAACTTCAACGCCCTCTTCACCCGGTTTGGAGGCGGATGGACGGGAGGGGACGCCACCTATTCTATCCCTCTGCCCGACGGCCGCAACCTCTGGCTGTTCGGCGACACTTTCCTCGGTACGGTCCGCGCCAACCGTTCCCGCCCTGCCACGGGCCTCATTAACAATACCTTTGTGATCCAGGACGGCCAGGAACTTACAACCCTGTACACCGGTTCGGCAGGCAACGCCTCGGCCTTCGTGCAGCCGCAGGAAGAGGGCTGGTGGTACTGGCCCGGGCACGGGGTAGTGCGCAACGATACCTTGCAGGTCGTCCTTTTCGGGTTCCAAAATGTCGGAGGCGGCGCCTGGGGCTTTGAATATACCAGCATCGATATAGCCCGGTTTTCCCTGCCGGATATCCGGTTGCTGTCCATCGAAAGAAAGGTGGAAGCTCCGACGGTCAACTACGGCGCCTGTGTTCTGGAAGAGGACGGGTACTACTACCTGTACGGCGCGGAAAAAGACGGCCTGCTGAAATACCTTCACCTGGCCCGTGTGCCGGTGAGCGAAGGGCTGTCCGGTGAATGGACTTATTACGATGGAACGGATTGGGTGGCCGGCCCGGAACGGAGCGTCCGCCTGTTTGCCAACGTATCCGAACAGTTCTCTGTTTTTAAGCACGAAGGGCGGTATTACCTGCTCACCCAGCACCATATTCTTGGAGATGAAATTTACCGGTACCGGGCAGATGCTCCCGTGGGCCCATTTGGTGAAAAAACACTAGCCTACTGCACCCCGGAAACAAAAGGGGACATTTTCACCTACAATGCTTTTGCACATACGCAGTTCCTGGATGATGGAGCGCTATTGGTTTCCTATAACGTCAATTCCTTCAACTTTTCGGACCTCTTTGCCAATGCGGATAATTACCGGCCGTATTTTGTTTGGGTGAAGGGGTGGGAATGAGGGAATAAATGAACGAATGAATTATGGTATTCAGGTTTTTTCTAGCCCTGTGCTTATTGTTGTCCGCCGTTGGTTGCAGTTCTTTAAACCGGCAGGCAACAACCACGGCACCCCCTCCCGAGCTGCAATTCACGGTTGAAGCCGCTCCGGAATGGACGCAGCTCTTCTACCGCCAATCCGGCTGGTTCGGCGCCGACGGGATCTTTTCCTTCTCTTTGGACGGGGTAGAACAGCCCCGCAATGACCCGCAACGGGAAGTACTGCTAACGTTCAGCGATACCTTCATCGGAGAAGTGGAAGATGGTAAACCTGCGGAAGGATACAAGATGGCCAACAACACCGTGGCTTACCTGAAAGGCCAGACGCCTCACCCGGACAGCATCCGCTTTTTCTATAAACAGGATGAAGCAGGACAGCCCCAAACCTTTTTCGTCCCGGCCAATGAAAATGCCCGGGAAGGCCAGTACTACTGGCTCGGCGACGGGTTCGTCAACCGGGAAAAGGACAACACCCTCTACCTGTTTGCCTACCACATCGAAATGACGGGGCCCAATGTCTTTGATTTCATCGAGCCCAACGTTTCCCTGCTCGCCATCCCATCCGGCAGCCGCCCTCCTTTCGAAGATCAACGGCAACTGATTACGCCTTTACACATCAGGAACGATCGCCTGGGCGAAGGCAATATGGGCGCCGGGGTTCTCGTCAACACCGGCTGGGCAGGCGCTCCGCACCCCGACGGCTACGTCTATGTCTATGGCTGTATCGGACAGGATAAGAACCTGATCGTAGCGCGGGTAAAGCCCAGGGATTTTGAAAACTTCGGCCGCTGGAGGTACTGGAACGGGGAAAAATGGGTGAAGGATGAGAATGCGATGGTGCCGGTGACTAATGCCGTTTCCAATGAACTGAGCGTAACGCCCCTGGAAGACGGCCGCTACCTCCTGGTGTTCCAGGTACTGGGGATTTCGGACAAGGTAGGCCTGCGCATCGGAGACAGCCCGGTGGGCCCCTTCGGCCCCATCCAGGAGATCTGGCGTACGCCCGAGATCGACGAGGGCCTGTTGCCCTACAATGCCAAGGCACACCCCTGCCTTTCCAAACCGGGCGAACTGCTCATCAGCTACAACACCATCACTTTTGATTTCTGGAACGATATAGAGAAGGATGCCCACATCTACCGGCCGCGGTTCATCCGGCTGAAGTGGAAGTAGCGAAGTGGGAAAGCGGAAGTATGGAGGCAGGAATGTGCCCGGCTTGGGCATTCTTCACTGGACTTCTGACTTCCAATTCATCTTCCGCACTCCCTTTTGAAAATTGGATATTTAAACTATTTGGATGCGTTTCGCCACCATTTCGGTACAATTTTTATCGACATTGCACTTGATCACCCAAAAGAAAAAACCAAAAGGCAATTCGAAATCCAAGTCAAATCGAAACTAGTGGTTTGTCAAGCATAAATTGTCAGGTAATCTATGGCGCCTTTTCCGCCTGCTCATCCCCGACATTCCATGTGCGGGGTAGACTGTTGGAGAACCGGGCTTCGTAGCTACGGCTACGATCCCGAACCTCCGCCTCGATCAGGCGAAAAATTCGCAGATACCTTACCTGACATTCACACGTTGACAAACCACTAGGGCTTATTATCCAATTTTCCATTTAGGAGAGTGGAAGGTGCGTAATACCCATAAAAACACCTTTTTATAATAATGTTCATATTTTTGCCAAATGGTATATAATTTCAATTAACTAAACAAAGAAAATTTGGATAATCTTGTGCTTGGCATCCCGACTATCCTTTTATGTGGTATGGGCTTCTACCTTGCCTGGCAGGCTGCAAAAGTAGAAAATTTTCAGCTCTCAATTTTTTTAATAGTGGCTTGTGGGCTTTTCTTAAGAATCTATGCCGGAACCGATTTTTTCTTACATGAATGGGATGAAAGATATCATGCCCTGGTTGCCAAGAACCTTATAGAACAACCATTTAAGCCCACCTTATACAAGTATCCGGTTATACCGTATGACTACACAGACTGGAGTAGTAATCATATCTGGTTGCACAAACAACCTATTCCACTTTGGGCAATGGCCTTTAGTTTAGGTATCTTTGGGGTTAATGAAATTGCATTGAGGCTCCCCTCCATTCTTCTGTCTACTTTAGCTATTTGGTTAACCTACAAAGTTGCCAGTTATTACGTCAGCCGGAAAATGGCACTTTTGGCTGCTTTCCTTCATGCTATTCACGGCCTAATTATTGAATTAACAAGTGGCAGAGCTGCCACTGACCACATTGACCTCTTCTTTCTTTTCTTCATCGAATTAGGGGTGTTCTTTTCGATTAGTTTTTTGAAAAATCCCAAATGGTATTTAAGCCTTCTGATCGGGATTAGTATTGGCCTTGGAATTCTGACAAAGTGGCTTCCTGCCTTGGTTGTTGTCTTAATATGGGGACTATTAGTAATAAATCAAAGGTTGCCATGGCAAAAATTTTTTATCCATTTAGTAATAATTTTAGGTGCCGCCATTATGATTTCGCTACCATGGCAAGTATATATTTTCAATACGTTCCCATTGGAAGCAGAGAGGGAGCATGTTTATAATGCCAGGCACTTATTTGAAGCCCTTGAGCAACATGGAGAGCCATGGTATTACCACTTCAATAAAATACGGATCATTTTTGGTGAACTCATCTATTTGCCACTTCTCTGGTTTACCTATAAAAAGAACCAACAGTTACTTAAAGGCCGCCTGAATGGCCTAAGCTTGCTAGCGTGGATATGGGTTCCTATAATATTTTTCTCTTTCGCAGCCACAAAAATGCAAGCATATACTATCTTCTCCGCGCCCGCATTTTTTATTTTGACAGCATTATTTTTTCGCTATTTTAGCATCTATAATGAAAGATTTTTCTTTCCAAAATACATCTCGAACTTAATCTTAGCTTTGCTCATCTTGCTGCCAGTCAGATATTCAATTGAACGAGTAAAGCCCTTTACCATAAGAGAAAGAAGGCCTGAATGGGCAGAAAACTTTAAGGCATTAGAAAAACAATTTCCGCTAGGCTCCAAAACAGTGGTCTTCAATGTGCCTAAACCTATTGAATTCATGTTTTACACGAATGCTATTGCCTACCCGTCGTTGCCAGAATCAAAAATCTTAGACAGCTTATCAAATTTAGGGTATAAGCTGTTTGAATATGAGTCCAAAACACTTAAGATCATAGATGACTAAGCTTGAGATATTTTGCTATTCCTTATTGAGGACAGCGCTATCCTTTTGTGGTTGTGTCGTTAGTCAAGTGTTTTAATGCCCCCTCATACCTACCTGCTAGATTTTGATAAAAGAATAAGTCTCTTTTAACCCATCTTTTCTAAATATTTCAAGCATGTAATTTCCAGGGTTCAAGTTACCAACATTAATTGTAGTTTCATGCAGAAATGTGCTATAGTCATTTTGGTTGATAAGAGTTCCAGAATTCACATCAAATATTTTAATACCCTTTATCAAGGGAGAAATGATTAATGTCTCAGAACTGCCACCTTCATTAACATAAGAAATTGTTTGTTCTGGTGCTAAAACTGAAATTTTAATCTCACTTGTCGCAGGGTTGGGTGAAACTGTATATGCTTCTCCCCTTCCATAACATATGAAGGTAAATAATCTGGAAACTTCTCCACACCCTTCTGCTATCCCATATGCCCTGAATTGAAAAAATCCATTAGTTGGAGTGTAAACATGAAATTCATTGCTACCTGGAGTGTAGGAGACATAACCGCTACCACCTACATATTCCCAGCTTTCAATAGTTGTATTATTTAATACAACATGAGAATAATTTTCAGGAACAAAGTTTACACTATATAAGGTTTGTTGGTTACTGTTATCAAAATTTATAATACCTGAAAATGGAACATATGTTTCAACATTAATAGTAAATACAGAATCAGGACAAAATTCTCCAACTCCTAGGACTTCAGCTTGAATCCATCCATTTTCGCCTTCGCTAGAAATAACAGAAACTGTTACTGGGTTGCCTTCATTAGTGTTATCTACACTTAAATTTGAGCTTGTTGTCCACTTAATCTCAATGTCTTTGACATTGCTATTAAGGACAAAATCATATTTTTCACCATAACAGAGAGTTTCCTGACCTTCCAATTCATAATAACAAAGGTTTTGTTCATCATCCTCTCTTGTCCGTTTATAAACTCTAATGTAATCTATTTCAAATTTTGCAGGCAGGCCAGTAATATCTTCTGGGGTACAAGCTGGATGAATTGCTAAATTAGCAATAGGCCTAAAATATCTACCCTCTTCAAGATTGACAAATAATGAATCCTCAGCATAAACTTGATTCGATGGGAGTAAAACCCCACAGTCATTAGAAATAGGGATCGGACCAGGCAAGGTATAGAACCTAGGAGCAGTTACTATTTTTGTTCCATCAAAGAACCATTTTTTATACCACTCCGTAACTTCAACACTGTAAACATGGAAGTCCTCTGTCAAGTCACCTACAGATGGCGGGTTGTATGTCACTGTGCAGGTATTATCAGAACCACCGGGAGATTTTATGTAAGCAGATTGAAAATGTGTAGAGCTTCCGGTCTCGCATCCTGGTTTCGTTCCAAAATACTCAAAAACGTCAATTTCATCAATATGCCACGTCCAAAATGCAGGCCATAGACCTACTCCTTTTGGCACACGACACCGTATTTCCATGATAAAATTTTCTTTGGGTGATGCAAAGAATGAATCCACTGCTTCTATTCTGCCCGAGGTGAAATCAAATTCTTCAGAAAATTCCTCTCCAGGGAGAAATAATATCTCTTCACCATTGTTACACGTAATGGTGTCATCTCCTTCTATTATGCCCTGATAGATAATTGGTTCAGCTTTGGCAATTATTTGAAGTATTCCATTTTGGAAAACAAAATTTGAATCTGTATAATATTGTAGCTCTCTTGTGCAGTTTTGCCATAAAGTCCTATCAAAAGGTGGAGGTGAGCTTGTTGAGGTTTTCCATTTAGATAAGTCAAGAGTATTACCATCAAATTCATCATGAAAAACAAGATGGTATTCGCCTTCAGGGCAAGCAGTAATAGAGTCGCTTGATATTAGAAAAGGATCTTTTAATTTGCATTGAGAAATAGCCCAAGTGGGAAATAGAGAGCTAATTAGAATAAAAAAAAGAGTTTTCTTGGCCATGGCAATATTTTTTTGCAATTAATTTGAAAAAGCCATACTGAAAATGTGTAATTCGGGATGTTCTCTACAGGCAGTGGCTGTTATCGCACCTTCCGACGTTCCTTTTGCCTAATGCGAAAGTAGGTTTAAAAACGTTCTTTGACAAAAACGAATGCAGATAAAGGCAGAACCAGTTGGCGGCCTGCCGGTGATCTGTCGCCGGATCGAGGCTACGAACTTGGGGCCTCGGATCGACGAACATTTTCCCCGGCATCATCAATGGGGTGCTCATACGGTTTTACAACCTGGAAGAAAATGGCGATGATGAACGGACGGGGGGAAACCGCCGGTCCGCCCTCCAGATGGATCTCGTTCTCCCGGATCGGTTGAGCCCTGCTAAAGGGGGAATTGAGAGAGGGGGAGGTCAGGTGAGGGGTAAAAGGGAGAAATTTAGGAGAGGAGGCATGCCTCCTGAACTCCTAAACTTCTCAACTCCTAAACTTCGGGTTCCTATTTCGGCACGGCGCTCCAGGTAAACTTCCAATCCCAGATGACACAGCCAAAGACCGTCAAATCAACGGTTTGTTCGGAATTGATCTCCATAGCGTCGAAGCTGGTGATCCGGTAGAGTTCGACCTGTACGTCAGCCGGGTCGAATACATTGACGCTGGTGATGGTGAGTTCGGTCTCATCATCGTTCATTTCCCAGGTAGTAGGCGGCTTGAGGCCATCGAAATCACAGGTTCCGCCACCAGTACCGGTGATCGCCCCGTAATCGATGCCCATGGTCCCATCTTCATTAAAGATGTAGATGTTGTCCAACTCGCAGTCCAGGATCATCTCGGATTCCGGTTCGGAGTCCAGGCACTTGCCCATTTTGGACTTCCACTGCCAGTTGAAGTTGAGCAGCAGGTACTTCATCGACAGTTCGGTGGTGATGATGAAGTCGGCGTCCCCGGTTTGCCCTTTGTCATCTTCCGCTTCGAAATTGAACCGGATCGGCGTTTCCAGCCCTTCATCCGCCAGGGTATACTCCAGCGTAAAAGTAGAGGAGGTTACCTCCATAGTGCCGTTCGTACCGTAAGTAGGGTCGATATCGGTTCCCAGGTATTTGGTAACCCTTAGGGCTTTCAACCCTCCCGGAGCAGTAACGGTGGCAGTAGTCGTAGCCGTTTCACCGATCTTACCGGAGAAAGTGCTTGCCGACAGGGAGACAGAGGGAGCATCTACTGGTTGCTCATCATCGTTATTGCAGCCGCTGACCAGCAAAGCGCCAGCCGCCATAAAACTCACTGCCAGAGAAAAGATCAGGTTTTTGTACCTCATGATGCGATAAGTTTGGTTATTAAATGGATGTGTTGTTCCTTTTTGATTCTTGCCGTCCACCTTCAAATATCCTCAAGGTATCGTTATTCACGGCTACCAGTATCCAATACCGGCCGGTATCTCCCTTCCTGGACAATTGAAGGCCCCTTACTTCTCCCTCCACCCAAAAGCCACTCTGCATTGGGCCGACAGGAGAAAACGCACCCTGCCCATCCCCTACCAGCAACTGGCCGACGGAGGCATCATAACGGCCTGTATTCACTTCCGGAGTATGGTCATTCCCGGCAAGGAGGGCGTCCAGATGCCCATCCTGATTAAAGTCTGCACAGGCAATAGCGGCAACGGGGGCCAGCTGGCAGGCCAATGGAAGCGGGCGCAGCGCAAACCCGCCGTTTCCCAGGTTCTCGAGATAACCGGACTGGAAAGTATTGCATTCCAGGACATAGGCTTTTTTCAATGCTTCTTTTTTGAACAGTTGCTCCAGGGTTGCTTCGGCGTAAAGGCCGTACCGGGGATATTTCTTTTCAAGGCCGGGGATCTGGGAGAATAGCATATCCCGGGAATGTACCGGGGATTCAACGCCTTGAATGTAGTAGGACATAACGGCATCGATGCTTCCATTATTGTCAAAATCATCCGCATAGATGCGTACCGGCTCAGACGGGGAGGGTTTGAACGAAGCGTTCTGCCCCAGGTTCCCCAACAGAAAATCGGTATCGCCATCCTCGTCAAAGTCGCCTCCGGCCAGGCTGTACCACCAACCCTTGCTGTTTGCCAACGCTTCGTTATCCTCTCGCACCAGGCGCCCGTTGTCGTTCCTGAATACCGTAACCGCCATCCACTCCCCAACCAGCACCAGCCACGGGCCGGCCCAGGCAGCATCCGTGACCATACCAATGCGCTGTAGCCCGGGGGCAACTTCCGCAGTCACATCCGAGAACACCCCTCCCTCATTGCGCAGCAGATACGAACGGGGGGGCAGTGGATATTGCCCGGGTTCCACTCTTCCCCCGACAAACAGGTCAAGGTCGCCATCTCCGTCCAGGTCGGCCGCTGCGACACAGGAGCCGCTGGCGGGCATGTCCGGCAGCGCCTCCGGCGCCAGCCGCAGCCCGCCTTTGCCGTCATTGACATACAGACGGTCCTGATAACCTTTATCACCAGCCGGAAATTCGCTGCCCCCGCTGACGACGTAAA
Organism: Lewinellaceae bacterium; assembly: GCA_020636405.1. Classification (GTDB taxonomy): domain Bacteria; phylum Bacteroidota; class Bacteroidia; order Chitinophagales; family Saprospiraceae; genus JACJXW01. The sequence continues at coordinate 740,542 of JACJXW010000005.1, read as the reverse complement.
GGTCATTGGCGCCGTCCTGGTTGGCGTCAAAGATGAGGGCATCTACATCCTCTGCCTCTACCCCTTCGGCCAGGCCCCTGGATTCGAAGCTGCCGCCGGATTGTTGAAAAAAGAGGCGCCCGGCTTGCCCTTTAGCCCCGCCGATGAAGACATCCTCCAGGCCATCGCCATTAAGGTCGCCGACAGCCAGGCCAGGGCCAGGCCGGGAGAAGCTATGCGGGAGCAAAGGTTGTTGGAGAAAATCGTTGAAAGGAGACTCCCGATGCACAAACTCCAGGCCGTTTTGGCCGGTGGCTGCTTGTAGTAAAGGTTCTTCTGCAGAGGAAACATGCAAGCCGGAATACTGCCCGGCATCCTCATACTTCAGCCGGAGTACCTGCCCGGCTGCCACGGAGGTTAGAACCTGTCGGCGCCCGCCCTGCCACTCGATGATCAGGCTGTCGGCAAATGCCTGTTCTCCCAGTCCAAAATGCAGGGTAGTAGAAACCGAAGACTGGAATCCCCGGTACGGATATTGCTCCAGATATTGTTGTTCTCCCTGCGTGAACACCCACAACCGGGCTCCAATGCCCGAGGGATTGCCGGCAGGGCCCTCCAGGCTGACATTGAGCGTATGAACGCCGGGCCTCCCACTCGCTTTATTCTCCAGCAGGAAAGCCGGCTCGTTGATGTTGTTCACCACCAGGTCGAGGTCGCCGTCGCCATCGAGGTCGCCGTAGGCGGCGCCGTTGGAGAAGGACGGCGGCAGGGAAAGGCCAGGGGTGAAAGTGAGGTTGCCCTCATTGCGGAAACAATAATTCGGGAGGTGTACGCCCTTGAGCTTCCGGATCTGTTCCAGCACTTGTTGATCGGCTTTTTCCTGGGACTGGAACATGCCCAGGTTGGCGCTGTAATCGATGAAGTCCTTGTCGGTGATATCCCTCAGATAACCGTTGGTGATGAACAGGTCTTTCCATCCGTCATCATCCAGGTCGGCAAACAGCCCGCTCCAGCTCCAGTCGGTCTGATGGATGCCGGAGAGCCGGCCAATCTCGCTGAAAGAAGGCTGCCCGAAAGCGGCCGGCCGGGGAGAGGGGCCGTTGTTGAGTTGTAGGGTGTTGCGCATGTACTGAGGCTCATATCCATTGGCCAGCATCAGGTTCCACTTGTCGTCCTTCATCTGCCCGGCCATGGTCTTTTTGCGTTTTCTGTCTTCCGGCAGCATGTCCATTACGAGAATGTCCTGCCAGGCATCATTGTTAAAATCGGCAATATCACAACCCATGGAATTGTAGCTCTGGTGCCGGAGATAATGGTTGGCCTGGTCCCGGAACGTTCCATCCCGCTGGTTGATGTAGAGCAGGTCGTTATAGATGAAGTCATTGGCCACGTATAGGTCGGGCCAGCCGTCCCGGTTGATGTCGCTGATGGCGATACCCAGGCCGTACCCCTCGATCTGTATCCCGGCGGATTCGGACACGTCGGTAAAGGGTTTTTGAGCGCTGGCGCCGTCATTCCGGTAGAGGCGGTCCGTACTCGGAGCCTTTCCGCGTATTTCCAGCGGCAGGGGCGTATTCAGGGCGCTGCGCTGGTTCGCATGGTTGAGCACGTACAGGTCGAGGTCTCCGTCGAGGTCGTAATCGAAGAAAGCGGCATGGGTGGAATAGCTGGTATCCGCAATGCCGTATTCGGCGGCGGCTTCCCGGAAGCGGACCTGCCCATCCGGGCCCGAGCCCTGGTTGAGGTAGAGCAGGTTCGCTCTTTTGGAAGGTTCGCGGTACCCGGCGGCGCATATATAGATATCCTCGAAACCATCGGCGTTGACATCGGCGATGGCCACACCGGTAGCCCAGGCCTTCGTCTCCAATCCCGCCTGCCCGGTGATGTCTTCAAACTGCATCCCGCCCCGATTCAGATAGAGCCGGCAGGAGGCTTCGTTGGCAGTGAAGAACAGGTCTTCCAGGCCGTCCTTATTGAAATCGGCAATGCCAACGCCGCCGCCGTTGAAGTAGTAAACGTAATTCAGGATGTTGAGGCTATCTCCTTCTGACAGCCGGTTGATGAAATCTATGCCGGTCTGCTCAGGAGGCAAAAGTTCCAGCATAGGCCATTCCTCCCCGGCCATGCTGCAGGATGCAAGGAACAAACTGAAAACGGTTACCCGGATAATATTTTTTGGCAAGACCAGCATAGATTGATTATTTCTCTTCATCCGACATGGAAGGCGGGGCGTCTTCCGGCTGGCTACCCCACTCCTTATTGGGCTCCGGCCCCATGTGCAACACCAGTTTTCCTCCATCGGCCAGCTCCCGGAAATAGAACCAGGGCCTGCCCAGCGGTTTACCGTCCAGGGTGGCCGATTGAATGTACTTGTTCTGTTTAGAGTTGTTGGTTGTTTCAATAACGAAAGTACCTCCGGCATAATAGCGAGGGTCGAGCTGTATGGTAATTTTGTCAAAAATGGGGCTGCCGATCTCGATCACGGGGTCGGCCTCACAGCCGCCCTTCATCTCGAAAAGCCCCATGGCGCTCATGACGTACCACCCGCCCATCTGGCCCTGGTCTTCATCTCCCGGCCAGGCGTCCTTGACCGTGGAGCCATAGTACACTTCCATGATCTCTCTGGCCCAATACTGCGTCAGCCAGGGTTTTCCCGAATAATTGAACAGGTAGGCCGCCTGCATATTAGGCTGGTTGCCATGGTTGATGGGCAGGACGCCCATCGCCAGGAGGTTGTTCTCATGGGTCCACTCGCTGTTGAAGCGCCATTCTCTGGATTTTTCGAAGCCGGCCTGCAGGCGATCGTTGAACTCCTCCCGCCCCAGGAGCCCGATCAGCCCGCGGAGGTCGTGCGGCACGAACCAGGTGAATTGCCAGGCATTGCCTTCCATCCAGCCCTCTCCCAGGAAGGTGGAGCAACAGTAAGGGTCGAAATCCGGCACAAAAGAACCGTCCTTCTTGCGCAGGTTCATGTATTGGACGGAGGGGTCCCAGATGTTCAGGTAGTTGTGGGCGCGGCGGCGGAAGTAGTAATAGTCTTCCGTTTCTCCCAGGGCCCGGGCCATTTCGCTGACCGCCCAGTCGTCGAAGGCATATTCCAGGGTATTGGAAACCGGGCCGGTTTCGTAGGGTACATAGCCGTATTTGAGGTAGTCTTCCAAAAAACGATTGCCGGCAATGCCGCTGCAGATGTGTTTTACCGGAGGGGTGGTTTGTACATGTTTGATGGCCTCATAAGCTGTTCCTACGTCGTAATTGCGAATGCCCTTCTGGTAGGCCGCTACGATCAGCTCGATCTCATGAGAGGCTTCCATGATGCCGGAGTATTCGACGCCCGGAGGCCCTTTGGGCAGCCATCCTCCGGTCTCGTATTGTTCCAGCAGGGCCTTTACCCATTGGTTCGCGATGTCAGGGGTGGCGAGGGTCCAGAGCTGGTTCAGGTTCCAGAAGGTGTTCCAGAAGGCGTCGCCCCCCAACACGGGCGAGTTGGGATCGGCCAGTTGCCGGGGCTTTTCGCACACATCCATGTACACGCCATTGACGTCACTCCAGATGTTGCGCCCGGCATACGCTCGGTACATGTTGGTGTAAAACTTGACCTTATCCGTCTCATTTTTGCCTTCCACCTTAATGGCGCTCAGCAACTCATTCCAGGTACCTCGGGCGTGCTGCCGTACCGCCTCAAAATCCCAGCCGAAGGGTTCGGCCATTTCCTTGTCCAGGTTGAGGCGGGCCTGCTCGATGCTCACCAGGGAAATACCGGATTGAATGAGGAGGGGCTCCCCGTCCCGGGTGTCAAAGTGCACAAAGGCCCCGATATCAGTATGGTCCCAGCCGGAAAAGATGCGTTCCGTATTGCGCTGTACGCCGTCGCGGGTCCATCCGTTGAAATCCTTGAACGGCTTATTGAAGCGGATGACAAAATGGACGATGTAATCGTTCCAGCCCGCCCCGCGGAGGCTTTGGGAGTAAGTATTTCCTTCGATCTCCGTATCGCTCACCTTTCGGATCTCCGACAGGAAGAGCTCGTTGCCGTACTCCGACTCGATATCCAGGTCGATCAGTACACGGGCGGAGTCCATTTCGGGGAAAGTATAACGCTGGAAGCCGGCGCGGGTGGTGGTGGTAAGTTCTACCTTGGTTTGATAGTCATCGAGCACCACGGAATAATACCCCGGCTCCGCCACTTCGGTTTCATGGCGAAAGCGGGAGCGGTAGCCGGCATCGGGGTCCTTTTCCGTTCCCGGCTGGGTTTGCAGAGGCCCTGTCTGGGGGGCCATCAACAGGCCCGCCATGGTCCATTCGTGGATGTGGCTGAAGCCGGTGATATTGTCCAGGTCGTATTCGTACCCGGCTTTCCATCCGTTGCGTTCGTTATCGGGACTGAGCTTGACCATCCCAAAAGGCATAGTGGGGCCGGGGAACATCATCCAGCGCGAATCGTGATTGCCCAGCATGGGATCTACGTAATCGACAGGTTGTTTGGTAACGCCTTTCTGCGCATGGCTCCATGAGTATAGCCCCATTGCCAATAGGGATATCAGTAGTATCTTTCTCATTCTGATTTTATTTTTAAAGCTCCGACAGTCCCGGTTGAAGAACCTTTCCAGGTTAGTCGAAAAATCTCAAATCCGGGTTACCAGCTGTGCTCGATCTCCTCCAGCGTCTTCTCTTTCGTCTCCGGGATCATCCTCCATACGAAAACAAAGGCCATCACCGATACGGCGAAGAAGATCCAGAAGGTATAGGCCGGGCCGATCCCTTCCACCAGAATGGGAAACAGCTGAGTAACCAGGTAGACCGCCACCCACACCGACAGCGTCGCCACCGACATGGCCAAGCCTCTCATTTTGATGGGAAAGATCTCGGAGAGGATCACCCAGGGCACCGGCCCGAAGGAAGCGGCAAAGCAGGCGACGTAAGTCAGAATGAAGATCAGAAGCACGTAACCGCCCCAGTTGAAGAAGAAGGCCATGCCCACGATGCCCAGGCTGATGCCCATGCCGGCGCCGCCGAACAGCAGCAGGGCCTTGCGCCCTACGCGGTCCACCAGCCAAATGGCGACGAAGGTGAACAACACATTGATCACCCCCACAATGACCGTCTGCAGGAAAGCGGAATTAGTGCCGGTGCCTACCTCTTTGAAAATTTCCGGCGCATAGTACATAATGGCATTGATCCCTTGCAACTGAGTGAAAAAGGCCAACAGTATCCCGATGACGATAGCTTTGCGAAAGCGGCCACTGAACAATTCCGCGAGCGTCCCTGATTCTTCCCTCAGGGTTTCTTTGATCTCCTGCAGAATCTCCTTAGCCCGGCCCAGGCCATTGATCCGGGTGAGGACGGCGAGCGCTTCCTCCTCCCGCTTCTCTTTAGCCAGCCAGCGGGGGCTCTCCGGAACGAAGAACATAGCTACGAAGAACAGGACGGCAGGCAGGGTTTCCGAACCGAGCATATAGCGCCAGCCCCATTCCACATTCCATGCCTCATCTCCCATATTCTGTACCAGCAGGTTGACAAAGAAGATCAGTAATATGCCGAGGACAATGGCCAGTTGGTACAACGACACCAACATGCCCCGGACCTTGGCGGGCGCGAGTTCGGTGATGTAAAGGGGAGAAAGCATAGAGGCCGCTCCCACCCCCAGCCCTCCCACAAAGCGGGCAATGGCAAACTGGGTGAGGTTGTTGGGCAGGGCCGAGCCGATGGCCGAAATTCCGAATAGAAAGGCCGTAAGGATCAGGATCTTCTTCCGCCCGAAGCGGTCGCTCATATACCCGGCGAACATGGCGCCGAATATGCAACCGATGATGGCACTGGAAGCAGCCCACCCCTTCATCGCCGCCGTCAGCTCGAACTTGGCCTGCAGAAAGCCGATGGCGCCGGAGATGACCGCCGTATCATAACCGAAAAGCAGGCCGCCCAGGGCAGCTACCGCCGTGAGCAGGTAGACGACGCCCATGTTGACGGGCTGGGTAGAGGATTGGTTCATTGTTGGCATGTAGTTCTGTTTTACGCTTTTGTCCTATATATCAAATCCCGCGGCTACGTCCGCACGAAGGCCTTGATCGTCGCACACTCTTTCCCTTGACTTTCCCCATACGGCCGGATGGTATAGGGACCGACAGCCGCCGGCACGATGAAGGTCTCGGCATAGTGGATCACGAAAGGTTCGAAAGCCTCATCCGGACTTTCTACAATGGCTTCCCTGCCTTCCACCAGATTGAGCACGTTGACGCCGCCGTGGGTATGGTGGGCCACCTTTTCGGTGAACCAATGGCGGCGGGTCTCGATAAACTCCAGCTCGTGCAGGCCGGTCTTTTCCTCCCTCCACCCTTCTCCTTCGGCGATATGCTCGATCCGGTTGATCAGGTTTTGGCGGACCCAGGAGGTGTCCCGGTTCCATTGGATCACATTCTTTCCATGTTCGATATTGATCGGCCGCGGCTTGCCGTCCAGCCCCAGGCGCCCCCAGTCCCACAACTTGAACGTGAAGATGTAGGGCGTAGCGCTGATCTCCAGCACCATACTGTCTTTGCCGGAGCAGTGTACAGTACCGGCCGGGATGAGAAAGTGGCTGTGTTTTTCTGCCGGCCACTTTTCCACAAATTGCTCTGCTTCAAAGGGGCCGCCCCCGTTCTGAGCGTCCTTGAGCGCTTCGATCATGGCGTTCCTGTCGATGCCCTCTTTGAGCCCCAGGTAAACGCAGGCTCCTTCCTTGGCATCCAGCAGGTAATAGCTTTCATCCTGGGTATAATGCATTCCGAAATGCTCCTGTATATATCCGGTAAGAGGATGGACCTGCAGGCTGAGGTTTCCCCCATCCATGGTATCCAGGAAATCGAACCGGATGGGGAATTCCGCACCGAAACGGGCATACACACTGCCGCCCAGGAGTTCCTCCGGTTGAAAGAACACCAGGTTGATTGCCGGAATTTCCACCACATCCGTGCCGAAGCCCAGCAGCAGGCTGTTCTCTTCCGGCACGCAATCGAAGCACCATGCATAGTTGGGCGGGGAGGGGTCCAGGCCACAAACTTCCTTCATCCACTGGCCTCCCCAGGGGCCGGGATCGAAAAAGGGAACGACCCGAAATGGTCGGCAGATGGCCTGACGGAGGCCGGCCCAGAGGGCTTCCTGCCGGATCATCTTTGGCAGGCCGGGTTGGTTGGTATCCAGCAGGTAATCGCTTTGGGACAGCAACTGCTTTTTGATCCGGTCGCATATCCGCCAGTCGACGAAGTAGGCGCGTTTGTACTGGCGGGCAAAATCTTCCTTGTAATTCGTAGCGCCCAGGTTGGCCACCTCCCGGCGGCGCATGCGCTGTTGGATCTCCCAACGCGCCATATCGGCATATACCAGCACATCCCAGCGTTCGGCAAGGTGGGCTGCCCCGACGCCATACACTACAACCAGCCCTTTCTCCACCGATTGGAGCCGGCGGCGAACGGCTTCCCGCTTCTCCGGGTCAAAGTAGCTTTCTATCGTGAGCCGGGTCATAAAACCGAAGATCCGGTCGTCGGTGACATCCGGAAAGGCCAGTTCGTCGATCTTATCTTCAGAGTAATAAGCCTGCCCGGCGTCAAGGATCAGTGCCGGCGCCAGGCCCTCTTCCAGAGCATGGCGCACTTTTTCCTCTGATACGCCGTGATAGCATTCGACAACTAAAACGGCCTTTTGCCGGGAGGTGTCCGGAAGCTTTTTTCGAACCTCCTCAATTATTGGATCCCAGCCCGTAAGGCAAGCATGCTCAAACCCCGGAACCGGAACTACTGGAAATTTATCGTAATTAGGCTGCAAGTGTTCTGTTCTTTACAATTCTTCAATACTATATCCCCCTATCCTAATACCCCTGATTCTGGGGAAGCAGGTTGGGATTCAGGTCGATCTCTTCCTGGGGTACGGGAAAGAGGCTGTGAAAACCCTGGGGCTGAACGCCGGGCTTGGCCTTCGGCACCTGCTCTTCAAGCTTGCCGAAGCGCACCAGGTCGAACCACCTTTGCCCCTCCGCCACGAACTCCCACCGGCGCTCCTGCAGCAGGGCGTCTTTGAACTCCTGATAGGAAAGCCCGGACAGGTCCGGCAAAATGGGAAGTTCTTCGGTGCCGTTGAAACGAGCGCGCTTACGAACGCTGTTAACGGCCTGGTAAGCCTCGGTAGTCGGCCCGCTGTTCTGTTCGTTCAGTGCTTCGGCATACATCAGCAATACATCGGCGTAGCGGAGGTAGGGAAAATCATTGTCCGTATTGCCGGCCGCCGGCTCGGCGATGCGATCCCAGTATTTTTGAATGTGAGGTTCTATGGCCGTGGTGGTTCCGTCGGTATTGTTGATCGTGGTCAGCAGGGTCACTCCGCGCCGGCGGTCCTGGGGGTCGTAGGAATCATAAAGATCCCGGGTGGCCACCTGCCAGCCCTGGGCATTCACACCGGGGATCTGGCCCGACAATTGGCGCGGCAGGAGCCGAACGTTGAACTGCCCGACCTCCCAAAAGGAGATCGAATTGTTGGCCGTACCGAAACCTATGTTAAAGATGGATTCCTTTCCGTTTTCATTCTCGAGGCGAAATGCTTCGGCAAAATCTTCCCACAGCCCATAATTTCCTGACGACATCACCGCCTGACAATGGCTGATGCACTCCTGCCAGTTGCCCTGCGTGAGATGCACTTTGGCGGACAATGCGTTGGCCGCACCCGCCGTGGCCCGCCCCAGCCCATCCCCGGCAGGATAGGAAGGAGGGAGATGCTGTTTGGCGAACTGGAGGTCCTGAAGGATCTGATCATACACCTGCCCCGCCTGCGTACGGGGCGGTTTGACTTCCGCATTCAGGCTCAGGACCAGAGGTACGTCGCCGAACAGGCGAACCAGGTCGAAATAGAGCATGGCCCGCAGATAGTGCGCCTCCCCCAGCAACCGGTTTTTCAACCCCTCCTCCATTTCCACGCCAGGAATACCCTCGATGGCAAAGTTGGCATTGCTGATGCCCTTATAGGCATTGCGCCAGATGTCGTAAAGGAAGGAGTTGACCGGCTTGATGTCGAAGTTATCCAACTGATCGAGGTCGGGGTTACCTGCTTGGCGGTTCTCCATTTCGTCGGACGCCAGCCCCGCCACTACCCAGTAGCTGCTGTGGTACACCCCTCCGAAAGTAGGAGGAGAACTGGTCGAGTTCAGAATGGCGTAAATGGAATTGACGGCGGCAATAGCGTCATTTTCCGTTTGGAAGTAGTTATCGACAAAGACCTGGTCTTTGGGATTCTCCTCCAGTAAGTTCCGGCAGGCCTGAAACAGGCCGAGCGCCAGGATAAATACCAATGAAATATAGATATATCTTCTCATGCTGATGAATTTCATGCGTGATCGATGCTTCCACCCCGAAAAACCTGGTTCAGAACCCCAGCTGAAGGCCTACGATCGCCGTTTTTGCCAGAGGATAACTGCCGTAGTCGATGCCCTGCAGCAGGTTGTTCTGCCCAAAGGCGTTGATCTCTGGGTCATAACCCCGATAATCGGCCAAGGTAAAGAGGTTGTTCACCGTAACGTACAGGCGGGCGGAGCTCATCCTGGCTTTGGCCAGCCACTGCTGCGGGAAAGTGTAGCCAAGTGTAATATTCTTGATCCGGACGAACGACCCGTCCTCCACCTGAGCATCACTAAAGATGTTGCGTTCGTTGGGGTTCACTTTCGGATACTCGTCGGAGGGGTTGTCCTCTGTCCAGCGGTTCTCCCAGAACTCCGCCAGCACGTTGGTTTCGCCGGCCATGGTGCCGATCTCGAACAGGTAGGCATTGACGATCTCATTGCCATGGACACCCTGGATGAAGATGGAAAGGTCGATGCCTTTGAACGAAAAAGTATTGGTTAGCCCCCAGATGAAATCGGGATTGGCATTGCCGATGAGGGTCCGGTCGGCCTCGTCGATCACGCCGTCCGGTTGGCCGGTGAGGTTGCCCTCGGCGTCTCTGCCGTTGATGTCCTCGTATCGGCGGTCGCCGGCTTCGGCATTCTGGCCCCGAAGCACGGGGGAAGACTGAGCTTCGGCATCCGACTGGAAAATACCGGAGGATTTCAGGCCGAAAAAGGCGCCCAGCGGTTGCCCCACCCGGAGGATACTCCATCCGGCCGGTACTTGCAGGACCCCGGGAACGGGTATGTCACTGTCACTGGACAGCTCGGTGATCTCATTCCGGTTGGCGGAAAAGTTAAGGCTGGTCTGCCAGAGGAAAGGCCCGGTGGTGTTCCGCGAGCTGACGGCTACCTCAAAACCCTGGTTTTTCAATCCTCCGATGTTGGCCAAATAGGCGGAAAAGCCGGTTGTCGTTGGCAGAGGCGCGAACAGCAGCAGGTCTGTGGTATTTTTCTGGTAGACATCAGCCGTAAAGCTGATGCGGCCGTCCAGAAATTCGGCATCGATACCGAAGTCTCCCTGGTTGGTTCGCTCCCATTTCAGGCCGGGGTTGGGATAGCGGAGAGGCTCCTGGCCGATGTAAGGCTCGTTGTTGTTGAACACGCCCTGCCCTATTGGGCCGACGGTAGCCAAAGAGCCGAACGGCCCGATCTCCTGGTTGCCGATAACGCCGTAACTGAGCCGCGCCTTCAGGCTGGTGAATATGCCCAGCTTTTCGATAAAAGGCTCCTGGTGAAGTTTCCAGGCGACAGAACCGGAGGGGAAAAAACCGTATTTGCTGTCTTCCCCGAATTTGGACGCCCCGTCCAGGCGGCCGGTCAGGGTGAAGAGGTATTTATCATTCAGGGTATAGTTGACCCGGCCGAGATAGGAAATGATGCCCCAGGAGGACTCCCCGTTGGCCGGAGGCTGAGGATTCAGAGCGCTGCCCAGGTTGTGGTAACCCGTACGGTTGTCGGGAAAATCCAGCGCGAAGGTGAAGAGGCGCTCCGATTGAAATCCCTGGAAGGTAACGCCCACCAATGCATCGACGGCATGTTTTTCTTTCAGCGCGCGCTTGTAGTTCAACGTATATTCCGTCAGCCAGGTGAAGCCGTCGACAGTGGCCACCACGGCTTCCCCATTGTTGGCTTCCGTACGCTTCAGGAAGTTGGGGACGAAGCGGTTTTCTTTCACCGAGTAGGCATCGATACCGACGCTGCCCTTAAGGTTGAGCCCTTCGGCCAGCTGCAGTATGCCGTAGGCATTGCCGATCACCCGGGAGTTCTTGGAAATGTTATCTGTTTCCGACGCATCGGCCACCGGGTTGGGCAGGTTGCGGCCGCGGTCGTCTTCAAAGGTGTAGCCCCCGGGCACGCCCTCGTCCAGTACCGGAAGGGTGGGCGGGAAAAGCAGGGCCGAAGCAGCAGCGCCGGGCAACAGGACTCCTGTGCCGGGGCTCAGGGCTCCCGTCAGCACACCTCGTGAGTTAATGTGGCTCAGGCTGATGCTGGTGCCCACTTTAAACCGGTCATTTACTTTCTGGTCCAGGTTGGTGCGCAGGTTATAGCGCTCGAAATCGGAATTGAGGATAATTCCTTCCTGCCGGTAATAGCCTCCGGAGACCGAGTACTGAGTATTGGCGGTGCCGCCCAGGGCGCTCAACTGATAACTCTGCATGGGCGCCCGCTGAAAAATGGCCTCCTGCCAGTCGGTGCCGGCGCCGATCTTATCGGGGATGAGGTAGCGGGGGTCGACCGGGAAGCCGGCGTCCTTGTTGTAGGCGTTGATATAATTGGCGAAGGCCTCCCCGTCCAGCATATCGAGTTGTTTCTGTACTTCCTGCAGGCCGTAGTAGGCATCCAATGTAACAGAAGAGCGGCCTTCTTTACCGCGCTTGGTGGTGATCAGGACGACCCCGTTGGCCCCTCGGGAACCGTACATGGCCGTTGCCGAAGCATCCTTGAGGATCTCTATGGACTCGATGTCGCTGGGGTTGATGGCCGAAAGGCCGTTGAGGTTGCTGCCGGCAGCGCCGCCGACATTGGTCTGGCTGTTATCGCTGGTAATGAGCATGCCGTCGACGACGTAGAGCGGCTCGTTTCCGGCATTGATGGAGCTGCTGCCCCGGATGCGGATGGAGGTCTCCCCGCCTGGCCGCCCGCTCACCTGGGTGACCTGAACGCCGGCCGCCCGCCCCTGCAGGGCCTGGTCGAGGGAGGTGGGCGCCGTGCGCAGCAGGTCTTCGCCCGAGATCGAGGAGACCGAGCCGGTCAGATCGCTTTTTCGGACCTGGCCGTAGGCGATGACCACCACGTCATCCAATACTTCCGCTTCCTGAGCGAGTACCACATTGATCACCGATTGTCCTCCAACCGTTATTTCCTGAGGCGTGTACCCCACGAAAGTATATAGGAGGATGGAAGAATCGCCGGGAACGCGCAATTCATAATTCCCGTCTATATCGGTAATTGTCCCGATAGCCGTTTCTTTAACCTGGATGTTGACACCGGGCAGCGGCAGGCCATCGGACTGGTCCGTAACCCGGCCGGTGATGAACTTTGTTTGACTGTATCCCGGGGCCGCTCCGCCGGCCAGCATAACCAGAAGGAATAGGGCAGGTAGGAAAACTCTCATATCGGTTTTATTTGGACAATGGGCAGCCACGCAGGCTCACTGTCTGTTTTCTGTTTATTTATAGCTTTGCCCTGGGGGGCTACTTCCTTTCGATATCGATGGAGTAGGAAAATCCTTCTCCCTGATAATAGACCTTGTTGAATTCCATGGCCCGGCTATCCGAGTCAAAGACGACACGCCTCCGGAACAGGACCGGAGCTCCCTCCCGGATGCCCAATCTGGTGGCCAGCTTTTTCTCAGCTGATATGGCGGTGATCTCTTCCCGGGAGACGGCGGGGTACACCCCGATCTCCTTTTCCAGCATCTGATAAAGGGGCTGGGAAAAGTCCTCCTGCCCGGACAACCCCAACCTGGGGTGAAACCAGGAAAGCGACAACAGGCTCGGCCCTTCAGAAGTGCCCCGTAGCCTGGATAACTTCAAAACTTTAGTACCAGGAGAAATATGGAATGCCTCGGCGGCCTCCATATCGGCAGCCACAAAATGGAACGTCAGGTCATAATTGACCACCTCCATCCCTTTTGCCTTCATCTCTCCGGAAAAACTGCCCCAATGGTCCAGCCGGGTAGATACTTTCCGGTGCGCCACTTTAGTGCCCACTCCTTTTTTCCGGACCAACAGTCCCTCGTTGACCAGTTTGCTGATACCATGGCGAACCGTGTTTCGGGAAATTCCCAGCCGATTGGCCAGGTCGACCTCTTTGGGCAAAAAGGCCCCTTGCTGATACTCCGGCTGCCGGATCAGGGCGCGGAGCATACGCTCCACCTGACTGTGGAGGGGAACCTTGCTGTTGGGGTCAACCAGATGTTTCATACAGCGTATGTTTGAACATACTCAAAGCTAAATGATTTTTGCTGAACAGCAAAAACATGAGATAAAATTTTTTTCTTGCCTTGAAAATAGAATAAAATTCCGCAGCGCCTCTTTAATGCCAGATCCTCAGAAGCTGCCTTTGATAATCGGCAGGGCCATTCCTATAGCAATTCCCTCGTATTGGCAGAGGATATGGCCCAATACCCAGGAGTTCATCGATCACATTAAGGGGAAAGGGCGCCTGCCCGATGAGAACGAGATCTTATTTCATCGCCTCTGTCCGCCCTTCCATAAACGCCGAAGGCGTCATACCCGTCATCTTCTTAAACGTCCGGTTAAAGGTTGTTTTATTGGTAAACCCACACTCCAACCCGATGGCGAGAATGCTGTAATGGCTGTACTGTTTATCCTTGAGCCGCCGTTTGGCGGCCTCCACGCGGTAGGTATTTACAAAATCAGAATAACTGGTGTTCATGCCCTCATTGAGCACCTGGGAGAGATGGTGGGAAGGGATGTCGAGCCGGGCGGCCAGATCGGATATCTTTAAGGTGGCCTCCAGGTGAGGTTGCGCTCTTTTCATCAGGGCCAGCAATTCATCCTGATAAGCATCCATCTGTTCGGCGGTAAGGGGGGAGGTTTTGTATTTGCTGTTTTCCGAACCAGGCGTTATCCGGGGAAAATTGCCCAACCTGCCGGTGGCGCGGTACCCCGCCAGGTGGATACCCAGGGCGATCACCGATGCCATCACGTATTCCATAGTGAAAGCAGGCGCTTTCATAGCAAAAAAAGAGAACTTTAATGCCAGGTCCAGCGCCAGCAGGAGCAGGAAGCCCAGGCTGAATTGCTTCAGCCAGCGGGCGTTGCTGCGGTTGTGGGCCTGCTCCTGCTCTTCTTCCAATTGCCGGGCCATCCACCAGGCGGCCGCCACATAAGCCATAATGTGGTACAGGAAATCATTGCCCATCAACACCATACCCCAGGTGAAGCTATCGCCCGGATCCATATACCAGTCGATCAATTTCAATTTGTACTCCGCAGCAGCCCGATAGAGCGGAGCCGTCTTCCAGATGGCCAGAACAGCCGGCAGCAGGTGCCAAAGCTGAATTCTTTTTAACCGGAACCCCGGCTCCAGAGACCGGCGGATGAAAAAGTAATAACAGGGCCCCACCAGAAACAGCGACGGATAAAAGGCGCCCAACAGATGGGGCACAGAACGAATAGAGCCGGTGAGGAACAGCAGATAGTTCAAAAGGTAAAGCGAAATGATGAGGAAAGCTACACCAAGTAAACCGCCAACCTTTCGGCTCTCGCTTTTCATGAAAAGAATAACGGCTAACCACAACCCGTGCAGGGCCGCCGCCGCCAGCAGTATAGTGAGCCACAAAACGCCGTGAGAACTCATGTTTTCCATTGAAGGCCGGATTGATTCGGGCATACCAAAGTTAGGCATTGTCGCCAACATTTGCCGGGCCTTCTTTTTTCGGATACGGCAGATCCCGGGCGGCCGCGGGATAATACCGGCAAGAAGGAGTGTCATTTAATTAATCGGGACTTCCATTCCAAAAAGAAGGCGGAGATTTACCCGACAAGAAATCACCCGGCTTTATCAAATTCAACCTCATGAAAAAACGGATACTGGTACTCCTATTACCCATTTACTTCACCTTTGCCCTACCGGCACAGGAAAGCAATCCCGCGGGACCACCCGGCGCCCCCATCCCCCAATGGTTGCTCGACAACTGGGCTACACGCACCCAGGATAGGGGTACCTGGATAACCGACAACAGCGCCTACAAAAGCGACGACGAACCCTTCGACGCCTACGGCCTGCAATGGGAATACGGCTTGGGCAAAAAGCACCTGAAAGGGCGCCTTTACTGCATCCGAGAGGGCAAGGATGCAGGCGCCGTCTGGCAATTCCTGGAATTCTGGGACCCCGCCGCCGCCGAGGCGCGCATCGTACAGATCGGCAGCGACGGCACCTTGGGGCAGGGCAGGATCTGGCGGCTGGACGACGGCAGCGTTAAGGAACAGCAGACCTTTACCAGCCCGGGCGGCGGCTCGTTTGAATCCGGCCATCATATCTGGATGGGAAACGGGGAAAACCATACCCAATCTTTTTCCATCAAGGATGGAGAGTGGATAAGGCGGCGGTATTATATCTGGAAATTGACCAAGGAATAACACAAAGGCCACTGGACTAGGAAAAGTGCGGAGCAGAAATTGAGAACCAGGCACAAGTTATTATCTTCCGAAAAAAACCTTTTACCAATGGACAAAGCAGTTGAAACGATGATCGCCAACCTGGAGAAGAACACCGGCAAGCCCCTGGCCGAATGGGTCGCCATAGTGCAATCCTCCGGCCTTTCCAAGCACGGCGAGATCATCAAATTCCTGAAAACGGAGCACGGCTTCACCCACGGCTTCGCCAACCTCGTCGCCCATGAGGCCAAAGGCTCCGCCGCCGCTAACCTGGCCGAAACGGTCGACCTTGTGGCCGAGCAGTACAAAGGCAAAGAAAACCTCCGCCCGATTTACGACAAACTCATGAAAGAGGTGGAGAAATTCGGAAAGGACGTAGAGATCGCCCCGAAAAAGGCCTACGTCAGCCTGCGGCGCAGCAAGCAGTTCGCCATCCTGCAGCCTTCCACCAAAACCCGGCTGGACATTGGGCTGAACCTGAAAGAGGTGGAACCGCAGGGCAAGCTGGAGGCCGCCGGTAGCTGGAACAGTATGTGTTCTCACCGCATCCGCGCCACGGATTTGAAGGATATCGATGCGGAGGTGGTGAAGTGGCTGAAGACGGCGTATGAGAATGGGTGAAAATATGGAATGATGGAATGATGGAATGATTCCCAATAAAACTCCTCCGGGCCTGCAGGCGTTTCGGAGTTTTATTTGTAAATTAATTTTGTTTTTTTCACCCGATAAAGCTCATACCTATGAAAAGACTGATCCGGCTTTGCTCGATCCTGTTTCTTTTGGTACTCTCTCCCGCCCTGTTCGCCCAATCCCAACTCACCGAACACACATTGAAGCTCGACGATCCGGCCAACATGCCGAAAGCCAGCATCGAAGGCCTGGCCTGGCTCGCCGGCCGCTGGCTGGGCGAAGGCTTCGGCGGCGCCCTGGAAGAAACCTGGAACCCGCCCCTCGGCGGAACCATGATGGCCACCTTCCGCCTGGTAACAGAAGGCCAGCCCGGCTTTTACGAGATCTGCCTGATTGTCCCGGAGGGCAACTCTCTGGTGTACAAGGTCAAACATTTCAACCCGGACCTCACCGGATGGGAGGAAAAGGACGACTACGTTACCTTTCCCCTGGTGAAATTGGAACCGAACGCGGCCTACTTCAACGGCCTGACTATGAAGCTGGAGGGAAATACCTGCCAACTCTATCTCGCCATGAAGCAGGAGGACGGCAGCTATGAAGAGGCCGGCCTGGTTTACCACCGGGCCTCGGCCACAGCCACCCCTGAATCGCAGGACGTCCTTTCGCAATTCCAGTGGGCCGGCAAAAAGATACCCCTGGTGTTGCTGGGCTCCTACCACATGAGCAACCCTGGCGCCGACCAGTTCAACCTGGAATCCGACGACGTGCTGACGCCCAAACGGCAGGCGGAGATCGAGGCTGTGGTGAAACGGCTGGCGGCTTTTAAACCCACCAAAATAGCCGTTGAAGCGCCCTACGGCGACAGCGCCACCATCGCCCGCTACCAGGAATACCTCGCCGGCAAGCGCGAACTGCGCCGCAGCGAGGAAGAACAGATCGGATTCCGCCTGGCCAAAATGCTCGGGCACAAAACCATCTACCCCATCGACGTGCGCATGGACATCTGGCCGCCCGCCCTGGAACAGGCCATCGCCGCCAACCCTGCCGAGCACGGGCCCCGCATGGCGGAAATGGATCAACTGGGAAAGGCTGCCATCACCCAGATGGGCCAGTGGCTCAAGGAAGGCACTATTGCCGATATGCTCTACGAAATGAACCGCCCGGAGTTCCTGGACCTCGCCTACCAGTTATACCTCCGCATCTTTCTCCCCACCGTAGAAGGGGACAATTACGCCGGCGCCGACCTCGTTGCCGCCTGGTACCAGCGCAACCTGCGCATCATGAGCAACCTGCACCAGATCGGCCTGACACCGGAAGACCGGGTGCTGGTGGTCTACGGGCAGGGGCATGTGCCGCTTTTCGAGCGCATAGCCGAGGATTCGCCTTATTTTGAGGTGGTGAGTGTGCTGCCGTATTTGCGGTAGTATTGAAACTATCAGCATCCATTGAAAACGCATTTTCTGCCGCTGTCTTCGATGATGCTGATAGTTACATTAGAAGTCATGCAAATCAGGGGAAAACAACCACCCTGGTTCGCAGGTGTTCTTCAACCGGCCGGCCCATAACATATAATGGTTCCCTGAGAGGCCGCTCCTCTTCACCGGCCGTTCAAAACAACGAATCCCCACCTGGAACTCATACTAGCCATCAAATTTAGCCCTATATTTATCCGGCCATTAAAGCACGACTAGTATGAAGCGTTTATCCCTAACCGTTATGTTGCTCGCCCTCATGGCTGGAGCATACAGCCAACCCTCAGGCAAAGAGGCAAACCCTGCGGCCCCGGCCACCTACTTTCAACCCCTGAAATGGCGCAGCATCGGCCCCTTCCGCGGCGGCCGTTCGGTAACCGCCTGTGGCGTCATCGGCGATCCGCTTACCTATTACATGGGCACCACCGGCGGAGGCCTCTGGAAGACCGAGGACGCAGGGCAGATCTGGACAAATATATCGGACGGCTATTTCGGCACGGGTTCGGTCGGCGCTGTGGCCGTCTCGCCAAGCCACTCCAATATTGTGTACTGCGGCATGGGCGAACACGCCATCCGGGGCGTCATGACCTCCCACGGCGACGGCGTGTACAAATCGAACGACGCCGGCAAAACCTGGCGGAAAGTGGGCCTTAGCCCTACCCAGCACATCGCCCGCATCGTCATCCACCCCACAGACCCGGACATCGTCTACGTCGCCGCCCAGGGCGCCCTGTACAGCCGGTCGGAGGAGCGGGGCATCTTTAAATCTACGGACGGAGGGGCTTCCTGGAACAACGTCCTCTACGTTGACGACCGCACCGGATGCGCCGAGCTGTCGATGGACCCCAGCAACCCGCTCGTCCTCTACGCCGCCATGTGGGAACACCAACGCCTGCCCTGGAAAGTGATCAGCGGGGGCCCAGGTAGCGGAATGTACAAATCGACGGATGGCGGCGCGACCTGGGACAAGATCCACAACGGCCTGCCCAAGGAGCTGGGTAAAATGGCCGTATCGGTTTGCCCTTCCAACCCGGATAAGGTTTATGCGGTGATCGAGAGCGACTCGGATAAAGAACAGGGCGGCCTGTTCGTTTCCAACGATGCGGGCAAGAGCTGGACACGCGTAAGCGACGACCACCGCCTGGTACAAAGAGCCTGGTACTACATCGAAGTATTCGCCGACCCCCAGGATGAAAATACCGTCTACGTCATGAGCGCCGATGCCCTGCGCTCGATCGACGGCGGAAAGACCTGGGAAACCATGGAGGGCACCCACGGCGACTTCCACGACCTGTGGATCAACCCCGACAATCCCCGCAATATGGTGATCGCCAACGACGGCGGCGCAGCCATCAGCTTCAACTACGGCAAAACCTGGTCTACCCAGGACAATATGCCCACCGCCCAGATCTATCGGGTCAATGTAGACAACGGATTCCCCTACCGGCTATACGGCGGCCAGCAGGACAATTCCTCCGTATCCATCGCCCACCGGGAGTTCAACAGCGGAGGCATCGGCTACACCAGCTGGACCTACAGCGCCGGCGGCGAGAGCGCCTTCCTGGCCTTCGACCCCGATAACCCCCGCTACGTATTGGGCGGCAGCTACCTGGGCACCATTGAAGTACTGGACACCAAAGCGGAGGCGGGCACCAACATCATGGCAGCACCCATCCTCTACCTGGGCAGAGACGCCAAAGACATGAAGTACCGGTTCAACTGGAACGCCCCCATCGTCTGGTCCAAACACGAACCCAATACCTATTATCATGGCGCCCAATATCTCCTGCGCACCCGCGATATGGGCCTCACCTGGGAAGAGGCATCTCCCGACCTGACCCGCAACGAAAAAGAAAAACAGGGCAAAGGCGGCGGCCCGTACACCAATGAAGCGGTCGGCGCCGAAAACTACGGCACCCTGAGTTATGTCGTAGAATCGCCCCACGAAAAGGGCGTGATCTGGACAGGCAGCGACGACGGCCTGGTGCACCTCACCCGTGACGGAGGCGCCACCTGGCAGAACGTCACCCCCACCGGACTGGCAGAGTGCCTGGTCAACGCCATCGAAGTATCTCCCCACGACCCGGCTACGGCCTACATCGCCACCACGCGCTACAAGTTCAACGACCACACCCCGGGATTGTACAAGACCACCGACTACGGCAAGACCTGGACAAACATCAGCAGCGGCATTCCCTACGGCGCCTTTACCCGCGTAGTACGGGAGGACGACAAGCGCAAAGGGCTGCTCTTCGCCGGCACCGAAACGGGCCTGTACATCTCCTGGAACGACGGGAAAACGTGGCAGCCCTTCCAGCTGAACCTGCCGGTGGCCCCCATTACCGACCTGGCCGTCCGGCACGGCGATCTCATCGCCGCGACCTCAGGACGGTCATTCTGGATCCTGGACGACCTGGGGCAGCTCCGCCAGTACGGCAATACCAGCGGCAATTTCAAACTATACCAACCGGAGGATGCCGTGCTGGCCAACGGGTCGAGCGAACTGAACCAGTCCTCCCCCGAATTTAAGGGCGCCAACCCACTACAAGGCGTAAATCCCGCCAACGGAATTGTCATTTATTACGAATTACCGGAAGTACCCGATTCCGTCAACATCACCCTGGAAGTCCGCGACAGCGAAGGGCAGCTGGTAAGACAGTACAGCTCTCAGAAAGACACTACTTTCCAGGCATGGGACGGAGGGCCTTCGGCGGAGCCGGCCCTGACAAAGGACAAAGGCCTGAACCGCTTTGTCTGGAACATGCGTTATTCCACCATGATAGGGGTTCCCGGAGTATACATCGAGGGCAGCTACCGCGGCCATAAGGCCGTTCCGGGGGAATACACGTTTACCCTTAAAATGGAAGAACAGTCGGCCAGCACCACTGCCCGTATCCTGCCCAACCCCTTGTATTCCACCGATGCGGAAGGCTATGAAGCCTACCACAACATCATGTCGTCGATGGAGGAAGCCCTGAACGACATGCACCACATGGTCAATACCCTGAACAGCATGCGTCAACAGATCGAGAAGGTGTTGAAGGAATTGCCGGAAGAAGAAAAATATGCCGCCATCAAAAAGGAAGGCCGTCCGCTCGTTGCGCGGATGAAGGAATGGGACAATGCAATGGTACAGAGAAAATCCAAGGCCTACGATGACGTGGAGAATTTCCCGAACAGGTTTACGGCCGATTACCTGTTCCTGATCAATCAAACCGAAAGCGACATACCCCGGGTGAACACCCCTTCCCGGGAGTTGCTGCAGGAACTCAGCGCCGAATGGGAAGCACTGAAGGCCCGCGGGCAGGAATTAAGAGATAAAGATGTCCCGGCATTCAACCAGCTGTTGTGGAAAGCGGGCATTGGGACAGTATGGGCCTTTTAACCCGGGCTACCAGTTTAGCGTTGGACAAAGTTGGAAGCCGGAACGCGGATACGAGCAAAGCGACTGAGAGCGTAAGCCGGAATGGCTTGGGAGTATCCGCACCCTCTGCCTGCCAACAGTGTCCAGCCTCAGGCGGATAGCCTTAACTCGTACATAAACCCTGCGGATCAGGGCCGAAAAAGAGCCATGAAAGGTTGGGGTGTGCAAAACATCAGGCAGCCTATTTTACGAGCCTAGCCTACACATAAACAATTTCGAATCATTATCCGCCGGACAATGAGGGAGGGCGTATTTCTTTTCCAAAACCACCAGGTTCATCATCCATAAAAAACTCCAGTTTGCCTCCCTCGGCTATTTCGTTGTGGCGAAACCAGGCCCGCTCCAATGGCGCTCCGTTCAGGCGGGCGCTTTTGATATAGATGTTCTTATCGGAAAGGCCGTGGGCAACAACCTCCACCACTCTTCCTTTTCCCCTGTCGATCACCAACTTTTCAAAATGAGGCGCGGTGATGAGGTAAACATCCTGTCCGGCATTGGGATAAAAACCCATGAGGTTGAAGACGGCCCAGGCAGACATGGAGCCGGCGTCGTCATTACCAGGGATGCCGTCCCGTTCAACGGTATAATGCTTTCGGATGATATCCCTGACGGTAGCATTGGTTTTATCCGGCCGGCCGGCGTAGGTGTACAGGCAGGGGGTAAAAAAGCTGGGCTCATTACTCACCTGGTAATGGCCGTTGCGAAAAAAGACGTCCAGGCGGGCCAGGAATGCATCCCTGCCCCCACAGCTGTCGATCAGGGCATTTACATCCTGAGGGACGTTAAAAGAATACTCCCAGGAATCGGCCTCATAAAAAAAATTGCCCCAGCTGCCCCCCTTTTTCACATGAAAATCTTCCACCCAGGAGCCGTCCTTTCGGCGGGGCCAGATGAACCCGGTAGCGCCTTCGCTCTCCACCCGGCGCCACAAATTAGCCCAATTAGAAGCTCTTTGCCGGTATTTTTCATAATCGGCTTCCTTACCCAGCCCTTTTGCCACCAGGGCGATCGCCCAGTCGTTGGCCGCGTATTCTACCGTCCGCGTTCCGGCGCGGTCGTATAGCTTCGGGGTGTGTAGGGTAGGGCCCTCATCAGCGGGCTCATACTCCGCCGGCACATACCCCAGTTCGATATAGGCATTGGCCCCTCCCCGTCCTTCCATCTGCTGATCTCCTCCAGGAGGGATCTCCGCATTCGTGACCATGGCATCATAGGCCTTCTCATAGTCGATACCCGGCAACCCTTTGAGGAAAGCATCGGCGATCACCATATCGCAGTTGCTGCCCCCCTGGGTCCGCCCGGTATGGTTGCCACTCCGGGAATCCGGCATATAACCTTCATGCTGGTAGATATCTACCAGCGACCGGACAATAGCCGCTTCCCGTTCGGGATGTATCAGGGTGAGCAGCGGATTGGTCGCCCGGTAAGTATCCCAAATGGCGTAGTAGTCGTCGTAATACGGCTCGGATGACTTCCAGTAGGGGTTTTCGCCGGTTCTGTCAGTGGGCATGAGCATGGTGTGGTAGAGGGCGGAGTAGAACACTTTTCTCCTATCCTCGGAGGCGCCTTCAATGCGAATAGCGCTCAGAGCCTCGTTCCATTGGCGAACGGCCGCCTCCTGCACCTTTTCGAAATCCCAGTGGGGGATCTCCCGTTGGATATTGGCCAGTGCTTTCCCCGTGCTGATATAGGAGATGCCGACTTTTACTTTTACGGTTTTCCCGGACTGCCCAGCAAACCTAAAGTAGGCCCCGGTTTTTTCACCGCTATCAAAAGCGGCGGCCGTTCCGGGTTCTATTGCATCGCCTTTCCAGGTTCCATAATGGCCAGCGGGCGTGTCGAACAGGGCCGCAAAGTAAACGGTATATGCGCCTCCCTTATTCCAGCCGCCCCGAACGCGGGAGTACCCCTCAATATGGGTGTCGGAAATGATCCTTATTTCCGAGCCGATCAGTTCCTGGGCCTCGCCGCAGCAATGCCCTTCGCCGAGAAAGCTGCCGGCATCGATCAGTATACCCTGTTCTTCATTTCCCCGGTAGGTGTACTGGTGAAAGCCTACACTATGGCTCACCGTGAGTTCCGCCTTTATCTGATACGCCTTCAGGCCTACCGAGAAATATCCCGGGCTGGCCCGCTCATTATCCATTGCCGAAGCCATTTTACCCGGCTCTATCCGGCCGGTGAACGGCATTACCAGAATGTTGCCGTACTTGGCGCCCCCGCCAGTTCCGCTCACATGGGTATGGCTGAACCCATGGGCCGCCGCTCCGGGAACATACCCCGAATTGGAGCGTTTGTCCCCGCAATCCGGCCCGAGTTTTACCATGCCAAAGGGGAGCGTTGCCCCGGGGAAGGTATTTCCCCCTCCTTCGGTGCCGATAAAGGGGTCAACAGCATCACAAAGGTTGGGCGTTTGCCCGTAGGAAAGGTTCAAAGAAATAAGAAAAAGGCTGATCAGGATTAAGGTACGTTTCATGCTCTCTGGTTGACAGGAAAGGATATGGCCTGTTCTTAAAGGCCCAATGGAGTAATGCCAAAACTAAGCAATGATCGGCAGAAGTAAAAAAGCCAGGGCTGTTACCTATTCCGGCACCGGGAGCTGAAAGGTGAACGGCTGCCGCTTATTCGGCTCTACCAGAACCTTCATCAGCCAGTCTTTTTCCTTGCCTCCGTTGAGTTCTAACCGGAGGAGGTTGGGCGCCAGGAAGCGCTCCACTTCCAGCACATGGCCGTCCCCGTGCATGAACAGAACG
The DNA here is from genome assembly GCA_020636405.1 of Lewinellaceae bacterium. GTDB lineage: Bacteria > Bacteroidota > Bacteroidia > Chitinophagales > Saprospiraceae > JACJXW01. The sequence continues at coordinate 716,750 of JACJXW010000005.1, read as the reverse complement.
GGGCGGCCAAAGCCAAGGGCAACAGCTTTGAGGGCTTCAAAGAAACGATTGTTGGGATGGCCGGCATCCGCTACGGGCTGGGCATGGCCGAACACGATGGCGCACTTTACCTTTTTACTGTAGGCGGCAAAATTTTGCTCCAGCCACTCGGCATTATCGGCCAGGCGGCGCTTCCATTCCGCTTCGTCGTGCACCTTGCCCCCTACCAGGTTGAGGCCGATAAAGAGCGTCTTTCGGAAAACGAAAGCAAAATTCTCCTTGCGGGAAGGCTGGCGGCGGACTTCAAATTTCAGGTTGTCCCAGTTGTCCTCGAACGCTGCGAAATACGCCTCCCACAGTTGCCAGGCCGCGTCAGGGTCCGAACAATCGTTCCATTCGTTGTCACCGGGAATGATAAAAGTGGCCTTGTTCAGGGCTTTGAGCATGGTAGCAGCCTGCTCATAGAAGACGCGCCCGCAGCTGTCCTTGCCCGCCTTGATGTCCCCCAGGTGGATCGAAAAGTCGTGGGTGCCATCCCGATTGATATCCTGAATACCGGCCCTGAGCCTTTCCGTTTCCACCTCGCTGTACGGCAGGTCGGCGAAAGCGTAGAAGGAAGTTTTCGGGGCGGTACAGCTGCAGAGGGCCCAGAGAAGCACCAGGGGTAGTAACCGGCAGGATCGGACAAAACAGAATGGCACAGGAATAGGGTTTAAATCATTATACGCTGATCTTTTCTTTTGCCGAAAAGGCACCCTTGGGGAAGGCATCACTTCTGGGTTTTCATGTAGGCGATCACCAGGTTGCGCACGTCATTGTGTACCGGATTGCCATCTATACTAAGGGTTTCGCGGCTTTGGTATTTAAAATCTGCCAGGAAATCCAGGTTGTTTTCATTGCCCTTGGCGACGAATTCCGGCAGCACCACTTTATACGTTTGGCCAACGTTGACGGGAGCCCCGTTGACCAGCCACTGGTTGCCCCTTCGTTCTACATTTTTCAGCTGAAAATAGCCTCCTTCCCCCCGGTTGATGACCTGTCCGTTGTGGAGCAATTTCTCCAGTACATTGCCGGGCAGTTCCATCCAGACGATACCGCCGCCGAAGGGAAAGGTGCGCAATACATCGTATTGGGTGACCGTCCCCTGCAAGTCGTCGTCCATACGCATGGACCCGCTGTTGATCATGTACACATCGGCGCCGGGCCAGGCGGCGGCAAAGGCATCCACGGTGAGTTGCCCGTAGTTGGTGGGGCGGGAGCGGATGGCCGATTCCTTGCACTCCAGCGGTTCCTCGGCGAACATCAGCTGTTCGTCGGGAGCATACCCCATACTCTCCATTATGCCATAGACCTTGTTCTGCCATTTCTCCACCACCGCCTTGGCGGCCGGGTCGTCCGGGATGCTGTCGTCGATCTTTTTCAGGCTCGAGCGCACTTTAGCAAAACCGGAGGCAGGATTGAAGGTAATGCGGTGGATGTAAACGGATTTGACATTGGCATCGGCCTTGGTGATGATGGTCTCCTCAGAGTAGTGGTTCATGTTGACGTGGTCGTGCCCTCCCATGAAGATCAGCACACCCGGCACTTCGCGGGCCAGCTCGATGTCTTCCTCCTCATTGAGGTGGGTCAGGCCGACGACGAGGTCCACCTGCGGTTTCAGTTCCGCGTAGGTTTCTCGAAAAGCCTGGGTTACGGGCTCGTAAGCGACATACTCCGCTTTGTTGAAGGGCAGCACTACCCCGATAATACCTACGCGCACGCGCTGTCCTTTTCCGTCGGCGAATTCCCGGATGATGTACCGGGGAATGTACTGCTCCTTGCCGTTCACCACCTGGACAAACGGAAACAGCTTACCGCCATCGGCGCGCCGCACATTACAGACGGTATATTCAAAAGCGCTCTGGTTGATCCTTTTTTGCAGCAAATCGGCATCTTTGAGGTCGAACTCGTGGTTGCCGAAGGTCGCATAGTCCAGCCCCATTGCATTGAGCACTTCCACCATCTGTTGTCCGGCGATGCGTTCGCCGTTTTCCTGCTTGAGGGTGCCGATCACGGAAGGGCTGAGGAAATCTCCCGCCAGTACCGCGATGGTGTTGGGGTTTTCCCGCATCAGCTCTTTTTTTACCGTAGCCACGCGGGCCAGCCCACCGGCTTTACCGCCTTCCAGCGGGGAGATCTCATAGACGTCATTGAAATGGAGGATGGTAAATTCTACATTTACAGAGGGATCCACGGTGATGCCGGGCCGGGCCGTATCACAGGCAGTGAACAGGGAGAGCACGGCCGCCAGCCAGAACAGTGAACGGTATCGCATGTTTTTGAGTTTGTTTCGGCCCTAAATTAAAACAAACTGCCTGCCTGGCATAAATATTTTTCCCTCGCATTTCGCAAACAGTCTGGAAATCCTCAATTTTATGCACATCAAAAAAAGCAAAATGACCTATCAATTCCAGATCCTGCACACTACCCGAGAGAACATCCTCCAACTGCTCAACGGGCTGAACTCCGATCAGCTCAACACCATCCCGCCCGGGTTCAGCAACAACGTGCTCTGGAATGCGGGACACATCCTGGCTACGCAGCAACTACTGCTTTACGGGCTGTCCGGACAGGACCTTCTGCTTCCGGGCGATTTCATCGACCGTTTCCGTAAAGGCACCCATCCAAAGGAGGTTTATGAGGAAGAAGTGATCGGTTTCATAAAGGGAAAGCTGCGCCCCACTGCTCAACAGGCAGCTATGGATTACGAAAGGGGCCTGTTTACAGCGTTCAAGGCCTACCCTACCAGTTACGGGATCGAACTGAAGGATATCCGCCAGGCCATTCAATTCAACAACGTGCACGAAGGCCTGCACTTCGGGTACATGATGTCCCTCCGGAAGAACCTGGCCGGCAATTGAATCCCTACCCACATCACCGCGGGATCATTTCTTTTCAAACACCAGGCGGGCATGGTCCATGATCTCCCTTTCGAAGCACACCCGGTTGGGCCTAACCCTCAGCAGCGACAACTGGTACCTGAATTCTTTGTCGGTCAGGTATCTGGGTATAAGGGAAGCGAACCAGAGGTATTTCTTCAGGTTGAACTTGTAGAATAATTTGGTCCACTCCCGGTTAGTTTTGACATAGTCGAGCCGGCCACTATTGTAGAAGACCTTTTTGAAATAAGGCTCTGCCACCCGGATGATGTGCTCATGCCCGTAAGGCAACCAGGAATCCGGGTTGTGTTTGGTGAGCAGGGCCAGGATGTAGGCATCGGAATCTTTGGGCGCATTGATGTCGATCCGTTCATAGGGGATCATGTTCTTGCTGAAGACCATACTCTGCATGTAAAACCTTCCGCCGGCCGGCAGGAGGTTGAAAACATGTTTGAAATAATCGTCGTACACCAGATCCTGTCGTCCCGACAAATGGTCTTCCACTGTAGCGACATGCTCAAAACTACCAAAGGCGGTCACTGCATCAAATCGGCCAAAGTCCGCCGGTTGCACAAAGCGGGCGTCCTGCAGGTATACCTCCAGCCCGTTTTCCCGGCAGGCATCCACCTGGCCTTCCGAAAGATTGACGCCAATGCCGTGCGCCCCGGCCTCTTCTTTGAGAAACTTGAGCCAGCCCCCCCATCCACAGCCCAGGTCTAGCACTTTTGAGCCCTTCCTGATGCCCAGTTGCTCCGCTACGAAGCGGTACTTGCGGAGCTGGGCCTCTTCCAGCGACAGGGTATAGTCGCCATTGTACAGGGCATTGCTGAAATGGGCATTTTCGCCCAAGCTGAGGCGGATGAATTGGTCCAGGTTGGTGTAGGTGAAGTCCATTTCTTTTTTCTTGTCCCACTCCTGCCCTTCTTTGGCACTTAAGCTGGTGCCTGCCCAGGCGCCTTGGGGCTTGTTGAAACGGGCCTCCTCCTGCTGTTCCTTAAGTTTTTTGATCGTTTCCATGGTTTTAGAGTTTGGTATAATAATAAAAACAAGGCCAGCTACCGGGGGGTTGCCGGCTTTTCGGCCTGCGCTGACTTTTATCATTGAAATAGTGCATTGTTTTTCAATACTTTATGAAAGCTGGAGGTCAGCGCCAAAAACCCGGAATGCCATGAACAGGCAATATGACGTAGTCGTGATCGGCGGCGGAACAGGCGGGGCCGCCATAGCCAAATTTCTTGCAAAACAGGGGATAAAGGTGGCCTTATTGGAGAAGAAAAAATTCATAGACCTGCATAAAGTATGCGGTGATGCCGTTTCCCCCTACCATTTTGCTGCTGTATCGCAGGCCGATCCCCAATATTCGGTGATGCCGCCTCAGGGTAAAGAGATATTCCACTCTTTTAGCGGCTATTATTTCTACGCCCCTTCAATGGAGCGGTTTTACGTTCCTTCCCTGCAGGAAGGATGGATCATCGACCGGCAGGCGTTTGGAGCGCGCCTACTCCGGATGGGCAAAGTGAAAGAATTGTACAGGGAATATCCGGAAAGCTGGAACGCCTTTCCAGAATGGAAAAAAAAGATAGCGGCTCTTTTCCAGGATGAGAAAAGAGCCGCCCGATATCATTTTGCGATGAACCGCAAGCGCCGTGCCTGAATCAGGGCCAAGCCCCTACTTCAGGTAATTCAGCTGGAAGAACGCCCGGTAGTTGTCCACCGATTTCTCCTTAAGGATCTCGCGGTAGTTGTTCTGAGTGACGGGGAAGATCTCGTGCCCCACATTCGAAGGAATGAAATCCTTGGAATTCTTCTGTATGCCCGTATAGTACTTCATAGCGTCCGCCTTGTCTTTAAAGCGGCGCAACACCAGGAGGGGCAGGCGCGACTCAGCGTCGGTGCCCAGGTAAATGTTTGAAATGCGCAGGCGGTCCAGTTTGTGGTATTTATCGTTGTAATCGGAAACGATGATCTTGTTCTGGTTGAGGTCAATATCCGGGCTATTAAAGATGATGACGACGTAGTGGAGGGCATCGTCTTCCACCTTAAATTGCTCGATCTCTTCGCGGGCGCCGGCGGGCAGGTTAGCGGAGGTTTCGCCCAGCAGGCGCAGGATCTCGCGGGCGCGCCGTTGCTCATCGGTATCCGGGTAGCGGGCCACCACACCGCGCAGGGCCTCCATATAGGCATCTTTGCCTTCCAGGTTACCGGTGCTCATGGCGGCCAGCAGCGCGAACTTGGGCTGGTAGGCGTTGGCGGCGCCGAATTTATCCTTGGCCGATACGCTCTTGTCATAGGCTTCGCGATAGTTTCCGCTGGTGAAGGCCGAATACGTAGCGTTGTAGTATTCGTTGAGCAGGCGGTCTTCCCGGGCCAGTTCTTCGACATAGGCCGGATTTTTGATCACCATGGCGTATTTCGAAGTCTGGTATTTATCCAGGATCTTATCGGCATATTCCTGGGCCTTGGCCAGCTCCCCCTGCCCTTTGAAGATGATATACAGCTGGTACCACGACTCCAGTTCGTAGTTGTTGCTGGGGTATCGGCTGTTGAGCTTTTCGAACATCTCGATCGACTTGGGCATATTTTGCAGGCGCTCGCGGTAGAGGGAGCCGAGGTTGAACATGGCTTCCTGTATCTTCAGGTTGGCTGCTGCCCTTTCCCCTTCCGTTTTCGGCACGTTGCCCAATAGTTTGTTGATCTCCTCTTCGGTAAGAATATCGGGTGTGCTGTCTGCAACCTCCTCTTCACCGGCCTGTTCAAAAGCCGTGGCGTCCCGCTTGTTGGAACGGCGCCAGTTGTCTTCCAGCGGGCGGGTGCCCCATTTGCGGCCGAATTCGCGGCTCCCCCTTTTAAGGGCCCGGTCGTCATAGGCAAAGAAGCTACTTTCTTTCTGGAGGGCGCTCGTTCCACCGATCGCACGACGTGGAGTAGTAGCCAGGCCGGCAGGAGCCCCTGCCTTGTTGGCGATCTTCTGGCGGCGCAATTCATCCTGCTCCTTTTTAATAGACATGGCAAGCGCTTCCTTTTCCTTGTCGGTCATCAGGCTGATGCGCAGAAGGCTGTCCTGCAGCTCGATAATCTGAATATTTCGGGCGATATCGGTCAGGTTGCTGCTCAGGGCCTGCACCTCCGGATAACGGTTGTCGGTTTCGGCGATCACCTGCAGGGTACTGTCATAGTAGTTCTTGGCCAGCACATAATCTTCCGTTTCATAGTACAGCCCGGCCAGTGTCAGGTAGGACTCGGCGCGCTGCGCCTGGTTCTGCCGGCTGTTCAGCAGGGATAATTCCAGGTTCTTAATAGCTTCCGCGCGGTCGCCGCTTTTCAGGGCGATCTGCGCCAGAGCGAAGTAGATCTGATCCTGGTAATCGGCATTTTTGGGGTCTTTGAGCAGCCTGGCCAGGTTCTCGCGTGCATCGTAAGCCGACCCACTGCCGCTGGCCCAGGCGTTCTGCGCCATATTGAGCTTACAGTTGAATTCCATTTCATACCCCGGCTTGAGTTTCAATGCCTGTTGGAAGGCCGCATAAGCTCCTGTTGCGTTGCTGTTCATCTGATAGATCTGGGCCATGATGAAAGCATAGCGCGCCCGTTGCTTTTTATCCTTTTCTGTCTCCATGGCATTTTCCAGTGCGGGCAGCGCCTGCACGTAATCGCCACGATGGATGTGATAGTAGGCTTTTACGGCTTCGAGTTGGCCGCGGATGTCGGAGAAAGTCTCTGTATCGTTCTCCAACTGGCCGATGTAGGCTACGGCAGCATCGTAGTTATCGCGTTCGATCATGGTGCGCGCCAGCCAGAGCATGCCCTCCTGGTAGGCCAGGCGGTGTTTGAGGAGGCCGTCGTTGTTGTCCGGTTTATCTTCTTTTTCCTCTTCTTTCTCTTTGGCGGCGGCCATTTCTTCTTCGGCCTTGGCTTCCTTATCGTCCTTTCGCTTCAAGATCTCGGGGCGCGGCGGGGCTTTCTCTCCCTTTTTCTTGGCCCTTTTCACCGCTTTTTTGTATTGGCTCAGAGCGCGCTCTTTCTCCTTGTCGAGCTGGCTTTTCTGGCTTTTCTTTTTTCCTTTTTTACCCTTGCCCTTCTTTTTCTTCTTCTTGTTCTTTTTGACCTTCTTATCCTGCTTGCTCACTTTTTCCCGTTCTTTCATCTTTTCGGGGTTGTACTCGGCGGCCAGGTAGCGGAGGGTCTCCTCGGCGGCCTCGTAATCCTGCTTCAGGTACTGGGCCTTTCCGGCAAGCAGGTAGCAATCGTCAGCCCATTTGCTGTAACGGTGCAGGTTAATGACTACCGTGACCTTCTTAATGGCCTCATCCAGGTTGGGCGCTTCTGCCTGAGGGTTCTCCGCCGCCACGTATTCGTACATGGGCAGCAGCTTGGTATAGTTGTCCTGGTGTTGTTCATTCAAGGACTCTATACTGGCCGCCACCAGCTCCTCGGCGTTGAAATAGCCATTGTAGTGAGCCGTCGTATTGTGATAAAGCTCTCCGAGGGCCGACATATCACTCCTGCTCTTCTGCGTGGTGCACGCCCAGAACAGCGCCAGGACGGTGAGAACCAGTGTTAAGGTAATTATTCGTTTCAAACCAGATCTTTTTAATCTTTGTAATAACTAAATCATGGGACTCTCCCTGCCTTTCAATCCGGCAGGCATAAAAAGAAATTGTTATTTTTCTTGCAAACCTCTATGGTGTCGACATAACTTTGTAGCCTGGCCGTTGATCCGGCAAAGCATTTTCGATGAATTATACCGATCCATTTCAGTGACTGCATCGTTATATAAACGTCGAAAGGCAAAATTATTTTATTATTTAAAGACTTCAAAGCGCGTATTTCAACCTTTAGCACTCCCCGCGCGGAAATACTGGCCGCTGCAACGTGCTTTAGGCCGGGCAAAATTGAAGAAACGGAGCGATCCTCATGGCAACCGAGAACGATAAAGTTAAAAGCAGGTGGGACAGGATCAAGCAGCAGATGAGGCATACCTATCGGCTCGTTGTGATGAACAATGAAACCTTCGAAGAGGTAGGTTCTTACCGGCTCACCTTGCTCAATGTATACATTTTTGTCAGCACTTTGCTCGTGGTGGTGGCCATGCTGGTGGTCCTGGCCGTTGCCTTTACCCCGCTCAAACGCTACATGCCCGGATACGGTGAAGGCGGAGAGAACCGCGAAGAGGTAGAACGCCTGTTCCGGGAAGTAAAAAAACTGGAAAAGCAGCTGGCTGCCCAGGAAGAGTATTCGACCAATATGCGAAAGGTACTGGTCGGTGATGTGGAAACGGCCAAAGACATCATCAAAGGCAACACCGCCGATACGTCGGGAGCCATAGAACGGTCTCAGGAGGAAGAGCAACTGCGCCAGGAAATGGAACTGCAGAAAGTTGGGCTTGCCGCTCAACGGCCCCGCACCACCAATTTCTCTCCGCGGGACGTACCTCTGGAGCAAATGTATTTCAACACCCCTGTAAGAGGTGAAATTTCGGCAGGTTTTATGCCCGATAATAAACACTTCGGCGTCGACGTGCTCGCCGCCAAAAATACGGCCATCCAGGCCGCTATGGACGGTTACATCTTCTTTTCAGACTGGACGCTGGAAACCGGTAACACCATAGGTATTCAGCATGCCAATAATACCATCACTTTCTACAAACACAACTCTGTTTTACTCAAAAAAGCAGGTAACTTTGTCAAAGCGGGAGAGGCCGTAGCCATTATCGGCAACACCGGAACCCTCTCTGACGGGCCGCATCTGCACTTTGAGCTCTGGCACAAAGGAAATCCGGTCGACCCCAGAGACTACATCAAGTTTTGAAAACAGCTGGAGGCCCAAACAATAAACGACCTGTTTTGCCATTCACCGCCCTAACCACCTCAATACCAAACGGCAATGAGGGCCCATTGCCAAAGCCAAACCCGGGCCAGCCCACAGGAGGGCGGCCGGGACGATCAATATAAACCATATTAATAATTATGGCCCGAACCCTTTAGCTATTTCCGTGTTTCACTAGCCGGCGTCTGGCTCTGGCTCTCGCCATAGCTTTATGGTTCCCCTTATATTTTAAACCTGTTGTCCATGAGTAACTCAATCAATCAGAAAAATCAGAATTTAGAGGCGGCATACAATCAAAAGGGAGAAAAGATCAGCCCTCTTTTGCCCGAGGGTGTGAAAAATTTCCTGATCGATATCGACGGAACGATTTGCGAAGACATTCCCAACGAGGAGCCCGAACGCATGCTGTCCGTGCTCCCCTACCCCGATGCGCTCAAGATCATCAATAAATGGTACGAAGAAGGCCACATCATCACCTTTTTTACCTCCCGAACGGAAGAACACCGGGAGATCACCGAAAAGTGGCTGCACAAAAACAGCTTCAAGTACCATAATATGATCATGAACAAACCCCGGGGCGGTAATTACCATTGGGTAGACAACAATATCGTCAAAGCTACCCGCTTCAAGGGCAAGTTTACCGACCTCGTCGTCCGCAACCACGAAATTGAAGTGCTTAAGCCGTAGGTTCGTGATTCGTTATCCGAATCACGAATCCACGAATCCACGAATCAACGAATCACGAATCACGAAATCAAACCCTCCGCTGCAGCAGGTCGGCCAGGGCCTCTTTCAGGTTGGGGAAGGAAAAGTCAAAACCTGCATTTTCGATCTTTTTGGAGCTCACCCGGGTACTCAAAAGGACCACGTCGGCCATTTCTCCCATAGCTAGCCGGAGGGCAAAGGCCGGTACGGGAGCGATCGCCGCCCGGTTGCCCAATGCTTCCCGAAGGCCTTCGGCCAGGGCTTTGTTGGACACCGGATTGGGAGCTACGCCATTGTAGAAACCCTGTATGCTGTCATCCTCCATAGCCCGGATGAATATGCCGCAAAGATCATCGATATGTATCCAGCTGTACCACTGCCTGCCGTCTCCAAAGTAGGTGCCGAGCCGGAACTGGAAGGGCAGCAGCATCTTTTCCATGGCGCCTCCCTGAGTAGAAAGCACGATGCCGATGCGTATGCCTACCGTACGCACCCCGGCGCGGGCCACTTCGCCGATAGCGTCCTCCCAGGCCACGCAACTCTCCGCCAAAAATCCTGCTCCTGGCGCCGAACGCTCATCTACCCACTGGCTTCCTCGTTCGCCGTAATAACCAATGGCCGCACTGGAAATGTAGGCTTTGGGAAAATGCTGCAACCGCCCGAAAGCGGACAGCAACAGGCGCGCCCCTTCCACTCTGCTGTCGATGATGAGCCTTTTGCGGGCTTTGGTCCAGGGTTTATCTGCAATTCCGGCGCCGGCAAGGTTGATCACGTAATCAGCACGCAGGACCGCATCATCGTCGATATAACCCTCGCCGGGAGCCCACCGGTAAGTAGGAATGGCCGCGTCTGGCCGGGATTGACGGCTGAGGTGGAGCACCTCGTGGCCCTGCTCTAAAAGCAGTTGGCTCAACCTGCGGCCGATCAGGCCGCTGCCTCCGGCAATAAGTACTGTAGACATAATATTACTGAAGTTTGATATGACGAAATCCCCAAAGCCGGAACAAGCTCAGGATTCCCCTGACAACAACACCTGATTTTCAGTAATTGAACAAGGAGAGACAGCCAAGGTTTAGCCGTCCTTGTGGACATGCTGCGATAATTTTTTTTTATTTGCTGCCCAAATCCTGTAATTTAGGGCTCTCTATTTAAAAAGCTGGAAAACTGCAACACACCAGGAAAATCCCAAAGAAATATGATCCATATCCGTTCTATCAGCCTTTTAGCTATTCTCTTCCTGCTGTTAGCCGCCTGTAAAGGGGACAAAAAACCGCAGGAGGAAACCATAGACCCCAGTATTTTCAAAAACCAGGATAATACCGTCTATACCCGCCTGCCGGCAGAACCTGACCGGCTCAACATGTTGCTCTCCACCAATGTCTATGCCCGTGTGGTCAATGAACAGCTCTTTCTCTACCTTCTGCATTTTGACCCCAAAACATTGGAGCTCACCCCTCAGTTGGCCAAGAGCCGGCCCAGTATCGAGGAGATCACAGAAGGGCCATACCAGGGCGGCGTGGCCTACACCTTCGAGATCCACGAAGAAGCTGCCTGGGACAACGGGCAGCCCATTACCGGCAAAGACTTCGAGTTCACCCTCAAGGCTCTTTTCAACCCTAAGGTGAATGCAGCCAATATCCGCGCCTATCTCGACTACATCAGAGACATCGAGATCGACGCCGGCAATCCGCGAAAGTTTACGGTTCTAACCGACAAGAAATACATCATCGGCGAAACAGCGGTAAGCAACATCCCCATTCTGCCGGAATACGTCTACGACCCCAACGGATGGATGAAAAATGTCCCCCTCAACCACCTTACCGACACGGCTTACGTCAGCCAGCTCACCGGCCCGGCCGTGCCGAACGGACAGCTGGCACAAGAAAGCCAGGCCGTTCAGGACTTTGCCGACGCCTTCAACTCGCCCCAGTACTCCCGGGAAAAAGGGTTCATCGTCGGCTCCGGCCCTTATGAGTTTGAAGAATGGGTAACCGGGCAACGCATCGTGCTCAACCGAAAGAAAGGCTGGTGGGGGGATAAGCTCGCCGACAGGTTCCCGCTGCTGCAGGCCTACCCCGAAAAATTATCCTTCCTCATCATTCCCGACCAGAGTGCTGCGGTGACCGCCCTCAAGGACCAGCAAATTGATGTGACCGGCCAGATCGACGCCAAAGACTTTGTCGACCTCAGAGAAAATGAAATGGTCAACCAACTGTACAACCTGCATACGCCCTCTTCCCTGGTCTACTACTTTGTTGCGATGAACAATAAAAAGCCGCGGCTGGCCGACAAGCGGGTGCGCCGCGCCCTGGCCCATCTGGTCGATGTGCCCGCCCTGATCGAGGACCTCTTCTACGGGCTGGCCGAACGTACCGTCGGCCCCTTTCACCCCGCCAAGTCTTACTACAACAAAGGGCTCGCCCCCATCGAGTACAATCCGGAAAAGGCACGGGCACTGCTGGCTGAAGCCGGATGGGAAGACACCAACGGAAACGGCATCGTCGATAAAGAGATCAACGGCGAGCTGGTGGAGATGGAACTCGAATACAAAGTCAGCTCCGCCGGCAAGTTCGCCAACAGCCAGGCCCTGCTCTTCCAGAACGACGCCAAAAAGGCCGGCGTCAAAGTCAACATCGTCGCCAAGGAATTCACCGTATTGATCGACGACGCCAAAAAGCGCGACTACGAACTCTACTCCGGCGCCTGGGCACAGGACCCCGTCATCGACGACCCCAAGCAGCTCTGGCATTCCGAGAGCGATACCCCGGACGGCGGTAACCGGGTCAGCTTCAGCAATGCAGAGGCCGACCGCCTGATCGAAGAAATCCGCGTGGCCCTGGATGAGGATAAACGCTACCAACTGTACCAGGAATTTCAGGAACTGATCTACGAGGAACAACCTTATATCTTCCTGTTTGCCCCTTTGGAGCGCATCGCCATCTCCAAGCGGTTTAAAGCGGAGCCCACCGCTCGCCGGCCCGGCTACTTAGTAAACAGCTTTATCAAGTGGGATGCCGCGCCAAATTGATTATATTGTACCGAAATACGCAGGCGCCTGAGGCCAAAAGGCCTGAGCCGCCTGCACCACCGCCGAATTAGTGAACCCAGTTTTTAAACGCCAACAATCCACTCGAATGAAACCCATTTATGCGCTTTCGGCCCTCCTGGCCCTCTTTTTGGTCATCGATTCAGGGTGTAAAGACCCCTCCGAGACAACGGAGGACGCTGTTATTTTTGAACTCAACCGCCCGCTGAACGAAGCAGTCCTTCAGATCGATGCGGAGCCCGACCGGCTAAACCCCGCCCTTTCCACCAGTACCTATGCCCGCATCGTGGCCAATACCGTGTTCCAGTATTTACTGAACATCGACCCTCAAAGCCTGGAGATCGTGCCGCAACTCGTCAAATCCAGGCCTGTGATCGCCACCATCACGGATGGCCCGTATGCCGGCGGCATGGCTTACACCTTTGAGATCCACGATGAGGCAGTCTGGGACAATGGAAGCCCGGTAACCGCCGAGGATTATATTTTCACGCTGAAGGCCGTGCTCAACCCCAGAGTACCCGCCCCCGCCTACCGTGCATACCTGTCCTTTATCAAAGAGGTGCAAGTAGACCCCGACAACCCGCGGCGGTTTACAGTGCTTGCCAATAAAAAATACATTCTGGGAGAAGAGGCCATTGGTGCTGCTCTCCCCGTATTTCCAGCTTATCTGTACGACCCTCAGAGTTTACTCAAGGACTTTTCCCTCGCCGAACTCTCCGATGAGGCAAAGGCCGCTGAGCTGGCGCAAAACGACCCCCGCCTCCAGCAATTTGCCGACCTATTTACCAGCCCGAAATTCAGCCGTGAAAAGGAAGGCGTCTCCGGCTGCGGCCCGTACCGCTTCGAAAGCTGGGAAACCGGACAGCGCCTGGTAGTCGCCAAAAAGGAAAACTACTGGGGGGAGGGGTTGGTAGAAAAATACCCCGCCCTGGCAGGCTTTCCGGATAAGTTCATCTTTTTGCCTATTACCGACGCCAATGCTGCGGTCACCGCCCTCAAGGACCTGCAAATCGACGCCATGGCCAATATCTCGCCCAATGACTTCGACGACTTGCAGAAAAATGAGTTCACCGCCAAACGATACAACTTTTACAGCCCACCGCTACTGGGCAACACCTTCATCTACATCAACACCCGCCTGCCTAAACTCTCGGACAAGCGGGTACGGCGGGCCCTGGCCTACGCCGTCAATGTGGAAGAGATCATCGAAACCGTCTACAACGGCCTGGGTTCACCCTACGCCAGCCCGGTACACCCCTCTTTTTCCTACTACAACAACGACCTGAAGCCCATCCCCTACGACCCCGAGAAGGCCAGGGAACTGCTCAAGGAAGCCGGATGGACAGACACCAACAACAACGGCATCGTCGATAAAGTGATCAACGGCCAACTGGAAGAACTTTCCCTCAATTACAAGATCGTCGCCGGCAGAGACAACATACAGAACGTCGCCCTGCTGGTCCAGGAATCGGCCAAAAAGGCGGGCATTGACATACAGATCGAGGCCAAAGAATTCGCCGTACTGGCCGACGATTTCAAACGGCGCGATTTTGAACTGGCCCCCTGGGGTAAAAGCATTTCTCCTTCTCTGTGGGAACCCAAACAGGACTTCCACTCGGAGGGTGACGACCGCACCGGCTTCGCCACCGCGGAATCCGACGCCCTGATCGACCAGATCCAGGTCACACTGGATGAAGCGGAGCGCACGCGCCTGTACAAAAAACTGCAGGCGATGCTCTACGATGAGATGCCGCTCGTCTACCTGATGGTGCCGACCAGCCGCATAGCCATCCACAAACGCTTTGAGATCACCCCAACGCCAATTTTCCCCGGCTACTTCCCCGGCCAGCTCAAACTCCGGCAGAGGGAATAAAACGAGGACAGGCCGGAACCCGACAGCTCCTTTCCCGTACAGGAAATACAGGAAGCAAACGGAGAAGGAGGCCATAAGGCCCGGCCGGCCAGTAAAGCATATGTCAGATGTTACAATACTTGCTAAAACGAGTCCTCATTTTCATTCCCACGCTGCTGGTGATCTCCCTGCTGGCCTTTGGCCTTAGCAAAGTAGCCCCCGGTGATCCCGTGGAGTTGAAACTGAGGGGTTTTGGCCCGGATCAGCAAAACCTGTCCAATGCCGAGCGCATATACCGCGAAACAGCCGACTTCCTGGGGTTGAACAAACCAGCCTTTTACCTGGGCCTTTCTCCGGCTGCCTATCCGGATACCTTGTACAACATCCTGCGCCGGGACCACCGTGAGAACCTTTCGAAGCTCATCGCCCAATACGGCAACTGGGAGCCGATCTCGGCATACTACCATCAGCTCCTGAGGATGAATTACACCCTGCAGGAAGTTTCCTCCCAGCAAGAAAGCAATACATTCCGGGGCATCCGTTCCGCTCTGCAGCAGCTCTTCCTTACCCATTCAGACATCAGGATCAGTAGCTTGCTGGACGAAGCCGAAACCCTGGCGGCCCAGGACAGCAACCTGCAGGCTTCCCTGCAGCAACCCCTGCGGGAGTTGAGCAGCAGCTATGAAGCTGTCAAGGAAAAAGCCCGCCCGGAGCTGCTTTACCTGCCCGACATCAAATGGTACGGGCTCGATAATCAATACCACAACTGGCTGGCGGGGTTTCTGAAACTGGATTTCGGGATCTCCTATTACGACAGCCGCCCGGTGGCCGACAAAATGAAAGACGCGCTGTTCTGGACGGTGCTCATCAACGGCATGGCCATACTGCTGGCCTATCTGCTGTCGATCCCTCTGGGCGTCTTTTCGGCCATCTGGAAAGGGTCTTTTTTTGACCGCGCTTCGACCATCACCCTCTTCATTTTGTACTCCCTGCCGAGTTTCTGGATCGGCACCATGCTGCTGGTCTTTTTCACTACCCCGGAATACGGGATGGACTGGTTCCCTTCGATCGGGCTGGGCAACCTGCCCCGGGAGGCCCCTTTCTGGAGCCGTTTCCGGGAGACGGCCTCCCACCTGGGCCTGCCCGTTTTCTGCCTGGCATACGGCGCTCTGGCCTTCATCTCCCGGCAGATGCGGGGCGGCATGCTGAATGTCATCCGGCAGGATTACATCCGCACGGCCTGGGCCAAAGGGTTGAGCAGCCGGGCAGTCATCTGGAAACATGCATTCCGGAACTCGCTCTTTCCCATTATCACCCTGTTCGCCAATATTTTCCCGGCCGTCTTTGCCGGCTCGGTAGCCATAGAGGTCATTTTCAATATTCCCGGCATGGGAAAACTCACCATCGACGCCATCACACAACGAGACTGGCCGGTGGTATATACTGTGCTGATGCTCTCCGCCATTCTGACCATGGCGGGTATACTGATCGCCGACCTGTTATACGCCTGGGCTGACCCCCGGGTATCCTACAGCCGCAATAAGAGATAGATTATGTTGATCGGAGTAAAAAAAGAGAAAGATACTGCAGAAGGGATCGCCCGCCGGCAGGCCATGGGGGAGAGTTACTGGGCCATTGTGCGCCGGCAGTTCCGCAAGAACCGCCTGGCCGTATGGTCGCTGCGATTATTGTACCTGCTCCTTTTTATTGCCCTTACCGCCGATTTCATTGCCAATGAACGGCCGTTGTACTGCCGGATAGATGGCGAAACCTATTTTCCTGTTTTCAAACAATACGCCGTAGGCCTTGGCCTGTCCACCTGGGAAGCCCAATTCTTTCAGAAGGGCTGGCGGGAACACGATTATGAAAAAGTGGTATGGGCGCCGATCCCCTACTCGGCCACCACTATTGACCGGAAAAACAACAATTACCGGGCGCCGGGTGATAAGCAGAACATTCAATCGTGGCGTTTCCGGCACTGGCTGGGCACCGATCAACTGGGCCGCGACGTAGGTGCCGGGATGATCGCCGGCACACGCATTGCTATGCTGGTGGGCGTGGTATCGATGTCGATCGCCGCCATTATCGGTATATTTTTCGGTGCTCTGGCCGGCTATTTTGGAGACGACCGCTTCCAGGCCTCCCTCATCGGGCTGATCCTGAATACAGCAGGCCTGCTGGCCAGCATTTTTTATGCTTTTACTGCCCGTGCCTACGCCTTCAGCGAAGGTACCTTCAGTATAGAACTGCTAAAGAGCATCGGCATTACGGTGGCCATCATGTCCCTGGTGAACCTGCTGGCGCGGGCACTGCGGCGGATACCTCCACTCGGTAAGCCCATAACCCTGCCCCTCGATATTATGGTCATGCGCCTGATCGAGGTGATCAGCTCGGTACCCGCCCTGTTGTTGGTGCTGAGCATTCTGGCTGTAATTGAAAGGCCCTCGATTTTGTACGTGATGGCCATTATCGGCCTGATCCGGTGGACCGGCATTGCCCGCTTTATCCGGGCGGAACTGCTGCGCATCCGCAGCCTGGAATACATCGAGGCCGCCCAGGCGCTGGGCTTCAGCGAGTGGCGCATCATCTTCCGCCACGCCATCCCCAACGCCCTGACGCCGGTGCTCATCACCATCGCTTTCGGGGTGGCCAGCGCCATACTTCTGGAAGCTTTCCTCTCTTTTCTCAGCGTCGGGGTGCCGCCCGAGCAGGTCACCTGGGGGTCCCTGCTGCGGCTGGCCCGTTCGCAGGTGTCGGCCTGGTGGCTGGCCATCTTCCCCGGCTTCGCCATCTTCCTCACCGTAACCATCTTTAACCTGCTGGGCGAAGGGCTGACCGATGCGCTCGACCCGCGGTTGAGGGGGTGAGGATGGGTGATGTGGGATTTGCGATTTTTGATTTGCGATGTGGACTACGTGTTGTCTTCCGGAGGAAGCCCTGTTCTTGCCCATTCCACATCATAAATCGAACATCATAAATCGCACATCAAAAATCAAACGGCTCACTTCTCCAGGTATCCAAACGAAAAAAACTACAGAAAAAAGCGGCGTTTGGTGTTCAGAGCCTTTCCAAAAACACAGTCAACAAAATTAACTTCAACCTTAAAAACCTGATAATCAATATTTAATTCAATTTTAAAACCGAACATACAAAACAGTAATCTTAGGAATTGTACTTCAGGAGCCTTCAAAAATTGTAGACATTTGTATTGTCAACGATGATGAACGACTGTTGGCGGGCGCCTTCGGAAGAGAAGGCCGGAAAAGTGAAGATGTAGAACAACAGTTCAGGTAGTAATCCCACGAATGCATTTATAATCCTATGAAAGATTTCGGGGGTATCAAAGGATATCCTCATTTTTGGTATGTAGATAGCCTCTCAAAGCTCTTTGAATGACCGGCCCTTTAGTGGCCGGTTTTTTTTTGTAAAAAACCCTCTTAGTGTTATACGTACTCTATCTTCATAATGTTGCCTCAGATTTATTTTTTTTAAATTTATTTTCACCCATCCCGTAATTGGCCGCCAACTTGGCTTTCTTGGCCATAAGGCCTAAATTTATCCGCAGAAAAGGATATACAAGAAGTGATTTTTGTCTCTTTCTTTTTGCGTCCTGCGGCGTTGATCTCGCTTTTTCTTAAAAAGCGGGACGCCATAGCTACGGCTATGCCTGCGCTTTTCGCCTTGCAGGCCACAAAAATAAAATTGCCAAAATTTCACCTCTCATGCCCGAGGGGAGTATACTTCGTTCCATGAACCTACAACGAGGGCCAATCCCATAGGAACGAATCCCCGCCTTCGCCATCACCTTCGAGAAGGCTACGGCGCTCTGAGAAGGCTACGAATCAACGAATCACGAATCACGAATCAACGAATCACGAATCAACGAATCACGAATCAACGAATCAACGAATCACGAATCACGAATCACGAATCAACGAATCACAAAATGTACAGCCAGCAAGAACAACGCACCCTTTTTGATCTTTCCAAAGCCTTCCTTAACGGCGGCGGGGCTCTGGAAAAAGAATCCCCCGACGAGCAGATCAACAAGCTGCGCCAGGTGATCGAATACCACGAGTATCGCTATTACATTCTCAACGATCCCGTCATCAGCGACCCGGAATACGATCGGCTGTATAAGATGCTGGAAAAACTGGAGGAAGAGCACCCGGAACTGGTGACGCCCGACTCCCCCACCCAGCGCGTCTCCTCTGACCTGTCGAGCGACTTCCCCTCCGTGGAGCACCTCACGCCCATGCTCTCCCTCGCCAACTCCTACAATGAGGAGGACCTGGTAGAATTTGACGCCCAGATCAAGCGCTACCTTAACATACCGGAAGACGAGGACATCGAATACGCCGTGGAGCCCAAGTTCGATGGCGGCAGCATTGCCGTGGTTTACGAAAAAAACCGCCTGGTGCGCGCCGCCACCCGCGGCAACGGCATCGAGGGGGAAGAGATGACCAACAACGCCCGCGCCATTCGCTCCATCCCGCTGAAGGCCGATTTTTCCGGCCTGGGGATCTATAAGGCGGAGCTGCGGGGCGAGGTGCTCATCCGCAAAGACGTTTTCAAAAAGATCAACGAACAGCGGGAGGAGGAAGGGCTGACCCTCTTCGCCAACGCCCGCAATACCGCCACCGGAGGCCTGCGTATGAAAGACCCGCAGGAGGTGGCCAAGCGCGGCCTGGAAGCCTTCATCTACACCCTGGGCTACGCCGTGGATGACGAAGGCAACGATGTGCTCTCCCGCTTCAGCACCCACGAAGAGAGCCTCAACCGCCTGAACCAGGCGGGCTTTAAAGTGCCGGTTGAAGGCGTGGAACGCACCGTCTGCAAGAACATCAAGGCTGCCCTCGACTTCTGCCACGAATGGCAGGAAAAACGCGACAGCTACCCCTACGAGATCGACGGCATGGTCGTGAAGGTCAACAGCCGGGAACTGCAGGAGCGGGCGGGCTCCACCAGCCACCACCCCCGCTGGGCCATCGCCTTCAAGT
Source organism: Lewinellaceae bacterium (assembly GCA_020636405.1). Lineage (GTDB taxonomy): Bacteria > Bacteroidota > Bacteroidia > Chitinophagales > Saprospiraceae > JACJXW01. The sequence continues at coordinate 697,424 of JACJXW010000005.1, read as the reverse complement.
TCAAGGCCAAGCAGGCCACCTCCCGCCTGCTGCGGGTGGAATACCAGGTGGGCAAGATCGGGTCCATCACCCCGGTGGCCAAGATCGAACCGGTGCAGCTGGCCGGCGTGACGGTCTCTTCCGTCTCCCTCCACAATGAAGATTTCATCAAATCCAAGGGCCTGCACATTGGCGATACGGTCCTGGTAGAACGGGCCGGCGACGTGATCCCCTACATCGTCAAGGCCATGGAGGAGCTGCGCGACGGCTCCGAGCAACCCATCGAGTTCCCCCAGTACTGCCCGATCAACGATACCGCGGAGCCGGTGGAGCTGGTGCGCATCGAGGGGGAAGCCGCCTGGCGCTGCCCCGTCTGCATCTGCGGCGCGCAGAACCTGCAGAAGATCATCTTCCACGTCTCCAAGAACGCCATGGACATCGAAGGGCTGGGCAAGTCCATCGTCGAGCGCTTCTACGAGCTGGGCTGGCTGCGGACCCTCGCCGATGTCTACCGCCTGGATTACGACAAGATCGCCGGGCTGGAAGGCTTCGGCGAGAAGTCGGCCGCCAACCTGAAGGAGTCGGTGGAAAAGGCAAAGCAGAACCCCATCCACCGGCTGTTGCACAGCCTCAGCATCCACCACCTGGGGCAGAAAGTCTCCAAGATCCTCGCCGCCGAGGTCGGCCACGTGCTCGACCTGAAGGACTGGGACCTGGAAAAATTCACCCACATCAAAGACATAGGCCCGGTGGTGGCTGAGAACATCATCGCATTCTTCAGCAATGAGCACAACATCAAGCTGCTGGAAGAGATGGAGGAACTGGGCGTCAACCTGAAACAAACCGAGGATGACCTCCCCAAGGCCGCCAGCGGCGACGGCCCCTTCGTCGGCAAGACCATCCTCTTCACCGGCACCCTGCAGACGCTGAGCCGCAAGGAGGCCCAGGCCAGGGCGGAGGCCGCCGGCGCCAAGAACATCTCGGCCGTCAGCAGCAACCTGGATATCCTGGTGGTGGGGGAAAAGGCAGGTTCCAAGCTGAAAAAGGCGAAGGAGCTGGGCACGGTGGAGGTGATGACGGAGGAGGAGTTTTTGGAGAAAGTTACAGCCTCCCCCAACCCCTCCGAAGGAGGGGAGTTGGCTTAATGATGGCTACATAAAGGCCACCTGTTACGAGTCAAAAATATTGTGAAGAGCAGAGTATAAATTAACATGAACCCGAAATACATGTATATTGCTCTTATATTAAACACGTGTGCTTATGTCTACCAAGTTAACATGTAGATAAGCGGGTAATTGAAGAGGCGAAGAAATATGCCAAGGAACAAGGAAGGAGCCTATCCAACCTGATAGAAGATTACCTGAAATTGTTGATCGAACCTTCATCTCCGATACATGATGAATTTGAGTATTCTCCAATAGTCAAATCCTTGAAGGGGTCAGTGAAGGTTAAAGAAGAGGATTTTGATTACAGAGAGGTGCTTGAGGAAGAACTGATGAAAAAATACCTTTGATCACCTCCTCCCCTGCAGCCGCTCCACCAGCGCCCCCTTACGCGCCTTCGCCAGCGGAATGCCGGCGCCATCCTCCATCTCTATCGTATTTCCCTCCACCGTTCTGATCTGCTTGATGTACCGGAGATTGACCAGGTGGGACTGGTGGGCCCGGAAAAAAGTATCCTCCGGCAATAATTCCTCGTAGTATTTCAGGTTCTTGGACGCCATGACCTTTTCGCCGTTATCGAGGTGGAAAGTGGAATAGTTGGCGCTGCCCGCCACGTGCACGATGCTGTCCACGGAAAGGTAATTCAGCCCCTCCAGAGTGGGCACGACGACCTTCTCCTGCTTCCCGGACTTCAAGGTATGCAACAACTCCCCCAACTGCCGCTCCAGCTTTCCGGTGCGGCTGGATTGGCCGGCCTTTTCAACGGCGGCTGCCAGCTGTTTGGGTTGTATGGGCTTCAGCAGGTAATCGACGGCGTGATAGCGGAAGGCTTTGATAGCGAATTCGCTGTAGGCGGTGGTGAAGATGAGTTGGAAATTGATTTGCTTCAGTTGGTCGAGCAACTGAAAGCCGTTCTGCTCGCCGATCTGTATGTCCAGAAACACCACATCGGGCGCCCATTGGCGGATCAGGGCAATGCCCTTATCGATGGTGTTGGCGTCGCCGGCGATGTGTATCTGGGGGCAGTAGAGCTCCAGGAGGGTGGCGAGGCCCTGGCGGGCGTGTTGTTCGTCGTCGATGATGATGGCGGATAGTTGAGTCATGGTTTTTGTCTTTTGTGGGCTCCGGGATATATAGAACGCGGATGACGCGGATCCGGCAGGTTATCGCGGATTTTGTGAGACGGCTTAAAACGCTATGCTTTTTTCTTTTTTAACCGCAGTGTACGCAGAGGGTGCAAGGCCCCAGTGGTCAGCGTATTACCCTGTGTTTCTCCGTGCGATCTGCGGTTCGGGAATTTCGCGGAGACACAGTTTCCTGAACAGTCTCCTATTTTGGCTCCCCAACCCGCGCCGATCCGCCCAATCCGCGTCATCCGTGTTCCATTTTTCCAATCCATATCCGAACTTCCGTTCCCGTCCCTTCCAAAGCCGAGATCCGCACCACCTCCTCCCCCCTCTTCCCCAGCAACTCCAGCCGCTTCTGCGTCACCGTCATGCCTACCGAGCGGTGGCGGGGGCTGTGCTCCCCATTACTGCCCGGGCGGTAGCCTACGCCGTTGTCCCGGATTGTCACCATGAGGCCGCCGTCCTCCTGCTGGAAATGGACGGTTACCTTACCCTTGCCCTCCTTCTTCCCCAGGCCGTGAATGACCGCATTCTCCACATACGGCTGGATCAGCATGGGGGGAAAGGCGATCAATTCTTTGTCCAGCCCTTCCCCCACCTCCAGGCTATACTCAAACCGGTGCTCGAACCGCTCCTGCTCCAGGGCGAGGTAGTTGTCGAGCAGCCGCAGCTCTTCGTCCAGGGAGACTTTGCCCTGCACGGACGCATTCAGGTTGTGGCGCACCAGCTGAGCAAAGCGGGAGAGGTACTCCACCGCCCGCTTTCGGTCGTTTTGCAGGATGAAGTTCTGAATGGAATTCAGGCAGTTGAAAATGAAGTGCGGGTTCATCTGCGCCTGCAGGGCCGCGCGCTCCAGCTCGGTGACCTGCTGCTGAATGGCAGCCTCCCTTCTCACCCGGGCCACCGACTGCCGCTGGTAGTAGAAAATTCCGGACAGCAATAGCCCGCCGGCCAGGGTGCGCGCCCACCAGGTGTTCCACCAGGGCGGTAGGATGGTGAAGGCGTGAGTGGTGCTGGGACTCCAGTAGCCGTCTTGGTTCTGCGCCTGCACCTCGAAGCGGTAAGCGCCGGGCGGCAGCTGGGGATAGTTGACGGTTAGGTTTTCGGTGTACTGCCAGTCTGCTTTCTCGTTCAGGCGGTAGCGGTAGGGAATGCGGCCGTTCTGCCGGTAGTTGATGGCCAGGAAGCGGAATTCGAGGCTGTTTTGTTGATGGTTGAATTCCTGCCCGGCAGCCAGGGGCATAGCGGCGCCGTTCACGTTCAGGTATTGGATGCGGGGTGTAGGGGCTTCTTTATCCACCTCCGGCTCGTGGAATTTAACCAGCCCGCCAGCGGTGCACAGCCACACCTGCCCGGCGTAGGATTTGACTTTGTAGATTTCGTTGGAGGGCAGGCCATTGGCTACGGTAAACCGGCGGACGGTGGTCCGTCCGGCGGTGTCAAAAGTGACCTTATTCAGCCCATTCAGCGTACCCACCCAGAGGATGCCGTTCTCATCCACATGCACATCTTCGATCATATTGGCGGTGAGGCCGTCATCGGTGGTAATTTGCAGGATGTCTTCGCCTTTCCAGCATATGACGCCCCAGCCTTTGGTGCCGAAGACGAGGCTGGAATCGGGGAGTTCGTCTATGTCTTCTACGCGGTTGTTGAAAGCGGGGTGGACGATGCCGGGGGAAAGGAGTATGCTGTCTTTGAACTCGAAGAGGCCGCGGGCGTTGCCGACCCAGACTCTCTCATCCCCGGCGGTGTAGATGGCGAAGGTGCGTTCGTGGAGGTTGTTATAATAGGAAGCAAACTTTAGGTATTTTTCATTTACATCAATAACAGAGAAACCTAAGTGATAGCAACCAAGCAATTCTCCCCGGGAATTAAGGTGCAACTTTTCCATTCTGCCGAAATCCCAACGGAGTTGTTTCTGGTATATCGGGTTAAAATAGTAGATGAAATGCCACTGCCCATTTTTCCAATATCCGTTATTGCACCAAAGGGCATCTTTTTCGGAAAGATACAGCAGGTCAAAGTTTTCATAACTCCAGGGGTTTTTAATAATATTTCCAATTTGGTTGTCTTCCAGGCTGACCTGAAAAATATTGCCGTTTTTACAACCGGCGAATAATTCCTCTTCATTTTTAAAAGCTACGGCACTGACAAAATCCTCCGAAAAACCAAAGCGGGAATCATAAGTCAGCAATTGCATATCCGTGCAATAAAAAACTCCTTTTTCCTGGGTCGTTACCCATAGGCCTCCTTTGGAGTCTTTAGACACGTAGTTGATTGAAAGGCCATCTAAGAAAAGGTCATATTTACCTTTTCTGAAGGCTTCCAGGTTTCGATACCGGCGCAGCCCGTTTCCTTCGCCTAAACAAAGCCAGATGGCTTGTTCTTCGTCTTCAATGGCCATATTTATCTTGAGGTGGAAGGGCTCTGTTGCAAGCAGTTTATCATTTTTCAGGATATACACGAAATGACACGCAAAAACCAACAAAGAATCCTTTGAAATCCTCTGAGCATCAAAATAGCCTCCGCAAGGTAGTCCAAAGGGAAAGGGCAATTCCACCTGAAACCAACGTTTGTTGGATAGGATTTCGAATGGAGCGGTTTTACGTTCCCTTATTTGGTTTGCCAGAATACCATATCCGTCTTCTTTCGGCCTGTACACAATCGTACGCAATACTTCGGGAACCCCTTCCAAATCCATAATCAGCCAGCAATAAGGCAAGCTGGTAGTAAACAGGCTGTCCCTGCCCAGGCTATCTATCTGTAAAAACCCAAGCTCAGCCAATTCGAAATAAGCCTTTTCTTCTTCTGGTTGCAGGTAGGCCAGAGCAACGCCATGAAATTTCCCTCTATACTGTAATACCAGATGATTATACCGATACGGCACAATGGTATCCCCTTCCAGGATGAATGCCTCCCCCGTCATCGTTCCGAACCAGATGCGCCCCTTGGCGTCTTCGTGAATGTCGAACACCACATTGCTGGCCAGGCCGTCCCGGGCGTCGTAGGTGCGGAAGGTGTAGCCGTCGAACCGGGCTGCGCCGTTGTCGGTTCCGAACCACATATAACCTTGGCTGTCCTGGAAGGCGCAGTATACCTCGGGGCTGGGCAGGCCGTGCTGGGTGGAGTAGTTGCGGAAGTGGGGCTGGGGGTTGGTTTGAGAGAAGAGGAGAAGGGGGGAGAGGGTGAAGAGGAGGGACAATATTTTGATATGATGGCTCATAAGTGTTTATGATTGGGACACATTAAGCGCTAATTTCCCATTAGCGCTTAATTTCTTTCTGGTGGCAACTTAGTACTTAGGCGCTAATGCCCCTCGCAGCCCTGGGGCTAAATTAGCGCCTAAGGCTAACTGCCTCTTTTTCTGTAAAGTATACGGAAAAAGGCGGGGAAGGTTGCTTGTTTTTCCTGGTGAAGTTAAGTTTAACTAAGGATGGCTATAATTAAAATTACGGCTCTAACTTTAAATATGGATAATCTTAGTTCAGTTTGGCGACTTTACTGAGAATCCGGCTTTGGAAATTGAACCCTTGATGCCTCCACTCCCCTCAATTTTCTCTCCCTTATTGCATGGGTCACAAAAAAGGTTTAATTTACCCTGAAATTCCCGCATTTAGTGCGGGAATTTCAGGGTTATGGAAAGATATTATCATCGTTTTGCAGAAGAGAAGATCCTGCAACTGGCTTCTTTCTTTCCTGCGGTGGCCGTTGTAGGACCCCGGCAGGTAGGAAAGACATCCCTGGTGCAAGCCATCCGGGCGCAACTGGACAAACCCTCTGTTTATCTGGACCTGGAAAACCCGGATGACCTGGCGCGGTTGAACAATCCATCCCTTTTCCTGGACCCCTTAGCGGATCAAACCGTCATCCTGGACGAAGTGCAGAAGCTTCCGGAATTGTTTCCGCAATTGCGGGGCATCATCGACCGAAAACGGCAAGCCGGGCGGTTCATTCTGCTGGGCTCGGCTTCTCCCGACCTGATCCGTGACACATCTGAATCCCTGGCCGGCCGTATTGCCTACCACGAGTTGAAGCCCTTCCTTTTCGGGGAGGTCCGGGATATTACCGATTACCGGACGCATTGGTTCCGGGGAGGATTTCCCGACTCCCTGCTGGCGCCAAGTGACGAATTGTCGAGGCTTTGGCGACAGAACTTTATTCAAACCTACCTGGAAAGAGACCTTCCACTCCTGGGCCTGCGCGCCGACCCTATCGTGACCGGAAAATTATGGCGCATGGCTGCCCACCTGAGCGGCAATTTACTGAATATGGAAAACCTCAGCGGATCTTTGGGCATTCACGCCAAAACCGTCAGAAGGTATCTCGATTTTATGGAATCGGCTTATTTGATCCGAAGGTTGCAGCCCTATTTTACCAATTTGAAAAAAAGATTGGTCAAAACGCCCAAACTGTATATCCGGGATACGGGAATGCTGCATCAACTGTTGGGCGTGTCCTCCTTTTTTGATTTGAGCGGCCACCCGCTGCTGGGAGCTTCCTGGGAAACTTATGTGATCGAACAAATGAGCGCCATCCTTCCCGATTGGGCGGAATTGTACTTTTACCGCACCCACGAGGGGACCGAAGCCGACCTGGTGATTGCACGGGGAGGAAAACCTTTCATTTTAGTTGAAATAAAATATTCCACCACTCCAAAGCCCAGCCGCGGCTTCCACATCGCCCGTTCGGACCTGAATACCCAAAAGCAATTCATCATCTGCCCGGTAGAAGAGGGGTTCCCCTACTCGGAAGACATCAGGGTGTTGAGCTACCGGGAAATGGACGCTGTTTTTGAAGCGTAGCCCTTTCCGAATTTCCATCCAAACCGCCTGAATTTTTACTCAGCCCGCCCGGATTTACATTGAGGCTGCACAGGAGCTGGAATCTTAATAACTTAGGCTCAACATTCCATTCCAATCCTTTCGCCCCCTCAAGTACTCAATGCCTCCCCCCGCAGTTTTTCAACATTTTGAAACCTTTTTCACCACAAATTCAATGATCATGAAAACGTCATTTTACAAGCAGTCAAAAGTATGGGGAATGCTTTTCTTGCTGCTATTTTCCTCCTTCAGCGCCTCCACCCAAGACTATATATTGTATGGAATCATCGGCGACTACCTGGCGGAAATTGACCCCGCAACAGGTGCGGCCACTGAGGTTGCGCCGTTAACGCCGGGGATTTCAACCTTCTCGGGGTTGACCTACGAGCCCAATCTCGATAAACTATTAGCAGTTGCCGACAGAATGACAGAGCCAAGACTAGTCAGTATAGACAGGTGTACCGGAGAAATTACCGCCATAGGTTTCATTGACCAGCAGTTTCCGCTCATAGACTTCAAACTGATTGAATCTATGGAATACAATCCTGATGATGGGCTGCTCTATGCCTCTGGGTATGAGACAGCCCCCCCGGCAAACTACTATAGCCGAAGGCTTATGACCATTGATCCTTTAACTGGGAATGCTACGGTTGTGGCAAGCATTTCGGGTACTTGCCACAATGAGGCGGATGCCCTCGCCTTCACTTCTGGCGCTCAATATTCCTTTGATGGTTGTCCCCCAAACCCGGTTAATCTTTATGCGATTGACTTAGCAACTGGAAATTCCACATTAATTGGCCCTTCAGCTGGAGGTTCAATGTTAACATTGCATCCTGTAACTGGAGAACTATTTTCTGCTTCTCCTAATCAATTATTTATTATTTCAACAACCAATGGAACAGCAACACTTATTGGCCAAACGCATGCCGCAGATGAATTTGGAGGCGGTTCAATTGTCCAATTGGCATTTGCCCCAAGCCTAGACATCGATGATGACGACATCTGCAACGCCACCGACAACTGCCCCAACACCCCCAATACCGATCAAACCGACACAGATAATGACGGCCAGGGCGATATATGCGACGCCTGCCCGAACGACCCGTATGACGATGCCGACAATGACGGGATCTGCGGAGATACCGACAACTGCCCCGCCACCCCCAACCCCACCCAATCCGACCTCGACCTCGACGGCCTGGGCGATGCCTGCGACCCCAGCACCTCCATCAATACCGTTGTCGATAACCTGAACAACTATATTACAGGCATTGGGCTCAAACCTGGCATCGAGCGGGCGCTCACCACCAGGCTCAACCTGGCGGCCACCAAATTCTGCAACGGCCATAACCCCAATACGGTGATCGCCCAGTTGAACAACCTCATCAACTATGTACAGTATCAGAGCGGCAACCAGATCCCCGAGGCAGACGCCGCGTACATCATCGCCCAGATCCAGGCGCTGATCGGCGCCATTGAGGCCGGTACGGTGGATTGCAGCTCGCCCGATGCAATTACACCTCCATCCGGTGTCTACGCCCAGGCAACAGCCATGGAAAGCACAGGATTCAAACTGTACCCCAACCCCACCACCGGCGCCCTCACCCTCCACCTGCCTGGCTATGTGGAGCAGCAGGTAGCCCTCACCATCCACGATGCCCTCGGCCGGCGGGTGTACACCCAGATGGAAGACACTTTGAACGCGCCTTCCATCTCCCTCAACCTGGCCGAGCAGGCCCTGCCCAATGGCGTCTATTTCCTTTCGGTAATTACGGATGGAGAACGGCAGGTGAAGCAGTTTGTGCTGGCGCGGTGAGCCCCACATTAAGCGCCAATTTACCATTGGCGCTTAATTTCCAGGAATAACCGGGAGGAGTAAAGAAGGCTGGGATGGAATGTTCCGGCCTTCTTTATTTCATCAAAATCTTATTATTGATCCATTTCTCCCATAGCTCTCCTCAATTCCACTTCGCCCCCGAAAGGACAACCAGCAATATAAACAGCCCATACAACAACCCCGGTACGGCCAGTACAGCCAGCAGTCCTTTCGCGAGCAACAGTTTCTCCAGCCCCTTCAGCCACAGGCTGCCCAGCAGGATGACGGCCAGCCCGCCCAGGAGCATCAACCATATACCCATGTTGAAAGAAGACACCGAGCCATCACCCAGCCCGATGAAGAAAAAGTAGAGCGCCACCAGGGCGATACAAGCGTCGAAGCCCCAAAGTATCCAGAAGAAGGCCATAGGTTTTTTTCCGAAAATTAGAGGAAAAAAAGGAGGAATTGGATAGTATTTGGACTTTCCCTTAAACCAGGGCCTTCTTCAACAACTGCGCATTCACCGCCACGATCACCGTGCTGAGGCTCATCAGGGCGGCGCCTACAGCCGGAGAGATCATGATGGCCCAGTTGTAGAGCAGCCCGGCGGCCAGCGGGATGGCGATCACGTTGTAGGCGGTGGCCCAGATCAGGTTCTGAACCATTTTCCGGTAGGTGGCCTTGCCGAAAAGGATCAGCTTGCTGATATCCTTGGGGTTGCTGTTCACCAGGATGATGTCGGCGGTCTCTGCGGCTACGTCGGTGCCGCTGCCGACGGCGATGCCTACGTTGGCCTGGGCCAGGGCGGGGGCGTCGTTCACCCCGTCGCCGGTCATGGCCACGAATTCGCCGCTCTCCTGAAGGGCTTTGATCTTTTCCAGTTTCTGATCCGGCAGGACTTCCGCGAAGAAGTCGTCCAGGCCGAGTTGGCGGCTCACCTTGGCGGCCACCGCCTGGTTGTCGCCGGTCAGCATCATGGTCTTGATCCCGTTCTCCTGCAGGGTTTGAATGGACTCTGCGCTCTCCGGGCGGATCTGGTCGGCCAGAGCAATGAAGCCGGCCAGCTTGTCGTCCAGGAGGACGAAGACGATGGTCTCACCGCCATCATTTTCTGCTGCGTCCGGGATGTTGATCCCCTTGTCGTTCAGATACCGCGGACTCACTACTTTTACCTGTTTTCCTTCCACCGTTGCCTCTACGCCCTTGCCGGTGATCGCATTGAAATGATCTGCCGGCGGCGTTTGCAGGCCCAGCTCTTTCACTTTGCCCATAATGCCCTCGGCAATGGGGTGCTCAGAATTGGCTTCCAGGGCGGCGGCCAGGCGGAGCAGTTCTTTGTCTTCCATCCCTTCCCGGACACTTGTGAAGCGGCTGACGCCAAACTCCCCGGTGGTCAGCGTCCCGGTTTTGTCGAACACCAGGGTGGTGATCTTGCGGGCGTTCTCGAAAGCGGTGCGGTTGCGGATCAACAGGCCGTTCTGAGCCGACAGTGCAGTGGATATGGCGCTTACCAGCGGAATAGCCAGCCCCAGGGCGTGGGGGCAGGAAATGACCATCACCGTAACCATGCGCTCCAGGGCGAAGGCGAAGTCTTTGCCTAAAAGGAGCCAGATGGCCAGGGTGCCGAAGCCTACCGTCAGCGCAACGATGGTGAGCCAGAAGGCCGCCCGATCCGCCAGCTTCTGGGTTTTAGACTTGCGGCTCTGCGCCTCGCTCACCATATTGATCACTTGGGAGAGATAGCTGTCTTCCCCGGTGCCCTCCACTTTTACTTTGAGGGAGCCGTTGCCGTTGATGGCGCCGCCGATGACTTTATCACCTTTCCCCTTGGCCACCGGCGTACTTTCCCCGGTTAGCATACTTTCATTGAGGTTGCTTTCCCCGTCGGTGATCTCCCCGTCGGCCGGGATCTTTTCGCCGGGTTTGATGAGAATGACATCTCCTTTATTCAGCTTGCTCACCTTTACCTCCATCACATGATCACCATGCACCAGGTGGGCCTCATCCGGCAGCAGAGCGATCAGCTTTTCCAACGCCCGGGAAGCGCCCAGGACTGACCTCATTTCTATCCAGTGCCCCAGCAGCATCACAACGATAAGGGTGGCCAGTTCCCAGAAGAAGGTCTTGCCTTCCAGTCCGAACACTACGGCGCTGCTGTAAGCGTAGGCCACCACGATGGCCACGGCGATCAGCGTCATCATGCCGGGTGACCGTTCTTTAAGCTCCTCTGCCAAGCCCTGGAGGAACGGCCAGCCACCGTAGAAAAAGAGGATGCTGGACAGGCCGAACAACAGGTATTTATCGCCGGCGAACGGCCAGTCCACCCCCAGCCAGTGCTGGATCATGGGAGAAAGGAGCAGTATGGGTACGGTAAGGGCCAAAGATACCCAAAACCGCTTTTTGAAATCTTCGATCATCCCGGCGTGGTGATCGTGGTGGTGGTGGTGGCCGTTGCCATGCTGTTGATGGCTATGCTTTTGCGTGGATTCGGTTTCGGAATGGTGGTGGCTCTGCATTGTTATCGGTTTTTAACCAGAAAATGTCAAGACAAAGATGCAAATCAATGAAAAACAATGCCTTACATTATTTTGAAACAGTTTTACATAATCTTTGTGCGATCCACCGAATAATGACGAATACACGAATACACATCATTTTTCCCTATTTTCGCCCATCTTCAATTCCAATCCAAAGATATGACCAAGGCTTTCTTCAATCTGATGACCTTCTTACTCTTCCTGGCGCCATTCCTTTCGGCCCAGCCCTCCCTCTACACGCCCCGCGATTTCCGCCAGGCAGTGGAGAACGGCACCCGCACCTTCACCGGCCAGCCCGGCCCCAACTACTGGCAGAACCGCGCCGACTACCGGATCGACGCCATGGTAACTCCCACTGAGCGCCGCATCGACGGCCGGGCCGCCATCACCTATACCAACAATAGCCCGGACACCCTCCTGCAGCTCAACCTGAAGCTCATCCAGAACGTACACCTCCTGCAGGCCCGCCGGGCTTCCTACGTAGATCCGGCATTTTATACCAAAGGCATCAGCCTCTCAAACGTCCAGGTGAACGGCAGGATAGTAGACTGGGACAATGGCGCTGTCCATCAATCCGAAGACCCTACCAATGCCTGGCTGCTGCTGCCCGAACCCCTGCTGCCCGGCGCCAGCCTGGAACTGACGCTGGAATGGAACTTTGAGCTTCAAACCTCCAAACTCGAACACCGGGAGGGCATGGTCGATGAGTCCGCCCTCTTTGCCGCCTACTGGTATCCGCGCATCGGCGTTTATGATGACATCAGTGGCTGGGACCGGATAATCCACAACGTTCAAACCGAATTCTACGGCGACTTCAACGATTATGACGTCACCATCCGCACCCCGAAAGGGTTTGTCGTATGGGCCACAGGTGAACTCACCAATGGGAAAGAAGTGCTGAGCCCACTGGCGCTGGAGCGTTTCCGGCAGTCCCAGACGGTGGATACGGTGGTGCACATCATTACCCAGGAAATGCTGGCGGCCGGGCAGGGCGTAAAGCCGGCCGAAGAACTGGCCTGGCGCTTCACCGCCCAGAACGTTACGGACTTCGCCTTTGGCGCCAGCGATCATTTCCTGTGGGACGCCACCAGCATTGCGGTTGACTCCACCGGCCGGCGGGCCAGCGTACAGGCCGCCTACCAGCCCGAAAGCAGCGATTTTTACGAGGTGGCGGAGATCGCCCGCGCCTGCATCGGCTATTTTTCCACCCAAAAACCCGGCATCCCTTACCCCTACCCCACCATGACCATCTTCAACGGCTACGGGCAGATGGAATACCCGATGATGGTCAACGACCTCGATATGGAGAGCATGGACGACACCAAAGCCCTCACCGCTCACGAGATCGCCCACACCTACTTCCCCTTCCTGACGGGCGTCAACGAAAGCGCCTACGCCTGGATGGACGAAGGCTGGGCCACCCTGCTGGAGTTCTTCGCCTGCACCGAACTGTACACGCTGAAAAACCCCGAAGAGTCCATCTACCCAGGTTATTACCTGCGCAGATACCTGGGGGTAAAAGGCGCCGAGGTAGACGTGCCCCTACTCACTCCTACAGACCAACTGCTGGCGCCCGCCTACCAGCTCAACTCTTACGGCAAACCGGCCGCGGCGTACCTCTCGCTGTATAACCTGCTGCTGGAGTACAATTTTCTGGAGTGCGTACAGGAATATGTCGAACGCTGGCGCGGCAAACATCCGCAGCCCTACGATTTCTTCTTTACCATTTCGGAATGTTCCGGGGAGGAGCTCGACTGGTTCTGGCAACGCTGGTTCATGGAATTCAATACCATGGACCTGGCGCTGGTGGATTTCCGGCAGGCGGAAGAGGCGCTCTTCGTAACGGTGCGCAACGAGGGCGGGCTGCCCCTGCCCATCCCGTTGGAGGTGGAACTGGAGGACGGAAGCTCCCGGTATTTCAGGTTCAACCCCGTCCTCTGGAAGGATGGCGATGAAATAGAGCTGGAGGTGCCGGTGGAAGGAAAGGTACGCGGCATCTACCTGAAATGGGAAGACTTCCGGGATGTGGATTCCAGTGACGACCGCCTGGAGAAGGAGTAGAGGCTCCACGATCAGGGAGGGTGCCCAGGAATAAATTCAGCGCCTGAGGCATAGGGGCGCTAACCCCAGCAACACACCTATCCTGCCAAATTCCTACTTGTCAACAGCGAGCCGGATCTTTTTCTCACCGATACCAGGAAAATAAATAAATAAAACATTACTTTTACGAGAGCAAAAAACACTGTACCTGATATTTTTCACCCCTCCCTGTTTCTTCTCTATTACCCGGAAGGCTAAATGCTGAGAGACGCTATCTATTCCTGAAAGCACACTTTTGCCGCTATCCGCGGCCATGTATTATTGTTGCCTCAAATGAGCAGGCAACAATAGTATAGGCATTTTCCCTCAACACAAATTGACCAATATAAAATCACTTAATTCTATGCAGAAAATTATTTCTACGCTGATCATCCTGTTCTCGCTGGCCCTGGGCCTGCAGGCGCAGCCCACTACCTTTGGTTCTGATATGGTGGACAGCACAAACTATGTTTCCTACAACCTGACGGACCGGGGCGCCTTCCGGCAGGTGCGGCTTCAGGCGGCCAAAAGGTCCTTCTTTGTTCTCACCCGGCGATGGAACTTCGCGGAAGGCACGGCCGGCAACCAGAATTTTTTCAACAATTGGCGCCCATATAATGGTTTTTGCAATGGGAACTCATCCGTGGCACTCAGCGGTTTCAACCAGGTCATCGCTCCGGCCGCCGGGTTCCCCGCGCCTACCGCCTCCGCTACCTTCAATTCCAACTTTGGCGGCTGCGACGGCTTTCTCCCCCTGATCACGGCCGGCAACTACTACACCGTCAACGTGACGGAGAATACCGGCGACAACTTCATGGCGATCCTGGAAACCAGCTTCGCTCCCGCCACCGTTTCCAGCGTCTCCGGCCCGCCCTGCGCCACCGACTGCGGCTATGAGGTGACGGTGACGCTGAGCAACGCCCCTGCCGCCGGGGAATATGTCTATGTGCGTTTCAGCACCGATGGGTTTAACACCTCCGGTTTTATCATTGTCAATTTCAGCGGTGTTTCGGGCACGGCTACCATTCCCGTAACGAACGCCAATGTGGCTTACTACGTCTACACTTCTTCCAATTCGTTGACCCAGCTCATCAATGCCGTCAACACCTACGGTGAAGTGGCCCACGATATGCTCACCCTGGAACTGGCCAACAACAGCGGCAACAACTACAACTACAGCACCTGCACCACTTCCAACCCGGTGTCCGTCTGCCAGAACACCACCGTGCAACTGAATGGAATGGGCAACGCCAGCATCACCCCGGCTCATATCGACGGCGGCAGCTTCGACAACTGCGGCCTGCCGTCCCTGAGCGTTGAACCGGCTTCTCTCTCCTGCAGCGACGTGATCACCACCGCCCCGACGGACCTGTTCTTCTCCGAATACGTGGAAGGGACCGGAAATAACAAGTACCTGGAGATCTATAACGGCACGGGCGTTGCGCAAAACCTGGCGAATTACCAGGTCAGAACGTATAGCAATGGATCGGCCACGCCGTCCACCACCAATACTTTGAGCGGTATCTTAAACCCCGGCGAGGTGATCGTACTGAGGAACACCGGCGCTACGATATACCCTGGAGCCGCCACCGTAGCCGGCGCCGTCAACTTTAATGGCAATGACGCCGTCGAGCTCTACAACATCGGCTTAGGCGCCACTGCCGACCTGATCGGCAGGATCGGTGAGGATCCAGGCACACAATGGTCAGCCGGCGGGAACAGCTCTCTGGACCAGACCCTGCGCCGGAAGAGCACGGTAACCGGCGGAGTAACGTCGAACCCGGCCAGCGGCTTCCCCACCCTGGCCACGGAATGGGAGAATTTAGGCACCAACGTGATCGCTAACCTGGGCAACCACGGTATCGGCGCCACCGTCACCCTGACGGCTACCGGAACCGGCGGCGTGCAGACGTCCTGCCTGGCGGTGGTTACCGTCATAGATGCCACAGCTCCTTTTGCTGATTGCCAGGACATCACCGTTGATATTGAAACGGGCGGCGCTTATAGCCTTACCGCAGAAGACATAAATGGCGGTTCATCGGATAACTGCTCCGTCAATCTGAGCATCCCGGCAACGGTTTTCGGTTGCAATGATGTCGGCAGCACGGTGAGCGTAACCCTTACCGTTACCGATGACAGCGGTAATCTCGCCTCTTGCTCAGCCGATGTGACAGTGGCCGATGGCAATAACATCTGCAATCAAGCGCCCACAGCATTATGCAAATCTGTAACCGTAGATGCCAACGCCAACTGCCAGGGCACAGCCGCCGCCGCCGACTTCGACGGCGGCTCCACTGACCCGGAAATGGGCATGTTGTCTTTCAGCGTGTCTCCGGCCGGGCCGTACCCGCTGGGAACGACCAATGTCACCCTCACCGTTACCGACCCGGGCAGTGCGAGCGATGGGTGTATGACTACTATTACGGTAGTGGATAATACCCCGCCCTCGATCACCTGCCCCGGCGACTTTGCCGTCAACATCGACGCCCAGTGCCAGGCCCTGGCGCCCAACTTCACCGGCGGCCCCATCGTGCTGGCCAATTCCGTTACTGAATTTTCCGGAACGCAGGGCAGCGGCGGATGGTCGTACGGTCAATACTTCGCCTTCGATGCCGGAAATTTCAGCCCGCTGCCCACCTACAACGGCGGGGTGCCGCAATGGCAGGGCAACCAGGGCTTCAGCACGCCCTTCCTCGACGCCTCCGGCGGCCACCCTGGCGTCGATGACCTCAAATGGGCCGTGCGCCGCTGGGTGAGCCCCTATACGGGTACGGTAGACATCAACCTGGCCTTCTATGACCGGGACGGCAACTGCGGGGACGGCGCGCATGTGCGCGTGCTCCTCAACGGCACACAGATCTGGGAATACCTCAATATTCCTACCAGCCTGGTTACGCAGTCCATCAGCCAGGCCATTAGTGCCGGAGATGTCATCGACTTCGTGATCGACCCCAAATTTGATGCCGGGTGCGACAATACGCAGTTCACTGTACTGGTCACCGCTCCCAATGGCCTGTCTGCTTCTGATAACTGCGGACAGGTGAATATCACTCAGAGCCCTGCGCCGGGCACAGTGGTGGGCGTCGGTCTCACCCAGGTCACCCTAACGGCCTCCGACGGCAAAAACGATTCCCCACCCTGCACATTTAACCTTGCGGTAATAGATAATACGGCGCCCATTGTTACCTGCCGGCCCGCGACGGTTCAACTCGACGCTACCGGCATGGGAAGCCTCGCCGCCAGCGATGTTTTTGATAGCGCTGGTTCGTCAGACAATTGCGGTACGGTAACCCCTCAGTCCGTAACCCCCAGCAGCTTCTCCTGCTCCGATGCCGGCTCTCAAAGTGTAACGCTTACCGTGAGCGACGGCAATGGCAATACCTCTACATGCATGGCAACGGTTACCGTCAACGCCTTTGGACAGGAACTGTGTGGTGATGGTATTGACAACAACTGCGACGGGCTGGTGGATGAAGACGACCCCTTTGCCATCGGGCAAAGCACCTGGTACGCGGATACGGACAACGACACCTATGGCGATGCCGATAATTTCGTCCTGGCCTGCAGCCAGCCGCCTGGTTTCGTCGCTAACGATACGGATTGCGACGATACCGACGCTGCTGTCAACCCGGCCGCCCAGGAAATTTGTGACGGCATCGACAACGACTGTGATGGGCTGACGGATGAAGACGACCTGTCTCTACTGAATAACACCCCTCCCACCGCCGCCTGCCAGGCCACCACGGTGAACCTCAATACTTCCGGTACAGGCAGCATCACCGCCGCCGATGTGTTCGATGCTGTCAATTCCTCGAACAACTGCGGCACGGTGGCCCCGCAATCGGTTAGCCCGAACACCTTCTCCTGCGCGGATGTCGGCGCCAACACCGTGACGCTCACGGTTAACGACGGCAACGGCAATACTTCCACCTGCATGGCAATGGTCACGGTGGAGGACCCGTCGGGCTACTGCACACAGGTAGTATGCCTGGACGATGAGATAGAAAACCTGGTAGATTATGTGAATGGGCTGGGCCTCAATTCATCAATCGCCAGAAACATCACCAGAAGGCTTGAAATCGTGGCTTCCAAGTTCAGCCTCGGCGCGCCTGCCGGATCGATCATCGCCGCCCTCAACAATATCATTTCCTATGTGGCTTACCAGCGCGGCATTACCATTCCCACCGCTGAGGCCGATTACATCAATGCTGAGATCCAGGCCCTGATCGATGCCATCAATGCCGGAACGGCGCAAACCTGTTCGGGTAGCGGCCGTCCACTGCCTCCGACAACCGGAGTTACAGCGGCCGAAGCTTACAGCCTGCAGGCGGCGCCCAACCCCTTCAGCAGTGAAACGGCCATCAGTTTCTACCTGCCGGAAGCAGGGGCTGCCAGCCTGGAGGTGTTCAACCTGCAGGGCCAGCGGGTACGCCAGTTGCTGTCCGCCACCCTGGACGCCGGAAGCCATACGCAATACTGGGACGGCGCCGCAGACAACAGCCTGCTGCTGAGCCCCGGCATCTACCTGGTACGTTTCCGGGGCGGTGATTCGGTACAGACGATTAAAGTGAGCCTGGTGCGGTAATTTAAGCAGCATCCGTTCCACGGGCCGCAAAGCCCACCTAACGGAGAGGGCGGCAAACGTCCTCTCCGTTTTTTCTCTCGTCAAATCCTGTACAAACCAGCCTGCCGCACGTCCATCCTGTTTAGAAGTCGAAAAAAGTAAGTAACTTACCCAGTCCAAAATGACGGATAGTAAGTTATGGCGGCGAAAATTTTAGTAGTAGATGACGAGCCTCAGTTTGAACGCCTGATTCTTCAGCGGTTCCGCAGGCAGGCCAGAGAGGGCCGGTATGATTTCGTTTTTGCCCAAAATGGGGTGGAAGCCCTGGATGTTCTTGGCCGGGACAGGGCTATAGATATGGTGCTGACCGACATTAACATGCCCAAAATGGACGGCCTGACCCTGGTTGGAAAGATCAAAAAGTCCCATCCACGGCTGCGGGCCGTAGTAGTCTCTGCATACGGAGACATGAAGAACATTCGCACAGCCATGAACCTGGGGGCTTTCGACTTTGTGACCAAGCCCATTGAATTTTCCGACCTGGAGGCTACTATTGAAAAAACAATACAGGAAGCCGAGGTCCTCAAGCAGGCCGAAGCCGCCCGGGAGCTGGCAGAAAAGAACGAAAGGCTGCAGGAGCTCGACCAGTTCAAGACGGATTTTTTCACCGATATTTCTCACGAATTCCGAACTCCGCTAACCGTCATTTCCGGCATGACGGAACAGATCGAGGAAAACCCGGAGCGCTGGCTAACGAGGGGTATTACCATGATCCGCCGCAACAGCCTCAACCTGCTCAATCTGGTCAATCAGATCCTCGACCTGCGCAAACTGGAATCCGGCAAGATGGAGCTTCGACTGGCCCAGGGCGATGTAGTGCCCTTTCTGCACTACCTGTTCGAATCGTTCCACTCCCTGGCAGAAAGCCGTGATATTCAAATGCACTTTCTCGGCAATGTATCCAAACTGGTAATGGACCATGATGCGGAAAAGTTGCTGCGTATCCTTTCCAATCTGCTTGCCAACGCCATCAAATTCACACCGGAAGGCGGGCATGTCTATTTTCAGGTCGACGACGTTGCAGGCTGCCTGCAAGTCCGCATAAAAGATACCGGCCCAGGCATCCCTGCCGGCCAGTTGCCGTTCATCTTCGAACGCTTTTTCAGTGGGCTGGAAGACACGCCGCCAGCCCTTCCAGAAGAGAAGGACGAATACCGGCCATTGTTTGGTGGCAGCTCCGCCCCTCCAACTGCCGCTCCCCGCAGTCCCGCCCGCCCGCCGGGGCAGCGCGCGCAAGGCACTCCCCAGAGCACGGGCATCGGCCTTTCGCTCGCCAAGGAACTCGTCACCCTTATGGATGGAGAGATCGGGGTGGAAAGCCGGGAAGGAAAGGGCACAACCTTCACGATACGGATACCGATCCGGCAGCAAGCGCCGCTGGTGGAGGAGGGAGAAAGCATTCCTTCTTTTCTAAAAGCGGAAAAACCGGCAGGCCCTTCGCCTGCCTTCCCATCCGCACCTGTACCCGTCAGCGCAGATGTGGAAGCTGAGCTGACGGAGTTGCCCTCACTGCTGATCATTGAAGACAACGCCGATGTGGCCGAATACCTGCTCGGCTGCCTGGAAGGCCAGTACCAGCTGGATATTGCCCAGGATGGCCAGCAGGGCATCGACAAAGCGCTTGAACAGGTACCCGATATTATCATCAGCGATGTGATGATGCCCAAAAAGAACGGTTACGAGGTTTGTCAAACCCTCAAAACGGACGAACGCACCAGCCATATTCCCATCATCCTGCTGACCGCAAAAGCCAGCCAGGATTCAAAGGAGGAAGGCCTCTCAAAAGGCGCCGACGCTTACCTGTCGAAGCCTTTTGAGAAACAGGAACTGTTCATCCGCCTTGAAAAATTACTGGAGCTCCGGGCAAGGCTGCAGGAACACTACCGTTCCCTCGAAGCCCTACCTGACACCGGAACGGAGGGCGAGCGCCAGGAGAGCCAGTTTGTGCTCAAATTGAGGGCAATAGTCGAAGCCAATATGGAGGATGAAAATTTCGGCATTATTGAGCTGTGTCGCGAAGCCGGCCTGAGCCGCCCCCAACTCCACCGGAAGGTCAAAGCCCTTACCGGCAGGTCCACTTCGAGTTTCGTTCGCTCCATTCGCCTGCACCGGGCCAAGGAATTACTCGTTAATTCAGACCTCAACATCTCCCAGGTGGCCTTCGAGGTGGGCTTCCGGGACCCCAAATACTTCTCCCGTACTTTTCAGGAAGAATTTGGAAAATCGCCCAATGAATCGCGCGGATAAGTTGAGATGAAACACTAGTCCACCCTTTTTTGCACCACGAAACAATAGTCCAACCCTTTGAAACAATAGTGGAAGCGGCGCCTGCCGTATGCCTGCATCTTTGTATCGACTATAAACAAACAAATTCTTTAAAACGATACATCATGCAGAATATCATGCTTTCCTGCTTTTTCGCCACTGCCATATGCACTGTCGCTCATGCTCAGACTACATCTGATTTCATTGTTGCAACCGAGGAAGGATTGGAGATGGCCTCTGTCGAAAAAAATAATAATGCCCCTACACCTGCAGCCCCCGTCTACGACCCCAATGCGGTTACCCGCATGGCACAGTTCCCTGGAGGGGAGGCGTCCTTTATGGCCTTTTTGAACAAGCACGCCCAATATCCAAAAATTGCCAAAGAGAATGGCTTCGAAGGCACCGTAATGGTGCAGGCTACGGTAGCCGCCGATGGCTCCCTGACTAACATCAGGGTAACCGGCCCTGTCGGCCCCTACCTGGATGACGCCGCGATCAAAGCTATCGAAGCCATGCCCAAATGGTCGCCTGCCCTGCAGATGGGAAGAGCGGTGAAGTCCAAAATCAATATTCCTGTAAGCTTTCGCCTCCAATGAAAAGTACTTACCTGGACAAAAACACTTAGAGACACTCATTGAAATATTGAAATACATTGCCCGCTCAGGCAAGGCATAGGCCCCAAAGCATTTCTACGTATTTCTATGTATTTCCCTATTTCAGTCCAGGTACTTAGCATAGGCCGTTCCTGTGGCCTTTATAATCCTATGAACTCCCGGCCGGGTATTGGACGGCGATGGAGGATTTCAAAGCCTGCCTGCCCGGCCTGGAAATGAGCCGTTTTTTCGGCTTAAGTGTGCATAAAGGGGAATCTTTAGGGGAGAGCCAGTAGGTTCTCCTCTTTTTTTGCGCCTTCAGTTTGAACGAGCCGGTTTCGTCGGGGAAAATAAATCCAGGCGAAACCGGCGTGCCCGTTCTTTACTTTTGTCCTATAAATCGCTCCTCTGGCCTTACAAAGCCATCCCTTCATAAATAAATGATTTTTTTTCATAGGGGTAGCCGAGGCGCTCCAGCATCAAGGAACTGAACGAACGGGAAAATACTCCCTAAAAACAATCTAAACAATCTACATTATGAAGCGAGCCCTTTTGGTGGCCTGCTTGCTGCTGGGATTGCTATGCTCCGCAACAGGCCAACCCGACGCACTTCAGGAAGAACGTTTCACGATCAGTGGCTATCTCAAGGACGCCACCTCCGGCGAGGAACTGCTGTACGCCAGCGTTTATGAACCCAGCACCAAGGCTGGCACCACGACCAACCTGTACGGCTTTTATTCCCTGACACTTCCGGCAGGCACGTACGAACTCACCTTCACCTACATAGGTTACCAGGCAACGGTAAAGACGGTTACCCTCCGTGCCAACATCGAACTCAACGTGGACATGCAGCCCGCCGCCGCCGTCCTGGAGGAGGTAGTGGTCACGGACAAAAAGGCGGACCACTCTGTTCAGCAGGTAGCTATGAGCCGCCTGGATGTACCCATTGAGGAGATCAAAAAGCTGCCCTCTCTCCTGGGCGAACCTGACGTGATCAAGACCATACAGACACTGCCCGGCGTGGCCAGCGCGGGCGAAGGCACTTCCGCCTTCTTCGTGCGCGGCGGCAGCGCTGACCAGAACCTCATCCTCATCGATGAGGCGCCGGTCTACGACGTGTCTCACCTCTTTGGCCTATTCTCCGTTTTCAATGCCGATATCATCAAAAGTGCAGAGTTGTACAAGGGCGGCATCCCAGCTAAATATGGGGGGCGCCTGTCTTCTCTGCTGGAAGTCACCACCCGCGATGGCAACGCCAAGCAGTTCGCCGCCAGTGGAGGCATCGGGCTGCTGGCCGCCAAGTTGACACTGGAAGCGCCCATCGTGGAAGACAAGGCCTCTTTCATCGTCGCCGGGCGGCGCTCCTACGCCGATGTGTATATGAAGAACTCCGAGCAATTCGACGGCACGGCGGTGAGCTTCCACGACCTGAACGCCAAGGCCAACTGGAAAGCCAACAACAAAAACCGGTTCTTCCTCTCCGCTTACAGCGGCCGGGACATCTGGCAGTTCAATGACGACTTCAAGATGGACTGGGGCAACAACACGGCGACCTTCCGCTGGAACCATCTGTTCAACGAGCGCTTGTTCTCCAACCTGACGCTCATCTACAGCGACTTCGACTACGCCCTGCACGACAAAGACCCCGTCGACGGTTTCCTCTGGGAGGCCAACCAGCGGGAGGCCTCCGTCAAAGAAGATATTTCTTACTTCGTGACCCCCGAATTTACGCTCAAATTCGGCTATCAGGGAATTTACCGCCGCTTCACCCCCGGCAAGATCACCAGCAACGGAGAAGAGTCGATCTTCAAGTCCACCAGCCTGCAAAAACAGTTTGCGTTGGACCACGCCCTCTACCTCGGCGCCGAGCACCAGGTGACGGACAGGCTCAGCCTGGAGTACGGCCTGCGCTACAGCCTGTTCCAGAACATCGGCGAGGGCACCATCTATGAGTACGAAGACCCTGAGGATAATGTAGATATCGTTATCCGCGATTCTACCACTTACGGGAATTTCGAGACGATCAAATCATTCCACAACCCCGAACCGCGTTTTGCCGCCCGTTACCTGCTGGACAAGCAGAGTTCCGTAAAGGTTTCCTACAACCGCATGGTACAGTATGTACACCTGATCTCCAACTCAACGGTGCCCATTCCCTTTGCTACCTGGGCGCCCAGTTCGCCTTACCTCGACCCGCAGAAGGCCGACCAGTTCGCCGTGGGTTACTTCCGCAACTTCCAGGACAATATGTTCGAATTTTCGGTGGAGGCCTATTACAAAAAGTCCAAAGACCTGACGGAATTTGCCGACAATGCCGAGCTGTTCTTCAACCGCCACCTGGCCACCGAATTCCGGCAGGGCGAGTCCGAATCCTACGGGATGGAATTCTACCTCCGCAAGAGCAAGGGCAACCTGACCGGTTTCGGCAGCTACACCCTGGCTAAAGCTACCATGGAGGTGCCGGGCGTAAATAAGGACGAATCCTTCCCGGCCAACCACGACCGCCGCCACAACCTGAACCTGGCGCTGGCTTATGAGCTTAGTCCCCGCTGGAGCCTCGGCGCCAACTTTACCTATGCCACCGGGCGGCCCATAACCCTTCCGGCCGGGAAATACGACTTCGACGGTTATCAGGTCAACCTCTATTCCAGCCGTAACGGGTACCGCCTGCCCGATTTCCACCGCCTGGACCTCTCGGCCACCTACGAGCCGAAAAAGAACGAGGACCGCCGTTGGCAGAACTCCTTCGTAGTAGGGGTCTATAACGCCTACAACCGGCAAAACCCCTGGACCATCTATACCCGTACGAAGCAGGATGACGACGGCAACATCATCGGCGACGGCACCGAGAAGGAAGCCCGGATGGTCTACCTGTTCGGGGCGCTGCCTTACTTCAGCTGGAATTTTAAATTTTAAGATTAGCTCAACCTGCCGGGTTTACTAAACTGGAGCTCAGCCGAACACCCGGCAGGTTTGAATAAACTCAAAACAAAATAGTTGCATCATGAAAAATATCCTTTTTCTTTCCCTCTTCGCTCTCGCGCTGTTCAGCTGTGAAAAAACCGTAGAGCTGGATCTGGAGCAAACCCAACCCGCCACCATCATCGAGGGGTTGGTTAGCGACCAGCCCGGCCGCCAATACATCCGCATCAGCCGCTCAGCGGGATTTTATGACAATGGACAGAACCCGCCCGTCAGCGGCGCCATCGTCACGGTGGAAGACAATGAGGGCAATACCTACTCCTACATCGAGCAGGAACCTGGTTATTATGTTCCGAAAACCCCATTTACAGGCAAGGTTGGTTCTATCTATACCTTAACGGCAAAAGTAGGAGAAAGCCTCTATACTGCCAGTGAGCCGATGAACTACGTGCCGCCTTTTGACAGCCTCACCATTCGCGTTGACCCCGAGGAGCAGGCGGACCCGGAGGACGAAGGCCGCTTCTACGAAGTATTGGTATACATCAAAGAACCCCAGGCCACAGTTGATTACTACCTGGCTAAGTTCTATCGCAACGATACCATTCTGAACTGGGACGGCACCTGGGCCTTTGCCTACGACGACCTGCTGCTCAGCGAAGACATCAGCAACCTGCCCATTCCTTTCTACTATGCCAAAGATGATGTGGCCCGGGTGGAGATGTATGCCATCACCCGCGAAGCCTACAAATACTACCTCGACCTGACCAGCAACGTAAACAACGACGGCGGCATGTTCAGTGGCCAACCGGCCAACCTGCGCACCAATATCGAAGGCGGCGCCATCGGTTACTTCCAGGTCTCAGGCCTGGCCACTACCCAGATCCTGGTAGCGGATTGATGGCACAAGACACTATTTCAAGGGCGCTCCACCGGGCCGTGCGCCCTACCCGCCTTTCCAATTACTTATCTAGACAGAAATGTAACTATTCAGCATCATCGAAAAAATCGGCAGAAAATGCGATTTCTAGGTTATGCTGAATGGTTACACAGAAATAAAGAAATACATGGAAATACATTGGAACCTACCGCCGAGCTTGTGCTGACAACGTATTCCCTTATTTCGACGTATGTCTAAGTATTTCTGCCCAGGCACATACCCGAATAAACGAATACCCCTTCCTCTCCCCCAACCATGCACTGACAAAAATCACCGCGCTGCACTATTCTTCATCATCGCGCTCCATTAACAATCCGGTTACCTTGAAGAGTACAACCAAAGCCCGTTAAGATGAAAAAGTGGATGCTCTTCCCGGTTGTTTTATTTGGCCTGCTTTGTACGCTGAACGGCCAACCGCGGGAATGGGGATATCACGCGGGGTCCACCGTACTACTAAGTGAGGTCAATGGTGTCAACGCGATATCGGCAGGCATGACGATGGGCGTTTCCAGCGGGCGCTTCCTGCTCGGCTTCTACGGATTAAAGGCCATCACTCCGGCTCAAACTCCCACCTACGAATCTACATTGGAAGAATACGGTTTTCAGGGGACTTTTCTCTACCCGGCCACTTCCCGGCTCAACTTCAGTTTTGGGCTGAGGGTAGGTTTGGGCGAGGCGGGTATGGAAGCCATTTACAAGCGGGTCAGTGAAGGGATGCAAAAAGAAGACATCTGGGCGGCAAGCCCGGAAGCGGGTGTGGAGTTTCCGCTCACCCGGAACCTGAGCCTGGCCTATACTGCCGGCTACCGCTGGCTATGGGGCGCCGAGAACCTGGAGGATGTTGGATGTGGAAGTTACAGCAGTATATATACCGCTCTGAGCCTTAGGGCAGGTTTTTTCCCGGGGCGCTGATGAAAATCAATAAAATGAGATGATATTTCTCATAAGGGAAGAGCGGGTGAGAAGGATATATTTGGGTATAAATAGTTCGTAACCAATACTTAACCAAAAAATAAGTACCATGTCACTGATGAAAAGAACCAGCCTGATGCCATGGGTTGACCGCTTCTTCGCAGATGACGACTTCTTTAACAGGTGGTGGAAAGAGGACCGCCTCCCAGCTGTTAATGTAGCCGAAACCGAAAAGGATTTCATAGTTGAAGTTGCGGCGCCGGGCATGAAGAAAGATGACTTCAAGGTTGAGGTTAAAGAAGGCACGCTGTACATCAGCGCCGAGACGAAGGCAGAGAAGGAAGAGAAGGAGGACAACTACATGCGTAAAGAGTTCAGTTTTAGTTCCTTCAAGCGTTCGTTCTATCTGCCTGAAAATGTAAAAGAGGAGGCAATCCTCGCCAACTACAAGGATGGCATTTTGTACCTGACTCTACCGAAACTGAAAGTTGAGAAGAAAGAAAAGATCAAGAAGATCGAGATCAAGTAAACGAACCTGAGGATCCGGCGCCGTCACCTGAAAAGGTGCATAAAGCCGGCCTTCAGCCATGATCCACATTAAACAGTGCACCATGAAATTTCTGTCCCGCGTAGTTTGCATTACCATTCTAGCCTCACTGTTCACTGGTTGCGACACCAATGAGGCCAGAAAGGCCATGGTGCACTTTGACCGGGCATTTGTACCCCTGATGATCTATACCTTCGAAGGGGATATCCATCAGGCCAAGCGTTCGGTTTTCTACGTGGAGTTCCAGTGGCAGAAGCTGAAAAAACAATACCAGGGTTACCTCCCTGAAGAGGCTGAATCCCTGGCCAGGATAAACAGTTGGCTGGGCGATGCCTACTATGCCATCGACGCAAACAACCTGTTGCTCGCCGCCAACCAACTGGAGCATGTGAAGTACGAATTCATGGAACTGCGACAACAGTACGCCATTGAATATTACCTGGACGGGCTCTTCGAATTTCAGGACGCCATCGGGCTGCTGACAGAAGCAGCTGAAGATGAAATGCTCTGCCTCATGGAATGGGAGGAGTATGAACACCTGCTCTACAAGACGATAGCAGAATGGCAGGCCCTGAGAAAAGAACCGCTGGATACCGAGCTCTACGAGTTCGATGAGGCGCGGGCCAGGCAGCTTGTTTCCAAGCAGGAAGCCATGGAAGCCGTACTCTATCAATTCGCAGAAACCTTCAGCAACGCCAACCGCCGGCAGCTGGCCATCGCCAGCCAGAGCCTGCAACCGGCTTTTTTTGAAGTGCTCAGACTGTTCGGCAACTTTGAAGCCTCACAGACCTATTTCGCACAAATATACTGAGCCCGCCTTTGAGTCCGTGCAAAACGCCAGGCGCGCCAGTAAAATTGACTAACCTTTAAAACGGCCATCATGAATCCGGACAAAGCTATTCGGGAAATAATGACCACCAAGCTGGTAACGGTCGCCCCCGACAAGCCAGCAAAAGCCATTCAGGACATTTTCCGCGAGAATGATTTTCACCACATTCCCGTTGTTGATAAAGGAGAACAGCTGGTAGGGATCATCAGTAAAGAAGACATTTTCAAAGTTGCCCATGTGCTATCGATGCAGACCACCGGTAAAGCCTATTCTGAAAAGGAATATACACGCCTGACTGCTACTGATATCATGACCAAATACCCCATCACCCTGGACCCTGACGACACCATTGGGCTGGCGGCGGATATTTTCCTGGCGAATAAGTTCCACGCGCTGCCTATTGTCGAAGACAACCGGCTGATCGGGCTGATCACTACCCATGACCTGCTCAACTTCAGCTTCAATAACGTCGAAGTTGAAAAAACGGAAGAAGCGTACGAAGAATAATTTACTCAATAAAAAAGCCTCCGATGAAAGATAAAACCACCACCGTCGGGCAGATCATGAGCACACCTGTCATTACCGTCAGCCCGGACGATACGATGAGCAAAGTACAGGATATTTTCCGCATGAATAATATCCACCACATCCCCGTGGCCGATAAAGGCAAGGTGGTAGGCATCATCAGTAAGTCGGATTATTTCCGCCTATTGCATGGCTTCACGCTCTTCAAGACGGAGAAGAGCAATGAATATAACGACGCCATTATGCGATCCCTTCTGGTGGGTGAAGTAATGACCAAACAGGTCGCAACCCTCAACCCCGAGGATTCGGTGGAAATGGCGGCAGGTTTTTTCCGGGAGAATCTCTTTCACGCCCTTCCCGTCGTTGACAAGGGTAGGCTGGTAGGGATCATTACTACCTTTGACCTTATCACCTACGCGTTTTCTGAATACAGCGTTTTGAATACGTGAAAACCAAACTTCCGGAAGCTTCAAGCGGCTGGTTTCCCCAGTACCGCAGCGATCACTACGTCATGAGATCCTGCGGAGACGGAAACCGGCCGCTTGTTTTTTAAGGTTCCCTTCCTGGCAGCTTTGCATCAAATGAAGTACCTTTGAGGACGCCCGCAACTGGGCTCCGTTACCTAGATTATAAAGTCCATGGCATGAAATATACCCTACTTTTCCTGGTATTTGTCGCTTCCGCACTCACTGCAGTTCAGGCACAGTCCGTCATTACGGCTGCCAGCTTCCCCCGCGCCGGGGATACGATCTTAACTTCCGTAGACAACCTGCCCGCCGGTAATTATATCACCGGTGGCGGCGGCGGCCAAAGCTGGGATTTCACCACGCTGCAGGCGCCTTTCCCCCGGCGCACCCTGCTCCAGCCCGCTATGCAAGGGCCTGGCAGTTATGCATTCCCTTCCGCCTCCTTCTACTCCAGTGTCGCTGAAAACCTCGTGGCCTACTTCAGAGTAAGCAGCAGCAAGGTGGAACTGCTGGGCTTTTACGGAGAGGACCCCCTGGGACTGGGCGTGGAAACCGCTTCCCGTTTCGACCCGCCGGTCATCCAGCAACGGGCGCCCCTCAAATACCTGGACACCAACTCCTCCCAGGCCAACCTCTCCATTGCCTTTTCCAGCGACGACCTGCCCGCCGGCGTACTCGACAACCTGCCCATCACCCCCGATTCCCTGCGCATCCGGCTCAACATCCAACGTTCAGATGAGGCAGACGCCTGGGGAACCCTCACCATCCCCGGCGGTATCTATGATGTGCTCCGGGAAAGGAGAACTGAAGTCCGCGAAACGCGGCTCGACGCCAAGATCGGCTTCTTCGGCTGGCAGGATGTCACCGACATCGCCATACAGGCCCTCAACATTCCCGAACTGGGGCCCATAACCACCGTTAGTTACTATTACTTCAGCAATGAAGCCGTCCAACCCATCGCCATGGTGATAGCCAACGAAGATGAATCACAGGTGCAGCGCGTAGAGTACAAAGCGAATAACATCGCCAGCAATGTGCAGAATGCCGATGCCCTGAAGCCCGGCGTGTGGGCCTATCCCAACCCGGCCATCGTCAACGTGCGCTTCGAGTTTACCAACCTGCCCGCCGGCCGGTACAAACTCAAGATCCTCAATATCCTGGGTGTTGAAGAGTGGCGCAAAAGCTACTACATCAACGGCAACCATACGGAAAAGATCGATATCTCTTCTCTGCGAAAAGGAACCTACCTGTACAGCCTGGTCGATGAGCAGGGAAAGACCATTACCACCCGCAGGCTGATCGTGGTGCGCCCGTAGGGGGAAAATTGGTTGATTGGTTGATTGGTTTCTGAGTTTATAGGTTCCGACTTCCGACTTCCGCCTTCCGCTTTCCGACTTCCCGGGGTTTCTGGCGGGCCGTTGGAGAATTAGCCCAATAAACTCCATCAACCCTATTAACCCATCAACCAAATCCCTATCTTCCCGCAAAAAAACGGCATGATGCGTTTCGGAATAGTACTGATCTTCATTACTTCTCTTTTTAGCTGCCAGCCGGGGCAGAAGGATCAAAGCGCTGATCAACAGCAAGGGCAGGAGCAATCCACTGCCCAGCAGCCCGTAGGCGAACAGCTCTACCCCAGCCTGCCCCTCGATACCCTGCAAATGCTCTGGGACCAGTGCGACTACATCGATTACGTCTTTTACTACAAAGATTTCAGTGTGAGCCAGAACAAGCAGCAGGACATCCGGGCGTCCATCCGTCATATTTCTGAACAGGTGCCGGCCATCCAGGCTGCCTGTCAGCCTATTGGCCGCGTATTTTATCAGGTACAGGGCGAAAACCGGCTGGAGGCCGACCTGTACTTCAACCAGGGCTGTACCTATTTCATCTTCTATGTGAACGGCCAAAAAACCTATGCCAACGCTATGATGCCGGATGGGATCCAGTTCTTCAACCAGGTGATGAGTGCGGGTATACAGGCGCCGGCCGGGCAGTGAAACAGCCTCCCCCTTCCCCCTCCAAAGGAGGGAAATCGGCCAGAAGGAAGCAGCCTTCAATGGGATGCTTTACATTAAAATGCGCTTTCAGTAAGTGCTTGGACTAAAACAGGCGAACAATATAACAATAGGGCAATATAGCCGGAACCCAGCGTGCAGAGGCGTTTTAGCTCCGCTTCTTCAACTGAGATGAGTGAAACTGCAATTGTCCAAGCACATACTTACGCTAGCTAAACAACCGGCAAATGAACCGATACGCTGTCATCGACCTGGGTACCAACACCTTCCACCTGCTCATCGCAGAGGAAGAGCCATCCGGTAAGATAAAGGAGATCTTCCGGGAGCGCCGTTTCGTCAAGCTGGCGGAAGAGGGCATCGGCACCATCGGCGGCGCCCCGTACCGGCGGGGTATGGAAGCCGTACAGCTTTTCCGGCGTATTCTGGCCGCCCACGACGTCCCGGTGGATCAGGTACGCGTATTCGGCACCGCCGCGCTGCGCACGGCCAGCAACGGCCCGGCATTCATCCGGGAAGTGCAGGAAAGCACCGGCATCGAAATACGGCTCATCAGCGGCGACCGGGAGGCAGAGCTCATCTACAAGGGCGTGATCATGGCGGTGCCCCCCACCGAGGAGCATATGCTCATTATGGACATCGGAGGGGGCAGCGTGGAGTTCATCATCGCCAACCATACTGGGGTGTTGTGGGCGCAAAGCTTCCCGGTAGGCGTAGCCGTCCTGTACAAAAACTTCCATCGGCACGAACCTATTCTTCCTGAGGAAATAACGGCCACCCACGAGTTCCTCCGGCAGCAGCTTAGCCCGCTGGCGGAAGCCCTCGTCCGTTTTCCTTCCCAGCGGCTGGTCGGAGCCTCCGGCACCTTCGACGTCCTTCAATTCTTTCTGAGTGATGAAAAGGCTCACTTGCTTAACGCTACCATTCCAGCCGAAAGATTCTTTCCCTTCTACCGCCAGTTGGTTGCTATGGATGACATCCAGCGACGCAACATGAAAGGACTGCCCCTGGACCGGGTAGACATGATCGTCGTTGCGCTCATCCTGATCGAAGTAGTACTGGAAATGGCCAATATCCATCAGATCACCGTGTCGGCCTATGCCATGAAGGAAGGGATGTTGTATGAGATGATGCGGAGGTGACTGGCCTCAAAGCCCTGAACAATCCAAATGCCTGAAGAATTACCTGCCCTATTGACATTGTTGCCTGAGGACCGTATCTTACAAGCATCAATTTTAAATTTTCCAGCCTTTCCCAAACGCGCACCCAAACCAGCCGAACAAACACTAACCGTAAATAAGGCAAAGCACCCGTGGTTGCAACCGTCAACCGTCAGGGCTGTCGGCCCGATACACCGGACTGACAGGAAATTACCTGAAAATCTATTTTTTCATCATAATTCCAACGCCATGAAGAAACTTTATTTCACCCTCCCCTGGTTACGCGCTATAATATTTTCCGTGTTGTGGCTTAACGCGCTCAGCGCGCTGCTCTGTGCCCAGGAAAAAACCTTTTACCTCGAAGAATGGTACGCCGCTACCGGCCAACAAGCCGAGTCTGTTGACCGGCTCGTCAGTATCACCGACGCTTCCTCCAACCTCTACGTAGCCGGCGGCCAGCTCAACCAGTATGGCAAATACGACTTACTATTGACAAAGTACGACGACATTGGCTACGAACTCTGGTCCACCACCTTCAACTTGCCCGACAGCACCGGAAATGTGATCGCTGCGGACATCGCCCTCGACAATTCGGGAAACATCATCGTCGCCGGCACGGTGTACAATGGGCCGTCCAACAACTACGACGCGCTCACCGTCAAATTTAATGGCAGCGGCGCCAAGCAGTGGCACAAAACCTACAACAGCGCCGGCTCCTTCTACGACGGCGGCACATTTATCTACATCGACTCCGGCGACAATGTCTACATCACCGGAGGCACGGCAAGCCTTTCCACTTCCATGGACATGCTGTGCGTGAAGTACAACAGCTCGGGCGGCCAGAACTGGGCGCAGGCAGTAGATGGCTTCGGCCTCTACGACGTGGGCAGCTTCCTCTTCCCCCGGGCGGGCAGCCTGTTCATCCTGACGGGAGTCGTGCAGAAAAACGCGACAACCTGGGCGGCGGGCAGTATCTACATCAACGGCATATCCGGCGCCTTGTATTCCAGCCTGAGCACTTCCTCGGATATAGCCCTGGAAGAAGTAACCGCCCTGGCTGCGGATGAGGGCGACAACATCTACATCGCCGGCTGCAGCAGCGCCGGAGGCGCCGGCAAGGATTTCAAAACCCTGAAACTGGACAACAGCTCCACCATCAGCCTGAGCTGGGAGGCGGTGTACGACGGCAGTTTCCACGGGGATGACGTGCCCAAAGCCATCGCCTTCGACGGCAGCGGCAACGTATATGTGGCGGGCTATACCAGTACGTCAACCGGCCGGGACTTCACCGTGGTAAAGTACAACTCCACCGGCGCCCAGCAGTGGGTAAAACTACTGGACGGCGCCGCCGGGCAGGATGATGAAGCCCATGCTATCACCATAGATGAGGAGGGCAACGTTGTCGCGGCCGGCTTCGCCACTCAGGACGGCAGCCGGGACTACTACACCGTTATCCTCAATCCCAGTGATGGAACTACGGTTTGGGAGGCTACCTTCAACGGCCTGGCGAACAAAGATGATGAAGCCAGCCACGTAGAGGTGGACGGCCTGGGCAACATCACCGTACTGGGCAAGAACCAGACAGAAGAGCCGGAGGCAACCACATACACTACAGTGCGCTATGTGAAGAAAGCCATCCTGATGCCGCCCGATACGGAGGCTGCTTCCACCGCCATTTCCTTCATTGAAAACCGGGGCAGCTGGCGGACAGCTCCGGAGCGGCGGTGGAGGAAGTGCGCTTTTACAATGCCTCCGCCTACCCGCCCACCTATTTCCACCACGACAGGATAAGTTTTATCACCGCCTCCATAGATACTACTGCCGAAACGCCGGACACCCTGCACCGGGTGGATATGACGTTCAAAAACGGCAAGAACGACGCCCGGGGTTACGGCATACAGGCCGGCGGCATACTTATCACAACTACTACCTGGTATTTACATCCCGGAAGGTAAAGGTACCGGGTGAGCCTGTACGAGCGAGTGGTGCAAACGGACATATACCACAAGATAGGCCTGATGGCCTACTCCAACAATGCCGGAGTGAAGTACTATTTCATCATCGAGCCGGGCGGCAACCCGGAAGACATCCAACTGAAGTTCGACGGCCAAAGCGGCCTGGCGCCAACCGAGGTAGGAGGAGTGGAGATAGAAACCTCGGTGGGGGCATTCGAGCTGCCGGCCCCGCAGGCTTATCAGGTGGACGCGGAGGGTGTAAGAGTGGAGGTGGAGTGGCTGCCAGAGTATGAGATAGAGGGCGATTCGGTAGTGCACTTCACAGGGATAGACGAGTATGATGAGGAGAAGCATTTGGTGATTGAGGTTAAGCGGCCGAAAAATACAGATAATATTGCACCGGGAATATGGAGCACCTATTATGGAGGATCTGGATTTTTGGATATCATCAATAATTTTGCAGTAGATGCTTCTCAGAATTCTTTAGCTTGTGGAGTCACAAGGAGTATTGACTTCCCTACTCTGAATCCTATACAAGGATTCAATTCACTTTCAGGTGCTGGTTTAGATGCCTTTGCTCTAAAATTTAATAGCGGTGGAGAAAGCATTTGGGCTACCTTCTATGGTGGCGGTTTTAATTTCAGTGGAGTCCTTGGTACGAGTGGTAGTGAATTTGCCACCTCCATTGCCGCTGATGCTGCGGACAATGTTTACTTTGTTGGGAATACTTTCTCCGGCAATTTTCCACTGGAACAAGCCAGCGGCGCACATTTTGATGACAACCCACCTGTCGATTTGGCCGGGAACAGGGGTTTTATCGTAAAATTAGACAATTCGGGAAATAGAGTATGGGCTTCTTTTTTTGGAGAAAAAGAAGCCGGTTATGAGAATGTTTCTGTTGTCGAGGTGGCAGAAAACGGCCATGTGTTTATTGCCGGCTATATTGACCCGGTAGATGTATATAGCACATTCCCCGCCCAGGCTACTGGCAACGCCCATTCAGAAACGGAAGGTTCAAATTTCATAACGGAGTTCAGCCCTTCCGGGCAGGTTGTATGGGCCACTTTATTCAGTTCTTCTGCCGATAACAATCAAATATTTGACATGGCTATAGATGGCGATGAGTTGTACGTTACCGGCAACGTATCCGGAGATGGCCCCGGAGTTTTTGAACTCAGTAATTTGGGTAATGTAAGCATTCAAAGCACGTTTGGCGGGGGAACCTCCGACGCGTTTGTCGCCAAATTTACTGATGAACGAGAACTATACTGGTCGACCTATTTGGGCGGAGATGGATATGACGCCGGAATTTCAATCGAAGCGGACGGGCTAGGGCAGGTTTATGTCGCCGGCAATACCCAAAGTAGTGATGGTTCCTTCCCGTTACAGGCGCCTGCCTCCGGCCCGGGGATATTTGACAATACCCTGAATGGAAGCCAGGACCTTTTCATAGCGAAGTTTTCGAGCGAAGGGGCAATGGAATGGAATACCTTTTTTGGCGGTGATGGAGAAGAAGCCCAAATGGACGAAGGAGACCCGGTTACTTTTCTTCGTATAGGCGGGGAAAGTATTGATGTAGATGATTGTGGTAACATATATGTAACCGGCAGGACGACAAGCGAGGATTTGAATGTACAAAATATCAGTGGCTTCCCCTTCCACTATCCAGACATCAACCGGGGTGATAATAACACAGCGTCCGATGCATTTATCCTTACTGTAGACGGCAACCTTGAGCAAAAATACCTTTCTTATTGGGGCGGCGCACGGTTTGAAACGCCCCTCGGGTTCAGGATGTTAGGCGAAGATTATATCATCTTTGGCGGTGAAAGCAGCAGCGCCTCCAGCGCGGGCGCTACAATACCACTGGGTACCCTATCCGTGAATTCTTATCTTCAAGATGATGTAAGTAATAGTGCCGACGCCTTTATCAGCCAGCTTACCCTACCTGAATCTATAAGCTGTATAGTGAATACCAGAGAAGAGGTGGGCTCTCAACAAGGCCTTTTGGTTTATCCTAACCCAACGGCCGGGACAATTTTTATTAATACTTCCATTCCCGGCCACCAGCTCAGGTATTCTCTTTATGATGGGTTCGGCCGCAGGCTATCCGCCGGGGGTATTCCCCAAACAGTAGAAGGCCTGCCTGCCATTGGCCTCAGCAGTTATCCTACCGGGGTATATTACCTTTACCTCGAAGGCCCTGGCCTTTCTCAGGGATTCAAAATTTTGAAGTATTGACCATTTCATTCCCTTTACCGCCTCCTCCAGGCACCTTTGCCTGGAAGAGGCGTTTCAAAGCTACACCAATGAAAAAAATAAAATTTTACCTGATACTCTTAATCTCGCCTCTTTGCGGAACCGCCCAGAACTGGGCGCCGCTTGGCAACGGGCTGGAATATGCTGCCTTTTCAATGTTTGCCGATTCGGTTGACAACCGCTTATACATCGGAGGGAATTTTAGGTATGCTTTTAATTCGGAAGACACCGTCCGTGTTAATGGGATAACCGCCTGGGACGGCAATAAATATGTAGCGCTTGGCGAGGGTAATGCAGCAGGGAACTGCCTGGTTATTTGCCCGCCCATTCGGGGGATAGCCCGTTTCCAGGATGAAATATATGCCGACCTCCAGGACGTGCCGTCCGGCGATGACATCATTTACGGAATTGCACGCTGGAACGGTGAACGCTGGGATTCTTTGCAGGGGGGAGTAAAAACTTCAAGCGGCTTTGCAGGAGAGTTTTATTCTATCCTCTCCATGGAAGAGGAAATTCTTGTCGGTGGCCTGTTCCGCCAGGCCGGCGAATTGCCGGCTAACGGTTTAGCCATCTGGAATGGCAATACCTGGAAAGCCTTTGATTTTCCCGGCCGTGGTTTCGATAGCCGGATTTGCTGCCTGTCCCGGTTAGGCAATGACATCTATGCCGCCGGCAATTTTATAGTGATGGCCGAGGAAGGAGAAACCAAAGATATCGCCCGGTTTGACGGCGAAAAGTGGCACGCGGTAGACGGCGGAATCAAAGGAGGCTTGGCCCACATCAATGCCATGCTTGTCTTTCAGGGGCAGTTGTACGTGGCCGGTTTCTTCCGGCAATCGGACGGTAATGCAGGCAATAAGGTCATGAAGCTGGGCAATTCCGGCTGGGAAGAGGTGGGAGGGGGTATCATCGGCTCCAATGCTGATGTCCATGCCATGGCCATACACAACGGGGGGCTGTATGTCGGAGGTATTTTTGATCAAGTAGGAGATGGAGTTCCGGCACAGAACTTCGCTCGCTGGGATGGGCAACGATGGTGTGGTTTTGGAAATTCTTTTTCAGACAGAGTTTACGCTTTAGCATCTTTAAATGGTGATTTATTTGTAGCAGGATGGTTTGGGTATATCGATGGAAAAAGATTTAACGGAATAGCCAAATGGACAGGAGGAGATTATACCGCCGACTGTGGAAGCATAAACAGAACCGAATCTTTGGAAAAAGAACCTATTTCAATCTTCCCCAACCCCGCCACCCACACCCTCCATCTGGGGTTAAACAGCCTACAGCCCGAAGGCGCAGTCCTCGCCATACAAAACGCAGCCGGCCAGCTGCTGCACCGGGAGGAACTGGCCCTTCCCTCCGGCATTCAGCAATATCAGGTCGATGTATCAGGCTGGCCGCCGGGGGTATATTTCCTGCGGCTGCAGGCCGGAGAGCGGCAGGTGGTGTTGCGGTTCGTAAAGACAGGAACAGGCTGACGGGATTTAAAAGGTTTTTTGATTTTCCAGATCTCGGAAATCTGGAAAATCAAAATTACCTGGGCCGCATTATTACTTATCATCCCCAAAGAACGCCAGTATCCGGTCCGCCAGTTCCAGACCGATGTTGGCTTGGGCTTCGGCAGTAGCGGCGCCGATGTGGGGGCTGCAGGATACCAGGGGGTGTTCCAGCAGTTCCTTTTTGGGCGTAGGTTCGTTGTCGAAAACGTCGAGGGCGGCGCCGCGCAGTTTGCCGTTGTTGAGCGCTTCCAGCAGGGCGTCTTCATCCACAGCGCCGCCGCGGGCGGTATTGACGATGATGGCCCCGTCCTTCATCTTGGCAAGCTCATTCGGGCCAATAAGGGCCGAGCCCCCGGTAAAGGGCACATGCAAGGTCAGGAAATCACTATTGGAGAGCACCTCATCCCATTCGTAGGTGTCCAGGGTGACTTCCAGGCGCACGTTCTCGCTGACGAACACATTGATGTCGATATCCGCCTCGTTGACCACCAGGTCGACCGGCATGACTTTCATACCGAGGGCAAGTCCAATCCGGGCGACCTCCTGGCCGATCCGGCCGAAGCCGATGATGCCGAGGGTACGGCCGCGCAGCTGTATCCCGTCGGAATAGATGTTTTTCAGTTTTTTGAACTCCGTGTTGCCTTTCACCGGCATTTCGCGGTGCGATTGCTGCAGGAAACGGCAGAGGGAGAACAGATGGGCGAAGACCAGCTCTGCTACGGATTGAGACGAAGCCGCCGGCGTATTCATCACGGTGATGCCTTTGCTTTCGGCGTACTCCACATCGATATTGTCCAGGCCGACCCCGCCGCGGGCGATGATCTTCAGGTTCGGGCACTTGTCGATGAGGTCCTTGCGGATCTTGGTGGCGCTGCGAACAATGACAACATCATAATCCGGCAGTACGCCCGGCAGGTCTTCCTGCGCCACCTTTTCGGTATCCACCTGATAACCAGCTTCCTCCAATAACATTTGGCCATCGGCATCAATGCCGTCGTTGGCTAATATTTTTATCATCGAACCAGTAGTTTATTTAGGATAATAAAGTAGTGCAAATATACGCGGAGAGAGGGGCTTTGCAAATTTAGGGGGCCTTTAAAAAAATAACTCCTTCACCGCTTGTCGTATAAGTGAAGGAGTTATTTTTCAGGACTGCTGCTTTTAGATCGGCAGCTGAGAAAACGCGCATTCCAATACGAATGCACGAATATACCAATACACGAACAGGCTAGTTCGTCACCTTTTCGCTGAAGATCGGGAAGTTAGCGCCGGTGTAGTGGCTGAACTTCTTATTGCTGGTGGCCGGAAGCTTGTAACGGCCCATAAAAGTCTTGAGGAAAGCGGCCAGTTCGAGCGCATCGATGTTGCGCGAGTCCGGGCGAAGCAAGTAACCGATATGGCTGACAGAACCGTCTTCGTTCCAGAATACATGCAGCCACAGCTTCACTCCTTTGATGTCGAAACGGATCTTTTTGGAATATTCTTCCATTTCGCGCATCATCCCCATCCAGGTATCAAAAGCCTTTTGGGTGTCGAAATTGCTGACTTCCAGCAACGTTTGGCTGTAAGCTTGGTTGAGGGCTTCGTAACCCTTTTCGTTTTCGCCCAGCTTGAATACGGCCGGCATCTCTTGGGTTTGGGCCAGCAGTGTAGAAGCAAAGAGCGTAGTTCCCAGGATTAATGATAATACAACTTTCATTTGATTGAAATTTTTATACAAAGTTAGCCCCTTGGGGGGAAAGAATTAAACTTTTTTTTCATTTTAAAAGCTGTTTGAATTTGGTTTTTAGAATTTATTATAGGTCATTTTTTCACCGGCTCGTCGCCAAAGGCTATGGCCGACGGAGACAGATGAGGACACTTTCGAGCTTCGTAGCCGTAGCTACGGAGCGAAAAAGTACCGAAATATGGTGGAAAAAGGGCCATAATAAAGCTGAAGGATTAAATTCAAACAGCTTCAAAAAGATCCCGGTTATCTGGCCGATCTTACCGGGCGGCTTCTTTGTTTTATTCTTATACTGAATTGGGGTGATTTTGTTGCACTTCATTTTTCAGCGCAGAAAAATGCCCAAAGCAGAGGTTTTGATCCAATTAATGCGGCCATAAGTCTATTATTTTCGTCATAATCTCCGCTAAACTCTTACTTTTGAACTCATTATGGCAATAGACCTGATATTTCTGGTACTAGCAGGCTGGGGTTTCTACCTGGGCTTCTCACGAGGGATCATCAAGACCATTTTCACCATATTCTCGGTGGTCTTCGGCCTGATGATGGCCTTTCGTTTCGGCCCGGAGGTGACCGGCATCCTCGAAAGTATGTTTAACGAAAATCCCTTGATGTTCATTGCGGGATTCCTACTGACTTTCGTTGGTACTATGTTCATCATCCGCTTCTTTGCCAACCTGCTGGAAGGCGCCCTGGAAACCGCCAATATCAATTTCATCAACCAGATCATCGGCGGCTTTTTCCTCACTGCCATTTTCGTCCTGGTATACAGCCTGATACTCTGGTTCGCCGATACCTC
The DNA here is from genome assembly GCA_020636405.1 of Lewinellaceae bacterium. Classification (GTDB taxonomy): domain Bacteria; phylum Bacteroidota; class Bacteroidia; order Chitinophagales; family Saprospiraceae; genus JACJXW01. The sequence goes on along the minus strand of JACJXW010000005.1, from coordinate 657,872 downwards.
CCATCTGCTGGGGGAATCCACCAAACAGGAATCCAGATCCTATTATTATCTCGAACGTTACCCGCAGAAGGTATGGGCCTGGGGCCGAAAGGCCAAACCCATCTTCGAAGATTTCTGGGACCACTCCATAGAATTTATGGATGACCTCGAAAATATGAGCGTGGAACGAAGGGAATCCGCTCCCGAATTTTACGACATTCCCGAAAATGACAGGGATAAGGAACGAAGGTAAGTTCTATTGCCCGATCGTGCCCATTTCCACCCCTTCCGAGTAAGCGACCTTAATGCCCTGGCGGTTGAAGGCTGCTTTGATGCGTTCGTAGACCTCGAAAGTCACTTCCCAATAATCGTCGGGGAGGGCATAAGGGCGCACGGCCAGCAGTACGTTGTGGCTGTCGTAGGCTTCGATGCCAACCTCCGGTTCCGGGGCATTGAGCACTTTGGGGATGGCATTCAGTTCCCCCATAATGATGTCCCTGACTTTCGGGAAGCTTTCGCTGTAGGGCATCGTGACGTTCAGTTCTATCCGAATGCACCCCTTCAGGGAATAGTTGGTCACGGTATTGTCCACCACCTGCCCGTTGGGGATAATGAGGGTTTTGCGGCCGGGCGTCACCATTATCGTATTGAAGATCTGTATTTCCTCCACTCTGCCGAATTTACCGTCCACTTCTATCCAGTCCTCCACCTTGTAAGGCCGGAAAAGCAGGATAATGATGCCGGCAGCAAAATTACTCAGGCTACCTTGCAGCGCCAGCCCGACCGCAAAACCGGCGGCGGCCAGTACAGCGACAAAGGAGGTGACGTCGACACCAACCACCCCGGCTACACTGAAGATCAGCATAAGCTTGAGGGAAACATTGGCCAGAGAGCGAACAAAAGGCAGGAGGTTACCGCTCAACCCGGCCCGCTCCAGGGCCCGGCCGGACAGGACAGAAAGCCGATTGACGATCTTAAACCCAAAAAAGAGCAACAACAGCGCCAGCCCCAACTTTGGCAGGAAGGTGATGGCCATTTCAGAGAGCAGGTTCAGGTATTCGTTAAGCTTTTCCGCATTCATGTACACCGGATTTTGAGCCCCCTAAGATACCCTCTTTTTCAGATTTCAGAAAAGTACTTACCCGGACAGAAATATTTTTATACTAATTCAAGCGCTAATGGAATAAATCAGCGCTGGAAAGCCCTCTTTAAGCGGCAATTTCCCATCGCCGCTTAAATTCGAGCTCTTTATTATACTCAAATTAATGCTGCCCGGCCACAGATAAGTGCCTGGACAAAAACAGGCGAACCATATACCCTTATGGCAATATAACCGAAACCTAGTGTGCAGAGATGTTTTGACTCCGCTTCCCCAACTGTGAGGAGTGAAACGCTACAATTGTCCAAACGCGTAACTCAACCTGTTCCCGAACCGAAAATATCAGCATTCGTCAGGATGCGCTCAATCCTCTCTGAACTCAAAGACCATATACAAAGGCGTCGTCTCCCCAACGACATCAATCTGAAAAGTGAACTTGCCTTTAGTAAACTGCTGCTCTCCAAAAAAGTCGATGGGTTGAAGGGTGAGCGTGTCCGCTCCGATTATGGTTCGGATGTAAGCATAGCGGTAAGTATATTCGAACGGCTTGTAATCCGTAATGGCGCCGGGAAGGACATTGAAATATTCGTGTTCACCGCCACCGCCGGTTTCCAGCAGAACTTCATCGAAGGTATAGGTGCTGAGGTTTTCTACCCGGATTCCTACCCCATCGGCAAATGGGGACTCGTCGCCCTTGCTGCACGAAACGAACACATTGGCCAGAAGCACGCCGAGAGCAGCCGACAAAAATATACCTGTTAAACGTTTCATAGCTCTTTTTTAATCAGGACGATAGTTCCATATCATTCGTTGGTAATAAAAAAACAGATTTCAGGGCCGGTAAATTATGCCGCTCCCTTACTGCCCTTTTACCCACTTTACCGCCATGGCCTTACGCCCCTGGCGAAGGTGCAGCACATAACTGCCAGGCGCCAGCAGTTGAACCGGGAGGGTACGATGAAGCCGCCCATTTTGCACTCCCAGGGGTTCGGTATAAAGCTGCTGCCCGCTCAGGTTGAATACCGATAGATCAACCACCCCTTCGGCCAGCCCCCAGGCGTCGAGTTGAAGCCAGTCGGTAGCAGGGTTGGGCGAAAGGGCCAGCTCAAAGGGAGGCGCCAAAGGTGCGGTAAAGCCGACCATGCCGTCGGCATCCGTTTTGACCAGCCAGACATCCTGAGAGTTGTCAAAAGTAGCCGTGCCGGCGGCCACCAGGCCCCCATCGGAAGTAGCTGCCCCTCCCTGGAATATGCCGTTTTCCATTCGGCCATAATCTATTTCCCATTCCACGTCCCCCTCTGTATTGAGGGCGGTGATGGAGCCGGCAGTAGTACTCTGGGATGGGGAAGTAAGGGGATAAGATTTCCGCCCGAACAGGGCCTGATAACCGGTAGAAGGTTGCAAAGCGCTGAACCAGGTGAAGTAAGCGCGTTCCTCCCCCTCCAGTTCCAGCGCCTGCTCCCGGAGGAGTTCGCCATCCGGAGTAGCCCGCAGTACATACGGGCGGGTTCCACTTCCGATACTGACGCCATTGGCAAAAACATCTCCGTTGGGATGCTCCTGGGCAGTGATCAGGCAATTGAAAAACCCCTCCACTTCATAAATAAAAGCCCAGAACACGTTGCCTTCATCATCAACCTGCATCAGTAAGGGTGCAAAAATACCCGGTAGGGTCTCTGCGCATCCACAGAGGAAATAGCCGCCATCCGAAGAAGGGGCGATCCCGTAGGTAGCATTGTAACCGGGGCTGGGCTGGTAGTACCTTGCCCACAGGGAATCTCCCTGGGTGTTTAGCTTCATCAAAAAACCCTTTGGTTCATCCTCCTGGATGACGGGCATTGTGAGCAGGATTTCGTTCGCAGGGTTGGTTGTCATGCCGAAAGTACCGTCACCCAACCCCACAGCGTACTCCCGGAACCAAAGCGGCGAGCCGTTATCGCTGACCGCAGCAACGGCCAGGGTATCGCTATAGTAACCGGCAACGACAAAGCTGCCGTCGCTCCTTGCTGACAGGGCCGCCACCGCGTCGTTCTGAGGGCTGCCGGTTTCTGCTGTCCAAAGCACCTCGCCATTGGCGTCGGTTCGAATGAGCCAGAGGTTGCGCCCTTCGCTGGCGGTGGCCTGCGTACCGGCCACCAGGAAGCCCCCATCGGCGGCTTCCACCACCATTCTGCCGCTTTCCTGCCCATCCAATGCTTCCACGCCGATGGTGCGGCGCCACACTTCCACCACCTCCTCATCTGCCCGGAATAGCAGGCCGTTATCGCCCGTGGCATTGCTGAAAGTATTGCCGGCCACCAGAAACCCCTCTCCCACTCCATCAGAATATAAAGCGAAAGGAGATTCCAGGTTTCCCAGGCCAAGCTCCGCAGCTGTCCGGGTAAGTAATACCTGGCCCGAAAGCGGATCGGCCAGGTAAAGCATAGTGGCATACGGAGGCAATTGCCCGAAGCGGGAGGAAGCCGTTATCCATAATTTTCCTTCGGGAGTTACTGCGAAGGAATTGGCCTGGGCCAAAACTTCACTGTTCAGAAGGCTGAGGGATGAGCTGACGGCCCCCTCCTCATCCAGTTCCGCGAAGAAGATCGTTCCGGCGTTCCACTGCAAGCCGCCGGCCCGAAGCACCCCGTCCGCTGTCCGTTCGAAATGGGCGATCTCCAGAGCGAGCCCTTGATCGTCAACGAGTTCTTCCGTCCACAGCTGATCACCCTGGGCATCGAACCTGACCAGGACGTTGGGCCTCAAGAGGACAAAAAAACCGCCGTCGGCAGCAGCAGCACAGCCGGCAATTTCAATATCCGAAGAAAAATACAGCGCCTTTTCCCATACCGGCCCTTCAGCATCAGTCCGAACGAGCAACAGCCCATCCTCCTCAATATCCGGAAGTCCTGCATAGCCGGAAATAAGCAGCCCGCCATCCGGCATTTCAATAGCACAGACGGCTTCGTCGTGGAATTCCGCTCCCCGAATGACGCTCCACTGTTCATTGCCTTCTTCATCGAGGCGAACAGCGGCGAAGTCGCGATCCTTATTTTCTCCTTCGGTAAAGCCGCTCACCAGAAACCCGCCGGAGGAAACGCGTATCACCTGATTCGCTCCGTCATTGCCCGCCCCACCCCAGGTGCGCCGCCAGGCCGTGTTGCCCTGCGGATCGACTTTTTCGAGCAGCATATCCAGGCCGCCCGCGCCCAGGCTGGCGGTAGTGCCGGCAACCAGATAGTGCCCGTCTGCCGCAAGGGCCAGCCCGATCGCCTCATCAAAAGTAGAAGGGCGCCCGTAGTGCCGTTCGAAACTGGATTGAGAAAAAAGAATGGAATAAGAAACCAGAGAAAAAAAGAGCGCTGTCCATTTTTTCATATCAATATGGGTTTTGTTGTTATTTCAGGACCTGCCTCTTCTTCAACTTATCGATTCGATCTCCAGCATCAGGGCTGCAATCGGGGCGCGGTACTCCTGGTGCTCCTCTTCCAGTTCTTGCACGACCCTGACCCTGTAAACATGGTTAATCGTCGCTTCTTCCCCCAGCAGGTTGTTGACCACCCGTTCACCGGCGATCAACTGGGTGTCGGGGTCCAGGTGATGCATATTGGCGGCCTCGAGGATAATCTCTATGCGGTTGTCCGGTTGCTGTGCCAGGGCGTACTTCCAGGAGGAAGCGTCCACTTCGCGTTCAACCATAAAATCATCGTACAGGGTAAACTTCAGGCCCTGGCTCTTGGCCGGCCGGGCATAGTAGAACTCCCAGTCCGGCAAATTAGGCGCCGCCTCGATGATCAATTTGCTTATTCTGAGCCGCTCTTTGCTTCCATTAGGTGAGATGGTAAAATAATAGGGCCGGCCTATTCCCGGGCCGATCTCCCAGGAAAACAGGCCAAAATCCAGCACCCGATTGTTGATGGCTTCGACAAGAGCTGGTTTGTCTACCATCTCCTCTTCGGTGAAAAACTCCCGGATATTGTCCTCCATTTCAGCGAACCACTCCCAGAAAGATTGGACCCGGGCTTTTATGTTCACGATATCCTGTTGCATGGGCAGTTTGGCTTTTTGTTTACGTTAAGATAGTATGGCCAACCGGTTTTCCCAAATTTATTTGAGGCAGGCGAACAATCCAACTGCCTTCAGAATCAACAGGATCAGTGCCCGGACAGGAGCACATCATCGTTGTGGGGTGGAATTCTGCCCCAAATGAATAGGATCTACAGCATCACCAACAAAATGGCACCGAATTCGGAATACCCCGGATTACTTGATCTCCCTGTACTTAGAGGCGTTGGACGCATCGATGCGGGTCATGATCTGAACCACGGAGTTCTGTTCCTGTGGGGTGCCGCGCTTGAAGATCTCAAGGATCTCCTGGGACTTGGTGTCCGTAAACAGCTGAATGATCATAGAGTTTGGATAGGCCTGGTCTACTTCGCGGACCTGCTCGAGGGCAGCAGCGATGATGGCGCGGCCGGTAGCGATATCGGAGGCGGAGACGTCCAGCCCCTGGCGGTGGTAATCGTACCAGGCTTGCCGCAGCGGGCGCACCCTTGGGGAGAGGATATTTTCGATCAGCCAGAAGCGGTTGCGGTTGCCGTCCAGAGAGCGCCAGCCGGGGTTGGCTGCCGCTGCGGATTGCGGAACGTTATTGAGGATATCCTGGGCCGCCTGGAAGTGCGGTTCTCCACCATAGGGCGAGAAGGAATCATAATCCAGCCCCAGGATGATGTAGGCATAGAAGGCCAGCACGCTGGAGAGGTTGTCATTAAAAGCGTTGCGGCTGAATTGAAGCGGTTGGAATTGCTCGTAGAAGAAGGTTACCCCCTTATCGATGTGGTTGATCAGCGGCGTTTCGTAATCGGAACCATACACCGGCCGGGAAGCTTGTATCGCAATATCAGCTTTAAAGGAGGTTGGAGACAATTCTTCCTGAATGGTGATCAGGACATTGGCGCTGATGCGTTCTTCGAGTTCGAATACATCTTCCGTCCACTTTTGATTATTGAGGAATTCGCGCACCGTCCCTTCCAGTGTCTCAAATACCCGTGGATCCGCCGACTGCAACTTCTGGGTGTTGATGCGCACAGTAACGTCAAGCTCCTGAGCGCCAAGGCTAAGGGCCAGTATAGAAATACTCAGCGTGAATATTAATTTTCTCATTGTTATCGTGTTTAAGTGGCCCTGCCGAATCCCGAATCCCGAATCCCGAATCCCGAGTTCCGAGTTACGAGTTACGAGTTACGAGTTACGAATCACGAGTTCCGAATCCCGAATCCCGAGTTCCGAATCCCGAATCCCGAGTTCCGAATCACGAGTTACGAGTTACGAGTTCCGAATCCCGAATCACGAATCCCCCCCGCCTCTCAAGGCCTCCACCTCATCAAGTATATCTTCGGCTACTGCCTGTTTAGATTTTAACTCAAATTTACGGATCTTATTGTCTTTACCGAGAATGGTGATCTTATTCGTATCGTAATTGAAACCTGCCCCTGCATCCTGCAGGGAGTTGAGCACGATGAGGTCGAAGTTTTTCTTTTCCAGTTTGCTTTGAGCATTGGCCAGTTCGTTCTCTGTTTCCAGCGCGAAACCTACGAGCAGTTGCCCCGTGCGTTTTTCCCGGCCCAGAGCTGCGGCGATGTCCGGGGTTTTCACCAGTTCCATTTGAAGGGTGTCACCGGTTTTTTTGATCTTCTGAGTCGCTGTTTCCCGGGGGCGATAATCGGCAACAGCGGCAGACAGGATTACAATATCGGCATCCTGGAAGGCTTTTCGAGCGGCCTGATACATTTCGTCGGCCGTTTGCACCGGGATAGATTGCACCCTCTTTTCCTGGGGAGACAGCCGGGAGGGCCCAAGGATGAGCGACACTTCAGCTCCCCTGCGGGCGGCGGCATCGGCCAGTGCTATGCCCATCTTGCCACTGGACCGGTTGCCGATGAAGCGCACCGGGTCGATGGGTTCGTAGGTAGGGCCGGCGGTGATCATGACCTTCTTACCGGCAAGGCTCTGTTCTTTTTCCCAAAAACGGCTGAGCATAGCCACGATCTCTTCGGGTTCGGCCATACGCCCTTCGCCGACCAGGCCGCTGGCCAGTTCTCCGTGCCCTACGGGAATGAGGTGGTTGCCATAAGACTGCAGGCGCCTGACATTTTCCTGGGTCGCCGGGTGTTGCCACATATCCAGGTCCATGGCCGGTGCAAAAAATACCGGACATCGGGCGGATAAGTAGGTTGCCGCAATGACGTTATCGCTTATCCCACAAGCCATTTTGGCCAGGGAGGACGCCGTAAGGGGGGCGATCACCATGGCATCGGCCCACAGGCCCATCTCTACGTGGTTGTTCCAGCTTTCTTCCGAGCTGATATCGGTATGGACCGGCCTTTTGGAGAGGGTGGACAAGGTAAGCGGGCTGATGAAGCTGCCGCCGGCTTTGGTCATCAGCACCTGCACTTCGGCGCCGGCTTTGATAAGCAGCCGTACCAGAAAGGCGGCCTTATAGGCAGCAATGCTGCCGGTGACGCCGAGCAGGATCTTTTTACCAGTCAGGTTGGCCATTTTGGTGGATAGTATGGAGGGCGGGCGGCCAATGAGGCGCCAAAGAAATGGAATGGGAAGCTATACGGCCGGCCTGGCCATTGCCGGGCCGGCCGTATACAGAGGCCTCGGTTTCCGGTCAATCCAGAAATTCGTCTTCTTCCTCTTCCCGCTTTCTCCTTTTGTTATAGCGGTGATAGACCTCATCCTTGAGAAATTCTTCCGTAGCGATGATCACCGGGTTAGGAAGGCGCTCATAGAATTTGGATATTTCGATCTGCTCCTTATTCTCGCTCACCTCTTCGATGGTGTCGGAAGAAACAGCGAACTCCTCCAGCTTCTGGTGCAGTTCCTGCTTGAGGTCTATGGCCAGTTGCTTGGAACGCTTGGTAATGATACACAATACCTCGTAGATATTTCCGGTCTTGCCGGCCAGGCCATGTACGTCGCGCGCGCGAACGTTAGGATCCAGCCCTTGCACTTGGGTTTTGATATCCGACATTATCTAGTTTATTTAATGATTCTCTTGAGTCGTTATAAATCTGGTTGACATCTTTGCTGTAGCGGCTTTCCGGAAAGCGGGCCATGAATTCCGAAGCCCGGTCTCTGGCATCCAGGAATCTTTCCTTTTGCTTGTCTACAAAGCTGTTCTTTGCCAGCTGATAGGCCGAGCGAATGATCATATAGCGAATTTGCTCAGCGTTTTCCGTATCCGGATAGTCCTTCAGAACATTATCGAAGGTCTGTATGGCCGCCTGGTATTCCCGCAGGTCAAAGTAGAGCTTCGCGCTTTCGTAAGCTTTGCGCTCCAGTTTGCTCCGCATCTCGTCGATCAGGCGGTTGCATTCTTCCACCCGGGTGCTGGTAGGATAGGTGTTGACAAACAGCTGAAAGCCTTCGATCGCCTGCTCGGTATAGGACTGGTCGAGGCGAAACGTCGGCGATAGCTGGTAGTTCGAATAAGCCGACATGAAATCAGCCTCTTCTCTTAGGCTGCTGGCGCCGTAGGTGTTGGAGAAATTCTTGAAATAGTAGGAGGCCAGAATGTACTGCCCCAGATGATAGTAGGTATAGGCGTACTTGTAATAGATCTCCTCCGACTCCTTCTTCCCCCGATAGCTGCTGATGATCAATTCGAACAAGGATTGTGCCCGCTGATACTCTTGCTGCTCGTAGTATTCCAGTGCTTTGGTATAGATGCGGCTGACATCGCCGCTCGACCTGATCTTCTCGAATTCACTCTTGCATGCACTGAGCAGCAAGCTCATCCCAACAAAGGCAACTAAAAGGGTATTTTTCATAAGGCTGCAAAATTACGGTTTTTTAAGCAATCGCACAACACCCCTTTCTCTGGGGAAACGTACTTTTGTTGCGCACAGTTGTATTCAGTAACGGTTAAATAATAACTTCATCGTTTTTGGCTTGCTATTTTGCCCGTTCCTAAAGATTAAAAAAGAGGCAAATCGGTTGGTTGAGCACAAATTTTAGGGGAAACTGTTCATTTCTACTGACACAGGCTTAATTTTGTAAAAGCATAAATAATGTGGCCAGCGTATAGCCAACCCACAAAACAACTTGCAGTATGGCGGAAAAACCGGCGCCTCAAGGCAGGGACGAAGCATCCAAGATCAAGCGCCTGGAACAATTTCGGATCTACTACAACCACACCATCCATCCTGAATTGTTGCGGATGGAACGCCGGCGTATCCGCCTGCTGCGCCTGATGTTCTTTTCCACTATTTTCATGACGGGCGTCCTGCTGTTTGAATTTTACCTGAACATTCTGGCCCTGACACTCATCCTCGCCATCCCCCTGGGTGTTTATATTTCCTTCCTGCTGTACCGCATTCAGGAGTTTCGCATGACCTTCAAACCCCATGTGGTCAGCCTCATCCTCGATTTTATTGACGACGGGATGAACTTCGACCCCGCCCATCCGCTGAAGTACGACCCCAAAAGAAAGATCGAGAAGAGCCAGTTCCAGAAAAGCAAGATCTTTGCCACTAAAGCGCCTTATTATGCCGGCGAAGATTTCATCTCCGGCCGCGTGGGAGAGATGGATTTTGAAATGTCCGAACTCCACGTGAGGGAGCTATCTCCGGTAGAAAACCGGCTGGATGAAGTTTTCAAAGGAGTATTCATGCACGCCACCTTTCCCGAAGATGCCCGCGGGCGTGTCATCATCTGGCCGCGCCGCCTGCGGCAATTCCATACCAAAGCCATCAAAGATTTCACCTGGGAAAAGGGGCAGAACCAGGACAAGGAGATCAACAACGAAAAATTCAGGGAGCTATTCCTCACCTATGCCACCGAGGACACTCATGTAGAAGGCATCCTGTCCGAACCTATGCAGGAAGCGATCGTGCAGTACTGCGCCACTACCGGCAAGGAAATGTACATGTCATTCATCGACCGCGAGATCTACGCTGCCGTCAGTGAAGACAAAGATATTCTGGAGCCCTACCTCTTTCGTTCCAACCTGAGCTTCGAACTGGTCAGAGAATTTTTCGAGGACATCAACCTTCTACTGCGCATCGCAGAGGATTTTGACCAGACGCATTAGGCGGGGCAGGTATTCGGCGCCCTTCTTCCAACTTCCAATGGTCTTTTCGCGTAAGGCGAGGGCAAGTTCCGGGGCACTCGTTTCGCTGATGCCAGGAGGGCAGCCCCTTAGGGCCGGGAACTTCCCCTTTGTACACTGCACATTCCTGTTCTGCTTCGCTCCAAGAAAGCCGTTTGCCCTTTTTCAGGTGCTGTGCCGGTTTCCGGATTTAAGCGGGGCCACGGCCCTTCGCCTGAGGTGCCGTGGCCTTGGTTTTGCAGGATGTCGGCTACTGGCAGGAAACCGCCAAGGCACGTTCCTTGCCCTCACCCTTCATCGTGCAGGATCAGCAACGGTACCGGGCTGTTGAACACTTCCCGGGTAGTGGCGCTGACGTGGAAAACCTCTTCGAGGAAACCCCGTTGGCGGCGCACCATGCATAAGAGGTTGGCCTGATAATCGTTCACGAAGCTGTTGATGCTCTCGTTGACGTTCTGTTCGTCGAGTTCGTAGTGGAAGGAATGGGCCACCCCATCGAGAAAGATATCGACTGTAGGGTCAATACCATCATCGCGGCTGCCGAGGTCCTGGTGAAAGACGTGTACTTTGGAGCTGAAGGCACGGGCAAGTTTAACGAGCACAGAAGTGACGCCGGCATGGCTGATCCCTTCCTCATCGATAGCGAAAACAATGGTGTTGACAGGGCGGTAACGATACCCGCTGGGGATGGCAAGGATCGGCGTCCGGGTACTTTTCATCACACCGTTGGTGATGCTTCCGGTAAAGACCTCCCTGAGCCCGGAGGCGCCCTGTGTACCCATGATGATGAGGCTGTAATCCCCTTTTTCGGCCAGGTCTGTGATGACGGGGACAGCCTCCCCCCTTAAGATCTTGCTCTCTATGGTAGCGCCCTCATGGAGCAATGGCTCCATCCGGTTCATCGTGGCCAGCAATTGGGCGGCAGCGTCCTTTTCCATATAGGACTCGACCGAGAGGAACATACCGGCGGAGCTGTACACCTTAAAAGTGTTGAGCAGGGTGATCTTGCTGCCAAATTTATTGGCGATCTCCACCGCATAGAGGAGTGCATTTTCTGCATTCCTTGAAAAATCGGTAGGCACCAGTATATTTTTCATCAGATTGCTCGTTTGGTTACGGCTTGCCATAGCCGCCTGGCGAAGCATTTCTTCCTGATTGATGCTGCCGCTCAACAGGACCTTCAAAACGATGATCAGGTCTTCTACACTTGGTACGATCTGCTGGAAGAGTACTTGTCCATTAATGGCGAGAGCCGGTATGCCCGAAACTTCATAACGCATGAGTTCGTCAATATCCGTAATTTCCTGGACCGGAATGTCAAGAGAAAGTTCATTCAGTGCCTTTTGCAGGTTGGCCTTGAGTTGCCGGTGTTTCGACGACCCTATACCCAACAGTTCGATGCTTGGCCCTGTCTCAGGCCCTTTTCCTTCAGACATGCCCTGTTCTACATTTTTTTCCCCTGGCTGATCTTCTTTTCGGCTATCCAACATACGCAGTACGATAATCGTAAAAGTTATCCCCCGGGAAGGCCCGCAAATCTTCCCGCATCAGCGTCATTCCTATCCATGGTGACGAAAGGCCCTCTTGCGCCAAATCACAATAGGCCTAGTTTACGCGGCAAAATCGGATTAAAACCTTTTCCGAATGATGACTTTTGTCACCCATTAGGGTGACTTTTGTCATTTTTTGACCACTACCTATTGTGCTATTTTGCTCCTTTATTTTACGTAGAAGCCAGACGAGTTACTTTGTGAACAATACAGGAAGCTATAACCACCTATCGGAGGATGCTTTGATCCTCAATGCCATCATTGAGACGGCAACAGATGGGATAATCACTATTGGGGAGGATGGCATCATCCAAATGGCCAATTCGGCAGTGGCCCGCCTGTTTGGTTACGAAATAGAGGAACTCCTGGGCAATAGTGTAAATATGCTGATGCCCAACCCTCACCGCAAAAATCACGATTCCTATATCCAGCAGTATCTGAAGACCGGGCAAGCCCGGATCATCGGTATCGGCAGAGAGGTCCTCGGAATTAAAAAAGATGGTTCAGCTTTCCCCATCCGGCTCAGCATCAGCGAAGTCAAACTAAAAGGAAGAAGTATTTTCACTGGCATCGTCCATGACCTCAGCCACCAGAAACAGATAGAAAAAGACCTCCGGGCAGAAAAAGAAAAGGCACAGCGTTATCTCGACATCGCCAACACCATCATCGTGGTCATCGGCAGGGATGGGCAGATCCAGCTGCTCAACAACAAAGGATGCCGGGTGCTGGGGTTGGATGAAGAGCAAGCGATCGGCCAAAACTGGTTCGGCCTGGCTATTCCGGAAGAGATCCGGCAGGAAATCCGCAGTGTATTCAATTCACTGATGGAAGGGCGGCAGATCGACTATTACGAGAATGATATCCTCACCATACAAGGAGAACGCCGCCTCATCGCCTGGCACAATGCTCCCCTGCAGGACGAACAAGGGAACATCGTCGGCACTATCAGTTCCGGCATCGACATTACGGCCCAGCGGGAGGCCGAAGACCGGATTATTGCCCTGAACTCCGAACTGGAAAAACGAGTAGAACAGCGCACTGACGAACTTGCCGAAGCGGTCAATCAATTGCTTGACATCAACAAAAAACTCCAGTATGAAGTCAAAGAACGCAAAGCCGCCGAAGAAGAGATCCGCAAGAACGAATCCCGCCTGCGCCGGGCCCTCGAAAAGGAAAAGGAGCTGAGCAACCTAAAGTCCCGCTTCGTTTCCATGGCTTCCCATGAGTTTCGCACGCCCCTGAGCACCATCCTGTCCTCTGCCGACCTGATCGAGGCTTATACTTCCGAAGAACACCAGAAAAAACGTATTCGCCATACCACCCGCATCAAATCTTCAGTTGCCAACCTGACCGGCATACTCAATGACTTCTTATCTCTTAGCCGGCTGGAAGAAGGACGGTTCGAGTCCGAGCCGGTATGGTTCGGCCTCGATCAGTTTTGTGATGAGGCTATAGGAGAAATGCAGGGCCTGCTCCGCCCTGGCCAGTACATTGAAAAGGAAGGCAATGTAGAAGGGATAGAACTGTTCCTGGACAAAAAAATGCTCAAGAACATCATTTTCAACCTGCTGTCGAACGCAATAAAATACTCCGAAGACGGCCAACGCATCGTATGCCGCACAGAGGTGGCCGGAAACACCCTTAAGATCGCTATCATCGACCAGGGGATCGGCATCCCGGAGGAAGAACAGCAACATCTCTTCACCCGATTTTTCCGGGCCCATAATGTAGAGAACATACAGGGCACCGGGCTGGGGCTCAACATCGTCAAACGCTATATCGACCTGATGAAAGGAACGATCCGCTTCGAGAGCCGCCTGGGGGAAGGCAGCTCCTTCTACGTCTCCTTACCCCTCCAACAGGAGGCCGCAATTGAAGGCCACCACTCAGAAGAACTGCAATAATCGCTCTTTCGTGTTATATTTGTGGCTGGAGGCATTGCCTCTCGTTTAATACAACAAGTACAATCGAGCTAAAATGAAGAAAATCTTAGTGATCGAAGATAATGGCGAGGTTAGAGAAAACCTCGAAGAGATCCTCGAATTGTCTGGTTATGAAGTCATTTCTGCCGAAGATGGGAAAGTGGGGGTAGAAAAAGCACTGACCGACCCACCCGACCTCATCCTCTGCGATGTGATGATGCCTCATCTCGATGGCTTCGGCGTGCTCAACATACTGAGCAAGAAAAGCAGCACCGCCAATGTACCCTTTATCTTCCTCACGGCAAAGGCCGAAAAAAGCGACTTCCGCCGTGGTATGAACCTAGGCGCCGATGACTACATTACAAAGCCCTTCTATAAGGACGAACTGCTGGAGGTCATCGAAACCCGCCTGCGCAAAAGCGAACAACTGCGCAAACAGTTCGACAAGACCGAACAGGGGCTGACTGCCTTCATCAACGAGGCCAAAGGCTACGAAGAACTGCGCCGGCTTTCCGAAGAACGAAAGACCAAAACCATCAAACGGCGCGAACACATTTTCGAGGAAGGGGAATTCCCACGCTACCTCTACTTCGTCAAAAAGGGCAAGGTGAAGGTCTATAAGACCAATGAGGACGGCAAAGACTACATCATTCAGATCTGCAAGCCCGGTGATTTCTTCGGCTACCTCGACCTGATCAAGGACGAAAAGTATACCGAGTCTGCCGCCGCTATGGAGGATACGGAGGTGAGCCTCATTCCCAAAGAAGATTTCAACAAACTGCTGCTCGCCAACCGGGACGTGGCCTCCCAGCTGATCAAAATGCTGGCCGATAACGTCATGGAAAAAGAGGAGCAATTGCTCAACCTGGCCTACAACTCCGTACGCCGCCGTGTGGCCGACGCTATCCTGCTGCTGAGCCACAAACAGGAAGACGGCAGCATCAATATCCTGCGCGACGACCTGGCCCGCCTGGTCGGCACCGCTAAAGAAAGCGTCATTCGCATGCTCACCGAATTCAAGGAGGACGGCTATATCGAGATCGTCGAGGGCGCCATCCACATCATCGACCGGGAACGGCTGGAGAATATGCACGCGTAAGGCGTAGTGCCCTAATGTAAATACCACAAAAAAAGCCCTTCCTGAAGAAGGGCTTATCTAAAAACCGATAACACTAATTTTTCCAGATAAAGGCATGGCCTTTTATAAGTAAAGCATGAAACTTTGTCCCTTGCCTACTCATTCGGACAACTGCTGTTAGCCGCCCATTGGCAATGCTTCAAAATTAGAGTAGTGGCGCCAACCGGCTGATGACATTTGTCATGCCTGTGGGTTGATTTTGGTCAGGCTTTAGGATCAACTGGCCACTTTTGAAGCCGACAGCCGGACATCGGCCCACTGCCAGGCTGCGTCGAAACGCTTTTTCACTTCTCCGGCTTCCCGGGTTTTACCCTGTGCTTTCAGGCTCTCATACAAGCCCTTCAGTGCATAGCCATTTTCGCGAAACAACTCCAGGTCTCTTCTGTATAACGACTCGGCCTCGGCGAAACGCTTCTGTTCTAGAAGAATGGGCCCCAGGTGATGCCGGACTGAGAAGAACCAGTCGGGCGGCTCGTTGTAATTGAGCCCATCTTCCAATTGAATCGCCTCTCTCAGCAACCGTATGGCAGATTCGGCATCCCCCTCTACATTAGCGATCTCCGCCTCCAGCACCCTGTCGGCAATCTGCAACAAACTGGCCGCCGAATTGATATCCCAAATGGTGATCCCCTCTACAGCGGAGTTGGCAGCAGCCAGGCGCAGGCTGGAAAGCTCCCCCCGGGCCTCTTCCATCTGCTTTCGGGCAGCAAAGGCCATGCCCCTGGCATAATGCCAGATGGCAAGGGGGTAAGGAAGGCCTTCATCTGGACGGGGTTCAACCAGTGCCTCTTCCCATTTCCCAAATTTTACATACAGGTAATACGGAATGGACCAGTAATGCTGAATGGTTTCCATTCCGGGTTCCCGCATGGCCTGGGTATCCAGCTTGGCCACCATGCGCTGTGCGGCCTGTATGGAAAGCGCACTGCGGCCTTCAAAAGCCGCACAGGCCGATAAAAAGTGGAAGTTATGAGGGTAATACGCCAGGGGATAAGCCCCTGCAGCATGGCAGGCGCTGACGTATAGGCTGTCGACCTTTACCGCTTCGGCATTAACGATCGATCCCAAATGGTAATCGCCGGTGCGAATGTAAGTATGCGAAGGCATGTGCACCAAATGGCCGGCTCCTGGCGCCAGCTCCGGCAGGCGCGCCGCATGAGGTTTTGCCAGTTCCGGCCTCGGAGAGGCTTCGGTAGCGTGGATGTACAGGTGAATAGCAGCAATATGGCCAGGGTTGCGCGCCAGGATGTTTTCCAGGATGCCCAGGATCTCCGGTGTCCAGGGGCGGGGTTCCCCTTCGAAGGACCACAGGTCCCAGGGGTGAGCATCCATGATGGCTTCGGCAAGCATGGCGGCGATATCGTCATCGTCCGGAAATTGACGGCGGGCCTGCCGCATAGCCTCTACATACGCAGCGTCGTATGCGGAACGGTCGTCTACCGGCTCCTGCGGGTAGCGCTGCACAATGGCCCGGATCAGCGCCTGCTCCCGTTCCGTAGTATTGTCCATGTACTTCAGGGCTTTAGATACAGCTTCGTTGGCAATCGCTACTGCGGAGGGATCCATTCCTGCATTGTAATTGGGCCCCAGTACGTAAGCCAGCCCCCAGTAACACATCGCGCATTCGGGATCGAGCCTGGTGGCATAGAGGAAGGACCGGGCGGCCTCGGCATGGTTGAAAGCATTGGCCAACCTGATCCCCTGCAGGAAAAACTGCCGGGCTTCCTCTGATTTTGTAGAAATTGGAAAATCGTAATTGCCCAGCCCGGAAAAGACCGGCGCCGGCTGATCGGTGTCGGCAAGGGCATCCACTGCTTTGGGGGCACACATCACCGGGACAGGCTTAGAAATATCCTGTTCAGCTGTTCCCTTTTTCCGGGACTGGCAACCTAAGAGCAGGGCCAGGACAATAAGGCTCCATAAATAGTTTTTCATTTTCAATCGGGTTTTCGCAGGATGTAATGGGACAGGCGCCTTCATCCTTATTATTACAAAAAAAAATCGGGTGATTTCTAGTTCTACCTGGTTCCTTTCGAAACCTTGGCCCGACGGCATACATGAGCTGAGTACCTGCCCCATGCTCTGCTTAAAGATTTAAAGTGGCCTGATGCCACCGGGCCTTTGTCGCTGATATTCATTACAATATTAAGGACGACAAGAGGGAAGGGCAAATGCAGATGATCGGTTGGCAGGCTTTTTGAGCCAGGAGGTTTCTTTTTTTAGCGGAAAGGGAAAAGAAAAAAAAGAAAGGCAGGAAGGCCTCTCCGGCTCCTGCCTTTCTTTTTTTTCGCAAAACAACCTAGGACAGGCGCCCTTTACGCCGCTGTAAGTGCTCCGCAGCGACCTCTCTAGCTATTGTACTTTTCAGGAAATCGGAAAAATCGCGAGCTTCCCGGGATTGCTTTACCGGTTCCAGTAAAAATACGCTAACGGTTATGTTTTTCTGCGGAGGTAAAAAACGGAATGCATCTACTTTCAGGCCTTCTAACCCAAGATCAGCGACTAATGGCGTATCGGCCGTCTGATCGACCAAGGCCAGAGCAGTTCTGTCTTTCAGCTCTTCGCCGAGCAGTTCTTCCGCTGTGATCTCCTTTACCCCCATCCGGCCGTTATCGCCGTAACGCCTTTCATACTCCTTCCATTCTTCTCTGGCCAGGCTCTTAAGCTCGGGTGAGGAGACATAAACGGCCACATCAGGAGGATCCAGGATCAATCCTCTTATATCAAATAACACCTGAAGGGTGGCCACCAGGGTGCCCAGTATTATTGAAGACAAATAAAACCAGGCTGCAAACTTATTACTGATACGCATAGGGAATATGTATTTCCCAGAAAGACGAAGGGCCTGATGGAGGGCCACGGGATCGATTGAAATTTATTTTCAGGGGATGCACGCCATCGAAGAGGGGTTAAAACTGCTTCAACAGTTCCTCACGCCGGCTCCGCGATACCGGAAGCGTCATCTTATTGTCCATTACCAGGTATCCGCCGTCAGCTCGTACGAACTCGCGTACGTGGCTGAGGTTGGCCAGGTGTGAATGGTGCGTCCGAAAAAAACCGAACTCACTCAACAGTTCTTCAAATTCTTTCAGCGTTTTAGAGATGAGCCTCTTTCTGCCATCTTTCAGAAAGACCAAAGTATAATTACTATCAGAAGAACAGGCTACGATCTCTTCCGGAAAGACAAATTCAATGCTCTCTTTCGTTGCCAGAGCGATTTTGCCGGGCCTCCCGCGCTGCTCCTCTCTGATATTGCTGAAAAGCACCTCCAGTTGAGAACTGGAGAGATTATACCTCGACTTTCGGGAGTGCCGCTCAACCGCTGCCTTCAGTTCATCGGCATGTATGGGTTTCAGCAGGTAGTCCAGCGCACTGAATTTTATGGCACGGATACCGAACTCGTCATAAGCCGTAGTGAAAATGACATCAAAGGAGGCTTCTCCCAGGTTTTCCAGTAGCTCGAACCCGTTGAGCCGGGGCATTTCAATGTCCAGGAACAACAATTCGGGCGGGTTGCGCTTTAAGTGCGCCAGCCCTTCTTCCGGATCGGTGAACGAAGCGGCTACTTCTACCTCCCGGCAGTACTTGTCCAGCTTGAGTTTCAAGGTCTCCACACTGTGGCGTTCATCGTCGATGATCACTGCTTTTATCATAGCGTTGGGTGTTTTGGTTCTCCATTTATCATAAAGGTATCCACAACTCCACCCTGGTCCCCTGCGCCTGTCCGGCATCATCTTTCAGGTCGATGACCTCTACCGAGGCATTGGCATTGTAGAGCTTATTGATTATGGTGATGCGGTCCTGCGTGATGGCCATGCCCATTGATTTACGGCGGGTGGCGGATTTTGAACGCAGCCGCCTGGCCTCTTCTCTCCCGATGCCATTGTCTTCGATTATGCAATGCAGAGCGCCGTCCTGGCAGGTAATAGCCAGGTCCAGCCGGCCTTTGCCCTGTCTATGTATCAGGCCGTGCCAGATGGCATTCTCCACGTAGGGCTGCAAGAGCATAGGCGGAATTTCAATTTCCTCGGCCCGGAGCCCCAGGCCGATCCTGACCTCATAATCGAACTGGTGCTCAAACCGCAGGCTTTCCATTTCGATATACAATTTAAGGGATTCCAGTTCATCTTTCAGGTTGACGTATTCGGAACGCGAATTTTGCAGAATGAGCCGGATGAGCCGGGAAAAGCGGTTGAGGTAATCGGAAGCTTTATCGGTATCATTCTTCAGAATGTAATAATCGATGGAGTTGAGGCAGTTGAAAATGAAATGAGGGTTCATCTGGGCCCGCAGGGCATTGAGTTCTACATTGGCAAGCTTTCGGTCAAAGTCGGCCTTAACGGCTTCCTTCCTGCGGACCTGGGCAATGCGCCACCGCATAAAGGCCACAACGGCCAACAGTGCGCCCCCCCCCAGGGAAAGCCAGAACCACCACGCCTTCCACCAGGGAGTAGTGATAAAAATATCGAGGGTATAGAGCTCCGGATTCCATTCTCCTTCGTTGTTGGCGGCCTTAAGGCGGAATTGGTAGCGCCCGCCGGGAATATTTGTATAGGATGCGAACCGGCGCCTGCCCGCATAAACCCAGTCTTCATCTACTCCTACCAGCTGATAGGCGAAGGTATTTTGTTCCGGCAGATTGTATCCGATGGCGGAAAACTCGAAGGAGAAGAAATTCTGTCGGTAGCTCAGGCGCAGTTCGCCCCGGGAAGGCAGAGGAGTATTTTCATCAAACACTTTGAAAGAAGTAAGGTAGGGAACGGGCAGTTCCGGGTTGGCGCGAAGGCTGTCGGGATGGAAGTAGTAAAGGCCCCTCCTCGCTCCGATTGTAAGTTCGCCGGAGGCCAGAAGCGCGAAGGTGTTGGCGTTCTTGGCCGGAATGCCGTAGCCCGTCCCAAAAAGTTCATTTTCCAGCGTACCGGGGTTGAACCGGAGCAAGCCTCGCTTGCCGTTGATCCACAACATTCCACTTTGATCGCAGACCACATTCACGACATCATCCGTTTTCAGCCCTTCTTTTTGGGTATATTTCCGGGCGATCCCTTGTTCGGGTGTGTCAAGACTGACTACGCCGAGGCCCTCCGTCCCTCCGGCCACCCAAAGCCTTCCCTGCCGGTCTTCGGCAAAGCCCCAGACATCGGAAAAGCTCTGGCCTCTCCGGCCATCCGCCGTGATGGCCGGGAAATTGACGATCTTACCCTCCCCCCCGAGATGAACGCTGAAGCCGGAGGCTGTCCGTATCCAGGTATTCCCGCGGCTGTCCTGAAAGAGTTGTTCGATCCAGGTACTGCGGTTGGCGTCGCCCTCCTGCAATTCGCGTTCGTAATGCCTTACTGTCCGACGGTCCAGGTTTACCCGGAACAGCCCGCGGCGGCGGCTACCTACCCATACTTCACCATCCTGCCCCTCTGCCACCGACCGGAAAAAAGGGGCTTTTTCGGGGAAAGGCAAAGCAATGTGCTCCAGGCGCCTTTCCTTTTCATGAAAATAATAAAGGTTATTGCTGCCTACCAGTAGTACTTTCCCATTTCTGAGGCGCAATATCTTCTGCGCAGGAAAGCCTCCCTGGCTGTCGTAAAACTGCCCGGGGGCCCGGACGATGCTCCACTGCCCGGTATGGCGGTCCAGAATATACAAGCCTTCGCCCTGAATGACCGCCAGATAAAGGAAACGCCCGTCTTCACTTTCGGCCACACCATTAGTGAGGTAATGGAGTTCGTCGTCCGGAACGGGAAATCCACGGAAGCTTACCTGGTTGCGGAGCGGGTTGAAAAGGTAAAAGCCCCATTCGGTGACGCCCCACATCTTGCCCTGCTCGTCGATGTGAGCTACGCCGTAGGCCATCCCTTCTTCCCTTTTGTTGTAATAGACTTTCTCCGCCTTAAAGGTTTCCAGGTTGAAAACCGCCATGCCCATATTATAGGTAATCCACAATTCGGACGGCCCGTATGGTAACAGAGAGATCACCGCTCTCTGATCGATGGAACGATGGCCCTCCGTCCCCGGAAAGGACAGGTGCCGGAACTGGCCCGTTGAGGGGTCGAACTCGCCGGCGCCCCCCCATCCTCCGATGTATATTTTCCCGTTGGGATGGACGCACACTTTCCTCATCGAGTTGAACCCATGCTGCCAATCCCGGTTCGGGGTAGAAAAAGCGAAGGCCTGCTGCTGCCCTGTATGGGCGCTGAAACGCACCAGTCCACCGAGAGTGGCCAGCCACAGAATGGTATCTCCTTCCCATCCCGGTTGGATATTCAGCACCGTATTGAATCGGGCGGTATCGGCATTGACAACACCATTGGGCAGGATCGGAAAGCTTTCGAACTGGCCGGTGCACGGGCTATAGCGCACCAGGCCGCCGGCGCCCGACCCCAGCCAGATGTCCCCCTGGCTGTCTTCGAAAATGTCGTTGACGCGCCCCGGTGGCAGCCCCCTGGTGTTCACTCCGTCAATGTTGCGAAAGGCGCCTGCCAGGCCGTCCATCAAGCTGACGCCGGCTATGGTTCCTACCCAAAGTTGCCCTTCGCTGTCAAACATCAGCGTATTCACCTCATTGTTGGCCAGGGAAGTGGAATCCCCTTCGATCCGCTGGAATACTTTCACTTCAGAACCGTCAAAGCGCACCAACCCGTTGGCGGTGCCCAGCCAGATGAACCCCTGACTGTCAGCGACAGCGGCGGACACGTAATTGGCAGGCAGCCCGTTGTCTTCGTTGAGGACAACCGGGTTGCCGAAGTTGGGCTGGCCGTGGCACAATGTGCAAAGCATACAAACAGCCGAAAACACCCAAAACCGGCCCTGTCTGTGTAACTCGAATGAGATCATAAACACTAAACTACGGCTTTTTCATTTCACTCCTTCCCTTCCCTAGTATCTGGCGTTTCTTTCTATTGATTGGTGAGCCCTCTTGAGTGGTTGGCAGGAGACTATGGTGCAGAACACCCCAAAAAGCATTAATCCTGAAGATTAGCCTCCATGTTTTTTGACAATTCATTAATTTTCCGAAAAACATGAGGATTATCACCGCCATCCTGTTCCTGTCCCTTGCCGCCTGTACCGCCCCTCAGGCCCCGGAATCTCCGGACGCTCCGGTACGGCAATTCCCGGACACCACTCGCTACAACGCCGCATTCCTCATTATGGACGGCGTCTACAATACCGAGTTGACCGCCCCGTTCGATATCTTTCAACACACCATTTTCCGGGATGACATCAAAGCGATGAACGTCTTCATGGTCGCTAAGACTCTGGAGCCGGTCACCACCTTCGAGGGCATCCGCCTGCTGCCCGATTACAACTACCTGTCCGACAGCCTGCCTCCCATCGACATCCTGGTGGTACCCAGCGCTGAGCACCACCTCGATACCGACCTGGAGGACGAGCAGATGCTCCACTTCGTTCGGCAGGCGGCGAACCAGGCTTCTTTTATCACCTCCCACTGCGACGGCGCCTTCGTCCTGGCCCAGGCCGGCCTGCTCGACGACAAAACCTGTACTACCTTCCCCAGCGACGTGGAGAAGATGAGGGAAATGTTCCCCCATCTGGACATCCGCGACAGCGTGCTCTTTGTGCATGACGGCCCATTCATTACCTCCGCCGGCGGCGCCAAATCTTTCGAGGCGGCTCTTTACCTGTGCGAGCACCTTTATGGTGCAGAAGTAGCCCGCCGGCTGGCCCAGGGATTGGTGATCGACTGGGACCTGGAAAAAGTGCCGCATTTGGTGATGAAATAATTAACACTTTTTCCGGCAACCCCGGAGGGATATTCCTGTCCTTAATCCCAAAGCTTTTGTAAGAACACTCCCGACATTAGCTCCCCTGGCGTTTCCCGCGGGGGATTTTTTTTTCTCCAGGCTGCATTTTTTAAAGGCACTTTTGTGCATTTTCCACATCGGTTTCATCCTTATGAAAAAAGATAACGATGAAAACCTTCACTTTTCACTTCTCTCAACGCCGGGCATTTGCTCTTGCCGCCTGGCTGTTCTTGTTTTTTCCCGCTCTGCTTTTAGCCAAGCAGGAACCTCAGGACATTCCATCGAAGATCGTAAAAGCCACCGTCTTTCGCCAGGGGGCGGAAGTACACCGGGAAGGCCGGACGAGTATCCCCGCCGGCCGCAGCGTGCTGAAGTTCAGTGGCCTCTCCCCCTCTCTCAATCCGCAAAGCATACAGTTCAAAGCCAGCGGGAATTTCACCATCCTTTCGGTTCAGCACCAGCTCAACTACCTCACCGACCAGCAACCCAACAAAGAGATCGAAGCGCTGACGAAAAAAAAGGACACCTTCACTCAGGGGTTGAAAAGAGAACATGCCTTACGCCAGGTGTACGAGGAAGAAGAAAACCTGCTGTTGGCCAACAAGCAGATCGGCGGCCAGCAGAACGGCGTGCCCATTGAAGGGTTGAAGGCCACAGCCGACTATTTCCGCACCCGCCTGCGCGAAGTCAAGCTGGAAAAGCTGGACATCGACCAGCGCATAGAGGCCATTCAGGACACCATCAACCGCCTGCAGGCACAGCTGCAGCAGCTCAATGCCAGCCGGCAATCACGCTCCGTAAGCGAAGTGCTGGTGGCGGTCGACGCGCCCAGCTCCCTGCGGGCAGCGTTCAGCATCAGCTATCTGGTGAGCCAGGCGGGCTGGTCGCCCATCTACGACCTCCGGATAGAAAGCGTGGGCAAGCCTGTCAAATTGGATTACAAGGCCCAGGTGTACCAGCAAAGCGGAGAAGATTGGAAGGAGGTGGAACTGGCACTCTCCACCGGCAAGCCCATGAGCACCGCCCAGCGCCCGGTGATGGACACCTGGTGGTTGAGGGAATATGCGATTGCCGCTGTCCCCAGGAATGAAATGAAAAGCATGGAAATGGTGGTAGTGGAAGAGATGGAAGACGCTGCGCTAACGTCCCGCGGCGTGCCCGCCCAAGGGCCTCAGGTACAGGCCTATGACCAGGCCACCACCTTTGAATTCCAGATCCAAACGCCCTATGATATCCCCTCCGACGGGCAACAGTATGTCGTATCCATTGGGGAAGAAAGCCTGCCCGCCTCCTATGAGTACTACGCCGCGCCCCGGCTCAACCCGCACGCCTTCCTCACGGCCAACGTTACCGAATGGGAACAATACCGCCTGCTCGGCGGGCCGGCCAATCTGTTCTTCGAGGGCACCTACCTGGGCAAGAGTTATCTCAACCCCAACGTTGCCTCCGATACGCTGTCCTTCTCCCTGGGGATCGACGAGGGCATCGCCATTTCCCGCAAAAAAGAGAAGCAGTATACCGACAGGCAGTTCATCGGCAACAAAAAGACCGAGGCCATCGGCTGGGAGATCGAGCTGCGCAACAACAAACGGCAGGCGGTGTCGATCGTCATCGAAGACCAGTACCCCGTTTCCACTACCGAGGAGATCGAGGTGGAACTGGAGGCCCACAAGGGCGCCACTGTAGATAAGGCCACCGGCATGCTGCGTTGGGAGGTAGATCTAAAACCAGGCGAAACAAAAACGCTGGGCTTCCGGTATTCGGTAAAATATCCGAAGCGGATGAATTTGGTGCTGGAGTAGGGAGGTGGAGTTCGGTATTCGGCGATTCGGTATTCGCGCTGCACGCTGCGAAGGCGCTGTTCGGAATTCGGTGTTTTTACCCGGCCGAGGAAAGAGGACGGCCGCTATTCGCCAGCGAACTCCGAACAACCGAATACCGGATACCGAACAACCGAACATCGAACAGCCATCCTCTAATACAACGCCATATCAAACCGCCACCGGTAGTTCTTCGTCAGCTCGTCCTGCGGGCCCCAGAGGCGAAACAAGGCGATGGCGGCGCGGCGCGGCAGGTCGCCGGCATAGGCCTTATCGGCAGTGGCGGCCTCAATGACTTTTTGGATGGCCGTTTCATTGTCTCTTTGCTTCAGGGCCTGCTGGGCTTTGCCGATCAGTAGGCCAGCAGCGGAATCATCCGTCTCGACGGACATGATCTCCGCCAGGGTGCGCAAGTCTTCGGCATTATCGGCCAGCTTGTCCCCCATGCGGATGGTTTCCACCAGGGCGACGGCACGCTCCGGGTTGTCGTAGACCAACAGGCGAGCCAGAGCTACGCGGGCTTCCGCCACATCCGGGTTCTGAGCGACAAAGGCCTCCAGTTCGGACATCCCTCCCTCACCGTTGAGGCGGCTCAGGATGTGAGACAGGCTCTCCTTGCGGTTGTCGGGCAGGTGCTCCTGCAACCAGCGTTCGATCGCGGTGCGGGGCAGGGCGCCCATAAATTCGGCCACCACTTCGCCCTTGTAGAACAGTTTAACATTAGGGATGCTGCGTATGTTGAATTGCTCCGCCACGTCGTAGTCCTCCTCGGTATTGAGTTTTACCAGTTCCCACTTATCCTGTTGTTCAGCGGCCAGCTTTTCAATGACCGGGCCCAGTACCCGACACGGGCCGCACCAGGGCGCCCAAAAGTCGACAACTACAGGTTTTTCAAAGCTTTTCTCAATGACGGCAGTCTTAAAATCCATTTTTATCAGGCTTTCGTTTTCACAATTTTGATGAAATTCTGACACACCAGGTAAATCTGGCGCATCCGGAGCGCTTCCCCATAGGGGTATTACCTTTTTTAATACATCATCTGTAAGGGGAAAGTTTACAGCCCGTTGGCTTGTTATGAGCTTTCTTCCGGAAAACCAAAACAACAGTGAAACTATGAAAAAGGCATTTCTTTTATTCCTGTCCGGTATACTGTCGCTGGCCCTGCCGGCCCAGCATGAAACCCTTTTTGACGACTTCACCTCCTTTGGCGCCTTTGGCGGCCCGATGATCGAGATCAGTTCCATCAATGGCGAGGTCGGAGCCGATGTAGGGGGCGGCGGCGCACTCGTCCTTGATGATTTCTTCATCGGCGGCTACGGGATGGGGACCGATCACCCCGACCTCACCCTGGCGCAGGATATCGACGGGGAGATCCAAGAGATCAACTACAATATCCGATTTAAACACGGCGGCCTGTGGTTCGGCTACACCCCCAAACAATACAAGATGGGGCACCTCTACACCAGCCTGAAGGTCGGATGGGGCAAGGCTCAACTGCTGAACGAACGTTTTGACACGCCCCAGGACCGCCTCTTCGTCCTTACTCCCGAAGTAGGCGCTGAGATCAACCTGACCAACTGGTTCAAGCTGGGCTTCACCGGCGGCTACCGCTGGGTCAACGGCATCAGCCGCCTGCCCACTCTCAACGACAGCGACTTCAGCAGCCCTATCGGTACCATTACCTTCCGTTTCGGCGGCTTCGGCGATGGGTGGCAATGGGATTGACGGTTGTTCAATAATGCCTCTATCTGGATTTTCCCGGCTGACTGGACAGCCGGGAACGAAATAGCGATCTAAGGACACATAAAAGAGTTCTTAACTAAGACACCTGATGGCTTTTCTTTCGTTTGCAGTCTTTTAGGAACGCTCGATACCTGCAGGGCATGAAAGGATCATCCTTGTTCCAAAAAAGATACAACACTTGTTGAGATCAATGCTTCACCAACTTGCCCAGATACACTTTGCCATCCAGTACAATGCGGCAGTAGTAAACGCCCGGCGGCAGCGGCTCCCCGTTGCGGCCGGTACCGTCCCACCGCACTTCCTGTATGCCGGCGGCGCCGAGCTGGACAGCCAGTTCGTGTAGCACCTTGCCGTCGATAGACAGGATCTCCAGGACGGCCTCCTCAAAGAGATCCCGTTCCAGAGGGATCTGGATGAAGGTATAGGTGCGGAAAGGGTTGGGGTAGGCGGTGAGCGAAGGCCCATATTCCACCCTATCCCATTCAGAGGTGCTGACGGGGTTTTCCGTCTCATCTGAGAAGCTGGTGAAGGGGCTGATCACGCCGTAGCACAAGCTGATACCGACGATGATCTCTTCGATGGCCATAGCCTCCGGCGAGTCTTCCGGATAATTAAAATAATCGGAGTAGAGCTGCTCCATTTTCTTCTTCGACCAAAGGCGCGGCAGGAACTGGTAGCCGGCAACGGAGCTATCGGCCAGATTGAGGAGATAATCGTACGCTACCGGCTGCCCGAAGGTCTTGCCGGAGAAATGGGCCGTGACCGGCGCGGGCTCCTCGTACCTCCCCACCACGATCAGTTGCTGCCCCTTAAAGAGGTTGGGCAGGTTGCTGGGGTAGGTTTCCACTATTGCCTCCGGCGAGAACGACATGGCCGTGTTGAGCAGGACCGGATTCTTTACGGTCAGGTAGAAATTACTGATGGATTCTTCCAACTCCTCATTTTCGAGGAATTGCGCCAGGCCCAGGTTCTCGGTAGCGATCCGGTTAAGCAGTTGTTTGTTGACGTCGTTGCCGATGCCGAAGGTAAAAATGCTGAGGTCTTCCACTTCATTGACCGTCAGGGCATCCCGAATTCCCTGCAGGATGCCTTCCGTATCGGTAATGCCGGCAGTGGCCATGCCGTCGGTAAAGAAAATGATGATCTTGGCCAGCTCGTTGCCATACCCCTGGAATTGGGGGATGGCCTGGGAAAAGGCCCCTGAAATATTGGTAGAGCCCCCGGCCTGGAGCCCGGCAATGTAATTGAGCGCCTGCTGCCGGTTGCCGGTTGTAGCCAGAACGGGGTTGTTCTGGAAGCTTCGCACCTGGTTGTCAAAGCTCACCAGGTTGAAGCGGTCGCCCGCATTGAGGTTATTGACGATGAAGGAGGCGGCATCTCTGGCCTGCACGATCTTATCACCGCTCATGCTGCCGGACTTGTCGATGATAAGGGTGAATACCTTGTCGATCACCTCCGTATTTTCACTGGGGTCGGGTTCGACGATAAAAGCGAAGAAACCTTGCCCGTACTCGTCGCAATTGGTTGCCGAGTCGGGTAGATAGGTGCTGAAGGGAAACAACCCCAGTTCGGTGGCGTTGAGCTCGTACTGCAATTGAAAATTGCGGTTGGCGGGTTGGTTGTAAAGGCTCCATTCCACAACTGCCGTATTCCCATCATTGCTGATCGTAGAGCCGGTATGGCTCAGCAGTTCGATCCATTCGATGGCCCGTTCTGAGTGGAGTTCGAAACGAAAGTGCTGCTCATCGAGGAATTCTTCCTGGAGGGAAGTATAGTCGTTGGGGAGAAAGAATTCCACCTTGTTGAACGCATAAGGCAACAGGTTGACGTAGGTCAGCTCGACGATGAGGATGGCCCCGGGCTGTACCTGTTGTTCAAGGTCGAAATAGAGGGGCGAAGCACCCAGGTAGTTGCGGATCTCATCGGCAAAAGAAGGCCCGCCGGGATTGCCGGGGCCGGGCAGGGTGGTGTCCTGAGGCGTGGGTGAAAATTCGGCTTCATACCATTGCCCATTGTTGTTCCAGCGCAGGCTGGTGGCACTGGCCGTTGCCGAGAGCGGAAAGCCGTATTTGACTTTGGTAACTTCGTCCATCTGATTGAAAAACACCTGGGTAGCGGTAACCGTGGCGATCTGGCCGTTGGCCGTTACATTTACGGAGCTTTGCTTCAGTTGCAGGTAAACGCCATCTTCTGCGTTGACGATGCAGATACCGTTGGCGAAAATGGCATTGGAAGAGAGTAATACTAGCGCAAGGGTAAACAACGTTCTCATAGTCCAAATGTTTTCAGGGTTTAACAGATACCTTATAAGGTAAGGCCATTTCGTCCACAATGCCGGAAAAGGAAAGGGATTGCAATGTGGGAAACACAATTTTCGAAAGTGGTTTATTGCCTGCCATTCTTTGCAGCCGTCCCAATAAACCAGCGAAACGTGTACAACGATCCGTAAAGATCTTTCAGGGGATCTATTCAGATTGGAATAAAAGAGGATCCCGAATCCGAAAGGATCCGTACACTCTTAAGCTTAGGGCCGGTTAGCATTCATCAGAACAGGAGGCAAAAGGTCATCTCAAGGAGGGGACCACCTCTATTTCTTCCACCACCATTTCGAACCAGCGAAGAGGCGCCTGGTTTTTATCGCCGGTTTGAGTATCCACTTTGAAGAAGAGGTAGTAGAGCTGGATGTCAGCCGCCATGATATCCAGGAGGCGTTGCAGGCGTTCATCGCCCTCGCGGTGCTGGTGATAGAGATGTTTGTGACGCCAGGCGTAGTAGGCTTCATCGTGCAGTTCGACGATCTTGAGCACTTTGTGGTCGTTCGTATATTTTTCGAGGAAGCGGCGGGCGTAGGCGCCGTGGTGCTTCGACCAGTCGCGGGGGTAGCTCTTGTCTTCCAGATGTTTGAAGCTATCGTGGGCGAAAGTGATCAGGCGCAGTTTTTCGCGTTCCCCGGCGTCGATGTTCAAGCGGTTGATATTATCGAGTACTTCTCGGATGTGTTTGTAGACTTCGCCCTCGGGGTGGCCGAAACGGGGGACTCCCCAGTTGAGCCCAATCAGGAATTCCGGGTCGCGCAGAAGACTGCGCTCCAGGGCTGTTTCTGGTTGAAGGATGGCTTCCAGGGCCACTCCATCAATGGGCGTTTTTTTCATTCGTTTGCGGTTGCTATCCAATGGGCTTTTGTAATACTTCATCCTGATACAGATTTTTGGGGCCGTTTTCTGCAATCGGCGCCGGTTGAAGAATGGCCCTCCCCTCGAGTATGGGTGTAGTGTACCAGCCCCGTCATTATAGACGGGCCGCTGTTAATTTACTGTTAAAGGAAAAACAGGCGATAACAAAGCTTTTGGGATAGTAGTTTTTCTTTGTAATTTATAGTGTTTGTCGTTCTTTTTGAAATTTTTGCATCAAAATACACCTGAAATTGTGCATAAACGGACTGGACAGGCTTCCGGCGTGCACTATGTTTAATCATAAAGAAACAACAAAATGAAGCAGTTATTTTCCCTAATCCTTGCCGGTATTGTCGGCGGACTGATCACCCTCGGCGGCTACACCATGCTGCAGCCCGAAACGCCTATTGTCCAGCCAAACTATGTCCAGGCCGTCAAAAATATCAACGCACCGGCACAGCGGAATGCTGTCCCGTTCGATTTTAAAGACGCCTCCGCCCGGGCCATGCCTGCCGTGGTCCACATTTCGGCGGCCAGCAAAACGGCATCCAATTCCCGAAGGGACAGCGACCCTTTCCGTTTCTTTTTCGGCGATGACTTCAATCCCTTTGGAGACGGATCCCCGCGGCAGGGAGGTACGGGTTCGGGCGTGATCTATACTTCGGATGGTTTCATCATTACCAACAACCACGTGGTGCAGAATGCCAGCGACGTGGAAGTCACATTGTACGACAACCGCACCTTTCAAGCCCAGGTAATCGGCACCGATGAAAAGAGCGACCTGGCCGTTATCAAGATCGAGGGTTACGATTTTCCCACACTCGAACTGGCCAATTCCGATGAAGCGCAGATCGGCGAATGGGTCCTTGCTGTAGGCAACCCCTTCGACCTCACCTCCACCGTGACGGCCGGCATCATCAGCGCCAAGGGCCGCAGCATCAATCTGCTGGGAGGTGGCCGCGCCATCGAGTCGTTTATTCAAACGGATGCAGCAGTGAACCCCGGTAACAGCGGTGGCGCACTGGTCGATGCAGAGGGCCGCTTACTGGGCATCAATACGGCTATCGCCACCCGTACGGGTGTCTTCTCCGGCTATTCCTTCGCCATTCCAGTCAACCTCGTTACGCGGGTCGCCGATGATATCATTGAGTATGGAAGTTTCAAACGCGCCTTCCTGGGCGTCACCATTTCTGAGCTCGACTATGACTATGCCCAGGAACTGGGTGTAGCAATCAGCCAGGGAGTGGTTATTGAAGAACTTGCCGATGGCGGCTCGGCCCAGTATGCAGGGCTACAGCCAAAAGACATTATCGTAGGCATCAATGGCCGGGAGGTAAAGACCGTTCCCGAACTGCAGGAGATCATCGGCAGGGCCAAAGCCGGAGACCTGGTCACCCTTAAGATCAACCGGCGGGGCAGCTTACAGGAGGTGCCGGTTCGCCTCAAGGCCGGATAACCCGGGCACTGCCGCAAAAAGTGTAAGTATCGGACAAATAAAGGGTTGCGTCGAAAGCATATTGCACTTAAATTGTAGGCTCGTTATGCCGGACTGCCTAACCAATTGGCACTTAAAGTAATACCCTTTCGTTTTAAGAAATTATTAACAGTCCGGTTGCAACAAAAAATTGCAGAATGGAGTTAATACGGTAAACGGAAAAGCGTAGTTTCTCAGGAAACTTCATCCTTTCAATTCAGCATATTACCGTGAAAAGGCTTCACGGCCCAATATAAAAGACTTGTTTAAAGTTGGTTTTTCGTTTTGTTTTGATGCGTCTGTCTAGCTTTGCTGGGCAGACGTTTTTTATTTCCGGCCTTTTCCTTTTGGGACAGTTTGCAGCTCCTCTGCCAGGGATAATCCAGCAAACCTGGAAACAAAAAATCTTTTTTCAAACTGATATTCAATACTTTACATTTCAACTGAAAGCCAATAGTATCACTACTGATGCAAGTGCTGATTTTTCCTTTTCGACGGCGTTCTTCGTAAATTAGCTTTTCCAGATCTAAAAGATCCGGAAAAGCCGGAAAAGCCAAAAAACACCGCCCATGCTCCGCGCCCCTCAACTCCGCTGGCTGAATAACCTGCTCGGCCTCTTTTATCCCAACCTCTGCCTGGCCTGCGGCCGCAACCTGTCTCCACAGCAGGAAGGCATCTGTATCAGCTGCCACTACAAACTGCCCAGGACCAGATTTCACCTGGAAACCGACAATCCCTTCACCGAACGTTTCTGGGGCAGGGCCTCTCTGGAAGCCGGAGCGGCCTTCCTGTATTTCACCAAGGGAGGCCGGGCGCAGCGGCTCATCCATCACCTGAAATATGAAGGCAAACGGGAAGTTGGTATTTACCTCGGACGGCTCTACGGTGAGATGCTCCGTACAGCACCGGCTTTCCGGGAAACCACCCTGATCCTCCCCGTACCCCTGCATCCGCGCAAACAGCACCAGCGAGGCTACAACCAGAGCGCCCTCTTCGCCCAGGGCCTGTCGGAAACGATGGACATCCCCTGGCTGGCCAACGGCCTGCAACGTACCGAATATACTACAACCCAGACGAAGAAGAGCCGCCTGGAGCGCTTCGACAATGTAGAGAGGGCCTTCATCATTCCCCACCCCGACAAGGTCAAAGGCCAGCACGTACTACTGGTCGACGACGTGATCACCACCGGTGCCACGCTGGAAGCTTGCGCACGGAAGGTACTGGAATTATCAGGAACTAAGGTGAGTATGGCGACGATAGCGATAGCTCAGTGACAGGAGGCATTTTCCTCACCCCTCTACCAACGTCCCCACCGCTTCTCCTTTCACGATGCGCAAAAGGTTTTCGTTGTGGTTGATATCAAAGACGATGATCGGGAGGTTGTTTTCCCGGCAGAGGGTGAAGGCAGTCATGTCCATCACGCTAAGGCCGAGGCTGATCACTTTGGCGAAAGTGAGCCGGTCAAATTTAGTGGCGGCAGGATCCTTTTCCGGGTCAGCAGAGTAGATACCGTCGACACGAGTACCTTTCAGGATGACGTCGGCATTGATCTCATTGGCACGCAGGGCGGCGGCCGAGTCCGTGGTGAAGTAAGGGCTTCCGATGCCGGACGAGAAGATGACCACGCGGCCTTTCTCCAGGTGGCGGATAGCTCTACGGCGGATGTAAGGCTCGGCGACCTGTTTCATTTCAATGGCGGAGATCAGGCGAGTGTACACCCCTATGGTTTCGAGGGCGCTCTGCAGGGCCATACCGTTGATCACGGTGGCCATCATCCCCATATAGTCGCCCTGCACCCGTTCGATTCCGGACTGGGAGGCTTGCAGGCCGCGGAAAATATTACCGCCGCCGATCACGACAGCTACCTGAACGCCGACCTCGGTGAGGGCCTTGATCTGGTGGGCGTAATGGCTGAGCATACTGGGGTCTATCCCGAATTTTTGCTCGCCCATAAGAGATTCTCCACTGAGCTTAAGGAGTATCCTTTTGTATTTGATCATGCCTGTGGAATTATACTGTAGCGAAGATAAGGATAAGAAAAAGGCGAATTGGAAACCAATTCGCCTTTTTTTCTTAACCGAGTGTTATGTGCTTGAACGCGGTAACCGTCAGCTCCTTATTGAAGCTATGCAGGTATTCTCGGACGGACTGTTTACTGTCCTTGACAAATTGCTGGTTGAGCAGCGTATTATCTTTGAAGAACTTCTGCAGTTTACCCTGAGCGATCTTTTCGAGGATCTGCTCCGGCTTGCCTTCCTGGCGCGCCTGCTCTTTGCCGATCTCGATTTCCTTCTCGATGGTAGCCTGATCAACGCCGTCCTGGTCAATGGCCACCGGGCGCATAGCAGCAACCTGCATGGCTACGTCGCGGCCTGCATCGTAGTGTCCTTCCCCTTTCACGTTAAGGCCGATCAACACTGCCGCGCGGTATCCCATATGAATATACGGGGATACTACGGGAGCTTCAATACGCTCGTAGGACAACTCCATTTTCTCCGTGAACTTGGTCAGCAAGTCCTCAATGGTTGTTTTGACCGTACCATTACCGGTGGATTGTTTCATCAATTCCTCTACGGAAGCGGGAAAATTAGCCAGTGCAGCTTTGGCAATAATCTCTACGCCATCCAGGAATTCCTGGTTCTTGGCCACAAAGTCCGTCTCGGAGCTCAGCTTAACGATGATACCGCGCGTTTGCTCGTCATTAACCATGGCCATAACGACGCCTTCTTTGGCTTCATTGTCGGCGCGTTTGGCGGATACTTTCTGCCCTTTCTTCCGAAGCAATTCAATGGCCTTTTCGAAATCCCCTTCCGCTTCTGCGAGGGCCTTTTTGCAGTCCATCATACCTGCGCCGGTCATTTCGCGCAGTTTTTTGACATCCGCTGCAGTAATATTTGCACTCATTATTTAGTCCGTTGATTTTTTATAGAAAATGAATCCTTCTTTATCCCTATCCATTTGCAGACTCCTTCTCGGTCTTGTTGCGCTCCCGCTCTTCCAGGCCCTGGCGCACGCATTCGGCGATGTAACGGGTGATGATGGCTACCGATTTGGAAGCATCGTCATTGGCCGGAATGGCGTAGTCAACTTCGTTGGGGTCAGAATTGGTATCGACGATACCGAAAGTCCTCATTCCCAGCTTGTGCGCTTCGGCCACGGCGATGTGTTCGTGGTGAATGTCCACGATAAATACGGCCGAGGGCAGGCGGTTGAGGTTGGCGATACCACCAAGAACACGCTCCAGCTTATTGCGTTCGCGGGTCAGGGTGAGGCGTTCCTTTTTGGTAACGTTAGACAGGGTTCCATCCTGCAGCATGCGGTCGATGTTGTTCATCTTTTTCACCGAACGGCGGATGGTGGAGAAGTTGGTCATCATACCACCGAGCCAGCGGTCCGTCACAAAAGGCATACCGACACTGCGGGCGGCGTCGGCCACGATGTCCCGGGCCTGCTTTTTGGTAGCGACGAACATGATCTTCTTACCGGCGCGGGCGATGCTGCGGGCGGCGTTACCGGCGCGCTCCAGTGCTTCGAGCGTACGGTTGAGGTCGATGATGTGAATGCCTTTGCGCTCCATAAAGATGTAGGGCGCCATCTTAGGGTTCCACTTTTTCTTGAGGTGGCCGAAGTGGACGCCGGCATCCAGGAGTTCCTTATATGTGGGCTTTTCCATTTTTAGACTCTTAATTTGAGATTAGTGAGTAGCGCCTGATGGGAAACCCGTGCAGGCGCGAACATCCAAAAACAAAGATTAACGCTTGCTGAACTGGAAGCTCTTACGGGCCTTGGGCTTACCGTATTTCTTACGTTCCACTTCGCGGGCGTCGCGGGTGAGGTACTTCTTGTCCTTCAGCGGTTTGCGGAAGTCTTCGTTCAGTTTCACCAGGGCGCGGGCAATGGCCATGCGAACAGCTTCTGCCTGCCCCTTGAAGCCTCCTCCATCAACGTTGACCTTCAGGTCGTAGATATTCTCTACTTCAACCGTCTCAAACGGAGAGGTGATATTCTGCTGAATGTGAATTTGGGGGAAGTACTCTTTGTAGTCCTTGCCGTTGACCGTGATCTTTCCTTCTCCTTTGGTCAGGTACACGCGGGCTACCGACGACTTTCTTCTCCCGATGGCATTGATCATTTCCATATCTCTTCGAGCTTTACCTTCTTTTCAAATTAGAATTTAAATGGTTCCGGCTTTTGCGCTTCATGCGGATGCTCGGCGCCTTCATACACGTGCAATTTCTTATACAACTGACGGCCGAGGCGGTTTTTGGGCAGCATGCCCTTTACTGCGAGCTCCACCACCCGGATGGGCTTGTTGTTCAGCAAGTCCTTTGCAACGGTTGACTTCTGCCCTCCTGGATAACCGGAGTAGGTCTGGTATTCCTTCTGGCTTATCTTGTTGCCAGTGAAACGTACCTTGCCTGCATTGATCACGATGACATGATCTCCACAGTCAACATGAGGAGTGTAAGAAGCTTTGTGTTTGCCGCGGAGTACCATCGCGATCTTGCTGCAGAGGCGTCCAACGACTTCTCCTTCCGCATCAACGACGTACCATTTGCGCTCAACCTCATGCCTCTTTGCCGATTGCGTTTTATAACTTAGCGTATCCACTTTTCTTGTTTTTTAATGTGAGCAATCTTATCCAAAATTAAGGATGATCGGGCAGCCTCCGAAAAGGCAGGTGCAAAGGTATATCTCTTTTGTACAATAACCAAGCCTTTTAGAAAAAAAAGTGCTTGCCTAAAAGCATAACTTACTGAAAAACAGTAAAAATATCGCACAGGGGATTTCATGCCCCTGATTTCCTCACCGGATCAACAGGCTAAATTTTATACGCAATGACATGCCGGGAAGACCGCCTACGGCCCCGTTACAGAATATAGTTGAGGTACCTGGAAATACCTGAGAATATCGTTCTGCCCACTGCATTTCAATGCATTTCTTATTTCGGCACTCCTTCCCCATTTCAGGTATTTCTGTGCTCGCCCAAACTGGAACCCAGCTACCAAATCCCGAATCACTCCCCACATCCGATCGGCGCCCCATCCGGCAGCTGGCGGGCATCGGGCATCTTCCAGGCTTCCGGATCATTTTTGAAGCGGCGGATCTGTTCCAGCATATATATATAATGTGCTTGTTGTTCTACATCCTCTTCCTTACCGAGGAGTACCTCCACGTAATCTTCGATCTGGTTGGCCTTGAACAAGGCAATAGCGGATACCTGCGACATGACTTCCCCGCCCTGTGCCAGCCGCAGCAATTGGTGCAGGGCCAGTTTCTCCCCGATGCGGGCGATCTGTTTTTCCAGGGGGCTTTGATCGCTGTGCACCTGGACGGAGGTAAGGACCTCCTCTATGAGGTAATTGACATCGAGCTGCTCTTCATCGCGGGCATGCTGTTCGACCAGGCGGGCGAGTCGTTGCGGATGAAGCAGGAGTTGTATGGTGTGATTCAGCGCGGCTTCGGCGGCGGCAAGTACATCGAGGCCAATGCCGCCATTATAGGTTTTGAACAGCTCGCGCCCCCGGCGATAACCGATGGGCTGAGGCGGCACTACGTTCAGCAAGCTTTCGGGAAGAGCCAACGCCCTGGGCCGGAGGATTTGCTGAAGAGCCCTCATCGCCTGGCGCTGCATCTCCGGGGAAACCACCTTGGCCACTGTCTCCTGTCCATCGCCTCGAACGGCATAGGTATAGTCGACTCCGCCGATGAGCTTGGCCACCGCCTCCACCTGATATCGGTGGGCAAAATACAGAGGCGCCAGCACATCCTCCAGAGAGGCCAGCGGGAGGCCTTCGGCGATATTTGCTTCTCCAAACGCTGCCAGAGCCTTTTCGCGGGTTTTCAACAATCGTTCAAGTTCCTCAACCGGCGAAGCGCCATTGTCCCAAAGATGCGCATGGGGATGGCCGCCGCCTTCCGGACGGGCGCTTTCGTCAGAAATGAACTTCAACCCCATGGCGATGGTTTGCCGGAGGATACCATCCAGCGCTGCAGCTTCATCCGTTTTTTTCGGAAAATCCTGATAGCCATAAAGTATGGCTTGCTTATCCCATTCGCCGATTCCTGTGTCGTAAGCGTTAGAAAAGTCCATTTCCCCTTTGTCGTTGAGCGTGATATAAGGATGGGGGTAATCCATAACCGAAGCCCTGTCGTTGTAACTGGAGGCAAAGTTATGGGTAAGGCCAAGGGTATGCCCCACCTCATGGGCAGAGAGTTGCCGCAGACGCGCCAGGGCCATCTGCTCCAGCCGGGGATCGGGAGCCTGGCCTTCTTCATAGGACCGGATGAGGCCCTGAGCGATCAGGAAGTCCTGGCGCACCCGCAGAGAGCCCAGCAATACGTGCCCTTTGATGATCTCCCCGGTGCGCGGATCGGAAACCGACGAACCATAAGACCAGCCCCGGGTAGAACGATGCACCCAGTTGATGACGTTGTACCGCACATCCATAGGGTCGGCGCCTTCGGGCAACTCCTTCACCTGGAACGCATTGCGGTAACCGGCGGCTTCAAAGGCCTGGTTCCACCAGGACGCGCCCTCCATCAGGGCCGACTTGATGGGCTCCGGCACGCCCCGGTCGATATAGTATACAATGGGCTCCACGGGTTCGCTCATCCTGGAGCCGGGATTTTTCTTCTCCAGGCGGTGGCGAAAGATAAAACGCCGGGTTAGGGGCTCGCCGATAGGGGTGCCGTAATCCTGAAAGCTCAGCGGATAATAACCCGAACGGGGGTCAAAGGCGCGAGGCCGGTAGTTGCCATCGGGTAATTCCACCAGGCTGTGATGCATGCGTAAGCTCACAGCCTCAGGTGTAGGGACGACCGAACGCACCTCGTCGCCTTCGGGGTTACCTTCAAAGGTGATCAGAGCCTCGAACTCACTGTTCTTCGGGAAATTCCTCGTGCGTTCCAACCAGAGGGCCGACCGCTTTTCATCCAGTTTGTAGGTTCCCTGCTTCCGGCTTTTCAATCGTTCCGCCACGCCATGGGCATCGCGTAGCAGGAAGGGAGTCAGGTCGATCAGTACCCGGCTGTCCTCTTCCGCTTCAACTTTGAAACCGCCCAAAACAGATTGGGCAAAGGCATCTTCTACCGTTCGGCGCTCTTCGGGATTGTCTGTATCGGCCCGGAATTTATAGTTGGGCTCCAAAAGTAATACTTTGGGCCCTGAACGCAGAAACTTCACCACCCGGCTTTCTCCCAGTTGGTTGCGGTCCAGGCCAATGTCGTTAGATCCCAGGCCGCCGGCCAGGGAGTTGACGTAGAGAAACGCTTCTTCCCATTTATCCACTTCCAGCCAGATCTTGCCGTCCTTAGCATCATAATAGAATGTAAAAAAGCCTTCATAAGCCTGAAAACCCTTCGTTTTTTCAGCTATCGTCGGCATTTGGGCCCATGCGGTGGAGCAGCAGGCGCTTACAATCAGGGCGAGGAAAAGAAGTCTCATAAGCAATTCGGTTTTTGAGGCGGTTCCACGCCTGGCTTTTAAGTTTGTCAGGATAAAAGCATTTATGGGACAGCCTTTTGAGGAGACGAAAATACGGAAAAAATCTATGGCTGCTTACAGCCATGGCCTTCCGCTATTCGGCCGGCTTGTCCGCTCCGCTTCAATTTCGTAACTTCCCAACCAGTATATTTGAACGGTCAATTCACAGCCACCATGCGTTTATCCTTGTTACTACCAGCGTTGCTATTGTTTTGCGGCTGCAGCCAGCCCGCCCGCTCCAACTCCCCGGAAGAACTTGGCAAAGTTCGATGGTTACGCGATTTCGAAACCGGCCTGGAACGAGCCTCCCTGGAAGACAAGCCCGTGTTCCTGCTCTTCCAGGAGGTGCCCGGATGCGCCACCTGCCGCAATTACGGCAACGAAGTGCTCAGCCATCCTCTGATCGTAGAGGCCATCGAAACCCTCTTTGTGCCGGTCGCCATTTTCAACAACAAGGGCGGCAAGGACGCCGAAGTGCTGCGCTATTACAACGAACCCTCCTGGAACAACCCGGTGGTGCGCATCGTCGACTATGGCCGGCTGGATCTTATTCCCCGGGTAAGTGGCAACTATTCCCAACTGGGGGTGGTACAGGCCATGGTGTTCGCCCTGGAGCGGCGGAGTAAGCCTATCCCCGTCTACCTGCAATTGCTCTACGAAGAACTGCTGGCACGGCAGCAAGGCCTGGAAACCACCACGCTCTCCATGTACTGCTTCTGGACAGGTGAAAAAATGCTGGGCCAGCTGGATGGCGTGATCGCCACCGAAGCCGGCTTTATGGATGGCCGTGAAGTGGTGCAGGTGGCTTACAACCCCAAAACCGTCTCTTTTAAAGAAATAGTGGAAGCAGGCCAACAGGCACGCTGTGCCGATCGGGTCTATGCCCACAATGATGCCCAAAAGGCCGAGGCTATCGCCATGCTGGGACAGGGAAAAGCCGGCGCCAGGTCCTCCTTCCGTCCGGGCCACGAGCCCAAGTACTATCTCTCCAGGACTCCCTACCGTTTCGTGCCCATGTTTCCGCTGCAGGCCGCCCGTGCCAACGCCCTGATCGGACAGGGAAAATCACCGGAGGGCGTATTGTCGCCAAGGCAGGCCGAGCTGGCCAAACAGATGAAGGCTCATCCGGAAGGAAAATGGGAAAATGTGATCGGCAAGGATATGATTGCTGCCTGGGCATGGGAAGGAAATCGATGAAATCTGATAAAAAACGATAAGCATTGAAACAGCGGATAGCACACATTGCACTGGTAGTAAGAGATTACGACGAGGCCATTACATTCTACACAAAAAAACTGGATTTCAAGCTGATAGAGGATACCTGGATCAGTGAAGATAAACGATGGGTAGTAGTTGCCCCGCCGGGTGCTCAGGAATGTTCTTTATTGCTTGCCAAAGCAGCCAATGAAAAGCAATTGGAAAGGGTGGGCAATCAAACGGGTGGCCGCGTTTTCCTTTTCCTGTTCACAGACGACTTCCGGAGGGATTACGAAAAGATGAGAAGAAGGAATGTCAAATTTGTGAGGCCTCCCAAAGAAGAAGTATATGGGACAGTTGCCGTTTTTGAGGACCTGTATGGCAACCTGTGGGACTTGCTGGAGCCAAACGAAAATACTTAATGTTGGCTCGATCAATTCATACATTACCAACCTGCTGCTTCACCCCTTTCACCAACAGCCATACCGTAAAGGAGAACTCTCCGATAATACCTGGTATTACCACGATCATTTCAAATACTGACTGATAGTCGGTGTAGTTGGGCAATAGAAAATGCGCAAAGCTGTCGATAAAATAGCCCAAAGCCGCCAGTTGCAGCAGCATCCCCAATAGCTTCGGGATGTACCCGGACCTGAACACCAGGCGCCCCAAAACCAAAAGGTGCAGCCCAAAGAAGACCAGCCCGATGAGCCAGGTATAGTTGAAAGCATCGAGCAGGAACTGGATGCGTGCATATGATTCCGGAGGTTCAAACCCTGCCAGGTACGGATCTCCGCCAAACAGCAGAAGCACGCCAAATAGGTTTACCAGCGCCACTGCGAAAATGGCGCCGTTCACCAGGCGGAGCCAGGCGGATAAAAGAGAAAGGTCTTGATTTACCGGTTTTAGTAAAAGGTAAAGCGGCCAGGCCAGCAACACGTCCGCTATGACCATAATCAGAAAGCTAAAGATGCCCCAGCGAAACTGCATGAGGTTACTCCCGATATTGGTGAAAGTGGCCGCCGCGTCTCCATCCACCACCAGGCCCTCCAATACAAAGAAGTTGGCGAAAAAACCGGTGACAAATATAATGAGGTACCCCAGGCCGGCGATCCTGGCCATTCTGTTAAGTGAGTCCATTTTTTTTCATTGATGCCGCGTAAGATAGAAAGTTTTTAACAGGATCAGGAACGGGCCAAGGTTTATCGGGCGGATGGATCCATTTCGGTTATTAAAAGTTTTAAACAAACGCTCTCCGGCGAAGAAGTATTAATAATCCGAATATTCCGTTGGATAGAGGAAGGTGATATCAATGTGAGACACGTTGTTCATGTATTTTGGCATCGCTTTCAACTCCTTCCATTCCGGGGCATCGCGAAATGCGTCCCAATGAGCATCCCGGCTGGCCTGATCGGAAAAAGTGGTCATATACATCAGGTTGGGCATCTTGGGCCCGGAGATGACCTCTCCGTAAAACACGGCATTGAAACCGAGGCGGTCAAAAAGGGTGATCTCTCCACCCGCGTTAAACATATCTACCTTGTTTCTGAAATATGCCTCAGTTGCCGATTCATAACTCCGCAATTCATAAACCCGGTTCGGCCTTGGGCCCTCCAATTCCGGCATTTTCATGGCCGGCATATCTTCAAACGCTTTAAGCAAGACTGATTCAAGACGCCGATAAGGGGGCTCGTCATGGGAAGCCTGAATGTATTCCTTTCCGGCAACCCGGTATGTTTCGTCCTTTGAAAGTTTCTCCTCATAAGCCATAAACTGCGCCAGGGAAGAAAAAGGAATTAAGACTAAAGTCTTTTTCAGGGTGTCTTCGATAGTTGGCCTGGGCTTGAATACGCCGATATTTTTAACCCCCAATTTCTTCAGGCCCGGCAGAAAAGCTTCTTTGAGATATCGGTCCGTCGCATTTACCTGTTCGTCCGAATCAAACGTATAGGTTTTAAGCTGATATAATTCCCGGGATAATAGGGCTTGATCAATCGGCCCTGTGGTATTCATCTTTCCGCAGCTAACAAGAGCGAAAATTCCAATCGCCAGAAGAAAGTATGTGGTTCGTTTCATTGTTCTTTGTGGTAATTTGCATTTATGAATGAGGGTGGAGAAAAACTACTATGCCCACCCCTTACTGATTAATAGTGACTTTGGCAGCCTGGAAAAAGTCCAGCTCAATTTACTGAAAATTCATTCACCCGGGCCCTCCTAACTTCATATCCGGACACGGTATGCGCTGAGGCCACATCACTCTTCACTCCTTGCCAGCTCCGCCTCCGCAGCGATATACCCGAATGCCGGCCAGTAATTCGTTTCCAGGATCTTTTGGAAAACCTCCCTCCCCTTTTCCTCTTGTCCATTGTAGTAATACCAGTTGCCTACATCCTAGCCTTGGGTGACGATATCCAGCTGCCGCTCCATATCCGAATTATCGAGATCCAGCAATTCTTCCGGCGCCAGCTGTCCCTTGTACATTAGCAGTCGCCGGTGATAGGAATCGTTTTCGTTTTGAGGAGATACTCCGGACTGACACCCAAAGCAAGCCAGCAGGAAGAGGGCCGGGTAAAGGTGGCGCATCATTTTTTGCCATACAAGATACACACATCAGCAGCAAAACCCTATCTTCGATACCTGTATAACCCGGCAAATAATGAAATACTTTAACCTCTTCCTTGCCCTGCTCTTCGCTCTCTTCGCCGCCGTGCAACTCAACGACCCGGACCCCTGGGGCTGGGTGGCACTATACGGCTTTGTGGCCGTCGTGTCGGCCTTTGCGGCTTTCGGCCGCTACCACCCCTATCTCCTTTACCTTGGACTGGGCATCGTGCTGATCTGGATGGCTACCTTGTTCCCCGATTTTATCAATTGGGTTAAAATGGGCATGCCGACGATCACTGGTTCCATGAAGGCGGAGTCGCCTCACGTAGAACTGACACGGGAATTCCTGGGGTTGCTGTTGTGTGGGCTGGCGCTGGGGTGGCATTGGAGAGGAGCGAAAGAGGGAGGATAAGCGTGGACTCTTGGATTTTGAAAAGGCCGGGCAGCATTGACGCCGCCTTATTATCTCCAGATGTA
Source organism: Lewinellaceae bacterium (assembly GCA_020636405.1). Lineage (GTDB taxonomy): Bacteria > Bacteroidota > Bacteroidia > Chitinophagales > Saprospiraceae > JACJXW01. The sequence continues at coordinate 615,359 of JACJXW010000005.1, read as the reverse complement.
ACTATCAGCTATTCGCCGTTCGCAATTCGCCGTTCACAAAACTCTGCCTCAAAACCCGGATTTAGGGCAAAGAATTGGTTTCTTGAGCTTGGATTCCTGCAATTAGGAGCTTAGTGCTGCGAATAGCGAACTGCTAAAAGCGAAACGCTGAATAGGTACCTCCAGATCAAAAACCGCATCCGTCCCCTTCCTTACCCCTCCTCCTCCAGATTTTACATCCGCCGGGCCTTCGGCCAGTCTGCCCGGTGGATGTGGGCGCTGGTTCTGACCAATACAAGTGTCCATACAGCAAGGCCGGTTTTCCATGTCACAAAACCTTTATTTTCGCATAAAACAAAAAAACCAGCAAACGATCTTTTTCGTAAATTGTCTCTTCCTCTTTTTCAACCGATAACAGCAAAATTCAGGTGGTATGGCGGCAGAGGCCCCTAAAGGCGGAGCATTAATGCAGGGTATCTCGGAAGCCATCCTTTCTACTGTACCCGACTACATCCACGTCTTCAACCTTAATGGCCGAAGTTTTTCGTATTACAACTCCGGCCCCTTTTTTTTTGGGCATGACCTGATCAACGCCGATAACCCTCTCGAACTTGTCATCAGCCTTATCCACCCTGATGATATGGAAAACAAGGGGTATTCCTACCTCCGGCGCATCTCCAGGAATACCAGTGATGAAGTACTGGATATCGAATTCCGCATCCGCCGCAGCGACGGGAACTGGGCATGGGCCCTCACCCGTGCCCGGCCGTTCCGCTTTGGCCCGAATGGGGAACTGGAAGAGATCATTACCGTCACCCAAGACATCACCGAAAAAAAAGAGCAGGAGGCCGCCTATCAGAAAAGCCAGCAAATGCTCAATATTGCCATCGAGGGGGCCAAAATGGGCATTTGGGAATGGGACATTGAAAACAAACTGGTCAATTACAGCAACCGTTTCCTGAAACAGCTGGGTTATGACCCGTCCAAATTCAGCAACCAGTACACCAAATTTGAGAAACTGATCCACCCTGAAGACATCCCCCGGTTAATTGAGGAATTCCGCGCTCAAACCCGCCTGGGAGACCGATATGAACTGGATTACCGCATGCTGTCCAAAGATGGCCGCTATCACTGGATATACGACCGGGGGCTTGCTGTACAGCGAAATGAAGAGGGAAAAGCGGTTAAGGCCATCGGAACCTCAATCGATATCACCCAGCGAAAAGAGGCCGAGATCGCACTACAGGAAAGCGAGGCCATCCAGAAGGCCATCCTCAACGCCCTGCCGGACCTGAAGTTCCGCGTAAGCTCCGAAGGGATTATCCTCGACTATTTCGCCTCCCCGGGAGAGAACGTGAAATTGTTTGCTCCGCCGGAACAATTCCTCGGCAAGCCGGTTCGGAAGGTGCTGCCTGAATACCTCTACAAGGCAATCATGCGCAACCTCGAAATGGCCATCGAAAAGGGCATGACCCAGGCGTTCGAATACCCCTTGATCCTGGAAGGCGTAATTCACTATTTTGAAGCCCGCATCAGTGCTATCGATAAGAAAGAGGCCATCGTCGTAGTCCGGGATATCTCCGCCCTGAAACTCGCTCAGCAGGAATTGCAGAGTAAGGTCCGCGAGCTGGACCAGAACAACCAGAAGCTCCAGCGGTATGTGGACTCCAACCTGCAACTGGAAAACTTCGCCCACACCGTCTCTCACGATTTGCGCGAACCCGTCCGAACCATTAATAGCTTCGCCCAGTTGCTGCACAAGAAATACCACAACCAACTGGATGAAGACGCCAATACCTTCCTCGAATTTATCGCTGCCAGCGCTTCCAGCATGAATACGCTGATAGAGGACCTCCTGGAGTATTCCCGGTTCAACAACAGCCAGCACCAGTCCGAAGAGATCCCACTGGAGCAGCTGGTACAGGCCGTCACCAATGCCCTCGACGGGCTGATCACAGAACGGCAGGCCGTTATCAACCTCTGTACTCCTATGCCTAACATTCAGGGCAACTGGACCAAGATCAGCCAGCTCTTCCAAAATCTTATCTCCAATGCCATCAAGTTCTGCGACAAGGATACAATACCACTTGTAGAACTGTTCGCATTCGAAAAAAAAGGCATGTGGGCCTTCGCCATCCGAGACAATGGCATCGGCATCAAGCCGGAATACCAACAGCAGATTTTCCTTCTTTTCCGTCGCCTCCATAGCCGGCGCCACTACCCCGGCTCCGGAATAGGGCTGGCGCTGTGCAAACGGGTGGTAGAACAACATGGAGGGGAAATTTGGGTAGAGTCCCAGCCTGAAAAAGGCTCCACCTTTTATTTCACCCTCCCCAAATAACGCTATGGAAGAAAAAATTAAAGCTTATCTGAGCGGCCTGGAAAATGGCGATTACCAGCAATTGGCCAGCCTGTTTGCCCCTGGAGCCGTTGTTCACTCACCGCTCTACGGACAACGCCCGGCCCTCGAATTTTACCGGGAATTACTGGCCGACAGCGCTAATTCCAGGATTCAACTGCTCCATATCTATCATCAGGCCGGCGGGCGCCGGTCGGCTGCCCATTTCATCTACGAATGGACCCTCGCTGACGGCAGCCTGGTGTCCTTCGACTGCGTCGACCTCTTCGAATGGGACGCAGGCCAGAAGATCGCGGAACTCAGGATCATATACGACGCCAGCCAGGCCCGCCCCGCTCTCGAACGGCAGCGCAACCAACAGCCTTGATAATTGTTAAGAGTTTGTTCAAAATCCAATCCATGGCGCTGCTTGAATTCAACGATAAAGGTATCTATTGCCCCACCGCCGATGTGTACATCGACCCCTGGAAGCCGGTCGAACGGGCACTCATCACCCACGGCCATGCCGACCACTCCCGCTGGGGCCACAAACACTACCTCTGCACCGAATCGGCCAAGCCCGTCATCCGCTACCGCCTGGGGGACGTACAGATACAATCCATTCGTTTTGGAGAACAGGTCACGCACAATGGCGTAAAATTTTCCTTCCACCCTGCCGGGCACATCCTGGGATCCGCCCAGATCCGCGTTGAGCACCAGGGTGAAATTTGGGCCGTTTCCGGAGACTATAAACTGGAGGATGACGGCCTTTCCGAGCCTTTCGAACCGGTGCGTTGCCACACCTTCATCACGGAATCCACCTTCGGCCTGCCGGTCTACCGCTGGAAGGAACAGGCCAAGGTATTTGAAGACATCAACGCCTGGTGGCAAAAGAATAAGGCCGACCGAAAGGTAAGCATACTCACTGCCTATGCCCTGGGGAAAGCCCAGCGCCTGATGCGCGGGCTGGATGAAAGCATTGGCCCCATCTTCACCCACGGCGCCATCGAAAATACCAATCAGGTTATGCGCCGGCAAGGCGTCAGGCTGCCCAAAGCCAAACGGGTATCCAACAAGTTCAAAAAAGAAGATTACATCGGCGGCATGGTGATCGCCCCACCTTCCGCCCTCAACGCTCCCTGGATGCGAAAATTCAAGCCCCTTTCCATTGGCATCGCCTCCGGCTGGATGGCCCTGCGGGGCGCCCGCCGCCGCCGTGCAGTCGACCGGGGTTTTGTACTCTCCGACCATGCCGACTGGAACGGGCTCAACGATGCCATCACTGCTACCGGCGCCCAGCGCATCATCGTCACCCATGGTTACACCAGTATTTTCACCCGCTGGCTCAGAGAAGAACGGGGGCTGGAAGCCTACGAAGCCCAAACCGAATTCGAAGGGGAGTTGTCAGAGATCAATGAAACGGGGACTGAAGAATGAAACACTTCGCCGACCTATATACCCAACTCGACCAGACGACCAAGACCAACGCAAAGGTCGACGCACTGGCCCGATATTTTGAGCAGGCCGATGCGGAAGACCGGCTATGGACAGTAGCCATCCTCTCTCACCGCCGCCCCCGGCGCACGGTCAACTCTACCCTGTTGAGAACCTGGGCTGCCGAAATGGCCGGTATCCCGCTCTGGCTCTTCGAGGAGTCCTACCACATAGTAGGCGACCTCAGCGAGGCCATCGCCCTGGCCCTGCCCCGCCAGCAAACGGAAAACCCTCGTTCGCTCACCTATTGGATCGAGTACATCAAATCGCTGGGGCAACTCGAAGAAGGGGAGAAAAAAGAGCAGATCACTTCAGCCTGGAACAGTATGGGCTACACCGAGCGCCTGGTCTTTAATAAGCTGATCATGGGGGGCTTCCGGATCGGCGTCTCCCAAAAGCTCATGGTACGGGCGCTGTCACAGTACACCGGTATTGACGAAAACATCCTGGCGCACCGCATTATGGGCAACTGGGATCCCGCCGAAACTTCCTTCGAAAGCCTCATCCTGACCAAAGACCCTCTGGAAGACATCTCCAAGCCCTACCCGTTCTACCTCGCCTATGCCCTTGAGGATGATCCTGAAGAGCTGGGCGGCCCTGGCGAATGGCTCGCCGAACGCAAGTGGGACGGCATACGCGGGCAGCTCATCGTCCGCAAGGATGAATTGTTTGTCTGGTCGCGGGGCGAAGAACTGGTGACCGATAAATTTCCGGAATACCACCCTCTTGCCGGGTTGCTGCCCAACGGCACCGTCATCGATGGGGAGATCCTGCCCTTCAAGGATGGCAAACCCCTTACTTTCAACGACCTCCAAACTCGCATCGGCAGGAAGAACGTCACCAAAAGCATCCTGAAAAAGGTGCCGGTGGCTATGATGGCCTACGACCTGCTGGAATGGCAGGGCGAAGACATCCGCCACTACCCACTCCATGAACGGCGCCTCCTCCTGGAACAACTGATGGAAAACCACCCTGCCGGAGGGGTGCTGCTGCTCTCCAAAACGGTACCGTTCAGCCAATGGGAAGTCCTGGCGGAGGAGCGAAACAACTCCCGGGAACATCACAGCGAAGGGCTGATGCTAAAACGAAAGGATTCCGAATACAAGGCCGGCCGAAAAAAGGGAGATTGGTGGAAATGGAAAGTAGACCCGCTGTCCATCGACGCCGTCATGATATACGCCCAACGCGGCCACGGGCGCCGCGCCAACCTGTTTACCGATTTCACTTTTGCTGTTTGGGACGGCGATGCACTCGTACCTTTCGCCAAAGCCTATTCCGGCTTAACCGATAAGGAATTCCGGGAGATCACCACCTGGGTGCGCCGCAATACCCGGGAGCGCTTCGGCCCGGTTCACAGTGTGGAGCCCACCTATGTCTTTGAGATCGCCTTCGAAGGCATCCGCGCTTCCACCCGCCATAAGTCCGGCGTAGCCCTGCGCTTTCCCCGCATCAGCCGCTGGAGGAAGGACAAACCTGTCCGGGAAGCCAACACGCTGGAAGAGCTTCAAAAAATATTGGAGGTGTATAAGGGGTAGTTTCCCTCAAATATTATCATGCCCCGAAATATAAAGCGGCGCTTCCTTCAGCCTGGCAGCTTCGGCATCTGAAAAGCCTTTGAGGTTGATGATGAAGCGGGCATCGGAATCACCGACGAAGTGGTGCAACAGGCCCATGCGGTTGTATTGCAACAGCCGGCGGTACAGAGGGTCCCGCTCATCGAACCAGAAAAGGGCCGAGTAGTACCCGTAGCGGGCCAACAGGGCTTCCAGCAAGGTTTGCACGCGATTTTCATAGCCCGGCTCAACGAAAAAACCCTCGAAGGTGAGAAAGCGGAATGCTCTGGGGTTAAAGATGCGGCTGAGCAGCGGGACGTAAGGAAGGAAAGGCAACAGGTTACCCATTATCCCTGGTAACCGCTCGATAGACCAGTGTGCTTGGTGTGCCTGAACGCCCGCAATGATCCGCCCGTTCTCTTCCAGCACGAAATAATCGTTATCAATGAATAAGTTATCCGTCATCCAGAAGGCATAGCCGGAATAGCAGTTTTCCAACCGGGGCAGAAAAGCATCAAACTCTCCCCTGCTCAATGGCCGCACCCGCTTATTCCTCCTCGGGAAAAAGCGGCTGAAGCCTACGGTCTTTATGGTCGCCAGCTCGCGGAAACCTACGGAGTGGACGACCTTTCGCACCCGGGCGTTACTGGCCTCAATGGACGCGTAAAAGGCAGCTTGCCGGGTTTCGTGTTCTATAGCCCACTCCATCACCAGCTTACTGAACCGGCCGACCAGCCCCCTCCCCTGCATCTCCGGAGCTGCGGCGAAATATCGAATGTAAATGCCATGATTTTCCTGTCCCTGGCTGTGTATGGTACGCCGGCAGAAAGTGACCGCCGCATACAATTTACCCTGCCAGCGCACGGAAAAAAAATAAGGGTCGGGGATATGGCTGAGATGCTCGCGGCTGTAATAGTGGTGGTACAACGTCTGGCGGGTGCCGAAGGAAACGTGCTCCATGATCTCGAAGAACTCTTCGCCCATGGCGTATTCCTTGTACATCTGATAGCCATCTTCTTCAAATAGTAGTTCGCGTTCCATGTTTATTGGTTTAGAAGAGGGGCATATTAGAGGGAATACCAGGGTTCAACAGATTGGAAGGTATAAAAAAACAGGTTGCTCGCCGATGACTTTGATCAGGGCAGGAAAAGAGAAAGCCACAGGCGTAGGGCACCGCACTAAGGGCCCGGCGGCCAGGCAGGCAGGCGCTGCCGAATAATGCCCACCCGGATCACCCGCCTGGTTCTTTTTTTCTCCTTGCAGCCCGCTCCAGCCCCCAGCTCACGGGAAAACTAACCAGCCCCAGAATGGCGACGCCGTATGCCAGGTTGCCGGCCAGCCCGTAGAGCGTAGGGCAAAAGATCAGCATTCCTATTCCGAAAAGCGTAAGGCCGTCAAGCCGGAGGTGGGGCCGCGTCAGCCGAGGCGCCGTCAGCGCCTCCGTACGCGGAAACAGCATATATTTCAGCCGGTGATAATCGGCGATCAGCAGGAATATATTCATCAGGATAAAAACAGCAATGACATAGGGCGTGCCGCGCCAGTGCATAGAAACGGTGATCACAAACATATTGAGCAACAGGGGGAAGAGCATGACGGCCCCAAGCGTCGCAAAACGCTGAGACAACAACAATAGTCCGATGGTTACCTGAGAGTACGCGATGAAATAACCATACAGTTCCAGCTCGTATTCCGCAAGCCGTTCGATAAGCCAGGTAGGGCCCATCACGCCAGGAAAAGGCATCAGTTTGGACATACCGCCTGTAAAAAATAAAAGCCCCAGGAAGATGCGGGTGCTTACGACGGCAAAATGCCAGAACCGGGAATTGAAATAGAGCATGGCGAGTGATTATGTTAAAACGTTATCCGGTAGGTGAGAATGGGGATAATGCCCAGCTGATACTTCTCCACCACCTGCATTTTTTGAGTATCGTAATAACTGAAAGCTACATTACGGGTATTGGCCAGGTTCTGGATGTCCAGGGCCAGGGTAGAGTTGAACTTTCGGCGATTCCAATTGCGGTAAAGCCGCAGGTCGGTGCGGAAGAAGGCCGGCTGGCGTATGGAAAAGGCCTCATCCAGGAAAAAAACCGTCGCTCCAGCTTCCAAAGAAGACTGGACATCGATGGGGGTATCCCGGAACCCTCCCAGATTTACCACGCGAATATTGGCGCCCCACGTCACCAGGCGGCCCTCCTTTTTTTGTTTTTCCCACTCTTTACCCGCCGTCAGGTTCAGGATGTAGTTGCCGTTGAAGCGGGTATCGCGCCGGATGCCGTCACTACCTTTATACTTCGATTGATAGTAGGTGCCGTTGACCAGGTAAAAGAAACCGCCGGACAGCAGGCGTTGTAACGAAACTTCCAGTCCGTAGTTCTCTCCTGTTCCTTCATTCACCAGGGCTTCGGGGGGCAGGCCTTCCAGGAGGTTCAGAGCAGAAAAGGAACTGCCGGCAGTAGCAGCAATGGGGACATCAAAAAGAGATTGATAGAAAAGCTCGGCCCGTAAAGAAGTGGCTTTTGCCAATTCGTACCGGTAGCCCAGCACCAGATGGTGGGCCCGGGTGAAGCCCAGGGGCTCCTTCTGCACACTTTCCGAACGGGCAAAATACAGCCGGGCAGATTGCAACTGGCTGTGCAGGCCATAGGCAAGGCTGAGGCGCTGCTTCGGGTTGAGCCGCCATTCCAGGGACAGGCGGGGTTCGAGAGCGCTGCTGCCGGTATAGTCGAAATACATGAAATGCAGGCCGGCGCTCATCCGCACAGAAGCCGACAACTGGCCGCTCCAACTGGCATAAGGCTGCCACAACATGCCCCCCCCGTCCCCCCGGGCCAGGGTGTCTCCGGGAGTGGCGACAGAAAGGATCTCGTACTCCTGCCGACTGAGTTGCATGCCCAGCCGCAGGGCGGCCGCACGGGCGAACTTTCGGTTCACCCAGCTGTGCAGGGAAAACCGGGCTTCCGTCTGCTCGTCTTCTTCTTGAAGAATTGGGCTATAATCATCAGCCAGGCGCTCTCCGGTGCGGCGGCTGTTAACGGCCGAGGCAGCAATTGTCGTATGCCAGAAAGCCTGTTCTCCCAGCGGCTGCGCAAAACTTCCGCCAATGGCGCCCATTTTCGAGCGGAAGGCAATGTCGAAACGGTCTTTCCCAAATTCCCACAGGCTGGAGTCCCTTTCTGCTTCAAAGAGGTTCTCACTCAGGCCGCCCAGGCCGAAAAGGGTAAACTTGCCGCCGCTTCCAGTGGGAAAAGTGAAGTTGAAGGAAACATCCTGAAAGCTGATCTTTTCATCTCCGAAATCCACCCCTAATCCAGTGATCAGGCCGACGGTGCTGTAGCGGTAATTGGCGAGATAGGATGCTCCGCTCTTCCGGGAGATAGGCCCCTCGGCGGCCAGGTCGATACCGATCAGGCCGGCTTGAATGATCTGCTCGTGCCGTTCGTTGTTGCCGGCGCGCAGGCGCATATCGAGCACGCCGCTCAGGGCATTGCCGTAGTTGGAGGGGAAGGCGCCGGTGTAAAAATGGGAAGTCCCCAGCATCTGCCCGCTGAGAATATTGACCCCGCCTCCGTTCTGGGTAACGCGGTCGCTGAAGGTTCCGGCATTGGGCGTATGGTTGGGGTTGACGATATCCACGCCTTCCAGGCGCCAGATCAGGCTATTGGGCGAGTTGCCGCGGATCACCAAACCGTTGGCCTGGTCGTTATCATTGACGACCCCGGCAAAAGCCGCCGCCAGCCGCGCCGGGTCGTAAAAGGTGGCTGGGAAACGGCGCGTTTCCTCCACTGTGATCGTTTGTACGCTGAGCGGATGAGGCACGCGGATGTCACTGCGGGACGCCTTGACCTCTACCGCTGCCAGCCCCAGAGGGCTGCCCTGCAATTCCAGATCCAGGACGGCCTCCTTGCCCGATTCTACCAGCACCTCGGCAAGTAGCAGCCCTTCATAACCCACGTGGCGGGCTTCCAACTGATACCGCCCTACCGGAACATCTTCCAGGCGGTAGCGGCCGGCCGAGTCCGTTACCGTGCCCTTGTCCAGTTCCAGCAATAGCACAGTAGCCCCTGACAAGGGTTGCCGGCTGTCTGCATCAGTGATGGCGCCCCGGATGGTTTGGGTAGGAACCTGAGTGAAACCCATTTGCGGGACGAATAGCAGAAATAGTAGTATACAGCTGCATGGCTTCATGAATGCTTCGTTTCCTGAGATGTGTACTGGTTTTGAGGAGCGAGGCAAAGGTAGGAAGATATTGGAGAGTGTTCAGAAATGTGTGTCTGCCCGCAAATTTTGAAACATAGAGTATTCGCTTGACAGCGAATACTTTGTGCCGTCTCTGCGCAACTCTGTTTCGCCTGCAATTAGGAACAAAAACACAATGTTCTGAACAATCCCAGACATTGGTGGCTATTGATTTCCGATCCCGGCCTCCTTCGTCGGTGCGGGCTTTCGCCCGCCATAGCGGCTTCAGCCCGCGGCCTCCGTCCGTCGTAGGCCGGACTACGGTCCGCCGGAGACGGAGGCGGGACTCCCTTCGGCCGCTTCCCACTTCAAACTTCCTTTTGTTAAGGAAGCTCTGTTTTTTATGGTGCAGGCATCTTCAGCCCCATCCTGGCAGCACTCCTCTGGAAAAATTCCGATTTCCGATTTCCCATTTCCCACTTCCCTACAGCCCCAGCACCTTCCGGTTCTGCTCGTCATCGGCGGCGCCTCCGGCGAAATCATCAAAAGCCTTCTCCGTCACCTCGATGATGTGGTCCTGGATGAATACAGCGCCTTCGCGGGCGCCCTGTTCCGGGCTTTTGATGCAACACTCCCATTCCAGCACGGCCCAGCTGTCGTAATCGTATTCTGAAAGTTTGCTGAAGATGGCGCTGAAGTCCACCTGCCCGTCACCCAGCGAACGGAAGCGGCCGGCGCGTTGGAGCCAGGGGCGGAAGCCCCCGTAAACGCCTTGCTTGCCAGTTGGGTTGAACTCGGCGTCCTTCACGTGGAAGGCCTTGATGCGCTCGTGGTAGAAATCGATGAACTGAACGTAGTCCAGGCACTGCAGGACAAAGTGGCTGGGGTCGTAGTTGATGCAGGCGCGCGGGTGGCCGTTCAGCGCTTCGAGGAATTGTTCGAAGGAATCACCGTCGTGGATGTCTTCCCCGGGGTGGAGCTCATAGCAGGCATCGACGCCACACTCCTCGAACACGTCCAGGATGGGGCGCCAGCGATCCGCCAGTTCCTTAAAGCCCATTTCCACCAACCCGGCCGGGCGCTGAGGCCAGGGGTACATAAAAGGCCAAAGCAGAGCCCCCGAGAAAGTCACATGGGCATCCAGCCCCAGGTTGCGGCTGGCCTGTGCGCCCCATTTCAGCTGCTGAACCGCCCACTCCGTGCGGGCCTTGGGGTTGCCATGGAGTGTTTCGGGAGCAAAGCCATCGAACAAGGTATCGTAGGCCGGATGGACGGCAACAAGTTGTCCCTGCAGGTGGGTAGAAAGCTCCGTGATCTCCAGGCCATGCTCTGCTATTCTGCCTTTCAGTTCATCGCAATACGTCTTGCTTTCCGCCGCCTGCTGTAAATTGATCAGGCGGCTTTCCCAGGTAGGGATCTGTACACCTTTATACCCCAGGCCGGCAGCCCAGCGGCAGATGTTGTCCAGTGAATTAAAAGGAGCTTCATCGCCCATGAACTGAGCCAGAAAAAGGGCAGGGCCTTTGATGGTCTTCATATTGTCGGCTTTCGTTAGAATAAATTCAATAGGCCCTAAATTTAAGGATTATCGGCCAAATACCTTTTTTTTCGACGAAAATCGGGGCGGGAACCCTCAATTCCGGAAACAGAGTAAAAAACAGGATGTTTGATAGTAAAGCTACTACTCAAAATGCCATAAATAAAGAGTTTATGCGAAATGGAAAAACCAACAAACAAAAAACAATTGCTTTACTTTCAATATTCCATACCCTAAATTCATCGGCCATGAGAAAAATGAAGATGTTCTCAATCTTGCTGGCACTCGCCCTTCCTTTATCCTTCCTCTTTGCCCACAATGAGCCAGGAGGCCAGAAAAAAACAGAACGGCCCGCCCCGTTTCTCGCCCAGGAGGCCATAGATGAAAGCTGGTTTCAGACACAGCCGGCCAATTGTCATCCGACCGCCTGTAACCTGCAGCTCGCTCCTGGCACGGAAATGTCGGAAGCATTTATTCCTGTTTCCAAAACGGCCCCGAACAGCTCACCCGTAAACCCTAAAAAAGTTCGGGAAATACCTGTTTTTGAAGACCATACCATAGATCTTTGAGGCAGGGAGAGGGAGGCAAAGTTGAGTGCCAGAACCAAAACTGCCGCACCTGCCCTGTGGAATTCGCCAAGCGATTATTTCACAGGGCAGGGACCACACTTCCAAGTATTTCAATATATTTCCCTTTTTTACCCAAGAGGCTAAACAGCTTCTCCCACCTGCGCCTTCCCCATTGCCCGCTCCAATTGCAGCCAATGCCGCTCATTGTGCGCCTGTAAAAAACGCAGGGCGTCGCCCAGCCGAAAACGAAGAGCCGGCCCGATGAGGGAGGTGACGCGAGGCCGTTGCAGGTTTACGCCCCGGCCGGCTTCTATCAATTGAATGAATTGTCGATGGTGGATTAAAAACCGATTGATGGTTATTTCGGCAGGCCTGCCTTCTATCGCCGGAGTGGTTCGCTTAAAGGTTTTCATCTTCATCCCTATCTTCCCTTTGTCTCCGGGACGAACGCTCTCGATCATTTTTTTTCCCAAAAAGCCCGGTTGGTAGTTGGATTCCGGCTTCCAGCCTTTATCCTTTGCTTTCCCAATGGCTTTCTCCAGTTGTGGCAGGTAATAGTCGTAGGTGAGGTTAAGGTGCTCGAGACATTCCAGGGCATTCCAACCCTGGGGAGAGGGCCGCTGGTGCAACCGGGTAGCATTGGCGTTCCTCAGTTCAGCGGTTTGAGCTTCCATCTTACGGGCTTCCCGGAGCAATTCATCCAGGAGTTGGCGGCTTGATAAATCCATCTTTTTTTTGACAAAGAACCTCCTTTTCAGGTGCAGGCGCATTGATCCAGATCAAGAGTTGTCATTCCACACCTTCTGCTTCACCCGGCTTAGGGTCTCCGGGGCCATGCCCAGATAAGACGCCAAATGCTTGCTTGGAATAAGCTGGACCGCCCGGGGGCTGCGCTGGAACACGCGGCGAAAACGCTCTTCCGCCGTGCAACTGAGCAGTTCGACTTCCCGCTCCAACCGGCCGATCAGGATCTCGGCCAGGAACTTCCGAAACCACCGTTCCACCGTTGGGTGCTCTTCAACCATACGGGTGAAATCAGCCAACGTTATGGCCAACATCCGGCTATCGGTGATGGCATCCAGAAACAGAGTGGCAGGCCGCTGTTTGAGAAAACTGTCGAATACGCCGGAAAAACTGTGGTCGAAGGAAAATCCCAGAATGTGCTCCTGCCCGTCCTGGAGGTGATACAGGCGCTGTACCCCATCGAGGACAAAATAAAAGTAGCGCTCCGTTTCCCCCTCCCGGGTGATGATCTCATTTTTAGAATAGGACATGGGAACCCAGCAGGCGGCAAAAGCAGCCCAGCTGTCATCGTCCAGAGGGTGAACGGCCGCTATGGCCTTGCGCATCTCAGGGTGCAACATGAATTTTAAGTTCGTGATTCGTTATTCGTGATTCGTGATTCGTTACTCGTGATTCGTGATTCGTTACTTGTCCACGCCTGAAATAGGTTGACAAAAAGGGAGTTGAAAAGTCAACTCAAAAAACCTAAATTAAGGCGTATGAACAAGTCAAAAAAAAGCCGAAAGTACAAACGGGAACGACGTTACTTCAGCGAAGATTTTCGCCGTGCCCGCGTTAAAGAATATGAAGAAGGCCAAGTGACAGTCCGCGAAATTTGCCGGGCTTATGGTGTAAGCGACAATGCTGTTTACAAGTGGATACGCAAGTATTCGGCCCACTATCAAAAAGGTATTGTCAAGGTAGTGGAAGAAAAAAGCGAGTCCAAAAAACGGCTGGCTTTAGAAAAAAAAGTCCAGGAACTGGAACAGTTTATCGGCCAGCAACAGGTTCAGATCAAGTACTATGAAAAGCTGCTGGAGATAGCCCAGGAGCGCTATAATGTGAATTTTGAAAAAAACTCCGAGTGGAAGTTCTTGAATGGTTCTTCTTCCATCGATGCCAACACGCTTTGACTATGGAATCGTTATACAAGCAAGTGGGCATCAGCCGCCAAGGCTTCCACAAACACCGAAGCAAGATTTCGGCCCAGGCGCACCTGGAGGAGCAACTTGTCCAGCGGGCTAAACACCACCGCCAGACACATGTTCGCATGGGCGCCCGGCCTCTATATGCCATGATGAGCTCCACCGAGCCTGATGCCTTTTTAGAGGGCATCGGCAGAGACAAGTTCGAAGAAATCCTTATCGGCAACGGGCTTAGCGTCCAGCCGGTTCGGATCTTCCACAAGACAACTTACTCCGGAGCTTTTCGCTTTCCTAACCTCGTTGAAGGCCTGGAAATCAAGGGCCTCAACCAGGTTTGGGTAAGCGACTTGACCTATTACCGCCTGCTGGATGGGTGGGCATACCTGACTTTTATCCTGGATTTATATTCCAGGAGGTGCTTGGGTTATGCCTTGTCTGAAACCTTGATTACCGAACAGACTACCATGCCAGCTTTGAAAATGGCTCTAAAAAACAGAGGCGTTCAAAGTTATGACAACCGGCTCTTGTTCCATTCCGATGGAGGAGGGCAGTATTATGACAAAGGGTTTTTAGGACTGCTAAGCCAATACCACATCCGTTCTTCCATGGCCGAGTGTGTGTATGAAAACCCGCATATGGAACGCTTTCATGGCACGGCCAAAAATGATTACTTGATCCCCTGGGGAGTAAACTCGGTAGCTAAACTCCGAAAAGAACTGCCCAGGTTCGTTTATCTTTATAATCATATCAGGCCCCACCAAAGCTTGAACTATAAAACGCCAGTGGCTTTTGAACAATTTGTCCAACAAATTCCGCTCTGTCAAAGGCCTTTGGTGTTATTCAAAAAACTAACCTAATTTATAATCATTCTATGAGTTGAATCTAAACTCCTTCGATGTCAACCTATGTCAGGCGCCCACAACTCGTGATTCGTTACTCGTGATTCGTGATTCGTGATTCGTAGACCGAATCCACGAATCCCGGTTCTACCCCAGCCAGGTTATGTTTCCTGGAAGCTGGCAACATCTTCTTCTACTTCGGCTCCCGTTTGGAGGTCAAGATACTCATAATGCCTCCATTCCCCCAGGATGAAACCCGATAAACCAAAGACCAGGACGTTGGCGACGGTGTCCGCAATAGCAAACTGTACAGGTTCGGCCAGCAATGCTCCGGCACTCATCAGGCTGACCAGATTGAAAGCAGCCCCGATCAGTATGCCGGCGATGAGCCCGCCCTGGCCGGAATCTACCGGCATTTGGATGAACATCCAGGCCATGAAGTAAAAGGCTACGACTGCTCCCACCACACTGGCAACGAACAGCCAGGAGCCGCCGTCCACTTCCAGGTATTTATTCAGAATATCCCTGAAAGTTACAGCGCCATCAGAAAAAAGGCTATACCAAAGCAGGGGGATGAACTGAGAAAGAACTACACACAACCAGATTGCCTTGTGATTGAAGCTTTGGCGTTTCATAACGAATGATTTTTGGTAACAAAATAACTACGTCCTATTATTAGAACCGTTCGGACACTGCCGGTGTTTGCCCCGGTAGCTCAATTAACTCGCCTGGTTCATTACTGTGTCAAATAAGTTTTACAACATGTCCTTTTGAACTCACCCCCGGCCTCGCTTTGCGAGCCCACCCCCTCTCTTGATCTGCATGCAGGCTGGAGGGAAGAGAGGGGGAGCTGTATGAGGCCAGTCAAAGCAGGAGCTCCAGACCAGAAGCTCTGCAAGGGCAAAGCCCCCTCTTCTAAAGAGCTAACCAGCAGATTAAGAGGGGGTTGGGGGAGTTCAGCCAGCCGGAAGCCAGGTTCTGTCCCCAGGGACAAATTACAACTGCGCCTGATTAACAGCATTTACAAGATGTAGTAGCTTGCTCAACAGCTGCGTACATATCCTGAAAATCTTATCAATTCTGTCTATATTTATTTATTGCACAACCCCGTCCGAAAAGGAAAAGGCCCTCCCCCACACAACGTGGAGAAAGGCCTTTCCTTTTTACCCGGCGATCAGCTGCTTAAGCAGCCGTCACCATCGTGGTTATTCTACGATCACCGATTGCGTGAACTGGGCCTTACCGTCCATTACCTGGATCATGTAAGCGCCAGCCGGCAGGTCGGATACGTTGATCTCGAGGTTGGCAGTTTGCAGCCTGCCGTAGTAAGCTTCGCGCACTACCTGGCCGAAGGCATTCACCATGCGAACCGACAGGTTGTCAGCCGATTCGGGCAGGTCAACGCGGACGTTGAGCAAGGACTGAACCGGGTTCGGGAAGACCTTCACACCAGCCTGCAGCGCTTGCTCGTCAACGCTAACTTCCGGACAAGTAACACAGTAGTCGAAGCAGAAGAAGATGGTTTCTACATCGTCTTCGCCCACTTCCAGTACGCGGTTGAAGCTACCGGAGCCGCCATCGACACCACAATCAGCAGTGATGTTGACCTCATCCGTGCCCCAGGCGTCACCGTTGAGGAACTTGTACTCGAGGGTAGTGTTCGGCGCCGTAGCGAAGGTGTACGACCAGGTGCCGTCGCCATTGTCGGTCAGCGGCGTAGCGTCTGGTGTCCAGCCCTGGAAGTTACCGGCAACGTGTACGCCTGCCGGAGAAACCATATCCACTACAGACATGTCTACGTTCAGGGTAACCGTTACGAGGTCTTCGCTGGTCTGGGTTACTTCCAGGCAGTATTCGCCGAATTGCTCGAAGTCGGGGCCGAAGCCGTCGACCATCATGTAGTAGGTGACGCCTTCCTCCGCGGTGAAATTAACCGTAGCGCGGAAATCGGGAGCGTCGGGGTCGTCATCGTTACAAACTACGGCAGTCAGGTTACCGCAGCCGCCGGAGTAAACCGCGAGCTGTGTATCGCCATCGCCGATGGGGTTGTCGCCACAAGGAGCGGCAGTGACGCTATAGTCGTTGCCGTCGCCTACGAAGGTGAACCACATGGTGCGCTCCAGGCTAGGAGCAGCGCCGCCGCCATCAGGCTCGTTGAAGCATTCCCAACCGAAGTCAGGATCCTGGCTGGTGGTGGTGTAGTTGGTATTGTCGTACGGGCCGGCGGAAACCGTATTGCCCTGTCCCTGTCCGAAGGCGTTCTGGATGTTCTGAGAACCACCGCAGAGGTTGCCCGGCAGAGAGGGCAACTGCTGGAAGAGGACGTCATCCAGGTGGAAGAAGACGTTGTCATTGCCGAAGAAGTCGACAGAGCCGATCTGCTTTGCACCAGTGGTAGTGAAGGTAGTCCAGCTGGCGGGCCATTCGTAGATCACATTGCCATCTACGATGAAGGTGATCCAGTTGTTGTCCAGGTCGATGAAGTGCTGGAAGTGCATCCAGGTGTCCGGAGTCCAGTTGAAGGTAACGACGTCGGCAGCACCGGCGTCGAGGGTAACGGTGCCATCATCAAAGAATTCCACCTGCATACCGAACTGGCCGCCCGGGTTATCCTGGAACTTCTGGAAGTTGTAGTAACCCAGTTTGCCTGCCGGTACATACATGTACCACTCGAGCAGGTAGTTGCCTTCGGTGCGGTCGCCGAGCAGCAGCAGCTGGTCATCCGGGTCAGCATCGGAGATCTGAAGCGCGTTACAACCGGTGCGTACGATGTCGCCGACAACAATGCCGTCGTCAGCCGGGCTGCTGGTCCATGGGCCCCAGTTGGCGCTCTGGTCGCTTACTTCGCTCAAGGTATAAGTTTCGAAACCATCACAGATGATGGCGCCTTCCGGGCACGGATCCAGCGGACGCAGGACGATATCGTCCACGTAGTAAACGTGGGGGCCTACGTTGGTTGGGTACAGGTCGATCGCGCCGATCTTCCAGTCCGGGCCATATTCCCAGGTCAGGACGTGCTTGCCGGCCATAGCGACGCTGGCGATGCCATTATCGAGGTCGATGCTGTGTACGACGTCGAACCACTCACCCTGAGGATAAACACCCGAAGCGGTTTGGTCTGCGAAAGTAACGGTGCCATCAGCATTGAACTGGGTTTCCAGGTTCCACTGCTGGCCGGGAGTTTCATCGTTCTGAATGTTGTAGTAGCCATAACGGCCGGGCTCCACATACATCTTAAATTGAAGCAGCCAGTTGCCTTCCGTCTGGTTGCCGAGCAATACCAACGCGTCAACCGGGCCGTTCTGCCCTTCGATCTTCACAGAGTGAGGCGGGCTGAAGAACTGCTCATCCGATACCGTAGCATCTTCTGCCGTTCCTTCGCCGCCGACACCGCTCCAGGTCGTCCATACGGAAGACTGCGGGCCTACGAAACCCAGTGCATAGCCATCCAGGTTTTCCATAACTACCGGAGTGCTGGCACAACCCACATCCGGGCAGAAGCCCAGGCAGGTGCTGAAACAAACGGGATCGATGGAAACCGCATCGATGGAAGTGACGATCAACGGGCGAACGTTGAAACCAAAGCCGGAGTCCAGGCCGCAATCATTAGGAACAGATTCTACAACGCCACCGGCCAGTACATCGCCGTTTACGAAGGCGTAACCGATCGTGTCCAGGGTGGTGAGGCTAGCCGTTCCACTCCAGATGTTGTCTCCGTCGTCATCAGATAAGGCAACCACGGTAACGTCACCCAGTCCGGAAGCGCCGGGGCCGGCGTAAACCATTTGTACGCCGTCGCCGGATACCATCTCATTTTCCATATTGACGTTGAAGGTCACATCGACAGCCGGAAGCGGGCCTTCGGACAGCTCGAAGTCGAAGCCGCTGAAGTCCCAGCGGTCATCCCAGTAGATCCAGTAGCGGGTGCCGGCTTCGGCGAGGAAGCTGACCTCCGAAGCGAAGTTCATGTCACTGCAATCGTCATTAGAGGCGACGATGGCCAGGTCGGCGAAGGAGCAGTCCGTACCGGTGAAGATATACATGCGGGTATCCGCTGTGGTCAGTGCACAGCTGCTTACCGTTGCCAGGCCGGTAGTGGCCGGCGTGTAGGAATACCAGGCGGCATTACATACATCGGCAAACAACTGGCGGCCGCCAAAGCCGGCGGTAAGCGGAGCAACCGTATGGGTGCCAGCACCGATCTCGATGGCTGCATCGCAGGTCTCACCCGCTGCAACCGGAAGAACGCTGGCGGAAAGCGTAGCCTCCAGGCCGCTGCCGGCCAGAGCCTTGAGCTCCTGGCACTGCTGCCAGGGGATCATCACAGACGGAATGGTCATTACACCTCCGTCATCGCCGCCCATGGTGATGGCCTTGTACGGCTGGTCCACGCCGCCACGGGTTTCCGTGTTGCAAATGATAACACCAATGGCGCCGGCATCCTGGGCGTTGATAGATTTAACGGTAAACCCGCAGGTACCGCGATCGATCAGCGCAATGGCGCCGGTCAGGTCATTGACCAGAGGGTTGCAGCCTTCAGAAGCCAGCGCCCCTGTCCCGTCGTCAGCAATAATTACCGGGCCGGAAATATCATCTGTAATTACCGGGCCGTAAACAGCCTGGATAGCTTCGTAATCCGCTTCGGACCCTGCAGGAGCCGTCACGGATACCGTTGCATCCGACTGGGCTTGCAGGCTGAAAGCGCCGAAGCAAACCAGTGCCAGTACAGCGGCAAAATTGGTTAGGAATGGGTTGATATTCAACCGAGACAAGTAGTCTTTTTTCATACTAAACGCATTTAGGTTTTATGAAATTTGAGCGAAAAATTAAGGAAAAACTATTAATTCCAATACTTCCTTTCGGTTATTTTGGGGGTTTGGTCGGTTATCCGGCGGTTAAATGGGGTTTCAAAGATAACTTTTTGTTTGGTTTTTCGTAAGGGGGGCGGTTTGGTATTTGATTTATGATTTTCGATTTATGATTTTCGATTTTCGATGTGATGCCCCACGCCCCACACATCGAAAATCGAAAATCAAATGTCATAAATCATAAATCATAATCCGCCGCTCACCTTACCACCACCGGCTTCGTTACCACAGCCCCATCCGCCGACAATCTCAGCAGATACATACCGGCGGGCAGGCCGTGGAGGTTCAGTTCCTCCGTTCCGGCCATTACAGTGTTCAGCCGGTAGTTGCGCAGGCTTTGCCCCAGTACGTCAACGAGCTGGATATTCAGAACGTCGACCGTTTCATCGAACGCGTAACGAACGTTGAGTTGTTCGCCGGCCGGGTTGGGGAACACCTGTACGCTGGCGTCCAGTTCGGCCTCTGAGACGGAAAGAACTGGTTCAAAATTCAGGTACCAGATGAAAGCCCCATCTTCCCAACCATCGGCCCATTCAATGAAATAGGTTTCTCCGGCCACCATTTCTATGCTGTCCAACTGAGATTGAAAGCCATCTCCGCAACCATCATAATCATCACTGAGGCCGATGAGGTTATAGTCATAGAGATGATCGCCGCAGGGCCCGCGGTAGACAGCAAGGCGGGTATCAATGGCGGCGCCTTCGCAACTGGTGATCTGTGCCAGGCCATCAACTTCAGGTGTAAAGGAATACCATATCGACTGAGCATGAGGGGTTCTCCCGCCGCTGGCATCAATAGTGGGCCCCGTTACCGCCGCATCGCCAAGGATCTCATCGACAAAGTATTCGCCGGGGGTTATGGGTATCGCACTTTGGCACCACTGCCCTTCTTCCAGCGGGTCGGTGGAAATGGCCAGCGTCCATTCAAAACCCTCACGCTCCCAGATATTGTCCCACATGATGAAAACGGTTTCACCAGCAGTCACCAAAGCCTCACGGTAGGTAGCGTAATCATTGCCATCGGCCGAAAGGCACTGGTCATCATTCACGCCGAGGATCACAAGGCCGTGGCAGTCCTCCCCCCGGAATATCCAGCCGCGGCTGTCCAGTGCATTTCCACAGGATGCAATGGAAAGAACACCGCTCGTCTCCACCACATAGCGGAACCAGTAGCCGGACTCGCCGACCGTTCCGGAGGCGTTGCGGTCATAACCGCCACCCCAGCAAACAATTTCCGGGGTAGTATTGACCCCCAGGCTGGCATCAACGGCCGTATAACAATACTGGCCTGTTTCCGCCGCGGGGATCTCCGACAGCTTGATATTGTCGATATAATAGAGGTAAGTATCGTCATCGGGATAGAAATTGATGGAGTTCATCTGCAGCGCCGCGGTAGAGCCGGTGCTGAACTGCCAGGCGGCTACCGTTTTATCGGCAATCCACAGCCGGGCTTCGTCATTGTCGAGATCTATCAGTAGGGTTACAAAGAACCAAGCGTCAACTGCGTAATCAAAGGCCACATCATCAGAACCGTCGTACAGTTCCAGGCGCCCCACGCCTCCTTCGGTGAAAAACACCTCGAAGGCCCAGGCGCCGGAAGATTCGGTAGGCATCAGGTGCTGCAGGTTGAAGTAGCCCTGTTTGCCTTCCGGCACCAGCATATCCCACTGCAGGATGTAGTGGCCGGAAGTCTGGTCGCCTAAAAGAAAAAGGGCATCGGTATTATTGGTGCCGTCGATCTTGAACGAATTGACGCCTCCGAGAGCCACTTCATCGGTTACGATAGCGCCGGCAGCGTCTCCGCCGGGCCATACGGCCCAGTTGGGCGACTGCATGGTCACATCGCCGGCAGCGTAATTTTCAGCGCCATCTTCAAGCACAATTTCGGGGTTGTCACAGGTTGGCTGTGCCTGCAAGGACCAGGCTGCCAGGAAAAGGACTGAGAAAAGAAGGTATAAATTTTTCATACTGGTATTTTTTCAGTTAGCCAAAATTCATCAATTAAGGAAGCTTTGGGCACAGAGCTTTGGGTACTTGAAAAGCTCGGAATGTCCCTGCCGGTTGAAATACTTAGAAATACATCAACTATTCAGCATCAATTAAAAACGCATTTTCTGCCTTTGTTTGCCCCAACCCCTAAAGGGAGCAAAGGCAGAAAATGCTCTGTCTCCCTTTAGGGATGGGGCAAAACAGAGCATTTTTTGCCGCTGATTTCGACTATGCTGAATAGTTACGAAATACATCAAAATAAGGAAATACATTGTCCGGCCACTTTCGGCGGTAGGTGCCAAGGCATTTCCATGTATTTCCAAGTATCTCTTTATTCCTGTTCGGATACCAAGTTCTACAGTTGAGTAACAGAACATCGGTAAAGCCCCTTCAGAAAGCTACCCATTTTTGTTCGCTCTTCGACGACTCCACCACTTTTTGGATGAACTGCATTCCCCGGACACCATCGCTCACCGTGGGGAAGTCCTGATAAACGGGGTCCGGTTCTTTGCCCTGCAGCTTGGCCCGCAGGCAGATCGCAAAATTGCGGTAGATGTTGGCGAAGGCTTCGAGGTAACCCTCGGGGTGGCCCGCCGGGATGCGGGTATGGGCCTGCGCTTCCGGGTAGAGGTTGCCTACCCCGGTGCGCAGCACCTGCATCGGCCGATCGAGCCATTTGATGATTAGGCTATTGGGCTCCATCTGGCGCCATTCCAGGCCGCCCTTCTCTCCATAGGCCCGGATATTGAGGGCATTTTCCTCTCCGGCGGAGATCTGGCTGGCGTGGAGGATGCCTTTGGCGCCGTTGTTGAAA
Organism: Lewinellaceae bacterium; assembly: GCA_020636405.1. Taxonomy (GTDB): domain Bacteria; phylum Bacteroidota; class Bacteroidia; order Chitinophagales; family Saprospiraceae; genus JACJXW01. Next base: position 593,273 of record JACJXW010000005.1, on the reverse strand, counting down.
TGCAGCAGGATATTGCCGTCATCGTCCAACAGGCGGCCGTCTACAAAGGCGGTCAGGTCGGCACACAGTTCTGTGATCTGGAGCCCGGTAATATACTCGGCGAGGTTTTCAGCGTGAGTTCCTATATCTCCCATGGCGCCGGCGATGCCCGAGCGTTTCGGGTCGGTGCGCCATGAGGCTTGTTTTTGATCGGTATCTTCCAGTTTGGTGGAGAGCCAGCCCTGCGGATATTCTACCACCACCTTGCGTATTTTGCCCAGTTCCCCGTTGCGCACCATGGCGCGCGCTTGCTTAACCATAGGGTAGCCGGTGTAATTGTGGGTCAGGGCGAAGAGCAGCCCGGTATCCTTAACGAGCTTTTCCAGGGCCAGCGCTTCACTCATGTCAAAGCTAAGCGGCTTATCACAAACGACCGGGAAGCCGTTTTCCAGCGCCATTTTAGCCGGCCCGAAGTGAACATGGTTGGGGGTGACGATGGAAACGAAGTCCATCCGTTCGCCTTCCGGCAGTTTTTGCTCTGAGCGGATCATCTCCTCGAAGTTGCCGTAAACACGGCTGGAAGGGAGATAGAGCGCTTCTCCAGAAGCTTTCGACTTCTTTGGGTCGCTGCTGAATGCACCGCACACCAGTTCAATTTCACCATCTAGTGCCGCTGCCATCCTGTGAACAGCCCCGATGAAGGCGCCAATGCCTCCACCGACCATTCCCATCCGGATTTTTCGATTCATAGGGTTGGCTAAAGTTTCTGCTCCTTGAAAGCTCCAAAAATGGAGTTGCCGGTTTCGACAACGAATTTTTGATCGCTACTCAGAAGTCCTCATAGTTGCTCAACAGGCCGTAATAATAAGAAGAATTTTGTTAAAACAATAGTATTTGGCGCAGAGAACTGTTTCACCATGGTGTTAATTCGCAAAGTGAAAGCAACAGAATCGTGGATTCGGGATTCGTGAATCGCGGAATCGGCCAACGAATAACGAGTAACGAATCAACGAACCTCCCTACGCCCCCTCCAGCGCCGCGGCCTTCCGCTTTTTCATATAAAAGAACAACCCGCCGAACAGCAGGATCAGTATCCCGGGCAGGATGGCCATCAGCTGAAGGGTACCGGCACCTGATACGTTCTCATCCATCACCCGCCCCATGATGGGCAGTACGATGGAGGTGGAAAGCATACCCAGCCCTCCCATGACAGACAGGCCCAGAGCACCGCTTTCCGGGATGTGCTCGGCGACAAAAGACAGCATCGTCGGCCAGAAGAAGGTGATGCCCACCGCAAAAACGGCAGCAGCGACAAAGGTCATGGCGCCGCTTGCCATGCTCAGGGCAAAAAGGCCCAGGAAGGAAAAGATGGCGGAGAACCACAACATGCCTGAAGTGCTCAACCGGTGCGCAATGGGGCCGGCAAATCCTCGGCCAACGGCCATGATGCCGTTGATGAACGCCAGTACCAGAAGAGGCGCTACGCCCGTATCGGACAGCAGGGAACTGATGCGCTGATTGGTCCCCAATTCGGTAGCAGCGGTCAGCAGCATGCAAAAAGCAATGAACAGGAAAAGCGGCTTGCGCAGCGCTCCCCACATTTGGCCGGTGGTAATGCCCATTTCCACCCGCTCCGTACGGGGGAACGGCTGCCCCCAGAACATCATTCCATAGATGACAAGCGGAATGAACAAGACAGCGACCATCAGGTGCCAGCTCAGCCCGAAGACGTCCATCACCAAATAACCCATCACACTGCCAATGACGATACCTCCCGGAAACCAGACGTGGAAGCGGTTCAGCATCTTGGTCTTATCTTCTTTGTAAACACTGGCCACCAATGGGTTGAGGGCTGCTTCTACAAATCCGTTGCCGATGCCGATGGCCAGGGTGCCGAAGAAAAGCGTCCAGAAGTCCGTCGCCAGCAACGTAGCCAGGATGCCAACCGCATGGGTAAAAAAGGCTCCCCATACAATACGCTTCATCCCCAGGGCATCGACCAAAGGCCCACCAATGACCATCGCCAGGGTGAAGCCCCAGAAGGCAGGCCCGAAGGCGATTCCTATCTGCTCCAACGTCAGGCCTACGCCTTCCGGCCCGAAAACGGTCTCGAGACGGGCCCGGATAGCAAAGGTCATTGCCGTCACAGCTAAAGCCATACAACTGGCAATAAATAAGCGGTTGCGGTTGATCTGTTCCATTTTCCTGAATTTATGAGTTGGTTAATCATTTTAGTCCGCCAGGTTGAAGAACCTATACCGGCACGGCCAGGGGTAAGGTTCTCCAACCGGGGCTACAATTCTTTGATCTTTATATTGCGGAACCACACGATGGCGTCGTTATGGTCCTGCAGGCAAATGCGGCCCTTCCTGGCCTTGCCGAAATCAGGCATGTCTTTAAATTTGCTGTTGCGGATCATCCTGTCCCATTCGCCGTTGAACATTTCAAAACTCGCCACCCGGCGGCCGTTGAGCCAGAACTGGCTTTTCCCGTCCCGGATAATGATCCGCACCTTGTTCCACTCCCCCGCTGGTTTTACGGTCTCGTATTTCACGGACACCATATCGTACAGGCAGCCGGCGCGGTGGCTCTCGAAGCGGGCGTCGGGGTGGCAGGTATTGTCGATGATCTGCATCTCCGGCCCGGTCTGCCACGGATAATCGTACTTTTCAGCCTCCACCACATTGAACATGATCCCGCTGTTGCCACAAGGGCTGATCTTCCACTCCAGGCGCAGTTCGTAATTCTCAAACTCCTGGTCTGTAACCAGGTCTCCGCCATCTTCCGGCCGCAGGCTGCCGTCCGGCTGGCGCACGGCATTGATCTTGAGGGCGCCGTCCTCGATGATCCAACTGGAGCCTACCGTTTTCTTTTTCCAGGTGTGCCATCCATTGGTGGTGCGGCCGTCGAAGAGGAGCTTCCAGCCATCGGCCTTTTCGGCCTCGGCCAGGGTATTGAGTGGAAAGGCAGGCGGATTATCCACCGTACGCCCGGGCTTTCCTTCGGGGATATTATTGAGGGTGTACCAGGCTTCGGTAGACCACAGCTCGCGCCCCTCGGCACTGATCCAACTGCTGGGGAGGCGCAGGTAGAGGACGTGGCCCGGCTTCATGCCCGGCAGTTCCAGGAAAACGCGGCGCCCATCTTCCGATACACTGGCCGAACGCACGGATAGGCGCTCCAGATCCATTTTGGGGCCACCGTATTCGTGCGTGGGCAGGTACCACCACTGTTGCACGGTATAGGCTGCCGGATCCCAGCCGACACCGGGTTCGAGGGGCTCGGTGAACTCCACCTCCAGGCCGTTCGTATGGGCGCGCACGGCCAGCATTTCAAAGGCCGGCTGCCCGTTGTATTTCAGGCGCTGCAGGCCATACCAGTTGCGGCCGGTGTGCTGCCAGTTGCCGCCAGAACCGATCCCTCCGATGTAGAGGGCGCTGTCGGGCCCCCACGCCATGCGGTTGACGCCGGCTTCCAGCCCCTGAATGAAGCGAAAAACACACCCCTGGTAAGCACCATTCACCTTTTCCACAAATACGCGCTTGACCCCTCCGTGCGTCACCTCTCCATGGATCATCTGCCCCTGATAGGGGCCGTCATTGAGGTACGAGGGAGTAGTGGGCGAGTTGCCGATCTCGTCTTGTGGCAGCCAGACGACCGGTTGCTTTACCGGTAATTGGGCCACCTTTACGGAGTCGACCGCCCGCGACCCGAAAAAGTCGCCGGGTGTCACGTGCAGGATCTTGCAGGAAGGCAGCCAATCGCCCTGGTTGTCGGCAATGAAGATCTCATTGTCCAGGCCGATGCCCACCCCATTTGGGGTACGCAGGCCCTGGGCGATGAATTCAACCGAGCCATCCGCGCGGCTGATGCGGATCGCCTTGCCGCGGTCTTTGATCTGGGGGTTGGCGCTGGCGCCTCCGGGTAGGATGGCAATGGCGAGGGCCGCGTAGAAGAAGCCTTCTTTGTAGGCCAATCCAAAAGCGAATTCGTGGAAATTGGCCGACACCAACCAATCGTTGGAAACGGTATAATATTCGTCGATCAGCTCGTCTCCATCCAGGTCGATGAGCTTGGTGAGCTCCTGTTTTTGCAATACATAAATGGTATCGTCCACCACTTTCAGGCCCAGGGGTTCGGCCAGCCCGCTGGCAATTTTTTTGTAGGACATCTGTTTGGGGTCGCCGGATTGTACACCATCCACGATGTACACGGCTCCTTCGGCATCCCAGGTGCTGACCACCAGGCGGCCATCGGGAAGGAAGTCCATGCCTCCAACTTTAGGCATAAAATCGTTGGGGCGGGCGGGCGAGAGGGTATAGCTGGGATGTACATCGGCAACCGGATACTGGTCGCCTGGAATGCGGACGCGCACCGCCATAGGCGGCGTTTTGGCATTCGGGGCAGGCTGCTCCTCGGGAGCATGAAAGAACTGGGTTGCCGGCACCAGTTCAAATGCAGGGTTATCGAAAGAGCTCCACTCCAGAGATATGAATTTACCGCCGCCTCCCTGGAAGAATTCCAGGGTGAACGAGTGCAGGCCCTGTCGAAGCGCCATTTCACCATCCATTTTATCGGCGCCGTGCAACCCGTCGTAGTTGACCGCCTCCTGCCCGTCGATGAGCAGGCGGGAGCCATCGTCACTGCGCAGGCGGAAGACATAGTTGTTGTCTTTGGGTATGGCGATGTACCCGCGATATCGCATGCCGAAATTGGCCTCCAGTCCCTGAAACTCGCTGTTTTCGATATAAACCTGGCTGACAATGCCTTCATACTGAGCGGCGGCGTTGAAATTGACGTCCGCCAGGCGGCTCAGGTTCTGGTTCGAAGGATACACCTGGAGCAGTAAACCGGGAATGAGCGCCTCCGGTTGCAGCCCTTCAATGGCCCCGGCAAATTTCAGGTTCTCCAGGCTTTGGGGTCCCGGATCATCTTGCCGCGCTTCTTCTTCTGCGTCGAGGCCCATGATGTATTCCACCATGGCTGTGACATCCTGAACGTCCAGGTCCGGGTGCGGGGTCATTGCCGCTTCTCCCCATACGCCGGCGCCGCCATTCTGTACCTTGCTCACCAGCATGGTTACATTTTCCGGGGTGTTGTCGTAGCGCTTGGCCACATCGGCATAGGCCGGGCCTATGGTTTTGAGGTAAGTGTTATGGCAGGTTTTGCAATCGCTCCGGGAGATCAGGCGAGCGCCCAGAGGCAGGGCGTCTTCCTCACTTTCCCCTTCTGCCCGGTTCGGGTTATCGATCAATGGGTACTTGGTGAAATAGGCGGCCAGGCGAGTGGGGTTGCGGGAGTCCAGCGCCAGGCGGCACATCAGGTCGACCGCTTCCAGCCCCTTTTCTTTTCGGGGTTTCGCTTCGAGGACTTCCAGCTGCCCACTGGTTTCCAGGGCATGAACCGAAGGGATGGAACTGAGATTGAAGCTAAAATACAAGGTAGCGCCCTCGGGCAGGCCCTCCACGAAAAAGGTACGTTCAAATCCTTTTTGTTTACCTTCCGCCCGTTGGAGGTACTCCGGCCGTTCGCTGACTTCTATCGCAGCGCCATCCCGGAGTTGCAGGCTGTAATTGACGTACACCTGCCCATCCTGGAAGCGGTGCCCCCGGTAGCGAACCTGCGGCTGCTGTTCCTGCCCGCCAATGCGTACCATCCAGGGGCGGGCCACTTCGTTCACAAAAAAAGCATCCCCCAGGCTGCTGGGCTGAGGGCCGTGAACCGTGGTATAGACCGCGCCGTCAAAATTGATATCGCCCTTCCATACCTTGTACAGGTTCCCGTCCTGAGCACTGTAAGCGGCCCAGAACCGATCTGCCAGCGCAACGGCCAGCATACGCGGCTGCCCGTCGAGTACCGACCGGGTGGCCCAGGGATCGTGGCCCCGGGGCGTCAAGTGGCCATTTTCCTCCTTGCCACAGCTCATCAACAGTATAAAAAGGGAACAAACGAACAGGTAGGCGACTGAGACTCTCATAGATAGCAATACCGTCTTTTTCTGTAAATCAATTGGATGTATAATAGAGCGAAGTAATGAATTGAACAGACTGGCTTCGCATCAAAATTACACTAAAGCGCCAATATCCGTAATTTTTACCTCAAAATATCCCAGTCAACAGAAAAATATTCGGCAAGATAGTTAATTCCACCGCCCTCCATCATCCGGCCCGGGTTCAAAATCCGAGAATCCGGAGAGGAAAGGCTCGTCATCTTCGTCCTGCTCATCCTCATCAAATTCATACTCCTCGTCGAAGTCGTACTCTTCGTAGTAGTCTTCTTCCTCTTCAAAGAAAAAATCATCGTCGAAGTCCTCCTCCTCGGCCCCTTCGTCCTCGTCCGTGAAAAAGAAGCCCGGAAGCTTGGCCGTGCCGGAGTCATCTTCCTCCTGCGGTTCATCTTCTTCCAGGTGGGTCAGCCACTGTTCGTAGACTTTACACTGGCAAAAGGACTCGCCAAAGGGGCAGGTACGGGGTTCATACTCACAAAAGTCGATCTGCCAGGCATTGTGAATAAGGATAGGCACTTCTTTACTCAATTGGGCGACCATTACCTCATAGCGCTTACGGGAAGGAAGGCCAGCGGGGAAATGAGGAATGAAGTTGTAGACATCCAAGCATCGGTTCATCGCCTCAAGCAGGCGAATGACCTGTTCATCGCTCAGGCGGCCGGAGGGAGGGAACCACTCCTGCCTCAGGCCGATCCACTCGCCAAGGATCTCACGCCGGGCCATCTTTTCTTCCTCCTCCAGGGGAATGAAAGAAGGGCCTTCATCAGTATCTTCAAAGGTGAGGACAGGAACGTTGGTTGCCGCCGCAGCAATATCGGTGAGCAGGTAATTGAGGTATTTTTCCATAACCCGATTTTTCTCCTGTCGGCAATTTAATAAGTTTTACCCTGCTATGCCAACAGGAAATGTATTTCCTGCTTTTTTTAGCGTTTTGTGGGTTCGGGATTCGGGGATTCGTCAGAGCCTTCCGAATAACGGATAACGGATAACGAATAACGAATAACGAATAACGGATAACGAATAACGAACTACCCCTTCACCATCTCAATAAACGCCTGGATCTTCTCATTGGGCACCAGCACAGCCAGGTTGTAGTGGCGTATTTTCCAGCCATCCTCCGTTTTGGAGAGTATGCCGGAGCCGCGGCAGGGGCCCATCCAGGTTTCCAGGTTTTCTTCGAACCAGGCAGTTTGGCCGTTCTGGGAGAAGTACAGTTGCCGGCCGTATGGCGTGAAGGCCCAGGCGGTGTCGCGTTCGAAGGCGGCTTTAGCCCAGGTGCGCAGTTCGTCCCGCAACCAGCGTTCGGAAGCATCGGTGCCGAGGTAGATGCCATCGGTTGTCATGGAACCGAAAAAGGCCTCTTCATCGGCAGTGGCGGCAGCTTTGTGCCAGGCGTCCAGCAATGCGTTGATCGCGGCGGCCTCATCGGGTGCTGAAGCGGGGCAGTCCTCCCGGCGGCGGGTATCGGTGATGTGGCTGATCTTCCAGCCATCGGCCCCTTTGAAAAGCTGGAAGGCATTAACCCCGCAGTGGCTGAGCTGATCGCCCAGGAAGAAGGTATACTCCGTCCAGGCGCTGGCCAGCAGGCCATCGATCCGGATGTCGTAACTCCAGATCTGTTCGTTGTAGATTTTTTCATGGGGCGTTCCGATGGCGCGAATGAAATTTTCTACTTCTTCATCGCCCAGTTGAGGCTGGCCGTCACGATTGAGGAAGGCCGTCTGAAGGTGGGCGCCGGGATGAAAAGCGCGCCGGACCATGCTGCTGTCCCCGGCGCGCATGCCGTCGAACAACAATTGAATAGGGGCTTTCACTGCTGCCAGTTCTTCATCGGATTGGCCCAACAGGAAAACGGGAAGGAGGAGGAAAAGGAGGAAAAGATTTTTCATAATTGAATATTAGCGTGGTTCAATGCATAAAGATCTTCAAAATACGTAAAGATCCTTTGAAAAATGTGCCGGGCCCTCTCCTGTGCCTTTCAAGTATGGGCCCGGCAACTTTGTGCTATGACAAAAAACACATTACCGATAAAGGTAAAAGAAGCAAGGGAAAGCTATGGTGGGAAATCTTGCGGAATGGTAAAACCCGATAAATACTGTCAACTAACCCGACATGTTAAGTTCACCATAAATCTTTACCTTTGAGCGTTATGAACAATAGAAGTAGCAGTACACCCTGCCCATAAAAGCTTTATATGGACATTTACACGAGGAAATCCCGCCTGAAATTATACCTTGGAGCCGCCGGGGCCATCATCGTCGCCATATCGATGCTGTACACCAACTATCTTACCGGCAAGCTGGCTGATGAGGAACGCAAGAAGGTGTCCCTGTACCTGCGGGCTATGGAAGACCTCAGCGATACCGATGACGAGGATGCCCAGTTTTGTGACTTCACCCTTCATTTTCAGATCCTGCAATCCAACACGACCATCCCGGTGATGGTGGTCAACGACCGGGGAGGGATCGACGATTTCATCAATATCAAGGGGGATACCAGTACGCTGGCGTTGCAGAAAGAGGTGGAAAAAATGAAGGAAGAGGGTTTTGAGCCCATCGAGGGCTTCGCCTATTCGATCTATTACAAGGAATCCACCCTGCTCAAGCAGTTGCGTTATTTCCCGTTGGTGCAGCTCATTCTGATCGCGGCTTTCGTTGGGTTTGGCTATATGGGTTTCAACTCCGCCCGCCGCGCAGAGCAGAACCGGGTATGGGTAGGAATGGCCAAGGAGACGGCTCACCAGTTGGGAACCCCCATCTCTGCCATCGTCGCCTGGATCGAACACCTCAAAATGATCCGGGAGGACGACGAAGAGACCCAGGAAGTGCTGGGCGAGTTGCGCAATGATGTCAGCCGGTTGGAACTCATCGCCGACCGCTTCTCCAAGATCGGGTCGGCGCCCAAACTGGAACCCGTCAATGTCTACGAAGAACTGGACCGCTGCCGGGTGTATATGCAGCGGAGAGCCTCCCGCAAAGTGGCTTTCGACTTCCCCGAACCGAACGGCCAGCCGGAGAAAACCGTCCGCATCAACCCGCACCTGTTCGATTGGGTAGTGGAAAACCTGCTGCGCAATGCCCTTGATGCCATGGAAAGTACCGGAAAGATCAGCGCCGAAGTCTACGAGGATTCCGATTATATCTACATCGACATCAGCGATACCGGGAAGGGGATACCCGCCAGCAAATTCAAAACGGTCTTTCAGCCTGGCTTCACCACCAAGAAAAGGGGCTGGGGACTGGGGCTGTCTCTGGCCAAGCGCATCGTGGAGGATTACCACAAAGGAAAGATCTTCGTCAAACGGTCGGAAGAAGGCCAGGGAACGACGTTTACGATACAGATGCCGAAGTCTTAAGGTTATATTGCTATATTGCTGTAGGGTTTTATTGTTGGGCTAAATATCACCAAAATGCAAGACGATTCCTTCCTCGGCCGCCTCAACCGCTGGGCGCGCAACTCCGTCACGCTGAAACTTTTTGTCGTTGGTATTCTGATCCTGTTATTGCTCATCCCCGTCAGCATGGTCACCTCGCTCATCCGGGAGCGGGAGGGCATCCGCGACGAGGCGGTGCAGGAGGTAAGCGCCAAGTGGGGCAGCAGTCAAACCATCGCCGGCCCGGTGATCTCCGTACCCTACCAATCGGCGCGGTTGGACGAACAAGGCAAGACCATCACCACCCGGGGTTACGTCCATTTCCTGCCCGACAGCATCGACATCAACGGACAGGTAGACCCGCAAAAGCGCTACCGGGGCATTTATCTGGTGGTGCTGTACAACGCTCAACTGGAGATAAACGGCCGCTTCGGCGGCCTGAACGCCGAAGCGCTGGCCGTTCCGGAAGAGGACCTGCAGTGGGAGGACGCGCTCTTTACCATCGGCATCAGCGATATGAAAGGCATCGAGGAGGCCATTCCTGCACGCATCAACGATACCATCTACCAGTTTGGGCCGGGCACCATCACCAACGATATTCTGGAATCGGGAGCCAGTTTCCCCATCCGGCTTTCCCGGGAAGGGGCCACTGCCATCGATTTTTCCTTCCGGCTCAACCTCAACGGCAGCAGCAGCCTGTACTTTACTCCTTTCGGCAAGGCCACCACGGCCAACATCCGATCTTCCTGGCCGGACCCCAGCTTCGAAGGGTCCTTCCTGCCGGATGAGCGAACGGTTGCCGCGGAGGGCTTCTCCGCCAGCTGGAAGGTCCTGCAGCTCAACCGCAACTATCCCCAACAGGGCGAAGGGGCCTACATCAGCACTACCCCCCAGAAACCATCCAATGCATACGTCAATGAATACGACCCTTTCCGCACTTCCACCAACGCCTTCGGCTTCCGCCTGCTGCTGCCCATCGACGAATACCAGAAAACGATGCGCTCGGCCAAATACGCCGCTTTCTTCGTTTTGATCACCTTCCTGGCCTTTTTCTTCATTGAGGTGCTCAACCGCAAGCGGCTCCACCCCATACAGTACATCCTGGTAGGCGCAGCCATTATCTTGTTCTACATCCTCCTCTTATCCATTTCCGAGCACTTCAATTTCGATTTAGCTTATCTGATCGCCTGCGTCATCACCCTGGCCCTCATCACCGGCTATTGCTCCTATATCCTGCTAAACCGCCGCCTGACCTGGATGATGTTCGGCATACTGGCGCTACTGTACGGATTTTTCTACTCCCTGCTGCAGCTGCAGGACTACGCGCTGCTGCTGGGTAGCCTCGGCCTGCTGTTGATCCTGGCCACGATCATGTATCTGACGAGGAATATTGACTGGTATGAGCTTGGTAAAGAGGACGACGCCTAAAGGAAACGCTGCTTCCATAACAAAGGGAAAAGGGCCATAACAAAACTGAAGGATTAAATTCAAACCGCTTTCGAAACAACCACGGGTGTTATACCGCCTTGACCCCTTTTTGATGACTGGTCATCCCTCTCATTACGATCTTCATGATCTGTACTTTTCCCCATCGTGGAACGGTTTGCAAAGAGTAAACCAGCAATTTTGTCAGCAACCCGGGCAGCACGGTCGTTTTCCTACCCAGTGCTTTCAAAATAGGAATACCGACCTGAGCAGGGGTTAACGCTGTGCTCATTTTCATGTTGGCGCGTTTTCCGAACCCACTTTCCACCGGGCCAGGAGCTGCCGCCAGGACGTCGACCCCGAAAGGTTTCAGTTCTATGGCCAGCGCTTCTGCCAAGGACTGCACATAGGCCTTTGTTGCGGCATAGTTGGCCGAGTAGGGAACCCCCTGAAAAGCGACCATCGAGCTCAGAAGTATGATTCCTCCTCTCCTCTGATGGGCAAAATACTGGCTGAAATGATGGGCCAGGCTCAGTAAGGCTTCACAATTCACTCTCAACATATTGGCTTCTTCATGCAAAGAAGCATTCAAAAAAGAGCCGGAGGTACCAAAACCAGCGGAGATAACCAGGAGCCCGATATCAAGGTTTCTGGCCGATTCAATAATCTGGCCGATTCCAGTAGATTCGGATAAATCCGCCGCCTCTGTTTTCACTTCAACACCATAGCCCGAGCGCAGCTCCTTTTCCAGTTGGCTAAGCTTCTTTTCGTTCCTTCCATGGATGATCAGGTTTAAGCCTGCTTCCGCCAGGCGAGTGGAGATCTCTCTGCCGATCCCGGAGGAGGCGCCTGTCACCAGCGCCCAGGGGCCGTATTTCGTTTGGAGCCTGTTCTTTTCTTTGTCTGATAAAGTCATTGTTGCCATGATTTGTATTTTTTATTCAAGGCAAATATCAGCAGGGCGGCCCCTGTGAAACGATAACAAATGTTTAGGCTTTGGAAGAATCCTCCTTTTTCAACCGGCTGAGATGCACAGGGGTAATTCCGAGATAGGAGGCGATCATGTGTTGTGGGGCACGGTTATGGATATCGGGGAAAACCTTGGCGATGGAGTCATATCTTTCCTTAGGGGTACGGATGTATTGGTCCTTGATCCGGTTATCCTGATATATGAAGTAGAATTCGGCGATCAATCTGCCCAGTTTATCCCCCTCGGTAAGGTTCCGATAACCCCATTCGATCGCGGCGCGGGGCAAAACGGCCACCTCCGTGGATTCCAGGGCCTCCAGTGAATACAAAGAAGGTGATCTTTGAATGAAGCAGGAATAGTCGGCAATGAATTGGTTCTCCAAGGCAAAGTGAAGCGTGTGCTCTGTGCCTTTATTATCCGTAATGGCCACCCGAATTATTCCAGAGTTGATGAAAAAGATCTCATGAGGGACTTTAAAGGGGTAGCTCAATATTTCTTTTCTCTTGAATTTTTTCAAAAAACAGCCACCCAGAAAATCATCCATTTCGCGTTCTGAAATATTGATCATACGACTGATGGCCTGCTTTATCTGTTCCATATCTCAATTTTGGCCTATATTCAGGATCTTCTCTGCGATCTCCCTCCGGCATCGCTGAAACGCTCCATTCTCCCCTTCCGGAGCCTGCTCGTTCTCAACGTTATTGACAAAAACGTAAGCGGCGCCTTTGGTTTCTAGAAAGCCGACGAACCATCCGATATTGCGGCCGTCGGGCTGCGCCCAGCCGGTCTTGCCGTAGAGCTTGTATTCCGGCGTTTCTTCCAGTAGCATGATCTGTTTGACGGTGCGCTGGTGTTCTTTCCGAAAGGGCAATTGTTCCCGGTAGAGGCGGATGAGGAAGCGTACCTGTTGCAGGGGCGTTATCCGGGAGTCGCCTTGCAGCCAGAAAGTATCGATATTATCTTCCCGGATATCGAGTTGGCCGTAACCGGTTTTGGTTGTCCACTCCCGCATGCGATCAACACCTACCTTTCGGGCGATCAGCTGATAACAGGGTACGCAGGAAACGCGGAAGGCCTCGGCGAGGGTATTGTCGCGGTTCCAGTCGTCGTTCCAGTTCTTTTTTCCGTCCCAGAAGAGGGTGTCCCCCGGGCCGCTCACTACCCCCGTTTGCAAGGCGATGAGCGAATTGGGGATCTTGTAGGAAGAGGCGGGCAGAAAGCCCCGTTCACAGCGGCCGGGGTTATAGAGGGATAAAGAATCGTTTTGCAGGTTATATAGCGCGAAACATCCTTCGACGCCATAGGATTGGTAGAGGCGGTCGAAATGAAGGGGGGCAGCCTCATCTGGCCTGAGGGCGTACGCGGCATCCGAAGATTGCCGGGCCGATCCATTAGATGGTTGCCGCTCCGCATTGGAGCAGGAAAGCAGTAAGGCAAGTGGGAGGAAAAGGGTTGTTGGGCGCATTTTTTTTCTTTCGCTAAGGGCGCAGGAGAACTTTCTCCGCCCGCTAAAGCATCGCGTAAGCGGGAAGTCTCCTGCTCACTGGCGGATCTATTCGATCGGCACTCCGTTCTCATCCGTGGTCAGCACCTCGCTCATGTAATCGAAGAAGGGGCGCATGCGCCGGAAGGCCAGCACCATCTTGTCGAGCAGATCGGGAGAAGTCACCTCCTTATCGGTGTAGGATTGCGAGACCAGGAACTGTTTATAGCGGAGCAGGTCGATATTGGGGTGGTCCTGGTTGTAGCCCTGGGGCGCTGTTTTGAGCTGTTCGCCCTGCAGCTCGCCGAAGGTTTCTACAAACTCCGGAGCGGCGATGATCTTGCGCAGGGGTTCGGCATCGGCGGCCAGTTCCTGGCGGATGCGCTTGAGGTCAGCGGTATTGGGCCCCCAGAAGCCGCCGCCCACGAAGGAGCCGCCCGGCTCAATGTGGAAGTAATAGCCGCCGCGCAGCCATTTGGTGTCCCGCTTCATGGTGCCGCTGAAGTGGGCCTTATAGGGGGATTTGTCTTTGGAGAAACGCACGTCCCGGTAGATGCGGAACAGGCTTTGCTTGCCGGTCATTGGAACGAGCTGGTCGTGCTGCCCCATACGAGCCAGGACGGCCTCGGCGAACTCCACCATGTGGGCGTGCTCGGCCTGATAGCGGCTCTTGTTGGCGGTGAACCATTCGCGGTTGTTGTTATCGCGTAAGTCTTTGAGGAAGCTCAGCGTTGATTTCGGCAGGCAGGTAGTAGGCATAACAGGTGATTTTAGGATTCAAACGATTCAGGATTTTTAACAGCTGGGAAGATCGGATGGTTGTTCGCGAGCCGACAAAAAGGATAACTTCGCTAAGTGAGCAGGAGAACTTTCTTCGCCCGCTGTAGCCGGCGTAAGCGGGTAGTCTCCTACTCACCGGGAAGTTACCCGTGGCTAAAAATACCAGCAGGGGAGCTTTCTCCACTCGCTGAAGCAGGGCATAACCGGAAAGCATGTCCGTTCGATCACCAGCAAAAAAAAACCGCGGCGAGAGATCTCGCCGCGGTTTTTTTGCTCAATGACGCAATTAACTTCCGAAGTCGTCAAATGCGATATTCTCATCGGGTACGCCCAGCTCTTCAAGCATCTTCAGAGCGGCCTGAAGCATCAGGGGCGGGCCACAGAGGTAGTACTCCACTTCTTCCGGCTCCGGGTGGTTCTTCAGGTATTCATCGTACAGTACCTGGTGGATGAAGCCGATGAAGCCGTCGCCCTGCTTGTCGTTGATGTCTTCCTTGGTCTTCCAGTTGTCCACTTCTTTTGCAACTTTTACATCGGACAAGGCGATGTAGTAATTAAAGTTGTCGAAATCCTGTTCGATCTCCCGGAAGTCCTGCGTATAGAACAGCTCGCGCTTGGAGCGGCCGCCGTACCAGTAGGACACTTTGCGGTCTTTGGTCTTCAAGGTATGGAACAGGTGGAAGATGTGCGAGCGCAAGGGCGCCATGCCGGCGCCGCCGCCGATGTAGACCATTTCCTTCTTCGTCGGTTTGATGAAGAACTCACCGTAGGGGCCGGAGATCGTCACCTTATCTCCCGGTTTGCGGGAGAAGACGTAAGAAGAACAAACGCCCGGGTTGACCTGCATCCAGGTGTTGTTCTTGCGGTCCCAAGGCGGCGTGGCGATACGGATGTTCAGCATCACGATGTTGCCCTCAGCCGGGTGGTTGGCCATGGAGTAGGCGCGGAACTGCTCCTCGTCGTTCTTCATCTTAAGGTCCCACATCCTGAACTGGTCCCACTCTTCCTTATATTCGTCCGGTTTCTTGTCGGTCATACGCGGGTGGGCGGTGATATCGAAGTTCTTGAAATCCACCTCGATCACCGGCACGTCGATCTGCACATATCCGCCGGATTCGAACTCCAGGGTCTCGCCTTCCGGCAACCGCACTACGAATTCCTTGATAAAGGACGCCACGTTGTAGTTGGACACCACCTCGCACTCCCACTTTTTGATACCGAAGATCTCTTCGGGCACGCGGATGTGCATGTCCTGCCGCACTTTTACCTGGCAGGCCAGGCGCTTGTGTTCGGCCACTTCGCGGCGGGTCAGGTGGTTGAGCTCAGTGGGCAGCACGTCGCCGCCGCCGGCATCCACATGGCACTCGCACATGGCGCAGGTGCCGCCGCCGCCGCATGCGGAAGGCAGGAATATGTTCTTGTCGGAAAGAGCAGAGAGCAGGGAAGAGCCCGGCTGTACCAGCAGCGGGTTTTCCTCATCTCCGTTGATGACGATCTTTACATCCCCCTGTGGCACCAGCCGCTTTCTGGCATAAATAAGCATGAAAGCCAGCGCCAGTATCACAAAGCTAAAGACCAGTACAGCTAATATGATGGTAGTCATTGTATCTGAGTAATTTTTATTTTCAAAACTTACAACCCCAAAGCCCCGGGGTTGTTGTCTTTTTTCGGTCAATAATTGACAGAAGGGCCGCCCGCTTCTACTTGGAGGCGAACGCCGCCGGGTCGATCCCCATCAGGCTCATGAAGGCAATACCCATCAGGCCGGTGAGGATGAAGGCCATACCCAGGCCGCGCAGCGCCGGCGGCACGTTGGAGTAACGGATCTTCTCCCGGATCGCCGCAATGGCAATAATGGCCAGGAACCAGCCAAACCCTCCGCCCAGGCCAAAGGCCAGGGAGTTGGAAAAGCTATATTCCCGGGATACCATAAACAGTGACCCACCCAGGATCGCACAGTTCACCGTGATCAGTGGCAGGAAGATACCAAGGGCAGCATAGAGCGCCGGCGAAAATTTTTCCACCACCATCTCCACCAGCTGCACCATAGAAGCGATCACCGCAATGAACAGGATGAAGCGCAGGAAGGTGAGGTCGACACCGAACAGGCCGCTCTCACTCAGCAGGTACTCGCTGATCACCCAGTTGATCGGCATGGTGATGCCCAATACGAAAATGACCGCCAACCCAAGGCCGAAGGCCGTGTTGACACTCTTGGAAACCGCCAGGTAGGAACACATGCCCAGGAAGTAGGCCAGTACCAGGTTTTCGACGAAGGCGGCTTTTATGAAAGTATTCAGGAATTCCATGTTTAGAGTTGTTTGTTGTCTGTTGTCTGTTGACCAATCAAACAGGTTTAGGAAACATCAACGAGCTTGGTATTGTAGCTGCGCTGTATCCAGATCAGGATACCGATGATGAACATGGCCGCTGCCGGCAGTACCATCAGGTTGTTGTTGGCATACCAGCCGAACATAACACTCTCGGTAGTATTGATAAAATAATCCGCCGTCGGGCCAATGATCTTCAACTCGATCGGGCTACCGGCGAAAAGGCTGCCTTTGCCGAATATCTCCCGGATGACGCCGACAATGATCAGGATGGCGCCGTAGCCCAGGCCGTTGCCGATACCATCCAGGAACGAGCGCCAGGGCTTGTTGGCCATGGCGAAAGCCTCCAGGCGGCCCATCACGATGCAGTTGGTGATGATCAGGCCGATGTAAACCGACAATTGCTTGTAAATGGGGTAGTTGAATGTCTTCAACAACAGTTCCACCACCGTAACGAGCGTGGCGATGATAACCAGCTGTACGATCATCCGCACCTGCTTGGGAATATAGGTCCGCAGCAGAGAAGTAAACAGGTTGGAAAATGCCGTCACAAAGGTCACTGCAACCGCCATAACGACAGACGGATAGACCAGTGAGGTTACAGCCAGAGCCGAACAGATGCCCAGTACCTGTACCGTGATCGGGTTATTGTCGTTCAGCGGGTCGGTGATCAGCTGCCGCTCTTTTTTCCCAAACTGAAATAAAGGTTCTTTTTCTTTAACAGCAGTTTCAGCCATTGTTCTTTGTTTTATGATTTCCGGGCGCCCGGGGCGACACCGAATTATCCGGTTTATTTCTGCATCAACAATCCCTGAGTGCCTTCGGATTGCCGTATTTCTTTCAGGAAGGGCTGGTAATAATTGATGCCCCGATAAAGCATTTCGGTCACACCGTCCGAAGTTACCGTAGCGCCCGAGATGGCGTCTACCTCATGCTCCGGATCCTTCGCTCCGCCTTTGCGCACCTTGACCGAAACGAACTCCCCATCATCATAGATCTTTTTCCCCTGAAATTGTTCAGGGAAGGATGGGTTATCTTTGATCTCGGCGCCCAGGCCCGGAGTTTCCCCTTTGTGGTCGAATGCCGCGCCGGCAATAGTGTTGCCGTCGCCCTTCAGGGCGATATTGCCCCAGATCTCGTCCCACAGGCCGTTGCCCCGTACCGAAAGAATGTAGAATTTCTCTCCATTGTGTTCGTAAATGTACAGGGGAAGGCGGCGTTCGGATTCCGGCTTCTTGCGTTCCTTGGCCATGTCGATCGTTTCGGCCTTCACATCATTCACGGCCTCTCCCTGCATGTTCAGCACCGGCTGTTCCATTTTTTCGAAAATAAGGGAGACCTCTTGATCAGACAGGTTATCTACTTTCTTGCCATCGGGCAGGTAATCCTCAATGGCAGACAAGATGGCCCGCTTATTGAAAATGTCTTCATTCTGAGCGGCCTTGTTCTTGGTCACTTCGCGCAGGCCGGTCAGCCCGACGGCGACCGACGCCGTCAGGATGAAGATGAAACCTATAACATATCTGGTTGTATACATCTTGCTGATTTTATTTCAGGAAAAAGGAGTTAGGCAGCCACCTTGGCCCTTTTGAGCCTGCGGTTGATGTTTGCCTGTACAACATAGTAATCGATCAGCGGAGCGAACACATTCATGAACAGAATGGCCAGCATCCAGCCTTCCGGATAAGCGGGGTTCAGTACGCGAATGATCATTCCGACAAATCCGATCAGAAATCCATATATCCACTTACCTGAGGGAGTGGCACTGGCGGTTACCGGGTCGGTGGCCATAAAGGCGATCGCAAACCAGAAACTGCCCATGTAGAACTGGTAGTACCAGGGCACCTCCATAAAGGGGGTAGCGCCCCAGGCGTTGAGCAGTACGGCCATGAAAGCTGCCCCTACGACCGCCGAGAACATGATGCGCCAGTCCGCGATCTTCGTTATTGCCAGATACAGTGCGCCCAGGATGATGAGCGGCTTGGAAGTTTCCCCGATAGAGCCCGGAATGGTGCCCCACCACATCTGAGCATCCGTATACACTTCAGTGACGTGCTCCCAACCACTGTGGAATGCAAGGCTCAAGGGCGTAGCGCCGGTATAGCCGTCAACCACAGCCGAAGCGGGGTTGTACCCCGGAAGGTTGAGCGCCTCGAAGAGCGGGTTGAAAACGCTGAGGTGTATCCAGCCATAATCAGCAGCAGCACCTGGCGCCAGGCTCGACAGGCCGGCAACCCACACTTCATCGCCGGAGATATAGGTCGGGTAAGCGAAGAATACGAATACCCGCGCCAGCAAAGCGATATTGAGAACATTCATACCCGTCCCGCCAAAAGCTTCCTTGCCGATCCATACGGCAAATGCCACAGAAAGCGCCAGTATCCACAGCGGAATGTCCGGCGGCATAATGAGCGGGATCAGCGCACCGGAAACCAGGAACCCTTCCTCGATACCATGCCCCTTCTTGTAGGCATAGAAGAATTCAATACCCAACCCCACTACGTGAGCAACGATGATGAGCGGGATGATCTGTATCAGGCCATAGACCAGTTTGAGGTGAACACCCTGGAGAAATCCGGTGTATTCACCCAAAGCCACGAAGTGCTGATGCCCAATGTTGTAAGTGCCAAAGAGGTAAAGAACCTGGAGGGCAAGTACCACCTGCACCATCAGGCGCTTGAGGTCCATGCCGTCTCGGATGTGGACGCCACCTTTAGTCACCAGGTTGGGAGTAAATGCAAAGGTGAAAAACCCGTCGTACACCGTGTGCAGCAGTGGGTGCTTTTCCTTGTCCGGTTCGATTCTGTGAAGAAAATTTAATAATGCCTTTTTCATATCTCTATATAGTGAGATTATTATTATTGATTCAAAAATCTTCCTGCTTATCCTTGTTCGCGCATCATTTCCAGCCCCTGGCGGAGGATCTGCTGGACCGGCTGCTTGGATACGCAGACGAATTCGCAAAGCGCGACGTCTTCTTCGCTGAGTTCATAAATGCCCAGCCCTTCGACCTTTTCGAAATCACCGACGAGGATAGACTTCATCAGTTCCTGCGGATAGACATCCATAGGCAGGACGGATTCGTAGTTGCCCGTTACCACGAAGGCGCGCTTTTCTCCGTGCGTGTTGGTTTCCGCCCGTTTTTTCAGGTTCGGGAACAACGTGGAGGGAAGCGTCGGGGAAATACTCGGTGTATTGAGAGAAGGGAGCAGCCAGCCGAAAAGCTCGAAATCATCCCCTTCAAGGACTACGGTCACCTGGTCATCAAAGATGTTCAGGAATTCGTCCGCTGTTTTTTTCTTGCCGGAAAGCACATCGCCGGAAATGAGGCGTACATGGTCGTTCGCCAGATTATCATTAATCAGGTCACCGATGTTGGCGCCGAGGAAAGTCCGTACGTACTTGGCTTGCTTGAGTTCTGCGCCAACCAGGGCTACCACGCGTTCGGCATTGAAGCGCTTTTCCGTAAATATCCGGCCTATTGTAGCCACATCCTGAACACCGAGCGTCCAGACTTTGTCTCCAGCGCTGATGGGCTTGGTGTGGTGGATCTGTACACCGACATTACCGGCAGGATGTTTACCGTGGAAATAGTGGGTTTCCACGCCTTTTGCCTCCGTAAATGCAGCGTGGGGTTTTTCTTTGCCGCGCCCGTCCAGCCCGAGGTATACCTTGCCGTCGGTCAGTTTATTGAGCACATCAAGGCCTTTCTGGAAGGCCTCTTCCTGCCCCTGAATGACAAAGTTGAGGTTGGGCGCCAGCGGAGCGGTATCGAAAGTCGAAATGAAAATATCGCGAGGCACAACATCATGCTCGGCAACAATATCATAGGGGCGCTGCCGGATCAGAGGCCAGACACCGGCGTCAAGCAGGTACTGGACCAGGCCTTCCCGGGTACCGCCATCCAGGTCGAACCCCTTTAACTCGCGGTATTTGATCTCTTTATCGGCCAGGATAACGATCTCGGTGATAGAACGCTTTGCGCCGCGGTTGATGGCGATGACCTCACCGCTTACCGGGGCGACGTACAGGATCTCCGGGCGCTTCTTGTCAAAGAACAGGTGGTCGCCGGCCTTGACCTCATCGCCCACCTCCACAAGCAACTTGGGGATCGGGGAGATGCCTGTAAAGTTGAAGGGCTGCATCGCAAATGTCTTGGCGCCTGCGGTGGCGTCAAGCACCAGCTCCGCTTCGCCTTCCAGGTTGATGTTGTGCCCGCGCCGAAGAGCCGTCAGTGGCTTACCTCTGAGGTATTCCGGCAGACGGGGCGCAAACAGCTCCTTCCAGTTGGGGAAGATAGAGAAGTTGGCGCCGGTGCTTGCCACACCGGACTGCTTGGCCTCGATGACCATCAGGTTGTCTGCAACCTGCAAGATGATCATAAAGAAAACCAGCACCGATACAGCGATCAGGCCGTAAATGAAATACGTTCCGTATCCTGAGCTACCGCCCTCTGACTGGGCCCAGGCAGCGTTGGCAGAAAGCACGGCAACGATTACTAAAACCGCCTTGCTCTTTATGCTATTCATTCGTTTTGACGTTAGTTAGTACGTGGCTTCAAAGCATAAACCAATGATAACCAAGTATAATAGGCTTCTCAAAAAACACCGCAAAGATATAAAGCTTTTCACTTAAAAAAGAACCTTGCTTTTGGTAAAGTTCAGAGGAGAAAATTATTTAGATAGAATCTAGATAAGAAACCGTATTCCTTTGTTTTCAAGGAGTTACAACAGAGGAAAAACCCTATTTATGCAGAGGTGCGCGCATCGGAAACTGGAAGGCCGAAGTTTCTTTGGTGGCTCCAGGAGGATGCGAGGAATTAATAACCTGTCTTTATCGGCCTGTTTAATATATTATTTGTGATTATACTCTATCTGCAAAATTCCATCACCGATTATCCGAAAAGCCTCCGGAAGATAATTTCTGCTCTTTTTTAGACGAAAAAAAGAAGGCGGACTTCCATTTTGCATGAAACTGTTCATTATCGCATGGGCCATGCGAATCAGAAGCTAAACGACGGCTGATGGGGTCAGGGGGGCGGAATGTGAGATGAAAATTGCAGGACTTCTTGTGCTGCTTTAGCAAGCCGCCCTCCTGATTTTTGATGTTTGATTTGTGGCGTTCGATTTTCGATGTTGGGCGATCGGAGGGGCAGCCCTAAAAGAGCTGCTCCTGAAGAGCTCCATCAAAAATCGCACATCGCACATCAAAAATCGCAAATTTCTCCGCCTCAAAAGTGTCGCACCATCTGTCTGATGTTTTGCACACCCGAACCCTTCATGGCCCTTTTTGCTCCTGGTTCGCATGGTTCCTGTTCAACAAGCCGGCTGGTTAATCCGGGAAATATATCTCCATGAGTTCATCGAACCTTTCTGTTGACCGGACCTCTTCCAGGTCGGGATCCTCTCTGACAAAGTCAGCATCGGAAAATCCATTGGAGAAAGCCAGTTCCAGGGCTGTCAAGGCATCCCTGATCTTTCCGGAGATGGCATAAATCCGGGCTAGTTCGTAGGGGGCATCCGGGTCTTCCGGGCTGATGAGCAATACGTTATTAAAGCAGTCAGCAGCATCGCTGTAGTACTCGGTGTCCAGATAGAGGAAGCCCAATTCGTACCAGGCGCCATCATCTGACGGATCCATCATAAGTAAACTAAGGAATTTATCCTCCGCCTGCTCATAATTGCCTTGTTCAGCATATAAAAGCCCCAGAAAGTAAAGGGCTTCGGGGTTCTCAGGATCCAGCTCGGCCATTTGCTCGAAAGCCTCAATGGCCTTGTCGGTTTGCCCGTCCAGATAATAGGCAAACCCGAGGCCGAATGCAGCATCGGGGTCGTTTTCCGAATAGTCATCCAACTGGTCTATGGCCTCATCCCAGTTGCCTTGTTCCAGGGTATTGAATGCCTCTCCGACCTCTTCGTTCTCAATGTTTTCCGGCCGCACCGGGCTCCCCAGGCCCATTTTTTTGTCTTTAGGCTTGGTCTTTGTTCTAACCATGGCCGTGCTTCCTCCTGTAAATTTAGAGGATCGGTTGGTTGCAATAGGCTTGTTTTGAGCATCCGCCCCGAACTGGAACATCAGGGACAATAGTAAAAAGAAAATTATTTGCTGCACGATAAATGGATTTTTAGGAGTGAAAAGTAGGGTAAATTATGATCTTAAACCTTCGATAAAATTTTGTAGGCTCTCGGCATCGGAATAGTCGGCCGACGTTTCAATTGCTGAAAGAACAGCCGACTTTGTATCTTCATCCAGGTATTCTTTGAATTCCTGGATTGCATCCTGAAGAAACTCCTGAAACAATTCAGAGCCAAGATCCTCCCGGGCAAATTCGAACATCATTTTCGCCGTCTCCTGGTCGTAGCCGGAATCGTCCATGCGATTCAGATAGTATTGATACATCCTATTCAATTCATCCGAGCTTACGTTATTATCATCCAGGTATATGCTATTGAGCAAGATATAGGGCAGGTTTTCCAAAGCTTGTTCCTCCATCCCATGCTGGTCGAACTCCATCTCCCATTCCTCGGCATAGTCATCTTCATCAAAATCATCCAATTCCAGGCTATCATAGTATTCATCATCGACCTCAGGCACATCGAGGCCCAGTTCTTCATAGGAAGCCTTATCTACGTAATTGTTGCTGCCTTCAGAGTACATCTTCTTATTGTCGGCAACGATCAGGAACTGAGGGCGCTGGTCCGGTTTCTCCTTCTGTACTTCATCCCTCGTTTTTTTGAGCATACTTGCCCAGGACGTGGGGTTATCGGCGAAGAGCAGGCCCTCCAGCAGCACATTAGTCAGTTCATTGACAAAATAAGACCCATCCTCGTCATTGGTATAGGCAAACTGCCCCGGAGAGGCGCCGGATGCAATAATGT
This sequence comes from Lewinellaceae bacterium, assembly GCA_020636405.1. GTDB lineage: Bacteria > Bacteroidota > Bacteroidia > Chitinophagales > Saprospiraceae > JACJXW01. The sequence continues at coordinate 570,048 of JACJXW010000005.1, read as the reverse complement.
GGCCTTTGAACTGGGTCAGCAACGCCATGTTCTGCATGTTCTTCTCTCCATCCTGATCCTCCTGCTTTTGCTTCTTAAGCCCTTTTGCCCGTTCATTGGCGGCCTCATCACCCGGTACGTTGTTGCAGCTGTTCCCTATGGTGAGGGACATGCGCGGGCCTTTCTGGATCAGCATATGGTGTACCCAATCCAATGGCACACCACAGCTTTTCAGCCCATCGCCGGCTGACGGCTGGCTGTTTTCCACGCAGTAGTACATCAGGGGCCAGGCTACGTTGTCGTCCTCACTGCGGAAACCATGTCCGGAGTAGAAAAACACGACGACATCATCCGGCGAGCAGGTGAAGTCCTGAAAAAATTGATAAGCCTCCTGTTGGTTAAAGCCATAAGAGTGCTTCCTAACCTGCATCCCGGCATCTTCAGCCAGTAATTCCAGGGTTGTAGACAAGTTGGCGTCATCTATTTCGCATCCTTTACTGATGTCTTCATTGTATTGGTCAATGCTGAAGATCAGGTGCAGGGTGCTCTGAGCCTCTGGCCTGAAAGGCAAAACGAGGAAAAAAAGGAGTAGCCCCAGCAAAGGTTTTAATTGTTCCATCTTGATGCTTTTTTCAATATTGTTTGTTGTAAATAGTGTTTGAAATCCAGCACCCTTTAATTTACCATCCGGGCTTATGGTTACCCTTCTTCCGGCAATTTCCCGGCTTTGCTCAATCCTGGCGGCCGGGGAAGAACCGTTCCATTAGCTCTTTATACCCTTCGGTGAGGCGAAGCGGGGCCAGGTCCTCATCTGTGCTCACCTGCTCATAATAATCTTCACCGGCGCGCCGGGCTTTTTCCAGGGCCTTCTCCAATTGGATAAGGGCCTCGCTTTCCTGCCCGAGCAACACGTGGAAAGTGCATAGCATATAACTGTTCCATGGGTTCGCCGGCCCGGCCTCTACCGCCATGTTAAAAGCGTTCCGGGCTTCGTCGTACCGCTCGGATTGAAAAGCCGCAAAACCGATTTCGTGCCATATCTGAACCTGCGCACTGGTATCGAGCGGCGCTTCCTGAACCAACTGCACCGCTTTTTCCCATTCCCCTTGTTCTACGTACAGAAACCCCAGGTTTACATATACGGGAAGGTAGCCCGCATCCAACCGGATGGCTTCATGGAACTGCCCCTCCGCTTCTTCCTGGCGTCCTTGAAAATAGTAAAAAATACCTAAATTCTGGCGGGCTTCCAGATAAGCCGGCCGCAGCGAGATCGCCTTCAGGTAATAGGCCTCGGCAGAATCGGCCAATTCCTGAGCATCATACAGATTGGCCAGTTCGAACCAGGCCTCCGGGTAATCAGGGGATAGCCGGATCGCCTCCCGGTACAGGTTTTCCGCTTCCGCTTCTTTCCCCTCATAACCACTGAGTAAAAGGCCCAGGTTAAGATAATTGTCCTTGTAGGTGGGGCCCAGCTCGATCCCCTTTCGGTACATCAACTCAGCGGAATCGTATTCTTCCTGTGCTACAAAGAGGTTGCCCAGGTTGGAATAGGCGGAGGAGAAATCGGGCTTAAAGGCAATGGCCTTCAGATAATGGGCTTTTGCCTCCTCCAGGTTGCCCTGCCGCTTGTAGTCGACGGCCAGGTTGTTGTAGGGGATTGCCCAGGTCGGCGAGATCTCAATGGCCTTTTGAAGGTGCGCTATGCCCTTTTCGAATTCGCCCAGTTCCGGCAGCAATACGCCAAGCTCGTTGTGGATGTAAGCGGCCCGCCCTTCCATTTCCAGGGCCTTTTCCTGCTTTTCCAGCGCCAGGCGGTACAGAGAATCCCTATCGCTCTGGCCCTCCGCTTCCAGGCGCAACACCAACCCTTCAAAGTAATACTGCTTGGCCAGGGTTTCCTGGTATCGGGGATCCCGGGAGCCAAGGATCTCGGCAACCCGCTGAAGGTAAACCGGGAAACGGGTGTATTTCTGGTCGAAACGCTCCCGCTGAGACAACTCTTCCGGATCGGTCTTGAGGTAAGCATTGATCGCCTGCTGCACCGAGTCCATCAACGCAATGGTAAGGCGTTCATCGATAATGCTTCTCAGAGGTATGAATGCCGTATCGGCATAAAGCGCATCGTAATAATCAAGGGCGGACCTGCCCGCCGGGCTGGCCAGCCGGCCTTTTTCCAACGCGTCTTTGAAACCTTCATAATTAACGTACCCTTCTCTTGTTGCCAGTTTGGAGAGCACTTCTTCTTCCAGGCTCCGTTCCAGTTCCGCCTTCTCAATACTTTTCAATTCTTCCAGAGTGGCTTCGTCGATCAGGAAGAGCGCTTCCTTTTTTAAGCCGCCGAAAATGTCCGGATGCTGAGACTTATCTGTCTCTTTGCGCACCTTTTCCTGTAGGAAATTCTCCAGTTCGTACAGGTCAACCACATCTTTGCGGCCCTGGTTGGCCCGCCCTTTCAGCCCCTGGATCAGATAATAGGAAAACACACCCCGCCCGCCACCCAGTGCTCTTTTTTCAAGAGAGAGCTCGTATGGTTGGCAGGACATGATCCTCACCTCGTTCGAAAAACGCTTCATCAATTCCGCCGCAGTGGCCTGCCGGCCGTTGACATTGCTGCCGGCCAGAGCGCCGGAATGGCAGGCGTCTGTAATGATGACCACCTTCGCTCCTTTCTGCGAAAGCTCCCCAACCACTTGCTCATTGAGATAATCCAGCCCCAAGGCGTTGAGGCGGTAATTGTTGTAAGGGGTATCATAAGCCAGCAAATACCCCTTTTCCTCATCATTTTTCGTCTCCACATCCCCATGTCCGGCAAAATAGATAATGGCCTGGTCTCCGTCCCCGGCCTTTTTCGCCAGCCACTTCAACTCAGATTGTATCCGGGCTAACGTCGCCTCTTCATTGATCAGTACTTTGAGCTCGCGGCGGCTCAGTTCTCCCCCCGCCCGGGACCTCAGAAAGTCCGCAAACTCCTTTGCATCTTTATGGGCATAGCCCAGGTCCTGTATGCTGTTATCCTGGTACTCGGAAATACCTATCACCACTGCATAGGTGCGGATACTCTCCGACCGAAAAGTGAGTTCCTGCGCGCGGCCGGCAACCCATCCTGAAAGCAGAAAGATGATAAGAAGTAGTTTCCTCATTGCCCGAGTGTTAACGGTCCGCTGCTATACAGACTCTCTTCTTTGATGAAGGCCATCATCAAAGGTAATAAATATGCCTAATTCAGATCTTCCTGATATCCCGATCCGGGAGAATATTCATTCCGGTATTCCTTCGACCAGCTCACCAATGCAAAAGAAGCAATAACGACATACACCACCATCACCAGGGCAAACAGGTAGGCGCCACGGCTGAAATACAACCCGACGTAAATGAGGTCGGTAATGATCCAGTACGCCCAGTTGTCCAGCACTTTCCGGACAAGGATCAGCGTAGCGATGACGGAAAAAACGGTGGTGAAGGCATCCCAGTAGGTGGCGGCGGCAGGGGTATAGGTATCGAAAAAGTAACCGAACAGAAGGGCGGCAACCGTACCGCCGGCCAGGATATAAAGGTGCTGCCGGAAGCTGAGCTTACTAATGGACAAGCCCTCTCCGGACTGGCCTCCGTACTTCCACTGGTACAGGCCGACTACGGCCATGGCCACATAGAACAATTGCAACAGGGCATCCAGGTAAAGATCGTAAAAGACAAAGGAGGCATAAGCCCAAAGGCTGCAGCTGATGATACCCCAAAACCAGCACCATACCTGCCCTCGGGCCGCCAGCACTACGTAAATAAGAGCAGTAATGGTTACTACCCAATCGACCCAGCTGAGGGCAGCGGCTTCGCCAAGAATGGTTTCGACCATAGAGGAATGGGTATAAAATAGAACGCGGATGAAGCGAATGGTGCGAACTGGAACGGATCTCCGAAGGAGGACAATCCGCGCCAACCCGCCCGATTTGCGTCATCCGCGTTCCATCATTCGGGGCTGGGCCCTTCTTTATTTCTTTAGATCGAACCGGTATTGCAGCGTCTCCCGGATTGGAATACCTTCGTTGTCTGCTTCTTCCAGGAAGATGTCAATATCTATCTCTTCCGCCTCGTCCTTTTCCGAACTGTCGAAGAGCACTTCTATGATGCCTTTGTAACCAGGGGGGAAAGTATCCCCGGTAGGGTCATTTTCGATGGTGGTACAATCGCAGGCCGAGATCAGGGAAATGGTCAGGTCACCTTCGCCTGCATTATAGAACTCGTAGGTAAAGCGGCGCTTTTCACCTTTCTTCACGGTTCCCAGTTCGACCACCCGTTTCTTGAACTTCATAATGGGCAGGCCGCTGAGGTCCTTCTTGCCGTAGAGAGAAGACAACCGATGCACCTTGCTGCTATCCGCTTGCTCGCCCCCGATCAACCGCTGGCGGTCGGTTCCCGGATTCGTTGTTTCCTTCTTTCTCAGGCGGGTGCTCTTGATGGTAATACTGGTCGGCCCTTCGAGGATCTTGAACTCGGTACGGCGGTTAAGCTCGTGGGCCACCTCCTGCTGCGTTTCATCTTTAAGGGCATCGATGTATTCTTTGGTCAGCACGTCCCCTTCCTTGAGGAATCCATTGAGCGCCGCGGCACGGGCACTGACGGTCTGCGGCTGGTTCTCGCCGTAACCTTTGGCTTCAATGCGCTCCCGGGCGATGCCCTTGCGTACCAGCCAACGGCGGGCCGACTCGGCGCGGCGCTGCGAGAGGTCTTCGTTGTATTGGTCATTACCGCGGTTGTCGGTATGAGAACTGAGCTCGATCTTCATGTCCGGGTATTCGGTCATCAGCTCGTACACGACCTCGAGGTCACTTTCCGCCTCGGTACGGATGCGGTCATCATCGAAGTCGTAGAGGATATTTTCCAGTACGATCGGTTCTTCGATGGTGAGGGTGTCATATTCCGGGATGACCGGCTTGGGTTTCAGGTAGAAGAAATGCTGATAGGTCTTCGACTCGGTCAGGCCAACGGTATTGAACTGCATTGTGTCCGGGAAATAATCCGGATGGTTAGCGATGACCATGTAGGGCATATCGAGGCTGAGGTCGAAGTCGAAGCGGTTACCTTCCTCGCTGGTCTTGCTTTCCGGCGTCCCCATCTTATCATCCTGGGTGGGAATGAGGTAGACGGTGCCTCCTGGCAACGGTTTCTTTTCTATCGTAAACAGGCCAGTGACCAGGTCGGCGTACAACTTGGCTATGCTGACGGTATAAATGTCATTGCAGCAGGTGCGGCCGTAAGCAGAACGCCCTTCCGGCCGGTTGGAGACCAGCATTCCGAAATAACCTTCGTCATCGAGGGTAAGGCTCTGGTCGTCCACGCTGGTATTGTATCCACGGCCCATATTGAGGGGTTCGCTCCATTTGGTGCCGTCCCAGGTGGAATAAAAGATATCGAAACCTCCCAGGCCGGGGTGGCCGGTAGAGCTGAAATAGAGCGTGCCATCGCGGTAGTAAGGCGTTTCGTCATCTCCAGGCGTATTGATCACATCACCCAGGTTGACGGGGTCGTTGAAGGTGCCTTCACCCGTTTTTGTAGCGTAGTAGACATCGAAACCACCGTAGCCACCCGGCATATCCGAAACAAAGAAAAGCACTTCCTTTCCGAACAGCTCTCCTACTGCCGGATGCTTGGCGATGTACGGGCCGTTGACGCCCTGCACCTCCTGAGCGCCTTTCCAGCCTTCGCTGCCGCCGGTACTGAAATAGATCTTGCTTTCAGACAGCGTATTGCCTTCCAGCTGGGCCCGGCTGAAGTACATGGTGCGGCCATCCTTCGACAAGGCTACATTACTGTTGTGGAATTCCGGGCGATTGACCTCCCCGCCCAGCGCCTTGGGTTTTTCCCAGCCGTTATCATCCTTCACAGCCTTGTAGATCAGGGCGTAGGACTCGTCCTTGTTCTTCTCATCGACATAGATGACATCGTTGGCGTCGAAAGTGGTAAAGTACACTTCCTGCCCGTTGCTCGCCAGTGCCGGCGAGTATTCAGATACTTTGGTATTGAGGTCCCGCCCGGCGTTTTCCACCGTCACGCCTTTCATGGTCTTGGGCAGCTCCTTGGCCAGTTCGGCGCCGGCCATTTCGTTTTTGGCCAGTGTCTTGAGGCTGTCGTTGCTGGAGTGGTCCAGGAATTTCTGGAATTCCGCAACGGCCTCATCGTATTTCTCGTTCATCTTGAGCAATTGCCCGTAGGTATAACGGTACTCGGTGAGCTCGTTGTCCTCCGCACGGCGCATGATGCGGGCAAACCAGCGCTCCGCCCGCTGATAATCGCGGATCTGAAAATTCAGCCAGGCGATGGTATCGATCAGAGACCGGTCTTCCTTATCCTCGTAGGCTTCCTCGTAGCGCTCCAGGGCGTATACGTAGTTGCGGGTTTTAAAAGACTCGCGGGCCGCCCGCAGGGTCTGTTCGTAAGAGGACTTCCGGATCGGCTGGGCCATCAAAGTGCCGCAGCCCAGAAGGAATAAGAAGAGGAATATTGATATATTTTTCATAGACTTCATGAATTGGCCACGTTTTCTCAACGTCAAAAACTGCGTTTTCTTTCTGAATATTTTGTTAAGTAACCCTTAAAATACCGGATCCGGGGGCAGGATCGGCGACTTTCCGGTTTGCGCGCTTCGCCACAAGGCCTTCCCAGGTATTAGCCGGCATCAGAACTTCGGGCAAAGGATCGTCTGTTTGACTTCCGGATCTTTGTAGATCTTTATGATGTACCAGGCGGCAATCTCAAAGGCGCCCTGGTAGTTGGTCGCATCGTTGAGCTGAGAGAAATTCACATCGTAGGCTGCGGCAACGCGCAGGTCCTTGTAATCTAACCCCAGCAACACTTTACCGGCATCGCCGAAGCGGTAACCCAGGCCGAAGTTCAGTTTCACCTGCATCTCGGGGTTGACCATATATCCGGCCCAGGCCTGCAGGCTCACTTCGGTGGCGCCCTTAGAAGCCTGGAACATCGCGGTAGGCGCTGCCGACCAGCGGTCGGTCAATGCCCATTCGTAACGGGTATGAGCCGTAATGCGCATCGGCCGCCTATCAGCACCCTCTACATTGACATCAGACTGGTTTTCCGTAAAGGAGCCCTGGTCGAAGAGGTACTTGGGCTGAGTGAGGTGGGCAGCAGCAACGCCCAGCTCAAAATTGCTCTGCTCGTTGATCTGGCTGCGGAACAGCAGGCCTGCCGCAAAATCAAGATAATCCGTTTTGTCCCGGCTGCTGCTGTTGGAGCCGCCCCGCAGTGGGTCGGAAGAATTGCCAACATCATAGAGCAGGTTGGGGCCGCCGAAGCCGTCGCCGAAGGTAAGGTCACGGGTATCGTAACGGCGTTGTACACTGCCGCCCTGCAACCCGAGCGTAAGCACCGACTTGCCGTCCTTGCCCAGCCCCAGATGGTAGGAGGCGGAGATCATGGTGGCGCTGGTCCTCAACCTTGAAGTACCGGCCTGGTCGTTGTAGATCGCCCCGCCCACGCCGATCCAGTCCTGATCGCGAAAGCCGCGAAGAATCGGAGCGTCCACGTAAAAAGAAGGCGTCTCGTATCCTTTGGCGTCAGAGACATTGTACCACTGCCCGCGGTAGATCCCCCCCACCCGGGCGGTGCCGAAAAACGCACCGGTATTGGCGGGGTTAAGGGTCAATGGCGACATATTGAACAAAGAGAAATGTACATCCTGTGCCTGTAGTGTTCCCAATATGGCTGTAAAGAGGAAAAAAAATAGTGGTTTGATTAGCTTCATAGAAGTCATGTTTATTAATGGTCCTGCTTTTGGGTGATCGGACTGAACCCGAAAGATAGTTTTTTTCTCTAAAACTTTGGCCAACCGCACCGGGCAGTTTCGCAAATCGGCGCTCCAACAGGCCGCCCGTTGGCATCACCCGCTGGTAAAACGCACCCAAGATAGATTTTCCCGCCCTACTCTACAATCTGCCCTTGGCAAAAATTGACCAGTTATTTGACAAAACGGGAAATTAGGGAGGATATTTCCCGCTACCATAACCCTGCGGGTTTACGGCCCGGACAGATAAATTCTACGTTTTTTAAGCCCTACGTGTTTCACCGTTTGGAAAAGTAAAGCAGATATTTGCTACATTCCGCAAACTGTTCCGCAAAGATTCCCTTTTCAGGGATAGATCGCGGGCAGCAGCATTTTATCCGGCCAAAACATTCTGCCATGAAATACTTCTTTACTTTGTTCGTACCCTGCCTTCTGCTGGCGCTTCCCGTTTGCAGCCAGGATGTGATTCCGCTTTACGATGGCGCCGCCCCCGGCTCGGAAAGCTGGATCTATCCGGAAAAAACAGATACCCTTCAAGAATGGGGAAACGAGATCTTTGTCCGCAACATCACCCAGCCCACCCTGACTGTTTTCCAGCCAGAGGTGCTCAGTAACAAAACGGCCGTTATCGTTTGTCCGGGTGGCGCTTTCCGGGGCCTCGCTTTGGAAAAGGAAGGCTATGAGGTTGCCCGCTGGCTCAATTCCCTGGGCGTCACTGCTTTCGTCCTCAAATACCGGGTAGTCAACGCGCCAGAAGGATTCGACCCCCTGATCGGGCAGGATATCCGCACCGGCAATTACGCCAGGATAGACTCCATCAATGCACCATTCGTGCCGATGGCGGTCGCCGACGGCCGGGAAGCCGTCCGGTATGTGCGCCGGCACGCCGCCGAATTCGGTATCGCCCCCCAACGCATCGGCATGATCGGGTTTTCGGCAGGAGGAACGCTCATCGCCTCCGTCGCCCAAACCTGCGATGCGGAAAGCCGGCCGGATTTTATTGCCCCGATCTATGCCTACTGCGGCGCAATCCTGGGAGACGCAGTCCCGGCCGATGCGCCCCCCCTGTTCCTGGCGCTGGCCGAAGATGACCCCATCGCCTCCGGCAATACCGGCCTGTATGAAAAATGGCGGAAGGCCGGCCGGCCGGCAGAACTGCACATCTACCCCGAAGGCGGCCATGGCTTCGCCCTGCGGCGGCAGGGCCTGCCGGTAGACCTTTGGGCCGAACGGTTTTCTCAATGGCTGGAGCGACAAGGCTTGCTCCTCACTCCCGAAAGGGCAGCAAGATCCGACCTGAAAGGGAACTGGAACTGGCGCCGGTACTGGGAAGAAATGATCCGCACCGACTTTGGCGGGCTGAAAAGGTATTCCGAAGCAAACCAAAAACTTATGCCACCAGAAAAAAACGAAAACAGGGTCGTCTTTTTTGGAAACTCCATCACCGAAGGCTGGATCAATGCCCATCCGGAGTTCTTCGCCGGCAAACCCTATGTCAACCGGGGAATTGGAGGACAAACCACCCCGCAAATGCTGATCCGCTTCCGTCAGGATGTGGTCGCTCTGCAACCTGCCGTTGTCGTGATCCTCGCCGGCACCAATGATATTGCCGGGAATACCGGCCCCACTACACTGGAAGCCATCTTCGACAATATCGCCTCTATGGCGGAAATAGCACGATCCAATGGCATTCGCGTAGTGATCTCTTCCGTACTTCCGGTAGCCGACTACCCCTGGGCGCCGGGGCTGCAGCCCGCTGAAAAGATCCTCCGCCTAAACGCCATGCTGAAAAAATATGCCGATGAGAACCAGTGCGTTTACCTCGATTACCACAGCGCTATGAAGGACCAAAGGAACGGATTGCCCTACGCCCTTGCCGAAGATGAAGTCCATCCCACGTTATTAGGATACAAAACGATGGAACCCATGGTGGAAAAAGCGATAGAGGAGGCGCTGAATTGGAAGTAAGTTCTACAGGCAGTTACTCCAATTCTTTTACAATCGCCTCCACCGGAATGTCCTGCATGCAGCGAAAATGCCCTTTGGGGCACTCCTGAAATCCGATCTTGGAGCAGGGGCGGCACGACAGGCCTTTCACCTCAAAGGTGGCGTTGCGGCTGACTCCGTCCGGGTAAAAGGGATACATGCCAAATTCGGGAATGGTGTTGCCCCACACAGAGAGAATATCCTTGCCAAAAGCGGCGGCGATGTGCATCAGGCCGGTATCGTGTGAAATGACCTTGAAAGCCTGGCGCACGACGGAGGCCGATTGGTTGAGGTTGAAAAGGCCGCAGAGGTTCATCGCCTGCCCGCCGGCAGCGTCGGCGATCTGCCGGCCCTCCTCGGCCTCGCCAGGGCCGCCCAGCAACAGAACGGGCAAAGCGGACTGCCGGCAGATCGAAATGATCCTATCGGTGGGCAGGCGCTTGGTATTGTGCGCAGCACCGATGACGAAAGCGATGTACCGGGGAACTTCCTGCCGGGGAGCCAGCACGTTGGTGGTTAAAAGATTGCCCACATCCACTTCGTCTTCCGGCGGGATGAAATAATCCAGCCCCTGTCCATCGTATTTTACGCCCAGTGGTTCTACCGTTGCCATATAGCGGTGAACGATATGTACGTCCGGCAACCGGTTGACCTTCAGGTTGACGATGAGCCATTTCTCCCAGTTGATCTTGTCGAAAGAAAAGGGCCGGGCTTTCAACCCCCATTTCACCTGTGCAGAGCGCAGGTTGTTGTGCAGGTCGACTATATAATCGTAATCCTCCCGTTTGAGCTCCGCCATTACTTCCGAAACCTTGCTATCTATCGCATACACCTTATCGATGTAGGGGTTGGCGTCCAATATACCTCGAAACCCCCGTTTCGTCAGGCAATGGACTTCTGCCCCCAATTGCTGCTTCACCGCACGGATCACAGGGGTGGCCAGCACGATATCGCCAATAGAGGAAAAACGTATGATGAGGAGTTTCATATTCGTTGTATAGGCATGCTCCTACCAGAAATCCAGCACCACCCGCACGTGCTCCAGCTCGATGAGGGACAGCTGTTCCAGGCCGCCGTTCTCGAACAAGGCGTCAAACTCGGCTACGTTGCGGTTATCTGTTTTCGGTTTGTAGTTGCGGTAATCGGCGAACTGTATCCCGTTGGAAGTACGGACGGCGTAAGCCTCCCGGAAGCGGGCCCCTCCACCGTCGACATGGTAGTTGTAGGCCAGGTAATCCAGGGTGTGCAGATCCTTATGGAACCAGTAGATGTATTCATCCTCAAAATCCTTACCCCCTCCTTCCTGCCGGAAAGTGACCCTGATCTTGTGGTAGGGCTTGCCCAGAATAGTGGCCTCCCCGAGGTATTCCTTGATGACCGCCCGGTCATTGAGAAAATAGGGCAGCAGAGCAAAGTAGATGACTGAGTTGAGGGAATTGGCATAGGCCGAGCTGTCCTTGGCGCTGAGTTGGGCCCGTTGGCCGTTCACTTCCCGGTAGAAGCCTTCATTGGTGAGCACATCGCGTATATCGGCGCCGGTGGTATCTTTAAAAAGGCGTTCATACTCGAATTTGCTGCCACTACGGGTAGCGGTGTATCTCCGGCCTCTGAATTCGAAGGTAACCCGGCTGTCTTCATACCTGCTCCCGCCATGTTTTGCAATGGCCGCATCCACTACCTGTTGAGCCTTGTCCTCTGCTGCTGTCTCTGCCGGTGGTTTTTCCTGCTGATTGGACTGCTGTGGGTTAGTCTTTGTGCCGCAACCCGCCAGAACGATCAGGCAGGCCATCCAAATGGCGCATTTTTTCATAAGCCTTTTTTTGCAAAGATAGCAGAAACGCACCAGATGGGCCGTGGCCATCTGATTACTTTCATTGCTTGTCCGGGCAACGACGCCCCATGTGAATCCGGAGCGCCCGGATGGTTATTTCTCCGAAGGGATCTCCCTCGACCACTCCTCGTTACCGTCGGCATCAATGACCCGGATGGTGAGCACCCGTTCGGTACGGGGGCCGGAGAACTCCAGCAGGCCGAAGTTGTGCTCGTTCACCAGCGTGCCTTCAACTCGTAAAGAATTGTCCTCGTTGTTCGGATTCACGCCCGCAGTCAGGGGAGAAATGGTCAGGTCGTAGACAGCGTTACCATTGGAATTGACGTATTTACTCAATTCCGTCAGGTGGCGGTCACCGGTCAGGAAAATGACATTGCGGATCCCTTCTTCTTCGATGCGTTTCAGCAGGTAGGCGCGCTCTTCGGGGAAGTAATTCTCATAAGTTTCGTGATTTTTTACCGGGTTGAGCACCTGGTTGCCGATGCACACCATTTTAAACGGAGCATAGCTGGCTGCCAGAGCATCGATCAGCCACTCCAATTGCTCCTTGCCGAGCATGGTCTTATCGCCCACCTTCAGGCGGTTGGGGCTCCGAAAATACCGGTCGTCCATCAAAAAGAAATCGATGTCGTTGTACTGGAAGAAGGTGGTAACGCCTTTTTGCCCATTGACCCCATAGCCCGGATTGCCCCAGAACAAGCGAAAAGCCTCCAGGGTGGTTTCCTTATGAATATAGGAACGGTCTGAATTGTCGGGGCCGAAATCATGGTCATCCCAAATGGCATAATGGTGGGTGGATGCCAGCAGGGGTTGCATTTCCGGCAAGCTGCGCGTATGGGTATACCGCTGAAAAATGCCCGTGCGGGAATACCAGTCCACCTCCCTCAGGTATACGTTATCGCCCAGCCAGATCATGGCGTCAGGACGCTTTTGATGAATGGTGCTGAATATCTGATAATCGCTGCCGTAGGGCTTGCCGGGCCGGTCGTACACCTCTTCATTAACGTAAGAACAGCTGCCAATGGCTACACTGAAGGCCGGTGGGTCATAACGCCACCGCCACAGCTCCTGGGTTTTGAATTCGGTGGGATAGGCCAGTTCGACCGCACGCCCGTTGAGGAACAACTGGTAGGCATAATCAGTGCCCGGCTCCACCGCATCGGCCAGCAGCCTTGCCGTAAAAGCTTCCCCCTTCTGAGTAATTATTTCATCCGTGTAAAACTTTTCTTCAGGTTTTTCCTTCGCCCAGTAGGCAAATTTAACTGCCGCCGACTGCTTGGTCTGTACCCAGAGCAGGACTTCCCGCATCTCATTATAGCCCAACATAGGGCCGGACTGCAGCAGGGACTGCTGGGCTACCGCCGATGCCGACAGGAACAGGATCAAAAACAATGGGGAGAGATATTGCTTCATTTTTTTCCGTAAAGCTAAGGAAGGAAGGGAAAAAATGTTTGATTTTTGATTCGCGATTTGCGCTTTTTGATTTATTGGTACCCAAGGGGACAAGACTCCCTCGTAAAATCATAAATCATACAGCCATAAATCATAAATCCTGCACCACCTTCCTCCAATGGGCATTACCCTGGCTCCGCCTCCACTGGCCCGGCACCCCGCTCCGCTGCTGGCCCGCCGGTTGCGCTTCGGGAGAAGAACCCTACACCATAGCCCTGGCCTGGCCATGTATTTTGAAGAAAGCCTGCAACGATTACTTCTTCTTGGGCATAAACACATTGTCCAGCACCTCGCGGTCGTAATATTCTACCGGCTCATCATTCACATAGCGGTAGATCGCCGCCAGGAATACGGTCTTGGCCGCCGACACGGCCGTGGCCAGGAACAGGAACGAAAGCAACCCGGCGACAATCGCCACAACGGGATGTACAAAGAACAACAATACACTAAGCACTACAATAATTGCAATACCCAGCATATAGAACAGGCCGAAGCTGAAGTTCGCCCCGATGGCCTCGCCCCACTTTTCTTTCATGATCCGTGCGGAACGCCTGACTGCTTCAATAGGCGCAACGTTCTCATAGGCCACCACCGGCACTACAAAGAAAGTGGCGATCGACCACGCGATCCCGACAATGCCCACAATGAGCTTCCCGATCGCCCCCAGGCGGTCTTCCAGGGTCTTGAGGATCACGCCAACAGTGGCGGCCAGAAGCGCCCAGGATACAATGGCCTCGATACGGGAAATGCTGTAGGCAATGCCATCGCCGACCTTCGCTTCCTTGCCCTCCATGAAAAGGCGGGTGCAATGGATCAGTCCGACGTTAAAGAAAACGACTACGGTAAAGTTGATCAGGTAGAAAATGAAAAGCCCAATATAGGCCAGCCACTCGCCACCCGTTTCGAACCGGACAAAAAATGCATCCAGCTCAAATCCGAAAAAAGCGGCAATTCCTCCCAAAAAGGTCAGGGATATGAAAAGGAGGGAAGTGCCGGAAAGCACCGGAAAGAGCATCAGGCTGGGGTTCTCGCGAATGATACCAAAACTGGTCATTCCCAGTTTCCATCCGTTGCTCATACGATCGAAGAAACTCATAATAAAAGGGGTTTTTAGGGTGAAAAAACAGGCCTAAGATAAGGATATAGCCAATTTATTGTCAAGGATTAACGATGAACGGATGTCCTGCCCCGATAAGTAGAGCCTCCCGGGTACAAATCATCATTACCCTACCCCTTCACTCTCCACCGGCAACCAGGATCTTTACGGCATCCGCTATAATGCCTCCATCATGCGCCAGCATCAACTGGCCAGCGAGGAAAGGGCTCTGAAAGGCCTTTACCGGAAATGGATAACTGTACATCCCTGCCGGCTGATATCCCAGGCTCTCACTAACCAACCGGCGGCCGGAAGCATCGAACAATTGCAACTGCACCGTCCCCCCTACCGGCAACCGGTATTGTAAAATGGCCTCGTCCCTGGCAGGGTTCGGCGAAACGGCCAGTTCCAGCCCTCCCGGCTTACTCACCTCGTCTACCGCCACCGGGTCACAGGGCACGGACAGGCCGGAACAGTAGGTGCGTTCGGCCAAAGTGCAGTCAAGCACGAAAGGATTGGGGTTGCCCTGATAGAAAGCGATCTTCCGGGTGCGCTGGTATTCCTTATCATCAACAGGGTCGGCAATGTGCCACTCGCAAAGGGTTTCGCGCTGGCCGGCAAAGAAATTGGGATCTTCGGCATTGGCCTGTATCCTGTAAATGGTATAAAAATAGAACATGGCGCGGGCCACATCGCCCTTATGAGCTTCGGGAGGCTCAAACCCGGTGGAGGAATATTCGCTGTACAGGTCGCGGTTGGTAGTAGGAATGGTACTCTGCTGCTGGGCCAGGTAAAACCAGTTCTGGGCCTGCCCGTCCGGGATCTCCCGGAAAGGGAGATTGGCGCGGGCGGCGTTCACATCCTCCCGCGTGGGAAAAAGGTGGTGCATATCGGCGACCGCCGGCTCCTCCCCTGCCCCGAAGGCCCGGGGATAAGTATGCTCGGTGTTGATGCCTTTGGAAAAAGCATCAACAGTCGGGTCCTGTGTCGGATCCAGAAAAATGGTGTAGCCCGTGTACACACAGGTGAGGTTGTCGTTCTGGGCATCCACCCGGGAAAAAAGAGTGTCGCGGGAGTTGCCGAAGGGCAGCACATCATCCGGTGTGTAGTTCTCCTGTAATGCCTGGATGAGAGCAGGGCCGTCCAGCCCGGGAAAAACGGATTCGTACTGGGCGTGGGCATCCGGAAGGAATAGGGAAACAAAAGCGAAAAGGAGAAAAGATATACGTTGCATGGACGATGTTTTGTGGCTGGCCAAAGATACGAAATGAGAAGCAGATGGACAGGAGGTATTAGCGGGAGTGATCCTTTGTTCCAATCTCGCCTTAAGAAAAATCACAGCAGTTGAGACGACCTTCAAAATGATAGTGCCTATGACCAAAATCATTGCACTAAAAAGGTTAATATTTTAATTTCATTTTCATTGAGGAAGGTGTTCTTTGTTTCCTGAATTCCCCCCTTTATCCGATCCCCGGATGACTGCCCTTCACTATACTGGCTTCACATTCAAAAAACCAAAAAAGCAACGATCATGAAAAATTTATTAAAGGTGTTAACTACCGTAATACTTCTAATGATTGGATCCAATTGCCAGAAGGGAGAATGGGATCCGATAGAGCCGCCTTCCTATTCTGAGCAGGATGTAGCTATACAGCCAAGGGGGACTGCTGACGAGGTATTCCAAATTTTACTTGCAAACTTCAGAGCTGAAATACAGGCCTTGATTGCCGATGGAATTCTGAGTGGAGAAAACGGGAACGGCATCCTAAATCGCCTCGACAACATTGAAAAAAAATTCCTGAAAGGCCAGAAAGAAGTAGCGGTAAATATGCTTAATGCATTGATCAACCATTTGGAAGGATTGAAGAATGGAGGGGTTATCTCGCAGGAAGTTTATGAAGGATTATTGGAACATGTGCAGAACATCATCGATTCGATGGAATATGATTGCAGCGGCCCCGTCTATCTAATTGCCCTTAATGGGCTGGTTACGAACCTCCCTCCTTCCGGAGAGGTAACCCTGCCGCCGGAAATTTTCATCTTTTCCAACACTAATGAATGTGCTGAATTGTCCATCGCGGAACTCCCGGATGGCCCGGTTGCTCCGACTCTTGAGCTTAACTGCACAAAAGTAGGGGACGTAATTGTACGGGTATGGGCGACCGTCCCCGGAGGCAATCAGGACTATGCTGATACCCATATTATCGTCCAGGATAACTTCAACGCCTGCAACGGCGGCAGCGATGAATGCGCGCCCATTGCCATTACTTATAGTGGGTTGTCTGTTGTTCCCAATACTACAGGAGAAGTTACCATTTCAGCCGACGAGTTCAACGCGGGGAGCATTGATGCCTGCAATACCGGCAATTTGAGTTTCTCTGTAAGAAGAGTAGGTGATAATTCCGATCCGGGCTCGAGTATTACCTTTTACGTGAACGATGCCGGAACAGTACCCCTGGAATTTTGGGTGAGCGACGGGGCCCATTCTTCGATGGCAGTAACCAATGTTTTTGTAGCGGATATCCTGCCGCCGATATAAAATCAGAATGGGCTGGCTCTCCATAAACAAAAGCCTGGACAGGCACCTTCCTCAAGAATTGTTGGCCAAGTTGCAGTGCTGATAGTATCCGACGCCGCTCTACCGCCGGCCCCGGTCATCCACGTACGCCTCCACCCCGGAGGCCGGGCCGGCGATAAATTGATAAAAATCGTACAACACCAACAGGCTATCCCCGGTATAGTGAAACCCTTCCATCAGCCGCCGGCGGTGCAGTTCCAATATCCCCTCTTCTTTCCGCATGAACTTATATAAGGTATGCATTACCTTGGCAAAGCGCTCCATATCGTTGGCCTTCGGAATATCGCCGCTGCCCAGCTTTTCCAGCAAGAGGCGAAAACCGGCCGGCTCATAGAGGGTATACAGATCCGGATAGCGAAACGCCAGATAGAGCGATACCATGTGGTAATCATCATCGTGGTAGTGGTTGTTGTCGATCGAGCGCGGATGACTGTCCTTGTATTCCTGAAGCAGCATATCGCAGTAATAAACGAAACGGCCCACCCGGCCTTCCAGGCTCTTCTCCTCGTTGAACAGGTCGAAGAACATATGGCGCACGAAATCCGGTTGCATGCGGGCCAGTTCCAGCATCATCCGTTTGGGTTCGTAGGCCTGGCCTTTCCAGAGGCGTTTGGTATGGGAGTTCTGCAGGGCGCTGTCGTACATGGCAGGCCAATCTTCGGCATCCATATCCCAGTTCTCCTGAAAAATGCGCTGAGATTCCCAGATGTAAAGCCGTTGTTCCTGCGCACGGGGCGTGGAAAGGTATTTCCGATATTGGCGAAGATAATGCTGAATGCGTTTGAGCTGCATTAGTTTATTGAAGCAATTTACAATCGTTGGCGCACCCCTAAAAACAGGCCGGTAGTCATGTAGCGCTGCTGTACGCCATATTGGTCGCGGGTAACCGATTTGGGAAAGATCTTAAAATGAGGTTCTATAACGAGCTGCAGGTTGGGGCCCGCCTGATAGGCGAAGCCTACACTACCGTACCAACCCAGGCCTGCCTGTTGTTTAAATGCCGGGTAAGCATCGGGGTCGCTCGAATCAAACCGCACGGGCTGTAAGTCATGAGGGGAAAGGAAATCGCCTTTCTGGCGGAACAACAGGTTGAGATAGGCGCCGCCATTGATCGATACCTTAAGTTTATTGGAGGACAGCTCATACCCCAGCAGGAAAGGGATATCGAGCATGCGGTAGTGGTTCTGAGTGATTTTCCGGCGAGTGCCTACCTTGATGATGGTGTCGGTGCTGATGATGTTACCGTCCTGATCGTAATTGTTGATGGTTTCAATGACTTCTTCGCTACCGTTGATGTAGCTGAAACGCTCGTTGATCTGAGAATAGTTAAGGCCGGTACGCAGGGCCCACCCCTTATCGGATACCAGAGAAAGGCGCAGGGCGCCACTGAAAGCATACATATTAGACTCGGTTTCCTCCCGGGTATTCACATATTCCTCAAACTCGGGGTTACGGGGTTGCAGCTGCCGGAAAGTGATGTCCGGAGATAATAAGGCGTCGACATAGAAACTCCAGGACCCTTTATTGAAGTTGGCGCATTTGGGGTCGGGAGAGAACAGCCGGCCGAAAATGGACTCTTCCGTAGCAACAGGCAAAGTGGGCGGAACTTCTTCCCGGATTGGCCGCACCGCCGGAGAAGTGGCGGCAGCAGGGTTTAGCCCCGGGGAAGCTTGAGCTTCCAGAATGGCCGGTACAGCGGCGGCCGCCGGCTGCTCAGCCTGGCCGGTTAGGAGGGCAGGATCTACTGCGGCGGCTACCTTAGCGGAAGCCTTGACAACTCCGAAAGCGAGCGTGCCCGGTGTTGTAATATCTTTAGCAACGATGGAGGAAAGGACAGTAGTTGAAGGCTGTTCCACCGGAGTATCGGCGGCTACTGCATTCGACAGCGGAACGGGAAAGTGCCCCAGGGTGGGTTGCTGATAAGACCATATCACCCAGCTCAGGCCAACGACAACAAGGGCAGCAAAGAGGCTGGCCAACGGCATCTTCTGCCGGGCCTGGTTCAGCATCCGGTGCTTCCAGTCGCGTTTTTGGCTGATCTGTTCCCAAAGATGCATTGGAGTTTCAGCCTCAAGGTCCCTCAACCTGCGCTGAAACGCCTCATCCAGGGGATGGTGTTTGTTCATACTGCAATCTTTTGCAAATCAATAATCATTCCCTGTAACATTTTCCTCGCCTTTACCAGCTGAGAGCGGGAGGTACTTTCCTGAATGCCGAGCATGTCTGCAATTTCCTTATGGCTGTAACCTTCGATCACATTGAGGTTGAACACAAGGCGGTAGCCTTCGGGCAGCCTGGCGATCAGGCGGAGCAACTCCTCCTCGTGCAAGTGCGTGTAGGCCTCTGGTTCCAACGGCAGGTCCGGAAAGTTTTCCAGGCCGATCTGCTCCTGTCGAAAACTCTTCTTGCTGTAGTTTTTGAGGGCCGTGTTTATCACGATCCGCCGGATCCATCCTTCGAAGGACCCTTTGAACCCGAATTTAGTGATGTTGTCGAAAACTTTGATGAAAGCGTCCTGGAGGATGTCTTCAGCTTCCATCTCATGGCGAGCATAGCGCATGCATACCACTAGCATTTTGCCA
The DNA here is from genome assembly GCA_020636405.1 of Lewinellaceae bacterium. Classification (GTDB taxonomy): domain Bacteria; phylum Bacteroidota; class Bacteroidia; order Chitinophagales; family Saprospiraceae; genus JACJXW01. Next base: position 550,752 of record JACJXW010000005.1, on the reverse strand, counting down.
GCGTAGCGCCTGAACAATTCCTGTTGGTGGTACCGGTCTTCTCGAATACAACCTTTGATCAGTTCCTTTTCCGTCACAGGAATGAGGTTAATCCGGCTTGCTTACACCATTTTTCGTTTTCCCCATTTGTAAACAAGTTCGGACATTTTCGTTTAGCCAGGCGCGCATGGTGCCTATTCAGCTCTGCCTCTGGTTAATAGACCTCTTTCCAGGGGAATACGCTGCCTGAAATGCCTCCAAATAATATTTTTCCCCAAGATAGGTATTATTACGGGATATTTCGAGGCCCAAAGCCCGATTTCACAAAAAGATAACCTAAATTTTCACTAAAAATGACAGCTGAGGAAAGAGCACGACAGATTGTAAACCGGATGTTTGAAAACGACCCTTTCAGCCAGTGGCTCGGCATCGAACGCCTCGTGGTAAAACCCGGCCATTGCGTGTTGCGCATGGCCATCCGCCGGGAAATGCTCAATGGCTTCGCCATCGCCCACGGAGGAATCACCTTTAGCCTGGCCGACAGCGCACTGGCGTTTGCCTCCAACTCCCAGGGCCGACACGCCGTCAGTATCGATACCTCCATTTCTCACATTACTTCCCTCCGGGAAGGGGATATCCTCACCGCCACCGCGATCGAAGAGCAGCTCGGCCACCGCATCGGCCATTATCGCGTAGAAGTGCGCAATGAATCAGGGGAAATGGCAGCCCTCTTCCGGGGCATCGTTTACCGCAAAAGCCAGGAATGGTAGTCTTTCCCTGTACGGCCGATCCAATAAAAGGGGCGTTCAAACTTCATACACTGGGCCGAAACCCGAGCTTGAACACAATCCTAAAATCAAAGGTGGCACACCCTTCGTCGTTCATCTCTCTGCCAGCCAGGCAATGATATTCCGCAATAATTGAACATTCCGGCTTGCCTCCGGAGTGTTCAACCCCACGGGCTCCTGCCTGGGGCCGGCCAGCTGAGCCGAAAACATGGCAGCCTCTCCCGACAACATTACCTTCCCCCTCCCGTAAACCCGTGAAGCCAACTGATGAAGCCCAGACCCTCTCATGAAGGGCGTATCATCCGTAAAGTTCCAGGCCTCCACCGGCATAAGGATGGTGTAATGCTCGTCCAGGCTGATCAATGGCGCAGCTGTCGTAGGGATCAGGAAGGCACTGCCGGTAAAGGTTACTATGGAATCAAGGCCTTCCGTAATAGGGCTTTCTCTCAACAGGCCCTTCTGGCGCGTGAAGTACTCAACCTGCCGTTGGCGGTTATCCAGAGCAAAGCTGTTGAGGATCTCGAAGCCGAAGGCGCGGCCCAATTCTGCCGCCGCTCCGGCAAAGGGCATATGGTCGGCGATCAGGAAAAGGCTGCCGCCGCCAGCTACCCATTGTTCAACCGCACGGATCTCTTCCGCGCTGAAGGCAGACGGCGTGGGCAGATGCCAGGCACCCTGGTTATTAGAGGCATGCAGCGGGTTGGAGATCACCAGAATATCACAACGTTTAAGAGCTTCTGCTGTGAACGGCTCTTCATTGGAAAGCAGGCGGTAGCCGTCCGCTTCCAGGATATTCCCAAAAGCACGGTAACGGCCTTCAAGGGTATGGAAATTATTATGTGCTGCGTCGATCATCACCACCGGGCCCTCCCCTGCCGCAAAACGAGGAGTCCCAATACTGAAAAACCGGCTGGTGTCCGGGATCTGCTGAGCCGGCAAAGCGGTTGTGATAAAGAACAACAGGTACAAAATGGCGAATCTGGCCATAGCATAGAGATTTGTTTAATAAAACGGCATAAACTATTGAAATGCGTAACGGTTCAGGTTGGCTTCGAGACGGCGATTTCAGCCGGATAGGTAAATAGTTAGTCACTATTCAGCAATTCGCCGTTCGCAATTCGCCGTTCGCTAAACGCTGCCTCAAAACCCGGATTTAGGGCAAAGAACTGGTTTCTTGAGCTTGGATTCCTGCAATTAGGGGCATAGTGCTGCGAATAGCGAACCGCTAAAAGCGAAATGCTGAATAGTAACAATAGCTACTGAAATCCAATCATACGATCAGTTACCGGCAGCGCGAACCACGAATAAGCAAATACACGAATCCTGAATACAGTACCTCTAGTGCCTTCCCAGGTCGATCCGCCGCCCCGGCGTATATGGCGCGCCTGCTTTTTCCAGATCCTCTTCCAGCGCCTTTAGTTTCTCATCTGCCAGTTCATTGATGCGGGGAACCAGAGGAGAAAGTTCTTTACGGATGATACGCAGGGCTTCCTTTTGCGTTTCTGTAGGGGCCGAAGTGGAACGCCACATTTCGTAAACAGACCACCCCATGCGATCAGCTATTCCCATAGGGGCGTCCTGGTCGAGTTGAGTTGCTACCCCATCGCCGTACATGGCCAGGCGAATGACCCGCAGTTCCTCCTTCATGGCAATGATCCGCGGCAGGAAATCCTCGGAAGGCGCCGATATTGCCGCTACGGCCTTCTCCATGAGCTGCAGGCGTTCGGCGGACTCCCTCAAGCGGCGGGAAACACCATCGATCACCCGGTCGAGCTCGCTGGCTTCCCGATGAAACTCAGCCAGAGCGCTCCGGTCTTTGGCCGGCAGGGTTACTTCACCCAGGGCCTCCAGCAGGAATGGCTGCGGCTCCGTGAGATCGGTGATCACTCCATTGACGCTTTTGGACAGCGCAACGGTATACTCGCCAGGGACGGCCAGCATTCCCGAATCTTCATTCGGATTGGAAGATTCCCGGACGGGGTTCAGCGATGGGCGGCGGCCATCCCAGGTAATGCGTTGCACCCCTTTGGAAGCGCCGGCCTTCAGTTTGCGAACGATCTCCCCACCGGCGTCCCGGATTGCAAACAACAGATAAGGCTCCTCCTCCTGCTCTTCCGCCAGCAACTCTTCATAGGTGGGGTACCGGAGCGGCTCCCCGTTCTTGATCTTTTTCTTCTCCTCCTCACGGCGTTGCTCCCGCAGGGCCTTTATATCCTCCTTGAGGTAATAGGTGAAGGTAACGCCAATGGGCGGGTTGGGCACAGTGTAGAAATTGTCGCCCTGGAAGCTCTTACCACGGCCGCCCAGCGGCGAGCGCTCAATAAAGGCCAGGCCATCTTTAATGGGAAAGATCCGGCCCTCGGCCTGAAGGTTATCCTCCGCCAATTGGCGCAGTGGAGAATAGTCGTCCAATACATAAAAACCCCGGCCAAAGGTGGCGAGCACCAGGTCGTTCTCCCGTTGCTGTATAGCCATATCCCGCACACCAACCACCGGCAGGCCTGCCTTGAGCTGTTTCCAGTGCAATCCGCCGTCAATGGTGAAGAAACAACCAAACTCCGTACCGGCGAACAGCAACCCGGACACCTCGTGGTCTTCCGCAATACTGTAGGCGGAGCCTCGTTCCGGCAGGTTGCTGCTGATGCTCACCCAGGTGCGCCCCTTGTCCTCGCTCTTGAACAAGTAGGGTTTGAAATCGCCGTATTTATGGTGGTTGAAAGCGGCGTACACCACGTTCTCGTCGTGCTGAGAGGCCAACAGGTAGTTCACATAGGTGCGCTCCGGAGCTCCGGAGATGTTGTTGACGTCTATTTTCACCCAGTTGTCGCCACCGTCCTCCGTAACCTGTATCAGCCCGTCATCGGTTCCGGCATAGAGCAGGTTTTCGTTGATGGGGCTTTCCGAGAAGGCTACGATGGCGCCGTAAGGAGAAGTGGAGGCGTTCTTGGCCACCGCATCGATACTCTGCACCCGGCCCATGACCGGGAGGGTATTGCGGTCGATCTGCCGGGAAAGGTCAGGGCTGATCACTTCCCAGGCGTTGCCCCGGTCATCACTGCGAAACAGCTTATTGGCGGCAAAATAGATGCGGGTGGGATGATGAGCGGAAATGGACAGCGGCGCGTCCCAGTTCCAGCGGTAGGCCGGCTCTCCCTCGCCCGGTTTAGGCTGAATACCGGTCTCCTCCCCGCTCTTGCGGTCGTAACGGACCAGTACTCCGTATTGCGACTGAGCATAAACGATGTCCGGGTTGTTGGGGTCTACCTGCGATTCAAACCCGTCTCCGCCATGGGTCACGTACCAGTCTGAATTGACGATGCCGCTGACGCTGCGGGTACGGGAAGGGCCGCCCAGGCTGAAATTATCCTGGGTGCCGCCATATATGTTGTAAAACGGTTGAGCATTGTCGACCGCTACTTTGTAAAACTGGGTCACCGGCAGGTTGGGCTTATAGGCCCAGGTAGCGCCGGCGTCGAAGCTTTCATATATGCCGCCGTCACAACCCACCAGGAAATAGCTGGGGTCCTTCGGGTCGATCCACATCGCGTGGTTGTCGACGTGTTTGTATTTTTCCCCTAAGGGTTTGAAGGTTTTTCCTCCGTCCTGAGTCCAGTGCAGGAGGGTTTCCATAGTGAAAACTACGTCCGCATCTGTAGGGTGGGCGGTAATTTCACCGTAGTAATTGCCATGGGATGAAGTGGAGTGGCCACTGCGCTTTTCCCAGCTGGCGCCCCGGTTAGTAGAACGGTAAAAGCCGGTTTTGTCCTGGGCTGCCTCTACCCAAGCGTAGATCACTTCCGGGTCGGCAGGAGAGATGGCCAGCCCGATGCGGCCCATATCAACGGAAGGCAGCCCTTTATTGGCCTTTTCCCAGTTCTTACCGCCATCGGTAGTCTTGTATATGCCGCTGCCCGGCCCTCCACTTACATAGGTGAACACATGGCGGCGGCGCTGGTGCGCGGCAGCGTAAAGCACGTCGGGGTTGCGGGGGTCCATCACCAGGTCGGTGACACCGGTGTTCTCATCGATGGAGAGCACGGCCTCCCATGTTTGGCCGCCATCCGTAGTTTTGTATACGCCTCGCTCACCACCGGCGCTCCACAGTGGGCCGATGGCTGCGACGTATACCACCCGGGAATCCCGGGGGTCGACGATGATCCTGGAGATGTGTTCGGAATTTTTCAGGCCCATGTTTTTCCAGCTGCTTCCACCATCTTCCGATTTATAGACGCCGTCGCCGTAACCAACGGAGCGCTGGTTGTTGTTCTCACCTGTTCCCACCCAAACGATGTTGGGGTTGTTGGGATCTATTGTTACACAACCGATGGAATAGGAGCCTTCGCCATCGAATATCGGCTCATAAGTGGTGCCGGCGTTCTCGGTTTTCCATACTCCGCCGGAGGATACAGCCACGTAATACACCGCGCGGTTGTCTGGATGGACAGCAAAATCGGAAATCCGGCCGGAAGTCAGCGCCGGGCCGACAGAGCGGAATTTCAGGCCGCCAACAGACAGCTCTTCGAGATAATGCTTGGGCTTTTCGTCTTCGCTTTTTTTAATTTTCTGTGCCTGTCCGGGCAGGGCCAGGGCCGCTGCGAACAGGATAGTTAGGGCAAAACGGGTCATTCTCATTTCAGCTCTTTTTTAAAATGCCGATAAATGTAGGGAAAATGAGGATTATCAACAAATGAAGGAACTGGGTGCCAGGTTGTATTCGCATTAATTTTTTTTTAACATTTCTTAAAAGTGACTTTCCGTTTCTCCCTGGGTCAAAAGAGCATAATCAAAATCCGAAACACATGAAGATCCAGAAAATCCTTTCCCTCTGCCTGGCAATCGCACTAACGCTTGCCTTCACTCAAATCGCTCAGGCCCAATCCACTACCAAAAACGGCAAACCCGCTAAAGAAAAGCAGGAAATCAAATTGGAAAAGGCCCAGGAGGATGGAAAAGAAAAGGCAGACACCCACCGCAAGCCCCTGAAGCCGACCAAAGAAGAGCAGGCGCAGGCAGAAAAAAATAAAGAAAAAGCGAAGGCTAAAGGCCAAAAGGCAAATGCACAGAAAGACAACAAAGGCAAAGCCTACGGCAAAGACAAGGGGGGAAAATCAGGCAGAGAATTCGGCCAGCATCGTGCCGAAGAAGCCCGCAGTAAGGAAAAGCCGGCAAAGAGAGAGAAGTCCCGGCAGGAAACCCCAAAGGGACGGAGGTAGCACTAGCATACTATGAAAAAACTACGGCAAGGCCCGCCATCGGTAGCGATGGCGGGCTTTGTTTATTAGGGCTGGCACAAATTGCGGGCACCTTATCTTCAATCGGCACAATCCCTGCCGGCCGGAGTGTCGTGGAGCAGGAACCCGGCACGGGGCGGGCGGGCGCCTGACTGCCACTAATCCAGATGCCTTTTTTATAATAACCGCTCCCTAAAATATTATATTTGCGGCAACACCAAACCGCGCTGCATGGATTTCTTCGCCGTTATTACCATTCTGATCGTGCTCTCCGCCCTCTTCGGCTACATCAACGTACGTTTTCTCAAACTCCCTATTACCATTGGCCTGATGATCATCTCCATGGCCTTTTCCCTACTGGTGCTGGCGCTGGGGCAGGCCGTCCCCACCCTCCTGGCCTGGGAATCCAGCCTGGTCCGCCAGATCGACTTCCAGAAACTGCTCATGGAGGGAATGCTCAGCTTTCTGCTTTTCGCCGGCGCCCTGCACGTCGATTTCCGGCAGTTGAAGGCACAACGCTGGCCCATTATCCTGTTCGCTACCCTGGGCGTTCTGACCTCCACCTTTATCGTCGCCGCCCTGATGTACGGCGTCCTGCAAGCGCTTGGAGCCGGGTTGCCATTTATCCATTGCCTGTTGTTCGGCGCTCTTATCTCTCCTACCGATCCAATAGCGGTGCTGGGTATTCTGAAAAAGGCCGGCGCTCCCGAAAAGCTGGAGGCTAAGATCGTGGGGGAAAGCCTGTTCAACGACGGGATCGGCGTGGTCGTCTTCATCACGATCTTCCAGTTGGCACAGGCCGGGGCCGGCCATTTTGACCTGCCGGAAGTTGGCCTTCTATTTCTGGAAGAGGTAGGAGGCGGCATAGCCCTGGGCCTCGGGTTGGGTTACCTCGCCTATTACCTTATGCGGACCATCGACGACTACGAAACGGAAGTGCTCATTACCCTGGCCCTGGTCATGGGAGGATACCTGCTGGCCAGTTACCTCCACTGCTCAGGGCCGCTGGCCATGGTAGTGGCCGGGTTGATGGTCGGCCACGAACGTTTCCGCACCAGCTCCATGTCAGAAATCACGGAAACTTATGTCGACAAGTTCTGGGAGTTGATTGATGTCCTGCTCAACGCCGTACTGTTCGTGATCATCGGACTGGAAGTCCTGGTACTGCCCTTTGAACGGCAGTATTTCTTCGCCGGCCTGCTTGCCATTCCGCTTACCTTACTCGCCCGTTACCTAGCCCTGGCCGGGCCGATCGAGCTATTCAAAAAACGGCTGGAATTCGCCCCAAAGACCAACCTGATCATGACCTGGGGAGGCCTGCGAGGCGGCATCTCTATTGCCCTGGCCCTCTCCCTTGCCGAACACATGAGCCGCGCCCCACTGCTGACGCTCACTTATGTGGTGGTCATTTTTTCCATCATTGTTCAGGGGCTTACCGTTGGAAAACTGGTCCAGCGAACGCAACTGGGACCTGCGAACAATAAATAATCTCCTGTAACTATCAGCATTTCGCTTTTAGCGGTTCGCTATTCGCAGCACTATGCTCCTAATTGCAGGAACCCAAGCTCAAGGAACCAGTTCTTTGCTCTAAATCCGGGTTTTGAGGCAGCGTTTAGCGAACGGCGAATTGCGAACGGCCAATTGCTAAATAGTTACAATCCCCTTTTTGTTGCCGGCCCCAAAAAGATGCTTTATTCCTATCTTTGAAAAAAAAATCTTCATTTAGCGAAAACAAAACCGCTTACGTATTGTTGTTTCGGCAATATAATTTATTTTTGCATAGGTTTACTTCCCATTTGTGTGATTGCACCCTGGAAAGGCAATCAAATACAACTTTTACTACCCAACACCGGCCGCCAGGGGCCATGATCTTATTTCCTGCAAAATAGAGAAAGCTACATTATTATCCAGTTACACTGGTTGAAGCATGGCAAAAGCCCTGCATCATCTTTTGTATGCCAGTCTTTGGAGGTGTTAAGCCATCAGGGGGTGAAAGCCCTGACTGACGGGATAACCCGTTCAGGTAAATAAGCAAAATAGCCTTATTCCAACAAATATGCACAAGACTCATACCCATGAGACACGCCACCCGTTTTTCAATGGTTTTCCTATTGGGAATCTCAGTTTTTCAACTCTCAGGACAAGATTACGCCATCCGATTTCAATCCGGGCAAGTTCATTCCTCAGCCCTTTTCAAGGCAGGTTTCCTGCCGGAGGACGACAGCCTCGATCGAACTCGCTTCCGGGGCCATTACTACCTCGTCCTTCAGTTTCAGGACATCCCCTCGCCCGATGAAATACAGGTTCTGCAGAACAAAGGGGTGGAATTGTTCGATTACATCCCCAGCTACGCCTATCTGGCAAGAGTGCCGGTAGGCGTTGCCCTGAATACGCTGGGAGTCAGAGCGCTCTGCGCCTATGATGGCATCTACAAACTATCTGAAGGCTTGGCCCGGGGAGATCTCCCCGGCCATGCCTATGACGATGGCCAGTTGCAATTGCTGGTGTACACCTGGCCGTCGGTGCCAGCCGATAGCCTCCGGGCCGCCCTGAAGGCAGAAGGTTTTACGGCCGATGCTCCGGTGGGCGATGCCATTCCCGTCAGAATAAACGAAAGACTGTTGGCCGATCTGGCTACCCACCCCGGTATCCGATACATCGGGTTACCGGAACCTCCGCCTCAGGCAGAAGGCATTACGGGGCGCAGCGCCCTGCGGCTCAATCTCTTGAGCAACGGATATGGTACAGGGCTGGACGGATCCGGCGTGAGCCTCAGCATTGGCGATGATGGTAGCGTAAATCACGAAGACTTCCGGGGGCGCCTTTTTGACCACACGTCCTTCGACTCCGGCGACCATGGAGACATGACCACCGGGCTGGCCATCGGCGCGGGCAACATCGACCCACGGGGAATGGGAATGGCCCCCGGGGCTTCCCTGCACCTCTACCCCATTATTGGATATCCGCACATCACCAATGCCCGGCAGTACTACCAACAGTTCGGAACCCTCCTTACGTCTACCTCTTACAGTGAGGGCTGCGGAGGCGCCTATACTTCTTCCGCCGCTGAGATCGATGGGCAGGTATGGCAACAGCCAGAACTGTTGCACATCTTTTCAGCCGGCAACAGCGCGGCTTCTTCCTGTAGCGCCCGGTACGGCGGGTTAGCCAGCCTTGACGGCTACACTTATGCCAATATCACCGGCGGCCGCAAAGCCGCAAAGAACGTCCTGGCGGTTGCCAATCTATATTACAACGGCCTGCGTGTCAACTCCAGCAGCCGCGGCCCAGCGGAAGACGGACGCATTAAACCCGATATCAGCGCCTTTGGCCAGGGAACTTTTACAACCGCCCCGGGCCATACTTACCAACAGGGCAGCGGCACCTCCGCCGCCGCGCCTAGTGTCGCCGGGGCCGCCGCCGCTCTGGTACAGGCCTACCGCCAGCAAAACAATGGCGCAGACCCTTCCTCAGCGCTCATCAAAGCCTCCATCCTCAACACGGCCGAAGACCTCGGGCGACAGGGGCCCGACTACGACTACGGCTGGGGGCAAATGCATGGCGCCCGCGCGTTGGAAGTCATCCAGCAGAACCAATATATCGCTGGCACCGTGACCAACGGCAACCAGAACGCGCACCTCATCAACATCCCTGCCGGGGTTAAAGAGGCCCGCATTATGCTCTATTGGATCGACCCTGCCGGTTCTCCGGTAGCGGCCAAGGCACTGTCCAATGACCTGGACCTCACACTAACCACGCCCAACGGAACCACATACCATCCCTGGGTACTGAGCACCTATCCACACATCGACAGCCTTACCAAACCGGCTTATCGGGGTGTAGACCGCATCAACAATGTAGAACAGGTAGCACTCGAAAACCCGGCCGGCGGCAGTTACACTGTTCGCGTCAATGGCTACCTCCTGGGGCAGGGGCCACAGGCCTATTACCTCGTATACTCATTTACAAGAGACGAGATCACTATCACCTACCCTGCCGGGGGCGAGCACTTCGTACCCGGTGTGCCCGAGATCCTCCGCTGGGATGCCTACGGAAACAATGGCTCTTTTACCCTCCAGTACTCTACCAATGGCGGCACATCCTGGAATACCATTAGCAGCGACGTCTCCGGCAGCCGCCGTTCATACAGTTGGCTGGTTCCCAACCTCGTCACCGGCCAGGCCCGAATCCGGGTGCTCCGGAATGGCCAGGCCGCACAGTCCGCACAGAATTTTAACATCCTTGGTGTCCCCGATTTTCAAACGGGAAACGGCCCGGCCAATCACGTACGCCTCAGCTGGGCTCCCGTGCCCGGAGCTGATCGATACGACGTATTTCGCCTGGGGCAATACGCAATGGAAATTGTAGCTTCCACCACTGCCCTCTTTGCCGACCTGCCTGCCCAAACCGGCCAGGGGCATTGGTACAGCGTTCGCGCCCGTTATGGGAGCCAGATTGTGGGGCAACGGGCCGTGGCCAAATACTTTACCTATTATCCCTGTGAGGCCGATGTGGCCCTCACGCTTCGTTTTGACAATTACCCTGGCGAAACCCGGTGGCAGATCACTTCCACCAATGGGGAAATACTGGCTTCCGGCGGCCCCTATTCCAGCCAGCCGATCGGATCTGTACTGGCCATTCAGGAATGTTTACCCTATGGCTGCTTTGACCTCACTGTTTTCGATTCTTACCAGAACGGCATGTGCTGCGGTTATGGGAACGGCTATTATGAACTGCGCGACGCCGCCGGTGCCCTGCTGGCTTCCGGCAGCCAGTTCGGCAGTTCAGTAACCCATCGGTTCTGTCTGGAAAATGGGGAACCTCTTGAGGCCGGAATCAGCATCTTGTCCAATGCGAGTTGCTTTGGCGGCGCCAATGGGTCGGCAACGGTATGGGCTACCGGCGGCAGCGGCAATTACTCTTACCTGTGGAGCAACGGCGCCACTACTGCAACCGCCAACAACCTGAGCCCCGGTTATTATTCCATAACCGTTTCCGATGGGCAGAGCCAGGTACAGGTATCGGCAACCATCACTTCTCCTCCCCTGCTCGGACTGCAGGCCACTGCCACCGATGCATCGTGTAGCGGAATTTACGATGGCACGGCCCAGGCCCAGGCCAGCGGAGGGCAGCCACCCTATAGCTACCGCTGGAGTAACGGCGCCACCACCCGGCAAGTCACCGGATTAGCGCCAGCGAGCTATACCGTGACCGTCACCGACCTGAACAACTGTACGGCCACCCGAACCGTGGAAGTGCAGACGGCTATTCCCCTTACTGCTTCCCTCGCAGTAAATCCTTCAACCTGCCAGGGCGCCGCCGATGGAAGTATACTGGCCACCGTGGCCGGAGGCGCTATGCCCTATTCCTACAGTTGGAGTAACGGAACGTCTTCGTCCTTTGCCAGTGGGTTAAATCCTGGAATTTATACGGTCAGCATCAGCGATGCGAATAACTGTTCCACTACAAGAACAACTGTTTTGGGAGCCACTTCGCCCCTGGCGCTTTCCATTCAAAAAGAAGACGCATCCTGCTCCGGCGCCAATGACGGCAAAGCAGCCGCACAACTCAGCGGCGGCTCCGGCAACTATTCCTACTCCTGGAGCAACGGAACAGACGGCCCGTTGGCCGACGGCCTGGCGGCCGGCGTTTACACAGTGGAAGGCCGTGATGCATTAGGCTGCGCCACTACCTCCCAGATAGAGGTCGATGAACCGGCACCGCTACAGGTGCAGGTAACCACCACCATTTCTGCCAACGGAAATTCCTGGTCGGCCAACCTTAACCCTACAGGGGGCACGCCCCCGTACCAGTACGAATGGCAAAACGGATGGGCTTCCCCCACCGCCGATGGACTGGCAGCCGGCGACTATGCAGTGACCGTTACCGATGCACAAGGCTGCACCACTCCGTCCCTATTCACCCTACAGCCGTCCGCCCCGGCGCCCTGTGACGCCCGCGGTGTCTCCGCCAACTATGAATGGATCGATGCTTTTCAATTTGGAGCCTTCTTTTTCGCCAGCGGCAATAACGGAGGCCAGGGAGATTTTCGGGGAACGGACAGCCTGGCGATTCACGCCTTCGCCGGCACCATGCACTCGGTAGCGCTTATTCCGGGCTTTACCGGGGTCTCGTTCTACGAATACTGGCGTCTTTGGATCGACTTCAATCAAGATGGCGACTTCCTGGACGATGGGGAGGAGGTGCTGGCTCCTCCAATGTCTTCCGACACCATCTTTGCCAATGTTACCTTACCTACTGGGCTGGCCCCAGGAGCGTACAACCTGAGGATAGCCATGAAATATGGCAGCATTCCTTGGCCTTGCTCCAATTTCTCTTATGGTGAAGTGGAAGACTATACGCTGCTGATCGAAGCAGGTTCCTCGGCGTATTGTAGCTCCGGCGGCCAAAGTTCCAGTTCAGAATGGATCCAGGAGGCCCGTATCGGTGCTATGTCCAACTTTTCCGGTAACGACGGAGGTTATGCCGATTACACCAATAAGGCCATAACCGCTGCTAAAGGAGAAAACGTATCCTTCTATCTGAAACAAGGCAACAACGGCACTCCCTATCCGGAAAGCTGGTCTATTTGGGCCGACTTCAATCAGGATGGCGACTTTGAGGATGTGGGAGAACTCCTGCATTCCCGTCAGGGAGCGCCTCCTTCCTACAGTGGCAGTTTTGACATACCGGCGACGGCAATGCCCGGGCTGAGCCGGTTAAGGGTCAGTATGAAATTCGGCCCTCCGGCCGGCCCTTGCGAACAGTTTACGTGGGGAGAGGCCGAAGATTACACCCTTCAGATCATGGAAGAGGAAAGCCTCGGCCATACCCCACCGCACAACGGGCTATCTGCAGGAATAGCTATAAGGCAGGGCTCTTCCGAAGGAGTTCCGGTGTTCTACCCCAATCCAACGAACGGCAGGCTATTCACTCGTTTTCTGCTTCCCGAAAGAAGCAGTGTCCGGATCGCTTTATATTCGGCCACGGGAAGGTTGTGTGCTCTTCGGGAGCTGGAGGCAGAGCCGGGCTGGCTGGATATACCGCTGAGTACTGCTACGCTGGCACCGGGGCCGTATTATGTACAGTTCAGTACAGACAAAGACAGCTGGACAGCACCGGTCCAGGTAGTGAGGTAGGGGCGGTTGGAGGTTTAGCAAATAACCTCCAACCTATAACCGAATACTTTTGTCTTTTGTCTTAGCTTTGGTGTATGCAGAAACCACCACAAAGCCGCCAAATGATCCTGGGGGCAACACTGGTATTCGCCGGAGCTATATTATTCTCGACCAAGGCCGTGCTCGTCAAGCTGGCCTATAGGTACGAGGTGGACAGCATTTCTCTGCTGGCACTGCGGATGTTGTTCTCTCTGCCCTTTTTCCTGCTGATCGCCGCGCTGGCCGGCAGGCAAAAGAAGTATCGGAACCTTCCGATCAGCAACGCAGACTGGCTTCGCATCCTGTTGCTGGGGGTAATGGGTTATTATCTGGCCAGCCTGCTGGATTTCCTGGGCTTGCAATACATTACGGCCAGCCTGGAACGCCTCATTCTCTTTGTCTACCCAACGCTGGTGCTGCTCATCGGCGCGATCGTGTACCGGGAGCCCGTCAGCCGGCGGCAACTAGGGGCGCTCCTTCTTACCTATCTGGGTATAATCATTGCCTTTTCGGAAGGCCTCAGAATGGGCGGTGATAAAAATTTCATTCTGGGGTCCGGCATGGTCTTTTTCGGAGCGCTGGCCTATGCGGTCTATATTGTAGGCAGTGGCCGCCTGTTGCCCCGCATTGGTACGCTGAGGTTCACCTCCCTGGCTATGACGGCCTCTGCAGCGGCCATACTGATTCACCACGGCATCGCCTACCGTTGGCAGCTCTTCGGCTTTCCGGCGCCGGTCTACGGCCTCTCTGCACTAATGGCGCTCATCGCCACGGTTATTCCATCTTTTATGATCTCGGAGGGCATACGGAACATTGGCTCCGGCAATGCCTCGATAATAGGAAGTGTGGGGCCGATCTCCACTATTGTACTGGCCTATATTTTCCTTGAGGAACGGCTGGGCTGGCTGCAATGGGTGGGGACCGTTCTGGTTATTGCCGGGGTTTTGGTTATTACCCTGCAAAAGCAACCGAAAAGCTGAAGCGGAATGGCCGACCGAGCTGATTTCACAGTAGCCTCCTCTGCCGAAGGCCCAAAAGGATGAGGCTGAGCAGCAGCACGCCGGCCGCCAGGCCCATCTGCATCCATTGGGCCTGTTCATGGCGCACGCGGCTTTCCACGTAATAAGGATTGGCCGCATTGGGCGACCCGTCTCCGAAACGCGACTCCCAGTTGTCGGGGTCGCTGTTATCCAGGTAAGGGAGGAGCAAGCTGAGGGTGAAGGAAGAATCTACCGGAGGCACCTCGTAAGTAATGCTGTCGACCATAGCTCCGAGGATGGAATAAAGCGCCAGAGATTCCCTTCGTTTATTCAGCCCGAAATTCAGGCCATTGAGTACATTATAGGCGCCGGGGTAAGCCTGGGTGAACTTCACGGAATCCCGGGCGATGACCAGGTAATCGTTGGGGCCGACGTATGCCTCCGGAAAAATATATTCATTGCCATTCCTGTCGGCCAGCGTCCAACCCTTGAGGGAGGCTCGATTGCGGGAGGCGTTGAACAGCTCGATCCAGTCGCCGGCCTTACCGTTTTTGGGACAGACCTCATTGATCACCAGCTTGCCTTCCATTGGGTGGATAAATTCATCAAAGCGGGCATGGAGGTAGGTTTCCCCTTTTGTCAGGGTTAGAGAAAATTCACGAACGGTTTCCGCAGCATCAATCCCTTCCCATCGGGACAGCTGGTAGCCGTGGTGAGCTACAGCCCTGATCGTTATGGGATAATTTTCGAAATATACCAATTCGATGGTATCATTGGCCACCGAGACCTGGTCGTTGATGATGATCCGGCCGCCGGGAGAGGTACTGACTATCAGCCGGCGCTGGGGCCCCGTATTGAAGTGCCCCATCAGGTGCATGCGCACATAGCCCGGGCGCTCCTGAGCGAATTCGCGAACGATGGACACCTCCTCTTCCCATTTTCTTTGGCTCAGGTTCCAGCGGTCCAGGTGCCGGGGCATCTCTGGCAACAGGTTATCGTAGGTGGAGTCTATCCGGTTGAGTACGGTTTCTTCGCTGAAAGACGTACTGAGGTAACCGGCGAAGCGGTTGACGAAGGCTTTTTCAAATTCCTTGTTTTCCAGCAGTTTCCTAAGCAGGAAGGTGCTCCATGGCGGGTTAGGCCAGGTAGGGCCGTCCGGCCGGGTGTGAAAGGCCAGGCTGTTGTTCTTATATGCCTTCCGGTCATGGAGCCCGAAGCCCCAATCGGTATCGTAGAGTATCCAGCGCCAGCGCCCCCCGGGCTTCTGTGGGCGCCAGAACTTAATATTTCCGCCGGCATCCTGATTATCAAAGTAGATCTGCGCGATCTGGTAGTCCATGAAGTTCTGTACGTCCATCTGGGTTTGTACATAAGCGTAGTTCGCAGGATCGGCCAGGCTGTTTTCTTCGAGGAAATTCAACAGGTTGACATAGTGGCGGGTGCCGCCGCGTTTTCGGGTAAACCGGTGCTCGATCAGGTCGATGCTGTCTTTATCCACCTCCGGGTGGTTATCGGCAATAAAATACCGGTTGACCTTTTCCCGGATATTATAGATGCCCCAGTATTGGCCGTTGATGTAAACGTGAGCCGGGCGGCAATCCTGCTTGTCGATATCCCAATCTTCCACCAGCCCCGTCATGAGTGCATCCCGAAAATGGGTTTTCCCAAAATCGCTGCCTGAGTTGCGAAGGACCAGGAACTTGAACTTATTCAGGCCTTCTTTCCCAAATACCTTGTGCCGTATGCGTGTATCCCCATAGCGGTGACGGGCCACCAGAGCGATGGATTTCTGCGGGAACAGGCGGCTCATACCGCCAAAGAGTCGAAAGCCGGACTGGCTCCGGTATACACACCGGCCGTCGGTTTCGTATAATTCGACGCTGGCGGGGAACTCACTACGGCTCCAGAAGTTGGCGCCTGGCTTTTTCCATAGGGTATCCACCACATTGTTCCCCAGCATAAATAAACCGGAACGGGGATGGAAAAGGACCCCCGGTGATATGCCAATCGACAATACCGCGAAGTTGGACCGCGGCTCCCGGATGAAGTAGGTATGTCCGATTACGGGGCTCTTTCGCCCGTCGGCATGATAAGCGACCGCACGCAGCACTGTTGTCTGTTCGAAACGCAACGGGCGCTTGTATCGAGGCGAGGTGGGCGAAGGTGTACTGCCATCGACCGTGTAGTAAACGGCCGCACCGGGAGCGGAGAGTTCGGCCACCACTTCATCCGGATAGAAACCGCCTTCCAGCGAAAAGTTGAGCTCCACAGGAAGAGGTTCTCCGGAGGGTTCTGCTGACTTTTTTTGTGCCCACAGGGGGGTAAAGAGCAAAAAGGATAATATGAAGAGGGCCGTTTTCTTCAAAGTGGTTGTTGATTTTCTGGCTGCCAGCCCCTAAACTATTGATTGCCAAACCTGTTCAGAAGCCCGTTTTCCTTCAAGTGATGCAAAATAATACATTTTTACCAGCCCTCGCAAGGGCCGTGGAAACAATAAACCTATACGTAAGCTTAAGACGGAGGTTGCATTTTCAGGTAACTAGGCCGATTCGTAATAGGCAGAATATCTTATTTTGCAGTTTATTTTATCAATTGTGGCTTAATTGAAAAGCAGACTATCAGCATGTTTAGGGTTATCAGCAATTTTTTACTTCGGACAATGGGTTGGGAGATCATCACGGAATACGAAGAATTACCTAGAAAATGCGTGATCATTGCCGTGCCGCATACCTCCAACCTGGATTTCCCCATCGGGCTCATGGTGCGAAGCGTCCTGGGGTTTGACGCCAAATATGTAGGGAAAGACTCCCTGTTCAAGAACCCTATACTGGGCGCCATCATGCGCTGGCTAGGGGGTTACCCGGTCGACCGCAGCAAACGCTCCAATTTTGTGGATGCCGTGGTCGACATCTTCGACAGCAAGGAAGATTTTATCATTACCATAGCCCCGGAGGGCACCCGCAAGAAAGTAGATAAGCTGAAGACCGGTTTTTATTACATCGCCCTGGGCGCGAAGGTGCCTATCATCATGGTCAAATTTGACTGGGAGCATAAGGAAATTGTGTTCAGCAAACCGTTTCATCCCACCGGAGATGCAGAAGCCGACTTTGCGTTCATCACTTCTTATTTCCGAGGAGTTAAGGGCAGGAACCCGGAAAAAAGTTTTGCCGGCTGAGGCTCTAAAATAGAAAATGCCTTCAATGTCCTGAAGGCACTTCCCATAAATACAATTAGAATCCCATGATAATAAGTTACGCCGCTAAAATAATTTAGCGTGCAATAAATGCTTCTTTATTACGGCCGAAAGCGAAACTACTCTGCTCCGCTTATCGGCCTGTTTTTTGTGTCTTTTGCCGGTCAATTAGTAACAGCAAGTTAACCGAACTCCTCAGAAACTTATCGTAATGCCAGTAACCGCCATCCGGTCTTTTTCAATGCGTTCTCCACTAATAGGAACGGTTGGGAATAGGCCATGATTGTATCGTAGGTGCAATTTTCCCCATTTTTCGAGTTGGAGGCTCAATCCGGCCATCCAACCGGCGTCAAAACGCAATTCCAGCTCTTCAAAATATTTTACCTGGACGAATTCGGTAATGTAAACGTTTCTGCTCCGGGTGACTGCTCCCAGATAAACACCTGTTTCGACGAACCAGTTCCCTGAAGCCCGGAAATCGAGGTGCAACGGGGTATTCAATTTAAAGAACTCCAACACCTTCCCCAGAGACTGCTGGTAGGGAACGGTATTTTTTGTCAGTGTTACATCCAAGCCCAGCAACAGGCGCCGGTCCAGCTTAAGTGATTGATGTTCCCAGATGTACATCATGGGCTGCCGGGCTTTCTTCCCCGTATTGATATTGATGAGCTGGACGCCGGTAAAGAAGTTCCCTTCGTTGATGAGGGGTTGGCTCACAGCGGGTTTTGCCAGGCACACCAGAATAAACAAGGAGAAAAACAGCAGGGGCTTCATGTACTTCAGTGCTCAATGGAAAAAACGCCGCAAGATACGCTTTAGTTTTAAGCGGACATCAAATATTGCCCGAAGCGCCGGCAACAAATTTAACCTCTTTCCTCTACCGAATATTTTTTCTGCTCTTGCTTCATTTGTTCAATCTTTATTATTTTAGGCGCTTGCTGTTACTTTCAACCGTTGCGGCAGTCAAAATAGCCGAAAAACACTTTTCTCAACTAAAAACTATAAAATTATGTCTCTGCAAGACAAGTACCGCGCTGTCCTGAACCTAGGTGAAAAATTAGGCGTAAAGGATGGATACGTCAAAGAGGAAGAGGGCGTTCTCAAGATCGGCGGAACCGCCAAAACCCAGTATGAGAAAAACATCATGTGGGACAAGATCAAAGAGATTGGCGGCGAAAAGCCGGCGGACCTCAAGGCGGATATCCGGGTAGAAGATACTGAAAATTACCACATACATACCGTCAAGAGCGGCGACACCCTGTCCAAAATAGCCAAAACCTACTATGATAATGCCGGACAGTATATGCACATCTTCAACGCCAACCGCGACCAGCTGAACAATCCGGACCTCATCAAGCCTGGCCAGGAACTGAAGATCCCCTTCCCAAAGTAAGGATACCATAGCTTAGAGTGTGTTCGGAATTCGGGTACCGGTTGTTCGCTCAACAACCCTCATCCCGAATTCCGCACGCCCTACCCCTCCAGCACTTCCTGTAAGACCTCGTGAGCATGGATCTCAGGAAGGTTCTCAATATGAAGCCGGTAATAATCGATGAGATGAAGCAAGAGTGACTTGCGCTGCTGGCGCAGCATGCTCAGTTCGTGGCAGTTTTCCAGATTCTTGCCCAGCAATTGGTACAGCAGCAGGCTTTCCGCCTCTCCCAAATGATAAACATGGGGTGGAGGCGCCGCCACGAAGATCCCCTCCTGCAGGTCAAACACCGGAGTCTCCTCGGCCCAGGCCTCGTCGGGTACAAATCCCAGGTAAGAACTCAGTTCCAGCAAAAAACACAAATGGATATTGGATACCGGAGCAATGGTTTCGTCCAGGAACCGAAAACTGCGGAAGAGAAAATCAAAAAGCCTTTTATTCTCCTCCGGCTCCCGAATACTTTTCCGGGCCAGTTCGGCCATGAATAAGCCCACCGCACTTTTGCGCACGTCAAACGGCAGGGAATGAAAAACGTACGCCGCCTGCATCTCCTTAACGCGGTTCAATCCTTTCTCCTGGCGTTCATAGGCCACCATTTCAACCAATGACATGACTTGCAGCAGGCTGGCCTTGATCCGGGCATTCTTGCTCCGCACTCCATTAATGATATAACTGCGCATGCCCAACTCTTCCGTGTAGATATCGGCGATAATACTCGTTTCGGAGTATTTCATGGAACGCAGCACTATCCCTCTGGTTTTAATCAGCACTTTTTATGCTTCGTTTGTTAACCAATTGGCCCTTACAACCGTCAAATATATGGACAGCAACCCGGACAAAATGCATCGGCAAACCACGCTCATCGAAAAAAGCTGGATCGTCGTCAAAAAAAGTGGACAGTTGCATCCTTTTACCTTTAAGTTTGTCATTGTAATTAGAAATCACCAATAGAAAGAACTCACCGAAGTTAAACAATTAAAAACTGCGCTGCCACCTGAACCCGTAAATATTGACTTTCAACCCGTTAAAACAATTTTTGCAGGCAGTTTTTTCACCCGGCTAAAATAAAAAATCATGAAAACCTTGATTATTGGCACGTTCCTGGCGTGCTTCGGCCTTACTTTTTCCGTCTCCGCATCACCGGATACCTCCTGCGCTTTTGACCTTAACGAAAATTTAACGCTTACCACCCAACTCCATAAAGCCCTTCCGGGGGGTATCTGGTCAAGCGATGCTCCCGTAGGGCAGGAGATCGTCCTTCAATTCTACGATTCCGGTACTGCCGACTGGTTCACTTACAACACCAACGGGCTTTGCGCCTATAAGGGCTACTCCTGGTCCGTTATTCCCGTGAATGAAAACGAAGTGAGACTTGAATTGAGTGCAAGAGATAATTCCAGGCACCTCACCTTCGAGGTAGAAATAGCGTGTCACAGCATTACTCTTACCGACCGCGCTGAAGGCCTGTCCCTGGCACTGAAATATGAATCAACCGGAACCGATGTCCAGCACCACAATAAGGAACAGATCCTGGCCGGGAAGTGGGAAAATACCACCTACCCCTTCGACCTCCGGTCTATCGAAGGAGCTTACCTTAAGTACAGCTTCCATAATAATGGAAGGTTTGACAGGTTGCTGGGCTGCGCCGGCCGAAATATCAAAGAATCCGGCGAATGGTGGTTGGCCAAGGACGGCCAGCACCTGGTTATGCGCCTGGATAACGGTGAAACAACAATAGCCGAGATCAAATACCTGGAATTGGATGAAATGGTGCTGCACCATGTACTATCCTGCGAAGACCGGAACTTCGCCACCGGAGACAAAGATTTCTTCTTTAACCGACAATAGTATTTTTAGCCATAATATTTCCTGTTTGAAAATTGGCCGCCAAAATGTTGGTTGGCCAATTTTTTTTTACTCCAAAAATTGGATGAGCCCGATTCAACCATCACTCTTTTGGGCTGCCAAGCCATTCATAGACGGATAGACGGCCGTCCTCCAAAAGCACGTACAACCGCCGGCCCTGCCATCGGGCCTGAACGATCTTTTCCGTTGTTTGCGGCAGAGGTAAGGCCACTGTTTTCAGCGCGTTCAGGTTATAGGCGCAAAGCTCCCCTGTTTTGAATAATTGCAGGTAGCCGTCCAGCATCTGGATGTTTTCGTAGCCTGATAAGGGCAAAAGCTGGTGGTACTGGGCAAACCCATCGAAGAGGAATACGCCTTTTTGCCGGTCGTTGAGATAAACCATATTCTCCCGGGCGATGGCCTGTTGTACCTGGGGCGGTTGAGGCAACTGCGCGCTGAGATTGTCGCTGCTTGCCAGCACGGCCCCGTCAGCAGCGATCTTCACCAGGCGGAACGTAGCCTGGTCGTATACCCAGATGTTGTTGTCATTGGCCAGAGCAATAGCAGTGGCCGTGATGATATCCGCCGAAAAAAGAAGAAGAAGGGCTGTTTCGTTCAGGGTACGGTCGAGCGTCACGATAGCCTGAAGGTCAGGATAGAACAACAACAGGTTGAAAGGGTCGGTGGCGTCAATATAGCTCAGGTTACCGCGCGTATTGTTGTTGTACCGGAAGAGTTCATTGCCCTCCGGGCTGTACTTGACAACCTCGTTGGAAGGGGTCACCACATAAGCCTGGCGAAGCTTATCGAGGGTAAAGTATCTGGCTTCCACCGGGAATGTATACAGGAGCCTGAAGGAGTCTTTTGGGACGCTCTGGCTAAAAAGCAGAAGAGGAAATGAGCATACAACGAACAAGAGCGGCTTCATTTGCCAATTACAGCCGGTTATCTGATGCCCTTGCCTTAATAGGTGCCACAAAAAACCGCCCGCCAATCTTCCCTCAGGCCTTTTGCTGTACGCTCTTGCTATTCCCGTATATCTGGCCATTTTCATTTTCAAAGAATTGAATCCCGATATTCTCGCCGTCAAAGACGGCGTAGGAGTTGTAATGCATCCACTCCCCCAGGTTAATATAACGGCTTTTTCCGTTCTTTAGCGTGAAGTCGATCGGTAGGTGGCGGTGGCCGAAGATGAAATAATCGATATTCCCATCCCCGGTTTCCAGTTTCCGGTGGGCATAGGCGATCAGCCACTCTTTATCTGCTCCCCGGAAGCGTTTCTTTACCGGCCGTTCAGCCCCCCTGCTTTTTCCCGACCAGTAGTTCGCCAGCCAGATGCCGAAATTGGGGTGCAACCGCTCGAAAAGCCACTGGCAAACCGGGTTGGCGAAGACTTTTTTGATCATCTTATAACCGTGGTCGCTTGGCCCTAACCCGTCCCCGTGGCCTATAAAGAAGGTTTTCCCCATCAACTCGCGAACGATAGGTTGGCGGTAGGTAGGAATCCCCAGTTCCTCTTCAAAATAACGGAACATCCACATATCGTGGTTGCCGGTAAAGAAATAAATGGGAATGCCTGCGTCCCGCAGGCTGGCCAGCTTGCCCAGGATACGGGTAAACCCCTTGGGCACTACTGTTTTATATTCGAACCAAAAGTCAAAAACGTCTCCGACCAGATAGATCTCGGCGGCGTCCTCCCTGATCTTATCCAGCCAACGCACGATCTGTTGTTCCCGTTCACGGCTGCTCAGGCGGGCATCTACTCCCAGATGAAAGTCCGATGCAAAATAGATTTTCTTCATCTTGTCTCGTGTATACGTGCATTAGTGTATACGTGCATTGGTGTATTGTGTATTAGTGCATTAGTGTATTGGTGTAAGTACATGAGCACAAACACTGAAGTGAAAAACCAGGGATAAGGCCCTGATATACAGTCCTTCGCTAATTCATGAAATCAGCCCATATACTTACACCTTCTATACGAATGTACCATCCCGATCACGCCCGTTCCATCACCGTCCCGCACTTCTTACAGGTACGGAGCGTTTCGGAGTCCATGTATTTATTGATGGCCGCCTTGAGTTGAGCGACGATATCTTCCAGTTCAAAAGATTCTTCGTGCAATTTGTGGTTGCAGTTTTCGCAGAACCACATCAGCTTGTCGTTCTCTCCTTTATGGCGGTACCGTTCGATCACCAAACCCACAGTATTGGCGGGGCGCTGTGGCGAATGCGGAATACGGGGTGGCAGGAGGAACATCTCGCCCTCGCGGATATGAATATTCTGCGGTTGGCCCTCTTCATCGATGATCTTGAGGGTGATGTCTCCCTCGAGCTGATAGAACAGTTCCTCTCCTTCTTCCCAATGGTAGTCTTTGCGTCCATTGGGCCCGCCGACAACCATGACGATATAATCGTCGTTGCCCTTGAATACTTGCTGGTTGCCCACCGGCGGCTTGAGCAGGTGGCGGTGTTCATCTACCCACTTTTGCAGGTTGAAAGGCTTGGCTAGTGGCATATCGTTTTATGGTTTAGTCCTGCGGAAAGAAATACCTTCACGCCGTTTTTCCTAACGGGGCAAAGGCCGCTCTTTCCATTTTGTTCGTTAATTGTATTAATTTTAACACGCTTTCGCAAGTTAAGGAATACGCCAGGACTTGCCAAGTTTTGAAAAGCCTTGGCGGGTTATCATCACCAAGACAACCATTCTAGCCATATGAATCTGGACTTAAGGAATAAAAACGCCCTGGTTTGCGGCAGCAGCAAGGGCATCGGCAAAGCTGCCGCCATTGAAATAGCCCGGCTGGGAGCCAACGTCACCCTCGTCTCCCGCTCTGCCGAAACCATGGCCGCCATAATCCATGAGTTGGACGACAGCCAGGGGCAACACCACGACTTTCTGGTAGCGGACTTTAGCAACCCCACCGACCTGAAGCGAAAAGTGCACGGGCTGGTAGGCGCCAAGCCCATCCACATCCTGGTCAACAATACCGGCGGGCCGCCCGCCGGGCCCATTCTGAGCGCTGAAGAAACGGCTTTTATGGATGCCTTTTCCCAACATCTCATTTGCAATCACCTCCTGGTACAGGCTGTTGTGCCGGGGATGAAACGAGAAGGCTATGGCCGCATCATCAACGTCATCTCCACTTCAGTGAAGGCCCCGCTCGACAATCTCGGCGTATCCAACACCGTACGGGCAGCAGTAGGCAACTGGGCCAAAACCCTCGCTAATGAACTGGGGCCTGCCGGCATTACCGTCAATAATGTACTTCCCGGGTTCACCGAAACGGAGCGCCTGCACGAGATCATCAACAACAAAGCTGCGAAAAGCGACATGAGCCAGGAAGAGGTTATCGCAGGGATGCAGGAGGAAGTGCCGCTAAGGCGCTTTGCCGATCCGGTGGAACTGGGCGCTGCGATTGCTTTCCTGGCCTCGCCGGCAGCTGCCTACATCAACGGTGTGGCCCTCCCGGTTGACGGCGGGCGCCTGAAGAATATGTAGGAGAAAGAAAGGAGGGCGCCAAGTTCACGCCTGCCCATTACTTCCCGGCAGGCGTACCTCCAGGCCCTGGCGCTGAAGGGACACGACATCCCCGGTATCTCCCAGTATCTGGTCGACCAGGCCGAAGGCCTGGGCTTCCAGGGCATTCATAAATCTATCTCTACGAAATTCCGCTTCGATCTCTTTCCAGGAATGGCCGCTGTTCCTGCCGACGATATGGAAGAGTTGCTTTTCCATACGCTCCTGCTCGTGATAAGCGATTCGAACGTCCTCGGTATACCCCTGGGCGCCTCCTCCTGCCGGGTGCATGTGGATGGTAGCGTGGGGCAACGCATAGCGATGGCCTTTTTCACCTGAAGAAAGTAAGACGGTACCCATACTCGCGGTAACACCTACCGCTGTAGTGTAAACCGGCGCCTTCACCATTTGCATGGCGTCATAAATGGCCATGCCCGCATAGACGGCTCCGCCGGGGCTGTTGATGTACATATTGATGGGCAGAGTAGTGCTCTGGCTGTCCAGGTAAAGCAACTGGGCGACAATGAGGTTGGCCACCTGATCGTTCACTCCTGTACCCAGAAAGACAATGCGCTCTTTGAGCAGCAGGCTGTAAATGTCATAGGCACGTTCGGCCCGGTCGCTCGCGTCGATGACCATAGGCACGACGGAAGCAGTACTACGGAAGGTAATCATAGCAGTAGGAATTAAGGTTGAGCAATAAAATGGAACGCGAATACCGCAGATAAAGGAAATTATCGCAGGTTCCCGCCAGGGAAAATGCGCCGGAGCTGCCGGGCCAGAAGGCTATCCGGCTGATCTGAGATCAACCGGCGATGGATCATTTTGATCTCCTGGCGGACTTTACGGCGGCCGTACCAGCGGATGGCCTGATGCACAGTGTGTTCGAATTCAGGCAGAGCGCCGCGAGGAATAGGAGCAGGTTTTCTCAAGGGGATATGAGGAGCCTGCTCTTCGTTTCCTTCGATCCGGCCGGACAAATAGCGCCTAAGGCCATTCCACCACTTCCGCATAGCTGAGCGTTTTTGCTTTCACCTGCTCCCGGACCTTTTCCAGGCACTTGTGCTTTTGAACTGTGGCCGACCGGGTATTGGCGAAACCGAACTCCTCGGCGATTTCCGGCAGGGGCATCTGCTGATAGTAAAATGCCTGAAGGATCTCCATGCACCGGCGGCCGGCGGCAGCCAGGAAACGGAACAGGCGTAAGCGGGGCTTTTCCTGTTCCGGAAAAAAGCCCTCGGGAATATCCATTTCCTGCTCCACCCCGGTGAAAGTGATCAGGTTGCTGCCCTGGCGGCGCTGCCGAAGCCACAGGTGCTTGGCAATGCCCATGATATAGGCCGCCGGGGAAGATTGAATATCCAGATTCCCTTGCACCGCTTTTTCGTAAAGGATGATCAGCGCATCCTGAAAAATATCCCTGGCATCTTCATAATCGCCGCCCAGGGCCTTGACCAAGCGGGCCACCCTGGGAAAGCAATCCTCATAGAGCTGCTCGAAGGCCGCTCCTCTGTCTATGCGGAGTTGCCGGGCGATATCTGTTATTCTGACAGTCATTGCCGGTTAAATTGAGTGATCAATAAGCTGTTGTGTCAAGCCCTTTTTTAATAAAGTGCATAGATCGGCGAAAGTATCACCCGGGAAGGAAAGTTTTTTAAAAAAAAATTGCCGGCAGGCGCCACGGTTGCCAATAGATACCTTAGAAACCTCCTGCTATGCCCTGGTACATCAGCCGCTTTACTCAGCGTTCCGCCACGATCGTCTCTGCTGCCAGGCGCCCGCAACGCATAGCGCCGTTGATGGAGCCGTTCAGCAGGTGGTCGCCGCACTGGTATAGGTGTTCGCTCAGGCGAAGCTCCGCCGGATCGAGGTCATGCCGAACGTGCTGTTGGGCGGGCAGGGCATAATCGATAACCCGTTCGTCCAGCATCTGCCAATCCGACACTGTGGCTCCGAACCACAATCTTAGTTCCTCCTTCACTATTTCCTCCAGCACTTTGCCGCTTTTACCTGTTTTTCCGACGATGGAAACTGAAATGAGGTGCTGTCCCGCTGGCGCATAGCCCTCCGCTACCTGGCTCATTACCACTACACTGTTCACCAGCCCGTCCGGCAAGGTATTCAGAGCGATGAGGGGGAGCCGAATGGGCGGGACAGGCGCCGTAAAGTGCAGATGGGTAGTACTGGTATAGGCCTGTTTCGTTTTGGGGGCATATTGGCGTACCAGCCCGGTGGCTTCGGTAGCCAGCAGTATGGCCCGGCCTTCGAAGGTGGCGCCATCTGCCGTAAATACCTGATTCCCTTCAATACGCTCCACCCGGCAATGGGTTTTTACCGCATCGCCCGGCAAGTTGGCTGCCAGTTGCCGGGGGATGGCCTCCATGCCGGTGTTGGGTACAGCCACATCGCCCTCTGCAAACATCTTGAATACGAAGTCGAACATGCGGCGGCTGGTTTTCAGCTCCTTCTCCAGGAATATGCCGCTGTAAAAAGGCTGAAAGAAGCGGCTGATCATTTCCTGGCCGAAGCCGTACTCTTGTTGTAGCACCTCCATGGTGGGCTGTTCCTTTGCAGAAAAAATTTCTAAAAGGCTCCGGCGCTGCAAACGGCGGCTCAAGCCCAGGATCTTCAGCTTGCTGCTCCAACTGCCCGCTTTTGACATCAGGGTGGGAATGAAGCTACTCCAATCGCGCAAGGGGTCGCCGATGCGCCCCCGGCTGCCGTCCTCCTGCAACAAGACAGCCCCCGGGCGAAACGAACGGAGATCGAGCTTTTCGTAGTCGAGCAGGGCTCTGGCCTCCGGATAAGCCGTAGCGAACACCTGAAAACCCCGGTCGAGCAGGAAACCATTCTTTTCTTCCGTCTTTACCCGGCCACCTACGCGATCGCTCGCTTCCAGCAATTGGATGGAGAGGCCCTGGCGGTGCAGATAGTTGGCGGCTGTCAGGCCCGACAGGCCGCCGCCGATGATGATTACGTCTTTCATAGGCCGATAAAGTTAGTGAAAAATGAATAGGAAAATAATGGGTTATGGAGGAGTATAAAAGTGTTAAACAGGAATCATCCCGAATTTTTCAATTGGAGATGTGAAATGCTTCCTGCGGGGAA
Organism: Lewinellaceae bacterium; assembly: GCA_020636405.1. Taxonomy (GTDB): domain Bacteria; phylum Bacteroidota; class Bacteroidia; order Chitinophagales; family Saprospiraceae; genus JACJXW01. Next base: position 523,520 of record JACJXW010000005.1, on the reverse strand, counting down.
ATGTGCCGGCTTTGCCGGCGAAATGCAGGCCTATGATAGAATTTCAAAAATTCGGGATGACTCGTCTGTCGTGCATATATTTTTATTTAAGGTATAAAAGTCATGGTGTCATAAAGCTGAACCCAGTTCGCATTTTTTACACCCCAAACTTGATTTTTTCTCAAAAAAGATTTTAATTGCAGTTAAAATAGTTGCAAGTGCAAGAAATAAAAATCCAAGAACAGCGCCTGGAGCAATTACCTGTATTTTACATGGAGCAGATCGTTAGGCAATATCGGCAGCTGGCAACGCAGAGCCTTCGGGCCCATCATGCAAGTTTGTCTGTAGACCAGTGGGTCGTTTTGAAGCAGATCAGCGAGAACAATGGCAGCAGCCAGGTGGAGATCGGCAGTTCGACCGTAAAGGATGCGCCGACCACCACCCGTATCATCGACCAGTTGGTCGGTAAGAACCTGGTAAGTAAACAACTGGACCCGGAAGACCGGCGCAGGTATATGGTCTTTGTTACAGAAAAAGGACGGCAGCTGATCGAACGCCTGATGCCGGTGGTGCAGGAATACCGGCAGGTCCCGCTGCGGGGCTTCTCCTCTGCCGAACAGAAACAACTCGTCGCCATGTTGCAGCGCATGCTGGATAACCTGAAGTAAAATTTTTATTCAAATACTTGCAATTACAACTTTTGCAAATCAAATATTTCAGAAAGAAATTACCCGACTATACATTACATTTCAATCACCCAACTTTCTTTTATGCGTAAACTGACCTTTCTTTTTTGTGCATTCCTGGCCTTGGGGCCCCTCTTTGCCCAAAATGCACTGACGGCTGAAGAGCAATCAAAAACCATCGACAGCCTCATCCGCAGTTTGGAGGACAATTATGTCTTTCCTAAACTGGCAGAACAGATGGGGCAGCAACTGCGCCAGAAGCAAAAGGCCGGCGCGTTCAAAAATCTGACGGAACCGGTGGCCTTTGCCGACCGGCTGACCGAAGAGATCCAGTTCGTTACTAACGACAAACACCTGCGGGTGCGGTTCGACCCCGAAGGGGCCGCCCAAATGCGGGCCCATTCCGAAGAGGAGGAAGACCACGAGCCCAGCCCGGAGTGGCTGGCGCAGATGGGGCGCGACAATTACGGTTTTAAAGAAGTCAGTATCCTGGAGGGCAATGTTGGTTATCTCGACCTTCGGGGTTTCTTCCCGGCTGCCTTTGCCGGCGAGGCCGCGGCGGCAGCCATGAATATGCTGTCCAATGCCGATGCCATCATTTTTGACCTGCGCCAGAACGGTGGTGGCGACCCGGGCATGATCCAGTTGCTAACCTCCTACCTGTACCAGGCCGGCAGAGGCGTTCACCTGAACAGCTTCTACCACCGCAGCACCAATGACACTTCCCAAACCTGGACGCTACCCTACGTGCCCGGCAAACGCAACCCGGATGCGGAGGTGTTCGTACTGACCAGTAATTACACGTTTTCGGCGGCGGAGGAATTCACCTACAATCTCAAGAACCTGGAACGGGCCACCATAGTGGGAGAGACAACCGGCGGCGGCGCCCATCCCGGCGGTACCTTGCCGATTGCCGACCGCTTTGTAGCCTTCGTCCCGAATGGCAGGGCGATCAACCCTATTACCCATACCAACTGGGAAGGAACTGGCGTTAGCCCGCATGTGGATGTAGCAAAGGAAAAGGCGCTGGATGTCGCCCACCAGATGGCCCTGGAAAAGCTGGCTGAAAAATCAGGATCAGAAGAGGACAAACGCTATTTCGAATGGTTTTCCAGCTACCTGAAGGCAAAAAACGACCCGCCTTTGCTCAGCGAGGAACAAATTCAGGCCTGCGCCGGCAATTACGGCGCCCGCAACCTGCTCTATGAAAACGGCCAGCTCTTCTACCAGCGCAACGGCCGCCCCAAGATGGCCCTGGAGCCTCTAAGCCCGACTTCTTTTGCCTTGAGGGATGACGCGGATCTCCGGTTTACGGTAGAGATGGAAAACGGCGAAGCCGTTGCCCTGTCCGTGGAAAGCGTAAACGGCTGGAAGGAGCGGACCGAGCGAAACAAGACGCAGCCTTAACAGCTGCCAAAGGAAAGGAAAACCAGACTGTCTAAATATTTATTGAAATCACCCGATCTATTTTGTTCTTGTAAAAGATCACCGACATTTTTCACCGGCCTGTCCGCTTAGAGCGGGCGGGCCGGTGGGGTTTTAGGTGTTTTCATTCTCGGGCGCCCGACACCGCTCCAGCGGGCAGGATAGGTTTGTAAATTTGTCTGGATTAGTCCATACAATAGCGTGGAATATTTCCTTGCGAATCCTATAATTTCTCCCGCCTAAAAAGCAGCCGGGCAGCGCGCCGTCAGCACGCATTACCCGACTGCCTGGCCTTTGGGGTTAATTCCTTCCAAGGAAGGAGATACCTTGTAACTCTTCACCCAGTAAAGCGCGCCATTGTAACGTTATGCCCTTTCAAGTTAGGCTTTACCGCAAAAAAAATCCCCAATAGCGGACCAATCCGCTGATCGGCTTAATGAATGGTGATTATTACTGTAGGAAAGCTAATTCTTGGGCATCTCGGGGCACAGCCTCTTGCGATTGAAATGATGTACTCCATCTAATATGTCCGATTACGCATTATAAGAAAGGCAACCGTATGGCAACCCGGGTGCCGGCTGCCCGCCCGGCTTCATCTTCCAGGTCGGTGATCACCAGGCTGGCGGATACGCCCTCCATTTCTTCCAGAAGCCGGAGGCGGCGTGTAGTAATTTCAATAGCTTTCGACTCCTGCTCCGGCTTCTGGCCCATAGTGGCCGCCCTGCCAATACCATTATCCTCAACACTACAGCACAACTGCTCCCCATCCCGTTCGAAAGCAACGGTAATCTTTTTTTTGCCCTTCTTCTTTGCCAGTCCGTGCCAGATGGCATTCTCGATAAAAGGCTGAAGGATCATAGTGGGGATAATCACTTCATCCGGATCCAGCTTGTCGGAAACCTTGAACTCGTAGTCGACTTTATCCTCAAAGCGCATCGCCTCGGTATAAAGGTATTGCTCCAGCAACTCAATTTCCTCCGATAAGGCCAGGAAAGGTTTTGCTGAAAGATTCAGGATCAGCCGCATCAACCGTGCAAAACGGTTGAGATAATCATTGGCCGTATCGATATCCTTTTGCTGAATATAACTGCCAATGGAGTTCATGCTATTGAAGATAAAATGCGGGTTCATTTGCAAGCGGAGTACGGCCGTTTCGGTTTCCGCCACGCGTTGCTTATATTCGGCTTCCTTGCGTTTAATTGCCTCTGCCTTGCGGATCTGCCGGATCCGGTACCGGTAGGCCAGATAAATGCCTGCCAGGAAAAGAAGCAGGAAAAGTGTCCTTGCCCACCAGGCCTGATACCAGGGGGGCATGATCCTCACGGCCAATTCCCTGGTGTCCGAAAACCAGATGCCATCGGAATTGGCTGCACGGACCCTCAAAGTGTACTCTCCCGGAGGCAGGTTGGGGTATCTGGCAAAACCGGCTTCTCCCTTGTCCAGTTTTACTCCTTCTTTATCGAACCCATCCATCATATACTCGAGCTGGGTGGCGCCGGGGTCACTGTAGTCTATGGCGACGAAGCTGAAGGAGAGCGTGTTATCACCGTATTTTTGCACCAGATTACGGATAGTACTGATATTGGTACTATGGGTGATGGCATCAGCCAATCCGGGCGCCACCTTGTCGTTGACTTTAATTTCGGTGATCTGTATCCGAGGGGCATTCTCCAGGTATTGAACATTAGCGGTTTCAACAACGGTGATGCCATTTTCGCCGCCAAACCAGAGGGTGCCGTCGTCCCGGCATAATACGGACATGCTGCTGAAGTACCTCGATTGGGTGCCGTCCGCCAGGTTGAAGTTTTCAAACTCTTCGCTGGCCGGGTCGAACCGTGCCAGGCCGTTGGAGGTTCCCATCCAAAGGTTTTGATCCTTACCGGGCGCCATGCTTTGGATCTCGTTGCCGGGTAACCCCTCTTTTGTGGTATAAATCCGGGCAGGCTCATCGAGCTTGGTTTTGTTGAGCTTTACCAGCCCGGAAGAAGTTGCGATCCATAGCGTTACATCATCCTTGTCCTCGTAAAAGCCACTGACAGCACCCCTGATATCCTTGGTGGCGAGCAGGCGCAGTCTCCCCTCCGTGTAATTGAAGATCAGGACTTCCGAACTCTTCCGGGATACGTAAATACTGCCCAGAGCATCTTCATAAATAGCCGTATATATATCGGTACTGCTATCCGGAGCATAGATCTGGCGGAGGCGCCAGGTGTTGCCTGCCCGGACAATCCTGAAGATCCCATGCTGAAGGGTACTGGCCAGTATTTCTCCATTCCTGAGCTGAAAGAGGTACACTGTAAAATCAATCATCTCACCGTTTTCACCAGGAACAGGCAGGAACTTCTCCGATGCGGGGTCGAAGTAATAAACACCACTGGCGGTAGCCACCCAAAGCCTTTGAGTTTTATCTGCCAGCAGGTGCAGCGCCTGCCTGCTCCCCAGAGAATTGTGAACCGGATGGGCCGGGTGATAATGGCGGGCCGGGGCGCCGTTCTCATCCAGCAGGAAGAGCCCGTCATCGAGGGTACCGCACCAGGCCTGGCGGCCGGGGCCCGGCGCCATTGAAAGAAAGGTATAGTTGGTTGCCCCTCCCGTTCCCGGGAATTTGGGAATAGGCTTAAACTTTACTTTCCCCGGGTTGGTAAAGGCCAGCCCTTCCCCCACTGTGGCCGTCCAGATGTTTCCCATCGGATCCACGTAGGGTTCATCGACCAACAGGTCAATCCCTGCCCGCGGATCGGCCAGCAGCCGGCAATATTTTCTTTCGTATTTTCCGTCCTTGTCGAGCAGGAAAAGGCCTCCATTCAACTCCGTCACTATGAACTGGCTGGCGTTTAGAGGGTACAGGCACTTAGGGTGGGAATTACCCGTAGCAAAGGCCGTGTGCTGCCTTGTCTGTATGTTCCACCGGTATATGCCGGTATTGGCAGACAACCATACGGCCGTATCGTTCTCATAGTAAACCCGATGAATGTTCAGGGCAGGAGTATCCGGGCCCACACCAGTAAAGGTTACAAAGGAGTGTATCGGCTTTGGGCCCCCATCAAATTGAAACACCTGCAGGCCCGGCGATTTGGAACCATCCACTGAAAAAAGGTACCGCAGCTTGCCGTCAGCCCTGACACCGGGGAAGACATCGATATCGAATAGGACTCTGGCAATTTCTTCGGATTGTTCACCGGAGTGAATATTAAAGGTATAAATGTTTCTCATATCCGCCCTGACCCATAAGAAGCTGTCGCGTTCCAGATAAATGGCCTTATAACCCGATTTGACCGGCAATCCCCGGTCGTTGACCCTGTAACTCTTGAAATGATCGTACTGCCGCAAATAGCACTGGATGTAGGCATCATTGCAGAACCAGATATTTTTCCGGCTGTCTTCGAAAAAGTTGCCATGCACCTGGTTGCTCCCCAATGCAGTGGAATCGGAAAGAGAGGGAAGATAGGGAGCCAGGGAGCGGCCATCGTAACGAAACAGGCCGGATTCCGCTCCGATCCAGGTAAAACCTTCCGAATCCTGGAAGACTTCATAAATATTGGCTGAATTTAAAATGCCCTCCTCTTTACTGAGCCGGTGAAACCAATAGGCATCCTGAACCTGCGCTGTTGCGGACAGCGCAAAAAACAGCAATAGGGAAACAAAGGATAGATAATGGCACACCTGTTTGCGCTTTACTTTAAGAATATGTTCAAAATTCGATCAATGGCCTACAAGCGGCAAATTTTGTTCCATCCGGCGTTAAATTTTTCGCCGGATTGCCCGCATCCGGCTGCAAAATTTGCCTTGGCTGGAATAAAATTTTCTCACTCTCGACTCATCATCGAAATTTGAACATACTCTAAATGAAGTTTTCCAGGCTTTTCTGGATGAAGGAAATGGAGGAAGCAAAAAAGTATTGCCCCCCTTTAAATTCCACCAGTTTCTCTGCCCTCAGGTAAGGGCTTCTCGGGTAACCGGAAGCATTCCGGTACCGGTGATTTCCCTGATATTCTCCTTTATTGACAAACAGCATATCCTTGCCAAGGATCTTGTTCTTGTATTTATATCCGTACAACCCTCTGTTGACCATATCCTCAAAAGCCAGCAGGCTGCTTTGATAGGAGAGGAATAAGATCCCTTTATTCTTGGAATTGTCCCGCCCGTAAACCTTGCCTCTGCGCACGATCCTGCCCCACGCCTGCCCATCGCGAGGATTGGCTTTTCTGATGTGTGCATGCATGGGACAGACAGCACCATCCTGGTCATTCCCGTAATCGAAGTCATTGAGGTTCCTGTTCCTATCACCAAGGGTTGGGAAATTGAAAGCCTCGTGCAATGGGGTGCCGTCTTTATGCCTGCCTATGATATAAGCGGCGGCGAGGCCTTTGTAGTCTTCCATTCCAAGCTTGCCGGCAAGTTCCTTCACCATTCTTTTGAATGCCTTGTCGTTTTGCTCCAGTTTCAAAAAAACCACAAAGCTGCCGCAGGCGTAGTTTCCGGCAAGGCGGTTCCGGCGCAGGGCGACATCTAGGGGCGCCGGCTCGTCGGGCACAAATCCGGGCGGGTTCGGCCGGCCCCTGTCCGGGAAAAACCGGGGGTTGCTGATCCCGTCCCGGAAACCGAACCACTCTCTTGGCAGCCCATCCGAACCTTCCGGGTTGCGCATGCCAATTTCAAAGAATACCTTCCCATAGTTTTCTTCAAAGGCATCGAAGTCCTTGACGGGAGGAGTTGCCCATTCCGCAAAAAGCTGGAACAACTGGGCTTCCGTCGACTCCTTCTGGCCCCGAACGTCATTGACCTCCTTGAGGCGGGCGTCATCGGTAGCGATCAGGATCAGAGCATGAGACGGGTGTTTGTAATCATCCTCCCCGGCGCCGAATGCCCTCGGGCATCTTTTTGCCAGGCCTTCCTGGAAGGCAAAGATGTCTTCATCTTCAAACCGGATCAGATGTTTGATCTTTTCAGGGTCACAGAAAAATTCGTAGCCCTGGTAACTCAGATATAGGCCGATCATATTCTCGCTAGAGGATTTGCCCTCTGTTTCGCTTTTTTCCTGTTCTGTTTCAATCTGTTCCCGGGCCGAAGTCAGCCTCAAGTGCTTCAGCCAGTTGACAATCGTTTTTTTATGCTCCGGTTTGAATGTGAAAAAACAAAAAAGGGTATACAGGTGCTTAGTGGATTTCAAAATGTTAGCCTGGACGTCATCCAATATTTTGTCCTTGATGTCACCGATTTTCAGTTCCTCAAAGATATCATGGTCGGCTTGAAGGGCCAGGATCTCGTCTAAATCCGTCATCTTTGGGATATTATCCTTGTTGCTTTCCATATACGATCTTTTTAAGTGTAGATAGTGGGTTTTAGTATAGCTGCCGCCCGAAAACCGGCCGTGAGCTTCCAGGCAGCTTCTCCATTTTCCGCACCGTTATCAGCTGCGTTTCAGCGGCTGAAGGCCCGGTACATATTCGTCGCTTCCTTCAAAAAGGAATCCCCTGAATGCAGAATCAGGTTCATTATCTTCCAGGGTTTGCACACTTCCTTTTATGTAGTAGGGAGGCCAGGCCAACGCTACCACTTCATACCAGTCCGTATTGATGATCTTGTTCTCACCATCGTATTGAAGTTCTGACTTGGCCAGCGCCAGGCCGGTCACATCATGGCGGTTGTGGTTTTTTTCGTCATCATTCTTTTCAAACTTCACATTGATGATGCACAATTGTGACAGTTTGGCCTCCGGGGCGTTTTTTGCCTGTTCCAGTACTTTTTTAATATCCGCCGCATAAAAAAAGGAATTCCCTTCGAACAAAAATCCTTTCCCGTTTTCGATACTTCCGGTTTCTTCATGCAGGGTGAGCTCGGTAATTGTGGTGAATGCCATAAGGAATAAGTTTTTATTAAAAGAGATGAGATACTCTTTGAAATTAATCAACTCGGCATAGTACCTAAAACCGGGCTGATGAAACGCAGGAATGAATGAACGAAACAAGGTCCTTATTGAAGGAAAGGCAAGCCTCAGATCTGCTCCAGCCGTTCCACCAATTCATCCCGGTAGGCCCGCGATACGCTCACATGGGCGCCATCCTTCATCACCAGATAACCGCCCTCTGCCTTGACCAGCCGGTCGACGTGGCGAAGGTTGACCAGATGTGACCGGTGTACCTTCATGAACTCCCGGTAGGGTTCGAATTGCTCTACGTATTCTCCGATGTTCACAGAGGCCAGCACGTTTCTCGCATGGCCCGCCAGGGAAAATTCCGTGTAATTCTGCTGCGCCTGCAACCGAATGATGTCTTTTACTTGCTTGTATAAGATGCCTTCGGAGGTAGAAATGGCAACCCGGGAGGGCAGCTTCCGCTCTTCAAAATTGCGGATCGTCTCCAACAGGATCTGGATCTGTTCTTCCGTTATTCTCTCCTTTAGTTTTCGATGTGCTTTTTGTATAGCCTCGGCAAGATCTTCTTTCGAGATGGGCTTCAACAAGTAATCCAGCGCCCCGAATTTGATCGCGGTGATGGCATATTTATTGTGAGCGGTAACGAAAATGACCTGAAAGTTGTAGGCGTCAAACTTTTGCAGCAGGTCAAAGCCCGTACCGTCGGGCATTTCTATATCCAGGAAAACGATTTCAGGCTTGTGGGCCAGGATCATCCGATGGCCTTCCTCCACATTTTCACCGGTTGCAGCAACTTCTATTCCGGGATGATGCTCCTTCAGCAGCCCTGCCAGCGCCAACCGGCTTCGTGATTCATCATCGACGATGATGGCTTTCATTTCGCATGGGTTGAGGTATACATAAACGTTACTTCCTCAAGATAGTGAAATTCCTTAATTATCAATGGATTCGGAAGCACCATCCTCCCTGACACCGCCTGAAATGTCATCCCTTCTGCTCTATCGGACAAAATAGCCTATCTGGCGCCCGGTGTACTTTGAGTATATTCAAATTCCGATCATCCCTGTAACTATCAGCCGTCCGCCATTCGCCGTTCGCTAAACGCTGCCTCAAAACCCGGATTTGGGGCAAAGAACTGGTTTCTTGAGCTTGGATTCCTGCAATTAGGGGCATAGTGCTGCGAATAGCGAACCGCTAAAATTGAAATGCTGAATAGATACTAATTCCTTATCAAATTGCTCCTGGTATATTGTTCGCCGAAAAAGATAGATGAGCTATATTTGATCTATTCGTTCGATTACTGAGCATTAATTCCTTTTCGATCATGGGAAAGATAAAATACTTCGGCGCCTACATTATACCCTTGCTGGCCCTGCTGACCTTCAATACAACCGGGATCTACGCTTATTTCGGGCTGATCTTTCTTTACGTACTGGTCCCCATCCTGGAGATGATCATCCCTCCTGATACGCACAATCTTGCTGAAACAGAAAAGGAACTGGCCAGGGAAGACCTCTTCTACGACCTGGCATTGTACCTGCTGGTGCCCCTACACCTTTTTGTCATTTATGCTTTTCTGAACACCATCGCCGACGCTGCATTAACCACCTCCGTCCTCATAGCCCGGATCTTTATGATGGGCACGATCCTCGGGGTCATCGGCATCAATGTCGGGCACGAACTGGGGCATAAAACGAGTCACCCCCTGAAACAGGTATTGGCCCAGGTTTTGCTCACCACTTCCGTCCAGAACCACTTCGTGCCCTACCATAATGGGGGCCATCACAAAGATGTCGCCACCCCGGCCGACCTGACCTCCGCCCGGAAGGGCGACAATTATTATTTGTTTGCTCTAAGATCCCAGATCGGCGGTTATTTCAAAACGTGGGGATTGGAGGCCAAAAGGTTGAGGGCACAAGGGAAAAACCCCGCATGGAACCCCATGATCCTCTATACCCTCCTGCCGATATTGCTGCTCCTGGGCATCTACTATTTCTTCGGTGTTTTTGCGACTGCCTGCTATTTTTTGGCCAGCGTTTACGGCATTGCTATCCTGGAGGCTCAAAATTATTTTGCCCATTACGGCCTGCGGCGTAAAATGAGGCCGGATGGCAGATACGAAAGGGTCAATGCCCAACATTCCTGGAATTCTGACCACATCATAGGCCGGGTATTGCTGTTTGAACTGACCCGGCACTCCGACCATCATCATATGGGCGCCAAACCTTATCAGGTTCTCGAATCCAGGGAAGAGAGCCCGATGCTGCCCTATGGTTATCCCATGATGCTTATCCTGTCATTTTTTCCCTTTCTGTTCCGCCCCATCATGGATAAGCAACTGAAATTATACGGTATGGAGTGAAGTCGGAGCAGGCCTGTTTTTTCCGGTTTTGGTGAAAAGATAAGAAGGCATTACTCCTCCTCTTCCCCACCTTGCCCTGCGAAATAAGCCTTCACCTTCTCCGCCACCTTCAAGCTGCTCACCTCCGCGATCTCCGAGGCCAACGCATTTTTGATGCGTTTCACCGAACCAAAGTGGCTGAGCAATTTCTGAGCTATCTTCTCTCCGATACCGGGGATGTTGGTCAGCTCGGTGGTGGTAAAGTTCTGCGAGCGCTTGGTGCGGTGGAAGGTGATGGCAAAGCGGTGGGCCTCGTTACGCGCCTGCTGGATGAGTTTGAGGGATTCCGATTTCTTGTCGATGTAGAGGGGGATGGAATCACCGGGGAAGAAGATCTCCTCCAGGCGTTTGGCGATGCCGATGACGGTGACCTTGTCGCGGATGCCCAGCGTTTCCAGGCTTTCCACGGCAGCGTTGAGTTGGCCTTTGCCGCCGTCGATGATGACCAGTTGGGGCAGGCTTTCCCCTTCGTCGAGCAGGCGGCGGTAGCGGCGGTGCACCACTTCCTTCATGGAGGCGAAGTCATCGGGGCCTTTGACCGTCTTGATGTTGAAGTGGCGGTAGTCTTTTTTGCTGGGTTTGGCATTCTTGAACACCACGCAGGAGGCCACCGGGTGGCTGCCCTGTATGTTGGAGTTGTCGAAACACTCGAGGTGCAGGGGCAAGGCGTCCATCTGCAGGTCCTGCTGCAGGGTGCGCAGGATGCGTTCGGCGGATGTTTGTTTGCGCGTCTGGCTGGCGCGCTGCTTCTGCTTCTGCAGGATGTAGTATTTGAGGTTCTTTTCGGAAAGTTCGAGCAGGCGGCGCTTGTCCCCGATCTTGGGCACGGTGGCCTGCAGCCCTTCCTCCAGCTGTACTTCGTAGGGCAGGATGATCTCGGGGGATATGCTGTTGAAGCGCTCCCGGATGATGGGTATGGCGTAGGCCAGCAGGGCCGGCTCGTCGTCGTCGTCCAGGTTCTTCACCAGCTCCTGGGTGTGGGTGTGGATGATGGCGCCGTTGACCACCTTGATGTAGTTGACGTAGGCGTCCTTCTCTTCGGAAGCGATGGAGAAGACGTCCACATCCCGGATGGTAGGGTTGACCACGGTCGACTTGGACTGGTAGTCCTCAAAGGCGCCCAGCTTTTCCTTCATCTGATGGGCCTTTTCGAACTCCAGGTTCTCGGCGTGTTTTTCCATCACGCCTTTGAAGTGGGTTTTCACCGCTCCGAAGTTGCCCTTCAGGATGTTCTTCACCTGGTCGATCTTGTCGTTGTAGTCCGCCTCGCTTTCCAGCCCTTCGCAGGGGCCCATGCAGTTTTTGATGTGGTACTCCAGGCACACCTTAACCTTTCCGGCCTCGATATTTTCCGGTGACAGGTTGAAATGGCAGGTGCGTAGCGGAAAGAGCCGTTTGATCAGCTCCAGGATGATCTTGATGCGGGCCTTGCTGGTGTAGGGCCCGAAGTAAGTGGAGCCGTCCTTGATGACGCGGCGGGTGATGAACACGCGGGGAAAGCGCTCGTTCTTGATGCAGATGTAGGAATAGCTCTTGTCGTCGCGCAGCATCACGTTGTAGCGCGGCTGGTATTTCTTGATGAGGGTATTCTCCAGAAGCAGGGCGTCGGCTTCCGTTTCCACCACGGTGAACTCCAGCCGGCCGGCGTTCTTGACCATCACGCGGGTTTTGTGGGCGCGGTCCCGGCGGTCGCCGAAGTAGGAGGACACGCGGCTGCGCAGGTCCTTGGCCTTACCCACGTAGAGGATGGTGTCCTCCTTGTCGAGAAAGCGATAGACGCCCGGTTGCCGGGGAATGGTGTCGGAGATGGCCTTGTAGTCGTCGGTGGTCATTGTTCGGTGTTTGGTGTTCGGTGTTTGGTGTTCGGGATTCGGTGTTCGGGATTCGGGATTCGGGATTCGGCGCGAACTGCGAACTGCGAACCCCGAACAGCAGCCCGTTCCAGCAAATATAAGCGGACGAAGCGATACGTCAGCAGAAAAACGGGAACCGCTTTGTCCTTGGTAAATAACAAACGAAAGGGGGGACGGTTATTAGATAGTTGATGATTGAGCGATAATGGCATAAAGGCAAGGCCCTCCAGCGTAACTGACTGTTCTGGTAAAAGAAGATGCAATGGGTACATATTTTCCGAAGTGGAGGCGTCGATAGCCGCGCCAAGTATTTGCCATTCATCCACGTCAAATGCCTTCCCTGGCGGCAGGAAAAGTTTCGCGGCCTACCAACCCTTTTTCCAAACCTGAAAATGCAGCCTGAGCTAAAAATTTCTTCAAACTGACTGCTAGAGAGGGGTATGTTGAATCTGGAATATGCAAGATCATAGTGAAATCCAGGCCACCATTATTCCTTTAGGCAGCTTCTTAAAGAAATGAACTCGCAAACGCCGGGCAATAATATTTGGCCGTTAGCTTTGTATATTGCAGCAACAGAACGCCACCATACAACGAGAAAACATGCATAAGAATCGTAACCTTTGGACAATTTGGGGCTTTGCACGAACCGTTGTTGAAGCCGGAAGTGCGAAGTCGGAAGTCGGAAGCTTGCCTGGAAGAGCCCCGTGCTTCAAAGAAATCGAGGGGAAGACGGGTGCGAAAATGGGGGTTCGAAGCTGGGATCAGGTTCACTATGAATGCTGGATGCCCGGTTTCCGCCTTTCGACTTCCGATTTCCGCCTTGCGCACTTTCTGGCACTGGCAGCCCTCCTCTTCACCTCCTGCTCCCAGAACATCTACCCCGACCGCAGCCAGTTCCTCAAGGACGGCGACCCGGTGCCCACCGTCACTCTGAGCTACTACAAAAGCGTGCAGGAGCGCCAGGGGCAGGACTCTACCCTCGCAGTGGCCATGGCCATCTCCGGGGGCGGCTCCCGGGCGTCCAATTTCGGGATCGGGATCATGCTGGGGCTGGAACAGATCAGCACCGGCGAAGGCCAGGACATGCTCGACCAGGTGGACTACCTGTCGACCGTATCCGGCGGGGGTTTTGCCGCCGGGGCTTACGTTTCCGCCTTGTACGACCATCAGTTCTTCGACCGGCAGGAGCCCTTTAGCCTGAAGAGCTATCTGGACCTGCAGATCCGCGAGGATATGGCTTTCCCCTACACCGACGTCCTTTTGCGCGCCAATTTCAACCCGGTATTGTGGTTCTCCCTCGCCGACGACGGAGATGCCCTGGAGCGCTCCATCGACGAGCACGTCCTCGGGTACCGGCGGCGTGCCAAAGAAGTGAAAAAACGCCCGCAGAGCCTGCAGTTGGCCGACTTCTTCATCCCTGCCGAAAGCCCGGAACCCGTGCGTTTCCCCATGCACATCACCAACAGTTCCACGCTCAATACCATGACGATCTTCCCCTTCACGCCCGATATCCTGGATCGGTACCAGATCACTGGTTATACTCACCGCCTGAGTAAGGTCTACCGGGATAGCCTCGACCCGTTCACGGTGCCGCTGGCGGTGGGCATCAAATCGAGCGCCAGCTTTCCGGTCCTCATTTCCAATACGACCCTCCAAAGCCGGTATTCGGCGGAGCGCCGTTACCTGCCCCTCATCGACGGGGCCATGACCGACAACATCGGCTACTACACCGCCCTGCAGATTCTCAGGCAGGAAAAGGCGCCCCGCAAGATCCTGCTCATCGTCGATGCCGACGCGGCCGGCAACCGCTATACCTTCTCCAAACGGGAAGGGGCCGTATTCTCCCTCCGCGTCATGGGCAGGCTGCCGTCCAGCGGCCTCGACGCCCGGCGCGCCACCCTGGTGCGGGACATCAACATCGCCTGCCGGCAATACGGCATTACTCCCGTATTTCTCAGCTTCAACGTACTGCTGGAAGGAACGGATGATGTGGCCCTGCCGCCCGGATTCAAGGTCAAAGAAGAACAACACCGCCTCATCAGCCTGTTCCGGCAGCAAAAACCGCTTGCTCCAGGCGACCGGTTAACCCTGTACGAGTTGCTGACCCACATCGGCACCAAACTGACCATCACCGACGAAGAACAGGATCTGCTGCTGTACGCCGGGCAACTCATCGTGAAGATGCAGGAAGAGGCCATACAGAGAGGGCTGAAACGGGGGCAGTCGGTGAATTAGGCCAAGTGGGAAGGCGGAAGTGGAGTGAAAAATCGCAAATCAAAAATCGAAAATCCCTATGGCCACCAACAGATTCGTCGAATTAAAGTGGATCCACTACCTGTATGAATTCTTCATCGTCGCCCTCGGCATTTCCGTGCCCTTCCTTCTGGACCGGTGGAACGACAACCGGCTTGAAAAACGGGCCGAACGCGAGAATTACGAGTATATCCTGCAGGAACTACAGGAAGATAAAGAGGAACTTCAGGGTGTGGCCAAAGAGAACAGCTACTTTCTGGAACGGCTCCGGGCTGCCGACAGCATTATTCTGGCCAATGACAGAAGCCGGGCAGATACGCTGGGCCGCCTGGCCATGGAACTGCGCCACGTATCCGATTTTCATCGGAATCACAGCGTCTACGAGAACCTCATCAACAGCCAGAAGATCAAACTGGTCAGGAATCGGACGCTGATCAACAAGCTCCAGTCCCTGGATGAATTGAACATTTACATCAACCGCCTGGAAACCAACCACCTGGATGCCGTCATCAACTTCGCCATTCCTGCTCTAAGCCAGTACCTGCGCGTAGAGCCATACGAAGTCATGGATGAAGACGCCTTGTTCGATTACACCTCTCAAAACCGGATCGTCCTGTTCATCTCTATTATGGAGGAAAAAGAAGGCCTATACCAGCGCACCCTGCAGGAGATCAATACCGCAGAGACCCTTGCCGGAGAAGAACTGGCGAGAAAGTAGTTGTTTTATTTGCAAATAATTAGTATAACAACTATTTTTGCAGCCAGAAAACCAGGACAAGTGGCTGAACTACTTTCATCGAAAAAACTGGATAAGAAATCGGAAAGCTCCGGCTTTATCCTGGAGCGCACCGCCAAACGGCTGAAGCAGTTCTTCCAGCAGCAGCTTACGGCTGCCGATACGGGCATCACCATCGACCAGTGGGTCGTCCTGCAGGTACTCGACCGCCAGGAAGGCCTCAGCCAACTGGAGATCGCCCGGGAGACCTACAAAGATGCCCCGACCATTACCCGGATCATCGACCTGCTCTGCCGGAAGGGCCTGACCCATCGCATTACTGACCCGGCAGACCGCCGCCGCTTCAAGATACAACTGACCGAGGAGGGCAAGCAAAAGATCGAAGCCACCCTGCCGATCATCCGGGATGCCCGCCGGCAGGCCTGGCAGGGCATTGACAATCCAGAGATCGACCGCCTCGTTGATGTACTGAATAGCGTATTCGACAACCTCAGCTCTGAGGATACCAAATAGAACCAGCTCTACATGCCCGATCAAAGCGGGGTTGTTCCTACTACCCTGCTTTCGATCGGGCGCCCAACCATTTCCTAACCGTAAAACCAAAACCTATGCATTATTATAGCCTGGGACAGGTACCCGCCAAACGGCATACCCAGTTTCGCCAACCCAATGGCGAGCTTTACCATGAGGAGCTCTTCTCCACTGAAGGGTTCAGCGACCTGTCTTCCCTGCTCTACCACTGCAACCCGCCCACCCAGATCGTACAGGTCGGCGCCCCCTTTTCGGTAGCGCCCAAGGTCGTGGAGGACAAACAACTCAAACACCGCAGCCTCAAAGGATTCGACGTCCCGGCGGAGGACGACTACCTCAAGAGCCGCAAACCGGTGCTCGTCAATGACGACTGCAAGGTCATCCTGGCCGCGCCGCGCCAGAGTATGACGGACTACTTCTTCAAAAATGCCGATGCCGACGAGGTGATCTTCATCCACAAGGGCAGCGGCCGGCTCCGGACCATGTACGGCAATGTGGCCTTTGAATACGGCGACTATGTGGTCGTCCCCCGGGGTACCATCTATCAGATGGAGTTCGACGGGGAGGACAACCGCCTGTTCATCGTAGAATCCTACAGCCCCATCATCACCCCCAAGCGATACCGCAATGATTTCGGGCAGTTGATGGAACACGCCCCATTCTGCGAGCGCGACATCCGCAAGCCGGCCGAATTGGAGACCCACGACGAGCAGGGGCAGTTCCTGTTCTACATTAAAAAACAGGACCAGGTCTATCCCTATTACTATCTCAACCACCCCTTCGACCTGGTCGGTTGGGACGGTTACGTGTACCCCTATGCCTTTAGCATCCACAACTTCGAGCCCATTACCGGCAGGGTGCATCAGCCACCTCCCGTGCACCAGACCTTCGCCGCCCGCAATTTTGTGATCTGTTCCTTCGTGCCGCGCCTCTACGACTACCACCCGCAGGCCATCCCGGCGCCCTACAACCACAGCAACATCGACAGCGATGAAGTGCTTTACTACGTCGACGGCGACTTCATGAGCCGCAAGCATGTAGAACAGGGTATGATCACCCTGCATCCCGGGGGCATCCCGCACGGGCCGCATCCCGGAACGGTCGAGAAAAGCATAGGCGCCAAGGAGACCGGAGAGTTGGCCGTCATGGTCGACACCTTCCGGCCGCTGAAACTGACCGAGTACGCTGTCGCTATCGAGGATAAAGAGTATTTCAAGAGCTGGCTGCCGGAGGGGGAGCCGGCCAGGAACTAGGGGATAGAACACTGATCTTTTAGGATTTCTTAGGGTTTTTTAAGATATTATCAGGTTGAGGCGATGTAGTCTCGTATTTACTCATTAACGCTAAAACCTGATAACATGAACACTAATTATTTACACTCTGATTTGACAGGGAAGATCATCAAGGCTTACTATAATGTATACAATACTTTGGGCTTCGGCTTTCTGGAAAAAGTATACGAAAATGCAATGATGATCGAGCTTCGTAAGATGGGCATTGAAGCGGAACAACAGAAACTCCTGAAAGTGTACTACGATGAAGAAGAAGTAGGCAGTTACTTCGCGGATATTTTAGTTGAGAATAAGGTCGTCGTTGAACTCAAAGCCGCTGAAGCCTTGTTACCTGATCATGAAGCTCAACTGGTTAATTACCTTCGAGCAACAGATTTGGAAGTTGGCTTACTTTTCAATTTTGGTAAAAAGGTGGAGCACTTAAAAAGAGTACTGACCAACGACTACAAACCCCGCCTTCGAAATCCTAAAAGACCCTAATTAATCTTAACAAATCAGTGTACTATCTATTTTTAAACAACCGCAAAAAATAAAACCATGGATACCATAACCAAAAATAAACCAGACACCCACCAGGACACCTTCCCCATCAACGGGACGGACTACATCGAATTCTACGTCGGCAACGCCAAGCAGGCCGCCCATTACTACCAGTCGGCCTTCGGTTTTCAGCTCATTGCCTACCGCGGCCCGGAGACCGGCACCCGCGACACGGCCTCCTACGTCCTTCAGCAGGGTAAGATCCGATTCGTGCTGACCTCAGCCCTCAGCCCGGGCCACGAAGTGGCCCAACACGTGCTCCGGCACGGCGACGGCGTCAAGGTGTTGGCCCTTTGGGTAGATGATGCCCGCGATGCGTTCAAAAAGGCGGTCGAGCGGGGCGCCAAAGCGGCCATTGAGCCCCAAACACTGGAGGACGATCACGGCCAGGTCACGGTGGCTTCTATCCATACCTATGGGGAGACCCTCCACACCTTCGTAGAGCGCAACCAGTATAAGGGCGCCTTCATGCCGGGATTCCAGGCAAAAGAAAGCCTGATGAAAGTGGAGCCCATCGGGCTGAAGTACGTCGACCACTGTGTGGGTAATGTCGAACTGGGAGGCATGAACAAATGGGTCGAATTCTACCAGGAGGTGATGGGCTTCAAGCTGCTGGTCACTTTTGATGACAAAGATATTTCCACCAAGTACACTGCGCTGATGAGCAAGGTGGTGTCCAACGGTAATGGCTTCATCAAATTCCCGATCAACGAGCCGGCTCAGGGCCTGAAAAAGTCGCAGATCGAAGAATACCTCGACTACTACCGTGGCGCCGGCGTGCAACACATCGCCGTAGCCACCGATGATATCATCCACACGGTGGACGAACTGCGCCGCCGCGGCGTCGAATTCCTCTACGTACCCGATACTTACTATGAAACCGTATTAGAGCGGGTCGGCAAGATCAACGAAGACCTTCTGGAACTCAAGCGCCTCAATATCCTGATCGACCGCGACGAGGAGGGCTACCTGCTCCAGATCTTTACCAAACCGGTCCAGGACCGCCCGACGGTCTTCTATGAGATCATACAACGCGAAGGCGCCCGCTCCTTCGGGAAAGGCAACTTCAAGGCCCTGTTCGAGGCCATTGAACGGGAGCAGGAGCTGAGGGGGACGTTGTAGTTGATTGGTTGATTGGGGCGCTGCCCCCCCATCAACTTAATCACCCCCCGTCTTCGTCCCTCAGCCGGGTAAAAATCAACGAATCAAACAATACTCAACACCCCGCATTCACCAACCCCACTACGCGCTGGCTGAGTTCTTCGACGAGCTCAGCCAGTTCTGTCGGGGGATCGCCGAACTCATATTCTACCCGGTGCACCTCTCCACCCCGGGAGATCTCTATCCATTGGCCTCCCCCGTCGGCACAGTCCGGGCAGCCGATGACCTCCTCCATTTCGCGGAAAGCATCCCAATCCACCAGGCTGGACAGCTGCTGGAATTCTCCGACAACGAGGGGTTCGGCGCAATCGCGTTGCCTGAGGGAGGTAGCGGAACAGGTTTGATAAGTGGAAAACTCGAAAGCGCGTTCAGTAACGATGGCCACGGAGAGGCACTCTCCGAAACATTCGCAAAAAAAAGTCCCCTGTGTAATGCGGGAGATGGATGCCTCCTCCTCTTTTTCACAGGTACTGAACAGCAACAGGAACAAGCCGCCCCACAGGAGCCGGGTAAAGTATTTCATAACGCTATATTTTGCCTGGACCATCACCCGCTTTGCCGCAGCTGGCCCTGCTGGTAAGGATAGGCCCACAGCGCCCGGTGTTGGCCCTGAGCGGCCTTTTCTTCGCGGATCACCTCGATGAGCAAGCCATACAATTGTTTTTTCAGGTAGGCCAGGCGCCGGCGAAAGTCATCCATTTTGCGGTAGATGCGCCGGTGTTCGGAACCGCTTTTCAGGGAAGAGTCCTGGGTATTTGGATTGGCGATCCGTGCCAGTTGCCGGTGGAAGGAACGCAACCAGCCTTCGATCTCTCTAATTTCGGGGCGGATAGAGCACATGAGCTGGTTGAAAGCCCCCCTCATATAAAGGGCCTGCTGTTCGGACAGGGGATAGACAAGATAACGCTTCATCGCTTTTTCCATATACCGGATCTCATACTTCCAGTAATCGACCATAGAGATCCAGTCGTGATAGTCCCGATGGAGTTGTTCGAAATTGAGTGGCCAGATCGTCTTGTTTACCTTTGCAATTGTTGCATTCATAGCTTGGGATCTTTGGGTTCAATCTTATTATTAATTAGGCTTTTGCCGGCTCACCGGCATATATGGTACACAAAACAAGGGGCTTGAAAGCCACCGCCAGGAAAAGAACGCCGTGTTTTTTGGGGGGTAATATTCGAAGTTCTGCTGCACCGGCTAACAACAGCGCAGCCTAGTTGAAAAGAAAAAACGGCAAAGAGCCGTGAAGAACAGTGGGCCAAGAGAAAAGTGGGCGGCCACTCCTTTAATCACAATTAAATATAAGGGTATATTCTAAAAAAAGAAATACCCTTCCGCGGATTTTTTGTCCGCCGCCGGATTGGCAGGAGGCCCTCTATTTTGTTAAAACCGTGAAAATCAGCATCCTGGTTAAACAATATTGCCCGTAAACCTGTAATTTGCGGTACCCTAAACCATTTCCATGCCTTTATCCACCAAAGCAGCCAGCAATATCCTGCGCCTTCTGCACACAGAAGACGAGCGCAACGGCGCGCTGGCCTTCCGGCTGCTCAATGGACAGAAGGTTACCGACGACTTCCTGTTGAGCCTCTGTGGAAATTTCATGGTTGCCCGCGGAGAACCGCGGCTTTTCCTGAGGCAATGCCTGAGAACGCTGCTCCGGATCATCATCGCAGAACGCCACTGCCCGCCTCGTCAGGAGGAGCGGCTGTTGTGGCTCCTCAATTATGACCCCGAACAGGCAGCCCCACACCCTGAGGAGTTTCTTCATATCCTTCGGAATGAAATGGCCATGGAAACCTTGCCCCTTGCCCGTTTCCTTTTTTCCCGAAGCGGCCACTGCGCCTCCTTATTGTTCAAACAGGGTGATGCTTCAGACCGGGCGGCTATGCTGGCAAACCGGAAATATGAGGGAGCCTACGGCCAGACCCTTGACCTCAGCCGCATGCAACTCACCAATATTCCGGATGACATCCGCCCGTTCACCCAGCTCCATGGTATAGATCTCAGTCACAACAGCCTCAGGTTATCCGATGTTTTTGCCCTTCAACCATTCTCCCATCTTCGTTTTCTGAACCTCGCCTATAACCGGCTGGAGAAAATACCCGAAGGGCTGCATCTTCTCCCCGATCTACAGGAAATAGACCTGCGGACCAATTCCTTCAAACTCAGGATCTTCGAATACCTGCGCCATCCGCTCAAAAAAATCCTGAAAGTCAGCCTGGTGATGGAACCTGGTTTCACCCTTAGCCAATTCAACAACCAGGACCTCGGCTGCATCCTGAAAAACTGGATCTATGATACCGGCCAGGGGCAGATACTCAACCTTTCCGGAAAAGAGATCCGTTCCGTACCCGAGGCCATACAGTTTTATCCCCAACTGGCCTTTTTAGACCTCCGCAATGTCCCCATTGGGTTTCTTCCCTTATGGATCCTGAGGATGCCCAACCTCCGGGAAATTTACTGCGACCGTGGCGTGGAATACAACCCCGCATTCTGCCGCAAAGGCCTCATCATATACCGGGATAAAGAACAGGATCCGCCTGCGCCCGGAGAAAACCCGGCGCCCTGGTTGTCCAATCTGGCGAATTTTCCCGCCGAATTGCCGGTGACGATCCCAATGGAAGGGTTGATAGGATAATAGCAGAGCATTCTTTGTCAGGCATTCGCTTTTTCGCAATGGAGACTCCAGTATCGCTTTCCCCTACTCGCCCCGGTCCTGAATATTGCCCACGCCCCTTCTCAATTTGGAAAAATCCGCCGCAATAACTACTTTGCACCCCTGAACCTAAAGCATTTATGAGTAAAGACAACCTGGCCGCCACAGCTGAGCTGATCGCAAAAGATTTTGAATTGGAGCCTCAGGAAAAAACCCTGACGGAAGAGGAGTTGTTACAGCTGCTGTCGAATATCGTAGCGGAGATGATCGAATACCGGCTGGAGTTCTTGCTCAGCCTGATGTACCGGCTGGATATTGATGAAAAGAAGGTCAACTTTGCCCTTTCCCCCTTCTGCGAAGAATCGGCCAACATCGCCCTTGCCAAGCTCATTCTGGAGCGGCAAAAACAGCGGGCATTCACCAAGCAGTATTACAAGCAGGAGGATCTGGGTGACCTGGAGGGGCTGGAGTTGTAGCACGTGTAAATGGGTAAAGGCAGGGCAATCCGGAAAATCCTGGCTGGGGGTACCGGAGTATTGGAAGGGATAGTCAAATCTTCTGTGCCTTCCAAATAAATCCTATTGATTATCATGGACTTGCAAACAACGAATAGCGAAAACCGAATTCCGGACACTCCCATGTTCATTCGTAATCCGCTAACGGTTGGTTGCTATGCATTAACCCAACAATCCACCATCATACTGTCGCTCCTTCATTCCTTTTATTGAAACCAAGCAACTAATAAATGGCAGCAAATTCTACTTCCCCCAGTGTATGTGTCATCGGTGCCGGCTGTTCCGGCCTGGCAGCGATCAAGAACCTGATACAGGCAGGCGTGGAGAACGTCGTTTGTTTTGAGAAGAACGATCAGGTGGGCGGCAACTGGATCTTCACCGCCGGTGAATCCCATTCCAGCGTATGCGAGACGACCCACATCATTTCCTCCCGCACGATGTCGGAATTCCTCGACTTTCCTATGCCGGATCACTATCCGGACTATCCGTCGCACGCCCAGGTACTGGCCTATTTTCAGAACTATGCCCGCCATTTCGGGCTGGAAAAGCACATCCGCTTTAATACGGCAATAAGTAAAGTGGAAGAGACGGCAGACAAAAAGTGGGTTGTCACTCTGGAAAACGGCGAACAACATCAGTTCGATTACCTCTTCACCGCCAACGGCCACCACTCTGTTCCCCGCTGGCCGGAGATCCCCGGAAAATTTACCGGCGAACTGCTGCACTCTCACAGCTATAAGACCAATGAACCCTTTGCGGGCAAGCGCGTACTCGTCATCGGCGCCGGCAATTCCGGATGCGACTGTGCAGTGGAGATCAGCCGGGTTGCCCGCCACGTAGGCATCAGTATGCGGCGGGCTTACTATATCATTCCCAAGTTCATGATGGGAAGGCCCACCGACACTTATAATAAGTTGCTGACCCGCCTGCCCCACTTCCTTCGCCAGCCCCTCCAGAAACTGAGCCTGCGCTTACAGGTGGGCGACTACCGCGACTACGGCCTTGAAAATCCGGATTACCCCATCACCCAATGCCATCCTACGCTTAATTCGGAACTCCTCTACCGCATTCGCCACGGCAAAGTACATCCTCGGCGCGGGGTCAGCCGGTTTGAGGGGAAAAAGGTGCATTTTACGGATGGCAAGGTTGAAGAATACGATGTGGTGATCACCGCCACCGGCTACAAGATCGCCTTCCCGTTCTTTGAAGAAAATTTTATCAATTTTGAGGAGGAAGAGCGCATTCCGCTCTACCTGCGAATGATCCACCCCGGCCACCCCACCCTGTTCTTCATCGGGCTCACCCAGCCGCAGGGCTGCATCTGGCCCCTGTCGGACCTGCAGGCCAAGCTGGCTGCCAACCACATAGCGGGGCGCTGGCCTATACCCAAAAATCTGCGGGAACTGGCTGAGGCGGAGTGCAGGGAGATCGAAAAGGATTTTCTCCATACCAAGCGGCATAGCCTGGAGGTCCATTTTCATCCATTCTTCAATAAGATACAGAAGCAGATACCAAAAGGGGCCCCGGAGTGGGGGGTATTGGTTGATTGAATGGTTGATTGGGTCGCCTTCCCTTAATCAACCCCATCAACTATTCCTCCCTATCCGTCTCCCGCCCTCCGTGCAATTCCGCCTGGTATTCTTTCAGTACGCCCCACTCGCCGTTGACTGCCAGACGGGCCTGGGTAGGCCAGGTAGAGGGATCGTGGATCTGATATGCGGAGCCGGCAGCTTCGAGGATATCGCGCAGCAGGCCTACCTCGGCTTCGGCCAGGGCCGCCCAATTGCCGATCCCTGCTGTTTTGAGTAGCTCTTCGATCTTGGGGCCAATACCTTCAATGATCTTCAGGTCTTCCGGGTCGTTGGACAGCGCACTGGGCCTGCCCTGAAAAGCTTCGGGATTTTCCTGCTTCATGAAAGCCAGGCGGGCGGCTTGTTCCACCCAGTTGTCGCGTTCGATGCGGCCTTCGAAATACTGGATGGCTTCGGTCACCTCACGGACCCGGGAAGAATCCCAGCTGGCAATTTCCTCGTAAGTGAATACGCCGATCTCATTGAGTTTTTTCTCCAGGAAGGGGCCCACACCCGCGATCCGGGTCAGGTCGTCTTTCTCCCCTACTTCAGCAGCAGCTCCGATCTTATCCTGGAGGAAGGGTTTTTCCTGGCCGACGGCCACTTCCGGTTCCTCGTCTATGACCCCGGCATCGGGCAGGCCTGGTTCGGGATGGATACTCCTGGGTTCCTGCCGTTCCGTTTCTTCTCCGGAGGCCACCGCTACCGGCGCCCCGCCAGCAGCCATCAGGCCACTGCTTTTCAGGCTTTCCAAGGATTCGCGCAGGTGCATATTCTCACCCGCCAGCCGCTCCAGCCGCTCTTCCACGGCTTCCAGACGCTGGCGGGTGGCGTTGTAGACGCTTTGCATCTGGGCCAGGCCTTCTACGCCTGCATCTTCTGTTTCCAGCGTTTCGGATAATTGCTTATTCCTGGACTGCAGGCCTATGATGGTGGTATTCAGCTCTTCAATAGCTGCTTCATTGGACTTTTGGGTGGATTGCAGCTCATCGATCTGCCGGTTGAGGTTGAAGATCTCTTTGTGCAAGGCGCCTTTCTCTTCCTCCACGCGCGCTGCTCTGGTTTCTGCCTCCTGAACCGCAAAGCCCGCCTTTTTGAGGTCAGCCTCCTTGAGCCCCAATTGTTCCTCCAGAGCTTCCGCCTGGGCCTGTGCGTCGGCCAGCTCTTTTTCTTTTACCTTCAGCTCCCGCCTCAGCTGCATCACTCTCCGGCTGCGGAGGATATAACCCAGCAACAGCCCAAAGAGAAAAGCGATCAGAATAATAAACAAAATGGCATAACTGTCTTGAGTATTGAACTGCTCGAATAGCTTGCTTAGATCCATGGTTGGTGTGATGAGTGAATGAATAGCTTTTGTCAGATCATAAAGCCGCCAGTGCTAGTTCAGGCCACTGGCGTCCTCCAGTATCTTCTTGTTTTCTTCCAATGCCTTCTGCCAGTCCTCAACAGTGGACAGGATGAAATTGACGCGGCGGTTCTTCTGGCGGCCTTCCGGATTATCGGAGCCATCCGTATTGGAATTAGGCGCAACCGGGCGTTCTTCACCCATAGACTCCACGCTGATCTTCGATTCCACTCCAAGGCCCCGGAAATAATCGCGGGCGCTTTGGGCCCGGCGCATGCCCAGGTCCAGGTTGTAGTCTACGGATCCTATGCTATCGGTATGGCCTACGATGCGCAGCAAGGCATCCTTGTTCAGGCCGAGATAGGTCTTAACGGAATCAGCATACAACTTGAAGGGCTCGCCAGGTTTGAATACATCGGAATTGTATTCGAAATTGGCATCGGAGAAGGTCATGTTCTTGAAAGTAAAGACAACCTTTTCAAAATCGCTGGGGATATTGTTGGGGTCGTAGAGGGCAAACAGCAGGGGTTCTTTAAGTTCAGCATCCTCGCTCAGGCCGTGATCCAGTGAGATGCGGTTCTGTTCGACGCCCCTTTTCATCAGCAGCTTGCGCACCTGGTCGGCACGGGCCAGGCCAATGTTCTCAAAAAAGCCGGGCTTGATGTCTTTCTCGCTATCGCGGTAGAAGGCCGTAATGGTCATGTTGCGATCCGGCCGGGCCTTGAGAACAGCAGCCACGGTATCCAGAAAGGTTTCATTGTTACTATTCAGCCGGGGCTGATAACTTGCTGAATCGAAGGCAAACTGGTCATATCCTTTCAGGATGACCGAGTCGCCTTCTGTTAGCTGGAGGCTTTTCAACCGAATGTCTTCCACCTGTTGCTGTTCACCGCAGAGCCCGCGTATCTGACAAACAAAATACCAACGGGCAACCAGAGCGTAAACGCAGAATAACAGAAAAATGAAGAGGGACAAAAACCTCATATATTTTTTGCGTTGGTTCTTAATCTCCTAAATGTAGTTAATATTGCTGTTTTTTCCATGAGGCAGGCCATTACTTTGATCGTTTAACGAAGAAACTTGTTATATTTTGAAGAACAAACCACTGCCAACATGAAGATCCGCTGTACTGCCAACCATCTGCGTTTCCGCCTCGGAAAGTCGGATGTGGAAAGATTAGCCGAACATCACAGTGTACGGGAAACCATCCACGTTGCTCCCGGACAAAGCCTGGCCTTTGAACTGGCTACGGCGCCCATTGATTCGATCCGGGCTTCCAGCCAGGATAATGTGGTGCGGATCGATATTCCTCAATCGGCCGCCCGGCAATGGATCACCACGGACGAGGTGGGTATTGAAGGGCAATATACCTTCAGCAAAGGGGAAGTGCTGAACATCCTCATTGAAAAGGATTTCCCCTGTAAGCACCAGCCGCAGGAAGAAAAAGCGGATACCTTTCAGGAACTGGCCAGGAAACAAGGGTGAAAGATAGAAGTAAGCAGGTGGGCTGAAATGCATAGAAATAGGGAAATGCCGTCCGAACCCAAGCCCGGCGTGCCCTGTGGAATAGTCGCTCGGCGAATTCCACAGGGCGTGCGTTTCCACTGCATTTCCAGGCATTTTCACGTATTTCTCTATAGGGATCCAGGTACAGACACTTATCCTTGGCTCTCAAAACTGCCCGGTTGCATGCCTCCTACCCTCCCAGTTGCCCGGCAGCCCACTCCAGGCCCATCCGGTTCTTGAAGAACTTACCGCGTAGTTCCAACAGCTTTAGTTGAGCATCGATCAGTTTCTGCTCCCGGGAGTTGATGAGAAAAATGGAGCTTTCTCCCAGATTGAACTTCTGGATCTCGGCATTGAGCAGGGCCTGATAGTTACCCACATTATCCTCGGTAAGGCGGATCTGGCGAAGAAGGTTCTGCAGTTCGTTGAAATAAGCGCCAATCTTGTTGGCGATCTCAATACGCTTTTGCTGCAGGCCCAGTTCTGCATCCTGTATCTTCAATTTCGAGAGTTCCAGTTTGCCCCGTTCCTTGCGCAGCAGCAGCGGGAAATCGAAGCGCAGGCCCCATTTATAGTTCTGGGTTACCAGGTTATTAAATCCGGAGCCGTCACCGGTGTCGTAGATAAAGTCGTTGCCATTGCTGAGGAAGTTGTATTCTACATCCAGGCCCGGCTTGAGCTGCTCGGCGGCCAGCCTGCGGTCTACTTCCAGTTGGCTGATTTTCACTTCATAGCGGCGGATCTCCGGATGAGAAAAGCGGGCGTTGTTCCAGATGGCGTCTGGCCCGAGGGCCGGCAAGGTTGGCGGCAATTCTTCCAGCAGGGGCGGCCGCAGGCGCTCAGTGATCTCAACCGGCACCTCCCCTTCATACCATAGAAAGTTAGACAACTGCAGGCCTGCATTTCGGTATCCCACCTGAGCATCGTTTAGGGCAAGCTGGCGGTTTTGTACCTGAATGAGGGTTTCCAGCGTATCTATGGCAGGTTTATCGCCCTGTATAAAGCTTTCTACAATAGCGCCCAAGCGTTGTTGGGCCAGGGCCAGCGCCCCCTGCTGAACGCCGAGCTCATTGAACGCCCGGGCCCATTCCCAGTAGGCGGATGCCGCTTCCAGCAAAAGGTCGTTGATGATCGCCAGGCGCTCCGCCTCGTTGGCCTGGGCCATCAACCGGGCCTGCTGCAGGGCTGCCCGCCGTTCATCGATAATGAGCCCGCGGGCCAGCGGCACTTTGAGCCCCACCACTGCCTGGCCTGCTTCGGGCAGGTTGCGTTCGGGATTGAGGTAAATGCCATCGGTAATAGTATAAGCTGCTTTGAGTTCAACGCCGTACCAGGTAGGAACCTTCAGCCCGCCTTCACCGATGGAGAAGTACTCCTTCTTTTCAAAGGACTTCTGATCCCACTCTGCGTAGGCCTTGGGGTCGAAGCCGCCCCGGGCCAGCCGTTCCAGCGCCTCCGCCTGTGCGTCCAGCAAACGGGCCTGCTTCACAACAGGGTGGTAGTCGAGTATCCACCGAAAGAACTCTTCCTGGGTGAACAAGCGGGCGCTATCGGCCGGTTGAGCCACGGAAGACAACGGCAGGATTAAAACGAACGAGAAAAAAAACGTACTGCTCCTTATAAGTTGATTTACGATGCGCTTCATAAATGACTCTGTATTATAGAGGCTACTCCAAGAGCCTCCGTTAAGGCGTGAGGGGTTAGAAGGCAAAATGAATGATCCATCCTTACCATCCTCTTAACTCAACTTTGTTATTTTACCCCTTACTTAATCGCTTTTACCGGCGCTTTCATCTTGGGCGCCTCTTCGGTGTCATCGTCGTAATAATCCGGCGGGAACCCATTGAGTTTTCGCCAGATCTCATACCAGAGGGGCACGTTATTGAGCAGGGCAATACCCTGAGCGCCGGAACCGACCCGAAGGGCTTCTGGCCAGGGCTTGCTTTTATCGCGGGGGCCCACCAGTATGCGGTATTCCCCGTTGGCGCTGATCATATTGTCAATGGCAACCACCGACCCGCTGTAGGTACCGAAGGACTGCCCCGGCCAGCCGGAGAAGATAAAGGCAGGCCAGCCGTCAAAAATAAAGCGTACTTCCTGTCCCAGGCTGACGAGGGGGAGGTCCATGGCTTTGATGTAGAGTTCTACGGCCAGGTCATAGTCTGCCGGCATAATCGTCACAATGCCCTCCCCTTCCTTAACGGTCTCGCCAAGGCCGGGCTTGATCGCCTTGGTGATGTAGCAGTCTTGCGGCGCGACGATATAATAGAACTGGCTGCGCTGCTCGTAGTTGGAAGCTTCGATGCGCAGCTTATTCACACTGCCTTCCGCATCGTATTTGGACGAAAGGGTGCTGAATTTATCAGACTCTGCCTTGGCCACCTTCTGGGTATACTCGTAGCGAACGGTGCTCAACTCCAGGCGGGCATTGGCCAGTTCATTGCGGACCTCTTCCACCTTGTTCTGGCTGGAGGCGTATTTAGCCCGGGCCTCCTGCATTTTTATTCGTTTCTCCTCCACATCTGCCCTCGACTTGATGCCCTGGTTGAAAAGCTGTTCGGTACGGTTGTACTGCACCACCGCGACGGAGTCCTGGTAATAGGCCTGCTCCATGTCCGCCTGGCTGGAAGCCAGTTTGAATTCCGCCTGCAGGATCTTGTTGGCCAGTTGCTTTTGCTTGAATTCCAGTTCTGAATTCATGGCGGCGATCTGCCCTTCAAGAGCATCCACTTTACTATCGTAAGAGGTGATGGCTCCCTCTTTGGCCTCTACCTGCTGTTCGGTGCGGGACACCAGGTTGGGATCAAAGTACTCCGCCTTGATCTCGGAAAGGTGTACGATAGTATCTCCTTTGCGCACCAGTTGGCCTTCGCGCACATACCAGTTTTCAATGCGCCCGGCGATGGTCGATTGAATGGTTTGTGGCCGTTGGCCCGGTTGCAGGGTTGTAACCTTGCCTTTCGACTGGATGTTCTGTGTCCAGGGCAAAAGCAGGAGAATGACGATCAATGTCAGGGTTCCCACCAGCCAGCGGGTGAACATCCGGTTGGCGGGGGAAAGGTTCGTCTTGTTAAAGGAGTTGAACCGGGAAAATTCAACTTTCTGATGGATCGTATTCGGTGATATGTTCAGCATTTCCGTTTTTTGGTGTTAAACTACAGGGCTTACTTTGCTATCCCGGGATCCCGGTGCAAAATGGGTTGGAAGAAAGACCCGCTCGAAGTGCTCACTTTTGAGGATCTGCTCAAACGGCCCATCCTCAATTATCCGGCCTTCTTTCATGATGAGCACCCGGTCGCAACGGGAAGCGAAGAAGGGGTCATCCGTGATGGCGATCATCGTCCAGGGCCGGCCTTCGGCCGTGAGGTAATTGCAGATCAGTTCACGGTCGCTCTTTTCCATACCATAGAAAAAGCCTTCGACTGCCAGCAGGCGCGGCTGGGCAATGATGCAGCGCGCCAGAATGATACGGGTGCGAATGTTCTTCGGAATATTGCGGCCTTCCGGCAGCAACAGGGTATCGAAGCCATTCGGCAGCCGCTGCACATAACTGCTCAGGCCGATGTTATCGGATACCTGTACTACCTGCTCGAGCGTCACCTCCGGGTGTTCCAGCGTGATGTTCTCGAGTATGGTGCCACGGAAGATGTCCTCCTGGGCGGAGTAGTCGCCCATATGATGGCGAAGGGTCTCGATATTGAGGTTGCGCAACGGATATCCGTTGTAGGAGATGCCTCCTTCATAGTCGGTGTACAGGCCCGACATCAGTTGCAAGAGGGTGGCGCGCCCGGAACTGCTGTAACCGGCAATACAGATTTTCTCGCCCGGCTGGGCCTCGAAGCAGAAATTATCCAGTGTGGGCTTCTTGGCATCCGAGAAACGGAAGCTGACGTTGTCAACCTTAATGTGCATGCCCTTGCCGGTATCGATCTCGTCGAAATTAACCCCCTCTTCCTGTTCGATCGGCAGGTCGGTAACGTTGCCCAACTTCTCCAGGGCCGTCAGCACATCATAGATGGTCTCCATGGCAAGGATGAGTTTCTCGACGGAAGCCATCACGAGCAGTACGACGATCTCGGCAGCTACAAACTGGCCGATATTGATCTGATTGTCGATCACCAGATAACTGCCCAGAAACAACAAGCCGGCTGTAACTATCGTTTTGAAGCCAACGATGTTGCCGTATTGAAAAAGGAGTATCCTGAAGTGCTTCTTTCGGCTGTCCAGATAGTTGCATACCAGCCCGTCCGTCTTGTTAAGGGAAAACAGGTTGCCTCCCGACATCTTGAAAGTACTCATCGCCCTGGCCATCTCTTCCAGCCAATAGGCCACTTCGTACTTGTATTTCGATTCCTTCAGGCTGGTGGCCAGTCCGCCGGGGCCGGTCACCCGGAAGATCAACAGCAGTATGGCAACCAACGTGATGCCAAACAGGATGAAAAAGGGATGGTAAAAAGCGATCAGGATAAGGCCGAAGGCGACCTGCAGGACGGCAGTAGAAAAATCCATCAGGATCTTTGGCACGCCCTTCTGCAGGGTCAGCGTGTCGAAAAAGCGGTTGACCAGTTCCGGCGGATAATAACGCACTACCGAATCGAGTTTCAACCGCGGAATGCGATAGGCGAAATCAAAGGCCGAACGAGCGAAGATGCGCCGCTGGATGGTCTCCGTTACGGTGAGTTGCATGACTTTCAGGATGCCCGAAAGGGCCGTGCCCAACGTCACAACCGCAACCAGGATCAGCAAAGAGGCAGAGAGTGCTCCGCCGGCGATCAGCCCGATGATGGCCTGTACCCCCAACGGAATACTCAGCGTGATCAGGCCGGAAAAGATCGCGTAGACATAGATATAAGTAATATCCTTGCGGTCCAGCTCCAACAATTTGAAAAATCGCTGAAGCGGACGAAGCTGGCTGTTGTTCTCCATTGTATTTTTTTTGTCCGAAATAGGAGGATCAGAGTAAAGAATCAGACTCTTTGCCGCATCCTTTTTTATCTCTCGGAAAATAACTCCATAAGATACGGAACAAATGACTTATAAAAAAGGTCCATTCGGCGGGCAAAATGCCTGGCGGGGAGTAAGGAGTTGGTTTTTCATTCAGGTATTCCCTTCCGTCCGGGTGGCAGTGTTCCATTACCGCCGGTTTGCAAATTGCCGTTACCCGCCAACATTTTCCATGTGAAGTAGACCAAAAGTTCTTCGACCTGCTTCAACACATCGCCCTGGCCGTCCACCTCCGTCAGCCGGGGCAGATGCTGGGCGAAATAAATATGGTTGTTGGCCATCTCCAACAGATTGCTGGCCAGCGCCCGAGGGTAAGGGAAAGCGGGGCTGTTTTCCAGAATAAGGTCAGCTATCTTCTGGCAGAGTGATTTGTACGATAGGAAAAACCCTTCTTTATTTTGCTCGTCTATCTCTTTGTTGTGATAAGCTTTTGACCCTTCCGCCACAACAATGCGATGCAGAATGTCCTCGTCGATGAATGTCACTTTGGTATTGCGCCGGGCAGTATCGACGATACATCCAAGGGCCACTTTGAGCTTTTCCCGGGAATCGTTGATATGCATCACTTTCATGTCGATCCGGAATTTCATCCACTCCCAATACCAGTTGACCAAATAGACCAGGAGAAGCTGTTTGTTCTCAAAGTACCGGTAAATAGAAGCTTCCGTGGATTGAATTCGGTCTGCCAGGCGGCGAAAGTTGAACCGTTCCATCCCCAGCTCATCGATCATCGAAATGCTATTCTGAAGGATCTTTCGTCCAAGGGCAGTGCGCTGAGGATTGCGCAAAAACAACTTTTCATTTATGCTCAGCTCAATCGCTAGAATAGCCATAAACAGTTTTTTTGAAAACGATTTACCACAAAAAACAGCAATTTCTACAGGTTAATTCAGTTCACCAACTCGGCGGTGCTACTGGATTGGTACATCAGCTGAAGGGATTCCTGTAACTTCTTGCGGGCAAAGAAAATCCTGCTTTTGACCGTCCCCAGCGGAATGTCCAGCTCTGTAGCGATCTCATCGTACTTGTATCCCTGATAGTGCATCAGGAAAGGTATTTTCATCCAATCTTCCAGTGAATCGATCAGTCTTGTAACTTCCTTAATGGTGATCTCCGACTCCCCAAGGTTGACTACTACCCGGTCTCCGGAATTCAGGAAGAAATTGTTGGGCGTCTGGTCATTCAGTGTCTGCCGACGTTTCTTTTGCCGGTAATCGTTGATAAATGTATTGCGCATGATGGTCATCAGCCAGGCCCGAAGGTTAGTATGCGGCTGGTACATGCTGCGATACTTGAATGCCTTATAAGCTGTCT
The DNA here is from genome assembly GCA_020636405.1 of Lewinellaceae bacterium. Taxonomy (GTDB): domain Bacteria; phylum Bacteroidota; class Bacteroidia; order Chitinophagales; family Saprospiraceae; genus JACJXW01. Next base: position 490,874 of record JACJXW010000005.1, on the reverse strand, counting down.
CCTGCAAAAGATCCTGGGCTTCATCCTCGTTCTTGGTCAGATGGCAGGCAAAAGCCATTAGTGCTCCCTCAAACTGGCAAAACGCATTGGTGAACTCGACTTGAGACATGGCACAACGATTTTATGGTTAGTTATTCTTTACAATGTGATAGTATTACTATCTTTTTTGCAAATATAACAATCATTCCGAAATAGAGTTGCTGGGATACCACTTTTTTTTAGCCGTAGTTGAGGATACTTATCCAAGTGCGGATCAAGTGGTCTTGAAAGGCTCAAAGGAGAGGTATTAATACCTGGATGGGCCACTGGAGATAAACCACATGGCATGGAAAATAATAACGCGCAAAGCGAATTATCTCGTTTCCGGGAGGAAACGTCATTCTAATAACCGCCTTTTGCAGGAGAAAAAGGCCAAAGGAACGTTCAGCCTCCGGTAAACACCATTTTCCGAACCTGTGACTGCCCCCCCTGTTCCAACTTGTAGAGGTAAACACCAGGCCCCGGCAGTTCCGCCGAATTGATGCTCACTTCGTGAAGGCCCGCAGGATAGAATGCTTCTAAGGCCTTCACCCTGGCCCCATCGAGACGGAAGACCTCCAGGCGGGCAAGGCCGCTCTCCGGCAACTCGAAACGAATGGTGGTACTGGTATTAAAGGGGTTCGGATAGTTCTGTAAGCCTGCATTTTCAGAAGATGGCTTTTCCCAGTTCAAAGAAAGCCCCAGCTTTTGATCATCAAGTCCGTAAGCTTCGGCGGCAAGCCGGCTTTCGTCCAGCTGAATGGCCTCCGATAGCCAACAAGCCCTGCGGGCGCGCAGGTGGAATGTCGCCAGCACCACTTCTGCCGGATAAGGCGTAGCCGTATTCCAGCTCATGGCCAGCCGGCCTTCTTTCAGCTGCCGCTGATTGAAGTAGGCATCCGCAATAGCTTCTCCTTTTACCTCTTTTACAACCAAAGCATCGGGATCGAACTGCAGGGCAGCCTGCATACCGAGAATACCTTCCAGTCCGGATTGCAGGGTCAGCACATATTGCTCGCCGGGTTGAAGGTGTTTGTCCATACCATCCAGGCTCAGCGAATAAGGATAGTTGCGCCCCTCCACGCCCTGCAGGCTGTTGGCCCGGGCGCTAAGGTCCACATCTCCCACCTTGATGGCGACAAAGTTTTCACTGAGGCGCTGGCCATTGAGGTTGTTGATATTGATCGCTTCCGGGAAAGGCGGCGCCCAGGGGTCATTTGGATCCGGGAAGGAATAAGCGCGGGGAACGAACCGCCAACTGTCATTGGATGGCAGCTCAAGAATGATGCTCAGAATGAGCTGCCGCAGCTGTATGATGTCAATGGTACTGACCGAGCCCGAGCCGTTGACGTCGGCAGCGATGATCTTATAAGGGGAATCCAGGGGGCGGGTACCCAGGATATGCTGGCTGATGAGCACGATGTCAAAGGTGGACAGTCCGTTGTGGTCATCTCCGTCCCGATAGGGCGTTATGGTGTAATCGTAGTCCAGCTCCAGCCCGTTGAAAGCGTACAGGCCGTCATCGGCAGTGAGCACGGCGGCGGCATCATCGCCACTGAGTTCCACCTCGACTGCTTCCACCGGCTGATCGTCTTCCCGTTGTACCAGGCCGGCGACTATACCCTGGCTGATCACACAGTTCCCTCCATTGTCCTGGACCAGAATGAAAGTTTCGCAGAAATCGTGATTGGGCCCTCTGACATTGAGGTCGGCAGGGTTAAGGGCATAAGGGTTGTCCGCTAAATCCCACGCATGGATCTCAACAATGAGAATGCCCAGGTCATCACAGGTCAAAATGATGGCATTCTGATCAGGGCTGGGTATTTCTCCCGGCCGATTGATCGAATAGATCACCGGGCCCGAGCAGTCGGATATGGGGCTTGCCACGAAGTCTACCGCATAGACCGTATGAGCGCCCAGGTCAATATCGCCGTCGTTATCCACATCCGTATTGGGCGGGGTGGCCATCAGGGAAGTGACCAGTCCATTGATACACGCGGGCGAAGGCGCCTTGCAATCCACTACCTCAAAAGGCAGGCTGGCTGACGCCACATTTCCACAACCGTCCCGAACGATCACTTCAAAGGAATGGGTACCGATTGGATATTCCCCATTGATCTTCCATTTCGGATAAACACCGAATATATTGGTTACCATTGAATCCAGGACGCCATCGGCATCCTCATCATAATAGATCTCGAAGTCCAGATCACCGGGCGTACAATTATCGGATACGATGAACAGGTATTCGACCTCTGCCAGGCAATCGTCGCTAATGGCGCAGAAGGGAGGGGGAATGATGAAGAGGATCTGGGGCGCAATGGTATCGTAAACCTTGAGGTTCTGCGAATACTGCCAGTATCCGTTGGAGAAGCTGGTCCGCCAGTACCCCTCGGGGTTGTCGGGCTGGCAGCCGGCTCCGCGGTCCCCGGCGGCGGGGTTGGCATTACCCTCGTCGTTATCCCGGTCAATATAGGTATGTTCCGGACGGCGCAGGACCCACACTGCTTCATCGCCGGGGGCGCCGTCACAATCTTCATCGCGGCCAATGACCATAGGAGCGTCTTCTCCGTCATACTCACACCAGTTGATCACCCGGTAGGTACGGAATACTTTATAACATTCATCCCCCGAAGCGGATAAGACGACATCGTCAACACTAACGGCAAGAAGGTCACAACCAATCTCGTTAAGTCCAATGGTATCCGGGTTGGGATAACCACAGTTGGCGCCGGCGTCTGCCGGAAACTTTATCTCATAATTGTGCCGCTCTTGTATATTGATGGCCTGCTGACAGCTCGTGTTTGAGATATTGCCATACCTATCCACTGCCTGGAAGCGGCGAATGATCGTTCCGATGCCACATTCGTCCAGGTTGTTGGCGGGAGGCAGTTCATACCAGGCCGCGCCACAGTTATCGTTAACCATAGGAGCACCAAACAGGCTTTGCATCAGTGCGGTGTCGCCCGGTTCAAAATTAGCAGGCAGGGCATCACAGGAAGTCGTAACGGCCGGCGGCGGTGTACAGCTCGGGCGGGTTTTATCTTCAACCAGTGCGTCCATCCAGCATACTTCCTCATTCCCGGCGGCATCCACTACCCTTAGTTCTACCCGCAGGTTACTGTTTACCTCACAACAGAAAAAATCGACATACTCTCCCCAGGGAGTGAAAAAGGGCGTTACCGGACTGCAATCTGAGTTGAGGCGCACCTCACGGCGCACCTCCATGCGTTCAATACCGCAATTGTCCCAGCTGCCTTCCTCGAAACTGGCAGCAAAGAGACGGCCAACACCACCCGGCCCGATGGAAATATGCAATTCATCATCGCAGGAGGCGGTGGGCTGGATCTTGTCCTCCACACAAAAACCACACTCCAGTATGGCCGTATTACCACACTCATCCTCAATGGTGTACCGGAAGCGGTGGCACCCGACCGGGATATTGCGCAAAATGCGGTTGGGAGCATCCGGAAGGACCGTGCCCAGGACTACAGTTTCCCAAACCGTATCAATGGGGTTGCCGGATGGGCCGTATATGACATTGGCCTCGTCTGTTACCGCCTCAATGGTGATTTCCCAAAGCGAACAATTATCACTCACCTGGGGCAAAGGCGCAGCGAAGGTAGCCGTACAATCAAAAGGATTGGTGGAATACACCAACGGGTCGGGAAAACCATCGCCGGTCAGGTCGATCAGCGGGCAACTGGCCTCGGGCGCAGTGAAGTCCCCGATCTTGATCACCTGGCTGTATTCCAACGGATTATCGGGATCACAGGAGTTGATGATCGTCCAGTTACGGACAAATTTATAGGATAGTACACAAACGTCTATCAGCGGGCCATCTACATAAGATGCCCCAATATTGCAATAGGCATCTCTAAGGTCAACGATGCCATCTGCGGTAAGAAGGAATGGATAACCGGTAAAATCGGGAGAGGGGTTGCCAAACTGGTCGACCGGGAACGCCTCATCGCACTCGATCGGAGCCGTACGTGGTGGAAGGATAACATCATCGAAGGACGGACGGCGGAAATTGATCCGTTGCTGACAAGTACCGGTAAGGCCCTGCTGGTCTTCGGCAATGAAGGTACGGGTAATATACAGAGGGCCGCAATCGCCCTGTTGGGTGAGTGCATCCTCAAATGAAAGGGTAAAATCGGTACAGCCGGACTGCACCTGTGGGACGCCCAGCCAGTCCAGGCTCTGTTCATTGTCCTGCACCAGAGGGATGTCCTCACAATATAGCGGAAGTGAAATATCCAGCGGAGAAACGGGAACCCCCAGGACCCGGCCCGTGCCGTCGCTTACAATCGAATAGGAATAAGTGCCGGTGGCTCCAGGTATATCACTGGTTGTCAGAAGGAAATACTGCTGCCCGGGCCTCAACGGCAGCCCTGCCCTCAGGTAAGGGTCGTTGTTCCCTCCCAGCGGGTTTTGAGTTTGCGGGTTATCGGCCTGAGCTATGATATTGGCACAGGGGTTATCGATGTTAAAGCTCCCCTGGAAAAGGGCCATTTGAGCGCCTCCCTGGTCAAAATCAGAATTCAGGAAGAACGTATAAATGTCTGTTTCGGCGACTTCAAAAGCAATGAGGTCATAATTCCGGCCTCCATTGGGTAAAGGGCCTTCGATCAGGCAAGAATGCCAGGCGGAATTCAAAAGCGGGCCCCCATCGGCCAGCGCTCCAGTCAACTGCTGTACTGTAGTCGCCCGGGATACCCTGTCTGCTTCATCGGGGCAATCCAGAACAGGGCCCCCGTCACGGGCCTCGATCTGGCCCCAGCAGGAAGGTATGCCCGTAGTCGAAGATGCCCCGTAATCGAACACCCATCCGGTGAGCCAGGCCACCGGAAGCGCACCGCTGCCACCTTGCCCGTCCGAAAGGAGGTGCAGGATCAGCCGGCTGCCGGCACTGACGAAAAGGTTTTCCATCCCGCTTGACCCGTCAGCAGAGGAAAAAGAGGTAATAAGGTTGCCGGAAGGCCCCAGGATGCGCCCTTCAAACTGCGTCCCGGCGGGTAACGAAGCCGTGCCCCACCGGAAGGATAAGGCGCCGCCATACGATATGGGCAAAACGGCAAGGGCAGAAGCCGCTCCGGTACTGCCTCGTAAGAAAAGGGTGTCGGTATTTACTCCCAGCGCGACACTGCCCTGGAAATCTACATGAGCTCTCCAGTTGGAAAAAGCAAAGGGGCCGGTAAAGCCCATGGCGTTAGGCGCTTGTATGGGTTCGATAGAGAAAGGATATACTCCTACCCCGTCCAGAATATTTCCATTGGACGGGTCGGCGTCTTCAATGGTTATGCGAAAATCGGCGTCGCGCAGGCAGCCCATATCGCCTTCCAGCAACATATCAGCCGACACATAACGCTGGCAACCCGGGCCCAGGTTGGCCACTACGGTTCCATTACAGGCCAGATTCGCCTCCGGTGCCGGAGGCTGGCTGACGTTAATGAAAAAGTCTTCCTCCCGGCTGTTTCCGGAAGCATCGGTTGCAGTAAGCGTAAGCTGATAGGCTCCGGGAGTAGCCAGGGCCATGTAGGTATTCTGAAAAGGGTTCGACAATTGCAGGTTTGTCCCTGCCGAAGGATCGACACGGACGGACAGGCTGGGAGAAGGATCGCATGCATCGCTGGCTGTAGCATCAAAGAACACTACTGCCGTCCGGCTGCCATCACATGGGTTGAGCTGAACATTAATATTCTGGGAAGGGTATACGATCAGAGGAGGGTCCGTATCCGGATCGCACCCCTGTAGCACTGCTTCCGTACCAGCCGCGGTAGTCATCGGCCACCGGACGGCGTGAAAAGCAATGGCTACCCCAATGCTGGCCACCAATATTAAAAATTTGTGCATGTCAATGCTTTTATGCGATATTCTTTATCCTTCCCTTAGTGTCGTCACAGATGTGTAATAGCTTTGATTTTCTGCAAAGATATTAGCTATAACATATATAGCCATATTAATGATCTGAATATCCGAAATTTTACTTTTGGCAATTGGATCGGCCCTTGCTGTTTTATATAGACCCTTTTTTTCTTTTCTTCGGCCACTGCACGAAAAAAATAAAGCGCCCGGAAGAAAATGCAGGGAGCCCTCACCAGGATGTCAGCCACATCAATTTTATCCTTCCCTTTTTACCGGGAAGGATAAAACTGGCAGGACTGCCCCGAGCCTTGTCGAGGGCCAGCTGTGAAGTTTTTGGGATATGAGACAAAGCACATGAGAAACGAGGCCATTCTGAGTAGCCAGTAACATCCGGGCGGCAAGCCCAATGGGTCAATGGGTGCTTGTCTGCTCTGTATGGATTTTATTCACAGGACGAACGAGATCTTCTTTAATACAAGAAGAAAACCGGGGTACGAGGGGCGATTGGCGGTATTTGTATCAGCAAATTTGCCAAAAACAACCCAAATATACAAATTACTCCAGGAGGATCATTTTCCTGGTGGCAACTCTGTTGCCCATTTGTAGCCTGTAATACAGTACACCTCCTCCGGCGGCCCCCGGAAGCCATTCGTCGCGGTTCAGCAATAATTCATTGTAACCCTTACTGAAAAGGCCCTGATGCTGCAGGAGAAGCCTGCCGTTCAGGTCAAAAACGCTCAATTGAGCGGCCCCGTTTTCCGGCAATTCAAATCCGATCACCGACTCCCGGGAGAAGGGGTTGGGCCGGTTCTGATAAAGCCGGAAAGCCGTAGTTTCTACCGGATTGCCGGCGCCGAAGCGCAGAGCCACATCCAGCAAGGCCTGATCAGGGGTATAGGCTTCCGCCAGAGTATAGCGCGAACTGATGCGCAGCAGATCGCTCAGGCGGCCCCGGGTATTGGCACGCAAATGTAATGTAAAGAAGGGTTCTCCCTCCTCATAAACCAGGTCGTCCTTTCGATACCAGCTCGCCGTAATATACCCCTCCGGTAGGCCATGCAAACCGATGCTGTTCTCATCCGCCAGGCCGTACTCGATATCGATCAATTCCAATGCCGAAAGGCCCAACTCCAGGGTAAACTGGTATCCGCGGATTGACTCCAGCTGGTCCGCAGTAATGGGAACCTCCACTACCTCGCCGGCAGACAGCTCCATCTCCGGCGCGCGGAGGTGGAAAGTGCCGGCAAAGCTACGCCCCTCAACACCCAAAAGATTGGTGGTCACCGCCGAGTTGTTCACGTCCCCGATCTTGATGGCCACAAAATCATTGGCCATCATCGGAAAGGCAAGGTCATTGACGCTGATCACTTCCGGGAACTGGCTGAACCAGGGGTTGGTAGGAACAGGGAATACAAAATCCTTTCTCACAAAACGCCAGCTGGTATTGCTCGGGAACTCCAGGATCTCGCCCAGGATAAGCTGCTGGATCTGTATCATATCCAGAGTGGTAATGCTGCCGGTCCGGTTGGCGTCGGCGGCAATCCGCTTGTAAGGGCTATCCAGAGGTTGCACACCCAGGAGGTGCTGCTGAATGATCAGCAGGTCAAAGGTGGAAATGCCATTGCGATGCCCGGTATTCAGATAAGGCCGGACAGTATAGTCATATCCGGTTTCCAGGTCGTCGAATTGATAGGTGCCATCGGCCCCGGTATTCATCATCTGGCTCAGGGGGCCGCTAAGGGAAACTTCAACGCCTTCCACCGCCATATTGTCTTCCCGGGCAATAAGGCCCGCCATCATGGGGCCGCTCGACAAAGTGCTGCAGGCCACCCCATCATCCTGGATCGTTACGTAGGTATCACAGAAACCATAATTAAACCCGCCTACTGAACCATCCGGCTGTACCGCATGAGGATTATTGGCGCTGTCCCAGATGTAAACCTGGATGGCTATTATTCCGGTGTCCTCACAGGTAAAATACAGCGCCTGTTGGTTTATATCCGGCATATCCCCTACCAGGTTGATCGAATAGGCAATAGTGTCGTCGCTGCAATCGGTGGCATTCAGTACAAAATCATTGGCCCAGATGGACGCTCCGGCCGCATCGAAATCGCCGTCGCCATCGAAATCCGTATTAGGGGGCAAAGGCGAAAGGTTGAAGGAAAGGCCGTTGAGGCAGGTAAATGCCGGCGGCTCGCAATCCACCACTTCAAAAGGCAGCGTTGCCGCAGCCGTGTTATTGGCACAACCGTCGCCCACCTGAACGATAAAGGCATGAACTCCGATCGGGAATTCCCCCTGGATAGTGAAATTCGGATAAGTGCCCGTCAGCGCTCCGGTGTTCGTCAGATCCTGATCAATGCTGCCATCGGCGCCGGCATCGAGGAAGACACCGATGGAAAGGCCACTGGCCGAACAATCTTCAAAGACCGAAAAGGGATAAGACACCTGCCCGTTACAGTCCACAGCATCGTAACTGCAGAAGGCATCAGGAGCCGTAAAGCTGACCTGGGGCGGGATGGTATCAATCACCTTGATGATCTGTGTATATTCCCAAAGGCCCACGGATGTGGTTGCACGCCAGTACCCGGTGGGGTTGGTTGTTCCGTCACAGCTCGTCCCTTTGGAACCGAAGACGGGGATGTTATTGGTGTGGTTATTGTCGCGGTCGACAAAGGCGCCGTTCGGGCGGCGCAGTACCCATACATCTTCATCGCCGGGCACGCCGTCACAGTCTTCATTCCGGCCAATGACCACCGCGTCGGACACGCCATCGTATTCGCACCAGTTCAGGACGCGATACCGGCGGAAGATCCGGTAACACTCCTGCCCGGTACTTCCAGACAAAGGCGTGAATACCTCATCGGTAACGCTTACCGAAAGCAGGTCACAGCCTAAACTGGTGTAGATGAGGGTATCCGGGGTGGGCACCGTACAGTTGGTGGTAAAGTCCTTGGGAAATTTGATCTGGTAATTGAAATGCTCCCCGATCGTCACCACCTGGCGGCAAAGCCCCTGAGACAAATTGCCCACCAGGTCTACTGCCTGGAAGGTGCGGATGATCGTCCCCACTTCGCACTGGTCCAGGTTCACAATGGGGGGCTGCTCTACGGCCATAGCGCTTCCACAGGCGTCATCCGCCTGGGCAGCACCAAACAGCGCCTGCAACTGGCTGGTATTATAGGGGTCAAAATTGGCAGGCAGGTTTACGCAACTCACGGCCACATCCTGAGGAGCTGTACATACCGGGCGCACGTTGTCGCCAACCATTACCTCCATCCAGCAGGTATTTTCGTTGCCATAGAAGTCAATCACCCGCAACTCAATGGCCACCATACGGCCGACATCGCAGCAGGTGAAATCCACATAGGGCGCCCAATCAGAATAATAGGGCGTAACCGGCCCGCAACTGATCGGATCCACATCAAAACGGCGGCGCACCAATATCGTATCGATGCCGCAGTTGTCGGTGCTGCCTTCATTGATATCCGTAGCATATACTCTGCCGAAACCCTGGCCTCCAATGGAGATGGTGAGGTCATCATTGCATACTGCCGAAGGTTCTACGTTGTCCACGACGCAAAAGTCGCATTCCAGCACTGTATAATTGTTGCAATCGTCGGTCACCTTATAACGGAACCGGTGGCAGCCCAACGGAATGCCGCTGACATAACGGGGCTGTCCCGGCAGAATGGTGGCAATGATCGTTGCGATAGTGTCGTAGCCTGTAATAATGCCGTACTGGTTGGTTACCGGCACTACCTGGTCCGTTACGATCTCGGTACGCACCTCCCAACTGGAACAATTGTCCGTCACATTGGGAAGCGGCGCTTCGAAAGCCGCCAGGCAATCATAAGGCGAAGTGGAAAATTGCAGGGGATCCGGGTATCCGTCACCGGTGAAGTCAATCTCCGGGCAGGATACCACCGGGCCGGCCACATCTCCTACTTTAATGGACTGGGTTAACTGCAGAATGGTATTGCCGGCACTGCCACACCAATCCAGAATATCCCACCGGCGGATGAACCTCGTCGTCCCGTCACAAACCACAATGGGAGCAGAATCGGTATAGGAGGCGCCAAGATTGCAGAGTGTCTGGTTGAGCGGCTGAACGCCAAAGTAAGTTTGCACCAGGGGATATCCCGTCACCGAAGGATGAGGATTGCCGTTCTGATCCAGTGCAAAAGTCGAATCACAGGGGATCTCCACCAGGGCAGGCATCGGCAGAAGGTCATTAAAGGTGGGTTTCCGTATTGTGATCACCTGAATGCACTGTGCGCTGTTACCCAGCGGGTCAGAAACTGTAAACACGCGGTTGACCTGCCGATCCAGACAGTCGGGCGTCGTCAACAGTTCGTCCTGGAAAGTAACCGTATGCTGCCCACAAGTATCGTGAACCACCGGCGCTCCGGTAACCGCCAGGCTGGCCGGGTTGTTCAGGATGGAATCCAGGTCGGAACAAATGAGCTCTACATCCTGCACCGGACAATCGAAGGAAGGAGGTGTAAAGTCCTGTACATTTACATACCCCCAGCATACCAATCCGCAGAAGGGGTCAAGCACTTCTGCGATCAGGGTCTGCCCGGCCTCCTCTACAGTGATGACATTACCCAGGTTCACGCCACTGGGATTGATCAGGTTGACTACCAATCCTTGAATACAACCATCCGATCCGCCTTCCAGGATCATATCCGGAACTACGAGTACCTCACACCGGTCGCCCAATGCCACGTTCACCGAACCATTGCACCCGTAATCGAGATTGCTCTCCAGGTTCACAGTGACGATAGCCGAAGAGGCCGGACAGCCATTCTGCCCGCCCACCGTGTACTGGAAGCGATATTCCCCGGTTGGCACGCCCGTGAAATTAACGTTGGCAGGATTGGCCAGCGAAACACCGGCGCCGTCCAGGTCCGTCCAGGTACCACCCGGACTGGGATTATCGCCCAATGCTCCCGTCAGGCTGGCAAACACATTATTGGAGGTGCAGGTCAGGCATATGCCTATAATGCCGCCTATCCCCGCTCTCGGGCAATTGCCCACAACGATAAGCGCCGGGTCGTGGTCATCTTCATCGCCATCGGCCAGCCCGCTTCCGACTCCACCGGTGCCATTACCATTGATGGCATTATCGGCAGGGCTGTCAGGCAGGCCGCCGGCGTCATTGGTATTGTCATTGTCAAACTGCGAGTCAGCATCCGTCGGGAAAGTATTGGCAGGATTGGTATCGTTGTCGGCAGCACTGATCTCCGCATAGTTTACGATCGTATTGCCGGTGAAATTCTGATCGATCACAAAGAAAATATCCACCGAGGCATTGCCGCCATTGGCAGCGATAGGCCCGGGGATAGTGCGCGTGGCCATGCTTCCCGACTGTATCCAACCGCTTCCACTGAGGGCCAGTCCGGCGGGAATATAGTCGGTAATCTGTACATTGTACGCATCTACGTTACCCTGATTAGTCACCGTAATACGGAACGCCACCTGGCTTCCCGGAAAGAACGGGCCGGGAGTAATGGAGGTCCGTAATTGTTTGCGCATAGCGAGGTCAAAGCGCGGCGGAACAGTAATGTTGATGCCGGCGCTGTCAAAATCATCTTCGTTGCTGGCTGCTGCACCATTGCCCGGCGTACTGTCCGCATCGTTCAATCCCTGGCTGTTGGTTGCAGAGAATATTTCCGCGAAGTTCACTATAGTCGTGCCGCCAAAACCCTGCCCCACTACAAAATCGATCTCCACCGTCGTGGATGCGCCCGGCGCCAGGCTGGCAATAGGGTTGTTAAGGCTGGCCACCCCGCCGTTCGCCGTCCAGGTGTTGTCCGACAGCGTGAGCCCCTGCGGAAGGTAGTCCCACAGCTGGATGCTCTGCGCCGTCACGTTGCCCTGGTTCGTCACCGTCAGGCGGAACGTCACCGCGCTGCCCGCTACGTACGGGCCCGGCGTGGAGGGGCTCACCTCCTTGCTCAGCGCCAGGTCGAAACGCGGCGCGATGGTGATGGCTATACTCGAATCGTCATAGTCGTCTTCACTGGCGGCAGCGGCGCCGTTGCCCGGCGTACTGTCCGCATCGTTCAGGCCCGAGCTGTTGAAGGCCGAGCCGATCTCCGCGTAGTTTATAATAGTCGTGCCGCCAAAACCCGGCGCCACAATAAAGTCAATCTCCACATCGTGCATAGCGCCCGGCGCCAGGCTCGCAATAGGGTTGTTCATGCTGGCCACCCCGCCGTTCGCCGTCCAGGTATTGTCCGACAGCGTCAGCCCCTGCGGAAGGTAGTCCCACAGCTGGATGTTCTGCGCCGTAACATTACCCTGGTTCGTCACCCTGAGCCGGAACGTCACCGTGCTGCCCGCTACGTACGGGCCCGGCGTAGAAGAGCTCACCGATTTGCTCAGCGCCAGGTCGAAACGCGGCGGGACAGTGATGGCTATGCTGGCGTTGTCATAATCGTCTTCATTCGGGCCGGCCGCGCCGTTGCCCGGCGTGCTGTCCGCATCGTTCAGGCCCGAGCCGTTGAAGGCCGAGGCGATCTCTGCGTAGTTCACTATAGTCGTGCCGCCAAAACCCTGCCCCACTACAAAATCGATCTCCACTGTCGTGGATGCGCCCGGCGCCAGGCTCGCAATAGGGTTGTTAAGGCTGGCCACCCCGCCGTTCGCCGTCCAGGTATTGTCCGACAACGTCAGCCCCTGCGGAAGGTAGTCCCACAGCTGGATGTTCTGCGCCGTCACGTTGCCCTGGTTCGTCACCGTCAGGCGGAACGTCACCGCGCTGCCCGCTACGTACGGGCCCGGCGTGGAGGGGCTCACCTCCTTGCTCAGCGCCAGGTCGAAACGCGGCGCGATGGTGATGGCTATACTCGAATCGTCATAGTCGTCTTCACTGGCGGCGGCGGCGCCGTTGCCCGGCGTACTGTCCGCATCGTTCAGGCCCGAGCTGTTGAAGGCCGAGCCGATCTCCGCGTAGTTTATAATAGTCGTGCCGCCAAAACCCGGCGCCACAATAAAGTCAATCTCCACATCGTGCATAGCGCCCGGCGCCAGGCTCGCAATAGGGTTGTTCATGCTGGCCACCCCGCCGTTCGCCGTCCAGGTATTGTCCGACAGCGTCAGCCCCTGCGGAAGGTAGTCCCACAGCTGGATGTTCTGCGCCGTAACATTACCCTGGTTCGTCACCCTGAGCCGGAACGTCACCGTGCTGCCCGCTACGTACGGGCCCGGCGTAGAAGAGCTCACCGATTTGCTCAGCGCCAGGTCGAAACGCGGCGGGACAGTGATGGCTATGCTGGCGTTGTCATAATCGTCTTCATTCGGGCCGGCCGCGCCGTTGCCCGGCGTACTGTCCGCATCGTTCAGGCCCGAGCTGTTAAAGGCCGAGGCGATCTCCGCGTAGTTAACTGCCGTCGTGCCGCCAAAACCCTGCCCCACTACAAAATCGATCTCCACTGTCGTGGATGCGCCCGGCGCCAGGCTCGCAATAGGGTTGTTCATGCTGGCCACCCCACCGTTCGCCGTCCAGGTGTTGTCCGACAGCGTCAGCCCCTGCGGAAGATAGTCCCACAGCTGGATGCTCTGCGCCGTCACGTTGCCCTCGTTCGTCACTGTAAGGCGGAACGTCACTGCGCTGCCCGCTACGTAGGGGCCCGGCGTGGAGGGGCTCACCTCTTTGCTCAGCGCCAGGTCGAAACGCGGCGGGATGGTGATGGCTATGCTGGCGTTGTCATAATCGTCTTCATTCGGGCCGGCCGCGCCGTTGCCCGGCGTGCTGTCCGCATCGTTCAGGCCCGAGCCGTTGAAGGCCGAGGCGATCTCCGCGTAGTTCACTATAGTCGTGCCGCCAAAACCCTGCCCCACTACAAAATCGATCTCCACTGTCGTGGATGCGCCCGGCGCCAGGCTCGCAATAGGGTTGTTCATGCTGGCCACCCCGCCGTTCGCCGTCCAGGTATTGTCCGACAGCGTCAGCCCCTGCGGAAGGTAGTCCCACAGCTGGATGCTCTGCGCCGTCACGTTGCCCTGGTTCGTCACCGTCAGGCGGAACGTCACTGCGCTGCCCGCTACGTAGGGGCCCGGCGTAGAAGAGCTCACCGATTTGCTCAGAGTGAGGTCAAACTGCTGAGGCGGATTGACGGTGATCCCGGCACTATCAAAATCATCTTCGTTAAGGCCGGCGCTGCCATTGGCCGGAGTTGAGTCCGTATCTCCCAGGCCGAGCGTATTGGTGGCGGCGCCGATCTCGGCATAGTTTGTAATGAAAAGCCCGCTGAAGTTGGGGGAAATGGTGAAGGTGATGTCCACCGAAACGGAAGCGCCAGGTTGAAGCGTTCCTATTGAGCGGTAAGCCATGCTGCCATTGAGCGTCCAGTTGTTGTCGGCAAGAACGAGGCCTAGCGGAATATAGTCGCGAACCTGAACATTTTGGGCCGCAATGCCTCCTTCGTTGATCACGGTGATCCGGAAAGTGACGGTGCTGCCCGGATAGAAAGGCCCGGGGGTAGCGCTCACTTTGAGTTCTTTTGTCAGGGCCAGGTCGAAGGGTTGTTGGACTACGTCGATGGTTGCTCCATCGAAATCATCTTCACCGGCGCCGGAAGAACCGTTACCCGGTGTAGAATCTCTGTCGCCGAGGCCATAAATATTGGTTGCAGCACCGATCTCTGCATAGTTGGCAATAGCCGTGCCGGAGAAATTAGAGGCCACCGCAAAGGTAATATTGATGCTGGCCGAGGCCCCGGGCGCCAGGTTGCTGATGGTACGGCTGGCGATGACGCCATTGGAAGTCCAGCTATTATCCGTAAGGATCAGCCCCAGGGGGATATAGTCCAGTAATTGTACATTCTGAGCCGCGATCTCGCCTTCATTGGTTACGGTCAGGCGGAACGTAACGGTGCTGCCCGGAACGAAGGGCCCGGGGGTAAGGCTGGTATTCAGCTCTTTGGTTAAGGCCAGGTCGAACTCCTGCTGCAGTATTTCAATAGAAGCGTTGTCAAAATCATCCTCATTGGGCCCGGCAGGGCCATTGCCCGGCGTGGAATCCGTATCTCCCAGGCCGAAGGCATTGGATGCAGCGCCGACTTCGGCGAAGTTGGACAACAGCATGCCGGAAAAGCTGGGGGAAACGGTAAATGTTATGTTGTAGGAAACGGATGCACCGGGTTGCAGGCTACCGATGGAACGCACCGCCATGCTGCCGTTGAGCGTCCAGTTGTTGTCAGCGAGAACCAGCCCCAGTGGAATGTAATCCCGCAGCTGGATATTTTGTGCTTCCAGGTCGCCTTCATTGACCGCCGTAATGCGGAAGGTAACCGTACTGCCCCGGTAGAAAGGCCCGGGTGTGGCGCTCACCTTGAGTTCTTTGGTTAGCCGCAGGTCGAACTTTTGCTGAAGCACCGTTATGGTTGCTCCGTCGTAGTCGTCTTCACTTTCGCCCAGGCTGCCGTTGCCAGGTGTAGAGTCCATATCATCGTAGCCCAGAATATTGAAGGCGCTTCCCACCTCGGCAAAGTTTGCCAGGCTAAGGCCGCTGAAATTGGGAGCTACGGTAAAAGACACATCTACCACCGCAGTAGCGCCAGGCGCCAGGCTGCCGATGGGTAAAGCCAACTCGGCTACGTTGCCCACGGCGTTCCAATTTGGGTCGGAAAGCAACAGGCCGGTGGGGAAATACTCCCGGAGCTGGATATTCTGGGCGGCCAGGTCTCCTTCGTTGGAGATCTCGATCTCAAAGACAACGGTGCTGCCGGGCACAAAAGGGCCCGGAGTAACGCTGGCTTTCAGCCGCTTACGCAGGGCCAGGTCAAAATCCTGGCGGCTTACGGTTATCGTTGCACCATCGTAATCATCTTCCGCCGGGCCAGCGCTGCCATTACCAGGAGTAGAATCTGCATCGCTCAGGCTCGAACCGTAATTGCTGCCTGCAATCTCCGCATAGTTTGTCAGAGTCCCCCCCTGGAAAACCGGGCTGACGGCGAAGGTAATGTCCACCGTAGCCGAATCGCCAGGCAACAAGCTCGGAATGGGAGCATTGAGCATAGCGATGCTGCCCAGGGCCGACCAGGTAGAACTGGTCAGGATGAGGCCCTGCGGGATGTAATCCTGGATCTGTATGTTTTCCGCTATTTCATCGCCTTCGTTCTTCACTGTGATCTGGTAGGCTACCGTACTGCCGGGGTAGTACGGTTCCGGTGTCTGGACGGTATTCACCGTTTTGGAAAGGGCAAGGTCGAAACGCTTGGGAATAATTACCTGAATGGTTTCAATATCGTCATCGTCTTCATCGTGGCTGCCGTTGGAAGGAGTGGAATCGACATCGGGCAGGCCAGCGGGATTGGTAGAACTGCCGACCTCCGCACAATTGACCAGCACTTCCCCGTTGTGCAAATCGGGTGCAATATCAAAGTTGATCGTGACGGTTACCGCCTGGCCGGGCGCCAGGGCCGGGATGGGATTGATCAGCCTTAAGATGTTTCCCTGGACCGCCTGCCACTTGTCGTCGTTGAGGATGAGGCCCGGCGGGAAATAGTCGTACAACCGAATGTTGCTGGCCGGCAGGCTTCCCTGATTGTACACGGTAAGGTTATACGCCACCTGGCCTCCCGGTTGGTAAGGGCCGGGAGCGAGGTTGGTATTCAGGGATTTGGAAAGTGCCAGGTCATAGGTTTGAACAATTTCCAGTTGAGCGCGGCCGATATCGTCTTCTCCCGGCATGCCATTGGCAGGGGTAGAATCTTCGTCCACCATCGCCAGCGCATTGCCTGCGCCGTTGATCTCTGCTGAATTGGTGATCAGCGTACCGGTAAAATTATCCGCTATGGTAAAGGTGATATCCACACTTTCCGTAGCTCCGGCAGCCAGGTTGGCAATAGGCGTATTGAGAACGGCAACGCCAAATACCTGCGACCAGTTGGGGTCGGCCAGCGACAAGCCCTGTGGAATGTAATCCACGATAGAAACAGATTGGGCATCGACGTTGCCCTCGTTGCTCACCCGAATGGTGAACGTCACCGTGCTGCCCGGATAAAAAGGGCCGGGCGTAGCAGAAGTTTTTATTCTTTTGATCAGAGACAGGTCGAATGCGGGCACTTCCTGCTCCAGTTGGACCACCGCCACGTCCTCATCGTCCTGATGGTCGCCGATACCGCTATCAGCGACAGAGTCGACATCGTCCAACCCCTGGTTGTTGAAGGCAGAATAGATCTCGACATGGTTTTCGATCTGCTCCTCATTGAAATCCGCATCCACTCTCAACCGGATGGTTACGGTGGCGGAAGCACCTCCTTCCAGCGAAGAGATCGTGGAAGCCAATACCGCTATATCGCCATAGGAGACCCATCCGTTGTCGGCCAGTGTCATCCCATCCGAGAGGTAATCGGCCACTTGTATATTTCTGGCCCTCACGTTGCCTTCATTGTAGACGGTTATGTTGTAGCTGATATAATCCCCCGGGTGGAAGGGCCCTGGGGTCTCGGCGTAATTGACTTCCTTCCTGATGGCCAGGTCGAATACCGGAGCCCCCTGTTGGATGGTGATGATGGCGCTATCGTCATCATCTTCCTGGGTACTGTTATTGCCCGGCGTGGAATCGCGGTCATCCAGCCCGAGGTCGTTCATTGCGGAACGGATCTCGGCGAAGTTGGTAATGCTGGACTGCAGGAAACCGTCTTCGATGACGAAAGTGATCTGCCGGTTAACGGTATTGCCTGGAGCAATATTCGGGATCAGGTTGTTGAGTTGCGCTACATCGTTGGTAACCGACCAGCTGTTGTGGTTGAGCGCCAGGCCATCGGGAATAAAATCCGAGAGCTGAACGTTCCGGGCCGCCACAGAACCCTCATTGGTGACCTTGATAGAGAAAGTAACGTTGCTCCCCGGAGAGAAGGGCCCCGGGCTGACGAGTTCTTTTTCCAAAGACAAGTCGAATACCGGGCTTATCAGCACCTGCACGGCATCCTGGTCGTCTTCATCGGGGTCCTGGTTGGCGGGAGTTGAATCCCCGTCATCCACACCCATGGCGTTGGTGGCGGAGGCAATTTCTACTGCATAAGTTATGGGGCCGCTGGGAGAACCCGGTGCGACCAGAAAAGTGATCTCCCGAAGCACGGAAGTTCCCGTCGGCAGGGTATCGATAGGCACATTGAGCGTAGCGATGCCATTGGCGGCTGTCCAGTCGGGGTCATTGAGGGCCAGCCCGGTGGGGATATAGCTGTTCAACTGTATATTACCGGCGCCCAGGATACCTTCATTCACCACTTCAATAGTGAAGTTAACGCTTTCCCCGGGATAGAAGGGGCCGTCGCCGTTAAGGAAGAGGCTAAGCGCCAGGTCGAAGGGGGGAGGGCCGTCAACCGTGATCCGTTCCACATCGTGGTCATCTTCATCGGTAGCGGCGACCGGGCTGTTAACCGGCCCGGTGCCATCGCCCGTAAGGGCATTGTCGGCTTCGGAACCGGGGGCGCCGCCAGCGTCATTATCCGGGATCAGGTCAGGGGAAGAATCCACGTCGGCCATACCAAAGAGGTTGACAGCATTGTAGATCTCCGCCTGCGTTACTACGGTGTCACCGGTAAAGGTTGTCTTTATCCGGAAAGTGATATCCAGCACCAGCGAATCCCCGGGAGCAATAACCGGCAGGGGCCCTGCCGTGCGGGCGTTCCCGTTACCGGCCAGCCAGTTCACATTATCTTCCAGCACCAGCGCATCGGCAGGATAGTAGGCAGCAATTGCAACCGAATCGGCCGGCACCATTCCCTGATTGTACACCGTAATGGTGTAATTGACCGTTTGTCCCGGAGAAAACGGCGGCGGGGTCAGGTTATCATTAAGAAGCATGCGCAAAGCCAGGTCGAAGTGGACGGGCGTGAAGCCAGCGTCCAGGGTAGTATTGGTTTGCCCTGTTCCTCCGGTAGTGAAAAAGACGTAGGGCAGCGCATCCGGTATGGAGCCGGGCATATCAACAGAGGGCCCATTGGCCATGGCGTCGGAATCATTCATAAAGGGATTGGAGCCGCTGCCTGTCTGCCTGCGGGTAGGAACATGCCATTCGCCCTCAATCCGGAGATACGGGCCAACCGGGTTGTCATCCTCGGCGCCGAAGACGATATAGTAAGGCGTATTGGGCTGGAGTTCACTGTCAGACAACCAGTTTTCTCCGGGCCTACCGGAATGGGTAAAGTGATAACGCCCCTCGGTGTCCGAACTGGTAGTGGCAAGCAACATCCCCGACTCGTCGTACAGGGCAATTAACATTCCGGCAATGGGCGGTTCGCAAGCCTCCTGTACACCGTTGCCATTCTCATCTCTCCATACCCGGTCGCCGGCCTGCATGGGCGTGGGCTGGCAGATGCAGAAGTTGATGTCGCTCAACCCGATCTGCTGCGAAGCAGGGTTGAGGGGCCCATCAGGCCCGGCCGACAGCCGGATGACGACGGAGTCTACCTCCTGCGAAAAACGCACGGCCAGGTTGCCATCGGCTGAAGCACCGTCGGCTATCCATCCGTCACCAAGGTATTCGTTGGGAGAGACAATGGCGACGCTGCCTCCGAGAACACCACTGCCAGCAGAAATATCAGAAAGGCTCAGCGGCACTTCCTCTCCCCGGAGGAAACCATGGACAAGAACCCTGTCCTGGTAGCCTAACCCCAAATCGTTCCCTATATTTTGATCGGCATCCAGGATCGAAAAGCTGAGGTGGGCAACTGGTTCACTGAACGTGAGGACACTTTCCACATACTGATCCTGAGAAGTGGCATCCATACCCATGGCCCAGAAGCCCCGCTGGCCGCCCTGAGGAGTAAGGTCGTTGTCGACCATAAATGCTGAGCTGGTTGCGATCCCGAAAGGGTCGTTTTTAGTAACCTGAACGGCTACATCGTCCATAATGTAGGGCGTCGGATTATTGTTGTTGTCTTCGAAAGCCTGCCAGTCGAATATCCGGGTACACGCCGGGGCCAGCGCTACCGGTTGTTCACACCAGCTGATATTACCGATCCCAATATCCTGAACGCTGCCTGCCCCTGCGGCGGGCCCAACCGAAAAAAGCGTTATCGCCAGTTGGTCAACAGGGTTATGGAAATGTATGGTTACATTGCCTGCATCAGAGGAGCCGGCAACTTCTGCTGTTCCTTCAAAAAGGTGGGGTTCTACTACACTGACGGCACTTCCGGCAATGATTTCGGAGAGCGACAGGTTAACTGGAGTTCCTCCGAGATAGCCTTGCACACTGGCCCGGTCGATGACGTCGCCGGAAATATCGATATCGAGCAGAGAGAAAGTAAGTGCAGTGACCGGCCGGTTGAAGGCGAAAACCACTCCTGCCCCGCTATGGCCTCCGGAACCGGCATTCTCCACTTCAAGCAGATACACAGCCCCTTGTTCTCCTCCGTATTCCATATGATAAACCCTGTGCGCGAAGGGCGTAACGCCATCTGTAGTGCGGGCCCAGTATACCTCATCGCCATTTATTGCCGCTGCGAAAGGGGGAAAGGGAAAAGGGTTGGCGCCATTGCTGTAGGCGCTCCAGTCCAGTTCATTGAAAGCGCCGGAACAATCGGTATAATCGAATTCCCCGGAAGCGCCGCAGTCGCGGTTAGCTTCCTCCATGAAGGCCGCGTTGACGGCACAATCGCCGGCAGTGATGAACTGAACCGGCGATGCGTTATCCGGGCCGGCGAGCGACGGGCTCAATCCCGGGACCTGGCGGGCGGAAAACTCTACGCGGTAAGCTTCCCCCGCATTCAGCCCGTCGATGCTCCATTGCCCATCGGCGTTGGTAAAGGCGGCGCCGCGCAGGGCGCCCTCACAATCATAGGCCTCTACTTTGATGTTGGGTTGCCCGGGTTCTCTATCGTAAATACCATCGACGATATCCTCATTCCAGGCGAGGCCTCCAATGGCGGTAGGGGTGCCGGGGCAGGCGGGCGTACAAGCAATAGCATCGGCGGTACTGTAATCATAGCACGGATAGGTGACGGCATCGGTAAACCCGACGGTAACGGGATACCCCAGGCCAGGGCTGGGCAGGCTGAAACCTGAGAAAGTATGAACACCGCTTCCTGAGGAAACCGTAAATTCCCGGGCCTGTCCTCCGAGCGTGGCCTTAATGGTACCCCCGGGAGCCGATGCCCAGCTTACTACGACCTCCACCGTAAAAACGCTACTGCCATTATCAAAACTACAGTCTACATGAATGGCTTCAATTTTGAGGGAGCATTGCGCGTAAGAGGAAACAGGAGAGAGCAAAAACAAGACCAGGCCTGCAATGAGGCGAGCTTCTCTGCTGGAAGAAATTATTGCTACGGTTTTCTCATAGAATGCCGTGTAGCGGTCTTTCATGCGAATTAAAATTTGTTAGCTTAACAAAACGACACGCTTTCTCCCCAGGTTCGAGAAGAGTAGTCAAGGTGTCTTTTTAGTGATTTGTTATAGCAAAAATTGCACCCACTTTTTTTAGACGGAAAAAACCTTCCGCCGAGTACACATTTCTGAAGAAAAAGCAACTGTTCGATGCCAATTCTCAGCTCAATGATCGAGTTGTACGACACAAGTGGGGCAGTATGAAGGGCTTGTAAAGGCCTTGGCCTATGTGGGTAACGAACTAACGTCTTACTTTTTTTGCCGACAGGATACCGACAACTATCCGATACTGATACAGGTGAAAATTGCTTGGGGCCAGCTTTTGCCGGCTCTGCAAAAATAGTCAATAATTCGAATCTCTTCCAGTTTTCCTGTTCTTTTTTGGAGCAGATGAGGCTAAAACGGCTTGTCCCTACCCAGGCTCTACCTAAACATTTTGTTGAAGGTGAAAGTTCAGGGGTAAATTTTGTCCGTTCAGCGGCATTTCGAAAGAATAGCCAGGAGGAGCCTAAAAAACCGGGCAGGCCGATGAAACAAGGGCCACTGCCCGGCGAAGGTGAATTGTTCACCAAAAACCATCTTGTGTTTCTTATGGCGTTTAACGGAAAATGTTTGTTTTTGGGAAACGTATGGGTAGAGCCGGAGAGCAGCAGTATATATCCGGAAGGGATCGACGCCTTCAGGATTTTTCATACCGTGTCGGTATAAATATAATAAAAATAATTTTATTGGCTCAATCCCCGATATTACTCTACTTTCTTCCGGGTAGAAAGTGTAGCTATTCTCTTTTCGACAATTTTGCAGCAACCTTTGCAACTATTTTTCGTCTTTAGAGAGATATAGGACCGGAATAGTAAAGAAAAAATTCACGACCATGACCTCGATCCTGATCCAAATACTGCTGGCATTGCCGGCCCTGGCTGTCCCCAGCTCCGAGCTTCCTGCCTTCTCTGCGGAGAATGGCCAGTTGATCATTGAGGTAAATAATGTCAAAGAAGCCAAAGGCACCATCTGGGTCGGCATCTATGACTCCCAGGAGAATTATCTGGTCAAGGAAAAGGCCATCGTTCAAGGATTCAAAGTAGAAAGGGCCGGGGCCGCCCGCTATTCGATCCCCGGACTGCCATTTGGGACCTATGCTGTGGCTTTATTTCACGACACCAACGACAACGGCGAACTGGACCGGAACTTTTTAGGCATCCCTACCGAACCTTTTGCTTTTTCCCGCCCTCCCCGTACCAAGTGGCGCCTGCCCAGTTTCAAGGAGGTGTCCTTTCAGTTTACCGCCAACTCCCAGCGCCTCCGGATCAGCCTCAGGGAATGGTATGATTGAGTTTCAGAGGGCCAGGCAACACGGGCACTAGGCGGTCTGCAAAATCTCCCCTACCTTTGACATGCGTAGTGATGTTTATTAGCAAAGTTCCGCATTCATGAAAGTGCTCATCATTGAGGATGAAAAGCCGGCTGCCCGGCGCCTGCAGCAACTACTGCTCCAACAACGCCCACAAGCGGGCATTCTTGCCCATCTCGAAAGCGTAGAGCATGCCGTACAGTGGTTACAGGAAAACCCCAGGCCGGACCTGTTGTTCCTGGACATTCAGCTGGCCGATGGCCTCAGCTTCGACATTTTCCGCGAAGTAGAAGTACCGTCTCCCGTCATCTTCACTACTGCCTACGACCAATACACCCTCAAGGCCTTCAAATTAAACAGCATCGATTACTTGCTGAAACCCATCGACCCCGAAGAACTGCAGCAGGCGCTCAATAAGTTCGACCGCTTCTATGGCAAAGCCCCCCTGCTCGACCCCCGTACCCTGGAAAGCCTTATTCATTCTTTTCAGGCGCCAGCGTACAAGGAGCGATTCATCGTCAAGATCGGGCAGCAGATCACCTATATTCAGGTGGAGGATGTTCGCTATTTCTACTCCGAAGACGGCCTGCTCTTCGCTCAGATGCAGGACAAAAAACGGCATGCGCTCGACTACACCCTCGATCAACTGGAAAGCCTGCTCGACCCCCGGTTCTTCTTTCGGCTCAACCGAAAGGCCATTGTCCACATCAACGCTATACAAAAGGTTTCGCCCTATTTCAACAGCCGCCTGATCGTAGAACTGCGGCCCCAACCGGGCTTCGATGCCGTAGTCAGCCGGGACAGGGTCAGTGATTTCAAAAACTGGCTGGACAAATGACCGGCCAGGGGCGTTTTTACCCTCCGCCGGCAAATTATTTTAATAACCGTTTGCTCCATTAGGAAAATAATGACAACTTGTATCCCGTAAAAACATAATCCCTTAGTTAAACACAGAACATAATCCCTATGAACAAGAATGCCCCCATTAAGGAGACGTCTCCTGATGTCATCTTCGCGCTTCTCCTCTTCCTGATCTGTATCCTTATCTCCCTCTTCTTCGACCCGGAAAGCATCGTCAACAGCGTCGTGTTCTCGAAGTAAAAAGGGAAGGCGTTGGCCTTCCCCCGGGATGATTATTGGTGAAGATGGTTGCATACTTTTCTCCGCAGGAGCAGTATGCCCAGCCCGTTATTGCCGGGTAACCAGCACTTTTTTCGTAAATATCTGGCCTTCCTGCTCGATGGTGAGCAGCAGCAGCCCCTCGGGCACGCCTTCCAGGCTGATCTGTTGGCCGTATCGGCCGCTAAAATCCTGAATGTATTCCTTGTAAACCTGTTTTCCCGCAGCATCGAGCAGCAGAAGAGTGACCGGTGCGGCTTTACCGGTGAATCGCACCGTCAGTTGGTTGTCAGCAGGGTTGGGGAAGGCTTCGAAGGCTTCCAATTCCAGGGCCGGCTTGTCGGCATGGTTTTCCCAAAAGGAAGTTTCATCTTCGTTTTCAGGTTCAATGATTACATCTCCATCATCAATGATGATCACCTTGTGGCTCCGTTTTCCTTTATGGCCTGGCTCATCGCTGAAGAAGTGCAGGCCATGGCCTTCGTCATCCATCTTGAATTCATACACAGACGGGGCGGTTTCTCTTCCTTTCAGGATGGCTTCCACTACCATGGGTTGGCCCTCCCGGTTGAGCCCGATGGAAACTTTGTCGCCGGGAGCCTTATCGCTCAGTGATTCCACCAGCGCCTCAAAACCATCAACCGGGGCACCGTCCACAGAGGTAATGATATCTCCTTTTTGAATGCCCGCTTCCTCGGCTGCACTGCCTTCAAACACATTCAGAACAGCAGCGCCTTCGCCTTTGGGGACTTCCATTTCGCCTACCTCCCCATTTTCATTGATCAATTCTCTTGTCTGCCCGGCCTGTACACCGAGCATGGCCTTATTGGGCGGAGTGCCAAAGGTAAAGTTTTCGCCATCGAGGCTCCTGAAGTGAAAGCCTTTTCCTTCCAGGTGGTTTTCCAGATCAAGGTTCAGCCCTTCAAGATCTATGTCCAGATCTTCCAGTCCATTCCACTCCAAATCACCGTCTCTCAGCTTGATGATGATCCTTCCGTCCTCATCCTTCCATTCCATTTTTTCCTGCCCTTCGCCTTCCCGGACGATTTTTTCCACTACTTCGTTCCCGTCCTCATCCACGGATTTTTTGATGATCACAATTTTCTGTTTGTTCTTCGCCGGCTTGTCCTGTGCCAGGAGCAGCCCGGGCAGCAGCCCGGCAAATGCCAGCATTAAGGCCCACTTTAGTTTCATAATCCGATTTTTTTATGTGTTATTGGAGGCCCGTCTCCTTACTGGGCCTGCGATTTTTTATTTATCCGGATATGGGTATTCTCGTCCACCTTTTCTCCGGTAGTTTCGCTCCACAATTTCTTGTACTTCTCGAAAGCCGCCTGGGGTTGTTTTTTCCCGTTGACTTTCAGCAATCCCTTTCCGGAAAGCTCGAACCGGTAACTAGCTTCAGTATCGATCAGGCCGTCGGCCAGCAATTGCCGCTCCAAAGCACTTTGATTGTTTTTTCTCGCGCCCTGTCCCTCGTAAAAGAAGAACCGGGAATTGTCATTCCATTCGAAGGCAGGATTCTCATTGTCGAACTGCAGGCGCATCTGATCGCGATTTTGCCGGAGTTGCTCGCGGTACTGTTCCATTGCCTCCCGTTGTTGCTCGCGGGCCTTCTCCTGCTGAGCCCTCAACTCGTTCAGCAGGCGTTCCTGGTCCTCGCTGTACTTCAGGCGCAACTCCTCCCGTGCCTTTCGCATATCTTCGTTGATGCGGCCGCGCTCCTTTCGATGCTGCTCCATCAGCTCTTTCATGGCCTTGCTTTCCTCTCCGTCCTCTCCCATCCAAAAGAACGAAGAGCCCTGCCCCTTATCCGATCCGTCAAACCAGATCATTGGTGCATTCTCATCCGTTCGGAAGCCGAAAAGGTGAGGGGCGGCATCTTCAATGACTACTTTTGTTTCACCATCCTCCAGCTCTTCCCCATCGAGGTAGATGGCGTGCCCTTCCCCTTCGTTTGTCACGATGAATTCCATTTTTTCGCCGTCCATTTTCTCAATGATGATAGCGGTAGTGCCATCGTCCTTCTTTTTAGCAGTGATGTGGTTCACATCCTTATTCCCTAAAAACCTTGGAGGGGCGGGGGGAGCGGGGGGGGCCGGGACAGCCGGGGGAGCGGGAGCTGCCGGGGCAGCGGGAGGGGCAGGGCGCTCAGGGGCTGACGGCGGCATAGGCGGGGCAGGCGGCCTTGGAGGTTCGGGACGGCTGCTGGCCAATTCTTCCACCATTCCTTCATACTGGCCAAATTCGCTCTCCGGGATCTCCTTTCCATTGATCTCCAGTTTGGATATCTTCCGGCCTCTGATGCTGGCCTTCACTTCTTTGCCATTTTTATAGGAGTGGATGTCAATCTTTCCATCCGGAAGCGTATCGAGCCGGACCAGGCCCGGGAGGCCGGTTTCTTGTTGATGGAGGGATTGTACCTGCCCGGAAAGCGTATTGGGCAGGGGTTCCAGAATGTCGGGAGCCGGTGAACGCTCCACCGGGCGGCTGGCGCTG
This sequence comes from Lewinellaceae bacterium, assembly GCA_020636405.1. Taxonomy (GTDB): domain Bacteria; phylum Bacteroidota; class Bacteroidia; order Chitinophagales; family Saprospiraceae; genus JACJXW01. The sequence goes on along the minus strand of JACJXW010000005.1, from coordinate 464,671 downwards.
ACGGAAAGGAATAAAATGGTTAACAGCAACAAGGCTGTTGTTGTGAATTTTTCCATGATATTAGACTTGTTTTGCGGTTGGTTAAGGATCCGCCTTATCCGGTGGAGCAGGCGCCCTTTACCCCTGCGGGCAAGGGCCATGGCCATACGGGGATTCTTCTGGCTGGCCTCTTCGATCTTTACCAGGGCTTTGGCATAGGCCAGAGAGTTGCCGCACAGCGCCACGGCAATATCGTCGCAGCAATTTTCCCGCTCCATCCGGATATTGGCGGAAATCCACCAAACAGCCGGGTTAAAATAATATAGTGCTTCGATCAGTGATTGCAGGATGTTAAAGAGGTAGTCCCGGCGGTAGATGTGCGCCAGCTCGTGCGCCAGAACCGCCTCCACCTGTTCGGCAGTAAGGCTGTTTATAGCGCCAATAGGCAGGAGCACCACGGGTTTCAGGTAACCGATGGCCATAGGCGTTTTTACCAATGCCGATTCCAGAAGCAATACCGGCCGGTGCAACTGCAGCTGAGCGGCCAGTTGCCGCAGGCGCTGCTGCCAGGGCTGAGAAAGCGGCTCCACCTTATAATTTTTGAGGTGCTGAACATAAGCAATACCACCCAGAAGGCGCAGGATGAAGAAAGCCACACCCAAAAGCCAAAGGGCAAGGATCAGTGGCAGGTGTTCTTCAAAATAGGACTCAAATTCCTGAGTGATCCGGGCCAATGCTGAAGTTTGCTCTGCCATTTGGAGAACACCCCCTTCCTCGACAACAAGCCCTTCGAGCCCGGCTGTGTCTCCCTCTGACTGATAATAATGGTTAAAAGTAAAGGCAGAAAGCAGCAACAAGGCCAACAGTGAAAGGTTAGCCAGCAGATAACGCAGTTGTGCCGGCCGCTTCTGGAGGCCGATCAGCACCCCCGCCAGCAGCAGTGCAATGAGCATGCCCTGCCAGAGGGAGTGGACCACCGTCCACCCAAGAGCATAACCAATATCGCCGGTGAGGAGATTGTAAACGGAATTCATAAATGGAGTTTTGTCGGGTTATTATTCATCATCATTGTCGGAACCCATCTTTTCAATCAGGGCCCTGATCTCGTCCAGTTCTTCCGGAGAAGCAGTGTGGTTGCCCAAAGCCTGCATGACCAACTTCATGGCAGAACCCCGGAAGGTCGTGTCTACAAACTTCTGGAGCAGCCGCATTTGGGTGTCCGCCTCGCTGACCGCTGCTTCGTAAATGTGGGTGCGGCTCTCCGTATTGCGTACGGCCAGGCCCTTGTCGGCCATGATCTGCATCAGCTTGAGCGTAGTAGTATAACCCACTTCCCGCTCCTCGTTGAGCTTATCGTTGACAAACCGCACCGACACGGGCCCGTATTGCCACAATACCTGAAGGATCTCCAGCTCTGATTCTGTCGGTTTTGGAATATTGTTATGGTTCATGAATGTATCAATTTCTACGAATCATTTCGTACGCAATTATATACGAAACTCTTCGTAAGAGCAAGTTTTTCTACGAATTTTTTCGTACTTTAACGGGATTTAACATTCTTTTAACGGAAAGACAAGGAATAAATATCAAGGATGCAGCAAATCATACGTTGTATTTACAGCAGAGCGGCATTGCGCGTCCCGAGCGGGGCAAAATGCAAAAGCACATCAGTATAATCGGCCAGATAGGCTGCCCAATGCTTCAAAATTCCTAACTTTGTCTTTTACAGACCGTGAATTCATTCTTTAGGATTTTATTAAACTAAAACCTTCCCTCAATGAGAATTGCATTGCCTTTCTTTATCAGCATCTGTCTGCTTGCCCTTGCGGCATCCTGTGGAGGAGATGCCCCTTCAAGCCAGCAACAGCAAACGGGTGGTACGGCAACGGATTCCGCCACCCTATCGGAAGAGGGAAACCCGGATGGGTACGAAGCCTCTCAGCTTCGGGCCAGGCCCGACTGCCAGGTGCCTGGTGATATTCTCGAAGGCAATCAGTTCTGGATCCGGGAGCAGGAAATCCTGGTTGTGGTTAAGGCCGATTCCAGTACCCTTGACCCCGATTATGGCCCCGGCCACCGCATCCTGGAAGTTTACGACACCAAGAACTGTACCCGTATTGAACGCCAGGTGCTGCCGGTAGATGTCAGCCCTGATTTCCCCTATTTCATCGCCGAGATCACCTACAATAATAATAGTCAGTTGGTAGCCATCCACGGTTTTAAACTGATCTATATTTATGATGTCGAGAACCGCAGCCTGCTGCCTCAGTTGCAGCCGCAATACCTATCGGAACGTTCCGGGGTAGACGCACAATCCGGAATGATCCAGCGCCTGGAGGTGTGGGAAAAATACCTGGTAGGTTATGCCCGCGATTACGGCAGCTTTGCCTTCGACCTGAGCAACAAGCAAAAACCCAGCCCGGTGCTGCCCTTTGCCGAATTCGAAGTGGAAACCCAGGTGTTTCATTCCCTATTCCTGTTGGAATCGCAGAGCGGATACCAGGCCATCATGCCTAGTTACGACTATGAAGGCGACAAATTTTCCGTCAATCCGGCATTCGAAAAGCCCCTGGCCCTGAATACGGACGTCCCGAAAAGTGCCCGCAACAACCGCTTCCTGGTACTGCGACAGGCCAATGCGGAAAAAACGGCCCTGGCTTTTGACCTCAAAGCCCGCAAAACCGTTGCGCTGCCCGCCAACATTGCCTCACAACAAACCCAAAATATCCTGAACTGGCTGAAGCAAAACGGATAAAACAACCTTCCCTTAACACTTTTTGTTGCCTATTTCACTTATATTGAAAAAGTGAAACAGCCCCAGGCGCCCGTGTGTATCATGCGACAGGCCGCTACCGGCCTTCCTTAATACTATTGGCCCTACAGCCTGCGTTGTTCAAACATTCTGATACACTAACACACTTTATTGGCCCTATGGCCTGCGTTGTTCCAACACGTATTGGCCAAAATACTGGAAGTTATGAACCGGATAGCCTGTCTAGTGTTCCTCTTTCTTGCTCTTTTTTCTGTATCGAGCCCTGCCCAGCGCATGGACAATAAGAGAATGCAGAAGATATTCGAAAAAGAATCCATTCAGGTGGAGGGAGAACCCGGCGCATGGATGGCCTATTTCAAGGACTACATCCTTCTGGTCATTACCGATGAACCCAACAACCGGATGAGGGTCTTCACGCCCATCATTGAGGAAGAAGCGGCCAGCCCGGCACAGATGTCCCGGATGCTAAAAGCCAATTTCCACTCGGCGCTTGATGCTAAATACAGCGTCTATGAGGGTTTTGTGGTCAGCGTTTTCACCCACCCGCTGAAGGAGCTGACAGAGGGCCAGCTGCTGGATGCCCTGAGCCAGGTCGCCAAATTGGCGGAAACTTTTGGCACCACCTACTCCAGTACCGGCCTGATCTTCGATAAGGAAGAGGAAGAAATAGAGTTAGAGGAAAAGAAACCGTTGGAAAAACGGTCTTGAGCATTTTTGATGTAGGGCATTTGATGTATAAAACACAAAAACAACTGTAAAATTATGGCCCCAATTATCTGGATGAGCCTGATGCTTTCACCTGCTACCGGTGTGGTAGATAAAAGCCTGCTGATCGTCAACATCCACAACCTGGAAACCGGAAAGGGAGAGGTTCACATCGCCCTGTATGACAGTGAAGTAAAATTCATGGTGACGGAGCAAAGGGTAGCCGGCCTGGCTATACCGGTAAAATCAAAGGAGAAACTGCAGGTACCCCTGGGCGCCTTTCCCCCGGGGGATTATGCCATTGCTGTTTTCCACGACCTTAACGGCAACGGCGAACTGGACAAGAACGCGCTGGGGATACCCGTCGAACCTTATGCCTTTTCCAATAATCCCCGGGCTAAATGGCGAGCCCCGACGTTCCGAGAAACCCAGTTTAAGTTGCGCGAACCGAAACAGGTGATCGATATCGAAATGAAGCGATGGAAGGAGTATTGATCGACGGGTGGATTCTTCGGGGCCATTGCCGAAAATATTCCAGGTGTCTGGGCAAAAACAATAGGAAATTCCACTTCTCTACACCCCTACCGGCACCCGGATCAGGGGCAGGCTGACGGTAAAGAAATCCTTGGTTTCGATAACATCCACCTTTTCCTCGGAAAAGAAAGCATAGCGGTTCCTGATGTTCTGCAGGCCCAGTTTGGTGGAGGGCATAGACTGGCGTTTGCGCTGCAGGTTGTTGCGCACGATGAGGCGGTTGTTTTCAACCCAAAGCTCGACCTGAAGCGGCCGTTCTTCAGAAATGATGTTGTGCTTGACTACATTTTCAAACAGGATCTGCAGCGACAGAGGAACCAACTGAAGGTTCAACGCATCATCCGGCACCCGTATATCAGCCCGCAGATTGTCTCCAAATCGCTCCAGGACCAAAAAAAGGTAGGCATGGAGAAAACTCAGCTCTTCCTCCAGTGATATCAGTTTTTTGTCCCGGATCTCCAGGATGTAACGGTACACTTTCGACAATTTCTGGACGAAGTGCACGGCCTTGTCCGGGTCTTCCGGAATAATGTACGTCAGGGTGTTCAGGCTGTTAAACAGGAAATGGGGGTTGACCTGGCTTTTGAGGCCTTCCAGCTGAGACTCGATGTTCTCCCGCTTCAGCTGCTCGGTTTCCAGGATGCTTTTCTTCCAGCGGTCGTACAGGAAAGCGCTTTCGTAAAGCGTACCCACCAGCGCTACGATCATCAGGGTACCAACGGTATAGTCAAAATCCGTCACCCCTTCTCTGGGCAGAATGCCCATAAAGACATGAACATAATCAAGCGACCAGTTGACCACGGCATAGGCCAGCAAAACCGCCCCGGAAATATAGAGCACTCTCTTTTTGGTTTCCTGTTGGCCCGGAAACCGGCGCCGGAAGTGGATGAAGATCGTCCGGCAAGCCATCCAATAGGCCACCGTGTACATCATAGAGACGCCCCATTCCGGGAGGTAGGCCATCAAACCATCGGCTAAGGTCGCCTTAAAAAAAAGGAACGGGATGCAAAAAGACAGGACGGGGATACCCAGTATCAAAAACCAGGTATCGTCAAATCCCAAAATTTCCTTGGCGTTTTTTTCCTTTCCCATAGCCATTGGTTTCCTGGTGAAAATAAGAAGATTATCGGAAAAGCATTTTTGTAATTCAATTGGTGTGTTTGCGCTGTAAAAATCTTGTTTAAAAAGGCGGCCAGCCACTCTTTTCCGGTGAATCGTCAATTGTGAGGGGTGAATCGTTGATAATGTAGATTAGGTTGACCCGGCATAGAAACCCTATCGCAGGGTTATCTCCAGTGGATAACAGGAGTGAATTCACAAATTTTAACCATAGGGGCCAGGGGGAAGGCAAGCAACGAATGACAAATGACCAAAAGAGCCCTTATCTTTGGCCTGTGAAAGCAAGCCTCCGTATGATCGATTTCAAATCCAAAAGCTGGTTCGAGCAGTACATCGCTTTTCGGCAGCAGCACCCCCTTGTCCTCAAGGACATGCGCCCGCTTTCCGAGATCCTGCAACTGAAATCAGGCGGCCGTTTCGAGAGCCTGCGGCACCCCTTGTATTTGTGCCTCCAGCATTCGGGCATGCTCTACGGGTTTCCCATCCACTATCCTTTCGAGGAGTCGGCCCCTTTCATCGGGGAGTTATCCTCCGGGCGGCGTGCCAAGCTCATTCTGCTGGACTCCATCGTGTATGCCATAAGCCTTGAGGAAGGGCAGCCGGAAGGGGCCGCTTATGCCTCGATGGTAGCTCGGGTAGGGGCATGCCTGCGCACTTATTACCGCAAGGTGTCCGAATACGGCCCGGGAGAAACGATGGAGTACACCGAGGAAGTGCTTTTTCACCGGGTACGTTACAAAAAGAACCACCTGGATTTCCGCCATACCGGCATCAACAGCCATTTATTCTGGGACCTCTACTTCTTTGTGGCCTATTACCGGCAGATTACACAGGGGCCGGTGGAGGATGCCGCTTATTTCCGGGAGTTGATCGATAAGAAGAAAGCGATGCGGGTGCTTTCCATAAAGGTGATCGTTGCGGCGGCCTATGCCGACTGGAAGCTGGTGCGGCAGGAGCGGAAATTGCTGCGGCAGTTCAGGCGTTCTGCGCGTTTGTTAAGCCCATTGGAAAAACTACAGGTCCGTACTTATTTCCGGCGGGGGCTTGGCCTGAGCGACATCCAATTTCCGGAGCTCGATTGGATCGCCCGTCGATTCCTGATGGACATTTCGCTGTTGGCCGTTTTTTCAGACTCCGATATCGACCTGCAGGAGGATTCCTTTATGCGGCAACTGGCCGGCCGCCTGCAACTCAGTGAGAATGACCTGCTGGGCAGCAAGGCCGACCTGGGATGTTTTATATATATTCATGGTAAAGAACTTCACTTTTACGAGGCTCAGCAGGCCGGGCTGATGCTCCTGGGCCAGGCCGTCTATGAAAACATGGTAAAACTGAGCCATGCCGCCCGGATGGAGGCGGTAGAAACCCGCGATATGGCCATTGTATTCGGCAAAATTCTCCGCAGCCGCCTCGGCATTAATGGACAAAAGGAGCTGCCCTCCGAGGAAGAGATCAGAGCAGCCATTGAACAACTGAAAGACATACCTAAATTCCTGCCATTTTTTAGCTTCATTTTCATGCCGGTCCCCGGGATAACCGAAATGTATATCTTATTGGCTTTCAGTATCGAACGGCTATCAGGAGGCAATATAAGCCTACTTCCAAGCCAGGTCCGCAGAGCCATGCGCCGGCCCCGCGACAAAGAATAATCCTTTTAAAAAACTTGGGCTTGAACTTAAATATGCTTAACTTTACCTGCATAGCTATCACATATCACTTCCCCCACACACAACCCAGCTTTCCCCCCGGCGTCACCTAATTGTTTGTGTGCCTGTAATCATCATTGATTTTGGATGGAATTGGCTTCTTTTCGCTACCAAGTGCGAAAAATAAGATGGATGCCTCTTTGTTTTTTTCAAATTGGCCTCATTTTGTGGAGCACTTTGTCGGTGAAAGTATCGTTTTAATTACTCTGCGTACTTAACTTTGCCCTTCCAAAACAAAAGGTGACGAAATATATGAATCTTGAAAATTTGATCTCGGTTAGTGGGCTTCCCGGTATATACCGCATGGCAGCCAACCGAAGCAATGGTTTGATCATCGAAGATGTTAAAACCGGAAAAAGACGCTTCGCGTCGTCCCGAAAACACCAATTCACTCCACTGGAATCCATCGCCATCTATACCGATGACGGAGAATCCATAGAGTTGAAAATCGTCTTTCGGAATATGCTTCAACAAATCGCTGACCATCCTCCTGCCAGCATTAATGCCAAACCGGAGGAACTTCACGAATATTTTGCAGACATACTCCCCAACTATGACCGGGACCGCGTCTTCACCGGAGACATTAAGAAGGTGATCAAGTGGTTCAGCTATCTGAATGAAAGCGGCGCCCTTTCTGAAGAAGAGGAAGAAAAAACAAACGAAGAAGAAGAAGAATAGGCTACCCCTTGGCCCGGGCCCAAAGGAGGGCTTTTTCATTGGCTGCATTACCCTACAGACAGCAAGCCCGGGCCGGGCCGGCGATAAAAAAAGGCTCAAATTTAAGGCCGAAAAATAACCCTTTGAGGTAACAATTTGGTGAAAGCCCCGTAACACCAAAAGATTCCCACAAAGCCGAACGACGACCTAAACATATTTAAAAGGAATAACGCCCCCCCCTTGGAGCACTGCCTGTTATTGACCCCCAAGCGGCAACAACACAAAAGAAGCATCTCATGAATCTCAAATCGGCAACCGTTCTACAGCAAGAAAAGGAACGTACTTTTGTACCGAAGGAATTCAAAGTTACGACATGGTCAAAACTGAAACCATACTATAATGAATTACTGAACCGAAGCATACAGTCGCTCGACGACCTCGAGCAGTGGATCAAGGATAAAAGTGAACTGGACGCCGTGGTGAGCGAAGCCTTTTCCTGGCGATACATCAAGATCACAGTCAACAGTAATGACGAGAAAGCCGAAGCTCTTTATCAGTACGCCGTACAGGAGCTGGCTCCCAAGATCACTTCCTTCGAACATGAGCTGAATAAAAAACTGGTCGGAAACCCTTTTTCCGAGCAGTTGGATACCAAGCGATTCGGTATCCATCTGCGCAGTATCTATAACGCTGTCAACCTCTTTCGGGAAGAAAACATTCCCCTGGCCACCGATATCCAGATGAAATCCAAGGAATACGTCAAAATATTCTCGGAGATGACCATCGGTGTAGACGGCAAACAGATGACGCTCCAGAAGGCCAGCTCCCTGCTTGAGGAAACAGACCGCACCTACCGTGAGGCGGTCTACCACAAGATCCACCAACGCATACTGCAGGATACCAGCCAACTCGAAGAGCTCTTCGACCACCTGCTCCATATGCGCCACAAAATGGCCCTCAACTCCGGTTTCGACAACTTCCGCGATTTTAAATTCCAGGCCCTTGGCCGTTTCGATTATTCCGTGGAAGACTGCTACGATTTCCACGAGTCCATCAAGTCGGAGATCGTTCCCCTGATCGACGACCTGAACTGCTACCGCAAGCAAACCCTTAACCTCGATAAACTACGCCCATGGGACCTGTTCGTAGACCCCATCGGCGATACACCGCTACGGCCCTTTGAAACCATCGACGACCTGGTGGAAAAGGTGATCTTTTGCATGAACCGGCTCCACCCGGAATTTGGCAAGACCATCGAAACGATGAGGAATATGGGCCACCTCGACCTGGAGGCCCGGCCCGCCAAGCGCCCCGGTGGATACAACATGCCGCTTCACCTGACCGGACTGCCCTTCATCTTCATGAACGCCACCACATCGCTCAGCGATATGCGCACGCTCATGCACGAAGGCGGACATGCCGTTCACTCCTACCTGACCCGTCATTACAAACTCAAGTCGGCCAAGCGCGTACCTTCGGAAGTCGCCGAATTGGCGGCCATGTCGATGGAACTCCTCACCATGGAACACTGGGGCGTATTCTTCCCCAACGAGGAAGAACTGCAGCGCGCCAAAATAGCTCAACTGGAATATGTACTGAAAGTGCTCCCCTGGATCGCTACGATCGATAAGTTCCAGCACTGGATCTATACCAACCCGGGCCACAGCCGGGAGGAAAGGATCAAAAACTGGATGAGCATCATGCAGGAGTTCAATTCCTCCCTCATCGACCATACCGGGCTGGAAGAATATTCTGCACACCTCTGGCACAAACAACTGCACATTTTCGAAGTGCCCTTCTATTACATAGAATATGGAATGGCACAACTCGGCGCCATCGCCCTGTGGAAACACTACCGGGAAAACCCTGGCCAGGCAGTAGACAATTACCTTAATGCCCTAAAGCTGGGGTATACCCGAAACATCCGGGAGATCTACCGCACCGCAGGCATTGAGTTCAATTTCTCTCGTGAATACGTCAGCCAACTGGGCGCTTTCGTGAAAGAAGAACTGGAGGCTTTGTTGTGGGACAATAAAATCGCTCCTGGGGAAAGAGCGCCACAAAACGGTTAAGAACAGGATACAAAGACCCTCCAATCAAAGCTCACTGGCCATCTGTTCTTTTCGAACTAATCCAAAGGCAGGAACGGGTCCTGGCCTAAACCGACGGACTGCAGGCTACCACCACCGCTCAACCCGGTGGCCTCAATGGTTAAAAAACCTATTTTATGACGGGTGGCCAGCCTTGCCCCTGTTTCCAGTGTCGTCCATCCTTCCCAGCTGGCTTCCAGCCCACCAATGGGAAGAACAGAGACCCACATTTTCCAACTGACAGGCAGCCCTTGTTCATCCAATTCCCATAGGTAGGAATCCCCCGGAGTGACTCCTCCTCCGGAATACCGCACCAACAAGCTTTGCTTCCCATCACCGGCTTCGATCAGCTCCCGGGTAGTTCCCGGATCGAAAGCCTTTGCCGGGGCATTGAGCCAGAAGGAATCGTTGCAGAAAAAAGCCCAGGCCTGCCGTATCCGCTTCGCGGCCGCTTCTCCCTGCAGCTCTGCTCCTTCTTCCCAGGCTCTGCCCCGCTGCGCAGGCGTATGCAACAATACCTTTTTCCCATTCCACTCCACTTGTACATACTCCCGGAATTTGTCCCAAACGTAATGATGCCCTCCTGGAAAGGACCAGCGCACATAACGGGTACTATCCCAGGCTTCCTTGCCCGTAGCCAACAACATCTTGCGTGCCAACTGGTCGGCCTCCGCCCCCGTTTTGCCCTTTGGCAAAGGCTGGTGCGCCACTACCCCTGCCACTATTCCGACGATCAACAAGGCTCCCAGAGTAAGCCCGGCCCATTTTAATACCTTTCGCATGCTGCTTTTTGGGGGTATAAATGCCCTACCGGACAAATTGTTCAGTACTGCCACCGAATGGCTATCGTCTACGGGCCCCTCCGGAGTGCTCTTCTAAAGGGGGCCGGCGCCGGTTCTAAAGCGCCAATTGCCGATTATTTCCCTTTTTTCTTGCAAACCACTTTCCCGACAGCCTATCTTTGCGCCCACAAATTGAACCAATGTATAAAGGCAAAAAAGTGATCGTGGTGCTGCCGGCCTACAACGCAGCACTGACGCTCGAGAAAACTTACCGGGAAATACCCTTTGACCTGGTGGATGAAGTGATCCTCTGTGATGATGCGAGTAGTGACAATACCTCTGCACTTGCCCGGGATATCGGTATAGAGCACATCATCGTCCATGAAAACAACAAAGGATACGGAGGGAACCAGAAATCGCTCTACAACAAAGCGCTGGAACTCGGAGGAGATATCATCATCATGCTGCACCCGGATTATCAGTACACGCCCAAACTGATCCCTTCCATGGTCAACATCATCGGGGAAGGGCTCTATCCGGTGGTACTGGGCTCCCGCATTCTGGGAAAAGGCGCTCTGGCCGGAGGTATGCCGATCTACAAATACATCGCCAACCGGGCGTTAACCCTGGCACAGAACCTGCTGGTCAACTACAAGCTGTCGGAATACCACACCGGTTACCGGGCATTCAGCCGGGAAGTGTTGCAGAGTATCAACTTCAATCACAATTCCGACGATTTCGTCTTCGATAATGAAATGTTATCTCAGATCATCTTTGCCGGTTTTCACATCGCAGAAGTCACCTGCCCAACCAAGTACTTCGAGGAAGCTTCCTCCATTAACCTGACGCGCAGCATTCGCTACGGGTTGGGCGTGCTTCGGGTTTCCTTTTGCCACTTTCTGCAGCGGATGGGGCTGGCCCGGTTTGCGATCTATGCCAAACCCGGCCCAAAAGCCCGGCAACATGCCTGATGAGATCGGAAAATTGCTGGATCAATGTGTCAGGCGGTACAACCGTCCTGCCTTCATTGATGCGGACCCGATAAGTATTCCCCATCGCTTTACCCGCCTTCAGGATATCGAGATCACGGGCTTCTGGGCCGCTATGCTGGCCTGGGGCCAGCGCAAGACCATTATCAATAAGGCGTCAGAACTCATACAGCTGATGGATGGCGCTCCTCATGATTTCATCCTGAACCATCAGGAAGAGGACCGCAAACCGTTCCTCCAGTTCAGGCACCGCACTTTCCAGCCTACGGACACCCTCTACTTTCTGGAGTTCTTTCAGCAATACTACCGGCAGCAGCATTCGCTGGAAGACGCCTTCGCCCGGCACCTTCGCCCGGAAGAGGAAACCACGGAGCGGGCGCTCTCGGGCTTCCATGAGCTCTTTTTTTCGCTGCCCTACGCACCTGAGCGTACCCGCAAACACATTGCTACGCCCGACCGCAAGTCTACCTGCAAGCGCATGAATATGTTCCTAAGATGGATGGTAAGGCAGGACCAGGAGGGCGTGGACTTTGGCCTATGGAAGCGCATCCGGCCCGCCCAACTGCTGATGCCCCTTGACGTTCACGTCGACCGGGTAGCTCGACGGCTGGGGTTGCTGCAACGAAAGCAGACGGACTGGCGGGCAGTCCTCGAACTCACCGAACGCCTCCGGCGCTATGACCCGGATGATCCGGTGAAATACGATTTCGCCCTTTTCGGCCTGGGGGTACTGGAAAACCAGGCAGGAGGCTATTCCTTGTCGAAACGAAGCTCCTGAATAAGGTATTGGCCGCCGGAAACCTTCATATATATGTATACCCGGAAGGTTTTGCCGCCGGCGGAAAGATTGCCGATGCAATACTGAGAATCGTTATTCGGAGAGGCTCCTTTGTGCACCTGGCTGAAAGAGGTTGGTTTATTTTCAGCGAAGAATTTGCGCACGATGCTTACTGCCTGGGCTTTGTTGTAGACATCTTCCTTATCCAGAACAGCTACTTCCACCGTCTGGTCAAAATATTGCCCCAGCGCATCAGCGTTGCCTTCGCTGATCGCTTTGGTGATATTGGCCAGGTTGGCATTATCAAAGCTGGCCAGCAATGGCATCAACAGGATTAACAACAGGAGGTTTTTCATAATCAAAGGATTTTTATTCATGGGAAAATTCCACTAGTATCAAATACTCAATGCGCCGAATCGTTCCATTCGTTACTCTATATTCCGGCGAAATCTTTCCCATATGCATTAAATCCAACGTTGAGACGCAGTTTTCCTATTTAGGCCACAACTGCTTCCCGGAACATTGAAACGAATTGGCAGCAGATTAAATTGCCTACCCTCTGGTACGCAAATCCGCCATGATTAATTTATAGACCCACTCCCGGTCGGTCGCCCGTGAGCAATTTACACAAAGGTTATTGATCGGATGCTCACTCCAGGTGTAGATGAGTTCTTCGGCAGAGTACATTTGTCCTGGCAATTGCGGCCCCATACTGACCCCGTAAGAAGTCCGCTCCCAATAATGGATCCCGTTCATGCGCTCAAACTCGATGGCATCGGCGATCCTGGCGCCCCGGTCAGGCAGGCGTTCCTGAAAATGGAAGCTGTACATGGTATGAATGAACATCCAGAGGGACGCCTCAAAGTTCGGGAAGGAAGCAAAATCCGAAGGTTCAGGGTCATTTCGAACCACCCCGTCGCAAAAGTAGAAAGCTTCGCAGATCCAGGGTTTGGCTTTCTGGCGGATGCCAAAATAGTTGTTGGTTCGGTTGCTGAGATAAGAAGTTCCCCAAAAGGACTCCCGGGCAGCCTTACTGGCCAAGGCCCGCCAATCGGCCAGGTACTGTTGGCCATAGGCCTTGCACAAGGGCACGATATCGTAGTAAAAAGCATCCTGCAGCCGGGTGAGCTGCTCGGGGGTCACGGATTCCGAGCGAGGCACCAGAAGGTGCCACCGCCCTGTTTCCTGGATCTGGGCAACCATGTGCGGATGGCTAAAAGCAAACTCCCTGAGAACGGACTGCACGCTGTCGCCGCGAACAGCCTGCCCCCGAGCTGGGGAGAAACAAAACAGGAAAGCGAAGATGATCAGCTTGTCGAGATGCATTGGGAACCTATTTAAAACCTGAAAACAGTAGTGTTGAAAAGCTGCTATCTCAGAAGGGCATTTTCGTGCAGCACAAAATTACTTATTAATCCGGGAATTTTTATATTCTGCTTTTTCTCCTTCAAATCGTACTTTTGCAGTTATGGAAAAAAAACGCGTATTACTCGTCATACTCGATGGCTGGGGCCATGGGCCCGACCCGAAGGTGAGTGCCATCGCTCAGGCCCAAACACCATTTGTCGACAGCCTTTACGGAAAGTACCCTAATGCAGAGCTCATTACCTACGGTGAGCAGGTTGGCCTGCCCGACGGACAGATGGGCAACTCAGAGGTCGGCCACCTCAATATTGGCGCCGGCCGCATCGTTTACCAGGAACTGGCCCGGATCAACAAGGCCATCCGCGAGGGCGAACTGGAGCAGAACCCCGAACTGATCAAAGCGCTGAAGCGCACCAAAGAAGAAGGAAAAGCCTTGCACTTGTTCGGCCTGGTGTCTGATGGCGGAGTACATTCCCACCACCTCCACCTGCTTGCCCTCTGCGATATTGCCCGTAAAAACGGGCTGGAGAAGATCTACATTCACGCCTTCACCGATGGCCGCGATACCGATCCAAAAAGTGGAGCAGGTTTCCTGCGGGAGGTGCTGGAACACATCGACGGCACTACGGTTCGGCTGGCCTCCGTCATTGGCCGCTATTACGCTATGGACCGCGACAAACGGTGGGAGCGCACCCGGCTGGCCTATGAACTGCTCGTACATGGTAAAGGCGAGGCCACTACGGACCCCCTGGCCACTATCCGGGAACGATACGCCCAGGGGGAGACCGACGAATTCCTGAAACCCATCGTTTGTACCGGAGAAAATGGGCAACCGCTGGCTACCCTCCAGGAGGGCGACACCGCCCTGTGCTTCAACTTCCGCACCGACCGGCCCCGGCAGATCACCACGGTGCTCACCCAGAAAGACATGCCGGAGCACGGCATGAAAACACTGGGCCTCTATTACGTTACCATGACCCGTTACGATGAATCGTATAAGGGCATACACGTGCTGTTCACCAAAAAGGACGTAAGCAATACCCTGGGCGAAGTCCTCTCCAATGCCGGGATGACCCAGGTACGGATCGCCGAAACGGAAAAGTATCCGCACGTTACCTTCTTCTTCAGTGGCGGACGGGAAGCGGAATTCGAGGGAGAACGCCGCCTGCTCATCAACTCGCCAAAGGTAGCGACCTACGACCTCAAGCCGGAAATGAGCGCTTATGAAGTGACCGATGCCATCGTCGGCGATATCGAAAACAACCAGCCGGACTTCATCTGCCTCAACTATGCCAATGCCGACATGGTAGGCCATACCGGCGTCTTTGAAGCGGCCATGAAAGCCGCATCTACCGTCGACTCCTGCCTGAAAAGGCTGATCGAAACCGCCTTGAAATACAACTACCAGGCCATTGTCATCGCCGATCACGGCAACTCGGATTATATGGTCAACGACGACGGCTCGCCCAATACCGCCCATACCATGAACCCGGTACCCATTTTTTACATCAGCAACCAGCCGGACAAATACAGGATCAGAGGCGGCAAACTGGGCGATATCGCCCCTACTATCCTTACCCTCTTCGGATTGGATATTCCCGAAGAAATGGACGGGGAAGTGCTAATAAGCCCGAAATAGGACGGGATCGCACAGCAACTTTCCCAGCCCTTCCCGGTTTAAGTACATGGACTGAATTAGCGAGAGACTGAATATCACGGGCTTGGCCCCGGTTTTCCGTTTCACTATTTGTGTCCATATACTTATTATGCAAAACCGCAACATGAAAAAACTACTCCTCTACCTGGCATTCCTGGTGCTGGCAGTAGCCGCCTGTTCCAGAGATGGCGAAAAACCAGCTGTCCGCATCCCGGATGCCTTCTTCGACCTGAAGGGATACATGGCGGGCGAGATAGAGCGCCTTTCGGAAAATCAGCCCGAAGTTTTGAAACGGATCGCCATAGACGGCCGCAGCGAAGAAAAAAAATTTGATTCCCTGGACTATAGAAAGGAGCTGGATATCTTTTCCCGCTCGGACATCAATAAAACAGCTTGGCTGGATAAATATCAGATAGACAGCACGTTTCAGGACGGCCAGCTCCGGCAGGTCACCTATACCTCAAAGGACAAATCCATGAAGACCCACTTGCTCGAAGTCGGGTTTTCGGGTAAACAGGTGTCGCAGATACACATTCAAAACAGAACAGAAAGCATCGTGGCCGATGTTGGCCAGGAAATGTGGTATTATCCTGGGGCGGGCTATAAGTTATTGAGCCGCCAATCCACTGCTTTGACGCAGGAGAAAGAGGTGATGGTGGAAGTGGAATTTACAAAATAAAGCGAAGCGCTGGTTTTATCGGGTGTTCCTGAAACGGCAAAAAAAAAGAGGCAGCGCTTGCGCACTACCTCAGCCCTAACCAAATAAAACCAAATTATTCTTTATGAGAGAAACTCTCTTTGTTTCGATTGATAATACAAATATAAGGACTTTGTGTAAAAAATACAATTACAAAATTAATAAAAAATTCAGCCCACCGTTCAATCCGTAAAATCAAAGGCGCCGTTCCTTTTAAAAAAATCCATATCCGAGCCATCTCCCCCCGTTATCGGCCGAAATATTCAAATTCTGATTCAAATACAAATGAACTAAAAAGCGCCTTCCTGGAAATTTTATTCCGGGGGTTTGCTTTCTACCAAATAATTTTTCAAATCCGGGTAACTTATTTTTTGGAAAAAACCCGGGCACATTTCCGGGCCGAGGCTTCCGAGGGGTTCAAAAAAAGCATAACCACCCTGAAAAAAAATTTTCCTTCTTTGAAAATTTTATCTTTGGAGCCTGGTTTAAAGCTACTTTTTTATCCAAAAAGCATTGAAAGCCGGCTCCAATGAATCGTTTACTCCTTCTTATCTTACTTTTTTCTCCTCTACTGGGTATTGCGCAAGAACAAAACCAGGAGGAAGATGCCTTTTTTATTCGCCGGATCTATGACGAGGGGCTGACCCGAAGCCGTTGTTATGACTGGCTGAATTTCCTGACACAGCGGATCGGTGGGCGCCTGGCCGGATCACCCCAGTCTGCCGCAGCGGTCGAATATACCCGGCGGGTGCTCGACTCCCTGCAGTTGGACAGCGTCTGGTTGCAGCCCTGCATGGTACCCTATTGGGTCCGTGGGGACAAAGAGCAAGTGCGGATCGTCAATTCCCACAAGATGGGCACCATAGAGCTGAACGCCCTGGCGCTGGGCAATTCCATCGGTACCGGCCCGATGGGACTCACGGCAGAAGTTGTGGAAGTGAAGAACCTGGAACAGGTGGACAGCCTGGGCGAGGCCCTGCGCAACAAGATCGTCTTTTTCAATGGCGCCATGGACCCCACCCAGATCAACACCTTCAACGCCTACGGTAAAGCGGCCGGCCAACGGGTATGGGGCGCTTCGCGGGCATCCCGTTATGGGGCGCTCGGCGTCCTGGTCCGTTCTTTAACTACCCGGCTAGACGATATCCCCCACACCGGCTCGACCGTATATGAAGAGGGCATTACTCCCATCCCTGCCCTGGCCATCAGTACCCGCGCGGCGGAACTGCTCAGCCGCCTGCTCCAGGAGGAGCCCGTTCGGGTTTTCATGCGCAGCACGCCACAGAACCTGGGAGAAGTGCCTTCCTTCAATGTCATCGGTGAGATCAGAGGCAGCGATTTTCCGGAAGACATCATCCTGGTTGGTGGCCATCTCGACTCCTGGGATGTCGGTACAGGCGCCCATGATGACGGCGCCGGTTGCGTACAGGCCATGGAGGTCCTGCATATGATCAAACGGCTGGGCTATCGCCCCAAACGGACGATCCGCTGCGTACTTTTCATGAACGAGGAAAATGGCCTGCGGGGCGCCCGCGCCTATTGGAAATGGTCGAACGAACAGGGAGAGTACCACATGTCCGCCATCGAGTCTGACCGGGGAGGTTTTACTCCGCGGGGCTTCACTGCCGACGGCCACGAGGACGTCTTCAACGAGAAATTCCTGAAAGCCATCGAATGGCTGCCTTTGCTGGAACCTTACGGGCTTGCTTTCCGAAAAGGCGGCTCAGGGGCAGATATCTCGGGGCTCAAGGAGCAAAAAGGATTGCTTTTCGGTTTTGAGCCCGACACCCAACGCTACTTCGACTACCACCACACCCCCATCGACGGTATGGATGTCGTCAATAAACGAGAATTGGAACTGGGGGCCTCCGCTATTATGAGCCTGGTCTATTTGCTGGATAAATATGGAATATAGGAATGATGAAAGATCACATTAAAGTACACGGCCTTGCCTTTCGGCCCTACCTCAGCCAGGAGCAAATTGCCGAGCGGGTCGGTGAAATAGGCCAACAGATCAGCCGGGACTACGAGGGGAAAAGCCCGCTCTTCCTGGCCGTACTGAACGGCGCCTTCATGTTTGCCGCCGACCTCATTCGCGCCTGTGCGATCGACTGTTCGATCACCTTCATTCGCCTGTCTTCTTATGAAGGGCTGAACTCTTCGGGAAAATTAAAAACGGTGATCGGCCTGCAAAAGGAAGATGTAAAAGGCCAGGATGTGATCATTATTGAAGACATCGTCGACACCGGCCATACCATGTCTGAGTTTCTCCCTCAGCTGGCAGAGATGGAGCCTGCCTCCGTGGCCATCGCCTCTTTGCTGGTCAAGACCGAGGCGCTGGAATGCGATATCGATATCCAATACACCGGATTTGAGATCCCTATGAAGTTTGTCATCGGCTACGGCCTGGACTACGACGGGCGGGGACGCAATATTCCGGACATCTACCAACTGGCGGATTGAAATGGAATGATGGAACGGAGGTATGATTATAACCCAGACTCCTTCATTCATTCCCTCATTCATTCACTCACTCACTCCCCACATGAACCTAGAAAAGATCTGCAATCAAGTCATCCCGATCGTAGAACGCAGCGGGCGTTTCATCCGCCAGGAACTGGGACGGGTAGCCGGTGGCGACATCGAAGAAAAGGGGTTGAACAGCCTGGTAAGTTACGTTGATAAAACGGCGGAGGAGCAGTTGGTGGAAGCCCTGGGCCAATTGCTGCCCGGTAGCGTATTCCTTACGGAAGAAGATACGGTCGACAATCAAAGCGGGGACCTGCAATGGATCATCGACCCGCTCGACGGCACCACCAATTTCCTGTTCCAGCTTCCCGTATTTTCCATCAGCATTGCGCTGCAACAAGAAGGGCACACCGTTCTGGGGCTCGTTTACGAGATCAACCGGCAGGAATGCTTCTACGCCTGGAAGGGGGGCGGGGCTTTTCTCAACGGCCAGCCCATCCGGGTGAGCCGGCGGGCGCCCCTGACCCAGGCGCTCCTGGCTACCGGGTTCCCTTATCACGATTACAGCCGGATACAAGAATACTTCGGGGTGCTCGAGCACTTCATGCGCCACAGCCGGGGCCTTCGCCGTTTGGGGTCTGCCGCCGTCGACCTGGCTTATGTCGCCTGCGGCCGTTTCGACGGCTTTTTCGAATACGGCCTCAACGCCTGGGACGTAGCCGGCGGCGCCTTCATAATCCGGGAAGCCGGTGGAACCGTTACCGATTTCCAGGGCGGAGAAGATTATCTGTATGGGGGAGAGATCGTTGCCGCCAACCCCATGGTGAGCAAGGAGATGCTCGAGGTGATAAAGGGGGCGTTTGGGTAGGGAGCTGAAGTGATGGAGCGTTGAAGTTCTGCGGGATGAAGTAGCTCTATTGATTTCCCCCTTTCATCGAACAAATTCGGATAAGCGCAAAGCTTATACCTATATTAGGGCGCAATTTGCACCTATATTACTAGATCCATCGGCCGATGAAATTAAGCGAAAACATTACACTCGCCTTCCGTGCTGTGCGGTCCAACCTACTCAGGGCCATTCTCACTCTCATGATCATTGCCTTTGGCATCATGGCGCTGGTCGGCATACTTACCGCTATAGACGTTGGTATCAATTCTCTGAGTGACAACCTGTCGTCTTTGGGCGCCAACACCTTCGATATCGACCCTAAAGGTTCGGGCATCCGTGGGCACAGGGGCGGGCGCCAGGAGAAAAGGGGAGAGCCGGTCTCGTTCGAGCAGGCCATGGAATTCAAGGAGCGCTTCAACTTTCCGGCCAGAACTTCCGTGTCTATGTTCTGTACCGGAACAGCAGCCATCAAATACCAGGACGAGAAGACCAACCCCAATGTGGCCATGTTCGGTATCGATGAAAACTATCTGGAAGCTAAAGGTTTCGAACTCGCCGCCGGGCGCAATTTCACCAATCGGGAGATCATGCAAGGCGGTTACATTACCATCATTGGCGATGAGATCCTATCCGGCCTTTTCAAAGGAAGGGCCGATAAAGCGCTGAACCAATTCATTTATGCCGGCAACATCAAACTTAAGGTGGTAGGCGTCCTCAAATCCAAGGGGTCCAGTATGAATCAAAGCGAAGACCGGCGCATTCTTTTCCCGCTACAGGCTGCCAAGCGCTACTACGCCACCGACAATACCAATTACAATGTACTGGTGGCGGTCAACGACGCCACCCAGGTTGACATCGGTATCGACTACGCAACGGGCCTGTTCAGAAATGTCCGTGGACTGAAAGCGGCTCAGGAAGATGATTTCGAGATCACCAAAAGCGACAGCCTCATCGGCATCATCAAGGAGAATACTACCTACTTCCGGCTTGCCGCCATCGGTATCGGCTTCATTACCCTGATCGGGGCCGCCATCGGCCTGATGAACATCATGCTGGTATCCGTCACCGAACGCACCCGGGAGATCGGCATCTGCAAGGCCATAGGGGCCAACCGGCGGTCCATCATGATCCAGTTCCTTTCCGAAGCCATCATCATCTGTCAGATGGGTGGAGCAGTGGGCATCGCCCTCGGAGTTGCCGCCGGCAATGTGGTCGCTATCCTGGCCAACGGTAAGTTCCTCTTCCCCTGGGCTTGGGTCCTCACCGCCGTAGCCACCTGCACCCTGGTAGGCCTCGTCTCCGGGCTGTACCCTGCCCTGAAGGCCGCCCGCCTCGACCCGATCGAAGCGCTGAGGTATGAGTAGGAAAAGTGTATAAGTGCTTTTGTGTATAGGTATATATGTGAGGGCACTCCCGAATCAACGAATCAACGAATCCACGGATACACGAATACACGAATCAACGAATCAACGAATCCACGGATACACGAATCCACGGATACACTTATCCAGCTCAATCCCCTATCTTCGCCTTCAAGAATGAAGCGCGAGTTCCTGATCAATATCGTCTTTCTGCTGGCGGTCAACCTGCTGATCAAGCCTTTCTATCTGTTCGGCATTGACCGGACAGTCCAGAACACCGTGCCGATGGGGGATTACGGGCTCTACTTTGCGCTCTTCAATTTCACTTTTCTTTTCCAGATCATCAATGACTTTGGGATACAGAATTTCAACAACCGCAACATTGCCCAACACCGCCATTTGCTGGATAAATACTTCCCCAACATTCTGATCCTGAAAGGCCTTCTGGGCCTTATCTACCTTTCTGCCGTGTTTATTATGGCCTGGCTTGCCGGTTACGGCAACCAAGCCTTCCCCATACTGGCCATCATTGCCGTCAACCAGATGCTCAGTTCTCTGGTCCTCTTTTTCCGGTCCAATATATCCGGATTGGGCAAATACAGGCTGGATAGCTTGTTTTCCATAACCGACCGGCTACTCCTCATAGTGATTTGCGGGATCCTGCTGTGGACTCCTGCCTTCCGCGGGCAATTTCGGATAGAATGGTTCGTCTGGTCCCAGACCGCAGCCCTGGGGGCAACGGCAGCCCTGGCCTACTGGGTGATCCGCGGCCAGATCTCCAGGCTGCGTTTTCGCTTCCGCTGGCCATTTCTGCTGCTGCTGCTGCGCCGGAGCGCCCCCTATGCGCTTGCGGTCTTGCTTACTTCCATCTACAACAGGATTGACGGGGTGATGATCGAACGGCTGTTGCCAGACGGCGAGATAGAAGCCGACCTTTACGCCTCGGCCTTTCGCCTGTTCGAAGCCAGCAATATGATCGGTTTTCTTTTTGCCGGCCTTTTATTGCCCATCTTCTCCGGCATGATCCAGAGAGGGGAAGCAACCGGGAGCCTCGTGCAAATGAGCTTTCGCCTCATCGGCGCTGCCGCTCTGGCCCTTTTCTGTGGCATGTTCTTTTACCGGACAGAGGTAATGGTCGCCTTATATGATAGTGGCTCGGTTTATTCCGGCAGGGTATTGCTCTATCTGATGGGAGGGTTCTTCGCCGTTTGCGGCACCTATATCTTCGGCACCCTGCTGGTCGCCAATGGCAGCCTGCGGCAGCTCAATTACATCTTCGCAGGAAGCCTGATGTTCAATGTGGCGCTTAACCTGCTTCTGATCCCAACCTACAAAGCCGAAGGCGCCGCTATAGCCACCTGCCTGACGCAATTCGGCGTGCTGGCCTGCGAACTGATCCTTGCCCACAGGCTGATGGAGCCGGGCAATACGCCTAACACCCTATTCCGTTTTGCTGCGCTCCTGGCCCTGGCCTTTTTCACCGGTTTTCTCATTCACAGTTATCTGGATGTAAGCTGGCTCTGGCGGTTCCTGGCTACCCTGGCAGCCGGTGGAGCCTACGCCCTGGGCCTGCGCCTGGTGAGCTTCCACAACCTGATCCGCCTGGGCAAAGAGGGAAGCAAAGGTTAATACACTTATCCTCCCCTATCAATACCTCCACTTCATCAAGTCCGCTCCTTTGGGCGCCCTTCCCTTTACCTCCTCAGCCCACTTGGGGATAAACATACGATGGTAGCGCAGGCGGGAAATATAGTTGGGTTGGGTGTGGTCGCCATTCCAGCAATGTTCGGCGCGGTCGCCGTAGTCCACTTCGCCGTCGTAGTAGGGATCCGTGCTTTCCAGGAATGCTTCGGTGGAGTAGACCGCATTATTGAGGTAGTAATTGTCCATGTCTCCGCAGTAAATATGGATCTTGCCTTTCAGTTTGGGCCCCAGCGTGTTCCAGTCGCGTTTCATAATGTAGGCCAGGTCGTAGTTTTCCTTCCAATATTCCGCAACCTGATGGTCTACCTCGCCGGTGTATTTATCCCAGATCGGTTGGGGATAGCCATCATCGCCTACCGGGCCATAGACGGCTTGCCAGATGTCGTACTGGTCGCCGGAACGGCTATTGGTTCCCAGGGCGAGTTCCATATGATTGTAGTCGATCATCAGGGTGGAAACGTGGCCTAAATAATCGCGGTGTTCAGGGCGGGGCGTCCGGCGAAAATCCCCGTCGATCCAGTAGGCGTTTTTATCCTCGTAGATGTTGACCGTCACGTAATGGCGGAAATCGATGGGATCAGGACATGCGGCGTAACAGCCGTTGAATTCATCAGGATAGAATACTTGTACGGCGAGGGCTTCCCATCCACCGGTAGAGCCGCCGTAAGTAAACCGTGCCCAACCCTCGCCAATACCCCGGAACTGTTCTTCGATATAGGGAATAAGCTCCGTCATGATGGCATCGCCGTAGGGGCCAAGGTTAGCGGAATTGACAGCGTAGGAATCATCATAGTACGGGTTGGCGTGCTGGATCTCGATGGCGATCACCCGGGGAAAATCAGGCCCTGTCCACATTTTATAGAAATCATAGGCTTCCTGCTGTACAATGCGGTTGTAACATTCCACCTGGAAGCGATCACTGTAATTACAAGGTTGGGTGGTATCGGGCGGCTCGGTGCGCCAGCCACCGAAATCGGAGGGGAAGTGGCCGTGCATGATAGCCAGGGGGTACCTCACTTCCGGATGTTCATCGAATCCTTCAGGCAGCAGCACGTGGGCGCCCAGATGCATATCTCTGCCCCAGAAGTCACTCAGCAGCTGGCTGCGGATCCTGATGTGTTTAACATATTTGCTATCCTCCGGCGGAGCGATAGGCGGAATTTCCTGGTCCAGTTCGATACTGATGGCGGCGGGAGTGGCCGGATCAAAGGCCACCTTTTCGGGGCGGCTGTAGAGGTTGCCGGGGGCACGGTTCCAGTGTTGTCCTTCTCCACGGTCCATGGGCAGTTTGACGGTATGCCCGTCCGAGCGATTAAAGGTTTCATACTTATGGAATAAGGCCTGAACGTAGTATTCGCCGGGCGGCACTTCGAGCAGGCGCTCAATGGGGTAGCCAAAAGCGGTGCTGTCGAAAGTAGCTGCTTTTCCCGGCGCCCAGTTTTCCAGGTCGATGCCAAAAACCAGCTGGGTTGCGGGGCCGCTGCTGATCTGGAACCGGGGTTCGTCCTCATTGTTTTTGGAAAGCAGGAGCAAGAGGCGGCCGTCGAGCAGGCTGTCGTTCTCGGCGTTGTAGGTGACAGAGAAATAGGCCGGGCCGGAGGTGGCGGGCTGCCCGCCGGGGGCGCAGTTGTTCAAAGCCAGAGCAAGAAGAGAAAGGAGATAGAGGGAGTTGGGTTTCATCATTGTGAGGATTTGACTGGAAATATAGGCAAATTTGTAAGTGTTGGCCAATGCTGGGGAAACTTTTGCTGGCGTTGTATTATTCCTTAAAAAACAATAAGTTTGTTAAAACTGAAAATATCATGCCGACTGTGCAGGTGAAATCAAATATTGAGCTGGGATTAGATGAGATACTTAATGGTATTTCCCAATTGGATACGCCGGAACTGGAACAGTTCTTGGAGCAAGTGAGCCGTTTACTGGCGCGCCGTAAAGCCCAGAACTTGTCTAAAAGAGAAGCAGAATTGCTGGTGCGGATCAATCAGGGAATTGAAGCTCAAAAGGCAGAAAGATATAGGCAACTAACGGATAAACTGAATGAGGAGCGCATCACTCCTGAAGAACATCAGGAACTGTTAAGCCTTATCGGGCATATTGAAACAAAGGACGGAGAACGGCTGGAGGCTTTGATCGAACTGGCGGGGCTTCGTAGATTGGCGCTAAATGAATTGATGGGCCAATTGGGCCTCACCCCTCCCGGAGATGCCCAGAATTAAACCCCAAATACGCAAAACAGTTCGAGAAAGGGCAGCCGGACGCTGTAAATACTGTCGGAGTTGGGAGGCCTATGCTTCTCAGCCTTTTGAGGTTGACCATATTATTCCTTCCAGCCGTGATGGCCTGACTGAATTAGAAAATCTGGCCTACGCGTGCGGCGGTTGTAATGGCCACAAGCACAATAAAGTTGAGGCGCTCGATCCTGCCGAAAACAGAAGTGCTCCTTTGTTCCATCCCAGGAAAGACAACTGGCTGGATCATTTCTCCTGGAATGACGACTATTCTATGATTTTGGGAACTACACCAACCGGTAGAGCGACGGTTGAAGCGCTCCAGCTCAATCGTCCCGGTGTAATAAATATTCGCAACTTGCTTCGGCGCGCAGGCCTGCACCCCTGAAAAGATTCACCTTCCTTTGATTGTCTTTAACATAGCCTTAAAACACTTTTTCCCCCGCAGATCGTTACCTTTGTGGGGATCTGGCGTAGCGGTGTTATCATATTATCGGCGTTGCGGCCGTAAAAGCACAACACCAAACCACACCGCCTCAAATAAAAATAACCTTTAAAGTATGAAAAAAACGATCATAGCGCTCATTGCTCTCTTCGGCATTACAGCCCTGCAGCCGGCGCTGTCCCAGGACAAGGTATGGAAGACCCTCTCCAAGATCACCTATAAGAAGGAGTACAACGAGATGATGGGCTTCAAGGTGGACGTTCCCGTTTTCAGTGAGGAAGTAAAGGCCCTGGAAGGAAAGGAAGTATCGATCAGAGGATACATCATTCCGGTGGAAGGTTACAAAGGCCATAAGGAGTTCATCTTTTCCGCTTACCCCTATAACATGTGTTTCTTCTGCGGCGGAGCCGGCCCGGAGACCGTCATGGAAGTTTACGCCAACGAAGCCATCGAGTATACAGCCGAGCCGATCACCATACGCGGTAAACTGGAGCTCAACGCCGATGACATCAACCGTCTGATCTACTCTTTACACGGTGTGGAGAAGGTGAAGGATCTGGAATAAAAGCCTCCCCCTAACCCCCTCCAAGGGAGGGGGGATTGCTATATGATTGCTGCCAATTTGAAGTGCAATCTCTCCTAAAGGGAGGGCTGGGGAAGGACAAGTTGTAAATAGCATTACCCCGATCTCCCCCTGTTAATAAAGTAAAGAAATAATCACTCTTCCCTCCACCTCATGTCCCGAACAAAAAATACTGCATACTGGCTCCTCCCTATCCTGGCCCTGGCGCTCACCTTCTGCGCCAACCCCATCCCACCGGAGGGCGGGGACAAGGACGAGCAGCCGCCCCGGCTGATCGCCGAAAAATCAACGGCCAACCAACAGACCCGCTTCGAGAAGCAACGCATCGAACTCACCTTCGATGAATGGTTCGAAGTACAGGATATTTTTAACCAGGTAGTCGTTTCTCCGCCGCTGGAACACCCCTTCGAGATCACCCTCAAGGGTAAAACCCTGCGCTTCGATTTCGATGAAAAAGAAGAACTACGCCCGGAAGCGACCTATACCATCAACTTCGGCGAGGCCGTACGCGACATTACCGAACGCAATCCGGCTCAAAACCTACGCTTCGTTTTTTCAACCGGCGATTTCATTGACTCGCTCTCCGTATCGGGCACCATCGTAGATGCCCAGAAGGGAGAGCCGGTAGAAGGCGTGCTGTTCATGCTGTATGAAAACCTGGAGGATACTGTCGTGCGCACCGAACGCCCCTTTTATTTTGCCAGGACAGACAAACGGGGGCAGTTCCGTATCGAAAATGTAAAGTCCGCCAGGTTCAAAGGCTTCGCCTTGCAAGACGCCAATCGAAACTATCTCTTTGACCAGGCCCAGGAGCCTGTCGGCTTCCCCGATACCTTTCTGGTGGTTAACGATAGCCTGCAACCCACAGTGCGGGTCAAACTTTTCACCGAAGAACAGCCGCTGCGCCTGATGGGTAGCGACGACAGCCGCTACGGCCTGGTGCGCCTCAACTTCAGCAAACCGCCCCAGGGATTGAATATCACCTACCAGGACGTCGGCCAACAGGTGATCTTTGAACGCAACCCCGACACTACCAAGATCTGGTACAGCCTGCCGGAGGATCAAGGCTGGAGTATATACCTGCAAAAGGATTCTTTGCTAACTGATACCGTAAAAGTACGGGCGCGCAACCGGCAGGAATTCCTGGATAAGGCCAAGCTGCAACTGGCTCGCCCCTCAAAAGGGCCACTCAGGCTGAACCCTGCCAAAGAGGCCACCCTCACTTTCAGCCACCCGGTCACCGCCATCGATACCAGCCTGATGGCACTTTACGAAGATACCCTCCGCATCGAAGTGCAACCCCGTTACAGCCTCGACACCAACGGCCAGCGCAGCCTGTTCATCGCCCGCCCCTGGAAGGAAGGCCTCCCCTATGAGCTGGTGCTCCTGCCCGGAGCACTGACCGGCATCTACGGCCTGCAGAACGATACCATCATTCAAGCTATTCAGGTAGACCAGCTGAAAAGCTATGGCAACCTCTCTCTCCAGTTCGACAGCCTCTCGGCCGATAGCAGTTACTACGTAGAGCTACTGGGCAAAGGCGACGAACGGATATCTACCTTTACCATAAAGGGCGACTCTACCTTTCAGCGCACCTTCCGCGCGCTGCCCTCCGGCACCTACACCGTCCGCTTCATCGAAGACTGGAACGGCAACGGGCAGTGGGACACCGGCAACTACGATGAGAAGCGCCAACCCGAGCCCATCTACCTGCGCCCGCTCGAACAGCTCCGGTCCAACTGGGACCTGGAGGCGGCCATCAATCTGGTGGACTTGAGGAAAGAGGCCCTGGCGCCGCCGGCTCCTGCGGAATCTCAAGGCCAGGAAACCGACAGGCCGCCATCAGGGGTGGACAGGCCGGGGCGCAAACCACCAAGTGGGCGAAATGGGAATTAGCGTTTGTCCAAAATTCGATCATTATCATCTTTAATGGGTCCAGACGGGAAGACGCCCCTCCAAATTCCCTATAACGTATTTTTTAGTTAAATATCGATAAATTCATTGCATAACTAAAAACAACGTTATATATTTGTAACCAGAAAGAATCACCCGACTGTCTAATGATTTGTTAACAGGGCGGGAGCACACGCAGGCGGGGCCGCGGTATTCGCGGTTCGCCGGATGACAAGCCCTGTGTGTGCTGCCCTGCCGCGAGCGTTCCCAAAGGATGGCGCGGTTGCGCCAACATAGCCAAAGCCATCCTTTGGGAACACAAAAATTTTACCATGACCAAACTTACCAAAGCCGAAGAGGAGATCATGCAGATCATCTGGGAGATCGCACCCTGTACGGTGGCCGACATCCGCAACTACATGAAGGAAAAACTGGGGATGCAAAAACCGCCCCACAGCACCGTCTCCACCATGGTCCGAATCCTGGACGACAAGAAAGGCTTCCTGAAGCATACGGCCTACGGGCGGACGTTCGTCTACGAGCCGGCCATCTCCAAGGAGCACTACAGCCGACAGTCCCTCAAAACGCTGGTGAGCGATTACTTCGAGGGCTCCATGAACCGCCTGGTGTCCTTCCTGGTACAAGAAAAAGACCTGAGCCTGAAGGAATTGAACGAACTGGTGGATAAGCTGGAGGAGGAGGAGTGAGCGTGCATTCGTGTATTCGTGCATTTGTGTATAGGTGGCCTGGCACATTGCGCCCCTACTAATGCACCAAAACACAAATGCACCCCCACTAATGCACAAATGCACCAAAACACGAATGCACCCCTACTAATGCACGAATGCACCATAACATGATCACCTACATCATCCAAGCCACCTTTTGCTGGGCAGTCCTCTACGCCCTGTACGCCGGCCTGTTGAGCCGTGCGACCTTTTTCAACCACAACCGGGCCTACCTGTTGGGAAGCCTGCTGCTGGGGCTGGCCTTACCATTGGTGGAATGGCAACTGCTGTTGCCTGCCGAGCAGCCGGAACTGCTGGTGGCGACCTTATACCCCATCACTATCGGGATGGAGAACCTGGAAGTGATTGTGACGGCGACGGCTGGCGAACCAGGGGTGAGTTGGTGGGAGGTATTGCTGGCCGCCTACTGGCTGGGCGTGGGTATTGCCGCCCTTCGGTTCGCCTACGGCCTGCGCAAGCTGTGGCGCCTGTACCGGAGCTCCGAACGCCGCAAGCAGGATAGCTATACGCTGGTGCTCACGGAAAATTGGCACGCGCCCTTCTCCTTCTTCAATACCCTGTTCTGGAGCCGGCAGATGCCCTACCCTCCGGAAGATGAGAAAAAGATCATACGCCACGAACTGGCGCACATGCGGGGCTGGCACAGCCTCGATATCCTGCTGGTGGAAGTGCTGGGCATCGTGTTCTGGCTCAGCCCCATGATTTACCTCTACAGCCGCTCCCTGCGCGTGGTGCACGAATACCTGGCCGATGCGGCCGTACTCCAAACGACCAGAAAAAAGAAACAATATGGCCATTTGTTGCTCAGTCAATCACAGTCCGGACAGCCGATTGTACTGGCGAATCATTTCATTAACTCACAATTGAAAAAGCGAATTCTTATGATGACTAAAACCAGATCCAAACGCCATATGCTGATCCGGTACCTGCTGGTAGCGCCTTTAATATTTGGCCTTATTGTGGCCCTTGCCGCTCCGGAAAACATGGATTGGAAACCACAGGTGTTCAATACCTTGAGCGCCTCTTTTGACCAGGCTGCTTTTGAGGGCAGCCTTACCGCCGCGCTCTCCGGAGAGCGCACTTCGGAAACCCTGAAGCACTTTGGCAACCTCGTCAAGGAAGCTGTAGAGCAATACCCGGAAGAAGAAGGCGCCATCAAAGAGAGTGCCGCCCGGTTGGCTGCCGCTTACAGCATGAAACTTTTCTGGGAGGGCAATACCCTGGCCGGCCTGCGCTTCAACCCCGGGCCTTTTGCCGGGATATCGGGCCCGAACCAGCCCGGCGACGTCGACCGCATGCCGGTATTCGCCGGATGTGAAGCTATGGAAACGGAAAAAGCACAGGAGGAATGCACCAAGCAGAAGCTGGTGGAATTCATGAGCAGCAAGCTCAAGTATCCGGAAGAGGCCAAGGCGGCTAATGCAGAAGGACTGGTGGTCGTGCAGTTCACCGTCGCCAAAGATGGCTCCGTACAGGACGCCAAAGTGGTTAAGAGCGTCGGCCATGGCTGTGATGAAGCAGCGCTGGCTGTCGTCAACGCTATGCCCGACTGGACGCCGGCCATGAAGGACGGCCAACCGGTGAGCATGCAAATGTCCCTCCCCTTCTCTTTCAAACTGCCCAGTGGCCAGGCCCAGGTAGGCCAGGAAAACGAAGAAGTCTTCAAGGTCGTAGAAGAAATGCCCCGCTTTCCGGGTTGTGAGGAGGAAGGGTTATCCGGACAGGAACTGGTGCAGTGCTCCAACATGAAACTCATAACGTACATTGCCAACAACCTCAAATACCCACGCGACGCCAAAGATGCCGGAGTTGAGGGAGTGGCCATCGTAAGCTTCATTGTGGACAAAGAGGGCTGGGTGAAAGACTTCAAAGTCGTACGCCCCCTGCACGAAAGCATCGACGCAGAAGTGATCCGGGTGGTCAGGGAAATGAATGAGATGAACGAGCGTTGGATACCGGGCCGGCAAAAAGGTAAAGTGGTCAATGTGCAGTTCAACTTACCGGTGAAATTCCGCCTCGATGTTGAGCGGAAACAGCTACAGCTTCCAGAGGGCGCCAAGGACCTGCAGCTTCAAAACTTCAAGGTTGCCCCCAACCCTACTTCCGGCCTGCTCAACCTGCAATTCGAAGCGGAGGCACAGCCTACTGTTATCCGCATCCTGAACAGCAATGGCCAGGAAGTCATCCACGAAGCCCTCAACCGCTTCGAAGGATCCTACAGCCAGGACATCGACCTGAGCAAGTTGCCCAAAGGCCCCTATGTGCTGCACATCAGCCAGGGCGAGCGGATCTTTGCGGAGAAGGTCATTCTGAGGTAGTAGCGAAGGGGTGTATAAGTGTATAGGTGCATTTGTGTATAAGTAGATGGAGTGGACAGCCTGGAATTGGCAAAAACGAATGCACTTATACACGAATGCACTTATACACAATCAGGCCCAACCCAGCCCCCATCCCAACACCGCTCCGCCCACGATCACCCATACCGAGCTTACCTTCCAGGGGCCGAAGACGGCCAGAGCGCCCAGTCCGGCAATGATCCAGGCTTTCCAGTCGAGCATCACTTCGCCACCCAGCTGAAGGACCACTGCCGCCATGATGCCTACGGCGCCAATGTTGACTGCATCGAGGAACGCGCCGGCGGCTTTCGATTCGCGTAATCTGGGAACCAGGGGGTTGAGCAGCCACACGAAAAAGAAAGAGGGCAGAAAGATACCTGCCGTGGCCACTACCGCTCCCCAAAAGCCCAGGATCCGGTAACCGATGAAGGTGGAGGTGGAGAGCACAGGCCCGGGCGTGAACTGGCCGATGGCGATGGCGTCGAGCAGCTCAGAGCGGGTGAGCCAGCCCAGCTTCTGCACCAGCTCCCCGTCGAGGTAGGCCACCAGCACGTAGCCGCTGCCGAAGAGGATAGAGCCGATCTTTAGAAAAGTGAGGAATAGCTTTAACAGGCTCGCCCCGGAAGCAGCGGGAGTTGCCTGAAAGAGTAATAACGGCAGAGGGATAAGCACTGCTGAACTGCGGAGGTGAAACACTCCATGCAACGCCAACCCGAGCACTCCGGCGCCCAGGATGGCGTATATCTCATTCACCCCCAGCAGCACTGCCAGGGCGGCAAGCCCGCCGAGTACGCCCAGCTGCAGGTTCTTAAGGCCCTTGCTCCCCAGCTTGATGACCGCGCTGAGTATGATGATCAGCACGGCCGGCTTGATGCCGTAGAGCAGCCGCCCAACCTGTGGTAATTTGCCGTATTCCACATACAGGTAGGCAAAACCGCCGGTGATGAGCACGGCCGGGAGGATGAAACTGATGCCCGCCGTGAACAACCCCCAGGCGCCGCCCCGTTCGTGGCCGCAGTGCATGGTCATCTCCGTCGAGTTGGGGCCGGGAATGAGGTTGGTAGCGCCCACCAGGTCGAGAAAATGCTGCTGGCTCATCCATTGGCGTTTCTGCACCACTTCCTCCTCCATCATGGCGATGTGGGCGGCAGGGCCGCCAAAGGCGAAGACGCCCAGTTTGAGAAAGAGGGTGGCGATCTCGCGAAGACGGTGGGAGGTAGTTTTGTTCATTCGTGTATTCGTGTATTCGTGTATTCGTTCATTCGTGTATTCGTGTATTCGTGTATTCGTTGAGCCCCCTCACTTATACACCAATGCACGAATGCACTTATATACAAACGTCTCGTATGAGCCCCCTCAAAAAAAGTCCCTCCAACTCTCCACCACTCCGGCGGCGCGCAGGAAGGCGCGCAGGATCACCAGGAGGACAATGCCAATAACGAGCCAATACCAGGCATGGCCGGGCTTAATCGCCATTGGCGGCTCGTTCAAAGCGCGTTGGTACTCGATATCATCGTAGTCGGCGTCGTGGAAGGTATCGTCCTGGCCTCCGTTCTCCTCTTGTAAATCGAGCAGGGCCACGATCCGGGTGGCGTCTGCCAGGTCGGCTTCCCGGATGTGCAGGCCAATGCCGCCGCCGCCGCCGAGGGGCAGCGCCGTCATTATATTGGCGTTAGAAATGAAACAGGGGATACCCGCTTCCTTGAGCCGGGCGGCATACAGGCGCGCTTCCGACTCGAAGAAGAAATACTTCAGAGGGACGATGCGGGTGCCTTCCTCAAAATCCCCAAAGTAATCGAGTATCTGTTGGTCCATGAAAATCAAGGTGTTACAAACCCAAAGCCTCGCCCCTCTTCTCCTCCGCCAGCACCTTCGCGAAAGCTAGGACGCCCGAAGAAAGTTATGGCGGGCAGAAACGAATAACGAGTCCCGAATCTCCAATAACCGGCCCCTACGCTTCTCCCCCTGCGCCTGCTGCTGCCGCTGCTTTCGCATTGATCTTTTCAATCTCCTGGTCTATGTAGTAGAGGCTCGACGGGCCGTCACCGATGAGCTTGATCTTATCGAGGATGGTACGCATAAGGGCTTCCTCCTCGCGTTGTTCCTCGACGTACCACTGCAGGAATTCGGTAGTGGTGAAGTCGCTTTCCTCATAACTGAGTTTCACCAGTTTGTTGATGGAAGCGGTGACTTTCTGCTCGTGCTTGTATACCTGCTCGAACATGCTTCTCACCGATTCAAACTCGTGGGGAGGCTGCTTGATGCCCGGAGTGAGGGCGTGGCCGTCCACCTCACTGAGGTAGTAGAAGATCTTCAGCATGTGCATGCGCTCTTCTTCTGATTGGCGGTGCATAAACTGGGCGCATCCCTCCAGCCCTTCCCGGTCGCACCAGGAGGCCATAGACAAATATAAAAAGGAAGCATATCCTTCCAGAACGATCTGCTCGTTAAGCGCTTTTAGCATCTTTTTTGAAATCATAGCTATTACTTTTTTTTAAAAGCCGAAAATTAAAGAAATTCTGCCAGGAAAGTGGTTCGTTCGGCCGGAATCACTTTTTTTTAAACAGCTGAAAGCCTTTATTGTTAGCTTGTTGTATGAGCATCAAAAAAATACTACAGAAACACCAACTCACCGATCGAAGCCTCGGCCGCATCGTGGAAATGGCGTGGGAAGACCGCACCCCCTTCGAGGCCATCCGTGCCCAGTTCGGCGTCACCGAAGCCGAGGTGATCGTCATCATGAAGCACCAGATGCATCTGCGCAACTGGAAAAAATGGCGCGCCCGCGTGCAGGGCAGAGCCACCAAACACCAAAAGCTCCGAGGGCATGGAACAGGCCGGTTTAAGGCATCCCGCCAGAAAGACATTTCGCTCAATAAGATCTCAAAGAAGTAAAGTAGAAAGGCCTTGGGTGCGCCGGGCCGCCTGGACAAAAAGACGGTGGCACACATTGAAATGAGCAAACACATTGCCAGCTCAAACCGGGCAGCCCTTCCCCCCCGCCCTACAGCGAAAATCGAACGTCAACTGGCCCTTTCGCGTAACAAAAGGGCCAGTTCCAAGGCGGCTTTTTTGGGCACTGCCCGGCAGCTACCACCGGGCAATGGACAGCTCCTAAGCGGCCACAAGCGCCATTTTTCCCTAAAGGAAAGCGTTTGGCCGAAGCCCCCCCCTTTCTTTACCCTTACACCGGAGCCGGCCAGAACAGGAAGGCTGCAGCGAAAGCTGCCACAGCGACGATGAGCCCATACATGAAGACGTTGTAGCAAATGCGCAGGTACTGGTATTTTTTAGCCAGCACGACGCCCAGATAATACAGGTCGCGCGTCATGGAGCTGTAGAGAAAATCACTGTCTTTGATCATTTCCATCATTCCCCAGTGAAAGTCTGCCAGGTCCATGCGATAGAAATTGCCGAAGAACAGCAGGTTGGTGCGTTTCTGCGCGATATCTTCCCGGGTAGCGCGCCCCTGGGTCACCTTAGGGCGGGTGGACAGGATGGCGTAAACGAGGGCGATGAGGCATACAGCGAGCAGGATCAGGGTTGGGACCGCCAGGCGGTAATCGCCGGGGATCTTGGGCACCAGGTTGGCCACCACTATAGATATGATGATGGCATTGATGCTCAGCATGATATTGGCTTTATTGTCGGCTATGGAGCTGAGGTTAACGTGGGTACGATAGGTGGTCCGGTACATGGTTTCCACCCCCCTCCCCAGGTTCAGTTCCTTCAGTTTGAGCCCGCTGTTCTTCTTCTTTTTCTTCTTCTTTTCCGGAAGGCCGGGTTCTATGCCCTTAACAGCGTCCGGGTCCAGCCGTTGTTTTTGTTTGAGCAGTTGCTTGATGTGCTGATTCTTTTGTTTGCCGAACAGGTTACGCGCCACTTCGGTATGGTAACGGTGTTTGATCATGAAATCCAGTTCAAAGTCCACCCATTCCTGTTCGGACATGAGGATGTCTTTGGTCATCAGCATCTCCTGGCGGAGGCGGCCACAGCGGTCCCAGTACCGTTCATTGCCCAGATGGCTGAGGTCGGCGTCACAGAGGATTTCCTCCATGAGGTTTTGGGGATTCTGCGGGACACGGGTAGCTTCGATACAACTCGTGACCGCCCGGATCCCTTCTGAAGTGTAGTTGTGCTGATTCAGGAACGCTTCGGCCAAACGGCAACTGAGTTCTTCGTGGCTAGCCGGGTTTTTGTAGTACCCCGTATCGTGAAACCAGGCAGCCAACTGCAGGACTTCCATTTCCTGATCGGAAAGCTGATACGCCTGGCCTATCTGTACAGCAGCCTCCACCACATTTTTAGTGTGGGGAAAGTCGTGAAACACAAATTCCGGAGGAAAATGCTCCTCGAAGAATTGCTGAATGTGTGACTCTGTTTGCTTAAGCAAGCCGTTCTGTGATTCCATCATATAGCTTTCCGAATTGGGCGGGAAGCGCGCTGCTTCATTTCATCGGTTATAACCTATTGAGCCTGAAATTAAGAAAAATCTCTAATTATTCCCTTCCCGAACGATAACTGGCTCCATATTAGTATACGGCCGAGGCCCCGGCTGCCGTTGCGTTCCTATTCCGTTTCCGCCTGGCCCGGCTTGAGTTGAATGATAGGCTTTGACTTTCCGGTCGCTTCATCCAACGCTTCCCCCGCATCTTTCCAGATCTTTTCTACCTCTTCTTTAACTTTGCCGGCTGCTTTTTCTTTTTTGTCTCCCAACTCCTGCAGGGCGCCGCCGCCGTAGCGCTCGGCGTAATACTTCATCGACTTGGCCCAAAACCGGCGGCGCTCCTTGCCGCTGAGCTCCGGTTCGTAAAGGTCGTAGCACTCCTCCACATAGGCGCGGAACCGCTCGTCGTACTTTTTCCACCGGCTGTCCGATACCGGAAGGTTGGCCGCAGCGGCCTCTTCTACGAGATTGAAATAATCCTGAAGGAAAGCATCTTTACTGTCGCTGCATCCCGGCCCCTGGGTGCATCCGGCCAGCAGGGCCAGCGCGGCGAAAGCCGCCATTAGGGTTATGATTTGTTTCATGTTGCTTGTTTTACAAGGAATGTAAACGGCTTTGGACAACAACAAATTGGCTCTCCTGACAATTCCCGCTGAATGGCGCCTCCAGAAAGTGCTTTCGAAACGGCAACTACAGGGCACAAAAAATCCTGTTGTCATGCAAAAGGCGAAAATAGGAAAAAATACAATTAGCAGCCCTCGCCCTTTTCCGTGGCCGGTGAAAGGCCTCTTTTGCCCAAGGGAATATTGACTTCCCCCCACCACCTGTGGCAACAATGTTTTTTTCCGGCGGAATAGTAGGTGAAAACCAAAATTATTTCGATCTTAAACTCTCAAACAGCTGTTCAAGCGCGAAGTACTATCTGAAATGCACCATCGCTCTCCCTGCTTTGTTTTGTCCCTGGCCCTCATCCTGACGGCCCTTTTGCCCTGCCTCGCATCCGGCCAAACCGGATACGAATGGGGCATTATCCCACCGGCCGACCTGCATCTGAAGCAATATCCCCTGGATAGCTCCGCTGTGGCCGCCATTCTTATTGACGACGGCAAGGCCACCGTCTTTTCCTCCTCCGATAACTATGGGCATCTCTTTAAACATTACCGCCGAATCAAACTCTTCAAAAAGGCAGGCTTTGAATGGGCCGATGTCCGCATTCCATATTACAGTTATCAGCGAACGGAGCAGATCATGAGTATACGGGCGCGCATCACGCTTCCGAACGGCGTCTACTACGAGCTGTCTCCGGAAGACTTCCACCGCGAACAGTCCAGCGAACGCTGGTCCGCTCTAACGTTCGCTTTCCCCAAAGTGGAGGAAGGCGCCGTACTGGAGTACAGTTACGACCTGTCGTCCAACCATATGATGGAACTAAAACCCTGGTATTTCCAGGCGAGTATTCCGGTGCGTTACAGCCAGCTCCGGGTAGACAATGAGTCCCGTTTTTCGTACGCGACCCTCTTCGAGCCCGGCACAGATATGGAACGCGAAACGCTGCCCGACGGCAGCACGGCCTTCGTCCGGGGAGAAAACCGCATCCTGATTTCCGAAGGCCTCTATAAGATGGAAAATGCGCCCGCCATCCGAAAGGAAGCCTTTGTGACGACGATGGACGATTACCGCACCCGTATTCGCTTTCAGCTCAGCGAGGCCGTTTACCCTAACGGGCAGCAGGTCCGGTACCTCGACAGTTGGGAAAGTGCCGCCCGGCGCTTATACGAGGAACCCTCCTTTGGCCACCACTACCGCAAGGGGCGCTATTACAAACAGTTGCTCCGGGCCGCAGCACCTCATTGGTCCGGGATGGACACCGAATGGGAGAAGGCTCAGGCCATCTATGATTTTCTGAGCGAACATATACGGTGGGATGGCCAATTTCGTTCTTTTCCCCGAAAGCAGCCCGATGAATCGTTCGAACAAAAGAGCGCCTCTTCGGCAGAGCTCACGTTGGCGCTGCTGGCGCTGCTCCGGGAGGCGGGCATCGAAGCCGTCCCTGTGCTCACCTCCACCCGCAGCCATGGGAAAATGGCTGTTCAGTACCCCATTATCGACCAGTTCAACCACGTAATGGCCATGGTCAAGATCGAGGGGAAAGGATTCGTCCTGGACATGCCCGGAGCAGGGTTGCCGATGGGCCTGCTGCATCCCGAGTCCCTGAACGGTATGGGCTGGATGATGGACCCGGATGGGCCCAGTTGGATCATAATAACGCCCCAGCACGCCAGCCGATTTGCAAAGTATTCCCTGGAGGCCATACCCGAAGGAATTCTGCAGGGTAGCATTACCTGCCGGTTCGAAAACTACGATGCCCTACGGGAACGGGAAGCCCTGGCCACCCTTAGCGGAAGCCAACATTGGGCCAACCGTCTGGGGGCAGATTTGAGCATTCAAAGGATTACCTACAAGGGGCTGAAGGGATCCAGCCAGGGAGTAGAGGCCGAACTGGAGGCCCGGCTGTCCTCCTCCATTTTAACGGCCAACGATTTTATTTATCTTTCTCTGCCTTATTTGAGCGATTTCAAAGAAAACCCTTTCCGGCTGGAACAACGCACTTATCCGGTAGAAATGCCCTACCCGTTGCAGGAACGCCTCGTGCTGGAGGTGAAAATACCGGAAGGCTATGAAGTGAAATCCATTCCGGAACAACTGCAATTGGAGCTTCCCGGCGGCGGAGCTTCCTTCTCCTTCATCGCCGGCACCAGGGAGGGGAGAATTAAAGTCGCCGTCAACCTTTTGGTGGAAAAGACGAGATATAAGCCTGAAGAGTATGCCGCCCTGAAGGCCTTCTTCCGCCAGGTGGCGGATAAACTGAACGAACAATTGGTACTGGAAAAATGATTCTTTGACAAAAAACATTAGAAAATGACGCGTTTGTATCTTGTACGGCAGGCCTCCCTGGCCCTGCTGCTGAGTACGCTCTCCTTCTCACTTTCTGCTCAGAAAGCCCCCCTGAAATGGGGCAAGCCCGAAGCACATGAACTGAGCATGGCCGTGTACGAACCGGACACGGCCGCCGCTGCCGTCCTGCTGGGCGATTACGCCGAAATTTCGGTTGACCTGGGCGACGGCAACCTGCGCTACGTTTTTGAACACCACCGGCGGATCAAGATCCTTAAACGCAGTGGTTTCAGGTATGCAGATGTTGCCATTGCCTTTCACACCGGCCAGGAGGTGTCTGCCCTGAAAGCCCAGACTTTTACCCCGGACGGGCAGGTGTTCGAATTAGGGAAGGAGGCAATTTTCCAGGAACAGTCAACCAAAGATTGGTCCCAGATGAAGTTCTCCTTTCCGCAGGTAACGGAAGGGGCGGTACTCGAATACCGTTACCGCCTCAGCACGGAAAACATTTTCCAACTTAGAGAGTGGTACTTCCAATCTGAGATCCCTACGATCTGGAGCGAGCTGCGCCTTTCCATTCCGGAATGGTATGACTACATTTTTCTTACTCAGGGCCGCCAGGTTGATATTTCCGAAGAAGATTCGCGGGAGAAACCCATTCGCATTCCCGGCAGTGCATCCTCCATACAGGCCAAGATCAATTCATACCGCTTTGTGATGGAAAACGTTCCTGCGCTGAAAGAAGAGGCTTACATCACAACTATGGACGACTACCTGGCCCGCATGCGCTTCCAGCTGCGCTCCATCCAATACCCCAAAAGCTACCTGCAGCCTATTTTATCCGATTGGCCTACCCTGGCCAAGGAGCTGAATGAAAACGAATACTTCGGCAAACAGATCACCAAAAAGAAAAATCAGAAAGCCCTACTCGAAGCCCTGGAGCCCATATGGGCAGAGGCCGGGGCGGCCACAAAAGAATCGAAAGCCCTACTGGCCTACCAGTATCTGAACAAAACGCTGGAATGGGACGGAACCTACTCCATTGCTGCCAATCAGGACCTGGCCGACTGCCTGGAGAAGAAAAAAGCGAATAGCGGTGAACTCAACCTGATGATGCTCTGTGTGCTCAACGCTTTGGAGATCGAAGCTTATCCCGTTCTGCTGAGTACCCGCGACCACGGCAAAATGTTGGAGCTCTACCCCATACTCGGCCAATTCAACCACGTGATGGCAGTAGCCAGTTTGAATGGCCAAATGCAGGTGCTGGACCTGGGTTCACCGTCCCGCCCACCGGGTTGTCCCCGGGTGAACGCTCTCAACGGCCAGGGATGGATGGCCAGCGAGGCCAACCCACAGTGGCTTCAGCTCACTCCTCCGGAGGCAAAAGCGATGAATATGTACCATATGGAGGTCGATGAAGAAGGTGGCGCTACGGTATCCGTTACCGCCAAGTACGAAGGCTACGATGCCGTCGAGTTCCGCGAAGAACTGCAGGAAGACAACGACGGCCGCTTCCTGGCAGCAACCTGGGAAAAAACCTACCCCGACGCACAGATCAGCCAGGTGGCTTTTGAGGACGCCGACAGCCCCCTGGCGTCATTGAAGGTAACCTATGAAGAGCGCCTCCCGGGCCTGGCACAGGCTATCGGCGATTTTCTCTACGTCAGCCCGGCCCTCATGCCCGCCTTCCAGGAGAACCCTTTCAAGCTGGAAGAACGCACTTATCCGGTAGAGATCCCCTACCCGGTAAAGGTACAGGATATCCTCTTCCTAAAGGCCCCCGAGGGATATGCGCTGGAAAGCTTGCCGGAATCCGGCCG
Source organism: Lewinellaceae bacterium (assembly GCA_020636405.1). GTDB lineage: Bacteria > Bacteroidota > Bacteroidia > Chitinophagales > Saprospiraceae > JACJXW01. Next base: position 425,021 of record JACJXW010000005.1, on the reverse strand, counting down.
CATTTCTCTTCCCAATGGCGGCGGCAAGTTCGACTACTTGTTCAGCGAAAAAGGAGGGCAGATTCAGGTGATCTATAAGATAGAGATCACCCAACTGACTTTCAAACCGGAAGAATACCCCGTGATAAAAAACTTTTTCAACATCATTCTCGAAAAACAGGGCGAGCAGATCGTCTTCCGAAAAATCTGAAAAATGAAACCATACACCGGACTATTCCTGTTAGTGGCCTTCCCTGGCTTGCTGGCCGCGCAGCAATACGCTGCCCATTCCATCCCGGATAGCCTGCTGGCCGAAGCGGATGAGGTAGTGCGTGAGGAGTATTACGAACTGGAGGCGCGCTCCGAAAAAATGGGCGTCATCCGGTACCGCAAGGTAGTAACGCTGCTCAACAAAAACAGTGATGCTCATGTATTCGTTCTGGGCTACGATACCGACAGCAAGGTCAAAAAGCTGGAAGCGCGCATTTATGATGCCGCAGGCCAGGAAATCCGGAAGCTCGACAAAGACGAGATCAGGGATTTTGCCGCGGTCGATGGCTTCTCTATCTACCAGGATAATCGCGTAAAGGCCCTCGATGCCCGCCACCACCAATACCCCTATACGCTGGTTTACGAGTATGAAATGACGGCCGGTGGCATCAACTTCGCCTTTTTTCCCCGCTGGCAAATACAGGCTTACCGGCAAAGTGTGGAACAATCCCAGTTTGTGATCCGCATGCCCAAAGGAATACCACTGCACTACAAAGCACTCAATATGGACCTGGAGCCGCAGGTGCAGGAAGGTGAAAAAGAAGTAATTTATACCTGGAAGGCCCAGGGCCTTAAAGCCATACAGGAGGAACCTTACAGCCCGCCTGCCTCAGAGTCGCTGCCGGGTTTGCTGACCGCAGCTGGTAAGTTTCAGGTAGGAGAATACACAGGCAGCATGTCGAACTGGAAAGCCTTTGGCGCCTTTGTGGGCCAATTGTTCGAGGGGCGCGACGTTTTGCCCCCCGGTATGGCCTCCGAAGTGCGACAGATCACGGCCGGCGCCGGCTCCGAAACCGAAAAACTGGCTGCGCTGTACCGCTATCTACAGGATAACATGCGTTACGTAAGCGTGCAACTGGGCATCGGCGGCTGGCAGCCTTTTGACGCACAGTACGTGGCTGAAAACAAATACGGAGACTGCAAGGCGCTCAGCAACTTTATGAAGGCCATGCTCAAAGAGGCAGGTATCCCTGCCTACCCCGTGTTGATCACGAACGGGCAACTCGCCTATGAGATAGAGGAAAGCTTCACTTACCCCCTGTTCAACCATGCCATCCTGTACGTGCCATCGCAGGACATGTGGCTGGAATGTACCAGCAACACCTATCCTGCCGGTTACATTGGTTCTGGCAATGCCGGCCGCCGGGTGCTGCTCATTACTCCGGAAGGCGGCCAACTGAAGTCCATACCGGCACTGACAGAAAAAGACAATACTACCAGCTCCAAAACAGAGGTTCAATTGTTTGCTGACGGAAAGGCCGGCATAGCCGTAGAACTGGAGGCCACCGGCTCCCGCCATGAGAGCTACCGGTGGCGCCGGGCTTATTACTCCCGGGAAGAGTTGGAAAAGTGGTTTGTCAAAAACAACGGCCTGCCTGGATTGGGGCTGGATTCTCTGGAGATAGAGGCGGCCCCCGATGCCCCATCGGCCCATTGCCGTTACCGGGGTACGCTGCCCCGGTATGCTTCTAAGGCTGGCAAGCGCTTATTCATTCCCCTCCACACCGGCGCTCCCCTGGAAGCGGTACCGGCGAAGGTTGCCGGCCGGCGGCATCCCATTGTCATCGATGAAGCTTATACGGAACTGGATACGTCGATTTTTTACCTGCCGGAAGGTTATCAGGTTGAAAGTATACCCAAAGAGCCCGTCATCGTAGAAAGCTCCTTCGGCCGCTATGAGGCGATTGCCGAGCCCAAAGCCGGAAAACTGGTGTACGTGCGCCGCCTGCAGGTACGCAGTGGGCGCTTGCCGGCAGAGGCTTATGAGGAATTCCGTTCCTTTTTTCAGCAGGTGGCTAAAGCCGATAAGGTGATGGCCGTATTGGTGGAAAAGAAAACGTAACCCCGCCCGGCCCACAGGTGTCGGGTATAATAATTATCTTTGCCCGCGTATCAAAGCAGGATAATGGGTGATAAAGGCCAGATATTCCAACGTATGCAGGCAGCCCGGCAAACGGGCAGGAAGTGCCTTGCCATCCTTATTGACCCCGACAAGGCGACGGCCCACCATCTGGAGCGGGTCGTCCAGTTGGGAATGGAGGCGGGTGTCGATTTCTTTCTGGTCGGCGGCAGCCTGGTGGTGAAGGATGAGCTGGCGCGGTGCTTGTCCTTCATTCGCCAACAGTGTACCATTCCCACCATCCTGTTTCCCGGCAGCCCCATGCAGATCGACGAGCAAGCGGATGCCTTGCTCTTCCTGTCCCTGATCTCAGGCCGTAACGCAGAGCTGCTCATCGGCCAGCAAGTGATCAGTGCCCCTCACCTGTATCACAGCTCCCTGGAAGTGATCAGTGTAGGCTATATGCTCATCGACGGTGGCGTGCCCACTACGGTATCTTATATGAGCAATACCCTGCCCATTCCTGCCGATAAACCCGACATAGCCCTGGCCACCGCTCTCGCCGGAGAAATGCTCGGGTTGAAAACACTTTACCTCGACGCCGGCAGCGGCGCCCGCCAACCGGTCAGTGAGGCAATGATCAGCAAAGTACGAAAATACACCACCGCCCCTCTTATCGTCGGCGGCGGCATCCGCAAGCCTGAGCGGGCATGGGCCAGCGCCAGCGCCGGGGCCGACGTTATTGTGGTAGGCAACGCCGTTGAAAAATCAGCGGAACTGCTTACCGAAATGGCGGAAGCAGTGCATAGCTCCCATACCGGCCCCTATAACGCCAAAGAATCCTGAGGCGCCCGAACTAGTTCTGGATTTTTGGCGTTGTAATCGTACTTTTGCCGTCAGAGAAAAAGGAATAACTTGAAAAAAGGAACCGTCATAAAATCAACCGGCAGTTGGTATCAGGTAATGCTAGAGGATGGAGAGGTGGTCGACAGCCGGATCATCGGAAAATTTCGGCTCGATGGCAAGCGCCTGACCAACCCCGTCGCCGTGGGCGATGAAGTAGAAGTAGAGCTCGACGAGAAGGACGAAACCGCTACGATCAAAACCATACTGCCCCGGCGCAACTATGTCGTCCGGCAATCCCCTCGCCGTAAGCACGACCTGCACCTGCTGGCCAGTAACGTCGACCAGGCTATTGTAATCGTAACCATCGTACAGCCCAACCTCAAGCAGGGTTTCATCGACCGGTTTCTGCTTATGACCGAGCCCTACGAAATACCAACCATCGTCGTTTTCAACAAATCGGACCTCTACGGAGAGGAGGATTTGGCCATCTTCGAATACCTGAAAGGGATCTACGAAAAGATCGGCTACCGGGTGCTGCTCACTTCGGCGACCGGCAGACAGGGGCTGGAAGAACTGCGCAGCCTCCTGCAAGGCAAGGTGACCCTCATCGCCGGGCAGTCGGGCGTAGGTAAGTCTACCCTGGTCAATGCCGTACAGCCCCAACTGGAACTGCGCACCCAGGAACTGAGCGACTATTCCGGAAAGGGTATGCATACCACAACCTTCGCCGAAATGCATCAGCTCGACTTCGGAGGCGCCCTCATCGATACCCCCGGTATCAAAACGCTTTCTTTCAATCACCTGGAACCGATGGACGTGGCGCACAACTTCCGGGAGTTCTTCAAATATTCCAAAGATTGCCGCTTCGGCGGCAATTGCCTGCATCGCAACGAGCCCGGCTGCGCCGTAAAAGCGGCCGTTGAGGAGGAAGAGCTCAGCGAACTCCGCTACGCCAATTACCTCATGCTGCTCGAAGAGATCGAGGACCAGAATTACTGGGAACGGCATAGTGACTATTAAGCGGATCATTTGCTGTTCGGTGTTCGTTTTTCCACAGCGCACTCACTGATAAAAAACACGAATAAACGGTTACACGACCATGGGATATCAAAGCCGAAAACGAGGCTACAAAAGCCGTCGCGAAAAATTTGCCGAGACCCTGCGCACTGCGCGCATCTTCCTAATCTTTTTTACCCTGGGAATGGTGGTGTGGTTCTTTCGCAACCGGTATGAGTTGTGGGGATGGCTGAAGACCTACATATACGGTTAAGCGTTCGTTCAAAATTTAAACAAACTCAAAAAACGCCATAATCTGTAACAAAACCTGTGGCGGAGGTATCAATCATTGGTGAAGACAATGGAGGAGCAAACCCTTTCCTCCCATCCATATTCTTCGTAAATTGATTGTACAACAAACCACAAAAAACCATGAAACCCTCCAAAACCCTCCTCGCAGCCCTTCTGCTGCTTTGCATTTCTGCTTTTTTGACTGCTCAAGACCGCGTCCTGGTCATCTCCGGCGGCGGTGCCCGTGGCGCCTGGGGCGGCGGCCTGGCGCAAGCGCTGTACGAGTCCGGCGCCGATTACCGGGCCGTCATCGGAACCAGCACGGGCAGCCTGCTGGCCCCCCTGGTAGTCATCGATTCCTTCTCCAGGCTGGAAAACGCCTACACCAGTGTAACCCACAAAGACATCTTTAACGTACGCCCCTTTTATACCAAAGGAAAGAAAAAAGGGGAAGTGCGCGGCCTCAATGCCTTCTGGCGCATCATTACCGGAAGGAAAACGCTTGGAGAAAGCAAACGCCTGAGAAAGACCATTAAGGAATATTTCACCGAAGCAGAATTCAAAGCTATTGTTCATTCACAGGACAGCCTGGAAGTCATCGCCACGGTGGTCAACGTGCAGGCGGACTCCGTCGAGTACAAGTCTTCCCGGGACTATGATTACGAACAGATGGCCGACTGGATATGGGCCTCGGCCAACCAGCCGGTTTTTATGTCCCTCTATAAATTCAAGGACGAAGAGGGAGAGAAGGACTTCTACGCCGACGGAGGAGTCAAAGAGAATGTACCGATCCGCAAGGCCATCATGAAGGCACGGGAGATCGGCGCCCGGGAGATCGACGTCATCATCCACAGTACGGACCAACCTAAACTGGACCCCATGCGCAAGCTCCGGATCCTCAAACTACTGGCCCGCACCATCGACTTGTTCAGCACCGAAGTGCGGGAAAACGACGTGGATATCGCCCGCCTGCTCGGCCGGGTGGCCAACCTGAAGGGCCTGGAGGAAGAGGCCGAAGGGATACGGGTGAACGTTTATTACATGCCCGCTGAAGACTACAACAAGATCCCGAATTCCCTGCTCTTCGAGAAGGATAAGATGTCGGAATTGTGGGCCAGCGGCTACAACTTGCTGAAACGGAACGACCTCAACGACTTCCGCGCCGAGTACATCATCGACAAGGGAGCGATCATCCCCGTCGAAATGTCGATCGACTTGCTACTGGGGAAAAATGAATAAGGAGTGGCGTAGCCAGGAATGGAACGCAGTGTAAGCGAAAAGTGGCGATTCAGCCGGAAGGATAAATCCTCAACATACTCTTACATAAAAACAACCAAAAGGGCCCCGCCGTAACGGGGCCCCTCTCTAACCACTTGGTTTAAAAAGCGAACTCTTGATAGTTTATCAACTTGACAAGTTTCCCCTCCGGGGATCTGGCAGGAAACTTGTCAAGTTTGGCGCCTTTAGGCTCTATCAGTACTTGGGCACAAATACACTCCCCTCCTACTCCGGCTCTATCCCCAGGACGATATTGAACGTCCCGAATTTTGTCCAGCGCTGCCCTTCCAGTTCGGGCTTATCGAAACCGATACCATAGTCGAACCCAATAGTCCCGAACATTGGCAGTTGCAGGCGCAGCCCCAGCCCGGCGGCCGGCTTTAGGTTGAAGGGAGAAAACTGGTAGGCCTGCTTCCAAACATTGCCAGCCTCTGCAAAGCCGAGCAGGTATCCCCGCGCCGCCGGCGTGTTCAGGAAAGGGTAACGCAGTTCCATCGTCAGCTTGCTGAAGGCGGCCCCACCGCCGTTGCGGCTGCCTTCGAGGTATCCTTCCTCGTATCCCCTCAGGGCGATCAGGCTGTTGCCCACAAATCCGGCCTGGCTGGAGCTGATGCCGTTGCCACCCAGTTCGAAGCGCTCGAAGGGCGGCGTACCGATGGCGCTGTCGTAGTGGCCCAGCCAGCCCATCTTGGCTGCGGCTTTCAGCACCAGCTTGCCGGCCACGGGCGTATACCACTCGGCGTTGAAGCGCCATTTATGGTATTCCAGCCAGCGGTACGGATTGCTGTCCTCCGCAGATGCCAGCCCCAGGGCGGAGAAAGGGGGCGTGAATTGAGCGGAAAGGGTGATCCGTGTACCTCGGGTAGGAAAGAAGGGGTCGCCGATGGTATTGTACGTCAGCGCCGGCTTAAGATACAGGTTGTTGAAGCGGCCGCTGCTGATGGTGCTGCCGTCGTCCAGCAGGATATCCTGGTACCCGTTGAGGTAGATGTGCTGGAAACTGCCCTCCAGGGTAAAGGCCAGGCTGCGGTTGAGCGCCCGAAAGCGGGTGCCGAGTTGCAGGCTGCCGCCGGTAACGCTGAGGCTGGCAAAACCGTCCGCTCCTGCGTTTTCCCCGTTGGTGAAACGCTGATAGAATCCCCCAACCGTGAACAGGTTGGGGCGCTTGCCGCCCAGCCAGGGTTCCGAGAAGCTGAAATTGGCCGCCTGGTATTGTTTTCCGGTAGATTGCAGGCGGAAGGACAACCGCTGGCCGTCGCCGGAGGGCAGTGGGCTCCAGTCCTTTCTGCGCAATAGGTTGCGCACCGAAAAGTTGTCGAGCGTGATGCCCAGGGTGCCCACCACCTGCTTGCTCGATGGGTTCCACCCCCCTGAAAGTTCCACCTTTTCGTTGCGCGTTTCTTCTACCTTGTACTCCAGCGCTACGGTGCCGGTGGCCGGGTCGACATCGGTATTGATGCCCAGTTTTTCGGGGTTAAAATACCCCATTGCCATGAGTTCCCGTTGGGAACGGATCACATCGGCCCGGCTGAAGGGCTGCCCCGGCTGGGTCGTCAGCTCCCGGCGGATCACGTGCTCGTGGGTACGTTCGTTGCCGCTAATGGAAACTTCGCTGATGGTAGCAACCGGGCCCTCTGTGATGCGGAACTCCAGGTCGATGGTATCACCCCGGATGCCTTTTTCGATGGGCTCGATCCGGACGAAGAGGTAGCCGTTGTCCATGTAGAGGGACTGTACATCTCGCCCATCCGGGCTAAAAAAGAGGCGTTCTTCCAGCAACTGCTGGTTGTAGGCGTCACCCGGGCGGATACCGAGCAGTTTTTGCAGCAAGGGCGTGGGGTAGATGGCATTGCCCCGCCAGCTGATGTCGCCGAAGTAATAGAGGCGCCCTTCGTCAATTTGCCAGGACAGTCCAATTCGCCCCTTTTCATCCCGCCACAGGCTATCCTGCCCGATGGCGGCATCGCGGTATCCCAGAGCGCGATAGTGGGCAAGCAGCTTTTCCCGGTCAGCCGCCAGGGTACCTGGCAGATAGCGGGCGCTACCGAAGAGCCGCCGGGCCTCTTTGGTTTCCATCAATCGGCGCAGCTTACGGGAGGGAACGGATCGATTGCCCTCAAAGTGGATCTCTGCCACTTTGGCCTTTTCCCCTTTGTCGATGCCCACCCCCAGATGGATGCTGCTACTGTCGGCACTGAGCCCCTGTTCCATAAGGATCTGAGCATCGGCATAACCTTTTTCCTCAAAATGCCGGCGGACCGCTTCCCGGAAAGTATTCTGATGGTGATCACTGAGGATGGCCCCTTTGCGCAGGTGCTGTTTAGCGATCTCTTCCACCGCTTCCTGCTCCTGTTTTTTGAGCCCGGTGACGGACCATCCGCTCAGGCGGGGCAGCTCCTCCACCCGTATCTCCAGAAAGACAATGTCGCCGATGGTTTTGGCCCGGTTTATCTCCACCTGCCGGAACAGCTGCTGCTGCCAAATGGTGCGGATGGCTTTACTGACGGCCGGCCCCGGGATCTGTACCTTGTCGCCCACCCGAAGGCCGGATAGGGCGATGATCGCGCGGGCATCGCTGTGCCAGTTGCCGGCGACTTCGATACCGCCGATCTCATAAGTGGCGCTTTCCTGAGCAAGCAATAGGGTAGATAGGGTACCGGCAAGCAGTACCAGAAGATATCGTTTCCAGCGCATAGAGACAGTGGTTTGCGGGTAGCGGGCTGATTGGCCTTAACCCAAATTCGATAACATGCCCCGTGCCCCGCAGGGCCGGGATGCAGCCCCCAACCTCCTATCGATCCGGTATTTCGGTATTTTGGTGTTTCGGTACTACGGCAACCAAAGCGAAATACCGCAATGTCATTAAACCGAGTTGGAGACTACAGATCGAAGACCGGTTAATGTTCAGGTAAAAGAGGGGCCGGCCAGGATAAGGGTTGGCTGGCCGGCTTTTTTTTTTACTGCTCTGCCTGGCGCGATGAGGTGATGAACCAGTTACTTTTGGTATTTTTAAAGGCTGTATCAGGATTGCTCAGAAAAACGCTGAAACCCTTGTCTTCACCGAACAACCATATTCAACTTCCCTTTACGGCCAGTCATGCCTTTATCATCGGCATCAACGATTATAAGCATATCACACCGCTGTCGACAGCTGTAAACGATGCTTTAGGTATTGCTCAATGCCTGGAAGAAAAACATAGCTTTACCGTCCATGAGCCGCTGTTGAATCCTGGCAAACATGCCATCATGCAATGGCTTACGGAAAAGATTCCTCAATCTGTCGGTGAAGACGACCGCATTGTGTTTTACTTCGCCGGGCATGGTATTGCGCTGGACAGCGAAGAAGGCCCCAACGGCTACCTGGTGCCCGCAGATGCCAAACCAGGGGAAGTGGATTCCCTCATTCCTATGAACGACTTCCACCTCATGCTAAGCAACCTGCCCTGCCGGCATGGCCTGCTTATACTGGACTGTTGCTTTGCCGGGGCATTCAAGTGGTCGTCCGGGTTTCGGGATGTAACCTTTGACCTGCCGGGAGTGATCTATGAGGAACGATTCTGGCGCTATGTAAAAGACCCCGCCTGGCAGGTGATCACCTCGGCAGCCTACGACCAGAAGGCCGTAGATGTCTTGTCTAACCGAAGCCTCGGCTTGCGGGAAAATAACGGCAATAAGTTGCACTCTCCTTTTGCCCTTGCCCTGTTTGAGGCCCTCGAAGGCAGGGGCGATGTAATTCCTCAGGGCGAAGGCGACGGGGTGATCTCGGCTACCGAGCTCTACATTTACATCCGCAACAAGGTTGAAAATGAAACCACCGGGCAGTCCATGCGACAAACCCCCTCCATGTTCTACCTGGCGCGTCATGACAAGGGTGAATTCATATTTTTACACCCCCGACACCGGCTCAACCTGCCTCCCGCTCCGGACCGCAATCCCTTTAAGGGACTTTCGTCTTTCGATGAAAAAGACGCCCATCTGTTCTATGGCCGGGAAAGAGTAGTGGAAGCGTTAACAGGAATGGTAGAGGAAAGCCCCTTGCTGGTCGTGGGTGGAGCTTCGGGAACAGGGAAATCCTCCGTGATCAAAGCCGGGCTGTTGCCGTATTTGCGGAAGTCCGGCTGGGAGATATTGCCGGTCATCCGGCCGGGCAAGGCCCCCTTGGCAACCCTGGAATCTGAATTGCCGGAAGCAGAAAGATTGTTCAAGGAAAACGGCAGGGTAGTCCTGGTGGTTGATCAATACGAAGAGTTGATCACCCAGTGCCTGGACCCCGCTCAAAAGGAAGCATTCGAACAGCAACTGGCGCTCTGGCTGAATACTTACCCAGCCTTGCGCATCCTCCTGAGTATTCGCTCTGATTTTGAACCGCAATTCGAGGACTCGGCACTAACGCCCTGGTGGAAGGCAGGCCGTTACATCGTTCCCGCTTTCTCGTTGGAGGAGATCCGGGAGATCATTGTAAAACCCGCCAACCAGGAAGTCCTGTTCTTCGAGCCCGAAGACCTGGTAGACAAGGTGGTGGAAGAAGTGAGCCAGGCGCCGGGCGCCCTACCCTTACTTTCTTTCACCCTCAGTGAGTTGTATGAAGCCTACCTTAAAAGTGGCCGTCAGGATCGCGCCTTGATCGAAGCCGATTACAATGCCCTGGGCGGGGTGGTGGGCGCATTGCGGACCAAGGCGGATGAAGCCTACAATAGCCTGGGGCAAGCCCATCAGGACAGCATGCGCAAGCTCATGTTACGCATGGTCTCCCTTGAGGGTGGAGAACTGGCAGGCAAACGAGTATACGCCGGTGAATTAAATTTCTCGGACCCTCTGGAGAACCAACGGGTAGCAGAAGTGGCCAGCAACCTGGTTTCCGCCCGGCTTATCCTGCGTGGCCAGGACGGCCAGGGCAAAGTATATGTAGAACCTGCCCACGATGCCCTGGTGCGCGCCTGGGCACGCCTGTGGGAGTGGGTGAAGGCCACGGGAGAGGAAAAACTGAGCTTACAGAATAAGTTGAGCCTGGCCGTGAAAGATTATCAGGACCTGGTGCTCGCCGACCCCAAGAAAGCGCGCAACCTTCTATGGAACAACAACCCGAGGCTGGATCTTTTGAACGCCGAATTGCAATCCAAGGGCCACGGGTTGAATATCCAGGAGGAAGGCTTTGTCAAAAAAAGTATACAAAGGCGAACGGCACGCAGGAGGCAACTGATAGGCAGCTTGGTAGGCGCCCTGATCATCTTTGCCGTGTTGGCCCTGGTAGCAAATAGCCAGCGGATCGCAGCCAGGAATAATTTAGAAACAGCCAATACCCGCCTGCAATTGATCTATAAAGGGCAATTTGACGAAAGGATCAAAAAGGCGGAAGGCTACAAGGCGATCAGTACAGACTCCAGAGCCTATGCCATTCATGAATACAAACTGGCATTATCCTTTTGGCAAGACACGCTGAAAACGCTTTACGGCCCGGACGAACTGGAAAAACAGGACTCCGTGCGCCAGGGCCTTGAACATACTATCATCTACGAAGAAATGATCAAAAAAGCAGAGGATGACAAAAGGGAAGGCAAGACAGCGCTGGCGCTCCGGGAATACGAAAAAGCCTGGAAATATGCCGAGGATTCCATAAAAGCCTTTTGGGGAAAAAACCTTGATTCAATTAAAATACAGGAATTTCAAAGCCTACAGGATTCGATCAATGCCCTTCGGGCAGGAGAGTAGCCGGCAGGCGGATCTCAGCTAAGGGCCACCATTTTGAACCCGAAAAAATATTGCAGCCAATGACAGTGAGGTATTTTTCTTTTGCGGTTCTGTTTTTCCTTCCTTCCCTGTGCTTTTTACAAAATTATGAGCTTGACTGTAAAGCCATGATGGCCCGGGGAGACGCGCTTTACCGGGAGACGGACCCCAACCTGGACAAGGTTCTTACCGCATACCTTAACGCCCTGAACTGCGACTCGAAACTGGCTTTACAGCTGGGCCCCAAGATCCAGCAGGTGTTCCGAAAGATCGAACAGCAGAAAAAAGATGAGGCGGCTGCCCGGGAACGGGCAGAGACAGAACGGAAGCGGGCCGAAAGGGAGCGGGACCGGGCCGATCGGGAAGCACTCGAATCCAAGGCCATTGCCTTGGCTGCTCAGGCGCGGGAGATCGCGCCAAGAGACCCTACTGCCGCTTTGAACCTTGCACTGGCCGGGTACAAAACCTTTCCTACTTTGGATGGCGCGGCCGCGTTACATGACATGGGCAATATCCCCCTCCAGGAGCTCTATTCCAGAGTGTTCAAAATACCTGAAAATGGAAAAAACACCCCATTCAACTTTATGAGCCTGTCTCCGAACGGACGTTTTTTACTGTGTAATTTTTTTGAAACAGCTGCCAAATATGACCCTTTATCCACGGCTTCCCCTTCCCCTTTCTATATTTGGGACATCTGGAATAACCAATTCTTATGGAAGCTCCCCGAAAATGAAGGAAAGTGGCCGGATGCGTTCCCCCGCTTTTCTAAAGATGGCGTTCATCTGATATCGATCCGGGATAGCACTACCATTGTGATCAGGAAGTTGACAACCGGCAAGGCCCTTTACGAATTTGAGTTTTACAGGGATAAAAAATGGCAATGGCATTTCGGCCCTGCCACCGAGTCTATGTATTATATCAAGGATCAAAGGCTTGTACAACTGGACCTGTTCCGCAATAAAATCATATCCCATTTCCCGGTTTCCGGCGCCGTGTCTTCCTTTTCGATCTCCCCGAGCGGCGAATTTGCTGCCATTATTGACACAAGTATGAATATCGGGATCTGGGGCCTGAAGTCCGGCAAACTGGAACATCAATTTGAAGGAAACAAAGATGCCCTCAAGAGCCCGGATAGCCAGGACACCTACCTTTTTCCATTCACGGGGTTCGAAGAAGAGGCCCGGCCGGATTATGTCGCTCCTCCCAGATTTTCGCCAGATGAAAAATACCTGGCCATTAAGGGGAAACATGCTATTCGAATAGCGGACGGGAAACCGATCAGCACCGAAAACAGCTTCGGTACGGCCTACAAGATCGAATTTTCTCAGGATGGCAGGTATTTTATTGAATATCGGGTTGCCGATTTGGGCAGGGATCAAAAGGGTTACCAGGCTTTTCTGAAGGAAGCGCAGAATGGGAAAGATCTAAAAGCATTCGGCACCCAATATGAACATTTTTTTCTTTCTAACGGAAGCCAGCTCCTCCTCCAGGGCAATGAAGGGAAACCGGAGTTGTTCAGCCTCGACAGCCTTAAAACCCTTCGCCTCTTTGAGGGGCTGGATTCGGAAATTGAAGGGCTACGGTTATCGGAGGATGAAAAGTATCTCCTTGGGTTTACAAAAGATACGATAGGAATATGGGAAGTCCGGTCCGGACGGCTCGTGCGGACAATGATGAAAAAAGTAAATTCTCCTCTTGAATATTTTGAAGCTGCCTTTTTGCCTGTCAATTTTTTCGGCCAGGCGGAAACAGCCGTTTTGATGGCCGAAGGGCCTGTCGCAAAAGTGTGGATCCTTGATCGGAATCCCGAGATCTCGATTTCTCCAGGCCCTGCCGAGAGTGCTATCTCTTCCGTCATTTCCCAAATGGGCCCCTCCGGAGAATGTGGGGGTTGCTTTACCTTTTTCTCAAAAGATGCGAGAAAAATGATCTATACGCTTGGCACGGATAGTTGGATCGGGCATCGCGACAAAGGAGAAACTTCTTTCGGCGGGTTTCACGAATTACAAAAAACAAGAATACCCTTCTATCCGGAATTCTTCTCCAAAAACCAGCACTACGTACTTGGCAAAGGGCCAAGCGGAAGGGGAATCCTTTGGGAAGCAGAGACAGGAAAAGAAGTCTTTAACTTCCAGATAGATGTCAAAAACAGAGATGGCGGCCTACTTCAAATGGGTTTAAGTGCAGATGAAAAATACCTGGTGACGGCCGGAACCGGAAGAAAACGCATTCAATTATTACGCGTTCAAAACAATGCGGCTGAAGTCTTCAAAACCATCGAATTGGGAAATCAGGTTAATTCCATTGACTTTTCACGGGATAGCAGGTTTTTGCTAACCGGGAGCTCCTCCCTTTCCGCTGAAAAAGGGAACCTTATTCTGTGGGAACTGTCCAGCGGAGCATTGATCCGGCGTTTTGAAGGGCATTCCGGGGGAACCAACGGGGCCCTGTTTTTACCTAATGGCAATATTATCAGTGGAGGCTGGGATGATACCATTCGGATCTGGAACTCAAAAACGGGCCGCCAACTCCAAAAGATTGACGGTTATCAAGGAGTTGCTTTAGGAGTTGGCCTTGCCATTTCACCAGACGGAAAATATATCCTTGGCAGCGGGGCTGACAATGCGGCGCATATATGGGACGCAACAACAGGCTTCAAACTTCGAACGATCCAGATGGATAAAGGACATTTATCAAGCGTGGCATTTTCCGAAGATGGCGGCCGGTTATTTATTTCCTGGGGTATCTATAGCACAACCTGGTGGAACTATCTCCGGGCCTGGGATCCAACGATCTATAAATTCTCTGCAGATGAAAGAGAAAAATACAGAATTGATATAGCGTACTGATCCGGAAAATACACATCTATTCCGGTTCAAACCCTAACACGATGTTGAAGTCGCCCAGCGCCTGCAGGGAGCGGTCCGTACCTGTCTTGTCAAATCCGATACCGTAGTCGAATCCGAGTACGCCGAACATGGGCAGGAAGACGCGCAGGCCTGCGCCTACGGAGCGTTTGACATCGAAGGGGTTGAAGTCGCGGAACTCGCGCCAGGCGTTACCGCCCTGAGCAAAGGCCAGCACATAGATGGTCGAGCTGGGGTTGAGGGACAGCGGATAGCGCAATTCGATGGTGAATTTATCGAACAGCGGGGTTGCCGAGGTGCCGCCCGAGGGGTCGCGGTTGGCCTCCAGTTCATTGATCTCGTAACCGCGCAGGGAGATAATGTCTACCCCGGCGAATCCGAACTGCTGGTTGTTGATCCCGTCGCCCCCAAGCTGGAAACGTTCGAAAGGCGAGGAACCGATCTCGCGGTTGTAGAAGCCCAGCAGGCCGATCTTGGCCTGGGCTTTCAGGATGAGGTTGCCGACGATGGCCGTATACCATTCGGCATCGAAGCGCCACTTGTGGTATTCCAGCCAGCGGAAGCGCTCCGAAGCAGGTTGTTCGCTGTAGTTGTCTTTGCCATCAAAGAGGGAGTAAGGCGGCGTCAACTGCAGTGACAGCGATATGCGGGACCCTTCCTTGGGGAAGAGCGGGTCGTTGATGGTAGAGCGGGCGATGGTCTGCCGGATGCTAAAGTTGTTGTAGTTGCCCTCCTGAACGATCTCGCCCTCATCGGAGCGGAACAGGCCGCGGATCCAGTTGTTGAGCGTCAGGGTCTGAATGTTGACGGCAGTACTGGATACGAAGTTATCGTCCGGCCACTTCAAGCGGGTACCCAGGCTGATAGATGCCTGCCGGATATTGAAGCTCTGGTAGCTGTCGGTGCCGCGACGGCCGAAGGCAAAGCGGTTGAAAAATGCAGAGGTAGTCAGCGAGTTGGGCTTCTTGCCCCCCAGCCAGGGTTCGGTGAAGGACAGGTTATACGACTGGTAGAAGTCGCCGTTGGTCTGTGCCCGGAGCGACAGGCGCTGGCCATCGCCCTGGGGCAGAGGTTTCCAGGCCTCCTTGTTGAAGATGTTGCGCAGGGAGAAGTTGTTGAAGGATACGCCCAGGGTACCGATCACCCGCTGAGCGCCGCCCCAACCCGCGGAGAGTTCCAATTGGTCAGAAGGCTTCTCCTCTACGGTGTATTCGATATCTACGGTGCCCCGCTGCGGGTTCACCGGAGTATTGATACCGAGGCTTTCGGGGTTGAAGTAGCCCAGGTTGATGATTTCCCGCTGAGAGCGGATGATGTCGGAGCGGCTGAACTTCTGGCCCGGCCGGGTACGCAGTTCCCGGCGGACGACGTGCTCGTGCGTACGGTCGTTCCCCTTGATCACCACCTTGTCGATGGTAGCCTGCGGGCCCTCGAAAATGCGGATCTCCAGGTCGATGGAGTCGCCTTCCACCGCCACTTCGATGGGGTCTACCTGAAAGAAGAGGTAGCCATTGTCCATGTAGAGGGTACTTACATCGCGGCCATCCTGGCTGAAGCGCAGGCGCGTTTCCAGCAGTTCTTTGTTGTAAACTTCGCCCTTTTCGATACCCAATACGCCGGCGAGGGTTTCGGTCTCGTAGATGGAATTGCCCTTCCAGCTGATGTCCCGGAAATAATACTGAGAACCTTCTTCCATTTTGAGCAGGACCATCAGGTCGCCGTCGGGCTCGCGCCAGAGGCTGTCGCTGATAATACGGGCATCGCGGTAACCCTGGGTATTGTAATAAGCGATCAGTTTTTCCTTATCCTCTTCGTAGTCCTTCTTGATGAATTTGGAGGAGGCAAACAGGCGCCGCTTAGGCTTGGTGCCTTTCATCTGCTTGGCCAGCTTGCGGGATTTGATGTTCTCGTTACCGGCAAAGACGATATCCTGGATCTTGACGCGCTCTCCCCGGTCGATATCGAAAATCAGCTGTACGGCGTTAACGCGGCCGGTGTCCGGCAATTCAATGACCCGGCAGCGGGTATCGAGGTACCCTTTACCGATGAAAAAACCTTCGATGGCCTTGCTGGCATTCACCTTCACATTTTCGGTGACGATCCCCCCCTTGAGCAGGTGCTTGTCCACCTCGTCGTTGAGGTCGTCCTGGTAGGACTTTTTCACGCCCTGGTAAGAATGGCGCGACAGGCGCGGCCGCTCCTGAACTTTGATCTCCAGAAAGATCACATCTCCGATGGTTTTCTCCTTAATGATCTGGACA
The DNA here is from genome assembly GCA_020636405.1 of Lewinellaceae bacterium. Taxonomy (GTDB): domain Bacteria; phylum Bacteroidota; class Bacteroidia; order Chitinophagales; family Saprospiraceae; genus JACJXW01. The sequence goes on along the minus strand of JACJXW010000005.1, from coordinate 408,666 downwards.
TCGGTGAACAGGCGCAGTTTCCATAAGGCTTTGATGCCTTTTTGGATATCCGGGCCAGGGACGCGGATCTTGTCACCGACCTGCATGCCGGCAATGCTGATGATGGCGTTGTCATCGCTGAAATCCGCCCCAACAACTGTAATACCACCGATCTCATAATCGCGTGGTTCACTGTATTGAAGTACAGGCAGGGTATCGGTAGCAGATTGTGCAAACGTATAGAAAGGTATCAATAAGCTGCAGAAGGTGATCAAGGCAATTACTCTCATTCCAATCGTCAGGTTTATAAGAAAGCAGCGGATTGCTGTGATTTTTGATCCGCAAAAATAACGTTTGCCGCCAGGATAACCGCATATTCAGCAACCTGATTATCAAAAAAATCACCGAAAGGTGAGCGGAAGAAGACAATTTGCTGAAAACCGGCCCGGTGGTTCACGGTTGAAAGAGTGCCTGTGAGGGTAAATGGTTGTATGGTGTACAAATCACCAATGCACCAATACACAGAGTCCCCTATTGCACCAACTGCTCGCTGATCTTACCGAACCGGCGTTCCCGCTGCTGGAAATCGATGATGGCCGTATAGAAGTTTTCTTTCCGGAAATCGGGCCAGAAAATGGGTGTGAAGTAAAGTTCAGCGTAGGCGACCTGCCAGAGCAGGAAGTTGCTGAGGCGTGTTTCGCCGCTGGTCCGGATGAGCAGCTCCGGGTCGGGCATGCCGCTGGTGTTGAGGGCGCCGGCAAAAATTTCCTCGTCGATCTCCTCGGGGCGGAGCACTCCGGCCTCTACCTGCTGGGCGAGCCGGCGGCTGGCCTCCATAATCTCCCATTTGGAGCTGTAGTTGAGGGCCAGGACGAGGGTCATCCGTTTATTGTCCTTCGTATTTTCGATGCCCTCCAGCAGGGCTTTATAAGTACTTCCCGGCAGTTTGGTGATATCGCCGATGGCCTGCAGGCGGATATCGTTCTTATTCAGTGTCTCTATTTCTTTGTGGAGGGTATCGACCAGCAGGCGCATCAGCGCGCTGACCTCCAACTTGGGCCGGTTCCAGTTTTCGGTGGAGAAAGCGTAGAGGGTGAGGTATTCCACACCCAGCTCGGCTGCGGCTTCGGTGGTTTCCCTGACGGCGGTCACTCCATTGCGATGGCCAAAAACTCTGGGTTTACCGTGCTGCTTGGCCCAGCGCCCGTTGCCGTCCATGATGATGGCAATATGGCGGGGCAGCTTTTCAATATTGATCTGAGACTTTAAATCCATCTTTTGCGGGTACGACTTTGCTTATTTATGCGCCAAATATGCAAATTTACGAAATGGAATGCACTTTTTGAGAATACACTCGTATATAACGTAAAAGTGTTTAATTGAATAAGTGGGGAAACCGTCGTATTTTCCCGCTCTTCATCAGCAATAAAGAATAATGGACCTTACATTTGAGCAATTTACCTACGAAAGGCCTCAATTTGAGCAATTCTCCGCTACCTTTCGCGAAGCGCTGGCCCGGTTCCGGGATGCATCATCCACGGAGGAGCAGGGCCAGGCCCTTGATTACATCAATGAATTACGGACGGGGTTCATGTCCATGTACAATGTCTGCCATATTCGGCACACGATGGATACCAGTGACGAATTCTACGAGCAGGAGAATGCGTATTTCGACCAGCAGATGCCCGCTTACGAGGGCTTGATCAACGAGTTTTACAAGATGCTCACCCACTCTCCGTTTCGCGATGAACTCTCAAAAAAGTGGGGGGATCAACTCTTTACTATTGCCGAACTAAGCCTGAAAACCTTTGACGAATCGATCATAGGCCTGTTGCAGGAGGAAAACAAGCTCACCAGCGCCTACACCAAACTGAAGGCAAAAGCCCGGATTGATTTCCGGGGAGAAGAGCACAACCTGTCTTCTATTGTCAAATACGAAATGGACAAAGACAGGGCCAACCGCAAGGAGGCATCCGAGGCCAAGTGGGCTTTTTTTGCGGATAATGCAGCAGAGGTCGAGTCTATTTTCAGCCAGTTGGTCCAGGCCCGGCACCGTATTGCGCAGGAACTGGGGTATGAAAATTTCATAGAGCTGGGCTATGCCCGCATGCTGCGTTCCGATTATGGGCCGGAGCAGGTCGCGAATTTCCGGCGGCAGGTACAGGAATACATCGTGCCTATAGCCACCCGGCTCTATGAACGGCAACGCCGACGCCTCGGCCTGGATGAGTTGAAATACTACGATGAAGAACTGCGCTTTCGGTCCGGCAACCCCCAACCTAAAGGCGAGCCCGAGTGGATCGTTGGCCAGGCGCGGCGGATGTACAGCGAGCTCTCCGAAGAAACCCGGCAGTTCTTCGACTTCATGCGCAAGGCCAACCTGATGGACCTGCAAACCCGCCCCGGCAAGGCTACGGGCGGCTATTGCACCTATATCGGAAAATATCAGGCCCCGTTCATCTTCTCCAACTTCAACGGCACCAGCGGCGACATTGACGTGCTGACCCATGAGGCTGGCCACGCCTTCCAGGTATACAGCAGCCGGAATATCGGCATTCCCGAATACAACTGGCCGACCTTCGAAGCCTGTGAGATCCATTCCATGAGCATGGAGTTTTTCACCTGGCCCTGGATGCAACTCTTCTTTAAGGAAGATTCCGACAAATACAAGTTCAGCCACCTGTCCAACGCCCTTTACTTTTTACCCTATGGCGTCGCAGTGGATGAATTCCAGCATTTTGTTTACGAACACCCGGAGGCCTCCGCAGCGGACCGCAATCGCGCCTGGCGGGACATTGAGCGAAAATACCTTCCGCATCGCGATTATGACGGCCACGACTTCCTGGAAAACGGTGGTTTTTGGCAAAAACAAAGCCACATCTTCGTCACGCCTTTTTATTATATAGACTATACCCTGGCGCAGATCTGTGCCTTCCAGTTCTGGAAAAAAGACCAGGAAGGGCATCAGCAAGCCTGGAACGACTACGTCCGGTTGTGCAACGCCGGCGGCAGCCGTTCGTTCCTGGAACTGGTGCAGCTGTCCAACCTGCGTTCTCCATTCGAAGATGGGTGTGTTGCTTCGGTGGTGGATGTCATCACCGAATGGCTGGGTAAGATAGATGACGCGGCATTTTAAACGTTTTTGTTAAAAAATTGCCCGGCTATTCCATGGCCTGCGAGCGGCAAAATTGCTAAACCGGCGCCTCAAAGAATAGCCAGGCAAAAAAATCTCAAAAAATGTTATATTAGACCAAGCATACTGAGAACTACAACAACCATAACCCCTCTCCCTATGTTCATTCTAATTCTAAGCTTTCTGACGGCCTTTACATTGGCCTATTTTGCCCTTCCCCACATTATCAATATTGCCCGCGAGAAGAACCTCTGCGACGAGCCTTCCGAGCGCAGTTCGCACACCATCAGCACCCCGGCACTCGGCGGCATCGGCATCTTTTCGGCAGCCATCTTTGCCATTGTTTTGTGGACACCTTTTCGGGACTTCGGCAACCTGCAGTACATCCTCTGTGCGTTCATCATCGTCTTCCTGATCGGAGTGAAGGATGATATTTCCCCGGTTTCCCCTGCTAATAAGATCATCGGAGAGGCCCTGGCCGCTTCCATCCTGATCTTCAAATCCGACATTATGCTTCGGGGCTTTTATGGTTTCCTGGGTTTCCATGACCAGTTGCCGGCTCCGGTATACATTGCCCTTACCTTGCTCACCATACTGGTCGTCGTCAATGCCTTCAACCTGATCGACGGCATTAATGGACTGGCAGGCAGCATCGGAGCGTTGATCTGCGGAACGCTGGGGTGCTGGTTTTTCTACGTCGACAAGATCGAGTTCGCAGTAGTGGCCTTCACGATTGTTGGCGCCATTATTGCTTTTCTCAAGTACAACTACTCCCCGGCACGGATCTTCATGGGAGACTCAGGCTCCCTCCTGGTGGGCACGGCCAGCGTGATTCTGGTTATCAAATTCATCGATATGAACCACTTTCTCGAAGCCGGCCAAAAAGGAAAGATCATGGCTAGCCCGGCGGTAGCCATCGGCATTATGATCCTGCCCTTGTTCGACACTGTGAGGGTTTTCATCACGCGCATCCTGCGGGGGCACTCTCCGTTGCACGCCGACCGCCGCCACATTCATCACCTGCTGGTCGATTACGGGTATTCCCACATGCAAGCCACAGGAATACTGGTTTCGGTAAACGTCATTTTCATACTTTTGGCCTTTTCTCTCAACCAGGCACTGGAGATGCACTGGCTGCTGGGGCTGATCATCGCCCTGGCATCTACGCTGACCTACTGGCTGCACAAGGCCGTAGTTCGTAAGAAACTGAAAAAGCTCATTCCTCAATGATCTCTTATGCTCTTGTTTTTTTGGGCGGCGGCCTGGGCAGTACCTGTCGCTACGGCATCGCTCACCTGCTGGCACAGTATAAACTCACTTTTCCCCTCGCTACCTTATTGGCCAATGTGCTGAGTTGCATCCTCCTGGGATGGCTGGTTGGACTGAGCCTGCGGGGGCAGGCCAACGACACCTCCAAGTTCCTGGTCATGACGGGCTTCTGCGGGGGATTCAGCACCTTCTCCACCTTTACCAATGAAACTTTCAGCCTCCTCCAGTCAGGGCACATCGGGCTGGGCCTCCTCAACATCGGAGGAAGCTTGCTGCTCTGCCTGGGCTGTATCTACATCGGTATCCGAATGGGAATGTGAGAGCGAGAGATTTGAAGGGAGGGGGAGCATAGGGCTATGATCTCATAAATACGCTGACAAACCTGCAAACAGGGAAATCTATTATCCTCCCAAGCCAGGCATCAAGCCCCATGTATTTCCACGTATTTCCATGTATTTCTACGTATTTCTCTATTTCCGACCAGGCCCTTATCGCCGGGCTATCTTACTGTTCCGGCTGAAAAATGATGTTGTCCGAATCCAGGGTTCTTTCTTTCAGGTAGGCTTCAATATCCGGGCAGGCAAGCAGGCTGCCGTCGGCCTGAATGGAGAACGGACGCCAGCCGTGTTGCGCCATCAGAAGAACTGCCCGGCGGTGGCTGTCGTTGTGTCGCTCTTCGGCCAGGTATTCCATAGCGAGCCACCGGGCATGGGGTGTGGCGAGCCATTGCTCCAGGCCAGCCACGACCTGGGCTTCGGCGCCCTCAACATCAACCTTGATGAACTGGGCCGGACATCCTTTTTCCACCATCAGATGATCCATGCGGCGGGCAGGCACTTTTATAGCCTGCGGCTCGACGTTCCGGTTCCAGGCAGCATCCTCAAACTGGCCTTTATCCATCGTATTATACTCGGAAAACAAGGCCGGAAACTCATAAAAAACAGCGGTCCCTTCGGCATCGCTGGCAGCGACGCGAATGGCTTCTATCGCCGGGTGGCCGGCAATATTGCGCTGCAGGGCCTGAAAGGTGTTGCCCGCCGCTTCGACGGCCAGCACTCGTCCTGCCTGCCCTACCAGTTGGGCGCCGAGCCGGCTGAAGAACCCGAAGTGGGCGCCTACATCGAGCATAGTCATCCCCTCTCCGAGGTGGCGGATCAGAAAACGGGCAAGGCGGATCTCCGAGTCGTGGGTTTTGGCGCCCAGCAGGTAGATGTCGAGCCCCGCCGGCAGGAGCACCTCCATGTCTCCGCCGAAGAAGAGGGGAGCTTTCCGCCGCAAGCTGCGGTGGTTGAGCGGATAAAGAAACTTGCTGTAGAACATGCCCCACAGATAACGGGCTGGAGCAAATGCCAGGCGATGGCGGTGGCTACCCCGAGCGGCTTTTTCAACAGCAGCCAGAGCTTGCAGAAAAAAGGGGCGCCTATCCATCGGCGGCTTCGTTTTGCAGCCTGAGGTCAAGATTAATGAGCAGGGCCAGGTTCATAAAAAAGAAGGGCCCGATCTTATCCGTCTCGATCAGGTCGTTGATAATGAGCAGAGACAGGATGATGATCAGTGATAAGAGCGCCATCATGGCCATGTGCTTGTCTTTTTCTCTGCGCGCCTGGTGATAAATGGCTTCGCCCCGAAGCAGGGCATAAGCAGACAGCAGCATAAAAAAGATCAGGCCGGGCAGGCCCTGTTCCACAAGGGTCATGAGGTAATAGCTATGAATACCCGACCGGTCGGGATTGTCACTGACGTAAGTCTGAAAGCTGGTAACCGTATAGACCTTGTAGAAATTGTAAAAATTACCGGGCCCGAATCCAAAGACAGGCTCTTCGATGCTCATGTGGAAGCCGGCCACCCAACGGTAGATACGCTCCATGGTTGAGATGTCTTCGCCCGAATAAGTGGCCTCCAACAGGTTGTTAAAATCCTGGTGGGAGACCGTCGTTTCGAAGTTTGGGGCATAGTCCAGATAGCGGTTATTGTACCCCATAAAGGCCACGGCCCCGATGGTTGCCGACAAGGCCAGCAACAGGACGTACTTGGTCAGCCGCCACCGGATGATGTAAAAAGCGCCGATCGCTATAACTACCGACACATAGGCGGCCCTGGTATAAGACAACTGAATGGCCAGCATAAATACCAAAAGGCTGCCGCTGAGTACCCACCATCCCCGGCTGTAGGCCGGGTACCACTTCCGTACGTACCAGACAAACGGCAGAAACACTACAATAATGGAGGCATAGGCCACGTGATTGCGGTAGAAGGGATGCAGCACCCGGTAAACATCCGCGAAGGAAAAGCCATAGGCTGCATGCCGCAGGATGACGACCAAAACAGTAAAAAGCAAGGTGGAGAAAACCGCCCAGAAGAACTGCCGCACTTCCCGTTCATTATTGAGCATACGGCTGGCCAGAAAGAAGAAGGTGGCCACGTACCAGGCCTTGGCCAGGACAAATTTCACGGAAACGACGATCTGGTGAGAGGTGATGGCCGATACGACGATCCACGCCAGATGTAACAACAGGGCCAACGTGATGGGATGGGTGAGAAACCGCCCGTCCGTCTCTTTGCCATGGCGCAGTACATAAATCAACCCCACGAACATAAGCCCGACCATTAACGGTTCAGTAGGAAGGTCGGTGCCGAAGCCATTGGGCAAAATGATCTCGGTTGACAGCGGGATGCAGGCCAGCAGCAGCAAAAAGGTTTTGTGAAAATCAACAACGGTCAGGTAGGCCAGCAACAGAAAGGCCGGGATGCCTACCAGATAGTACATCTCAGTAACTATCCCTATGAAAAGGCACAGCAGCAGCAGGGCCGCAAATACCCGAAACAGGAAATGAGGAACATCAGAAGTATCCAGCAATTGCAGGAGCTTACTTCGCATGATAGATCTCCTTCCAGTTTACATCCTTGTAAGTATCGAAGAGCAGCACCCCGATCAGGCTGAACAGAAAGGCAATAGCGCCTGTTGCCAGGACAATGATGCTGCGTTTGGGGCGCGATTTGATGACCGGCACCCGGGCCTCTTCCACGAGGACCATCGCCGGAATGACGGAATGGTAGGTCGCCGAGGCCTGCTTGAGCCGTTCCTTGTCTTCGCTCAGCGTCTGGTTGGCTTCGATGTACTGCCTTTCAAAAATACCGAACTTGGACAAGCCCTCGTTGAAAAGGGACATTTTTTCATTGAGGCTTTTATTTTCTTCCTCCAACCCTCTCACCGAGGCCTGAAGCAGGAGGATCGTGTCCTGGGGAATGCCTTTGGTCTCCTTCATGGCCTCCAGTTTGGCCCGGTTGCGCACCAGCAGGGCTTCCGACTCGGAAACCTGGCTAGTCAGCGCCTCGGTCTGGCCCATGATATTGTATATGCCGTATTTTTCCCGCATGTAGATCAGGCTGTCACTGAGGCTGGCCAACTGGGACTCCTTAGACAGAATGTTGTCTTCGTAAGACCGGATGGCCTTCGCCAGGCCCTCCTGGATCAGGTGGCGGGCAAGCTCATCGATCTTTTCCCGGGCAGCATTGGCTATCCTGGCGGCCAGTTCTTTATCCTTATCCTCCACAGACAGCTCGATGGCGTCCCGTTTGGTTTTCTGCACTTCATACAGGCTCAGGAATTTCTCCTGGACTTTGAAGGCCGCTTTAGGCTGATCCGGGTCGATGTCGTAATGCTCGTACAATTTGAACGAGTCGACCAGGAAGTTGATCAGTTCACTGGATTCGGCAATGGTCATCAGCCGGTCGATGTCGTTCTCATTGCCATAGTAGTCGCTGCGCAGCTGGCCTTTGCCATAGAGGGCGTCGGGGGTAGCCTGGTCGGGGCTCACTGCCAGGAATATTGTAGTGGCCTTGTAATAATTGGAAAGAAAAAGGCTGATCACGATGGCGCCCACTCCGGCAATGAGGCAGACATAAAAAATGGGCCTCTTCCACTTGAAGAGGGTTTTCAGTACATCGATAAGGTTGTCGTTATTCTTCATTGTTATTTTCCTGTGCTTTGAGGAAACGGAAGTTTCGTGTGCTGATCAACAGGCGCTGATTCCGGTTCTCATCCCTCCCGTTTGCTCTGCGTTTTGAATAAACACCGCAAAAGTATACCCTTTGGAGGTTTTTTTTAAACTTTTACGCAAATGTTTGCCCACAGCTATATGCAAGACAGCGGCCGAAAGGCAAAGCGTTGGTTACGCGGGAAAATTTGACCGATGTATAGTATGCCTATTCCATTATTAATGACTCAACAGGCCGGCCGAAAGAGAGAACCGGCGGCCGGCAATATATTTCACCACCCCCTCTTGCCTGATATTGCCAGCAGTATTATATTACCCGGGTTGCAACCTCAGGCAGGAAAGCTCGTTAGGTATAAGAGCCTGCCACCGTGTGCACTAAGTAGTGATCAAAAAACAAGTTGTCGATCTAAATTTCGACGATAAGGCAAAGGCTTCAACCATTTCACCGGTTTCCAGCCTTTGCCTTATCGTCGAAACCGACAACTTATTTTTTGAGGTTTACTAAATAGAAAAGGACCAATCAATGGACGAGAGAACCTATTCCGCAGCAGAAGAAGAGCTTCAGGAAAAAAACAGCGGCGCCCAGCCCCCCGAACGCTTCACCGGCATCCGAATCACCGAAGCTAAGGACAGGGCTGCAGGAATACCCAGTGTGCTTACCGCACTGGGACACGTCCGGAAATACGTAGCCCCCCGGGATGCGGCAAAGGTCATGTTCCGCCTCAACCAGAAGGGCGGCATCGACTGCCCGGGCTGCGCCTGGCCTGACCCGGAGGATGAACGTTCCAAACTGGGAGAATACTGTGAGAACGGCATCAAAGCTATTTCGGAAGAAGCCCAAAAGACAACGATAGGACGGGAATTTTTCGCTCAGCACTCCATAGCCGAGATGGCCCAATGGAACGACTTCGAGATCGGTAAGAAAGGACGCCTGGCCGAGCCCATGCTGCTGCGGGAGGGGGCCAGCCATTACGAGCCCATTACCTGGGAGGATGCCTTCCTGCTTATCGCCAGGGAACTGAACGCACTCGGCAGCCCGGACGAGGCCGTCTTTTACACCTCCGGCCGGACCAGCAACGAAGCGGCTTTCCTCTACCAGCTTTTCGTCCGCGAATACGGCACCAATAACATGCCGGATTGCTCCAACATGTGCCATGAATCCAGCGGCTACGGCCTGAGCCAGACGGTAGGTATCGGCAAAGGTTCCGTGACGCTGCCCGACCTGTATGAGGCCGAGGTGATCATCATCATGGGCCAGAACCCGGGCACCAACCACCCGCGGATGTTGTCCGCCCTGGAACGCTGCAAGGAGAACGGCGGCAGGATCATCACCGTCAACCCTTTGCCGGAGGCAGGGCTGATGAAGTTCGTCAACCCTCAACGCCCCGGAAAAGTGCTCACCGGCGGCACGCCGCTGAGCGACCTGTTCCTGCAAGTGAAGGTCAACGGTGACGTCCCCCTGCTCAAGGCAATCATGCTGCAGTTGTGGTACCAGGAACAAAAAGCGCACGATACGGTATTCGACTGGGATTTCATCACCCAGAAAACGGAGGGGTACGAAGCATTCATCAACGAACTGAAAGGATACGACTTTGAAGAGCTGGTGCAGGCCAGCGGCGTAAAAAGGGACAGGATACTGAAGGCCGCCGAGATGATCCGCAACAAGAAGAAGATCATCGTCTGCTGGGCCATGGGCCTGACGCAGCACGAGAACGGCGTCGACAACATCCGCGAGATCGTCAACCTGCTGCTGCTCAAAGGCAGCATCGGCATACCCGGCGCCGGCACCTGCCCGGTGCGCGGCCACAGCAACGTACAAGGCGACCGCACGGTGGGTATCTGGGAGGCGCCCAAGCCCGAGTTCCTCGACAAGCTGAAGGCTACCTTCGGGTTCGAGCCGCCCCGCCGCCACGGCTATGCCACGGTCGACGCCATCAAGGCTATGCACGAGGGCAAAGCCAAAGTGTTCTTCGCCATGGGCGGCAACTTCTTATCCGCCACTCCGGATACCGAATATACGGCCGAGGCGCTGCGCAAGTGCCGCCTGACCGTCCATGTGTCCACCAAACTGAACCGAAGCCACCTCATCCACGGCCGGCAGGCCCTCATCCTGCCCTGCCTGGGCCGCACCAACATCGATGTGCAGGAGGGCGGAGAGCAGTTTGTCAGTGTTGAAAATTCCATGGGCGTCATCCATTCCTCCCAGGGCATCCTGCCCCCTCCTTCCGAGCACCTGCTCAGCGAGCCGGCCATCGTTGCCGGGCTGGCCAAGGCCACCCTGGGCAGCCGCAGCAAAGTGAACTGGGACAAGATGATCGCCGACTATGACCACATCCGCGACGCCATCGAAGCGGTGGTGCCCGGATTCGAAGATTACAACCGCCGCGTGCGGGAGCCCGGCGGCTTCTACCTGCCCAACGGCGCCCGGGAGCAGCAGTTCAGCACCCCTTCCGGGAAAGCCCACTTCACCGTCAACCCCATGCCCGAAAACGGCCTGGCCCCGGAGGAGTACACCATGATGACCATCCGCAGCCACGATCAGTACAATACCACCATCTACGGCCTGAATGACCGCTATCGCGGGATCCATAACGAGCGCCGGGTTGTGCTTATGAACAAACAGGACATGAAAGACGACAGCCTGAAAAAGGGCGACGTTGTAGACCTTATCGGTTCGCACAAGGGACAACAGCGGGTGGCCAAGAGCTTCATCGTCGTGCCTTACGACATTCCCCGCCGCTGCCTGGCCACCTACTTCCCGGAGGCCAACGTGCTGGTGCCGATCGACTCGGTGGCGAAAGAGAGTAAGACGCCGGCGTCGAAGCGGGTGGTGGTGCGGGTGCGGGCGAGTAGGGGGTAGGTGGATGGGGCGGTTCTTTGGAAGCTTCTCCTGAGGCTTCTGATTGCCATCAAAGGAGCTTTTCCTGTGGCAGCCCGTTTTTTGGTCAAACATTACCCCGAGGGCGAACCCTGTGCGCCCTGCCCTGCCGTCAGTTCTTATTCCTGGTAGAACCGGTAGGGCCCGCTCACCAGATAATCCTTATTGGCAAAGTCGAATTTCACGAAAACGAATTCCGTTCCGGCCTTATTGGCGAGGATAATCCCCCGCTCATCGCCAATATCGATGGTGGCCGCGGCATTAACCCCGTGAAACTGGAATTGATTGATCAATTTGGAGCCCAGGCTGTATTCGGGTTCGGTTAAGGTGTATTCCCAGTGATCCCCGTAGCTGCCGATCAGGTATTTGAACCCTCCACCTTCATTGAAGAAGGTGAAGAATTCCGATACCATGCCTTCGCTCCTGTAAACGGCCTGGTCCAGTGCCGTCACCTTTGAGAAAATGAACTCATTGTCGGAAAAGCCGCCGGACGGGTACAGGTAGTCCGGCAGTTCCCTGATATCTTTCGGGCCGTCCCAGAACCATCCGTGTTCGTTCAGGGCGAGGTTTACATACCGCTTTCCATCCGGATCGATCATGACCGGGTTATAATGCAATGTACTCTGATAGGATAGATTTCTCACCGTGCCAGCGCCTATCCCGTCAAAGGGGAAGTCGCCTCCGACGTAATAAAACTGGCCGTAAAGATCACAGAAAAATTTATTCAGCTCCCCGGAAAATTCGCTGAGGCTATAAGGCCCGGACATCCCTTCATAGGTGGCGATGCAGAATTCGTCGCCCTTCTGGTTGAACAGGAAGATCCTTCCGGCGTCCAGCAGGTTACCGGTGGCAAACATAGCGCCTACCGGGCCAATTTTCTCATTGAGGGTATTCCACTCCTGCGTCCACCGGGGTTGAGAAATGGGTTCGCAGGTAGTGATGTCATACTTGGTATTCAACTGCACGCTGACGATAGAGTTGTCATAAATATTCCGGACCACGTAAGAGACCGGTTTGCCCGCGCGAATGTCGGTGCCCTCTGCCAGGGCGTTCCTGACCTCGCCCAGGTCCGTCGTGCCGATGGACAACAACAGGCTTCTGGCGTTGCCGCCGAATCCAAATACCTTAATATTCAGATTCTTGAGGCTCGACATGTAGTTGACCTCTGTATCGGCTCCTCCGGAGGCTACCAGGCCGTTGAAGGAAGAATTCAGCGCTGTATTCATTTCCAGAGCAGAAGAAGTGGATTCCACCAGCATGTAATAGATCTGCCCATAGGTCACATCTGAAATATAGGTGGCGGGGTTTCCCTCGTAGACGTAACGGCTCAGGTCTTCTGGGGTTACTCCCGGAGCGAACAGGCCGCTCACGTCGGTGGGAATGTCAAAGCTCAGCGTGTAGTAACTCTGGTTGAGGACCACCACGAACCGGTTGTATTCCCTGTCGGAACTGAAAGACAGCTCCGTGCTTATATCCGCAAAGGAACTGTTGTAATCGACCTTCAGGGCAGTGGCAAGCTGTTGCTCGCTCTGAATCTCCTGAATGCTGAACTGGAAATTGGCGGGAATGATCTCGTTGCTGGCGGCAATGATCTCATTAGCCGCCTGAGAAATGGCGCTTTTGGACACCTCATCCACCTCTACTTTTGCCAGGTTATTGCCGTTGATCACATCGATGGAAATGACCCCTCCGGCCCGCTCCACTGCGATCACATCAGGAGTAGCCTGTGTCAAAGACCTTCCCTGCAGCATGCTTCCCGGATAAACGACCGAAGCGTTAGGGTTGAACAAGGCAAAACCGTCATCTCCGCCTCCTGCATATTCGGCCTTCATCGTTTTGGTGGTGCACACCCAGGTTGCTGTATCGGTCTCAAATCCGGATTCCGTGGAATCCAACACGCTGAAAGATTCTTTGGCGGCAGGAACGAAACCGCCATTTTCAATCACTTCATCAAAGGTATCGTTAGCAGGAGCTACCTCATCACTGGTACAACTGTAAAGCAGGAGCATTCCTGCTACTAGGGCCAGGTTTATCAGCCTACTTCTCATGATTTTTTATTTAAATTAATAATGAATCTTCAGAACAAACGCTTTGGGAGGATAACTCTTTCTCTCCAGAAATTACGTGCTACCTGGGTTAGAAGCATTGATTATTATCATCACAAAGGATTTTTTTCCGACGCAATTATCCGGCAGCAGGATCAATCGCCAGGAAACGCCATCCTCCCGAACCATTCTCACTCTGGCCGGTTATGAATTGCATGGGATCTCAACACAGGACCGAAAAACAAGACAAGCCGGACATTAACAAAAAGCCGGCCATTAGGACAAAACATGAACAATCTTTCATATTTTAGCGTTTCCATTTTCCCCAAAATACCACTATAACGAATACCTAACCGAGTTAAAAAGGGCCATGCCAAACCACCAACTTTTCGACAACCACGGCCGTCAGGTCAACTATGTACGGCTGGCGGTGACCGACCGCTGCAACCTGCGCTGCTTCTATTGCATGCCGGAGGAGGGTATAAAATATGTGCCTAAGGAAGACCTGCTGACCTACGAGGAGATGCTCCGGCTGATGCACCTGCTGGTGGGCATGGGCATTGAAAAGCTGCGCATCACCGGCGGCGAACCCTTCGTACGGCGGGACATGATGGACTTCCTGCGCGCCCTCTGCCGGATGGAGGGGTTGAAGAAAGTGAACATTACCACAAATGGTACGCTCACCGCACCTCTCATCCCGGAATTGAAACAACTGGGCATCCATTCCATCAACCTCAGCCTGGACACCCTCGACAAAGCGCGCTTCCACCAGATCACCCGCCGCGATTCCTTCGACACGGTGATGGAAACCTTCCATGCCCTGCTGGAACACGAGATCCCCACCAAGATCAACGCCGTGGTCATGGAAGGGAAAAATACGGAAGACATCCTCCCCATGGTGGAACTGACGAAGCAGCACCCGGTCAACGTACGGTTCATCGAAGAGATGCCCTTCAACGGCGAGGGCAGCAATTCCCCTACCCTTACATGGCACTACCGAAAGATTCTTTCCCACATTCAGTCCCGCTATCCGGACATTGAAAAGATACCCGACCCGCCTCATTCCACCTCTTACAATTACCGCATTCCGGGGCACCAGGGCACAGTCGGCATCATTGCTGCCTACAGCCGCACTTTCTGCGGAACCTGCAACCGGATACGCATCACCCCCAAGGGTATGCTCAAGACCTGCCTGTACGACGACGGCGTTTTTAACATCCGGGACCTGATGCGCGCAGGCGCTACGGACGAGCAAGTACGGGAAACTTTCCTGCAGGCCTTAGGAAATCGCGCCAAAGACGGCTGGGAAGCTGAAAAAAACCGTAAATTCGGGCTTCCAATACAGGAATCCATGTCCACCATTGGTGGATAGGGGTCATTTATCCCAAAACTACAGCAAGAAAAAGTAACCGGCTTATGATTTCCATTGAGGAAGCGACAAAAATCGTCCTGGACCATAGTAAATCTTACGGGGAAGAGATGGTGCCCCTTTCGGAAGCAACAGGCCGGATACTCCGGCAGGACATTCATGCCGACCGGGATTTCCCCCCCTTCACCCGGGTGACCATGGACGGCATTGCCATCCGGTACAACGCTTACGCCAATGGCCTGCGCAAATTTCTGATCGAGGGCATGCAGGCGGCAGGCACCCCACAGCGCACCCTGCTGAACCCTGAAGGCTGCCTGGAAGTCATGACCGGCGCCATTCTCCCCGAAAATACGGATACCGTCATCCGGTACGAGGATGTGAAGATAGAGAACGGCACTGCCCGATTGCAGGCCAACGGCATCCAGAAGGGGCAGAATGCCCATTTTCGGGCATTCGACCGCAAAGAAGGAGAACGGCTTATACCTGCCGGCGCCATTATCTCCCCGGCTGAAGTCGGTGTAGCTGCTACGGTAGGCTTGCCTTCCCTTAAAGTGGCCAAACTGCCGACAGTGGCCATCATTTCCACCGGTGACGAACTGGTCGAGGTGGAACAAACCCCGGAGCCCCACCAGATCAGGACATCCAATGTTTACACCATAGCTTCCACTCTTTACCGCTGGGGCATCCGCCCGGACAGGCTACACATCGCCGATGACATGGACGCCACCAAGGCCAAATTGTCCGCCTGCCTGGAACAGTATGACGTCCTCATTCTGAGCGGCGGCGTCTCGAAAGGAAGGTTCGACTACATCCCTGCTGCCCTGAACGCGCTGGGGGTGACAAAGCTGCTGCACAAAGTAAAACAGCGGCCCGGCAAGCCCTTCTGGTTCGGTGAATCCCCCAACGGAAAGATCATCTTTGCCCTGCCCGGCAACCCGGTTTCCGCCTTCATGTGCGCCATGCGGTATCTCCGCCCCTGGCTCCGCAAGAGCATGGGGCTTGCCCCTATTGACCACAGCTACGCCGTCCTTGCCGAGGACTTCCGGTTCAAGCCCGACCTGACCTACTTCCTCCAGGTACGCACCTTCGTTGACCCCGATACCGGACGCCTGATGGCCGTTCCTGCCGAAGGGCACGGCTCGGGCGACCTGGCCAACCTGGTGGACGCCGACGCTTTCCTGGAGTTGCCCAGAGGAAAGGATAAGTTTAAGAAAGGCAAGGTGTTCCCGCTTATTCCTTATCGCTGAGACCTGCTTATTGGTTAGGTTTTATGGTGTTTCGGTACAATGGTTTTGTGGATAGCTCACTCAAAACCCTCCTATTTGTACCACCATGCGAGGGAGGGACTTCTCCAAACACCAAGCCGCAATACCAGAATACCATAAAACCATAGGGCCGCAGCGAACTTCAGCCCTGCCCGCTTGTTCGCCTCATACCATCTTCGTACCTTGAACTTCGAACCTCTAAACTCATGACATGAGTCAGGAATTTACTCATCTGGACAGCGCCGGCAACCCTGCCATGGTAGACGTGGGCAGTAAATCGGCCACCCGGCGCACCGCCCGCGCCCGCTGCACGGTCGTGCTCGGTAAAGAGATCATGGACAAGCTGGAGCAGGAGGAGATCCATACCAAAAAAGGCCCTGTTTTTCAGACGGCCATCCTCGCCGGTATCATGGCTTCCAAAAGGACCGGAGAGCTCATCCCGCTGTGCCACCCGCTCGGATTGGATAACTGCCAGGTAGACATAAGGGTTAATGAAAGGAGAGAAGTAGTCATCGATTGCACCGCCCGGATCACTGCCCGGACCGGGGTCGAAATGGAAGCGCTCACCGGCGCCACCATTGCTGCCCTCACGGTTTACGACATGTGTAAGGCCTTTTCTCACGATATCGTGATCAAAGAGGTCAAGCTTATGGAAAAAACGGGCGGAAAACGGGATTTCAGGAGGGAAGAATAAAAGGAATACCATGCCACAAGAAGACCAGAAGCATCAAAAACACACCAAGCTGAAGCGCCCGGAATTCGGCCATTTCCATCGCCAGGAATGGGCCATTGTTGGAACCCCCTGCGACAATATTAAAAAGTTGGCCTACGGCATCATTGACCGGCTCAGCGACAGCTACCGGGTAGGTTATGTGGATGCCGACCACGCCGCTCCCAACAGGGAAGCCGGAGAGGGACTCGACAAAAAGAGCGCCATGGGGCACGGCGCCAAAATGGAATACACCGACAAGATCAACTATCACCGCCTGGATTTCGACGCCCGGCTCGACAGCTATCACTATAGGATGTACTTTAATGAGCAGGATGCAGTGATCGTCAATGGCAACCATTTTCCTGCCCGCAAGCAGATCGTGGTGATCGACCCGAAGAAAGAGGACTCTCTCCAACGCAGAGTATCTCAGCTGACGGACGTACGCCTGATCCTGCTGGTGGAAGGCGTCAATGAGGTTTATCCCTGGCTGAAGGAGCAACTGGAAGGTTTCAGCAACATTCCGTTGATGAAGCTGAAGGATGTGGCCGGTATTGCCATTCTGGTCGAAAAAGAACTGGCTGCCGCCAAGCCGCCCTTGTACGGGCTGGTGCTGGCCGGTGGCAAAAGCGAACGCATGGGCCAGGACAAGGGGATGATCGACTACCATGGCTTGCCTCAGCGAGATTATCTGGCGGAGCTGCTCCGCCACTTTTGCACCGAGTCCTTCATTTCCTGTCGCCCCGACCAGTCTGAAAAGGTCCACAACGCCCTTCCGGATACTTTTACCGGACTGGGGCCCTTCGGAGGCATCCTTTCGGCCTTCCGCGAACGGCCGGATGCCGCCTGGTTGGTGGTGGCCTGCGACCTCCCGCTGCTGGATGAGCATACCATCTCACAGTTGGTGGGCTTCCGCAACCCCTCCAAAGTGGCAACGGCATTCAACAGCCCGTCCGGCGAATTCCCGGAGCCCCTGATCGCCATCTGGGAGCCGCGCGCCTATCCCATCTTACTGCAATTCCTTACCCAGGGCTATTCCTGCCCGCGAAAGGTGCTCATCAATTCCAATGTGGAACTGCTGGACGCCCAGCGCCCGGAGGCTCTCCGCAATGTGAACAAACCCGACGAGATGGAGGATGCCAAAGCGGTGATCAACCAAAAAGACTGATATGGCGGCAGCATTCTGGCAAACACTGTGGCTAACCTTCAAACTGGCGGCGGTGACGACCGGACTGCTCATCTTCATCGGTATCCCTATTGCCTACCTGCTCTCTCAGAGCCGCAGCCGCATCAAGCCCTTTCTGGAAGCGCTGATCAGCATGCCGTTGGTCCTGCCTCCAACGGTGCTGGGCTTTTACCTGCTGCTCGCCTTCAGCCCGGAGGGGCAATTCGGCGCCTGGCTGGAGCAAGCCTTCGGGCTAAGGCTGGTATTCACTTTTGCCGGACTGGTCGTCGGTTCCATTTTTTACAGCCTCCCTTTCATGGTTCAACCCGTGCAATCCGGCTTCGAAAACCTGCCCAGTAACCTGGCGGAGGCCTCCTTTACCCTTGGAAAATCCAGGATGCAAACTTTGCTCCGCGTACAACTGCCCAACATAAAACCCTCCCTGCTTACCGGCCTGGTCCTCGCTTTTGCCCATACTGTAGGAGAGTTCGGGGTCATTCTGATGATCGGCGGCAACATTCCCGGACAGACCAGGGTAGCCTCCATCGCCATCTACGACGAGGTGGAGGCCCTCAACTACGGCCTGGCCAACCAGTACGCCCTGGTGCTGGTGGCCTTTGCTTTTGCCATTCTGGCACTGGTTTACAGCATCAACCGAAGGCTGTTGAGAACGGGATAAGGGGTAGAGCGTTGTTGGGTTGCCGGATGGGGCCAGGCGCCTAATCTAATACCCTGTTCCCTGATACACTTGATACACTGATACACATTATTTTACCGTATCTTTCCACCCGGACTGGCGAGAATTATGATTGAGATCCACTTGAAAAAATTACTGAGCGCCGGCGACGGGCCGCTGCAACTCGACGTAAAGCTGGAGATCGGACAGGGGGAATTCCTGGCTATTACCGGCCCTTCAGGCAGCGGAAAGACAACGCTGTTGCGCTTGCTGGCAGGCCTGGCAGCAGCCGATGAAGGCTTCATCCATTTTGACGGCCAGGTGTGGCTGGATACCCGGCAGGGGGTCCGCCGGCGCCCGCAGGAGCGCAACGTTGGAATGGTCTTTCAGGACTATGCCCTTTTTCCCAATATGACGGTCCGCCAAAACCTGGAATTCGCCCTTTCGAAAAAACAGGATCCAGGGATTGTCAGCGAGCTAATGGCGATCACCGAACTAACGGAGCTGGAAGGCGCCTATCCTGCTATGCTCTCCGGCGGCCAGCAGCAACGGGTGGCCCTGGCGCGCGCCCTTGTGCGGAGGCCCCGCCTGCTGCTGCTCGACGAGCCGCTCTCCGCCCTTGATGCCGGTATTCGCGCCAAGTTGCAAAACTATATCCTGCGCCTTCACGAGGCCTTTCAACTTACCACTATACTCGTCAGCCACGATTACCGGGAGATCTTCAAGCTTGCCAGCCGGGTAGTGGCTCTGCAACAAGGACAGATCAGCCAGCCCGACCTGCCTGCGTCGGTGCTCTTTTCCAGTGGCAGAGAAGGGGATTTGCGCCTGTCCGGCGAGGTCCTGACGATCGAGGAGGACGGAGCCGGATTTGCCATCAACGTGTTGATCGGCAACAACGTGGTGCGGGTGCCGGCCATGCCCCGTGATATTCAAAACCTGCAGCCGGGGGACGGCGTAACGGTGAGCTTTCAGGCGTTCGATCCGGAGTTGGTGCGGTAAGGGGAACAAAAATGTTCCATTGTCAGAGGGTTGAACGATGGCCTTGTCATACTGAAGCTAAACCAGAAAAATCATGTGTAAAACCAAAACTACAATGATCCACATTCCTGCTATCAGTCTCTACATTGCCGCCACGATGGCAGCCTGCCAGCCTGCTGCCGATACCGGCCTGGTCGAAATTCAGAACTTCGGTGACAATCCGGGCAACCTGAACGGTTATTACTATACCCCCGAGACCCTGCCTGCCGATGCGCCCCTTGTTGTCGTCCTTCACGGCTGTGTTCAGGACGCCGACGAGATTGCCCGGCTCAGCGGCTGGAACCAACTGGCAGACGCCCACGGCTTTGCCGTACTCTACCCGCAGCAGAAACGCGTCAACAACCTCAACAACTGCTTCAACTGGTTTGTCCCGGAAGACATCAGCAAGGGTAGTGGCGAAGCCCGCTCCATCCGCCAGATGATGTCTTTTGTTTTCAAAAAATTGCCATTGGACAGCACGAAGGTGTACGTCACCGGCATTTCTGCCGGAGGCGCCATGGCGGCCGTGATGCTGGCTGCCTACCCGGAGGCTTTCCGGGCGGGGGCTGTCATGTCGGGCATCCCCTACGCCGCCGCCGCCGACCTGACTACCGGACTGCAGGCGATGAAAGGGGAAATCACCCTGCCTTCGGAAGAATGGGAAGCCCGGGTACGCCGCCAGAACGAAGGATTTACCGCCCCCTACCCGGCCCTGGCGATCTTCCACGGCGTGGATGACCCTGTCGTCAACATTACCAATGCCCAGGAGTTGGCCAAACAATGGGCCAGCCTTTATGATATCGACCCGGAGGCTCCCGCAGAGGTGGAAATCGTCAATGGCAATGAACAGGCCCGGCGCACGGCCTACCAGGACAGCACCGGCGCAACCGTCCTTCTCCGCTATGACCTCGACGGACTGGGGCACGCCATCGCCGTCGACCCGGGTGAAGGGCCCACACAAGGCGGCGCCGAAGGGCAATTCGCCAAAGACCTGGATTTTCACTCTTCTTACTGGGCAGCGCAGTTTTTTGGGCTGGTGAAGTAGATTTCCCCAAGTGCACCAGGCGCATCTTACAAAAATTGCCAGCAACTGGCTATCAATGCCTTATTCCAAAAAAGGTTACTAATAACCTCTAAATTACTGGTGTAAAACGAGGCAGTTTCTGTCCCTGTTTTTTCACTGGAAAAAGGATAATTTCGCCAAGTGAGCAGGAGACTGGAGTTCTCCTGCTCACTAATTGGCGAAAAATCGGCGAAAATCGGCAGCCAAAACGCCGCTACAATTTCACAAACACCCCCACACTATACGACGGGTTCGCAAAGATCAACCTACCCGATAGTGCCCTGCCCGTGCTTACCGACACCCCCCATTTATCCGTAATGTTGTACGCCAACTCCGGCGAAAAGCTCAAATGCTCGGTATTGTTGGCAAAGATGCTGGTGCTGTTGGACAGCTCGCTGGGCAGCGCACCGTTGTTGAGGCTTTGTACGCCGAAAAGGCGCAGGATAGCGGTGAGGCGCCCATTCAGGAAAGTGGCGCCGCCCTCAATGCCGAAACGGAGTTCGTCGGAAAAATCGTTGGTGCGGTTGTTAAAGCCGAAGTAGGCGTTGGCATAGGCGTCCACCTTACCGATGCGGAAGCCTTTACCGGCATCGAGCTGAAGCAATTGATTGAACTCGCCGTCACCGGTTTGAAGGTTGCCGGCGCTCCCGCCGCTGTTATTGCCCAGAGGCAGCCCCAGTGTAAGGGTCGCGCTGAGGGCTATCGGGCCCTTGGTGAGGATTCCATATTTGAGCCCAACGTCCGTATCCCCCACGGTATTGATGGCCTCTCCGGGGATGATCACCTCTCCGGTGGTACCGGAAACGGTGTTGTTGAAATAGGCGCGGCTGAAGAAGGGAAAATACAGCACCCCGGTCAGCCGGTTGGTGAAACCATATTCGGCATAAAGGCTGGTGTTGAAAATGCCATTGGTCACATTGGGGTCCAGGAGGCCCACTTCGGTGTAGTGCCGGTTGGAAATGACCCACCATTCACTGAGCTTGAAATAGCCTTTGCCTTTGGGCTGGGGCCACCCGCCGCCGGCGTAGGAAACATGGGCCAGAAGGAACAGAACTATCAGGATGAAGCCATTTCTTTTCATGGTCTTTTTTTTAATTGAATGTGGTGGTTAAATCGGATGGCCCGACAATGAGGCCGTTCAACACTGAAACCCTCTACTCGATCGCCCCGTCGCCTACCTTCACGCTGAACGGCTTACACCAGTAAAGCAGATAGTCGTAATCATTCAGCCCGACGCCGCTGATGCGATAACTGTGGCCGCCACTGAAAGTTTGCACCCTGCCGATCTCGAAAGCGTTGTTAGCCGTTGCCGGGTTGTTCGTCAGGTATACGTACAGGCCGGGCAGGCTGGTGGAGGCACGGTAATCATCGCCGAACTCCAGGACAATATCGTCGCCATCCTGCCGGAGGGTGAAGCTGCCTTCCAAAAGATAGGAACTGGTGGTGCGGATCATGCCCCTACGCGGCTCCGAAGGGTTGCCGACCACCTCTTCTTCACTCACTACAACTTCGACAGCATCGCTCACCGGCGCTTGCCCATCGAGCAGCACCTCGGCGGTGATGGTGGCCTTACCTTCAGCCAGGCCAGTAGCCAGCCCATTTTCATCAACCGACATTACCGCTTCATCGGAACAGGACCAGATAACGTTCCTTTCCTCAGCCTGGCCAATGTTGTTCGTGAAGCGGGCCTCAAATTGATGCGTATTTCCCACTGTCAGGGAATCCAGGGGATTCAGGATGCGAACGGCTTCGGGCACAGTATCGAAGATGATATCGTCTCCGATACAACCAGAAAGTGAGAAGAGGATAAGAAGATAAATAACATACCTCATATGCATTTACTTTTGAGCAGTAATCAATATCATGATAGATCTAAGGAAGAATGCTTCGAACCTGCCGTTCATTTAGATTGATACACCAGCCCTAAAGAAAAAGCAGGAGCAGTGTAAATATTTTTAAATTCGGTAACAAAGTTATTAACGGGCAGAAAAAAAGAAGCGGTTACGCCCCATTGTTGTAATACCATATACTGTCCTCCAAAGGACAGTTGGGTAAAAGTAGTTCCTTCAGCCCGGAAAAAAGATAGGTCATTGCTGCTACCCTCTAACCCTTTGAGCTGGGTAAAAAGCTTGCCGAACACCCAAAGGCCGGAAAAGGGCTGAGCTCCCAGCTCCAAACCAAGGCGGACCTGGCCGGAATAATTCTGAGTGCGCAGGTTATATGTTGAAAATGCAGAACCATATCCTCGCCCCGCCCAAAAGGAGCGCGACACCGCTACCGTGGCCAGCAGATTCCACTCTCCGTCACCGGTAGGCAAGTTGATGCGTTCAACGACCCCGAAGGCATTGGGCTCTTTGGCAGTGGCCAGCAGGTTCTTCTTTCCGGTAGGCAACTCTACTCCTATTGCGAAGGAGATGGGGAGCTTTTGCTGATTGATGCCGTACCGAAGATCCAGGCGAATATCTCCCACCCCGGAAACTGTATTGGAGGTAGAAAATTTATTCTGAACCAACCAGGGAAAATTGCCGGCCATTGTGACCCGGGAACTTAAACCATATTCTCCGTAAACGCTGAAGATCCTCGTGGAAATAGCCCCTCCTTCGTTTAATAGCAAGCCATCAATATTGTAGTAATTTCTGGAGGAAAAGGCAAAGAAACCCGACTGTGCGTAAAGTGCGCCTTTTTCTTTTATCCAGCCACTCTGTGCACTCAGCAGACTGGCTAATAAGATTAAGGCAATCAAAAAGATCCACGGAATATTCTTCATGTCCAGGAGGGAGGTTATGGCGGCGTACACCCTACCGGCCAAGGCTCCCGGTGTACGCCGTTCATTGTACAAATAAGATATGGGCAAGGAATTCTGCTTACATCAGGGTAGGCTCAAATCCTACTGCAATTGGGCATATCCAAAAGGGATATTTGCCGAACCACACCAAAGGATCACATAATTGAATTTGGCGTCAATGGCGCCGTTGAGTTTAAAAAAGCTCTCGCCATTGTTGTCAACAATGCCTGCCAGTCGGAGGTCCGGGTTCCCGTTACCGGGGTCAGCCATAAAAGTGTCGGAAGTAGAAAGATAGACTGTTACCGTACCGGTACCCAGTTCCGTAATAAAATCGGAACCGAACCGGAGGAAATAGGCCCCATCCTCATCTGTTCCCAGAGCTGCGGCGCCGGCAGAAGGCGTCCCGTTCTGCGCGACAAAAGTACCAGACCGAAGAACCGTCAGTTCACCGACAGGCTGGCTGGAATCGATGATTTGAATTTTTTCATCTTCTTTGTTACAACTGGCAAGGAAGAGCACGAAAGAGGCCAAAAGCAGGGTGGTTAAACTTTTCATGGCAAGATCATTTTTTGGTTATCTGATTTCATTAATTGGCTATTATCCAATGTCGGACACAAAACTAAAGGATGGCCAGCCCTTGGGAATCACGAAAAGATCACAAGACTATCACAGTCGAAAAAAATGCAACTAAACCACTGTTAACCAAACCCTTAACTACTATCCACACACCTCACTCCCCCCCCTCAATCGTCTTGGCCGAGACACATAAGGCAGTTCCAGCCTTTATGAAGCAGGGTGGCTCAACTCCCCAGTCGATAGAGTTGTATTAGAATTGCAAAGGTTCTGTGATGCTTTTGTGATACCTGGTTTTTAACTTGACCCTTGCATACAATCCTCCCGATTATGAAAAATGTACTGGTGATCGAAGATGACCACAATATTGTCGACCTGCTGGAGATCCACCTCAAAGACCTCAACTTCACTCTGGAAAAATCTTTTCATGGAGAAGAAGGCCTGGCCAAAGCCAGGGCCGGAGTTTTTGACCTGATCATTCTGGACATCATGTTGCCCGGGATCGACGGCCTGGAAATTTGCCGGCACTTGCGTACCGAAGGCGTTCAAACACCCATTATGATGTTGACCGCCAAATCGGAAGAGATCGATAAGGTGTTGGGGCTGGAATTGGGAGCCGACGACTACCTGACCAAGCCTTTCAGCGTGCGGGAGTTCATCGCCCGCGCCAAGGCCCTGATGCGCCGCATGGAAATGGCGGCCGTCCCTGCCGGCGCCTCCTCCGCTCCTTCCCGGCTGTCCTTCGACGAGCTGGCCATCGACCTGGACCGGAGGAAAGTGTCCCTGCACGGAAAACGGGTGGAATTGTCGCGCAAAGAGTTCGAGCTACTGGCCTTGCTGGCTTCCCACCCTGGTAAGAGCTACGACCGCTCCCGCATCCTCAACCTGGTCTGGGGGTACGATTTCGACGGATACGAGCATACGGTCAATTCTCACATCAACCGCCTGCGCAGCAAGATAGAACCGGATATGGCCAACCCGAAGTATATCCTGACGACCTGGGGTGTGGGGTACCGGTTTAATGAGGAGCTTTAAGCATTTATCACACTTCACCATGAACCAACCAACCGGACTAAACCGCCTCTATTGGAAGATATCCGCCACCCTGCTGCTGGTCCTGGCCGTTGTGGGCGTAGGTTATATGCTCATTACCACCTACACCGCCCGCCAGTATCTGCAGGAAGTCAACCAGCGGTTGTACGGCAGCATCGCCGGGCAACTGGTCAAGGAAGCCCGCCCTTTGGTGGACGGGCGGCCCGATACCGCCGCCACGCACGACATCATGCATTCCATGATGGTCATCAACCCCAGTGTAGAGGTGTACCTGTTGGATACGGAAGGAAAGATCATCGATTACGTAGTACCCAATAAATCGGTCAAGCTGGAGCGGGTCAGCCTCGGCCCGGTCCGGGAGTTCATCGATAGCGAGGGGGCGGCCTTTGTATTGGGCGACGACCCCCGCAACCCCGGAAAGCAAAACGCCTTTTCCGCTGCCCCGGTCATCGAAGGCGGACAGCTTACCGGCTATGCCTATATCATTCTGGCAGGCGCCGAGCAGGCCGCCGTTACGTCCAACCTCTTTGGCAGCTATATCCTTAAGCTGGGCGCCAATATGTTCTTCCTGGCCCTGGCCGTCGCCCTGGCCATCGGGTTGATCGCTATCGGGCTGATCACCCGCAACCTGAGACAGGTAGTGGAGACGGTGCGCCGCTTCAAAGAAGGGGACTACCAGGTGCGCATCCCTGAGGAATCCAAAGGCGACCTGACCCTGCTGGCGGACACATTCAACGAAATGGCGGATAAGATCGAGGCCAACATCGAGCAGCTCAAATCTATGGACCGCCTGCGGCAGGAACTCATCGCCAATGTCTCGCACGACCTGCGTACCCCCCTGTCCCTCGTTCAGGGCTACATCGAGACTCTGTTGATGAAGGAAGGCCAACTGCAGCCGGAGGAACGAAGGAAATACCTGGAGATCGTCATGGACAGCTCGGAGAAATTGTCCAAACTCGTTGCCCAGCTTTTTGAATATTCCAAACTGGAGGCCGAACAGATAAAACCCGAGAAGGAACCCTTCCTGCTGTCCGAACTGGCGCAGGACGTTTCTGTAAAATACCAGATCCTCGCTCAGGAAAAAAACATTGAGATCCGGTTGGAAACCCCTCCGGAATTGCCCCTGGTTTTCGCCGATGTGGCCCTGGTCGAACGCGTGCTGCAAAACCTGATGGACAATGCGCTGAAGTTTACGCCGCCGGGCGGCAAGGTGGGCATCCAGCTCAGGAACCATATCAAGGGAGTGGAAGTGCGGGTGTCGGATACCGGCCCCGGCATTCCCGAGGGCGAACAGGCCCACATCTTCGAGCGCTACCGGAAATCCATGGCCGTGGAGAACAAAAAGGTGGGTACCGGCCTGGGACTGGCCATCGTGAAGAAGATCCTGGAGATCCACAACGCGGCCATTCAGGTGCAGAGCAAGCCGGGGCAGGGGGCGGCGTTCTGGTTCATGCTACCTGCTTATCAGCAGTGATCACTTATGCCGCTCCTCCAGTACGCGGACTACATCTTCCAGCTGATAACCCTTCGCCGCCAGCAGCACCAGGTAGTGGTACATCAGGTCGGCCGCCTCGTTGAGGAATAGCTTTTCATTATCGTCCTTGGCCTCGATGATCATCTCCACGGCTTCTTCGCCGACTTTCTGGGCGACCTTGTTGATGCCGCGGGCGAATAACTGGGCCGTATAGGAGACATGAGGGTCGGCCCCCTTGCGGCTGTGGATGGTACGCTCCAAATGGGCGAGGAAGTTGACATGGCGGTTGGCCTCCGCCCAGCAGGTATCGGTACCTGTGTGGCAGACCGGGCCGCGGGGGTGGGCCATCACCAGCAGGGTATCGTGGTCGCAGTCCGACCGGATGTCAACCAGGCGCAGATAGTTGCCGGAGCGTTCCCCCTTCTGCCAGAGGCGCTGCTTGCTGCGGCTGAAAAAGGTGACTTTCTCGTCCTTCAGGGTTTTTTCCAGTGCTTCCCGGTTCATGTATCCCAACATCAGCACTTTACCCGTGTCGGCATCCTGGACGATGGCGGGGATCAGGCCATCGCCTTTGGCAAAATCAAGTTGTTGGATATCTATCATCATGATCCTTTATACGTTACGCAGGCCTTTTAGTTGTATCCCCAAAGGTATAATACTTTGCGGAAGCCTGCCAATTTAAACCTTTCAAAGCCTGACGCTGACGCCCCTGCCCTGCAGGTATTCCTTCAAGTCCCGGATCTCGATCTCCCGAAAATGGAAAATGCTGGCTGCCAGGCCGGCGTCGGCCTTCCCCTCGGTAAATACATCGTAAAAATGTTCCATCGTGCCGGCGCCGCCGGAAGCAATGACAGGAATGGATAAAGATTCGGACACGCGGGCGGTGATCTCGTTGGCGAAGCCGTTCTTGGTGCCGTCGTGGTTCATGGAGGTGAAGAGGATCTCGCCGGCGCCGCGGTTTTCCGCCTCCTTCACCCAATCCAGCAAGCGCATCTCGGTGGGTATGCGGCCGCCGCTGAGGTGAATGTACCAGTCGCCGTTCATTTGTTTGGCATCTACGGCTACGACGACGAACTGGCTGCCGAAGTTCTTTGCCAGTTCATCGACCAGTTCGGGGCGGCGCACGGCGGCGGAGTTGATGGAGATCTTATCCGCTCCGGAAGACAGCAGCACATCCACATCCTCCAGCGAGCTGATGCCCCCACCGATAGTAAAGGGGATATTGAGGTGGCGGGCAATATCCTTGGCCAGGGCGGCCAGCGTTTTGCGCCGTTCGTGGGTAGCGGTGATGTCGAGAAAGACCAGCTCGTCGGCGCCTTTTTCACTGTACAGGGCGCCGAGTTCGACCGGGTCCCCGGCGTCGATGAGGTTGACGAAATTGACGCCCTTGACGGTACGGCCGTCTTTGATGTCGAGGCAGGGTATGATGCGTTTGGCTAACATAATGTGATGAAGGTTCTAAATGAAGTACCAAATTAAGATAATAGCCTTTTACCCGTTAAAGTTTAGCCGAGTTTACCGGGCCGGGAAATACTGCCAAGGATTTGGCGCCAACCTCATATTAGCCCCTTTTCCTAGCAGCTTTTTTTTTTAACTTCGATGTAACTATTCAGCACCATGGGTATTTGAGGCCTCATAATGAATAGTTACAAAAATTGACCATAATTCGAGAAAAAAACCAATCATCATGAAAAAACACCTAATTTTCACTACGCTGTTCCTATTCTTTATTCAGTTTTCCTTTGCACAGGATTGCCCGCTCCCGGAAGCCCGCCAGAACCTCAACGGCAATAACGTCGAGGCGCTCATTACTGGAGGCGGCAGCCTTTTTTTTGATGGCAATAATGCCGCCTTCCAGGTACCTGCATCCGGGCAGGTGCATACCATTTTCGCGCAGGGGCTCTGGCTGGGCGCTATCGATCCGGCCGGCAACCTGAAACTGGCAGCGCAAACCTACGGGTTCGGTACAGGCACAAGCGATTATTTTGCCGGGCCGCTTGATGAGGCCGGCGCGGCCAATAGTGAAACCTGCCAGCGCTGGGACCGCATCTGGACGGTTTACCGGTACCAGGTAGAAGCCCACATCCAGGATCTTTCGGATAACGGCGCCATAGATAATCCTATCCCCGAAATCATGGGCTGGCCGGGAAAGGGCAACCCCCATTTCTCTGATATTTACGGTTTCGAACTGCCTTCCACCCAACAGGGGCTCGCGCCCTTTTTCGACCAGGATGGCGATGGCCTTTACGATCCGCTGGCAGGGGACTACCCCATGCCTCCCCGCTCGGCCGTTATACCGGAACAGATCACCTGGAGCATCTTCAACGATGCCGGCAACGTCCATTCCGAATCCTTTGCGCCCCCTTTGCAGGTGGAAGTACAGCTCACTGCCTGGGCCTTTAATTGTACAGACAACCCGCAACTGAACAATATCATTTTCACTTCCTATAAATTGATCAACCGCGGCCCGGAACTTCTGGATTCCCTGCACTTTGGTTTATGGACAGATTTCGACCTGGGCTGTTACGCCGATGATTTTCAAGGCAGCGCACCAGCCTTGAATACCATATTCGCCTATAACCAGGACAACGAAGATGACCTGAATTGCGATTTCGGGGTCGCAGGCTATGGTGAGAACCCTCCCGTACAGGCCATAACCACTCTGAACAGAGGCCTTTCTTATGCGATGTATAACGAGAACGGGCCAACTACCTTGCCCGGTTTAGGCCAACCCACTTTTTCCCTGGAAATATTCCATTATCTGACAGGGCGCTGGCGGGATGGCCTGCCGCTAACCTATGGCGGTTCGGGCTATGATCCTTCCCTTTCCAATCCGCCCACCAACTTCGCCTTTCCTGGCGACCCCAATAATCCTGATGAATGGTCAGCGTTTACAGCAGTAGCCGTCGACCAGGCGGACCGTAGATCCATCGGCAGTATTAAATTGGGACAACTTGCGCCCGGCGGCATGGAAGAAATTGATGTCGCCTACTCCTACTTCCGGGAACCCGGCGCCAACCATCTGGAAAATGTCACGGCCATGTATGCCGGCATTGAAAACCTGCAAGCCTGGTACGACAGCCAGTTCGAGGACATCTGCAGCCAGGAGTCCATCTGCCAGGAAGATTGTATCTGGGCAGGAGATGCCAATGCCGACGGGATCGCCAACCACTGCGACCTGTTGGCCATAGCTGTCGGTGAAAATGTCCAGGGGCCTACCCGCAGCGCCCCCTACAACTGGTCCCCTCAGAATGGTGAAGACTGGGCAGCGGTTCAAAGCAACGGCGCCGATTACAAACATATCGACGCCAATGGCGACGGGACGATAGGGTTTGAAGATTTCCTGCTCACCGAGCAGCACTACAACCTCACCCGCCCGGACTATCAGCCCCCGGCAGCCGAATACCGGGAGGGGCCCGAGCTGACGCTTACCACCCTTCCTAATCAGTTTGACTTCGACAACCTGTCCGCTGGCCAGAACACTTCCCTGGGACGGATACGGCTGACGACGGATGTTCCCGGCCTCTACGCTTTGGCCTTCTCGATAGAATATGATACCGCCTATTTCGAGTACATCCGAAGCGCTCAATCCGGCTTTCGCATCAACGATCGCCTCTTCGCCACGGGCGCGAATCTACCGGGGGCGCCCGGCCAGTTCGATTTCGCCCTTGCAGCTACGAACGGCGCCATCAACAGTGGGGTCCTGACGCTCATGCAGCTTCAAACCAAAGCGGCCTTCCCCGATCCGCTGCCTTCCAATACCACTCAGATCCGCTTTAAGAACATCAAGGCCATCCAAAGCGACGGCACGGAGATCGAGATCGGCGGCGCCACCATAGTAGCAACTTTTCCCGAAATTATGGTAGATACGGAGGAACCCCAGGCCGCTCAGAACATCCAGCTATTTCCCAATCCCACCAATGGCGAACTGGAACTGCGCTTCCCGGGAAAACAATTGGAGGGAATAGCGATACTCGACGTTACGGGCAAACTCGTCTGGCAGCAGGAAAAGAAATTTATCGATGCCGCCAGCCTGGGCCTGCAGCACCTCCAGAGTGGCATTTATTTCGTGAGAATGCAGCTGGGTGAAGCGGTTGTCACCCGGCGGGTAGTGCTGAAGAAATGATCTGCTCCTCCTGAAAATAAGAACAACGGCTTAAAGCCATCAAATGGAGTCTTCCTTAATTTTCCTATTCGCAGGGAGGAAAGATGGTACGGGATGCGAGTTAGCCAAACCGTGAACTCGCACCCCACAACCGCCAGATGAAAGGTAATTCACCCCCAGGAACCTAATTCATCCTCCTTCCATAGCAAAACTCAAGCGGTAATGGGAAATTACCGCTTGAGAACAACCGGCTGCCATTTAGCCCCTGATCCGCATGATTCCTATTGACAATATCCTTTCCCCAGCCTTTCGTGCTTTGCCGTTTCATCGCCAACTCGGCATTCTTCGTTTAATAGGCCAGCAACAGCCTTCACATTACAAGACAGGCTGTACATCCATTTCCCCTATGTACAAAAACGTTTAAGTCTTAATTTAATCAGATAAGATCTAAACGCTGAATTATGAAAACAGCTCTTTTACGCACCCTCTCTTTCTTATTGCTGGCATTGGGCATAACCCAGGCTTTTGGCCAGCACGATTGTAACGCTTCCCGGCACCAGGAGGCGCTGAACGGCAACAACATCCGGACGGTGATCCTCTCCGGGGGTGACCTGTTCTGGGATGGTAACGACGCCCGTTTCCAGGTTCCGTACCAGCCCAACGGCGCCGGCACCATTTTCGCCCAGGGGCTCTGGCTGGGCGCCATCGATCCGGCCGGCAACCTGAAATTGGCGGCACAAACCTACGGCCGGGCGAATGGGAGTACCGATTACTGGGCCGGGCCCCTCAATGAAGAGGGCAGCACCGATCAAGCCGCTTGTATGAACTGGGACCGCGCCTTCTCCGTCCTCCGCCATCAGGTAGAAGCACATATTGCCGACTTTGCAGACAACGGAGTCATCGACAACCCCATCCCCGAGATCATGGGCTGGCCCGGACGGGGCAATCCTCATTTTTCGGATACCTATGGCTTCGATTTGCCGGATACCCCCCAGGGGTTAGCTCCGTTTGCCGATACAGACGGTGACGGCCTTTACAACCCACTGGCCGGCGACTATCCAATGATCCGCAACTCAGCTGTAATTCCCAGCCAGATCACCTGGGTAGTTTTTAACGACAATGGGAACCTGCACACCGAATCCAATGGCGCTCCCTTGAAGGTGGAAGTCCAGCTCACCTCCTGGGCGTTCGACTGCAGCGATAACCCGCAGCTGAACAATACCATTTTCACTTCCTATAAGGTGATCAACCGGGGCGCTGAGGCGCTGGATTCCCTCTACCTGGGCCTATGGACGGATTTCGACCTGGGCTGCCACACCGATGACTACATCGGCACCGCCCCGGGGCTGAACACCGTATTCGCCTACAATAGCGACAATGAGGATGACGCCAACTGCCAGGGGATACCCTCTTACGGCGCCGACCCTCCGGTACAGGCGATCACCGTTCTGAACCGGGAGCTCTCCTTTTCTATGTATTATAACAATCCCTCCTTTGGCGCCCCGGCAGGTTCGCCCAACAGTCCTCAGGAGTTCTACAACCTGCTCAACAGCTACTGGCCCGACGGAACCCCGCTCACTTTCGGCGGCGACGGGTACGACCCGGACGGGATCAATCCGCCTACCTCTTTTATCTTCCCCGATGACCCCAGTGACCCGGACGGCTGGTCGGAGATCACTCAAAACCCCGAACAACTCGACCGCCGCACCGTAACCAGCATATACCTGGGAGAATTGCCGCCCGGCGCCGTAGCAGAAACGGATTTTGCGATGGCCTACTTCCGGGAAGAAGGCGCCGATCACCTGCAGAACGTCACGGCCATGTATGAGGGCATAACCTTGTTGCAGAGTTGGTACGACAGCCAATTCGAAACGGCATGCAGCCCACCCAACTGCGACGATGACTGTGTCTGGGCCGGCGACCTCAACGCCGACGGCATCGCCAACCACTGCGACCTGCTGGCCATCGGCCTGGGCAATAGCCAAAGCGGCACCACCCGCCCGGCGCCCTACAACTGGTCGCCCCGCAGCGGCCAACCCTGGGCAGGGCAGCAGGATAACGGCGCCAATAACAAGCACCTCGATGCCGATGGCGACGGCCAGGCTACCTACGACGACTTTTACCTCTCCGATGAGCACTACAACCTGACCCACCCCGGCTACCAGCCCCCACCGGCAACGTACCGGGATGGGCCGGAATTATCCCTCGCCCCATTCGGCAGCACGGCCAGCTTTAACGACCTCAGGCCCGGGCAGGAGATCCTTTTCCGGGTCCAGCTGCAGGCTGTGCCTGAACTGTACGGATTAGCCTTCTCCCTCGACTTCGATACAGCGTACTTCGACTATTTGTATTCACAGTCCGGAGGTTTCGACCGGGAAAACCTCAGGTTTTCTGCCCCACTTGACCTTATCCTTGAGGACAGGGCCATTCCCGGCCAGGCGGACTTCGCTTTGCTGGCGCCCGATCAGAACAGTACTATCGAGGGCGGCACCATTTTCACCTTTGTTCGCCTGAAGGTGAAAGAGGAATTCCCGGGGGTATTACCCACCAACCAGTCCCTCATCCGCTTCAAGAACATCAAAGCCGTCAGAGGCGACGGGACGGACATCGAGATCGGCGGCACAACCGTTATCGCGACGATCAACGGTATAATGACCGATGCGGACGAGGCGGCGGCGGCCGACGGGCTGCACCTCTTCCCCAACCCCACTACCGGCCAGTTGGAACTGCGCTTCCCCGGGCGGCAACTTGATGGCGTTGAGGTGATCGACGCGACGGGCAAACGGGTGTGGCGGCGGGCCGGGCCGCTGGCGGACGCCGCCAGTGTGGAGCTGCCGAACCTGAAGGGCGGCATTTATTTCGTAAGAATGCGGCTGGAAGGAAAGGTGGTGGTGCGCAAGGTGGTGGTGCAGCGGTAGGGCTGCCGGCTGAGTGCTGTCTCAAAAGTACCGCATCGACATTAACAATCCAGCACTGTATCCATCACCTCAGCATAAACCCCTTCCGCTTCTCCAGCAGCCCCTTCGCCACCTGCTCCGGAACCGGCGCGTAGTGCGAGAACGTCAACGCCGCGCTGGCCCGCCCGGAGGTGAGCGTCCGGATCTGGGCGGCATAGCCGAACAGCTCGGCCAGCGGAGCTTGTGCTTTGACGATGGTGTGGCTGGCCCGGGATTCCATACCCTGCGGGATGCCGCGCCGCCGGTTGAGGTCGCCCATCAGGGCGCCGATGTACTCTTCCGGGCTGCTGATCTCGATCGACATGATGGGCTCCACCAGGATGGGCGCACCTTGCGAAGCATACGCGCGGAAGGCCTCCCGTGCGCATAGCTCGAAGGCCAGCTCGCTGGAGTCGTGGCTCGCCTGAGCGCCGGTGATGACGGCCTTCAGGCTGTGCACCTCATAGCCGGCGATGATGCCCACGTGGAGCATATTCCCGAAGCCGCGGCGGGCGGCGGCCAGGTATTCCGGCTTGAGTGCGCCATCCGGCAGGCGGCTTTCGAACTGCAGGCGGGTGCGCCCGCCCTGGAATTCGGGTCCGTCGATGAAGGCGGCATCCGCCGGGCCGAGTTCGAAGGCCAGCTGGGCGTAGAGCGGTTCCCCCACTTCACGGCGGAATTCATACGTCCCGCTCACCGGCTGGCTCAGTTGTTCCTTGTAGTTGACCTGCGGGCGGCCGAGGTTGGCGTCCAGTTTGAAGTCGTCGCGCAGGCGGTGCGAGATGACCTCCAGGTGCAGCTCCCCCATACCGCGGATGAGGGTCTGGCCGGTCTCTTCATCTTCGAGCACCTGGAAGGAGGGGTCTTCTTCCTCCACCTGATGCAGGGCATCGTGCAGCTTGTCGATATCCCGGCTGTGTTTCGCCTCGATGACCATACCCACGACGGGTTGCGGAAACTGAATGGATTCCAGGACGATGGGCTTATCCGGGTCGCAGAGGGTATCGCCGGTGATGATGTCCTTGACGCCGCCCAGAGCGGCGATATCGCCGGCGGCCACCTCCCAGACGGCGTTGCGCTTGCCGCCGTGCAGTTGGTAGAGGTTGCCCAGCCGTTCCTTCTGGCCGGTGCGGGGGATGAAAACGCTTTGCCCGCGCTGCGCGTGGCCCGAGTAGACGCGGAAGAAGGCCATCTTGCGGTGCTGGTCGTCGAGGGCGATCTTAAAGACCAGGGCGGCAAAAGGTTGGTCTCCGCTGAGGGAGCGTTTTTCTTCCAGTTCGGTGCGGGGGTGCGTACCCTGGACCGCTCCGACATCTTTAGGGGAAGGCAGGTACGCGCACACGGCATCCAGCACCATCTGAGCCCCTTTGTTCTTATAAGCGCTACCACAGAGCACCGGCACGATCTCCCGGCGGAGGGTAGCCCGCCGGACAGCCCGCCGGATCTCCTCTTCGGTGATGGCGTCCGGCTCATCGAATACTTTTGAGAAGAGGCCTTCGTCGTATTCGGCCAGGGCCTCCAGCATCTGCTGCCGGGCGGCCTGCGCCGCTTCCTGAAGCGCCGCCGGTACGGCTTGCACCTTTCTTTCTTCTCCTTCCCAGATGGTGGCCTGGAAACTTACCAGGTCGATGATGCCCTGAAAATGTTCTTCTTCTCCCACCGGCATCTGCAAGGCCACCGGGCGGGTGGCCAGGCGGCGGCGCATCTGGTCCATCACCTCCTCGAAGTGGGCGCCCGGCAGGTCCATCTTATTGACGAAGGCCATTCGGGGCACATGGTAGCGGTCGGCCTGCCGCCAGACGGTTTCCGACTGGGGTTCTACCCCGTGCACCGCGCTGAACAGGACGATGAGCCCGTCGATCACCCGCATGGAACGTTCTACCTCCACGGTGAAGTCGACGTGGCCGGGGGTGTCTATGATGTTGATGGTATATTCATTATCCCGCCAGGCCCACTGCGTTTGGGTGGCGGCGGCAGTGATGGTGATGCCGCGCTCGCGCTCCTCCTCCATATAGTCCATGATGGTGGTGCCGTCGTGCACTTCACCGATGCGGTGGGTGCGGCCGGTGTAAAAGAGGATGCGTTCGGTAAGGGTGGTCTTTCCCGCGTCGATGTGGGCGGCAATGCCGATGTTGCGCAGTAGCTCCGGGTCGGTGGACTTTTCTTTCTCTGCCATGGTGGTCGCATTTACTACAAAAGTCCCCTAAATTACAGAAGATGGGGGATTGGCAAATGAGATTTGTCAGTGGGGGGCTATGTGTATATGGTGCTTGTTTTCCCCGGTATCTTGTTTTTAACCGAAGTGGACGGCTCGATGTTTAGCCAGCAATTCCTGAGACAGTTATAATTCCCTTTGCCAGGAAGCCAGATTCTTTCTCCTCGAAGTTTTTCGATGCTGTATACACCAGTAGCTCTTCAAACAACTTATCGTTCACCAGGATTTCATAATCTTTCCCAATACCCACATAGCCTCGGTCAAAGGCAGCGTGAAGATTGGCGCACAGCACGATGCCATTCCGAACATTATTATTGCCTGTTACTGAAAACTGAGCGATATGACAGGCATGGAGAATCCGTCCGGGAGGATTCAAATACATACGTGACATAGCACAGGTGTTGTCATAAATTTCCATTAATGCGAGCCGGAAGTAGGAATCTCGTTGAAACCACTCTTTATAACAGTTGTCGTCCTATATGGCGCCTGCAGTTCTTCAAAAATTCCTCTCTGTACCTCGAAAGAGCGTAAAGTTTACTGGAAAATGCTTCACGCTTTTCACTCGGAAAGTATGTATTAAGAATAGCAAGCCTTGCTAAATCTCTGTTTTCGAAAGTTGTAGGAAAGCCCAAATTTCTTTATCAAAGGAAGCCACTGCCCGGTTCTTTCTGAGATAGCCCTTACTCTTCTCCTCAGCAAGTTGCTCGCCGTTTACCATATTCTTTCCAACCCCAAGTTCTACCATTGCCTCTTCATCGAATTTACCGCCGTTCCATAGTAAATCCAATCCCTTCTTCAGCCAAAAGTTCCTACAATGGAAAGTATCATGTCCAGTAAAGTACAGTGTCTCCATCCAACAAATTTAAGCTAAGTTACGGCCCATAACAAACTTGAGGAGAAGTAAAGTCAGACTTTGTAAGCAAAAAAATTATCCTAACTTTTAGGCTCTCATTTGAATTACATTAATAATACAAATTTCAACCATGCCCATTCCCACCACCCCCTTCGGCTCCACCTCCCTCCACCTCCCCCGCCTCGGCCTCGGCCTGGCCGCCCTGGGGCGCCCCGGTTACATCAACCTCGGCCACGAGGAAGACCTGGAGGCAGATTATAATGTAGAGTCCATGGAGCGGCGCACCCACGAAATGCTCGATCTGGCATTTGATAAAGGCGTCCGTTATTTCGATGCGGCCCGCTCTTATGGGAAAGCGGAAGATTTTCTGTTGTCCTGGTTACAAAAACATCCGGAGAAAGCGGCGGAAGCGGCGGTGGGCTCCAAGTGGGGCTATACCTACACCGCCGGCTGGCAGGTGGAGGCCGAAAAGCACGAAGTGAAGGAGCACAGCCTGCCGGTGCTGGAGCGGCAGTGGGGCTTGTCGAAGCGCTTACTGCCCCATCTGAAGCTGTACCAGATCCACTCGGCGACCTTCAGCAGCGGGGTGCTGGACAATATGGAAGTGCTCACCCGCCTTTCATCCCTTAAAGCGGAAGGCGTGGCCATCGGCCTGTCGCTCAGCGGCCCCGGCCAGAAGGAGGTGCTGGCGAAGGCCATGGAGATCAAAATGGATGGGCAGTACCTCTTCGACGCCGTACAGGCCACCTTCAATATGCTGGACCCTTCCGCCGGGCAGCAGTTGCAGGCCGCCGCCGAACGGGGCATGGGCGTCATCATCAAGGAAGCGCTGGCCAACGGGCGCCTGACGGCTCGCCATCCCGATCCGGCTTTCAGGCCCAAAATGCTGGTGCTGAAGCGCCTGGCCGACAATCATGGCGTTGGCATAGATGCGCTCGCTTTGGCCTACGTACTGCATCTTCCCTGGGCGCATCTGGTGCTCAGCGGGGCGGCCCGGGCAGAGCACCTGCTGTCCAACCTGCGGGCAGCCGATGTAACGCTCTCCAATGGCGAGGTGGAGGAGTTGAACCGGCTGGCCATGCCGGTGGAGGCCTATTGGGAGGAGCGGAGCGGGCTGGCGTGGAATTAGCAGCCTATGGGAGAACAAACGGTTCTTCGCAGGAAACCGTTATCCTTATGTAATAAAAAATCCGTTAGTTACGGGTGAAGTACAACTGATGGAAACGGTTTCCGATGCAGTTGCTGAACGAGTCAGAGCGGGAATTATCGAAGAGATCAGAGGATGGTCAGGCCGGTTCATTCTCATTGGTTTCTCTTTTCCTCCCCGACATGACAGCCACCGTTACAAATACCAGCAACCAGACAACCTTGCCCGTCAGGAAGCCAAAGCCATATTCCGTCAGCCGGTGGAAGCCGGATACCAGGATCTGCAGGATATGGAGGAAGAGCAGGAAGTGAAACGGATAGACGCGGCGAAAACAACCGCCAGTATTTTGATCGATTTTCAAATCATGGTAGATGGATAATAGGTTTACAAATTAATTGATGTATACAAAGATGCTATATGTTTTCAAGCTCTTCGGAGAGAAATTGCAATTATTAAAACAAAAATTACACGAATTCACCAGCACCCGGCCAGGCCTCGGGCAGGTGAAAAACGGCATCCAGCATTATTTCCAGGCTTGTCCGTAGTTTTAGTTCTTCTATTTGAGCTGTGGAAAGGCAGACAGGGTATTTCAAAGTGCCCTATTTGATGATCACCACCTTTTTCACGACCATCAGCTGGCCTTGTCGTATGTGCAGGAGGTACGTTCCTCCGGGAAGGCTCTCCAGCCCTATATTGAAGGAACGGCCGGCGGGGGACCCTTTAAAGGACTGAAGGGGCTGCCCCATCAGGTTGAATACGGTGGCCTGAATTTCCGTTCCCGAAAAAACAGCCGGGTCAAAACGGGCCACGAACAGGCCATTGCCGGGGTTAGGGGCGATGGTGACCGACGAAGGGGCGAGGATCTGTATTTCCTCGGTGTCGACAAAAACTTCGTAGTAGGACGTTCTATGGAAATCCCTTTGCCATTCGTTTTCTTCCCTCAGCCAATATTGATATTCTTCGGTCTTTAGGTTTCCGTTGGTATCGGAAGAAAAAATGCCGCGAAAATTGTTTGTCCAAACGGCCAGGTCATTTTCCCAGAACTGCGACAGCCTGTTGGTCAGGTTAAACTGCTCATCATACTCAAATACAGTTCGAATACTGCTTATCCAGGAAGCCGTGTTCTCGTCCCGGTAGGAATCCAGTATCAATGTCAAGTCCCCGTTACTATTGTAGCTGTAATCTTTTTTTTCATACAGCATCCAGGCTTGTGCGCCGGTATTCCAGTTTTCCCGGGTTAAATTACTGAGTAGAGCTTCATTGTTATAGGTGTAGGTTATCCTGTAGCTGTCTATCCAGTCTTCGCCATCCGGCGTCTGAGAGAGCTGGGATGTGCGGTTTCCGTCATCGTTGTATTCCTCGATCAGACGGCTATCTGTTACCCATTCCTCCCCATTCTGCCAGGACTGCCTGATGGTGATCAAGGGGTTGCCCTGGCCATCATGAGAGGGAAAAAGGTCTCGGTTTGCATTCTCCAGGGTGCCAAGCTCCAAAGCAAATTGAAAGATTAGGGATGTCAAATTGGCGGAGACAGGGTCATACTCGTAAATGAATTTGAAATAGTCCTTCCATTCCCCGTCCTGCCATGTTCTTCTGTGCCAAAGCGTTCTGTTGCCATTCCCGTCATATTCCCAAAGGATCTGGCTGTTGCCGTTTTGGTTGATCCAGCTGGCCCCATCCCAGGACTCCTCGGTGTAAGAGGTTTGCTGGTTCTGATCATTGTAAGTATTCGTCACGCGAATTGATCTGTTCCAAAGGGTTCCGTCCCATCCCAGGGTCAATAACGCTGTCTGGTTGTTGTTTTCATCGTAGGTGTATTCGATAGAGTCGGCGTGCACCCAATCGCCTTCATCGTTATCCCATCTTTTGGAGTAAGTGGCGATGATGCGGTAATCATCCGGCAGGATCTCTTCCGGCCCGACTGGCAGGATCTCGGCGGTGATCTCAGGCGGCAACCGCTCCAACAGCTCCGCCGGAAGTTGATGCTGGGCCAGTAGCGTGGAAAAGCATAGCAAAAAGAGGTAAGAGGCAGTAATGGATCTCATGATGTAAGGGTTTAGGTGGTGTAAACTGTGCAAGTAAGGAACGATAGGTTCAAAAATAGCTATGATCCCTGAACTTCTTCTGGACAGAATAAGCAATTATCTGGACAAATATTCCATTTGCGGTCCTTTTTTAAAACAGTAACCTGAATACTGACTGTACAATACCAGTAAAATTGAGGCTGCTGTCTCAAAAGGGATTTCTCGCAGGAGCGTACAAAATAAAGTTTCGCGTGGAGGCGCTGGGCAAGCAGGAGTCGAATTAACCACTACGCCTCTGCGTGGTATCAGTTGGAGCCCTTTGTATGATCAGAAGTAGGGCTACAACAGGTGGGAAATTAAGGTATCTGTTATCCCCCCCCGAAACCTGATTTATCCTCTTTCCATAGCAAAACTCAAGCGGTAATGAGAAATTACCGCTTGAGAACCGCGTTAGGCGGCTATGGGAAATTGCCGCCTAACGTGAACTTCTCATGTAGAGCGGACGCTGCCGGGCTTTGTCAATTCGGTTCACCCGGCGGGATCGGGTTGGGCACGGCATTCTCCACCGGAGGCGTACTCTTCAGGTAAGCGAAGATGGCCTTGAGGTCTTCATCTTTGATCTTGGTGAAATTGAACCATGGCATGGGCGGCAGGAGCGGGCGGGTACCCTCCAGCCCTTTGGATTTTCCTTCGGTCAGCGCCTTGCGGAACTGCTCTTCCGTCCAGTTGCCGATACCGGTTTCATGAGAGGTGATGTTGGCGGCGAAGGAGACGCCCCAGGGCCCTACGGCGGCGGTCAGGTCGGGACTGAACATAGCCCATCCTTCCTCCAGGTGGCTGGCGTCCACCGCTGGGAACGGCTGGCTGGCCGGATAGCCGGACAGCATCAGCTCGGGGATGATCTCCGGCCCTTTTTCCCCCATCCGCTTGGGCGAATGGCAGTCGTTGCAGCCCATGATGGTGACCAGGTATTCTCCTCTTTTGGCGAGTTCTTCCTGGGTAGGAGTGGTGTTCTCTGCATTCGTTTCCAGCGTTGATGAAGCCGGCGGCTGGTCGGTGCAGTAAGTGAACAGGAATAGGCACATGGCCATTGTGGTTAATAGCTTTGTTCTTTTCATTGAGTGAGGTTTTAGATACAAAGACGGCAAATTATTATTTTCTAAACAGAGAGGCAATCCCTAACAGTTACATTATTTTCAGGTGGGAAAATGCAAACAGGTTCTCATGCTTGCCCTTCCCGAAAGTCCTCCAGCACCGGCGTGGCCTCCCGCGCCGGCGACTGGTTGAAGATGCGCGCATACTGCTCATAGAGCTCCGGCAGCTCGGCCTGGAACCGCTGGGGGAAGGTGAAGAAGTGGGCAATGCTCACCGGCTGTACGGGTATGGGGCCGAGGTTGATCCATTTTTGGATGGCGGCACGCGGGAACCCGCTGATGCGCTCCAGGGCAGGCCAGGCATCTTCTCCCAGTTTGGGAAAGCTTTCCTCCGGGTAGGAGCGGACGAACACCTTGGCGTATTCGTGCAGGCCGATGTTGTAATACTGGAACGGTTGCAGGAAGCCCGGCAGCAATTGCTCGGCGGAGAACAGGATGACGCCGTCTTCCTCATAGATCTCGGAAGCATGAAAATTTTTCGGGTACTGCGGAGAGGGAAAGGGATGGGGGTAGAAGATGATATTTTCGAATTTAGGCAGCAGGAAGTCCTTTTGCCCGAAGGTGAGCTGCACCGCGCAGGCCGCGGCGACGGCCCGCAGGTCTTCCGGTACGGTTTCCATGCCCTGAGGCATGAAGTTGTTGGCCTCCATGTAGAGGGCTACCCGCTTGCGGAAACGTTCCTGCTCACTTTCCACCAGTTTCTGGTAATAGGGCAGGTGCCGGGTGATGAGCATCCGTATCTTGGGCTTGAGCTCCGGCGGGCGGCGCTGGTACCACCACCAGTTGATCTGCGGGCTGAGCACGTAGACCAGCGCCATGGCGATCACAAACGGCACAATGTAAATGCTGTAACCGGTATCCACCTCCCAGGTGAGGTAGAGAAAAAACAGCGCGAGAACAGCAAAAGGAATCGATAAGATCCGTGCGGGCATAAACTTTGAGT
The DNA here is from genome assembly GCA_020636405.1 of Lewinellaceae bacterium. Lineage (GTDB taxonomy): Bacteria > Bacteroidota > Bacteroidia > Chitinophagales > Saprospiraceae > JACJXW01. The sequence continues at coordinate 366,838 of JACJXW010000005.1, read as the reverse complement.
TTTCGGGGGAAAGTTAAGGAATTTCAGAGAGGTAACCGGCCATTGGAACGATTAGTCTACAGACGGTTGTTGTGTAAGACACCAAATGCAAAGAAATAGGAACAGGCCAAAAATCTGAAAAAAACCGAATGCGCCTTGTGAAGAATGGAAAAACCGTTTATATTTGCATCCGCTTTTGAAAGGAAAAGCAACGTCAACTATAAGGTGCGGTAGCTCAGTTGGTAGAGCACAGGACTGAAAATCCTGGTGTCGGCGGTTCGACCCCGCCCCGCACCACTTTTAAATTAGCTCAGTTGGTAGGGCATCCCGCTTTCCAACGGAGTTTCGTGCTGGAGGGAAAGCGGGAAAAATCCTGGTGTTCCCGCTTGAAGAAGCGGGATTCGACCCCGCCCCGCACCACTACAAAAAAACAATCATGTTTCAAACGGTACATCATCATCACCATCATTTGACTTTGCTCTTCCGGGCAGGTGGTGAACTCTTGTAGCCGTTTCGAAAGCCGCGTAAACAAAAGCGCATAAAAGAGGTTAACCATTTCGCCGGTTAACCTCTTTTTTTTTGTCGTAAATTCAAAATACCCTATGCAAACGAGACTTCAGGTTGCAGTACAGAAATCCGGCAGGTTGCTGGACGGCTCCCTTTGGCTACTGAAAGAGTGTGGAATAAAGATCGATAACGGAAAGGACCAGCTCAAAGCGTCGGCCGGGAACTTTCCCCTCGATATCCTTTACCTCCGCAATTCCGATATCCCCCAATACGTAGAGGACGGCGTGGCCGATATCGGGATCATCGGGGAAAATACGGCCTTTGAAAAGCAAAAGCGCATCGATACCATCTTGCCGTTGGGGTTTTCCCGGTGCCGCCTTTCCATTGCGGTGCCTAAGAACATGCCCTATACCGGGCCGAAATCCCTGCAGGGCAAGCGCATTGCCACCTCCTATCCGAATTCCCTGCGCTACTATTTAAAAACGCATCAGCTGGAAGCGGACATCCACGAGATCTCCGGCTCCGTGGAGATCGCTCCCAACATCGGGCTGGCCGACGCCATTTGCGACCTGGTCAGCAGCGGCAGCACCCTGTTCAAGAACGGACTGGAAGAAAAGGAGGTCATCCTGAAGTCGGAGGCCTGTATTGTCGCCCACCCCGGGCTCAACCCGGAGAAGCAGGCCATCCTGGACAAACTGGTTTTTCGCATCAAGGCGGTGCTCAAAGCGCGCAACAACAAGTACATCCTCATGAATGCCCCGAATGAACGGATACCGGAAATCATTCGTATTCTGCCGGGTATGAAGAGCCCCACGGTAATGCCCCTGGCGGAAGAGAACTGGAGCTCTATCCACACCGTGATCGAGGAAAGCCACTTTTGGGACATCATCGACCAGCTGAAAGATGCCGGCGCCCAGGGAATACTGGTAGTGCCGATCGAAAAAATGATCATTTAAAATCCCGTCATGAAATTATATACCCACCCCGACAAGGCCGATTGGCCGGCTATCCTCGAACGGCCGGTGATGGAGGTTGAAAGCCTGGAATCGACCGTACGGGCTGTACTCGACGAAGTACAGCGCAACGGCGACGCCGCCCTGCGCGCCTATACAGAGCGCTTTGATGGCGTAAAGCTCACGGAACTAAAGGTAAGCCCCGCCGAGCTGGCGGAGTCCGAGGGCCTGGTCAGCGAAACCCTCAAAGCATCCATCCAAACGGCGAAGGCCAATATCGAGCGTTTCCACAGCTGGCAGGCAGAACCGGTGCACGAGGTGGAGACCATGCCCGGGGTGCGCTGCTGGCGCAAGAGCGTGGCCATCGAGAAAGTCGGGCTCTATATACCCGGCGGTACGGCGCCCCTCTTTTCCACGGTACTCATGCTGGGCGTGCCCGCCAAGCTGGCCGGCTGCGGGGAGATCGTGTTGTGTACTCCCCCCGGGAAGGATGGGAAGGTCCATCCCGCAATCCTGTACACCGCCAACCTGGTCGGTGTCACCCGTATATTCAAGATCGGCGGCGCTCAGGCCGTGGCTGCCATGGCCTTCGGGACGGAAACAGTGCCCGCAGTATACAAGATATTCGGCCCGGGCAACCAGTATGTCACCGCCGCCAAACAGCTGGTGAGCCGCCGGGGCGTGGCCATCGACATGCCGGCCGGCCCTTCCGAAGTGCTCGTCTGTGCGGACGAGAGTGCCGAACCTGCCTTCGTAGCTGCCGACCTGCTCTCCCAGGCCGAACACGGGGAAGACAGCCAGGTGGTGCTGGCCACCTTTTCGGAGGCCTTCGCCCAAAAGGTGCAGCAGGCCATAGACGAACAGTTGCAGGCATTGCCCCGCCGGGCCATCGCTGCCAAAGCCTTGGAGAGCAGCTCCGCCATCATTGTCCGCAACCGGGAGGAAGCCGTAGAACTGATCAACGCCTACGCTCCGGAACATCTCATCCTATCCGTCGAGGATGCCGAATCGCTCGGCGAACAGGTCGTCAATGCCGGTTCTATCTTTCTGGGCAATTATACCCCGGAATCCGTCGGCGATTACGCCTCCGGCACCAACCACACGCTGCCGACCAACGGCTACGCCCGCATGTACAGCGGCGTCTCCCTGGACAGCTTCGTCAAAAAGATCACCTTCCAGCGCCTCACCCGCGAGGGCCTGCAACGCCTCGGCCCGGTAGTGGAGGAAATGGCCGCAGCGGAAGAACTGATGGCGCATAAGAATGCGGTGGCGATCCGGTTGGGGAAGGGGTGATTCGGGATTCGGCTCCGCCCGCCGTAGCTTTACGCGAAGGCGGGGGATTCGTAGATTGAGTTGTTGGTTAGTTAAAAAAACAATAGAATTTGATGAATATGAACATAGGCCACCTCGTCCGCCCCAACATCCGCCGCCTTACGCCCTACTCCTCCGCGCGTAGTGAGTACAAGGGCAGGGCCGATGTTTTTCTGGACGCCAACGAAAACCCTTTTGACACGGGTTATAACCGCTACCCGGACCCACTGCAGTGGAAGGTAAAGGATAAGATTGCCGAGCTGAAGGGCATCGCCCGGGAAAGGATCTTTCTGGGCAACGGCAGCGATGAGGTGATCGACCTGCTCATCCGCATCTTCTGTGAGCCTAAAGAGGATCACATCCTCATCCTGCCGCCTACCTATGGCATGTACCGGGTATCGGCGGATATCGCGGATGTGGAAGTGCGGGAGGTAATGCTCGGCGCCCGCTTTCAGCCCAATGTGCCCGCTATTCTGGAAGTAGCCAATGTGCATTCCAAACTCCTGTTCCTCTGCAGCCCCAACAACCCGACCGGCAACAGCTTCTCCCCGGAGGCCATCGCCCAACTGGCGGAAGGCTTTCCCGGCATCACGGTAGTGGATGAGGCCTACATCGATTTCTCGGCACAGCCCAGCTGTATCCGCCTGCTGGAGCAATACCCGCGCCTGGTGGTGATGCAGACGTTCTCCAAAGCCTGGGGGCTGGCGGGCATCCGCCTGGGCATGGCCTTTGCTTCCGAAGAGATCGTTGAGCTGTTCAATAAAGTGAAACCACCCTACAACATCAACCAGCTGACCCAGGAGGCCGTGATCAAAGCCCTGGAAAACGGACAGCAGCAGCAGCAGTGGGTGCAGAGCATTCTCGGCCAACGCACCCTGCTTACCCAATACCTCAGCGGACTGGACTTCGTGGAGCGCATCCACCCCTCCGACGCCAACTTCCTGCTGGTGAAGGTGAAGGAACCGCGCCGTACCTACGACTTCCTGGTGGAGCAGGGCATCATCGTGCGCGACCGCTCGCGGGTGGCGCTGTGCGAGGGCTGCCTGCGCATCACCGTCGGCACGCCGGAGGAGAACGAACAACTGTTCCGGGCGCTGGTGGGGTTTTAAAGTGTTTAGGTGCATTTGTGCATTCGTGTATTAGTTGGCCGCACCAACCCACGAATCCACGAATCCCGAATCCACGAATCCACGAATCCACGAATCCACGAATCCCGAATCCACGAATCCACGAATCCCGAATCCCGAATCCACGAATCCCGAATCAACAAATAATAAACCATGAAACGCCTACTCATCCTCGACCGCGACGGCACCCTTATCCTGGAGCCGGAAGACTACCAGATCGACAGCCTGGAAAAGCTGGAGTTCTACCCCAAGGTATTCCAGTACCTTTCCCGCATCGCCCGGGAACTGGATTTCGAACTGCTCATGATCACCAACCAGGATGGCCTGGGGACGGACTCGTTTCCGGAAGACACCTTCTGGCCCACCCACAATAAGGTGATGAAGGCCTTCGAAAATGAAGGCATCACCTTCAAGGAGGTGCTCATCGACCCGTCCTTTCCCCACGAAAATTCCCCCAACCGCAAGCCGCGCACCGGGCTGATGAAGCCCTATATGAACGGCGATTACGACCTGGCGAACTCCTTCGTCGTGGGCGACCGCCTGACCGACATCGAGCTGGCCAAGAACCTGGGCGCCAAAGCCATCTGGCTGAATACTAATCCAAGCCTGGGTTCCGAGGAGTTGAGCAGTAAAGCCGAAGCGCTCAAGGAAGTGATTGCCCTGTCTACGACCGACTGGAGCGAGATCTACCGCTTCCTGAAGCTGGAGCAGCGCACTGCCCGCGTCCGCCGCACTACTAAAGAGACGGATATTTCCATCTACCTCAATCTGGACGGCACGGGGCAATCTTCCAACCATACCGGCCTGGGCTTCTTCGACCACATGCTCGACCAGTTGGCCAAGCATTCCGGCTCCGATCTGGAGGTGAAAGTGGACGGCGACCTGCACATCGATGAGCACCACACCATCGAGGATACTGCCCTGGCCCTGGGCGAGGCTTTTGCTCAGGCCGTTGGCGACAAACGCGGCATGGAGCGCTACGGCTACTGCCTGCCCATGGACGACTGCCTGGCCCAGGTGGCCATCGACTTCGGCGGCCGCCCCTGGCTGGTATGGGAAGCGGAATTCCAGCGTGAAAAGATCGGCGAGATGCCTACCGAGATGTTCTTCCATTTCTTCAAGTCCTTCAGCGACGCCGCCAGGTGCAACCTGAACATCAAGGCCGAGGGCAAGAACGAGCACCACAAGATCGAGGCCATCTTCAAAGCGCTGGCGCGCGCCATCAAAATGGCGAAATGGAGGGATGTGGAGAATATGGAGCTGCCGAGTACGAAGGGGGTTTTGTGAAGAATGTGCCTATGTGTATAAGTGTAAATGTGTAAAAGTTCGGGCGGTTGAGCGGCTCCTATTTTTTGTGTAAATTGGGATTCAAGTAAAACAAGGCCAGATATGGAAACGGCAATAGACAAAAGATATACCCTGGAAGGATACCTGGAGATGGAATATCATGCCCAAACCCGGCATTATTTCTATGATGGAAAAGTTGCACCTATGCCTTATACCTCTGATAGCCATGGCTCGATCGTCGCCAATTTAATTCGGGAAATTGGCGTACAAGTGAAGAAAACAAATTTTAGGGTTTATCCCAGCGACCGTATGCTCTATGTGCCGGAGTGCCGGCTCAATTACTATCCGGATGTGATGGTAGTGAAGGGGGAGCCGGTTTTTCATCAGCATTCCAAAAAAATGCAGGCTACGTTAAACCCCTACGCGTTGATCGAAGTGCTTTCGGATAGTACGGAAGAAGACGACCGTATCGATGAGTGGCAATGCTACCGAAAAATAGCGTACCTGCAACAGTATTTTATGGTGGCCCAGGATCGGGTGTATATCGACTTCTACAACCGAATAGACGAAACCCGTTGGGAGAATAGTTATGTAGACCGTATGGATCAGGAATTAGAAATTGCTGGCTTCAGGGTCAAAGTAGAAGATATTTACCTGAACGTTGCACTCGGAAAGCCGGAACAAAGGGCGGATCAATAAGTGAAACCTAAAACGCCATGATAAGAAAAAGAGACCAAATGGAATTGTCGCCAGAACAAAGAGAGGAGCTGCTCAAAATTTTGAAAACCCGGTTTGAGAAGAACATGCACCGCCATGAAGGTATGGAATGGCCTCAAATACAAGCCAAACTGGAAAAAGCGCCCGAGAAAATGTGGCCCCTAAACGAAATGGAAAAAACGGGTGGAGAGCCAGATGTGGTGGGTTACGATAAACAGTCCAGCGAATATATTTTTTACGATTGTTCGGCGGAGAGCCCCAAAGGCCGCAGAAGCGTTTGTTACGACCCGGAAGCGTTGGAATCGAGGAAAGAAAATAAACCCAAAAACAGCGCTGTTGGTATGGCGGCCGAAATGGGCATCAATCTGTTAACTGAAGAGCAATATCGCGAATTGCAAAAATTCGGGAAGTTCGATACGAAAACATCCAGTTGGATTGAAACGCCAGCGGATCTCCGGGCGCTCGGAGGGGCGATCTTTGGGGATTGGCGTTACGGGCGCGTATTCATTTACCACAACGGCGCAGAATCTTACTATGCTGCCAGAGGATTCCGGGGCTCACTGAGCGTATAAATTTTACCGATTGTAACGGATTGTGTACCTGTTCTTCGAAGCCGTTCGGAGACGCTGTTAGGACACCCAAATTTATACTGACGAACGCCCGCGTTGTCAGTATATGCTGACCATCTGTGCGTCAGTATATTTGGGTTCGGAGACGTGCGGCGCCCTATATCGATCATGAAGGAGGGTTTTCGTCTCCGATGCCAAATAAATTTGGCGCACCGAGGCATACGTCCCGGTAGCTGCACAAAGCGTTATAATAAGAAATTTTGAGGATCAAATTTAAGGCTGTAATCAACCGAAGATACCATCAATGTCAATTGCTATAATAGACTACAACGCGGGCAACGTACAGTCCGTTCTGTTTGCCATGGAGCGCCTGGGCGTCGACGCCGTGCTGACCGATGATCACACCGTCATCCGCTCGGCCGACAAGGTTATATTCCCCGGCGTGGGAGAGGCCAACACTACCATGGCCTACCTGCGCGAGCGGGGCCTGGACGGCCTCATCCGCAGCCTCACCCAACCGGTGCTGGGCATCTGCCTGGGCATGCAGCTGCTCTGCGAGCATTCCGAAGAGAACGACACGCCCTGTCTGGGCATCATCCCGCAGAAGGTGCTGCGGTTCCGCCCGGCAAATGGGGAGAAAGTGCCCCACATGGGGTGGAACAGCGTCTGCGGCCTGCAAAACGGCGTTTTTTCTCCTGAGCTGGAGGGCGATTACGTTTACTTCGTCCACAGCTATTATGCCGAGGTGGGGCCTTATACCACGGCGACTACCGATTACATTCTGCCGTTCAGTTCCGGCCTGCAAAAAGACAACTTTTACGCTACCCAATTCCACCCGGAAAAGTCGGGCAAGGTGGGGGAGGCGATACTGAGGAACTTTTTGAACCTGTAAACAACCATCCTTCCCTACTCCAGCTCTTTCACGATCAACTCAATACGATAATCGTCTTCATCAATGGGCCTGGTAGATACCGGATAGGGAGAAACATCCAGCAGTTCATAGACCAAATTGTCAAGGGTATCCCTCGCCAGGTCCGAGTGCCCGGCTCTGCTGATCAGCTCGAGGGGGTGCTGTCCGTCGGGGGCCTGTACATTCAGTTTTATCCGCGCCTGGCCTTCCCAAATACAAACGACATCAGAGGGGCAACGGGAATCCTCCAGTACTTCGGCGAAGGTAACGGTAAGGTTATCGCAGGTGCAATCCGCAGATTGGCCGAACGCCAGTTCGAAACTTTGGCCCAGTTGGAAATCCAGCGGGTTGTCGCTCTCTCCGTTGTCACAGGAGGAATAGAGGGTAACTATGCAAAGGAAAGTGAACAATTTCAAGGTTTTCATGGATCTGTTTTTCATTAAGGACGAAGGGCCTCCGGGAAAGTGTTGGCTGGAAAAAAGTTAAGAATTTCCTAATTTTACAGACGTGCCAAAAAACGCTGAACTATGCCAATGATCAGGATCAAACGCTCCGGTGAATTTCTCAACACCTTCAGAGACTACATCATTTACGTCGATAAAAAACAGCGAGGGAAAGTCTCCTCTGCAGGAACGATCGACATCGAAGTGCCAGGCGGCAGCCATGCCATCTACGCGGAGATCGACTGGTGCTACAGCCCCACTATTGCTTTTGACATTAAGAAAGGAGAAGTAAGGACATTCAAAGTCAGCGGCTTCAAATACGCCAACCGGCTGATTCCGGCAGCGCTCTTTTTGATCGTATCGTACTATATCCTGAAGATTGCCTTTAATATTGAAGCTTTCCTGCTCATGGTGGCGGCCTTTCCGGCCTTGCTGGTTCTACTTTACTATTACACCTGGGGCAGGAAGAACTACCTGACCCTCGTGGAGGAAACGGCAGGTTAAAACAGGGCAGTTGCCCATAACGCCTGATCTTTTCAGAAGCAGCTTCTCATCCTTTAAGCTAAGGGGTATTCGCGCTCCAACCCGTGCCGAATGCACCCATGCACGGAAACACTAAAACACAAAAATGCACATCATTCCCGCCATAGACCTCATCGACGGCAAGTGCGTCCGACTCACCGAAGGCGATTACACCCAGAAGAAAGTCTACAACGAAGACCCGCTGGAAGTGGCCAGGGAATTCGAAGCCCACGGCATCACCCGCCTGCACCTGGTCGACCTCGACGGCGCCAAGGCCCAGCATATCGTCAACCACAAGGTGCTGAAGCGCATCGCCACCCATACCAACCTCCTAATCGACTTCGGCGGGGGCCTCAAATCGGATGAAGACGTTCGCATCGCTTTCGATAGCGGCGCCCGGCAGGTGACCGGGGGCACGGTGGCCGTAAAAAACCCGGAACTCTTCCTGGGCTGGCTGGAGCGGTACGGCCCGGAACGCATCATACTGGGCTCTGATGTGCGGGATGGCAAAGTAGCCGTCAGCGGCTGGCAGGAACAGAGCGAACTGGAGCTGTTCGCTTTCCTGGAAGATTTCCTCCAAAAAGGTATCCAGTACAGCATCTGCACCGATATTTCCAAAGACGGCCGCCTGGAAGGCACAGCGCTCAGCTTGTATAAGGACATTCTCGGCCGCTTCCCCGCCCTGAAGCTGATCGCCAGCGGAGGAGTTACCTCCGTGGAAGAAGTGACTGCCCTGCGGGAGGCGGGCTGTTATGGCGCTATTATCGGCAAGGCGATCTACGAAGGGCACATCCGGTTGCAGGAACTGGAAAAGTTCCTGTGATGCCCTTGAGGCTGTCTCAAAATTAAAGAGACACCCTCGTGCATTTTGAGCACAGCAAGGGCCACTGATCCGGCCCTGGAACCCCGGCCCTGGGCCTGAAAATGGCCACGCAGGCTTGGCTATTATCCTCAAGGCTTTGGGGAGCCCAGTCTTGACACCATCGCCCACGGCGCCTCTCAGTCCCTGCCAAAGGGCCTAACGCAAAAGGCTGCCTCAAAAGATCACTTTTGAGACAGCCTCCAAAAATTCCCCTTTATAATCCGCGGATATCAGTCCTGTATCATAAACTTCTTCGCCAGCATCACCTCGCCACTGCGCACCTGCATCAGGTACACGCCAGCAGGCAGATCTCCCACCCGGACTTCCTGCACCGGAGTATCCACAGTGCCTGCTTCCATCATCACCAGCTGGCCCAGCTTGTTGTATACCGACAGGCTCACCGGCCGGCCGAGGAAAGCATCCAGCCCGAGGTATATTTCATCCCGCGCAGGGTTGGGATAGAGGGTGAGATCCAGCCCGGTACTTGCCTCAGCCGCCCGGGCGCCTGGGCCGCCGGGCAGTGAGGGCCGGTAACCGGCCAGGCAGCATTCCACATCCCCGGCATTCATCTCAGCGATCAGGTATTCCAACTGGCCGATGATGTATGCGGCATCTGCGGCCGGGAGGCCGTCGCCGCTCTGGTACTGCACGTAGCTGATGACGTTGTCCAGAAGGCTGATCACCGTGCCGGCGCTATACCCGCTGCAAAACCGGCTTTCCGCTATATCGAGCCGCCGGGTGACGGCACGTTGCACTGTTGGACTGATAGGCAGCCCTTCTATGTAGGCATTCAGGTTGCTGATATACGTATTGATGCACAATAACATGTCACAAGCATCGCCTTCTCCGTCCCCGTCCCGGTCTTCCTGTCCGGGGTTGAAAACGGCGGGGCAGTTGTCTGCATCGCCGCAGATGCCGTCGCCGTCGAGGTCGTCGTCGGGGTCGTTGGGGCAAGGGTCGGGGCAGGCGCCGAAGGTGTCGTCCCTCACCCAGACATTGGCCGTACAACCCGAAGCATTTCCGTTAACATCGGTGGCGGTGAGGGTAACGGGGTTGGGGCCCAGCAGGTCAGCACAGGTAAAAGCCGTTGGGCTGAGCGCAAGGGAAGCGATGCCGCAGGCATCTGTCGAGCCGTCGCCGATGTCTTCCGGCAGGACGGCCGCCTGGCCGGATTCATCGAGCTGTACCGTAATGTCCCGGCAGACGGCCGTGGGCGCCACCTTGTCCTGAACGATCACCGTGGCTGTGCAGCTGTGGCTGTTGCCGGCGGGGTCGGTGGCGGTGAGCAGTACGGCGCGCATACCCACGTCGCTGCAGCCGAAGCTTGCCTGGCTGAGGTTCAGGCCCAGCGGGTTACAGTTGTCGGAGCTGCCGTCGTTCACCTGCCCGGCAGTGATGCTGGCCGAACCGTTGGCGTCGAGCTCCACGGCGATGTCCCGGCAGCGGGCAACCGGCGCTTCGTTATCGGTGACCGTCACCGTGAAAGAGCAACCGGCGGTATGGCCGGCGGCATCTGTAGCGGTGTATGATTCAGTAGTGGTTCCCACCGGGAAGGCAGCCCCGCTGCCCAGCCCTGCCGTTTGGCTGATGCTGCCGCCGGAGCAATTGTCGGTTGTGGCAGGAGCCGGGTAGGTGACGACAGATTCACAGACGCCATTGGGCAAAGTAACCGTGAAACTGGCCGGGCAGGTTATGGCGGGTGGGGTATTGTCCGCAACGGTAACCGTAGCTGTGCAGGCCCCGCTGTTGCCATTCGCATCCGTCACGGTGAGCATGACGATATGATCCCCTACCCCGGCGCAGGTGAAGGCATTGGGCGATACGCTCAGGCTTTGAATGCCGCAGTCGTCAAAGGAGCCGTTGTTTACCTGGGCGGCCGAAAGAGTGGCATTGCCGTCGGCATCAAGGAAGACAGTGGCAGGCTGGCAAAGGGCCGTCGGATCGACGTCGTCCGTCACTGTCACGGTAACCTGGCAATCATCGGACTGCCCGTTGTCGTCGGTTGCCGTCAGCGTCACGGTATTGGCGCCCAGCTGGGTGCAATCAAAAGTCAGGAAAGCCTGGCCGCCGGCCAGGAAAGAAAGCGCCGTGCAGCCCGAGCTGCCGTTGTCGAGCGCTTCGACAGGAACGGTGGGTGCGGACAAATAAACCTCCAGGCTTTCGACGCAATGGGCTACCGGCGGCAGGTCGGTGGAGATCGTGATCGTAGCGTCCGCGGAACAGACGTTGGCATCTTCGATGACTACAGTATAATCGGAGGTATTCGCCGGGGCGACGGTGATGCACTCGTCATTGCCCAGATAGCCGGAAGGCCCTGACCATTCGAAGGACACTCCTGGAATATAAAGGAAGTCTCTCCTAACCCGCGGGCTAATTAAAGGCGACATGCTTATGCCCTGGGTGCTTCCATTGGCCAGGTCAACCGCGATCAAACTACCTCCCAGGTATAGGGTGTTGTCGCCCACGTATACTGCGTACCGTCCACTTCCGCTTACCAGGGATACGATCAGGCCGCTGGCGCCGGTTGCAGGGTTGATCTCGTATATTTGGGCAGGTGAACCGGTGGTGAAGATCAGCCGGTTGTTGTCAAAATCGTACGTTAAGCCTATGTTCCCATTGTCGGGGATGGCCGGGGATACCGGCAGGTTCATCGGGGTCAGGGACGGGCTGGTGTAATCGATCTCGTTGACTACCCCACCCGGGAAGACTGCGAACAGGTTCCCTTGCTGGTCGAAGGCAATAGCCTCGACGCTATTGGATCCGCCGGTGGAGAAGACCGGCCCTAATGCGGTGATGGCATTGGTCCGCAGATCGAGCGTATAAAGAGTTCTGACTCCGTTGTTCAGGGCCACCACGAATACCTCATTTGTGACCGGGTTTCTGGCTAATGCGTAACTGATGGAAATAGCAGGAGTGGAATAGTTAGGTACCTCCGTGAGCGTGTGGGTATTGAGACCTGCATTGTATTTTCTCAACGATCCGTTACTGAGTAAAACGTAGATGAAGCCAGGGAGAGAAGTGGCCGAGGAACACAGCTCCACCTCCGTGCCGGGGCAGGCCGTCGTGGGCCCGTCCGGAACGATCGAGAGCGGAGGCAGTTGCGGGTAGCTGTTGATGGTGAAGCATTGGCTGGCCGAAGCGCCGCAGCCTGACCCGGAAACCGTGACACAATATTCTCCGGCGGCAAGATTGGAAATGGCCGGCGTTTGCTCCCCGTTGCTCCAGGAATAGGTTGCCCCCGGAAATCCGGAAGCGGAGATCGTACCGTCGGAGGCGCCGTAGCAAATGTTGAACGTCCCCGTCAACTCAACGACGGCGTAGGCCTGGAAAGAAATAGCGCCATCCGATTCTCCGCTCCCTTCAGTGACCCGGAATTCCACCTCGTCATCCGGGCCCAGTTCACCGGCCCATACGCCGCTGTGGGTATCACAGCAGTCTAGGTGCTCCCATACCATCAGGCCGTTGATCCACAACTGCCCCGCATCATCGTGGCTGTCGATGTTGATGAAGTAGAGGCCGCAGGGGAAGCCTTTGCGCCTGGCGCTGAAAGAGTGGTTGTCGTTGTCCACCGGGCAGCCCTGGTAGCCGGGCGCCGAGGAGGGAGAAGCCAGCGTATGCCATTGGTCCTGGCTGTTAAAGTTCAGGCTGTTCACCGTATAGTAGCCCGAGTAGTTGGTATTCCAGGAGTCGCCGGTGTCTGTCTGGCCGCCGGCGTTCCAGGCATAGATGTTCCAGACGTTATCGCCGAATTCGGCCGGGTTGCCGGCAGGGAAGGCAGTGGTGCCCGCTGCCTGAATGGCGCACCCGTTGCCGTCGCTGATCGTCACGCTGTAGTCGCCCGGGCTGGTAATGGTTATGGTGGGGGTGGTTTCCCCGGTAGACCACAGGTAATTGCCCGTCAGGTTGCCGGTTACGGAAAGCGTTGCCGAAGGATTGCCGCACAAGCCTTCCAATCCTTCCAGAGCAGGCGATAGCGCCTGGAAGGAAATGGCGCCGCGTGAAGCCTCTACGCCTTCCGTTACCCGAAATTCCACCTCGCTGTCAGCCCCCAGAAAACCTTCCCAGGCGCCAGGGTGCTGATCGCAGCAGCCGATGTGTTCCCAGGCCTTCACGCCGTCGATCCAGAGTTCGGCCGCATCGTCATGCGAATCGATATTGATGCGGTAATAGGCGCAGGGGAACCCCCGGCGTTTGGCGCTGAAGGAATGGTTGTCATTCACGACCGGGCATCCCTGGTAGCCGGCCGCTGAAGAAGGAGAAAGCAGGGTGTTCCACTGATTCCCGGCATTGAAATTGATGTCCGTGGCAATATAATAGCCCCGGTAATTTTCATTCCATGCGCCCTGGCCCGGCTCGACGCCGCCGGCATTCCAGGCATAGACATTCCATGCGTTGTCGCCGAATTCGGAGGGGTCGCCGGGGGGTGGAGATATGCTTACCTGAATGGGATTGCTGGCCGCGAGCACCGGATTGGCGCACGGATCTGAGCTCGTCATGGTACAGCTCACCACATCGCCGGTATTCAGGTTGAGGGTAGAAAACGTAGGGCTGTTGGTTCCCACATCGTTGCCATTGACTTTCCACTGGTAGGCCGGCGAGGCGCCGCCGTTCACCGGAGTAGCTGTATACACGGGAGGCATCTGGCAATCCACCAGTTCCGGCCCATTGATGCTTACCGAGGGGGTAATGAAAGGCACGGCCTGCTGGTGTTCCCAGGCGCCCATATCCGTCTGGGCCTGGGTCAGGCCGGTAGCGTTGAACGGGCGCGGGGCGCCGTCAATATCCAGGCCTGGCGCGCCGGCGTTCGTGCCGGCGTCAATGGCCGGGGAGCATTCCTGCAGGCGAAGGTCGCCCGCCGTCCCGAGGCCTATCGGCGGCTGGCTGACAAAGAGCGGGTCGGCGTTCAGGTTGCCCGTGCCGCCAGCCCCCTCCTGGATAATGGAATGATCGGCTGAATAGGCGTTGCCACTCACCCCGCTGCTGTTACCCCAGAGGATGCTGTTGCTCACGCTAACCTGCGCGGAAAGCCCAAAGACGTAAATACCTCCACCAAGCGTAAAGCCGCCCGCCGCATTACCGGAAAAGCTGCAGTTTTTCACGTCAAGGCTGGAAGCCCCTTCCGTGTTGATGCCGCCGCCAATGTAAGAGAGGTTGCCGATGAAAACACAGTTGGACACATCCACATGCCCATTGAAATTTTGGATGCCTCCCCCCCTTTGGGTGGCATGATTACCCAGAAAACGGCAACGGTCAAGGACTGGAGAACCATCGCCGGTGGAGAACCCGCCGCCGAAACTGGCGACATTCGATACAAAGGTGCAACGATTCAGCAAAGGACTGGCAACGCTGTTGAAAATGGCTCCGCCGTTGCCCCCTTCGTTACCCGAAAAGAAGCAGTCGTTCAGGATGCTGCCGGACGACCCATTATACAGGGCTCCGCCTAATTGGGCAAAGTTCTCCGTAAAACTGCAGTTGTTAAGGGTTACCGAAGAATTGGCGTGGATGACCATAGCCCCTCCATTCTCCGCTACATTTCGGATGAAAGAACAGTTAGTAATTACCGGATAGGCATAATAGTTGAAAATGGCGCCCCCGGCATTGGCTGAGTTTTCTATAAAAATGCAATTATTGATGGCAGGAGAAGAACCATCGATCCTCATACCGCCCCCGATTTGGTAATCGGGAAACAAATTGGCATTCCCTTGCGTGATGGTAAAGCCATCAAAAATAACGGCGTTCAGGTTGTTGCATCTGACAACGTGATAGGAATTGTCACTCTTGTCATCCGGCGTGCCGATCTCCCCGCTGAGGATGGAGGGGAAGGCCGCCCAGTCTCTGTCAGTCATACCCGGATCTCCGGAAGCGGGGAAGCCGCCGTACAGGGCCAGGCCGTTCTTCAGCGAGAAGGAGATCGTGCGGTCGGTACCGGTGGTGGGTTTATAGGTGCCCGCCGCCACCCACACCTGATCGCCGGAAGCGGAGGCATTGATCATCGCCTGCAGGTCGCCCGAGGCGTTGGCCCAGGAGGAGCCGTCGCCGCTGCCGGCAGCCACCGGTTTGACGTAGCGAATGGTTTGCGCCTGCGCCGCAATGCCGGAAAGAGCGCAGAGAAAAAGGAAGGTCCAGATCTTCAAGGTGTTCATTTTTTTTAGGTTTAGTTTTCCCCGGGAAGAGGGGCCGGTAAAAAATCAAAGAATTACAGCGGCACATATCTTCGCGAGAGCCGGAGGGCAGCTATTTACGCCACCGCAGATCACCGGTTCGGTTGCATCCTTGCCAGCCTTCGGAATAATATGTTTATGATGACAAGGCAAAGATGTGTTCCAGGCGGGCAAAGGGCTTCCAATAGCTGGTCAACGATCACCGATTATGTTGCAAGGGCGGGAAAAACGGTCATTTTTTGAGCTGGCTGGGCCTTACCCCGTAGGTTTCCGCGAAAGCGTCCGAGAAGTAGGCGGGCGTGGAGAAGCCCACCTCGTAGGCCACTTCGCTCACGTTCATCTCCGTGGTTTCCAGCAGTTCCTTCCCGCGTTGCAGGCGGATGGCGCGGATGAAGAGGGAGGGCGACTGCCCGGTAAGCGCTTTGACCTTGCGGAAGAGCTGGCTGCGGCTCATGCCCGCCGTGCGGGCGAGCTGGTCAATTTCAAAAGAGGAATCGGAGAGGCGCTCCTCCACGATGCCGCGGATCCGGAGCAGGAAGGCGTCTTCTATCTGCAGGCCTTTGTCGTCCGTGGGTTCGGGCGGCAGCAGGGAGGCGTAGCGTTCGCGCAGGCGGCGGCGGCTTTCCAGCAGGTTGCGGATACGGATGAGCAGTTCATCGCGGTGGAAGGGCTTGGCGAGATAATCGTCGGCGCCGCGCTCCAGCCCGGCAATGCGGCTCTCTACGTCGGCCCGGGCAGTGAGCAGCACGATGGGGATATGGCTGGTGCGCTCGTCCTTCTTCAGCGTTTCCACTACTTCGAAGCCGTCCTTTTCCGGCATCATCACATCGCTGAGGATGAGGTCGGGTACGATCTCCAGGGCCAGGCCGATGCCGGCGCGGCCGTTGTCGGCAAAGTGAAGGGTGTAATGCCCCTGCAGGCACAGGCGCAGGAAGGCCGACACATCGGGGTTGTCTTCTATGATGAGCAGGGAATCGCCGGTTGTGGGCGGCGGGGAGTCAGGAGGCAGCAGGCTGTAGGCTTCCGGCGGCAGCTGTTCGCCCTCCCCTGCCTGCAATTCACTGTCCATATCCCACAAGGCGCTACTGTTTGATATGGGCAGCCTCACCGAAAAGGTAGCGCCTTTCCCCTGTTGGCTGGTTGCCGAGATGCCGCCTCCGAGGAGGTTTACCAATTCTTTGGCCAGCGCCAGCCCGATGCCGGTGCCGCCGGCTTTGTTGGCGTTGTGCTCAGCCTGGTAAAAGCGGTCGAAGATGTGAGGCAGGTTTTCCGGCGCGATGCCCTCCCCCGTATCGCTCACTTCGAGGATCATGGCCTGGGTGCCACCGCTTTCCACCTTATCCAGGCGCAGGACGATCTCGCCTCCGTGGGGTGTGAATTTGAGCGCATTGGAGATGAGGTTGCTCAGTATCTGTCGGATCTTTTCGGGGTCAAAATCCATCATCAGCTCCGGCAGGCGGGTTTCCGAACGAAGGATCACGTTGCGGTGGTTGGCCATAGAATGAAAACTCTCGGCAATGTATCGGACATAATTGACCATATCCCCCTGCACCAGGTTGGTTTTGAGCTGCTTATTCTCCGCTTTGGCCAGGTCGAGCAGTTGGTTGACCAGATCGAGCAGGCTTCGGCCGTTGCGCCAGATCAACTGCAAATGTCCGGCTGCGGTGTTCCCCCCCTCCCTCAGCAAGTTTTCTGTTATGCCCAGGATGACAGTGAGTGGGGTGCGCAGCTCATGGCTGATGTTGGCAAAAAAATTGGATTTTACCTCATCCAGGCGCCGCAGCCCTTCCGCCTGCTTTTCTATGATCTGTTTATCCTGCTCAATCCGCTCCGTAGCCTGAGCCACCAGTGTCTGCAGTTTTTTCTGTTCCCGGATAAGCTGCCGGTTGCGCAGGCGTATATAGGCCAGAATACTGCTGAATACCAGCAGGATAGAAAGTGCCAGGAACCAGCGTTGCAGATACCAGGGCCGGAGCACGCTGATGTCGAAGGCCAGTTCATTGTTCGACCATTGCCCGTCGGCGGCCTTGGCTTTGATGTGCAGGGTATACGAGCCGTAGGGCAATCCGGCGAAATTTAAATGCCGTTCATTCTGGTAATTCCAGGCTTTATCCAGCCCTTCCATTTTCCAGGCGTACTGGATGAGGCTGGGTTCTTCGAAACTCAGCAAGGCCAGTTCGATATTGAAAAAACGGTCGCCGGGACGGAGTACGATCTGCCGGGTACGTAAGAGCTCTTCCGTGCGGCCCATGATCTGGCCCGACCTGCCGTCCAGTTGCTGGAAAGCGGTAAGCGCCAGCGGCAAGTCATGCCGGGCGTCGAATTGCTCATTCAATTCCGCCGGGTCAAAGGCCGTGACGCCGTTCAGCCCCCCGAAATACAGGTATCCCTTTTTGTCGCGAAAATGAGCGGCCCGGTTGAACTCGTTATGCGTAATGCCGTCGGAGACAAAATACGTTTTGACGGCTTCCGTTTTTTTGTCCAGTCGAACAATACCCATATCGGTAGGCATCCACAATTTGCCCTGGCGGTCTTCGTAAACGGCATAAATAAAATCGTTGGGAAGGCCGAAGGCCCGGTCGAACACTTTACTGTCCTGTTCATCCCATACCGGTTCCAGGCCGCCGCCGGGCAAGCGTTTGGAGCCGGCCCGCAGCAAGCCGTTTGCGGTGGCGAACCAGAAGGCGCCCCCGGCATCCCTATAAAAATGCAGAAAGTAGTCGGCCGGCAGAAAACGGGGGCCCTCTCCACCCTGCCAGTACCGCGCCAGCACGCCTTTGTCGGGGTCTATTTTGTAAAATCCATTGTTAGTGCAGGCCCACAACACGCCAGACTCGTCTTGGCGGATGTACAGCACAAAAGCGGAAGCCAGGGCATTGAAACCGTTGTACCGGGTGAAGGGTTCCGGCTCTGCAGCGCCGGGAGCAAGCGTGAACAGCCCATTCGTGCAGCCGATCCAAAGCTTTCCTGCGTCGTCCTCGCAAAATGCCCAGGGATCGAAAGGGATCTCTATTTTTTCTACTGACAAGTTGCCGGGGCTTACCTGAAACAGCGCCTTTTCCTTGCCGGACCACAGCCTGCCGTTCTTGGAAAGGGCCAGCCCATAATTTCCCCAGGCAGAGGGGAGCGCCTCAAACAGGCGGCTTTGCCCGCTGTTGAAGTCCCACTCGTACAGGCCGGAAGATTCTACGTTCGCGTATAATTTATCGGGCGTGGCTACCATGCCGCGAATAGCGTTTCCCGCGCCCGGTTCCGCTCCTTTCCGGTGAAAAAAGTGTTGAAAACGGTTCTTTTTCAGCTGCAGCATATAGCAGCCGAAATCGTCCCCCAACCAATACCGGCCGGCGCGGTCCCGGTAGAAACAGCGCCAAAAGAAGTTGTTGGGGCCGTGGTATTCGAAGGACCACTTTGCCAGCTCGTTGCCGCGGGCATCCATGAGCCGGTCGTGGATCACAAAGGTTCCGGAAGTGTCGAAGGGAAAAATGAGCGCAGGGAACGGCGGTTTCATGCTGGCAAAACCCCAGGGGAGGTAGGAGACAGGGGCGCCCTCCGTATCGAAGTAATAACAATCCCTCTTCGGCTCACGGGTCCTTTGATAACCAAAAATGCCGTTTTCGCTGATGCCCCAAAGGCCGCCCTGCCACATCTGGCCAAAACGCTGCAGCACCTCACCGGTAGGGATCAGCTGAAGGGGAATGCCATTTTCTGTCAATGCCCATATCGTCTTATCGGGAGCGAAATACACCGGCTGGATGTTTTGGGCTCCCTCAACGGGTATGGCCCGGATACCGTCGGCCGGATGGTAGCGATACAAACGGCCGGCGCCCAGGGCCGACAACCAGACCGCCCCGTCGGGGGACTGGACGATATAACTCAAAAAGGTTTCAGATACGAATTGGGGGTGGGTTTTCCCGAACTGCGCTGCCAGGGATCGCCATTCACCACGGTCAGGGTGAAAAAGGTAGATTCCCTCGTCCCGCTTACCGGACACCCACAGCCAGCCGTCCGCATCTTCGGCGATGGCCAGGATCTCGTTGAACGGCAGGCCGTCCTTTTCCTTGGTATAGGAGCGGAAGCTGTAGCCGTCGAACCGGTTCAGCCCGTTGTAGGTGCCCATCCACATATAGCCCCGGCTGTCCTGGAATATGGCATTGACCTGGCGGTGCGACAGGCCGTGTTCCACCCCGTAGTATTCCACCCTGGCAATATACTCCTGGGCGGCAAGCGGGAAGGCCGCGAATGCCAACATCAATAACAAGATCCGGGCAGCCAGATGATTTGCCTTGAATGTGGTGTGCCAAACCATATATTCAACGCTCAAAAAAGAGGGTATAGTTAACGTAAAGTTCAGGTTATTATACTAAACACGGTGGCCTGAGGTTACAGGTTGAAGCGCAATTATCTTAATGGCAGCCAAACCTGTAAAAAGATGTACTTCGCGATAGCCAGCTTCGCTGAATATCGGCAAACAAGATACTACAAAAACAGATTAGTGTTCTATTAATCCATCAATCGATGCAGGTGCCGTATCTTCATACAAAAGGGTTACGTCCAGGCGATTAAGGGTTTGCGTGGAGGTAGTGCGCTGGTAGCGGGCCGGCCGGGCCTCTCATTTTAATGGCCTGGCAATTGTCTCCGTGGAAAATACTCCTTAAATTTATCATCTCCTCACTATTTCCTGAATCACCAACTGCTCATTGTTTAAACGGACACTATAATTCCCCTTCTATGGTAAAGGCAAGAATACTACCATTGCTCTTCTTTTTCCTCCTACTCGCACTTCCGGAGGTTGCTGCCCAGCGCAACACCCCCCACCAGACGGTGCGCTGCAACACTACCCGGGCCACTACCGAAGCAAGGATGGCCGTCGACCCGAACTACCGGGCCTTCATCCAACAGTACCGCCATGCCCTTGGCAACCGGACGATCAACCGAAATCCGGACTGCAGTGGAGGCCCCATCAAGATACCGGTGGCCGTGCACTTCAACAGTGGCGTTGTTCCCGCGGGACAGGAACAGTGCGCCATCGACCTCGCACTGGCCCAGGTCAATTCCTTAAATACGGAGATCATAGGCAATGAACCTCAAAACGCTGTCTTTTCCAACTTTACCTCCTGTTTTGGAAATGTGCTGGGCGACGCCTGCCTGGAATTCTGCCTGGCCCAGTACGGCCATCCCACCGGCTACGGACTGGTGGAAGGCAACTATGCCGTAACCTTCGGACAGATCGACTTCAGTAATACCTCGGGGCAGGGCAGCAGTGTTCCGCTGGACAACAACTGGGCCGGTTATCTGAATATCTATGTTAGCAATGGCCTGGGGTCATTGCTCGGGCAGGCTTCCGGCATTCCGGGCAGCTTCAGTGGGGAAGGAGTGATCCTCGCTGCCTGCGCATTCGGCCCCGAAAATATGACCTGCTCCGGGATGAACACCAGTGGTTCTTGTGGAGGCATCTATGACGAGGGCAATACGCTCATACACGAAGTGGGCCATTATCTGGGCCTCTATCATATATGGGGAGACGACAACAACGCCTGTACCGGATCCGACATGATCAACGACACGCCTAATATGGGCGGAAGCTATTCTGGCTACACTTCCTGCGGCAGCCACAATTCCTGCGCCGACCTGCCGACGAGTTGTAACTCAGAAGATATGTACATGAACTACATGTCTTACGCAGCTGATGCCTGCATGTATATGTTCACCTCCGATCAATCCGACGTCCTATATTTCACTGCTCAGAATGCGGGGTTCTCTACAGCCACACCGGGGCAGTGCCAGCCACCAGTGATACCGGTTGCCGGTTTCAACCACTCAACAAGCACCGTCTGCCTCAATGGCTGCATTGACTTTACCGACCAGTCGCAGAATTTCCCTACCTCCTGGTCGTGGAGTTTTTCGGTGGCCGGTGGAGATATTACCATCGATATTACTTCCTCTTCCGTGAAGAACCCTACTGTCTGTATAACAGGGGGAAGCAGCGGCACTTTGCAAGCCACTTTGGTGGCCAGCAATTCCGCAGGCAGCAGCAGCCCTTCGACCTCGGATATTACGGTAACCGTCCTGCCGGAAACCGACCCGCTCTGCTCCGTTTCGCCCTGCATACAGTACGCCGCCGGGCCCTATGTCGACCTGTACAGTGCCAGCGCCTGTTTTGAAGGCTGCCCTACCGTTCAGCCGGGTTTCCAGGTATGGCAGAACGAAGCCTACCTCCTGCCCGGACTGGACGCCGGCGTTACCTATACCCTTGATTTTTGTACGGGTTACAACGCCGGCACCTGGCCGGCGGTGATCACTATCGCCACTTTTTCCTATACTTCAGGAGCGGGAACCCCCGTCGTCTATTCCGCCGGATGCAGCCTGAGTTTTACACCTTCCGCCTCCGGCGATTTCATCGCTATCATTTCCGGAGATGGCAACTGTGGCGGCGCCGAAGTGCAGCAGGACAATGGACTGCTCACTTTTAACTGCTCCGGCGCCGGTTGCCTGCAATGCGGCAACACCTTCACCGATGACGGAGGCCCCAACGGAAATTATCTGAATAACTCCGACAAAACCTACACCATCTGCCCGGACGGCCCCGGCGATATCGTAACCGTCACTTTTACCTCTCTGAATATCGAGCCGAGAACCGGTGGATGCCGGGATCAGCTATCCGTTTACCACGGTACTACAGTGACGGGCACTCCCATCGCCACCTTTTGCGGGACCAGCGTGAGCAGCATACCCAATGGAGGCGTTTTCACTGGCGCCGGGGCCGGCGAGTGCCTGACCTTCCGTTTCCAGTCCAGTAATCTTACCACGCGTGCGGGGTGGGTGGCTAATATCAGTTGCTCCGTTGCCCTTCCTGTGGAACTGAGTTCTTTTTACGCAAATGCAGAAGGGCCCGCCATACGGCTCGGATGGACGACTCAGAGCGAATCCAACAACAGCGGTTTCAATCTTCTGCGCCAGGCCACCTTTGAGAAAGAGTTCAAACCCATTGTTTTTATTCCCGGGGCAGGCAACAGCCAGGAAAAGAGAGTATACCAATATCTGGATGACGATGTTCTGCCGAACGTCCTGTACTATTACCGCTTACAGCAGGTAGACTTCGACGGGCGATACGCGTTCTCCCATATGGCCAGCGCCCGCGTGGAAGGAGAAAATCCTTATGCCATTAACCTTTACCCCAACCCGTTTAAGGACAAACTTAATATTAATTATTACCACCGTTACGGAAAGCCGGCAACCCTTTCTGTCTACAATGCGGTTGGACAGTTACTGATACAAAAGGAGGTGGAGCCGGGAGAACAGGATGCCGATCTGTCATGGTTAAGAAAGGGCGTCTACTGGCTTCGGGCCACTATTGGACAGGAAGTGATCCTGACGAAAAGGATAGTCCGGATATAACAGTATAAGATGGACACAGGATATACAGGACTAAGAAAGCTGAGCCATCCCTGTGACTGTCACGAGGTGTGGGATGCAGGTTGCCCAACTCGCCACCCTGCATCCCACAACAAATTGACAATCAAGACTCAATGAGCCGGAATTCATCCATCTCCCTTTGAAATAAAATATTCGGGATGACGCATATTTCCATCAGTTGTCCTCCTTCTTCTTCACCTCCTTCACCGCATCCTCCACATCTTTGGTGGCCTGCTGCAGCTCCTCGAGTTGCCGCTTTCGCTCATCAGAGGCTTCTTGTAGCTCTGCCTCCTTCTGTTTTTCCTTCTTTGGCACCGGGGCCTTTTCCTTTTTCGGCGGGGCCGGAGCACCTTTGAATGGATCTTTGGAGAACGTCAGTTCATCCTCTTTCTCATCCACATAGATGGTATCGCCGGCGGTGAACGTGCCGGCCAGCACCAGCTTGGACAACTCGTTGATGACCTCTTTCTGCAACACGCGCTTCATGGGGCGGGCGCCGAACTGCGGGTCGTAGCCCAGGTCGGCCAGCAGGCCCTCGGCGGCAGGGCTCAGCTTGATGACCATGCCCTGGCGGGCCAGCATCTTGTCGACCTTGCGCAGCAGCAGGCGCATGATCTGCTTGATCTCCTCTTTGGTCAGCGGCAGGAACATGATCTGCTCGTCGATTCGGTTGAGGAACTCGGGGCGCAGGTTCTCCTTTAGCAGTTCGAAGACCTCGTCCTTGGTGGCTTCGATGATCTCCTGGTGCTTGTCTTCCGGAAGCTCTGCCAGGTCCTCAAAGTTTTCCAGGATGGTCTCCGCCCCCATGTTGGAAGTCATGATGATAATGGTATTGCGGAAGTTGGCCACGCGGCCCTTATTGTCGGTCAGGCGGCCGTCATCGAGTACCTGCAACAAGATGTTGAAAGTATCGTGATGAGCCTTTTCGATCTCGTCGAGCAGCACGATGGAATAGGGGCGGCGGCGCACCGCTTCGGTGAGTTGGCCGCCTTCATCGTAACCCACGTACCCCGGAGGGGCCCCCACCAATCGGCTGACGTTGTGCCGCTCCTGGTATTCGCTCATGTCGATGCGGGTGATGGCCTTTTCGTCGTCGAAGAGCACCTCGGCCAGGGCCTTGGCCAGCTCGGTCTTGCCCACACCGGTCGGGCCCAGGAAGATGAAGGAGCCGATGGGGCGGTCGCTGTCCTGCAGGCCGGCACGGCTGCGGCGCACAGCATCGGAGACAGCGCGCACGGCCTCGTCTTGCCCGATGAGGCGCTTGTGCAGTTCTTCTTCCAGGCGGAGCAGCTTGTCCTTCTCGCTTTGCATCATCTTACTGACCGGGATGCCTGTCCAACGGGAAACTACACCGGCGATATCATCGGCAGTGACCTCGTCATTGGTATAGCGCTCTTCCTCCGGCAATTGCGCCAACTTTTCTTCGGCGGCCTTCAGCAATGCCTGCTGCTCCTGCAGCTCCCCGTAGCGGATCTTGGCCACCAGTTCAAAATCGCTGTTGCGCTCCGCCTTGCTGGCTTCCATCTCCAACTCTTCAATGTGCTTCTTGATGCCCTGTATCGTATCGACGACCTCCTTTTCGTTCTTCCAGGAGGCCCGAATGGAGTCGCGTTTTTCCTTGGCGTTGGCGATCTGCTCGTTCATCACCTCCACTTTCTTCGTTTCCCCTTCGCGCTTCAGGGCTTCCCGCTCGATCTCCAGCTGGCGCACCCGGCGGTCCCATTCGTCCACCAGTTCGGGTACGGAATCCAGTTCCAGGCGCAGCTTGGCGGCAGCCTCGTCAATCAGGTCGATGGCCTTATCAGGCAGGTAGCGGTCGGTGATGTAACGGTGGGAAAGCTCAGCGGCGGCGATCAGGGCTCCGTCCAGGATCTCGATCTTATGGTAGACCTCGTAGCGCTCCTGCAGGCCGCGCAGGATGGAGATGGTGTCCTCCACGCTGGGCTCTTCGATGAGCACCGTCTGAAAGCGGCGCACCAGGGCCTTATCCTTTTCGAAATACTTCTGGTATTCGTCCAGGGTAGTGGCGCCGATGGTGCGCAGCTCCCCGCGGGCCAGTGCCGGTTTGAGGATGTTGGCGGCATCCACTCCTCCTTGTCCGCCACCGGCGCCGATCAGCGTATGGATCTCGTCGATGAAGAGGATGACCTCTCCACCCGAATTGGCTACCTCTTTGATGACCCCCCGGAGGCGTTCCTCAAAATCGCCCTTAAACTTGGCGCCGGCGATGAGGCCGGCAATATCGAGGACGTATATCTTTTTCTCGCGCAGGTTCTCCGGCACATCTCCCTTGACGATACGCCAGGCGATGCCCTCTACGATGGCCGTTTTGCCCACGCCCGCCTCGCCCACAAGGATGGGGTTGTTCTTCTTGCGGCGGCTCAGGATGTGTAACACGCGGCGGATCTCCTCATCGCGGCCGACGATGGGGTCGAGCTTGCCATTTTCGGCCCGCTCGTTGAGGTTGACGGCAAATTTATTGAGGGCGTTATAGCTCTCTTCGGCATTCTGGTCGGTGACCTGGCGGCCCTTGCGCAATTCCTCGATGGCGGCGCGCAGGCCTTCTTCGGTCGCCCCCAGGTCTTTGAGGATCTGGCCTCCTTTGTCTTTTCCGGTAACGATCCCCAGCAGGATGAGTTCTATGGAAATGAACTCATCGCCAAAATCGGGCAGCATCTTCTTGGCGCGGGCCAGGGCCTGGTTGGCCTCTTTGGTGAGAAACTGTTTTTCCGTCCCTTCCACCTTGGGGTAGCCTTTTATAGCCTCGTTCAAGCGCAGCTTCAAGGTGGCAGTATTGACGTCCATCTTGCTGAACAGGAAGGAGGCCACATGTTCTTCGATCTCCATGATGCCGCGGATGAGGTGCGGTGTATCGACCTGCTGCTGGTTGAGGGTAGCGGCAATGCGCTGGGCCTGGAGAATGGATTCCTGGGATTTGGTAGTGAAGTTATCGTAGGTCATGGTTCGTTGCGTTCTTTGATTATTCGTACGGCGATCAGGTTGGTTACCGTACGAGCTGGCCCCAAATTAACATTCTGCCGCCACTTTGGCAATTAAGATGACAGTATATCAGACAAACAGGGTTCTCTGAGAGACTAGTGCCGGGAAACAGGCAGCGAAAAGAAGGCTTCCGGGGTCTATTGCACGAAACCCTTTCTTACGAATTATCCATTTGAGTTTCTATTGTTTCACCGGCAAGGCGAATGGCCGTTTGTTGTCTGTTGATTGTTGCAGGTACGAAAACCAACAACAATAAAACCGATAATTTACGACTATTCCTCTTCCAACCTACAATCCCCGCACATGTACAAGCAACTATTACGCCCAAAACTGATCGTTTCTCTTGCATTTTTCCTTTTCCTGTTGCCCAAAGGACAGGCTCAGGACAATTACCAGATCGTCGGCCCGACAGAGCTCTGTGGAGAAAACTGCGGCACCTACTTCTTATCGCCTCAGGACACTTCCTTCATCGAATTCTTCTGGTTCTACGACCAGAACCCCAATACGATCCTTTCCAATGAACCTCAGGTGACCATCTGCCCGCAACCGGGTACTTACCAGCTTAACCTGATCGCATATAACGTCAACGGGACGACGTTTGCGGATTCCATCTTCATCCAGGTTTTTGAGGATTTCTTTTCCGCCGAGGTCTTCTCCGATGCCGCCGCCCTTTGCCCCACCGCCAACGGGCCGGCTCAGGACAGCACGGGCCAGGCCTGCGATGTCGTATGCGCCAACAGCACCGTAACCTATACGCTGGAATATTTCACCGGCGGCACCCCCTTCACTTTTAATTACAATGTGAGCGGCGGGCAGGTGCTGGAACAAAATTACGACCAACTCATTGTCGACTGGGGCGCCCCCGGGCCGGGAACGGTGACCTTTTTCTTTTCCGATTTCTGTAGCCAACAAGTCGTCCTTACCCAATGCGTGGAAGTGCTGGAAAACCCCGTTGCCAGCTTCACCACCACACCGGCAGCAGTGAATGATACGCTAACCATCTGCCAGGGGCAGGAGGTGTTGTTCCAGAACACCAGCCTGTACGCCGAGTCTTTCAACTGGAACCTGGGCAACGGAGCCCTCTCCACGAATACCAACACTTCGGCCACCTACAATACCCCCGGAGTTTATACGGTAGAGCTCACCGCCTACAACGCCTGCTTATGCGCTGATGTCAAAACGCTCACTGTCGTAGTGGAAGCCGGCGAGAGCCCCATCGTCGATTGCGTCGGGACCATCTGCGAGAACACTCTGGGCACCTACACCGCCCAGGCCAGCTGCGGCACTTACCTCTGGACAGTGAGCAGCAACGGCACCATCATCGACGGCGGCGGGCCCGACGATGACTACATTTCCGTCGACTGGGGCGCCGGCCCGGAAGGCCTCATCGGGCTGACGGTGGAAGACTGCCCCGGCCTCAACACCTGCCTGCAGCCGTCCTCCATCCGGGTGCCCATCCTTTCCGAGGATGCCGCCATCGACGGGCCGGCCAATGTCTGCCGGGGAGATATCGGCACCTACAGCATCACCCCCTACGGCGGGACGAGTTTCGACTGGTCGGTATCCGGCTTCGGTACCATTCTCTCCGGACAGGGCACAGATGAAATTGTAGTGGAATGGTTCGACGGATTCCTGCCCAACGAACCGCAATGGGTAGCTGTTTCCTTCGACAATTGCTACCTGGGCTGCGGCGGCGCCGACACCCTGGAGGTGGACATCAACCCCGAGTTCACCGTCACCGGCCCTATCGAGAACTGCCAGGGACAGAGCAGCGCCTACAGCACCCGTAGCATACCGGGCAATGCACCGGTAAACTGCAACTGGACAGTGGAAGCCGCTGACGGCAGTGTGGTATGGGCCTCCGGCGCACCTGCCGCAATGCCCTCCATCGACTGGAGCTTCCCCGCCGGAGCCTACCGCCTCATCGCCGAACCGGTGGACGGAAATGCTTATTGCACGCCGCAACATACCACCATCGTAGTGGTGACGGCGCCTCCGCCGGCAGTGGATGCCATTCTTGGCGACCTGCTCATTTGCCCGGGGGAATTGTACACCTACGAAGCCCAGTCGGCCTTGCTCAATTCCCGCTTCCGCTGGGAGGTAAACAATGGCGGCGCCATTACCGTACGGGAAGGGCGAAAGATCAATGTGAGCTTCGGGGCGACGCCGCCCTTCGAGCTCAGCGTCATTCAGGTCGACGGGCTGGGTTGTGAGTCGGAAGTATTTACTCAAACGCTCAATACCATACCCGGCCTCACCATCAGCGGGCCGGCGGACGCTTGTGACGAGGACATTTCCGTTTTTAGCACCAGCCTATTTACCGGGCTGAGCTACAGCTGGTCCATTTCGCCCGCCGGAGCGGGAACGATCATCGGGGAGGAGGACGAAGCCTCTGCCGAGATCCTCTGGCACCACACCGGCCCGGTGTCCGTCACAGTACAGAGCTGCGGACAATCAGCCAGCCTCAACCTGGAAGTACACGCCCTGCCGGAACCGGTGGTACAGCACCCACCCGCCTTGTGCCCCAACGAGATTACACCCGTACAAACTACTATCGCCTTCAGTAGTTATGAATGGTTGGATACGGAGGGCAATACCGTTTCTACCGGCCCGGCGCCTTCCCTTCCGGCCGGCACTTACAGCCTCATCGCTACCGACGCCAACGGATGTACAGGCGAAACAACATTCCGGATCATGCCTTATCCGAAGTCCGATATTTCTATTTCAACGCCCGACCCGAACGTCTTCTGTAATACGGCACCGCTCACCCGCCTGTACGCGGTCAATACCGACGCCGGTTACAACTATCAATGGTACCAGAACGGAAATCCGGTAGGAACGGATACCCCACAATACACCGCCACGGCGGAAGGGGTATACTATGTAGAGATCACCGACGTCAATGGCTGCATTTTCCCGTCCAACAGCATTTCGGTCATCGAGGACTGTTCGGGCGGCGGCGGGCCGGGCGGCTGCCCCTTCCTTGCTAACCTGGATTTCACCATCCAAACCACCCCAACCTGCGATGTTCACAACTACCAGAATACATCCAGCGGTTTTATACCCGGAACCATTTCCTGGAACTTCGACGACCCGGCCAGCGGCGCCGACAATACGTCCAACCTGGACAACCCTTCCCACAACTTCACCCAGCCGGGTTACTACCGCATCCTGATAAGGGCAGATTTTGTGGACCCCAACGACCCGGGCAATACCATTACCTGCGGAGCATTCCGGGCCGACTCCATTATTCTGGCCGCGAATTTCAGCGCAGACACGGCATGTGCAGGCGCACCTGTTCCATTTACTGACCTTTCTACTTTCCTGCCCTCCTCCTCGATCGCCGCCTGGTCGTGGAACTTCGGCGACCCCACCAGTGGAGCCGCCAATACGGCCACCACGGCCAACCCCATGCACACCTTTGCCGCCCCCGGCATTTATACTGTAAGGCTGGAAGTCACCAGTTCGGAAGGTTGTACGGCCCGCATCAGCAAAGAGGTGGAGGTATACGGCCCGCCGGCAGTGTCTTTCGAAGAACCGCTGCTGAGCTGTGAGGCCACCGCCCTGCCCTTCTCTGCCGACGTCGGCCCTGAGGTAATAAACGTACAATGGGACTTCGGCGACCCTACCAGCGGCGAGGCCAATAGTTCAGAACTTCTGGCGCCCTACCACCGCTTCGATACTCCCGGCGCCTATACCGTTACCCTCACCGCCCGGAGCATCTATGGCTGCGAGAACAGCTTCAGCCGGGATATCCTGGTGGAGCCTAACGCCCTGAACGGCGCCATCACCTCTTCCCTGCCCTCTCCCCTATGCGAAGGAGATACCACCACGCTCAGCGCGCCGGCGGGAGGGATAGGTTGGCTATGGTCTACCGGCGATACCACGTCCTCTACACGGGTATTTGAAACGGGCATTTACAGCCTGACCCTTACCGACGCCATCGGTTGTTCTTATGAGCCTGCTCCAATCGACATTGAAGTACTGCCGGCGCCGGACGCCACCATCCGCGGTGTAGAATACGACGAATACGGCCAGCCCATCGGCTATTCCTACGACGGCTACCAGGCCTGCTTCGGGACAGATATTTTCCTGGAGGTGATCGCCAACTCCCAATACACTTACCAATGGAGCAACGGCCTTTCCGGAACCCGGATAGAGTTTACCGAAGACCGCTTCACGCTGCTGCCCGTCGGCGTCCACGATATTTTTGTAACCGTCACCAACAATACCACCGGATGCCAGGACGTCGTAGGGCCGTTCGTCGTGGAAGTGCATCCCCTGCCCGCCCAGGTACAGATCACCGCCAACCCGGCAGGGCCCAACTGCGAAAGCACCCCGGTGACGTTCAGCGTCACCAGTCCGGAACCTGGCGTTACCTACCGCTGGAATAACGGACTGGAAGGGCCCACCATGACGGCTACTCAGGCGGGCGAATATTTCGCTACTGCCACAAACACATTCGGGTGCGAAGCGGAGAGTAACCGCCTGGAGATCACCGCCGGGCCCAACATCTCCCTGATACCCAGCGGTTGTTACAGCCGTTGCCGCCCCGACACCCTCTGCCTGCCGGAAATACCCGGCATCGTCAGCTACCAGTGGTTCTTCAACGGCAGCCCTATGGGGGCTCCGCAAAGCGGGATGCCGGAGCTGATCGCCAACCAGAGCGGGGAATATTATGTCGAGATGACGAACGGGGACGGCTGTACACTCAACTCCGGCCCGCTCGTCCTGGAAATGTTCGATGAAGTAGGGACGATCCAGGGCGAAGTATACGTCGACGTCAATGAGAATGGAGTGATCGACCCGGCCGACACCACTTACAGCGGCGCCGTACTGGAGCTGTTGCAGAACGGGGCCGTGCTGGCCGGCACCGTTTCCAATCCCAACGGCTCCTACGCTTTCCCCAATATAGCCGCCGATGCCTATACCGTCCGGCTGGATACCAGCAGCGTCAGCCCCCTGGGGCTCATGTCCAATACGGTAGATACTACCTTTACCGGCTGCGGGACGTTGGTCACCATCAACTGGCTGCTCGAGAACTGCCCAACAGTGATGACGGAAGTGACCCTGAGCGGCTGTGCGTCGATCAGCTACGGCGGAGGGTCCTTCATCCGGGACACGAGTTTTGTAACGGCCTTCACCTCCGCTTCCGGATGCGACTCCCTGGAGAGGGTGAACGTCATTATACTTCAGCCCAGCAGTTCCAGCCTGGAACTCAGCGCCTGCTCCGGCGCCACCGTCAATTACAACGGTACGGCCCTCGTCCCCGGGCAACAACAGAATTTTATTTTCCCTAATGCCGTTGGGTGCGATTCTACCGTCACCGTAACTGTTGTGGAACTGCAACCTTCCGCCTCCGACATCGAACTCAGCGCCTGCTCCGGCGCCACCGTCGATTACAACGGAACAGCCCTCAGCGCAGGACAGCAGCAGGACTTCACCTTTACCAATGCCGTCGGCTGTGATTCCGTCGTTACCGTCACAGTGGTAGAACTGCAACCTTCCGCCTCCGGCATCGAACTCAGCGCCTGCTCCGGCGCCACCGTCGATTACAACGGAATGGCCCTCAGTGCAGGACAGCAGCAGGACTTCACCTTTACCAATGCCGCCGGGTGTGATTCCGTCGTTACCGTCACCGTCCTGGAACAGATGAGCAGCGACACCCTCATCCAGCTTTCTGCCTGCGCTGGGGATACCGCCTACTTCGAAGGCACGCCCATCCTGGCCGGTGAAGCACTGGACCTCACGCTGGCCAACCAGGCGGGTTGCGATTCGCTGGTCCGGGTGGAGGTGGAGGAACTGCCTAGCTACCGGCAGGATGTCGAACTGTCCACCTGCCAGGACAGCATCTTCTTCGCCGGAATGATGCTGCCCGTGGGCAGTACGGAGCTGCAGCTGGCCACCCAAAGCGGATGTGACTCCATAGTGTCCGTACAGGTCACCCGGTATCCGGAAGAACAAACCGAAGTGCTGCTCGAAGTATGTCCGGGCAGCACCGTCGACTATCAAGGACAGGAGCTCGCCCCCGGCGATACGCTCACGGTAACCTTGACCAGCCAGTTCGGCTGCGATTCGGTGGTGGCCGTCCGGGTGCAGGCTTACCCGGCGCCTGCTGTGGAAGCTGTGGTACAGGAAGACTGCCCGGACAGCAGCGTCGGCGCCATCACAGGGATGGTGGTGCAGAATACCCTGGCGCCCTACAGTTTCTCTCTGGATGGGCAGCAGTTCAGCGCCACCCCATTGTTCGACGGCCTGGAAAGTGGGGCCTACACGCTGTATGTTCAAGACGGAAGAGGCTGTACGGCCTCCACTTCGGTAACCATAATGGAGCCCGAGCCATTGGTACTCGAGGTGCTGCAGGATTCCCTGGCCTGCGACAAACCCACGGCCACCCTTTCCGCCACTATACCATCCGGAGATGACGGCACCCTGGCCTATCAATGGGGCGACGGCAGCACCGGCCCCAGCCTGCAGGTGGACAGCGCCGGCACTTACGCCCTCACAGTGAGCAACACCTGCCAGATGATCGTCCGGCAGGTGATCGTCCCGGCTCCGAAACAGGAGGGAGAACAGCTGCTCTACGTGCCCAATGCCTTCTCGCCCAACGAGGACGGGCGGAACGACCTCTTCCTTGCCGCTCCCGCCTCCGGCGCCGAGTTGCTGGAGTACGAGCTCCGCGTCTTCAACCGCTGGGGCGCTGAGCTTTTCCGTACCGAAGACCTGGCAGCCGGCTGGGACGGCACAGTGAAGGGGCAGCGGCAGAACTCGGGCCTGTACATCTGGTACGTACGGGCGCGGGTGCGCGCCTGCGGGCAGGAGGTGGAGGTGTATAAGGAAGGGGATGTGGTGCTGATGCGGTAAGACAAGTGTATTGGTGTTTTTGTGTATTGGTGCATTCGCTTTGCAAGCCGAAGCCTTTGCCGCAGGTGGGGGCATTGGTGCATTCATTCCGGATGGAACCTCCTTGCCTCGCGAGGTGCAGCCGGGCAGTGCATACCTGCCCTTTCATTCATAGATTGGAGCTTTTCAACCTTCCAGGTTTTGGTAACCTGGAAGGTTTTTTAGCGGGTGTTCAAATACATTACGTCGCGACAGGTTCTGCGCATGGAGGGCCAGTCTTTTCCTTAAGGAGAAGGTGGTTTGGGCCGTGAACGAAGCCTGTTACCGTTAAGTCTGAAAACATTACCCTCCCCTTCCAAAACTTCCATCCTCAAAAATTGTGGCCGCCCATCTACCCTTCAGCCTATATCCCAAACCTGAATAATTGGGCGGATACATTTGAAGAACATACTTCGGGACAATCTGGCGGCGTTGGTGGCCATCACCACCGTTCTTGGGGCCTTCATGTTTCTCCGCTTTGCCTTTGCGGTGGGCAACCCTGGGCTGGCGGGTACTTTTGCCATCGTTCTGATCGGCCCTGCGGTGCCCATCCCTACAGCCATGGCCATTGCCGAGGTCGCCACCAACAAGGTAAAGCTCCTCGAATGAAAGATGAGTTGAAGGAAGAGCGGGTTTTGTCCGGCCGGTAAAGATCAGAAACCCTTTTATTATGGTTTTTTCAAACCCTCCGCCGGCCTGTTACCGGGCCCGGCAGGATCTTAACGGAGGGCTGGCTTCGGCCGGCGCTTCTTTTTTCCAGAGATCGGGGCCCACAAAACAGGAAAAATCAATAAATTTCACCATCTTCTGATAACCGACCCCAACAATTCCGATCAATGAGTAAAGAGCAGGAATGGCTGGACCGCCTGCGGGCAGGAAAGAAGAGCGCTTATGAAGGGCTCTATCGCCGGCATTACCGGATGGTGGAGCATCTGGTCGCCCGTATGGGTGGAAACCGGGAGGATGCGCAGGACATCTTCCAGGAGGCCCTTTTTGCACTAATGCAAACCATCCGAAAACCGGGTTTTCAGCTGAATGGGAAGATCAGCACCCTGCTCTACGCCATTGCCCGAAACCTCTGGCTCAAGCAACAAGCAGCTGACAAGATACAGCTCCGACAAGACAGCCCGTTGGAGGGGCTGCCTTCCGAAGAAGACAGCGGACAGGCCGCCCGGGAAAAGGAAGCCCTGTTCCGGCTCGTGAACGAGAGCATGAATGCATTGGAAGACGATTGCCGGGCAGTCCTGCGTTATACTTTTTACCAAAACCTGCCGCACGCCGAGATCGCCCGGCTGATGGGCTATACGGAAGCGTTCGTCAAGGTGAAAAAATTCAGGTGCCTGGAGTACCTTCGAAAGATGGTACGGAAAACCAATTCATAGCCGAGGATCGACATCCTGGGCCCGGAGCACCCTTCTACTCAAAGCTTTATGGACGATGATTTCAGAATAGAACAGATCCACCGGTACCTGTCCGGCGAAATGGATGCCACCGAGCAGGAGGCGTTTGAAGAGGCCATGGAGCATGACGAGGGCCTTAAAAAGGCGGCCATACAGGAACGGCAGTTGCTGCAGGCCCTGGAACGGTCTTTCGACGAGCAGGCAAAAGAGGACATCGCCCAGGTGCATCGCCAGCTCCAGGCACAGGGGTTCTTCGATGCGGCACGGAGCGGCTCCTGGAGGCAGGTGGCCTTTGGCATAGCGGTAGCAGCAACTGTGACCGGGCTGTGCGCCGGCATCTGGTGGTTCACCCTTCGGCCGAATGCTTTCGATCCGGAAATTGCCTATGGCGAGCATTTCCGCCCGGAAACGACAAAAGTGGAAGAGCTCATCGAAGGACTGGCCTCGATGGGGTTCACCCCGGAAATGAACAGTACGGACAGCCTGCGGGAAGCACTGGCAACCTACCGGAACGGCAGCTACCCGGAAGCTTCTGAGTCACTCGAACGCTTCCTTCAGGATCACCCTCAGAACGATACGGCACAGTTTTATCTCGCCCTGACAGAACTATCCTTGTCGAAATTCGAGACCGCTGCCAGCCGGTTTTCTGCCCTTACCCGGCAAGATGATCCTGCCCTGGCCCGGGAAGCACAGTGGTATTACGCCCTTGCCTGCCTGCGCATTGAAGGACGCAAGGAA
Source organism: Lewinellaceae bacterium (assembly GCA_020636405.1). Taxonomy (GTDB): domain Bacteria; phylum Bacteroidota; class Bacteroidia; order Chitinophagales; family Saprospiraceae; genus JACJXW01. The sequence goes on along the minus strand of JACJXW010000005.1, from coordinate 332,057 downwards.
GATGCCCGGCAAGCCCTCGAGCAGTTGGCGGGGGACAGCCAATTTGACCGCCGGGCAGAAGCCCGGCAACTGGTGGCTGAAATGAAAGATTGAGGACGAATAACATGTATAAACTTGCTTTTACCTTGTTTGCACTATTGCCTTGGGCTACATCAGGCTCCTGTATCACGACACCCAAAACTGTAGCCGAAAAGGTACTGCTTCAGCTCTATCAAAAAGCAGGAAGGGCCGACAAACCTCTGCCGGCCTTATCCATTTCCGAGGAAAATAAAAAAGTGGCGGCCTACTACCCGGCCCGCCATCAGATCGTGCTGGATGAGAAGGCTTACCGGCTGTGTACCGAAATGGGCAAAGACTCCCTGAATGCACTGGCTTTCATCCTGGCCCATGAGCTGGCCCATGCTTTTCAGGCGGAACAGGGCCGTCAGAGCACTAATTTTCTGGTATACGGTATTGAAGACAGCAACTCCAACAGCCGGGAAAAGGCGGCCGACATACAGGGCGCCTTCACCACCTACCTGGCCGGTTACCGGATCGAGGGCATCCTTCCTGCTATCCTGGAGCGCATTTATAAAGCTTACGGGCTATGGGGTAAGGCCGTTCCGGGGTATCCCTCTTTCGAAGAACGCAGCAACAGCGCCCGGGAAGTGCAAGCCATGTCGCGCCGGCTGATCAGCGTATTCGAAGCTGCCAATTACCTGGCTGTCCTGGAATACTACAGCCTCGCCATTGGCTGCCATACCTTCCTCCTGAATTACTACCAGGGACGGGATATTTACAACAACCTCGGGGTATTGCACGTACTCCAGGCATTAGCTTATTACGAGGAGAGCACCGACCGCTTTGCGCATCCCCTGGAAATGGAAGCAGGCAGCCTGCTGCGGGAATTGGATAGGCAGCGGGGAGAGGGAGCGCCAACAGAGGCGGAAAAGGAACAACGCGCAGCTCTTTTACAAACCGCCCTTTCCTATTTCCAGCAAGCCCTGGATAGAGAAGGCAGCTACCTGCCGGCAGTGGGCAATGCCGCCTGCGCCCTCAATCTGCTGAATCGGCCGGAGGAGGCTATCGCTTTTCTAAAGAAGCATCAGTTTCGGCCGGGAAAGAACGGCAATCCGGCTAACCTGCAATTAGCCTACGGTATCAGTATCGCTCTGCAGAACGGCCAGGAAAAGGCGGAAGCCGCCTTCCGGCAACTGCTTTCCGAGTCCACGCCCAACGCCCTCTATACTCTTACGGCGCAATACAACCTGGAAGTTCTAAACGGACGTGCCCTCTCCTTCAACCCACCGCCACCTTTTCAGCTTCCGGAGGCCATTGTTCGCAAAGGCAGAGGCCTTCAGTTGGGCCTTGCCGGCAGCCAGCAGACTCTGGTGCTGGATCCCCGCAATGGCATCACCCTGTCCATCTCCCGGAAGGACAACCTAAGCGAGATCTCCTTCGGGGACGGCAGTGGGGCTATCGTAAGCTTATTGTGGTGGGAAAGGGCCGCCGGACAAAAGCTTCTGCCTTTGGAAATAAGCAACCTGAGCGTCCCCCTAAGCCGCCAGTTCTTCTACAACGTCATCCCCGGCCCCGAGGGCTCCTACATCCGATCCGACCGGGACGGCCTGATGCTGAAAACCAATCGGAGTGGAGAGGTGGAAGAAATCATCCGCTGGGTAAGGCATAGGAGGAAGGATTGAAGCAATGATGGGAAAATCATTGTAAGGTTATCAGGAGTCATCCCATATTTTTCATGCCGGGAAGATAGAACACGGATGACGCGGGTCGTGCGGATAAGTACCTTTGCTGAGCGGTCCGCGCAAACCCGCGTTATCCGTGCCCTCGCCCGACGCCAAAGCTTTGGGCGACGGCGTCCGCGTTCCAATCCAAAACTCGGGACGACTCGTGTTACGCAGATTCTCAAGCAGTAATTTCCCATTACCGCTTGAGTTTTGCTATGGAAAGAGGAGGAATTAGGTTCTGGGGGTGAATCATGCGAATCAGGAGCTAAAGAGCCCTGAAAGGGCCGGGAGTGCAAAATATCAGACAGATTATACGATACTTTTGGTACGGAGAAATGTGCGATTTTTGACGTGCGATGTGCGATTTTTGACGTGCGATGTGCGATTTTTGATGGGGCTCCTTGGGAGCAGCCCTTCCGCTCGCCCTACATCGAAAACCGAACATCACAAATCAAACATCATAAATCAGAAAGGCGGCCTGCTGAAGCAGTAAAAAAAGGGTTGCCGTTTTCACCTCACATGCTGCACCCTCGATCCCTGCCTCCATCGGCTGCCATTTAGCCCCTGATTCGCATGAATCACCATAATTTAGCTCCTGATTCGCAGGGCCCCTGTCGCCCGGCTACAACGACAACTTCGCCAGCCTGTATTTTTCCCCATCAGGACTGGTACTGAAAATAATAATATCATTGGAACCAGAGACGCGTTCTACGGAGAGGCTCTCGCCGGCGGCCACCATGCTGTGCACCGGTGTTTTCTCAAGAGTATTGAGGTTGACTTTCAGTATGTTTACCTCCAGCATATTGCCTTTATCTCCCGCTATCGGGTCGCTCATGATCAGGGTGAGGTAGTCCTCTCCCGGATAAACCCGGATTCCCGTTTTGCTATTAGGCAGGGCCTTACCCGAGCGTTGGAGGTGCTGCACCCGGGCAATCTTCCCTTCCGGGCCGATATTAAAGATGAGATAACCCTGAGAGGGCGTGTAGGTCTTTTCCGCCTCTTTCACCTCCTTTTTCAGGTGGTAGATCATCGTTTGGGCGCCATCGGGGCGGGTGATCTTTTTGACGGCTTCCCAGGAGAAGGACGCCAGCTCGGCAGGCGTAAAAGCAATTCCTCCGGACAGGGCTCCTGCTTCTTCCGGCGCGTTCAACTTGCCATCCGTAAAGTGGTAGGTGAGCCACTTCCCTCCTTTTTTGTCGCCCGCCAGCAGGCTGAGCTTATTGCCAGTGGCAAATCCTCTGATCAATTGGGTGCTTTCGGCGGGCACCTTAAAATCCACATTGCCCAGTTCCTTGCCCTTAGAATCCCAGAAGTACAATTTGCGGTACAAGGGGTCGGGGTCGGGGTTCAATTTTTTGTAGCCAAAACCGTATTGCTGCCGGTAAACATGGATGATGCCATCAATGGTATAGAGGCTACCATCCGGCGTATCGGTATAGAAAAGCTGGCGCAATTCCACGTCATGCGGCACGTCGAAATTGATCTCGGTCCGATTGATCTCCTTGCCGCTCTTATCGTAAGCCACAAGTTCCTGGAACCTTTCGGTACTCCGCCCCCGGTCCTCACCTACCCGGATCAGGCCATTATGGGCGTATACCGCTCCGGTTTGGGGGTCGCAAACAGAAGAGGATTGCTGCACCCAGTAGTTTTTCTTGTCGCCGCCCCGGTATGGCTCCCAATCGTAGGTGGATTTGATCTCATCGTATTGTTCGTTTGTAAGCTGAGCGAAGAGGCTCTTTTTTCCTCCTTCCGGTTTCAAGCGATACAACCTGGAATTAAACCCCTTCACTTTCATCGCCAGCCCTCCGTAATCGATGGAGTTGTCGTAGTATTCGCGGGGTAAGGCTTTCTCTCCGCTCTCCTCCTTTTGTACCAACTCCGGGTATTTGTCGATGATGTCACCGATGCTCATGCAGTCATCCTGCGTGGCCATGACGTTCTTGTCGCCCATCACCACCTTACCCGGTTCTTTCAGCAGCTTGTATTGTTTGGCGATGATACCGTCCGGTTTGATGAAAACCAATGCTTCATTCTGTAATTCCAGGCCGCTGGACAGCTCCAGAATACCGAGAGCTTTGACCTGTATGGGGTCGGCGCCACCCGACCATACCGGCCCCATTTTGCTCTGTACCGCGCCGGTCCTGCTGAGTTCCAGGTAAATTCTCACCTTATCCGGTTGCAATACGTACTTCATGATGGAGGCGTTTTCAAATTCCACCCCCTTGATCTCGCGGCTGAAGGAATATTCCTGAACAGACTGGGCCATAGAGAGCTGAAAACAAAATAAAATGGAAAAAAAGGCGCTAATCAGTGATTTCATTTGAGTTAATTATTTTTGTGAAAAAATAAAGGGCTGGTTTCTTACCCTTTGCGCAGATGTATCTCTCTTTGGTGCTCAGGTTATCAGCACTTGCCCCTTTTTTTTCAGAAAAACGCACTATGAAGAACTATCTCCTGGCCATTATTCTACTTTCTCCTCTTCTTTCACTGGCCCAAAACCAAGAAAAAACAGCCATCTATGCCGAGATGGAGCGGGCTCTTGCCACATGCGACAGCCTGCTTGACATGGGTATCTTTGAAGAAGCCATGAACCTGGCCAAGGCAACCGAGCAAAAAGTATTGGAAAGTGTCGGTAAGAACACGCCGTTGTACGCAGATTGCCTGTATACGCTGGGCAGGATCGGAAGTGAAAGCGGGGACTACCCTGCCGCCGAACAATACCTGACGGAAGCCGTATCCCTCCGTAAGGATCTCCTGGGAACGGAACATGAGGAGTATATCCAGGCCTTGTTGATCCTGGGTTCTACTTATACGGACATGGGGAGTTTTGACAAAGCCGAACCCACATTGCAGAATGCAGTGGATATTGCCCATAAGGCTCTCGGGACAACCCACCGTAGCTACATCAGAGGACGGATCTTCCAGGGCATCCTTTATGAAGGGTTGGGACAGTACGAAAAAGCTGAACGCATCTTACTCGAAGCCCTGTCCATCGTTGAAGAACAGTACGCCAAAACGGACCGATTTTACACCATCATCCAGAATAACCTGGGCGTCCTTTATGCTCAGGCAGGACGTTATATGGAATGCGAACAGCATCTGCTGATATCCAACGCTCTGGTGAAGGAACAATACGGGGAGAACCACATACAATTTGCCGGCAACCTGTTCAATCTCGGTTTCCTGTATGACAATACCGGCAGATACGCAAAAGCGGAAGAATGTTACCTGCTATCCAAGTCCATTGTGGAAAACAATATGGGGCGGGAAAATTTCTACTACGCCGGAGTGGCCAATAATCTCGGCCTGCTGTATTACCACACCGGCCAGCTCGATGAGGCCGAACAGTACTTCCAGGAGGCAATCGGGATCAGGACAAAGCTCATCGGCGGGCCCCACGCCAGTACGGCGACCAGTATCAACAACCTTGCTCTGGTATACGAGAAAATGAACCGCCACGAGGATGCCCTCGAACAACATCTGAGGGCCTTGTCCATGCGGGAGGAATTGCTCGGTAAAGCGCACCCACACTATGCACAGAGCCTGAGTAACCTGGGCAACCTGGCCCTAAAAACCGGCCAGTATGCCAAAGCCGAATCGCTTTACCTGGAAGCCAACCGGACATGGGAGGCAGCCTTGGGCCGCGAACATCCCGATATAGCCATCAATCTGATCAGCCTGGGATTATGCTTCAGCAAAACGGCACGCCCGGCTGAGGCTGAAGCGGCACTCAGGGAAGCCAGCGGCATACAGCGCCGGCTGATGGAAAAAGCCACCCGCTACCTCTCGGAAAGCGAACTGGCCACTTATACTTTTACCTTCCACAATTATCAGAACATCTTATTCAGCATAACTGACGTTGAAGCTGCCACCCGCCCGGGCCTGGCAGCGTTGTGTTACGACAACAGCCTCTTCTACAAAGGATTCCTGCTCCAGGAGGCACAGCGTATGCGCAAACTGGTAAACGCCGACTCCGCCGCCCAGCGCCAGTTTGAACTGCTGTCTTCCCTTCACCGCCAACTGGCCAGCCAGTATGCCAAGCCCATCAGCGAACGACAGGGAACAGCAGAATTGGAAAGCCAGATCAACGAACTGGAAAGAACGCTGGCCCATACCACCGCCGGATTCAGAGACGTCGTCCGGCAGGCCAGCTGGCAGGAAGCCCGGCAAGAGTTGCCTGCGGACGGAGCCGCAGTTGAGTTCATCCGCTATCGCCAAAACTACGGCCAATTAAGCGACAGCATGTTCTACGCGGCCCTTGTCCTGCGCCCCGGACAGCCTCTGCCCCAATGGATACCACTCTGCGAAGAAAAACAGTTGGACGCCCTGCTGCAATGGGGAAGTTCCCCCCGACAGGACGACATCAATAACTTGTATGTTCCCGGATGGGGAGGCAACCCCATTGCAGAAAAAACACTGTATCACCTCCTCTGGGCCCCACTGGAAGCGGCACTGGATGGGGCCCAAACTCTGTATTTCTCTCCGGACGGACTGCTGCATCGGCTCAACCTCGGCGCCATTCCGGACGAACAAGGGCGAATGCTGGGAGAACGCTTCCAATTGGTACGCCTCAACAGTACCCGCCAGTTGGTGATCCCCGCCCCCCCAAAAAAGGAGCGCACCAATGCCCTGCTCTTTGGAGGCATCCGCTACAACCTGGACAGTACCGCGCTTGCTCAGTCCATATCGGAGCTGCCGCCCATGGAATCTGTCGCTTCCCGCGGAGAACTGCGGTTCGAGAATGCAGACACCACCTTGCGCGCCGCCGACTGGGCATACCTGCCCGGCACCGCTCAGGAAGTGGCCGCCCTGAAGAGCATCCTGTACGACAACGGGATCGCTTGCGAAACGCGCACGGAGTACACCGCTACCGAAGAAGCCTTCAAGTTGATCGGCCAGGATCAGCGCGCTCCGGAGATACTCCATCTGGCCACCCATGGCTATTTCTTCCCCGACCCAAGCCTCCTTTCGTCTTCCTCGGGCGGAGAAGGATCCCAGGGAGAGGCTGTTTTTAAAATTTCGGAACACCCCCTTATTCGCTCTGGCCTCATCCTGGCCGGCGGCAACCACACCTGGAAGGGCAACCCACCCCTGGAAGGCTATGAAGATGGCATCCTGACCGCTTACGAGATCAGCCGGATGAACCTGGCCGGAACCGAACTGGTGGTGCTCTCGGCCTGCGAGACCGGACTGGGGGATATCGTCGCCAACGAGGGCGTTTACGGCCTGCAGCGCGCCTTCCGGATCGCCGGCGCCCGCTATCTGCTGCTCAGCCTCTGGAAAGTCCCGGATCGGCAGACCACCCAACTGATGGAGCTATTCTACAAAAAATGGCTGGAACAAGGACTGCCCCTGCGCGACGCCCTGTCCAGCGCCCAGCTCCAAATGCGCGAAGAGGGTTGGCCTCCTTTCTACTGGGCAGGGTTTGTTCTTATGGAATAAATAACTGCATTCAGTTGATTTACATACTCTACCTTAACGCTATGCTTATTCACCATAAACCAAATTAAAATGTGCATGTCAAAATTATTCACTGTTGCCCTGGTGTTATTGGTTTCCCTTTCCTGCAACCAAAAAATGCCCCGTTCTTCCAAAGCGAAAAATAAAGCATTGCCCATCCTGGCCTATTACGTCCCGGAACGGGATTACGAGCCCGAAGCGCTACCGCTGGATAAACTAACGCACATCATCTTTTCCTTCACAAAAGTGATCGACGGAGAGATGAAGTTCCGAAATGAGGAAAATGGTGAAAAACTCCGCCTGCTCGTCGCCCAGAAGAAGGGCCATCCTCACCTGAAGGTCATGATCGCCTGCGGCGGCTGGGGCGCAGATGGCTTCTCGGATATGGCCCTTACCGAGGAAAGCCGGCGGAAATTCGTCAACAGCGCCATTGCCTTTATCGAGGAATACCGGCTCGACGGCATCGACATCGACTGGGAGTATCCGGGGCTGCCTGCCGAAGATTGCAAATACCGGCCGGAGGATAAGCAGAATTTCACCCTGCTGATGAAAGCCCTGCGGGAGCAGTTGAACACCCTGGGGCGGCCGCAAACCCTTACCTTCGCTTCCGCCGGCTGGGAACGGTACTACGATCACATCGAAGTGAATGAGGTCATGAAATACGCCGACTACATGAACATCATGACGTACGACCAGGTTGGCGGGGCTACACCCTATACCGGACACCATACGCCCCTGGGATGGATAAAAAGGGAAGATGTAAAAGGCTACCCGGCTGAAGAGATGTTCCGGCGGCGGGAAGAACAAGCGGCTGCCGGCGGCCCTGTGCCCGGCCCCGGCTCGGTGGAAAAGATCGTGGCCTATTGCAAAGGCCTGGGCGTCCGGCCCGAACAAATGGTGGTGGGCGGCGCCTTCTACGGGCGGGCATGGAAAGGAGTGCCTCCCCAGAACAACGGCCTGTACCAGCCCAATGCCGGCGCCCACATCGGCTGGTGCCCCTACGCCCGCATCCGGGACGAGTTTGAAAACAAGAACGGCTATCAAAGATACTGGGACACCGTGGCCAAAGCGCCGTATCTGTATAATGCCGCCGACAGCATCTTCATTTCCTACGACGACACCGCCTCGGTGAGGCTGAAAACGGAGTATGTGATCGAGCAAAAACTGGGCGGCATCATGTTCTGGCAACTGGGGAATGACACCAAGGGGGAGAACAGCCTGTTGGATGCTATTTATGAGGCCGCGAAGTAGAGGGGGGAGTGATGTGTGATGTTCGATTTTTGATGTTTGATTTTCGATGTGTGATGTGTGATGTTTGATGTGTGATTTTTGATTTTTGATTTAGCTAAAAAGGGCTGCCCACTTGGGACATCAAAAATCACACATCAAAAATCAAAAATCCTGATTATTCCATGGGGTAATCCCAGTTAGCGTTGGCTTTTCGTCTTCGACGCCAAAAAATTTTGGCCTGTCCTGTGGAATTCTAATTATTTCATGGGGAGATCCCAGTCAGCGTTAGTTTATCGTCTTCGACGCCAAAAAATTTTGGCGGTCCCAGTCAGCGTTAAATCAAACATCAGCCTGTCGCCTCCCTGAACTGCACATACGACCGGTCCGGGCGCAGCCAACTCCCGGCAATCATGGCGGCCAGGCTGGCCAGCCCGCCCCAGATCAGGCTGGGGAATTCCGTAGTTAGAACAAACTCGCAAAGGACCCATACCGTCATCCCTGTAACGATGGAAGCCAGCGCCCCGAAATCGGAGGCACGCCTCCAGTACAGGCCGGCTGTAAGGGGAATAAAGAGGGACACCAGGCTCAACGCCGAGGACTGGCCCACCAATTCGTAAATATTGCGGTTCCAGGCGGCCATGATTGCGGAAGCCAGCGCCACGCCCACCACGGACAGGCGCATGATGTGCAGTAATCGCTTGTCAGACAGATGGCCGAAATAAGGGCGCACCAGGTTCTCCCCGATCACCGTGGCCGGCGCCAGTACCGCCCCGGAAGTGGTGCTGAGTATGGCGGACAGCAGCGCCCCGAAAAACATGATCTGCAGAAAGAGATTGCTGTGCTCCAGCACCATAAAAGGAATGACCATCTGCGTGTCGCCGCCGTGCACATCATCCGGATACAGAATATGGCCGCAAAGCCCAATAAATAAAGGAATAGCCCCAATGGTGAGGTACATGAAGCCGGAAAGATAAGACGCCCGCACTGCCGTTTTGGCGCTGCGGGCAGACATGACGCGCTGGAAAACGTCCTGCCCCGGAATACTGCCCAGCCCAATAGTGATCCAGGCGGCAATATAGTGGATGATGCTCTCGAAACTGGCCTCGGGCAGAAAATTGAAAAAACCCGGCGGAGTTGACTCCAGCACCTTGCTCACCCCTCCTGCCGCCGAGCCCACCTGCCAGGCGATCAGCAGCAGGCCGACGACGATCATGATGGTCTGTATGAAATCCGTTACCGATACAGCCCACATGCCGCCGATATAGGTATAGATCACCACGACAACCGTGCACACCATAATCCCCTCAAGAGGCGTAATGCCGGTGACTGCCCCCAGGATGATGGACATGGCCACCATCTGGGCCGCGACCCAGCCGAAAAAGGAGGGTATCATGAAAATGGCGGAGATGAACTCCGCGCTCCGACTGTAGCGCAACCGAAAAAAATCGCTGAAGGTCAGGATGTTGAGCCGGTAGAGCGGCCTGGCATAGAAAGCGCCCACCAGCACCAGGCAGAGGGCCGCCCCAAAGGGGTCTTCCACCACTCCGATCAACCCGTTTTCTACAAACTCCGAAGAGGCTCCCATAATAGTCTCCGACCCGAACCAGGTGGCAAAGAGCGCACAGGCAGCGACAAACATAGGCAGGTTGCGGCCCGCAATGACGAAATCCTTCGTGGAATGGACCTTGGTCGATGCCCACCACCCAATGAGCAAGGTGATGAGCAGATAGACGATGATGAAGGCTAAGAGCATGACTGTTTATTGTGTTTTGGTGTTTTGGTGTAAGTACTTGGACACCAACGCACTAATGCACCATTTCCCCTCACTCCTCCACCGGCAATTGCACCTCCTCCCATAGCCGTCCTACCGGATATCGCTTATGGGCCGGTTCATAATAAGGGGATTGTTTGTAGATGAAATCCAGCTGGGCACGGGCCGACTGGGCAAATTGTTCATCTTCCTGCCGCTTTTGCTCCAGTGCCTGCTGCAGGACAGGGTCGTTCCGGAGCATTTCAGCGGCTGTTTCTTCAAAGATGTAGCCGTCGAAGTATTCCTTCTGCATGAGGATGCCGTCGAAGAAGTTCCAGGCGAAGAAAGAATCGGCCCCTTTGGGTTCCAGCGTTTCCATAATGTATCGGTTGCCAACATCTGAGGCCGGAATAATTATGTAATCCCCTTTGCGGCACAAGTGGCGCTGGCGTTCCTCTTTAGTCTGGACATTGTAGTGCAGGTAGTGGCCCTCGTAGGGCGCTTTTGTTGTTTCGTAGGACTCGATGTAGGAAAACTCCAGTTCCAGTTCTACATCTGTTACCAGGCGATGTACGGTTATACCGTTCCATCGTATGCGCTCGGCCAGTTCGGCATAGGCCTGGGGCAGGACGTAAGCTTTTGGACGCGGAGCGCTGGCCGTAGGCTTGTAATAACGGAAATAGGGAATCTCCTTTTCGTAAGGGGCATTGCGGTCATAGTACAGGCGGTCGAGGCCAGAAACCTCGCTTTTTTTGTACTTCGCTTCGTAGCCCTTAAAAGAAATGGTATCTGCCCGGGAAAAGTCCAGTTCCCAGTTCAGGGCATAGGCAGGTTGCGCTCTGTCGTTCATTCGCGCCTTCTCCCTGGCATCCTGCAGAGCTTTCCTTTGTTCATGCATGGCCCGTATGGTAGCTGCGATAAATGCGTAGGTCCCCTGTACCCTGTCCTTATAGGGTTTCCACATGTGTGCCTCCGTCATGAAGCCAATGGTGTTGTGCAAGGCGGCGTAACCGGAAGAATAGCGGGGCAGGTCCAGAAATCCGGCGATGCCCTTATCGGGCGTATCGCGGGCGTACACATAGGGCGTCATTTCCCAACCGGCTTTTTCCATATCGCTGTAGAGGCGGGGCAGCAATTGCTCATCGAGATAGGCCGACAGGAAAGTATCCAGCTTATCGGTTTGAGGAGGCACCAGAGTCATAGTGTATTGGTAATCCGCTCCGTCGGACGCATGCGTATCTATAAGTATATCGGGCTGCCAGGCTGCAAAAACCTGATTGAAGGTTTGGGCGTTGCGCGAATCGCATTTGACGAAATCGCGGTTGAGGTCCAGGTTTTTGGCGTTGCCGCGAAAACCATATGCTTTAGGGCCGTTCTGGTTGGCACGGCTGTAGGGCCCGCGGTTGAGCCCGCCGCCGATGTTGTAAAAAGGGACGGCTACGACCACCAGATCTTCCAGGAAGGGCCGCCAGGCAGGTTCCTGCAGGAGGCTGCGGTAGAGGATCATGGTGGCGTCCACCCCACAGGGCTCCCCGGGGTGAATGGCGTTGTTGATGAAGAGGACCTGCTTATGGCGGGCCCGGGCCATCTCCGGAGTGAAGGTTCCGTCGGTGGAAAGTACGGCCAGATGAAGGGGCAAACCGCTGTCGGTTATCCCGTGGGCTTCCAGCCTCAGCTGGGGGTACTGTCCGGTTAAGGCTTCATAATAAGCAACAGCCTCGAAATAAGTAGCCGTCGTGTTGCTGTCCCGTTCGAAGGGAGCTACGAGGGAAACCATCTGGGCAGACAGGCCAAGGGGGAGCATCAAAACACCTCCTAACAATATACATACTACAAATTGGTGGCAACGGCGCATAAATGATTCTTTTATCCGGATCAAAGAAACGCAAAATTTAAAAAGACGACAAAAAGAAGCGTTACGTTGGGCATAACTACCTGATCTTTCAGGCTTTTAGCTAAAAAAAAGGGTTTAAGAGAATTTTAACGAGAAAGGCATACTACCAACCGCACTTTGACCCTTTAACAGTTGTTACCTAAGAAGAATGAAGCCTTTGTTTTAGAGGGCTTACCGTTCATTAACACCAAACAACTATGCCCTAATTAACAGCCGGGCCTAACGCGGCCGATGAAAAACAATCTACATTAAAATTCATCCCTCAGGAGGATGAGAGAAAAAAGAAAGCAATATGAAAACGAAAAAAACGGGCCTGTGGCTCCTGATATGGTTGGTGGCCTTAACCGGGCTGCAGGCACAGTACTTCGGGAGGAATAAGGCCAATTACGAAAATTTCGATTTCGAGGTATACCAATCTCCCCACTTTGACATCTATCACTATCTCAACAACCCCGAACGGCTGAAGGAATATACGGAGGAAGCCGAACGCTGGTACGAGATGCACCAACACGTGCTGAAAGATACCATCAAAACGCGCAACCCCATCGTTCTGTACAACAACCACGCCGACTTCCAGCAGACCAACGCCATTTCGGGCTCTATCGGCGTTGGAACGGGCGGGGTAACGGAAGCCTTCAAAAACCGCGTAGTACTTCCGCTGGCCATGTCGCAACAGCAGAGCCACCACGTCCTGGGCCATGAGCTGGTGCATGCCTTTCAATACAATATGATCATCAATGGCGACTCCACCTCGCTGCGCAACCTGAGCAACCTGCCCCTTTGGATGGTGGAGGGCCTGGCCGAATACATGTCCATCGGCAGCGTTGATGCCCATACCGCTATGTGGATGCGGGACGCCGTACTGCGCGATGACGTGCCCACCATCAAGGACCTGCAGAACCCCAAATACTTCCCCTATCGTTACGGGCAGGTGTTCTGGGCCTTCCTGACTGGATTGAAAGGCGACGACATCATCGAACCGTTCTTTACAGCCACCGCCAAATACGGACTGGAAGCCGCCTGCTTGCAACAACTCAGCATGAGCGAAAAGAACCTGTCTGAGCTCTGGGTACAGGCGGTTAAGGCCCACTTCGGGCAGTTCGTCGGCGATGCCAAGGAGGATCGCCTGATCGGTAAACAACTGCTCAGTAAGGCCAATTCCGGAGAGATCAACATCGCTCCCGAGATCAGCCCCAATGGCCGCTATGTGATCTACCTTTCCGAGAAAGACCTCTTCTCCATCGACCTCTTCCTGGCCGATGCCCGCACTGGTGAGATCTTGCGAAAGGTGGCCAGCAGCCGGAAAGCCAGCCATATCGACGATTTCAACTACATCGAATCTTCCGGAACCTGGTCGCCGGACAGCAGGGAGTTCGCCTTCGTCGCTGTCAGCAAAGGGCAGAACATCCTGATCATCAAAGAAGCACTCACCGGTAAGACGGTCAAGGAACTGCACCTTAAAGGGGTGCCGGCTTTCAGCAACCCCACCTGGGCGCCTGATGGGAAGAACATCACCGTCGTCGGCCTTGTGGAGGGCCAGGTAGACCTCTTCTCCGTCAATATCCGCTCCGGCGAGGTGGACCGGCTAACCAACGATATCTATTCGGAAATGCACCCTCGCTGGTCAGAGGACGGCTCGTACATCGTGTATTCTTCCGACCAGCTGAGCCGGGAGGACGGCCGCTACAACGGTAGGTGGTATTTCAACCTGGCTCGCCTGGACGTCAGCAGCGGCGCCATTACCAATTACGAAGTGTTTCCCGGGGCCGACAACCTCAACCCGGTGATCGATACCGCCGGCAACCTCATCTTCCTGTCCAACCGGGATGGTTACCGCAATCTTTACCAGTATTCCCCTTCGTCCGGTAAAGTGTACCAACTGACTGACCTGATTACCGGAGTTAGCGGCATTACCCATTATGCCCCGGCCATCAGTATCGCCCAGCGGCGCGACCGGATCCTGTATACCTATTTCTCTCAGAACGGCTACTCGATCTACCGCGCCAGCCCCAAAGATTTCCTCTACAAGGAAGTCAGCCCCGATAGTGTCGACTTTACCGCCGCTACCCTGCCCCGGGTCAACAAACGGGCGGCCGATCTGGTCGACCGGCAAATCCGGGAGCTGGAGCCAAGGGCGGATATTGCCGATACCAGCCTGGCCACCATCGCCTACAAGCCCAAATTTAAACTGGACTACGTGGGCGGCTCTGCCGGCGTAGGCATCGGAACCAGCAATACCTTCGGCACCCAAACCGGCCTGGCAGGAGGAGTGGATATGCTGTTCAGCGACATCCTCGGCAACAACCAGCTGTTTACCAGCCTCGCCCTCAACGGGGAGATCACCGACTTTGGCGGCGCAGTGGCCTACATCAACCGAAATCAACGCCTCAACTGGGGGGGATCGATATCGCATATCCCCTTCCGCAGTTTTGGATTCGGAGGTACGGGATTCGAAGAACTCCCCGTCGGCAATGACCTTACTGCCCTGGTCCTGGCCGACACCTTCTTTGTGCAACGCATCTTTGAAGACAAGGCCAGTGTGTTTGCCTTCTACCCCTTCTCCACCACACTGAGAGTGGAGGGTAGCGCCTCCTATGCCCGGTACAGTTCCCGGCTCGACCGCTACGTCAACTTTTATCAGACCGACGGCACTTACATCGGCAACCTGATCGGACAGGACCGCGAGAAGGTCGATATCGGCGCCACCGGGTTCAACCTGTTCAACACCGGCGCCGCCTTTGTAGGCGATCAAGCTGTCTTTGGACTGGTGGGGCCGCTGGAAGGCCAGCGCTTCCGCCTGGGAATAGACCGCTACTTCGGCGAGTTCGACTTCTGGTTCGCTACGGCGGATTACCGCAAATACCATTTCTTCAAGCCGTTCGGCCTGGCCTTCCGCGCGCTGCACTACGGGCGCTATGGCAATGGCAGCGAAGAAGGCCTCTTTCCCATGTTCATAGGTAGCTCCTGGTATGTTCGGGGTTACAATACCGGGAATGTGGGCAACTTCCTGAGTGAGAACGGCAGAAGGGTAGATGAATTGTTCGGCAGCAAGATGCTGGTTTCCAACTTCGAGGTCAGGATACCCTTCAGCGGCCCGGAACGGCTGGCCCTGATCAAATCAGACATGTTCTTCTCCGAGCTTGCCCTCTTCCTCGATGGCGGCGTGGCCTGGTCCAACTTCGACCAGTTTAACGGAGACATCCCGCTGATCGACGGCAATGGGGAGCCCATCACGGGCCCTACCGGGGAGCCCATCCTGAATTACTACGAAGCTAAACCGATCTTCAGCACTGGAGTTTCCTTACGGATCAACCTCTTTGGTGCTATGGTGCTGGAACCTTACTATGCCTTCCCGATCATGACCGAACAGAACCTGAAGCTCAGCAAGGGTGCCTTCGGCCTGAATATCATTCCGGCCTGGTAGGTAGTAGGGCGTTGCAGGCTGCTTGTTGTTCCGGGGGGGCCGGTTGACCATCGGCAGCCTGTTGTTCACCGTTTCTGGTTCCTGGGTTTTTCGAGCGCTTTGGGCGCCCGACAAGAAACTAAGGAACCAGAAACTAATCCTCTCGTCGTTCTACCAACCTTATCAGTTTCTCGTACCTTTCCTCCCCTTCCAATAGCTCGAACTCAGGCGCCCGGAGGCTCTTCACATACTGCATGCCGTAGGCTACAGCTTTCTCCAGATAGTTGAGCGCCTGGTTTTTGTTGCTCATCAGAGCATGGATCTTCGCCATATGCCAGTTGGCATAAACGTCCTCCGGACTTACTTTGAGCCAGAGCTCGTTCAGCGCAAGGGCCAGCGGGTAGTTGTTCCGGGAAAGAAATTCGAAACAGGACTCCGCACTTCGGGCCGAGATCAGGTTGAGGAGGCGATAGGCGGAATTGCTGTTCAGCTTATCTTTATCCTTTGTCTGCCTTTTTAAATGATTGATCTGCACCTCCCACCATTCCTCCTGGCTGGTAGAAAGGGCGCTGCCATTTATCGTCCAGTACAATTCCACAAAAGCAGAAATGTATTTTTGTTGCAAAGCGGACTCTTTGTCATTGATCTTACGTATTGCTTTCAGTTGTTGCTGGTACGGCTTTTCACCGGTTATCTGCCGGATACGTGTATCGATGGGCTTCGTTTCCAACAAATCCCCGAAATCCGACTTCAGGCTTTCCAACAGGCTCACCGCTGCTACCGGGTATCCGTCTTCGAAGAATCCTGTTGCATCTTCCTCCACCGCCTGCCGGTAGTGTTCCAGCAGAGTGCTGTCGACCGCTTTTCCCCGGGCCTGCCGCTTCAGCGCCAGCCACTGCATGCCCCGGGCAATCCTGTCCGAGGGTGGCCATTCGTGGCCGGCATCAAAGAGAATCAGGTGATTCTCGATGCCCAGTCCCTCCAGTTGTGCCCGGGCGTTAAGGTGTTCCAGGTAATTCATATCCTTCAACCCAACCATTCCGACGTACAGGAATTTAGCCGTTTCCGGGCCGGGCCGGTAGGCTTCCACCGACGAGAATACTGCTCCGCAACCGATAACGCCTGATACCCTGCCCGTGATAACGGCAATGCCCATGGCTGCCCGGGATCCCCCCGAAAAACCGGCGGTATAGATCTGCTCCAGGTCAACCGAAAGTTTCTCCTGGGTGTCCAGCAATACGGCATCGGCCGCAGCAAGGATATCCTCCCAGGGGCCATTGCGGGAGTTGTTGGAACAGGCCAGTATCCAGTTGAGCTGTTCGGCCCCTGCCTGGAAGCGTCGGAGCGCAAGAGAGGCACGCGCCGCCGGGTCGTAAATGTAAAGAATGGGCCAGGAACGTTGAGGGGTATATTCTTCCGGTAAAAAAAGTGCATAGCTCTGGCCCGGAGAATGGGTACAAAGGACCGTATCCATGATCCTACCGGTTTCGAAGCCGGAGGAGAGGGGAATTTCCTGTGCCTGCAAATCTGGCTTCAGGCAGAGCGGCAAAAGGAGAAATATTATTGGCAGTTGTTTCATACGGTGGGTTTAAGTAGGGGCAGCCCCCCCCAGAAAGAACATCCCGAACTTGGGCCCAGGCCGAAATTCGGGATGATTCTTGTTTTCACAACGTGTTTTTAGATTCGCCGGCATTCATCCGGCAAATGCAAAAACCGATAATCCGTTACTTATCCCACCAGAAGCGCTCCTGGAAGTTGGGCGCGGTGATGGGCACGTTACTGGCATTCAGGTCGATCTCGGTCTGAGGATAGGGCAGCCGTCGGGGCACCTCGCCGTTCAGGTTGAAAGCATTGGTGCCGCCCTCCACCGGAGTGATGGCCGGGTAGCCGGTGCGGCGAAAGTCCGTCCAGCATTCCAACCCATGAGAATACAGGGCGATGTACTTCTGCGTCATGATGCGCTCCAGTTGAGCCTCCTTGGTTCCCAGGCTGGACAGGCCGCCGTTGGTATTCACATAATCCATATCGGCAACGCCGACGATCTTCTCCAGAGAAGCGGTGATGGCTTCCTTGAGCGCCGTTTCCGCCGCGCCTACGTCGTCATTACCCATCAGTTGGGCTTCCGCCTCAATGAACCTGGACTCCGCATAAGACATGAATATAACCGGGCTGTTGATCTTGGTATAGAACGTGCCTGAATTAAAGTTCGTATTAAAGCCGGAAGGATCGTCTCCATCTGCTTCCAGGAAAGCGTCGGCGCGCGGGTCTTCCAGGTCCAGCAACAAGCCGAAGAAGAAGGGGTCAATAGAAATGTTACCGCCCCGGTCCTGGGTGAACTGGTACTGCGGGTTAGCCTCATTGGCCGCCTGGCCGAAGTTGAACTGCAGGTCTTGGCTATTGGATGTGAACCCCTTGTTGAGGGCATCCAGTGCCTGGCTGTAAGCCTGGCCGCTGACTTTGGAGGTGTGCAGGTGATATTTTGCCTTGAGCGCGTTTGCAGCACGTACCCAGGCCTCGGTATCCCCACCATAGATCAGGTCATCGCCGGCCAGCGCCGGGCCACTGCCTGCATCGCCGCTCAATTCGGCAATGCCCTCATCCAGCAGTTGTTGTATCGTACTGTAGATGCTCTCCTGAGGGTCATAGGCCGGGAAAAAGTTGCCATCGAGCCCCTGAAAGGCATCCGAGTACGGGATATCTCCAAACATATCGGCCAGCGTACCGAGGCCATGGGCCATCAGCACCTTCGCCATGCCACTGGTATGATTGGAGTTCTCGGCCTCGGCCTTGCGCTGAATGGTGGCCAGCGGATTCAGAGAACTGGAATAGAGACGCCTCCAGACCCCGTCCATATCGGGAGCCTTGACCAGATACTTGTAGTTGTCGAACTGTTGCGCGTTGATGCCCTTGAACTGTTGCATGAACAGGCCATTGATGCGCACGGCCTCACCGCCGATGGCGAAAGCCATACCCGCCTGAGCGGCCGGCACAATAGCCTGGGCCGAAACGTCAGAGGGCAGTGCCGGATTGACATTGATGTCTCCAAAGCCACAGGAATACATCAGTGCCATCATCGATAGAATTAGGAATATTTTAAGCGATTTCATTTCTGAATTCAATTTTGGTTAACAATCAGGCCCGCTACCTTTTGGTGGCCGGTAAATTAGAGCGTAATGTCCAGCTTGAGCCCGTAACTCCGGGTATTGGGGTTATTGAAATAGTCATAACTGAACACGTTACTGGCATCCCCCGTGAGGTTGGTCTCCGGGTCGATACCGGTGTAATCGGTGATCAGGAACACGTTCCTGGCACTGAGGGTAATACTGAGGGACTGAATGGCCCCGCCGAAAACCCGGGAAGGAATGGTATAGCTCAGGTTGACATCCCGCAGGCGGAAGTAGCCGCCATCCATTACGGTCAACTCATCGAGGTTGACGAAGCCATAGTTCTGGTAGAAATTGGTTCCGCCGTCCGTTCCGCCTTTTACCACTTCAATGGTATTGACGATGTCGGTAGGGTTGCCGTTTTCATCGGCCAGTACACCATCGAAAACCACGCGGTCGTTGCGGTCCAGGGTCTCGATGCCCACACCAAAGTTGTTAATTACACCGGAGGTACCGTTGTATACGTCGCCGCCCTTCTTCCAATCAAACAGGAAAGAGAGGGAAGCGCCTTTATAACTAAAGGAGTTGCGGAAGCCCAGCGTAAAGTCGGGAGTAGGGTCGCCAACCTTGCCGTTTACAGGATCCTGAAGCGGCATGCCATCGGAGGGGTCGATCACCATGCGGCCCTGATCGTCGCGCAGGAAGCGGGTGCCGAAGAAAATGCCGTACGGCTCCCCTACCTGGATGCGTTGAGTGCCGAAGGGGTCAATAGTGATCACGTTCAGGCCGGGGGCGATCTCATTCACAACTGAGGTGTACTTATTGAAATTCAGGCCTACTTCGTAGGAAAAATCGCCATTATCCACCACCAGGCCGCTCAACACCGCTTCAACACCCTGGTTCTCGATCTCGCCGGTATTGATGGCCCGCTGCAGGAAGCCGCTGGCGCGGGAAATATCAACCAGGTTGATCACATCCTGAGACAGTGCCCGGAAGTACGTGATATCCGCCGATACCCGGTTATTCAGGAAACGCAGGTCGGCGCCGACTTCAAAGGTGGTGGTAAATTCAGGCTTCAACTCGTCATTGCCCAAAATATCATCCGGGATGAAGGAGTTCGTACCCAGGGCGGGGAAGATCACGCCGTTGGGCGTCGTCCATCCGTCGCGCACCCTCGCCTGAGCAAAGCCTGTAGTAGTCAGGGCAAAGGGTGCATCATTGCCCACCTTGCCATAGGAAGCCCGGAGCTTACCGTAGGAGAAGAACCCGTCCTGAATGCCGAAGGACTCCGTGAAGGTCCAGCCCAGCGCTACTGCCGGATAGAAGAACGAGTTGTTGCTCTCTGGCAGGGTGGAAGACCAGTCGTTGCGGCCGGTAAGGTTCAGGAAAAGCATATTTTTATAGGAAAGGCGTACATCACCATACACCCCGAAGAGTTCCTTCTGAGTCGGCCGCTCCACCACACTTACGGAGCTGGCGCTGGCGATATTAAAGAACCCTCTGGAAGCCAGGCTCTGGCCATCCTCCCGGCGGTTCTCCACTTCCTTGCGGTAGAAGTTCCAGCCTACCGTGGCATTCACATCCAGGTCGGGGCTCAATTCCTTCTTATAGGTACCCAGAACATCGACATTCAGGTCCGTACTATTGATATTGTGGTTGACCACCTGTCCTGCGGGAAGGGTACCTGAACCAATATCGTTCCTGAATTTCCGGAAGTCGCTATAAGTATCCACACCCAGGCGGGCAGTGGTGGTAAACCCATCCGCCCACTCATAGGAAGCCTGGGCGAAACCGATCATCCGGTTGACGTTATCCGTCAGGAAGTTCTTGTATACGGTCCAGTAGGGGTTGTCATAGATGGCACGGTCGCCCAGCAATCCTCGGTATGAGCGTGGGCGGCCATCTTCAAACTGATACGCCAGCGGGTCTTTATCGGGGTCCAACCCGTTGCGGTTGTCAAAGGTGGGAGCCGTACGCATCAGGCCGAGCATTACCCCGGAAGTATTGGAACCGTTCTGCGCCCTTTTTCCGCCAGAACGGATATAATTGGCGGAGAAAGTGGTCTTCAACCGGTCGGTCAGGTTGGCGCCGATAGTAGCCTTAAACGAGGTGCGGCTGAAATCTGTATTGGGCACAATACCGGTTTGCGATAAGTTGCCGCCAGACATGTAGTACGTCACCCGGTCATTCCCGCCGCTCACGCTGACGTGGTTGTTGAAGGTATTGGCGGTCTCAAAGAAATCGCCCGGATTGTCATAGGCGTTGACAATCCGGTTGGTAGCCCGGGGGTCATCCTTGTGTACGATCAGGCCGTTGCGGTCCCACATGGATTCGACATCAGCATAGCGAAGGTCAGCTATGGGCGCACCCCAGCTGAAACCGGTGAAAGATCCGGTCATCGGGCTTTCGAAAGTGGGCACCCCATCAACCGGGTTTCCCTGTGAATATTCCTTTTGGATCTCCGGTAGCTTGTTGACCTCGTCCAACGTGATAGAGGATGAGATGCGGATGCGGGGTTTTCCAGCAACACCGCGCTTAGTGGTTATGACAATGGCCCCATTGGCTGCCCGGATACCGTAGAGGGCCGTCGCTGCCGGCCCCTTCAGAACGGTCATAGAGGCGATGTCGTTGGGGTTAATATCAATGGCGCGGTTGGAGTTGTTCACCCCACCGGACCCCAGGTCGCTGACGGCATCCTCCGGCGAGTCGGCCGTGGTAAAAGTGCTGTTATCGATGGGCACGCCATCCACAACGAACAGCGGAGAATTATTTCCAATGATGGTTTTATTGCCCCGGATCCGGATCTGTGCTGCCGCTCCGGCGGTCCCGCCAGAACTGGCCACCTGTACACCGGCAGCCTTGCCGGCCAGCGCCGCCACCAGGTTCGTTTCTCCGGATTTATTGACATCATCCGCTTTTACGGATTGGATGGAATACCCCAGGTCGGACTTATTGGCAGAAAGGCCCACCGCTGTAACAACGACCTCATCCAGCAATTCCGAACTCTCCCGCAGGGTTACATCGATGATGTTGGAAGCGCCAAGTTCAATTTCCTGGGGTTCATAGCCGGTATAGCTGAAAACGAGAATATTATTCCCCTGCGGAACGATCAGGCTGTAGGATCCGTCGACGTCGGTCACCGTACCGGTGGTGGTACCTTTCACCAGGACGCTCGAGCCGATCAGCGGCTCGCCTCTAGTGTCTGAAACGGTTCCTGTAACCGTTCGTTGCGCCAGGGCCGTGCACAAGGCAAACAGCATCATTGGCAATACCAGTAAGCATTTCTTCATGATTCGTTTTTTTGATTAGAAATAATGGGTTATGTCGGGTAACGGAGTGGATCAGGGCTCGATGCGGGCCAGGCATCCACTTCATTACCCGTTGGGCAAAAACATGGCTACCCATACGCCGGCACCAAGCCGGCTATGCGGTAAAGCCAACGGACTCACCCGTCCTTCATGGTTGGCATGACTCGGGAAGTTTGACGGGAAGGCGGTTGAAACGAAGATGCGGCTGGCGAGCACCTGTTACAGAGATAAAAAGGTTGCCGCACATCAGACTGTACGGCAACATTCGGATTAGTAAGAAAAAACTCTCATTTATAAAATCTGTAAACCTCGCCGTGTTGATAATATACTGCTGCCCCGAAGCCCTTGGGCATAGGCCCGGCATTCGAGCTTCAGTATAAGGCACCTTGCCAGGCCGGGTTCCCCCATTCTGGCTAGTGTCAGAAAACTCACTAATTACAGAAAGTACTAAGGTAAGGTTAACGGACACTTAAAAACACCACTCACTTGTGTAGTTTTCATCCAACGGGAAGGGAGATCATTATAAACGTGAATAAATGCTGTCTGGCTACCCCGGTTCCTCCGGAGCTTCAAAATGGATTTTTCCCTGGGTTTTCCAAAAATTTAGCCCCTGACTCACATGACATATGCGAATCAGGGGCTAAATGGCGACTACACCCTGAAAAGGCAGGAGGTGCAGAATCGGGCCGGCCTATGGCCAATAACCAAGATCCTACCCCCGGCTGCTATATCGGGTCCACATTGGCTGCACCTTCACTGGGCACGTTAAAGTCCAGTTCGTTATCCGGAACGCCCCAGTAATCGAGGTAGTTGTAATCGAATGTGGCATTCGTATTCAGGTTGCCGGAGGCATCTAGCAAGTTGGACAAAGTTCCGCGTAAAACGGTTGTCCCCTTCTTTGAAATCCTGGATCAACCGCTCGCTGATAAAGTGCCAGCCGATCATCACGCGATAGGGTGTGAAACAGGTACGGAAGAGTGCATTTTCGTCGGCAGTACGCAATTCCAGAATATTATCGTCCGGGGTCAGCCCCTGTTCTGCCAGGCTCCGTACAGCTTCCCAGTCAGCATTGGTCATATCCCGCACTTTTTTATTGACCAACAGGTTGCGCGCCTTGAGGGTATTGATGATGCGGATCCAGCTCTGAGGGCTTGGCACACCGTTGGGGCGCATGAAATCGGGCATCGACCGCTCCATCAAAGTGGTATAATCGGCACTTTCACTCACCCCCTGTAAGATGTTGATGGCCTGGTCGAGCTGTTTGGTGGCTTCAGCGATGACTTCCTGGTTGGTGACATAATCCGGATTAGTGGCGCTGAACTCATTATTGATGATACCGGCCGAATACAAGGAGCCGATACGGGAGTAGGCCCACCCCTTCCAGAAGTATGCCCAGGCGCGGGCAACAGCATTCTTGGTAGCTGCATCACCGGAAAACTCCACAGTGCCTTCATCCAGCTTGGCAAGGAGTAGGTTAGCGTGGTTGTTCATCCGGTACATTGCGGACCATTCCAGCCAGAAAGCATTGTTGTCCCCTTGTGCACGGTCATTCCGCAGGATCAGCTCCTGGGCCTGAGACCCTCCCTGTGGTGGAGTAACTACAGTACCGTCGTCGAGAATGATCTTAGTCGGCTGATTGGCCCAGCGCCAGGAGAAGTTACCCCATGGAATGTAAATGGCATCGCCCATACATTCTTGATGAGCGGTGGCGATCCAGGGGAAATTACAGGTAACGCCGTCAAAGGCATCATAAGTACCCAGCATGAGGCGGAGGAATCCCTCTTCGGAATCCAGCACACCCAGGGTCGGCTCGTTGGGATTGACAACATCGAGGTTGTCGCTACAGGCTACCGGGACGAGCAACGGCAAAACGAATAAGAACTTTATTAATAGCTTTTTCATATTGTTATCCATTTAAGGAATTCACAGATTTTGTTGACGAATTACTGAAAACCAAGGTTGATCCCTACCTGGAAGATACGGCTGTTCGGGAACGCGTACTGGTCCAGGCCGATGCGGGTCGGGTCGTTCAGGTCGGAAGCCGCTTCGGGGTCGAAGCCGGTGTAATCCGTGATCGTGAACAGGTTGAAGCCGCTCAGCTCGAGCTGTACGCGATTGAAGCCACTCAAGCTAAAGACCTTGGCAAAGTCAAAAGCAATACGGGCGTTGCGCAGGCGGAGGCTGGAATATCGACATTATTGCTGATCGATACCAGTGTTGTTTGCTGGCGGCCAAAGTTGGTCGTCCACTTCCAGCTAAAGTTACTCGACTCAAAAATGGACTTGTCCAGAGAGATCTGCCAACCATTGGACTCCAGGGTTATGGCATTATCCAAAATGGTAGTGGCGCCCGTCGTTGGCGCTACGCCGATCTCGCGGATGACATCCTCGCTGGTGCGGTCCCAGTAGGTCAGGCTCAACCCCAGGAAGGAGAAAATCCCGGAATTGCGGTTGCCCGGTGTAAAGGAGACATCAAACCCGGCCTCAAACTCCTTGGACACCTGAACATCCAGTAAGGGGTTGGTCTGATCCTGCCGTGGTGCCAGATAGCCGCCGGTGCCCAACTGCCCGGCATTGAGGGTGACAATGCGGTCGAAAGCACCAGGCTGTACCCCGGCCTGGCCGTAAGCGGCACGCAACTTAAATTCAGGAATAGAGGCTTTCATATTCCAGAAGTCAAACTCGGATAAGCGGAGATAGACGTCTCCACGCGGGAAGACGAAGGGGGCGGACCCCTGTCCGAAAACGGAAGACCAGTCGATCCGCAAACCGCCGGATACGCCGACTTTACCCTGGTATTCAATTTTCTCATTGATCAGGAAGCCGTAGGTCGTGAATTCTTCGATAAACTCATCGATATTGGACTGCTCAGCGGCACGCAGGGTGACCGGCTCATAGAGGGGCAGGCCGGTACCGGTAGCGCGGACGAAGCTGAAGTCGCGCTTCCGCCAGTCGAAGGAAATCTGTGAAGTAGACTCCAGCCCGGCATCATCCCCGAAGCGGAGGAAACCGCTGAGGATAGAGTTCTGGAGCGTACCTTCGCGCAGGCGCTGGTCGATCTGCCCGACGATGGGGTCGATACCACCCTGGCTGGAAGTTCCAAGTATCTGGGACTGGTTATCGATGAAATCCTGGAAGTCATCCCGGTAGTGGTCGATACCGTATTTGTAATCCAGTTCCAGGAAATCGGCCACCTTCCAGTTCAGGTTGATGTTGGGAAGGATGCGCATCAGGTTGGCGGTGCGCCGGCGGTAAATCTCAGTGAACAGCGGGTTGACACTGTTGTAGTTGGGGATATTGTCCTGGAAGATCTGGTCGAATAAGTCGTAGGTCTGTTCAACATAGGTATTGTCCGTTTTTGAATCGGCATCGGCTTCCAGCAGCGGTGCACTCCATACGCCAAATTCATTCTGTTGAAGCGGAGTACCGCCCCCGGAGGTAATGCGGCCGTCGGGCAGGGTCTGATAAGCGTGGAGTTGAGCGTATTCGAATCCTCCCTTCATCGGGTTGGCTACGCTGTAAGAGATGGAAAGGCTGATACGCGGCTTCCCTTTGCTTCCTTTCTTGGTGAAGATCTGAATGACGCCGTTAGCTCCCTGGGCGCCGTAGATCGTGGCGGCAGCAGCACCCTGTACCACTTCGATGCGTTCGACATTGCTGAAGTCGATGTCCGCCAGACGGCTGGTTAAGGTGTTATTGCTTCCGTTGAAGTTGTTGTCGGTACTCACCTGCACCCCATCGATGAGGATCATCGGGGTGGTTCCGCCCAGTGAGTTGATGCCCCGCAGGATAATGTTCGCTTGCTGGCCGGGCTGGCCGGAGCTCTGCTGAATATAGGCGCCCGGAATCTTGCCTACCAGCGCCTGGTCGACTGAACCGGAGCTCACGGTGGGCAGTTCGTCCGAACTGATAGCCTCTACGCTGATAGCCGTCCGGCGGCGGTCTGTGGCCACACCGGTACCGGTAACAACCACTTCGGAGATCAGGACTGCCCCTTCTTCCATGGTTACATTGTAGACACTTGCGGCGGTAAGGGGTACTTCTTTGGATTCAAAGCCCGTAAAAAACCGGACTGTTGGTTCTATTCTCTCATTATTCTTATTGACACCTGGCTATTGGATTTGTTCGCCGGCCCTTTACTTATTTTCATTTTCCGGGTGCGCCCACAGGTTAAAAAGAAGGGCGCCGGGAAAAAAAAGTTGCCAGGAGAACACCTGGCAACAGACCAAATAGATTAGTATGAAAAAACTCTCAATAGAACCATAGGAAAGTCAAACCATTCCCACCCTGGCAGCCTTGATCAGGGCCTCGTGGCGGGAGTTGACTTTTAGCTTCCGGTAAATATTCTTGAGGTGGAAACGCACGGTATTAGGACTGACAAAGAGCCGCTCTCCGATCTTGCGATAGCTGTATCCTTTACAAAGCAGGGCCATGACGTCGTATTCCCTTTTGGACAAGGAAGGCAGGGGGTTGTCCAGCTGGCTGAACGACCGCACGACCCTTTTAGCTACCGCAGGGCTCATCGGCGCACCACCGGCTTTCACCTCACGGATGGCATTCAGCAGGTAAGAGGGGAAGAACACCTTGGATATATACCCCAAAGCCCCTGCTTTAAAAGCAGCAAAGATCTGCTCTTCGCCTAAAGAGTTGGTAAACATGATGGCCCGCAGGCCGGGAAGTTCATCCAGAAGGAGGCGTACGCAATCGGCGCCTTGCATATCCGGAAGGTCGGCTTCGATCAGGAGTACTTCGGCAGGGTGTTCGGGTATACCGGCCAGAGCGGACTGCCCGTCGGCATACAGGCCAAGGCAACAGAAACCATCACTGGATTCCAATATGCCCTGGATGCCCTCCCTCACGTCGCGTTTGGCATCTACAATTGCTACAGAAATCATTTTTAGTCGGGTGTATACTTGTTATCAAGGACAACCTATTTTTCCGGAGGTTGCCTCTTGCCTTACATTATGCTCAAGTTAAGGAGCTTATCTCCATGCGGTCAAGTACCAGATAGTTATATTGTATGAAAGCCTCCTCTATCCTGGCCAACGCCAGGGTTGACTACACCAATGTACAAGGTAATGGCAGGCGCCCATACTACATATTTGGGTAGTTGCTTTGCATTTGTGTGGAAGATGACATTCAAATTTCTAACCCTTTCTCTCCCACTTCCCCTCAACATTTCCTTACTTTAGCTCAACCTACAACGCCATGGGCTATCAAAGCCCACAAAACAAAATACAGTGCCCATGCCATTCGCTTTAGATGGAAAGATCGCCCTCGTTACCGGGGGCGGGAGCGGGATCGGAGAGAGCATCTGCCGAACGTTTGCCAGCGCCGGCGCCCACGTTTTCCTGCTCGACATTGACGAGGCCGGCGCCCGCCGCGTGGCCGAAGAGATACAGGCCGGCGGCGGCCAGGTTGAAGTAGTTTCCGGCAACGTAAGCCACCAGTCGGAAATGATCCGGATCTGTAAAGACATTGTCGCAACCGCCGGGCGGCTGGATATCCTGGTCAATAATGCCGGTATCGCCCATGTAGGCAGGCTGGAGGATACCACCGAGGAGGACCTCGACCGCATTTATTCCGTCAACATCAAAGGGGTGTACAACGGAATGATGGCGGCCCTACCACACATGAAGCAACAGCAGGGGGGGGTCATCCTGAATATGGGCTCCATTGCTTCTTCGCTGGGATTACCCGGAAGATTCGCCTACTCCATGAGCAAGGGAGCGGTGCTGGCGATGACCTACACCGTCGCCCGGGACTATATCGGGTACAACATCCGCTGTAACAGTATCGCCCCGGCAAGGATACATACCCCATTCGTCGATGGCTTCCTGGCAAAGAACTACCCTGGCCAGGAAGAGGAAATGTTTAACAATTTATCTCAAACTCAACCCATCGGCAGAATGGGACGCCCGGATGAGGTGGCTCACCTGGCATTATACCTTTGTTCGGATGAAGCGGCATTCATTACCGGTACGAATTATCCAATTGACGGGGGCTTTCTAACATTGAATACCTGAGTTGAGCGTGATGCCGCCCTCCTGTGTGCCTATTCCGACAGGAGGCGTCGTCTTCCATCAAATACTTAAAGAAACATGAAACTGATCAGAGCAGGAAAACCAGGACAGGAGCGCCCCGGTGTCATCGACAGTGCCGGCAATTGGCTGGACGTCTCCGCCTTTGGTGAAGATTACGATGAAGCTTTTTTCGGCAGCGACGGCATTCAACGCCTGTCCGCCTGGTTGGAGCACCACGCCCCGGCCTGCCCGCCAATACCTGAAGATACCCGCCTGGGGCCGCCCCTCAGACGGCCATCAAAGATCGTCTGCGTTGGGCTCAACTACGCTGCCCATGCCCGGGAGAGCGGCATGGCGGTGCCCTCCGAGCCGGTTTTGTTCTTCAAGGCCACCTCCGCCATCTGCGGGCCTAACGACAACCTGGTCATTCCCCGCGGAAGCCGGAAGACGGACTGGGAGGTGGAACTGGGGGTCGTTATCGGCAAACAGGCCTCCTACGTCGAAGAAAAGGATGCCATGGATCACGTGGCCGGTTATGTCCTGCATAACGACTACAGCGAGCGAGCATTCCAACTGGAACAAGGCGGGCAATGGGTAAAGGGCAAGAGTTGCGACACCTTCGCCCCCATCGGCCCCTGGCTGGCCTCTCCGGAGGAGATCCCCGACCCGCATAAGCTGGAGCTCTGGCTGAAAGTCAACGGAGAATTGATGCAGCAAAGTACCACCGCCGACCTGATCTTCGGCATTCCACATCTGATCAGCTACATCAGCCGATTCATGTCCCTGCTGCCCGGAGACCTTATCTCTACCGGCACGCCCTTCGGCGTAGGGCTAGGCCTCACCCCACCCCGCTACCTTAAACCAGGCGACGTCGTCGAGCTGGGTATAGAAGGATTGGGCACCGCCCGACAGAAGGCGATCGCATATGGGACATAGTCCCGTCTATTCCATCATTCACTCATCCCCTCATTCCATGAAAAGACACTGCCTCACCCTCGACCTCAAAGACGACCCCACCCTTATCGCCGAATACGAAGCCTATCACCGCGCCGTATGGCCGGACATACTGGAAAGCATCAGGAATGCTGGAATTACTGGTATGGAGATCTACCGACTTGGCAACCGGCTGTTTATGATCATGGAAACAACCGATGACTTTTCCTTTGAACAAAAGGCTGCTATGGATGCCGCCAACCCAAAGGTACAGGAATGGGAAGAACTGATGTGGCGTTTTCAGCAACCCCTACCCGGAGCACAGGCGGGTGAAAAGTGGATGGTGATGGAACGGATCTTCGAGTTGTAGGTTATAGATTTTTCAGATCTAAAGAACCTGAAAAATCTATAACCCAGATCCTTTTACCTAATCCTCATCCTTTTCCCCCTGTTCAATTTTGTACGCGTCGCTTCCCTGCTGCTCCGCATTGGCCTGAACAGTGGAACTGCCGATCTCCGTGTGGCGGATCTTGCCGCCGGTGGCGCCCACCTGGGTGGCCATGCCCATGGTTGCCAGGGAAAAGACGAAGGTGACCGCATACAAAGCTTTGCTAAGCGGATTATTTTTTAGGCTGGCGGCCAGTGTTACCAGGGAGAGCAGGCCCAGGCCACTGATGAGCCAGATGAAAAGGGAGGCCGTATCCTCGTGGCGCCCGATCAGGTTCTCCTGTACACCGGGCACATTCTCCACAACTTCTTCGGCGCCTTCGCCGGTGAGGAAGGTGGGGATAGCAGCCAGGGCGGCGAGCAGCAAGATACCCAGGGCGGCTCTTTTTACCGGCTCCGAGCGGAACGCAAAGCCGGCAATTAATGCCAGTACGCCCAGCAGGGAGCCGACTATGGGTAAATGGGTGAGCAGCAGATGCATATGTGCCTGATTCATGATCTTGTTATTTTGAGGTGAATTAAAGGGAACTGATCTCAACAAAGCGCTCTCCGCTGGTCATGGAGATTCCACAGCGTTTGGGAGCGTCGCCATCGTAAGTATTGCCGCAGGTGGGGCAGACGAAGTAACGCCCGGCAAGGCTGTCTTCCTGTCCATTGTGAAGAGCTGCGAGGGCTTTTTCGTAAAGCGGCTTATGCTTTTGTTCGGTCTTGTAGGCATAGTTGAGGCTGAGTAGAGCCATCTGCATATCCGCCCTGGAAGCATTTGCCAGGAATTCGGGATACATAGTACTGATCTCGTATGACTCCCCGGCAATGGCGTCTTCCAGGTTCTCTGTGGTGGTTTTGACGATGAATTCCGGGTTTACCGGCTTGGCCGATTCGCCTATTTCTTCCAGTGCGGCACGGTGGTTATTGGCATGTACCTTCTCGGAGGCAGAAGCGGCCTTAAAGAGCAGGGCGATCTGCCGGTGGCCTTCTGCCTCTGCCTTTTTCGCATAAGCGGCATACTTGGCGCTGGCTGTCGTTTCTCCGGCGAAGGCCGTTTGCAGGTTGCTGACTACCAGAGTTCGGGCCTCGGCAGGGCTCATCACAGGCGCTCCTTTTTCCGTCGCATTGGCGACCAGATGAGCGGGTTGTTCATCGTTGAAAGCAGGTTTCTGGCCAACTTCCTTTTCCGGCTGGCCATTGCAGGAGGCCAGCCCGGCGCCGGCTGCCAGAGCCAGCAACACAACAAATAACAGATTCTTCTTCATGGTTCTTTTTTTTGATCGTCCAATTGTCTGGACTCCACAAAGATGGGAGCGGGGGCCTTATACGGGCCTTAAGCCATTCTAAAAATTGGCTTAAAACGGAGGGAAACGAAGAATAAAAGTTGTTCCTTCCTCTTCACGGCTGTTCAGCTCCAGGCTGATGCCCTGTAATTCGGCGAGTTTTTTGACAATTGACAACCCCAGCCCGGTGCCGGGTATTTGAGAAGTGCGGGAGGCATCGGCGCGGTAGAAACGCTCAAAGAGATGAGGAAGATGCTCGGCGGCGATACCAGGGCCGTCATCGGCAACGGTGAGGGTATGGCCTGCCTGCCTCCAGCTGATATTTATTTTTCCGCCCGACGGGCAATATTTTATGGCGTTGCCGACGAGGTTGTCAAGCATCAGGCTAAGGGAAGAGCGGTCGGCCAGGGGTTCTGCATCAGGGGGAATATCGACCTGCAGGCTTACTCGTTTTCGATCCAGTGCGGCCTGCCATTGCGGCAAAAGCTCATCGGCAAGGCTCTTCAGGTTGAGCGGCTCCTGGACGAAGCCAGTGTTGCCTGCCTCCAGGCGGGAGAGTTGCAGAAGTTGGTTCAGTATCTGGTTCATGCGGTCTACTTCCCGGATGACCTCGGTGATCTTTTCTTCGTAGTGCGCCGGTTCACGCTGCCGCCGGGCCAGTACCTCCAGGGTTCCGCGGATAGCGGCCAAGGGGGTGCGCAGTTCGTGAGAGGCGTCGGCCGTAAATTGCTTTTCGCGTTTAATGCGGCTTTCGATCCGGTTCAGCAACGCATTGATAGTGGCGGCCAATTGGTGGATCTCATCCTTGTGCTCCGGCATGGGCAGGCGGGTGTGGGCGTTCGCATCATCAATACCGGAGGCAGTTTCGATGATCTGATGTACCGGTGCAATTCCCTTGGATGCCGCAAACGAAGTAGCCAGATAGAGCACGAGCAAAAGCAGGGGGAATGCGAGGAGCAGCGTAATGCGCAGGTTGTTGAGCACAACCGCAGACTCTTCCATGGAGACCCCCAGGGCCAATTGCCCGGTATTCGTGCCCGAACTATTGAAGATGGGAAAATACCCCAGCCGGATCCGTTGCCCATTGAGGCGGCTGTTGAGAAAAGAGGACCTTTCCATGTCGGGGATGAACAGGAAGAAGTCTTCCTGCAGGTTGGCCGAACGGAAGCGCAGGTTGCCCTGTGAGTCGGTGATCTGTATAAAGGTTGGGTTGACCTCAACCTGCTGATGTTCCTGCTCTTCCCATTCCGGCATTTGGTTAATGACAATGGAATCCCCTTTCCAAAGCAAGTTGGAAAAGATCTCTTCTTTCTCCTGGAGGATATCCTGGTTCAGATGGTGATAGGCGGTAAAGAAAACAACGGCATACACGATGAGAAACACCAGCAGGGTAGCAGCCGCGGCGGCCAGGGTATTGAACAGCGCAATCCGGTTTTGAAATGTCAGCTTCATGCTTCCTCGTTTACGCGGTACCCCACTCCCCGGATGGTTTCAATAAAGGAGGGTTCCCCCGGGCGGTCCAGCTTTTTGCGCAGAAAGTTAATGTAGACGTCGATCACCGAGGTATCGTGCTCAAAATTGATATCCCACACCTTTTCAATGATGCGGGTACGGCGGCAAACCTTTCCTTTATTTCGAAGCAGGTACTCCAGCAGGGCGAATTCCTTCTGGGTCAGTTCCACCGGCTCCCCCTCTCTGGTTACCCTATAGGCTTCGGTATCCATTTCGATACCCCCGTAAGAAAAAAATTGTTGCTCCCCTTCCCTGCTCCGCAGTAATACGCGGATACGGGCCAGCAGTTCTTCAAAGGCAAAAGGCTTTCGGATATAATCATTGGCGCCGGCTTCCAGGCCGAAAACGGCGTCATCTACGGTGTCCTTTGCCGTCAGAAAAATGACGGGGACAAGCTTATTTTCATTGCGTATCCGGCGGCAGATTTCGATACCGCTTACCCCCGGCAACATCCAGTCCAGAAGGAAAAGGTCATATTCCTCCAGGTAGCCCAGGGCCAACTCCAGCCCGGTTCGCCCATTATCCGCCACATCGACGGCAAAGCCCTCTTCTCGCAGGCCATCCCGGATAAAATTGGCAATCGGCGTTTCGTCTTCAACCAATAGTATTCTCATCGTTTTGTTATTCTGTATCGGAAATGGCGGGAAGGCTCAGCTCTACACCCGCTGCATGCCGGTACACCAACTGCCCGCCAAGATAACCCGTACGGGCCACCGATGCAATGAGTAATGTAAATAGAAAAAGGCTCAAAAGACGGGGCCAGCCTTCATAACGCTTCAACACCATTAGGCCACCGCGAAGCAAGGCCACCAATACACTTCCCACGGCGGTGATCAAAGCCGCTTGTTCGTGCAAAGCCACCGCCCGGCCAAGGCTGCCTTCCTCCATGCCTTCACCGGCAGCTTCGCCGCTGAAGTAAGCCGCCACTGCACCGGCTGCACCTAATACCAAAAGGGATAAACCTGCCTGCCGGAAAAAGGAGCTTCCGTTGAAGGCGCCGATCAGGTCGAAAAGGAAACCGACAAACAACAATGCAATGGGAAAATGCACTACCATAGCATGCAGATGGGTGGCAGAAATCATCGTATTCATGAGTTTTTATTTACAATATTGCAGCTGTCGGCATTTAAAGGACATTAAGCCTTCCTTAAAAAATGCTTAAAACCAATCCAGGTTGCTATGGCAAAAGAGAAAAACAACCAGGTTTTCCGGGGCCTCAGCCGGCAAGAGGTGTCCACCCGGCAAAAACGCTTTGGTAAGAACGCCCTGTATTCCGGACGCGCTCGCCATATCTTTCATATGATGTGGGATGTGGCCCGCGAACCCATGTTCCTCATCCTGATAGCAGTTTGTGCTATCTATTTTTTCCTCGGCAACCATTATGAAGGACAGATCATGCTCTTTGCCATGGCCATGGTGGTCGTCGTTTCCATTTACCAGGAAGTACGCAGCGCCAATGCCATCAAAAGCCTGAAAAAATTTACCCAGAGCACAGTACTTCTCATCCGGGATGGAGAAGAGGTAAGGCTACCGGCTGAAGAGCTGGTGCCCGATGATATCATAATCCTATCGGAAGGCGAGACCGTGCCTGCCGATGCCGAAGTGCTCCAACAGAACGACTTCTCGGTAGACGAATCGATCATGACCGGCGAGTCCATACCTGTGTTCCGGAACGCCGGAGAGCCCATCCTTCAGGGCACTCTCGTTGTTTCGGGGCTGGGCACGGTTCGAGTAACTCAAACAGGCGCCCGGACTGAGCTGGCCAGGCTGGGCAAGCGCATGGAGAGCATTACCCAGGAAAAGTCGCTCCTGCAGAAACAGGTAAGCACTTTTGTTCAACGCATGGCGATGGTGGGGCTGCTGGCTTTCCTGCTGGTTTTCGGCATCAATTATCTGACGACTTTCGACCTGGTTGTCAGCCTGCTCTTCGGGTTAGTAATGACCATGTCGCTCATCCCCGAGGAGATACCGGTAGCTTTTTCTTCCTTCATGGCTATCGGCGCCTACCGGATGAGCAAGATCGGCTTGCTCGTCAAACAGCCCATCACGGTGGAAAGCCTGGGTTCGGCCAGCGTCATCTGCCTGGACAAAACGGGCACGATCACAGAAAACAAGATGTCGCTGGCTGCTGTATACGATTTCGAAAAAGACGTGGCCATTGAAACCGCCCAACTGGAGGAATACCCGGACAACCCGGTTGTGGCCTATGCCATGTGGGCCAGCGAACCGGTTCCGTTCGACCCAATGGAAAAGGCCCTGCACCAGGCCTATGGCCAAAATACTTCCCTCGACGCCCGGGAAGAACACCGGATGATCCACGAATATCCACTCGAAGGCCAGCCGCCCATGATGACCCACATTTGGCAAAGAGGGGAAGAACGGATCATCGCCGCCAAAGGCGCCGTAGAACGGATACTCGCCCATTCTCCTCTTTCCGAAAGCCAGAAGGCCAGGGTGGAAAGCATCACCCGGCAACTTGCAACCAGAGGCTTCCGGGTTCTGGGAGTCGCCAGGGCCGAGGGTACGCCGGACGCCCTTCCGGAACAACAAGACGGTTTCGAATGGCAGTTTCTGGGCCTGGTAGCCCTCTACGACCCACCGAAAAAGGGCATTCGGGAAGCATTCCGGCAGTTTTACCAGGCTGGCATCCAGGTGAAGATGATCACCGGCGACTATGCCGAAACGGCGCTGACCATCGCCGGGGAGAGCGGCCTGCGCCATAATGGGCAATACCTGTTGGGCGACGCAGTCTTGAACATGCCGGAAGAGGAGCTGCGCAAAGCGGTGAACACCGCCGATATCTTCGCCCGCATGTTTCCCGAAGCCAAATTCAAAGTAGTGGAAGCCCTTAAGGCCAACGGGCACATCGTGGCCATGACCGGTGATGGCGTCAATGACGGGCCGGCCCTCAAGGCTGCCCATATCGGCGTGGCCATGGGCAGCCGCGGCACCGATATCGCCAAAAAAGCCGCCTCCCTCGTTATCACCGATGACAAACTGGAAAAGATGGCCGAAGCCATTGCCAACGGGCGCAAGATCTACCACAACCTCAAGAAGGCGATCCGGTACATCATCTCTATCCACATTCCCATCATATTGGTCGTCATGATGCCCCTGGTGTTCAACTGGGAGTACCGCAACCTCTTCTCCCCGGTGCACATCATATTCCTGGAAATGATCATGGGCCCGACCTGTTCCATCTTCTTTGAAAATGAACCCATGGAGTCCGGCGTAATGCTACAGAAACCCCGCGATCCTTCCTCCAGCCTGTTCTCCTGGCGTGAGCTTTCGGGCAGCATCCTGCAGGGGCTGATCATCGCTGCCGGTGTACTGGGCGCCTACTATTGGGCCATGTCCACCGGCATGGATGAGGCCTACACCCGAACGGTGGCCTTCATCACCCTGATCATCAGCAATATCTTCCTTACTTTGGCCAACCGCTCTTTTCGGGAAACCATATTCACCACCATCCGGTACCCAAATAACCTGTTGCCCTTAATGCTGAGCGCATCTATTCTTTTACTGTTGGCCCTGCAGTTTATCCCTCTGGTGCGAAATACTTTCCACCTCTCCGAGCTTTCGCCCCACTTGTGGTTACGCTGCAGCGCGATCGCTTTCGTTTCCGTATTCTGGTTCGAAGGATACAAACTGGTAATGAAGAAACAGACTGTGGCCAATTGAGCGCGTTTTCGGAGCAAAAAGCTAAGTGAGCAGGAGACTTGAAGTTCTCCTGCTCACTAGCAAAATTACATTTTTCTCCTGCCAATTACAGGGACAGATAACATCCTTTTCTCCAACCCTAAATCAGGGTGTTTTTTATTTAAATTCCCCCTAAAACTATGATTATCAAAACCTAAAGCCCTTGGTTTTCATCTCCGGCGTACTGGAGCGTTTGGCGGCCAGCCAGCGGAGGATTAAAATCGAGCAGGCCGCTTATCGGAAAATCGGCCAGTTTGGTACAGACGTAACTTCCCTCGGGTTGCCTGGTTATAATACCCGGTTCTATCTTTCCTTTATCCCCTCCATCATTTTGCGGGCGTTGTCGTTGTCAGGGTTCAATTCCAGGGATTTCAAATAATATTTCCGTGCCTTGTCCCACTGTTGAGTGTTCAGGTACCCTTCCGCGAGGCTGTCGTAGGCATTCCAGGAGGAGGGATAGGCCTCGGCATTGAGCTGAAAGATCTTGACCGCCGCTTCGGGCTTTTCCTGCCTCAGCAGTTGATAACCCACCCAATTCATGCGAGATTCTTCGAAGAGGGCCCACCCCGGGAACTGTTCCTTTGCCTCTTTGTATAAGGCAAGGGTACCGTCTGCATCACCTTGAAGGGCCTTTTCCATAAATTCTTCCGGAGCGGGCGGAACCGGACGGCCCATTTCGGCGTACAGCGCTCTCATCTGGTTGTAAATGATGACCTCTCCTGGATAATACGCAGCGCCGAATTCGAGCATTTCCACTGCTCTTTCCTGCTTGCCGGCCGCGCTCAGCTCTGCCGCCAGGTTTTTTATCTCTCCCACAAAGAAAAGCGGGGCGGGTCCGGCCAGCTCACTTTGGTAGTGCTGCCTCGTCCGGACGGGCCCGTATTGCTTGAGATATTGCACAAATTCGTTCTGGTAGTTCATATAGCCTTCTCCGGGCGTCCATTTGTCGTATTCCATGTTCCGGGCAGCCTCTTCGGCTACGTCTTTGCCTTTGATGCGGGAAACGAGGTGCAGGGCGCCGTCAATTCCGGCGGAAATGCCAGCCGTAGTAATGATGCGCCCATTATCGACATAACGCGTGCCGGGGAGCAGTTCGCAATCTGAACAATAACTTTTCACGTAATCGAAAGCGGAGTGATAGGTCGTTGCTTTTTTTCCCTCCAGCAGGCCGGCCTTGGCCGCTACAGATGCGCCGGTACAGACAGTAAGTACCGTACCGCCATTATCGTAATGATCCTTGATCCACTGGATGGCCGCCGGGTCGTTGATGATCCTGCCCGTACCTCCGCCCGGCACCAGGATGATGTCGGGCCGGGGGCAGTTGTTGTAAGAATAATTTGGGGTTATGGACAGGAAGCCCTGGCTTTTAACCGGTTCCTCGGTTAGCCCCACCAGATAAACCTCAAAGCCGGGCGCCTGGGAAAACACCTCACCGGGGCCGGCAAAATCAAGCAGTTCGGCGCCGCTGGGAACGAAAAGGGCCACCCTGTATACGCGGCCATTCTGCTGAGGTTGAGCGAATGCCAGTGCTCCCGCCAGAAGATAGCATAAGGTCAGGAAAATTTCTTTTTTCATCGTCGTCGGGTTTTGATTGAAAAGTTGGGTAAGTGATTGCGTATTTCAATTTACACTTTAGCAATTTTTTCCAGGTGGCGATGGCTGAAAATGACCGATCTTTGTCTGTAACCACCACATACACTATGCCCCGACGTAATGTCATCTTTCTGTTTTTTCCTAAAACCCACCTGATGGACCTGGCCGGGCCGTTGCAGGTTTTCTATGAGGCCAGGAACCTGTGCCAGTGTCCGGTTCACCTACAGTTCACCAGTTTTGAGGATGGCATTCAGTCCGAGCAGGGGCTCGGGCTGGCCAGTTTTACAACTCCGGAGCACCTTCAGCCGGAAGAAGACACCCTCATCTGCATTCCCGGAATTGACTTCAACAGCTTTAGAAGAGGGGAACAGGATGCCGCCATCCGCCGCGCTGCCCCCTGGCTGAAGCGCGCCTACGAGCAGGGCGCCAGCCTGTGTTCCATTTGTTCCGGTGCGCTGATCCTGGCAGAAATGGGCTTGCTGGATTACCGGAAATGCACCTGCCACTGGAAGTGCCTGGATTTCCTGGAACAGCGCTATCCCCGGGCCTTGGTCCAGAAGGATAAATTATACACGGAAGACAAGCGGATTTTCACCTCTGCCGGTTTGTCCACGGGTATCGACCTGGCGCTCTATCTCCTGGAGAAGTGGTTCGGAGCGTTTGTAGCTGCCCGTGTCGCTCAGGAGCTGGTGGTCAGCTTCCGGCGGGAATCCACCAGCCCTCAACGGGATGTTTACTGCAATCTGCAAAAGCCTTTTCACCCTGGTGTCTTTAAAGTGCAGGAGGCGCTGCTCAATGAACCCGAAACCAACCATCCCATCGGGGAACTGGCTAAGATCGCCCACCTGAGCCCCCGCCACCTGACGCGCCTTTTCCGAAAATATACGGGCAAGACCATCCAGGAATATAAACAACAAATAAGGCTCGAGCTGGCCCGCCAGTTGATGTATAACGGGCAGCTTGGTATCGAGGAGATTGCCCGGCATTGCGGTTACACTTCCGCCCGCCAGTTCCGAAGAATATGGAAAGAAGAATATGGAACGGCGCCGTCGGCGGGCAGAGGGTGAGTACGATTGTATCCTTGCGATACTTACCGGACGAAACATTACCACTCATCAAAAGAAAACGAATGACAGAAAAAGAAAAAATGCTGAAAGGGCAAAACTATAACTCGAGGGACCCTGAACTGATCGAGATGTACCACACCGCCAGGCAGTTATTACAGGAATACAACCGCCTGGACTCCAGGGAAGTGGGGAGGCGAGAGGCCATTTTAACCGCGCTGTTCGGAGGGATGGGAGCAAATGTCTGGATCGAAGCGCCTTTCTATTGTGACTACGGGGAAAACATATTCATCGGAGAAAATACCTTCATCAATACAAACTGTATCTTTCTCGACGACAATGAGGTCAGGATAGGGGAAAACGGCCTGATCGGCCCCTACGTTCAGATCTACACTGCCAGCCACCCGTTGAAGGCATCCGAGCGGATAAAAACGCCGGGACGAGATGGAAACCAGAGCAGCTATTTCACTTCAAGCCAGCCGGTAACTATAGGGCACAACGTTTGGATCGGAGGAAATACGGTTATTATGCCCGGAATAACGATCGGAGACGGTGTAGTGGTCGGCGCCGGGTCAGTAGTTACTAAAAGTCTACCCAATGGTGTACTGGCCTTTGGTAACCCATGCCGGGTGATCAGAACCATTTGAACGGGAGAATCCGGACCGTGGAAACTATTTCATTCTTACTTTAGCTCCAAACAGCACGGAAAGGGAGTTGATCCGGTCGGCATTGGGCCCCAGGCCTACCCGGAAGTATTGCAGAGAATGCTGATAGGTCGGCTGGACGAATAAGCTCCAGCGGGAATTGATATAATGTTCCAACCCAATACCGACGTTGCCGGTGAGATAGGCATTTTCCTCGAACGTACCACCTTCGAACCAGCCCAGGCCGGATTTCCGGATGCGGTCGATAGCCGCTTCTTCGCCCGAAGTTGGCGGCGGCGCCGGCGGAGGCTGCATAGGCAGAAAGTCGAACTGTGGTTCTTCGGTAACGTAGTAATTGCGCTGGAACGCCACCTGAATGGAAGCTCCGGCCAGGGCGTAAGCCCGCCAGCTGTTGCGGCGCAGGAAGGTATACCGGAAGTGCAACGGAACGTTGATGATGTTGAGCTCACTGGCTTGAAGACGTTGGCCTTGCAGTCCGCCCCCAACACTGCCATTGACATAAACCAAACCGACCGGATACTGCCGGGCAGCGTAGATGGCGCCCGTTTCGACCTCAAAACGGCCGTATTCAACACCCAGAGACAGCCCGCCGCCATAACCCATGGCGTACCGTTGCAATTCTTCTTCCAGCTTTTTCTCTTCGCTGGAGGGCACGGTGATGTGGTTGTACTCTGCGCTGCCGAACATGCCTACCCGTAAAGCCAGGCGGTTCCTGTTCCTGGCGAAAGAAACAGCTCCAATATCTCTCAGGTTGTCGTAAACCACTTCTGCCGTCAAAGTTCTCAACTCATCCAATGCAGCTAACGAGGCGGAAGCCGTTACCACCTCCAAAGGAAGCGAATAAGCTGGTGATGCCAGGAAAGATGTCCGCTGGCTTAAGGGCGCCAGGGAGAACGCACTACGGGAAAGCGTTTCATCGGTATCCGGGGATGCGTCCGCGATCGAGAGGCCCTGGGCCGGTTGTTGAGGTTGCCGTGTTGCAACGGCCCTACTGCCGGTTGTGGATCGGGCGCCACCTTTTCCTGTAGCTACCGCAGGGGCAGGCACTTCAGCGACAGCAGGTGCCGGCGCTTTGCTATCCAGGCCCGGGATTTCGGACTGAAGGCCGGCCTGAGGGGCAGTATCTGCCTTCCCCTTAAGAGCCGGCGCCGGTTTGCGCAAGACGGGGGTATCCGGCGTCGCACGTTCAATGGCATGTGGCGGCAGGGGGGCAAGGGAGTTATCGGAAGGAATGTATTGCCAGAGGAACAAGAAGATCAGCAACATCAGGGCAAGCTCCGTAAGCTTGTAGCGCAATACCTGGCGGGGCCAGGCGAAGGCCTCTTCCAGCAGAGCCTCCATGCGGTGCCAGTGGTTAGGCTGGTAGTCGGCCGAGTAACGGTGGAGTTTATCAAAGATGGCTTCGTCTATATGTTTGGTATCTGCTACCGGCTGGCCTTCTTCCCCCATTCCCATAGCCTCCTCATCCAGCTTCTGTTCCATAAGCTGCCAGGATCCGGCGTCGAAGGGCACCTGCAGGCCCCCCAGCTTTTCCTTAATGATTTGGTCTATCGGATTCATCTTCTTCTCCATATCCGTGTGATCTCGAGCTCAACAAAGCC
Source organism: Lewinellaceae bacterium (assembly GCA_020636405.1). Lineage (GTDB taxonomy): Bacteria > Bacteroidota > Bacteroidia > Chitinophagales > Saprospiraceae > JACJXW01. Next base: position 291,377 of record JACJXW010000005.1, on the reverse strand, counting down.
TGTAGTTTTAAACGTGCTTTCACCAGGTTCGACCGCGAAGTGCTCTCGGTAATATCCAGCATTTCGGCGATTTCCCGGTGGGAATAGCCTTCAATGACATAAAGGTTAAAAACAGCGCGATATGCAGGCGACAGTTGCTGGACGGCGTCCAGGATCTCTCTTTCCGTACACTGGCTGATGGCATCGGCATCAGTAGTGCTCAGGTGGTATGCTTGTTCGATGTCCTCCGTGCGCCTGCGTATACTCTTGCGATAATAATCAATGGCCGTATTTACCATAATACGGCGTATCCATGCCGAAAGTGACGTTCCCGGCTGATATTTTTTAACGTGTTTGAACACTTTGATGAAGCCCTCGTGCAAGATGTCCAACGCTTCCTCCTCACCATTGGAGTAGCGTAGGCAAACCCCCATCATCTGGCTGTAGTACTCTTCATACAGCACCTTCTGGGCCCAGCGCTCTTGACGAGCACAGGCCATGATCAGGTTTTTTTCATCGTATTCTAAAGGCAAAGCGATATCCATCTACTTTTCAGCTTGCACAAGTTAGGCCAATTGTCATAGATATACAACCAGTTCGATCGCTTTTGACTTCAACTGTACAACGGCAAAGGGAAGTATTGTGCTGCCTGGGCTCAAAATATTTTAAAAAAACAAAAAATTTTAAACGCAATTAAATAAAATGTTTTGTTTTTAAAATTGCTGTTAAATTTGTAGCTTTGCTTTGCGCAACAGTATGCTTTAGACTTACAGCCAGGAGATCAAAATGAGCGAAAACACAAGAACAGTAGAACAGAACGGCGAGGAAAACATCATCACCCTTAAGGGCATGTATCAGGACTACTTCCTGGACTACGCCTCTTACGTTATTCTGGAACGCGCCGTACCCTCCATATGGGATGGCCTAAAGCCGGTTCAGCGCCGCATCCTGCATGCCATGCGTGAGATGCATGACGGGCGCTATCACAAGGTGGCCAACATCATCGGGCAGACCATGCAGTACCACCCGCACGGGGACGCCGCTATCGGGGACGCCCTGGTCAACCTCGGGCAGAAAGAAATGCTCATCGACCCGCAGGGCAACTGGGGAGATGTACGGACCGGAGACAGCGCCGCGGCCTCGCGATACATCGAAGCCCGCCTCACCAAGCTGGCCCTCGATATCGCCTTCAATCCCCAAACTACGGATTGGCAGCTCAGCTATGACGGCCGCAAACGGGAACCGATCGACCTGCCCATGAAATTCCCGCTGCTCCTGGCTCAGGGCGCCGATGGTATTGCAGTTGGCCTTTCCACCAAAATACTGCCTCACAACTTCGTGGAGCTCATCAAGGCCTCCATCAAGGTGCTGCAGGGGAAAAAAGTGAAGATATACCCCGACTTCCAGACGGGCGGCATGATCGACGTTAGCGATTACAACGGCGGGAAGCGGGGCGGCCGGGTGAAGGTCCGGGCAATGATCGACCGAGTTGATAAATCCATCCTCGCCATCCGGGAACTGCCCTTCGGCGTTACCACCCCCAGCCTGATCGAGAGCATCATCAAAGCCAGCGACAAGGGAAAGATCAAGATCAAAAAAGTTGTAGACAACACAGCACAGGAAGTAGAAGTACTCGTAGAACTGGCCCCCGGTACTTCTCCTGACCTGACGGTAGACGCCCTTTATGCCTTTACCCAGTGCGAAGTGCCGATCTCCCCCAATGCCTGCGTCATTATCGATGACAAACCGCACTTCCTGACGGTAGAAGAGATCCTGGACATTTCCACCGAACATACCAAGGACCTGCTCCGCCAGGAGCTCGAGATCCGCAAAGGCGAACTGCTGGAAAAACTGCACTTCGCCAGCCTGGAGAAAATTTTTATCGAAAAACGCATCTACCGCGATATCGAAGAATGTGAAACCTGGGAAGCCGTTCTGGAAGCCGTCGACGCCGGCTTGCGCAAATATGTGGTAACCCCCGCCAACAAGCCTCAAAAAGGAGACAAACGGCTCAGGCTTTTGCGCGACATCACAGAGGAAGACCTAACCCGGCTCACCGAGATCAAGATCAAACGGATCTCCAAATACAACTCCTTCAAAGCAGACGAGCTCATTGCCCGGCTGGAGGAGGAACTCAAGGAAGTACAACACCACCTCGACAACCTGGTGGATTACGCCATAGCCTACTTCGAGGACCTGCTGGCCAAACATGGCAAAGGACGGGAACGCCGCACCCGGATCACCACCTTCGATACCATACAGGCAACGGAAGTAGTGGCCAATAACGCCAAGCTATACGTCAACCGAAAGGAAGGCTTCATAGGTACCGGGCTGAAAAAGGATGAGTTCGTTTGCGACTGCTCGGATATAGATGATATCATAGTCTTTCGGCAGGATGGCGTTTTCCTGGTTTCCCGGATCGCAGATAAGGTCTTCGTCGGAAAGGACATTATCCATGTCGATGTGTGGAAAAAAGGTGATGACCGCACGACCTACAACATGATCTACACCGACGGCAAGTCCGGCCGCAGCTTTGCCAAGCGCTTCAACGTCAAAGCGATCACCAGGGACAGGGAGTACGACCTGACTTCGGGGGAGAAGGGCTCCAAAGTGCTGTACTTCAGCGCCAACCCTAATGGTGAAGCTGAAGTGGTAACCGTGCAGTTGACCCAGGGAAGCCGGGCCCGGATCAAGCTTTTTGATTACGATTTTGGCGACCTCGACATCAAAGGGCGCAGCTCCAAGGGCAATACCCTGACCAGATACCCCGTGAGAAAAGTAGCACTGAAAGAAGTGGGGAAATCGACCCTGGGCGCCCTGCAGGTCTGGATGGATGAGGTCAGCGGCCGGTTAAATACGGACGAACGCGGAAAGTTCCTCGGAGCGTTCGACACCGGCGACACCATCCTTGCCATTTACAAGGACGGCACCTATGAGGTAATGGAGATGGACCTCAATAAACGCTTTGACCCCGGTGAAATCATGCACATCGGCAAATTTGACCCGAACCGCCCCATCAATACCCTTTATTTCGAAGGCGAACGCGGCTGGACCATGGCCAAGCGCTTCCTGATCGAAACTACCACTACCGGCCAACGTTTCCCCTTCCTGACCGAAGACCGGAAAACGAAACTGCTCTATGCTTCCCTCGATGACGCGCCCAAAGTGCAGTACAGCATGAAAGTCAACTCCAAAAAAGTGGAGGGAGAGATCGACCTGGCCAGTTTCGTCGACGTCAAAGGATGGAAAGCCATCGGCAACAAGGTCAGCGACCAACGCTTGACGGGCATCCGGGAAGTTAATGGCGGGCAGGAAGCAACGCCTCCTAAGCCGGAAAAAGAGAAAGAAAAAGCTGATAAAGAAAATCCAGCCCAGGACAAACTCAAGGCAGGAGATAGTATAGAGTTCGACATCGAGAAGAACGGGCAGGGTAAACTCTTTTAAGAAATTTTGATAAGCACTCGAAATATCCATAGAAGAGCCGATCCTCATCGCTCTATCTACTTTCAGAGCACTGGGCTAGAGGGAGTCTCTTTTGCCTGGACGAAGCAGGGGCGGGTCGTTCTTCTTCCTCTCCTTCTTTCGCTCCTCCCCAACGCAGAGGGATCAACTTTCTTCTTCTACGCCGGCATTCAGCAGGCCGAAGGCGAAGTCTTCCAGAAGTTTCTCCACCTCGCTGAGGTCGCCATTTTCAACGGATATATCGGTCAGGGCGGGTAGATGGAGGGCGAAATAAATATGGTTGTTGGCCATTTCCAACAGGGTGCTCGCCAACGCGCGCGGATAAGGATAAGAGGGGTCGATCTCATTGATGATATCCGAGATCTTTTTGGCCAGGGCTTTGTAGGTAAGGAAAAAACCGTGTTTGTTTTCCATGTCCACCTCTTTGGTGTGGTAGGCCTTAGTGGCTTCTGCGACTACGATGCGATGGAGTACATCTTCATCGACGAACTCAATTGAAGTATTGCGACGGGTAGTATCTACAATGGATGAGATGGCGATATGCAGCTTTTGCTTGGGGTTTTCAATGTTCATCGTATTGTAGTCGATACGAAATTTCATCCATTCCCAATACCAGCAGAGCAGATACACCAGCAGCAGGTGTTTGTTCTCAAAATAGCGATACACAGAAGCTTCCGTCGATCCGATCTGCTCAGCCAGTTTTTTGAAAGTAAAGGCTTCAAATCCAATTTCGTCAATCAGGAGAATACTGTATTGAATGATCTTGCGGCCGAGCTTCGTATCTTGAGGATCTCTGAGGTACAGCTTCTCATTGAGCTTCATTTGAATGGTAATAGCCATGGCTCGCTCTTAATTGGTGCTGATACCAAATGTAAGTAATTAATTGAAAATAGAAAGCACTACTATCAATTAATAGCGGATGAAAATCTAAATGCATGGGTTGTCTCAAAAAATAGATTGCCAACAAAAGGCGCCAAATAATGTCAGTCCGTGGCGCGCAGAGTGCCGTGTTTGTTGCAGCTTCTGCGCCTTGGCGGAACCCTTTATGGAGCGGACTCCAGGCCAGGAGTTCCTACTGAGATAGCCTCAATCTGAGCGTTTGTTCAAATTTCACGGAGTTTATCGGCGTCTTTCACTTTCTTCGCAGCTTCTTTGGCGGCCTTCTTTTTGCTGTTGCCGTTACCGCTGACCTGTTCAGCAGCCAGGCGGGACAACCCTTCGTTCATGATGAAAGGTTTCAGCCAGTTTACACAGTCCTCAAACGTCTCAAAAAGGTATTCTTCGGATATCAGGCCGGGGATGAGGTTGATCCGTTTGAACATATCGAGCGGCTGGCCGTGCAGGCCGGTGAAAACCACCAAAATGCCCTGCTCCTGAAGTTCCTGCACTGCTTCTTCCATAGCGTACAGCCCGGATTGGTCAACATAGGGGACCCGGTCCATACGAATTACTACTGTCCGGATCTTGGGGAGGGCCTTGATCATATCCTGGAACCGGGAAGCGAAGCCAAAAAACAGGGGCCCATCCAGGTGTTTGATATAAACCCGGTCACCTACTTCATCGATAATGTTCCCTTCATCTCGCCAGGGTACTTCCCGGGCAAAATCCTTTAATGGCGCCGAAGTGGTCTTATGTTCCACCACATCGGATATTTTTTTCATAAACAGCAAGGCCGACAATACCATACCGGCGCCTACTGCTACCAGAAGATCCACAAAAACGGTGAGTAACAACACCGCGATCATTACAAACGCATCGGAGAGAGGCACTGAACGGATATGGCGCAGGCCCCGATAGTCAATAATCCCGATACCAACGGTGATCAGGATGCCGGCCAGGACGGCGTTGGGGATATGGCCGACCAGCGCACCGATCCCCAGGAGTACTACGAGAAGGAACAGGCCGGCAATGATACCGGATAGCTTGGTCTTTCCTCCTGCATTGGCATTGATCACAGTGCGCATGGTGGCGCCGGCCCCAGGCAGGCCTCCAAAGATGGCGGCGCCTGCATTTCCGATCCCCTGCCCGATAAGTTCCTGGTCGCTGTCGTGCTTGGTTTTGGTAATATTGTCCGCCACAATGGAAGTAAGCAGAGAGTCAATAGCTCCGAGGAAAGCCAGGGTCACGGCGTACTCAAAGATGACCACCACATGGTTCAAATCCAGGAATACCCTCAGGAAGCCCAGATGCAGTTCGGGTAGCCCGGCCGGAATGGGCCCTCCGGAGTTGAGCCTCAGGATACTGCCGGACGGCAGCAGGAAAAAAGCCACCAGGGAGACCAGGATCAGCGCTACCAATGTGCTGGGCACGGCACGGGTCAGGCGAGGCAACAGGTAGATCAGCGCGATCGTCACCAGCGCTGCGCCGACGGAATAAGCATTGACGATCTCCGGTATCTCGTGAATGGCGCGCAGGGTGCCCATCGGGCCCCCTTGCGGAGCAGATACACCAAAGAAGGGAAAGATCTGGGTGATTACGATGATAACCCCAATCCCACTCATAAAACCGGAGACGACAGGATAGGGTATGTATTTTACATATTTTCCCAAACGGAAAAGCCCCAGCAGCGATTCGATCATACCTGCCAGGAAAAATGTGGCAATTATGATGGGAAAAGCCGTTTCCAGGCTGCCGGCGTAGGTTATGGCGTCGGCAATGACCACCGCCGAGACTACCGTCATCGGAGCGGTGGGGCCGCTGATCTGCGTTGGCGTACCTCCAAAAAGGGCGGCCAGCACACCAATAGCAATGGCGCCGTATAAGCCGGCAATGGCGCCCATTTCGGTTTGTTCACCAAAGGCAAGGGCCAAAGGGAGGGCTACGATGCCTGCCGTCAGGCCACCGAAAAAATCACCTTTAAGATTGGAAAAGTCAAATTTGAGGAATTTCAGCATGGTGAGGTGAGGATATTTTAAGAAAGAAAAGCCTTAGAGTAACAACAACCTAATATAATAGTTTTACTCTGAGTTAAGAAGGTTTTATTCGTAAAAATACCAAAATGCCCTTGGACCGGCCAAGGATAACAAAAAAAGGAGAAGCTGTTGTTAGCTTCTCCTTAAAAAGCCTCAGTCACCATGCGAACTTCAGCCAGGCCACCAGGGCGCTGGCCGAATTAAAGAATCGCGATTTTGTTTTCCTTATGCTTGGCGGGGTAATTTAACTCTGTTAAAAGAGTATTCATACTATAAATAATAGTAAAACTTACTCATCAACAACGGGTAAAAAAAAATGTTCTTGAAGGTTCAGTTTTTGTAACAAGAGGGAATAGATTAAGGTAAGTTCAGGGTATATAGCAGCCTTATTCGGCATTGGCCTCTTCCAGCTTTTTACCAAGATAGATCAGTTGGAAACCCTCGGTGACCGTAATATCGTTCAGGTTGGCGGGAATAACTTCAAGCGACCCGGTGCTCGTTTTGATGAAAAGAGGAACCGTATCGGTATTGGCTGCCGTACGATTGACGAGGAGTTCCATGGCTTCATTGTTTTCCAGATCGACTTCGTGCACGATCGGATAGTCACGCGCCACTTCATTGAGGTTCAGGAAGTCGTCCGTATAGGAAAAAATGCCTTGTTGCGGCACTTCCTGCCGGGGCTTTTTCAATTCTTCCGGGGTGATGAGGCGAAACGCTCCGTTCTCGCCGAATATTTTCTGATATTTTCGCACCACGTACTGATTGACATCAGCGCTGCTGGTCATCGCCACCATGTAGCCCATATCCAGCAGTTCGAACTGCTCTCCAAGGTCATCGGTATAAATATTGACCAGGAAGGCTTCCAGTCCGGCTTCTTCAGCTTTTTTTATACTGCTTTCGTTATTGTCGATCAGCACCACATGTCGATTGTTGTCCTGCAGATATTTCCCGATGATACGGGCAGCGCCGTTGGCTCCGATGATGAGGATACCTTCCGAAGCATCCTGGGTGACCTTAAGCATCCGGGCTACCATCCGGGCGGTAGTGGCATTAAGGAGCACCGTACCCAGCACGATCATGAAAACCAGAGGCACCAGGTATTCGGCATTGGGAACCGGAGGGTTTTCAGAGGTTAGGGTGATGCCGAACAGAGAAGCAATACCCGCAGCCACAATGCCCCGGGGGCCTACCCAGGAAATGAATATCTTCTCCGATAGCCTCAAACCGGAATTCCAGGTGCTGATAAAGACGCCCAGCGGGCGAAGAATAAAGACCACCACCCCGAACAGGGCCAGCGCGCGCCAGTCGTTGAGGATGATGTTGATGTCATCCATATCTATATTGGCCGCCAGTATGATGAAAAGGATCGAGATCAGCAACACACTTAGCGATTCCTTGAAGGACAGGATATCTTTTATTCTCGGAACATCGAGGTTGCCCATGGCCATCCCCATTACGACTACCGATAAAAGGCCGGATTCGTGGACCAGCACATCGGAAAATACGAAGACCCCCAGTACACAAGCCAGTGTAAAAACATTGAGCAGGTAATGGGGAATAAGGTCTGCCTTGATCAGCTTGTACAGGGTTACGGCAGCCAGGGCGCCCATCGACAAACCGATCATAATGATCTGAAAAAAGGAAACAAAGACGTGAGATGTGAATTCGAAACCGCCCTGAGCAGACCTTATGAATTCAAAAACAAGTACGGCCACCAACGCTCCGATGGGATCGATCAGGATACCTTCCCACTTTAGCACGGTAGATACATTGCGGTTGAGCGGAATGTTCTGGAGGATCGGTGCAATGACCGTAGGCCCGGTGACAATAACCAGCGCCCCGAACAGAAAGGAGATGGGCCAGTTCAGCCCCAGAATATGGTGAGCCGCCACCCCCCCGCCGAAAAAAGTGGCCAGAGGCCCGAAGGTGATCAGTTTGACAATCGCCGGCCCCACTCCCGAGAGCTCTCGCCGTTTCAGGGTCAGGCCTCCTTCAAATAGGATGATCCCAATGGCCAGTGAAACAAAAGAAAACAAATACTTGTCGGGAAAAATACCCATGCCTTCTTCGTTCACCCGGTAGATCGGCTCAATTAGTTTTTCGCCATCTTTAGTGTAAAAGGTAGACAACGGCCCCACTGCCAATCCGGTAAGGATCAGAGGCAGAATGGCTGGCACGCGAACTCGCCAGGCTATCCATTGTGCAAGGATACCCAGAATGATTATTCCAGCAAGCTCAAACATCTACGTTAGTTGGTTAATCAAATCAACGGAGCATGCACAATATAGCCAATATCTTTCACAGCATGAATTGGCTGACGGGGGCCTGCTCTCTATTACCGTAACGGCTGCCTCTTTCCATAGTTTACTTCCTTAGGCCTCGAAAGCTTCTGCTTTCAACAATAATTATCCACATTAGCCTGAATTCCTTACCTTTGCAGGCTGAAAAAAGCTCCTTGTTCCGGCTACCTGCCGGAACAGGATTAAATTAAGGAATGGAATGAGTGTTCTGAAGGAAATACAAAAACGGCGTACGTTCGGCATCATCAGCCACCCCGACGCCGGAAAGACTACCCTCACTGAAAAGTTGTTGTTATTTGGCGGTGCTATCCAGGTCGCCGGCGCCGTTAAATCCAACAAGATCAAACGCAGCGCGACCTCCGACTTCATGGAAATTGAACGCCAACGGGGTATTTCCGTCGCCACCTCGGTCATGGCCTTTGAATACCGGGGCCTGAAGATCAACATCCTCGACACCCCGGGCCACCAGGATTTTGCGGAAGATACCTATCGCACCCTCACGGCCGTCGACAGCGTGATCGTCGTAATCGACGTGGCCAAAGGAGTGGAAGCGCAAACAGAAAAACTGGTGGAGGTCTGCCGAATGAGGAAAACGCCCATTATGGTCTTCATCAATAAGCTGGACCGCGAAGGGCTCGATGGCTTCGACCTGCTCGACGAGCTGGAACAAAAGCTGGGCCTTAACGTCCGCCCGCTGAGCTGGCCCATCGGGATGGGACAACGCTTCAAAGGGGTATACAGCCTTTACGAACAGAAACTGGTCCTCTTTCGCCCCCACGGCAAACAAATGGAAGAAGATACCATCGAGATCACAGACCTCAAAAGCCCGGAACTGGAAAAGCATGTTGGAGAAGCCGCAGCCCGGGAACTACGCGAAGAAGTCCGGATGGTCGAAGAAGTATACCCCCCCCTCGACCATCAGGCCTACCTCAATGGAGAACTATCTCCGGTCTTCTTTGGCAGCGCCATCAACAACTTCGGCGTACGCGAACTACTCGACTGCTTCGTCGAGATCGCACCTGCGCCCCTGCCGCGCATTACCGAAGAACGGACGGTCAATCCCTCCGAAGATCAATTCGCTGGCTTTGTCTTTAAGATCCACGCCAATATGGACCCCAAACACCGGGACCGCATTGCCTTCCTGCGGGTCTGCTCCGGTAAGTTCCAGCGCAATACCAACTACCTGCACGTCCGGCAGAACCGCAAGATGAAATTCGCCAACCCCACCAGCTTCATGGCCGATAAAAAAATGGTGATCGACGAAGCCTTTCCCGGCGACGTGATCGGCCTTTACGATTCCGGCAACTTCAAGATCGGCGATTCGGTAACGGAAGGAGAAGTCCTCCATTTTAAAGGCATCCCCAGTTTCTCTCCCGAACAGTTCCGCTATGTCAACAACGCCGACCCCATGAAATATAAACAGCTCGAAAAGGGCCTGGAACAGCTCATGGATGAAGGCGTCGCACAGTTGTTCACCAAGGAGGAGAACGGAAGAAAGATCATTGGTACCGTGGGCGCCCTGCAGTTCGATGTTATACAATACCGCCTCGAACATGAGTATGGAGCCCGCTGTTCTTACGAGCCCATCAATTTGTATAAAGCCTGCTGGATCAGCTGCAAGGACGACAAAGCGTTGAAGGAATTCCTGAACCGCCGCCGGAAAGATATCGCCCGCGATAAGCACGGCCAGTTGGTGTATCTCGCCGAATCCGCCTGGAGCCTGAAGCTGGCCCAGGAAAACCATCCCAAAATACAGTTCCACTTCAAGAGCGAGTTCTGATGCCACCGGGTAAAGGCGGACACGCCCAAAGTCCATTTAGGGATAGGGCCAGTACCGCTCCACACGCTCCAGTTTTGACAGGTCGGCAGGGAAAGCACCGGGAAAATCCTTCCCGATACGCCTGGCAAAACGGGCAGCTTCTTCCCTGGTGTCAAAGGAACCGAGAATAAACCTGGTGACTTTCACCATATCTGCTGTATAACCTGTACCGATCAGCAATTGATGCCCATTGTAGTTTTTCTGAATGCTGAGCACATGGGCCTCTTCCCACCAGTCCTTCTCTGTGGCAAAAAGCTGGACGCCGAATCCCTTGCCGTAATCCGGGGCCTGATAGGGCCTGCCTGCCGCATCCTTCTTCGTTTCGTAGGAATCCGGGTACGGTACCGTTTGTTTTTCAACCTGCGCCGGCGTCTTCCTGGTGCGGGGGGTAGACAATGGTACAGGATAACGCTTCACCGTTCCTTTTTCTTTAGTGCCGTAATATGCCCGCCCGGTGGAAGGGGCATAATCAAACCGGGAAGAATCGTATGTAGAAGTAACAGACGATGTGCCGCGGGCAGGCTGCCCGCTGCTCTTCCCGGCCGGAGCGGGCGTGTTCGCCAGGTAGAAGATCGCAGCGATTGCCATTAAGACCATGACAGGCCAGAAAGGCACAATAGCTTCCCGGGGTTCTTCTACTGGCAATGGCGGTTGATACATGACAGTGTTGGGGGCAAAGCCCTGGGGATGTTGGAGGTTCCTGTAGGGCCTGCGGCTGGGTTGGTTGAAAGCATTGGCCAACTGAGCAAAAAAATAACCAGTCACGGTAATGCCCAGGAGGCCTAAGATAATCATCAGGGTTGTGGACATGGGGTTGTTTTTTTTAACGGGAAAAATGGTGTTAAACACAGGTACACAGGTAGGAAACGTCGCTCGGATCGCGGTACCAGGCTACATAGTTGTTCAGGTGGCGTTCTCTCTTAATTTGCTTTCGTGAACGGAGGAGCTGCCTTCTCAGGCCTTTACAGTAGTTTTCTCTATGCCGGGGTGCATTGTTGAGATACTAACGAAAAAAAATTTGGGTTTAGTTCACTTAAGACATGATAAAATGATCCATATACAGAAAACGTATAGATTCCGGTACTGACTGGAATAGCTTCTTATCCTCACCCGGCAGACTATATGCGCTCCCTATCCCATCAAAAAACCCTTTTCACCTGAAGGCCGGCAAAGGCCACTGCCAGCCTGGCTGCCAGGGCTGCATTGCTGAGCACTAGCTGGATGTTGGCTTGCAAGCTCCGGCCCTCGGTGAGCCCTTCGATCTTTGCCAACAGGAACGGGGTAAGCGCCTTCCCTTTAACGCCCTTGGCCTCCGCTTCGGCAAGGGCGCGGCTGATGGCCGCCTTTATGTCATCAGCGGGCATCGCGTAAGCCTCGGGGATGGGATTGGCCACGATCAGGCCGCCATCCAGGCCTAAGCTCCATTTGGCCTGCATCATTTCGGCGATCTCTGAGGCGGCCTCTACCCGGAAGTCAACCGACAGCCCACTGTGGCGGCTGTAGAAGGCGGGGAATTCATCCGTTTGAAAGCCCAATACGGGCACTCCATAGGTTTCCAGGTACTCCAGGGTAAGCTCCAGGTCGAGGATGGACTTGGCGCCGGCACATACGACAGCCACGTTGGTACGTGCCAGTTCTGTCAGGTCGGCCGAAACATCCATGGTCTGAGCCCCCCCGCGGTGCACGCCCCCGATCCCGCCGGTAGCGAACACGGCGATACCCGCCAGGCGGGAAATGATCATAGTGGAAGCAACGGTCGTTGCTCCATCCATGCCGCGAGCCAGCAAGGCGGGCAGGTCGCGGCGGCTTGCCTTGGCCACTTTGGCGCCTTTCTCACCCAGGTAATCGATATCCCGGGGGCTAAGGCCTGCCTTCAGCCGGCCGCCGAGAATGGCAATGGTAGCGGGAACGGCCCCACCTGCGCGAACCTGTTGCTCTACCCGAAGGGCGGTCTCGGCATTTTGCGGATAAGGCATTCCATGAGAAATGATAGTAGATTCCAAAGCAACGACAGGACGCCCTTCGTTGAGCGCATCCATTACTTCGGGGGCAATGTCCAGATAATGGTTGATCATTGTATTTTGGGAGTATGTACAGTCGTTTGCGAGGTTGGCCTTCCTGTAAAAGAATTCCAGCCGGGATTGCTTACAAGTTAAAAATCAAGTTGGATTATTTTATATTCAAGTTCAAGAGATTTGCAATTTATCGAAATGGGTTGCTCAAGGATGACAAAAAAACGATCATGTCCAGATTCCAAAACGTATTCGGTACTGCCAAACCCGTGATCGGGATGATCCACGTCCAAGCCTTACCGGGGACGCCAGCCTACGGGGGAAACATCGAAGCCGTAGTTGAACAGGCGGTGGAGGAAGCCCTGCTGTTCCGGCGTTGCGGCCTTCCTGCTATTATGATAGAAAATATGCACGACACCCCTTATTTACGGCGGCAGGTTGGCCCGGAAATTACGGCGGCGATGACGGCGGTGGCTACTGCCGTGAAACGGGCCGTTGCCTTACCCTGTGGCATTCAGGTTCTGGCAGGCGCCAACCGGGAGGCACTGGCCGTTGCCCTGGCCGCCGGCCTGGAATTCATTCGTGCCGAGGGTTTCGCTTTTGCCCACGTTGCCGATGAGGGTTTGATACAGAGCGATGCCGGAACGCTGCTTCGCTACCGCCGGGCCATCGGAGCCGGCCACATCCTGGTGCTGGCCGATATCAAGAAGAAACACAGCGCTCATGCCATCACCTCTGATGTAAACCTGGCGGATACCGCCAAAGCCGCCGAATTTTTTCGCGGCGACGGGCTGATCATCACCGGCAACGCAACAGGGGTGGCCGCCTCCGTGCAGGAGGCCCGGGACGCAAAAGCAGCTTCCAACCTGCCCGTCCTCATTGGTTCCGGGATCGGCCCAGAAAACATTGCGGAATACTGGCCTCACTGCGACGGGGTTATCGTGGGGTCTTCCTTCAAAGAAGAGGGACATTGGGCACAGCCGGTAGAAGCGAGCAGGGTAGAACGCCTGATGGAAGCGGTGAGCAGGTTGTAACGCCTCAAAAACGCGTTTATCTTACCTGCCTTCCCTTCCATTCGTAACGCTTCACAATCAGAGAAAGCAGGCCGATGAAAGCCATATACACTACGTGCAGGCCTTCCATCAACCAGAAGCGGCGCAGCAACCAGGGGCGTTCAAAAAAAGAAGTGGCGGCGCTGAGAAAAATATAATCAACCAGGCCTTTTCCCAAAAAGAGGAACAGGGCCAGGCCCAGTCCGTAAATCCCAAACAGTGGAAAGGCCAGCAGCGCAGCCAGGGTAAACCAGCAGAGCAAAAATACCAAGCCCAGCACAACTGCAATACGCCAGTCCTGGTAGCTTTTGTTTTTCGTCCCCCAGCGCAGGCGCTGGTTTACAAAACGCTTCAGCCCATACAACGGAAGGGTTTGCACCGTAGCTTCCCGGCTTTTGAGAAAGGCCACTTTTTCCGGCGCCCGGGCGGCTACCTTCTGGATGAGGAAAACATCGTCCCCGGAGGCATGTTGTTCGTTGCCGGCATATCCTCCTACCGCATTGAATACGGCCTTGGTAAAGGCGAGGTTGGCTCCGTTGGCCATGTACATAAAACGACTGTGGATACCGGCGCCGGTAACCGCCATCATGCCAATAAGGTCCAGGGACTGGAAGTGTTGCAGCAAGCCTTGTCTGCGGTGAAAAAGTACAGGAGCAGCGGTAAGCCAGGCACCAGTGGCTTCGTGAAAGGCGACATGGGTTGCCACCCAGTGGGGCGGCGCTTCGCAGTCGGCATCGGTAGTAAGCAGTAGAGTTCCCCGGGCCTGCTGCACCCCTACCTCCAAAGCTTTTTTCTTATAGGATAACACGGCTTCCCCCGGAGCGAGGTACTCTTCCAGGCATAACAGGCGAAGGTTCGGCAATGGGTAAGCTTCCACCCGGGAGGCCGTGCCGTCGGAGGAATAGTCATCGATGACGATCACCTCAAATTGATTGTGCGGGTAGCTTTGCCGGGAGAGGCTGTCCAGCAAAGGGCCGATGCGCGAAGCTTCGTTGCGGGCGGGTACCAGGACGGTGACAAAAGTATGGGATTGATAGCCCTCCGGCACTTCCCACTCCGCCATAGCATTCCAGGTGGACAGGCAACGCTGGACGATAACAGCGTAGGCCAGCAGCAGGGCCAGGCCAGAAAGGGAAAGGAGGGTCAGCCCCATTGGATACAGGCTCTATTCGAAAAACTCATCGTAATGGCTATCCTTTTTTTTCGGTTGTTCCCGGGGCTTTTCCTGCTTCGGAATACGGGGCAGTTCCAGCGGCTCGTCCTCCAGTTCCTCAAATTCAATATACTCCCCGTCGCCCGGCGCCCGGACTTCCTCCTGCGCCCGTGCCTTTTTCACCTGGCGCTTAAACAGTGCTTTACCCAACAGGAAGGCGGAAAGCACCGGAAAACCCAGCACGCTCAGGAGGATGGCTCCAATACCCAGCAACAGGTTGTCTCTGAGCAGCCCCCCCAGCCATTTGAAATACCCCAGCACCACCCTATAGTCGACAATGAGGGCCGCCACGATCATGACCGGGGACAGGTAATACAGGATGGTAAAAATAGCCCGGGCAATAAAATAAAGAACAACCAGGAACAGTACCACCAGAAGAATACCGGTTATGGAACTGAAAGGGTTGTTGTTGTTAAAATTAATTTCTTTGCGATAGCCCATGTTTTGATCCTTGGTTCTCTTATACAACCTGTAAGGTACGCATTTGTTGGTTCTCTTCAGGCCCACATAGACAGGAAAGAGCCCTGATTCGATAAGCGAAAGCAACCGGAGGATAGACGGCCCGGCCGGCGGGGCCTGAACAGAAAACTGGCGGACAATTTTCACATCCTCGTAAATACCCTTATTTTTGGCTCCGGAGTTTTTCAGCTCCGTTTTTCACGAAGAACCAGCCCATCAGGGAGCAGCTCCGCAAGCGGGCTGCCCGCCTTAACAGCCATAAAAAAAAAAGTCCATGATGAGATTGATTTTGGCAGGTATGCTCAGTATACTGGGCATTTATGCAGTTGCTCAATCCAAGCTTCGCTGCGAGTTGCAGGCATGCGTGGAAAGCCCCTCCGTATTTGAGTTTGATGGCGGTTCCTTCTTTCCGGTCCGCCAACCCGTGAAAATAGAAGAAGGAACCTACGAGTTTCAGTTGCCCGCATCCGGGAATCGCTTTTATTACGTGGGGTCCAATACCCAGAATCTTGTGCCGGTTATTCTCGGCGAAGAAGAGTTGGTGGTACTCAAGGGTGATTGCAGAAACTTTCGCGGGGCCATCATTGAATCCCCGGTCAATGAAGCGTATACCCAGCTGAAACAGAAACTGAATGACCTTCAGTCGCGCCACAGTACCTTGAACCGCCAGCACCAGATGGCTGCCGGTGAAGGACAGGAAAAGGCCGCCGCCCAGCTCAAAGCGCTGGATGAGGAAAAGCTGGCGTTGCTGGAAACCATGGAAAAGCAGGACCCGCTGCTGGGCAAAGTCGCAGCCATCAATACCTTCCTGAGCTACCAGCACAACGGCGGCAACTACGAGAATGAGATCGATTACTTCGCAAAGGAATACTTTCATTTCGTCAATTTCGAAGACCCTGCTTACCAATACCTGCCCTGGACCTTCGAGAGCTTCCGTTCCTACACCACCACCATCATCAGCGTGGGACTTCCCGAGGAGCAGCAACGCGCCTACCTCGACGGTGCGCTGGCAAAGATGGAGCGAGGCGGCCTAACCCACAAGCTGGCGCTTTCCGGCGTGATCGCCACTTTGAAGCAGAAGAGCAACAGCAATTTCGTCTACTTCGGCCAACAGTTTGTTGATGCCTTTAAGGACAGCGACCCTTCAGCTGCCGCCAATATGCAGGCCCAGATCGCACAGATGAAGAGCTTTGTTGTAGGCGGGCAGGCGCCCGACTTCACCCAAAGTACCCCGGAGGGAGGAGAAATGAGCCTCAGTGACCTGCGTGGCAAAATAGTGCTGGTTGACTTCTGGGCCAGTTGGTGCGGCCCCTGCCGCCGGGAGAACCCCAACGTAGTACGCATGTACAACAAGTATAAAGACAAAGGATTCGACATCCTGGGCGTCAGCCTCGACAAAACCCACGACCGCTGGTTACAGGCTATCGAACAGGACGGGCTGACATGGCACCACGTCAGCGACCTCAAAGGCTGGAGCAACGAGGTGGCACAGTCTTACGGCGTACGTTCCATTCCCCACACCATTCTGGTCGACCAGGAGGGGCGCATTCTGGCCCGCAACCTGCGCGGCGAAGCGCTCGAACGCAAACTGGAAGAGCTTTTTGACTAAGAGTCATGGATTCCCGGATAACTGCCCTTCCATATCAGCGACAACCTGAATGGCATTCTGGTAAGTATCCTGCATGGCCGCAGCATCATCTTTTCCGGCGAAGAGCGCCATTTCACAGGTTTGAATGACCGATAGGAACCTGGTTATGGCCTCCTTGTCGAGTTTCAGCTGTTCGAGTTGTCGCTGAAGGCTGGCTTTGGAAAGGGAAGAACGGGGAATGTGAAGCTTATCGCAAGCGTAACCCAGCATGGCCTTTGATACTTCGTCGTAGAAGGCGCGCGTGTGGCCAGCGTTGAGATGCTGCCGGGCCGTGGCCAGCCGTTGCTGGGCTACTTTCCGGGCATGCCGGCTGCGCAACATAGTGGGGTCGATATTTGCCTGGCGCACCCGCCAGCGTCTGAAAAAGACAATGGCACCCAATGCCAGTCCCGGCAGCAGGGCCAGCAGCCAGAACAACGCAGAGCCCAGGAACGGCGGCCGCCGAAGTTGTAAACCAGGGCTCGTCATCAGAAAATGGATATCACCGCTTTCCTCTAAGTCCCCTTCCTCACCTTGAATTCGGGCCTGGCCACGGCCTGTGCCGGGGCGCACAGTAATGTCGTATACCGTTTCATCGATGGTAATATAGCGGGCACTATCCGGGTCGAAATACGTAAATGCCGGGCGCAGTTGGAATACTCCGGGCTCCTTGGGCAGCATCAGGTACTCGAAGGATTTCTTGCCGGTAATACCACCGGTGCTTTCATAGGAAGCTTCCTCTCTCACCTTCGGTTCATACAACTCAAAACTATCGGGCATCTTCAGCCCCGGGGCCTGCACCCTTTTGATATCTCCGCTACCATTAATGGTGAGGATCAGGGTAAGGGCGTCATCGGTAGTGACAGTAGCCCGGCTAAGGGCCGACTCCATACTGAAATTTCCGACGGCTCCGGAAAAAGAAGCCGGAATAGGAGCCGGCAAGGGCGTCACCTCGATGGACAATGGCTCCGTCCTGACCGCAACCGTCCTTACTTCCGGTGTGTAGAACAGGTTCCGGCGGCGGCCATCTTCCTTGATGATACCCAGCTGAACTTCCATAGGCGCAATGGCCAGTTGGCCGGCCTGCTGCGGGAAGAGGGCTACCCTTTTCAGAAGTTTGGTGGCATACTGCTTGCCCTTAACCACCTCGCGAATGATGCGGCCATCGTACCGGCGGATGTCGCGGGCAAAAAACCCCTGATAGTCCGATTCTGAAAGGATGTTGAGGCTCCCCACATCGACGGTGGTGTAGAGCTTATAATCGAGGATGACCTGTTGTCCAACCCGAGCCTCAGTGGTACTTGCCTCCGCGCGGATGAAGGCCTCTTCACTGGCGCCCGGACGGCTTTGAACCACTTCAATGGTGATGGGATTGGACCGGAGTGTCCGGCCTTTCACCCGAATGGTGGCACTGCCAATCACCAGCCGGCCAAGCCGCTGCGGCTTCAGGGTATAAATGAATCCTTCTTCCTTGCTCACCTGCCCGTTGATGATGGACGTCTTCACAGAGCGGTTGGGGCCCGAAACGACGATAAAATCTTTAAAGGACGGCGGGGTGAAATTATCCCCATCGGCATTCTTCAGCGTGAATGTTATATCGAAATAACTGTCCAAAACGGCTTGCCGGGCATCAGAAGTCGCCTCAAAAGATACCCCTGACTGGCCCGGCATGAGCTGGGGAGCCGCCATAACAACCGCAAAAATGAGCATGGCCCTCAACATAGCACAATCAGATCTTATAGGTCTTTCGTTTAGGTTTTTTTTGTTGTTGGGGTTGGGGCGCCGGCGCATCCGGCTGAAGGAAAGGCTGCGGGATAGACGGCCTGTCCCAAAAATCCCAATCAAAACCCGGCAATGTTTTCCTTTCCTCGGGTTCCTGGATCACCCCATCCGGGTTGGGCACCACGGTGACTGCCACCGGAATGGTTTCCAGGACCTTCTCTCCAACTGCGATACTGGCCGGTTCGATGTAATAGTTGCCTACGTCCCTGGGGCGAAGGTAATAAGTATAAGACACACTTTGAGAGGCTTTACCGTTGACCATACTAAAACTGGAAGAATAGTTGGGGCCGCTGACGACGTCAAAGCCGGAAAAAATGGGCGGTTGAAAGTTTTCTCCGCCGGCGCTTTCCAGGGAGAAGGTAACTTTGAAGTAATTGCCCATCAGAATGGAATCGCTGCTCACCTCGACCCTGAAAGTTGCGTCGTTCTGTGCAGAAAGCAGGCCGAGAGACAAGGCAATGGCGAAAATCGAAGGGAGCACTTTCTTCATAGTTTGCATGTTTTTAAGTTTACCAATCTTTATCACTCTTCTTTGCAGGGTTATTCTGCTGATTTCTCATTTTCTCCAGGACGCGGAGCTCTTCCTCCTCAATGATCTGCAACAGCCGTTGCGCTTCTTCCTGGGTAAGGGACTGTCCTTCCTGCTGCGGTTTTCCGCTTTGCTGGGGGTCCTGGTTGGCATTGGGCTGAGCTTGTTGCTGGTTCTGTTGGCCAGACGAGGATTGCTGCTGCTGTTGTTGCTCCTCCTGCTGGCCCTGCCCTTGTCCGCTTTGTTGTTGATCCTGTTGTTGTTCTTGCTGCTGCTGCTGCTGATCCTGGTTTTGCTGTTGCTCCTGCCTCTGTTTCTCTTCTATCATCAGCCTTTGGGCCATCGCCAGGTTGTATTTGGTGGATTGATCCGCCGGCCTCAGGCGCAGGCTGTTCTTGTAGGCCTCTATTGCCTTTTCGTACTCCCGCTCCTGCAGGTAAGCGTTGCCCAGGTTGTGAAAGGCGGAAGCTTTAGCCTCCTCATCTTTCGACGTTTGGGCGGCATGTTCAAAACGGCGAATGGATTCTTTGTACCTTCCTTGTTGGTAAATGGCATTGCCCAGGTTGTAGTTTCCTTTAGCTGAGCCACGGTCGGTTAACGACTTTCGGTAATACTCCTCCGCACTTTTGTAGTCCTGTTCTTCGTAAGCCTCATTACCCTGGCGGAGGTAGCGGTGCGCCGGCTGTGCGCTCAGGCAGGAGGCCGTAAGGAGGAGCCCCAGCAAGGCCAATAATACGCGGTTATGTTCCATAGCTTCTGGCATTTTTAAAACTCTGAAAATCGTCCACCGGCCATCCGGCGAGAGCGGCGGTAGGAGATCAGGAATTCTATTATCAGGGCCAGGATGGCGAGGCCGACAAACCACTGGAAATAGCTGTTGTATTCGGAAAAAACGCGCTGTTCCAGTTCTCTCTTCTCCATATCATTAATTCGTGTTTTGAGGGCTTCCAGGACGCGTTCGCTACCCGCGCTGAGATTGAAGTAGCTGCCGTCGCCGGCTTCGGCCACCTGGCGCAGCGTCTGCTCATTGAGGCGGCTCATTACCGGGTTGCCCGTCTGGTCCCGTTTGTAGCCTTCCCTTCCGTTTTCATAAGCGGGTATAAAGCTTCCAGCCTCGGTCCCAACGCCCACGGTGAAGATCAAAAGGCCGTTCTCGCGGGCTTCGCGGGCCCGGCTGACGGCGTCCTCATCGTGGTTTTCTCCATCCGTTATTATGATTAACGCCTTGTGGCTTTTGTTGTTTTCTTCAAAAGAATCCTCCGCCAGGCCGATGGCCTCGGCAATGGCCGTCCCCTGGTTGGGGATCATATTAGGGCTGGCGCTGCGCAGCGCCAGGATGATGGAATTGAAATCCTGGGTGATGGGAGACTGCACGAAGGCGCTGCCGGCAAAAAGGATCAGCCCCAAGCGTTCGCTGCTCAGCCCTTCCACCAGGTTCTGGGCGAAGCGGCTCGCTCGGCCAAGACGGCTGGGAGAGATGTCCTGCGCCATCATACTCTGCGAAACATCAAAAGCGATGAATACATCGACACTCTTGCGCTTGTATTTAACCAACTTGGTGCCATATTGCGGATTGGCCCAACCGATCGCCAATAATGCCAGGGCCAGCAACAGAAGCCCGAATTTCAGGTAATGCCTGGATGGGGAAACTTCCGGCATAAGCCGTTCCATCAAATTACTGTCCCCGAAACGGCGAATGGCCCGCAGCCGGGCACGCCAGGCCAGCCAGAAGAACAACAGCAGGACCGGCAACAAGCCCAGGGCATATAAATTTTCGGTGTACTCGAATCGGAGCATTGGCTGTTGGTTATTGTTGGTTTTGGGTTGTTCAGGAGTCATCCCGAATTTTTCAATTCGAGATGAAGAAATGCTCCCTGCGGGGAAATGTCACGGTATCGTCCGCAGAACAGTATAACGCAGGAGCGCCTCCAGCAACAGAAATATAAGCGCCCAGAATACAAAGGGGTGAAAAGCCTCACTGTAGCGCTTCAGCACCGTCACTTCAATTTTGGTTTTTTCCAGCTGGTCGATCTTGTCGTAAATACGTTCCAGGCTTTCGGCGGAGGTCGCCCGGAAATATTCCCCGTCCGTCATACTGGCAATATTCCGCAGTAGCTCTTCGTCGATCTCCACGCGGGCAAGCCCGAAAATATAACGCCCGTCACTGCGGCGGCTCACCGGCGTAAGGGCGTCCCCTGTGGAGCCTACCCCGATGGTATATACCTTGACGCCTACATTCTGGGCGATCTGGGCCGCCATCAGCGGGTTGATATAGCCGGCGTTGTTTACCCCATCCGTCAAAAGGATGACTACCTTGCTTTTGGCCTCGCTCTCCTCCAGATGGTGGACGGCGGTGGCCAGCCCCATGCCGATGGCCGTTCCATCTTCCAGAATGCCGCACTCCAATGCTGCCAGGAAGTTCTTCAACACGCGGTGGTCGGTCGTAAGGGGACACTTGGTAAAGGCCTCCCCGGCAAAGACGGCCAGGCCGATGCGGTCATACCGGCGCTTGTCAATGAACGCTCCGGCTACCCGTTTGCTCACCTCCAGGCGGTCTGGCTTAAAATCCTGGGCCAGCATGCTGCTCGACAAGTCGAGGGCCATCATGATGTCAATGCCTTCCGCATCGACTTCCTCCTCCTTGAGCACTTCCTGAGGCCGCGCCATGGCAACCACCAGTGCAATAAAGGCAGCAGCTCTAAGGACAGGCAAAGCGGCCCGCATTCGGCCGCGCCAGGAACGCATCCCCCGGATGCTGTCCAGGCTGGGCATGCGCAGCGCGGCATAATGCCGCCGCCGCCGCCGCAGGTACCAGTACCCTACCAGGGGCAAGAGCAAAAGGAGCAGGAAAAACTCCGGGTTTACGAATTGTATGTTCTCGTTGAATATCATGTTTCCAATTCATCCTTTTCCGGAACCTCTATTTCTAAAGCTTCATCTTTAGTCTGTGCGACAAAGCCTCTTACTTTTTCCATTGCCTCAGCATGGAAGGATGCCGGCGGCGCCGCTTTGGCGAACTTCACCAGGTCTACCGTCCGAAGCAACTCCCGGAGATGGCTGTTATCAAAAGCATCTTCCCTGCTCACCGGTTCGAGGCTTTGCAGTATCTCTTCCGTTGTCTGTTCCAGCGCTTTGATGCCATAGCGGCGTTCCAGGTATTGCCGCAGGATGTGAGTCAGTTGGCTGTGGTACTGCTTCACCTCGCCCTGTTGCCAGAGTTTTTGTTGCTCCAGGGCATCCAGTTGTTCCTGTGCCAGCAGGTGGGCCGGCACTTTTCGGGGAGGAACCGGCGGTGGTTCCGGTTTTTTCCTCTGCCAGAAATAGAATACCAGGCCTCCGGCCACGATCAGTACCAGGGCGGCGCCAATGAGATAGGGCAACAGATCCCGGAAATTGACAGGCTCTTCGATGATCCCTTTGATGGGTTGAATCTGTGTGGTTTCGGGGCCGACCGGAATGGTGCCTACCTCCAGTCCCAGTTGATTGGTCCTGACGGTATCCTGACGGCCATTGAGCGTGTAGGCAATGGGGATGGGGGGGATGAAATAATAGCCCGAATCGAAGCAGGTAAGCTTGATCTCCACTTCGGCAATCCGCAATCCGTTTTCCCCTTCTCTTTCAAAGCGTTCAGCTCGGAGGACTTCCAGCCGAGGTTCCCGGTTGAGGGCGTCAAAACCTATGCTTTGCACTTCCACCGGCGGCTTGTAACTGGCCGTGATGGTAAGCGTCACCTGGTCGCCAATAAGCATCTTCGTGGCGCTGAGGGCCGCCCCTACATTGGGTTGGGCCAGCATCGGAAGGTACGCCCCCCCAAGCAGTAACCAAAGCCAGAGAAAGCGGCTGGCCCTCGTTAGTATGCCTGCCTTTTTCCTGCTCTTCGTCATAGTTGTCTTTCTACGTAAATCCACATATATCTCCATACGGCCCCGCCTCTTAATGAGCCCGTTGCTGGAAAAACTTCAGTAAAGCATTAACATAGGATTCATTGGTCCTGATGTTCACCACATCAGCGCCCACCTTTTTAAAGGAATTCCGGAAATAAGCAAGGTGATCCTGGTGCCAGGCGGCATAATGCTGCCGCAGGCGGCGGGAAGAAGTATCGATCCACCGCATTTCACCGGACTCGGCATCCCGGGCGCGAATGAGGCCTACATCGGGCAGCTCCTCCTCCCGGGGGTCGATGATGTTCACCCCGATCACATCGTGGCGGCGCGCCGCAATACGCAGGGGGGATTCGTAACCCTTTGCCAGGAAGTCGGAAAGCAAAAAACAGATGCTGCGCTTCTTGACGATGTTGTTGAAATACTCCAGCATCACCCCGATGTCGGTACCATGGCCCTGAGGCTCAAAGTCGATCAATTCGCGAATGATGCGCAGAATGTGCTGCCGCCCTTTCTTGGCGGGAATGTACTTTTCAACCTTATCGGAAAAGAACGCCACCCCTACCTTGTCGTTGTTGTTGATGGCCGAAAAGGCCAGTACAGCGCAGATCTCCGTGATCACTTCATTTTTCAGCTGGTTGACAGTGCCGAAAAAAGAAGACCGGCTCATATCGATGAGCAGCATTACCGTCAGCTCCCGCTCCTCCTCAAAGATCTTGACGTGCGGGTCGCCGGTCCGGGCAGTCACGTTCCAGTCGATATTGCGCACGTCATCCCCGTACTGGTAGTCGCGAACTTCACTGAAAGACATCCCCCTGCCCTTGAAAGCACTGTGGTACTCTCCGGAAAACAGGTGCTTGCTCAAGCCCTTGGTCTTGATCTCGATCTTCCTGACTTTCTTGAGGAGTTCGCTGGTTTCCATGTATAATGATTGAAGAAATGAAGAAATGAAGGAATGATTGGGCAATGCTCGTATTCAATCCCTCATTCCTTCAATCCCTGATTCCTTACTAAGGTACCTCTATCGTATCCAACACTTTGTTGATGATGTCTTCCTGTGTGATATTCTCCGCTTCCGCCTCATAGGTCAGCCCCAGGCGGTGGCGCATCACATCATGGCAGATATTGCGTACATCTTCCGGTATGACATAACCGCGGCGCTGGAGGAAGGCATGAGCCTTGGAAGCCAGCGCCAGGTTAATGCTTGCCCGAGGAGAACCGCCGTAATTGATAAGGGGTTCCAGGTTGCGCAGCCCGTACTCTCCCGGGGTACGGGTGGCAAAGACGATATCGAGGATATAACGTTCGATCTTCTCGTCCATGTAGATCTTGCGCACCGATTCCCGGGCTTTGAGAATATCGGCCGGCTTCACTACGGGATGGATCTCAGTGAAGACATCGCCGGAGAGGTTGCGGCGGATGATCTCCCGCTCTTCTTCCTTGTTCGGATAGGTGATCTTCACCTTGAGCATAAAGCGGTCGACCTGAGCTTCAGGAAGCGGATAAGTGCCCTCCTGCTCGATAGGGTTCTGGGTCGCCAGTACCAGGAAGGGCTCTTCGAGGGTGAACGTGTCGTTGCCGATGGTCACCTGCCGTTCCTGCATGGCTTCCAGCAGAGCGCTCTGCACCTTGGCAGGCGCCCGGTTGATCTCATCGGCGAGGATGAAATTGGCGAATACCGGCCCTTTGCGGACGGTAAACTGGTTGGTGCTGGGGTTGTAGATCATGGTGCCGATAATGTCCGCCGGCAACAGGTCGGGGGTAAATTGGATGCGGCTGAATTGGGCGTCAATGGCTTTGGAAAGCGTTTTGATGGCCAGGGTCTTTGCCAGGCCGGGAAGGCCCTCCAGCAGAACGTGCCCCCGGCAGAGCAGGCCGAGCAGGAGGCGCTCCATCATCTTATCCTGGCCGACAATTACTTTGGCGGCTTCTTGCTGCAGGGTTTCAACAAAGGCACTATCAATATAAATTTGCTGGTTGAGTGCTTCAATATCAATTGATTGCATATCTTTTGAGCTTGCTTGTGGGATCGGTTTTGTCGTAGTTCTTGCAAAGGGCTCTCGCCCGGGCACACAAATTTGCTAATTTTTTGAATATTAACACAGTCACAGCCCCTTGGATTGCTCCGGGGTAAAGCCATTAAAGGAAATTAACTCAATATTAACAAGCATGCGAGCATTAAATATCTTTTGTTCTACCCTCTTTCTCACTTCTGTCCTCTTCTTGTTACCAGATGTTACGGCAGGACAGGATACTCCCCTGCCCCGCCAGGAGCGCGCCGAAATAGCCCACGAAGGCATAAAAACGCTGAAAGGCGGGACGCTGATCGTCCGGCTTCCTTCTTCCCAGGCCAAGGCCAATGCCCTTAAAGACATCCTCAGTAGTACCAGCCCGGATAACCCCAACCGGAAAAGGATTGAAAAACAACTCGAAGAAACTTTGGCAGACAGAAAGGAATTCAACGAGAACATGATGGCCGCGTTTGCAGAGGCCTATGACTTCTCAAATGTGTATTTTATGCTGGATACCGCCACCTCCTCCCTGAAGAGCGGACAGATACAGGGTTTCTTCCTCAACTCCAGCCTGGAAGCCGACCCCGGCATTCGCCTGGAAAGCACCCCACCCTACTTTGTTCTCCGCTTCGGGTCTACTTCCGACATGACCACAGACGGCGTCGAGGCCATGGTCATTATGAACGGGCAGTTCGAGGACCTGGACAAACCCTTTCCCTTTTACCAGCGCCTGCATGATTTTGCAGCCGTTATGGGCAGCATTTTTCCCGTGCCCGATCAAAAGAAGAAGGACGCCCTGAGGATCGTGGGTAAGCTCAATACCCGGCTTCACGAGTATTATATGCGGGTAATGGAGGCGGAGGGGAGCTAGGGGAAGCCGGAAGCCGGAAGCGACCGCAGGGAGTCCCGTACCGACAGCGGAGGCCGGGATCGGAAGTCGGAATATTCCCTGCGGAGTACTGTCAAGATGGGACTGCAGATGCTTCCACCAGAAAAAAAGGGATTTCCTCAAAAAGGAAGTGGGAAGAAGCGGTCATTTTCCGCCCTCCGACTTTCCACTTCCCTCTTCTTTCATGCTATCTCTTTCCGCTCTCTTCTTTTTCTCCAGCAGTGGCTTCACCGGAAGGGAATCCAACACCGTTTTGATCTCCGGTTTTTCCGGTTTTTCCGGTTTGGGCGGTTTGCCGAGGGTATCGCGTTCGATTCGGGCTTCCAGAAGGAGGATGGAGTCGGCCTGGCGGCCGGCCTCCTCAAGGGCCTGTTCATAGCATCTTTGCAGGCGCACCTGCCTGTAGTTTTGCACGCGCTGGGCCACCTCTTCTGCGATGACGGCCTCCACGGCTCTTTTGTTGCGGTTGTCTTCCCCGCAGCTGAAGAGCAACGATGAGATGAAAAGGACGAATAGGATCCGGGGCCTCATTGTAGTTGTTGTTCGCGTTGAATTCTTGCCCGCAGCTTTTCTTCTTCCTGTTTGCGCACTTCTACCAGCGAGTCGACCGCCCTACGGAGGAATTCAGGGGTTATAGCTTCGCAAAGGCTGTCCATGACCGGGCGAAGGCTGTCGATCTGTTGGTTGGCCAGTGTATCGATCTGGATGCGCTCCCTGGAGGTCAGCCGGATAGGGGCTTCTTCCGGTGGTTCGCAGGCCATCATCAGGGCGGCGCTAAAGGTGGCAAACAGGACATTTCTAACGTTCATCGAGGTCGATCACTTTTTTGCGCAGCTCGAAGTTCTTTCCAAGGTATACTTTTCGGACCATTTCATCGGCGGCCAGTTCTTCGGCGGTGCCCGCCTTGAGAATGGCGCCTTCGAACATCAGGTAGGCCCGGTCGGTGATCGACAGCGTTTCCTGAACGTTGTGGTCGGTGATCAGGATGCCGATATTTTTGGTTTTCAGCTTGGCCACGATGTATTGGATGTCTTCCACCGCAATAGGGTCAATGCCGGCGAAAGGCTCATCCAACAGGATGAATTTGGGGCTGGTGGCCAGGGCACGGGCAATCTCGGTCCGGCGGCGCTCTCCGCCCGAAAGGGTGTCCCCCCTGCTCTTGCGCACTTTTTCCAGGCCAAACTCGTCGATCAGCTCTTCCAGGCGCTCGCGTTGCTCTTTTTTGCTCAGGGCGGTCATCTCCAGCACAGCCCTGACGTTGTTTTCCACAGTCAGCTTCCGAAAGACCGAGGGTTCCTGCGGCAAATAACCGATGCCCCGCTTGGCGCGTTTGTACATCGGCAGGTCGGTAATATCTTCTCCTTCCAGGAATACACGCCCTTCATTGGGCTTGATGAAGCCCACAACCATGTAAAAGGTAGTCGTTTTACCGGCGCCATTGGGCCCTAGCAACCCTACGATCTCTCCCTGGTTGACCTCCAGGGATACCGTACGGACCACCTCGCGGCGGCCGTAAATCTTTACCAGGTTCTCGCTCCTCAGTCTCATGTTGTTGGGTTCAATGTTCATTCACTCATTCACTTTTACCCGCTCGTAGCCTTGGCGAAGGCGGGCACTCAATCAATATACTCCACCTTGCGCAAAAAGCGGAAGCCCACGGTCAGTTCAAACGTCAGGTTGCGGATGCGGCGCTGGGGGATGGTGCGCGAGTTGCCGGTATAAGGATCAAGTACATTGGGGATCTCCGGTTGTTCGTACTGGTAGGAGAAATCCGGGTTGACCGTGAATTCGACCACCGCACCCACCAATTCGGAGAAGGGGATCTCCAATCCGCCACCCAGCATGATGCCATAGTTGATCTCCCGGATAAACTGGGTATCGTCGATGGGATAGATGGCATAAGCCGGGTTGGCCTCTATCCAGCGGGTATAGATATCGAGGTTGGTGCCCAAGGTATAATCCAGCCGGATACCCAGCGCATAGTAAGCTTTAGTGTCGCCGTTGCCGAAGGGGAATTTCTGCTTGGCGCCGGCAGTGAGGGAGAGGTTTTCAAAAATGAACTCCTGTGCCGGCGGGCGGAAAAATTGGTTATTGAGATTGTTAAAAAAATTCCGGTTGCGGATAGCGCTTCCTTTCTGGTGATATCCCAACTGGGCAAAAACGCCAAAGGCGTTCTCCTCAGAGATGGATTCTATAAAGGCGATGCCATGGTATTTGAACAGCGGATCCTGTTCAAAGCCTTCCCATTGCTGCAGTCCGATGGTCGGCCCGCCCTTAATGCCGAATGCGAACCCGCCCTGCGCCAGCCCTTGCGCGCCCATTGTGGCCAGGATCAGAAGAAAAAGTATGCCTCTTTTCATCTATTCGTTTTTAATTGTTTTGCGTTGCGCCTTGTTTCCGCCAGGTAGGGTCCAGAGAAAAAACAAGGCGCAACGCCGCAACACGTTCGTGCAAAGGTGGCACTTTTTGGGTAAAAAAAAAAAGCCCGGCCGATGGCTAAACTCAGAGCACAATAGAAAATTGCACCCTGAGACAGAGTCCGTTGTCGTTCCTGGCCCTTTCCCCCTATACTGCCCGTCCAGGAACGCCCCCTTACTTCACCCGCAGGCGCTGTCCGATACTGATCAGGTTGGACGTCAGCCCGTTCAGTTGCTTGATGCTTTCGACCGTCGTATCGTAGCGGCGGGAAATATTATACAAGGTATCGCCCTTTTCCACCGTATGGTACACCACTGCCGGTGGCGTTGGCGCCGGGACGTCTTTTTCTTCTCCGAAGCCCTCATCCGCTTTCACGGGGTCCTGGGCAGGCGGGGTGGGCTTAGGCTGGGTAGTTGGCGGAGGCGTTACCGGCGGGCGGTCCTTTACCGGTGGCGTCGGCAGGGGCGTCTTCACCTCTTCCGGCTTTTTTTCCGGCAGGGGCACTTCTTCCTCAAAGTCGATCTCTCCATCCTTATCCTCGTCGGGAGCGGCTACCGTGGGCGTTTTCCGGGGCGGCGCCTCCGGCTCTGCTTCAGAGGCCAGTTTGGGGCCCTTCTTGACTTTACAGCCCCGCAATTTCACCCGTTCATTCACCGCAGGCTGGGTTCTGGCCGACATGCGGTTGCGCTCGTAGAGGTTGTCCAGCTTGATGCCGTACATCTGGGAGATCAGGTACATGGTCTCGCCCTCTTTTACATCGTGCCACTTGCGCTTGCCGCGGAAACTACTGCGTTTGGGCTGCAGGTAGACCACCGTTCCTTCGGCGAGCTTCTCATTGCGGTCCTTCAGCCCCTCGTTATACTCGAGCAGGCTGCTGAGGCGGGTAGCCGTGCGGGTGGCGACCTCGCCAGGCGTTTCGTCGGCAAGGGCCAGCACGTACCGCACATCGTTATTCTCGAAGATCAGGCCAGGCTTGACGACAGCATCTTCGCCTTCATTGACGACATCATCGTCGCCAACGATGGGGCCCTCCGAAGGCAGTCCGTCAAAGCGGTAGAGTTGGTACCGCTGGATGATATCGATAAGCTTGCGGGAGTAGTTGGCGCTGGTCGCGTATCCGGCGCGGCGCAACCCCTCCGCCCAGGCTTCGTAATCCGTGGGGTCGATCCGGAAAAGGAAACCGTAGCGGTATTGCTTTTTCGGATCGCGCAGGAATTCCGAATGGGCGATAAAACTCGCCTCCGGATTTTTATAGGAGCGGAAACAGGATTCTATCAACTTGCCCTCATCGTCGTAGTCGTCGTCCTTTTTGTGGTAGGTTTTTCCGTCCCAGTCGTTGCCGCATTTGATGCCAAAGTGGTTGTTGGCGCGGCGGGCCAGGTCACTCTTGCCGGAATTGGACTCCAGAATGGCCTGGGCCAGCTTGATACTGGCAGGAATTCCTGCCCGCTCCATTTCCCGGATAGCGATCTCTTTAAATTTGTCGATGTATCGCAGGCGCTCGTCCTCCTGGGCCTGGGTGGCAACAGAACAGATCAAGAGGAAAAATAAGGCTTGCACAGTTCTTGAAAGCATGGTTAATCAGATTTAGGGGTTTTATTACACTGCCGGTGAAGACAGTACGGGTAATTAACGTATTTGTTTTACCCTTAAATTACAAGGCACCGTAAGATTATCATTTTATTAACAGGGTTCAGGGTTAGGGGCGATGTTCAGGCATTCCGGTTTTGTGGTTTTTCGGTATTGCTGCCAGACACTTTTGCCGGCCGCACCACGCTCAATATGGATCCTACATCAGGCAACCGCAATACCATAACACCGAAATACCGTCATACCTAAATAGATACCTTTAAAACAGCCCGCTGATCCGCCCCTTATCCAGAGCCCTGCGCCCCAACTGCCCGAAGAAGCGCACCCCCTCGATGAGGTTGGCAAACCGTTTGTCCTGGGTATGGCCCTTTTTGTACCTGGCATAGATCTGCTGGATGATCACACCGATCTTGAAAGCGCCGTAGGCATAATAAAATAAAGGATTATTCACAGCCCTGCCGCTTTGGGCCGCATAGCGTTCCACCACCTCCGCCCGCGTCAGGTTGCCGGGCAGCCAGGTCAGGTTGCCCGCGGCAAGGGGCATCATTTGAGCCTCGTAGGGCTCCGACCAGTAGGCCAACGAGGTACCGAGATCCATCAGAGGGTCGCCGACGGTAGCCATCTCCCAGTCGAGCAGGGCAAGGATGTGGCTGAGCTGGCTTTCCCGGAGCACCAGGTTGTCGTACTTGTAATCATTGTGAATAAGGCCTGCCGGGCCGTCTGCCGGCTGGTTTTTCCTCATCCACTCCGCCAGCTCATCCATGCTGGTGATGCTGTCGGTCTCCGCCTGGTAATAACGCTTGATCCAGCCTTCGACCTGCCGGCCGATGTAGCCTTCCGGTTTACCTATACTGGCCAGCCCGGTAGCATGGATATCGATCTGATGAAGGATGGCCAGGTTGTCGACCGCCGCTTCCGAGACGGACCGCATCAGGGCCGGCTCCAGGGGGATCTTTTTTTGTACCCCTCCCCGCAGAATGACCCCTTTTACCCGTTCCATAATGTAAAAGGGCGCGCCGATCACGGCCTCATCCTCACAGTAAAGGGCCGGGCGGGGAATTTTGTCGTAAATACCCTCCAGGGCCGAAAGTACCCGGTATTCACGCCCCATATCGTGAGCGCTTTTGATATTGGCCCCAAAAGGGGGGCGGCGCAGTACGTATTCGCCCTCACTGGACTCCAGCAGGTAGGTGAGGTTGGAATACCCCCCCGGAAATTGACGGATGGCATTCAAGGCTTTGAAACCGGCCCAATGCTGCTGCAGGTATCTTTCCAACCTGCCTCGGTCCAGTTCCTCCCCTTTCCGGATATCGGCTGCCTGGTCGAGCATGTTTTTGTGAAGTTTTGTTAGTATTGTGAAATCTGTGTTGGTAGCCTTGACAGGTTACATAGGCGTAAATTAAGCAATTGAAGGGTGGCCGCCACATGAATGGCAGAAAATTTCCTTTACCTTACTTTCATGAAAACCCGGGAAGACTTACACCAACAGCTCCGCCGTATTGACGGCAAAGGATACAAAGCCTACAAGGATATACAGGGGCAATTTGATTTTGAAGATTTCGTCCTCCATATCGATTACGTACAAGGCGACCCCTTCGCTTCTCCAAGTCGGCTGCGCCTGCGCCTCGATAACCACTTCCCGGAGTGGGCCTGTCGGAACCGCAGCCGTGAGGTGGCCCTGCGCGATTTCCTGGCGCGCCAATTTGCCCGCTGCATCCGTCGTTTTGCCCAGGGCCAGCGAGGCTCTGGCAAAAGCGGGGCGATATTCATCTGCCAACCCGGCCAGGAAATCCTTGAACGGACGGCCGTCGTTTTGGACAAGGACAAACTGGAAGTTCGTTTCCAGGTCGGCCTGCCCGCTTTCGGGCGCCGTATTGCCGGGCAGCAGGCTGCGGCCATCCTGCTGGAAGAACTGCCCGCCATTGTGAAGCACAGCCTTTTCCCGGAAGCCCTCGACGAATACAGATTGCGCGAGCACCTGCTCACCAATGAAGATGCAGATGCCCTGCGCGATCAGTTGGATGCCCTGAACCTGGTAGCTTTCGTCGCCAATGGCGCCCTCCTGCCCCGGGCCAGCGGTATTGATCCCCGGCCACTGGAGAGTGGACTGCCTTTCAAATCCCCTGATAATATGGTGGTTGAAGTACAACTCCCCAACCGAAAGGTCAGCGGGATGGGCATCGCACCCGGTATTACCCTCATCACCGGAGGAGGGTACCACGGCAAGTCCACCCTGCTGCGCGCCATAGAATTGGGCATCTACAACCACATCCCCGGAGATGGGCGGGAGTTTGTCGTAACCCATCCCAATGCCCTCAAGATCCGGGCGGAAGATGGCCGTTTCGTGGAAAAATTAAACATCAGCCCTTTCATCAACAACCTCCCCGGAGCTATAGACACCCTTCGGTTTTCCACCCGAAATGCCAGCGGCAGCACCTCCCAGGCCGCCAACGTCATGGAGGCCCTGGAGGCCGGCGCCCGCGCTCTGCTCATCGATGAGGATACCTCGGCCACCAACTTCATGATCCGAGACCACCGCATGCAACAACTGGTGCCCAAAGAGCGGGAACCGATCACACCCTTCGTGGATAAGGCGCGGCCCCTGTATGAGGAACTGGGGGTATCCTCTATCATCGTGGTGGGGGGCTCCGGCCTGTATTTCGACATCGCCGACAGCGTGCTTTGCATGGTGGAATATGAACCCCAGGACCTGACCGCCCGGGCACACGAAATCGCCCGCGCTTACCCAGAGGACAGAAGTGCAGAGGGAGAAAAAAGCTTCGGCGCGCTACCACGGAGAGCCCCCATCGCCGAAAGCCTCGACGCTCAAAAGGGCAACCGCGAAAAGGTGCGCGCCTTCGGCACGCGCAGCCTGCAATTCGGCACGGAGGAGATCGGCCTCTCTGCCGTCGAACAATTGGTGGATAACAGCCAGCTCAACGCCATCGGCGACGCCCTGCTTTACGCCCGAAAGTATATGGATGGCCGCTCCCTGGCTGAAATACTGGAACAGGTAATGGCAGATATAGAATCCGGTTCCCTGGACGTGCTGAGCCGGCGTAAGGAAGGCCACTCTGCTGTTTTCCGCAAACTGGAGCTGGCGGCGGCGCTGAACCGGCTAAGGAGTTTGAGGGTGGAGTGAGTCTTTCAGCGCTTGCTAGTGAGCAGGAGGCTTAAAGTTCTCCTGCTCACTTAGCGAAGCGCCGGGCTCACGGGCTCAACGCGCACCGGCACCCCGCTGAACGCAGCATTGCCGGTCAAGGCATCAATCCTGCTGTTTTCTGTTAAGTCATTGATGCTGGCGCCGGGATGCGCACGGGCCACATTCATCATTACTCCTTCCCGGCTGTGGCCCCAGCCATGCGGGATACTGACAACGCCAGGCATCATCTCGCTGCTAAGTTCCGCTTTAATCTCAATGGCGCCGGCGGCAGACACGACTCGTACTTCTTGCCCTTCCTCCACTCCAACCCTTTCGGCATCATCCGGATGAATGAGCAGGGTGCAGCGCTCCTTACCTTTAACCAGCCGGTACGCATTGTGCATCCAGGAATTATTGGACCGCAGCTGTCGGCGGCCGATGAGTCCGAAGGGGAAATCCCCGGATGTTACTTTTTTCCAGCTCCCCATTTTCGCTTTCAGGCGGCTGATGTCCTGCACGAAAATATCCGGCGCCAGGGGTATCCTTTTATCGGGTGTGAACAGGCGGCCGGGCAAGCAGGGTTGCAGCGGCCCGAGATCGATACCGTGGGGTTCAGCGATCAATTGTTTTAAGGATAGCTTGTAAGGGCCGGAGCGCAGCGCAAAGTCGAGCATCGGCCCAGGCTGCATATTATTGCCTGCCTGTCCGCTCAGCCGTTCCGTCAGTGCCTGAAAGATCTGCCAGTCGTGGCGTTGCTCCGGTTCCTTTTCAAAAAGAGGGGGGGAGTATTTGGCGGTATTGTGCACCGCCAACAGGTGGAAGATGACGTCATAATGCTCTGTTTCCAGGCCGGTGGTAGTGGGGAGGATAATATTGGCGTGGCGGGAGGTCTCATTGATGTAAATGTCTATGGCCACCATAAATTCCAGGCCGGCGAGGGCCTCATCCAGGAGGTTACCGTTGGGGGTGGAGAGCACCGGGTTGCCGGCCACTGTCACCATGGCGCGGATCCGCCCTTCGCCGGGGGTGAGGATCTCCTCGGCCAGGGCGGCGACAGGGAACTCGCCGCTGTACTCCGGCAGGCCGCTCACGCGGGTACGGCGGCGGCCGAAGATGCCGGTTTTGCCCTGACTACCGGTGAAGCCGACCTGGTCGAAGGCAGGCCGGGTAAACATCGCTCCGCCCTCCCGGTCCAGGTTGCCGGTGAGGATGTTGAACACGTTGATCAGCCACTGGCACAGGCCGCCGAAGGGCTGCGTGGAGGCGCCCATGCGGCCGTAGCAGACGGCGGAGGGGGCTTGCGCGAATTCCCGCGCCAGACGGCGGATGTCATCCGCTTTTATGCCGACTAAAGGGGCGGCAGTTTCCGGACTGAAACCGGCGGCGATCTTTTCAACCTCATCCAGGCCGGTAACAATATCCTTCAAATGCCTAAGCTCCACCAACTCCTCTTTCAACACCGTATGGATCAGCGCCAGCAGCATTAACGCATCCCTCCCCGGGCGGATGAAATAATGCGTATCGGCTTTTCCAGCCGTCTCCGTACGCCGCGGGTCGACCACCACCACCTTGCCGCCCCGCTCCTGGATGCCCTTCATATGGCGGGCGAAGCCCGGCGCCGTCATCATACTGCCGTTGGATACCAGCGGATTAGCCCCAATGATGAGCAGAAAATGGGTACGGCTAACATCCGGGACGGGCAGCAGTAAGCCGTGGCCAAACATCGTGAGCGCCGCCACATGGTGGGGCAACTGGTCGGCGGAAGTGGCGCTGAAGCGGTTCTTCGTCCCCAAGGCTTTGGAAAACGCCCCGGAGAAGAGCATACTGCCCAGGTTGTGCACATTGGGGTTGCCGAAGTAGGCGCCGACAGCGTCGGGGCCGTGCTTTTCCTGCACCTTTCTGAGGTTGGTAGCCACTTCATCGAATGCCTCCTCCCAGCCGATGCGCTCCCAGCCGTTTGCGGTGCGCCGCACGGGGTACTTCAGCCGGTCCGGGTCTTCGTAGACGTCCTGCAGGGCGACTGCCTTGGGGCAAATGTGCCCCCGGCTGAGCGGGTCCTGTTCATCGCCGCGGATAGAAAGGATCTTGCCGTCTTCGTGTTCGATGGCCAGGCCGCAGATGGCTTCGCAGAGGTTGCAGGCTCGGTAGTGGGTGGGCATGGGGATAAAGGTTTAGAGTCTAAATGTACGGATTTTATCGGGGGATCATTACAGGCAGTTGTCGCAAAAAAGGTTAACTTTATGGGTGGCAAAACCACAGCGCCATAAATGAATTATATCTCCATTAGCCTATATCGGAAATTGATTGATCATGCATTGAGCGAAGGTATGACACCGGAAGATTTTAAAGATCTTCCCATACCGGTTGATTCTTTGGATAATATACAGGCTGTTCCGGCAGATCAATTTTTCGAACTGCACGAAATGCTGGACCAGGCCCTGGGGCCGGGCTTTTCCGTACGGGTCGGCCAACAAATGAAGATGGATGATTACGGGGTATTGGGCCTATCCTGGAAGACATGCTCAAAGGCCGGGGAGATCTTCGAACGCTGCGAGCGTTATTTCCACCTGCTGTCCAATACGTATGTCTTTAAGGTGGAAAAGGAAGGCGAAGTATCCAAAGTACACCTGTTCCGCGATGCGTACCGGAGAGGAGTGGGATTATCCAATGAGGCTACCTTTTCGGCAACGGTAGTCGTACTACAGGCAATGACGGAAACCGATATGGCGCCAGTAGGCGTATCTTTCAAACACGGCGCCCCCGAAAACCTGGAAAGCTACCACGAAGCCTTTAAGTGCCCCATCCTGTTCGATCAGCCTCACAATTACATTGCCTACAAGACGGCCGGCCTGGAAACCCGGACCTCCAAAGCGGACATCAGCATCAATAAATTCCTGGTAGAAAGAGTGGAAGAGGAAACCAGAGGTATCGAGATCAGTTCCAGCAGAATAGCGTCTGATGTCGAAGACATCGTTAAGGACGCGCTTCCCAGCGGAATTCCCAGCATAACCCAGGTGGGGGAACACATGGGGATGAGCAGCCGCACCCTGACAAGAAGGTTGTCAGAAGGTGGAATTACCTTCAGAGATCTCGTCCGGCAAACCCAGGAAAAAATAGCCAAAGGCCTGCTCAGCAATACGTCTGACACCGTGAGTGAAATCGCATTTCAAACCGGCTTCTCGGAGCAAAGCGCCTTCAGCCGTGCTTTTAAACGGTGGACCGGCCAGTCTCCGCTGGAATACCGCAATCCTCAGTAAAAAAGTTCATTTGGCTTAAAGGGTCATAACATTGGCTGGAAGGGTCAAGCCAATAGGCCTTTTTTACTTCAATTTTGCCTCTGTACAACAAACAGAAGTAAAAATGGAAGTATCACTCAAATCACTCACACTCTTTACCGCAGTTTTCCTTACCGGCCTGTCCGCCGGCCTGTTCTACGCCTGGCAGGTATCCGTAATTCCGGGCACCCGAAAGGTAGTGGACCTCACCTACCTGGAAAGCATGCAATCCATCAACCGGGCTATCCTCAACCCGGCCTTCTTCCTGATCTTTATAGGAAGCCCGCTGGCCTTGGCCATCAGCACAATACAGCAGTTCAATTCCGGCATGGCATTCTGGTTATTGCTGGCGGCTGCCGTCACTTACGTGCTGGGTACCTTTGGCGTGACCGCCTTTGGGAACGTGCCCCTCAATGACGCTTTGGATGCACTGGAAATTGCCGAACTGGGAGAGCTGGAGATCGGTAGGTTCAGGAAGTCCTACGAACAGAAGTGGAACCGCCTGCACCTGATCCGTACCGTGTTTGCGGCGCTTTCGTTCCTGCTGTCGCTCCTTGTAGTTTTCACCCAATTTAAGACTGTGTAGGGGACGCGGGGTTATCGTCTTCGACGCCAAAAAATTTTGGCGAACCGAGTTAGCGTTGGCTTTTCGTCTCTGATCCGGGACAAAAGTCATTGCAGCTGCACAATCCTGTATAATCCGCATTTTTTAAACTTTAAAACTCAAAAAAGAATGAACCACCCAAGTAACATCCTGGTAATCGGCGGCACCGGTAAGACCGGCCGCAAAGTTGTTCAAGGACTGAAAAAACAAGATCAAAATGTAAGGGTAGGCGCCCGCAGCAATACCCCGGCGTTTGACTGGCACGATCCGGCGACCTGGCCCGATGCCTTAGCGGGAATGGACAAAGTGTACATCACCTTCTATCCGGACCTGGCCGTCCCCGGCGCCTACGAAGCGGTCAAAGGGCTCACGGAAGAAGCCAAAAAAGCGGGGGTAAAGAAAGCCGTACTGCTTTCCGGCAAAGGAGAGAAAGAAGCGGAACGCTGCGAGCAGGCGGTGGCCGATTCAGGGTTGAATTACACCCTGGTGCGAGCTTCCTGGTTCAATCAGAATTTCAGCGAAAGCTTCCTGATGGACCCCATCCTGGCGGGTTATGTGGCCTTACCTATGCCTGATGCGAAGATCCCGTTTGTAGATACCGGTGACATCGCCGATGTGGTTGTCAAGGCGCTGCTGGATGACGCCCACAACGGGAAAACCTACGCTGTGACCGGCCCCCGTGCCATCACCTTTGAAGAAGCGGTCCGGGAAATCGCCGCCAGCACGGGGAAGGCCATCAAGTATCAGCCGGTATCGCTGGACGACTACAGCGCCATGATGAAGTCGGCCGGCGTCCCTGCTGATTACATCTGGCTGTTCGACTACCTGTTCAGAGAAGTGCTGGGCAAGCCGGAGAATCAGGAGATAAGCAATGACGTAGAAAAGGTGCTCGGCAGGAAGGCTAAAGACTTCTCCGAGTATGCCAGGGAAACGGCGAAAACGGGGGTTTGGACTCCGCCCGTTTCTGTCATTTGATATTCCGCTTCTCAAACCGATAGTGCAGGGCGCTGCTTTTCTATTGCCTGTACCACAACAGGTGGGAGGGTAGTGCGCCTGCACTATAATATATTTTGTCCATCTGGTGGAAATACTGTAAAAGCCGTATCTTTGCGGGCTGAAACGGAAGAGGCCGTTAGCGTTTTGCTTTTCGCTAATGGCCTAAGGCCAGCACAAGCCCGTAGCGAACCGCCAAAAGCGAATTGCGAACAGCAAAACAGTCAACATGAAGCTCCACCACTCCCCATACGTACTCTACTCCGACGGCGAAGGCAACGTCTTCGAAGACACCACCCTCTACGCCGTAGGGCGTTCCGGCCACTATGCCACCCCCATCCCGGAGGAGGACTGGATCGAGCTGCCCGACGGCGGCAACCTTTACGAGCTGCCCGGCCGCCGCGCCGTAGGCATCGACGTGGAGACGGGCGAGATGCGCCTTTGCGAGGAGGGCTGGGCCACCGCGGCCTTCATACCGCCCGCCTACACCGGCCTGTACCTGGCTTCCTATGTCAATGAGGAGGACGCGCCGACCCTGCCGTTGTTCTGCTACACCGCCATTGGCTGGCACGACGATAAGTTCTATGTTCCTGCCGTACGCATCGAACAGGACATCCGGCAGGAGTGCAGCGGTTTCGACGACGCTGCCGTGGAAAGGGGCGTCCAGGCCCTGCAGGAGTTCTACCCCAACAACCGTATCGTGGAACACCTGGCCAACAACTGCGCCCTGGCCTACAACTGCCCCGCAGCCCGCAACTACTTCATGGGCCGCTGGGAATGCCCGGTGCCGACCTCCCCGGCCTGCAACTCCAACTGCGTGGGCTGTATCTCTCTGCAACCGGACGAGGAAACGGTAATCTCCAGCCACGACCGCCTGAGCTTCAAACCCTCCGCCGGCGAGATCGTAGAGTATACCGTGCCCCACCTCCAATCGGCGCCCTTCCCCATCATCAGCTTCGGACAAGGCTGCGAAGGGGAACCCCTGCTGATGTGGGAAACCCTGAAAGACGCCATCTACCAGATCCGCAAGTTCACCGATAAGGGCAGCATCAACATCAATACCAACGGCAGTAAGCCGGACGCCGTAGAAGCCCTCTGCCAGGCCGGCCTGACCAGCATCCGCGTGAGCACCAACTCGGCCCAGAAGTGGCTCTATGAGCTGTACTACCTGCCCAACAACTACGAGTTCGAAGACATCCTGGAGAGCATCCGCGTGGTGAACCGCCACGGCGGCTGGACGAGCATCAACTATTTCGTCTTTCCCGGCGTAACCGACAGCGAAGCCGAGTACCAGGCCCTGCGCGAACTCATTCGCAGCACCGGCCTGAAGATGATCCAGTGGCGCAACTTCAACATCGACCCCGACTGGTACATGGAACGGGTGGGCATCGACGATACGGAGGAAACCATGGGCGTAAAGGAAATGATGCGGCGGCTGCGGGAGGAATTTCCCGATCTTAAATTCGGGTATTTCAACCCGCCGATGGAACGCATCAAGGGCAATTATGAGGTGGATTTTGCGCATTAGATGAAATAGAACACAGATGACGCGGATGTAATGGATTTTTGCAGATAGCTCCCCGGAGGCAGATCTGTGTAAATCTGCCTGATCCGCGTCATCCGTGTTCCATCTATTCAATCAAACAAATGTTTTGAAAATCTCCATCATCCAAGAAACCCCCGGCTGGCTCGCCCTCAACAAACCCGCCGGCATACAGGTGGAGCGCAACCCTTTCGGCCCTTCGGCGGAATCGCTGGCGTACGCCCACCTGCAGCTGCAAAAGCGCAACCCCTACGTCGGCATCGTGCACCGGCTCGACCGGGTGACGACGGGACTGGTGCTGGTGGCCAAGAAAAAGAGCATCCTGCGGCAGCTCAATGAACAGTTCCGGCTCAAGGAAGTGCAAAAAACCTACCTGGCGATGGTGGACAAGGCGCCGGCAGAAGAGGAAGCCACCCTTACCCACTGGCTGGTAAAGGATCTGAATGAAAAGCGCGCCAGGGTTGCCCCGCAGAATTCCGACAAGGCTTTTGAGTGTATCCTTTCTTACCGGCAGCTGTGGAAGGAGGATGAGGGCCGTGCCCTCCTGGAGATCCGCCCCGTCACCGGCAAGTACCATCAGATCCGCGCTCAGCTGGCGGTCATCGGCTGCCCGGTGGTGGGCGACACACACTATGGCGCCAAGGAAGAATACCAGCCTAACCACATCCAACTGCACGCCTGGAAGCTGGAGTTTTTCGGCCCGGAAAGCAGGGAGCGACTGGAGGTGGAGGCGCCGCTGCCGGAGTGGGCGGAGGGGTTGATTGGGTTATAGGGTTGATTGGGTTGCCCGGCAGTTAGGCTCAAAATACGGGAGTTTTTTTTTGCAGGACGGGACACATTAATACTACTTTGTTAACTTTAGAAGAGTGAAAAATCCTGATTGTAACGTTTTGCGTAGCTGCCCTGAAGACGTGAACCCGGACCGGGGTTGTAAATATTAGACATGATTAACAGGATTTACAAGATGTAGTGGCTGGCGCCACATCGGTGTATACATCCTGAAAATCCTGTTAATCCTGTCTACACCTACTTCTTGCACAACCCCTTAGGAAGGGGCTGGCGAAGACTTTAGCGGAGGCGAGTTTATCGTCTTCGACGCCACATAATTTTGGCCCGCCCTGTGGAATTCTAATTATTCCATAGGGCGAACCGAGTCAGCTTAGCTTTTCGTCTCTGATCCGGGACATACTTCATTGCAGCTATGCAATCCGTTATATTCAGAAAATCCTATTTACCAACCATGAGCATTGCCCTCATCATCACCGACCGGGACGTACAGCCCCTGCGGCGCAGCATCGAAACCGAGCTCCAGGGCGCTACGCCCGTCTGGATCTACCCCGACATCCCCAAACCGGAATGGGTGGAAATGGCGGTGGTTTGGAAACACCCGCCCAGTGTGCTGAAGGCCTTTCCCAACCTCGAACTGGTAAGCTCCCTCGGCGCCGGGGTAGAACATATTCTTAATGACGCCACCCTGCCCCTCGGACTGCGCATCACACGTATTGTCGATGATAGCCTCACCACCTCCATGCGCAACTACGTGCTAATGGCCGTGCTGAATATCCACAAACAACTGTGGTTCTATCAGAATAACCAGCAAAAGGCACGCTGGGAAAAACCCGCGCAGATCGAGGTCCCATTGCGGATCGGTATGCTGGGGCTGGGCGCGTTGGGAGGGAACATCGCAAGTTCATTGGCAGGCCTCGGGTTTGAGGTTCTGGGGTTCAGCCAAACTCCCAGAAACATCCCGGGCGTCCGCTGCCTGAATGCGAAGGAAACATCGCTGAGTGATTTTGTCCGGCAGATCAACCTGCTCATCTGCCTGCTGCCCCGTACCGCCGCTACCGAAGACATCCTCAACTATGATCTTTTTCGGCAAATGCCCCAAGGCTCCTTCCTGATCAACGTCGCCCGCGGCGCCCACCTGGATGAAGAGGGCCTACTGAAGGCCATGAAGGAAGGCTATATCCGGGAGGCCTGGCTGGATGTCTTCCGCGAGGAACCCTTGCCGGAAAATCACCCCTTCTGGCATCAACCGGGCCTCGTGATCACTCCCCACATTGCCAGCATCACCAACCCCGAAAATGCGGCGAAGATCATAGCCGAAAATTACCGGCGGTGGAAGGAAGGGAAAGAATTGCTGTTTGAGGTGGATGAAAAGAAGGGGTATTGATATTTTTGTATTCGGGT
This sequence comes from Lewinellaceae bacterium, assembly GCA_020636405.1. Lineage (GTDB taxonomy): Bacteria > Bacteroidota > Bacteroidia > Chitinophagales > Saprospiraceae > JACJXW01. Next base: position 249,694 of record JACJXW010000005.1, on the reverse strand, counting down.
TGAAATGGAGAAATGCGGGGAAATACATGGAAATGCGGTAAAAATGCGCAACTTGAACTAAATATTAAGGATAAAGTCATTGCATACGCAATAAAAACCAAGGCCATGCTCACCCCTGAAGAATACCTCCAGCACGTTAAAACCATTTTTCAGGCCGCCGGGGACCCCGGGCGTGCGCAAGGCCAGATGGCTTATATGCGGAACCAGTTCGAATTCTACGGGCTGAAGGCTCCGGAATGGGCAGCGCTTTCCAAACAGATATTTATCAATAAAGGCATACCGCAGGGAGCAGAGCTCAAAACACTGGCGCGCCTGTGTATGGACGACGAATACCGGGAGCTCAACTATTTTGCGTTGGAAATGATACAGAAGGTTCAGAAGAAACAGCCGGAAGAGTTCATTATGTTCTTCGAAGAGCTCATCACCACCCGTTCCTGGTGGGATACCGTCGACTGGCTGGCGAAACTCGTGGGCATCCACTTCCGGCGCTTTCCCCAGCTCATCGGGCCGGTTACCGAACGCTGGATGGCTTCCGGAAATATGTGGCTGCAGCGGGTGTGCCTCATTTTTCAACTGCCTTACAAAGAGAAAACGGATGCCGAACTGCTCTTCGGCTATATCCTGGAACTAAAGGATTCCAAAGCGTTCTTCATTCAAAAAGGCGCCGGCTGGGCGCTGCGGCAATACTCCAAAACCGATCCGGAAGCGGTTGTCGCCTTCATTGAGGCTCATCCTCAGTTGGCCCCGCTGACGAAAAGGGAGGGAATGAAGTGGATCAACAAGAAGAACTGATTGAAATGCGTGGAAATTCGTAGAAATGGGCATTTGAGGGCTAAACAGGGTTCGGTATTGGCCGGCCGCTTTTTGTCCTGGTAAAGGGACTGTTCATAGTTTCCGGCTCCTGGGAGTGTTCGGAATTCGCTGTCCGCAAGCCCCTGAAAATCAAAGGTGTTTTTGAGAAGAGGCTGCCGATCTAACGTTGGACACTGTTGGAAGCAGGTGAGCTGAAGCAGCCTGCCGCGGTTGTGGGCGCCAAATCCTCAGCTCCTATCCCCTCTGGAAACCAGCCAGTTACCTGAACGCCAACATCCCAACATCCTAACCTCCCAACATCCTAACCTCCTAACCTCCCAACTACATCTCCCCCACTTCTACTGCATTATGCCCAAGCACTTCCCCTTCAGAATTGTTTTAACCCGGGCTGACATTGTCATTATTTTGATTAAACAAAAATGTTTTATTCACCCCTCCTGTTGTGGATAAAAAACAACAGGCTGTTGGAACTACCCCACTCCACTCGTTGTTCTAAAATTAACTGTTTTCGCCTGATTAATAGAACTTAAACCTATTCCCAGCTGAGCTCGCCTGGCCCAATACTTGAAACGCTGAAGAATTTATTTAAAAATTTTTGTTTTATTATTTGCTTATTTAAAACAAAAAGTGCAAATTTGTAAGCGTAACCATTATCCTTTATATCATGGTACTTCAGGTTTATATCAGCAAAAAGGGAACAAAGGTGGTCGCAGCAACCCAGCTGCACCAGGTACTTCAACTGGCGGACCACCATTACCCCACCAACATAAAGCGCTGGCTGACCGATGTGTACGAGTTCAAGGATGGCATCCGCAAGCCAGTGAAAATGCAGGACTTCGCTAACCGCAAGCCCAAGGGCGATTCTATTGTGAAGGATTATTATCTTTCCGTGGAGCTGGCGAAGCTGATCACCCTCAACTCCAAGAGCAAAGTGAAGCAGAAGTATGCCAAGTATCTTTTCTCTCTGGAGGAACAGGTGGACAACGGAGAACTGCTCACGAAAGAACAAGTGCTCAATGTACTGGAACTTACCAAGGCCATGGGTATGGTGAGTTGCCAGGAAGCAGCTGAGAAGAGCCACCTCAAAGTATACGAGGCCCGTAACGGCGGAAGCGGCAGCAACTGGTGGAAACACCGTGCCGATGTGGTAGGTTATTCCATTGAAAAGTTAAGGAACAAGCTCCAGCATATGGGCAAGGCCGTACGCGGCAAGACCCAGCGCCAGATGCTCATGCAATTGGATAAATACGAGATGATACGCACCGGCGTGATCGACCTCTTCATGGCCATGGGCAAGAGTGAACGCTATGCCCGCAACCTGGGCGACCTGGCCAAAGTTTTCGCTAAAGAACTCAACATCGAGATCTTCGACGACCGCCAACAGGCCTCTCTGTTCACCCCGAAAGCCAATGACCAGCTCGTCAACGAATTGAAATCCTTCGAACGCAACGGAAGGCTGAGCGTGTGGCAGTGACGGTGTTGCCCTGCTTCAGCGAATAAGGAGGATAAAGAAATAACTGCTAGTATTTGACGTACCTTCGCCTGTCCTTAACCGTATTTTTGGTGGATACGCTCTGACATAGAAAGTTTTCCGCCAGAAATGCGCGCGGGACAGGCGATGTCGTTTAAAACGATCCTTTTACTCTACTACCCTCAGCGCCTCAATCAATACTTCTAATATTTGTGCCGCTGCTTTGGCAATCTTTGTCCCCGGGCCGAAAACACCCACGACTCCCTGCTCAAACAGGAATTCATAGTCCTGATGAGGGATCACACCGCCCACCACCACCATGATGTCCTCCCTGCCCAGCTTTTTCAGTTCTGCGATCGTTTCCGGGACCAGTGTCTTGTGTCCCGCTGCGAGGGAGGAGATGCCCAGGATGTGTACATCGTTCTCGGCAGCCTGACGGGCAGCCTCCGCCGGTGTTTGGAAAAGAGGCCCGATGTCCACATCGAATCCAAGGTCGGCAAAGCTGGTCGCGATGACCTTGGCGCCGCGGTCATGCCCATCCTGGCCGAGCTTGGCGACCATAATACGGGGCCGGCGGCCCTCCAGTTCGGCAAATTGGTCGGACAACTGCCTGGCTTTCCTAAAGTCGTCATCGGAACTGATCTCACTGGAATAAACGCCGGAGACCGACTTGGTCTGGGCAACATAGCGGCCAAAGTGCCGTTCCATCGCATAGGAGATCTCACCTAACGTGGCCCGCAGGCGGGCTGCCTGTACTGCCTTTTCGAGCAGGTTGCCTTCGCCGGACTTCGCACACTGGTAGATGGCCTCCAAAGCAGCCTGTACTGCCCCTTCATCGCGTTGGCCCTTCACCGCTTTGAGGCGCCGGATCTGCGCTTCCCGGACGGCGGTATTGTCAACCTCCAATATATCAATGGGGTCTTCTTTTTCCAACTGAAAGATATTCACCCCTACGATCTGGTCTTTTCCACTATCGATGCGGGCCTGCTTGCGGGCAGCGGCTTCTTCAATACGCAGCTTGGGCAGGCCGTCTTCAATAGCCTTGGCCATCCCCCCCAGCTTCTCCACTTCCTGGATATGTGCCCAGGCCCGTTCGGCAAGGCGGCCGGTTAAATATTCCACATAATAAGAGCCTGCCCAGGGATCGACGGACTTCGTAATGTCCGTTTCTTTCTGCAGGTAGATCTGTGTATCACGGGCAATCTTAGCGGAAAAGTCGGTCGGTAAGGCAATTGCTTCGTCCAGAGAATTGGTATGCAGCGACTGCGTGCCGCCAAGGGCCGCCGCCAGGGCTTCGATACAGGTCCGGGCTATGTTGTTGAAGGGGTCCTGTTCGGTGAGGCTCCATCCGGAAGTCTGGCAGTGGGTACGCAATGCCATCGACTTGGCACTCTGCGGATTGAACTGCCGGACGATCTTGGCCCACAGCATGCGGGCGGCCCGCATTTTGGCAATTTCCATGAAGTGGTTCATACCTATACCCCAGAAGAAGGAAATGCGCGGAGCAAAATCGTCGATCTTCAGTCCCGCTTGAATGCCGGCACGCAAGTACTCCAGCCCGTCGGCCAGGGTGTAGGCCAGCTCGATATCAGCCGTAGCCCCCGCCTCGTGCATGTGATAACCACTGATGCTGATGGAGTTGAAACGCGGCATATTTTTCGAAGTATATTCAAAAATATCGGCAATGATCCGCATGGAGGGTAAGGGGGGATAGATATAGGTATTGCGCACCATGAACTCCTTGAGGATGTCATTCTGAATGGTGCCGCTGAGTTGCTCCGGCGATACGCCCTGCTCTTCCGCCGCGATGATATAAAAGGCCATGATCGGAATGACGGCGCCATTCATGGTCATGGATACCGACATCTTATCCAACGGGATCTGATCGAAGAGGATCTTCATGTCCTCTACCGTATCGATGGCGACGCCCGCCTTACCCACATCACCGGTAACCCGTTCATGGTCGGAATCGTAACCCCGGTGGGTAGCCAGGTCAAAGGCCACCGACAGCCCTTTCTGGCCCTGGGCAAGGTTGCGGCGGTAAAAGGCATTGCTCTCTTCAGCAGTGGAAAAGCCCGCATATTGACGGATCGTCCAGGGCCGTACAGTATGCATCGAACTGTAAGGGCCGCGCAGAAAAGGAGGCAGCCCGGCAGCGAAGCTGAGATGGCCGGACCCCTCGATGCCCTCGTTCGACAGCACAGGAGGTACAGCGATCTTTTCTGGTGTCATCCACTCCATGCCCTGACGAGAGCCAGTGCTTAGCGCATTCTTATCGAGTTGTATCGTGCTGAAATCGGGGCGTGCCATAGGTTGCTATTTTTGCTACCCAAATATATGAAATTCGGGTTTACCGCGCAGAGGAAGGCCGTAAAAGTGGGGGCTGACGGAAACCAGGAAAGGGCGCCACCCACCGGGATGGACACCCTTTCCACTCGTCGAAAAACTACCAGCTCTTTGGTTTTTTTGCCCCGGCAACCCGCCCCGTTCCTTGATGAGCCTGTTCGGCGGGGCGGCTTCCCGGGGCTATCCGGCCCGTGGCGGCAGAGGAAAGCTTCAGGCCTGGGCTACCGTTGCCTGATGAAGGAATGCGTTTGCACGGCGCCACCCTGTTCTATGCGCAGAAAGTAGGGGCCGGAGGGCCATGGAGTGAGGCCGATCCTCTCCTCCAGGATGCCATCGGTTTGTTTGTATTCTTTTTTCCATAGCACCTGCCCGAGCGTATTGACGATGGCAAGGGACACTCGGCCGGGCGCCGGCTGGAAATGCACATTGAGCCAGTCGGTAGCCGGATTGGGAAAAAGCCGGAAGCCCTCCGGGGTAGGTTGTAGAGGAGTGCCGGAAGGGGTAGCTTCCGTAAGTGAGAGGGCTTCTTCGGCCTTTTCCGGTTTTTCTTCGGGTTGATCCGGCTGAGACAAAGCTTCTTCCGAAAGCACCGGGGAAGGAGGATCGGGGCATTCCAGCCGAAACCGTATGGGAAGCATATACTGTACCCGAACAGGGCGGCCGCGCTGCCTGCCGGGGGTCCACCTCGATCCCTGCTCGTTCATCAGGTTGATCAAACGCAGGGCTTCCTGGCCACACTGGGCGCCGATATCACGCATCAACTCTGCACCCGTTACCGACCCGTCCTTTTCAACAACGAACCGGACGACAACAGTGCCTTCTACTGCACCCTCACAAGCAGTAGCCGGAAAGCGTAGATGTTGAAAAATGAATTGCATCAACTCCTCTTCAGAGCAACGCTTCTTCTCCTCTGTCGTCGGTAGAGCTTCACAGCCCGGGAAGCGCGGCATCTCTTCCACTATTTTGAAGATCTCTTCCTCCGGCGGCGGCGGATAGGAACCCAAACCGCACGGGGGCGGAGGAGGAGGTTTTAAGACCGGGTTGGCGGGTGCTTCGACGGCCGGGGATTCCGTCATCGTGCAAACCTCTTCAACAGCAGGGGTGTTGAATTGCGCGGGTTCGTCCAGTTTAAACCTCACCGGAATGTTCATCTGTACCCGCACCGGCCGGCCCATCTGTTTTCCGGGTATCCACTTCATGCCTTGCTGATTCATCAGGTTGACCACCCGGAGAGCCTCCTCTCCGCATTGGCCGCCGATATCGCGGACGATCCTTGCCCCTGTAAGTGAGCCGTCCTTTTCGACCATGAATTGAATGACGACGGTGCCTTCTATCCCGTTCTTTTGGGCAATGGCGGGGTAGTGGACGTTATTGTAAATGAATTCGATCAGTTTAGCATCCGCACATTGCTTCCTTTCGGCTTGGGCCGACAATTCTTCGCATCCGGGAAAACGGGGCATTTCTTCCACAACTCGAAAAATATCCGAACATATGATCCTCGGCGGCGGCGGCGGTGGTGGTGGGGGCGGTGGCAGACAGCCCCTGGCCAACTGTGCAGAATAGGTTTCAACATCATGGCAATCTATGGTCTCAGCAACACGCTCTGCGCTGATGATCTGTTCGCCGGAATGGACACGCCCTGTTCCGGGCTTCCGGGAATAATCCACTTTCAGCTTCCCGTCCTTGGGCCGGAGCATTCCCGGATTCAACTTAAGGCTGCAGATGATGACCCCTTCCGCGGGAGGTGGGGGCGGGGGTGGGAGCGGAATGCCGCAAACGGCGCGGTTCATCCTTTCCCCGGCATCGGGAACAGCAACCGGCGCCGGCTGGGCGCCTGCCCTCCAGGAAAAGGTCAACAGCAGGCAGGTGTATAGGGTAGAAATAAGGGTTTGCATAGGCTTGGGAGTTTTGGTTTTGTAAAAGGGCAACTATTTTTCTATGGGTATCGAGCCGTCCAGCCTGAATTCTACGGGCACATTCAACTGCACCATTGGTTTTGTATGAACTCAAGCATTCTTTGGCGGGCGCATTCCTTCCGCATTTCATCGTCTGCAATGTCCTCGCAACCAAGGCTACTTCAAGCTAAACTTTACCGGCAGGTTCATCTGCACCCGCACCGCCCGCCCGCGCTGCAGGCCCGGCGTCCATTCCGGCATGCTGTTCACCACCCGCAGGGCCTCTTTGCCACAGCCGCCGCCGATATCGCGCAGAATATGGGTGTTGCTCACAGAGCCATCCTTTTCGATGACGAACTGCACCACGACCAACCCTTCAATGTTGCTCTCCCGTGCCATTTCCGGGTAGCGAATGTTCTGGTACACATAGCGGAGCAATTCCTTGTCGGAACAGCGCTCCCGCTCGCTTTTTGAGGGCAGGGCAGCGCAACTGCCAAAGCGGGGCATTTCTTCCACGATCTTGAAGATCTCTTTGGAAGAAGGCTCCTCGACGGCAGGAAGCGGAGAGGGCTCATAGGCCACAGGGGTGGAAGCGGCTACCGGCCCTTCATTGGATATGTTGAAGTTTGGGCTGAGGTCGATATCCGACCGTACCGGTGTGTCCGAGTATACTACCTCCTCTACCGGGATGATCTCATCGGTAGGGGCTACTACCGGCGGGGGGGCAGGCCGCGGCAGGTCCTGAGCGGTGCGGATAGCCTCCACTTCTATGGTTTCATCCAGGAGGCCGTCGATCTGAATATCCGGGTTTTCATACTTTACAATAGTCCAGTTGAAAGCCAAAATGGCCAGAGCAAGAGAGACCAGCAGGCCGACCTTCATGAAGATCGCCCGGTTTTTGTCTAAACGGGAAATATCTTGTCGTTTCATCTGATGGCGGTTTAGCTATCGCCATCGGGCCCGATGAAGAATTTTTAATCCAAATTCAACTAGTTAGATGCGCGGGCGTTCTATTTTGGTGCATCGTGCAAAAAAATTGTTTCTTTGCCCGTTTTGCGGCATTTTCATCCAGTCGGCAAAACTTGCCAAAGAAAGTTGATTTTTAATACTTTTGCAGCAATGCACCTGCGCCGTTTGAGGAATTGGCGGCGATGGGAAAAACTACCGAATTGTGATAAGATTTGAAAGATTTGAGCTGGCCAACGGGCTGAAAGTCCTGGTCCACGAAGACGACAGCACCCCAATGGCGGCTGTCAATGTGCTGTACAATGTAGGGGCACGCGATGAATCGCCGGATAAGACCGGCTTCGCCCACCTTTTTGAACATCTGATGTTCGGGGGTTCCGCCAACATCCCGGATTTCGATACGCCCATCCAGATGGCGGGAGGTGAAAATAATGCCTTTACCAACAACGACATCACCAATTTTTATGACATTCTGCCTGCGGAAAACCTGGAGGTGGCCCTTTGGTTGGAGTCAGACCGCATGATGAGCCTCAATTTCGACGAGCGGGTGCTGGAGGTACAGCGCAAGGTCGTGGTGGAAGAATTCAAAGAGACCTGCCTCAATGAGCCTTACGGCGACGTGTGGCACCACATAGCCGATATGGCCTTTAAGGTACACCCCTACCGCTGGCCCACCATCGGCAAAGTACCTAAGCATGTGGAAGACGCTACGCTGGACGATGTCCGCCAGTTTTTCTACCGCTACTACCGGCCGAACAACGCTATACTGGCCATCGCTGGCAATATAAAAACCGAAGAGGTTAAGGCCCTGGTGGAAAAGTGGTTCGGCGACATTCCCGCCGGCCAGGCTATGGAGCGGAAACTACCCCAGGAACCGCCTCAGAAGAGGCTGGAAAGGCGCATCAATGAAGCGAATGTGCCGGTAGATGCCATCTATCTGGCATTCCATATGCCGGCGCGCAGCCACCCCGACTATTATGTGGCGGACCTCATTTCCGACGTACTCAGCAACGGCTCTTCCTCCCGTCTGTACAGGCGGCTGCTCAAAGAGCAAGAGCTGTTTTCCAGCATCGATTGTTATGTGTCGGGCTCCATCGACCCGGGCCTGTTTATCATTGAAGGCAAACCTGCCCACGGCGTGAGCCTCGATGAAGCATCAGCCGTCATCTGGAAGGAACTCCGGGAGCTCAAAGATGGCCCCATCCCGGAAGAGGAGTTGCAGAAGCTCAAAAATAAGATGGAGAGCACCCTGGTCTTTTCCGAATTGAACGTCCTCAATAAAGCGATGAACCTCTCTTTCTTCGAACTGCTCGGCGATGCCGAACTGATCAATAGTGAAGCCGATTTCTACCAGAAGGTGACTACCGCCGACCTGCACCGGGTAGCAAACGAGATCCTTACCGAGGAAAATTGCTCAGAGTTATACTACAAAGCCAGGGGTATAGTAGAAGAACAGCCGGTAGGGTAAACGCCGGGGCAGGCATTCCATTACTCAATTCTCAACACATCGGATTCGCAAAAAATGGGCCCGATCTTAAGCTCCAGGCCAGGTTCTTCAAACAGCGCGGGAGGCACGCCGATATCCCCCAGGTAGAGTTCGCCGCGCAGGTGTAGCACGTCTTCCGCATAAAGCCCTTTCTTGGGCAGCGCCAGGGTCAGAGTGGCCCGGGCTTTGACGGCAGGTTTGTGAATGTTCCCGGTGGTAAGGTCCAGGCCGGATGGCGTATCGAGGGAAAGCGTTGGAATAGGCGAACGGTTGGCCCACTCGATCATGTTCTTGGGCAATCCATGCGGATCGCCGGAGAGGTTGTAGCCGATGATACCATCGATGATGAGGTCAAACCCACGCGTAGCGCCCAATTCAGCGCCACTTCTCACCGAAATGCCCATGCGCTCGAGAATCTCCCGCTGATGGCCGGATGCCGGCTTCATTTCTTCCCGGTTGCCCGTTGTATACACCTCTACCTCTGCACCCCAGCCGTGCAACCTGCGGGCACAGGCCATAGCTCCCCCTCCGTTGTTACCGGTGCCGGCCAACACCATTATTCGCTTCCCGGAAGGATTTCCTTCCAGGAACCGGTCGCGGGCCAGAACGGCCAGGCAGCGGCCGGCATTCTCCATCATCTGCAAGAGGCTGATGTGATACTCCTCAATCATGAGACGGTCAACTTCGACCATTTGAGGAACATCAATCGTGGGAAGAGCATCCCGGTAAACGCGTATACTGCTCATGGGGATAGTTCGTTTATTCGCTTTATTAAATAATTCCCCGCCGGCCATTCAGCCAGCATGTGCCATGCGAACAGGACTTCAGAACCGACATAGCGAGTGATGAAAGCGCGCTGGCTGGCAATCGTTAACCGATGGTATGGTAACAACCGGCTTACAGATTTCATGCAAGCCAAAGCTGATGAACCAACTATGCCAGCAGCTAACTAAGGGGGAAATTATTTTTGATCGCTATTCAGATGCAATAGTACGCTATTTCTTCAATAAATGCCTATCTCTGCCTGCAAAAAGAAAGACAAATACCGGGAAGCACTGTACTTAGTGCCCAATGAACTGCAGAACCACCCTCTTTATCTGTACAGAATTAATCCACTCTGAACCCTTCCAGCAGGAGCACCTTCCACTCCGGATGGCGCTTGATGTATCCCGCTATGTAGGGGCAGAGCGGCATGACCTTCAGGCCCTGTTCTTTGGCCCATTCCAGTGCCGTTTTAGCCAGCAGGCCGGCGACGCCGTTACCCTCCAGAGCTACCGGCACTTCTGTATGGGTGAAAATGATCTTGTCGCCGGGCATCATGTATTCGGTTACAGCGGTTTGCCCTTCCACACTGAGCTCAAAGCGGTTTCTGGCTTTGTTGTTGACGATTTCAACAGCAGAAAGGTCTATTTTCATTGCAGTGAGGTTTGTCGGCGCAAACTAGCGTTTTTTCACAACTTTCTCAACCTGCTGCCGGCTAACCATTGATCCGTAAAGCCTACCCATCCATTCTTAAACCACCTGCTGTAAAAAACGAGCCGGCACCTGTTCTGTAAGCCATACGCCGTTTTCCGAGCAGAAGAATAGGTAGCCGGATCAGTAAGTGTTTCAAAATCCAATGCCCTAACCATCCTGAGAAAGGAAATAGTTCACCCTGTCCTTATTTATCAAAATTTGAAAAGATCCGGGTAAAAACCTGGCCGTTTTCTCCGTGGGTGATCCACGGCCAATCAGAAGTAGCTCAGCCAGAGAAACCCGGTCAGCAACAATAGCAGCAACAGCAACAATAGCCCCCACCGCACCAGCCGCCACACCCTGGGATGATGCTGGAAGTAGAGGGCAAAGCTTTCCACAAAAAGCACTGCCGCCAGGGCCACCACCATTGTAACGGCCCAGTTGGTGTTCCAGGCATCAAAAAGGAAGGCCCCGACAGCGATAACGATGGTGAGTAAGGTATATATTCGGGTTGACCAGCTCAGGTCGCGGTGAAAATCGTTCAGGGTCTTTTCGGCCATGGCAACTTTGTTTTTCCCAAAAGCTAGGGTTTGGCTCGGAAAAAGAAAATGATAATTGTCAGTGGCAGGGGGCAAGGGCGACGGTATTCGCTGTTCGGTTGTTCGTTGCTGGGCCGTTCGGCTATTTACTTCCGAGTTTCGTATCACTTGATGGCGTACCTTCCCTTGTGAAAGGAAAAACCTATTGCCGCTGAGTAGGATTCCGCTATTTCAGTATTCCCTCCAAAACCTCCACCCTGCCATCTATGCCTTCAATAATAGGCAACCCCAATATCCGGCATACCATCGGGTAGACGTGAATGTTGCGGAAGGAAGGGATCTTCATACCTCGTTTAAAGGCAGGCCCGTTGGCGTAAAACACAGCGTGCATCTCCAAAAATTCCGGATTGAAGCCATGCTCTCCGCCCTGTTTGAAATTACCCTGACGCACCTGAGCGATGCGCCGGCTGTCGCTGAGGTAATGGCCATAGCCGGGCAGAATAATAAAATCACCCAGGCGGGGATTGTCCATAGTAGAATGGTAGAATGGAAAATCCTCAACTTTATATACCTGGAAGTGCTCTTCTTTTCCCTTGAGAAACTGATAAGCGGCTTCCCCGTCAGCCCCTTCTTCAAGGTAGACATGGGCCAGGGCGCCGTTGTTGGCGATCCGGTACTGCCCTTCCTGCTGCAGCGGGTCTATATTGATCAGCTTATCCGGGCCGACATCTACCATGCCGTGATCGGAGACGATAATGGTATTAACGGGCAGCCCGCTGGCTTTCACACCGTCAAACAACAGGCCCAGCGCCCGGTCCAGCTCCATGAGGGCGGCTCCGATGTGTTCATCATCGCCAGGGCCGTAGCGATGGCCCGCGTCGTCCATATCCGAAAAATAGAGCGTGATCATGTGAGGCCGCTGGGCAGGAGGCAGAGCCAGCCAGTCGAGCACCTGCCGAACGCGCGCCTCATTCGGAGTTGAGCCCTGGTATCGAAAGTAATAGGAAGGCCGGATACCCTGTATGTCCGCCTCAGAGCCCACGAAAAAATAGCTGGCGGCAACCATGCCGTTCTGTTCGGCATTGACCCACAGGGGGGTGCCCTTGTACCAGGTACCGTCTTCTACCGCTTCCCGCTTGCTGATGCGGTAGAGATCACCCCGGCCCGGGTCGAAAAAGGTATTGTCCACCAGGCCGTGGTGCTCCGGGTACATGCCGGTAACAATAGTGTAATGATTGGGAAAGGTCTTAGCAGGATAACTGGAGATCATGGAAGCCGCTTGCACCCCATCTTCAATGAACTGCAGGAGATGAGGCGGCCGAAAGCGCTCCACGTAGTCATACCGCAGGCCATCGCAGGAGATGAGAATGACGTAGGGCTTGTTGAAATTTTCCGGGCTATTGGTTTGGGCGCCCATAGTCAGCGTACACAGCAAAAAGAAGAACAAAGGGATACAGCGAATCATGCGAAGGATTTGTTTTGTTCACCCAAAAATAAACAGGATCTTCAGGATTATCTAAGGATCAGGCCTAAACCGGAACGGACATTTATATTCAGCACTACGCGTATGAAAATGTTCGATCCGCCTTCCCAAAGCTTAAGAACCCCGCGCGCATACCATGACTACTGCTTTTTCCGTTCTATTCCCGGAATTTAAAGCTATCTTTGCACCTCGATTTTCAAAAACGGAACAGACGTGAAAAAAGCAGTACTTTTTGCTACTATATTCCTGGGAACAATTACCTTAACTCATGCGCAGAAGGGTTGGGAAGCCGGCGGCTGGATCGGAACGTCCTATTATTTCGGCGACCTGAATACCAACTACGACCTCAGCATGCCCGGGTTGGCAGGAGGAGGGCTGGTTCGTTACAACTTCAACAACCGGCTGTGCCTGAAACTGTCCGCCAACTACGGGAAGATCATGGCCGACGATGCCAATTCCAGCAACCCTTTTGAAAAAGCCAGGAACCTGAGTTTCGAATCTACCCTAATCGACGGCGCAGTTCAATTGGAGTTCAATTTCCTTCCCTATATCCATGGCAGCAAAGATGAGTTTTTCACTCCTTATGTCTTTGCCGGGTTCAATGTTTTTCATTTCAATCCCAAAGCTTCTTATCAGGGCGAAATGGTGGAGCTGCGGCCGCTGGGCACTGAAGGCCAGTTTAAAGGCGAGGAATACTATAGCGTCAGCGGCGGTTTGGCTTACGGGTTGGGCATCAAGGTAGACCTGAGCTACGAGATCAGCCTTAACTTCGAGCTGAGCGCCCGTAGCCTCTTTACCGATTACCTCGACGATGTCAGCACCGTTTATCCTGACAAAAAGGACCTGCTTAAGCTGCGCAACCAGACGGCAGTCGACCTGTCCGACCGCTCCATAGAACTTCCGGGAATAGAGGACAGCCAGATCGGCCAGAAAGGCACCCAGCGGGGCAACAGCAGCAACAATGACAGTTTTGTAATGCTGGGCGTAGGGCTGGTTTACTATTTCGGCGATATCCGCTGCCCGGAATACGGCCGGAGAAAGTGAGAATAACCTAACCATTTCATAGCGGCAAACTGGGGTTTAGAGCGTATCTTTCGCCTGCATAACAGATTGACATGGTGTTACAGAAAGAATTCAGCCTTCCGCCCTACCCCCGGGGCTATCACATCATTACCCAAGAGGTGCTGGCCCAATTGCCGGAAAGCCTTCCTGTCCGGGGTATCCTGCACCTTTTCATCAAACATACTTCCGCCGGCCTGACGATCAACGAAAATGCCGACTCCGACGTACGGACGGACTTCGAGAGCATCTTCAACCACATCGTACCGGAGAATATGCCCTTCCTCCGGCACACCATCGAAGGCCCCGACGACATGCCCGCCCACATCAAAGCGGCCATGATCGGGTCCTCCGTCACCATTCCCATCACCAACGGCCGCCTCAACCTGGGCACCTGGCAGGGCATCTTCCTGTGTGAGTTCCGCAACCGCGGGGGAAGTAGAAAATTGGTAGCCACGATCTATGGCTAAGAGTGTGTTCAAAACCAGCCCTCCGCGCTCCTCCTCCTCCATTTACTTATCTGGCCTACTTTTGCTAACTTGAGGGATATCACAGGAAAACCCTTTATTATGCCTTTTTTCGGAAACCTACTCAGGAGAGGATTAACCGTTGGAGAAAAATTGGAACACCTCCCGGTCGACCCCATGCAGCTTCAACTCCGAACACTGCGCCGGCTGCTGAAACGGGCGCAACAAACCGCCTTTGGCCAATACTACGATTTCAAGGACCTGCTGAAAACGAATACACCGGACGCTGCGTTTCAGGATCAGGTTCCCATTTTTGATTACGACACCATGTACGAGCGCTGGTGGCACATGGCGCTCCGCGGAGTGGAAAATGTGTCCTGGCGAGGGAAGATCAAATATTTTGCCCTCAGCTCCGGCACTTCCGGAGCCCCCAGTAAACACATTCCGGTTTCGGATGAAATGCGCCGGGCAATGCGCCACGCTGGACTCAAGATGTTCTTTGCCCTTACCAATTTCGATGTAGATCCCGACCTGTACACCAAACCTATGCTCATGCTGGGCGGGAGCAGCGACCTTCAGGAGCAGGGCGACTACTATATGGGCGACTTGAGCGGGATCAACGCCAGCCAGCCGCCTTTCTGGATGCGCCCCTATTACAAACCGGGAACGGAGATCGCCCGCATCCGCGACTGGGACGAACGCATCAATGAGATCGCCCGCCTGGCGCCGGAATGGGATATCGGCTTCATCGTTGGCATTCCCTCCTGGTTGCAGCTCATGATGGAGCGCATCATCGAATACCATAAGCTAGACAATATCCACCAGATATGGCCCAACCTCAAGGTCTGCGTACACGGCGGCATTGCCTTTGAACCCCTGAAAAAAGGCTTTGAAAAACTTCTGGCACATCCGTTGACCTATATGGACACCTACCTGGCCTCTGAAGGGTTCATCTCTTATCAGGACCGCCCGGGCACCAGGGGAATGCGGCTGCTCGTACGCAATGGCATCTTTTTTGAATTCATCCCCTTCAATTCCAGCAATTTTGATGAGGAGGGCCGGCTGGTGGGCAAGCCGAAGGCCCTGACGCTCGAAGAGGTACAGGAGGGGGTGGACTATGCCCTTCTGATCAGCACCTGCTCCGGCGCCTGGCGCTATCTCATCGGCGATACGGTCCGGTTTACAGATAAAGAGCGCTGGGAGATCATCATCACTGGGCGCACCAAACACTTCCTCAGCATATGCGGAGAACACCTGTCGGTAGAGAATATGAACCAGGGCATCCAACAGGTGGAGGAAAAGCTGGATGTCAACATCAGAGAATTCACCGTGTGCCCAGCGGTGGAAGAGGGTGGTTATGTTCACAAATGGTATATTGGATGCGAGCCCCTTGCCGATAGCGCCGCCGTGGCCCGGATACTGGATAAACGGCTGATGGAGGTCAATGACGATTACCGCACCGAACGGGGTTCTTTGCTGCATATCCAGGTGCAAACGATTCCGGTAGAGCTCTTTTACCAATGGCAGGAAGCACAAGGAAAAATGGGAGGGCAAAACAAATTTCCCCGGGTGATGAAGGGCAGACAGTTTACCGAGTGGGAAAATTTTGTCCGCCAAAAGCTGAAAAATCAGGGGAGTAAGGCCAGCATTTCTGATAGCCGGTAAATCCGCTTATTTTGGGGCGGAAAAATATTCGCGCCCTGCCGCGCTTTCCCTTCGTGCGGAAAGGCGGCCCGGGCTTTCAGGAAGAACAGAAGTACATTAGGGCTCTTTAGTCCGTAAAGTCAAATAATACAAGTAGGGATGGATCTGGTTTTTAACGGCATTAAGCTTGGACTGATCCTTGCCATATTGATCGGGCCTATCTTCTTCGCCCTGATCCAGGCCGGGGTCGAACAAGGCATCCGTGCCGGCGCCATGGTGGGCCTGGGCATCTGGATCAGTGACGTGATCTTCATTCTTGGCGCCTACTTCGGCGTATCTTATCTCACCAGCCTGGTGGAATCTCCGAAATTCACCCTCTACCTGGGCATTGCGGGCAGCATTACCCTCACCTTTTTCGGGCTGGGTGCACTGCTCACTGCCCCCAAGGCCGGCGCTAATCCCCAGTGGGCCAGGACGGCCTTCCGCTCCTCAAGTTATTTCTCCTTGTGGATGAAGGGCTTTCTCATCAATACCATCAACCCCTTCACTTTCTTCTTCTGGATCGGCGTAGCCACAACAATGGCCGCCGACGGCGGGCTCGGCAACCAGGAAGCCACCCTCTTCTATGGAGGAATACTCGGGACCATCATATTTACGGATTTCTCCAAGGTCGTTCTTTCCAAACAGATCCGGCGAATAATGAAGCCGATCCACCTGTTGTGGCTGCGCCGCATCTCGGGGGGAGCCCTGATCGCCTTTGCAATAGTACTTTTGGTACGGGTACTGATGTTGTAGTTGAAGGGCAGGCCTATTGCATAGTATCTCACCACACGATGATGACAATTGAATTTTGACCTTGGAGCTGAACCGAAAGGAACCCGGGATGTTACCTTTTCGAAATATTATTCGGTAAATTTGCCCGCTCTGACGACGCGTCACGGAATAACCGGAAACAGCAAGATCGGAAACCTAAAAACAAAGAGCTGGCGAATCCGTCCGTTAATTCACCCCAGTCGCACTGGCCGGCCGAAAAAAATTAATGGAAAACCAAAGAATCCGCAAATCGAAAAAGACAATGAGCAAATCATTCCATACGCTTACCGTCCGCGAGGTAAAAAGAGAAACGCCGGAAGCGGTAACCGTTTCATTCGAGATCCCCGAAAACCTGAAAGAAGCCTTTAAATACTCCCAGGGGCAATACCTTACGCTGAAGTTCGATCTGGATGGAGAAGAAGTACGCCGCGCCTACTCCATGTGCAGCAGCCCGATCGACGATCACATCGCCGTTACAGTCAAGCAGGTGGAAGGCGGAAAAGCCTCAACCTACATCAATACCGAGCTGAAAGCCGGGCAATCCGTTGAAGTGATGCAGCCGGATGGCCGATTCTTCACCAAGCTGGACCCCGATCAGCGTAAAGACTACTATCTGTTCGGCGCCGGCAGTGGTATCACTCCACTGATGTCCATCCTGCGGACCATCCTGGAAATGGAGCCTCAAAGCACCGTTTTCCTTTTGTATGGCAACCGCAACGAGGAGTCCATCATTTTTCGGGCCCAGTTGGAGGCCCTGTCCAGGCGGTACAGCAACCAGCTCATCGTGGAGCACATCCTCAGCCAGCCAACCCGGGAAAAGGCAGGCGGCATGCTCAGTTTTTTGAAGAAAGGGCACATCAACTGGGAAGGGAAAGTGGGGCGCATTGGACTGGAACAGGTCAATGAGTTCCTCGACAAGAACCCGCCGCGAGCTAAAGAAGCGGAATACTTCGTCTGCGGGCCCGGCGGCATGATCGATATGGTCAAAGCCAGCCTGGCCAGCCGGGGGATCGACGCCAAACGGATCCATACCGAGCGCTTCATCAGTAGCCATGAGAAGGGGGGCGAAACCATAAAAGGCACGGCGGGCGCTGTCGTGAAAGTCCACCTAGATGGATCGGAATTGACCATTTCCGTTCCGGAAGGTAAAACCATCCTGGATACCCTGATCGATAACAAATACGACCCGCCTTACTCTTGTACGGCCGGCGCCTGTTCTACCTGCATGGCCAAGCTCCTGAAAGGCAATGTCAAGATGGAGGCTTGTTATGCGCTGGACGATGACGAAGTGGCCGATGGGTTCATACTTACCTGCCAGTCACACCCGACCAGTGAGATGGTGGAGATCACTTATGATGTTTGATGTTTGATGTGCGATGTGCGATGTGCGATGTGCGATGTTTGATGTGCGATGTAGGATGTGCGGAAGGGGGCGATACCGGGCGGCCCCTATTCCGGCCTTTGTTCATTCCAGAGCGCTAACGGATCTTCCAGACACCGAACTGCCATGTCCACAGCTGCTCTAACCTTGGGGTGATCGGGCGGCAGGCCATCGTATAGGTAGCCGTTCTGGAAATTGCCAATGGTACGCACCAGGATCTCCGCACCGAAATGTATGCCGGCATCTTTTATTTCCTCCTCATTAAAAAGAAGTTTTTGGGCGGGGCCGAGGGCCGACATATAGCCCTCAATGAACGCCCGCTGCAGCTGCATTATACCTGTTCTTTGTGCTGCCGAAGGTGCCCGGTGGCCGAGCATCCACAAGTGAGCGAGGAAATGGGCTACATCCTGGGCAGGACGGCCATAGTGAGCAAATTCCCAATCGATGATCCGGATCTGACGCCTGTCGGTGTCGGCCAGGACAGACCGGGGCCAAAGATCGCCCATAGTGAGGCACTTGCCCTTGGTGAGATACTTTTCTCCCAGCTTTCTCGCCTTTTCTCCCAGCTCCTCCGCGCTGCTGAAACCCAGGCTGCTCAGCAGGGCCCCGATCGAAGCGTACTGTACTTCAAGGCGCGTCTGCTGGATCGCCAGGTTGTCGATGGTTTCCATTGATCTATGCTGGAAAGTAGAACGGTGCAACTGCCCGAAAAAGGATCCAAGCTTAGAGCCAATGTCCATGCCCGGCATTTCGAGCCTGTCTAAGTGCACCAGATCTCCCACATCTTCAAGAATGATGGTATGCCTCTTCTCATCGGCATACAGGAGCCTGGGCGGGCGAATGTCATCCGAGGCTAACAGCTGCAGGGGCGGTACTTCAAACAGCCGGAGCACGGACGCTTCTATTCGTATTCTTTGGGGGCTGATCGGAATCTCGGGGACTCTGGCAATAAAGGGGGGCGCATGCTTGACGACCACCGACTGCCGCTCGCCGAATACCCGCCATACGTAGTTGAGGTTTCCTCCCGATAATTCCCGTGCCTCTCCGGTGCTTTTGAAGGTTGGAAGGGCATCCGAGACGAAAGCAACGAGTTCTGCTGGATTGGAAAAGTCCATAATGAACCGCCTTCTAATGGGCGTTTTGCTTCCCAAACCGGTAAAGGTGGTTCCTGGGTTCCACGGGTTCGCCCTCTTCAATAAAGCGCAGAAGGATCTGTCTTGTAGCCTCACGGCTTCTATCCAGAGAGGCGGTGACGCCTTCCTCTTCCGGATTTGAATATCCGGGAACCGAATACTTATGGCCGATCACCAACCCGGCGCAGGGGATCTCCAACTCGTTGGCGAGTACGACTTCCGGGGCCAGGGTCATGGAATTCACATTGGCGCCAGCTGTGATCCACATACGGTTTTCGGCCGCCGTTTTTCCCCGGGGGCCACCCACATAGGCGAATATGACCTCCTTGTCGGTATTGGCTATCAATCCACCGGAAATGCGCAGAATTTGTTGCCGCAGGGCATGAGAGAACAATCCTTCATTCAGTACCAGGTGAGCGTGATCGGGGCTGGGCGCCTCAAACATGGTGCAGGTGCTGCCGTCGGGCAACCGGTTGTCGAGCATGATGAGATCATCGGCCAGCATGGGCTGATACAGGGGCAGTTCCTTATCCATTACACCCACAGAACTCGTCACCAGCAACGCGCCGCAGCCGGCCTGTTTCAGAGCAGCAGCCTGAGCGCGGTAGTTGATCTGGTTGGGCAGCAAAGTGTGCGGCAGGCCGTGTCGGAAAAGGAGGTATGCCGGACGCTTCACGCCTTCTGCCTTATACAGCACCTGATCCCCAAATGGTGTGGAGAAGGACACTGCGGAAAATTGGTATTCCTTTAGGGATTCTTTGGAAAAGGCACTACCCAGAATTATGGCGATGGATTTCATAGCATGCTTTTTATTCCGTGACTCCGGCATGATGCACCTGCAACACCTCCTTTTTATCTCCTGCCAGATGGACAAAAACGACGACCTGGCAGTTGTCAGCTATCCAGTCATTGGGTAGCGTAATGGTATAGTCTTTTACAATGGCAGCGCCTGCCGTCAGTCCTTCGGACAGGGGGTTCCCATCGTAGTTGGTCAGCATATCCCGCAGCACGTGTTTGTGTTTGTAATTGGGATCGGGTGTACCGCTCTCGGGAGTAAGCTGCAGGTCCTGAACATCATTTTCGGTGATGGCCACACTGATGCGGGCCTCTTCACCAACGATGGTTTCCTGAACGTACAAAGTTGCGGTGACCTCCAGTTTGCGGTCTTCGTCGCTATAGGCATTTTCTATATCGATCTTCACTTGCGGCTCTCCCAGCAATTCCTCCGCGATGAACCCGGCCCACTGCTGGCGGCCCAATTGAAGGTCGAATTCCCCATCAAACTTTTTTCGGTTGACCACTGCCGTCGGGTATCCCAGCGGTTCGCCGAGAAAACTCAGCAGGTTGATCCCTTCATCAATGCGGAAGTCATATTGGCTTTCCGGATAAGGCGGAGCGAAGGAGCCTGCATGGATCGAGATGGCGACCAGCCGCTGGCCGTAAATTTCTAGCAGCCCCTCAATGGCGGCACTTCCTGCCGGACAGTTAACACAGCGCACGCCGGTAAATTCCTCGATCAGGACCTGGCGTTGCTGATCCTCCACCGGCGTGGGTTCATTGGGATTTTCGTTCCCGGCGGAAGGATTGATCACAGGGGGTATTTCTTCACAACCCAGCCAAAGCAATCCTGCCAAAAGGAAAAATAAAAAGCTCAACTTTTTCATGGCTATATAGATTTTAAAAGCTTGAATTTGCAGTGAACCTCACGCCGCTGAAGGCCGGCTCCAGGCGGCAGATCCCTCCGGTACAAACGACGCCTTCCACCTGTTTGATGTAGCTGAGGGAAAAGCGATTGGCGCGGTGGGTATAAAAGACATCAAAACGCGGATAATGCAATCGCAGTTTTTGTCCCGTATCCGCATCGACAGGAGAGTTCTTACCCGGCGCGGCGTTGTACATGTCCGAGGCGGTAAACGTCCAGTGCGGAGCAATACTGAATTCCACCAGCCCGAACAGCCAATTGCCGTAATCGTGCTTTACCCCCTTTTCATCCTTGCCCGTTGCCATGTATTGTCCCTCAATGCGGATGGATTTTTTCCGGTCGAACTTGTAAAGGAAGTCGAAGTAGGGGATCACTGTTTCCACGACAGGTGCATCCGGTTTGAATTCGAAGACCTCCTGGTTGTAGCGTTGAGACTGTACCCCTCCCAGGAGCGTCCAGGAGCGTTTATGTTTGTAAGAGATCTCGGTGTAAACTTCCCGGTACAACAGGCTATTTTCTTTATCCAGGGTGTTGATGTTGGAGAAGTTGACATTAATGCCCAATTTTCTCTTGTAATTGTAGCGGATATCCGCCTGGAAAGCCTGTTCGCCCAGGGTTTGGGTTGCGGCGTTGTAGCGGGCGTTCAGCCGGTAGGTATTTACGCGCGCCATAGGAGGCAGGAAGTTGACCAGTCCTCTGTTGAGCTGTTCCTGCGGGCGGGTACGGAAGTCAAAATTTTCCGTACGCTTGCCTTCCAGGGTGATACCCAGGCCCTTATTGGCATAACTGACGCTGGAATAAAACACCGAGCCGGAAGCGAGGAACAAGCGGTCGCCGACAAGGATCGCCGTGTCGCCGACATTGAACTCCCCGAAGGGATCGTTAAGGTTATCTCTGGATTTGTAGGCGCCTTCCACATACCAGGTAAAATTACCTGCGGTCAGGGTATTGAAGGCCGAGAAAGCATAGGCATTGTATTTGGGCACAAAGGCATCCTCCGCACTATAGGTATTGATGGTAGCGACCAGTGAGTTCATCGAAGCATCGTCCAGTGTGCGGTTGACGGCGCCAAAACCAGGAGCGATAGCCCAGTTGGCCCCTTCGCCGCCACTCAGGTAGCCATCGACACTCAATCCTTTTATCACAGAACCATAGACATCGAATTGCTGTTTTTGCCTGCCGGTAAACACCTTGATCTTCCAGTCCGGGAGAATATCATAGCTGAGGCGGGCGCCGTACAGGGCGTTGTCTATGAGCAGAGGGCGTTCTTCGAAAGCGCGAAAGATGATGCCACTGCCAACCTGATCGTACAGGTATCCAACGGATATATTCAGTTTTTGGATGGTTTTGTGGATGTACCAGCGGCCGATCCCTTCATCGGTGTAGGAGCCGGTAGGATTCAGGAGATTGGAGTTGTTGAACAGGTCGAAGCGCAGCCCGAAATCAAAGCCCCAATTGCTGTAGCTGAGGTTGAACCAGGCGTCCGCACCGTAGAGTTGCCGATCATACTGGGGCGTATTAGCAGCCCCGATCAGGCTGTCGCGGACGAAGAAGTTGGCGTTGGTTTCCAGGTTCCCGGATATTTGCCCGCCATCGTTCTCCTGCGCCAATAGTGGCGATACGAACAGCAGTAGGAAGGTCCAGTAGAAAAGTGCTTTCAGGTTTTTCATTCGTTTTGTTGTTTCCAATAGCAATGCTGGTATTACAATTCTCTCTTTTTACGTCTGAAGAATAGCCCGGTTGCCCGAAATTCCCACAATTATCCTTTGAATTCAGAGTATAAAAAAATTTTTGACAAAGTTAGTCATTCAAAAAACAAAGATGCCTGCTACAGGAGGGTAAGAATCCTTACCTTTGCAGGCACAAAAATTTGCATCAAATATGAAAGCACTGATCACTGCCGCATTTATTTCCTTTTCCTTTCTCGCCTTCGGGCAAAAGAGCCTCCCATCTGCTGAAGTAAAAACCCTGGACGGCCAGTCCGTCGATATTCAGGAGTATGCCCGAAACGGAAAGATCACGGTGATCAGCTTTTGGGCTACCTGGTGTTCTCCCTGTAAAAAAGAGCTGGATGCCATTGCCGACCTTTACGAAGGCTGGCAGGAGGAATACGACATGGAACTGGTCGCCATTACCATGGATACCCAACGGGCACTGGCCAAGGTGAAGCCCATGGTGGAGTCCAAAGGCTGGCCCTTCACCATTCTTTCCGATGCCAACCAGGTGCTCCGCAATTCCCTCAACTTTCAAACCATTCCTCAGACTTTCCTCCTCGACCAGCAGGGCAATATCGTTTTCACCCACTCAGGGTACGTGCCGGGTGACGAATACGAGCTGGAAGAAAAGATCAAAGCGCTGGTGAAGTAAGGAGGCCCTGGGGTTGCTGGCCGAATAGCACCAGAGCTTTTTGGGCAGGAAACTGCCTTGCATCAGGAGCATGCATATTTCCCCTGAATTTCGTAATTTTGGAAGGAACCTTCCACTGTGCGCCATGCTCGAGAAAACCTACTTTCTTTCCCCCTTTGGCTGCTTCGAGATCCAGGGCAGTAGCCTCGGTATCAGTTCCGTAAAACTGGTAGACAAAAAGCCATGCCCTGCCGGGCCGATCCCGGAGGTGCTGCGCGATTGCGTCGTCCAGCTCAATGAGTACTTCCGGGGAGAACGCCAGGAATTTGACCTGGTGTTGGACTTTGGTTCCGCCCCTGCCTTTCATCAGGCTGTCTGGCAGGAACTGCTGAAGGTTTCATATGGGCATACGACCACCTATAAAGCTATTGCCGATAAACTGGGTGACCCTAAAGCGGTGCGTGCTGTCGGCCAGGCCAACCGCCACAACCCCATTGCCATCATCGTACCCTGCCACCGGTGCATCGCCAAGAGCGGTGAGCTCCAGGGCTACTTTTACGGACTGGACATGAAGCGGCAGTTGCTCGGCCTGGAGAACCCCATGAGCTTTGCGCAGCAGGGGAGCCTGTTTTAAGGGGTGGCCCCTATAGATCAAGTAGCTCTGTTGCCAACGGTAGATTGCACAGTTTTCTTTTTCTCAGCCCGGCATACTCTCTTGCCGAAGAATATAGCCAGGCTTCTGCTCTATCTCTTCTGAAAAGCAATTTCCAGGACAGTTGACGGCCAAAAATCATGCCCTTTTCTACTAAACCCTCTACAAAAAAACTCATTAAACCACTGATTATCAGAATTAAAAACCAGCCGTCAAACAAGGAGAAATCACATTTCCCACCTTTCGATAAAGGCCTCATTTGCAAAGGGGTGGTTTTTGCTCCCAGGCCAACTCGACAGGAATGGTAATCCGTAACCCGCAAATCATTATGCCCTACCAACCTACCCTGGCCTACGCCCAGGAACAAGATCGAAAAGACCCTTTACGCGGCTACCGCGAGCAGTTCTACTTCCCTCAACACCAGGGCCGCGACACCCTTTACTTTACCGGCAATTCCCTCGGACTGCAACCGAAGAGTGCTAAAGCCGCTTTGTTACATGAACTGGAACATTGGAAAAACCATGCTGTAGAGGGCCACTTCCGTGGAGAAATGCCCTGGATGGAGTACCACAAGTTCCTATTACCCCAAACAGCTCACGTAGTAGGTGCAAAGGAGGAGGAAGTGATCGTGATGAATACCCTTACTGCCAACCTCCACCTCATGATGGTTAGTTTTTACCGGCCGGATGCCGGCAGATACAAGATCATCATGGAAGCAGGGGCATTTCCCTCCGACCAGTACGCAGTGGAGAGCCAGGTGCGATGGCATGGCTATACACCAGAGCAGGCTATTGTGGAAGTAAGCCCCAGAGCAGGCGAAGAGTGCCTGCGTACAGAAGATATCATTGCCATCATCGAGCAACACGGAAAGGAAACCGCCCTGGTGCTGTTCGGCGGCGTGAATTATTTTACCGGGCAATTCTTTAACCTGAAAGCCATTACAGAAGCAGCCCATAAGGCCGGCGCTTACGCTGGCTTCGACCTCGCCCATGCTGCCGGGAATGTCCCCCTGAAACTGCACGACTGGGAAGTCGATTTTGCTGTCTGGTGCAGTTATAAATACCTCAATTCGGGCCCGGGTGGCCCCAGTGGAGCCTTTGTCCATGAGCGCCATGGCAACAAGCCGGAACTACCTCGCTTTGCCGGCTGGTGGGGACACGATGAGCGTGAGCGGTTCCTCATGCGCAAAGGGTTCCACCCGATGAAAGGCGCTGCAGGATGGCAATTGAGCAATGCACAGATCCTCAGTTTTGCTGTACACAAAGCCAGCCTGGATATCTTCCACCAGGCGACCATGGCGGCCCTGCGCACTAAGAGTGAAAAACTGACCGGATACCTGGAGTACCTGCTGCAGGAGATCATCCAAAGGAAAGGGGGATTTCACATTATCACTCCTAATACTCCACAAAACAGGGGGTGTCAGCTTTCCATTTATACCCACCGGGACGGCAGGCATTTGTACAACTACCTGGAAAGCCACGGCGTTATCAGCGACTGGAGAGAGGACAACCTGCACGGAGGGGAGGTGCAACCCGGGCAGGCCGGTGTAATCCGAGTGGCACCGGCCCCCTTGTATAATAGTTTCCAGGATGTTCTTGAATTTGCTACTTTGCTGAAGGATTATGAAAAAAACAAATCCTCATGAAAAAATATCTCCCCTACTTTGTAATACTGCTTGCTTTTACTGCCTGTCAGCCCGAGCGTGAGGATAGTACTTCAGAATCGCCTGGCGAAAACCTGCTTCTTCAGTTAGGGATAACCGTTCCTCCGGGTGAAAACCGTGAATACTCCTATACCGACAAACAGGATGCCTACTACTACGGCCGCACCCACGCCCAGGTGAATGACGATTGGTTCTCCGGCTGGAATGTACGGACCCGCCGTATTTTTAAGGACTACAGCCTCTTACTGGACGGTGAGCCGCTCAACCGGGCGGAGTCCACCGTTACCGTCTTCCCTCACCGGCTGCGCCGGGAATATGGCAATACAATTGAAGAACTTACCCTATTTGATTTTCAGCGGGTCCTGTCTGTAAGCCTGATGCCCGCAGAAGCTCAGACTATGGCAATATCCCTGGTGGGCGAATCCATGCAGTTCGAAAAATATGAGGATGCCATTGCCTTTTTCCGGCATCGCGAATACCCGGACATGTTGTTGGGCATCACGACCCGCAGTTCTGCAGGCACCGAGGTTTTTGAAAAAGACAGCCTCACTTTCCTGCAGGCGGATGCTCGCGCTCAGGGCTTTTTTATAGCTTTAGACAGCACAGAAACCGCATTGATCCAACTCCTGGCGAAAGCTCAACAAATGCACGAAACGTGGGCAGCAGAACGCCAGGGGCGCATGCAGCGCCTGATCACCGAACTCAACTTCTTCGAGTCTTCCGACAGCCTGCTCACCAATGCCGTTCGTTGGAATATACTCACCCTGGACCAACTCATCACCCGGCAGGCCGGTTATGGTATATACGCCGGGCTACCCTGGTTCAACGATTACTGGGGAAGAGATCTGTTCATCTCCCTGCCTGGCGCCTGCCTGGTAACCGGACAGTTTGAAGTGGCCCGCAATATCCTGCGAGACTTCGCCCAATACCAGAATACAGATGAGAATTCCCCCAACTACGGCCGCGTTCCCAACCGCCTGCGGCCGGGAGAGGCCATCTACAATACTACTGACGGCACGCCGCGCTTCGTCATCGCTCTGCTGCAGTATGTCAATTATTCTGGCGACACAACAATCATCCGGGAGCTGTATCCCGCCGTGAAAAGGGCCACGGAGGGCATCCTGAAATACTGGATGGATGAAAAGGGTTACCTCACCCACGATGCAGCTGATACCTGGATGGATGCCCGCATTGACAGGCCCAACGTGCCGACTGAAGAGAAACTCCCCTGGTCGCCCCGGGGAAACCGGGCCAATGATATACAGGCGCTCTGGCATGGCCAGTTGCAGGCCAGCATTTTTTTCGCCAACCAGTTGAGAGAAAAAGAGGATGCCAGACGCTGGATCGCTATTGCCAGGAAACTCCGCGTCCAGTTCATCAAGGACTTCCTTGCTGAAGGGCAGCCTTTTCTGGCCGATCGCTTGAAGGAAGATGGTACGCCAGATTTTACACTCAGGCCCAATCAGCTCTTTGCCCTCGACCTGATCAAAAATGACAGCCTCCGCTTTGCCATCACCCGCCAGGTGTGGGAGGGGCTCGTCTACCCCTGGGGTGTGGCTTCCTTGAGCCAGGATCATCCGGAGTTCCATCCTTATCATGAAAATCCGGAGTATTATCATAAGGATGCCGCCTATCACAATGGCACCGTCTGGCTTTGGAACAACGGCGTGGCTATGCAACGCCTGCTGGAAGGAGGACAAAGCGACATGGCATATGAGCTTTTCAACAACATGAGCCGGATGACGCTGCAAATGGGAGCAATAGGCAGCTTGAGTGAAAATACCGACGCCCTGCCGCGGCCGGGCTTCGAATGGCCGAGATTATCGGGTACGTTCCTTCAGGCCTGGTCAAATGCAGAGTACCTCCGGGTTTGGTATGAACATTTTATGGGGATCCAACCGATGGCTACCGACCAGGCCATTCAAATCCAGCCCAAGATCCCTGCTTCCGTCTCCCGTTTTCGGGTTAAAGAGCGCATCTTTGGCGGATTTGTCGAAGGGGAATACGAAAAGGCAAATGGCAAGCGTACCTACCGATATGCTTTCAGCGGACTGGAGGCCGTTCTCCTTTTTCAGCTGGAAACCTTTGCTACCCGCACCCTGAAAGTGAAAAACGGGGATGTACTCCTCGCTTACCCGGACGAAGCCGAACCCTACCTTGAGCTGAATGGCCAAGAGCGGTTCCCCCTGGAAGTGGATGCCAGAAAAGTAGCCGAAAAAGATATGGCCGGCCAAATCTTTAAAGGCCTACACTTCGCCCGCCCCTACCTCCGGGACGGGCTTGGTGCGCTTTCGGAGAAGGACTGGCTAAAGAAAAAGCGCGAACGGGATGCCGGGCACTGATCGCAACGGGATTCGTCCATATCCGGATACAGAAGGCATAAGCTTAGCAAACTTATTTCGCATATTATGAAAATTGATGCGCACCAACATTTCTGGCGGTACAGCCCCGAAGAGTACGCCTGGATCACTGACGACATGACAGCCCTGAAAAGGGACTGCCTTCCCGAAAACCTGCACGGCCCTCTCCTGGACAATGGCTTTGACGCCTGCGTAGCGGTGCAGGCCCGGCAATCGGAAACCGAAACGGATTTTCTCCTGCAGCTCTCCGAAAATGCCCCTTTTGTGAAAGCTGTCGTTGGGTGGGTTGCCCTGCAGGAAGGCGGCCTGGAGTCCCGCCTGGAGCATTATACCAGGTTTAAAAAACTGAAGGGCTTTCGCCACATCGTCCAGGACGAACCAGACGACAACTTCATACTGAACAAGCCCTTCATCCGGGGAGTACAATTGTTGGGCGCCTTTGGTTTCACTTACGATATCCTGGTTTATGAGCGGCAGTTGCCCGCCGTTGTCCGGTTCCTCGGCCATTTTGATGAAAGCCAGCCTTTTGTCCTGGACCATATCGGTAAACCAGACATCAAACGAGGGATGAGCCAGCGCTGGAAAGACAGCATACAAGAGGCCGCCCGGCATCCCAACCTATACTGCAAGATATCGGGCCTGGTGACCGAAGCAGACTGGCACAACTGGAAAGCGGAGGACTTCTATCCCTATCTGGAACACGTCCTGAACGTTTTCGGTACTGAACGGCTGATGGTTGGTTCCGACTGGCCGGTATGCCTGCTAGCCGCCGACAGTTACCACCAGGTGATACAGCTGGCAGAAGGCTTTTTCAGCGGGCTGGAAGAGTCCGAAAAGGCCATGGTTTTTGGGGCGAATGCCGCCAGGTTTTACAACATTCAATAAAAAACCAGGATATGGACCTACACATCAAAGACAAGGTTTTTATCATCACCGGGGGTGCAAAGGGCATAGGTGAGGCCATCAGCCGCACCATTGCTGAAGAGGGCGGCGTACCGGTCATCGTAGGACGTTCTCTCGAAGCAGGGCGCCAACTGGCGCAAAGCCTTCGGAAAAAAGGGCACAGCGCCCTTGCCATTCATAAAGAATTGGGTAACGCGGAAAGTTGCCGGGAGGTAGTAGAAGAAGTAATGGCCACAAGCGGCAGAATAGACGGGCTGGTCAACAACGCCGGCGCCAATGACGGCATAGGCCTGGAAAACGGCGATCCGGAAGCTTACCTGAGATCACTGGAGCACAACCTCCATCATTATTATTTTATGGCCCACTACGCCCTTCCGGCGCTGAAGGAAGCCAGGGGCGCCATACTGAATATCAGTTCGAAGACGGCCATCACCGGGCAGGGAGGGACTTCCGCTTATGCGGCCGCAAAAGGGGCGCAGCTGGCTTTTACTCGTGAATGGGCGGTGGAACTACTCCCCTACAGCATCCGCGTCAATGCCATCGTACCGGCAGAAGTGATGACCCCTCTGTACCGAAAGTGGATAGAAACTTTTGATGAGCCGGAGAAGAGGCTTAAAGAGACCGAAAAAAACATTCCCCTCGGCAACCGCATGACGCAGTCGAAAGAGATTGCCGATATGGCGGTATTCCTGCTCTCCGAGCGAGCTGCCCATATTACCGGCCAGCACCTGTTTGTCGACGGAGGTTATGTTCACCTCGACCGCTCTTTATCCGTAATAGCCATGCGATAGCGAACATGGGCCATCCCAAATTTTCATTTCAGGCCTTCAGCCTCATATTCGGGCTTATCCTCCTCCCCTGGCGAGGCCCGGGGCTGCAATGTAACAGCCTTTCAGGCTGAAAACCTGAAATATTATCCGGAAGTAAATCAATCAAAATTCGGGATGGCTCATGCTCAATTGTCGGAAAAAGGATGGGAAAGCCACCTAATCCTGCAGGGCCAATTTTCCATTACCAACATTGCCGTTCCGGACCAGTTTAGTGAAATCCCGCACGGATTCTTTAGACTTCTTTTCATCGTATAACCCCAGGACCTCCAACTCAATGTTTCGGTATTGGGCATTTTCCCGGAAATCCTCTATGATCTCGATAACATCGAGGTCGATGTTGATGGTATTGGTGGCGTCGATAATCACTTTAGAATTTTCCGGCAGATGGTTCAGCGTCTGCAGAATGCTGGCTTTGTTGAGGAAAGTGACATCCTCTGCCAGTTCAAAGCGTATGGGAGCGCCATCTTCATGCTTCTCAGGAAAGAAAAAGTAAGGCTTCTTATAATTGTTGTAAAGGACATAGAAAATGGCTACGACCAACCCCATTCCAATACCGATCAACAGGTCCGTAAATACAATAGCCAACACCGTGATAATGAAAGGCACAAACTGAGCCTTGCCCTGCTGGTACATCTTTTTGATGAGGGATGGTTTTGCCAATTTGTATCCAACGACGAAAAGTACAGCGGCAAGGCTGGCCAGAGGGATCAGGTTCAGCACCCGCGGAATGCTCATAGCGGCAATCAGCAGAATAAAGCCATGAATGATAGCCGAGGCCTTGCTGCGCCCTCCTGATTGAATATTGGCAGAACTGCGGACAATCACCTGGGTGATCGGCAGCCCACCCACCAGGCCGGAAAGTATGTTGCCCAGCCCCTGCGCTTTGAGTTCCCGGTTGGTGGGGGTCACTCGCTTGTAGGGGTCTAGCTTGTCCGTTGCTTCAACGCAAAGCAAAGTTTCCAGGCTGGCTACTACCGCAATAGTAATGGCGGTAAGGTATATTTCCGGATTGGCGATCTGACTGAAATCAGGTAAAGTGAACAGGCCAAAGAAGCCACTCAGGCTTTCAGCCACCGGTATACTGACAATCTGATCGGGTTTGAGGGCAAACTGCGGCATAGACTGAAACAGCAGATTGAGCAGGATGCCCACTACGACTACCACCAACGGCCCCTGAATAACCTGGAATATGGAGTATTTCTTCATAAATGGCCGGTCCCATAAGATCAGTATGACCAGGGAAAGAAGCGCTATGACAATAGCACCCGGGCTGACAAAGTCGAGCATGTAATACAACTCGGAAAAAGTATTGTGTCCATCAGGTTGCACGAAGGAAAGGCTCCCTTCATAATCTTTGTCGTACCCAAGAGCATGAGGGATCTGCTTCAGAATGATAATGATGCCAATACCAGACAGCATTCCTTTGATCACCGAGGAAGGAAAATAATAACCAATGATCCCTGCCTTGGCAAAGCCCAATAACAGCTGAATGAAGCCGGAGATCACTACGGCCAGCAGGAAAACTTCAAAAGTGCCGAGCTCCTGAATGGCGGAAAGCACAATAACGGCCAATCCTGCCGCCGGGCCGCTCACTCCGATGTGCGATCCGCTGACAAACCCGACGACTATACCTCCAATAATTCCGGCTATGATCCCGGAAAAGAGTGGAGCGCCGGAAGCAAGCGCTATTCCAAGACAAAGTGGAAGCGCCACAAGAAAAACGACAATGCTGGCAGGAAGGTCGTTCTTCAGAATAGAAGAAAAGTTTGGCTTTGCAGTAGTATTAGATACCATGATCGATCAGTATTTAGTAGTAATGGCAATATTGTAGGCCGGAATGAGGACAGCCCGTTGTTGTTGCTTTCAGTCATTTAGAGAATAAGCAAAACACTAAATTACAATTAATGTTTTGCTCAAAACTAAAATGGTAAAAGTTTTATTTTAAATAGTATTGCTAATATTTATTTTTTCTCAACTACCCGATCCAGGATGTTATCGCGGCGGTAAAAGCCGCCGGGCGCCGGCTCTCCGATTTGGGATCCACCCGGTTTCGGGAATTGAAAACCAATGTCGGTACCGGTAATTTTTCAAGAATGCGGACATTCTCTTTTGCATTGTGGTGACTGGCAACCACCAGCCCGATCTGGTGCCGCTCTATGAATTGATTCAGGCGTACACCGTTTAAAATCGGAAATACCGGATAGCCGGATTCATCAAAACGGCCATGCAAATAACTACCGCCTTTGAATAATCGGTGTCTCAGTGGAAACAGATAACGTTTCTGCCGCCATTGCTCCCCTAATTTCCCAAGGACAGGCTGACTACACCTAAACAAATGGTTATCAATGAATAAAATATTCCTAAAAGGCTTGAATATCGGATTCATCGGCAACAACATCACCGGCGCCCAGGCCGTTGCTGCCAGAGCATTGGCATCGGCCTTCCACCACCGTATGTTCTTGTTTTCTCTCCCTGCAAGTATGAGGTCGTATGGGAAAAGCCGGCTGGCAGTTTCTACCTCCCGGACTGCGTCCGGGCCGATAAAGCATTGAAGCCAGGGCCATCGCGCAGTCAAATTTAGAAACTGTGGCTTTGCCTTGCAGGTATCGGGTTTCTGAACGGTAACATCAGCACCCACCGCGTCGGCAAAATCCAAAAAATACTTAGCCACCCTTTCGGAGCCGGAAGGTGTGGTTTGTGCTAACAGTAGCTTCAACATTTGGTTTTGCCTTTAATTTTTTGTGAGAAATGGCTTTATTTTGAAGCTTTCTCAAATTATCTCCTACACGGCAAAGAATACAATATATGTAAAACTAATTAGAAAGTAAATGAAACTATTTATAAAAATAGTTTTGCTATCAATTTAATCTTGTACCTTTCTCTCTGATCGTACGCCAAAGGATGAAAAAGGATGAAATTTCTCATTCGGGGGCCAGGAGTCCACTTCGGTCGAAAAGATTGTCCAACACGGCTCCTGATTTCCTATATTCGAAACTTCTTTTCCAAAAAACTGATCAAAATCCATTAACTATGAAAAAGACTTTCTTTATTTTTTGCTCCCTGTTTCTCCTGTTTAGCCTCCAAACCGCCAATGCTCAGACGGTGGAGGAGATCGTTGACAATTATCTGGAAAACATAGGAGGAATGGAGCAACTCAATGCCGTCAGCAGCATAAAGATGATAGCGAAAGGCAAGGCTCAAGGCATGGAACTCCCCATTACCATGTACCAAAAAGCCCCGGGAATGGTACGCATGGATATGATCTTCCAGGGTAAGGAGATCACTCAAATGGCATTCAACGGCGAAGAAGGCTGGTCGACCAACTTCATGACCATGGAAGCCGAAAAATGGGACGCCGAACAGTCTGAGATCATGAAAAAGGATATGGACTTCATGAGTGCTTTTCTCGGATATGCTGATAAAGGATACGCCGTTGCCCTGGAAGGAGAAGAAGAAGTGGAAGGCACTTCCTGCTTTAAGGTGAAGCTGACCAAAAAACCGGTTGTTGTGGAAGGCAAAGAAGAGGAAAACTTCAGCTATTACTATTTTGATAAAGATTCCTTCGTTCCCATCATGCAGGAAGAGTTTGCCAAGAGCGGGCCGATGAAGGGGCAGGCCACACAAACCTACTTCAGTGATTACCAGGAAGTATCGGGAATCTATTTTCCTTTCAGCATTTCCCAGAAATTCCAGGGACAAACCGCGTTTGACCTGGCAATAGAAAAGATGGAACTCAATGTTGAAATGGACAAGGCCCTTTTTCAGTTTCCCGAGCCCGCTCCTGCTGAAAGCAAGGAATAAATGACTTGTGCCTTTCCGCGGTTTTGCGGAAGGGATAAGAGAGCCTGTTTCATTGGATGTTTTTGAAATTCAAAGTACATCCGATGAAACAGGCTTACAGTAGCTGGACGCGGGCGGCCTATGGCCTTTTTAGCCAATTTCGGCCTGCCATTGCCACCCGGGTAAAGCTTCGGATTGCTCTCCTTCGAAACGGAACGATTCCGGCTTATCGCGTCCAGTTGCATCATGTTATTGTTTTTTTCACTTTTTCATTTCGTGCCATGCAACGTTACTTATTACCCCTATTCCTCTTTTTACTTTCTCTTTCTGCCTACAGCCAGGAGGGTGCCCTTCCCAAAGGGGACGCCCTTTTCGGTTCTATGCGCGCCCGCCACATCGGGCCAGCGCTTATGAGTGGGCGTATTACCGATCTCGCCGGACATCCTGCAGATCCCAAGATCCTCTATGTCGGTACCGCTGGCGGAGGGGTGTGGAAGTCGACGGACGGTGGCGTAACCTTTACCTCCGTTTTTGATGATCATCCGCAATCCATCGGGGCCATTGCCATTGACCCTCAAAACCCGGATAAGGTAATCTGGGTAGGTACCGGCGAATGCTGGACCCGCAACAGCGTCTCGGTTGGCAACGGATTGTACCGGTCGACCGACGGCGGCAAGAACTGGCAACAACTGGGCCTGGAAAAATCCGAACGCATCAGCAGCATCCAGGTTAATCCGAGCAACTCCAATGAAGTCTACGTTGGCGTATTAGGAGCCCTTTGGGGCGACAGCGAAGACCGGGGAGTATATAAGACGACGGACGGTGGCGCTACCTGGGAAAAGATACTCTACGTTGATGCCACCACGGGTTGCTCTGACCTGGCCATGGACCCCAAGGACCCCAACACCCTCTACGCCGCTTTCTGGGAATTCCGCCGCACGGCCTACTCTTTCAATTCCGGAGGGTACAAAAGCGCTTTGTATAAATCTACGGATGGGGGCAAGACCTGGAATAAGGCCCACAATGGTTTCCCCGAAGGCAAGCTGGGCCGCATCGCTATTGCCATTGCTCCCTCCAGCCCCAATATCCTGTATTCGGTCATCGAATCCGAACAAAATGCCGGTAAGGGCCTGTACCGCTCCGAAGACGGGGGGGGCTCCTGGCAGCACCTGAATAAGGATTTCGAACTGGCAGTGCGCCCATTTTACTTTTCGCGCATCGTCGTTGACCCCAAAAATCCGGATGTGATCTGCAAGGCCGGCCTGAGCGGCTCTATCAGTAAGGATGGAGGCAATACCTTCCGCACAATCGGTAGTGGTGTGCATTCGGATATTCATGACTTCTGGTTTGACATCAACGACCCGAACCGGATCTACCTGGGCTCCGACGGAGGCGTCTACCGCTCCTGGGATGGCGGCACCGTATGGGAAATGGTCAAAGGCCTGCCGGTCTCACAGTATTATCATGTAGAGGTCGATATGCAAAAGCCCTTCCGCGTATAT
Organism: Lewinellaceae bacterium; assembly: GCA_020636405.1. GTDB lineage: Bacteria > Bacteroidota > Bacteroidia > Chitinophagales > Saprospiraceae > JACJXW01. The sequence goes on along the minus strand of JACJXW010000005.1, from coordinate 215,005 downwards.
GGCGGCCTGCAGGACAATGGCTCCTGGGTCGGCCCTTCAGCCAGCCCCGGCGGCATTGAAGCCCGCGACTGGCTGGGCGTCGGATACGGCGACGGCTTTCGCGTGTACCCTGATCGGGAAGACCCCAATATCTGCTACTCGGAAATGCAGGGAGCCGAAGGGCTCTGGCGGGTAGATATGAAAAAGGAACAGATCAAAACCATTAAACCCTACGCCGAAGAAGGCGACCCCAAACTTCGATTCAACTGGAATACGCCCATATCCACCAGTAGCCACCGGCCGAGCCGCCTCTTCGTAGGCAGCCAATTCCTCCACCAATCGGATGACCGGGGGGAAACCTGGGTGAAAATCTCTCCAGACCTGACGACCAATGACCCGGAAAAACAACTTCAGGAAGAAAGCGGCGGTATCAGTGTGGATAACTCCGGCGCCGAGAACCACTGTACGATCTTTACCATAGGGGAGTCTCCGCTAGATGAAAAAGTGATCTGGATAGGAACGGACGACGGCAATGTGCAGGTAACTATGGACGGCGGCAAAAACTGGGCCAACGTCACCGCCAATATTACCGGGCTGCCCAAAAATACATGGGTGTACCATATCGAGCCCAGCAATTTCAATAAGCAAGCTGCCTATGCCGTCTTCGACGGCCACACCCGGAACGACGGCAATACTTACGTTTACAAAACCACCGATGGAGGAAAAACCTGGGCTTCCATTGTAACGGAAGACATCCAGGGCTTTGCCCGCAGCATCCAGGAAGACTTCGTCAATCCCAACCTCTTGTACCTGGGCACCGAGTTTGGCTTATACATCACGGCCGATGGTGGCCAAAACTGGTCGAAGTTCACCAATAATATGCCGGCAGTAGCCGTACACCATGTGACCCTGCACCCCCGCGACCATGCTCTGGTGCTCGCCACCCACGGCCGGGGCATCATCATCATCGACGACGTGACGCCGCTCCGGCAGCTGACGCCAGAAGTGGCCGCCAAAGACGTACACTTCTTTGAGCGCCCGCCGGCCATCATCAAGGAGTCCTCCAGCCTGGGAGGCACATCCGCTTTCGGCGAGTTTGTCGGCGATAACCCCACCTCCGCCGCCCGGATCGTGTACTATCTCAAAAAGCGCCACACTTTCGGCAAAATGGAGATGGAAATTTTGGATCCCTCGGGTAAAAAGGTGGCGAGCCTCGTCCCGGGAAAATCCAAGGGTATCAATGAAGTATTGTGGAACTATAGCTACAAGATGCCTAAGATCGCCACCGCCAAAACCTTCACCTTCGGCGGCTTTACCACCCCAACCGTTCCCCCGGGCACGTATACGGTCCGCCTGACGAAAGGCAAGGAGGTATACGAGGCCGCCCTGGAACTGGTCCCCGACCCGGAATCGATACACTCCCAAGCCGACCGGGACGCTCAGCACGATTCGGCTATGAAGTTGTACAACATGAACGAAAGCCTGGCCTACCTCATCGACCAGGTGGATATGATGATGGAAGGGGCTTCAACAGCCAAAGGGAAGAACCCGTCAAAAAAAGTGATGAAACTGCTGGACCCTTTTGCCACCGAACTTCAGTCTATGAAGGAAGAGCTGGTCATTACTACCGGCGACAACTACGTCGGTTCTGCCGAACCGAGGCTCCGCGAAAAGATAGCCTCGCTCTACGGCGCCGTCGCAGGCTATGCCGGCCGCCCCTCCAACGCACAGATCCAGAACCTGAAGCTCCTGTCTTCCCAACTGGAAACCGCCCAGGCGAAGATGGATGGAATAACGGAGCGTTTGAGCAAACTCAATGCAGCCCTGGTGAAGGAAGGTTTACCCGAGATCAGCTACCGCAGTAAGGAGGAGTTTATGGAAGCGGATATCTAAGCTCCTATGATTACCGGAAGATAGCAGTTGGTTGCCGGACATCCGAAGGTTCTACAACCAACTGCTATCCTCCCAATTGCTAATACAGCACCCTGAACCAGATCGTCGGCGCAATCTGTTTCAGCTCGTCGATCAGTTCCTGGCTATAGGCCTGGTCCACATCAGTGATCACATAACCGATCTTCTCGTTGGTCTTGAGGTACTGGCTAAGGATATTGATGTTGTGCTTGCCCAGGATCTGGTCGATCTGTGCGAGCACGTTGGGAACGTTGTGGTGGATGTGCAGCAGGCGATGGGCATCTTTGACCCCCTGCAGCTGAACATTCGGGAAGTTGACGCTGCCGGTAGTGCTGCCGGTATTGATGTACTGAATGATCTTGTTGGGCACAAACTGCCCGATGTTTTCCTGGGCTTCGGCTGTACTGCCCCCTATGTGGGGAGTCAGAATAGTATTAGGCAGGCCAACCAGTTCCGATTCAAAAGGTTCATTATTGCTCTTGGGCTCCCTTGGGAAGACATCAACGGCACAGCCACCGGCCTTACCGGAGAGGATGGCATCGCGCAGCGCTTCTACCTGCACCACCTGGCCGCGAGCCAGATTGAGAAAGATGGCGCCGTCCTTCATCATGGCAAATTGCTCCGGGCCGAAAATGCGGTCGTTCTCGGGGCGGCCATCAATGTGCAGGGTCACGATATCGACGGTAGAAAGCAACTCTTCCAGGCTGCTGCACTTACGGGCGTTGCCCAGCGCCAGTTTGTCGGCAATATCATAGAAGTAAACCTCCAGCCCCAGCGCCTCCGCCAGTACCGACAGCTGTGAACCGATATTGCCGTATCCTACGATCCCCAACTTTTTTCCGCGCACCTCATGGGCAGCCCGGGCCGATTTTTCCCATTTGCCGTTGTGCATGGCGCGTGCTTTATCGGGAAGGTTGCGCACCAGCATTATGATCTCCGCAATAGCCAGTTCTACTACCGAACGGGTATTGCTGAAAGGAGCGTTGAAAACAGCCACCCCGTATTTGGTACAGGCCTCCAGGTCGATCTGGTTGGTGCCGATGCAAAACGCCCCGATGTTGATCAACCGCTTGGCACTGGCAATGGCCTTCTCGGTTACCTGTGTCTTGGACCGAATGCCCAGAATATTGACATTCTTGATCTTTTTACACAATTCCTCCTCGCTGAGGGCAGTTTCCAGATACTCTACCTGATATCCTTCTTTTTCGAATAAGTCAACGGCTGCCGGGTGTACCCCCTCCAGCAGCAACACTTTTATGCGGTTTTTCGGATAGGATAAGGAACGGCTCATTTTCAGTTCGTACAATATTTCGTCAAAACTGGGAGCTACGTGGTCGGCTTCCTTTTTGACCTTCTCCCGTTCGACGTTTTCTGTGAAAAGATAAAATTTATTGGCGAAACCCGCCTTGCGGATCTCCAGGTCGTTGGCGCCATCGCCAATGACATATACATCTCCCTTGAGCTTCAGGCTCTTTATGACCTGAGATTTACCCCCGCTGCGAGAAAGCGGAATGTCCGGATTGAACCCGGTAACAAACCCTTCCTCATCATAGAGGAATTCATTGGCGAAGACGTTCTCCGCCAGCAACCCGTAATCGGCAATGACCGGCACGATGAAATCCGTGAACCCGTTGGAAACCACATAAACAGTTTCCCGCAAGGCGTTGAGGTGCGTCTGGTTGCGCAGAAAAGAAGGCGATACCTGTTTCTTCAGCCGTTCGGCCAGCTCCTGAATATCCTCGCGGTGTACATGGAGCAGCGCCAGGCGTTGGGTCAGCGAACTGCGAAAATCCAGAGAGCCATCCATCCCCTGATTCGTAATGTCCTGGATCTGTTGCAGGACCTTCTCCCGTTTCTTCGGATGGGTATGCGACAATACGATCTCCGCCAACACGTCCAGGGCTTCAACGCGGGTGAAAGTACTGTCGAAATCGATGATAAAATAAGGTTTTTTCATAATGGGCGCGAAGTTAGTGTACTTTCGGTGCAAAGTGGGTGATCCGCAGCACTTAGTCGGTTAAATATTTATTAATAATTACGAAAGCCAAAAGTAAGTGGCTGGATTGTGGGGTTTGCTGCGATCCATGAGGACAGGCATAGGGCTGGAGCGCTTCACAGCTAATAAGCAGTAGATCAGGCTTTAAACCGGTTCTTTCTGGCCGGCCAGCTTTTTCCAGTACTGAGGAAGCTCTTTGAGCGCACTTGCGGCAAGCCGCCTAACCTCTTTCTCTATTGCCGTCGCTTCTTTCAGCCGGATGTGCATCAGCTGCGGTTCATCTATCGGGCGGCCAATCTGAGAGACAAGGAATACCTCGGCGGCTTCCGCCATCTCTTGTTCGACGATATTCCGGGCCAGTTCCAAAGCAAACAGGTTGTAGATCTTGCCATCGTGGCTAACCGGGCTTTTGCCGGCCAGCGCTTCCAGGCTCATTGGACGGTATGGAGTGATCAGCCCGTCGGCGCGATTACCGCGGCCCACCTGCCCGTCGTCGCCCGCTTCGGCGCTGGCGCCGGTAACCGTCAAATAGAAACTGCCCTTTACATAGTCATCGGCTGTATTGATGTCCACCTCGTCCAGGACAAGCGATAACCTCCGGATGAGGAATGCCCTGGCCGCCCTGATCCAGGCAATGTAATCCTCATCATTATCGATAAAGCGGCTGATTATGGCAATGGCCAACAATATTATTAACTTTAAAGCTACTTTCAATAAGCACCTACTTAATTCACGATGCATATGAAACCCAAACTCCAGGCCCTGCTCGTTGGTATCAATCAGTATCCACCTCCTGTTCCTCCTTTAGAAGGCTGTGTTCACGATGTCGGCCAGATGGAATCCTACCTTAGGTCTAATTCCGGTGATTTCAATCTCGATATGGAGATCCTCATAAACGAGAAGGCGACCAAGGCAGCCATCGTAGAAGGGTTTCAAAGATTTCTCGCTGAGGCAGGGCCGGGGGACACAGCCCTGTTCTACTACTCCGGCCACGGCACCCAGGAAGATGCGGACCCTGCTCTCTGGCGCTTTGAGACAGACCAAAAGCTCGAGGCGCTGGTATGCTACGACGGCATCGTAGAAACGGAAAGGGAAACGACTTTCAACCTGTTGGCCGACAAAGAGCTGCGGTACCTCATCCACCAATTGTCGCAAAAGGGCCCGAAGATCGTCACTATTTTTGACTGCTGCCATTCCGGCGGCAATACCCGCAACACCTATGTGGCCGAACAAATGGCAGGCATCCGCCAGCGCCGCTACCACCCCAGCCGGCTGTCGGCAGCCTGCCCTGCCCGGCCATGGGAGCAATTTATTTTTGCGAAAGAAGTGTCTCCGCAAAAGCTGAAAACCGAACCGCTCCCGGTAGCATTGCCGGCAGGCCCACACATTCAGTTGGCAGCCTGCCAGAGCAGCCAGTCGGCATACGAGCAGAAAGGCAAGGGCGCCTTCACCACCGGGATGCTCCAACTGCTGGAAGCTACTGCCGGACAGATATCGTACTACAGCCTCGCCCACCGGCTGCGGTATCTTCTAAAAAAGAACTTCGACCAATCTCCTCAGTTCTATGCGGCAGGGGCGAGTGAGGGAGATCTCTTCCAGGGTTTCCTGGGCAGAAAGATAGAAGGAACTGGACTGGGCGGTAACGTCATTTACAATGATAAGGCCGGATGGATACTCGACCTGGGGGCCATGCATGGACTCAATGAATCGGTAAAGCAGGTGGTGGTCAAAGCAGTAGGGGGAGGCGCCCCCATTACCGCTACCCTCGGCCGCATAGAACCCGATCATAGCATCCTGAATTTCGGCCCGGCCAGCTTTAGCAAGCTGAAAGCCGGAGAGGTATACCAGGCGGTTCTGGAAGGAGGGCTACTGGCGGAACCGCTGCAGATTGCCCTGGATGGGCCGGAAGAGGCCCTGGCCCCGCTAAAGGCTTCGCTGGAACAGCAACCGGGAATCAGCCTGGTGGCAAGCGGGACCGCTGCCGATTACACCGTCCGGGCCCAGCCGAGAGGCCTGATCATTACGCCCCCGGGCGAGCCGAACCAGCCGCTTACCCGGGCGATCGAGGGCCAGGGGCAGGAGGCCGCCAACCTCGCCGGTGCCTACCTGAAGCATATTGCCCGCTGGTCCTTCATAAAATCCCTTTACAACCCGGATAGCTACCTCTTTAACGGGCACCCGGTAAAGATTGAATTTTTCCGGGTGCAACCCAGTGGATCCCTGAAGCCGATGGCCATTGAAGGTGATGAAGTGAAAACGGAGTATGAAAAACTCAGCGGCATTTGGTCGGGAAGAGTGCGCATCAAACTCACCAATCAGTACAAGCGCCTGCTCCATGTCTCTCTGTTATACCTTTCGAGCAACTTCCAGGTGTACCCCCGGCTATTGTCCGAAACGGTGATCCAAATGGAACCGGGACAGGAAGCCTGGGCCTTCGAGGGGAACAATATCGAGCTGGACCTGCCCCGGCAGGTGACGGATTACAAATTGCCTTACAGCCCGGGCTATTTCAAACTGATCGCCAGTACGCAGGAGTTCGATGTCAGCCGATTCGAGCAGCCTCCCCTGCCGGCCCCTTCGGAAACGGATGACAATAAATTGCGCAGCATTAAACTAATGAGCCCGTTCGAAGCCGTCGGCGACGACTGGTCCGCCCGGCTGGTGACGCTGCTGGTGCGCAACCCTCTGATCTGATGTTTGGCTGAAGGCTCGTGACAGGCGTCGGATCGATCAATAGTGGCCAGGCTCTACGGCTTGTCCAAAGAGCCTTTTTCGTCCCGGGCCTCATACCTCCTAAATGCCCGCTCCAGTTGCGCCCTGATCTGCCGCCTCAGCCGGGCAGGCTGCAACACCTCCATAGCCGGCCCAAAACCCAGGATGCGGCGCTCCAGTTCGAAATTGTGCTTCACCCGGATATTAACCACTACCCCATCCTGCCGCTCTTCGATCACCTCCTGGGAAGAATGGAGCGGTTTGGTGAGCACGTATGGAGCATTCTGCCGGTCGACCCATATCCGGATATTGCGGGGCCGGTTGCCTTCATTGACCGTCACCCCTATTACATCTTTGAAATACTCGGCAGGATCGAAGCCCGGCAGTTCAGTAAAAGTGGCGCCCGACGGAGGGCTGAGGCTTTCAATGCGGTCCAGTGCCAGAATAAGCAGCTTTGACTGCCCCTGCTTTTTACCCAGAACGAACCAACGGTTATTGAACTCCTTTAACAGGTAGGGATGGAAAACGAGGGTATTGGCTTCCCGCGCCCGGAAAGACCGATAATCCACCTCCACGACAAGCTTGCGGATGATGGCCCGATAGAGCGGGTCGAGGTACTCCAGCCCCTTCAGGTTCTCGTTGCGTTCAAAGTCGATCACGGGGCGCTGCTTCGTTTTCTGGGCATAGACGTGCCCCTCCAGCTTTTGTACCATACCGTCCAACTCCCGGAAGTGGGAAAAGCCCTGGAATTGCTTGAGGAACTCCACTGCCTCCTGCAGGCGGCCCAGATCCTGCCCGGAAATCGGCACGTTGGTGATGGAATAATCGGGGTCTTCATAAGTGTAGTACTTCTTTTCAACCACAACAATAGGCGCGTTGTAGCCCAGCTTATCACTGCGCATTATCTGAATGTCGGCCTGCACCGTGCGCCGGCTAACTCCTTTGGAAATGCCTTCGTATTCGTAGAGGGCTTCTGAACAGGCGTCGATCAGTTGCTCTAGTGTCCAGCGGCGGTAGCGGTTCTGCAGGCACTGGTCAATGGTCTTGTAACGGATGAGGGCGTTGCGGTTGACGGGCATTGGTTGATGGGTTATTGGTTGATTGGCCTCTGCCCGCCATAACTTCATGCGAAGGCGGGGATTCAGGACAAAAATTTTTGAAAAAATAATCAATTTCTCACAACTACGCAAAAACACTGCGCAGTTGCCGTCCACCTTTGCATCGTTACCAAATTTACGAACGATGTATCTAGCTATTTCAACTACCCGCCCTAATGCCACCATCCTGGGCTTCCTGCTCGGCAAGCATCCTGCCCGGTTCCAGAGCCGGGAGCTGAGTTTCGGCAAGGCTCACGTATTCTACCCTCAGGCAGAGGAAGGGCGTTGTACGGTGGTGCTGCTCCTGGAGATCGATGCCGTGGCGCTGAGCCGCTCCAGGAATAATGCCTATTCGGATGCCTTCCAGTTGGGACAATATGTGAATGACCGGCCCTATGCTGCTTCTTCCTTCCTTTCAACGGCCATTGCCAAAACCTTTGGTAGTGCACTCAATGGCACCTGTAAAGAGAATCCGGAACTGGTAGAGGAACCTTTCCCCCTGGAGGTTACCATAGCCGCTCTTTCTGCCTCCGGCGGCGAGGCCATGGCCCGCAATTTCTTCGAACCGCTGGGTTATGCAGTAGATCTCGAAGGGCAACTTCTGGATGAGCAGTTCCCGGACTGGGGGGAAAGCCCGTATTTTAAGCTCCAACTGCGGCACGTTCTGCCCGTCAGCACGCTGCTCCGCCACCTCTATGTATTGATCCCGGCACTGGACAATAACAAGCACTACTACATCAGCCAGGACGAGGTGGAAAAGCTCCTGGCAAAAGGGCGCCATTGGCTGCCTGGCCATCCCGCCGTCGAGCTGATCACCCGGCGCTTCCTGAAGCATCGGAAAAGCCTCGCCGAAATGGCGCTGGAACGGCTGAATATTGTGGAGGAGCAGGAAGAACCCACTGCTGCCCGGCAGCCGGAGGAGGCCCTGGAGGAAAAGATCAGCCTGCACCAGCTTCGGCATCAAACGGTAGTGGGTGAACTGAAGGCCGCCGGTGCACAAAGTGTGCTGGACCTGGGCTGCGGCAGTGGAAAATTGCTGCGCCTTTTACTGCAGGACGGGCAGTTCTCCCGCATCACCGGACTGGACATTAGCTACCGATCCCTGGAGATCGCCAAACGGCGCCTGAACTGGGAAACGATGTCTCCGCGTATGCGCGAGCGCCTCCAACTGCTGCACGGCGCCCTCACCTACCGCGACCGACGGATAGAAGGACACGATGCCGCCGTAGCGGTCGAGGTGATCGAACACCTGGACGAGCCCCGGCTCCACGCTTTCGAACGGGCAATTTTTGAATACGCCCGGCCGCATACGGTGATCCTGACCACGCCCAACGCCGAGTACAATGTCCTCTTTGAAACCCTGTCCGCCGGCACCTTTCGCCACAGCGACCACCGTTTCGAATGGACGAGGGGCCAGTTCCGGGAGTGGGGAGAAGGGGTGGCTGCCCGCCAGGGGTACCAGGTCAGGTTTGCTCCCGTCGGCCCGGAAGACGAACAGTATGGAGCGCCTTCCCAAATGGCCATTTTTTCAAAATAGAAACTCAAAAAAATGAAGATCGAAATTCCAGAATTGTGTTTAGTCGTTTTAATGGGGCCTACTTCTTCAGGAAAATCCACCTTTGCCCGGCGGCATTTCAAAGCCACAGAGGTGATCAACTCCGACCACTGCCGGGCCATGGTCGCCGATGATGAAAATGCGATGGATGCCAATACCGAAACCTTTGAGGTCCTACACTACATCGTCGAAAAGCGCCTGCAACGCGGATTGCTGACCGTAGTCGACGCCACCAACGTACAACCGGAGTCTCGCCGGGCCCTGGTTGCCATCGCCAAAAAATACCATGTTTTTCCAATCGCTATTGCTTTGAACCTGCCCGAAAAGGTACTGCTGGAACGAAACGACGCCCGCCCGAACCGGCAATTGGGAGCCCACGTCATCCGCAATCACCGGCTGGCGCTGAAGCGTTCTTTCCGCAGCCTGAAAAAGGAAGGGTTCCGCTACTTTTTCGAACTCCGGAGCGCGGAAGAAATAGAGCATGCCGTTGTCGAACGCCAGAAACTGTGGACGGATAAAAAAGAACTCTCCGGCCCGTTCGACATCATCGGCGATGTACACGGCTGCTTCGATGAGCTGAAAGCCCTGCTGCAGCAACTGGGGTACCGAATCACCCGCCACCGGGACAGGGATCGCAACTTCGGTTACACCGTCAGGCCTCCCAAAGGCCGAATGGCGCTTTTTGTCGGCGACCTCATCGACCGCGGCCCGGCCTCCGGCGAAGTGCTCCGGCTGGTGATGTCCATGCAAAAAAGTGGCGCGGCCCTCTGCGTTTGTGGCAACCACGACGCCAAACTGCTGAAGAAGCTCAACGGTAAGCAGGTCCAACTCAAACACGGCCTGGCGGAGACGTTGGCCCAACTGGAGCAGGAACCACAGGAGTTCATCCGGGAAGTAAAGCAATTCCTGAGCAGGCTGATCAGCCACTATGTGTTGGACGAAGGGAAGCTGGTAGTGGCTCATGCCGGGCTGATCGAGGCCATGCAGGGGCGGACGTCCGGCGCAGTGCGGTCTTTTTGCCTGTACGGAGAAACCACTGGTGAGATCGACGCGTTCGGCCTGCCGGTGCGCTACAACTGGGCGAAGGAATACAAAGGAAGAGCTACCGTGGTATTCGGGCACACTCCTGTACCGGAAGCAGAGTGGTTCAACAATACCATTGACATCGATACCGGTTGTGTGTTCGGCGGGAAACTGACAGCACTCCGCTACCCGGAACGCGAGTTGGTGCAGGTACCGGCAGTCCGGGTTCATGCAGAGCCCATCCGTCCGCTCCGTCCCGAACAGCCCGAATGGGAAGATGACACTATGCTGGATATCGAAGACGTTACGGGCCGGCGGATAGTCAATACCCGCCTGCGTTCCAACATTACCATCCGGGAGGAGAACGGTATTGCCGCTCTGGAAACCATGAGCCGCTTCGCTGTCAACCCGCGCTGGCTGGCCTATCTGCCGCCCACCATGTCGCCCAGCGAGACGAGCCGGCAGCCCGGCTACCTGGAACACCCGGCCGAAGCCTTCGAATACTACCGCAGCCGCGGCATACAACAGGTGATCTGCGAAGAGAAACACATGGGATCGCGGGCGGTCGTGGTGATCGGCAGGGACGAAGCGGCCATCGAGAAGCGCTTCCGGATACAGGGAGAGGGTTTCGGCTGCATCTACACCCGGACCGGCCGGGCATTTTTCCAGGACAGCGCCACCGAACAGGAACTGCTGCATCGCCTGCGTGCCGCCATGGAAAAAAGCGCCTTCTGGGAACGCCTGGAAACGAGCTGGGCCGTGCTCGACTGCGAACTGATGCCCTGGTCGGCAAAAGCCAAAGCCTTGCTGCAAAACCAGTATGCCGCGGTAGGTTCTGCCGGATGCCTTGCTCTGTCAGCAGCCCAAAGCGCGCTGCAAATGGCGGAAGCTCGTGGTATAAACACCAACGGCCTTAGCCGAACCGTTGGTGAGCGCCACCGGATGGTGCAGCAATTCCGGCAAGCCTACCGGCAGTACTGCTGGGAGGTGAAAAGCCTGGAAGACTACCGTCTGGCGCCTTTCCACCTGCTGGCCACAGAGGGGGCAGTGCATACCGCCCGTGATCATAGCTGGCATATGCAGGAACTGGCCCGGATCTGCCGGGAGGATGCCATCCTTCTGGCGACGGACCACCGCATCATTGACCTGGCAGACGAACAGGCCGTACAGGCAGGTGTCGACTGGTGGCTGGCCCTGACCGAAAAAGGCGGAGAGGGTATGGTCGTAAAACCCCTGGATTTCATTACCCAGGGAGAAAAAGGCCTGATTCAGCCCGCCGTGAAGTGCCGCGGCCGGGAGTACCTGCGCATCATTTACGGCCCGGATTATACCCTTCCGGACAAGCTGGAACAGCTACGGCAGCGCGGCCTGTCGCACAAGCGGTCGATGGCCGAGCGGGAGTTTGCTCTGGGTATTGAAGCACTGGAGCGCTTCGTGCGGCACGAGCCGTTCAGCCGGGTGCACGAGTGCGTCTTCGGTGTGCTGGCCATGGAGAGTGAACCAGTGGATCCTCGGTTGTAAGCGAGATAGGAGAGCATCCCGAATTATTGCCAAGGCAAAAGTTCGGGATACTTTTTTAAGCGGCCTGCCCGAAAGATGCCGTGGCCCAATCCTGGCGCCACTCCCTTTTTTGATGTTTGATAGTAACTATCAGTATTTCGCTTTTAGCGGTTCGCTATTCGCAGCACTATGCCCCTTTTTGCAGGAATCCAAACTCAAGGAACCAGTTCTTTGCTCTAGATCCGGGTTTTGAGGCAGCGTTTAGCGAACGGCGAATAGCTGAAGAGTTACGTTTGATATTTGATTTGTGACGTTCGATTTTCGATGTAGGGCTGCCCTGAAAGCGCTGCTCCCAAAGAGCCCCATCAAAAATCGCACATCGCACGTCAAAAATCGTACATTTCTCCGTACCAAAAGTATCGCATAAGCTGTCTGCTATTTTGCACCCCGGCCCTTTCAGGGCCCTTTAGCCCCTGATTCGCATGACTCCTGTTCCACTTTCAGTAAAGCCCTATATCTTCACCATCCGCCCCACCCCGATCACGCTGCCGTTTATCGTCAACTGGTAAAAATATAGGCCTGCCGGCGCCCAACCGCCCTGCCGGCGCCTTCCATCCCAACTTGCCGTATGCCGCCCTGCCAACTTTTGCCCCTTTTCCAGAACATGCACCAATTGCCCATAGCTATTGAAAACATTCAGCTGTACCAGGCCCGGAGCCTCCAGCCGGTATCGAATGTTCGTGGAGCTACTAAAAGGGTTGGGAAAGCTCTCCACCATCCTGTTGGATTCAGTGAGGTTCTTTTCCGCCATTATCGGTTCCGCCGGGATGTAACTATAGTACACGTCCTGCTCTCCGTTGAAGGTGGCTGCCCAGGCCAGGTGGGCGCCGGCATTGTCGGAGATCATGTGGAAATAGTCGCCCATTTTGGTTTGGTTGGGCCACCCCAGGTGGGGGTCGAATATTTCGGAGAGCTGCTCGTTGGACGACCAGTTTAGGCCGCCGTCGGTGGAAGAGGAATGAAACAGGGCGGAGCCCAGGCCGCCGGGGTCGAGACGGGTATCCAGCCAGACGACATCGATGCGCCCATTGGGAGCAACCGCGAGGGTGCCGAACCACTGCCAGCCCTCGCCGGGCAGGTCGTCGTTGATCCGGAGGGGCTCGCTCCACGTCTCGCCGCCGTCAGTACTGCGTGAGAACATGACGTCCAGTGGATCGTCGATGTCCTGGCGTTCAACGGAACACAACGCATAGACGTTTCCGTTCGTAGCTCCTCCGGAGTGATCGGTGGCCACCCAGGCCTGGCCGAGCATACCTCCGGGGTTGGGGCCGTCGTACAGCCCAATGGGGCCGCCCAGCGGCACCTCGGTATGGAGATCCCAGGTGACCGGCAGAGCGGGATCGCGGGCGGTGAAAGACCGGGCGATGACAAAACTTTCCCCCTGTTGTCCGAAAGCATAGAGTTCCCCCTGTGGCCCCACTGCCAGGGTGCCGCGGATGGGTTCGCCCATGGTTTCCACACAGTCCTCAAAGGTGGCGCCGCCGTCGGTGGAACGGGTGGTGCTCCCTGGAAAGCAGGCGCTGAAGCTCTGTTTCCAGTTGGCGTAGAGGTGCCCGTCGCCCTGGCCGCCGCTCCGGTCGATAACCATCCACTGCTTATCGCCTCCGTAGGCGTAAGCCCCCTCATCCCAGGCGCCATCACCAGTTGATTTAAACACATGACAGAAGTAATTCGAAACGTCCGAACTCAGGCTGTTGTAATAGATCTGCCCCTCCGTGTTGAAATCGAGCACCGGGTCGGATCGGAAGACACCCGGCTCGATCACGCCGGGGAACGTCCAGCGCTGTCCGCCATCGGTGGTGTAAGCAAAGCCGGCCTGCCGGAAGTTGCTGGCAATGGTATCGAACTGTCGCCAGCCGATGATCATTCTGTCGGGGTTGGTGGGGTCGATGGCCAGGGAGGGCTCGTTGGCAGCGTCGCCGAGCATGTTCTCCCCCGCTTCGTTGACGTTGGCCTGCACGGTGGTGAACCGAGCGGTGGTATAGTGATAAGCGGGAGACGACGCCCGGCCTGCCCTTTCCACCAGGACATAAGGGTCGTCGGGAAGTTCCGCATATTCGGGTATGCGGCTGTTCCCGGGTTGCTGGGCCATGTTTTGGAAAGGAACACCAAGAAAAAGGAAAACCAGGAAGACAGCGATAATCCGTAAAGGGGTATTCATGACAGGAGTTTTAGTGGCCTGTTGAAGATACGGAAGAATAGGCTAATCCTTTAGGGAAAATGCCGTTAAGCGCTGGTGCATTGCAAAAAACCGGCAGGCGGCGACGCCCTGGCTGAGGCCACCGCCTGCCGGGCACTTGTCATATTTCCGCCACTTCTTCCAGTTCAAATATTAGCCCCTGGCCCAGGTAGTTGGTATAGTTCATCCTCACAAAACCCAGGTCTTCGTGAAAATGGAAAGTAGCTGTTGAAGTACCCAGGCCAAAAGTAGAAACCGTTTCAACCACCCAGCATTCAATGGGACCGATCTTTAGTTTAATTTTTTCTTTTCCAGTGATCTTATAATCCGATAAGATGTCCATGCCATCCCAATCGCCCCAGCCACCCAGGCCACCCAGGCCTGACCTCCACTCTTTGCCTACCTCCAAAGGGAAACGCACTTCGGGGAAGGCAGCGACCTCGGTAAAGATGTATTGATTGTGGCGAATGGGATGCATCCAGACTTCTTTGGTGTTTTCAATGACCCCTTCCCTGGTTTCTTCCATCCATCTGCCTTCCAGATCAATGGTTTTGTTGATGGGATTGGCGAGTATCCTGGCTTTTTCCTCTTCTGTGAACCCCAATTTTATCGCGACCACATCCTGCCGTTCAGGTTGGTATTCCCAGCGTTCGCCCAATGGGGTGATCTCCGCGAAATTGTCGGAGATGACCTCTCCCTGTTGGTTCGTGTATACTGCCCGATAGCGGTAAGTTATCCCTTTCCGGAAGATTCTTCGGACTTTTAAGACCTGCCGCTCCTCGTAAGTGTCGTATAAGGTGTCGAGCATAGAGGGGATGGCGGGGACATTATCCCGATAGCTTTGCTGCCGGCACCCTATTGCCATCAGGATGAGAATGACGGTAAGGAGTAGCTGGAAGCAGAGGGTTTTTCGCTCTTCCATGATCATTAGATTATTTATGCAAAAAAGTACAACAAATTTCGCTAAACATATTTCCATTCCCTCAGTTTCTTAAGTGACGATAAAAAGAGAACGAAATATTCATGTCCTCCAAATTCCACATATGTTCATTACTGGCCGTTCTGCTGCTGAACGGATGCCAACTGCGACAAGAACAAAATGGCGCCGCCAATGTGGCTATGGCCTCCATCCAGCTAACCGGCTATTCCAAACCAGACAACATGCGCACCATAAAAAAACTACACAAAGCCGTTTACAGCCCCATCGACGACCTCATCACCTACCGGGCTATGCCCACCGGCAGCATCCGGTACCTCGACCCATTCCTGTTTCTCAACCACCACGGGCCGCAACGGTACGGCCCCAATAACAACGGCCTGCCTTTCGGCCCGCACCCGCACCGCGGTTTCGAGACCCTGACCTATATCCTGCAGGGCGATATCATGCACCGCGACTCCATGACCGGCGAAAGCGTCATCAACGCCGGAGGCATACAGTGGATGACCGCCGGCAGCGGCCTCATCCACGCCGAGGTCTCTTCAGAGGCCTTCAAGAAAAATGGCGGCATGGAGGAGGTCATCCAGATCTGGCTGAACTTACCGTCCCGGTTTAAGATGGTCAAACCCAGCTACATCGGCCTGCAAAAGGACGGCATCCCGGCCGTCGAGCTGGACGGCGGCCGCGTAACGGTCAACCTCATCTCCGGCAAATGGGGCAATACCGAAGGCCCGGTGCCTTCCCTGACAGACATATACACGACCAGCATTCAGTTCAAGGAAGGCGGAAACCTGCAAACCCAGGTAGAGGCTAAGCGCAACATCCTCTTTTATGTTGTGAACGGAGAGGTGGAGGTCAACGGGCAAAACGCCGCTACCCACACCCTCGTGGAATTCAGCAATGAGGGCGAAGCCATTTCCGTCAAAGCGCTCACCGATGCCACCCTGATCTTCTGCCACGGCGAGCCCTACAACGAGCCGATCGTGGCTCACGGCCCCTTTGTTATGAATTCGGAAGCCGAGATCCGGCAGGCGATCATGGATTACCAGAGTGGGAAGCTCGGGGGATTGGGGGATTGAAATGCTTTAGGCGGGATTGTTGGATTGTTGGATTGCTGGATTGTTGGATTGCTGGATTGTTAGATTGTTGGATTGCTGGATTGTTGGATTGCTGGATTGCTGGATTGTTGGATTGTTGGATTGTTGGATTGTTAGATTGTTAGATTGTTCTATTGTTGCCGGGCGGAGCCTGAAGGGGAATTAAAGAAACACATCGAAATACTTGGAAACAGGCTGGCAGTGCTATCCGGACAAACCTATTTCCATGGTATTTCTACCTGTTTCCATCGAGTACCTACTGTGAAAACCAGCCTATGGCAGAATTTTTAGAATGGATGATGCAGGCAGACCAGATGCTGGGAGAGCTCATCTCCCGGTATGGGGATCTGGTTTATCTCTTTCTGTTCCTCATCATATTTATTGAAACCGGGCTGGTGGTCATCGCTTTTTTTCCGGGCGACGGGCTGCTGTTCTCCGCCGGCCTTTTTGCCGCCAGCGGTGCGCTGGAGCTGGGTATTCTGCTGCCGCTTTTATCCCTGGCTACAATCGCCGGCAACACGTCCAACTACTTTATCGGCAAATACCTGGGGCACCGTTTTTTTCAGAAAAAGGATACCGTTTGGGCACGCCAGTTGGAGAAAGCCCACCAATACCATGACCGCTACGGCCCCTGGGCGGTGGCCCTGAGCCGCTTTTTCCCCTTCATGCGCACCCTGGTGCCCTTTGCCGCCGGGCTAACCGCCATGTCCTTCCGGCTTTTCACCCCCTACAACATCCTGGGGGGCATAGCCTGGATCACCGCCTACGTGCTCGCCGGTTTTTTCTTCGGGGAGATCCCCTGGGTACAGCGCCACTACGGGCTGATCTTTTCCGGGTTACTGCTGGTGCTGCTGCTGGTACTGCTGTATGGAATAGGCCAGGCTTTGTGGAGCCGTTACCATTGAGGAAGGGGCGCACGATTTTTGAAAAAACTGCGACAAACCCGATGAATTCACACCAAAAAACATCATTAAATTGCTTGCCCTCAGGAATCAATGAATAGTTTTATATCTGGTTCCAAACAACCGGATGATCCATGCAACTGACACTACGTTTCTGTACCCTCCTCGCTCTGACTTTTCTTCTAACATCGCGATCGAATGCTCAGAAAGAATGGGCCACCCACTGGCACTTCGGCGACAAACTGGCGCTGGATTTCAGCGGTGGCGCCCCTGTCCTGAATGCGAACACCGCAATGCAGACAGCCGAGGGCTGCGCTGCCATAAGCGATGACGCCGGCGGCCTGCTGTTCTATTCCAATGGCGGTGGCCGAGACCCCATACAGAGCGGCGGCCAGCCCGCAGGAACGATCTGGAACCGACAGAACGAGGTGATGTACGACATGAGCTTTACCGAAGGCGGCGGCTGGAGCGCCGCCCAATCCTCCGTAGCTTTTCCCAAACCGGGGGAACCTGGAAAGTACTACCTGTTCACCATGGAAGAAGCAGAATTCGATATCGGCGGTTCTGTGCCAGGCCAGCCGGAAGGCCGAGGGCTTTCGTATTTTATCATCGATATGGCGCTCAATGGTGGCCTTGGAGGCGTAGAAAGCTACACCGAGGGCCTTTACCTTCCAACTTTCGAAGGGCTCTGCGCCGTTCGCCATGCCAATGGAACGGATTACTGGATCATCGTGCACCGATCGGATGGAAACGGTTTTGCTGTTTTTTCGATCACGGCGGCTGGCGTAGGTAATCCGGCTTTTTTCGATCCGGGACTGGCTAATGGTGGAGTGATCAAGTCTTCTCCCGATGGGCAGTGGCTGGCGGCAAGCAGTGGCGACGCCTGGGGCCTGTACGCCTTTGATTGGTCCACCGGAGCGATCAGCAATGCCCGGCAGCTACCGGTGGGAGGGCAGGTTGAATTTTCAGCCAACAGCCGATATTTGTACGGTACTACTGCAGGGTTTGTCACCCAAGACATCCTACGCTTTGATCTGTTGTCCGCCGACATTCCCGGTAGTGTTACAACGATAGGTTCACTGCCGCAATCCATAGGATCCGACACCTACCTTTTTTCGGGCTATCTGCAACTGGGGCCCGACCGCAACATCTACTTCTACAGCCTGTACAACGCTGGTAGCGGCCAGCGGGTTTTTCTCTCGGCCATCACCTGCGCCAATACCGGCGGCGCCCTGGATGCCAATATCCTCTTCCTTAAGGAACTCGAAGAAAGCAGCCTCATCTTCCTCGGCCTGCCCAACTTCCCCGCCCAGTGGCTGGCCGACAATACGGCCGACCCCTTACCTGTGAACCTGGGCATGGACGAAACCATCTGCCCTGGAGAGTCTCTTATGTTAGATGCCGGCATCGCAGACGCCTCCTACCTTTGGAGTACCGGCGACACTACCCGGCAGATCGAAGTGGCCGATAGCGGCAATTACAGTGTAACGGTAACGGCAGGCTGCGGACAGGGAGTGGATACCGTCACGGTCAACCAGGTGGAAGTCAGCGCCGATGCCGGCCCGGGCCTGGAGGTTTGTGAAGGCACTCCCACCCGGCTGGAAGCCAGCGCCATCGGCACTTTCAGCTGGCAGCCCACCGCAGGGCTTTCCGACCCCAATAGCCTCTCTCCGCTGGCCCTGCCCGAAAGGGATACTTTCTATATTTTGACGGCAGAGGAAGAGGGCTGCCTCGCCAGTGATACGGTGTATGTGCGCCTGCTGCCTTCTCCGGTAGCCCTTGCCGAACCGGCCGATACCACCATCGCCCCCGGCGAATCGATAGAACTGCTGGCCTCGGGGGGTGCCATATACGCCTGGAGCCCGTCAGAGGGCCTGAGCTGCACCGATTGCCCCAATCCTGAAGCCAGCCCTGGCCGTACCACTACCTATCTCGTGACCGTCAGCAATGCCGAAGGCTGCACCGCAACAGATACGGTATTGATCAATATCAACGAAGCGGCCTGCATCCTCGCCGTCCCCAACGCATTTACGCCCAATGGGGATGGCATCAACGACTTCTTCAAACCCGTATTGCTGTCTGAGCAAAACCTCTCCTTCTCGGTATTCAACCGCTGGGGTCGGCAGGTGTATGAATATTCACCTGTATCAGAGGGCTGGGATGGTACTTTTGAAGGGGTTCCCGCCCCTTCTGAAGTCTATTTCTTCGTGGCCAGGGCGGAGCTGTGCGGGGAGGAAAAGGTAACCCAGGGGGATGTAACCCTGCTTCGGTAGGATGGGGATGGTTTTGCCTCCAGGCATTAAGAGGCACATGAGCCATCCCAACTTAAATGATTTGGGATGGCTCACGTTTTTTACTTCAACCTACCTCAAATAGGCGGGTCATTCGGCGTATTCGGGTTGCTTTCCCTTTCGTTGTCCGGGTAGGGGTAGAAATTCCGGTTCCTTTCCGAAGCGAAATCGGTAGCAGTCGGCGGTTCCGGGCGATTAAAACGGCGGCTGTCATCCAGTGAAGTGCCAATGAGGAACAACTCGGCCCTGCGGTTTTTGTAGATCTCATCGAGCAGTGCCGCCTGGTTGCCTCCCGAAGAATAAGTATCGGCCAGGCCGGCCCCGATGCCGTAGATGTCATCGTCGGCCGTTTTCTGGCGAACCATATTCAGAGCGGCCTCCGCATTGCCGATCTCTCCTTTGCGGGCGTAGGACTCTGCTTTGATCAACAGCATCTCACCAGGCAAATAGGCCGGGATGGAAGCCGTCTGAGAGGTGAAGAAGGGCGCCGCTATTTCTTCAACCGGCAGCCCTCCGTAAAGGGAGGTGTTGCCGACAATATTCATGTAAAAACCAATTCGTCCATCGGCGGGGTCGGGCGCCAACGCATCGGGAAGGCCGAAGTTGGTACGGGGGGCATATTCCACTGTCCCGACGAAAAAGCCGCCAAAAATCGGATTGGCGTTTTCCGCATCGTAAGAGAAATAAGAGGTTGCCCCCAGGTCCACCTTGTTGGCTGTGGCTATGGCGGCATCGTAGTTGCCTGTTGCATTGTAATAACGGGCCAGATAGGCATACAAGGTATTGAGCAGGTCGATCTCGCCGAAGGGCCCTACCAGATCTGAAGGTATGGCCGTTCCTTCCATGGCTTTAGCGGATTCATCCAGAATGCGGATAGCCTCGGCGTAAACGGCAGCTCTGTCGCTGAAGGCAGCGTCATTGTTCGGGGAGTTCAGGATGGGCGCCTGCTCCCAGTTCTGTGCCAGAATGCCCAGGCACATGGCGCGGAATAGGTTGCCATAGGCCAGCAGGCTGGCTCTGGTATCGTTCGATAAGG
The DNA here is from genome assembly GCA_020636405.1 of Lewinellaceae bacterium. Lineage (GTDB taxonomy): Bacteria > Bacteroidota > Bacteroidia > Chitinophagales > Saprospiraceae > JACJXW01. Next base: position 194,730 of record JACJXW010000005.1, on the reverse strand, counting down.
ATACATTGTCTACACTGGCCACCAGGTTTTCGGCCATGCCCTTCACGCGCATGACATTGGAAAACAACCGGGTGACCCGCTCATTATCGCCGTTGAGCGTGGGGCCTCCAATTTCCAGTTCTTCCAGGCTGGAGAAAGTTGTCATGGCGCCAGTCTCGCGTGTCGAGATGGACGTATACAATACAGCGATACCAAAAGCGCTGGTAGAATAAAGCTGCCGGACGCCGACGGCCAGAGAGATCAGGCCGTCTTTGGTATTGAGCACCTGCTCTTCCGTGGCCGCGTTGGGGTTGACCAGGTCCAGCTCGCATGCGCTCAGGGAGAACAACAGGATGATGATCAGAAATTTATTGATAACTCTCATGGTATTTATTTTTTCATTGATAAAAGAGAAACAAGGCCCATGCTTACAGGGTCAGGCCGATGCCAAAACGAATCGTCCGTGGAATGGGCACCTCATTGAAATCAAACCCGCGCACACCATTGGTCTGTCCGGAAGAAGATACTTCCGGGTCCCAGCCTGTATAGTCGTCGAAAGACAGCAGGTTGCGCCCCTGGAGGAAGATCCTCAGGTTGCTGATCGCCGGCGTAGGCGGATTGGTGTTGTAACTGAGTGTCAGCTCGCGCAATTTGATGAAAGAACCATCTTCGATATACCGTTCCCAGATGTTGTACGCGGCATTGTTGTACCCCCGGGGCAGTTCCCCACGGATCTCCTGCGCATCGCGGAACCCGCCGCCGAAGGACGAACGCGAATTCACCCGGTCGGTGAAGTTGAAGACCTCGAAGCCTTGTACCGCGTCAAACTGCAGATAAAGGGAGAATTTCTTGTAGGTGAATTCATTGATGAGCGACCCGATCCAGTCGGGGTTCGGGTCGGCAATGGTCTTGCGCAGTACCACGCCGTTCTCATCGGTTGCCCTGCTCGGAAGGCCGTTGGCGTCGAGCAGGATATTGCCACTGGCATCGCGGGCATAGAAGAAACCATCGATGATGCCCAGAGGCTCGCCGTTCCGGGCCACCGAGATACCAAAGCTCTTCGGCAGGCGGATCAGGCCTCCTTCGATGCCTGCCACTTCATTTCTGTTCTGGCTGAAAGTGGTGGTCAGTTTCCAGTTGAAGTGCCGGGCCTGTACCGGAACCGCCCGTATCATCAATTCGAATCCCTTATTGGTCATGGTTCCCACATTTTCCAGGCGGGAGTTGAAGCCGGTACTTGGCGCATTGGTCCGTTCCAATAGCAGGTCCTGGACTTCGACATCGTAATACGAGAATTCAAGGCCCAGGCGGTTATCAAACAAGCCCATGTCAATTCCGAACTCATACTCGATCTGGCGCTCCGGCTTAATATCGGGGTTGCCCTGGCGGGTAGAAGGGATGAGGGCCGTCTGGCCGCCGATGGGTTGCGGGTTGTAATTGGCGTATCTTTCGTATGCCCGCAGCGCGGAGAGGTTGCCCGACTGTCCATAGGATGCCCGGACCTTGAAAGTATTGATGGCGGGTATGCCTTCTTTCCAGAAAGGCTCTTCCGAGATCAGATAGCTGAAGCTGGCCTTGGGGTAGAACTGCGTCCGTTCATTTTCACCAAAAGGAGAGGCCTGGTCCAGCCTGATGGCGCCAGTGAGATACAGCTTATCGCCAAAGTCAAAAGTCTGCTGGAAAAAAGCCCCCTGAATATTGCGCTCCGATTTGGAATCTCCTCTGCTTGTCACCGTGCCGGCATCGGTAGACTGTACCACCGGAGAGAGCCGGTTAGCGGTGATGGCCAGCGTGGTAGACTCGTCGTGTTGTACCGTAAAGCCCAACCAGCTTTGCGAGCGTACCCCGTTGCTGATATCGTGGGTGTATCTGAGGTTCAGGTCATTGTTGATCAACTGAGAAGTCCCGATTGCCGTACGGGCCCAGCCGAGCGGCGTACCGTTGGAGCCCACGGGGATAAAGCCCTCCGCTTTTTGAGTATAGGTATCAAAACCGAGGATGTACTCAATGTCAAAGCCCTTGAACGGGGAGAGCCTCAGCTGAGTGCTTCCAATGAAACGCTGGGTCTTCTGTCCGAACTTAAAATTGTCGATGACTTCCAGTGGATTGGCAACGAAGCCTGCGGGGCTCTGGTAATTGCCGTCTGCATCCGGTTCCGGATTGAAGTTGTTGTTGTTGAAATTAAATCCGGTGAGTGCACCATAAACCTCAGCAATCCCGCCATTGGGTATCTCGTTGCTGTTGTTATGGATGTAATTCAACCCGACGGAAACAGAGGCCCAGCTGCTCAGGATCTGGTCTACATTCAAGCGTGCCGAATACCGGCTGAAGTCACTGTTCTTGATGATGCCTTCATTATAGAATGCGGCCCCGGAAGCGTAGTATTTGGTATTCTCCGAGCCTCCACTCATGGAAAGGGTATTGTCCGTTCCGATGCCGGTGTCAAAGATGTAGTCCTGCATTTTGTACCGGGTGGTGGGCACCAGGTTGGGGTTGCTGGCATTGGCAGGTTCTTCAAAGGCGAAGGGTTCCATATTCTCCTCGATCTCCTTGCGCAGTTGGTTGACGTTGAAACTCGTCGAAAAGGAGATCCGCGGTTTGCCTTGTGCCCCCTTCTTGGTGAATATCTGCACTACGCCGTTGCTGGCCCGGGAGCCGTAAACCGCTGCTGCCGCGGCACCTTTGATGATCTCCACCCTTTCGATATCGTTCGGGTTGAGGTCCACCAGGCGGTTTTGGGTATACCCTCCCAGGTCGATCAGTTCATTGGAAGAGTTGTCGATGATAACGCCGTCGATGATGTAAAGAGGGTTGGAGTTGCCCAATACTGTGCTGTACCCTCTGAGGGTTACGGAGATCCCTCCCGCCGGGTTCCCGGAGTTTTGGCTGACCAGAGCACCGGTTATTTTTCCAGCAAGAGCCTGGTCGAGGCTCGTTGCGCCGGAATTGGTAATGTCTCTGGCGTCGAGGGTGGAAATGGCGTTGCCCAACCGCTTTTTACTCGTCGCTGTTGAGGCGCCGGTCACCACCACCTGCTCGAGTCCAATGTAATCTTCCGCGAGAATTACATCTACGGTTTCCTTCCCTCCGGCTGACGGCGTTACCTGCCTCCGGGCAGCACCGTAGCCTATGTAGCTGTAAACAACAGTAACCATCTGATTGGATGCGGGGATGCTGAGGGTGTAGGCGCCTTCAAAATCCGTTACCGTGCCCTGGGATGCAGCACCTTCAACGTAGATGGTAGCCCCCACCAGGGGCTCACCATCAGCGCTGGCCACGGTGCCGTTCAGGGTGAAGGTTTGTGCCTGAAGATCAGCGGCGCCCAACAGGAGAATAACTCCAAGAGCGGCCAGCACTTTAGTGGCCTTCTGAATCGTTTTTAATTTCATAACTAGTGGTTTTAAAGGTAGAGTGAATGTAGTTTCTTTCGTGAAGCCGGCTTTTCGTTCAGATTTGAATATAGCACTTATTTTTGACTTTGGCGGGCAGTTCCCTGCCCGCCAAAGAGTGCCGAGGCAAGTGGTACCAGGTGATTTAAAACTTTCTTTATTTTTAGTGTGAGGTTTTCATCGCCACGAGTTACCGCTTTTGCGGCCATGAAAACCTCAGTACTTCCAATGTCTATTTTTCCCCAACCGGCAGGGCCTGCCCTTCGATCCAGGGGGCGCCGGCTTCCGCCATGGCCTTTTCCAACTGCGGGATCTGTTGGCCCGTGATCCGGGAAAGTTCAGCCTTGATACTACTCAGGCCCGACCTGGCGATCTCCAGGCTCCGCCTGTGCATGGGCGAAGGGCCATAGGTAGACAAGCGGGTACCGGAAACGGCAGTGCGAAGCCGGTCCTGGACCGTAGGTGGTGTTTTTTCGCCGACTTCCTGTTTGGCACGGTTTCCATTCAGCGCTTCGTCGAGTTGCAGCAGTGCCTGGCGAACTCCATGCAATTGCTCATCCAGTGCACCAGGAGCGCCCGGCGTTCTGGACAGGGCCAGCTGCATGGCCTTTGTCCGGTTGAGGCTGCCACGCAGGGTTACGGCAGTGGCGGACACCTCGCCCTGCACATCCTCCAGCTCCCTCCAGAAGGCGGCCACCTGTTCGGGGGCTGCTCCCGGTAATGCGCCTTCGCGCAGGCGTTCTACCTCGAAAGAGGCCGGCCCGGCAAGGATGGTAACGGTTCCTCCTTCCTGCTTGGAAAGGGTGACGGTATACGTTCCCGGGGGCGCCATAAATCCGACAGGGCCGTCATCATCATCGCCATCACCACGGGGAGGGCGCTGATCTACGGTGATGGCCTGCGGGGCCGGGTAGCGCAGGTCCCAGGATACCCGGTGGAAGCCCTTCTTTACAGGGCCCTCCAGGCGGCGGATGACATTGCCCTGTTCGTCGGCTACCGTAAGCCAGATCTTGGGTTCTTCCTGGCGGCGTTCTTCCTCCACGGCATCCCACCCCGGAAAAGGCACATCGCCGCTCATGGCTTTTTCTTTTTCTTTGCGGAGTTCCGCCTTTGTTTTTAGCCCATCCTTCAAATAGTAGGTAAAGGTAGCCCCAAACGCCGGGTTGGGCGCTATGTAGTAACCAGAACCCTGGCTGCCTTTGGCATCGTCGAAGTCCAGCACAGCCCTTGGGATATACCACCAGGCCCGGCGGGTGGAGAACAAGGCGGCTTCGCCCTGCAATTGTTCCGCGGTAACCTCCCGGAGCACACTGTAGTCATCCAGGACGTAAAAGCTGCGGCCGAACGAAGCGCCCACCAGGTCGTTCTCCCGGCGTTGGATGGCCAGGTCGCGGAAGGAAATGGTGGGCACCCCGCCAGTGAGCTTTACCCAGCGCTGCCCGCCATTGGGCGTAAAGTAAATGCCGAATTCGGTGGCGGCGAAAAGCAGCCCCGGCTTGACGTGGTCCTGCACGAGCCGCCATACCAGCGTCCTGTCCGGAATATTGCCGGCTATCGAAGCCCAGGTCTTGCCGCGGTCGGCGCTTTTCAGGAGGTAGGGTTTGAAGTCGCCGTATTTGTGGTTGTCCAGGGCCACATATACCGTATTGGCGTCGAAGAGGTCCGCCTTGATGTCATTGACGAAAGCCGTTTTGGGTACACCGGGCAGGCTTCCCACTTCGATCTTACGCCAGTTGGCGCCCCCGTCCTCGGTCACCTGAATGATGCCGTCGTCGGTGCCGGCGTAGATCAGGCCCTCCTGTTTGGGCGATTCGGCCAGAGAGGTGATGGTATTGTAGGTAGACATGGCCAGGAAGTCCCAGGGGCTGTCCCAGCTCCAGTTTTTGCCCATAATGGGCAGTTCGATCCGCTCCTGGTTGCGGGTGAGGTCGGAAGAGATCGCCCGCCAGCTGTCGCCCCGGTTATCGGAGCGCCATACCCGCTGGGAGGCGAAGTAAAGGCGGGTAGGAGCATGGGGGCTGACCAGGATGGGGGAGTCCCAGTTGAAGCGTTCAGGCCCTTCGCCGGCTTCGGGCTGGGGCTGAATGTATACGACCTCGCCGGTGGTGCGGTCGGTCCGCACCAGATTGCCCTGCTGCCATTCGGAGTAGACGATGTCGGGGTTGCCGGGCTCGGTGGCCGGCTGGTGCCCATCGGCAAAGACGGTGATGAACCAATCGGCATTGCGGATGCCATGCAGGTTATCGGTACGGGACGGCCCGCCGTGGGTGTTATTGTCCTGGGTGCCGCCGTAGAGGTTGTAGAAAGGCTCGGCATCGTCGACGGCCACTTTGTAGTACTGGGTGATGGGCATGTTGGCGATGAAGCGCCAGTTTTCAGCCAGGTCGAAGCTTTCGTACAGGCCGCCGTCCGTCCCCACCAGGAGGTAATCGGGGTCGTCCATCCGGAAGGCGATGGCGTGGTTGTCGCTGTGCTTGTACTCTTCCTTCAGGCGGCGGAAGGTTTTACCGCCGTCGTCCGATACCTGAATGCGCACATCCATAAGGTAGAGCCGCCCGGCCTGGTGAGGCGAAGCGTAGAGCTCCTGATAATAGTGCGGCCCGGTAGCCCCGGAGACGGCATCCGACCGCTTTTCCCAGCTCGCCCCCCGGTCGGTAGAACGGTAGACCCCACCGGTTCGGCGGTCCATTTCGATGGCGGCATAGACTACATCCGGTTCCTGCGGAGAGATGGCCAGGCCGATCTTGCCCATATTGGACTTGGGCAGCCCTTTGGACAATTTCTCCCAGCTTTCCCCGCCGTCGTTGCTGCGATAGATGGCCGTGCCCGGCCCGCCGTCCATCAGGGCGGCCACGGTGCGGTGGCGCTGCCAGGTGGCCGCGTACAGGCGGTTGGGGTCGCGGGGGTCGAGCACCAGGTCGGTCGCCCCTACCCATTCCTCATCGCCCAGCACCTTTTTCCAGTTCTGCCCGCCATCTGTGGATTTGTACAGGCCGCGCTCTCCGCCTTTGGACCACAGCGGCCCCTGGGCGGCCACCCAGATGACGTCCGAATTTTTCGGGTGCACCACTATTTTGGATATGTGCTCGGAGGCCTTGAGCCCCATGTTTTTCCAGCTCTGTCCTCCATCCGTACTCCGGTAGACGCCATCGCCGTAGCCGACGTGGCGGCCGCCTACATTCTCACCCGTGCCCACCCAGATGGTATGCGGGTTGCTGGGGTCGATGGTGACGCATCCAATGGAGTAGGAGGACTGATCGTCAAAGATGGGTTTCCAGGTAACGCCCGCATTGGCGGTCTTCCATACACCGCCCGAGCCGACGGCCACGTACCACAAATTATCGTTTTCCGGATGGATGGCGATGTCGGCAATACGCCCCGCCATGAAAGCCGGGCCGATGCTGCGGAATTCCAGCCCGCTGAAGGTGCTGTCCGCCCAAAGGGCGGCGCCTCTGTCCTGAGTGTTGCCTGCCTGAATTACAAATAACAGAAAAATGAAACTAAGGGGAGTAATTTTCCGGATCATGGTTTTATCATTTAGAGCTTGGATAATATCGAATGAAGATAAGGAATTCGGGGTGATCCGGATGGGCTTTTTTTGCTAAAAGGCAATTGCCCTTCTACATGGTTTTTCAGGCCGGCAAAGAACTTTTGTATGCCCTCTCCTTGTTTTTTAACTTGTTTTTTGCAAGCTTTTTTGCACTTTTGTACCATGAAGAGAAGATCATTCTGCCCGACCAACTACGCGCTTGAGCATTTCGGAGACAAATGGTCCCTGCTTATCATCCGGGACCTGATGTTCAAGGGGAAACGGCACTACAACGAGTTTTTTGAGGCAGAAGAGCGGGTGAGCACCACCGTGCTGCGCGACAAACTGCGGAGCCTGGAACAGGGCGGCATCATTACCAGAGGCGACGACCCGGTAAAGAGATCCCGCATCCGTTACAGCCTGACCGAGAAGGGTATCGCCCTGCTGCCCGTGATGATAGAGATGATCCTGTGGAGCAGTGCCTTTGATGCAGATACGGCTACTCCTCAGGAGTCTGTTGACCGGGTGAAGCAGGACCGGGAGGGTTTCATTGCGGAACTAACCCGAAGCTTAATTTCAGAACACCTCAAAGAAAATCAAGATCATGGCAACTGACCCCTATTTACTCGAGCGTATGCGGAGTGTTCTAAAAAGCCGGAATGTAGGCTGGTCTGAAAAGCGAATGTTCGGCGGCGATTGCTTCATGGTGGACGACAAGATGTGCTTTGGCACCTATAAGGGCGGCATCATGGCGCGGGTAGCGCCCGAAGAGGCCGATGAACTGGCCCAACGGGAAGGGGCCGCCCAGATGATCCACGGCGGCCGGCCGATGACAGGTTATTTGTTCATCGAGCCCGAAGGGTATGATATGGAAGAAGACCTGGAATTCTGGATCGGCAAATGCCTGGAATTCAACCCGAGGGCCAAGTCGAGTAAGAAGAAATAATTTTTCCAGGGCTTCGGCCTGAATTGATTCTCAGCGGGAATTTTTCTATTTTTGAAAAAAGCGATTCGCCACCCCAAAACTACAATCATGAAGCTAAAAGACCTGGATCTCAACAAAACCTACACCTACGCCGATTACCTCCGCTGGACCTTCGAGGAGGCCGTGGAATTGATCCGGGGGAAGGTCTTCAAAATGTCGCCCGCGCCCAATACCTATCATCAGGATATTTCCACAAAACTTCTTTTAAAAATTGGGTATTATTTTGGGGAGAAAGGATGTAAAGTATTCCACGCTCCTTTCGACGTCCGTTTGCCGCTTCCTCCCGGCCAGATTAAAGATGATGAAATACAAACCGTAGTACAACCGGATATTTCCGTCATCTGTGACCGCAGCAAAATCGATATCCGGGGCTGCCTCGGGGCGCCGGACTGGATCATCGAGATCGCTTCTCCAAGCACCTCAAAAAAAGACATGAAGGACAAGTTCGAAGTGTATGAATTTTCCGGGGTGAAAGAATACTGGATCGTCTTTCCGCAGGAGCAAAGCGTACTGATTTACACCCTGAATGAAAGGGGGAAGTACATCGGCCTGCCGCCACTTGTAAAGGAGGATAAGGTTAGCCCGGTACTTTTTCCAAACCTGGTGATCGACCTGGGCGAAATTTTCCCGGAGATGGACCTGGCGGAAGAACCCTGGGATGAGCATTATGTGCGGATGTAGGCGCCGCGGCCCGGGATTTCGCGGCCATTGCCGAGCCCCTGGGCCGCATCCACTTCGCCGGGGAGGCGACGATCGCGGCCTTCCACGGCACGGTGCACGGGGCGTATTTGTCGGGGGTGCGGGAGGCCAGGACAGTAATTGAACGCCGGTGAGTTCTGTAACCATATCCTCGGTTTCACCTCACCCATTCTGCATAATTTTCGGGCGTAAGTACGGTGTATGTCGCATCCGGGTAAGCTTGGTTCCATCCCCTCGGAGGTTTGGGGTGTTTTTTTTCATTCCATTTGAACTCGTAACCGTACAGTCGGCCTCCCCGTTCTTCGATCCAGTCAATCTCTTGCTGATCATAGGTACGCCAGAAGTAGTTGTTGACAATCATGCCTGTGTATTGCTGAAACTTGATCCGTTCGCTGATCATATAGTTTTCCCACAATTGACCCATGTCATTTCTCAACTCCATTGGGTTCAGATTGGCCGCCAGAATATTTCTGATGCCATTGTCGAAAAAATACCATTTGCTGCTTTTGGTGATTTCTTTTCGGAGATTCCTGCTAAACCCGCCCACCCGGTGTATGATGAACACCTTTGACAGTAAATCCAGATACCGGCTTACCGTGTTGCCGCTCATTCCCAGTTGTTTACCTATTTCGGTAGTGGAAACCTCGCTACCAATCTGAAATGCCAATAACCGCAACAAGGCCAGTATTTTATCTGAGCTTTTAACACTTTCAAAAGTGAGAATATCCTTCAGTAAATAGGAACTGGCTAGATCGTTCAGGTATCTGCTTTTCATCTCGGCAGTTCCCAATTGGAGCAGTTCTGGATAATTCCCATACACCAGCCGCTCCCGCAGTTTGTCTTTCCTGGACAGAATGGAATGCTGTTGATCATATTCCGCTTCCGAAAGGGGAAAGAGTTTGAAGGTGAACTTTCTGCCGGTCAGGGGCTCGCCGGTAAAATTTTCCATATCAAAAGCAGATGAGCCGGTAACCAGAATGCGGAGCCCCTCGATTTCATCAATCATCAGTTTCAAGGCTTGACCAATGTCCGGTATCTTTTGTGCCTCGTCGATTATGAGCATTTTTTTTCCATCCAGCAATTGCAGAAAATGGGGGATGGTTCTTCTGTTAAATAATTCTCTGGTATTCAAATCCTCACCGTTTAGCAACAAGACAGGTTCGGTCAGCTCAGACAAAATCTGACGGATCAGAACGGTTTTCCCCACCCGCCTCGGCCCAAGTAACACCACCACTTTGTTGGGCAGGAGATATTCGAGCAATAGAGGTTGGATGCTTCTGCGCAAAAAATCCATGGTATCTTTTCATGTAAAAATAAAGAAAATTCCATTCAATTGCTGCGCTAATTAACGTTAATTAGCGCAATCAAAAAATCTAATTATCGTCAATTAGCGCAGCATAAAGTTCCTACCCCGTAAGGCATTCATTCCCGCCCCATTTCAAAAACCAACTCCGGCAATACCACCTTGAACTCCTGCGCCTGTTCCTGGTCCGTCCAATACACGATGAAATTGACCCGCGCTTCGGACAGCGCGTATCCTGCAGCGCGGTGGGCAAGGAGTTGCTCGTGAAATTTTTTGGAAAATTTCAAAACCAGGTTCCCGCTTTGATCCGCCAGGCCTTCGGCCTGAATCAACAGATCTTGTCCGCTCATCAGGCCCTCCACACGATGCTGAACGAAAGCAAAATAACCGAGGTAAATGTCTTTAAGCGTGAGTTGGACGGCAATTTTAGGAGGCGGCAGCCAGACCTCCGTATTTTCCACGCGTTGTACGTCCGGTAAATGGATGTGATGGAAAAAGCGCCCATTGGTATGAATGGCCAAACGGCTTTTGGCGCGGGTGAGGGCGACGTATATCTGGCGCTTAGCCTCATCGGAGTCAGCGTTGAAGCCGTCGAGCATCAGGAAAACATGGTCAAACTCACGGCCTTTGGCCTTGTGTATCGTCGAAACAAATATCGTATCGCTCTCCTGCCGATAGAAATCCTCGATCTTCGATTCTCTTACGAATGACTGAAAATCAGAAACATACTTGGTTTTTGGGTTGATCTCCTGAAAGTCCTTAACTAAATTAAGCACGATTTCGAATTTCGGGCTGAACCTGAATTTTTCATACACTGCGCGTTTAGCATTTTCCCAATCTTCCGGTGCGATGGTGACTGAGTGGGGCGCCAATGCATCCATGAAGTACCGCACTTCCAACAGGTTTTGAAGAGGGAAGCCATCGTTGCTTTGGATAAGTTTGGCGGGCCTGCCGTGCTGTAGCAGCAGGCCGGTGATTTGAGCGGCCTCTTCGTTGGTTTTGGCCAGCACACAGGCCGTACCGCTCAAATCGGTGACGAGCAAGTCGCGGACCAAGGGTTCGATGAGATGCCTGCTTTGGTAGGATATCAATTTCAAATGGCCGGGCGTCGTATGGTGCGGAATGATTTCATCGGTTTTCAGCCGTTTGGAAATTGTTTTGGCAAAGGCATTGGCAAAGGCGACGATTTGAGGGCAGCTTCGGAAATTGGTCGTTAGTTCATATTTCACAGCCTGCCGGCGTTCGATGAGTTCAGTCAAAAAGCGGGAATCGGCGCCTCGAAACGCGAATATATTTTGGTCATCGTCGCCCACGGCAATCACGCGCAAGCCCTCATTTTTTTCCATTAAAATGTTGACTAATGCAAACTCATCGGTGTTCATATCCTGTGCTTCGTCAATGACCAGCACCGTTTTGGTGATTCGGTTGGGTTCGATTTCCCCATTTCGGATTTTCTCTACGGTGTCCTGAAGGATGCTGTCCGATTTTTCGAGGCTGCCGACCCGGCCCAAAAGGTCGAAACAATAGGAATGAAAGGTTTTGATTTCCACAAAATGGGCTGCATTGCCGATGAGCGCCATCAGGCGTTTTTTAAACTCCGTTGCCGCTGACCGCGAAAAGGTGAGCATTAACAACTGCTCGTGTTTCACATCTTCCATGAGCAGGAGCGCGGCGAGTTTGTGGGTCAATACCTTGGTTTTGCCGCTGCCCGGCCCGGCGGCCACGACAAGGTGCGCGCTGTGTTTGTCGTCGATGATCTGGCGCTGCGCCTCGGAGAGGGTTTCGAATAATTGCCGGTATTTGGCAGGCGTAATGTTTCGCCTGATTTCCGAGCTGCGGGTTCCGGGAAAATACCTTCCCAAAAAAGAGGAGTAGTTCAACTGAAAATAATCGTCCACAAAGCGCAGCGCGCCCACATAGTCGTGCACCATTTTTTTGGCATATTCTCCTACGATGTGAATTTGTTGCACCTTGTTTTCGTAGAACTGATTGAGTTTTTGATAGTCCTCGTTTTTGTATTGGATTTTGTTGTTTTCTTCCAAACGGACGATGTTCAAGCGGTTGTAAACGACCAAAAAGCCGCCCTCAATTTTCAGGGCCTCGATTCTTGACAGGTAAAAAAGCGCATCTTCGACTGCCTCCGATGTGGTTTTCTGTTGAAACAGGCCGGCTTGCCGCTCGAAATTTTCTTTTAATTCCAGCACTGAAAATTCTACCAGCACTTCCTCTGCCTGCCCGTTTCCGGCAGTGGCCGGTTTGCTTTTTAGATATAAAAACTCAATGGCCGAACGCGCCAGTTCGTACCGTTTTTCCAATTTTTCACGCAAATTCCGGGGCGAATCCTTGGCTTGCACTACGATAATCTGGTTCGCAAAATCGCGGGGCGCGCGTTTTATCCAGTGTTTTATGGCCCAAAAGTTCAGTATCGTTTTGAGTCGTTGCGGCGAAACGCCGGCGCAGCCTGCGGCTTCGGCGGCTTCATTGAGAGCTTTGAGCGAAAAGTCCCGTTCGGCCTCGTCCAATTGAGTGAGCAAAAACTGTTCGATTTGATAGAACGTTTCCACGATGGCAAGCGAGCGGTTTTTTTGGTCGCCGCGTTTGATGAACGCCGTCAGGTCTTTGGCGTCGGCAAGGATCTTTTCTTCCCGCAGCAGGTTAATGATCTGGATGACCTCTTCTCTGACGATGCCCAGATGGTCGCTGATGTAATCAATGCGCGATTCGGCGGCTTCGCTGTCAGCAGCCTGGGCCTTGCTTTTACTGGAGAACAGTTTTTTGAGGATTCGGATGGCGTCCGTTTTCTGGCGGCCGTGGCCGAAGCGATCGGATCTTTCTATTTTTTCAATGGCCTCTTGTGCGGTTTTGCTCAGGATACTGTTGGCGTAAATGCGGGGCATGTTCTGCCCACGGCGCAGGTAGCCGGCATCTTCGAGCGCGGCAATGGCGGTGGTTACGCGGGTTTCGATTTCAGCAACACTGTCGTCCCAGCCCGCTTTACGGGCGATCTCGAGCGGCGAATTGGAAACGCTTGTGCGGTATTTGGTAATGAATTTGATGGCGTTCCAGATTTGTTTGATCTCCTGGATGTTGAGTTTGGCCTGGTTCAACAGGATAAAATGTTTGCTCAAATCTTCCTCATTGAACAGCACGTAGCACTCCGCCTCAATTTTTTCGTCGCGCCCGGCGCGCCCGGCCTCCTGCACATAGTTTTCCAAAGAATCGGAAATGTCGAAATGGACGACCATGCCTACATCTTTTTTGTCTACGCCCATGCCAAAGGCCGAGGTGGCGACCATGATTTGCACCATTCCGGCGATGAAGGCATTTTGATTCTCCGTTTTTTCCGTAGCCTCCATTTTACCGTGAAAGGCGCGGGCGTTGAAGCCGTCTGCCCGCAGCCGCTCGGAAAGTTCGCTTGCTTTTCGCGTGCGGGAGACGTACACGATGGCCGGGCAGTTTTTGTCGTTAAGGAGGTTGCGCAGGGCGTCGTATTTGTCTTCGTCGCCTTCTTTTTCCAGCACCTTGTAGTGCAGGTTGCTTCGGGCGGCGGAGGCCCGAAGAACATCGAGTTCAAGGTTCAGTTTTTCCCAAAAATAGGCGCAAATGTCTTCAATGACTTTCTGTTTCGCGGTAGCAGTGAAGCAGGAGACGGGGATGGGGTCGGCGAGGTTCTTCTTTTCCTGCAGGTTTTTGATAAAATCGGCAATGTAGAGGTAGTCCACCCGGAAATCCTGGCCCCAGGCGGAGAAGCAGTGTGCCTCATCAATGACGAAGCGGGCGATCTTGCGGCCCAGCAGCAAACGTTCGATGGATTTGGAACGCAGGGACTCGGGTGAGATGTAGAGCAGCGCGGCCGAGCCGTCTTCCACGCGCTCGAAGGATTTGGCGCGTTCGATGGGGTCGAGCAGGCCGTTGATGGTGGCCGCTTCGGTGATGCCCGCGCGTTCCAGATTGTCCACCTGGTCCTTCATCAGCGATTGCAGGGGCGAGATAACGACCGTCAGGGCTTTCATACTTTGGCCGCTCATCAGGGCGGGTACCTGGAAGGTGATGGATTTGCCGCCGCCCGTAGGAAAAATGGCCAAGAGGGACTCGTTCCGGACGGCCGCCCGGACGGCTTTTTCCTGCAGGGGCTCGCCTCCGTAGGTTCGGTAGTGCTCAAAACCGAAAAACTGTTTCAGGCCTTTGAAAATGTCAAGGTGTTGGTCGCAGTACGCGCAGCCTTCCAGGCAGGGTTTGTTGCGCAGGTTTGCCATGACGCGCTCGATTTCCGGATAATTCCTCAGCACCCAGGGTGGCGTCGCGGAAAAACGGCTCCGGCAGTGGGTAATGGCCAGAGCGTAGGCCAATTCGATGGGGTTTTCATCGGCAAACCGGGCAACAGCTGCCTTTTCACAAATGTCGGCGCCAAATTTTTCAAAAATCAATGCGGTAACGTTCGGATTTTCAGGCGAAAAACGCAGGAATTTAAAAAAGGCGGAAAACGCCGCCTGGGCTTGAAGTAAACCGTAAAAAATCATTTTCAGGCCGGGGTCGAGGCGCGAGAATGCCGTCACTTCGTCGTGAAACAGGTCCCGCGCTTTCAGGGCGTCGTTGAGCGGGTTGTTGATGGCATCGGTTTGGAGCTTATCGTCCTTGACCAGGGCATGGTAGGGTTTCTGAGGAAAGAGCAGCGGCGACCACGGCAAGGTATCAATGGCGTTTTCGAGCGGAATACCCGCCGCGGCAAGCGCCGGGCGGACGAATTTCAGATCATGCTGAAAAATGTTGTGCCCGCAAACAAAATCCGCTCCCCGAAGAAACAATGCGAATCGCTCGAGCGAAGCATCGTGAAACTGCCGGCCATCGTCCAGGCAGCCCCCGATGTCGAAGACTTTTTTGCCGTTGCGGCCGGTTTCCGTATCGAAAAAGGCTATGGAGGGCATACTGGTTCCATTCCGTTTCCTACAAAGCTACAAAGGCGCTTCGAATTCCGCTTTATTTAGGGCGAAAAACGGGGGAAGCAGCAACTCTCCGCTTTCAGAAGGCTTGAAAGATTTATATTTGCTTTAAAAAACAACATGTTTTCCCTCGACAATTTCGAATCCCTTGTGCCGGCAAAGATCCTGGCCCGTGGCCTGGCCTATTTTAACGAGCGCGCCGTGGAGCGCCTGGAGGAAACCACAAAGGGCCAATGGGAAGCGGTAGTAGCCGGCAGCGAAGACTACGAGGTAGAAATAACGCTGGCCGGCAAACAGGTAAAGGCCTGGAGCTGCGATTGCCCCTACGACGGCGGGCCGGTTTGCAAACACGTGGTGGCCGTGCTGTACGCCCTGCGCGAAGCGGCGCCGGCGAAAGCCAGAAAAGGGAAAACCAAAGCCCCCAAAATGAGCTTTGAGGACATCCTGCTCCAGCTCGACATCGAAGAACTGCGCGAATTTATCCGGTATCAGAAAGCACAAGGCCGGGAGTTCGGCGAGCAGTTTATGTTGTTCTTTTCGGACAAGGACCCGGGGATGGACGTGGAGAAAAAATACCGGGAAATGGTGCGGCAACTGGCCAGAAGGCATTCCGACCGGGGCTTTATGGACTACCGGGGCAC
Source organism: Lewinellaceae bacterium (assembly GCA_020636405.1). Lineage (GTDB taxonomy): Bacteria > Bacteroidota > Bacteroidia > Chitinophagales > Saprospiraceae > JACJXW01. Next base: position 179,265 of record JACJXW010000005.1, on the reverse strand, counting down.
CTTCGCCTTCTCCAAAGCCATGATGCCGGTATTGCAGGCCGCCGGTCATGCCATAGCCAGGAACAACTTCCGCGAGGCCATGGCCATCGCGCAGGCCGTGTGCCTGGAAGTGATGACAGTACAGCAAGCATGCGACGATTCTGCCGGAAATATTGGCGGCATCATTCAAGATGGCATCCAGGTGTTCCGGAACATCGCGAATAGCAAGGCGGTAGCTCCCGAGACGCTGGGCCAGATCTATGCCTGGCTGGAAAAGCAATTGCCGGATGCAACCTGGTTCGACTACGGCGACTTCGGCTACGAAATGCTGGCTGTGGCCGAATCCCTCGCCCCGCACGTGGATCCCGAACGCTTTCTGCACCTGCTCGACAAGCTCCTGGAATCCAGGGCAGCCACCGGTTCTTACCGCGAATACACCAGAGAAGCGCTCAAAAAATACAAGATCCGCTTCCTGCAGGCCATTGGCCGCGAAGAAGAAGCCAGGCAACTCATCGCCGCCAACATGGACATCGTAGAGGTGCGGCTCGGAATGGTGGAAGAGGCCATTGCCCAACAAGACTTCCTCCGGGCCAAACAACTCATCGCCGGGGGCATCGAGATCGCGGAAAGCAAACAGCATCCCGGCACAGTGCGCAAATGGGAAGAGGTGCTGCTTCGGGTCGCGCAACTGGAGGGCGACCTCGCCACCTTTCGGTTCTTTGCCAAAAGGTTCGCTTTCGACAGGGGGATGAACACCGAATTCTACCAGAAATGGAAGGACTCCTTCCCGCCGGAGGAATGGCCGGAAGTCATTGAGCAGCACATACAGTCCGTCCTCGCCGAGGAAACCGCCAAACCCCGGAAATTCGAATGGGATAGTCTGGAACACGCGCTGTTCGGGAGGCTAGCGCCCATTTATATTGCGGAGCAGCAATGGGAAAGGCTACTGCATCTCATTCCGCCGGATCCCGATGAGCATATCCTGAGCCAGGTACACCCCTATCTGGCCAGGAATTACCCGAAAGAAATGCTGCCGCTTTACAGGAACGTACTGAAAACAATGGCCGACAAGGCCGGCAACAGGGGCGAATACCAAAGGGTCGCCGCACTAATGAAAAAAATAAAACAGGACATCGAGGGCAGCCATGCCGCCATCGACGAGCTGGCCGCTTCGCTCATCCAGCAATACCCGCGCCGGCCGGCGATGCGGGAGGAGCTGGGGAGGGTGTTGAAGTAGCGCGGACCTCTGGCTCGTGGGGAAAATACAATTTAAATTTTTAAAGATGGAAGGCACTTTTAAGGTGCCTTCCACCTTGCTTCCATGGCCTTATTCCGCAAAAAGCGTAAATTTCATCCCGATTCAGCTGATTAATACCATGCATACCCCTTCCCAACTCATCCAATCCCACCTCACCGCCCTGGGCGACGAGCACAAAGCCCGCTGGCTGGAAAACTACGTCAAGCACGACATTCGGTCCAAAGGCGTGGGCATTCCGCAGATCAGGGAGGTGGTGAAGGCCGTTACAAAAGAGCATGGCCTGAACCAACAGCCGGTTGAAGCTCAGTTTGCGATCCTAAGCGATCTCATGCAGCAGCCCTTCACCGAAGACAAGCTGGCGGCAATCCTCTACCTGCAGCTCTACTGGAAAGGAATGGATGCCCGGCCGCAACTCAGCCTGATCTCCGAATGGTTTGATCAACGCTGGATCAGCGACTGGAACGTCTGCGACTGGCTATGTGTGCGCCTGCTGTCGCCTATGGTGGACCGCTCGCCGGAGCAGGCCCTGCCGGTATTGAAAGCCTGGAATGCGGATGAGTACCTGTGGACGGCCCGGGCTTCGCTGGTGCCGTTCGCACAGTGCAAGTCCATCACTGAACACATCGATACGATCGAGGCCTTTTCCATTACCCTCATTCAAAGAGAAGAGCGGTTCTGTAAGACGAGCGTGGGCTGGGTGCTGCGGGAATATTCCCGGCACGATAAAGCATTTGTACGACGCTTTCTGGAAATGTACAAGGAATGGACAACGCCGGAGGTGGTGAAAAATGCGAGGAAGTATATCTCCTGATCAAAAACAACACTTTTGCCCGTTTTCGGCTAGTTTCGTACTTTGAGCCCAATCAACTTGCCGGCTAAAAACATGATCCTCATCCCGCAACGGTTATTCGACAACCCAAAGGTCAGTACCATCCTGAGAGACGGCAACGTCTGTATCCTCCGCAAGGAACTCACCGAGCCGGTGGTGAACCGGCAGGGTTACATCTCCAACCACGTCGTCTCCATACAGCTTTCCGGCGAGCAGCATATCCTCACCTACGACGATAAGCTGATCAAAGTGAAGCCCAACGAGGTATTATTCATCCCGCGAGGCATGTACTACGTTTCCGACCTGATCCCGGAATCAGGCACTTTTCAGAACCTCCTGTTCTACTTCGACGACAGCATCATCCAGGAATTTCTGTCCACCACGAGGGTAACGGAAGTCACCAACAAGGCCGTGCCCGATCACCTGAAGTTCGGTGTCGTGCCCACCCTCCGGATGTTCGCCGATTCCCTCATCGACATCTACCAAAACAACCGCCTGCGCAACAAGAACTTCCTCAACCTCAAGATCCTGGAACTGCTCTACCTACTCAACAGCCTGGCGCAGGAACAGCAGTTCGCCAATTTCCTCTTCCGCCTCACCCTGCCCAAAAAGCGGAACGTCAAAACCTTCATGGAACAGAACTTCGATAAGCCGCTCAAGATCGAGGACTACGCCTACCTGACCGGCCGCAGCCTCAGCACCTTCCGGCGGGATTTTAAGGCCTACTATGATATCACGCCTCAGCAATGGCTGAAGGATAAACGCCTGGAAAAGGCGCTGTCTATCCTGAAGGAAAAGGAAGTGAGCGTCACCGAACTGGCCTTCGAAGTGGGCTACGAGAACATCTCGTATTTCATCAAGGAGTTCAGAAGCAAATACGGGCAGACGCCCAAGCAGTATATCCTCTCCCTGCATCGGAACCGGCTGGAGAATTAGGGGCGGGATTCGTTATTCGTTACTCGTGATTAGGGATTCGTTGACGCATAAGTGTTATTTCCGCCGGATTGCGAATAGTTCCCCGCCCTGTATACCCGCACCTTTGTATCGCAACGCTAACTCGGTTCGCCAAAATTTTTTGGCGTCGAAGACGATAAACTCGCGTCCCCTCAAGTTGACTGGTGTAACGTCTCCGAGGGGTTGTGCAAAAAGGGATAGGACACAGATCGGACATGATGGTTATGACTTTTTATGATTCATAAAGCTGCGGTACTGTCCAACTACTTACTATCTTCTCCAAGGGCTTTTGGCACAACCCCAGGTTTTCTATTTTTAACCAATCGAAAAATAAACCACATGAAGATCACCTTCATCGGCCTGGGCATCATGGGCAGCCGCATGGCGGCAAATTTGTTGAAAAACGGCGTGGACGTAACGGTATGGAACCGCTCCCCGTCTCCAATGGAAGAGCTGAAGGCCCGGGGAGCCAAAACGGCGCCCTCAGCAAAAGAAGCCGTAACGCAAGCGGATGTCGTATTCAGCATGCTGTCCAATCCCGAAGCGGTGGAACAGGTGTTCCTGGAAGAAGGGGCCGCCTTATCCCACATGAAAAGCAATGCCATCTGGGTGGATTGCTCCACCGTCAACCCCTCTTTCAGCCTCCGGGCCGCCGAGGCGGCGGCAAAAGCCGGTATACGCTTTATGGACGCCCCTGTGGCCGGTACCAAACCGCAGGCCGCCAATGCGGATCTGGTATTTTTCGTGGGGGCGGAGAAGGGCCTGTTGGAAGAAGTGCAACCCTATCTCAACAGGATGGGCAACAAAGTGCTGCACATCGGTGAAACCGGGAAGGGCGCTTCCTTCAAAATGCTGGTGAATATTATGCTGGCGCAATCTATGGCCATCTTTTCGGAAGCCGTGCTGCTGGGGGAAAAAATGGGCTTGTCAAAGGAATTTTTGCTTAATATCATCCCAAATCTGGCCGTGGCCGCCCCCTTCACCAAAGCCAAGGCTGAGATGGTGCGCAATGACGATTACGACGTGCAGTTCCCGCTCGAACTGATGCACAAAGACCTGCATCTGGCCGCCCTCACCGCCTATGAGCTGAAGCAGCCGCTCTACCTGGCCAATGTGGCGAAGGAGCTGTACGCCGAAGCCAGTAAAAAGGGGATGGGGCGGCTGGATTTTGCGGCCATCCACAAATTCCTGGAGGAGCGGTAGTCCCTGTCATTTGGGTTGAAATTCCACCTCCAGGTACTGGACCCTTGCCTCCCTTTCCGGCGTCAGCGTAAAGAAAACGCTGACGGCCCCATTTTCAGCCTCCATGGTAAAGCCTCCCCGCAACTGGTTGAGCGGCTCTATGGGCCCGACGGACCGGATGGGGCCGGCCTTGTCCAGGGCCTCCCGGATATCGGCCATTCGGTGTTCGCGGGAATGGTCCAGATAAAAATTTTCGGCCAGTATGGCGGCTTCCAGCTGAGCGTCCCAGGTTTGGAGGAGTTGGACAACCTGCTCCTGGCGCTGCAACAAAATATCGGAGGCCGGAAGCTTTCGGGGCTCCAGGCCGAGGGAGTCGAAAAGCAGGGCTTCAATTTCCTTCAGGGGCAAGGGGCCGGTATAGGTAAGGTTGCCGAAGGCCATCACGCCTACGCCATACTCCGGATAGAAAATGTAATTGCTGCCGAACCCCGGCAGGGCGCCGCCGTGGGAAACCCTGGCCCTGTCCTCACAGTTCCGGGTGATGCCCAGGCCATAGCCGTAGCCCGTTACCGAAGGGCAGGGCTCGCCGTTGGCGCCCGTTCCGCCGGTATTCAGGCGCGGGAATTGCGGGGTATGCATCTCCCGCAGCGTGCTTCGTTTGACCGGTCCTTTATCCTCCCCGCTCCGGGCCGGCCAGGCAGACAAATGCAGGCGGACGTACCTGCTGAAGTCCTCGATCGTGGTGATCAGGCCGCCCATGGCGCCGTAGGCCCCGTCGTGCAGCATCGGCTCATCTTTCCACTGTTCGTCTTCCCAGCGGTAGCCGGATACCAGTTCTCCTTCCGGCACATCGGCGTATTCCCAGTAGGTGTGTTCCATACCAAGAGGCAGCAGGATGTTCTGCCGGATATAGTCCTGATAGGGCATGCCGGCAACCCGGGAGACGATATTTCCCAGCAGGGCATAACCGAGGTTGCTGTATTCGAACTGCACGGAGGGCACATTGGAAAAGGACACCCCCTCCCGGATCAGGCCAATGAGCGTTTCATCGGAAACGGCCAGCTGGCGGTCGCCCCAGGGGTTGTCCTCGGGGAAGCCTGCCGTCATGGTCAGCAGGTTCTCGATATCGATCGCAGGGGCGTCATCGGTGAGGTAATCCAGGCCGGACATTTCGGGAATATAACGGCTTACCGGATCGCTCAGGGAAAGCTTCTCTTCGTCCCGCAATTTCAGGATGGCCATGGCCGTGAAACTCTTGGTCATGGAAGCAATGCGGAAGGCCGAGCGGGTAGTGGCCAGGCGTTCCTGTCCAAGGTGGATCAAACCCGTAGCGCCTGACACGGCAAGGGAATCATCAACCACTACGCCCCAGGCCAGCCCGGGGATCTTCCTGGCAGCGGCCTGGGCTTTGAACAATTGCTCGAAGGACGAAGCGGCATCCTGCACTTTTTCGAGGCGGCCATCATCTGCAAAAGCCGGCGGCCGGTAGGAAGCCGGGGAAAGCCCGACGGCTGCTCCTGCTTCGGATTTTCCACTCTGCTGAGCATAACAGGGTGAAAAAGAGAAGGCAAATGCGAGGCAAAAGAGAATGGGAATAAGTTTCATCGGTTTTGTTTATCGCAATTTACAAATATCAGCCCATAACAATCCTTATCTTTGCCTCATGCCGACACCGGAAAAATACATTCCCATAGACTGCAATTTTTACGACCGCATCGAGGCGGCCATCGTGCAGCGCAGGATCGTGCGCCTGGAATACCGGGATGCTGAAGGGCAGGCTACTTCCGCCGAAACGAAACTTCAGGATACCCAAACAAAGGCCGGCGAGGAATTCCTTCTGCTGCCCTCCGGCGAGCAGATCCGTATGGACCGCATCCTCAGCCTCGATGGGGTGCCTGTGCCCAAAAGTTGTTAAACCAGAACATTGAGCAGCCTCCTATTCCACCACCACCATTACTGAATTGAGATTCCCCTCATTGACCGTCACCTCAGGATTTTCGGGGTCGGGCGTCCACACCCCATCGATGATGAGCTTGTATTCATACCTGCCCGGTTCGAGGCCTAGGGTGCAAACCCATTCGCCGTTTTGCCGAATAAAAGGCAGAGAAACCGGGTTCCACCCGTTGAATTCTCCGGCCAGCGTTACCAGTCGGGCGTGCGGGTAGGCGTTTAGCCGGAACGAGGTATTGCCCTTGGGGCTTTTGGGCGCCAATTGCCGGACGATGCTTTCGGCGACAGCGTTCTGGGGGTCCAGTTCCAGTGCTTTCGAATAGTACTTCCGTGCCGTTTCGAAGTCGCCGGTGCGAAGGTGGGCCTCCGCATAGCTATCGTATGTGTTGGCGGATTTCGGGAATGCCTGCATATTAGCGTAGAACACCTTTTGGGCGTCTTCGTAGCGGTGGCGCTCCATCAGCCGGTAGCCGATCTGGTTCATCTGCCATTCGTTGATGCGGGCGGTGTCGAGTTGCTGGCCATTTTTTTCGAGGAAAGGAGGGATCGCCTGTCCGTAGCCTTTTTCCAGGATCGCTTTGAACAGCAATTGCCACGGTGCATCCTCCCGCTCGTAGCCCAGCCACTCCCAGGCGGGGCAACGCTCGCCCAATACTCTTTCGACGATTTCCGGGGTGATCCGCAGGCCCAGGTTGCTGTTGGTGAAATAAACCACGCCCTTTCCCTTATCCGGATAAGCGATGACGAAGCAGCGGAAAGTGTTGTTGTCGCCCCAGTGCCAGAAGGCTTTCTCCTTTGAAGTTCCCTGTAATCCCCAACCCAGGCCCCAGGAAATTTCGGGGCTCTTTGGGGCGGGGCCGGAAGAAGAAGGCGCCACCTCCACCACCGGGCTCAGCATCAATTCGACGGTAGATGCTTTTAATCCCTGGGGCTGGAGCATGGCCAGCAGGAATTTCGCGTAGTCGACCGCTGTCGTTTGCAAAGAATGAGCGGCATTGCCCTCTTCAGGCCTGTATTTGCTGACGGGAAAGCCCAAATCGTCATGAGGAACTGCAAAATTTTCTTCGAATGCTTCTTTCCAGACATAGCTGGTATGGGCCATTCCCAGGGGGCCGAAAACCCGTTCCTCCATAAAGTCATTCAAGGGCATTTGAGTGATGTGCTCTACTACCCGCATCAGATAGACAAAGCCCTCCCCGGAGTACCGGAAGCGCTCGCTGGGGGTAAAAAGGATATTCAACTGGCCGTTCCTCCAGTTCGGAAACCCACTGGAATGGCTCAGCACCATGCGGGCGGTGATCTGTTTGTACCGTTCGTCGTGGGCGATATCCGGATATTCCAGATACTTATAAAGCGGCTTATCCAGATCGAGCTTGCCTTCTTCCACCAGTTGCAGGACTGCGTAGGCAAAAACGGGCTTGCTCAGAGAAGCGGCGGCAAAGATGGTTGATTCATTCACCAATTCCCGGGTATCGAAGCTTTTCACCCCCAAAGCGCCGGAGTAGGTGATCCCCCCATCCTCCACCACCGCAACCGACAGGCCCGGTATCTCTTCTTCTTCGATCAACGCCTGAAAAAATTCATCGAAAGAAGTGCCCTGGGCAGAGCTGAGCAAGGGTGGCAAGGCGCAAAGCAGCACGTAAAGAAGGTTTCTCATTTTTTCTTTTTTCAGGTAATGACAGGACCTTGGGCGAATGGCTGCACCCCTGCCGTTTCTTCCCCCGCCCCCTGCCGGACAGAGCGGCCAGGCGCTGATTATTTTCGAGTTGCTGTTTTTAGCGGACAGGGCTATACTTCCACACATACACCTGGAAAAATTCCGAATTCACTACTTCTTCCATCTCCCCGAACGGAGGCTCCGGCTCCCGGAAGCCAGGGTGGTTATCTGCGGCCATCGGGCCGGATGATTCCTTCCCCTTTTTCTGGTGCAGAAAAAGCACCTGCCGGTATTTTCCCGCAGTCTCTTCATCCACCCCCTTTTCATTGCCGGTTTTGCAGTGCAACGCCCAGCCGGCCCACCATTCCAGGCCGTGCCGGGCGATGATCAGTGAGTTTTTATTCAATTGGAGTTGGGCATTTAGCCCTTCCAGGTCATTAAAGGCCGCCTGGCTGATGACAGGCTCCTTGAAGTGCAATACGCCGGGGCTGAAGGCCAGACAAACTGTGATCAAACCAACAGACAGCACATTGGCTGCCTTGGCTGGCATCCGAGGAAAAAGCAGCAGACATAGCACCGCTTGTGGCACGAACAGCATCAGCATGAACCGCCTGGCATAGTCCCCGTTGATCAAAGGGAAGGAAAGCAGGAATATCAGCGTAAGCAGGGCCGGCAGGGCCACTCGTTCCACGCCATCCAGTTTTGCTTTGTGTTTATACCAGACATACCCGCCCAGCCCCAGCAGCAGCCAGGAGAACAGATAGCCCAGCAACTCCGGCGGGCCCAAGGGGCCCAGCAGGGCGGGGCGCCGGAACAATTCGGCGGCCACCGTCAGCAGCCGCAATGCCCGCCCAGGGTCGAACAAAGCCACCACGCCCGTGGATAGCACCGCCAGGGCCGCCATCGGCAGCAGCGCCCGCCGGGGCGCATAGAAGAACAACCCCAGGCCCAGGGCGAGGGCCGCCACCGCGAATACGCCGAAATGAGATAAAGCCGTCAACGCCAGGCTGGACAGCCCGGCAACCAACCAGCGCCGGGAAGGCTGCCGCAGATGCTTCAGCCCGAAAAATACGAAGGCAAAGAAAAAGGGAATCGCAAAGGCGTTCTTCTGCAGATCGCCGGTGAACATCAGGGGCCAGGGCGAGGCTGCGGCAAATACCGCCACGGCAGCGTCCCGGAACAAACCCGGCTTATCGGGCGGGCGAAGCTCCCGGCCAATGAAGTACAAGGGGATGAGCAAGAGCGGCAGAAAAAGGCTATCCACCGTTTTGACCACCGGAATGATCCAGCTTTCTGCCGGCGTTCCGGAAAATACGGCCAGTACTTTCACCCAAAAAGCATTGAACCAGAAATACAGGGGCATATCGGCAAACCCCAGCCGGCCGTTCTCCAGCAGGCTGCGCACCTGCAGCGGATAGTAGCCGCCGTTGACGCCGGGGATGAGCTCCTGCCGGAAGAGGAGGGACCCGCGCAGGGCGGCAGCCAACAGGAAAATGAAGAAGAAGATGATCTTTTGACCCATAGCAGGGCCAAGGTAAGGAAGTTTCCAGTGAGGCCGGCTCAAAAGAACCTCCCGGCGGGAGGCCACTGCATAAAGTTTCACGCAGAGGCGCAAAGCACGCAGAGAAAACAACAAACAGCACTGTGTCCTCCGCGCCTTTGCGTGTTATTATTTGGCGCGCTCGGTTGCCCCGGCCTTTTGAGACAGCCTCATTGAAAAGAGGATCGGTTTTTTGGGATTATCTCATCCATCTACCTGGGAATGGTAATATAGCCTTCAGGGCTTCCAACAGCGTAACTCGTTACCGGATCGACATGGCCAATGCCCTTGACGTTACCGGTGGCGCCTTCAAACCTTCCCGTACCCCCTACGATATCCAGGTCGGCTGAAAAGGTGCCGTCCAGGTAGGATTCATAGGAACCTTCCCACCAGATCTGATCGCCATTGGCCCCGGCCCAGGCGCCGTGGCTGCCAGAAATGGCTACCATCACCGGATTCCAGTTTTCGTCGAGTATCAGTTCGCAACTCCCATGGGCCCAGGGGCTCTCCAACCTATCGAGCTTACCCAGATGGGTGGCATGGCCCTGCATCCAGCCGCCGGCAGGGACGGCTACCCCCGGAAATGGCGCCGTACACCCCACTTCTCCCAGGGACTCGTCCGTTATGGCTTCGATCCATAGTTTCATGGGTTTAGTGATGCTTCCCCTGGCGCGGAGATCAATGGCTTCCTGCTCATCCAATACACCGGCCGGAGCCGGCACGTCTTCCGTACAAGCTGCGAGGAAGAACAGCAGGGCGGGGATCAAAAAGAATTTCAGCGTTTTCATGGTTTTGGTTTTTGGAACGCGGGCCTCCGGCCCGCGAAAGCGCTTATGGAAAAGCATACAGCCTCTTTTCGCGGGCCCGAGGCCCGCGCTCCGGTTAGCGAAAATGACACCATCAAATTAAGCTTGAATTACTGCTGCAGTACACACTTTTTCGTCACCGTAAATCCATTCGTTCTCAGCTGATACAGGTACATCCCGGCCGGAATTTTACCAACGTTCCATTCAACCGTATAGGATCCCGCGGCCTGTAAGCCATCTGCCAGCCGCGCCACTTCGCGCCCTGCGATGTTGAACACCCGAAGGCTGACATAGCCCGCTTGTTGCAATTCATAGGAAATCGTCGTCTGCCCGCTGAAGGGGTTCGGTTGGTTTTGGTGTAAAACAAATGGCGCTTCCTCCAGCTCAACCGCCGCATTCACTACGGGAAGGCAATATTGCAGCACCGTTTCGGACACCTTGGGGCCCGGGCCGCCGGTAAAAAAAGAAAGCAGCGCCCCTCCAATTCCATAGATGCAGTTATCCACTACTGCCGAAGCAAAAAAAGCCTTAGGTTCCGGCATATCATCCGTTACCGCCCAGCTATCCGTTTCCGGGTCGTATTGAATGATATCCGAAAGCGGAGTGGTGTCATCCAGGATGCCTCCGTAGGCATACAAGAGATCATTGACGACAGCCGAACCAAATAGTGACCTGGTTTGAGGCATTTCCATTTTCTCCATCCAGGTATCGGTCGCCGGGTCATATACTTCCAGTACATCCTTGTATCCGGATGCATCTATACCTCCCATCGCATATATCTTCCCATTCAAGGCTTCTGCACAGAAGCCTGAACGGGCAGTCGGCATAGGGGCTTTCGTTTGCCAGGTATCCGTAACCGGATCGTACATTTCAACTTTATTGGTTCGGTTGGGCCAGGCGGTGGTGCCGCCGATGACATAAAGCTTGCCGTTCACAACAGCTGCGGACAGATACCCCCTGGCAGTCGGCATCGGGGCTTTTTGCGTCCAGCTATCCATTTCCGGGTCATAGACGTAGAGCGTATTTTTCGACACCCCCAAAGTAGTATATTGGGTTTGCCCGCCAGCCACGTATATCTTTCCCCCGATCACCCCCGCCGCTGCGCCGTGAATCGGTTCCGGAAGGCTCTGCCGGCTTTGCCAGGCATCTGTTTCCGGATCATACATTTCCACTACATCACTGATCTCCGTTTTGGAGTAAGCCCCGCCAATGACGTATATTTTTCCATCTACGACACCGCTGGCGTTGTAAGCCCGGGGCGTCGTGATGGGCGTTTTGTAGGCCCAGCCTTCGGCGGAAGGTTCAAATTCATACATGATCACCGATGCTGTAGTTGCCGGGCCGGGCAAGGAAGGGATGAAAAAGGGCTCCAATGCCCCTGTGATGGCATAAAGGCGGTTGCCGACAACGGCATTGGCGCACATTGCTTTTTTTTCGGGAATGGTTCCTATATTTTCCCAAAGGCCCGTTTCGGGGTCAAACTCGAAGAAATCCTGGGAAGCGGTGGGAGAGGTATTATTGATACCGCCATACACGTATATCTTGCCTCCGTAAGTGGCCGAACCGAAATACCCGACGGCCGGCGGCGGGTTGTCTTCCAGTTTCCAGTTGTCCGTCGCAGGATCATAGGATTCCACTGAGGAGAGGCCATCCCCAATTCCATCGACGATATAAATTTTGTCCCCCACTACCTGCGCCAGAATATTGGCCCGGGCTTGTTGCATGCTGTCCATGGTAACCCAGGTATCGGACAGGGGGTCATATCTTTCCACTGTATTTACGTCGATGTGGTCGCCTATTCTTCCCCCTATTGCATAGATATAGCCGCCGAACGCACAGGCCGTCAGGTGGGAACGGCCATTGGGCATGCTCGTCTTTTCCGACCAGGTATTCAGCATCGGGTCGTATTCATAAACCGTTGCGTAATCCTCCGTGGAATAATAATTGGCTTTGCCTCCCATTACATATATCTTCCCGTTGGCCGTTGCCGCAGCCGGCGCAAAGAGCGGAACCGGCAGGCTCGCTATGGTAACATCCCAGGTATCTGTTTCCGGATCGTACCTTTCTACAGCGGCGCTCCCTTCCGCACGGGTAAGGCCGCCGCCGATGACGTAAATTTTGCTTTCCAGCACACTGCATGTTACATAAGCCCTGCCCGTGGGAATGGGGTTTTTATATACCCATTCTTCCTGAGCTTGTGCCGTAGCCCGGAACAGCAGCGTGACCATAACGGCCAGCAATACAATTGTCATTGCCTGTTTCATATCGGTATATTTTTATTGAATGATGATCTTACGTATACTGCTCCTGCGGGCATCAGCCACCCGGACCAGGTACACGCCTCTTGGCAGGTTCTCGCAGGAAATGGCCTTGAGTATTGTTCCCGGCTGGAAGTCCAGGGTTTCACTCCATACCTTCTGCCCGGTGAGGCCGATGAGGTCGATCACCAAAAAATTATTCGGTTGGCCTACCAGGTGAATGTTGAAGAAATCACCCGCGGGATTCGGATAAATAAGGAATGCCTCTAAAAATTGCTGTTCGGAAACGGGAACGGTGATGGAAATTTCTTCCTCGTAGTTGGAAACGCCTCCGCAGGCATCCGCAATCGTCAGTTTAACGAGGTATTCGCCCGACACGCCAAAGGAATGTTGCGGACTTTCCTCGATGCTGAAATGCCCGTCGCCAAAATCCCAGAAGAAAAACTTGGCATCAACCGATGTATTGGAGAATTGAACCTGGTTGGCTGACTGAGCCCAGGTGAAGCCAGCTTCCGGGGATGGGGCTTTCGAGTACTGCAAGATAGCGTAGCCAGTTCCAACCGCCCATCCGGTTTGATCATCCAGAAACTGTAAATCCAAAATACTTGGCGCTCCGGCCCATTGGGTTTGCCAGGTGTCCCCTCCGTCCTTAGTTTGGTAAATGTAGCAGGCAGGCAGGCCAATATTAGGAGAGGATCCTATCCAGCCTGTCATATCGTCTATAAAGTAAACAGAAGACAAAATATTAAGCTCAACCCCATCCATCAACTGCCAATTTTCTCCGCCATCGGTAGTTTTGGCGAAAGAAAATCTGCCGACGACATACCCTGTATGATTGTTGACGAAATATACATCTTCAAACCAACCAAAAGTGCCGGAAGATTGTGCAACCCAATTTTCTCCTCCATCCAGGGTTTTTAGAATAGTACCATCCCCTACTACCCAACCTGTCAGGCTATCGAGAAATTGAAGGGATTTAAGGTTTTGGGAGGTACCGGATAGTTGGAATTGCCAGGATGTACCCCCATCTACGGTGTTGATAATGGTTCCAAGATCACCAACTGCCCAACCGGTTGCGCTGTTTACAAAATGTACACTATTCAAAGCGTTTACCGTTCCCGATGTCTGTGGCTGCCAGTTTGCTCCACCGTCTGAAGTTTTCAGAATAGTGCCATCAACACCTACTACCCAACCCATTTGGTTATTGACGAAGAAAATACCGCGGAGATCCTTGTCTGTGCCTGATAGTTGCAATTGCCAATGCTCACCCCCATCGGAGGTATGACGCACTGCCCCTAAGCTGCCCGCTGCCCAGCCTGCCTGGGGTCCCGTAAAATGGATAGCATTCAGCGACAGATTGAAATCGGGGGATTGTTCCTGCCAACTGGCACCTCCGTCCGAAGTGTGAAATATTTTAGTGCCTCCTAACCATCCATTCTGGCTATCCACAAAATGAACTGCACTGTTATACCTCCCGACCGTCTGCGATTGCCAGGTTACCCCGCCATCCAGTGTTTTCAGGACAATACCAGTTTGATCAGAAACCCCTGCCACCCATCCTACCTGACTATTCGTAAAGAATACCTCATTGAAAAAGGTATTCGGCCATAAGGACTGCGATTGCCAGGTAGCTCCGCCATCCGACGTCCTGAGTATGTATCCCGTGCCCGAACCGCCCACTATCCATCCATTTTGGCTATCAATGAAGAAAACGTCATTAAAGTTGGAAGCGGCTCCAACCTGCCGTGCCGCCCAGGTTACACCGCCGTCTGACGATTGGTATACCCGGCCATAGCTGCCGACGATCCACCCATTTTGGTTATCCAGAAAATGCACGCTTTGAATCGACCCTGGATTTACTGATAATAATACCTGCTGCCAGGTGGCCCCTCCATCCGTCGTTCGAAGTATGAGGTTTTCTCCAACCGCCCACCCCACTTGATTATTGATAAAAAATAGGTCAGATAACCGTTGCCAGGCATCTGTTGCCTGGGCATCCCAGGTCAATCCACCATTCGAAGTCCTTAATATTTTGCCATGCCACCCTACTACCCACCCCGTTAGGCTATCTGCGAAAAAAACGGATTCGAGGCCATCTTCCGTTCCCGAGCATTGCTGCTGCCAGCTTGCCCCGCCATCTGTAGTTCTGATTATCGTACCTGCATAGCCTACTGCCCATCCGGTCGTGTTATTGACAAAAAAAACATCCTGCCCACTCGTCGGGTTTTTCCACTCCCAGCAACCATCATTAGCCGGCTGACTTTGGAGAATGGAGGTTAAACACCCGAAGAGACAGATAAAAAGCAAATGTTTGATCACAAATATTTTCCTCTCCACCCCACAGCTGCCGCTGTATGCGGCGGGCGTGAGAATGGGCCTTTTAAAGGGCAAAAGAACAGGCTGCTCCTTTCTGGAAATACCGGCCTCCCGAAAAACCTGGGCAGCCCCGATCGCTGTTCTACGCGTCTGTTTCATATTGGTATATTTTAGTGTTACCAATGTAGCTTGGCTTCAGCTCAAAGAGGAAGGACTATTGTTCCAGAGTTTGGACTATTGTTCCATTGTCCGAAGGGCCTGAAACCATAAAACCGACATCTACCCCTCCCGGGCTTCAGAGGGCGGCAGCCCGAATTCCCGGGTAAAAGCGCGGGAGAAATAATAGGGGTCTTTAAAACCCACTGCATAGGCTGCCTCGGCGATGGTCATACGGCTGGACGCGAGCAGTTGACGGGCTTTTTCCAGGCGGAAAGAACGGATAAAATGAGAGGCGGGCTGGCCGGTCAGAGCAGCCAGTTTGCGGTGCAATTGAGTACGGCTGACGCCAAGCTGGGCACACAGGGCCCTGATGCCGAATTCCTCCTCCGGATAATGCCTTTCCAGGCATTGGCGCACCTCATACAGGAAGCGTTCATTCAGCCCCGGAGGTTTACTTTCGGGCAGTGGGGCGGCCAGGTTCTGGCTGAATTTGCGTTTCAGAGCTTCCCGCAGGCCGATGAGTTTCCGAAGCTCCACTTGCAGTTCCTGTCGATGGAAGGGTTTGGCCAGGTAAGCATCAGCGCCGGACTCCAGGCCGCGTATCCTGGAATCCACATCCGTTTTGGCGGTCAACAGGATGATAGGGATGTGGTTGGTGCGGAAATCGCCCTTCAGTGCCCGGCAAACTTCCAGGCCGTCCTTTTTCGGCATCATAATATCGCTGATGATGATATCCGGTACGCGTTCTATGGCCCGGTTGATGCCCTCTTCGCCGTCGAAGGCCGTGATCAGATTGTAATCCTTCTGCAGGAAAGCCTGAAGATACCGGACCACATCGGGGTTGTCTTCGATGAGCAACAGGCGGGGGACAGCTGATGCGCCAGGAACCGCCTCCGGCGCCGGCTCTTCTTCCTGCACCGGCGGGCCGGCAGACAAAAACTGCACGGGGGCCCGGTTGCGCAACGGCAGGTAAACAGAGAAGGCGCTGCCTTCCCCCGGCCGGCTATCCAACTCAATACGGCCACCGAACAGGTGGGCGTATTCCCGGGCCATCGCCAGCCCTATCCCGGCTCCTTCAGTGGGCCACTCCCCGACCTGGTAATAACGGTCGAAGATGCGCTCCCAATGCTGCGGAGGGATACCGATACCGGTATCTCTGGCCCGGATGAGCAGGCAGGGGCCCGGTTCAAGTGAGGGGGGCGATGACGGCAGACGTTCCAACTCAAGCCGCACTTCCCCACCGGCAGGCGTGTACTTGATGGCGTTGTCCAGCAGGTTGCCCACCAGGTGCTCCAGCTTTTCCGGGTCGAAATCCATCCAGATCTCCTTCGAAGCACTGGAAAAATGCAGGCGGATGTTTTTCGCCTCGGCCAGGCTGTGGAAGGACTCCAGCAGGTACTTCATTTCCAGTACCAAATCCGACTGCACATAATGAACGGAAAGGGCGCCGGCTTCCAGCCTGGACAGGTCGAGCAACTGGCCGACCAGGCGCAGCAGCTTTTTCCCATTTCGGCGGATCAGGACGGCCTTTTCGGCAACGTAGCGGGAGGGCGCCTCCCGGATCTGATCGGCCATTCCGAGGATGACCGTCAGCGGCGTGCGGAATTCGTGGGAGATATTGGAAAAAAACTGGCTGCGGGCATGGTCCAGCGCCCGGAGTTTTTCGGCTTCCACCTGGCGGAACCGCACCCGTTCCCGCACGTAAATGCGGACAAAAAAGTACAGCGACAGCAGCGATACCATAAAGTAAAGGACAAAAAGCACCAGATTCTGTCCTGCAGAGAACTGAACCACCGGCCTCAGCCAGGGTTGCAGGATGGCTTCCAGGGAGACCGTGCCCAAATATAGCAGCAGCAGGAAGCGAACCTGTTCCGGCCGCGGAAAGACCAGGGCAAAGAAAATGCCCGCCATGCCGAGAAAGACAAAACCACCGGAGTTCAGGATGCCTCCCGTGAAAACGACGGCAACGAAGGAAAACAGGATCTTGAATACTTCCGTACTGATGAAAAACCACTCCGTGTGTGCCCGCACCCGCAGGAAGAGGAGTAGGCTGACCAGGAAAAACCCACAGAAAACAGCCATCAGATAAACCAGGAACATGAAATGCATGCAGGCGTATACCATCCCGGCGATCAGCCCCAGCACCAAAGAAGAGACAGCGATGCCGACCCATACCGTTTTGGACAATATGGCCTCCTCATCGTCCCCCGGGGCATAAATGGCCGCATTCCGCCACTGCCTCCATGTTTGAAGGCGCAGGTCGTTCATGATCAGCAGGTTATTGCTGCTGAAAGTTAAGGTAGTGATCGATCCGTTTCACTGATTTAAGTCATGTGATCAGCGAATTTTTCCAATGTAGGCAAGAGAATGGCCCGAAATTACTCAGTACTCATTTCGCCTGCACGACAACCTTTTGTTCAAAGAACCTGTCTTTCTCCCCCTTAAAGCCAACGATAATATGCAGCCCATTCGCCAGCCCGTCCAGGTTCACAAATCCCTGCTTATTGGCAAACCGGACGGATAGCTCCCGTTCCAGGCGGCCGTCGGTGCTGTAGATCTTGACGGGCATTTCTCCTTCGTAAGCCAACTCGATCTGCACGGCGCAATTCGTAGGGTTGGGAAAAACCTTCAACGCACTCACCTCCCGCGGCGCTTTTGTCCCGTTGAAATACTGCTCGGCAAACTCAAAGGCCTCCACACCGATCTCCTGCCCGATCTTCCGGCCGGGGATGTCGTCCACGGGCGGGTGGATGCCACCGTAGATCCGCGAAAGGCTGCACTGGTCGGCAGCGTCGCGGTAAGTGGCCCATTGCAGGGTAAGGTCGGTACTGGGGCCGTCCTCGAACACCAGGAATTCGTTTTTCGGGCAGTGGAATTCGCCCATGCCGCCGGGAAAGAAGGGATCGCCGGTCAGCGCCGTCAGCAATTCAGCGGCCGCCCGGCTGTAGGTGGAGTGCCCGGAGATATAGCCGGCGAAGGGCGGCGAGACGAAGGTAGGCCGCTGGTAAGGCCACCAGAAGTTGGCGCGCACCCAGCCGACGCCAGCCACGTCTGTCCGTGGGTCTTCAATAAAATTGGGGCCCCGCCAGGCTTTGATCTTTATTTCATGGATGTATTCCCCGCTCTGGCCCTGCAGGGGGTCGCCGGCTTCGATCAGCTCGATATAGCCGGGGATGAGCGGCAATCCGCCGGGGTGGTAATTGGGCAGGGCCGGGTCGCTGCTCTGCCCCAGTTCCGCCATGCCCCGGATCGCGGAGACCGGCCTCACGCTGTCGTACCACCCTTTGATGCCCCAAACGGAAATGGCCACGTCGTGCATGGCCCCGCCGAGAGCAAAGTAGCCCTTCACATCCCATTCCAGATCGTCGAGTACAGGGCCCTGGCCGCGCATCTTTTTAGCCAGCTCCGGTTGTTCGTTGATGTAGTTGAAAATGGTGAACCAGTGGCCGGGCGGCGTTTCCGAGTCCGGGCCGTCCGCCCAGAATTCTGCCAGCACCCGGTAGTAGTCCGCCCGGTGGACAATCTGTGGGCTGTAGGGCTGTCCGGTACTGGGGTTTACAGTATACCCCTGGCCCGTATCGCCCCCTTCGAAAAAGTTATAGAAATCATGGTATTCATAAACGTCGTCCGGGTATGAACTGATGTTGCCTACCGAAACGGGCGAGATATCGATCAACACCCCATCTGCCGGATCGAGCAGAGAAGACCACACGGCGACCAGGGCATACCCCCATTTGTATTCCTCGGAAAGGCCGCCGACGGCCGTGGTGTCCAGATAGGGCGGCGGGCCCGGATCGTGGTAGACCCAATAGTCGTTCCCGTCCCTTTTCAGTATTTCAGCATCGTTCCGGTTGAGGGAGAAAGGCAGCACCCGCCCCCATTCGGGGCTGACAAAGGGAGGGGCAAAATTGCCGAAAGGGTTGCCGCTCTGGTCGATGAAGGTAGTAAAGGCCAAGGGTTGCCAGCGGTTCAGGTCGAGGATTTCCGGATTGCCGGGCGCTTCAACGAACATCGGTGGGTTCACCGGTTCATAATATAAATTGGCGTATTCGCCCGCTTCGTTTGCTCCGTCCTGCAGGCCGTAAAGGATGACCTGTTCGGCAATATAATTCCCCAGTTCCGCCGGGCCGCATTTGTAATCGGCGGAAACATTCCCCCGGTCATAGCCGAGTGAATCCATCAAAAGATCGATCTCGTAAAACAGGTCCCGCCACCCCGGCGAATCGGCAAAGCGGTGCCGTAAGATACGGTAAACGGCAAAGCTGATGGCCTCTTCCTGGGCAGCTTTGACATCTTGCGGAACAGGCGTGCCCGTAAAAGGGCAAGTAAAGCCGTGCACCGTCTTCCCCAGCAAATAGGTATCGCCTGTTTCGCTGTACGCCGCCCAGGCATCGTACATGGCCAGGCTGGTGTGGAAGAGGTTGCGGGCATGGACGGTCGGCCGCGCCAGGTCGCCCCGGATGCCGTCGAGCACCTCCTCATTCCAGAGGCGGGCGACTGAGTACTGAGCAGACAATGTGATGTTTAAAACGAGGAACAACAAGTGTAAGGAGATCGCTTTTTTCATATCGGCGCTTTTAGGATCTTGTAAGTATATGGAGTGAATTAGTGAGTGACTGAATATCAAGGGCTCAACGCCGGTTTCCCGTTTCACTATTTGTGTCCATGTACTTATTCCAGAACAATATAACCATTCGGCAATATACCACTACCGAAGGAATTAGCCTATTAGCGTTTTGCCACAACAGCAGAAAAGAATGAGATACGCCTGTCAGGCCATTCATTTCCCACCCTTTACCATTTTCCCTTCCATCTTTTTATCATTGAACATCGCCGTGTAAAAGTAAAGCCCCGGGGCCATTGCAGAGGCATCCCAGGGAACATCCAGAACGCCGGGCTCGGCCAGCTCCGCTTTGGTTTTGAAAACCAAACGTCCCGTAGCATTATAAATGGCCAGTTCCAGCATGCCCGGTTTAGCCATTTCAAAGTGCAAAGTGGTGGCATTGTAAAACGGGTTGGGTTTAGCAAAGTCCTTCTCCACGATGGCGCCGCTCACCGGCCCCGTTCCAGCATCTTCCCGGACTACGGTTCCATCGCCTTCCCTGAAATGCAGGGACTGATTGGCCGGCACGTCATATATCGCCTCTGTTACTCCGGTCAGCCAGGTGAAGCGGATCTCATCGATCATGGTGGCATCGCCCAGCCCGAAGTGAACGGGTTTGATGCTCTGCCCGAAGATGGCGGCGCCGTGATGGTAACGGTACAGCCACTTTTCGCCGATCCTGATCTTCACTGTTGTACCGAAAGCGTCCCGGTTGGAAGTTGTGCCTTCCGGCCTGATCTGCAGCCAGTTCTTTGCCGCCGGCTGGTTGTCGTTGTGAATGGTCCTGTTTTCAAAGAAGTAGGCGGGTTCCTCCATATTCGCCACCACCAGGTCGAGGTCGCCGTCCTGGTCATAATCGAAAACCTCCAGGCCTTTACTTTTGGCCTTTCCGGTAAAGCCCGAGGAAGCGGAGATATCCTCGAAACGCATGGCCTCTTCCATCAGCATGTTTTTAAAGAAGAAATTGTCGATATCCGGCTGCTGATCTCCATAGAGTTTATCGATCGGCCCGTTAACGGCGGCCAGGTCTTCGTCGCCGTCGTGGTCATAGTCGAGGAAGGCCGTGCCCCAGCCCCAGCCGGTGTTGTCTACCCCAAGCGCTCTTGCCTGGTCGGCATAGCGTCGGTTGCCCTGGTCGATGAAAAGAGGGTTGGGGTGGTGGTTGAAGATATTGGTCACATAAAGGTCGAAAAGGCCATCGTTATTGCAATCACCGACAGCTATCCCCATACCGGCGCCTTCGTCGTCGAGGCGGTAGGCACGGGAGGCTTCGTTGTACTTCTGCCCTGAACGGTTTTCAAAGAACTCGTTGATCTGGGTATCGTTCATGTTGTAGAGGTCCAGGAAGCCGTCCTTCCCGGCATCGATGGCTACGCTCGACCAGGTAATGGTATTGTCGCCGGCCAGGCCCAGCGCCTCGGTCACGTCGGTAAAGGTGCCGTCCCCATTATTTTGGTACATGATGTTCTCGTTGTTCAGGACGGAAACGTACAGGTCGAGGTCGCCGTCCCGGTCATGATCCCACCAAAGGCCGGTTGCAGAATAGCAGACATTACAGCCCGCAACCCCTGCCTGTAGGGTCACATCGGTAAAAGTACCGTCGCCGTTGTTGTGGTAGAGCTGGTCGAGGCGGCTATTGGCCAGGAAGAGGTCGGGAAAGCCATCGTTGTCGTAGTCGCCCCAGGAGGCGCCCATTTTTTCACCCCGTTCGGCCTTTAGGCCATTATTGACGTATTGAATGCCAAAGCCCGCTTCCACCGTAACATCGGAGAAGGTGCCATCGCCGTTATTCTTCATCAGGTGATTCCAGGTTGTCTCGTCGGCGGGGGTGAAATTGTTGATACCGGTGAAGAAGATATCGAGGTCACCGTCCTGGTCAAAGTCCGCCACCGCTACGCCATTGGTGTTTCTGATCTGAGAAAGGTTAGCCTGCGTTTCTGTCCGGATAAAATCCTGGGAGTAGGAGGCCTGAAGGATACAACTGGTAAGTAGTGAGAGTAAAATTCGTTTCATAACAATAAGCTTTAGGAGAGTATACCTGGATAGATGGGGTTGTGAAAAAAGGTCAATATTAGACAGGATTAACAGGATTTACAAGATGTAGTGGCTTGCGCCACATCGGTGTATATATCCTGAAAATCTTGTTAATCCTGTCTACACTTACTTCTTGCACACCCCCATCTACACCTGTGTCATCAATTATATCCTGGGTTCTGCACATACAGCCCCCGGCTGATCGTGATCTGTTGTTGCGGGATGGCGAGGTATTCATCCCTGCCGGCGGTGAAGCGGGCATCGATCAGGTAGTCTCTGCGGAGTTTCTCCGATGCAAAATAATCATTGAGGGTCTCGGCGGCAATGCCCCAGCGCACGAGGTCGAAAAAGCGTTTCGACTCGAAAGCCAGTTCCAGGCGGCGTTCCCAGCGCAGGATCTTTCGGGCGTTTTCCTGATCACCCAGCGACTGGTAAGTCCCGACGTTCCATTTACCCGTCGGCGAGCCATCGGCAAAGACGAGGCGAGAAGTACTGGCGTCACTACCGGCCCGCTCCCGAATGGCATTGATGATGAGCAGGGCCTCGCCGAGCCGGTTCAGCTCGATGAGGGCTTCCGCTTTCATCAGCAGCAAGTCGCCGTAGCGGATCTGGTCGGTGTTCCGGGAAATGCTGAAGAAGGCCTGATACTGGCGGAAGCAGGGGCAATCCGGCAGTTCCTGGTCTTTCATGCCCAGTTTGTAGCCGTAAACGCCCGGTACCCGCGCATAGGTTTCGTCGTAGATCCGGTTCGGGTCGTACTTGAAGGGCATCCCGATAATGCCGATGGTGTGGGCGATACGGGGGTCGATATTGTTGCCGTTCACATCTTCGGCCGTTTCGATCTGAGGCCCTTCGTTGAAGGTATCGAACAGCGGCAGGCCATTGTCATCGGTTTTGTAAGCGTTCGCCAGGTTCTGCGAAGCGTGGTTGAACGAGCAGCATCCGTAACCCGGGCCGAGCGAGGAGGTCAGGCCGGTGGAGAAATTGCCTCTGCCTTCCGGCGAGCCATCGTCGATAGACCGCATAATAGCCCAAACCGATTCGTTCCCGCTTTCAAATTCCCAAAGGAAATTTTTCGCATAATCGTCGTACAGCGAGTACTCGCCCGTGCCTTCTATGGTGGTGACCAGATCCACCACCTCCTCCAGTTCGGAAGCGGTGATGCTCTTCACCTGGTGCTGGTCGTCTTGTACATAGGCTTTGTAAAGCAGGGCCTTAGCCAGATAAGCGCGCGCGGCGTTCTTGGTCGGGCGGCCTTCTTCAGCCTGGGAATCGGGCAGGGCACTCAACGCCGCCCGGAATTCCTCAACGATGTAGGCCCATCCTTCCTGATCCGTCAATTCACGGTTGCTGATGTTGCCCACTTCCGTTTTCGGCACTGTTTCATCAATGAAAACCGGGAACTTAAAGAGGATTTTCAGAATGAACTCATAATGCCCGCGAACGAAGCGCATCTCAGCAATGCGCTGGGCGCGGCTCACGCCGGCTTCCGCCTGGTATTCCGCCTCGTCGAGGCCCTGTATGCGGCGAATGGCATCATTCACGCGCGAGATGCCCGCGTAGAGGTAGGTCCACATCAGGTTGGCGTTCCCATTGGCCGGAGTATTAATGGAGAACACCTCTACCAGATGGCTGTCGAACTGGTCGCCAATGCTACCGCCTCCTTTATAGGCGTCGTCGGAACGGACGCTGCCGTACACCCACATATCCTGATACTGATGCGCCAGCAATCCGTCGTTGCCCAGGGAAGCATAGGCAGCAATAACCATTTTTTCAGCATTTTCCACGGTGTTCAGGTCAACATCCGACACCACCCCTGCCGGAGTAAAATCAAGGAACTCATCCTTACAACTGGTGACGATGAAAAGGGATATCCCCACCGCCAGCAGGATCTTCATATTGAAAAAACCTTTCATTGTATTCTGTTTTAATTTTGAAAAAATTAGAATCCTACATTGGCGCCGATCGAAAGCCGCAGTGGCTTCGGATAAATGCCCACCACGCGATTTTCCACCGACCATCCGGTTTGCGGATACTGGTCCGGCCCTTTGCGGTCGACAATCCAGCCGAGGTTCTCACCGCTGATGTAGAGCCGCAGGTCGGAGAATACACTCCTTGCATTTCTCACCGGTAAGGTATAGCCCAGGGTTACCTGCCGGAAAGCGAAGAAGTTCCCGTTCCGGACGTTGTAATCGAGAGAAAAGCCAAAGGGCCGGTTGCTGTTGCTCACTGCAGGGATGTAGCTGCCTGTGTTGGTGGGCGACCAGGCGTTGAGCTGGGCCGTTCCTCCATTTTCGCCATTATCCAGAGAGCCGAGTTCCATGCGGAAAACATCGGGAGTAACCTTCCTGCCCAACGCGCCCCAGGTGAAGATGCTCAGGTCGAAATTTTTATAATCGAGCCGGAAATTAACGCCGAACTCTACTTTGGGCACACCATTACCCTGATCGTACTCCTGGTCGAGGGCGTCGATGACACCGTCCTTATTGAGGTCGACGTAGCGCAGAGCACCTACTCTTTTGCCCACCTGGTCGGCATGGGCGTCCACTTCCTGCTGGTTCTGGAAGATGCCGTCAGTGCGGTACCCAAAAAGGGCGTTAGGGGCCTGTCCGATAATGTTCTGCTCGGCATTTCCGGGGTAGCTCGACCACAAGTCTTCCGGCAGGCTGGTGATGGTAGAGTTGTAGTGGGCAAAATTTGCTCCGATGGAGTAGCCCAGTTTCCCTCCCCGGTTCAGCGGGCTGTTGTACTGGAGGGAAAGTTCCCACCCCTTGGTCTCCATGTCTGCCCCGTTCACCCACTGGCGGGCGCCGTCGCCTACAGCAGCGATCTGAATAGGCTGGATGAGGATGTCCTCCGTCTGGCGCTGAAACACTTCCAACGTACCTTCCAACTGGTTGCCAAGGATGCCAAAATCTACGCCGAAGTTGATCTCGGTAGTGGTCTCCCATTTCAATTCGTCGTTACCGGTCTGAGTAGCCAGGAAGCCGGAAGGCAGGATGCCCGTATCGTTGTTGCCGATATCGTAGGAAGTAGCAGCATCAGGGCAAGGTGTCTGAGCGCAACCTCCATCCCAGGGAAGGATGTTGCTGGCAGGAGCGTAAACCGCCTGGTAGAGGCCGAAGCGGGCGTTGTTCAGGATATCCTGGTTGCCGGTCTGGCCCCAGGCGGCGCGCAGTTTGAGGTTGGAGATAAAATCGACGTTCCTCAGGAAATCCTCTTCACTTATTCTCCAGCCCAGAGAAGCTGCCGGGAAAACGGCGTATTTGTTTTTCGAACCAAAGCGGCTCGACCCATCCCGCCGGAGCGTAACAGAAGCCAGGTATTTTCCGGCAAAGCCGTAGTTCAGTTTTCCGAAATAGGAGAACAGCGAGAAGCCGGTGCTGTTGCCGGAGGAAGTCCGCTCACCGGAAGCAGCGTCCAGTTGGAAATAATCAGCGGTCTCCAGGGCAAATTCCTTGCCGGTGGCGGAGAAGATGCTGATCTCATTTTTCACGGCCTCCGTACCGGCCAGGGCAGTGAGTTCATGCTGGCCGAATGCTTTTGTATAAGTAAGCGTATTATTGAATACCCAGTTGGTCAGTTGTGATTGGCGCAGGGTCAGCTCGGCGGTATTATTGCCGAGGAAGCCGCGGGAGTACGTGCGGAAAATATCCTTGGAATTAATGCCATCGTAGTCCACCCCAAAGTTAGTGCGGAAAGACAAGCCTTCGATGATCTGAACATTGGCAAAGACATTGCCGAATATCTTCACGTTGTTGATCCGGTCGTCGCGGTTGTCAAAAGCCAGGGCCACCGGGTTGTCCCGGTCGGAAAAGCCGCCGCCCGGAGGGCCGGAGAACCTTCCGTCCTCAGTGCGTACCGGCAGAATGGACTTATAGCGGTATGGGGCCTGTTCGGGAGTTCCTCCGAAGCCGTTGTCCATCCACTGTCGGCTGCCCCGGGATACGGCCAGGTTTTCCCCTACCGTTATCCGGTTGTTCAGAAAATTGTAAAAGGAGTTCAGCCGTACCCCTACGCGCTCATAACCGGTGCGGATGACCACTCCCTGCTGGTCGAAGTAATTGGCGCCGAAGCGAACCCCGCCGCGCTCGCCACCCTGGGAAAGAGAAAGGTCGTAATTCTGAATGATCCCCGTTTGGGAAATTTCCTCCCAGTAATTGGTGCCCTCCTCGATGTTGCCGCCATAGATGCTGTTCGGATGTCCGGAGGGGCGCAGTTGGTCGCCCTCATCGAGCCATTCCGGGTAGATGACCCTGTCCAGGACCGGCGTGCCGTTTCCCTGAATACCAGGGCCAAGGCTGGGGTCCAGGTGCCATTCATAGGTATAAACCCCCGTTGCGTTGGGGTCGGAGCCATCGTTCACCGCACCCTGCCATTCGAGGATGGCCCGCTCCCGGTTGTTGGTCAGGTCATCGAAACTGTTCCACTGTTCAACACTGGTGCGCACGTTCAACTCTACGCGCGCTTTTTTTGTATCGGGCTGCTTGGTCGTGATGATGACCACACCGTTGGAAGCCCTCGCCCCGTAGATGGAAGCCGAGGAAGCGTCCTTCAACACTTGTACAGATGCGATATCATTGGGGTTCAACCAGGAAAGGCCCCAGGTTTGCGGTACCGTGGAACCGTTTTCGTTGGTAACGAAAGTCTGCACCGGCACACCATCCACGATGTAGAGCGGATCGGTAAGCTTGCCCAGGGTGCTCGTTCCTCTGACCCGGATGCGGGCCCCCTGCCCGGGGTCCCCGGAAAGGTCAACGTTTACACCGGCGACCCTGCCCTGCATACTCTGCAGGATGTTGGAGTTGCCGGAATCGTCCACGTCCTTCAGGTCCAGAACGGCGACGGCGCCAAGCAGGTCCTTCTTCCGCTCCACAGCATAACCGGTCACGACGACCTCATCGAGCACAGTACCTGCCGACAGCTGGATATCCACGCTGTTCAGCCCATCGATACTTACCGTCTGGGTAGTGTAACCGGTATAGGATACTTCGAGGCTCTTAGCCGCTTCATCCACCTGAAGAGAGAAGGAACCATCAATGTCGGTGACCGTCCCTCCGGCGGTTCCCGCCACCAGGATGTTCGCTCCGATGAGCGGTTCGCCGGTCTCTGCGTCCGTCACTGTCCCCGTAATGGTGCGTTGCGCCAGGGCCAGCTGTGACAGAAGCAACAGCATAAATAGCAAGTGTAATTTGAATTTCATGATAACATAATTTTAGTTGAAAACATGGTTGGTGAAGTTTTATCAGGATTGCTGGCCGCAGCACAGCCCCGGCCAACGGTATGAACTTTTCCCATACCTTACTGCCAGATGCCTTTCAGCTGATATACCGCTCCCCGTAACAGCTCGGCCTTACCGTCTTCGGCGAACAGCCTTATCTGGTTAAAATCTTCGGTTGGGAAGAAAATCTCCGTCATGACCGTCGCTCCCTTATCGGCAAAAAGCTCGGCGGAAGCCACGTCGAAGAACAGATGCATGTGAAGGGTTCTATCCTTTGAGGCCCGGGGGGCAACGCTGGGCTGCCTGGCAAAATCTTCAGAAAAGGAAGCATCGCCCGCTTTTGTCCGGTCGCTGAAAAACTGATTGGTTGCCGAATTAAAGCCGATGCGATAGCTTTCGCCTTTGGCGTTGGAGAGCTCTACCCCGAAGCTGCCGGTAGCGCTCTCCGGCAGGGAGAATTCAAGCTCCATTTCGGAAAGCCGGGGAGAAAACCCCAGTTGTTCGGTAAGGCCCAGGCTGGCGTCGATCTCCGTTTTATCCAGGGTGAAGGTGGCCGCACGGAGCGCCTGCAGTTCTTTCACAGGCTGCGGGAAAAGGCGGTACCCCTCGTCCGTTTTATTCAGGGTGAGCGACCAGGGAATGGTCATTGCATTGCGCCAGGCCTCGGTCGGCACCTTATTAGCGTATTGCCAGTTGCTCATCCAGCCGATCAGCAGGCGGCGGCCGTCCGGAGCGTCCGACCAGGTAACGCCGGCGTAGTTGTCCTTGCCGTAGTCGATCCATACCCCATTACCTTTCTGCACATAGGGAAGAAAAGCGGAGCCAGGTGTAAAGGATTGCCCATCGAACTGTCCGACAAAATACTGGGTTCCGGAGCCGCCGTTCGGGTTGCCGGGGTTGAGGTTGATGATGAGCACCCACATTTTCTCCCCCGTTCCTTCCACCGTCATCGGGAAGAGGTCGGGACATTCCCAAACCCCGCCGTGAGCGCCGAGGGTTTTTCCAAATTCGCTGAGTTTTTTCCAGGTTTTAAGGTCGGGTGACCCCCAGAATTCGGCGTGATCGCCAACGGCCAATACAACTATCCACTGGCCACTGTCGTCGTCCCAGATCACTTTGGGGTCCCGAATGTCTCTGATATTGCCGGGGTTCGGGATAACGGGGTTGCCTTCGTATTTCGTCCAGGTTCGCCCCCGGTCATTGCTGTAGGCAATGGCCTGCGATTGGTGGTTATCGCTTCCGGCCTCTGCCGCCACCGGATCATGATAGGTGAACATAGCGACGAGGGGCGGGCTGCCATCCTGTCCGAAGCCCGTCGTGTTCTTCCAATCCACTACCGCTGAGCCGGAGAAAATATAGCCCAGCGAATCGGGATACAGCGCGATGGGCAGATGCTCCCAGTGCACCAGGTCCCGGCTCACAGCGTGCCCCCAGTGCATGGGGCCCCACACGGTGGAATCGGGGTAGTGCTGGTAAAAGAGATGGTACTCCCCATCGAAATAGACCATCCCGTTCGGGTCGTTGGTCCATTTTTCTTTGGGGGAGAAATGAAACTGCGGCCGGTGCTTTTCGGTGAACAGGGCCGTGGTGTCCGGAGGGCCCGTGCCCTCCGGAGGAGCGTCCGTTCCACCTCCGCATGCAGTTGTAAACGCATAAGCCAGCACTAGCAGGCAAAATGTTTTCAGATCGGAGTAGTAATTCATGATCAGTTGGTTATCAGTTTTTTTGATTCAATATTTTTTGAAGAGCAGATTTTCTGATGGTAGGCGTCCCTCCTACTTCCATAGCGACCAGCGCTCCAACGGCACAGGCAAAATGGAGGCAGGAAGGGGTATTTTCTCCGGTAAGCATTTTGCTCAGGAAGGCAGCCAGGAAGGCATCTCCACAGCCAATAGTATCGGTAACTTCCACCCTGAACCCTGGTTGTTCGAAGTGGCCGTTTTCGTCCAGGCAGGCCGCACCTTGACTCCCTTTAGTCACGATGAGCATTTCGAGGCCGAACTTATCTTTCAGAAAATCAATCTGAGCCCGCTCTTCCCGGTAGTCTTTCCAAAAGCCGGTAATGAGGTGGAGCTCTTCGTAGTCGACCTTCACGATATCCGCTTTACCCAAAAGCGCTCCCAGTATTTTTTTTGAAAAAAAAGGAGGCCTTAGGTTTACATCGAACACCCGCAGGGTAGCCGCCTCGAGCAGTTCGAACAGGGTGCTTTTGGAGCGCTCATTGCGACAAGCCAGGCTGCCGAACATCAGCGCGTCAGCCTCTTTCACCGTATCGGACATGGTGTTGTCGGGATGGATAAAATCCCAGGCTGCAGGCTGCACGATAGCATAGCTGGGCGTTCCGTTCTGGTCCAGAGAAACGTTGACCGTTCCGGTGGAAAAATCGGGGTCGACCTGAATAAAGCGGGTAGATACCCCTTTGCTGTTCAAGAGCCCCAACAGCCCGGATCCGGCCAAATCGTCGCCGATACGGCTTATCATCTGAGAGCGCAATCCCAACTGCTTGGCATGATAGGCTACATTCATGGGCGCCCCGCCGGCTACTTTCCCGGCGGGCAACAAGTCCCAGAGGACTTCCCCAAAGCAGATAAGGGTGGGGTTGCGCATCCTTGCTTGTTTTAAAAAGGAGTTCGGAAAAAAGCTTTCCGAAACTCCCCTACTCTCACTAATTGTTGTATGAAACGTATTCCTGAGACATCGATGGTTCGCTCAGCCGGCTGGCCGGGCGGACGCTGAAATGGAGGTTGGCCCCCTCGATTTCAATACCACTAAATTATCGGTAGGACAGCAGAGCAGCCTTAAGGATCATTCCAATGTAGCTTCAATATTGTTGCATAATATTCCGGCCACACAACTTACTGTAAAACAAAATTTTACAATAGACAAGAAAAACCGAAGAGAAACGAGCATCTTCAATATTGTTGCACGCGCCTGAAGAATTGATGCATGGAAAAGAAGGCCGGGCACGGAGAAAGAGCCTACTTGGACTGGCTGTTTTTAAACTCGGAAGGAGGTATCCCGTATTTCGACCTGAACACGGTCGAAAAATAATCAGGAGAGGAGTATCCGACCTGATAAGCGATCTCGGCGACGGAGAGCTTCCCATTCAGCAGCAATTCCTCCGCTTTTTTGAGCCGCACATTTTGGAGATGGAAGCTGATGCTTTCGCCCAGAAGCGCAGTCACCTTTCGGTAGAGTTGCGACCTGGACAGGCCAAACTCCTCGCAAAGGTCAGACACCTGAAAGTCTTGCCGGGCATGATGCTGATCGATATAAGACAGGAATTCATTAATGAAATCGCGGTCCAGGGGGTTGATGTTCTCGGGAATGTCCGCCAAATGGGAATCGGCAGGCAAGGAAAGTAAGCCCTTTCCGTAGGCTTCTTTCAACACTTGCCGGTTGAGCAACAGCGACCGGATCTTCGCTTGCAGGAAATTGACGTTGAAAGGTTTAGTGATGTAGGAATCGGCCCCCATTTCCGTTCCTTCGATCTGTTGCTCTACGGCACTGCGGGCCGATAAAATAATGATGGGTATGTGTGAGGTGCGGAGGTCGGATTTGAGGGTGCGGGTAATTTCCAGGCCATCCATCCCGGGCAGCATGATGTCGCAGATGATAAGGTCAGGCATGAGGCCAAACGCTTTTTGTAACCCCTCCTTCCCGTCGACGGCAGTAGTGACCTGGTAGATAAACCCGAGTTTCTTCTGAAGGAAAAATTGCAGGTCAGGATTATCCTCAATAATAAGAACCTGCGGCAAGGAGGTGGTAGTTGCCGGCATAATGGTTTCGTCCTCATGCATTGCCGTCTCAGGATCGAAGAAGAATTCCCTGGAAGTACGGGATTCCCTGCCGCCCGAGGTCATTTGCTCCTTCTGCAAGTGTGCATTGCCGAGCGGCAGGCTGATCGTAAAGCGGCTGCCTTTACCCATAGTACTCTGTGCGGAAAGGCTCCCGCCGTGCAGTTCTACGAGTGACCGCGACAACGACAACCCCAACCCGGTGCCGGTCAGTTGCTGTTCTTCGCCCTGATAGAAGGCCTCGAATACGTGCGCCAACTCCTCTTCGGACAATCCCCGGCCGTTATCTTCGGCCGAGAGCTTCACCCTGTTTTCAAAATTGTCGACCGAAAGCGCCAGGTGGATCTTTCCGCCATCCGGGGTAAATTTAAACGCATTGGAAAGCAGGTTGAACAGCACCTTATCCATCAGTCCGGCATCAAACCATACCGGCAACGCTTCATAGCGGGTAAGCAGCTGAAAGTCAATGCTCCTTTTTTGAGCTGTTTTTGCATAGGATTCCATGATGTTGTGCACGAAGCCAACCAGGTCGTCCTCGGCGGCGCGCAGCTTCATCTTGGCACTCTCTATTTTCCGGAAATCCATCAATTGATTGACCAGCCGCAACAGGCGCAAGGCGTTTTGCTGAATGAGGCTGATGCTCTGCTGCATGTCCCGGCTGAGTTTCGGAGAAGGCAGCAGGTCTTCGGCGAAACCCATAATAAGGGTGAGCGGCGTGCGGAACTCATGGCTGATATTGGTAAAGAAATCAACCTTCGCCTGAGTGGCCTGGCGCACCTCGTCCGACATTTCAACGAGTTGCTGTTCGTGCTCCATTATCTCCTGATTCTTGCGCTCGAGCGTTCGGTTGGCCGCCTGTTTGGCCAGGAGAGACCGCCACAGGAAAACGCCCAGCACCAGGGCGAGCAACAAGCTGAAGAGCAGGATCAGGATAAAGGCCTGCTGATTGCGGTGGACGGCCTGCAAGTCCCCTAGCACTTTCATCTGCTCATCGATGCTTTCCTGAAGGCTTTCCACCTTCTTCATCTGGTTGTGCAGAATGCGGGCGTTGTCCTTATTGATAACGATGGATTCCAGCAGGTTCTGCTTTTCGTAGGGCAGGTTGTAAAGCACTGCCAAGGCAATACGAATGGCTTCCCCTCCTCCGGTTGGATAGAGCAAAGAGGCGTCCAGGATACCGTCTTCCACTGCCTGAATCCCGCGCCCGGTACCGGGTATGCCGTCGATGCCGACATAGAAAAGGCCTTTCTTGCCTCGCTGCTGAATGATCTTGTAAGCCGTTTCTGCGAGCAGGTCCGTATGCCCAAAAATGATGTTGACGGAAGGATGCTTTTCTAAAAGAGGAGGAAGGGCCTCATCGAGCATGCCGATATCAAATTTGACCTCAACAGAATCCACAACTTCCATTCCCGGGGTATCCGCCAGTCCATCCCGAAAGCCTCTGTTTCGGCCGATGGCGGGCGAGATGGTCATCATCATCTGTATCTCGATAACCTGCCCCTGGCCGTTGAACTGATTGATGATGTACTTTGCCGCCGTTTTCCCGATCTCATAATTATCCGCTCCGATGTAAGCGGTGTAGTATTCGGAGTCCGTTTTCCGGTCGATCAGAATGACGGGGATACCGGCTTTATATACTTCCTCGATAACCGGCGTCAGCGGTTTAGATTCGTTGGGCGAGACAATGAGTAGATCGATGCCACTACCGGCCAGTTCGCGAATTTGCTGTGTTTGTATTTCACTGTTGGTATTCGCCACCCGCATTTCAAAGCTCACTTCCGGATGGAGTGCCAACTCGCGGTACATCTCCGCGTTCATCACGTCGCGCCAGGCATCGTCACAACACTGAGAAAAACCAATCCGGTATTTCTCATCCGGATCACTATCTCTGCATCCGATGCAAAGGAATAAAGCGAGTAGGGACAATAACATCCAATACCTCTGGCTGCTCATTTCGTTAGGGTTGCCCTGTTTAGTAGAACAACCTAAGGTATAAAATTTCGGGGAAATTGCATTTTCCAATGAGCCGCCCGGCCCGCCATTTTTTTCGGGTATTCCACTGAATTAAGGTGAGGTTTGGCAGGAGAGGCTGTTATTGCGGGGCGTTGGCCATCACGATCCCGCCCAGCAACGGCAGTTCCAGCGGGCGGGTGAAGCCTGCCTCAAGGACGACGGCCTCCACCGGGCTTCCGCCAGCCAGGCTCCAGAGCACGTGCGGGTTCTTGTCTACGGCGTAGATCGTACCACTTTCCAGCAACTGACGCAGCGCCAGGGTGAACATGCCGGTACCGGCGCCCAGGCCGGCCCGGGCGCCGAAAGGGAAAGAGACGGCGGGGCGTCGGAGGGTGAGGGCGTCGGAGGGGGGCATGGATGTTTGATTTGTGATTTTCGATTTTTGATGTCCTGACGAATACGTAGCATTGTCAGGATACTGACCGTGAGCGTCAGTATGCGATGTTCCCGGAGGAGCATGCGAATGACAAATCAAAAATCAAAAATCGCACGTCGAATATCGCAAATCCTTCTCCTTTCAAAGGTCACTTCAGCAGTCCGGTGATCTCCTCGCTCATCGGCTCCACCTTCGAGGGGAAATGTGCCAGCCACTTCCCTTCCGGCGAGATCAGGAACTTATTGAAATTCCAGCTCACCTTGGCGTCGGATACGCCATTGAGCTCTTTTTGGGTCAGCCAGGAATAAACGGGGTGCTGGCCGCCGCCTTTGACTTTGATCTTTTCGGTAAGCGGGAAGGCCACGCCGTAGTTGATCTCACAGAAAGTAGCGATCTCCTCCTCGGTGCCCGGTTCCTGCATGAGGAACTGGTTGCTGGGAAAACCGATGATCACGAGCTTATCCTGGTATTTTTCGTAGAGGGCCTGCAGGCCTTTATATTGAGGCGTGAAGCCGCATTTGGAGGCTACATTCACACAAAGGACGTATTTGCCCTGGAAGTCCGCCATCCGGATGGGTTCTCCGTCTATGCCGGTTACAGTGAGTTCATGGAATGTTTGGGGGATGGCTATAAGATTGGCATTAGGGGCCTTTCGCTTGGTAGCGCTTGCCAGGGTAATGCCCAGGATGGCAAGCAGGAGGAAAAGGGCGGCAATTTTCATGTTTGAAATATTTTTTGGGGAAACAACAAATGGAGATAAAGGTTTTGGCTGCGGGCCCGATAAGAAAGAATAGGCGGGAAAATTACGGCCACTCAAAAGTAGCCCGTCCGAAAACACAACCGCCACTCTGGTAGTCCAAAGTGGCGGCAGGGTTCAAGCCATAACCTCAAGGAGGTTTGGGCATTTTATTTCAATGTACGCATGAAGTTCACGAGGTGCCAGAGGTCTTCCTCATTGGGAATTTTCTTCTTGTAGGATGGCATGTCCCCTTTTCCTTCCAGTGTCTTGTAAAAGAGAGCACCGTCGGTCTGCTTCTGGAACTTTGCGCTAGTGAAGTCACCGGCGGGGGTGTCCAATTGGGCGGCTTTGGGGCCGTCTCCCAATCCTTCCTTACCGTGGCAGGACTTACAGTGGGTCTTCCACAGGTCTTCCCCGGCTTCGACAGAGTCATCACTGGCAGCTACAGGGTTTTTCATCTTCTGGTACTTTTCTGGAACCGGCCAGTCGCTGTTAGACTGGAAGGAAAGCATGAAAAGTGCTGTTCCTATCAATAGCGCCGGAATCAGGATCTTGATTTTCATATTTCAGACTATTTTGGATTAACAATTTTCTTTTACGCACCCAATATGACGAAAATTTGACAGGAGGCCACTGATTTTTATCATTATTGAGCGGCCTTGTGAAAACTTTAACACTACACTCAGGCTGCTTCTCCATCTTTTTTCACCTGAAACAGCTTGTAAATGATCACACCGTAGTGCCCCCATACGGCAACCATGAGGATGATGAAGGTCAGCAACATCCAGGTCGGCGGGTTAGGGCTCCATAGCGCCTTGGGCAATTCCTGGTCGAGTTGGTTAACCGGTTTGCCCCAAGCTTTAGTCAGTACCGCCTCCACAGTCCCAAAATCGCTGTGGTCTTCGAGTCGGGCGAAGATCTCCAGGTTACCCTCGTTATCTCCCGGCAAATTCATGGGGAAGCTGACCTCTGCGGCGCCCTCCTCGTCCGTAGTTCCTTCCCCAACTTTCAGGGGGCTGAACAGGCGCTTCACAAATATAGCGATATCTTCATCTTCTACGGGCTCATTATCGCCGAGGAGGATAACTTTCAGGGCCAGAGAAGAATCCTCTTCCATGGGTTCAAGGACAATGCTTGCCGGCAACACTTCGATGTCGTCATCACTGCCCTTGAATTCGTCATTGCCTTCAAATTCTGCCATGAAGGCCATAAAGTTGCCGGTATCCCGCGGAATATCCTTCCCCTTTACGGTAAGGGTAGCGACACCATCCTCCCCGGTTGTGGCCTTACCCAGCTCTATTTCAGAACTGTCGGTGGAGGTATAAAACGTGACCTCTAATCCCGGCAGCCCGGTGTAGCGGTCGTCAATCTTGGCCCTTAACAACATGTTTAAGCTTATGGCGTCATTGTTCTTCTGCACGCTGGAAAGGCTGGCGCGGGTGCGTAGCTGTTCCGGCTCTTCGCCTTCCTCGTCCTGTGCAGAGAGATAAGCAGGCGACAGGCCAATGCCTACCAGGCAGATGAGCCAGCTGAGTTTTATTATCTTGGAAAGCGACATTGTCATCGTTTTTTGTTGAGCAAATTTATTTAGGGGCTAACCGCTCTACCGCTCTTTCTCGGTATAGTCGGAAACGGTAACGATCGTAACCAGCTTCGCCATTACGATAAAGAAAAGGATAAAGGTGGCCAGGCCGGCAAAGGACAAGGCCCATTCTACCCAGGTGGCGGAGTAGTGGATGTACTCTGGCCGGGTATCCTGAATGGGCAGCAAGGGCGTTTCCAGCGTCGGCACCACGATGAGGTAGCGCTTGACCCACATGCCAAAAACCAGGAGCAGCGCTGCCAGGCTGATCAGGTTGGGCGTGCGCAATTTCTTAAAAGCCACGACTACGATGGGAATGATGATGGAAAAGATGTTGGAGATCAGGAACCACCAGCCGTATTCAGCAGGGTTGAAGAGCTTCTCCATTACTTCCGAGTCCCATCTCTCCGACCCAAACCAACTGGTCAGGTATTCTGAAAAAGTAAAATAGCCATAACCTGCGCCAAGGGACAGCAGGATATACCCCATGTAGGCAAAGTGCTTGTCGGTGAGGTAATCCTTCAGTTTATAGGCCCGGCGGAAGATCCACATCATAATGACGATAACGGCGGCGCCCGAATAAATGGCCGCCAGCACAAAATAAGGCCCAAAGATGGTACTGTGCCAGCCAGGCCGCAGGGTCATGCCAAAGATCCAGGACAACACAGACGACACCACCACGACCATCGGGATCATGATCAACGCGATGAGGTTTTTGGAAATCGCCAGCTGTTTATTCTGGCTTTCGGTCCCCTGATAATTGAGGGAAAGGGCCCGGTACAAATTCCTCCGCCAGGGAGGCAGGTTCAGGACATCAGAATCTCTGTAGATCGCAAAATCCTTGATCATGAGCAGGTACATGAACAGGATGGCGCCTATCAGGTAAGTACTGATCGCCACCACATCCCAGAAGATCGGCGATTGCAGGCGGGCGTGGATCAGCAAATAATGCAGGCGGTCAAAACGGCCAATGCACAGAATAATAAAAATAGGGCCGATCAAAGCGGAAATGAACGCCGTAAGGACGGCGATACGCATGATGGGCCGGCGCCAGGGGACCTTGAACAGATGGAGCATGCCCGCCAGGATAGCGCCTCCGTAACTGATCCCTATAAAAAAGATGAAATTGACAATGTATAGCCCCCACACCACATTGTCCCGCATGCCGGTTACCACGTGCCCTTCGACGATCTGTTGGATCAGGGCGTACAACCCTACGAGGATCACCAGCGACAGCAGGAAGATCCAGACGAAGGATCTGGCGTCAAACCTTTCGATGTATGGCGCAAATTTCTGTAATATGGCCGTTTGCTTTTTCGAAATATCCATGATGGTGCTTAATAGTTGGTTCGAAAATCAGGTTCTCTCCCTTCGGAGCTGTTATCCGTCCAGCCCAACGTTTTTGTATCTTTCCTTGACCTCGTCCGGCAGCGACTCATAACCTCGCTCCACCGGGAATATCCGGTCGCGGGGAGGCAGGTACCAAACCCGAGGCTCCGTGCCGAGGTCTTCCATATAGCGGTAGCCAGACCGGTCTTTGATGAGCTGGCTAAAGCGCACCGTTTCCGAACCATTGGTAACGACGTCCTCGTTCTGATCGCCAAAATAGAATACGCCATTGGGGCAGGCCGTCACACAATCCGGCAGTTTGCCCATGCGCACCATATCGGGGCAGAAGTCGCATTTTTCAACTGTGCCGGGGCGGCTTGGCACGCTCGTTTCCGGGTTGTGGGGGTGCGTCTCTGTGTCGGCCGGTATATCCAGCTCTTCTCCCCAGTTAAAGGTCCGGGTGGAATAGGGGCATGCCGTCATGCAGAATTTACAGCCGATGCAACGCTCGCTGTCGATGAGCACCAGCCCATCCTGCCGCTTATAGGTGGCGTTTACCGGGCACACCTTCACGCAGGGTGGGTTATCGCAGTGGAAACAGGTTTTCGGGAACCAGTAGGGAGCGCCGTCCTTGCTGTCTTTCATGAGTTTGACGGTCACCCATTCCTTCTCTGAAGGCAGGTGGTGCATGGCCTGGCAGGCGCTGATGCACTTGCGGGCGTTGTTGCAGCGCGCCAGGTCGATGACCATGACAAATTTCTTGCCTGGAATGCCGGCCCGCGCCTCCTGTTGAGAGATCTTTTCTACCTTGTGGATGTGCTTGAGGTGCTTCTTATCCACTTCAACCAATTCGCCGTCAGGCGTCAATAGTTTTACGGTATCCGAGGCTTCGGCGGCTGCTTCCCCCCCTTCGCCGGAAGAACAGGAGAAGATCAGCTGCCCCCAGGCCGCCAGCGAAACACCCAGCGCTCCTTTCTTCAGGAAATCTCTGCGTCCGTTTTCTGATAATTCTGACATGACTGTTGTTTTTGAATGAAAGGATCAGGATGCTCTTAGAAATTCCACAGGCGGGTGACGTTGAACCCGATGAGGAAATCGCTGTTCCGGTTGAATACATTGTTCAACTGCGGAACGATGTTTTTATAATTGCCCAGGAAGATCTGGAAGGCGTGCGCACTGGAAGTGACCTCTATCCCGAAGCTTAAATTGGCCTCCGGATTATTGACTTCGTGGTCGGTCAGCGGCAGGTCATAGCCAGCGATGATGGCGGTTCCGGAGCTAATCTTATACCTGCCCAGGAAAGACAGGGAGAGGTGGTC
The DNA here is from genome assembly GCA_020636405.1 of Lewinellaceae bacterium. GTDB lineage: Bacteria > Bacteroidota > Bacteroidia > Chitinophagales > Saprospiraceae > JACJXW01. Next base: position 141,364 of record JACJXW010000005.1, on the reverse strand, counting down.
GTTGTTCATTTGCAGCAGCTCGTTCTCCGTCTCTCCCGGAACCAGTTCCTGGAAGTTGAAGTGGGAGACGTTCACGCTGGCCTGCAAAGAAAAGTTCTTGGAGAACTTGCGGGCGATCATCAGCTGATGGAAGTACGAGTAGCGGTCAGTCCCTTCGTAAGTATTTTCCGGGAAGGTCTCCTTGGCCCGCGTGTCTATGGCGGCATTGACGAAATAAGTCACGCTAACCGGCCAGCCGCCTTCTCTGCCCTGCTGGAAGAGAGCGTACTTGGCATTGAAATCCCAGGTCTTGCGTTCCTTCGTAAAGCCGAAGCCGATGGAAAGTTTGTCGATGGGAACATAATTGAAAGCGATGCGGATATTGGAAGGAGCATAAAGGCCCCAGAAATCGTCGTAGCCATTGTTCATCGTCCCGAAACGGTGCTGAATATCCATTTCAAAGGTGCCCTTGATCGGGACCATGACCGTCTGATTATCGATCAGCCAAACGCTTTCGAAAGTATTGCGCACCGGGCGGGTATCTTTCTCAGCCGGTTCGCCTTCGTCCTGGGCCTGGGCTAAGCCGCCCAGCATCATAAAAGCAACGGTAAGGCACCAAAGCAACATAGAAGAGAAGGGTACTCTTGTTGGAAAAACCGGTAATTTTTTCATTGTAGTGAGTTTTTAATTGTCTTTTGCGCCCTGGGTGATCCAGGTCAGCACTTTAGAAACGATTTCGTCATCTTTGCCATTGATGGGCATGACCTGCCGGCCGCCGTTGCCGAGCAGCCACTGCATCAGCTCGCTGTCGCCCGGCGTTTCGGTATTGATATAGGAGCCGTTGATAAGTGCCTCGTAGGCATTAGCCGGAGTCAGGTCGGGGGCGGCGCCTCCTGTATTGTGGCAGCCACTGAAATTACACGACTGGTTGAAGAGGGGGATGATCTCTTCGGCAAAACTTACCTGTACGGTAGTGTCTATATCTGGCGGCTCAATGACCAGGATACCTGCCTCTGAGGTACAGGCCGAAGGGCCCAAAGCGCTCAGCAGCAATGCAGCAAAGGCCAGGATGGATAGGACTCGATGTTGCTTCATGATTTCAGAAATTGGATTTTACGCAATGAACAGTATGTTTGCCCTTTGAGAAGGGAGAGTACGTTTGAAGTTATAGGCCGGTCGGAAGCTCTATTTTTAAAAGGACAGTTGGAAGGTTGGTTCTTCCAACTGTCCTCTGGGATCGCCTGTCAAGCAGGCTATCGTTTTCTTAGAAGAAATCCTCTGCAGATGATCTTAATTCAGCGCAGCGAGAGAGTTCTTCAGCAGGGCTTTGGCATATTTACCATTGTGTACACCTAAGCTCTTGTCTTCCCGAACATACTGGTAGTTCCAGAGTGCGCCGAGCTGGACGTTGGTCAGTTCCAGCGGTGCGCTGGAAGAAGCATTGGCCAGCTCAAGGTCATCTCTTAGAATGCCCAGTTCATTAAGACGGGTGCCCAGTTGCAGCAACAGGTCTGCGACCTCAGTTTGGGTCTCTTCAACCAGCGTTTCGAGTTCGCCGGCATCCGTATGGCATTGTATACACCCATTGGTGTTCAGGTCTCCTCCTTCAGAAGCGACCCGGAAGGTGTGTCCTCCAGCATCTCTGCCACCGGAAACTTCGGCCATGTGGCAGGTTATACAAGCGTTCTGAACGAGGTTGGTGTGCGCACCATTGGCGTAGGATTCGTCGCCTGGGACTTCATAACCGGCACTGCCGGTAAACATCATGCCCTGGGCGCCGTGGTGCGGGCCGTAGCGGCTGCTGGTAACAGAGGCCATGCCAGTAACTCCGGGCTCAGGCACTTCCGGGCTGGGAATACGGGCCTGGTGGCAGTTGAGGCACAAGTTGCTGTTGCCAAGGTCCGCCATATCCCCCTTTACCCAGAAAGTAACCGGGTCCGAAGTAGTCAGCGCCCAGTCGGCATCCGTGTAGGTCTGGTGGATCATGTGGCAGGTGTAGCAGTTCTGCGGCAGCGGGTTTTCGACGTCAGCGCCTGCGGAAGTAGCGCCGGTACCGGCAACTTCCAGGAAGCCCTGGCTGGTGTGGCAAATGGCGCAGGAAGCCTGGTTCCTTTCATAGTTGCCGCCGGTGGCGTGAACAGAATTTTCCCACTGGAACAGTTTAGCCGTGATCAGTTGGTTGCTGCCGTGGCAGTCCTTACAGTTTTGAACGCCTTCTCCTGTTTCCCCGGCAGGGCCGGTCGGGCCGGTCGGGCCAGTTGGTCCGGCAGGGCCTATGGGGCCCTGGTCGCCTTCACAAGAGGTTAAACTTAGGGCGAGCGCCAGGCTTAGTAGTGATGCGAAAAATATTTTCAATCTCATGGCAAAATATTTAGGTATGATGAGAATCTTATTTCGTGACGGCTATTGTCATATTTTTGTCATTCTCCGTTCACGATTCGAAAATCCTGGATTTCGGCCTCGTTTTTGATGACTAATATCACCCCCCTTAAGTGATTTATATCACAAAAGGAGGCGGTATCGATCACAAAAGAAAAGCGCAGAATGAAATATTATTTCCCCTGGATATTTGGTAGAAAATTTTGCAGTGGGGAAGGGGGCGGGGAAAAATTTGGAGCTCAAAAAATGGAGCCCAGGCGTTTTTTTTTATTTTTTTGCAACTATTCAGTTCCTGTTTTTTTGGATCATGGCCTGGCCTCCAAACCTACGCTAAAGGGCGCAGTTGCGATTTGTCCCCAGGTAAACGATTGGAACAATGTCCTAAAACAAAGGGAATATTCCAAGCCTTAGGAGTAACGCGCCCCCATTGAGGGGTAAAGGGGGCATAGCCGTCAGGTTTAGGAATTAACAATATGTAGAGGGCAGGAGGCTGCCATTAAGCTGGCTAGAAATCAGATTTGCGATGTTCGATTTGCGATTTTTGATGTATGATGTGGCTTGTACGGCCCGCCAGTTGAGCGCTTCTAAAGGGCAGCCCTGCAAAAGGACATCGAAAATCGAAAATCGCCTATCAGACATCAAAAATCTCATGCGACAAGGTAAGGTTTAGGGGGGCTACCAAGCTTGGATTAAAAATAATCGTATGTGTTAAAACTAAACCTGATGGCTATGGGTAAAGGGGGGTGATTCGCCCTCCAGTCCACCAACTCACCCCCTGTTTCCCCCTCAAGGGGGACGGGGCTCGGGAGTCCTCTCGCTGGGGCTTCGGTACTGTAGCGCTATTACCTTGCCCTATTGGACTCTTCGCAATAAGGGACAAATCGCAATTGCGGCGCACTAGCATAGAAACTGTTGTACCAACTCCCTCAACCTCAATCCCCCGAATAAACGTGCAGGCTATCTTGCGCGGTAGGCAGGTAGTCCATACCCAGATAGGTGAATACGATGGCCGCCACGCCGAAAACAACCACCCAGGCGAGCCGCTTTTCACTCCAGGAGGGAATATTCCGGAAGTGCAGGTAGGCGGCGAAGATGAGCCAGGTGATCAGGGCCCAGTTCTCTTTGGGGTCCCACCCCCAATAGTTCGACCAGGCGTTCTGGCCCCACCAGGCGCCCAGCAGCAGGCCGGCAGTGAGGAACAGAAACCCGAACTTGGTGATCTGATAGGTCGTGGCGCTGAAATCAATGCGGGACTGCTCCCCCAATGTATGATGGGAGGCGATGCCCTTGGGCAGAGCCAGAAAGAGCACGGCGGTAAGGCCCGCCACAAAGAGCGCGCCGTAGGCCAGGAAATAGGAAATAACGTGGGGGATGAACATCCACGTCTGCAAGGCCGGCGGCAGGGCGATGATCTCCACATCCCGCTTGGTGAGGGCAAAAAGAAAGATCATTACCACTCCTATAGCGGACATGAACCCGATCAGCCGCACTTTAAACTTATACTCCACCGCCAGGCTGATCAGCGAAGTGGTCCAGGCGGCAAAGACCAGGGATTCGTAGAAACTCTTGAAGGGCGGCCGCCCCGCTTCTATCCAACGGTCTGCGATCAGCACCGTACACGCCAGAAAGGCAATGGTGAACAGCGCATAGGGTATCGTTCCAAACACCTTTTCTTTGCGGAAAATGCCTACTACATAGCCCGCCAGGGCCAGGGCGTAGAGGAAGAACGTCACCTTAAATAAAGTGGAGGTATAATATAAGCTCTCGAGCATGGCTTGTCTTTTTAAAAGTTTTGGCTATTTAAATTGGCTTTCATTTCTCCTGCCGTTCAACATTCGATTTCGCAAATCAAAAACGACCGAAGGGAGTCCCGCACCGACAAAGGAGGTCGGGATCAAAAATCGCAAATCGCAAATCATACCGGGCTATCCTGTTTCCGGTATTTCCCATAGAACATCATCAAGCAGCCGATAACCAGCACCGTGAATCCGAAGTAGATGACATAGAGCCCTGGTTCGTGGCTGATGCCGATGCCGGAATAGTTGGGGTTGTCCGGGTTGTAATCCGATTGGTAAAAGCGGTAGCCTCCGTACAACATGGGCTCATTGACCACGATGGACTGGCTCTTTGCCACCTCATCGTTCTCATCCAGAACGGAGAGCTCGCTCCGGTAGTACTTGGTTTCCATGTCCTTGAAGGATTCCAGGGCGAGGAAATAATCGGTGCCTTCGATCGTAAAGACCCCTCCTCTCCGGCCTCCGGGATAGAGGAAGGCCTCCTCGGAGTGCCCCCCTTTATGCCACACTTCGACTTTGGCGACGGGATTGAGCAGTTCTTCTCCGTCTGAAACCGGCGTAGACAAAAGGTAGGCAGCATCAGGATAGAGGTATTTCATGGTAAACCCGATCTCTTTCCGGTTCGGGAACGGGTAAAACTTACCCGCTTCCAGCGGTTCCTTGGAAAGCTTCCCGTCCACCCACAAATAGATCTGTTTTTCAGTCCCGACCAGAATGATCCGGTTGACTTTGGCCCATTCGGTCTCCGGTTGGCCGTTGATCGCCTGGGCCAATGCTTCCGGGATTTCCCAATAGAATTCCAGCCACCCGCCCATGTGCTGTTCGTCGGCTATGGTGTTTCGGCCGGGGCGGTTGGAGAAGAGGTTGACATCGGCCTGGCCGAAGGGGGTCTTCATGTTCAGCAACACGCCCGGGTCTTTGGCCTCGACGTTGTCATTGATTTCCGGGTAGGTATATTCAAAGGTAAAGTTGGGGAAAAACTCATTCAGGCGGAAGTAGATATCGGTACCGTAGATGTGCCGGATCTTGGCTTCCTTCAACGGCATGGAGGCAATGATCTTCGGCGTACCGGTGATCTGTTGCCCATGGGCATCTGCCGCCGGCTGGGCATGGGGCTCCGCCTCGGTGTTCCTCCAGACCTGTAAGCGATAGTCCGGATCGTGCTTCTCGAATTCGAAATGATCGAGCCGGATGCGGAAGGGGATGGCAATACTATCTCCCACATAGCTCGTATTGCCCTGATAAACCTTGGCAATATTAGTGCTCTGCCCGGTTTCCAGCTGAATAATGCCACGAAAGCCGTAGAAATAGTCTACCCAAAACCCCAGCAATATAATAATAGGGCTGAGGTGGGCCAGGTGAAAACCGAGGTTCTCCCGGTTGAACTTCTTCTTCCAGCTCGTCTTCAACAGGCTGCCGGCCAGCAAAGTGAAGAAGCCGACATACCACCAACTGTGGAACACATCGTCCCACTGCAGGAAGCGCAGCACACTGCTTCCGCTTTCGCCGTACCGGTTAGTAAATACCTCAGCCGGCGCATTCTGGGAAACGAAAGTACCCAGGGCCGTGCCTACAGCGATACAAAGCAAGCTGAGCGTCGCAAAGTACGGCGTATCGACGATCCTTTTCAGGGGTTTGAAAAACAAGATAGGATAGGATACAATTAAGGCTACCGGAACCAGCGTGCTTACCCAGAAGTTGCTGGTACCCTCGTGGAGGTTTTGAGCAAAAAGGGTAAAGAGGACCATCGCGGCCAGCAGGCCGGTGGCTCTTCGGAATCCACGGGTTTGGTAATCTTGATTTTTAGGACTGGAATTGGTGTTTTTTATATCAGCCATTGGACCAGGAATTGGTTAGTTTTTTCGCCTGCCTGGCTGTTCACTGCCAGACAGTTTTTTGGCGCTCACACAAAATAAGGGAATATTACAGGGCGGTTTGTATGATAAAAATCACTCGGGCGTTATGACAATAATCACTCTGAAAATCAGGCTGGTATTGAGGTACAGCACCGCGACAAAAATAATCTTCTTTTCCGGCCGGCCCACTTGATTTATGACAATTTCATGAAACTTGAGAAATTTTACCGCCCTATTTTCGACGAAGTTTTTGCAGAAGAGGAGGGCCGTTTTTTCTAAAACTACCCCACCCGGCTTCCGCACTAATTCTATCGGAAAAGGAAAGCAACGAGCGGCCTCTTTGAGGCGGGCTTTCCATCACTAACTACAAAAAACATTACGATGACTTCCAAGAAGCTTTTCCTCACTATGGCAGCTGCCGCCCTGGCCCTGGCAGCCGTGTTCTCCAGTTGCAATGAAGATGACGAACCGACAAAAACCACGGTCTTCGGCACCATTACCATTGACAATACCGACACCTGGGCTACCTGGGTGGACAGCGGCGAAGTGCAGTTGACCCTCTTCCCTGAATTCAGCCTGGATCCTCTTGCCGGCTGGGGCGAGGTGCCTGACAATTTCTTCGGCCCAGGCGTACCAGGGGGGACCTATGCCGTGGGGGCGCCTTACAATTCCCAGAACCCGCTGATCCTGGAATACGAGGCCGGAAAAACACAGTACGACTTTGAGATCGAGGTCGACCCCGGCACCTACTCCGCCCTGGCCCTCGGGTTCCGCCACGACTTTGTCAACGACCCTACTTTGAAAAGCGCCACCCTCGGCGTTTATTGGGATAACCCCAACGAAGTGAGCCATGGTATCGTGATCAAGGTTCCCGGCCCGGGAGGAGCACTGATCCCCATCTTCAACTACGCGCCCCCTGCCACCTTTGAGGTCAAGGCCGGCGAGCAGAAGGAACTCAACTTCAAGGCCGACTTCGGCTTTGTCAATGTTTGGTATCAGTAATTTTGTTGACTGTTTGATGGAGTGGATTAGGTTTGGCAACCAATCCACTCCATCAACCCAATCAACCAGTCAACCAATCAACCAGTCAACCCACCTACAATGCCCATCGTTCCAAAAAACAGGCTGGCCACAATAACCCTTCTTTGTTTCCAGGTGTCCTTCACCCTGGCCCAGACAGGCATTGCCCTGTCATCACCGCTTCAATTACAACCCGGGCAAACAGTTGGCAGCATTCAGGGAGAGGTCCGGGATGCGGAAAGCGGTGAGCTGCTGCCCCTGGTCAACATCCGGCTGGCGGATACACTGGTGGGCACTTCCACGGAATTTGACGGCGCCTTCGAACTCACCGGGCTGCAACCAGGCACGTACGCTTTGCTGGCCACCTACGTAGGCTACGAGGAGCAGCGCCTCAATGATATCGAAGTGCTTGCCGGCCAGCGTACAATAGTTGCCATCGCGCTGGAGCCGGCGGCGGTCATTGCCGATGAAGTGGTGGTGACGGCTACCCTTAAACCCCAGGCCGTCAAGCTGGCGCCCGCCAGCATAGGCCTGATAACAAGCAAGCAGATACGAGAGCGCAACATAACGACTTTTGACCAGGCTTTTGATGAAGTGCCGGGGGTAGTGGTCACCCGCTCCAGCGGCGCCAACGTACAGGCCTTTTCCATCCGTGGAGCATCCGAAGTGGCCGGCGGCGGCATCGGCAACCGGGTGTTGTTGCTCATCGATGGCCGGCCGGCCATCAGCCCGGAATCAGGCGGAGCGTTGTGGAACCTCGTACCCCTGAATTCCATAGAGCGCATCGAGGTGGTGAAGGGCGCCTACTCTTCCCTCTACGGTTCCAGCGCCATGGGTGGTGTGATCAACGTGATCACCCGAAAGCCGGAAACCGAGCCGGAGATGCGCCTGCATGTCAATTACGGCTTTTTCAACCGCGCGCCGGCCAGTACCGGCTATACCGCTTACAACGATTTCCGAACCATAGAAGGCAGTTACAGCCGCCGGACGGGGAAGTTCGCCTACCTGCTCGACGGGGGATGGAAATCCAATGACGGCCATCGCGAGAAGTCGGGCTTCGACCTGTATAACTTCTATGGCAAGGCTACCTGGCAATTTTCCAACAACCGCGTCCTGCAGCTTTCCGGCAACGTCAACCGGATCAAGAACGACACCCCGGCCACCTGGTTCAGCACCCGCCAGGCTTACAGCGTAGCGCCCTACCGCCTGGACGATTTCCAGGACCGGCGGGAATTGAATACAGACCTGTATTATTATGCACTGCCCAACAGCCGGGTGAAATACTCCTCCCGTTTCTATTATTATCACAATTATTCCCGCTTCACCTTCGACGGCGACCCGGGGAATGACAGCACCAACGTCAACTTCGGCAAACAGCTGGTCGCCGAGTCGAGCGTACAGACTCAACGCCTGGGCAATGTGAGTCAGGTCGACCTTTATACGCACTCCAGCCATTACCTCATCGCCGGCACGGATGTCAAGTGGGACCATGTCGTTGGGCTCCCGGATACCGTTTTGTACGGCCGCCACCAGGCGCTCAGCATGGGAGCTTATATTCAGGACGAGATCACCTTCAGCGAAAAGTTGGTGGCCACACTGGGTATCCGTTATGACCACTACCACATCCTGAAGGAATCGATCGAGAACAACATCAGCCCCAAACTTGCCATGGCTTATAATGTCCGGAGCGGGCTGTCGTTCCGCATGCTGCTGGCACAGGCTTTCCGCAACCCTGCCATGGCCGAACGCTTCATCAAGTTTGAGCAGGGCGGCGGATTGCGTTTCCGGCCCAATCCCAACCTGCGTTCAGAAAAGCTGGTATTATCCGTAGAGGTGGGCTCAAAGATCGACATCGCCCCGGGAGCATCCCTGGATGCCGCCCTGTTCTATAACCGATACAACGATTTAATCTCCTTCCAGCAATTGTCCAAACCGCTGGAGCCTCTTTTGTATGAAGTGATCAACCTGAAAGCGGCCGTCATGCAGGGCCTGGAGTTTTCCTATCATCAACGCGTCAAGGATTTTTTGATCCTCAATCTAGGCTATACCTTCCTCGACGCCCGGGATGTATCGGAAGGGCGCCTCAACGACGAACTGGCCTACAAGGTCCGGCATACCTTCAGCGCTTCGGCCACCGCTTACCGCGGCCCGGTAACATTCAATGTCAACTGCCGGTACCGCAGCCGCATCCGGGAGGTCTTCATCTATCCGGGCAGCGAACCGGACGCAGCCTTCATTGCCAATGCCAAGGTAAATGTCAAAATTGCCGAGCACTACAATTGTTATCTAGCCATCGACAACCTCGGTAACGAGCAGTACGAGGAACTGGAGCGCTACCGCATGCCGGGGCGGAGTTATACCGCAGGAGCGGTATTGCGCTTCTGAGGGCCCCGAACAGGAGAACTGCTGGAGAAGAACCGCTAAGTGAGCAGGAGACTTGAAGTTCTCCTGCTCACTAGCGAAGTTACCCCTTTTTCCTTCCAATTTCAGGGACAAAAAACAGTCTCTTTTCATAGGCATATTTTTCCCAAAAAAAGATTAATCAACGGTTAAATTCCTGACGATCAAAACTTTAATCAATCTATCGCAAAGAAGGGGTTCATGTTTCATCCTGTTCGCCATAGAGGCCTGTTTTTCGAAGCCCCTTACTGCAGTGGGATGATTTTCTTGGTGATAACCTGCATTTTATGCTATCTTTCTGTTGTTACCAAAACCTCATATTCTATGAAAAAGCAGATACTCGTCATGGGAATGCTCTGTTCCATTCTATTTCTGGGCACCTTCAACTGGAGTTCCTGTACGGCTAAAAAGGCAACGGCAACTCCGGCGCCCGAGCCGGCCGAAGAACAAGTTGCAGCAGAGAAACCGGCGGAAACGCCGCCATCCGTCCCTCCTTTTATAGCAGCCATCCAGGAAAAGGTCAAGGGTAAGGAGAACCTGCCGGCGGAAGAAGTGTTTGAAAACATACAGATCCTGAAAGGCATGCCTGCCGGGAGGGTACTGCCCATCATGCGCATGGCCTTCAACCAATCGCTCGGCGTCAAGTGCGGGCACTGCCACGAATTTGGCCAGTGGGCAAGCGATGCCAAACCCACCAAACAAGTAGCAAGGGACATGTGGGTGATGACCGGCAAAATAAACCAGGAGTTGCTTTCCCAGATCCCCAACCTGCAGAGCGAGCAGCCGGCCGTGAATTGTACAACCTGCCACCGGGGGCAGGTAAAGCCAGCCTTGAATATGGAATGAACCGAAGCAGGTGTAAGCTGGCCCCGAATGATGGTAATAAATGAAAAGGCATGGGAATAGAGATTGGACTCGGCCGCACGCCGGGCCGGGTTGTTTCAATATTGTTTGTCCATTCCAGGTGTTTTTGGCCCCCGTGCCTTAAATACCGGTTCAATTCATTAAACCCTTCTGCTATGAAACTTACGCAATTTTTCCTGCTGGGACTTTGCGCTCTGGCAATTTGTGCCTGTGGTTCATCCTCCGTTGTGCCCAAATCTCCTAAAGAAGACATCAGCCATACCTCAGTAGAGAACCCGGATCAGAACATCTCCCTTTCCGACCACCTGCGCAAGTTATCGGGTGTTTCCGTTTCGGGTAGCGGCCCCAACGCCCGGGTAACCATTCGGGGCGTCAACTCCCTTAATGCCGGGACGGAGCCCTTGTTCGTCATCAACGGGCAGGCGATCAACGGTGGCCTGCGGGCAGCTTCGGATATCGTATCGGTCAATGACATTCAATCCATCAGGGTATTGAAGAATCCTTCGGAGACCGGTTTCTATGGGGTACGGGGTGCCAATGGCGTGATCGAGATCAAATTGAAAAACTAATTCAAAAAAAACGGAAGTGGTGACTACAGTCACAGCTTCTGCCTTCGCTTTTTCCGAATTTTGATCTTGTTAAGCCAATTCATTAACCGAAAAACAACTGTCATGAAAAAGAACATGGGAAATATCGACCGGATCATCAGAGTGGCCATCGCCGCCCTCATCGCCGTGCTTTTCTTCACCAACGTCATCAGCGGTACGCTCGGGATCGTATTGTTGGTACTGGCCGGGGTATTCGTGTTGACCAGCCTGGTGAGCTTCTGCCCGCTGTACCTCCCCTTTGGCCTGAGCACCTGCCCGAAGGAAGAAGGGAAGGCGGCATAATGCTGCCTGCCTGCTGAACCTATCCATAGTATGGCCCGGCGCCATGCTATGGATACCTCCCAATGCCCGGAAAATCCTAACTTAGAGGTAACAATCCTGTTACCATGGAACATACCGTCGACCCGGGCCCCTCTAAAGTCCCTTCTTTTTTACGCCGCGAGATACTGGAAAAAGGTATCCGCCAGGCCTTTCCCGTACAAACGGAGATCCTGCGGGAGGGGCAATACGTCCGGGCAGTGCCCTTTGTGCTCACCGGCCTGATCAAGGTGTACGCCAAATTTGAGGAGCGCGACCTGCTGCTTTACTACATCCAGCCCGAGGAGAGCTGTATCATGTCTTTTACGGCTATCGTAGAGAACATGCCCAGCCAGGTGTTCGCGGTTGCCGAGACGGCCACCGAGGCCGTCCTCATTCCCAACAGCCTGGTGGAGGACTGGATCGGCCGCTATCCTGCTTTCAACCGTTTTTATTTTCACCAGTACCGCCAGCGCTACGTTGACCTTCTTGGCACCATCCAGGACCTCCTGTTCGCCAGAATGGACCAGCGCCTCAAGGCCTACCTGCTCGAAAAGGCCCGCCTGATGAAAACCCGCCGCCTTCACATCCACCACCGCGAGATCGCCGAAGACCTGGGGTCCGCCCGGGAGGTCATCAGCCGCCTGATGAAGAAGCTGGAACAGGAAGGAGTGGTCCGGCAGGCCGAACAGGGGTGGATCGAGGTGCTGGGGGAGTAGGAATGCCTCAGCTTCAAGAGCAGGTATCCCTTCCAAACCTTCCACCGTGGATTCCAGAAAGAGGCTTTCTTTTTCAGGCATGCCCTTTCGAAAAAAAACCACACATATGTGGGATAAACAATTGAAAATAAAACACTTAATAGTGAACAAGCCTTCACTTTTCATCAATCAGCAGTACAATTTGCGTTGTCTGCTGTCCCCTTTATTGTTTGGGGAAAATTGTAGCTTCGTCAGTGAGCAGAAGGCGCAACGTCCTCCTGCCCACTGAACAAAACTCATCATACCTTCTCCTTAACTAGCCCCGTCCCCGGCCGGAAGCCCGGCCCTGCCCGCGCATACCTTGCCCGCTGCCCTGGCGGTAGCCTTTTTGCAGCCCAGGCCCTTGTCCATCACAGCCGCCCTTGGCGTTCACGCGCTGGCCCTGGCCGTTGCCCTGGCCCTTCATCTGCCGCCCTTGGCCCTGGCCCTTGTCCGCTTTTTGTGATTTGTTCATCGTCCGGTATTCCTTCCGCGAGAGCAGGCCGTCGCCATCTTTATCAAAGCCTGATAGGTTGCCGTTGCGAAATTCGTTCTGGCCGATGAAACCATCGCCGTTCAGGTCGCACTGGGCAAAGCGGGTGCAATCCCGGGCTTGCTGGCGGGACTGAGCGTTGGCCGTGCCAACCGCGAAGAAAAGGGCGAAGCCCAAAACCAGAAGTACATCGTACTTTCTAAGATTTATTGCCGGTTTCATAATGGTAAGTTTTAATGATCCAATCAACTTTCAACCTATGCTACGCAGGGCAGGCGATTTTCTTTCACAAAGGCATCCGCCCCTTGCATGGTTTGGCCCCGGAGGGCAGCCGGAAGGGATGGAAGCGGGCTCCTCCGGGCCGATGAATAACCGCTTTCCAAAAAAAAATTACTGAAAAGTGAAAGAAAGGCCGGAGGGCCGCGTAGCAGGAGTTGAAAGCGAAAAAAATTCAACAAAAAAAATACAGTCATGAAAGATCAAATGGTAAGATGGATCAGCCGCGTGGCACTCTTAATCGGTTTCGCCATGCTTTTCACTCAATGTGATAAAACCGAACAAGCTAATCCCGCAGCAGAGGACGGTATAGCAGTAACCGACAGGGGCCTGGCGGCCAATCCGGGTGATGTCTGTAGTTGCCTGGCCGCAAATTACGTCGCGGAAGACTTGTCCGACGAAGAGACGGCTGCCCTCGCCTTCATGCGCGAAGAAGAAAAACTGGCCCGCGACGTCTACCTGAACCTCTACGAGCGTTGGAACATTCCTGTTTTTTCCAACATAGCCCGTTCGGAACAACGTCATATGGATGCCGTCCTCTGCCTTATCGAACGGTATGGACTGGAGGACCCGGCAGCAGAACAACCGGCCGGAGCTTTTCAGAACAGTACCCTGCAAGGGTTGTACAACAGCCTGATGGAACAAGGTGCTGAAAGCCTGGAAGCAGCACTTACGGTTGGCGCCACCATTGAGGATGTAGACATTCTTGACCTGCAGCAAAACATCGAAAACCTTGCTGTCGACAATGATGACATCCTGGCCGTGTTCAAAAACCTGGCCAAAGGATCGCGCAACCACCTGAGGGCCTTCACCCGGGAACTCGAAAAGTTGGGCGGTACCTACGAGGTTCAGTATATTAGTGCGGAAGAATACGATGTCATCCTCAGCACGGGCCCGGAAAGAGGAGAAGGCCTCTGCGGCACCTGCACCGGCGATGGGCCCCGCAACGGGATGGGCAATGGCTCCGGCACCTGCGACGGCAGCGGGCCCAATGGGCATCAAGGCCCCGGCAACGGGAACCAGAACGGCGGGAACAATGGCAACTGCCCCAATAACAACGGCAATGCCGGTACGGGCACCTGCAATGGCTCCGGCCCGAACGGGAATAACGGCAACAACAGCTCCGGGCCTGGCAATGGCAACAGCGGGCCTGGCAACGGCAACGGCAACAACCCCGGAAACGGAAATGGCAACGGCGGCGGGAAGTAGCGAGCATGAGGCCAAAGGCCGGAGGCGCAAAGATCGGTGGACACGCCCTTTGCGCCTCCGCATGTCCGCCCTTCTTTTTCCCTCACAAGAAAAATGACCTATGCATCCTTCCCCAGAAACATGCGGAAAATTGAGCGACCGGGAACTCGTCGAAAAGTCGCTCGAACAGGTAGATTACTTCTCCTGCCTGTACGAGCGGTACGAGGGCCGGTTGCTCCGCTATGTCAAACGGATGGGGGTAGTAACGGACGAAGAAGCGGAAGATGTCTTACAGGAAGCCTTCCTGAAGATCTGGAAAAACCTCAACGCATTCGACCCCGGCCTGAAGCTGTCCAGCTGGCTGTACCGCATCGTGCACAACCAGGCCATCTCCTGCCTGCGCCGGAAGAAGTCCTTTGGTAAAGACCAGAAAGAAATGTACGACGATACGCGATTCGCCAACCTGCCGGAAGAAACGCCAACCGGCAACCCCGAAGCGCTGGAAAAAACGGACCGGCACATCCACGAACTGCTGGGCCAGCTGCCCGTTAAATACAAAGAAGTACTGGTGTTGAAGTTTCTGGAAAACATGAGTTATGAAGAGATCTCGGATGTGCTGAAAATTCCGGAAGGCACCGTAGCCACCCGCATCAACCGGGCCAAAAAAGCCTTCCGAAAGCTCGCCGAACAACATCCTGAAAATTTATCGTTATGAAACCTTCCGAAAAACTCCTGCAGAAGATCAAAGAAGAACAGGCCGAACCCGCTCCGCGCTGGTATTTCGCGGTAAAGAACAAACTCCTGTGGGCCGCCTTCGGACTGGCAGCCGTACTGGGGGCACTGGCCTTTTCGGTGATCCTCTTCGCTATCCAGCAAACGGATTTTGACCTCATCAGCCACCTGTCGCACTCCGGGCTGGAGCTCTTCCTGGGCCTGCTGCCGTTTTTCTGGATCATCCTGCTGGTTGTTTTTCTGTTCATCTCCATGTACAGCATACAATACTCTCGCAGAGGTTACAAATTCACCCTGGCACGCCTGGTGGGGTACAGCGCCGCGTTGAGCATACTGCTGGGCACCCTCTTTTTCATCGGCGGGGGCGCGCAGCGCCTGGAACAGTCCTTCGCACTGAATGTCAGCATCTATGAAAGCGTACAGGAAAAAAAGGTTAAACTATGGTCCATGCCCGAAGCGGGTTACCTCTCGGGCGAGATCACAGAAACCGGCCAGGAAGCCTTTCAACTGAAGGATTTTCAGGGCAAGGAATGGACGGTCCGGTACCGGGGAGCCTTCATCCCACCGGTAGTCTTGCTGGAAAGAGGGGAAAAGGTGAAACTCATCGGGGAGATGCAGGGAGAGGATGTATTCGTTGCCGCTGAGGCCAGGCCGTGGGGGGGGATGGGGAATAGGATGGGAAGAGGGAAAAAATAGCCCAACAAAGGAAAGGCCTTATAATTCCACTTGTTCGAAATACTCCATAAATAGGCGAATTCGCTTTTCATCTCTGGCGCTAAACAGGAACGCCCGAACATCGTTAACCATGAATTCGAAATCAATTTTTTTACAGGCTTCAAGTATGGTTTCCTTCAATGCTTCAGCATTAGCCACTCCCATCTTCTGATTCAGGTAGTCATAATTGGGCTTTGTCCTGGGGATAAGAAAGGACACATCGAAGAAATCTCTGCCTTTGGGCCGTGGACGATTGCAAATGGCATACAATTTTTGAGAAAGGAGTATATCGATTGGGGTTGTCAGAATGTTTATCAAAACATCAAATTTGTTTACAATGTGCTTTTCCGGCTGGAATTCAAAATATTGAGGTTCCGTATCCAGTTGAATCAGGATCTTTTCTTCCCTATGCCCGCTCAATCTACTTTCAAAAAGAAGATTGGGAAATTTAACGTGGCAGTGAAAGGCTCCTTTGAATACATTGCGGATCTCTACTTCAAAGCCTTGCCGGGTTAATTCTTGTTCAATCAGGCCTGAAATAGCTTCAAAGTTTTCCCGGCTGAGGTCAAAATTGTCGAAGTCCAGGTCTTCGGAAAATCGATTGTTGTTGTGGACAATGCGCAAGCAAGTTCCTCCCAGAAAAGACAACTTAGAGCCAAAAGGGGATTCAAATACAATTTCCAGTATTTTATATTGTAGGTATTCCCTAAGTAAAAACCGCTCGAACCCATGCAGGGTTTCCGGATAGAATTTTTTAATTTCTTCAAGGCTGAGCATAAAAAACGTTTAAAAATTTTTTCATTCGGTCTGACAATGCCGGAGATCGAATATTTCCCAGATAGTGTTTTATCTTTTCCAGGTCAACTTTGGTGGCAAAGGCCTCCCAATTGAAACGCAATCCTTCGAAATCAGGTTCTTTTTCATACTGTGGATTCAGATATAGAAAATCGATGACTGCTTTTTCAGCAGTCGCAATCTTGTACCAACCAGATAGCGGATTGCTTCTTTGTCGAACCAACCGGTAACCCCAAAAAAGTGCCGGTTTAACATTCCGATACTGAAAATAACCGATCGGAGTATCAAAGTGGACCGTCTTCAAAGTACTAATGGAGGTGATGCTAAAAACACCTTCAGGGATAAACTGGTAGTAAGACAAAGCTGATTCCAGGGAAATATAAGATGGATGATAGATCTTGTTAGCAATAAAAAACAGATCCTCTTCGACTATTTGGCGGTTATTAAACCGGTACCAGCTGTTCCTGATTTTCTGAATGTAACCTTTCTTCTGCCAGGCGACGAGTACCTTGCGGTCAAAACCTGGGAACACTTTTTCTACTTCAATGGTAGAAAAAACAGTATAATCGTAGAAGGCATCCTGAAAATCGATAAACTTCAAATTTGTTTCTATTTATTACCAAAATACGTAAAAAAAAGAAACGAAACAAGGTTTAATGGCTATTGAAAGAAAAATTCATAATCCAAATCCATGCAACACCTCACCATCCAGAACACCTCCATTCCCGCCCTCGGCCTGGGCACCTATGGCGCCCGGGGCGCCACCGCCCGCGAGATCGTCCGGCAGGCCCTGCAGGAGGGCTACCGCCACATCGACACCGCCCAGTTCTACGCCAATGAAGAGGCCGTCGGGCAAGGCATTAAAAAATCGGGCGTCGCCCGCGAAGCGGTTTTCCTGGTGACCAAGGTATGGCCTTCCAACCTGGACAAAAAGCGGTTCCTCCCTTCCGTGAAGGAAAGCCTGCAGAAACTTCAATCGGGGTACGTCGACCTGCTGCTCATCCACTGGCCGCACCACACCCTGCCGCTGGAGAGCTACCTGGCAGAGCTGGCCAAAGCACAGGAAAAGGGACTCACCCGTTTCATCGGCGTCAGCAATTTCAACATCAGCCAACTGAAACAGGCGCTGGACATGGGCCTGCCGATCCTCACCAATCAGGTAGAGTTTCACCCCTTCCTGGACCAATCCAAACTGTACCAGTGGATGCGGGAGCATGGCGTTTCCCTAACCGCTTATTCTCCCCTGGCCCAGGGCAAGGCCGCCACCCATCCGGCCCTGCAGTCTATCGGCAAGCCGTACGGCAAGAGTGCTGCTCAGGTTGCCCTGAAATGGATGCTGCAACTGGGTGGGGTGATGACGATCCCTAAAAGCATCAACCCCAAGCGCCTGAAAGAAAATATGGACGTATTCGACTTTGAGCTGTCGGCCGAAGACATGGCCCGCATCCAGGAACTGGGGCGCCGGGACGGGCGACAGGTAAGCGCTTTTCACGGAGCGGATTGGGATTGACCGGCTTTTCAGGAAAATTTCCCTTAGCTTTAGCCTTATGAAAATAAAAGCCATTATTACCGGCGTCACCGGCATGGTCGGCGAGGGCGTCCTCCACCAGTGCCTCCGTCATCCCGATGTAGAGTCCGTATTGGTGATCAACCGGCGGCCCTGCGAAGTGCAGCATGAAAAGCTGACGGAGATCCTCCACAAAGACTTCCACGACCTCTCCTCTATTGAAAGCCGCCTCTCCGGCTACAATGCCTGCTACTTCTGCCTGGGCGTCTCTTCGGTGGGCATGAAGGAAGCCGATTACTACCATCTGACCTACAATCTGACGATGCATATGGCCGAAACCCTGGCCCGGCTGAACCCCGGGATGACATTCTGCTATGTCTCCGGCGCCGGAACGGACAGCAGCGAACAGGGGCGCAGCATGTGGGCACGGGTAAAGGGCAAAACGGAGAACGACTTGCAAAAGCTGCCGTTCAAGGGGGCTTATATGTTCCGCCCCGGCTACATCCACCCTATGGAGGGTATGAAAAATACGCTGTCCGCCTATAAATTCCTGGGCTTTTTGTACCCGTTTTTCCGGGCGCTGTTCCCAAAATATGTGGTCAAACTGGAAGAGGTCGGCATGGCGATGATCAACGTGACGGAAAAAGGCTTTTCTAAATCCGTTCTGGAGTGCTCCGATATTGCAGAAGCGGCCGCCCTCGCACCCCGGCCATCTTGACCGGAAGGTAACCGTCAAGTCAAAAATCAATTATTATGAACTATCCCTATCCCACGCGTCGCGAATTCATTCGAAAAAGCGCCCAAACCGCCGCCCTGCTGGCCCTGCCCAATTTCTTATACAGTGCTGGCCCGACACATGAAAGTCCAAAACTAGGCGTCGCCTTGCTGGGGTTGGGCAATTACGCTACCAATCAGTTGGCTCCATCCTTCGCCCATACCAGGCACTGCCGGCTGGCCGGCATCGTCACCGGGTCACCCGAAAAGGCCGATTCCTGGAAGAAACGGTACCAGATCCCCGACAACAATATTTATGATTACGACAACTTCGATTCCATAAAGGACAATCCGGATATCGATGTCGTCTACGTCGTCACGCCAAACGCCCTGCACCTCCCCTTCGCCGCCCGTGCCGCCCGTGCCGGCAAGCATGTCATCTGTGAAAAACCTATGGAAATATCAGTAGGCCGCTGCCGCCAGATGATCGAGGCCTGCGAAAAAGCCGGCGTGAAACTCCAAATCGGCTATCGGCTGCAGTACGATCCCTTCCACCAGGAGTTGAAGCGCCTGGGAACAGAACAGATATATGGCAAGGTGAAGGTTATTCATTCTGCTTTCTCCTTCTACGGCATAAACAGTGACAACTGGCGCTTTACCGACCCCAAACTGTCCGGTGGCGGCCCCCTTATGGATGTCGGTATCTATTGCATCCAGGGGGCCAGGTATGCCACCGGCGAAGAACCCATGGCCATTACAGCCCAGGGGTACAAATCCATACCGGAAAAACTGCCGGGTATGGAAGAGACGATCTGCTGGCAGATGGAGTTCCCTGGCGGGGCGGTTGCCAATTGCACCAGCAGCTATGTCGCTCACGACAACCATATCCGCGTTTCTGCCGAGAAAGGGGCCTATGGGCTCTATCCCGCCTTTACCTACGGCACATTGGCTGGTTATGTGAATGATCAATCTATGGGAGAACATTCCCATCACCAGCAGGCGGCACAGATGGACGCTTTTGCTTTAAATATCACGCAGGATACGCCGGTAGTGGCCTCCGGCGAGGAAGGAATGCGGGATATGAAATACATCGAGGCCATCTATGAGGCCGCACGGACAGGCGAACGGGTGGAGCTGCCAGGCTGACGGCCTTCCTGAATGCCTGTTCGGCAAAAATGACATTTTGGAAACCGAATGGCCGCAAATTTTTCAGCCCCGTATCCGTGTCATCCGCTTCATCCGCGTTCCCTCTTCTATCAGGGCCGCCCATTAAAGAGTTTATCTCAGTTTTTCCTTGAAAAAATCAATCGTCCTTTGCCAGGCCAGTTCAGCGGAAGCTTTATCGTAACGGGGCGTGGTATCATTATGAAACCCATGGTTCACTCCCGGATAATTGTAGGCGGTGTACGCTTTATTATGCTCCCTTAATGCCGCCTCGTAAGCTGGCCAGCCGGCATTCACCCGTTCATCCAGCTCTGCATAATGCAACAGCAAGGGCGCCTGAATTTTAGGCACATCCTCCGCTGCCGGTTGTCCGCCATAAAACGGTACGGCAGCCAACAGATCGGGAACTTTCACCGCCATCATATTAGAGATCCAGCCGCCGAAGCAGAATCCGACTACCCCGACCTTCCCATTGCACTTGCCGTGGTTCTTCAGGTACTCAAAGGCAGCGATGAAATCCTCCAGCATCTCATTTCGGTCCCTTTTCCGTTGTAATTCCCTGCCATCATCATCGTTGCCCGGGTACCCGCCCAGTGGGGTCAACGCATCCGGGGCGAGCGAAATAAACCCGGCAAGTGCCGCCCGGCGCGCCACATCCTCGATGTGCGGATTGAGCCCTCTGTTTTCATGCACGACCACGATTCCCGGTAATTTCCCTTTTGCATCCGCCGGCCGGGAGAGCAGGCCTTTGATCTTGCCGCCCCCTTTGGGTGATTTGTATTTAATGAACTTCGATTTCAACCGGGGATCGCCCGCCCGGACTTGGATCTTTTCCTTATAGTCCGGCATTATGAATTGAAGAAGAGAAGGCACAGTGAGCCCTCCGACTGCATAGATGGACAACCTATCCAGAAATTGCCTTCTGTCGATCCGGTTGTGTGCATAGTCATCATAAAGGTCAAATACTTCCTGGCTGACGTCTTCTTTTTTGATTTCTTTCATGGCCTTATCTGTTTTTTAGGTGTAGCCGATTTTACTCTTTCACCGCCTTTCCAAAGGCCTCCGCTCCGCCCACTACCGGCAGCGTCAGGCTCGTCGCATCCAGGTCGACCGTAAGTTCCGTGCCCGGATCGGGCCAAAGGGTGAAATCCCGGTCGCTGGAAAAGATCATCAGGGCGATCTGCTGGCCGGCGGGGATCACCTGGTCGTCGGGCTGCAGCTCGAAAGTCATCTCGTAGAACCTACCCGGCTCCAGCGGTTCACTTTCCGTCAGGGAGCGATAGTTCTGGGGGTCTGCCCATCCCCGGGTGATGATGTTGTCGGTAATGCTGGCGCGGCGGCCATCCTCCCAGGGCAAGGCCACCAGCCATACGGACAAATTAGCGGCCGGTTTACTGCTCGCCAGCTTAATAGTGACGCTGGGCTTGCCGGAAATGTGGACGGCCTCCGATAACTCCGGTGTAACGTAGAGCAGCCGATGGTTGGTGAATTCCGCCTGGGCCAGCGCCGCTCCCGAAAAGGAAAAATTGTCAACCAGGGTTTCCTTCCCCTGTGCGGCAGCTGGCTGTGTACGCAGCTTGCCTCTTCCGGGAGCGCCGGCTTCCAGGTACAACTGTACCGGAGCCGCCCCGGGATTGGGATAGTCCGCATAAGGAGTGGGGGTTTCCCGGCTGTCTCCTTCCCGTACGATCCAGGCCCGGGGATCTTTTTCGACGCCATTCTCTACGCCGTGCAGATAGCGGGTAAACCAACGGTTCATCATGCTCAAAGGTGGAGGGCCGCCGTGCCCACCCTGATGGTAGAATATCTGAGCAGGGATGCCCTTGGCCCGGGCGGCATCGTAGATCCTGTAGCTGTGCTCCGGCATAACGTTCCAGTCGTTGAAACCATGCGACATCAGCAAGGCCGCCTTCATAGGGCCCATATCGTTCAGGTAGTCGCGGCCTTCCCAGAACTTATTATAATCCCCGGTGATCCGGTCCATACCCTGGGCCATTTCCTTATCCCTGACGGTGGCGTTGTTGCGGGCGCGTTTGGATTCATCCCCGCTATGGATAAAGTCGTAAAGCACGTCGATATCTTCCCCCAGATACCCGCCGGGATGGCGGATCAGCCCGTTGGAACGGTAATAATGGTAATAAGAAGTGTTCGGGGCAATGGGAATGATGGCTTCCAGCCCTTCCACCCCTGTGGTGGCGGCGGCAAGCGGAAGGGTTCCGTTGTAGGAGGTTCCCGTCATTCCTACCTTGCCGGTAGACCAGTAGGCTTCCACCGTTTCATCACCATCAGGAGTGGTGTAACCCGGAATACGCCCACACAGCCAGTCGATAACCGCTTTGGGCGCCAGGGATTCATTATCTCCGCCTACAGTTGGAGCACCCTGAGACAGGCCGGTGCCCGGTGAGGACGAGTGAACGACAATATACCCCCGGGGCACCCAGGTACTGATCTGCGAATTGGAAATGATGGGCCGCTCTCCGATGCGTTTTACTTCCGGGTGAGGCCGCGGTGGCGGCGTTGCGCCCAGTTCGTGGCGCACATCCCAGAAAATGTCATCCGCAAGCGATGCCGTTCCCGCGAAATAAGGGCTCGTTTCATAGACAACGGGCAGCTTAAGCCCTTCCGTTTCCGTCTGATAGGGCCGGGTGACGCTCACGTGCATGCGGTCCGGCTTTCCGTCGCCGTCGGTATCAAAGGTGGTTTCGACCCACAGGTCGTGACGGATCCATTGATCAGGTGAGTTGAAAGCCGGGACAACCTGGGCCTCGCCGTTCTCGAAAACGGGCACCGCCTTTTCGGTGGCGCCGGGCTGAGCTAAACCGGGCAGGGCCGTGATGGCCAGCAGCGCAATGATTACGCTGAAGGCCCCTTTCCAATGCCTGGTTCTATTATCTGATTGCCGCCTCATTCCAGTTTGGATGCTTGTTGAATATAGCCTGCTCATATTGCGAAGGGTCTTTTGTTATTCCCACAATTTAAGAAATCTGACATTCTTTGCCCCAATTGGCAAAAGATTTCCGGGCTTGTGGATAATAAGTTATGCCACAAAGCCATATCTTTCATCGTTTAAACCTGCTCTTACACCCTAATTTGAAAAAATACTCCTTCTTTGACAAATCCTCTGGACAGTGCTTCATGCGGAAGCAATGCGATGGCCAGGAGCAAGGGTTTCGCATGAAGCACTGTCCCTGGAACACAGGATTTGTTAAAGAACCAAACCACTAATAAGGATTAGCCGATGAGACACATCATTTTCCTCTGTTTGCTGCCCGCCGTCCTGCTGGCCCAGCCCTATGAAAGCCAAAACCTCAGGGCACTGAAAGAAAAGAGCTACGCTCAGATCGAGAACTCCTTTGCCGAATACAGTGATATGGCCCAACAGATCTGGGCTTATGCTGAGGTTGGCTATCAGGAATACAAAAGCTCGGAATTGCTCCAGAACAAATTGAAGGCCGCCGGTTTCTCGGTAGAGACCGGTGTTGCGGATATCCCCACCGCTTTTGTAGCCACCTACGGCAGCGGGAAGCCGGTGATCGGCCTTCTCGCCGAGTTCGATGCCCTGCCGGGGCTTTCCCAGCAGGCTGTTCCGGAAAAGGCCGTCGACGAATCCCGAAATGCGGGCCATGGCTGTGGGCACAACCTCTTTGGGGTAGGCTCTGTAGCGGCAGCCATTGCGGTGAAAGAACAGCTGGCCGCCGGCAATTTTCAGGGAACGATCAAGGTGTATGGGACACCGGCGGAGGAGGGTGGCTCAGGAAAGGTATACATGGTTCGCGCCGGCCTGTTTGATGAGGTAGATATCGTCCTGCACTGGCATCCCGGCGACGAAAACACCGCTGACCCGGGTAATTCCACGGCCAATATCACAGCCAAATTCCGCTTTTACGGCACCTCCGCCCACGCCGCCAGCCGCCCCGAGGCAGGCCGCTCCGCACTTGACGGTGTGGAAGCCATGAATAACATGGCCAACATGATGCGCGAGCACGTGCCCATGGAAACCCGCATCCACTACATCATCACCTCCGGGGGCGATGCGCCGAATGTGGTGCCCAATTTTGCCGAGGCCTACTACTACGTACGGCACCCCGACCCCGCCGAAGCCCGGCGCATTTTCGAGCGCCTGGTAAAAGTGGCGCAGGGGGCCGCTCTGGGTACCGAGACCGAAATGGAATACGAGATCATCGGCGGCGTCTACAACCTGCTCCCCATTGAGGCGCTCGCCCGAAAAATGCACGAAAATCTGAAGGAAGTGGGAGGCGTACCTTATACGGAAGAGGAGATGGCCTTCGCCAAAGCGCTGCAGGCCACCTTTAAAAGTTCCAAAATACCGGATCCCGGCGAAGCGGCAACCATCAAGGAATTCAGTGTGGAGCCAGGCTACCGGGGCGGGTCTACCGATGTGGGCGATGTCAGCTGGGCCGTACCTACCGTTGGTTTGCGAACGGCTACCTATGTCCCCGGCACGCCGGGACACTCCTGGCAGGCCGTGGCCTGTACCGGTAGCAGCATCGGCCGGAAAGGAATGCTGGTGGCCGCCAAGGCCTTAGCAGGCATGGCCCTCGACCTGCTGAGCGATCAGCAACTGATCGAAGCGGCAAAAGCCGAGTGGGTGAAGCAACGGGGGGACAATTTCAAATACGAACCCTTATTGGGCGGCCGGAAGCCGGCACTGGATTACAGGAACTGAAACAAGGCGGAACCCGGCCAGTTTAAAAATAGAGAAATACGTAGAAATGCTTTGAAATCCGCGCCCTGCTTAGGCGGACAATGTATTTCAATATTTCTACTTTTTGTGCTGCTTTAGCAGGCCGCCTTTCTGATTTATGATGTTTGATTTGTGAAGTTCGGTTTTCGATGTAGGGCGAGCGGAAGGGCTGCTTCCAAAGAGCCCCATCAAAAATCGCACATTTCACCGTACCAAAGGTATCGTATAATCTGCCTGATATTGTGCACTCCCAGCCCTTTCCGTTCAGGGCTCTTTAGCCCCTGATTCGCAGGAGTCATCGCGAGTTCTATGGCATTAAAAGGCCGGCCTCCGCTCGTTGCTCCGTTGGAACAAACCGCTCCCATTCCAGCGGTAAGCCTACGCCCTGCATCTTCAGCGATTGTACCCGGTACAGATAAGCCGCGCCTTGCATGATCTGTTCCGCCACATCGGCGGCATTGCGGTTTTTATAATCTTCCAGGTACGTGCCCTTCACCCAGTCGTTGAAGGCGCCCATAGCCGGGCCGCACCAGATCTGGTAGTCCTGCGCACGCCCCTGCGTGCCGGCGTTGGCCCAGTTGGAAGACAGCCCCAGGTACCAGCGGAAGATGAGGGCCATCTTGCGGTGCGGGTTGCCTTCTGCGCGTTCGATCTGTTCCGGGTCCCGATTGCGGAAGAATTCGATGCAGTCCTGCCAAACATCCTCCAGCGGCCGCTGAAAGACCTGCTGCTCCATCTTCTGGCGTTCCTCCGCCGGGATCTCTTCGATCGACTTGTACCGGAGGTAGTAGTCATACAACTTCTTGGCGCGCGGGCCGAAAAGGGTGCCTCGTTTGAGCACCTGCAGTTCCACCCCCATCTCGAACATATCGGAGGCCGGCGCCATCATGACGTCGGTGGAGGCCACCGTGCCCAGCAACTTGCGCACATGCTCGGAGGTGCCCGCCTCTATACAAGCCTGGTTGACGGAACCGGTAACGATATAAGCAGCGCCCATCATGAAGGCGGCCAGGGCCGAGGCCGGCGTAGAAATGCCTCCCGCCGCCCCAACGCGGATCTTCTGATCGAACTGGTGCTTTTCCTGCAGTTCATCCCGCAGCTGAATGATGGACGGCAGCAGGGCCACCAGCGGGCGGTTGTCGGTATGGCCGCCGGAATCGGCCTCGACCGTAATGTCATCGGCCATGGGCACACGGACGGCAAGAGCTGCCTGTTCAGGGGTGATCTTCCCCTTTTCCAGCAGCAATTGGAGGAACCGCTCCGGAGCGGGCTGCATAAAGTGGGCGGCCACCTCCTTCCTCGATATTTTCGCGATGACCTTGTTGTTGATCTTTACATTGCCGTCCTCCCCCGGGCTGAGGCCCGCTACCCGGTAGTGTACGATGTGCTCGGTCAGGGCCAAAAAGGCCGATGCTTCCACTACGTGTACTCCCCGTTCCAGATACAGCTTCACCGCGCCGGCTTCCAGCGCTTCCTCGTTCGGGCTGTGAATGAGGTTGAAAGCGTAGGACTCCCGCCGCAGTTCACCCTGGATGTGCTCAATGGCCTGCAATACGCGGGAGGGAACCAACCCGGCAGCGCCGAAAGAGCCGAGTAAACCGGCCTTGCCTATGGCGATGACCAGCGCCTCGGAGGCGATGCCGTTGGCCATGGCGCCGGTCTTGTAGGCGTATTTCAGGTTGTAATCCTGGCGAAAAGTGGGATCGCCCAACTGGCCGGGAGGCAAAGCGCCAGCCATTGCCAGCAATTGCAGCCCCTTGCCGTCAGCGGTAAGCTCGCCTTCGTTACTCAGGCCGATACGGCCGCGAAAATCCCGCACGACAAAACAGGGCAGCTCTGTACGGGTCAGCTTTTCACGAATACCGGATGCATCAAATGCCACGGCTCGCGGAGAGCCTTTCCAATTGAGGTTGGTTGGTATGTTGTTATAGGTCAGTTCCATGGTCATATCTAAAAATCAAAATGAAAAATCGCAAATCAAAAATCGCACATCGCAAATCAAAAATCGCACATCGCACATCAAAAATCCCAAATCCCATCTCCCCCTTCATCATTCCTCTTCTATGCCCAACGCCAGATCCGTCACCTGATAGATCCGCATCTTATCGTTCCACAGATAAGCATCGGCAACGAGGACCAGTTGTTCCCCTCGTTGTTCAATGGCCTTGATGTGCACTTCTAGGTGCATCTCCTTAACATTCAGAAGGATCTGCCCGCGGTACTTCCAAACCGTCTTGTGGTTCGGCAGTTGGACGAATTTCGGCGAGGCAAAATCCTTGCCCAGATCCTGCTGCAGGGCAAACACCTGCATAGCCTGCAAAATGGCCTCTACGCCCAGTGAACCGGGCATTACCGGATCCTGGTAGAAATGGCAGGTAAAGAACCAGTCGTAGGGTTTCATCATCTTGGTGGCATGGATGTACCCTTTACCGTACTGCCCTTGATTTTTGGCGATGAGCAGCTTGTCCAGCAAATCGAGCTGATCTTCCGCCAGCCGATAGTGGGGCTTGCCGCCCGGCGCTTTGTAGAGTTTCATCTTTCCGTACAAGGAATCCAGCTTTACCTGCATATAGTCCTTAGGCTGCAGTTGCTCGGTTTCAAACCAGGGGGCCACCTCCTTTCCGCCGTCCAGCCCAACCTGAGAAGCCAGCGCCTCGCCGGGGAAAAAGCCGAAAGAGGATTTTCCTTTGTAGAAAACCTGGCCGTCCACCGAAAGCTCAAAGGTATAATTCTGGAGGATGGTGCCGCCCAGCGCTACCGAAGAAGCGAGCACGGCTTTATTGATGATCGTTTTTCCTCTAAGGTCCGTACCTGTGGGCAGATCGAACAGTTCTCCCTCGCCGTCCAGGTTGCGGAAGTAGAGGTTCTTGTCTGCAAACTGCAGGGTGCTGCCCTGATAGGCGCCCAGCAACCCGCAAGGCTGCAGTGCGATCTCCATCAGGATGGAGTAAGGCATGGTATGGGCGGAGTTTTGCTCGTAATACCAGGCATCGTCCGGCACGTCGTACTCCGCCAGAATGGCAGATGGCTTGGAGAAATCAAAACGCTCACCTTCAATTTTCAATACCCGGGAGATCAGCTGCAGGTCTGTATTGGGCTGCCGGGAGACCGTCCGCCCGTCATAGACGGCAAATTCCGGGCCAAAGCACTTCGACAGGTCGTCGAGGGCAAAGGTAGTGATGTCTTTTTCGTTCAAAAGGGCGCCTTCCGAACGCGGGGATACCTTCACGCCCGGGGTATTCTCCAGGTAGCGCGGGTTAGATTTTTCCCTCAGCTGCAGGCCCAGGTTCTCAAAGTGTACCGTCACCACTCCATCGGAGATGATCTCCAGGTCACCGATCACGTAAGGATTGGGGATCAGGCCGATCTCCTTGATCTCCAGCTTGTAGACGAGCTTGGTGTCTTTCTGGGGCGTCACCTGTTTGCGACAGCGCACCTTCTGCGGCAGGTCAAAGACGGGCTGGTAGCGGGCGTCCTTGGTCAGCCGCTGCAGGCCCAGCATCAGCATGAAAAAGCGCAGCAGGTTGCCGCCGCCCTCGGCCTGCAGAGAGCCGGCCAGCACCTCATCGTCCCGGAAGTGGCAGGGGAAGTACCAGTCGTCGGGATGCAGGTCCTTTTCGGCCACGATATACCCCAGCCCGTAGGCGCCGCCCGTCAGGTCAACCGAAGTGATGCGGTCGATCATCAGGATCTTTTCCGGCGGCAGGCAGAGGGAGGGGTTGCGGCCATTGGCGAAGTAGGATTCATCTTCAAAACACTTCTCCATTTCGCCATTGATAAGATGGCGCAGGTCTTCCTTGGAAAAGGACGTCTTATGGGTCCGGAGCAAAGGCGTGAAATGCTTCTTCGGGGCTGTTCGCCTGGCCTCCAGTTCGTTTTCGGTGTATACCACGCCGTGTCCTTCCTCCAGTTGTTCGTCGGTAAAGAACCCGGCGCACCCGCCATCCATTTTCAGGACCAGCCGATCCTGCACATAACAGCGATAGCTGAAGAAGAATAGCAGGTTGTCGCCATTGCGAACAAAGGAATTGATGGAAATATCGTAGCGCAGGGTCTGCCCCTCAAACGGCAGGTCGTCGACAAAGGTCAGGGTACAGTCCAGCAGGCGGTAGACCAGGTTGCCCTTATTCTGAAAATCGATGCCCAGGTAGGAGATCAGCAGCAGGTCACACTGCCCGGACTCCACAGATACCGCCCAGGGGATCTGCCGGTCGGTGGTAAACCAGGCGCCGTAGGGAATATCGTACTCCGTTTGCATGGTGGACGGCTTGTACTCCCCCATTTTACCGCTAAGGCCGGTCACCCGGCTCACCAGCAGGTAAGGGTGCATCGGCAGCATCACCCGACGGCGGTAGGTATCGATGACGGCGTATTCCGGGCCGAAAACATTGGCGATCTTGCCGGTGGCAAACTCTTCCAGGTCCTCCTGGGAGAAAAGGATGGTTTTACCTTCCAGGTGCTCGCCCGATTCGTAGTCCTGCAGCCGCAGGCCGTTTTCGCCTATCCGCTCCTGCGGGGCCAGAGCGCTGGCCGTAATTGCTTCCGTTTTGCTTTCCATAATGGAAATGGATCCTTTAGAAGTTGAATAATTGGTAATGGAAGGTTCTTCTTCCTCTCCTGCCGCTAAAGTCAGGACACTGGCTTTTTTCCTGGCCTCGACTGCAGCAAAATGCCTGCGGTTCTCTTCACTCAGGAGGGTATCGAAAATGCGGCTCCCTCCCGGAACGATCTTCTTCATAAAACTCCGGGACTGTTGCTCCGCCCGCGCAGGCGGATAAAGTATGGAGAGATCAAGCCCTACGCCATGGCTGGCCAGTTGGGCCAGTAGTTCCAGCAGCGACTGTGCATCGGGCTTGCCTTTTTGGTTGATGCTCACCGCCAGGTGTTCTTTTTCCTTTAGTGCCGCCTTAACCCACCCGGTACAGGTGGCGTTGGCGCCCAGCTCGATGAACACACGAGCGCCAGCTTCATAAACGGTTTTTACTGTCTTTGGGAAATCGACCTGCATGCAACAAACCGCCGTTGAATTCTCCGCGATCTCCAGGCTGTCCAGCTCAATCCTGGATTGGGTAATGCTGGAATAGAAATCAATTGCGGGCGCTTGTCGCAGGGGGAAATTGTGCATTTTAAGCAGCCCGTCCCTCTCCCGCTCGCAAAAATCGTGGTGAATAACATTCTGGAAAGGGATGGCCAGGGTGGGACAGTTCAGCTGTTCGGCAATCGACAGGCAAACGGCCTTGTCGCCGGAAATGACAACTTCATTTTCGGTATTGATGAAGGTCAGGAAAGCCTTCTCCTGCTCCTTTACGAGTGCTTCCACCTCTTGCTTTGGCGCCAGCAGCACCAGGCTCACCCAGCGTTCCTTTGCTTCTTCGGTGCTGATGCCCCAGTGCTCCGCCAGCAGTTCCAGGTTCCCGGCAAACCGGTTTTTGAAAATGGGAGATTCCTGGAACTCCTTTGTCTCATCAGCGCCCCAAACCCCCAGGGAATACCACATGCTGCTGCACTCGCCCATGCTGTATCCGAAAGCGATCTGCGGCTCCAGCCCGAATAAAGCCCGCAGAATGTGCGTGTAGGCAGCCGAAAAGAAGACGCCTACCGACATCATGGCGATGGCATTGTCGTAAATGTTCTTCGGGCTGTCTCCGGAACGGATCTTCTTGGGGAACAGGTAGTCCGGCCAGATGTACTCCTCCAGGTTGGACAGTAGCTCTTCAAAATGAGGGAAGAGTTGCGGGAAAAGCTGGAACAAGTCCTGCCCCAAATACGGATAGGCAGTGGAAGAGCCTGGGTAGAGGAAGGCCACCTTGCCCTCTTTGCCCAGCGGCCTGGTTGTGAAATAACTGCCGGTGGGCGTTTTGAGCAATTGCCCGCCCTGAAAGGCCGCGCGCAGGTTCTCCTGAAAATAGCGAATGTCCTGCAACAGCCCTTTTTTGGTTTTCCCGATGAGGGCAATGCAAAAACCGGCCTCCTTTGCCTGGTTATTCAGATGAAATTGCGCAGCTATCTCCGCCAATGGCGCCGGACTCTCCGCCGCGATCTCCAGAGCGGATAGTTGCTGCTGCAGTTCTTTTTCCATATCGCCCTTCAGGATGTAAAGGTGCGGAGTGCTTTTCTGCAGAAACGCCGGCCTGATGTCAAAATGGGAGGCGGCTTCAGAAAGCTGTACCTGCATGCCCTCCAACCCGTGTACCACGGCGCGGCGCTTGTGCTGTCCTTTCTCCAGTATCCAGGGGCGGGATCTTTCCGGGAAATAATATCCGCTACCTTCGAAGCCGGCGGCATCTTTCGGGCCTTTCCAGTTGGGAATACCCGGCAGGAAGCGATAGTGCAGGCAGAGGGCCGTTTTGATGAGGGCGGCGATACCGGAAGCGGCATAGGTGTGCCCGATATTGGCCTTGATGCTGCCTAAAGCAACGGAGCCTCTTGGCCGCTGTCCCGGCAACCACCTCCGCTCCTCCTCTTCTTCACGGGCGATACCCGTTGCCGCAAGTTCCAGATAGCCGGCCTCAGCCAGTGGCTTGTTATCCTCCAGGCCGTCAATGACGGCATACACCTTATCGTTTTCTGCTTCCGCCAGCTTTTTTAAAACGATGGCGCCGGCGCCTTCGCCCACCAGCCAGCCTTGATCCTCCTCATTAAGAGAGAGGCTGGGCCGATCCGCCAGATTGGCCTTATCTTTTTTATTTCTAAGCAGGACGTTCTCCAGCCCTCCGGAAAAATCTACACCTCCGACCACCACGGCTTCCACTTCTCCAAGAGATAACAGGTTCTGCGCTACCTCCAGGGCTTTGAAAACCGAATGTTCTCCACAGGACACCGTAAATGCCGGGCCGGAGAAATCCCACAGCGCCGCTACCCGGCTGGCCATGATGTTGCCTACAAAACTGGTGTGCTGGCTGGGGGTCTGGGATCCCTCCCGGTAGTAAACGCCGTTTTTACACAATTCTTCCAACCTGGCTTCCTGCTCCTCGTCGAGCTGGATACCGCTATGCTCCAGAGCAGCCCTGACCTGCCAGCTTGCGTCCCAGCGCGCAAGGTAATGGTGAATGGCCAGTTCGGACTCCATAGCGATGAGGACCGCCACATTACGGCTCTCCTCCAGTCCGGCATCCCGAAGAGCGTTGTCGGCCACCTTCAGGATAAGGGCCTGCTGGGGTTCCAGTGTTTCGGCCTCGGCCGGCTGAATTTTGTAGCGCAACAAGTCGATCTCAAAATCTTCGATATAGGCTCCTTTGGGGGGCATGCCGTTGGCGAAACCGAAAGCTTTCAGCAGCGCTTCATTTTCATCGAAGCCTTTCCAACGGCCCCGGGGCAGGGCCCTGAAATGCTGCTTCCCGTGGTAAATGGTGGAGTAGAACGCATCCAACCCCACACAATTACCAAAGTGGGCATCCATGCCGATAATGGCCATCGGCTGCCGCTCAACGGGCCGCCAGGGGTTTGCTTCGGCGGGTTCCGGCATATAGCTTTGCACCACCATGTGGGCGTTCGTTCCGCCAAAGCCGAAGGAATTGATGCCCGCCTGTTTGTGAGGATGGTTCCAGGCGGTAGGCTCCAGGATCATTTGCTCCTTTCCCAGCCAACCGTTCCTGGATACGATGGCATCCTTCAGGTTGATATTCGGGGGAATGGCATCTTTCTGCATGGCCAGCAGCACCTTCAGTAAACCGGTCATACCCGCGGCGGTGAGCAGGTGCCCCATGTTGGATTTGACCGAACCGAGCAGGGGCCGCGCCTGATGCTCGGCGAAGAAATCAGCGATAGAATTCATCTCGGTCAGGTCGCCGAGCGGCGTGCCGGTAGCATGGCATTCCAGGTAGGAGGTTTCTTCCGGAGAAATGCCGTTCCCAAGGTAGGCGCGCTCGAAGGCCAGCCGCTGCCCTTTGGGATGCGGGCTGAGCAGGAACTTGCCGCGGCCGTCGTTGGACAGGCCGATGCCACCGATGACGGCCAGGATGTTGTCGCCGTCCCGTTCGGCATCTTCCAGGCGTTTGAGCACCACCATACCGGCCCCTTCCGAGGAGACCAGCCCGGCCGAACCCTGGTCGAGGGGGACGAACTTATCGTCCGCACCGGCATAGGCATGGAAAATGGAGAAGCCCATGTGAATGAACAACTGGTCGGAAGCACAAACGGCGCCCGCCAACATCATATCGGCCTTGCCGGTGAGCAGCTCGTCGCAGGCCAGCTTGATGGCGTACAGGGAAGTGGCACAGGCGGCGTCCAGCGTATAATGTCCGGCGCCCAGCCCGAGGGCATGGCTGGCCATCTGAGAAACCGTCCAGTCGAGGATGGCGTTATCGGGTTTGTCCTTTTGGGTGGCTGGTATGGTGAATTGTGCGTCCTGCAGCAACTCCCGCAGCGCCTTTTCCAGGGTTTGGGTATAAACCTCCGCCAGCAGGCGGTGCGAAGAACCGGTGGGGAAGGACAGATTGCCCAAAATGAGGCCGCACCGCTGCAATTTTTCTTTATCGCCAAAATAACCCGCCTCCCGCAGAGCTTCCCGGGCAACGTAGAGCGGCCACTGGTACAGCTTGTCCTGCCTGGCCAGGAGCTCCGCCGGCAATTCGTAACCATCAGGGTCGAACCGAAAATCGCGAATGTACCCCCCGCGCAGAGAGTAACATTTGTCGACCACCCCTTTACCAGGCTGGTAAAAGATCTCCGGATCTACCCCAAAGTCCTCCTCCGTAGCCAGGCTGGTAAGGTCCTTGCCCTGCATCAGGTTATCCCAGAATTCCTCCGGAGTGGAGGAGCCTGGGAAAAGGCCGGAGGTTCCTATGATGGCTATTTTGGTCATTGTATGCTATAGACTATTTTGAAAGAATATTGTCCTTGCTCGTGGCACGAACGGGTCACCATACCAACTGCCTCGAGACCGTTACCGTCGCCCCCTTCGTTTTCATGTATACCGTCCCTTGTGCATCGTACACCGTGCACTCCGCTACCATTTTGAAATCGGTGGCTTCGGTAATGCCTACATGGACGAACAGCTCTTTTTCGAATGGAACAGGCCGGTAGATCGTAGCCGAATCGGTCTGCAACGGCAGGCTCTTCGCTCCATCCATGAATTTCTGCACCCAAACTACCATACCCTGATACTGGATATCGGTAAAGAAGGTATTGACCGAACCCACCGGGAACTGCCCCTGCTCGGAAAGGGGCACTTCAGGCGCTTTACAGGACAGGACGATCTGGTGTTCCGTGCAATCCAGGATCTGTTCGATGCCCTGGAAGTAGTTCCCGTGAAAGAGGGAGCCGTCCTGGTATAAACCCGCCCCGCTCGTCGGCTGATAGACACCACTGAGCTGATGGGCAAAACCGGGCGTTTCCCGCTTCATTTTTTTATTCACGGCCGTTACCGTCGCTTTGTAGTGGTAGGTAGGCAGCTTCTCCCCTTCGCTCAGGACCGTGGTTTCAAAAACGACCTGTTCGCGGCTCTTTTCCACCTCCTTCAGTTCGATGATGTAATCTTCTTTTTGGCTGCCGTCAAAGACGATGCCCTTGAACAGCCGGGTGTTCTCAACCTGGAAAATGCGGTAGTCGGGGTACAACCGTTCGCAGGTTTGAGCCATCCAGCCTACGGCGTTCACCACCGGCAAGACCGCTTTACCCTGTATGACATGATGGTTCAGGAACGGATTATCTTCCAGCCTCAGCCGTCGGTGGATGCGGTAGGCCCGCAAGTCCTCACTCAGGTAACTAACTGCCGCCGGCAACGTACCGCCAATGATCACCTGAGGTTGGCCGGAGTAGGCCACGTTCAATTCATTGACCAGCATGGCGGCTCCGCCCTGGCTGTTGACCAGCGTTACGCCAGCTGCCTCAAACTGGGCCTTCAGCTCGCCGCTGACCATCCCGCTATCCCAGGCGCCCCAGTTGATGGCGGAAACGTGAG
Source organism: Lewinellaceae bacterium (assembly GCA_020636405.1). Taxonomy (GTDB): domain Bacteria; phylum Bacteroidota; class Bacteroidia; order Chitinophagales; family Saprospiraceae; genus JACJXW01. The sequence goes on along the minus strand of JACJXW010000005.1, from coordinate 107,239 downwards.
TGTTCGGATGGTTGGTTTTAAACAAGTGGGCCGCCTTGCTGAGGATCTCGTTGGCGATGGCATAGTCGGTTTGCCCAACGTTGCCATAAAAACCGGCTACCGAGGAGAACAGGATCAGGTGATCGAGCTGGTGAATGTCGACACTCCGCAGCAGCGCGAGCAATCCATCGAGTTTAACCGAAAGCACGTTCTCAAAATCGGCCTCTGTCTTGTCTTGTATGTACTTGTCCGCCAGGCGGCCGGCGCCGTGAATGATGCCGGTGACTTTGCCCAGCGTGTTCACTGCTGCTTTCAGCCCGGAATGGAAACTGGCCGGGTTCGTAGCATCGCCCTGCACGTAAAGGGCTTGTCCTCCATTTGCCTGTATCCGGGCCAGCGTTTCGTCGATCTCCTTTTTGGCGACGATATTTCCGTAAGTGCTTTTAACTTTGGCAAGGTTGGGTTGTTCTCCCCGCGCCTTCATGTCCTCCATGATCAGCCGCTTCAGCATGCTCTCGTCTTGTTCCTGCTGAGCAAATGCCGGCACTTCGAAATCGGAGGAAGAGCGGCCGAGCAGAATGAATTTGCATCGGAAGGCTCTGGCCATCTCTGCCACACAGGTAGCGGTAACGCCCCGCGCTCCGCCGCTGACCAGAAAAACGGAATCGGGAGTTACCGTTGTCCGGATCTCTGAATGTTCGGCTACCACAACCGGCTGAACGCTTGTCGTCTGCCGGCCTTTTTCCGAAAAGGCCACTTCCACATGCGATACATCGGCGTCCTTCCATTCGGCCATCACCTGATCGGCAATCGTCGCTGCAGGTAATTCCGGCTGTATATCCAACACCCGGCAGAACACCGGGGCCCACTCCAGGTTGAGGCACTTCACCAGGCCGGTGATGCCGCCGCCGATAACGGAGACGTTGCCGCGCCTGCCCTGCCCTAACTGCCCGTCCAAACGGGTAACGGCCAGGAAACTGGCGCGTTGCTTTTGCCCCAGGGCGTTCAGTGGTTTTTGCAGATGCTTAGCCAAAAAGAAGAGGGTTTTGACGATCTCCCGCTCGGCGGGAAAATGCTGCGTGAAGTTGCCGTTCTCAAATTCAAAATGAGGGTGGAGGTGGATGAAACTGCCCACTTCTCCAAATTGAGCCCGAACAGTTTCGATGGCCTTCTGCACCGCTGCATCCGAAGCAGCGCCCAGCGTTACGGCCCGCTCGCTTATCGGGTTCGGGATATGAGGAAGGTTCAGAACGACAACCTGCTGTCCGCTTTTTTCGAGCGATTTCAACAGCCGGGATGTCAGTTCTGAACCCTCATTGGTGACCAGCGTAATGTGCGTATCGGGCAGGGAAAATTCCAGTTGGTCCGGTTGCGGCAGGAACTTCAACCCTACCTCACTGCGCTCCACGCCGTGGAAGGGCCCCGTCCTGATAACAGCTCCAACCCCATCCACCCCCGGATCAGGAGCAGCGGGAATCGTTACGCTACCAGTTTTTTTTTACTGCTCTTGCCGACGTATTCTACGATCTGCCCCAGGGTGCGCAGTTCGGTCAGTTCATTAGGGTTGATCCCCGACATTTCAGGATATTGCGCCGTCAGCGCGCCGAAGATCTCCACCCGCTTGATGGAATCGATGCCCAGGTCGGCCTCCATGTCCATATTCAGCTCCAGCATCTCGGCCGGGTAGCCCGTCTTTTCGCTCACTACTTCCAGCAGGGCGGTGGTGAGTTGCTGGGTTGCCGGGGTTTGTGGGGTGGCTGGGGTTGCGGCCCCGTTTCCGATCCCGGCCTCCGCTGTCGGTACGGGACTCCCTGCGGTCGCTTCCGACTTCCGATCCCGGCCTCCGCTGTCGGTACGGGACTCCCTGCGGTCGCTTCCGACTTCCACAGCGCCTCCTTTATTGCCCACATAGGCCACGATCTCGGCTAAGGTGCGCAGTTCGGTCAGTTCGTTGGGGTTGATGCCCGACATTTCGGGGTACTGCGCCGTCAGCGCTCCGAAGATCTCCACCCGCTTGATGGAATCGATGCCCAGGTCGGCCTCCATGTCCATATTCAGCTCCAGCATCTCGGCCGGGTAGCCCGTCTTTTCGCTCACTACTTCCAGCAGGGCAGTGGTGAGTTGCTGGGTTGCCGGGGTTTGTGGGGTGGCTGGGGTTTCTAAGGTTTCTGGGGTTGCGGCCCCGTTTCCGATCCCGGCCTCCGCTGTCGGTACGGGACTCCCTGCGGTCGCTTCCGACTTCCGATCCCGGCCTCCGCTGTCGGTACGGGACTCCCTGCGGTCGCTTCCGACTTCCACAGCGCCTCCTTTATTGCCCACGTAGGCCACGATCTCGGCTAAGGTGCGCAGTTCGGTCAGTTCGTTGGGGTTGATGCCCGACATTTCGGGGTACTGCGCCGTCAGCGCGCCGAAGATCTCCACCCGCTTGATGGAATCGATGCCCAGGTCGGCCTCCATGTCCATATTCAGCTCCAGCATCTCGGCCGGGTAGCCCGTCTTTTCGCTCACTACTTCCAGCAGGGCGGTGGTGAGTTGCTGGGTTGCGGGGGTTTGTGGGGTGGCTGGGGTTGCGGGGTTCCGACTTTCCGGAGTTTCCGGTTGAGCAGGAGCTACCGGCTTAGCGAAACCATTGGTCCCATTGCCATTGCCATTGCCATTGGTAGTGATCGGCACTTTCGGCGCAACGGGCGCCACCGGCTTCGCAAAGGCATTTTCTTGTGGTGTTGCTATAGCTGCAGGCTGAGCGTTGTCCATCTGCCGGGAAAGCAATTGCAGCAACTGCTGTGCCTGCTGGTTTTGGTCTGTCATGAACCGCTCGAAGATCTCGAGCGACTTTGTCTGGTGGGCATTGAACGACTCCAGGGCCGCCTGTAATACCTTAAGGGCTTCCTTATTCATGGCTTCTTCTTCATTTTCAATTTGATGATCCAATACATTTCCTACCGGAACCTCGACGATCTTTTCTACTTCCACTATTTTTTCCACTACTGTAGCCTGGCCGCCGGAGATCCGGAAGCCGTCATTCAGGGATGCCTGATAAGCTTTCTGAGTGGGTTCGGAGACGTAGTTGTTACCGCTCAGTACAACGTTCAGTTTGGTTTTTGCCGCAGGCCCGGGCAGTTCCCGCTTGTAAGGGTCGATATGGCTGAGCGGCAAGCCCAGGACGCGCAATTGCAGCGCGGCCTGGCGAAACTGCAGGTCGCTGTCCTTTTGTGCGCTGGGGTTGATGCCGAGTGCGACAAATTCCTTACCCTGCAAAATGTTTTGCACCAGCTTGGCGAGGACATCTCGGGGGCCGAATTCTACGAAGATGCGGCCGCCGGCCCGGTAGATGTTCTCGATCTGATTCTTGAAAAGAACCGGATTGGTGATCTGTTCTTCCAAAATGGCGTGCTGCTCATCCGCATTATCCGGATAAGGCAGCCCCGTGGTGTTGGCATAAACCGGAATGGCCGGCTGGTTGAATTGCTGCGTGTGCACGAAGCGAGCGAAGGGCTCCTGTGCATGTTTTACATAAGCAGTATGGAAGGCAGCGGATACCGGTAGTGGGATCACCGACAGGCCGCGGGCCTGAAGTTGCTCCCCCGCTGTCTTTATGGCAGCTGTGCTGCCGCCGATCACGACTTGGTCGTTGGAGTTGACGTTGGCAATGCTCACACCCGGCATGCCGCTGATGGCCTGCCGCACCTCCGCCTCGGGTGCTTTCACGGCCAACATGGCTCCGGCATCCGCCTCCGGATTAACGGCCGACATGGCGGCGCCCCGTTTTCTGGCCAGTTGCAAATAAGTGTCCTCATCGAGCACGCCGGCAGCCCAGAGGGCTGTCAGTTCGCCGAAGCTATGGCCAGCCGCAAAATGAGGACGGAAACCGGCCCGGTGCATAGCCTTGTACATTCCCATGCTCAGCGCGCCGATGGCCGGCTGAGCGTATTGGGTCAGGGTTAGCGCCTGTTGCTGGGCCCGCCTTTCTTCGTCTGAAAAAACGGGAACGGGGAAGACGGTTTTGGAGAGAGGCGCTTCGCCAGCCTGCCGGAACAAGCTGTCCATCTTGCCGAAAGCGTCATGTACTTCGGGAAAGGCATTGGCCAGTTCCTTGCCCATTCCTACGTATTGCGAGCCCTGGCCGGCGAACAGGGCCACTACTTTCTGGGTAGCCAGGTCGATGCCACTCGGACGGTAACAGATACCCCGGGGATGATTCCAGGCTTCCTGGTTTTTCTCCAGCGTTTGGATCGCCAGCTGCAATAGTTCAATGCATTCCTCCGGAGAACCGGCCACGAAACCCAGGCGGGCATGGGGCCGTTCAGGAGTAGTATTTTTTGAACCCCGGGCCAGGGCCGAGAAAGATTCAGCGGGTTCGTCCGACTTCAGTTTAGACAGGATAGACTGGCAGTCCTGCAGCAGTTGAGCTGGAGTAGGCGCCTGTAGCAGCACCGTTTTGAAAGGCTCGTGCAGGCGGTAGTCCACCGGTTTTTTCCCTTCATATTCCTCCATAGCGATGTGTACATTGATACCGCCGAAGCCGAAGGCGCTCACCGAAGCCCGGCGCGGATGGCCGTTGCGGATCCAGGGGCGGGTTTCGGTATTGATGTAGATCGGGGAATTTTCTATATCGAATTGGGAGTTGGGCTTTTCTACGTTGATGGTTGGGGGCAGTACTTTATGGTGCAGGGCCAGAACGGCTTTCACCATTCCTGCCGCCCCAGCAGCTGCTTTGGTATGGCCGATCTGGGATTTGACGGACCCCAGGGCGATGTGTGCCTTTTCCGGATTGTCCTTGCCGAAAACCATATTCATAGAAGTGAACTCCGTAGGGTCGCCGGCGCCGGTGCCCGTACCGTGGGCTTCGATCAGGCCGACGGTAGAAGGGGCATAGCCGGCATCCTCATAAGCGCGGTTCATGGCCAGAGCCTGCCCGGAAGGGCGGGGAGCGTAGACCGACTTGAAGCGGCCGTCGCTCGAGGTGCCTACGCCTTTAACAACGGCGTAGATGTGGTCGCCATCGCGCTCGGCGTCTTCCAGCCTTTTCAGTACCAGCATACCGAGGCCCTCGCCGATGAGCATGCCGTCGGCGTCATCGCTGAACGGAGTGATGTTCCCGGATTTGGAAAAGGCCGGCGTCTTGCTGAAAGACATATACATGAAGGGAGAGTTGTCGGTATCCACTCCGCCGGTGAGCATCATATCGCAGCGGCCCTCTACCAGTTCGCTCAGGGCCATCTTGATGGCACTCAGGGAAGCGGCGCAGGCGGCGTCGACCACACTGTTGAGGCCGCCCAGGTCAAAGCGGTTGGTGATGCGGCCGGAAATGACGTTGCCCAGCAGGCCGGGGAAGGCATTTTCGTTCCAGCCCACGTAGGCCTTTTTCATCTTTTCGACGATGGGGGGAATATCTTTCTCTGCTATGCCGCTGGCACGCAGGGCCCGTTCCCAGATAGGATACTGCAGGCGGGCGATCAGGGGCGTGATCAGCTTCTGGCCGCCGCCTACGCCCAGCACCACGCCGGTCTTTTCCCGCAGTTCCTTGGTAAATTTCGGAGAGTCCGGCCCATAGCCGGCATCCAACAGGGCATCGCGGGCAGCCACCAGGCCCAGCAACTGGCTGGCGTCGGTCACCTCCAGGATATTAGGCGGCAGGCCGAATTCCATAGGATTGAAATCGATCTCGGGAAGAAAGCCGCCGCGTTTGCAGTAGGTCTTGTCGGGAGCGTTCATGTCGGGGTCGTAGTAATCCTCGATGCGCCAGCGGTTTTCCGGCACGTCGGTGATGCTGTCCTTACCCTGAACGATGTTGTTCCAGAACTCTTCGACATTACGAGCGTCGGCAAAGATGGCAGACAGGCCGACGACGGCTATTGGCGTTTTGCTTAGGGAGCTGTTGATATTCATATCTTTTATTTTGATGCCCTGCCTGTTTCGTCCTTCGGCAAAAGGGCAGGGAAGGTCTTTTTTATACTGAAATGCGGAACAGTTCTTCCTGTTTTTCCAGCAACTCAAGGCCTTTGAACGTACAAAGGCCCCGCATATAAGGGATCAGGATACCGAAGGTCAGCCGTTCCTTGCTGAATTCCACTGCCGGGAACAGGTCGTTGTCTTTCAGTAATTTAAGCAGGGATAAGACGGTCTTGACCACCACTTCCACATCCATATCTTTTTGGAAAATGCCGTCCTGTATGCCCCACTCGGCGAGTTCCACCATCTGCTGGTGGGCGAAGTTCCCGGTTTTGCGGTACGACTCATGCAGCAGGCCCGGGTAGTAATGAATGATATCGCTGAAGAAGTTGGGGTTGATGTGGTAGGTGCGCCCAACGATCTTCTGATGGAGGTGCCCCATCGCTTCAATGGCGTTGTCGGCAGACTGTATGATCGCTTCGTTCTCCTGCTTGACCCGGGCATGATAAACCGCCAGGCAGGCTTCCAGTAGTTCCGTTTTATCCTTGAAATGCGTATAGATGGTCCGTTTGGAGGTGTGCAGTTCTTTGACCAGGCGGTCCAGGGTGACCGTTTTCACCCCGTGCTTGACAAACTGTTGGGTAGCGGTTTCTATGATGTGCTCTCTTGTGATCATGTATGCATTTTAGCCCCTGTCGGCCGAGTGGTAATATTTTTGTTTCGCCAGTACCGCAAAGGAACGAAAGATTATTCAGAAGTTGTGTATCAATGTGGTGTTATTTTTTCCTACCAGGCAATAACCGCATTTGGAAGGCGCGCGGCCTGGCCCGCTGGTTTCAGTGAGAAGAGAGTCCTTTGGATTCGATCGCATTCTGATGAAGAGAACACCTACTAATCCATTCATCAGCAATTGCGGTAAAGCAGGCAAAAATATTTTTCTGATAAAAGGCACATTTTTATTGTTTTTCAATAAAAATTTATTGATGTTTGTCGAAATTTAAAACTAATTGCAATGACGGCAAACACCTCTTTTATCTTAAAAACGATGAACGTCATCTTCTGGATAATATTCATCGGACTGTGCATCAAGGCTGGTTCTGTCCTTTTTTCTTACATTGTAAGTATGGGCATTAACCCTATTGCTTCGCATAATTTGGATAGGGGCTTAAACTTGTCCGAACTCTATGCTTTTAGCCTTACCCATTATTCTATCTTAGTTGTGATGCTCATCGGACTAACTGGTTTGAAAGCCTATATTGGTTATTGGGTAGTAAAAATCTCCCTGGAATTGAAAATGGAAAAACCTTTTAGCAAGGCCATCCAAAACATCATCATCAAAATTAGTCAAATAGCAATATGGGCAGGATTGCTGGCGGCCATTGCACAAGCATACAGCAATTGGCTAATAAAAAAGAACGTGGCCATACCTATAGACTGGGCATACGGGGAAATATTATTCTTTGCCGGCGTGATCTATTTCATTGCCCAGGTTTTCAAGAAAGGAACCGAATTACAAACGGAAAATGAGTTAACAATATAAGCCATGCCCATAATTGTAAACTTAGACGTGATGATGGCCAAACGGAAGATCTCTTTGAACGAACTTTCTGCAAAGGTGAACTTGACTTTGTCCAACCTTTCCATTTTAAAAACAGGTAAAGCAAAGGCCATACGCTTCAGCACATTAGAGGCCATTTGCGAAGCCCTGGACTGCCAACCCGGCGATATTTTAGAATATACTGGGGAAGATAAAGAAACGGGAACCGGTTAAGAGACTATTCAATTAACTCTGCTTTTTCAAAAACGGGTACTGATTTTCAAGCACCTGCGAATTCCGAACAGCCCCCCGGTTAACCTCAAACAATGCCTGATTTTCCATCCGATTACAAATTCACCTCCTCCACCCTAATTTCCTCTTCCTCCACCCGCCCATCCGCCACCAAATGGCACACATACCCGCCCGCCAACTCCACCTCATACAACGGCCAGCCCTTCCCCTCCATCACCACCTGCCCCTCTCCGATAACCACCTCCTTGAGGGGCAGGCTCAGGCCGTGGCCGTGCGCCTTGATCGCCGCCTCCTTGCGCGTCCAGTAATAGTAGAATGCCTGGAGAGGGTCGTCGGCCTTGCTTACGGTATCCCATTCCATATCCGTCATTTGTCCCCGGAAATCAGGCAGGTGGATGGGCTGTATCTTTTCGATGTCGATGCCCAGGCGGTAATGGATACTCAGGGCGCAAACCACATACTCGCCGGAGTGGGAAATGTTGAAGTCGGCCACCCCGGCCAGGAAAGGGCGGCCGTAGGATGTATACTGTAGTTGATGGAGGAGGGCCGCGCCGCCCAGGCCTAACCGGCGAAGCCCTTCGATCAGCAGGAGTTTGCCAAACAGGCAGGCGTGGGCGTCCTGCCAGCGCCGGTAGCGCCGGATCTTCTGTTGGATATCGGAAGGCAACGGCTGGAGCAAGGTGTCGAACCGGTGTTCCTCCAGCTTTTGTTCCAGCCTGGAATAAAGGATCAGTACCATCCTATGCTGTGTTTTGGGCTCCAAACATGCTCTAAGCTTTCGTAAAGTACTGAAATGGTTTACGATTTCTGATTAGTTCCTGTATTTTCGTTACTGAGCCCGCCCAAGGGCCACTTTTTTTTTAGAAAAACCAACATTACCATGAAGCGGCTCCTACTTCCCCTTATCCTGTGCCTGACTTTCATCCATAGCCCCCTATCCGCCCAGGTATCCGGCGAGGCCCTACTCCAGGGCTTCCACTGGCGCAACATCGGCCCGGCCAACCAGGGCGGCCGTATCGTGGACATCGAAGCGGTGGAAACCGACTTCCGCCGGGTGTTCCTGGCCACGGCCTCCGGCGGCGTCTGGCGGTCCGACAACGCCGGCACCACCTGGTCGCCCATCTTCGACCGCTACGAAACGGCCTCCATCGGCGATATCGCCCTGTTTCAGCCCAACCCTGACATCCTCTGGGTGGGCACCGGCGAACCCAATAACCGCAACAGCGTATCCTGGGGCAACGGCATCTACAGATCGACGGACGGCGGCAAGACCTTCCAACACCTCGGCCTGTCCAACACCTACCAGATCGCCCGCGTGCTGGCCCATCCGAAAGACCCCAACACGGCCTACGTGGCGGCCATCGGCAACCTCTGGAGCTACGCCGGCGAACGGGGGCTGTTCAAAACCACCGACGGCGGCAAGACCTGGGCCAAGCTCACCAACGGCCTGCCCGACGACAGTAAAACGGGCTGCACCGACCTGGTGATGGACCCCCAAAACCCCAAAGTGCTCTACGCTGCATTTTACCAGCGCCTGCGCCAACCCTGGACGTTCCACAGCGGAGGGCCCAACGGCGGCATCTTCAAATCCACGGACGGCGGCAAGAGCTGGGCCAAGCTGTCCAAAGGGCTGCCCCCCGGTGAAACGGGGCGCATCGGACTGGCCATCTACCGCAAAAACCCCAATATCCTGATGGCCCTGGTGGAAGCAGAGAAATCGGACACCCTGGCCAAACCGGGGTCGGGCCTGTACCGCACGGAAGACGGAGGGAAAAGCTGGCGCTATGTCAACACCTACAACAACCGCCCCTTCTACTACAGCCAGGTACGCATCAATCCCGCCGACGATAAGAAGGTGTACGTGCTGACGACCCGCTTCATGGTGTCTTCCGACGGCGGCAAAACACTCAACAACGGCAGCAAGGACCAGGAAGTGCACGGCGATTTCCACTCCATGTGGATCGACCCCGTCCATCCGGACAGGTACTACCTGGGCGCCGATAAGGGCGCCTCCCTCACCCATGACCACGGAAAGCACTTCATCCTGTTCGACAACCTTCCCATCGGCCAGTTCTACCGCATCGGGGCCGACTGGCGCGACCCCTACTACGTGTACGGCGGCCTGCAGGACAACGGCACCTACGGGGTGGCCAGCTTCAGCCGCGACGCCCGCGGCATCCTCAACGATTCCAACTGGAAACTACACTGGGGCGACGGGCAGTTCATACAGCCCGACCCCACCGATTGGCGCACCCTGTTCACCGAAATGGAGAACGGCAGCAGCTTCCGCTACGATGTGGTAACCTATGAGATGGAACGCATTCAACCCACAATGGACAACATTTCGAATTACGAAGCCGCCGTGCCCGATAGCCTGCAACGGACCGGCCGGGAATTCCGCTTCAACTGGACGGCGCCCCTGGTGATGTCCAAACACGACCCGCACACTCTTTTTGCCGGCGGCAACTACCTTTTCCTGTCGACCGACCAGGGCGCCAGTTGGACGATCATCAGCCCCGACCTTTCTACCGCCAGCCCCGAAAAAACGGCAAAGGGAAAAAGCGGAGGCATCACGCCCGACAATACGGGTGCGGAGACGCACTGCAGCATCTATACTTTTTCCGAGTCTCCCCTCAACCCCGCCGTCCTCTGGGCCGGCACCGACGACGGCAACGTGCAGCTGACCCGCGACGGCGGCCAGAACTGGCACAACGCCAGGAATGCCATTCCCGGCGTGCCGGAAGGTATTTGGGTAAGCCGAGTGGAGGCCTCCCACCACCAGGAAGGCCGGGCCTACGTATGTTTCGACGGCCACCGCAGCGGACAGCTTGCCCCCTGGGCCTTCCGCACCGACGACTTCGGCCAATCCTGGACAGATATCGGCAGTACCCTGCCGGAAACCGAGGTCGTTCGGGTGGTCCGGGAAGACCCGCGCAATCCCAACCTGTTGTTCCTGGGGACCGAAACCGGCATCTGGGCTTCCATCGACGGCGGTAAGAGCTGGATGCGCTTCATGCCGGGCCTGCCCACCGTTTCCGTTTACGACCTGCTCATCCACCCGCGCGACAACGACCTCATCGCCGGCACCCACGGGCGCAGCCTCTGGATCATGGACGACATCACTCCCTTGCAACAGCTCACCAGCCGGCTGCAACAAGGAAAAGGCCATCTTTTCCGGCAGCGCCCCGCCACCCTCTGGGAAAACACCAGCCGCGGCGGCCAGCGTGGCCATTTCTGGTTTGCGGGCGAAAACCCGGCGACGATCGAAAATACCGGAGGCCTGCCGCGCGCCGCCTTCAACAACCGGGCGGCCGTCACCTATTATATCGGCCAGGACGGAGAGGAAGAAGCAACTCTGGAGATCCGCAGCCGCGACGGGAAATATAAACGCACCGCGAAACTGGAGCAAAAGGCCGGCATCCACCGCTATTACTGGGATCTGGAATTTGACGTTAACGCCTATACCGAGGCGGAATATGCCGAGGTGGATAGTATTTTTCAACAGCTTCTGGCCGTTTACGACTATTCCCGGCTCAAGAGCATGTACCGCGATTTTCAGAAAGCAAAAACACCGCGCGAACGACGGGCCATTGTGAACGAACTGCGGGAGGGCTACCTACGCTTCGGCATCGACGACGAGCTCGGCCTGCCCATTGCCGGGCCGGGCGTCTATAACCTGGAGCTCCGGATCGGAAGCGAAACGTGGAAAAGCACGCTGGTTATTCGGGAAGACCCCCTGAAGAAAGAATAACATTTGATATGGGAGGGGGGAGCCAGCCAACCGGAGCTCTGTGAGGGTAGGGTGTGCAAAATATCAGGCAGATTATACAGCACTTTTGATTACTGAGAAATGTACGATTTCTGACGTTCGATATGCGATTTTTGATGGGGCTCATTGGGGGCCGCTCTTTCATAGCCGCCCTTCGGTTTGCCCTACATCAAAAATCGACCGTCAATAATCAAACATCAGAAATCACATCGATCCTATACCTGCCGGCTCGTCACTCTTTCCAGAACGGTATATACGCCGCCTGTTCCCATACGAGGGAATCCTCGCGCAGGCGCCGCGTTTCTACCCGCAGGAGGTGCTCTCCCCGCGTTAGGTGCTGGACATCGAATATGGCCAGCAGGCCGTTGGCCTGGCGTTGCGGGTGGGTGTAAAACCGGAAAGAAGGGGAAGCGAACAGGCTGTCATCCACGTGTACCTGATGCAGGTTGCCCATGCACAGCAGGATGGAATCTGTGTTGAAACCGTTTCTGTTTCTTTGTATGGTGATGCTGCCTTCCAGGGTCAGCCCGGTGAAGTTGGCCACTTCCAGTCCCGGGCAATTGACCTCTATGTTCTTATCGTCCTTTGCCGGCAGGTAGGGAATGAACAATTCCAGAAACCCGTTCCCGACAAAACGAGAGGGAATGCACGGTGATTCCACTATCGCGCCTTCCGGCCTTTGATCGTCATAATAATCCGTTTTCAGAACGGTATGGGCGGGAGGAGACTCGGGAAAGTACGCATCAGAAACGAATTTCAGGGAGGAGCCAACAATCAGGACAATGATGTAGGGCAGTAGCAAAAAGCCCACCCCGCGCCCAAAGCGGTTATCGATCAGGTTGTAATACAGTGGGCGATAGAGGCGCGCAAAAGTTACGAGGCTGAAAAACCGGTAGATGGGATAATAAAAGGGCGCCAGCCATCGGACTCTCTTGAGGTAGCCCAACGATAGGAAGTCAATAAAGTACAGCAGTCCCCCTGCCAGGATGAGGATATTAAAAATGGCGAAAAAGGGTTTGCCCCTCAACCCCAGCCACTCCCACAACAAATAGCTCAACCCAAACAGGGCAAATACTCCGGCAACGGCCAGCAACATAAAAAGGATGAGGAAGGTAAAGGCGAACAGAATACTGCAGATCTTCTCCAGCCGTTCGATGTAGCGGTCGAAGCTCCCGACGTGCCGTTGCAGGAAGCGGTCGAAACGGGGCGTAAACCGAAGCGATTCAAAGTCGATGTCATCGGAAACCGAGCGCAGGCCGATGGCGCTGATCCACAATCCCCGGAACAGAACATGGATTCCCAGGTTGACCAGGAGGATGAACCAGGCAGCAGTCAGAATGCCCAGAGCCAGGCCCAGGCCGACCAGGAGGCGCTGGCTCATTCCACTTCGTGCTAATGCAATACCCAAGTCATCTAACGGCCCATAGATGCCGATCAGCAAAAAGATGGCAAAACCGGAAATGACCAATTCCAACTGCCAGCTCTCGAGGGCCAGGCGGTCCAGCCATTCGGACAGGCGGGAGGAGGAGCGTTCTTCCATATATTGCGGTTTATGCTAAAGTACGGAATAATGGCGGAATACAATTTTTTCTTAAATTGTTGTTGAAACCCAAAAAGATAGAGCCCCGTATGCCATCCATCGACAAAATCGAGGCCATTACCGGCGTGGCCAATACCCCTCACCTGCAACGCAGGTACCACCTGCGCATCGAGGCGGGCCTGCCGGAGGCCATCGCCGACGACATCCTGCGGGATTCTGCGTCCAACATCGCCCCTCTGCTCCAGATCCTGCTCCGCAAAATGTGGGACGCCGCCCGCAACGACGAAGCTCAGGACGGGGAGGCGCCGTTCACCCACGGCCTGTACGCCCCCCTGCGGCAATCCAGCCTCGACGCCCTGCTGGACACCCAACTGGAAGAGCTGAGGAAACAGTTCCCCGAAGCGGTGGAAAGCGGCCTGGCGCTGGATGTGCTCATGGGCTATACCACCGCCCGCGCCACGGCCGACGAGCTGCCCGATGAAGCATTGCAGGAACGCTACGCCCACATCCCTCGCATCCTGGAGCTGAAAACCGCCTTGCAGCGCCTTTTCCTGCTCACCAACCCGGTAGAGCAGGGCCGCCGCGCCGCCCGCCTGGCCCATGACGCCCTGGCGCCCATCATCCGCAAAAAATACTTCGACTCGGATGCGCCGGGGCAGCGGGCCCGCCGCATCGTAGAAACCAAAGAACGAGAGATCGGTTTCCTGGCTTCCTTCAGCGAGACAGATATCGCAACCATCCTGGCCGGCGAAAAAGGTATGCAGAAAATTCCGGACGCCGTTCGCGAGCAGATGAAAGATGACCAGGAGCGCTATGAAAAGCAAAAACAGGAGCGTTTTCACCTGGCCTTTGATACCGCGCATGCTCTGGTCAAGAACCTAAAATACCCGGAATCCTTGGATAAGCTGTGGATTGCTTCCCGGGAGGGCATTTATCATGATATTCTGAGGGAGCAGGCGCTGGAACTACCTTACTTTTTCCTGCAAACTGGCCAGCGGGATTTTTTCAAAGAAAGCCTGGAATTCGTCCAAAAGATGGGTGAAGCACCAGATGAGAAGATCCCAAAGTTGCTGGAAATGGCCAGCCGCAAGTGGCAGAACAAAGGCAAGATTGAAGTACAGCTGAGAGATTGGAACCCCGCTCTGTTCCAAAAACTTGAAGTCCGCCATTTTCCCGAAATGTGCGTCATTGAAGAAGGACCCTTTCAAATGGGTATCGAAGAAGCCTACCCTGATGAAAAACCGGCACATGAAGTTTCTGTAAGCAGCTTTTTGCTGGCTGCCACTCCGGTGTCCTTCTGGCAGTACGGCCTGTTCTGCCTGTCCACCAGCCGGGACCTACCGGGCGATTCCGGCTTTGGCAGAGGCGACAAGCCAGTGATCAACGTCAACTGGTACGAGGCCGTGAAATACTGCAATTGGCTGACAGAACGGCTCAGCTCGGCCGAGGGCATGAAACTGGAAAAGGTATATACCACCGAAGGCGACACTGTGACGGCCGACTGGAGCAAGAACGGCTTTCGCCTGCCCACAGAGGCGGAGTGGGAGTACGCTGCCAGAGAAGGCGGCAGGAAAGTCCGTTTTGGCAATGGAAAGGACGTAGCCAACCCGGCAGAAATAAATTTCGACGCCAGCCACCCCTACAATGAAAAATACAATCCGGACTGGTATGTAACGGGAAAGGGCCGGGGCTCCACTACTGGCGTACGGGAGTTCGCACCCAATGCCCTGGGACTTTACGACATGAGCGGTAATGTATTAGAGTGGTGCTGGGACTGGTGGAGTGAAGAAGAACAAAGTTCTTATCAAATTAGAGAAGGAGTCAAAGACCCTGTCGGCCCAATGGATGGTAGTTTTCGAGTAGTTCGTGGTGGATCCTGGTCCCAATATGCCTATATCTACCAGTCATCCTACCGCTACAGGATCCTCCCAATAGAACGAAACGATGGCATAGGTTTTCGGGTTGCCCGGCGTCTGTAGCACTTGGGGGTTCCTTTGGCGCCGTGAGGGAATGCTTTTCTTTTTGAACTTAATTTATATCAACTACCAACCGGCATCTTCTGCCACTCTTCCCTATTATTACCGGGGTTATCCGGTACGCTGATGATTTCAGCCCCGGAGCCGCTTCCAGTTTTGCCAGGGAGCTTGGCCTTAACGATACCTCCTGGAAATCAACTGCTGCATCTCTGCTGCCGAATGCCGTTCCACGATCCACTGCCGGGCCAGTTCGCGGGCGTCAGCCGCAGTCTCTTTCGACAGTGCCAGTGCGATCACCAGTTCCGGAACAGGTGTTTTGCCTTCAAACAAATCTATGGAATCCATCCAGGCGGCAATATCGGGCGCGCCGGCCTCGGGTTCCTCCTGAATGATGCGGACGGCTTTGTAGAGCGATGGGAAAAAAGCGTCGAAGATGGGGTTAGCGTCGTACTCCTTTCGCCCCTTGCTGTCGAAATGGTTAATATAGGAATGCGACGGGACGCCGGCCTCCTCTGCGATGGCTGTGATCATTCGGCGCCAGTAGGCTTCGGCCAGATTAAATACTTTTTTGTCTGCTAAAAAAGTAGGGAAGAGATATTTTGGTTGTGTTAAAGAATTTTCCATGCTGCTAATAAAATAATGATAATTATGATCGTAACAAAAGCTTTTCCTCCCAGGATTTCCACATCCACTCGGATATCCCGGCGTTTTCTATCGTCATAAAAACTTCGCTTTTTTACGGCATCTATGCCCCCTTCTGCATCCTCAATCATCCTTTTTGCTTTCTCAAACGACTTTTTTCGTTTTTCAACATCCGCAGGTTTAAGTTTGCCTTTTAGTTTTCCGAGCAATTCCAGAGCATTACTTTTAGTTAATGGCTCATCTTGACTCCAGGATTCAGATTCTTCCAGTCCATCTCCCTGGGCCTGAAAACGGCCACGGTGGGCTTTTGGGGGCAAAAACGTCGAATTTAGTTATTTAGTTTCCAATGAGTTTTACCTTGACCAGATAGAAATAAACTTAAGGATTTTAACCGTAAGGCGCAACATCTGTGTTCCCAAAAAAATCCCTATCTTCTCCCACCATGCCACGAAAGAGACCACAACACACTGCTCACCAGGTGAAGGACGTAGCGCCCAACACCCGCCTCATCGACTATTGCCGCCGGGCCTTCCCCCTGCTGGGCAGCAAAACGGCCGTCAAAAAGGCCATCGCCGGCGGGCGCCTGCTGCACAACGGAAAACCTGCCCGAATGGAAGCCATTGTGCGGAAAGGAGACCAGCTCGAGCTACAGGGCGCCGGCTTGCAACAGGCCAGGGATTTTGATATGGAACTGGAGATCCTCTACGAGGACGACTACCTGCTGGTGGCCAACAAGCCCGCCGGCATCGCCGTCAACGGCAACCGGATCAAAACCCTGGAAAATGCCGTAGCCGGGGCGTTAAAGCCCAGCGGCCAACCTGACGCCCTGCCCCGCCCGGTAGCGGTGCACCGCATCGACGTGCCGACCCGGGGGTTGGTGCTACTCGCCAAAACCAAGAGCGCGCTGATCAGCCTGAGCCGGGCCTTCGAGCAGAATGCCGTCCGGAAAGAATACGTTGCAGTCGTCCATGGCAAACTACCGGAAAAGGGTATCATCGACGCCCCTATACAGGGAAAAGAGGCCGTGACAAAATTCGAAACCGTAGAGGTAGCTCCCTCTCGCGTTTTCAAACACCTGTCGCTGGCCAGGCTCCGCCCGGTTACCGGCAGGACCCACCAACTGCGCATCCACCTGCAGGGAAACGGCCACCTGATCGTCGGTGACAAAGCCTACGCCGGCAAGCAACAGACCATTCTCGGCAAGGGGCTATTCCTCTGCGCCTGCAGGCTGGAATTCACCCATCCGGCGGCCAACGAGCCAGTGGTTGTGGAAATACCTCCTCCTCCCCGGTTCCTGAAGTTGCTGGAACGGGAGCGGGAACGGTATGGGTAGGGGGATTCGTGGATTCGGGATTCGGGATTCGGGATTCGTGGATTCGGGATTCGGGATTCGTGGATTCGGGATTCGGGATTCGTGGATTCGGGATTCGTGGATTCGGGATTCGTCTCTGCCCGCCGGTGCTGTTTGTTCGTGGAAAGCCTCCGTTGGCCCTACCCGTGCCGAGATCCGTGTCATCCCCATCATCGGCGCTAACCTGCGTTCCATTCTTCACGTTCTTTCTTTTTTTATCACTAAAAACTTTACACAATTAAAAAATTTCACTAAATTGCGTTAAAACCCTATTTCCTATGAGTAAATATTCGCATGAGATCAAATGGGGCCTGATCTTTACTGCTGCCGCCCTGCTTTGGATGGTTTTCGAAAAAGCCATGGGCTGGCACGGGGAAAAGATCGAACAGCACCCCGTCATGACCAATTTATTCGCTATTGTCGCGATCGCCGTTTTTGTCTTTGCGCTCCTGGAGAAGCGAAAAAAGCTGGGCGGCGCCATGAGTTGGAAAGAAGGCTTTATTTCCGGTTTACTGATCACGGTAGTGGTGGCCATCCTCTCCCCTCCGGCTCAGTGGTTGACCCATACCGTCATTTCGCCCGAATTTTTCGATAATGTCATTGCCTACGCCGTAGAGCATGGAAAGGCTACCCAGGAACAGGCAGAAAGCTATTTCAACCTGCAAAGCTATATGGTGCAATCGGCTGTCGGCGGCCTGGTGATGGGTGTCGTAACATCGGCAATTGTGGCGCTTTTTGTGCGGAAGAAAGAGGCAGCGGAGGCTTGATCCTTGAAAGGGGCCTGGACTGGACAGAAATACCTCGAAACAGGGAAATACATTGAGCGCCCAAGCTCGGCAGTAGGCTTTAAGGCGTTTCCCACCTATTTCTATGTATTTCTCTATTTCAACCCAGGTACCCCCCTGTACATACACTTTTATACCCAAACCTAAACTGCCCACTAGTACACTGGCACACAGCCTGGCCCTCGCCCACTGTCCGCTCTCATACACTCACTGTTCGGTTTTGAACATTCTCTCTCTTGAGGGGCTGAACCAGATCGAGCGCAAACACCTGTTTTTAAATCAGTTACAGGCACGGCATAAAATTTGATGGTCTTCCGAAACCGGATATTATGATTGCCGGCTTTTAGAGACCAACTGATACTGCCATGCTGACCAGCTTCCTCAAGATCGCCATCCGCAATTTTTGGCGGAACAAGACATTCAGCCTCATTAACCTATTCGGCCTGGCCTTGGGTACCATGTGCTGCTTGTACATCCTGTTGTTCGTCCAGGAGCACCGAGGGTACGACCGCCATCACCATTCAGCGGAAAATCTTTACCGGGTCATCAGCACGCTCGAATTTTCCGGAGGCGAACAGGAGACACATCACATGGCCACCTGTTCGCCTCCCATAGCACCGGCCATGCAGGTGAATTTTCCGGAGGTAGAAGCTGCCGCCCGGGTATGCAGCCCTCCGAGTATTGACCAGCATCTCCTGAAGGTGGGGAATGAAGTTTTCTACGAAAAAGCCGGCTATTATGTAGACAGCACCTTCTTCCGCCTGTTTGACTACCAATTTGTCGATGGCGATCCGCAACATGCGCTGGACGAGCCTTTTTCGGTGGTGATCTCAGAAAACCTGGCAAAAAAACTCTTTGGAAAGGAAGGCGCAACAGGAAGAACCATCCAAATTGCAGGAGGAGAAGACGAACATCCATACAAGATCACTGGAGTTTTTAACGGTAGCCTGGGCAAAAGCCATCTAGCACCCGAATTTTTCATGGCGATGAACTCCGCCGGTATTGGCCAGTATATCCGTTCGAACAACTCCTGGGCCGGCAACAACTTCATATACGGCTATCTGCGCCTGCGGCCCGGCGCCGACCCGAAAGCGCTGGAGGCCAAACTGCCCGATTTCCTGCAAAAGTACGGCGGTACCCAGTTGCGCGACCTGGGCATGGACAAGGAACTTCACCTGCAACCTGTAAAAGATATCCACCTCACGTCCGGCCTTAACGCCGACATGTCCACCAATACAAGCGCCACTTTCCTTGGCATTTTAGTTCTGATTGCCGGTTTTATACAACTGGTTGCCTGCATCAATTTTATGAACCTGTCTACCGCGCAGTCTACCCGGAGGTCTAAGGAAGTTGTTGTTCGAAAAGTTGTCGGAGCGCCGCGAAATGTGCTCATGGGGCAGTTCCTAACTGAAAGCTTCCTGATGACGCTGCTGGCCATGGCGCTGGCCCTGCCCCTGGCGGCCTATTCCCTTCCCTTCCTCAACCGCCTGACGGGGGCAAGCGTCAGCCTACAAATCACCTGGGGCTGGACTTACCTGGGCTTGGCCCTCGTTCTTGCGCTCTTTACCGGGTTGGTGGCCGGCAGTTACCCCGCCTTTTATTTATCGTCGTTCCGGCCGATCGGCACCCTACAGCCGGCAGCAACAGCCGGCACAAAGGGAGGAACGGTATGGTTGCGCAAAGGGCTTATCGTGGGACAGCTGGCCCTGTCTACGGCCCTGGTCATAGGGGCTCTGGTCATTCACCTTCAGTTGGGCTACATGCTGGAAAAAGACCTTGGTTTTGAAAAAAAACAGAAAATCGTATTCCACTTCCACTCTGGTGAGGGCTCCTCCAACCTGGAAGCGTTTCGCAGTGAACTGATGCGGCTGCCGGAGGTTAACGCCACCTCGGCTATGAGCGAGACACCCGGGCAGCCGGTGCTCATGGATATTCCGCTGTACAAACAAGGCAGCGATATGCAGAATGCTACCGATATCCGGCTGATTTACACTGATGGCCATTTCTTTAAGACGCTGAAAGCCGACTTGCTGGCAGGCCGGGCGCCAACCCTGGCGGATACGGCAAGTAGCCGAGGTATTATTCGGGCCGTGCTGAATGAGTCGGCCATTAAAAGCCTGGGCATCTCCGCCGAAGACGCTCCTGGCACAGTGCTCTACTCGGATTTTGAGGATATTCACATAGAAGCTACCGTTGTTGGTGTAATGGAAGACATTGTTTTCGAAAAGCAAAGCAACGAATTAGGCCCGTTCATGATCGTGGCCGAGCCGCCCCGCAACCTCCGCAACCTGGTGGCCGACGTGAACACCAACCATTACCCCGATTTTATGGAAAAGGCCAAAGCGCTGTGGGCCGAGGCGGTGCCTGGCCTGCCGTTCGACGCCTCCTTCCTCGATTCCGACATCGAGCGGATGTACCAGGCCGAACAGTCCCTCGCCCGCATTATCGGCGCTTTCACGCTCATTGCCATTCTGATCTCCTGTCTGGGCCTATTTGGCCTGTCCGCTTTTGCCGGCGAGCAGCGCGCCAAGGAGATCGGGATCCGAAAGGTACTGGGAGCCAGCGTAACCGGTATCGTCGCACTGCTGTCTCAGGACTTTTTGAAGCTCGTGCTCCTCGCCCTCATTTTGGCCTCCCCGCTGGCCTGGTACTTCATGGAAAAATGGCTGGAGAATTTTGCCTACCGGATCGAAATCCAATGGTGGGTCTTTGCCCTGGCGGGGGCCATCGCTGCGATGGTAGCTTTCCTGACGGTGATTTTCCAGAGCGTGAAGGCGGCCCTGGCCAATCCGGTAGAGGCTTTGCGCAGCGAGTAAAAAGAAAGGGCGTAAAGCCAGGGAGGCACCGCCTTGCTGTTGGCCGACAGCGAGGTAATACCCAACCGGTTTTACGCCCTTCGAAAATACTATTTTGCTATCCAAGATCTTTCGGGATTCTTTTGCCTAGCTTTTTTTGTTCATGGGATTATTCCCGGGCGTGGGACCCGGGAGATCCTTTTCCTTTTGAAGTTGGAGGCTTGCCAGAATTCCTTCTGATCTATGATTCAAAAGTACAGTGAGTTGAAGGCTTGATCAACTACGATTTTTGCAAATTTTCGCGAGAATAAATTTGGCAGAATAGTGCGCTTTTGAAAATTCACTTCATTTAAACACTATGATATTCAACATCTTGCGATTTAATAAATTATATTTTTATAAATGCATTTAGGGCTGTTTATCGAAAACAGTTGTGTTATTTCCCGATAAAAAAATGAGAAAAGCAGGAATGTTGGGGCAGTTATTTTCCCGACAGGGCGTTTTATTCGAGCCGCGGCAGTTTTCAGGCGCCGGTATCGGCTAGCCCGTGGCCGAGCGCCTTGCCTGTAAGCCCCTCTTTGCTGCCCCATCGGCCGTAAGCGTACAGCAGCAGGGGCGGCCCAAGGGCGAGGAAACCCGCCACGCTGGTGGCAATGAGGGTGAACCGGTAGCTGGTTCCCATCTCTACTTTATTTCAGTTCGGTGACGTTGTATTCTACACTTTTCAGGTTGAATTTCCCGTAGACAAACTCCCCGTCCGGATAATGCCAGACGGCCTCGCCGTAAGACATGATGTTGTACCCATTGAAATCCTTGTAATCCCGTACCGGGGTGGTGAACCGATACTGTTTCCTATCGTCTACGGAGTAGCGGTCGTCGGAAGCGAAGTCGACGAGTTGCCCCTCTTCATTGAAGTAAAGGACGGCGGAGATGCTGACGCCCTGATTGGTAAAGGTGGCCCGGGCGGAAGTATCGTCGATGGGCTCCCACTCGATGCGGTTGCTGACGAGGGTGGCCGGCGCCATGAGGCACATATCGTTGAAAACGGTGACTGTTTCTCCTTTGAACAACTCTGCCCCTGCGATGTCCACCACCGGAAAGAGGGAGAACACTTTTACCTTCATGCCTGCCTCGTCTCCTTTATAGGCGTGGTAGCCACTGGCGGGCAGCCCCTTGACACTGGCCTTCATGAAGAACAGACGGGAAGGTTCGTCGTAGAAGTTGTGCTGCTCGGCGGTGAAGTCGAACCAGTCCTGCCCCTTGCCGCGCATCTGCCCGGTGAAGGTGATGCGGACGTTCTTTACTTTGGGTTTGCCTACTACTCCAACATACCGCAGGTACTTCTGCACCGGCGCCGGCAGAGGCTGCAGGCCCGCTTCGGTAATCAGTTCGCTTTCCATAGCATTGGTGCGTTCCAGGGTTGCTTTCACGTCCTCCCGGTAGCTATCCTCAAAGCTCCATCCGGCATAGGCCGGGATAGCCACCAGCAGGATGATGACGTTGGCGATGGTCCCGAATTTGGCGTCCTGCCAGGCCATGAAGATGAGCGCCTGAGATAAAATGATGGAGACAAAGCCCAGGATAGGCCAAAGCTTGTCATTGCCCGAAAGGTACAGCCCTCCAGTAGCAATGAACAAGAGGGCGGTTGCCAGCCACAACAGCCCAACCGGCCTGGAGATCTCCTGAGTGAGTTGGTTCACCTCACTGAGCTGAAAGGCTTTCACAAAACCGAGAAGGTGGATCAGTCCGTGGATAAAGACAAGGAATACGAAGAGATAGCGCAGCATTGCTTTTGTGTTGAGAATAAAAAACTGTGCAAAGCTTATTGATTTCTCTACTGAAATGCTATGATATTCCTCATTTTTGAGGCTGATCCTTATCACTGATCCTTATACATGCAGAAACAATCAAATTCTCCCAGGCTCATCGTCCACGGCGGCGCCTGGAATATCCCGGCCGACTACCACGCCGCCCACCTGGCCGGAGTAAAGGCGGCCGTTGAGCAAACCTATCCGCACCTGCTGGATGGCGCGAGCGCCCTCGACGCCGTTGAAATGGCCGTACAGGTACTGGAAGCCGACCCTACCTTCGACGCCGGCCGCGGCGCCTTCCTCAACGCCGTCGGCGAAGTCGAGCTCGACGCCATCATCATGGACGGGCGTACCCTCAACTTCGGAGCGGTGGCGGCCCTGCAAAACATCCTCCACCCCGTCGGCGTAGCCCGCCAGGTAATGGAACAAACCGAACACAACCTGCTGGTGGGCGCCGGCGCGCTCGATTTCGCCCGCCGGTCCGGCTTCAACGAACTGCCGCCCGAAGAACTGCTGACAGAACGGGAGCTGGAATTCTTCCGGCAGATCCAAAACGACCCGGCCTTTCGCACCCACCACCCTTTCAAAGAAGGGCCGGGCGACACCGTCGGCGCCGTAGCGATGGACAAGGCCGGCAACCTGGCCGTAGCCACCTCCACCGGCGGCACCGCCCGCAAGCTGCCCGGCCGGGTAGGCGACTGCCCGATCGTGGGCGCCGGCGCCTATGCCGACAACGAACGGGGCGCGGTGTCGGCTACCGGATGGGGGGAGTCGATCATGAAGGTGCTGCTCAGTAAAACGGTTTGTGACGCGTTTGCGGCGGCGGATGCCATGGCAGCGGCGCGACAGGGAATCGACACGCTCGCCCGAAAGGTGAACGGCCTGGGCGGCGTGATCGGCATCAACGCGAAAGGGGAGTACGCCTGGGCGCACAATACGCCGTATATGGCGATGGCATATGCGGAAACGGAAGGCGCCATTAAAATCAGCATCAGAGCCCGGACAAATTGATTTTAGTCATTGCGGGTTCTTCTGAAACAGGCTATTTTAAAATTTGAACCAAAAAACCATTGCAATGATCGCAGTAGACAACAAGAGCCTGGTCCAGGAATACTGGAATGCGCTCAGCGGAAATGTGAAGACGCCCGCCCTCGTCGAAAAATACGTGGCTGACCCACACTTGAAGGAACACATCGCCTTTTTTGAAGCAGCTTTCCCCAGGTACGAAATGATCGCCGACGATTTTATCTGTGAAGGAGATAAGGTCGTGGTAAGGGCCCGTGCCCGGGGAGTACACAAAGGAAACCTGATGGGGATGCCCCCGAGTGGAAAGGCGATTGAAGTGCCGTTTATCGCCGTATATCAGGTCGCCGGCGGGAAGATCGTCAAAAGCTGGCTGGCCACCGACCGTATGGAAATGATGGAACAGTTGGGGGCCATGCCGAGTAACAATTAACCCGTGCAATCAATACATTGACTCTTTTCGCTTTCAAACATGTCCTGAGGGGTTTTTCCATTAAAACAACGGAGTATTCATCAAAAACAGTGAGTTTTTGATGAACAAGCACTTACTTACAACCTAAACCGCACTCCTCCCATCACCCACCGCCCCGGCATCTGGGCTCCAAGAATATCCTGATAGTCTTCGTCGAACAGGTTGTGCACCTGCACATTTAATCCAAACTGCGGCGTCAGGTTGTAGCCGGCGCGCAGGTTCCACAGCTGATAGCTGGGCGCCAGGCGAGCGTTGATGGCCGCTGCCTGCCGCGCCGGGCGCTCCTTGTACAGCCCGTTGATGGCCACTTCCAGCTTGCCGGCCTCCAGTACGAGGTTGGTGGTGAGGAGGTGGCGGGCGTGGCTGGAGATGTAGACCGAGATCACATCTTCCTCATTGGTGGTGTTCAGGTAGGTATAGCCCAGGGACCACAACAGGCGGGCTTGCTTACCCAGAGCGGTACTCACCCAGGACTCGACTTCCAGCCCGTTGGTTTGCACATCGGTGATGTTGGTGGCGTAAAAATAATCCGCTCCCTCCTGCAGGTTCTGGTTGTTGGGAATGTCGGCCTCGTTGGTGGGCGTGTAGTCGATCAGGTTGCCCGACTGCCGGAAGAAGGCGGTGGCCCTGAGCTGCCAGTGTTCCGTCAGCCGGTAATCCAGCCCGATCTCTTCCGACCAGCTGCGCTCGGCTTCCAGGAAAGGGTTGCCGAGGTTGCGGCCGGGCGTCAGGTTTTCCAGGTTGTAGGACACGTAGCGCTCGGTATAGTCCGCCGCGCGGATGCTCCTGCCGGCGGCGGCGCGCAAGGTGAGGTTGGAAAGGATGTAGGAAACGTTGAGTTGGGGAGTGAACTCCAGCCCGTAGTTCTCGTCATAGTCCAGCCGCATGCTACCGGTCAGGTTGAACCCTTTGCCCGGCCGCCATACGCTCATGGCGTAGGCCCCGTAGTGCAAGTCATTGTGGTTGCCCCGGTCGGTGCTTTCGATGGAGCGGCGATCCAGCTGCCCGCCGAACTGGAGAGACAGGTTATCGTTGAGGACTTGCCGGTGGTTTACATTGAAATTCCAGAACTGCGTGGTGTGCTCGTTGGTAGACGGAAAATCCGGGCTGAAGACGAACTGGTCCGTACCGTTGCGGTAGGCCAGGCGAAAATCGGTGCTGCTGTTCCTGCCGGTTCGGGCCAGTTGCATCTGGTTCCACCAGTTGCGGGTGGTTTCCACTGACTTGTCCAAAGGGCTGGTGGTGTAGAAGTAGCGGGCACTGAAGTGGCGGTCGTCATAGGCGGTGCGGGCCTGCAGGCGCCAGGTATCATTGAAGCGGTAACCCAGGGACAAGCCGAAGGTCTTCAGGTTGAAAAAGTTGTTGTAGCTTTCCAGGGTGGTATTGTCCAGTACCTGTTCAGCGATGAATTCCCCGTCCGACTGGTTCATGCTGAAGCCGCCGCCGGCGTAGAACCTGCCCTTCCTCACTGAAAACCCCTGCTGCGCGTTAACCAGGCGGTGCTCCCCGTAGTTCACCTGCCCGGAGATCTCATTTTCCTCTTCCCGTTCATCGCCGAAGCCTCTGGTGATGATGTTGATGACGCCGCCCACCGCATCGGCGCCGTACATGGCGGATGCGGCGCCGCGCAGCACTTCGATGCGTTCGATCTCGGCCGGGGTAACGGGAATATAGCCGTTGAAGTGAGCCGTCAGCGGGTCGTGGAGTTTCATGCCATCTACCAGCACCATTACCTGAGTGAAGGTGGCGCCCCGCATGCTGATGTCGCCCTGCGCCCCAAAGGCGTTGCGCGACTGCACTTCGATGCCGGGGATGTACTGCAGCAGCTCATCCAGTGAGGTGAAGGCCATTTTCTGGAGGCTTTGCCCGTCGATGATGGAGATGTTCCGGCCCGTTTCTGCCGGGGTAAGGGGGATTCGGGTGGTTTTGACGGTAACCGTGTCGAGGTCCGCCAGGGTTTGTCCCCAGGCCAGGGAGGCCGGGCAGAAGAGGAGAAGGAGGAGAAGCCAGTTGGGTGTATTCTTATGTGCCATTTTTCACTTTTGAAATTTGAGGGGGCAAAAATAAGACATAGTTAAGAAGAGTATGATTTTTGGGAGATAATTCTGGGAAGAGGTGAAAGTCCTGGAGTGAGCAGAGTTATCACATAGGAATATTATTAAATTGATTGCAGCTATTCAGCATCATCGAAGACAGCGGCAGAAAATGCCCTGTTTTGCCCCGCCCTCAATTGAACCAGTAGGAAATTTTCGCCACCAGCGCCCGGTTGCGCACATTCCAGGGCGAGGGAAAGTGGTTGTCGGAATAAACGATGAAGAGGTCAGACACAGGTTGGTAACGCCACTGCAGGCGGATATTGGTATTGACATTATCCGCCTGTTCATTGTATTGCACAAAGGCAGTGAGGAACAGCCGGGTGGTAAAAGTCAGGTCCAGCTTGGGTCCGATCAGGAAAAAATCCACATCCTGGAAAGGTTCGGGAAACTGCAGGTCATTGTACGTGAAGTTTACAGAGATACTGCCGTAGGGTTGAAAGCGGTAATTCAGCGCCCCTTTCACGCTTAACCGTTTCCCATTGAAAAAGCCGCCGTAACTGATCCCGAAATTGTAGTTAAACAATTTCCGGGCATCTGAAAGGTAATTGAATTCGGTACTGTTCCAGGTGTATTCGGTGCCGGTTGCCAGGGAGTCGCCTCCTGCGTTAGTGGGGTCGAAAGGGCTGAGCAGTCGGATATATTGCTGTTTGGCGCTGAGTTCCATCTCGCTGCGGTTGAGAAAAACGACTCCGTAGGCCGCGCGCCACTCTTCATCGGTATGATTGAGATCCGGATCGAAGAAATATTCGGTTTGCAGGGAAGGCCCGTGGTTGGCCACTTTTTCGGAAGTGGGGTAAAATTTATACCCTGCCCCAAGTAGGGTTCGATGCAGGCCTCTCCTGCGTACAAAGCCGGTTTCCGCCAGGTAGTTGTCGCCTACCAGGTCGTATCCCCCTTGTACTTTCCACTGCTGGGTTTGGTAGGCCAAACTGCCGGAAAGAGCGGCTGAACGCCCCTGTTCTCCGGGGGAGAATGATTTATGCAGAAAAAATTTGCCCGTCCAGCGATTATCGGCACTGGCCAGGTTGTAATCCAGTCCAACCACCCGGTTGTATCGGTTGCTTTCCTTTGGAATACCATCGATGGTGAGTTGTTTATTGACTACGAAAACGCCCACGTTAGAACGGGTAAAAACGCGTTTTTGCAGAGAGGCTACCGTAAAATTAGCCGCGGGAACTGCCCCTTCAGTAGCCGTTTGCATGTTGAGCAGGCCGATCCGCCATTTCTCGTTCAGTTTGCCGCTCAGGCGCAAGCCGGCCTGCACCGGATTGGTGAGGCCGATGCGGCGGGAGAAAAAAGGGCGAAGGCCGTCTCTGCCGAAACCGGCAAAGAGGTCCTGGTTTTCCAGGAAAAATCGTCGGCGTTCCGGAAAGAAAAGCTCGAAGCGGTCGAGGTTGGTCACCTGTTCGTCCACATCCACCTGGGAAAAATCGGGGTTGACCGTCAGGTCGAGGTTGATGGAAGGAGTCAGAGAGATCTTGGCGTCGGCTCCGGCGTCCAGGCTGGGGCCTTCGGAAATGCCATTTTCGTGGTTTTTGGTAGTTTGGGTAGCCACATAGGGGATAAGCGACAAGTTCGTCCTGGGCCGGGGGGGCGGCACATCCCACTGGAGCGCGCCGGTGAATGCCAGGCTCGCCGTTGCAAACTGTCGGGGTACAGGGGCCCAGCTCGATTTCTCATTGTTTTTCACATCCATCCGGCTGAAATTGACACCCCACTGCGCTACGCCGGCCTTGAACTGCAGATTGCGAAAGGGGATGGCCATCTCGGCGATCCAGTAGCCGTCATAACGTTTCACTGTTGACCTCCACTTACAATCCCAATCCAGAGAAACGGTACCGCCGTCGGCCTGTATGCCGTCCCATTGAGCTCCGGCCGCCGAAATGCCAAAGGAAAAGCCGTTGGTCTGGTCATTATAGGTATCAATAAAAAGGAGGAAATTGTCATTACTGCCAAAAACGAAATCCCGGCGCAGGGAGGCAATGATATTGGGGCGGGCATCCCGTTCGAAGCAGGTGATCCCGAAATACAGGTTCTGATCGTCGTAAGTGGCCCGCACTTCGGTACGGGTATCGGCGTAACCGGTATCGATGGGCAGGACGCGCCAGAAATCTGCCGCTACCTCGCCGCTTCGCCAGTCCGGTTCATCGAGTTGCCCGTTGATGTCGATGGGGCCTTTGGCTTTCTGGATCGGCAGAATGTAATTCAGCCGGTTGGAAGCGGGAGGGGCGTCCTCTGTTTGAGCGGCCGCCAACAGGGGAAGAAACAAAAGGAAGTAAAGCGATAGGTTGAAGCCCCAATGAAGGCGGGAAGCACTTTTCATTAAAGTTCAGTTTTCCGTTTTGAAAAATGCTTTTGCGATGAACGAAGTAAAAGTAAAGCCATATTCGGATTTTCGTATATTCAGCCACGGGAGTTATCTTGTCCCCCTGCAACAAAATTAAAGGTATTTGACACAATCATTAAAGTTAAGTTATTCCTGCCAAACTAGATTTGTGGCATAAAAAAAAGGAGAACATGAACCATCGCAAAATCTTATTCTGGTCCATTACCGTCGCTCTGGCCGGTTTTTTATTTGGCTTCGATACGGTCGTGATTTCCGGTGCGGACCTCTCGCTGCAGGCCTTATGGCAGAACGGGGAAGTATTCCACGGTTTCGTGGTTATGGCCTCCGCACTGTGGGGTACAGTGATCGGCGCCATTTTCGGCGGGTTCCCTACGGATCGGTGGGGCCGCAAAAAGACACTCTTCTGGATCGGGATATTCTATTTTGTATCGGCGATAGGCTCTGCGCTTGCCGGCGACCCCTGGGTATTCGCTTTTTTCCGCTTCCTTGGCGGTTTGGGGGTTGGCGCTTCTACGGTAGCCGCGCCGGCCTATGTGTCCGAGATCGCGCCGGCCAGCGACCGGGGCAAGCTCGTTGCCCTGTACCAGTTCAACATCGTTTTCGGAATACTCATCGCCTTCCTTTCCAACTACCTGTTGAGCGACATCGGCCCCAATGCCTGGCGCTGGATGATCGGCGTGGAAGCTTTTCCGGCTTTTATTTATACCCTGATGGTCCTGACCGTACCCAAGAGCCCCCGTTGGCTGTTGATCAAAAAACACGACCGGGAGGGTGCTGCCCGGACACTTCGCCTGATCGACCCCGGCATGGACGTTGAGGCAGAGATGCAGCGCATCGTCGCCGGCCACGAAGAGGTGGATAAGAGCGAGACGATCTTCAGCCCCAAGTACCGCTTTCCGCTGATGCTCGCCTTTTTGGTGGCTTTTTTCAACCAGTTTTCGGGTATTAATGCCTTCCTGTATTATGCCCCCCGAATTTTCGAGATCGCCGGGCTGGAAAAAAGTTCGGCCCTGCTCAGCAGCGTGGGCATCGGGGTGACCAACCTCGTCTTCACCCTGGTAGGCTTGTCCCTGATCGACCGCTTCGGCCGCCGGCAGCTCATGTACGCCGGTTCCGTAGGATATATCGTGTCTCTTTCGTTGGTCGCCCTTTCCTTTGTAATGGGCATAAAGGGGATGGCCGTTCCCATTTTCCTGTTCCTTTTCATTGCCGCCCATGCCATCGGGCAGGGCACCGTCATCTGGGTGTTCATTTCCGAGATATTCCCCAATCACCTGCGGGCCAACGGGCAGGCTTTCGGCAGTTCGGTGCACTGGGTCCTGGCCGCCGCCATCCCTTCGATGGTGCCGGTGCTCTTTACCATCATCGGAGCGGCGCCTGTCTTCGCTTTCTTCGCCTTTATGATGGTACTTCAACTTATCTTCGTGTGGCGGATGATGCCGGAAACCAAAGGGGTGCCGCTGGAAGAACTGGAACAACAACTGGTCATGGCAGACGGAAGATGACTTCCGGGCAGAAGCTAAGAAAAACCATCAGGCCGTATTTGGCGGAGGCGGGCAATTAGCCGCCTCCTGCATAATTTCCTTAAGGATCAAGCCTGTTTTTTATCTTCAATTCAAAAAAATAAAACGATGGTAAAACCTACCATAATATGCTTCGGAGAAGTCCTCTGGGACCTGCTGCCCGACGGCCGGGCTGCGGGGGGGGCTCCGATGAACGTCGCGTACCATGCCAACCAGTTCGGGATGCAGTCAAAGATGATAAGCAGTGTAGGAAATGACAGCCTGGGAACGGAGCTCCAAAGTTTTCTGAAAGGCAAAGGGGTATCCACTGCCCTTATCCAAACCGACGATACCTTCCCCACCGGTACGGTCAACGTGCGATTGGAAAAAGGCGGTTCGCCGTCCTATGAAATCGTCAGCCCCGTCGCCTGGGACCATATACGGCCGGACGAAAAGGCAAGAGAAGCAGCCCGAACTGCCAATGCACTGGTCTTCGGAAGCCTCGCCTGCCGGACTGAACAGAACAAAAAAACGCTGTTCGAATACCTGGAGGCCGCTCCCGTAAGGGTCCTGGACGTCAACCTGCGGGCGCCCTTTTACTCCCAGCCCCTCATCGAGCGCCTGTTGGACAAAGCAGATATCGTAAAAATGAACGACGAAGAACTCGCTCTCATAGCCGGCTGGCATCAGGCAGAAGGAGATGAAAAGGAGCAAATGGTTTTTATCAAAAACAAATATGCCCTGGATGTCCTCATTCTGACCAGGGGCAAAGACGGAGCCGCCTGTCTGGACGGGAGCGGCTACTGGGAACATCCGGGCTTCCCGATCAAGGTGCAGGATACCATCGGAAGCGGCGACTCTTTCCTGGCTGCCTTTTTGAGTAAGTACCTTAAAGGAGAAAGTATCCGCGAATGCCTTATATTCGCCGGAGCGGTCGGCGCCCTGGTGGCGACCAAAGCCGGAGGAACCCCGGAGATCACTCCACAGGAGATCCTGGAACTGATCCGTTCAAAATCATAAGCCCTGCCTGAAAGAGAACCAACCATGCTTCCGGATACCGAA
This sequence comes from Lewinellaceae bacterium, assembly GCA_020636405.1. Classification (GTDB taxonomy): domain Bacteria; phylum Bacteroidota; class Bacteroidia; order Chitinophagales; family Saprospiraceae; genus JACJXW01. The sequence goes on along the minus strand of JACJXW010000005.1, from coordinate 76,408 downwards.
AAACATACCCTAATGGCACCCCCCAGGACTGCCCCTCGGAACCTTTTTTCAAAGCGAAAACCTTTTGCCGTATGAACAAAATACTCAACGTCCTTATCATAGCCCTAATCGGCTCTATGGCGTACACCTGCAATGAACCGACAGCCCCGGAAGAAACTCAAACTATGAATACCTACCTGGAGCAACACCGCCCCCAGTTCCATTTTTCGCCTCAGGAAAAATGGATGAACGACCCCAACGGGATGGTATACTACGACGGGGAGTACCACCTGTTTTACCAATACTACCCCGACAGCAACGTCTGGGGCCCCATGCACTGGGGGCATGCCATCAGCCGGGACCTCGTCCACTGGGAACACTTGCCCATCGCGCTGTACCCCGACTCCCTGGGCTATATCTTCTCCGGCTCGGCCGTAGTGGACTGGAACAATACAAGCGGCCTGGGTGAAAACGGGAAACCGCCGCTCATTGCCATCTTTACCCACCACGACCCGGAAGGAGAGCGGGCGGGCCGCCAGGATTTTCAATACCAGAGCATCGCCTATAGCAATGACCGCGGCCGAAGCTGGACGAAGTACGCCGGCAACCCCGTGTTGCCCAACACTGAAAAGATCCGGGACTTTCGCGACCCGAAAGTTATCTGGGACGAGCGCGCCCAGCAATGGGTCATGGTGTTTGCCGCCCAGAACCACGTGAAATTTTGGGCTTCACCCGACCTGATAAGCTGGGCCCACCTCAGTGATTTCGGCCGGGAATGGGGCTCGCACGGCGGCGTCTGGGAATGCCCCGACCTGTTCCCGATAGAAGTGGAAAATGCAGCGGAAACCAAATGGGTATTGCTACTGAGCATCAACCCCGGAGGGCCCAACGGGGGGTCGGCAACCCAGTATTTTGTCGGCGATTTTGACGGAAAAAACTTCACATTAGAGGAGGCCTTCGCCACTTCCGTAAAGGAGGAAAATGCCGTTTGGCTGGATTACGGGCGCGACAATTACGCCGGGGTTACCTGGTCGGATATCCCCAGGGAAGATGGCCGCCGCCTCTTTATGGGTTGGATGAGCAACTGGGACTATGCAACCGTCGTGCCGACCACCGTCTGGCGCAGCGCCATGACCCTCCCCCGAAAGCTTTCCTTGCATAAAACAGAGGAAGGTTACCGCCTTTTCTCCCAACCTGTCCGGGAATTGGAAGCGCTCCGTTCCGCAACGCATGAGTTGGAGAGCATAGAGATCGTTGACGAACTGGACCTGAGCGCACAACTCGCAGCGGCGCCCCTGCTCCTGGAAATGGAAATGGAATTTGAACCGGGCGCCACCGATCCTGTTGATTTCGGCGTTGAGCTGTCCAACGAAAAAGGCGAGTCCTACCGCATCGGTTACGATGCCGAAGCCAACCACTTTTACAGCGGCCGCACCCGGGCCGGCGATGCTTCCTTTTCTGAAAAATTCGCCGCTGCGGTGCATACTGCCCCCCGCCTTTCTACCGACGAGGCCATTCGGCTTCATCTGTTCTTTGATGTCGCCTCCGCAGAATTGTTTGCCGACGGCGGAGCGACTGTACTGACCGATATCTTTTTCCCGAGTGAAGATTTTAACCAGGCTAAGATATTTGTAAATAAGGGGCGTGTGAAACTGATCAGAGGAGAAACACATCCTTTGAAAAGGATCTGGCAGTAACACTTAGCTCCAAAGATGATTAAATTATAGCGCAAAATAAGATCGCAATGCCAAAAGGATTTCTCATCGATATGGACGGCGTCATCTACAGCGGGAACGACCTCATTCCCGGCGCCGACACTTTTATCGCCGAACTAAAAAAGCGGGAGGCGCCCTTCCTCTTTCTGACCAACAACAGCCAGCGCACGCCGCGGGATGTGGTCAACAAACTGGCCGGCCTCGGCATCGAAGCCGAAGAGAAGGACGTCTTCACCAGCGCCATGGCCACCGGCTGGTTCCTGGCCCGGCAGAAGCCGCATGGCGCCGCCTACGTGCTCGGCGAAGGCGGCCTGCTTACGAGCCTCCACGAGAACGGCTACACCCTCGTCACTCAAAACCCCGACTTTGTGGTCGTGGGGGAGGGCCGCAACTTCACCCTGGAGATGGTCAACCACGCCGTGGATATGATCCTCGATGGGGCCAAGCTGGTGGCCACCAACCTGGACCCTTCTCCTAAAAAGAAGGGCTGGACCAACCTGGGGATCAAAGCAGTGGTCAAAATGATCGAAGAGGCCACCGGCATCAAGGCCTTCTCCGTCGGCAAGCCCAGTCCCGTCATGATGCGGGTAGCCCGCAAGAAGCTGGGACTGGAAACGGCCGAGACCACTATGATCGGCGACACCATGGACACCGATATCCTCGGCGGCATACAGGTGGGCTACCGCACCGTGCTGACGCTCTCCGGCGTCTCCAAAAAGGAAAACCTGAAACACTATGCCTTTGCCCCGGACCTGGTGGTGGATACGGTGGGAGGGCTGGATCTGGATGAGTGGTTGTCAGGGTGACAAGATAGTCAGCCGAACAAAGCATAAAGCTCATTGACTCCAAGTACCCGTACCTCTTCCGAAAGAGGAAATCCTGCCTCAACCGGGCAGATGACAAAGTGTTTTTGCGTTTTCAAATCTTCTTTGGCAATGTGAAACCCTTTGGAAAGTCTTGGAGTTGTGGAATATTTTATTTCCACCAGAAGTTCGGGTTTGCCACCCCGTGCAATGACCAAATCAGCCTCAGTCCCTTGGTGCGTACGATAGAAGTACAACTCAGCCCAATCCGGCAAGATGGCAGATATTTGCTCGATAACGTAAGTCTCCCAAGATGCGCCCAACATAGGGTTTCCTGCCAACTCGAAAAGGGAAGGTATGCCAAGCAGTTGATGGAGAATTCCTGTATCGCGGATATAAACCTTAGGCGTTTTGACTAATCGTTTTTTGATGTTAGTATGATAAGGCTGTAGCCGGCGGATCAGGTAGGCGGATTCAAAAAAGTCCAGGTAACTCCTGACCGTTGTTCCATGGATGCCCAAAGAACTGGACAGGTTTTCCATGTTGAGCAAGCTGCCGCTGAGGTGCGCTGTCATTTGCCAAAGCCTTCCGGTGAGAATTGGGTCGGCTTTTAATCCAAGCAGGGGCAGGTCTCGTTCCAAATAGGTTTTAATGAAGTTCATTCGCCACAAACGAGCATATTCGTCATTCGGCGCCAAGAGAGACAGTGGAAAACCTCCCCTAAACCAATGTGTTCGATAATCGGCCAAAGCCTTAATCTCTTCCCAATAAAGTGGTTTAAGTTCGTGGTAGGCTATCCTTCCGGCCAGTGATTCTGAAGTGTCTCGAATTAAATCGGGAGAAGCACTGCCAAGCAGGATGAATCTGCCGGGTTTTCGGTTCCGGTCAATTATGCCCCGCAACACCGGAAATAGCTGTGGCGCTTTTTGCACTTCATCAAGGATAACCGTTTGATCAGCAAGCGGTTCCAGGAAAAGAGAAGGAGTATTCAGTTTGACGAGGTCATCGGGGTTTTCCAAATCCAAATATACGGACTGCTTATCCAATTTGGAGCGAATGGCTTCCACTAAGGATGTCTTCCCCACTTGCCGGGGCCCCACAATTGCTACTACAGGGAAGTAAGAAACCAATTTTAGGATTTCCGCTTCTGATATTCGAGTGACATAATTTTCAATTGCCATGAAATATCTGTATTTAATCCAGGGATTTCATGGTAAATATATGTTAATACTCCAAGAAATACTGTATATTCTATCAATTAAATTCAAGATGAGACTATGGCCGACAATCCTTCCCTGCCCGTAATAGATATCACTCTCCTGGTTGAGAATGGCAAAGGACAACAAACTGTCGCTGAGCAACTCCGCCTCGCTTGCACCGATCATGGTTCCGGGGGAGGCCATTGGTGCAATATATCATCGGCTGGGATTTTGACATACTAAAATAAGCGTTTAAATTGTAGTCTTCAGAACTTTGTAAAATGATAAACACTCCCATCCGCATCCTCGTCGTCGGCTGTGGTAATATGGGCGCTTCTCACGCCCGGGCCTATCACAGCATGCCGGAATTTGAAATTGTCGGGCTGGTCAGCCGGGGGCCGGAAAGCCGACAAAACCTTTCCCGAGAGCTTGGTGGCTATCCGGATTTTGAGAACTACGAAGAAGCGCTGGCCGCTACCCGCCCCGATGCCGTCTCCATCAATACCTACCCGGATACACATGCGGACTATGTAAAAAAGGCCCTGGCCGCCGGCGCCCACGTGTTCGTGGAAAAACCCCTGGCCAACACCGTGGAAGAATGCCTGGAGATCCGGGACATGGTGCAACGGACAGGCAAAAAGCTGGTGATCGGCTACATCCTGCGCGTACACCCCGCCTGGAAAAAGTTCATCGGGATCGCCCGCAGCCTGGGCAAACCCCTGGTGATGCGCATGAACCTCAATCAGCAGAGCCACGGGACTACCTGGGAAACCCACAAGAAGCTGATGGACTCCATGTCGCCCATCGTGGATTGCGGGGTCCATTATGTGGACGTCATGTGCCTGATGACAGGGGCAAAGCCCATATCTGTAAGTGCCATTGGGGCCCGCCTGTCGGACGAGCTGATCCCCGGCATGTACAACTACGGGCAGCTGCAGGTGCGCTTCGACGACGGCTCGGTAGGCTGGTACGAGGCCGCCTGGGGGCCGATGGTCAGCGAGACGGCCTTTTTTGTTAAAGATGTGATGGGGCCCAGAGGCTGCGTCAGCATCGTCGATAAGCCAGGGGATGAAGCTTCGGATGATATCGACAGCCATACGGCTACTAATTCCCTGCGCATCCACTACAGTGAGACGGCGGCGGACGGCAGCTTCGCCCGCCCCGATGAATGGGTAGACACCACCGACGAGCCTGGCCACCAGGGGTTGTGCGGCCTGGAACAGGCCTTCTTCCTCCGTGCTATACTGGAAGATCTCGACCTGGAAACCCACCTCGAGGACGCCATCAACAGCCTGCGGATCGTCCTGGCGGCCGATGAGTCGGTGAAGACGGGGAAGACGGTGCAGCTTTAGGTGCCTACGTGCTTATGTGCATGGGCATAATTGGTAATGAAGGGATAGGTGGAAAAACTTGGAAATGTATGGAAATACATTTCCTTTTGAGAACTCACGGAAATTTCAGAAGCATAAATCAGAAAAACGAAAGATATGAAGGCCGGAACCAGAATCCAGCTGTCCATTATGATGTTCCTCCAGTTCTTCATCTGGGGGGCATGGTACGTTGTCATGGGCACCTATCTTTTCAAGATCGGATTTGACGGATTGAACATTGGCGCCGCCTTCAGCACGGTGAACTGGGGCGCCATCCTTTCCCCCTTTATCATTGGAGTGGTCGCCGACCGGTTTTTCCCTTCGGAGAAGGTGATGGGCGTATTGCACATCATAGGAGGAGGATTGCTCTGGTATGTGTCCGGGATCCTGGACCCGGCGGCCTTCTTCTGGGTATTGCTGGTTTATGCCATCCTCTATATGCCTACTCTGGCCCTCGTTAATGCCATCAGCTTCCAGCAGATGGATCATCCGGAGAAAGAGTTTCCCCGCATCCGGGTACTGGGCACCATCGGCTGGATCGTGGCAGGCCTGCTCATCGGCTTTTTGAAAGTGGAGGACACCAACATCCCCTTTAAGGCCGCCGCCGCCGCTTCATTACTGCTGGGGGCCTATTCTTTCTTTTTACCTCATACGCCTCCCAAAGACAAGGGGAAGGATATCTCCATTTCGGACATCCTCGGCCTGGACACCCTGCAGCTGATGAAGAACCGCAGCTTCGCCATTTTCATCATCAGCTCTTTGCTGATCTCCATTCCGCTGGCTTTTTACTACAGCTTTACCAATCCTTTCCTGAATGAAATGGGCATGGAGAATGCCGCCGGCAAGATGACGCTGGGGCAGGCCTCCGAGATCATTTTCATGTTGCTCATGCCCTTTTTCTTCGTCCGCCTGGGGGTTAAAAAGATGATCCTGATCGGCATGCTTGCCTGGGTGGCCCGTTATTTTCTTTTTGCTTACGGCAATAATGAGGAGCTGGTGGCCATGTTCTACCTGGGTATCCTCCTCCACGGCGTCTGTTATGATTTTTTCTTCGTCACCGGCCAGATCTATGTCGACAATGCGGCGCCCAAAGAGATCCGAGCCAGCGCACAGGGCTTCATCACGCTGATCACCTACGGCGTGGGCATGCTGATCGGTTCCTGGACTTCGGGCTGGGTGGTCGATCAATATACCCTTAGCGACGGGGCTCATTTGTGGAGAAGCATCTGGCTGGTCCCGGGATTTCTGGCACTCGGCATTGCCCTGCTTTTCCTGGTATTCTTCAAAGAGCCCAAGGATCTTGCGCGGGAAGAATACGCAGAGGATATGTCCATTTGAGTGGATTCGAATATTGTCTTTTGAACCATCAGGTGACCATGGAAATCTCCGCATCCAGATTCCTGAAACCTCACCTCGTTCAAGTAGAAATCTCTCGTTTTACTTTTAAGTTTATAACACAGGCAACGACTTCCGAAGTGACGTTCCCCATGTGGGTCAGGTTAGCGCTCCCAGCCCCCGATTATTGACCCCGAACCAGAGGACTCCATCCCGGGCCCTAAAAATGGCCGTGCATTCGCCGTCGGTCAGAAGGGGGGCGTTCTTTTGATAAAAAGTGAAGTCGGAAAAATTTTCCGTCCGCAGGTCAAGTGCACTGGCCCCATCATCAGTAGCTACCCAGAGTTTTTCTGCTTCCCGGCCTAGGAATGGATCATTTATATGTTGGTTATCGATGGCCAGTCCAACCGCAGGGGGAAATAATTGCATTTTCTCCACGATCATCGCCGTTGTTGGATATTCTGTTGTATTTTGGAGGGAACGACCAGAAATCAAAACGACTGTTTTATGAAGGCTTACCCCACTCTGTTGTTATTGACGATCGCCGTTGTCAACTCCTCCAACGCCCAGATCGAGCGCATCAATCAAACCATAAAGCCGCTCGAGGCGGAGTCCCACCTTCGTTTTTTAACTGCCGACGAGCTGAGAGGCCGCAATACCGGCACCACCGAACTGCTCATTGCGGGCCGCTACATCGCCGAGCAGTTCCGCAGGTCCGGCCTTGCACCACTTGGAGATGTCGAAGGAGATTATCTGCAACGCGTCCCGCTGCATAATGTGACACCGCCCAAAGGAGCTACGGTATCCATGCTGGGCAAGGAGTTCAGAGCAGGGGATGACATGGTAATGCTTACCGGCGTCAACGGAGCGGCCGAAGCTCCCCTGGCCTTTTTGGCCGATCTTCAGGACTATGCGTCTGTGGACCTGAAGGGGAAAGTAGTGGTGACCGTACTCCGGGACCCGCGGGGCTCGGCCAGTGATGCCCAACAAATAAAATTACTGGAGGAGGCCGGCGCCGTTGGGCTGATCCAGATCTTCGGCCCGGGGCAGCGAATTCCCTGGCAGCTGATCCTGAATTACCTCAACCGGGAGCGGATGAACGTAGGGGAAATTGAAGAGGAAGAGGATCAGGGGTTGCTCCACCTTTGGGTGCACGATTCGGCCAATGTGTTGGTACAGCAACTAAAAGACAATCCCGATGCCGCCGTATCCATCCACATCAAAGGGATCCAAAAAACAAGCGTAAAGGCCTACAACGTCATCGGCAGAGTGGAAGGCACGGACCCCGAACTGAAGAAAGAACACATCGTCATGTGTGCGCACTATGACCATGTAGGGGTACAGGCGGGCGAAGGGCAGGATTCCATCTACAACGGCACCCGCGACAATGGCATCGGGACCACCGGACTGATCAATGCCGCCAAGTATTTCGGGAAATATCCGCCCAGGCGGTCGGTCATCATCATTGCCCTGACCGGAGAAGAAAAGGGCCTGCTGGGCAGCCAGTATTACGTCAATAACCCGAAGGTCCCCCTGGAAGAGACCGTTTTTGCCTTCAATATCGATAATTCCGGCTATACGGATACGGATGTGGTGACGCTGCTGGACACCAACCGCACCAATATAGACCAACTGGTTTACCAGGCCGCCGCCGAGGTAGGGCTGGGCGTGATCGGCGACCGCATTCCCAACCAGAACTATTACGAACGGTCGGACCAGGTCAGCTTCGCGGCCAAAGGGGTGCCGGCCGTCAACTTCAAAATGGCGATGGCCGCCTTCGACGAACGGATCTCCGAATACTACCACCAACCTTCCGATGAGTTCCACACCGTCGACCTCGATTATATCCACAAATACTGGAAGGCCTACATCCGGGCCGCAGAGCTGATCGGCAACTGGAACCAGCGGCCGTACTGGGTTGAAGGGGATAAATTTGAGCCGGCAGGGAAGGAGCTGTACAATAGAAAATAGGAAAATTAAATGCAGGGCCCTATTCCGGCCGGGGAACCCCTACCCGGCTCCGGGGCTTACCGGGCCCGCGACGTTGGAGAAGGGAACAGGCGTTGGGCATCCAATGATTATTGAGCTGGTGTTTGGGTTTTTCGGCAGGAGCGATCCAATTGGAGGCCCGGGCGGAAGGGTTGGGGGAAAGGCTGTTGTAAAAATAGAGGTTAAATGAAGAGCATTCAAGGAGCCAATTGGCCCCGGGGCATCCTGGCAAGTTTATTATGCCTGGCCTTTTCCGTAAGTGTGCCGGCACAAAAAGCTAATCCAACAGCGGATGTCTACGTCGATGATCAGGGCATCATGCGCTGGAGCGCAAACGAGGAGGAGGTAAAAGGCTTTGGGGTAAATTACGCCGTGCCTTTTGCCCATGCCTACCGGTCTGCCAAACGCATGGGTATAGATCCGAAAAAGGCTATCGACAATGACATTTACCATTTTACCCGCCTGGGTTTTGACCTTTACCGGATCCACGTTTGGGATACCGAGATCAGCGATACCCTGGGTAACCTGATCGAGAACGAACATCTGGAAACCTTCGATTATCTGTTGAAGCAGTTGAAAGACAGGAGCATCAACTTCGTCCTCACGCCGATTGCCTTTTGGGGCAATGGCTGGCCCGAACCCGATGAGAACACGCCTGGTTTTTCTCATAAATACGGCAAGGCCGGCTGTTTGACCAATAAGGAAGCGATACTAGCCCAACAAAATTATCTCTTTCAATTTTTAAATCACGTCAACCCCTATACCGGCGTCGCCTATAAGGACGAACCCAATATAATTGCCTTTGAGATCTGCAATGAGCCGCACCACAAGGGGGAGGCCAGCGAGGTAACCGGCTTTGTAAAGGGGATGGTGGATGCCATGCAAAGAACGGGAACAAAAAAGCCCATCTTTTACAATATGAGCCACGCCGTACATTTCACGGAGGCCTATTTCAAGGGGGGCGTACAAGGCGGCACCTTTCAGTGGTATCCAACCAACCTGCTTTACGGCAAGGAATTGTCCGGGAACCTGTTGCCCAATGTCGACAACTATGACATCCCGTACGAGCCAGTGATCAAAAAATACCATGGAGCAAAGCTGGTATACGAGTTTGACGCTGCCGATGTAGGCAGATCCTACATCTATCCGGCGATGGCAAGGAGCCTTAGAACCGCAGGGATGCAAATCGCCACCCACTTTGGCTACGAACCTACCTTTTTGGGCGCGGTAAATACCGACTACAGTACCCATTTCATGAATTTGGCCTACACCCCGCAGAAGGCATTGGCGCTAAAGATCTGTTCCGCGGTTTTTCACGAGATCCCGTTGTATCAGGAGTTTGGCGCCTATCCGCAGAATACGGCCTTCGGAAATTTCAGGGTGGATTACCAACAGGACCTGGCGGTATACAACGCAGAGGCCCGATTCTTTTATACCAATACCAATGACGAACACCCCCGAAGCGAACAACAATTGAAAGAAATCGCCGGATACGGCAATTCCATTCTGGTAGAATACGACGGAACCGGAGCTTACTTTCTGGATAAGCTGGAAAGTGGGGTATGGCGGCTGGAAGTCATGCCGGATGCCATTGTGGTGGATAACCCTTATGCCCGGAAGAACAGCCCGGATAAAACGGTTGCCGTGATCAACTGGACGGAGCGGGCCATGAAACTAAAACTGTCGGATCTGGGCAAGGCATTCACGGCCCAAGCCATTAATGACGGAAACAATTATTCCCCGAAAGTTAAAAACGCGGCCTTTCAGGTGATGCCGGGCACTTACCTTCTGACGGCAGAAGGAAAACAGCACCGTTATACTCCTGAAAGCAAGTTCGGGAAAGGGCAATTAAAGGATTTCTACGCCCCGGAAACTAACGTTGACAGGCCCTGGCTAAAGCACGAGCCTGCTCCAGAGGCATCTGCCGGCCAGCCCCTCCTGCTGCAGGCCCAATACGTAGGTCCTCAGGCCCCGAAAAAGATCCTGATCGCCGGAAACCTCGGCGATTACTGGTTTAATGAAGAAATGGAGGCCATTGGCGCTTACCAATACACTGTATCCCTGCCGGCGGAGGTGCTGCAACCCGGTTTCCTGAACTATAACATAGTCATCGAGGTAGCAAAGAATCAATTCGTAACCTACCCATCAGAAATAGGAAAACATCTTTGGGACTGGGATTATTACGGTTCGCAGGCATACCAAACGAGCATAGTTCCCGGGGAAAACCCCATCCTTTTATTCGACGCGGCCAAGGATGCCCGGTTCCTGGTGAAAAAATGGCCGAAGCTCGACCGCCTCGTTCCGACGGAAAAAAGCGGGGAGGCCGCCTATCTCATTCATGTAGAAAAACTATTCACTCCGAGTGTTGAAAACCTGGACGCCGCCCCTGTTTATGATTATTCTTTCAAGCATTTCCTATTGGACAAAATTGAAGGGCGAAGAAGCGATTTGGCGTCCAAAGACCACCTCGTTGTGCGGGGCTATTCGCTGAACGATAAGCCTTGCACGTTGCAAGTTGCTTTTGTCTTGGATGATGGCGCCTCCTACGGAAACATCATCGAGTTACAACCGGAAAAGAAGGAATACCGGCTGCCCTTAAAAAGCCTGGCTCCCTTGAAAACCGTTGCGCTGCCCAGGCCTTATCCCGACTTTTTGCCTTATTATTTCAGCCATGACATAAAAGCCCCCTTTGATATTCATAGAATGGAAAGCCTTCAGTTTTCCATTGGGCCAGGCCTACCCGAGGATCAGCGGAAGGGCCAACACGGAATTGCCATTATCGGTATCACTTTGGAATAGAAGCAGACTTCAATTCAATCCAGTTTATAACCCACTATAATAGGAACGACTTCATTGGCCATTTCAAAAAGCGTGCGCTTTTGCCGGCAAATGACCGCGATCGTCTCATTGTACGGGCTTTTGATCACCCCTGCGACCTCCGGCTCCCTGCCAAAATAGTCCTTATAGATAACCTGAGGGCCCAGTTTATTGCTCTTCAGGGTGTATTCTGTTTCATCACCTGGGTCTTCCCCTGCGGTTTTCTCCACCTTAAAGGTATTGTCTTTATAGTAGTCCTGTTTCAGGAATGCTCCCGAAGGATTAAAGATGATGCCTTCCCTCTCCAGCGCCGGCAGCACCTCTTTTTCACTAACCATCCAGGCATATTTGAACAGCTCCGCATCCGATTCAGCGCCATTGATCAGGATGACCGTATCCGCCGCCATTTCCGAATAAAGTTCTGCCGTATCTTTCACCATTGCATAGGAGATCTCCTTCCGCCAAAGTATATCCCCTGTGCCCATATCCTTAAGCTCATAATTCACTACATGGGCTCCATGAAACGCCACAGAATAAACAGCATACGCAAAATTATCTCCTTTCGACCAGCCCAGGGGGTACAACCCTGCAACAGCGTCCTCTATTTGGGGCTCATCATCATTTGCCGGCGGCGCTTCCGGCGCTTCATAGAAAACCAGCTTTTCCAATTTTTTGGAGTTCTCTGTTTCCCGGAAGGAGGAAGCATTGAACAGGATGTACGGCCCGTAGTCTGAGCCTCCGTTGACCCGTACCCCTTCAATGACGTGGGCAGGTTCGGCAGCAGGAGGGCCTGTAGTGTCTCCCTCCTTTACCGATGGGCTGTTCTGGCAGGCCGCCAGGGTAAGGCAACACATTGTCGGGATTATGAATTGGGTTAAAATTTCGAATGGTCTGTCCATGATCTTGAAATTGTGTAAACGGTACTTTTATTCTTCACTTGCTGTTAATCAACCTGCAATCAGCCCCCCTGCCTGCCCAGCAGGAAGAAGGAATACCCCACCTGCGCCTGGTGGAAGCCGGTGCGCCAGAACCCTTGCTGCCAGTTGTAGGTGTACCGGAAGAACAGTCTCCCTTTGTTATTGGTGCTGGGTTCCAGGTAAGTCAGAAAACGGATCGTGTTGAATTGGCGGGAGTCCTTGGTGGGGTTGGCCACCTGATTCTCAAAGAAAGTAATGTCGGCCACCTGTTCAAAACGATTGTCTCTCAGATAAAACCAGTGGTGCCGCCAGCTGAACGATAATCCATAACGCTCGTCTTCATAAATGCTCCACATCACTTCGGGATAATGGGTGAAGGTATTGACCCCGTAATCGACGACGCCGTTTGAATCCACCTGTACGACGCCATCCTCCGAAACGGTGCGTATCTGCTCCAGAATAGCGGTGCGCCCGTAGCCCAACCCCCAGTTCAGGTATAGCGTAGATTTGAGGTTCGGCATATCAAACAGCAGTAAATTGGCCTTGGCGCCGGCGCTGAAATTCTCGAATTGCTTTAAGGACAGGGTGGAAGCGAACTTGATGGGAGCGTATTGGTTGTTGATGAAGCGGTCTTTATTGTTCAGAACCAGGAACCGGTTATTGTCTTCAATTTTCGATAGCGTTACCGTGGGTTCCAGAAAGGAAAGGAAGCCCATGTTCCAGTCATTGCGCAGGCCGGCAAGGCTGAAAAACTGGAACGGTTTTCTGCTGGTCAGCAGGTTGATCTGTTTGCTGACCTCCGTTTGTATCAGCCCGTTGGGTTCGGTATCGTCCAGGCCTACGAAATCACTGAATACCCGGGCCTCGAACAACCGGTAGGTAGATTCTTTCTTGAGTTCCAGGCAGAGGCCGGATTGCTCGTCTTCATCCTTTTTGAGGACGACGACCTGGTTGGCCGGGCTAAAATCCCTTCTCCCCACCTGATGAGCCTGAATGTAGATGCTTATAATATCCTCGAGATAGGTTTCGTAATGGGTTTTACTCCCTCCCCGGGTATACAGCTTTATGCCCTTTAAGGCATCGAAATCCAGCTTGCGCGAGAAGCCTATCGGGGAAGAGTTTTCAAACTTCAGGGTTCGGGGCGAAAGAACGGCTTTCCCCTCGTTAGAGAATTTAAGCTTCCCGTATTTATCCGTGTATTCGTTCACCGTCCCGGTCACCAATATATTCTCGATGAAGCCTTCATTGATCTCGATCACGATGTTGTCTACCATAAAATCCTTAAAGATCAATTGGTCTTGTATCCGGATTAAATTCAAGCGCTGGGTTTTGACCGCTTGTCCCAGGGAAACAATCCCTTCATCCCACACCTTTAAAGAGTCCTGTATTTCGCTTTTCATGTCTTCCCATGAGGCCATAACAGACTGGGACGGAGTGCCCTCGAGCCGGGTAGTCAAAAGCAATTGAGCCCAGTTTTTGTAGGTGCTCGGTTCTATTTCCCGGGCGAGTTTATGCTGCTGAGCATCCAGCGCCGGCAACGCATTAGCCGCGATCCCACAATATTTTTCATACGCTGCATTGATCGCGTCTATTTTCGCGGGTATGTCATCATAGAGCCCCAGGATCTCTACCAGAATTTTGTTGTTGCCGTTAATTTTCTCGCGGATCTTCTTTCTTTCCTCTTCCAGCGATTCCACAGTGCCAGTGGAATCTACCATTGCGAGCGCCGCTGATTTTCTCAACCATTCGTTCTCAGCTTCCAATGATGTTCTCAGTGTACTTTTTCCTTGCTCGATCGTCTTTTTCAGGTTGTCCGCCAATTCCTGGCAATCATTGGATGCACATTCACATTGAGCGAGCCCGATAAATGAACGAGCAGATAAATCGATAAGGGATTGTGTTTGGACATATAAAGCATTACGAGAGGCAGCGGAACCGAATTCCAGTCCTCTGGATTTGTCGAGGCTTTTTTCCAACGCTTCTTCAATGCTGCCATAGGTTTTTTTAATGTTCAGTTGAACTTCCTCAAGCGCCTTGTCGAGCGCATTTTCCAACGCTGCTCTTTCCTTTTCAACACTTATCAATTCCTCTACATTGGATGCCAGTTTAGAGAATTGAGCCCTGTTATTGGTAAGCATTTCCAGTTCGGATTTGCTTTCCGACAGCTCATCCGTTGCTTTCTCATATTTCGCCTGCCTTTCACTTGCCCTTTTCCGGAGCAACTCATTGCCTTTCTTTCGGATAAAGGCCCGCCGGTTCAGCTGCTCGGATAATTCGGTGAAAGAAAATTGCCCGGAAATGCCATTTGAGGCAAGCAAGTCTTTCCCGAGAAATCCATTCAAAGTTTTATTAGTGAACTTCGCATCCGGGTCAAAGGAACTGGTGTTGTTCAGCCACAAAGAGGTGTCAAATACCCCCTCGTTTAAATGCTTTTTCACCACTCGCCTATCCGTCCTATAGGCCTTCCACAGCCGTTTCATCGTGCTGTTGGCGGATTGTCCGCCAAAGTCTCTCCTCAGGATCTGTATATTATCGTAATAGCAAATGGTGCCGGCGATGGGTTCGTCATCCTGGCTGTCGTTCACGATGCCCCTGGCAACGAACATATAAAAAAGCTTGGTGGCTTCCTCTTTGATCCTGTCGTAGTCCTTGGGCCGGGAGGCATCCGCCGCGGGCAGGGAAATATCATAGCCCAGGCCGATAGCACTGGGAAGTTGCTTGCCGAAGAGGGCCCTGGCCTCTTCACTGCTTTCTAATTTTTTTTCCAATTCCGCAAAAGCAGTAAAGAAGTTCAGGATAAAGGCTTCCTTGCTCAACGGCCGAAGGGTGAAGGTTACCTGGCTCTCCTGCCTATTGTCCTTCCTGAAAAGGTTGAACGTATAAGTGTTCTGCCTCTCAAGCTTGCCTTCGATGAGGTAGCCCGACAGGTCAAATAAATTATACGAGCCCAAACTGCCCGTTTGAACATTGGTGACTACGGGCTGGGCGCCGGAAGTGCTCCCCTGGCTTTCGACAGTGCCTTCCTGCTGGGCAATACCGGGGCAGGAATACAGGAAGAAGAACAGGAACAGCGCCTTTGCTAAAGTTGGAATTCGCATGATGGAATGGTTGTGTTCGATTAATCGCGGGTTAAAACCAGGGCTATGGAAACAAGGGAATTGGGGGGCGACACCCCAGGAACCAGTGCTAGGTGCAGGCTGTCATTTTGCAGTACGGCCTCCATACCCGTTTCATTTTTCAAGCCTCCTTGGAAGCCGTCATCTCCGGCAGAAGCAATCTGCCCGGTAAACTGCCCCGCTGTTGACACCCGGCCGTTTATCGTGTATTCTACTCCATAATTCCCGCTGGTCCTTAAAACCAGATTCCCCTGGTAATCTATGGCGCCACTGACGAAGGGAATGCCTTGAGCGGCCGTGTCCCCCTGAGCATAAAAAATAGCCTCACCGGTATAAATACCGCTGAAGGGGTGGGTGGCCGATACATCCTGTCCCAGGATGAAGATATCCATCATATCGGCCGACAGGGGTTTACTGAACCTGTTGTTGAACAGCTTTTCATCTGTTACCCCAAGGGGCCCAAGCGGCTGCCGGATGGAGTCCACATAGGACGCTTCCAGGTTGCTTGCGAACCGGGCCTCCGAGTCGAAGATATTGATGCCGAATTTGAGCCGCCCTAAGGGCCGGTCCTGTGCATTGGCAATCACAAAAGTGTTGGACACCTCGTTGGCCAGGCCCCGGTTGTCCGGGATCACGGTTTGAATAACCTCAAACTCCACCAGGCCCGGGAAGCTTACCGTAATCCTTTCTTCTGGTGGTGGATTCAATTGAAAGTCGTCTTTATAGAACTGCTCGCAGGAAAACGCCGAAAGGGCGATGAATACGATCAGAAGTTGTACTCGTTGAGCCATAAATGAAATGGTTTTAAAAGGTATGTTCGGGATAGCGCTTGGGCGCCTCGTGATCTGTTACGCAGTTGAATTCAGCGCCCGTGTATTCCTGGACCGCCTTCGTAATGTCGGTGGCAACGAGCGTAATGCCCGTCCACTTTAATACCTTCCATATTTTTGCCTTCAAGGGTTTAGGTGTTTTTACCGGTTCCCTATCGTGTGTGTTGTGAAATAATGATTACGGAAATGGGTAGCGCAAAGATGGCCCGAAAAGCCCCCCCCCACTAGCACGTATTTGACAAAAGGCAGGACATATCTTACATTTATTGGCATTTTGACGTTTTTCGGATGACTATTGCCCATCCCTGAGTGAAATGAGGAAATCACCCGTGAGCAAGGAGCCCTTCATCCAGTTTTGCATCCTTTTCCGTAGCTTTCCCGGAAATAGATAGAAAATGAAAAACCTGGCCCCACTACTGCTATTTTGTTTTCTGTTGCCGGCCTGTGACGTTATAGTGCCGCTTGGCGAAACCTCTTCTCCGGAAAATAGCTCGTGGGATATCCATGTTCCCCTCGGTGGTAATGCCTGGGTGCTCGACGACCCGCCGGCTTCCTCTGGTATGGTCCAGGAAACCGGCCTGGCAAACTGGCCGGATCCGGCCCATTCCATCGGCGTGTTTTTTCACCTTTCCGGTACGGGTAAGATCCAGCTGGCCATCCGCGCCCGCGTAGAAAGCGGGGAATCCGTATTGAAATATACCTTTGGCGGGAAATCCGGCGAGATAACCTTGCACAATACCAACTGGGCGATCATTCCTGTCGGTTCTTTTGACATCGGCCAGCCCGGATACCAGCGCCTGGACCTGCAAGGGAAAAGCCGTACGGGCCCCTATTTCGCCGAAGTAGAGGCCGTCCTGCTGGGAGGGGCTGCCGCCAGAGGGAAGGTACATTATGTGAAAAATGAATTTTACTGGGGCCGCCGGGGGCCGTCGGTACACTTGTGGTACCCACAGGCCGACAGGGTGGAGCAGGTGGAATGGTTTTACAACGAGATCACCGTTCCGGAAGGGCAGGATGTGATCGGGTCCTATTTTATGGCCAATGGTTTTAACGAAGGCTACTTCGGCTTTCAGGTCAACTCGGATACGGAGCGGCGCGTCCTCTTCTCCGTGTGGAGCCCTTTCGAGTCCGACAACCCCAACGACATTCCCGAAGATCAGAAGATCAGGCTCCTCGAAAAAGGCCAGGAGGTGTATACCGGAGAGTTTGGCAACGAGGGCTCCGGCGGCCAGAGCTACCTGCGCTACCCCTGGCGCGCGGGCGCCACTTATCGCTTCCTCCTCCGCGGCCACCCCTCTGCGGGTAATAATACCGACTATACCGCCTGGTTTTATGCCCCCGAGGCCGGCCGATGGCGGCTCATTGCCAGTTGGCGGCGCCCGAAAACGAACACTTACCTGGGCGGGCTGTATTCGTTTCTCGAAAATTTCATTCCCGAAACCGGGGCCACCTCCCGCTATGCGCGATACAGCAACCAATGGATCCGCGACACCCGGGGCCAATGGCATGAACTCACCCGCGCCGTCTTCACTGCCGACGCTACCGCCCGAAAAGGCAATCGCCTGGATTATTCGGGCGGGCTGCAAAACGGCGCTTTCTTCCTTAAAAATTGCGGCTTCTCCAATGAACGGACGGAGATCGATACCGATTTTGAACGGCCGGCAACGGGTAAAAAACCGGAAGTGGATTTGGAGCGGTTGCCGTAATATTGTACGTTCATGGCAACATCGAAATTTGGTGGTAGCTGGACAGAGGAATAAGCCCCCCGGAGTTCTTATATTTACTTTCAATGTACCTATCGCTCAATGTTCGATAGTTACCTTTCAATTGTTTTTTTTGGTTCCAAAAAGTGCCCTCCTATGAAAAAGCTGCTGGCTTCCCTCCTTTTCGCCTTTGTTACAGGCTACGCCATTTCTCAGCCCTACCCCTTCCAAAACATCGATCTTTCCGATGAGGAACGGCTGGATAACCTGATCTCCCTGATGACGCTGGAGGAGAAGCTGGACAACCTCTCTTCCCGTCCGGCAGGAGTGCCCCGGTTGGGCGTAAAGGGCACCAAAATCGTAGAAGGCCTGCATGGGCTGGCCTTCAGCGGGCCGGCCAACTGGGCGGTGAAGGGAGAGGGCGAAGCGCCGACCACTACTTTCCCCCAGGCAATAGGATTGGCCCAGATGTGGGACCCTGAGCTACAGGAACAGATCGCCGCCTGGGAAGCTTATGAAGCGCGTTACCTGGCCCAGAATGAAAATTTCGGCAAAGCCGGCCTGATCGTACTGGCTCCCAATGCTGACCTGGGCCGCGATATCCGCTGGGGCCGCACCGAAGAATGCTACGGAGAAGACGCCTACCTGGCCTCAGTACTAACCGTTGCCTATGTAAAGGGCCTGCAAGGCCCTCATCCCCGCTACTGGAGAACAGCCTCCCTGATGAAGCACTTCCTGGCCAACAGCAATGAAAACAACCGTTTTACCAACTCCTCCGATTTTGACGAGCGGCTGTGGCGCGAATACTATTCCTATGCCTTTTACAAAGGGGTGACGGAGGGAGGTTCCCGGGCATTCATGGCCGCCTACAATAAACACAACGGCATTCCCTGCCACGTACATCCGATGCTGAAAAACATTACGGTCGCCGAATGGGGACAGAACGGGATCATTTGCACCGATGGCGGCGGCCTGAGGCGGCTCGTTACAGAACACCATTACTTTCCCGACTATCCGGAAGCCACTGCGGCCTGCATCAAGGCCGGCATCAATATGTTCCTGGATCAGTACAAGGCAGATCTGCAGACGGCGCTGGAAAAGGGCATGGTGACGGAGGAAGAGGTCGACCATGCCGTCCGGGGCACGCTGAGGGTCATGCTCAAACTGGGCCTCCTGGATAACAATCCGGGCAACCCCTATGCCTCCATAGGCATAACCGATACCATCCGGCCCTGGGCAAAGCAGGAAGCGGTAGAACTGGCGAGAAAAGCGACCCGAAAATCGATCGTGCTCCTGAAGAATGAAGGCTTGCTGCCGCTGAAAAAAGAAAAACTCACCTCGATTGCCGTTATCGGGCCCAGCGCCGATGTGGTCATTCCGGACTGGTATGCCGGCACTCCGCCCTATAGCATTTCCGTACTGAAGGGTATTCGCAATGTCGTTGGAGACGAGGTTAAGGTACGGTTTGCCGCCAGCAATAAGGCGGATTCGGCCATTATTGCCGCCCGGGAGTCGGACGTTGCCATCGTGTGTATCGGCAACCACCCTCTGAGTTATGGCTTGAACTGGGGGCAAAACTACGTGGCCAGCGACGGCCGCGAAGAAGTAGACCGCCAGGCTATTTCCCTCGAACAGGAAGACCTGCTAAAACTCGTCAAAGCAGCCAACCCGAATACGGTGCTCGTACTGGTTTCCAGTTTCCCTTACGCTATACCCTGGTCAAAAGAAAATATTCCCTCCATCCTTCATATTACCCAATCCAGCCAGGAGTTGGGCAATGGGCTGGCGGACATTCTCTTTGGCGTAGAAAGCCCCGCTGGCCGCCTGGTGCAAACCTGGCCGGCCTCCATCGAGCAGTTGCCGCCTATCCTGGACTACGACATCCGCAACGGCCGAACCTATATGTACAGCCGCCAGGAACCGCTTTTCCCCTTTGGCCATGGCCTGGCCTATACTTCTTTTGAATATTCCGGCCTCCAAATCAGCGCGCCGGCACTTGCGGAAAGCGGTGCCGTAGAAGTTTCCTTCAACGTGAAGAACACCGGAGCTTTCGATAGTGATGAAGTCGTTCAACTCTATGTTCGCTTCCCCAACTCAGAAGTCGACCGGCCCCAAAAAGCATTAAAAGGCTTCACGCGGGCCCACATCCCCTCCGGTGAAAGCAGGGCCGTCTCTATTCCGCTCCGGGCTGAAGAGCTGCAACATTGGGATGCGGACCGGCAGGCTTTTGTGCTGGAGAAAGGGCAGGTTCAATTATTAGTAGGAGCTTCTTCGGAAGATATCCGGCTAAAGGGAGATATAGAGGTGAAGTGACAAGTGCCCGATCCCGGCCCTGTCCCTGCAGCCAGGCCTCGCGCCGAAAAGCCAGTACAGCGATCGGCTTTTCCCGGTTCTGGGTTTTAAAGGAGCAATGATTCCAAGGGCGGCAGAAAATTTACTCCGCCGGCCTTTTAGCTTTTTATACCTGTACTCACTCCTCACATCTCCCACCCTTCCCGATAGGTTCTTCCCACAAACTGGTTGGCCTCCTCCAGGTTGGTGATGCGCATGTTCGCGCCGTCCCACAGCAGCTTTTTGCGCCCGAAAAACTCCATATTGCCGTCGCTGTTCTCTCTTCTCAGCATGTAGCTGCGAATGGCGAGGTTGCCCATCAGTACGGTTTCCGTCATCGGGCCGGCATAGTCGAAGGAGGAAGTCAGCGCACGGTGTTCCGGGCTGTCGAAACCCGCCTTGCAGGCATCCACCCATTTGCGCTGATGGCCGTATTCGGGCTCTTCGATGTCCGCCGTTTCCGGGCCGAACTCCATGGTGCCGTCGTTGAGGTAGAGCTTTGGCGTGAGGGGGGAGCTGTCATTGATATTGGTGGAGATGAGGCCCTTCTCCCCGATGATCAGCACGCCGTTCTGACTTTGCGGCCCGCCGATATCGTGGCCGGCCGGAACGATAGCCGGGTGGGCAGGGCGGATGCCGCCGTCGCTCCAGGTCATTTCGATCGGCGCCTGGCTCTTTTCCGTAGCCTCGAAATGGAGGGTGATGAAGGAGGCGGAAGGGCATCCTTCCGGGTGGTAATCCGGCGTCCACATTTGCGAATAGATGGAAGCTACGCTGCACTCCGCATCGGTGGGGTGTTTCAGGCCCAGGGTTCGGAAAGGGATGTCGATCAGGTGGCAGCCCACATCGCCGAGGGCGCCGGTGCCGTAGTCCCACCATCCTCTCCAGTTGAAGGGGTGGAGGTTGGGCGTATAGGGGCGGTAGGGAGCGGGGCCCAGCCAGAGGCCCCAATGCAGGCCTTCGGGTTTCATGCTTTCGTCCGGTTCCGGCATGGCGAAGCCCTGCGGCCAGACGGGGCGGTTGGTCCAGACCTGCACCTTCGATATGCTGCCCAGGACGCCGGAGTCCACCCATTGCTGCACCAGGCCGAGCAGCGGGTTGGAGGCCCCCTGGTTGCCCATCTGGGTGACGACTTTTTGCGCCCTGGCCATTTCGGCCAGTATTCTGGCTTCCCGGATGTTGTGGGTCAGCGGTTTCTGGACATAGACGTGCTTGCCCCTTTCCATGGCGTAGGCCGCCGCCGGGCCGTGGACGTGGTCGGGCGTAGAGATCGTCACCGCATCGATGTCTTTTTCCTGGTCCAGCATTTCCCGGTAATCGTGATACAACTTTGCCTTCGGGAAGGCCTCGACAGAACCTTTTGCCGAGCCGGAGAAATCGACATCACACAGAGCGGCCACTCTTTCCCTGCCGTTGACGGAAGCATTGCGGATGTCACTCGCCCCTTTGCCCCCGGCGCCGATGGCCGCCAGGTTCAGCTGGTCGCTCGGGGCTGTGAACCCCACGCCGCCCAGGACGTGGCGGGGCACGATAAAGAAGGAAGAGGCGATCATTCCCTTTTCGAGGAAGGACCGGCGGGAGAGGGTTGGGGAGCTGGTTTTTCGCTTTTTCATGATGACGGCTTGGAAACTTCGGATTTATGGAGCAGACAAGATACTATAAAAAATAAAGCTTCAAGCCTTCAGGACTCCGTTCTTAATGATCTTTGGGGTATAAACTTTGTCATCATTGCCCAAAATATGAAGCGGGTACATCCCGGCCGGCAAGCCGGACAGGCCTATGCGCGCTTCGTTAAGAATTTGTCAAAATTCAAAGGGGGTAGAGTAAGGACAAAATACAGCATATTGAAGCATTTTTGCGAATTCATTGCCCATAGCCCACCCTTTTTACAGACCTTGAAGGGGAATGCCAATACTTCACCATGAAACAGTTACCTGTTCTTCTCCTCGTTGTGGGCCTCGCGGGATGCCGGGCGCCGGAAGTGGCCCCAATGCGGCCCCAAAACCCTTCGCCCATGGTGGAATACACCCGGCCCCATTTTCGGGCGCCGCTCGATTCGATCCCGGATGCCGGGCTTACCGTCGATCTTCCCGGAGGGTTTCGGGGCAAGCTGTATGTGCCCGAAAAATGGAGGAACGCCAAACGCGCCCGCCTGGCGCTCCACTTTCACGGAGACGGCCGGGTGGCTCGGTACGCCGTCGATCAGCAACCGGAGCCCTGGGTACTGTTCCACTGCCACTGGGGGAGCGGCTCTTCCGCCTATAGCCGGCCCATTGAGGGGGTTGGGGCGGATGCCTTTCTGGATACGGTATCCAGCGCTATCAAAAAGGAACTGCCGGAGATGCAGATCGACAGGATATGCCTGAGCGGCTGGAGCGCCGGGTACGGCGCGATCAGAAGCCTGATCAGCGATCCGAACGCCGCCGGCCGCATCGACGGCATCCTGCTCCTCGATGGCCTGCACTGCTCCTATCTTCCCGAAGGAAAGGTGATGGCCGAAGGCGGCGCAGTAGACAGCGCCCAAATGCAGCCCTTCCTCGACTGGGCAAAGCTGGCGGTGTCCGGTGAGCGGTCCTTCCTGATGACCCATTCGTCCGTCTTCCCCGGCACCTTTGCCAGTACTACCGAAACGGCGGAATATCTACTGCAAACCCTGGGTATCAGGCGACAGCCCATGCTGGCGGAAGGCCCCGTGGGCATGCAGCAGACCTCCGTCGCCGGGCGGGGAAAATTGCGCATCCTCTCCTTTGCCGGCAACTCGGCGCCGGACCATGTAGACCACTATCATGGGATGGGTATGTTTTTAAGTAGCTGCCTGGAGTAATAAAGGTTATTTCAAAACATCAAACATCCGCGAATACTTCAGCACAAAGCTGCGGTTGTTGATCCCTGTCGCGCCGTAATTTTCATTCCATACCAGGAAAAGCCCGGTATTGGCCTGTTGCAATAGGCCGAAACGAACATTGACGGACCACAATTCCGCCACGCTGTTGTATTGGACCAGGCTCTGCAGGTAGATCCGCGGCGTGAAGGCATAGGCAAGGCGCGACCGGAAAACATTCGTAGTGAACGCTCCGCCGGGGAGCCTGATATCATTGTTGCTGAGGGCGAACTCGGAATTGAACTTTTCGCCCAGCAGCACTACCAGAGAAACCGTATTGGCCTTGCGCGTACCCCCAAAAAAACCGCCCATCACCGAGCGGATATTGAAGGAAACCGCCTTACTCGGATTGGTAAAAAAGACGAGTTGTGCTTCCCGGTGATGATAAGAACCGGTAGGAACAATGACCTCGTTGGCGATCTCAAAATCTTCGCTGACGCCTTCAACCGTAAAGTTGATGCCGGTATGCACTTCCATCCCGTTCTTGAATTCCCAGTGGTTGTCGACATGGAGGAAGCTGGTTTGCAGGAAGTTGTCAAAACTCCAATAGCTGCTGTATGACACGTGCGGCCTCAGTTCCAGGATGCCGATGAAATGCTCGGGGCGGATCTGTTTGAGTATCCGGAACTCGGGTTTGCGAAAAGCATTCCGTAGCAAAAAGCCCACTTCCGGATTAAACCCTTCGCCGACTTCCGTGTAAGCAGCATTGAGGCTCAGGCCATTCCATTCGTACTGAGATTGCACCTTAAAGGAATGCACCTGATCACGAATACCCGGGGTGACGGACCGGGCGTAAAAACCGGACAGCTGCGCCTTCTTCCCGAGGCCGAAGCGGCCATCGGCGGCAAAAACGCGGTTGAAATCATCTTCTACCTCCCCCATCCCTTCGCGGTTGACGAAGGCGGCGCCCACATAAGACCGTTGGGCGAATTCGTGGTTGAAACGGGCCACCGTAAAATTATTCTGCCGGATGCCGGCATCCTCCACCTCATCAGTGAACATACTCAGCAAGCCGATATTCGACCGGTTGACCTTCCCGGATACCCGCGCCCCCCCGATGATGGGAACCAGCCGCCCCTCTTCGCCGATCCCGATCCGGCGGCTGAAAAAGAGGTCTACTTCCCCCGGGCTCCCGACCGAGAATAAACCGGCATTTTCCAGGAAGAAAGGCCGTTTTTCCGGGAAGAAGAGGTTGAAGCGATCCAGGTTGACCTGCTGATCATCCACTTCCACCTGGGCAAAGTCGGTATTGTAGGTGAGGTCCAGCGTCATCCCGGAGGTAATGCTGTATTTCAGGTCGACGCCGGCGTCGGCGGTAAATTCCGTCTCCGGATCGGCAGTTTCAAAATCCTTGGCGGCCTGCCCCAGGACGTAAGGGATGAGCTTGAGGTTGCCGGGTTTTTGCAGGTTGAGCCCGGTGAGCTTGCCGGCCAGCGACAGGCGGTTGAGGTCAAACTGTATGGGAAGTTTTGCCCAGTAGGCGATCTCGTTGGTCTTGCGAATGTTGCGACGGAAGTTGATCCCCCAGGCCTGGTTGGGCCCGGAAGCAAAGCGAAGGGTGCGGAACGGGATGGCAAATTCGGCGCTCCATCCGTAATCTCCCACTTCTGCCTCGACCTCCCAGGAAGCATCCCAGTTGATATTAAACCCACCGATGGTGCCCCCCTGCTGGCGGTTGGAATTGAAATTGCCCTGCCCCTCGTTGTTCACCTGGGCATCGTATTCTACCCCCTGGAAATTGGTGCCGAAGACAAACCCATTTTGACTGTCATTGTACGTATCCAGGATGAACAGGAAACAGTCCGTATTGTCCAAAGAGGCGTCGCGGCGGGCATCGGTTACCACCAGCCCTTCCGGGTCGGCATCAAAGGCAACGACCGACACGAAAAAGGTTTCCTTGTCGTAGGCGATCCGGATCTCGGTAGGCTCCGAAGCCGGTAGGCCCGCATTGGGCTGAACCTGCCACAGTTCAGTGACCGGCGGTATGGCCTGCCAGACGGGGTCTTCCCGCACGTTCCCGTCGATCACTGGAGCCTGCTCGGTGCTGAAAGCCTGTGTGGCCGGCCGCTCGGCCGTGTATTGGCTGTCCCCGTTGCCCTGAGCATACCCCCCCGGGCCAAACACCAACAGTACAAGTGAAAAAAGGATCGATACTTTTCGGTACAAAGGCATGCTGATCATAGCTTCCCTGATTTTGACCCTAACAAGATAGCTAATTCAGGCCAAACCAGGAATTGGCGGCAATCGGAAGGCGGACACGTCCAAAGTCCAGTGATCGTCGATATACCCACCTTCGCCTTTTATTCTTTGAAGACACAAGCGACGGTGTAACCTTACCAGGTATTATCTCCGTCCCAGGATCTAAATTTGGCCAATGTCGTGCTCAATACCGCTGCAAAATCCAGCATGGTGAAGGTGGAGCCCACCGGCGAGAGCCGACGGTAAACCCTCCCCGTTGTACGGCGATGGACTGGCGGCCTATCTGAAAAATCTCCAAAGCACCGAGATCGACGCCATCGGGATCATCGCCAAACCCTCCTCAAAATAAGATGCGGAAGGCAACGCCGGCAACATCAACATCAAACTGAAGAAGGGCCCGCTGCTGGGCGCCAACCTCAACCTGGGCTATTCGGCCGGCGAGGCCATGTACGCCGAGATGCATGGCGGTTGGGACAGCCGGCGCGTCAGCCTCAACTTCACCTACCTCATCGGCAACACTCAGGTCAAAAGCGCCCGCAACCGCAAGACCGGGCTCGAGGAAGAACAGGGACGGATCAAGACCGAAAACTAAAAAAACAATGAATTGCTGGAGGTTTAAACCGATATTACCGGACCATTACAAGGGATTGAAAAACATAAAATGGCAAGGTATGAAGGGGTTTAAGCCGATCCAGATCTGTCTCTTCTTTGTATTCCTGATTGGGTCCATGAAAACTCAAACAGCCGATTTGGGAAGTCGGAAGTCGGAAATGGGAAGTCGGAAGTCGGAAAACGAGCATTCTATGGCAGATTATCCGGGTTCCGATTTCCCATTTCCCTTTTTTAAGGAAGTTTCATTTTCTGTGGTGGAAGCATCTACAGTCCTATCCTGGCAGCACCCAACCTGGAAAATTCCGCCTTCCGCCTTCCGACTCCGCCAGCCGAAGCCGACTATGTCGGACGGAGGCCGGTTTCCGCCTTCAACTCCGGACCGCCCTAAGCCCCAGAAGGACTTTGACCCGGCTACCCTGCTGTGGTATGAGGCTCCTGCCGGTAAATGGGAGGAAGCCTTACCGGTCGGCAACGGCAGGCTGGGGGCCATGGTATTTGGCAAATATGGAGAAGAACGGATCCAGCTGAATGAGGAAACGTACTGGTCGGGCGGCCCCTACTCCACCGTGGTGGAAGGAGGCGCGGAAGCTTTGCCGCAGATCCAAAAGTACATTTTTGAAGGGCAACCCATCAAGGCCCATAAACTGTTCGGCCGCAAACTGATGGGCTATCCGGTAGAACAGCAAAAGTACCAGTCGCTGGCCAACCTCCATCTCTTTTTCGAGAACCAGGATGAGGTGTCGGCCTATAAACGCTGGCTGGACCTGAACACCGGCATTAGTGGTGTGGAATATACGGTTGATGGCGTAACCTATCGGAGGGAGGCCGTTGCTTCCGCACCCGGCCAGGCCATCATGGTTCGCTTAACGGCCAGCCAACCGGGCAGCATATCTTTCAAAGCACAACTCCGGGGGTGCAGAAATCAGGCCCATTCCAACTATGCGACCGATTACTTCAGCATGGACGGCGTGGGCCAGGATGGACTGATGGTCAACGGCAAATCGGCCGATTACCTGGGTATTGAAGGAAAGGTCAGATATAAGGTACGACTGAAAGCCGTCCCCGAAGGCGGAAAAATACAGGTGGCGGATGATCATTTGATCATTGAAAAGGCGGACGCGGTGACTTTATATATTGTTGCGGCAACCAATTTTGTCAATTACAAAGATGTCAGCGCCAGCCAGGAAGAACGCGTGGCGAAGTACCTGGAACAGATGGAAGGCAAACAATATGACGAATTACTGGCTGCCGCCGTGGAAGATCACCAGGCGTACTTCCAAAGGGCATCCCTGGAGCTGCTGAAAACGGCGAACTCCTTTCTTCCGACCGATCAGCGAATGGCCGCTATTGCTGACAACCCCGACCCCAATCTGGCCGCCCTTTGCTATAATTTCGCCCGTTATATCCTGATCGCCTCCTCCCGGCCCGGCACCCAACCCGCCAACCTGCAGGGAATATGGAACAACGACATGAACCCGGCCTGGGATTCAAAATATACCACGAACATCAATACGGAAATGAATTACTGGCCGGCATCATCGGGCAATCTATCCGAATGCATGGAGCCGCTTTTCACCATGGTGAAGGAATTGACGGATCAGGGCGCACAGGTGGCCAGGGAGCACTATGGCGCCAGGGGTTGGGTGTTTCACCAGAACACGGACCTGTGGAGAGTGGCCGCCCCCATGGATGGGCCCTGCTGGGGAACGTTTACCGTTGGCGGCGCCTGGCTCACCAACCAGTTATACGATCATTACCTCTACACCCAGGAGGAAGAATACCTGAAGGAACTCTATCCGGTAATGAAAGGCGCCGTACAATTCTTTCTGGATTTCCTGGTGGAAGATCCTCAGGGAAAATGGCTGGTGACCAACCCGTCGACTTCGCCGGAAAACCCGCCTGAAGGGCCGGGATACGAATACTTCTTCGATGAAGTGGCCGGTTTCTATTATTTCACGACCATCTGTTACGGTTCCTCCATCGACATTCAGATCCTGGCCGACCTTTTCCGGAATTATACCGAAACGGAAAAGATACTGGGGTTGGACCAGGAAATGCTGGATAAGGCCGAAGAGGCCCGGAAACGCCTTGCCCCACCCAAGATCGGGAAAGACGGGACCTTGCAGGAATGGGCCGAAGACTATGGCCAACTGGAGGACAAGCACCGGCATTTTTCGCACTTGTATGGCCTGTACCCGGGGAATGTGATATCCGCCAAGCGAACACCTCAGTACGTTGACGCCTGTAAAGCCGTTTTGGATCAGCGCGGCGACGGCGGCAAAGGCTTCTCCATGGGCTGGAAAATGGCATTGTGGGCAAGGTTGTACGATGGGAACCGGGCCAACAAGGTCTTTAAAGGTTATATCCGGGAGCAATGCTACCCGCAGTTGTTCGCCAAATGCGGAACCCCGTTGCAGGTGGATGGGACGATGGGCGTTGCAGCGGGGATTACGGAAATGATCGTGCAATCGCATGAAGGGGTGATTGATCTGCTGCCTGCCTTGCCGGAGGAATGGGCGGAAGGCCGTTTTGATGGCGTCTGTGTCCGGGGTGGTTTTGAGTTGGACATACAGTGGGAAAACCGGGCCATTACCGAGGTGGAAATATTATCCAAGTCCGGAAAAGTGTGCCGGGTCAATCCCGGGAAAAAATGCACGGTAACGATGGATGGAAAAAGAATTCCTGCGAAGGCCCATGAGGATGGGTCGATTGAGTTCCAAACAATGGAGGGGAGAATATACAAACTCAGTACTCAGTAGGGGTTAAAAAATAAACTCGACAAGCCCCCATCTTTACGCTGCCCTCCTGGCCCACAGTGTACCATTTTTATCTACTTTTCTACTTTCTGATGGTTGCGCTATTGGGGAAGAGGACACTTTGTTGTAGCACGTTTTCATTGTTTTCTCTAAGTAAAATTATGCTGAAGCCAATTAAAGTTATTGCATATCCTAATACCAATCTAAAAGGCAATGGGATTATATGCCATAATATAAGATTAGCTATTAAAACCAAGACTATTCCTATTTTGCCTGTTTTTGTATAATTCAAGCTTAAAAGCAGTAATCCTAAGTTGAAAACTTTTGAACTCGGCCCAATGGCCATAAAAGGTTTCCAGATAGAAGGAACGTGAGAAATATGATAAGTGAATTCATTTCGCATTTCCTGATTCGGAAAGCTCCACCAAATGAAGTCCAATACGCACATTCCGATAATACAAACAATTCCAATTAAGGTCAAAGGAATTCCTATCAAACTATATATTTTTTTAGGGAATGTCACGGTTTGCGGAATCAGTAAAGTCACTCCGACTAATAAAAACCAATGGGCGAAATCAATAGGTTCTTGGTTATACACAAAATCATTTCCTTTGGCTAATATCAACTGCCCAATCAAAATAAAAACAAGTCCAACTATAAAGAGTATTTTATTCGCTTTTTTAACGTTCTTATCTGCCATTGATTTTATTTTTCTTAAATGTGCTACAACGTCCGGCACAAACGGCGACAGGGCCACACGCTCTCCTGTCAAAATTCGGGGCCATCGGCCAAGCCGGTGGGAAGGGGGCGCCTTTGCCCCACTTTATTATCTTTGCCTTGCTCCGGCGTAATGGCAGCGGAGCTGCCGGTTTTCACCCTTTGGTTTCGGTTTTGGGGCTTAACTTAATGGGGTTGACGCTGTGTTGGGCGCAGGTTTTATTATTTTTATGATAATTCTATTTCTGTAACTACAGATTCCAATTCCCCTTTCTTCTGAACTAAGAAAAACATATCTCCATCATGAAATCCCCAAATAGAGAGAAAATCATTTTCTGTTGTTAAATTACGTAGTGCTTCTCTTAATATTATACCACTGTATCCTAAAAAGATAAGATACTCGCTAAATGCTCTTTCATCATCTGTCCACTTTCCCTCATTTTCAAAACAGTCTGCAACTTCATAAAGGCCTTTTATCAAATGCCCTTCTCCATAAAAATCGCATTCAAAAGCCCATTCATCTGTAAAAATGTCAGGGTTGCAATCACTCGATAAACCAATTTCAATGTTTACTCCAGTTCCTTCATCCATGTTTAGAGTATCTAAACCTAGATAAATTCCACTAAAATTTGGAAATTCTTTAATATTCTTTGTTAACCAGTTTTTAGCTTCCTGAATATCTCGACCAATATTCATTTTTTTAAACTCACTCCATATATTTGATGGTAGTTTTTGTTCTCCTGATTCAACGATTTGCTGAAATGCTTTTTGAGGATCACTTTCAATCCTTAATATTCTTCTTATATCATTAATTGGTAAATCTTCCCAGTTCATTCTATATTTTTATTTGCGCCCAACGGCAGACTGTGAAAAAACCCACCGCCCAATTTACAAAATTCCCTTCACGCGGCCCTGCTGCACCCTGGAGTGCTGTAGGGCCAGCCTTTCCAGCCTCTCCAACAAGGCCCTTACGCCAATAATCGTTAGAACTCTCCTAAGGTTGTAGCTCGTGAAGGTCAGCGCGAACTCCCCGGACACCTTCTCTTTACCCTCTGTAATTCAGCAGCCACCATAATTCTATATTCCGGCGGCAGGCCTTCTCCAACTGCCGCGAGGAACGCATCCGGTTCAGGTAGCCGTACAGGTAAAGCCGCAGCAACATCTCCGCCGCATACGCCGGGCGCCCTTCATCGCCCTCTCCTTTGATGAGAAAGCCCAATCCTTCCAAGGATAAAGTGGATACAAACGCATCGATCACCCGTACCGGGTTGTCCGCGGCGATGGCCTGTTCCAATGCAAAAATCTGTATTTGATGGCGGCTGCTTCCTTCGATCTGTGGCATGCGAACCTGTGGTTGTTGCTCTTCCAATTTACGGCTTTTGGTCCGGCCCGGGAAGCCAGGGGGTAAGTTTTTTCACAGTCTGACGGTTTAGTATATGTGTAGTGCGGCCATTTAGGGAGCATTATTGCATATACTGTATTGTAGCCAGTTTTTCTTTATATTTTTTTTCTATTGCACTGGCAAAAGCCATTTTATCACTACGCAACAGTTCCATTTCTTCTCCATTGACGATAGTCGGATGAATATCTCTGAGATATTTATCACTCCAAACCGCAAGTTCCACAAGTAAAGGAGTTAAAGCCAATCCCTTGTCGGTCAAGAGATAAAGGTTCGTCTTCTTATTGTTAGGCCGTTTGGTTTTCATGATGACTCCTAATTCTTCCAGCAGCTTGAGTTTAGTCGAAAGAATATTGGTGGCAATAGCTTCGTCGCTCTCCGTAAAGTCTTTAAAAGTTTCCTTCCCCTCTATTAACATCTGTTTTACGATTACCAACATCCACTTATCCCCTAAAACATCAAGGGCTGAAGTAAACGGGCAATCACATCTGAATTCCGGCCGCATAGGTTAACTCCAAGTTAATTTTTACTTGCAAAGTGAAAGTTTTACTATAATTGCTTGCAAAATGCAAGTGATTTTGTATTTTTGCTTGCGAAACAAAAGTAAAAAACTTTCAGGTATGAGACAAGTCATTACAGTGTTTCTGATTACAGGTTTAATCGCTTCCTGTAATTCAGTCAGAAAAACAAGCGGTAATCACCAATCTAAAATTTCAACAATGAGTAAAAAAGAAATCGTAGGCACTTTTTTAGGTGCCGTACTTCAAAATGATCCTGAAACTATGCGTGAATTGGCAAATGCCGATTACATCCAGCACAACCCTTTTATCCCGACAGGGCTGGAGCCATTCTTTCAGATGCTGCCTGTCTTGCAGGAAAACGGAACAACGGCTGAAAACATCCGAATGTTCGAGAACGGCAATTATGTCTTTATGCATAATATCTGGAGAAATGCCAAGCCTTTTGGGTCCGATGAGATGGTGTCGTTTGATATCATCCGTTTGGACGAGAATGGAAAAGTAGCGGAGCATTGGGACGCCATGACAGCTTTAGTAAAAAAGACTGCAAACGGAAGAACACAAACAGATGGCCCTACTCAGGCAACTGACTTGGATAAAACAGAAGAAAATAAGGCATTGGCAAAGGCATTAGTGGAAGATATTCTGATGGGTAAAAACCCGAATAAAATTACTGACTACATCAGTGCCGAACAGTACCATCAGCATAATCCTGCTATCAAGGACGGATTGTCAGGAATCATTGAGGCGGTGGAATACCTCACTTCAGAAAACAATATGTTTAAATACACTAAAATCCATAAAGTACTGGGCGAAGGGAATTTTGTGCTTACCGTAAGCGAAGGGGAATGGAATGGAACCACCAATGTATTTTACGATTTGTTTCGCTTCGAGAATGGTAAAGCCGTGGAACATTGGGATGTTATTCAACCTATCCCGACCGAAGGGTTAGCGAATAATAATGGAATGTTTGGGTTTTAAAAAGAAGATTAAATGTAATTATTCAGCACGCCTGCATGCTGGTTTAATTGAAAAGCGATAGAATTATCCATAAACAAATTCCCCAATGCTTTGAAAACATTGACGTTTTGTTTACGCGCCGTGACGATAAAACTGCGGATTCTTGCGAAGAACCTGGCGCCATCAAAACTTCTGAAACAACCCGAGATCTTTTATTTGACTTTCATCATTCGGATGTCTCGCTCGGAAAAGTTTTTGTCGAATGGCACTTTAAAATCGTAGAAGAATCTCAGAATATCGTCTGCGTAATCTTTGATGCGTTCTATGAGGTTTCGAGGCTTTGTTTTTTTCTTTCGGCCTCTTTTCTTTTTCGGAGGAGGTTTATACGGGTTGGCTTTAAGGCCTTTTTGTACCAGATCCTCGTAGAGGCTTCGATACCGGCTTAAACTTGCCGGGGACAGGGACAGTTTGCCTTTGGCAGTGGCCATTCCCATTAAGTTAAGCGCCCCGGCCAGATGACAAACTGCACGGAAAGGAGGATATTCGTGAAAATTCCACTAATCATGAACACCTCTCTCCGTGCATATCCTGACGCCATCCGGCAATTTCCAAAGCTGGCAATGCAAAGCCCCAACAATATTTTTCCAGGCCCTGTGGAATTCACAAATTGACAATTCCACAGGGCAGGCCTGGGAAGGACAGGAAGAGGACACGAAAAAAACAAGGAGCGGCGACGACGTTTGATGCGTGGCGCCGAGCGGCATATCTATGAACCAAATTACCGCCACGCATTTTAGCCGTTTCATATCACCCCGAAAAATCGAATTTAACCCCACAATTATGGGAGCTTTATTGGGCGCCCCTGATAGCTGGCCGCCCAATAAAGTATTGACAGCCTTTTATCATTTTTAGAGCTTTTTACCCAATTCTTTTATCTGGTAAATATTTCATAGCAATTTTGGACTGCCTTTTAATTTTCGGTGCGGCCAACCTGCTGAGGGGCCGGAGAAAAATAAGTTCCTCATTTCAGGCGAGCTATTTTTTCGTCGGCTCGTCGCCAAAGGCTATGGCCGACGGAGACAGGCAAGGCGCGGGGAGGGCGCATAGTGGCGCTACGCAACCGATCCCGTAACGCAGCCTGGCGGAAAAAGAGCCGTATCAAATGGGGAAGTTATTCTTCTCCGGGCCCTTAACTTAATGGTGTTGATGCCGTGTTAGCGGTAGATTCTTTTAATTAAAAAATGGACTTTTGATTTTCTCACTTGTTGCCAAACCTGACAAGTCCCCAAACCCCAAGTAGCCACAGCGCGTTAGCAAGCGGCCAGAATGTTTCCAGATTATAATACAGGGCTTGGCCAGTGATAAGGGATGGGATAGATAATATAAACGCCAATCCGACCCACCAGGGTGCGATTTTTTTTCTCATTATCGCTACACCAGCAATGATCCAGATGGAGAAAAAGCAAAAGTTATACAAGAATAGTCCCGACAACCAAATCATAGAAGCTTCCGATTCAAGTCCATCATTTATCATCTTCGGGTCCATCCCTAAAGCCACAAAGCCTGCAGCTAAAGCTCGGAAGCTGGAAATAAAAGTAATGAAAGCTACCCCCAAGACACCCAGTACCGTTACCACGATTCCTGTGTTAGGAGACCGCTCTGCGATTCTTTGCCCCATAAAAATGAAAGTAGCCACAAAAAAAGGAACACCAATCGTCATAATCAGGCCTTCGTATGAACTGACCCAGTAAAGTTCACCCGGAAGCGTTCCAATTCCAAATGCCCTTACTAACGATGCAATAAAAAAGAAAAATGGCCCAACTAAGGCCAGCATGGGCAATCGCTTCTTAAAAGTTCTCACCCATTTGTCATTCTGATTTTCCATTTTGTTTTAAATTAATTATTAATGTTTTCTTCTTATTTACCGCTAACGTCAGCCCGTGAAAAAACCCACCGCCCAATTTACAAAATCCCTATCACGCGGCTCTGCTGCACCCTGGAGTGCCGTATAGCCAGCCATTTTTCAATGCGCTCAGGCGCACCCTGGCGGCACGGAGCTGTAAAAAGCCAAAAAACAGCCTTTCCAGCCTCTCCAACAAGGCCTTTACGCCAATAATCGTTAGAAGCCTCCTAAGGTTGTAGCTCGTGAAGATCAGCGCGAACTCCCCGGACACCTTCTCTTTACCCTTCAGCAGCGTGTAGCTGTACCCCCAGCCACGCTTTATGGTGCCGAAGGGGTGCTCTACTATGGCCTGCCTTCGCCGGTATTTCTCTTTGTTGGCCTTCACTCGTTCTGCATTGGCCTCTACATTGTTTATTCAGCAGCCACCACAATTCTATATTCCGGCGGCAGGCCTTTTCCAACTGCCGCGAGGAGCGGATCCGGTTCAGGTAGCCGTACAGGTAAAGCCGCAGCAACATCTCCGCCGCATACGCCGGGCGCCCTTCATCTCCCTCCCCTTTGATGAGAAAGCCCAATTCTTCCAGGGATAAAGTGGAGACAAACGCATCGATCACCCGCACCGGGTTGTCCGCGGCGATGGCCTGTTCCAACGCAAAAATCTGCATTTGATGGCGGCTGGTTCCTTCGATCTGTGGCATGCGAACCTGTGGTTGTTACCTTTTCAATTTACGGATTTTTACCCGGCCGGGGAAGCTGGGGGGTAAGTTTTTTCACAGTCTGACGGTCTGCATAGCTGCCGTGCGGAGCGCAGCGGAGCATAGACAGCTATGCATTGTTGAACAAAGCTCCTACGGAGCGGCCGAAGGCTCCGTCCTTGCCCCATATGCTGTAAAATAGCATATTCTTAGTATTTATTCACTAAACAAATTCATTATGAGTACTAAAAAAGGACATGGAAGCCCACCGGCGTAAGCCATTTAGATGAGGCCCTCCAACGCATGGACAACCACATGGCATTGGCCAACAATGCCTGGGCAACCCGCCAAAACTACCTGCGCGGCGTACGCTGCCTGATGCTCCACTTCAACAAACGGCCGGAAGATTGCACGGTAGACGAACTCAAAGCTTACCTGGTGCATACACGTGATGTACAGCAACTCAGTTCCTCTTCTGTCAACCTACGCGTATGCGGCCTGAAGTACTACTTCCGCGAGGTAGCCCACCGATTGGATTTGGTAGTCAGCATCCCCAACCCGAGGCATCAGAAGTATTTCACCGAGATCCTCAACACCCAGGAGGTGCTCCGCCTGTTCGGCGCCTGCCGGGACATGCGCCAGCTGCTGGCGCTACAGCTCATTTACGAGACAGGTATGCGCGTGCGCGAAGTAGTGAGGCTACGCACGGCCGATTTTGACAAGCAACTGCGCACCATCACCATCCATAACAGCAAAGGCCGTAAAACGCGCACCGTCCCCTATGGCGAAGCCCTGCGCCATACTTTACGCCAGTATTGCAAAGCCAGAGGCAGCGTACCGCCCAATACTTTACTCGAGAGCGTAAAAGAGCCAGGCCAGCCGCTCAGCCAACGAGGCGTGCAATATATTGTCCGAGACGCCGTAAAGCGCAGCGGCATCAGCAAGCGCATACACCCGCACACCCTGCGCCACACCTTTGCCGTGCATTACCTCAACTTCGGCGGCACCCTGCCACAACTCCAGCAACTGCTCGGCCATGAGTATATCACTACTACCTTACATTATCTCAAGTACGCACACATTCCCGGCCGGGACGCTTTGTCGGTTCTGGATACCCTCAAACAGTGAGGCCGGCCTTTGACATCAAGCAGGCAGTGGTTCGCTTCGGGCCACGCCTGCCTACACAGGGCCTGACAAGGCATCATAAGCGTACACTACAAGCTATCGCCGCCTGCCGTACCGCCGCTTTGGGCGGCCATATTGACGCTTGTGATGAGTGCGGCCACCTGCGCATCAGCTATAATAGCTGCCGCAACCGCCATTGTCCCACTTGCCAGGGCCTGGACAAAGAGATGTGGGCCATACAACAGGAGGAGCAGCTCCTGCCGGTTCCCTATTTCCATGTGGTATTCACCCTGCCTCATGAGCTTAATGGCTTGTGCATGCACAACCCCCGTTTCATGTATGGCTTGCTGCTCGAAGCCGGATGGCATACCCTGGACAGCTTGGGCAGCAGCCCAAAGTGGCTGGGGGCACGCACCGCCGCCACAGTGGTACTTCACACTTGGGGGCAGAACCTGTCTCTGCACCCCCATATCCATTGCATCGTGCCCAGTGGAGGCCTGTGTAAAGATGGCAAGTGGCAGCTCCCAAAACGGGGCAATGCCCGTTTCCTTTACCCGGTAGCGGCTATGAAAAAGGTGTTCCGGGCCTTCTTCATGCAACAGCTCCGTCTCGCATTGGAACAAGGCCTGCTGGCCTTGCCAGCTGGCTTCCCCTACAAACGCGGCCCGTATTACCGCTGGAAAGAAGCGCTCTATTCTAAGGCATGGGTGGCCTACACCAAAAAACCGTTCGCCGGGCCCCAAAAGGTGGTGCAATACCTGGCCAGGTACTCCCACCGCATTGCCATTACCAACCACCGCATCTTGGACATCGGACAGGATACCGTCCGCTTTGCCTACAAGGATTATGCTGATGGCGCACGGAAAAAGGAAATGGCACTGGATGGTACGGAGTTTCTCAGGAGGTTCTGCCTGCATATCCTGCCGCCGCATTTTCGAAAAATGCGGCACTACGGCTTTTTGGCCAATGCTTGCAAAAACAAAGTATTGGCGCAAGCCCTGGCCGCTCTGGCTAACAAGAATCTCCAGCTTTCTTCCCGCAGCCAGCGCAGAGCGCTCGCCAAACAACGCCTCTTCGGCAAGGCTGCCGATAAATGCCCCTGCTGCCACAAAGGGCAAATGGTTACCATCGAAACGCTGGAGGCTAATAAAAGCCCGCCGGCACACCTCTGGCCACTGTTCTATAATTGATCCCGGCTGGCAGAACGGCTCTGCCCTGGCTTCGCTTTGTCCGGCGGCACGAATTTAGGCCTGACAAACGGCTTATGGCTTCGTATCTCCCGGCTTTATCTGTTTTCAAAGAACTTTTTTTGCGCTCTCTTTTTACCCCTCGCTCCGACGCCGGGGCTGGTAAGCTCCTAATCTTAAAATTGAAACCCCATAAGGAAGGGACGATGCTACTCTTGGCTCCGCTTCGTTCAACAAAGGCTGAAATAGCCAGTTGCACCAGGCTATTCAGCCTTTATTATTGTGTGCATTATTTTTCAGAATCGACCATATCCATCCTTCTTTACGAATTACTTCTTCTTCGAATTCAATATTAGAAACCATTTTTCCAGTAATTGGATCATGCAATTTATCATTGTAGTAATCAATAGCAGTCAATAAACATAGAAACGCATCAAATCTATCATCCGTATGAACTACCTCTTGTCGGGGGTACAGCTTACTGATTGTTACTTCATATCTTTTAATAATTGCATCGTACATTTGTTTTCTTAGCTCTTTATTATCCTTGTAACCTTTGGTGTTTTCACTACCTAATTGATCTGCTATCATGGCACCAGGGTAAACTTCAATAATCTTATGCTTTTTTGTTATCCCATAACCTACATCCAACTCGAATTCTGACATTATTGATCCAACAATAACTAATGCATCAAATGCCATCGCAGCAATTTTATCAGCCCCTATTGAAAATGGAGTCCTTTTTACTTGTTCAATAATAAATTTATCAGTCGCTCTTCTAAAATAGTCTTGCCTATTTAACTTTTTGTCATTTAGAAGTTTTTCTCCTGCTTGATGGTTTAGTAAATCCTGAATCATTCCTTTCGGCCATCCCATAGGGCTATCTATAGCTAATACTATCTCATCCCAATTATACGACAGACTTAGAAGCTTATCTGATAGATCTTTATTATTCAAGTTAGACATTTCTACATCGAAATTTCTTTCATACTTCTCATTAACTAATGATATTGCATATGCCTTTCTTTTTGAAATTTGAGTCGAAAAATCCAAACCAATCAATAATGTACTAGACCTCATCTGTTACAAGTTAAATCATCACTTATTACGAATTGATTTCATTTAATCTTGAGTCTAGATAACTTTTTCAATTTCTCAAAATATGAATCCCACAATTGTTTAGAGTCTCTTAATTGATTCATCGGATTTGTTCCATCATCGTAAAGAAATATTCTATAAATCTCTCCATCAGAATCTCTTTGTATTCGAACAGGATCATCTACAATTTCACTTAGAAATTTTTCAGTCACTCTTTTGTAACTGGTATTAATTGGTAAATCTGGAAATTTTGAATGATGGACATCCCTTTTATTTATACCAATCGGCTGATATTCACGATTCAAGCATCTCCATTTATCTCCTTCAACTCTTTCAAAGCAGTATGGTAAGTTAATTCTAAAAAAATCTGATAGCATTGTCAATATTTTAGTTGTTAGTAAATATAATTCATTTACGCGAAGCGTTGCACACAACGGCAGACTGTGAAAAAACCCACCGCCCAATTTACAAAATCCCTATCACGCGGCCCTGCTGCACCCTGGAGTGTTGTATAGCCAGCCATTTTTCAATACGCTCAGGCGCACCCTGGTGGCTCCGAGCCGGAAAATACCGAAAAACAGGCCTCCCAGTCTTCCTAGCAAGGCTTTTACGCCAATAATCGTTAGAACTCTCCTAAGGTTGTAGCTCGTGAAGATCAGCGCGAACTCCCCGGACACCTTCTCTTTGCCCTTCAGCAGCGTGTAGCTGTACCCCCAGCCACGCTTTATGGTGCCGAAGGGGTGCTCTACTATGGCCTGCCTTCGCCGGTATTTCTCTTTGTTGGCCTTCACTCGTTCTGCATTGGCCTCTACATTGTTTATTCAGCAGCCACCACAATTCTATGTTCCGGCGGCAGGCCTTTTCCAACTGCCGCGAGGAGCGGATCCGGTTCAGGTAGCCATACAGGTAGAGCCGCAGCAACATCTCCGCCGCATACGCCGGCCGCCCTTCATCTCCCTCCCCTTTGATGAGAAAGCCCAATTTTTCCAGGGATAAAGTGGATACAAACGCATCGATCACCCGCACCGGGTTGTCCGCGGCGATGGCCTGTTCCAACGCAAAAATCTGCATTTGATGGCGGCTGGTTCCTTCGATCTGTGGCATGCGAACCGGTGGTTGTTACCTTTTCAATTTACGGATTTTTACCCGGCCGGGGAAGCTGGGGGGTAACGTTTCGCATATGCGCCGTTTGCCCGTTTAGGGCAAATGGGCGTATATGCTGTGTTCTCCCCAGCCTTCTTCATTCTTCTTTTTATTTTATTAAAGATTATTAGGAAAAAAGTTGTATATGCGCTGCACAGAAATTTTCATCTTGGTTGATAAGCAAATTCAGAATGTGGCGCATGTACGAATAAATCCCTAATAATCTTTATTGAATGATTAGTTTCATAGAGGCAACGTATTTATCATTCGACACTTTCAGAAAATAAATCCCAATCGGTATATATTCTATTTCAAATTGGTTTGATTCTTTATTGTCCATATGGATAATCCGACCTTGGGAATCATATATTTGAATATTAATTCGCCCCGTCCAATCTTCCAGACTAATTGAAAAATTCCCGCTCGACGGATTTGGATAAACTTTTACTGATTCATTAATTTCGATTGTGTTTATCCCTGTTGTACAATCTCCATCTTCAACGGTAATTTCTTGTGCATCTGAATTTACGCATCCGTTGGCATCTTCATAAACATAAGTAATAAGATGTGTTCCCACTCCTGCGGCGGATGGGTCAAATATATTCCCCATAATTCCTAAACCGCTGTAATTACCTCCATTTGGTGTCCCCCCAATTAATTCAATGTTTGATTCATTGATGCAGAATGTGTCCCTTTCTAAGTCCAATTCAACTGAGGGTAAATCATTCACAATTATTGTAACTGTCTCTGTATCTGTGCATCCGTTGTCGTCCGTTACGGTGACTAAGTAATCATCTGCAGCGCTTACGGTTATCGAAGCCATATTGTCGCCCGTATTCCAGTTGTAACTTGTGCCACCGCTCGCTGTCAAGGTGGTGCTTTCCCCATCACAAAATACAAGGTTTCCGTCTATTTCAGCAATTGGCAATTGGTTTGAAATGACCGAAACCGTTTCCGTGTCGGTACATCCGTTGCCATCTGTCACGGTGACTGTATAATCATCTACGCTGCTTACCGTTATCAAAGCTGTGTTCTCGCCCGTACTCCAATCGTAATCTGTCCCTCCGCTCGCTGTCAAGGTGGTATTATCGCCTTCGCAAAATGAAAGGCTGCCATCAATCCCAGCTATTGGCATTGGATTGACAACCACTTCGGTTGATAACTCAATTAAACAGCCATCACCTGTCATAATTAATACGGAGTATTCTCCCGACATGTCAGAGGTAACTGAAGATAAAACAGGATTCTGGCTTGTAGATGTAAATCCATTTACTCCACTCCATTCATAAGAAATCCCCCCATCAGCCATTAATGTTACCTCTCCTCCTTCACAAACAGGGCTGTCATTTGAAACTGTACCGTTTAGCGTAGAAGAATCAAACCAAAGCGCTCCAATGTCTGCAATTGAACCGTCAGGGTCTGTTGGGCTATCAGGATTTCCAGCATCAACACATGGACTTGTACACTTCAAATTAAAATCGCAGTTTGTGGGGTCAATAAATTGAGGCTCTTCATTAATGTTTCCTACTCCTGTCCAAATTCCTGAGAATAAACTGACATTTGAGTAAGAAACTTCAATTACTGGATTTCCGCCAATGGCTATTCCATCTTCAAAAGGACTTCCCCATAAAATTGAATTTACAATTGTGAGTTTTGTGCCATTCTCATTTACTTGAACTTCAGTCTGGTTATTTTCAGTAACTGTACAATTTGTTAAAATCGGGTTTCTTCTATCGGCTTCTGTTAAGAACCCAACATCGTTTTTATAAAACATACAGTTGAAAAAATTTAATCCGTCATTTGCCCCTACATGGTCTTGCAAGAATGCACCAAATTGATTTTGGTAAAATTTGCAATTGATGAATTCCGAATTAAACGTCCAATTACAAAACAGCCCTGCATCATTGTTATAGCATTCAATATCCTCAAAAACATTAATGCCATTTGCATTCATATTGCTGTTGCCATAAATTCCAGTCGTGTTATTGAAAATGCCTAAATTATTTAAAGTTGGGAAGGCTGAATCAAGCCATATTCCAGCTAAAGCATACTGAATCGTGGCGTTTGTTATTTCAGAGTCATCAGTTGCGGTATCGTGAAATTCAATTCCTCCCCAACCATTAGTTGTGTCTGAGGCTGTGAAATGAATTTTTTCGTCAACTGAACCGCTGGCAATTAATCGTCCACGAACAATGAAATCTACATCTTGATTTCCTTCGACTGTTACTCCTGCTTCAATTACTAAAGTTGCTCCTGGTTGTACTGTAATGTCATCTAAAATTTGGTATGGGCTACCCGAAAGTCCCCAAATTCCAGATACATCTCCACCAGAAATTGTGGTTTGTGCAATATTGGCAATAGGAATAATTCCTAATACAAGGGTTAGGATAAGTAAAATTGATTTTTTCATTTTATTTTATTTTGAGGATGAGTGATTAATTTTTATTTGGCTAAACATGAAAAATAATCGAAAAGCTTTTTGCAGATTCCCCGAAACCAAAGCGTTTTCTGTTTCTTTTTTTCTTTTTTGGTTGGGGAGAACATTGTATATCCGCACCCCGTTGCGTTTATTTCCCTTATCTCCCCCCCCAAGGGCAGACGCATTAAATTCCCATGATTTGTTCCCTATATTTGTCTGACATTGCACTTTTATTTTGTTTTCGATGAATACTTATTTTCTCCGGGTATTTTTTCAACAAGCTCAAAGCGAAGCGTAAAATAATAGCAAAGTTCGCAGCAGCATTGTGAGCCCGCTTTCGGCTTTGGTCTTCTTTGAATTGCACATCTAAGGACCAATGCAGGTTGTTTTCGATTGCCCAATGGCTACGGACAATTTGATTAAATTCGGTTGCGCCTGAGTTCAAGCTGCTAATGTAATAGCGCCTCTCTAAACTAAATTGTCCGCTAGCCATAACATATCGGTGGGCGGTTATTTCAACTATCGATTGAAGCCCAGCCCATTCCAGCTGGAATTCTTCGCCTAATAGGTAGGCCGGCAATATCCGGCACACTCGCTTTTCCAGCCGCCCATGCCCACGGCTTGTTTGTTCTTGAAGGTGTTCCGGCTCCATTTCCAGCTTAAGTTCCTGCTCGGTAATTATTCCGGCTTGCTCAAATAGCCCTTTAACATCTTCCAAAAGCTTGCTGTGATTGTTTTTCAAGCCCAGGACATAATCGGCTTCCTGCTTGATTATTTGCTGAGCAATTACCTTCTGGCAACCCATAGCGTCAATGGTTATTATGCAGCCGCGCACGTCCAGCCATTCTAAAAGGGCAGGGATAGCCGTGATTTCATTTGACTTATCCTCCGTCTTGTATTGGCCCAGGCACAGCTGCAGCTCGTTGCACCAGGCCTGCACTAGATGTACGGCGCCTTTGCCGCCTTCCGAGTGCGGGGTTTGCTGCTCTTTCTTGCTGGCGCTCCCACGAAGTTTTTTGCCGTCCACGTTTATCACCGTGCCGTCCGGCAACTTTATATCCTGCGTAGCCCAGCGAATGAAATGCTCCTCAAAGGCCCGATAATCCAAAAGTGATACCACCCGGTTGATGGTATCATGGGATGGTGTACCGTTTTCATAAAGGTAAAACCCTCGAAGCCAGCCCAGTTTCTCCTCCCCAAAGTCAGCAATTTCCTCCCACTCCGTAAACCCGCTTATCACAGCGCTAAGGGTGAGGAATAATATCTCACCCAGTGTATACTTCTTGTGCCGGTCGATCCTGAAATCAGGAACGCCCTCAAACACGGTAACCAGGCTTTGGAGCGAAACTCGATTCTCAGCCATTTTATTTTTTCCCCCAAAGCTAATCCTTTGGTTTTATTTGGCATTTTTATGCGTCTGCCCTTATCTCCCCCCCCAAAGCCATTTGTAAACGATTATACCCGCTTACAAACAGCTACCCGGCCCGGCCACCCAGCCGGAGCACCACAATTTAACCCAATCTTCGCACAACAACAATGTTGGATATAAAAAATCAGCAGCTCTTAAAAAATTGCTGCCGCTCCAGTTTGGCTTCCAGCGCTTTGGCCGTTTGGGTGATGGACAGCCCGCCTAAATTGGTG
This sequence comes from Lewinellaceae bacterium, assembly GCA_020636405.1. Classification (GTDB taxonomy): domain Bacteria; phylum Bacteroidota; class Bacteroidia; order Chitinophagales; family Saprospiraceae; genus JACJXW01. Next base: position 33,051 of record JACJXW010000005.1, on the reverse strand, counting down.
CACCGCAGGGTGCTGGGAATGCTGTTCCCGACCTGGTACATGGCCTCGATGACCTCATCAAGCGGAATTAAAGGATCATAGTCGGCAAGGGCCATATTGGCGCAGGACAGGGCGTTGGACGCCGCCATCACGTTTTTTCCCAAACAGGGGGCTTCCACCCGGTTGGCAATAGGGTCGCAAACCATCCCAAGGGAATTCTGCAGGGCCACCGAGGCGGCGGCAATGGACTGCTGTAAAGAACCCTTCGCCAGATGCACGATAGCCGCAGCCGCCATGGAGGAACCCGACCCGCACTCCGCCTGGCACCCGCCAACTTCGGCGGCAAACGTAGAATGGGCAGCAATGAATACGCCGATCAGGCCGGCGGCCAGCATGGCCTTTACCGTTTCCTCTTCGGGCAATCCCATCGTATTGGCAGCGCCCAGCACTGCCCCCGGCAGCGCCCCACAGGAACCGGCCGTAGGCGCTGCCACGATCACCCCCATTGAGCTCTTCACTTCCATCATAGCGGACACATACATCACAATGTGGTTGAGCACGTTCCCGTCGACCAGCCTGCCTTCTTCGTGCTTCCTTTTGAAATTCGGCGACTGGCTGCCCAGTATCCGGTCTTCATATTTCGTGCCGGCCAACCCCTGATCAATGGAAGACTGCATGATCCGGACAATAGCCCGCATCTTTTCAAAGACTTCTTCAGCGGATATATTGCCGCGCATGCACTCATACCGCACCGCCAGTTCCCACAATGCCAGGCCCTTGCCCTTATTGTATTCCAGCATTTCTGCGCAGGTGATGAAAGGAACTTCCAGGCCCTTTCTGGACAGCACCGGAAGAACGGGGGACAATTGCTTGATGAACTGCACGGCCTTCAAGGCCCGAAGTTCCTCCAGCGTTTCCCCGCTGGCCGGCCTTTGTGATTTGACCTCAACAATATTCGGGTTTCCCTCGTGAACGAGGACGTGGTCGAACCCGATGGATCCTTTGAGGTATCTTACCACCTCCTCTGCAGATTGGCAATAGACCAAGGTTTCATGATAGTCGCCCTGCATGGAAACTTTGGCGCCGTCTATTGCTATGACTTCGATCATACCGCCCCCGGTAGAAATGGCGGTCATGGCCCTGGTTTCTTTGCTGTTCGATAGAGTGATCTTATACGTATTGGGATGATCGGCCTGGATATCAACGATATCGATGGCGATCTTTATCCCGGCGGTGTTTATGGCGCCTTCGGCATGAGGCAGCCGTTCATCATGGGCTTCCCAGCCCAGGAAACCGCCGAAAAGGCCCATATCCGACCCCTGGCTTTTATGGGTTGTCGCCAAAGACCCGTTCGGGTCAAATTCGATCAAAACCTCCGAGATCTTCCCGTCCATCAGGTCTCGGCAGAGCCTTCCTATTCTCAGGGAAGCCGCACAGTGCGAACTCGATGGCCCGCGCATCACGGGGCCTATGACGTCATTGAAGATGCTGGGATAAGATACCTGGTCCATGGCCTGTCTGTTTAGGTGTGGTGTTATCGAAAGTAAGCAGGTGGACAAAATTGTATTGACGTTTCTGATCGAGGGGATTTTTTCGTTAATCAAGGCGATCCCGCTAGTCAGCGGGACGACTTTAGCCGTAGCTAAAGGAGGCGGTTCTCCAACGCAGAGTAACGAAAAAAGAGCCCATCAGAAATGTTAAGTTCAATTTGTCCACCTGCTTATTAACCATTGGTAATAAAGATAATGGTTATCGCTCAATGATATTGGCGCCTGGGAAAATAAACTTTGGTAGGGCGCAGTGCGATTCGGGCCCGGACGGCTTTCTTGCCGAAAAAAGTTTTATGTTTGAAATAGCGGCGGATGAAGGTTCCAGCCCTTTTTTATTTTTATTAAAAAAGCTCGAAATTGATGAGACCATATTTTGACAGGCTCCTCACCTCCCGGTTCCCCTTTAGATGGCTGCCCCAAACCGGATGGTTTGCGCTCCTGGCGCTTTCTGCCCTGGCCGCAATGAGTTGTCAGCGCAGCGAAGAAGCTCAGCCGGAAAAGCTCACTGCCTATGTGGATCCCTTCATCGGCACGGATGGGAAAGGGAAAACCTATCCCGGCGCTACTGTCCCGCATGGTATGGTGCAGCTCAGCCCCGACAACGGCCGCAATGGCTGGGATTGGATCTCCGGCTATTTCTATCCGGATACGGTCATTGCCGGTTTCAGCCACCTCCATCTCAGCGGGACCGGCGCCGGCGACCTATATGACATCTCCTTTTTGCCGGTCGCCGGAGCGCTGAAGCAGGGCCAACTCGATGACATCGCCGGTTCACCGACGGTGTATTCCCGCTTTAGCCACGAACGGGAAACCGCTTCGCCTGGCTATTATCAGGTGTTCCTGGACGATTACGGCGTGAATGTAGAGCTGACGGCAACGGAGCGGACGGGATTACAGCGCTATTCTTTTTCTAAACAGGATCCCAAAGTGCGCCTGCACCTGGGGTACACCCGAAACTGGGACAGCGTCACGGACAGCTACCTGAGAATTGTCAATGACACCATCATTGAAGGCTATCGCAGATCAACCGGCTGGGCTAAGGATCAGCGGGTTTACTTTACCGCTGTTTTTTCAGCGCCTTTTCATTCCTTTGAGCTGTTCAACCAGGATGAGCGCGTCCGTGGCGATACGGCCCGCGGCCTGAATATTCTGGCTGTCTTCGATCTTGGAGATGCGGAAGAGGCCATGATCAAAACGGGGATCAGCTCCGTCAGTATAGCCAATGCCCGGCTGAACCTGAGTAAAGAACAGGAGGGTTTCGATTTTGAAGCGGTAAAGGCCAAAGCTCAGAACAGCTGGGAGGCCGCGCTCAGCAGGGTGAAAGTGAAGGCTTCCCCGGATAATAGGGCCCAGTTTTACACGGCTATGTACCACAGTATGCTGGCGCCTACGCTTTTTTCAGATGTCAATGGCGAATACAAGGGTGCAGACGGCCACATCCACAAAGTAGAAGGCCATGCCCGCTACACCACCTTTTCACTTTGGGACACCTACCGCGCTTTGCATCCCTGGCTGACCGTGGCCCATCCGGAGAAGGTGCCCGGCATGATCAATTCCATGTTGGATTTTTATCAGGAGTATGGCCAGCTGCCGGTATGGAATATGCTGGGAAATGAGACGGATATGATGATCGGTTACCATTCGGCGCCGGTTATAACCGATGCCTATTTCAAAGGCATTGGCGGCTTCGACCCTCAGCTGGCCTACGAGGCCATGAAAAAGAGCGCCATGCAGGACAAGTTCGGGCTGGAAGCCTACAAAGAACGGGGTTACGTCCCCTATGAATGGGGAAACTGGAATGTTTCCCTGACCCTGGAATATGCCTATGACGACTGGTGTATTGCCCGGATGGCCGAAGCACTGGGGTATGAAGCAGATCATAATTACTTCACCGGCAGGGCTTCCAATTACAAAAACCATTTCGATCCGGAAACCGGTTTCTTCCGGGCCAGGAGTAAAGACGGGCCCTTCAAAGCAGCCTTTGACCCCCTGGCTTATCATCCGGAAGACTACTGCGAGGCCAATGCCTGGCAATATTTCTGGTACGTCCCTCAGGATGTGGCCGGCCTGGCCGGCTTGGCGGGCGGTGAAAAGGAATTTGAGCTGAAACTGGATCAAATGTTCGAACTGGAGCAGGCGCCGGGAGACTTGCCGGCCTGGATCTCGGGGTATATCGGGCAGTATGTCCATGGCAACGAGCCGGCGCACCATGTGCCCTATCTTTACCAGTTTGCCGGCGCCCCGCATAAAACCCAGCAACGAGTGCGGCAGATCATGAAGGAGCTGTATACTACTCGCCCGGACGGTCTCTGCGGCAATGAAGACTGCGGGCAGATGTCGGCCTGGTATTTGTTTAGCGCCCTTGGCTTTTACCCCGTCAATCCGGCGGACGGCAGATATATCCTGGGGAGCCCGGAGGTCGAGGAAGCGATCATTACCTTACCGGGAGGAAAAGAATTTAAAATTATCGCAAAAGGCCAGTCCGAAGAGCATGTCTACGTTAAAGCCATAAGCCTGAACGGAGCGCCCTTGCAGGAATATTTTATCACCCACGAGCAGCTCATGGCCGGCGGTGAACTGGTTTTTGAAATGACGGATAAACCGGAGTAGCCTCGTAATTGGAAGGGTTACACCACGGCATCACTCCTGTTTACCGCTGTATCGGCCCGGGCAACAGGAATTCATAAGGCCGCCCCAGCAACTTTCGCTTCACCCAGCGGTCGATGCGCCGGGCCGCCAGGAAAAACTGCCAGATGAACTTGTCTTCCCTGTAATACCGGCCGACCTCTTTGCGGGTAATGGCTTCGTTTTCCGGCAAATGCCGGTTGATCCTTTCCAAAAAGGCGGGGATCAGGCCGGGGCATTGTTCTTTGTAGAGGTTGGCAACCAGGTCGATGTACACCTCCCGCGGGCGATAGTACCGGTTCATCACATCGTCCAGAAAGAACATCCTGATGGCCGCCCGCAGGGGGCCCGGGGCGCTCTTCAGCACCAGTTCCGGGTCCATGGCCTCTACACCTGAGCGCTTGAACAAGGGCGTGCTGGTATCGAAATAGGCCAGGCGATGAGCGCCTTCGCTTTCCTGCCAGGCCCAGTTGGACAACTGCCCGTCGATGGCTATTTCCCGTTCGGGCATCCTTCGCCGGTTAAACGCCTGTATGCCGTTCAGCGCCTGGATGATCCTGTCCAGCATTTCGAGCGTTTCTTCGGTTCCCTGTGCATGTATCCGCCGGTGGCACAGGGCTTCGGCGGCAAAGCGCTCCTGGCCGATGTACAGCACAAAGAGCCGGCCATTCGGAATGATAAAACAGTCGTGCCCGGGCAAATTAAGGCCCGCTTCGGTTAACAGCTCACAGTATTCGTAATAATTGGCCAGGTAGGCTTCCGCCTGCTCCCGGGAGGTAAAGAGGGGCATGCGCTTGAACACCCAGCCGTCGATGGCGTCGATGGCAAAGATGGCCGAGATCTCCCCGTAGCCCACCAGTTCGGCTTTTACCGGCGACTGCTCCAGGTGCTGGGGGTCAAGAGCCTGTTCAAAGGCTGTAAGTATCGCTTCCACCCCCTTCATTGGCGTTTGATTTTAATGGCCGAGGCCAGTTTATCGATCATTCTTTTGGCCTGGATGAGCCTTCGCATCCGCTTCGCATCCGAAAGCGCCTTGTCCAGCCTGGAAAACACTTCTTCCACCTGCTGCGCTTCGATGATGAGCGGCGGCAGGAACTGGCAAACGCGCGTGTCGTTATTGGCGTAAACCATAAGCAGGCCGTTATCATAGGCGGCCTTGGTGAGCGCCGGGCCGGCCAGTTCATCCTTCAGCTCCAGGCCCATCATCAGGCCCAGTTGCCGGAATCCCACCAAAAAACCCTTGTGTTTCTGCTGCAGAACGGCAACCCCTTCCCGGAAGCGTTCCGCCATTTCATTGACATGCGCCAGAAAGCCCGGATCGGCCGTGATCTCCAGCACCCGTTTCATCACCAGGCAGCCCAATTCGGAGCCTCCAAAGGTGGAAACATGGATAAACGGGTCGGCGTGAAAAACCGATTCCAAGCGCTGGGAAAGGACCGTCGCCGCGATGGGATAAATTCCCCCGGACAGGCCTTTGCCCAGGATCACGATATCGGGCGTGACTCCAAAATGTTCAAAGGCCCACAACTTCCCCGTCCGCCCCAGGCCGGATTGCACTTCATCCAGGATGAGCAGCACGCCCTTTTCATCACATAGGCGCCGCACCGCCTGCAGGTAGCCCGGAGGCGGCACGACGATGCCCAGCGTGGCGGGGACCGTTTCCAGGATCACAGCGGCGGTATTTTCATCAATGGCTTGATGCAATGGAGTTACCTGCCCGAAGGGCACCTGCTGGAACCCGGGCGCCTGCGGGCCGAAAACCTCCCGATACTTGGCGTCTCCCGCCGCCAGCGCCAGGCCGGTATGGCCGTGGTAGCCGCCGGTAGCGGAGATGATCTTGTCCTTGCCTGTAAAGGCCCGCGCCACTTTGATGGCCAGGTCGGCAGCCTCTCCGCCGCCCACCCCGTAGACGACGTAGTTCAGATCGCCGGGCATCAGGCCGGCCAGCAATTTGGCCGCCTCCGCCCGGGGCTGGCTGATCAGGTGGTGGTTGCCGATATCCCACTGCTCCAACCCATCCTTCAGTACGGCAATGAGCTCAGGATGGCGGTGGCCCAGGTTGAAGACCCCGCCGTTGCAATGCAGGTTGAACAGCTGCTTATCCCCTTCGATATCGTGGAGGTAACAACCGCCTCTGGCGCCCGGCACAAAATCCATACGGTAGCTTTGGAAGAACCGGGCTTTGCCGGAGGAGACGTGGTGGGAAAAATCCTGGAAAGTGGCGGCTTTTTTGTCTTTGTTGCTTGGCATGGAATGAAGGTGGAACTAAAGAGCTGTGTATTCAGGAATGCTTACATTTTTTTAGTCTAACCCAATTTATGAAAAATTCCCTGAACTGCCATTCCCGCCGCTGTTTTGAATAGCTGGCTTTGTAATTCCAATCACAGCAACCGGCTTTACCCCCCCCTTATCTCTGAAAAAAATTCAAAGCATCATGCCAACCGCAAAAATGACCTCCGAAACATTCAGGAACGAAGTTTTTGATTATACCACCGAAAGGGAATGGAACTTCAGAGCATGTTTGGAGGCCGGGTTTGAAAGCGAAAAGAGTCAGTTTTTTGATGAAACGAGGCGTCTTTTTGAAGAGCGTACCCTGAGGTACGGTCAAGAAAAGCAACGAAGTGTCATCAAAAAAGTGGCCTTTGCAGCTCAAAGATTGGCCTCCAAACATGCTCTCAAAGGCGAAGTGCCCGCCATCATCGACTTTTACGCCGACTGGTGCGGCCCCTGCAAAATGGTGACCCCCATTCTGGAAGAATTGTCCAATGAATATAAGGATAAACTCATCATCTATAAAGTGGACACGGAGCAGGAGCGGGAGCTATCCTCTGTTTTTGGTATCCGCAGCATCCCCTCCATCCTGTTCATCCCCGTGGAAGGACAACCCATGATGCAGGCCGGCGCGCTTCCCAAAAGCGTTTTGAAGAACATCATTGAAGGGGAGTTGATCAAGAACTGAGGAATAGAGGCCATCTAGACCAGGCCGGAAATCGGACACGAGCGTAGCGACTGACGGAGTAAATGGAAAGTCGGAAAAACTCCCCAATTTTCAAGGAGTTCCGGATTGACATTATCATTTCTTTAGGTTCGAATCTATCAACATCAGTCATCCCGAGTTGGACAGAAATACTCCCCGTGGGGAAATATGCCGGCTTTGCCGGCGAAATATGGGCCTTTTGCCTGGAAATATTTCGGCCGCGGGCCCTATTCCAACCGGCCTTGGGGCGGATATCTCACGAATTAGGCCTTCGAAGAGGCCTAATTCGTGTATTTCGAAAATTCGGGATGACTCATGCGAATCAGGGGCCAAAGAGCCCTGAAAGGGCCGGAAGGCAGACAGCTTATACGATACTTTTGATACGGAGGAATGTGCGATTTTTGACGTGCGATGTGCGATTTTTGATGGGGCTCTTTAGGAGCAGCCCTTTCGCCCGCCCTACATCGAAAATCAAACATCATAAATCAAACATCATAAATCAAAAGAGCTTGCCGGATCCCTGCCTCCATCAGCCGCCATTTAGCCTCTGATTCGCATAAGTCATGCGTATCAGAGGTTAAAAAGAGCCATGAACGGTTCGGGTTAGAAAAAATCAGCCGGAGGATGCGGCACTTTTGATACGGAGGAATGTGCGATTTTTGACGTGCGATGTGCGATTTTTGATGGGGCTCTTTGGGAGCAGCCCTTTCGCCCGCCCTACATCGAAAATCAAACATCATAAATCAAACATCATAAATCAAAAGAGCTTGCCGGATCCCTGCCTCCATCAGCCGCCATTTAGCCTCTGATTCGCATAAGTCATGCGTATCAGAGGTTAAAAAGAGCCATGAACGGTTCGGGTTAGAAAAAATCAGCCGGAGGATGCGGCACTTTTGATACGGAGGAATGTGCGATTTTTGACGTGCGATGTGCGATTTTTGATGGGGCTCTTTGGGAGCAGCCCTTTCGCCCGCCCTACATCGAAAATCAAACATCATAAATCAAACATCAAAAATCAAAAGAGCTTGCCGGATCCCTGCCTCCATCAGCCGCCATTTAGCCTCTGATTCGCATAAGTCATGCGTATCAGAGGTTAAAAAGAGCCATGAACGGTTCGGGTTAGAAAAAATCAGCCGGAGGATGCGGCACTTTTGATACGGAGGAATGTGCGATTTTTGACGTGCGATGTGCGATTTTTGATGGGGCTCTTTAGGAGCAGCCCTTTCGCCCGCCCTACATCGAAAATCAAACATCATAAATCAAACATCATAAATCAAAAGAGCTTGCCGGATCCCTGCCTCCATCAGCCGCCATTTAGCCTCTGATTCGCATAAGTCATGCGTATCAGAGGTTAAAAAGAGCCATGAACGGTTCGGGTTAGAAAAAATCAGCCGGAGGATGCGGCACTTTTGATACGGAGGAATGTGCGATTTTTGACGTGCGATGTGCGATTTTTGATGGGGCTCTTTAGGAGCAGCCCTTTCGCCCGCCCTACATCGAAAATCAAACATCATAAATCAAACATCATAAATCAAAAGAGCTTGCCGGATCCCTGCCTCCATCAGCCGCCATTTAGCCTCTGATTCGCATAAGTCATGCGTATCAGAGGTTAAAAAGAGCCATGAACGGTTCGGGTTAGAAAAAATCAGCCGGAGGATGCGGCACTTTTGATACGGAGGAATGTGCGATTTTTGACGTGCGATGTGCGATTTTTGATGGGGCTCTTTGGGAGCAGCCCTTTCGCCCGCCCTACATCGAAAATCAAACATCATAAATCAAACATCAAAAATCAAAAGAGCTTGCCGGATCCCTGCCTCCATCAGCCGCCATTTAGCCTCTGATTCGCATAAGTCATGCGTATCAGAGGTTAAAAAGAGCCATGAACGGTTCGGGTTAGAAAAAATCAGCCGGAGGATGCGGCACTTTTGATACGGAGGAATGTGCGATTTTTGACGTGCGATGTGCGATTTTTGATGGGGCTCTTTGGGAGCAGCCCTTTCGCCCGCCCTACATCGAAAATCAAACATCATAAATCAAACATCAAAAATCAAAAGAGCTTGCCGGATCCCTGCCTCCATCAGCCGCCATTTAGCCTCTGATTCGCATAAGTCATGCGTATCAGAGGTTAAAAAGAGCCATGAACGGTTCGGGTTAGAAAAAATCAGCCGGAGGATGCGGCACTTTTGATACGGAGGAATGTGCGATTTTTGACGTGCGATGTGCGATTTTTGATGGGGCTCTTTGGGAGCAGCCCTTTCGCCCGCCCTACATCGAAAATCAAACATCATAAATCAAACATCATAAATCAAAAGAGCTTGCCGGATCCCTGCCTCCATCAGCCGCCATTTAGCCTCTGATTCGCATAAGTCATGCGTATCAGAGGTTAAAAAGAGCCATGAACGGTTCGGGTTAGAAAAAATCAGCCGGAGGATGCGGCACTTTTGATACGGAGGAATGTGCGATTTTTGACGTGCGATGTGCGATTTTTGATGGGGCTCTTTGGGAGCAGCCCTTTCGCCCGCCCTACATCGAAAATCAAACATCATAAATCAAACATCAAAAATCAAAAGAGCTTGCCGGATCCCTGCCTCCATCAGCCGCCATTTAGCCTCTGATTCGCATGACTCATGTTTTTATTCCTCCCTATACACGGTCGCCGGCCGGAATCCTTCCTTCAGCATCCTTTCCGCCGTTACCGAGCCGAAGAGCTGGATGAGGAAGGCCACCAGCCCCGTCCAGCCGGTTTGATGGCTGGCGCCGAGGCCTGTGCCGTTGTCGCCGTTGAAGTACTCATAGAAGAGGAGGTGCTCCCGCCAGTGCGGGTCGCGATTGAACTTTTCCTGATCACCGTTGACCGGGCGCCTGCCGGCCGCATCGCGACGGAATAAGCGGATCAGGCGAGTGGCGATCTCCTGGCTGACCTCGTAGAGGTTCATCATCCGGCCGGAGCCCGTCGGGCATTCCACCTGAAAGTCGTTGCCGTAGTAGGTGTAGAACTGGAGCAGCGCCCGTAGCAGCAGCGTATTGACCGGAAACCAGACGGGCCCCCGCCAGTTGGAGTTCCCGCCGAACATCGGGGAGTCCGATTCGGCAGGAAGGTATTCCACCACGTACTTCTCACCATCCATCAAAAACTCATACGGCTCTTTGGCATAGTGGCGCGAGAGGGCGCGAATGCCGAAGGGGCTCAGAAATTCGTCTTCGTCGAGCAATCGACGCAGCACCCGGCGCAACTTCTCTTCCCCGAGGATGGAAAACATCACCCGCCCGCTGGGGCTTACCCGCCGCGGATCGTGGATACGCTGAAGCAGCTCGGGGTGTTTTTCAAAACGGAAGACCGCTCGCTTTACGAGCCGCGGAAAGCGCTGAATGATGCTGCTGTCCAGGACAGTGGTCGCACAAAGCGGCAACAAGCCTACCATCGACCGTACTTTGAGCCGAAGGGGGTCTCCGTTCGGTGGCCGCAGCAGATCGTAGAAAAACCCGTCTTCCTCATCCCAAAGGTTTTCCTTATGCTCCCCCATGCGGTCCATGGCGGAAGCGATGTACAGGAAATGTTCGAAGAACTTCAACGCCATATCTTCGTAAACGGGGTCGTAGAGCGACAGCTCCAGCGCCATTTCGAACATATTCTGGCAATACAAAGCCATCCAGGCGGTGCCGTCGGCCTGCTCTAGCTTAGCGCCACCGGGCAGCGTTTCACTGCGGTCGAACACCCCGATGTTATCCAGCCCGAGAAAGCCTCCCTCGAATACATTGCGGTCCTTCGGGTCTTTGCGGTTGACCCACCAGGTGAAGTTGAGCGTGAGCTTCTGAAAGGCGTTCTTCAGCCAGGGGAGGTCGCCGCTTCCCTGGCGCTGCTTTTCAATGCTGTAAACGAAAAATGTCGCCCAGGCGTGGACCGGCGGGTTGACGTCGTCGAAATTCCACTCGTAGGCCGGCAGCTGGCCGTTCGGGTGCAGGTACGTCTCCCGGAGCATCAGGCTGAGCTGCTCCTTGGCGAAATCGAGGTCCACCATGGCCAGGTTGATCGTCTGAAAGGCCAGGTCCCAGGCGGCATACCAGGGATATTCCCACTTGTCGGGCATCGAGATGATATCGGCGTTGAGCATGTGGACCCATCGCTCGTTGCGCACCTTTTTCGGCTTCCGCATGTTTAGCGGATTGGCCCCGTGTTCTTCCAGCCACTGGTCGAGGTCGTAGTAATAGTATTGCTTGGTCCACAGCATTCCTGCCAGCGCCTGCCGCATGATCATTTTATCTTCGGCATCGAGCTGATTCGGGGTGATGGCCTGATAAAAAGCATCGGCCTCCCGCTGGCGGTCCTGAAAAACCGCTTTGAAACCCTTACCCAGTGGATCGCCTTTGTCCGGCAGGAAAGCCTGGCCCAGGGCCTGCGGAGCAATTTTGCAGAAACGCAGGTGGATCACCTCAGTGCTTCCGGCGTCCACCTCCAGCGCGAAATGGGCCGCCGCCTTGGTCCCCCGTTGCAGTGGATTGACGCTTTCTTTTTTCCCTTCTACGAGATAGTCGTTGATCCCGTCTTTCGTATAGTTGGACAGATTGGGTTCGTTGAACAAGAGCCGCTTATTGGTCTCATTTTCCGTAAACAACAAGGCCGCCGCCTCATTGGTGTACAGGTAATAGGGTTCCAGCTCCGGGTGGCGCACCTCGATCGCGTGGCCACCCTTCCAGCCGGCGGCGCGCAACTGCGGGATGGGAGCTTCTTCCGCCCACCGCCAGGTATTGCGGTACCAGAGCGTCGGCAGCACGTGCAGGGGCGCCGCCTCCGGGCCCCGGTTGGTCACGGAGATACGCATTCCGATGTCGTCGGGGCCGGCCTTGGCATACTCGGCCACGATGTCGAAATAGCGGCCGTCGTCGAAAATGCCCGTATCGAGCAGTTCAAACTCCGGCTCCTGCCGGCTGCGCTGCCGGTTGGCCGACAACAACTCATCGTAGGGAAAAGGCCGTTGCGGATATTTGTACAAATACTTCATGTAGGAGTGCGTCGGCGTATTGTCGAGGTAGAAATAATACTCCTTGACGTCTTCACCGTGGTTGCCTTCCGGATTGGTCAATCCAAAAAGGCGCTCCTTTAGAAAGGGGTCGCGCCCGTTCCAGAGGGATAAGGCCAGGCACAGGCGCTGCTGGTTATCGCAGATACCCGCCAGCCCGTCCTCCCCCCAGCGGTAGGCGCGCGAGCGGGCCTGCTCATGGGTAAAGTACTTCCAGGCGGCCTGGTTGTCGCTGTAATCTTCCCGGACGGTGCCCCACTGGCGCTCGCTGAGGTACGGCCCCCAGCGCAGCCAGGGGATCTGCCGCTGGTAAGCCTCCTGAATCCGTACTTGTTCGATGTTGCGCTTCATGCTGCTAAGGTAAGGAATAATCGTAGCTCCAAAAGAAGCGGCTATTTATGATATTGGCGCCTGGCTTGCCACTCGCACTCAATGATCACAAAGTAAAAGAATTACGAGCAATTCCCGCCTTCGCTTTTTCGAGCTTCGGCGGGCGGAGGCGGTCCGGACGGGACTGAGGAGTCGGGGGCTTATCGAATTGGTAATCAATGTTTTGGATGTTTTGAGTTGGGGGTTGTACAACAAATTGTACAAAAAATGGGAGGGTAGTGTTCAGGTGCTACTTTTGCTCAGATATCCGGGGCATATCTGCCAGGATACCTCGCCAAATAAAATTGCAGCCGTAACCTTAGATGGAAAACAGTTCCAATCCATCCACTTCTTTAAAGTGTTGATCTCGGGTGGCAAGGGGGATGTCATAGACAATACAAGTTGCCGCGATCCAAATATCATTTTCGGGAATAGGGCGGCCTTTGTCTTTGAGTTTTTTTCTAACCTCGGAGTAGGTGTCTGCAATGGCAATGCCACATGAAAGTATTGTACAGGCGTTGATGAATTGGCGAAAGAGTATTTCATTTTCAACTGGCCTTCCCGAATTCTTTGCGCCAAAAAGCAGCTCTCCGCAAACTGTCACAGGCAAGAAAAGAGTAGAAACCTCTTCAAGAAGTTGAATGACGCGTTTGTTTCCATTAAGTATGTCAATTGCGATGTTCGTATCCAAGGCTAGTTGCTCCTTCATCACCATTCGCCTTCAATGGTTTCAAATTCCTCATCGATTAGATGTTTAATGGCCTTGGCTTCTTCATCGTTCAAAGCTCCCGCCAAGCTTAATACGGCCTCTTTGTTGCCGGTGGGCCAGGCTTCTTCCCCTTCTTTTTTTTCTAGTTCCACTTCCAAATCAGCCTGTAGTTGGGTCAGTTGCTTAAGTGGCAGTTGTCGAATGAGTTCGAGCAATTCCGGGTATCCAATGTTCAGTTTCAGTTCCATCGTCTTCTGAGCTAGTTTGATTCAAGTTAAGAACATTTTAGGTATCTGCCAAGTTCCAGGGGGTATCCTAAGGAAGGGTAGTACAGAACGTTTATGGATTTCACTATGAGTCAACGGCCCGATATGAAGAATACCGATGAGGAATGTAGATATTGGTAAGTGAAGCCTGTGCAAAAACCGTACAAAAACCGACTACCCAAATCTATGTTTTCAGTTGATTGTCAAGCGGTTAGATAAAACAATTTAAAATAAAAAAGCCCTGTAAGCAACTAACTTACAAGGCTTTATGTTTTACTGCGATCCGGACGGGACTCAGAAAGGTGGGGTGTAAACCTTTGGTAGTCTTTAGTTTGTGTGGGTGGGGTGGGCTTTGGGAAAATGTTTTGGAAAAAAGAACGGGTTTCGGTTACCTCCCTTATGATCCAATGTCTTTCCGGGAGGAATGTAAATTAAAGTTGTTGTTATTTTATTTTAGCCCCGTAAAGTAAAATAGTGGGATTTTTATTTTACTTTTATTGAATGGAAAGACCAATCCTTATTGAGGCTTTTGATGCTGGCCATTATTCCAAAGGAGCTGGATATCGCTATTTCGTACCAGCGAAAGTAAACCGGCAATGGAATTGGAAAGATGCGAAGCTCAACACCTTGTTGGAAAAGGCTTCTTTCCAAATTGGCCAACTCAACTCCTATGCCCACCTGGCCCCTAATATAGACCTCTTCATCCATCTGCATATTACAAAAGAGGCTGTAGTTTCCAGCAGAATTGAAGGAACCCGCACGCGAATGGATGAGGCACTGCTTTCAGAAGAATATATTTCACCGGAAAGGAGGGACGACTGGGAAGAAGTAAGGAATTACACACAGGCGCTAAACGAAGCAATTGAACAACTAAAAACACTTCCATTATCCTCAAGGCTCATTCGGGCTGCTCACAAAACGCTTCTCCAGGGAGTCAGAGGAGAACACAAAATGCCGGGAGAATTCCGCAGAAGCCAAAACTGGATTGGAGGGGCATCAATTGATGATGCCAGGTTTATTCCCCCTGCTCACACTTATATCAATGAATTGATGGGAGACCTTGAGCATTTTTTGCACAATGATCAAATTGATGTTCCGGCATTGATCCGCATAGGCATAGCTCACTATCAGTTCGAAACCATTCACCCCTTTCTGGATGGAAACGGCCGTATCGGGCGTTTACTCATAACGCTTTATTTAGTCAGTGAAAAGATCCTGGATCAGCCTTTACTTTATTTGTCTGCCTTCTTCGAGCAAAATAAGGGACTCTACTATGATAACCTGAACCGTGCTCGTGAGAAGAGCGATCTCCTCCATTGGTGTAAGTATTTTTTAGTTGGCATAGAGAAAACCGCCCGGAAAGCCAGCAACACATTGAGTGAAGTTTTATTGCTGAAGCAGCAACTTGAAAGCCAGATACATCAGAATTGGGGCAGAAGGGTTCAATCGGCTTTAACGCTCCTGAATGTTTTATTTCAAGACCCCTTTGTCAATGTGAAAGATGTAGAGGCCATTTGTAACCTTAGCCCCAAGGCTGCCGGCAGCCTGATACAGAGCTTTGAAGATTCAGGGATATTGAAGGAGTTTACCGGCCAGAGCCGCAATAGGATGTTTGTATTTGAGGAATATCTGGGGTTGTTTAAGTGATGATCGACAGAAACGCAGGAAGGCCAATGTTTACTAGGGGTTTGGGGTGGGAAGGGATGGTTGTAAAATGCAAAAAGCCCAGCAAATGCTGAGCTTCATTGCGGTCCGGACGGGACTCAGAAGTGAAGGGTGTAACTCCTTGAATTTCTTTGGTTTGCGTGGGCAGGTTGGGCTTTTGGAAAAAGTTTTGGAAAAAAGTCGGCAAGGCCTGCTTTCTCTACTTGAGAAAACCTATCCAGCCTTTCTCTTGGATGAACTCTGAGTACTCGGCAATGGTAAAGTCCTGTAAAAAGGCAAAAAGGAACTTTTTCTGGTCAAAGCTCATTACTTTTGTATCAATCGGGCATGAAAAGATAAAAATATAGCTCATGAAACTTGTATTGGAACTTAAGGATCTTTCCGACCTTGAAATATTGCTACCGCTTCTAAAGCGGCTTGGCATAACTATCATTCAAACATCTGAAACCATAACCCCTGAACAGCATCAGAAACCGCCTCTTTCAAAACACATAGGAGTTCTTCCATCAATTGACGTCTCTGCATTCGAAACATATCTCAACAAAACTCGCGATGAATGGGAGCGGCCTATCTCTTAGATTCGAATGTCATCATTTATCTGATCAACGGGACGTTAAGCCCGAAAAATTCTAAGGTTATTCTTGAGGCAGCCAAGCAGCCTGCTCATGTATCTGTTATTTCCAAAATAGAAATTCTCGGTTGGAACCCGCCCACTCAAAAAGAGGCAGATGAATGCCAGAGCTTCATGGATGATGCTGTTGTTTTAGATCTGTCAAATGCTGTTGTTGAAAAGACTATCGAAATCCGTAAAACCGTCCGTATTAAACTTCCTGATGCTATTATTGCTGCCACTGCCCTTGTACATGGCCTCACCCTTCTTACTCGAAATGTTTCCGATTTTTCAAATGTGCCAGGAGTAAATGTAATTGATCCATTTTCTTCCTTACGTACTCCTTGAAGCGTGAAAGAAAATTCCCAGGTGTAGGCTGTAAACATCGCTATGAAATATCAGGTGGATACACTTGATGGAGGCTGTAAAAGCATTGTAAAAAATGGACTACCCCAAAATATGTTTAAGTCTGATTATCAGCTAGTTGCGTAAAACAAATTGCAATAAAAAAACCCTGTAAGTAATTGACTTACAGGGTTTTGTGATTTATTGCGGTCCGGATGGGACTGGGAGGGCAGGAGTTTATCAATTTGATAATCAATGGTTTGAGCTAGAGAAATAGAAGATTGTACAACAAATCGTACAAAAAATGACGAGGCCGACTACATCATTGCTCACATAAGCTATTGCCAACAAATAGATGAGGCAGGAGAGAAATTCAGAATAGGTATTCGAGGTTTTCCGGATCTTGTCTGTTATCCCAAACATGCAGAATCTGGACCTGATCCTGGGAAATCCGGTAAAAAAGAGAAGTTTGCTTACTGACAACCGCTTTTCGGATGTCCTTTCTTTTTTTTGAGGCGGGAAACATTCCTGGGAAAACTGTTATTTCCTCGAGCAGTTTTTCTGTAGTGTCCAGGAGTTCCAGAGCAGCATCCAATCCAAAGTGTTTTTCGACATATTCCAGCAGCGCAGCATAGTCCTCTTTTGCGGAGGGCGCCCAGATGACAGGAAAGCTCATTGCTGTAGCCTCTTTCTAAAAGTTGACATCACTTCCTCATGGGGGGTGCCTTGGCCGGCATCCAGTGCCTGAATGGCGGCCTCGATCCTTTCTTTCTGTTGTACGCTCAAATCTTCCCAAAAATCTTCAGAAGCCGCCTCCCGCTGATATTTCATCCCGAAATCCAACAGGTTTTTGATGGCATGGATCAATTCCTCGTCCTTTACTTTGATGATCTGCTCGATGATGTACAATTTTTCCGCTCCTGTATTCATGATGCGTTCGGCTAGTTTGATTCAAGTTAAGAACATTTTGAGTATCTGCCAAGTTCCGGGAGAAAAGTAGATAGGGGCAAATGCATCGGGTAGGAATGGCAGGTTTGATGGTAGGGAACGCGTAGCGTAAGTATGCAGGCAGTTGAAGGCAGAAGAAATCCGTGAAAAATCCGTGAAAAAATTTCTACCCAAAAATATGTTTAATGCTCATACCCAGAAAGTTGCGCAAAACAATTTAAAATAAAAAACCCTGTAAGTAATTGACTTACAATGATTTGTGTTTTCCTGCGGTCCGGATGGGGCTCAGAAAGGTGGGGTGTAAGCCCTTGGTAACCTTTGGTTTACGCAGGCTAATTGGGCTTTTGGAAAATGTTTTGGAAAAATAAAGTTACACAGATCCCATGGGTGCTTTTCGGACTTTGAAAAGCGCCGGCCGGAGGAGGTGTTTGGGTATGGCGTTTCTGGCCCCGAAGTCTTTTTTGCAATAGCAATGATTATCAATGAATAAGAAATACAATGGCTAAAAATGCAATGCTTTTTATCTAGGTAATCCTGACATATATTCTGGCCTTATATAAAAAAAACAGCATTTAATTAGGCTGAGAGGGAAAAGGGCTCTATTTTGTTAGCCCCTAGTTTCTCTAAAAAAGTATCTAAGTCGATGCCTGAAACCCAAGCCTCTTCAATGGGCGTTCCTCCACCATTGTTGGTTAAGCCCGCTAGACGGGCGAGACAAGCTGCTGCTCCGTCTCGGCCCGATACTCCTCCGAGTACGGAATTGACGACAAGTCAATCACTATCACCATCACCCCCGCCCCCTCCGCCGCTCAATCTGGATCCCGTTTTCGCATTGCGGGTATTGATGTGGAAGTCACTGGACTATTCGGGAGAAGAAGGCCGTTTTATGGTTTGGCTTAACGACAACCTGGAAGATTGTTCGGTCGAATACAGGAAGAATGAAGATTACAATTCAAGTATGGCCGAACAAAGGGCAGCCATGCGTAAGGCCACGGCTAAAATCAAGAAGAGCATTATCAAAATAGCCAGCTCAAGTGAAGAAGAGATCAAGGAAATACCGGCCGCAGAGGTCGCAAAGGAGATCAGTGGAATTGGCGATCTAGTCGAGGACATTGGTATAGATACAGTAACAGAAGTGGTGGATGCTCTCCCAATAGCCGGCCTGGCTACGAGCCTGCTCAAAACCTGTGGCTATACATTGCTGGAGGTTTGGGGAATGTACAAATTGCACAAGGTTGAAAATCAATTGAAGCAAAGGCTGTATGTCCTGCAAAAGCAGACGTGGCTGGGCGCCGAAGAATTCAGGATCCAATCCCTGAAGATGAATACCGTAGAGCTAGCTGCGGCAACAACCAAATTGGCTGCCAATTTGGTCCCGGTAGCAGGTACAGTGATCAGCGCGGGGGCTTCCGCGGCTAAGATCATCTATAAGGTTTTTCATGCCATCGAGCAGGAAAAACAGCGAATCGAGCTCAACAGGCGACTCAAACGGGATGGCGATCTACGGCCTGAAGACCTGGAGGTCCATCCGATCCTGAGATTAATGATCCCGCATTACCCCCAAACGGATGCATTGACGCTATTGGGGGTCCTCCCGCCAGGATGGCAGGTATTGAGTGTTGCTTCCGAGGCACTTACCCCCTTAGTTGAAGAATTGGAAAAGAAGAAGGACAACCGCTGGCTGGCTGATGCACTTGGTGGGTTTAATCCCGGCTACAGCAAGGTTAAAGATTTTCCGGTCATTTGGCGGCCCGCGATCAAGAAGATAAATGATGTGCTCGAAGAGTCGAATAGCCTCTTGTTCGATATGCCCTACGTCTTGAAGAAGAACAGTGAAGTGCTCTACATGGCTCCTCCACAGGGCAAAATCCAAAAAGTCAAGTACTTCCTGCGCGTTGCGAAGGGCCGGATAAAGAGTGGTGTCACCGACCTGTTCAAGAAGTTCGTCGAATGGCTGGGGCTGGCCAAAAAAGACAACCCTGATCGTGCCGCAGAGACACCTCCGCAAGCCTGGGATACCTCCCAGGCCGTGACCGGTGGCGGAGGATTGTACTGGAGTTATGAAGCAGATGACCTGACCATCGTGGATCTCGATTAATTAACGAATTAATGCTGTAAGAACAATGGGGAAATTTGACGCCGATATCAAGAGTCAATTTGGGTTTCCGAATGGAAATGACGAATGGGCTGATATCAGAATTCATAAAGATATCCCTTGCCTTAAGGACGCTGGGCATGTGATTGAGCTCCTTTGGTTAGAAATGACAGATCAGTGGGCTTCCAGGCAATTCAGTATGAATCACCTGGAATTCAATTCCGTTGATAAAGAGGGCCAAGGAACTACTATATATCAATGTACAATAAAAGGCGACGGATATAGGATGGGGTGGAAAAGGGGAGAGGACGATTGGCTCGGACGAATCGAGATTAACTTGTCTTTTGTTGATGGAAAACTAGAGTATTTACTCATGATCTTTCCTGTGGAAAGACGTCTGTTTTCAAATTTATTTATCCATAATCAACAGGATAGTGAGCTTCTTGAGCAATGCGCGATGAGCTATGCTACACCAATTATTTCCTACGGTATCCCACCGGGTTTCTCTAGGAGTATTACTCAGCATTATTTAGATTCTGACGGAAGCAAAGAATTAACATTTGAGGTTACTGGTGACTTACTAAAGGATGGTTTTCACATCATCAGCGATGCGGGTAGTAGTACTACTCCCTTTTGGCTAGCGCTCAAGGAAAATGATCCATCTTTTCCATTTGCGGAAGGCCTGATGTCAAAAGCACCAAATAGGGTTTCGATATCCTTTTATCCTGGCGGTATTGATCCAAACATTGAAGGGAGGTGGCGTGCGGACGTTTCACCAACTGCATTCTCTAGCTTCAATGAAGTTGACTATGGTATCCGGGTTCCAAGCACCCTTTGGGCTATTCATTTTGAACGGACTAAATACATGTTGGATCTACTGCCGGAGGGTGCACCCACCATATTTCTGGAAGCTTCATCAGAAGAAAATTTTACCTCACGCTTCAAGCTTTCAGCTGGTGATCAGGTAGAATTTCAAAAAAAGGATGAGAAAGATGAAGTTGCGGCGGCCTTAAGTGCTTTGCTCAAGGGGAAAAATGATTTGGTTTTCAATACCCTGTCCTTAGCCTCCCCGGATTATCTGAGCCTAATTGAGCTCACCTATGAGCCCGATAATTGGATGGCCTTCACGCTGAGTACGGAAGGTAGTGGCTCCACTAAGCCCTATACACTAGATGTCCTGGGGATTTTCCAATTGGAGCAGATCGATCTGAGCTTCCAGATCGATTACAAGCCCAAGTCAGTGCTTCAATTGGAGCTCTTTTGTGTCACGAAGTTTCTAGGACAAGCCTGGGACATTAGCTACCGCCCAAAGGATTACCTGGAAGGTAGCCTGGCCGAGCCGAAGGGCATAAAGGCTGGAACCTTATTGGCCGAACTTCTGCCGCAGAGCTTCCCGGTGCAACTTGAAGAACTCTCGATCTCAGATGCCCGGCTTTCACGCAGCCTGAGTGATAAACCAGGGCTTGGTGGCGAGACGGAGTTCTCTGTTTCGCTCAGTGGGCGGGTACCGATGTTCTCCGATGCGATCATCTTGTCTCAGCTTACACTTGACGTGGCCAAGCCAGACGGCGGCAAGACGGAAGGAAGCTTCCGGGGAGTACTGGAATTGGGGCCGGTCCAGCTTGGTTTTGCTGCTATTCGCCATAGCCAGGGTTTTCGGCTATCAGGCGCTGCTTCCTGGGGCGCCGAGGGATTGTCGTTGACCGCACTGTTGGACCATTTAACGAAAACCCTGGGGGTAGCGATCCCGGAAGACGTGCCAGAATTAAGCTTGAATGAGATCAGTGTACAGTTCGATACCGGCAATAATGGCTTGCGCATCGACTGCCTTACGGAATGGGATGTTCCGAGCGGCGTGCCGGTAGTAGAAGGTAAGTCAAAGGTACTGCTGACCATAATGGTGGAGGCCAACCCTGGTGGCCGTGGCCGGTCGGCGAGCCTTTCCATGCGATGGAGTTTGGAAAAAGGGCCAGCAGGCGGCCCTACCTACAACATCGACGCCAGTGTATTCTTCTCCCGGGCCAGCCAGGTGTTTACCTTAGACCTAAGCGCACCAGAAGCGGGTAAAACGATCGCACTCTCCCAACTCGTCACTGATCTAAGCCTCCCCTCCTTACCCACCCCGGCAGCAGATGCCGTAGACACGGTCTTTCAAGTATCTCACTTTTCGATGAATTATGCGCGCCCCGGCAATAGCTTTGCCGTGGCCTGGAGTCGTCCATTCGAAGGAGGCATCCTCTTAGCAGAGTATGCACAAGGCGCCAGAAGCTCCGGAGCCTCTTCCTCCCCGGGCGCACCCGCTCCGCGTGATCGACAAGTTAAAGTGAGTTGGCTGGGAGATAATGAAGATGCGGCCATTGGCCTTGAGGATGCATTAAAACTGGTAGGTGGTGACGGAGTGTACTCCGCAGTGAATACTTATATGCCCAGTACGGCTAAGGACATGCTCACTTTTAAGGAGTTGGGGTTCCAATATAGTGATGGCGGGGCTCAGCGAAGCGTCACCTTTACCGCTCTTTCAAAATATCGTGGTGGAACAGAGGCTTTCGTTACTTATCAGTCTGGAGCAAAACGGGGGATAGTAGCCGGTTTTGTGTTCGGAAAGGAGGGATCAGAAACGCAAGACTCCCTGATTGATCGCCTTCCATTGGATACCGGTAAAGCCGGCATCGTTAAAGACTTACTGAAAACAGTAGATACCGTTTTGGATCAGGTTGAACTAACTCACGTTCTGGTATCTACCGTCGATAGCACCCAATTTCATCCGCCGGCCTTATCGCCGGCTGCCCGGCAGCCTTCCGATATGATTCAGGGGGCGCCACCCGTCGCTCGCCCATTTGGCCACGGCACGATGTCGGTTGCAAAAGGAGTAGCGGTAGGGTTCAAGGTACGCTTTGGCCATCATCCGATCCTGAGCAAGTTCATCAAGATCAAGGAACTGGATGCGCAGGTTGCCCTCGGTGACCGGGTTGGTTTCAGGATAAGTATTCCGGAAACGCTAGAGTTGGAGGCCGGTAGTGGTAATAGCCTGGCTTTGCTGCGCCCAACGCTGGAAATCCAAAAAAAGGCATCGCAAACCTCTTTTAGCTTGGGTGGACAATTAGAGCTGATGCTATTCGGTGAATCGGTGGAGGTTGGCGGTTGGATGTCGGTCTCCACCCGGGGTGTGAGTGCTCATTTGAAACTGGAAGACCTGAGCCTGCCACCGCTTCCTTCGTTGCCGGGTATCCATTTTGAGGCTACCCCTGACAAACCCATGCATCTTTTGCTGGGCTTAGCCTTCCAGCCGCCGGCGATCAACCTGGGTATGCAGGGCTATTTCTACATCTGCTCCTCTACGCCGGGAGAACGCTATGAGGGCAAGGCCGGCATAGTACTGGAAGTGGTTCAAGGCGCTGCCCATCCCAAATACCTCGAGTTTGCCATCGATGAAATGAATTTGATGACGGTGGCGGAAGCATTCACCGGGGCCAACTATTTTCTCCAGCTGGCGGAAGATGCCAACGAAGTAGTTGGCGATGTGGTTGACGGCCCCTTCGATGACCTCAGCGGGGGAGTAGACTCCGGCATAGATGCAGTACAGGGAGCCCTTGAGCATATTGAAGCGGTGGTTTCCAATGTCAAGATGGAAAGCGTGCGCTTCCACTGGGCGAATAATATCGTTCACTTACCCGACGGTAATGTCGCCATGCCCGGTGTTGGTTTTCGCGGAGGCCTTGAGTTTTTGGGCTGGAACGCATTTGCTTCGCTCAACTTTTCTACCCAGGGTATTCCCGGATTTACCGGGCATTTTGAAACCGAGCCTCTGGAGATCCCGGGTGTGCTGCGGATCTGGGGGGATGGTAAAGGAATTCGGGAATTGCCGAAAGATGGCGAACCGATCAGCAACCTGGAACCATCCGGTCAACTAGCCAGTACTACAGGCTATTGGTTGGAACCGGGTGGCCCTGTATTGCAACTCAGCACCCAAAGTTCTCCCTTCCTCTACGCCGACCTGCATGCCGAGCTTTTCGGCTTCCTGCAAACAGATATCCACGCTGAGGTGACAGACGAAGGCTTCTCCTTCGATTTTGGCATAGGTGCGGGTGATGGCATCCGGGCAGACCTGGGCTGCCATTGGTGGAAGGATGATGGCAAATTTGAAGCCTACGGCGATCTTGGCATTCACTTGCACGGTACGCTGGGGCCCATTATTCAAGGTGTGCCGGCGACGGAATTCGATATCGATACCGACCTGGAAGCCAGTATCCGCCTGGTGGTTGATTCCGAAAGTTTCTACTGTGCCGTGGACGGTTCCTTTGAGTTTGAGGGCGTCCGGCTGGATATGCCGGAATTGGAGTTCAAAGTCAAGTTTGAGAGCCTGGAAGATCTGGCTGCAGCGATCTGGGAACGTATCAAAGGCTTGGCGAAAGACATTTTCGCGGATTTCCTGTTGCCGATCGGTGAATTCATCGCAGAGACGGCAGAGAAAGTAGGGGAAATCGCTGAGGACGCCTACGAATTCGCCAAGGAGAGTGCGGAAAAAGCCATTGAAGGAGCGAAAGTGATTGTGGGTGAAGTGGTTGAGATAGGAGAGGCGATCGGTGAGAAAGCTGAAGTAGTGGCCGCTGCTGCCAAAGAGGTGCTCGACGGAGCTGCCGAGGCAGCAGGCAAAGCAGTAGCGCATATTGTGGATGAAGTGGTGGAGATTGGCGAGGCAGCCCTTGAATTAGGAAAAAAAGTAGCAGCAGAGGTGGAAGCGATCGTCAAGGATATTGCGGATACCGTGGCCAAAGCTGCCGACTATGTTGCTGATAAAGCAAAAGAGGCCATTGAATATGTTGGCCGAAAGTTAGCGGAAGCCAGGCAGTGGGTGGCAGATCGATTGAAACAGGCCGCCGCCCTCGTCAATAAATTGGGACGGGAAGCGGAGGAGGCCGTTCGTGCCCTGGTGCGGGAAATTGAAGATCTCGTCAGACAGATCGACGAGCTAGCCGGCATGATCGCTGATTTCTTCCTGGATATTGGAGGCGATGTGGTCGATGGGCTTGAAACAGTTGGAGAAGGGATCGGCTCGGCAGCTAGCACTGTCGGAGGCTGGATCGGCTGGTGAGTGATTACCCGAATGAAATCGCTATACCCGGTAGTGTGGGCATAGCACTGGACACTTCTGAAATTGAAAGAGCGCGCAGGAAAATAAAGAATTTGTCAATCAACTAAATGGATCAAGCATAGATGGGAAAGGTTCAAACCCTCAGGCTTCGCCGTACACATGACATCGAGTATTCCCTGGATCAATTCCTGGGTAGTGATATTGGCCAGACGGGCTTCTGCCTGGAAGGTTGGGTGAATTTTGCGCCGATGGATAATCGCGCACGGGTGTATCCCGAAGCCCGTTACTCTGGCAAGCCGCTATTGCTGAAACCGGGTACTTACCCTAAACTCACCGGCAGGCATTTTCGGGAATTGCGTTTGGGGGATAAGCCCAAAACCGAGGAAACAGAGACGTTTACGCTGGCTTCTCTTGACCTGCCGGAAGGAGTAGAAGCCGTTTTCTTCAGTGAACCAAACTTTAAGGGTGATGTCTTTCCTTTTCGCGACGACGAACACACCATCGATGGCGGAGAAAAGAAAGTCGCTTCGGCATTGGTGCTTGACCGGCGACACCGGCAACAATCCCATGTTGTTCTGTTTACAAAGGCTGCTTACGAAGGCCAGGCACAGGTTTTGCAAGCACCACATAGCTGGACCATTGGTATCCAATCGGAGGAGGACACTGGAAGCACTGCATTGAAACCGTCGATTCCCTTTTCCTCATTTCACCAATCTCGGGATATCTCATCGATCGGCTCTGCCTGGGTGCCGCCGGGCATAGCACTCGACTTGCTATCGATCAGCAAAACGGCCCCGGGGGCTTTCACTCCCATTGCACAGTCTGAACTGAAAATGAGCGATAAGAGCCAGCGCGATCCGGAGGATATCGTGAAATATGCGCCACAGGCCTGGTACCAGGATGTACCTGCATTCACTGAGGTGGAGATACCCGATGGATTGGCCTTATACCTCTTCGAAAAAGAAATATTTGGCGGCCGTTACCGGATATTGTCAAAAGGGGCCCATAAAGAGATAGGAAAAAACCAGTGGACACCCCATTCTGCTGTACTGGCTGCCGCCCCAAATGGGACGGAAGGTGCTTTGGTGTTCGATCCAATTCCTCAAGTAGTTCCCCCCGACACCAAATTGCCCAAATGGGAAGAAGGAGGCCAGGAATTTGCCGAATTTTGGTTCCCCACCGGCTTTGCCTTAGTAAAAGAACTTCCAGGCAGGCAGGTAATAAGCCTTCAGGGGGGATTTTATCAACGCAAGGCCGGCGAAACGCTCAGTATAACCAAGCTACAGCGAACGACCCTGCGGGGCGACCTGAGCAAATTTCCCAATGCCGGCCAGCAACAGATCGTGAAGATCACAGCCCGCCGCTCTACCCCTTTGGGGGCGGATATCAAAGCGGTGAAAGACCGGGAGATGAGTTATCAGGCCGGTGGTGAGGAAATAAAGGAGAAAGCCAAATACTGGCAAAATGCCGCGAGTGTACCCCAATTCACTTCGGTAAGGGTTCCACTGGATATGGCGCTGTTCCTCTTTTCAGAAGAAAAAGGACGAGGCAACTATGAAGTCATCGTCGGCGGTAAGGACGATTTTTCCGACTTGTCCATCACTCCTAAATCAGCAGCTTTGGTGGATGCTTCAGCCGGCCTGTATGGCGTACTCTGGCTAAAGGATGGAGCGAAACACGAAAAACGGATATTTCCCAGCGGGTCGGTTTTTGATGATGCGATTGGTAATGCCTACCTGTTCATTCCTCCAGGCTACCGCCTGGTGCCCAAAGGAGGGCTATCTACTCTTGGGGAGGTAGCCGCCAATCCCGATAAGCCGGTATTTGTGGATGGTTACCGCGTGGAGGCCTATGTGGGCCTGTTCAGTAATAATGGTAATGGCCTGGCAGTGCAACGGTCACATGGCGCCCTGCGGGCCGGAAGTGATGAGCTACGGTTTGGCGGCCGGATCCTCCAGCCTGAGTGCTGGTATCACCTGGCTTACTGCTATCAACCTTCTACCCAGGCAGGGCAAGGTTCTGTCCATTTTCTCGTGAACGGCAAGAACGTGCAAACGATCAAAGAGGTAAAGATCAGCGATTACACGAAGCAGGTGGCTGATGCTGCCGATTGGCGCATCGGCAGACAATTGAGAGGCAGCCTGGCCGGACTAAGAGTTTGGAAAATCAACCGAAACGCCGATACCATTAGCCGGGAGCGTCATGGCCTACCAGAAGTGGAGGTGATCGCCGAACTCATGAAAGATCTGATCGCTAAGGATCGCTATTCGGGGAGTGACATGGCGTCTTTACGTGGGGATCTGAATACACTGATTGAACAGGAAAAGTATAGCCAAACCGAGGTGGACGCCGTGCTGGTTACAAAGGTGAATGCACTCATCAGCCAGCAGCCTTCGGCAGGGGCCAAGTTGAGAGTTTTCCGCAAGGAGGCGGAAAAGCTCTTTAGCGAGATACGTCATGCACAGGAAATTCAAGGGAAGGTACAACTAGTCCTGAATGACGTGGAGGAAATAGTAAGAAAAGGGCAAGAGGATGCCATTGCAGTCGAGGCAGAATTGTCGGCGCCGCCCAAAGAGTCTCGCCTGTTCAAAAATGTGCTGAATAAGTTGGAAGTGCAACGCGCTCAGGAGTTAGAAGCAGCTCACCAAAAAGCCGCAGCCGCAAAAAACCTTGCCGAAAAAAGGTCACAGTATAAGATTGCTGTCGCCCGGGATCAGGCCCGCCGCCGGGTACATCTCGATGCCGTAGACCGGATGGTATTTGTACGGGGTGGCAAAGTGGTGGTAAATGATCCGGCTTTGTCCACCAAAGAAAACCCGCTGGTTTTTAAAGTCCTTAAGGCAGGTACGGATGCTTACCCGCTGGATTTTAGCATCGTCAAAGATTCGGAGGGCAAGACGATCTACCTGATCGCTGATTCATGGAATAATGCCATTTTACTCTGTAAAGATAAAAGCGGCGAAGATAAGCTCGAAATATACGGTAGTATTTCGCCGGACAAGCGCCCGGATGGATATACTCCGCGCACACCACAGGCGGTCATTTGTGATGCTTCCGGAACGCATGGTGAAGCTGAATCAGGAGGTGTTGTTCGCAAAGCCGTCTACTGGGTAGAGGAAGATGGTTCCTTCTACCGCTATTGGGACGATGGTAGCGCCATAGAATCCTCGGAAAGAAATCAGGTGGTAAAACTGATTGATCCCATTGCCACCGGCCAATATCGCAGTTGGGATCTGACATTCTACCGGAATGATAGCCAGCAACTGCTGATCTGGTGCAACGGTTGGGAGATATTTGAACTAAAGGCCGGCCCGGAAAGCACCGGCACAGGCCCTGTTGACCGGTCAAAGATCAAACTCCTCGTGCCACACACCCTTTCCCCGCATCCGGTGGCCGTGGCCACCGACCCTGAGGGCAACCTCGTGTGGTTGGACGCCCAGGAGGAAAGAGTGCGCTTTCTGCCGCGCGGGGCGCAGCTTCCGATTGACCTCTACGCGGCACCCAACCCCACCCGTGGGCTTTCCGTTTGCCGGATCCCCGGTGGTGAAAAGCCGATCACCTATGTGTACTGGGTCTCGGCCCTGCGTCGTACCCTGGAAGTGCCGGTATTGGATACGCCGGGCCGCTATATTGATCTGTGGCAAAATGCTAAAAAGCCCGTACCGCACGGGCAGCACGTACCGCTGGTAGCGGTGGATGAAGAGGAAGAACTGGAATGGATAGAGGCGGTAGAATTGTTTAGGCTTCCAATCCCAGTGCAAATTCGGGTCAGCTTAGAACCCGACAGAGGGTATCTTGTGAAGATGAAAATGAAGCTGAACAAAACGCAGGAGGAGATAAAGGAATTATACAGTAAGTACTATAAGACATTTAAACTCCTTAATGATGATTCTTCATTTAACAGTTCGCTAACAATAGAGCTGTTTCGCTTGAGTGGTAGTAATAAAACTGAAGAATTTGAACTTCCAACTGGCAGGTGGTTTGACCTGGAAATTCACTATCAGGTAAAAGAGGTAAAATGGTACTACGGCCGGACTAGAAAAGAATACACAATAATTGTTAAGGCAGATGATGAGATCCTATGTCGGAAGGAGGTAGGAATACTGACTGCTTATTACCCAAAGTTCAAATTGTTTGAAACGAAATCCTATACCAACTTCGATTCTGATCTGGGGGAGTTAGCGGAAGTAACTGTTATTCGCACAGATGATGATAAAGAGGTAATGTATTGGAGTCCTTATGAAGAGCGCAGCGTTTCTTACGGCTGGCGGAACAGCAGCCTGTCCGAGCCGAAAAAGAAGGTGGTCGATAAGGCAGGAAATGAAGGGCTCAAGGCTTTTCGCAAGGTCATAGATTTCCAGCAAGACTCAGATGGCCGCCTGAAATTCGAACCCATCCGACTGGACCTTCGTAAAGGCTGGACCGCCGCCGCCGATCTGATCTGGCATGGCAAGGCAGCGGGGACCTATAATCATACCTGTCTTTACGAACTGGCTACTTTTGAAAATGAATGTCGGTTAATATGTAGCCTTGATGCCGATGGAAGCCCGGTATTAGTTATCTTTTGGAATGGTCAGCAAGTCACACCAGCATTTAATTTTGAAGGCTTCCCCGGCAGAGGGCTTGAGATTGGAAAGATGCATCGTCTTTGCTGGACATATGATCCTAAGGGAGAGATATATACTTATATAGACGGCCGGCCGGCGACGAAAGTCCAGTTGTCATTGGCTATGGAGCCTAAGGTTTGGGAGCATCAATCGCTAGGCGCCCCAAACCCTTATCAGTTTGATAAACGAGTAGATACGGCTGCTGTCCAGGCAGCGAAGAATTTGTTTGAGGAACCTGAAGTTTCCTTTCAGAGCTTCAACGGTTGGGTGGCGCGTTTCGGAGCCTGGAATACCTTTGAGCCGGCAGCTATTACCGATTGGGATAAGGCTGCTCCTTATGATCCGAGTTGGGACCGCAGTCTGGTCACCATCCAAAGCCGTTATCGCTATTTGCAGGCCGGGCGGCTGGACGGTAAGGAAACTGCCGTCACCTTATTCCCGCTCGATATGGATGGGGGACTGAATATCACTACCAAACTGGACAGCAGGCGAGCGGCCTACAACCTGGCCCAGGTGGAATTGGCCGCTGCAGAAGCACATGCCGTTAAGTTGAAGGAAGCTGCTTTCCGGGAAGCACGGGCCGACCTTGCGCGGGCTGAGGCGGATTTGGCGGCAACCCAACAGCAAACAGACAAGGATTTGGCAGTGGCCAGGCAGAAGAAAATAATGGCGGAAGAAGCAGCGCGCTTCGATAAAATACAAGCACATGCCAATGCGGAGTTGAAAAAGCGGCAAGGTGTACGGGAAGCCAATGGGGAGCGCGAAAGCGGCCGCAGGCAAGCCGAATCACAGGAAGTCGCCGCAGCTGATGATAAAAAACGACGCATCGGAGAGAAGGCGCATGAAAGGAACCAAAAGCGTTCCGAAAGGGATAAGAAGCGGAATGAGGCTGAAGGCCATGGCTTGTTGTAGCTTTCGGGCATCTAAAATCACTTTCAACTAACTGGACATTCTCATAGAAAAGAAGCTTTTCATAGCCTCATTTTTCAATAAGAAGGATCTGCCTAGTGAAAGCGGAACGAATTAACGGGTGAATTCAAGCTACTGTGAACCAGAACGTTAAGGGGTCACGAAATCGCCCGTTAATTCGGTCTAGTCGCACTAGCAGCTGGAATATTATTATCAAAATGAAGTGAAGGGGCTCCACCTTCCGTGGTGAAAAAATTTCCGCCAATAACACTTCTTTTGGCGTCAGCGGCAGCTCCTTTTGTACCCTTGGGCACCTTATCTGAAAGCACCACTTCCCGAGCGCTTTTTTGGAAGGCAATCCCGTATGTTCAGCCGGGTAGAATTTGAGTTGCAAAGGCCACTTTCCTTCCTGTCGAAGTGCTTGGCGAAAAGGCAGGAGTGATGGTAGGAGCTTAAAACGCAAAAAGCCCAGCGAATGCTGAGCTTCATTGCGGTCCGGACGGGACTGGAGAAGGTGCGGTTTATTGAGTTGATAATCAGTGTTTTGAGTGCTGGCAGCAGGAAATTGTACAACAAATCGTACAAAAAATGACGCCTCCAAATTTATGGCCTTTACCTTTCCTACACATTCATTAAAACAATCGCTATATCACGCTGCATTTCCACCACGTCTTCAAGCAGAGAACTGCGTATTTTTGTTCTGAAATAATTACCTGAAGTATCCATAGCCTCGAGTCGATGCGTTAAAGTTTGCAGCGTATCATAGCAGCATTGCATCCGCTCTATAAATTCTTCACGGCTGTTTACGTCGCGTAGGTTCCGCACGAAATTTTCCCGAAGCGTGTCTATTGTCCCCTGGAAGCTGATTACCTCCTTTTTGCCGCCACGCAGTGCCCTGGTTTCCAGCAATTCCAGCCCGATGTACAAATCTTCCATATCGTCCGGCATTTCAAAGTCGTATTCCGGGAGTGTTTCCCAGCCTTTTTCCCGGACGTATTTCGCCAGCTTGTTGCAGGAACTTATATAAGAGCGTAGAGCGTAGGGGGTATCACTTATTTTGCGTTTGAATTCAATTTCGTAAAAAGGCGGCGAGGAAAAAATATCAGGCGAAAAGGTATCATAATAGCCATAATGGCAAGTAAGGTAGCCAATGCACCAGGTGTTGTTGACATGTTTTTGGATCGTCGCAGCGGCCAGGTTCGACTCCTGCAGGTAGTCCATGAAGCTATACAGGAAAGTACCCATTTCAAAGGCAAGGGCATGGCTCTGTTCGTTCCAGTGCCAGTCTCCGATGTAATTTTCAATTTCGTATTTACGTGCTTCCATATGATAAAATCTGAATTAGGGAGTCAGTTGCCTTTTCTTCTCACCAACTCATCATAAACAGGTTTCAGTTTTTCTTTAATGATCTTCATAACATAATAAAGGTTGATGTCCTCATTCAGGCCAGCTCTTTTCAGGAATGCTTTCCATTGACTATCCCTTTTTTCATTGGTGCTAAAATTTTCGGAAAAGATCACATGTTGTTCAGATAATGGCGTTCCTCGCCGGCTGATAGTGTTAACGATGGCTTCGCGAAGTATTTTTTCATTATAGTTGCCACTTTCAAGTATCCTGTATATATCATAGAAGTCCTTCATTCGGCTATTGAGTTCGGCGAGGTTGATCATCGCTTCAAACTTTTCTGAGATGAGGGATTCTACTGAATAGGCGAGAAGCTCGGGGTTGGGAAGTTCGATGAGGGTTGGAAAAGTCATTGCAACCGGGCCGGGGACAACAATATCGCCAAAACCAGTATCGACCTGTATCCTTTGCTTGATATTTCCCAAAGTGGCCAATACTTTCGCCCGGACTCCAGAATAATTTCCCTCTTTGACAATCTCTGAGGTTTCGATGCTATCTCTGTCGAAGATTACCCCATCTTCTTCACATGGCATACTACAGATTTCCTGGAATATCCTCTTAATTTTTTCCTGGTCAGCTTCAATTTTCCGGGCTAATAGATCCAGGTCGAGTGTAGGGCGGCTGGATTCTCGTTCTATTGCGTAAATCAATACGCCGCCTTTCAAGAAGAAATTTTTCCGGTATTTTGAAATTGAAAGCCTGTATAAAAAACGCTCTTGGAAATAGCGTATCAATGTAAGTTGGTGGTTCTTGTTCCATTCTTTGGATACATTCTTCAGCTTTGCCTTAATTGATTCGGTACGGTTTTTCATACGAGTATTTCGAGGTACTGTCTTACAATGGTTGAAATGCCCATTTGCTTTGCATAAACCATAAGGTCATTGAGGTTCCTCTCCCTGAAGGCCAGATAATTTTTCAAAACTTCCTTGGTGACATCTAATCCTACTTTATTTCTGAATTTTATAAAGTCGCAAACTGTCTTTTCAAGGCCGTAAACGTTGAGGCCCGCATTTTGCTTTGTGATCTTAACGTGGCCTAGATTATACTGCGTATCATCCCAATAGTAAATCTTAATTGGAGGGTAATCAGGAAGGGCCACTTTGTCTTTACGGGGAATAGCCATGTGGTATTCAGATGGCACAGAAGTGGAAAGCTCATGAAGTAATGCCGCTGAAAACAGGCAGAACACTCCTTGAGGAACAATTTTTTGTGCTTCCACCAACTCGTCACTTTCTTCATCCAACCACCGGTATAAGCCTTGCTTTATCCGCTCGACTTTTTTGTTATCGATCAGCTTCCGTATATGATAATAGCTTACGCCTCCTTCCTCTAGTTCCTGGGAGGTAAGGACTCCTGCACCTTGCTCGAACAGCTTCTTTATGTCAACAGCAGTATTCATAAAAAGTACGGCATTTACATCTGATAGCCGTAAATTTATTTAAATATTGAATGGTAATCAAGTTTACAGGAATAAAAAGGTAAGGGCTGGATGAAATGGCAGGTGCATAGCTTATTCCCCGTCAGCTAAATGCGAAAGAGTTGCGTGAAAAATCCGTAAAAAAAGCAACTACCTAAAAATATGTTTTAGGCTGACAATCAACAAGTTACGCGATACACATTAAAATAAAAAACCCTTGTAAGTCATTGACTTACAAGGGTTTAATAAATTTTGCGGTCCGGACGGGACTGTAACTCTTACTTTGAAATAATTTGTTTTTACTATAAATTATTGATAATCAACACAATTAAAAATATTTATTCTTCATTTTAAAGCAAATAGTTGCAAGAAAAAGCGAAAAATGTTTAACCAATTGTTTAACCAACTCGACGGGATTTTGTAACTTTGGTATCATTACTAACAGTGCAAACCCTCGAAAAATGGC